>NZ_JRFO01000007.1:0-2518087 GCF_000833595.1 Burkholderia sp. MSHR3999
GCGGGGGTTTTTGCATTTCCAGCGACGGAAATGGCACCGGGCGCGCCGGCGCGCGAAAACGTCACCCATCACCTCGCCCGGGGGCGGCTCAAGAAGGCTAGTAGACATCCCAGAGTTCGCTCCGGCGCTCAACTTCGAGGGTACGGTCGATTCGATCAGCTACGGCGCGCTCCCCGACGATGGCGGCATGGTGCTGGAAGGGTTGCCGCAGGTGCCGCGCAGCATCAACTGGGTGCACGTGTCGCAGCGCTTCCCGGTCAAGATCGCGGTGCAGAACCCGGATCCGGCGCTGTTCAGGGTTGGCACGTCGGCGGTCGCCACGCTGCGCCGCGACGGTCTCGCGCACGATGCATCCCGCTGAGCGATACATGGACGCGGGACATTCCCTGCCGGACAGCCTGAAACGGTTCGCCCGCTTCGTGGGCGGCGAAATCCGTCCGTATCCGGGACGCATGAACGTGACGCTGCGCTGCGTGCTGACCAGCGAGCTCGTGATCGTCGCGTCGATGGCGCTGCGGGTGCCGCTGCTGGCGTTGTCGCTGATCGTCGTGTTCCTCGTGACGCAGGTAAACGTCGTCGTGACGCGCATGATCGGCACGCTGTTCATCATCGGCTCGACGGTGGCGGTGATCAGCGCGCTCTTGGTGCTGAAGCTGACCTACGACTATCCGCTGCTGCGGATTCTGCTGGCCAGTGCGCTGTTCTTTTCCGCGTCTACCTGATGCGGGTGGCCAGGATCGGCGTCGTGGCGGCGACGGCCCGTTGCACCGGTTCTCGGACATCGTCGTCGGCGAGTGCATTCGCAGCCATGACAGTGCGCTCGGTTACCTGCTGTCGCTGATGCAGGAATTGTCCGGCGAACAGGACCTGATACTGACGCTCGAGACCTTCTTTGCCAATATGCAGCGCCGGAAAGTGACTGCCGCGGCGCTCGGCGTTCATCCGAACACGCTGGATCACCGTCTCGAGCGGATCGAAAACATCCTGGGTGTCAGGCTCGATCACGCGGCATGGATCGCGAAGCTGGAAATCGCGTTGAAGCTTCAAGGGGCCGGCGAACGGAGCCGGTGAGCACGCGTGGAAATTCGGCCGCGCGTGCGTCAGGCCGCTGACGCACGCGCGTGCTGCCGTCAGTTCACGCCGGCAGCGCTCCATGCGCGCGCGACCGTTACGCTCTCAACCGAATTCACGCCGTACAGGTCGTTCGCCGCCTGGATCGACGCACGCCGCGCGTTCGGGTAGCTGGAGCCGGCGGTCAGGTACACCGTCAGCGTCCGGTACCAGATCTTGCCGGCCTTGTCGCGGCCGAGCCCGCTGAAGCTGATGTCGCCGTTGCAGACCAGCTGGCTCCTCGACAGTCCGGTGTCGGTCGCCGGCACCACCGGGCCTTCCGACAGCAGGTAGAAGAAGCGGTTGCCGACACCCGACGTATAGTGCGGATCGTGGCGCGGATTCCACCACGAGAAGCCGCCGGACGGATAGCAGCTGTACGACCGGCCGTCGAGATCCTGCTTGTACATCTTGCGCAGGCCACCGTTGATCACGCGCGCGCCGATCACGTAGTTGCCCGGATCTTTCGGGTTGTTCGCGTAGTACTTGACGAGCGTGCCGAAGATGTCGGATGTCGATTCGTTGAGGCCCCCCGCGTCGCCCGAATAGTTCAGGCCCGCGGTGGCCTGGGTCACGCCGTGGCTCATCTCGTGCCCGGCCACGTCGATCGACACGACAGGGTTCGGCAGGCGGGTGCCAGGTTCACCGTCGCCGTACACCATCATGCGCGTGTCTCCCAGCCACGCCGCGTTCGCGCCAGTCGTGCCGCTGCCGGTGTTGAACACCACGTGGGCGAAGCTCTTCACGCCCTGGCCGTCGTTGAAGATGCCGTTGCGGTTGTGCGCAGCCCTGTAGTAGTCCCAAGTGAGTGCGAGACCATAATCGATGTCGGCCGCGACGGTCTGCCGGTCGGTGGTCGTGTTGTTGCCCCACACGTTCGTGCTGCTCGTGAAGATCGGCAGGTCAGTGGATTGCGCGACGTCGTCCGAGGACAGGCCGCGGCCGTCGTAGACCGAGCCGCCGCCGCGGGTCGGATCGACCATCTGGTACGAGTTCGTACCGAGCTGGTCGGTCGTCAGCGACAGGTTGCCGTAGTACAGCGAACGGCCGGTGCCGGTGGCGGCGGAGGCGGCGGTCATGATCAGGTCCTGCACATCCAGGACGTTGCCCGTGCGCGCGTCGACGTAGTAAAGCACGGCTTCGGTGTGCGCGTCGGTCGCCTTGCCGTATACACGCACCGCATAGGCCAGCGTCGGCGCGGTGTCGCGCGCGAACACGACGAGCTCCGGCCCTTCGACGCGGTGCACCTGCGCACCGAAACGCGTGGAAGCGGCACGCCGGGCCACGGCTGCGCCCACGTCGGGCGCGTTGCGCACCACGAAGCGGTCGCCGACCTTGCCGATCTTGCCGGCAAGATCGATCGGCACGGACTGGGTCAGGCTCGCCTGCTTCAGTTGCCCCTGGCTCGAGTGAACGACGACGTCGCCGCCAATCACGCGCAGGCCCGAGTAGAAGCGGTCGAAGCGCACGTGCTCGGTGCCGTCGGGGTCGACGATCACGTCGCGCACCTGGAACTGGTCGCCTTCCGTCGGCACGTTCGCCTTCGCGAACTTCAGCGTGCGCGCGGCACTGCCGGCGGCCAGGTTGAAGCTGGACGGGTTCTGCTGGATCAATTGCAGCGCCCGGTCGACTGTGGCCTGCTGGTCGCCGGCTTGCGCAAATGCACTGAAGCTGGCAAGGGAAATCGCGGCGACCGACAGCAAGCAAGACAGTTTCTTCATGTAATCCTCCAGATAATGAATGCGCAATTATTGAAAGTTTATTGAATGCAACCACTAAGCAAGAGAGGTACTGTGAACTGCAAAGCCATGCTAGGAGGTGAAATTAATATTTACAAGATAATTGCAAATAAATTAACTTTTGATTGTGTCGGCATGAATCGAGTCGGGAATTGGTGAGAAATATGAAATGATCCTGTGCGGCTCGGTCTGAGGAAAATCCGCGGCATGCGTGACGGCCGCCACGTTTTATTTCATTGGCTATTCAATTGGATTATTGACGGCGTCAACCTGAATATTCAGACGGCCCGTGAGGCACGCGCGTCGATTCAGGCTGCCTGCGTTTTCGGATGAGCGGCGGAAGTCCGGCGTACAGGCCGGTATGCGAAGCGCCGCGTCGTTCGGCAGGATGAAACGGCGCGGCGCGCGATGGCGCGCAAAAAAAGGCGACCGCCGCATGACGCGATGGTCGCCAGAGGCGAATACCGAGGCAGTATCCGCTGAGACACACGAGAGCCCGCGCCGGGCGCGGGCAAAGGCCCGTAGGCTGCCGGCCGGGAAGCGGCCCGGCTAGCTGCTACGACGGAAACGTGACGAGGAACCTGAGCTGGTCATCCTCCACCAGCGCTTGGACGGTCTGCTTCTGCCCGAGCACGGCAATCGCGTTGCCAATTTGAGTCAGCAACGCGGTGTCGGAAGGCTGGACTCGGAAAAAGTGGCTGCCGTCATCGCTATTGAACATGAATTCGTAGAACACCGCCCCGTTCCCGGACGCGGTATACGCGACTTGAATGGACTTGACTTGCACCAACTCGCCTGCGGCTTTCGCGCGTGCGCGGATTTCGTCGAATTGATTGGTAGACATGGCGATATTCCTTTGATCAACGGGTGAATGAAAAAAAGGATGCCGTGGCCGAGCTTTGCTCTTGTGGTGCGGGTGACTGGATGGTTGGCTCGTCCAAATCGAATTCTAGGAATTAGAAAGCTCGCCGTCTCCTGACAGTTCTATTGGGTAGGTGCTTTTTGAAGGGACGCAATTGCGGTAATGCTCGTACACCGAAACTGATCAATGTGCGAAATTGATTCGTGATCTTAGGCGATCTGGGACATTCGGACGGCTGCCGAGCGGTCAGTCCTCGTCGTCATCCTTGCACCTCCCGGCATACCGGCTCGCGACGATGGACGGCATCGCCACGGGCGCACCGCAGTCGATCGACCACGCAAGGCGCACGAACTGGGCCGCGGTCCACGCGAGCGGCGTCGCCGACGTCGTGCCGGTTCCCGGGGCGAAACCTGGCTGCCCCGACGGCGCCTGCCAATCCCAGACCTGCTCCGGCAGCATCAGCCCGTCGTTCGCGCTTGCCGCCATCGCGTCGAGGCGCGACCGCGCGAGATCGGGCCGGTTCGCGGCCAGCTCGTACTCGCCGCGCTCGCCCGCGAAGATCGGCCACGCGCGGCCGATCGTCAATCGACTGCCGGCCGGAAGGTCCATGCGCCATGCGCCGCCGTCGCGCCGCTCGCCATAGCCGTCGAAGGTGTAGCGATGCCAGAACATGCCGTTCGGCGTGGCCACGCCCAGTTGCGCGTCGATCACCGCGAGACTGTTCAGGATCACCGGATCGTCAGCCGGCTTCACGCCCAGCCTGACGAGATCGAGGAAGCTCGGGTCGACCACCGCGCGCTGGTCGATGCCGTCCGGACCGCTGTCGCTGATGGCGTACGCCGTGGCGGCATCGGGACGCCGGTCCTTGGTCAGCCGCAGGTAGTACGGCGAGCGCGAGTACGGGCCCGTGCAGGTCGCCGTCCATGATTCCACGTTGCGCTGCCACGCGTCCGCCGTGGCCGCATAGGTTGCGGCCGACGCCGCATCGCCGTTGCGGCGCGCGATATCCGCCGCGGCGACGAGGCCGGCGATCTGGGCCGCGATGGCGGCCGGCGAGTAACCGCCCTGATTCTCCCAGCGCTCCGCCGGCGTGTACGGCCCTGTCGCGACGATGAAATCGGCGGCCTTCCTGATGTGATTCAGATACGTCGGCTCGTCGAAGCGCTGCAACTGCCAGGCCAGCACGATCGGAAACGACACTTCGTCCATCTGCAGCCCGCGCCAGTACGGCGTGCCGTCGACCTGCGAGTTCTGCGGGAACGCGCCGTCGGCTTTCTGCTGCGTCATGAACAGCCAGTCCAGCGCGCGCTCGGCGGCGCGGCGGTCGCCCGCGGCGATCAGCGCGGTCGCAATCTGGTAGAGGTCCCGCGCCCAGACGAGATGGTATGGCCCGGACGGATGGTCGAGCGCTGCGCCACACGCCCAGGGCATCGACGGCGAAGCGACGAACGCGCCGCGCCAGGTCTTGTCCTCATGCGCGGCGAGGATCATCACGGCCGCGTCGTACAGGCGGAGGTGGCCGGCCGCGCTCGCCGGCGCCGGCTCGAGCGACTGCAGGTAGCGATGCCAGCCTTCCGCATACCGGCCGGCCGTCGATGTAAATCCGTCGGCCAGTGCGCATTGCGCGTTGCTGTCCGCCTGCGCGGTGTCGGCGCCGAACCCGATCGCGAGCGTGACGTGCGTGCGCGTCACGCCGTCGAGCGGCGTCTGGCCGGTCTGCACGACATTGCCTCGCGGCGCGCACGCGTAGGCACGGGTTATGCAAAAGTGCCGGCCGAGGTCCTGCCAGCCGTCGCTGGCGCCGGCATAGCCGTTCGACAGGCGGGTAAAGGGCGGATTCGACGCGAACGCGGTCGCGACGTAGCCGTTGCGCGCGGTCAGCGTCATGCCGTTCGTCTCGCCGGTCGTGTTCGTCAGCGCATTGCCGGGTGCGGGGTTCAGCAGCGCGTAGACCTGATAGGGCCGTCCGTCGAGCGATTCGAACGTGATGTCGACGAGCACCACCGGGCGTGCCGGGTCCGTTACGTACGTCGTCGTCAACCGGTAGCGGCCGGCGTCGTCGACGTCGACCTGACGGTAGGTGAGGCCGTCCGCGTCGATCAATGTCGTCTCGTGCGTCGCATGATCGGTGACGCGTTCCGCGAAGGTCTTGCCGTCCGAGACCACGAACCGCAGGTCGCGCACGCTCGGCGTGTCGACGCGCGGGTAATAGATCTCGTCGAGGCCGGCGCTGCCGAGCGTGAACCAGACCTTGCTTTCAAGCGTCGCCGAGGTGCCGAAGCCGTGCTTGTTCGCCGGATTCCAGCCGCCTGCCGCGCCCGGTGCGCCGGGCGCGACGCCGTGGGCTTGTGTGGAGGGGGCGCCGGCAAGTGCGGCCGACGACGCGGTAACGGGATGCCTGGAATGCATGAGATCGCCCCCTTCCGACGACGTTGTCACACTACGTCGCCGCGTGCCGTTTTGATCGGCGTGGTGACACGCTAGCGGAGCTCGTCCATCCCGTCACTGCGTTTTTTCCATGACGCGCTCGTCAGGCCCGGTGCCCCGATATCGACCCGGCCTCGCCGGTCAGGTTGAACAGGCTGTCGATCCACGCGAGAAACGTCGAGAGCGTGAAATCCGACCATTGCTGGGTGCGGAACGCCTTCATCACCGGCGCGTCGGCCGGGTCCTTCTGGTTGAGCAGGTCGGCGACGAAGTTCCCGACGTCCGCGTCGATGCCGTTCTCGCGAATCACCGATCCCGTAAAGCTGACCACCGTGACCTGGTGATTCTGGATGAAGTCGTTGCGCGCCCACGGCATGAAGTAGCCGAAGTTCGGCAACGGATCCAGCGTGTCCTTCAGCCGCGCGAGCTCCTGGTCGAACATCGCGAGCGACAGCGCGTCCTTGGTCGCGTCGTCGGGCGCCGCGATCACCGCCGGCACGAATGCGCGGTAATGGTAGGCCGCCTCGATCTTGTCGCGCTGATACGTCGAATAGCCGAAGCGGTCATGCGGGAAGGTCGCCGCCAACGCCGCGTACGCGCTGCCGAGATTGCCGGGATCGAAGTTGCGGGTCAGCCGGCTGTTCACTGTGATCAGCCCGTCCGGGCCCGTCATCCCCCATTCGTCGCGCACCCTGCTGTACAGGCCCACTGACGGAGAGGTCGCCGGTTCGGCGTCGAACGGCGTATTGAACACCGTGCCGGCGTCGTTGAGCAGCGAGCTGTTCTGCTGCGGCTGCAGCGTGCTGCGAAGCGTCGCGTAGTTGCCCAGCGTGCCGTAGCCGCCCGCGCTCGTGCCGTACACCAGCAGCCGGCCGGGCTTGCCGAAGCCGTGCGCGACGAGCCATTGCGCGACGGCCTGGATGTTCTTCAGGCCGCTGAAATGCTGGATTCGCCAGTCGCCCGTCGGCGACGTGTAGTTGCGCACCGCGCTGCCCATGTGGATGTCGCCGGTGCAGTACGGCACGAACACCTGCGTCCACTCCTGCGTCTCCACCTTCGGCTCGCCGACGAGGATGTGCGCGAGGTCCATCCGCGTCATCAGCGGCGACAGGAACGACGACACCAGCGTCTGGTTCACGGTGCCGTTCATGTAGTTGTGCGGGATGCCGTCCGGATTGAAGCTGCCGAGGCCGGCTTCCGCGCCGGTCGCCGTCTGCGTGCAGGTGCCGTAGTTCCAGCACGCGCCGCCCGGCTGCATCATGTACAGCAGGTTGTCCGACTGCGCGCGGTTGATGTAGAAGCGCATCGGCGTGCCGTTGCCGCACGATGCGCCGCTGCTTTCCGGCAACGTCACTTCGTACCACGAATAATAGGGAATCGACGGGTCCGGCATCGGCGTGTCGGCCGCCTGGCCGTTGAGCGCCGCGCAGCCCAACAGGCCCGCGAGCGCGAGCCCGCGCAGATGGTTCGCTGTGAACATGCCCCCTCCATTTCGATGAATGCGACGTGGTCTCGCCGCGTCCCGGCGCGGCGTCGGGCGTCCGGCATTCAGTGCGCGCCGGACGGTGAAGCGCCGTCGAACAGCTGAACGCGCAGCGCCTGCAGGCGCTGTGCGATGACGGCCTGTTGCTGGACGGGATCGGGCACGCTCGCCTGCACTTGCAGGACGATGTCGCGGCTCTGTCGCGCGTAGTCCTGGAAACGCGGATCCTGCGCCGGCGACGGACCGACGGTCTGGCGCGCATATGCATCCCATTGCTGGCGCATCGACTGGATGGCCGCGCCGCGCGTCGCGGGGTCGGCATTCGCGTCGGTCAGCAGCGCGACGCCGAGCGCCTCCGCCTGCACCGGCACGATCTCGTTGCGTGCGACGTGCTCGGGCAGCTCGTCGAGGATCCGGCGGGCCAGCGCCGCGCGTTCGGCGGGCGGCAGGCGGTCGCGGCCGTTGCCGTACGCCGCGATTTCGTCGCGAAAGCGGGCGAACGCGACGATGCGCTGCAACTCCGCGTCCGCATCCGGACGGCCCGCGAGGCTGCGGCGCAGCGCATCGAGATCGAGCCGGCGTTCCGCCGGCCCGGGCGCGACCGTGGTCGGGGCGGGCGTGTCGGCCGCGGCCCGCGCTGCGTTCGCGCCCGCGCCCGAGGTTGCGGGCGACGCGGCCGCCGGAGTCGGCGATTCGTATCGCCAAATTGCAACGGCGGCGGCGATTGCTGCAACCGCGCCAGCGCGTCGCCAGAATGTCCGGTTCTTGTTCACGCCGTTTCGCTGGGGTTTCATGCCGCTCTCCGTCGGGGGCATCGCGACTGGGTTCTAGGTCGAAACCCGCTGGTCGTCAAAACCGGCGCTAGAACCCATCCACTAGACGGACGCCGGCCAGGCGCACCGATTCGATCCGCGCGAACGCGCCGCGCGTCGCGCGCGCTGCGGCGCGGCAACGCGCGCCACGCCCGTGCGGCGCGCGACGCGGCGCGGCGGTTCATGCGCGTCGCCGTGCCAAGCAAGCGGCGGTCCAGCCGCGTGCGGACGGCCGGTCGTGCGGGCGTGCGCGCGAGGCGATTGGCCGGATCGGACCCATCGAACGACCCGCTGCGCGCTTGGGCCGCGCTGCGGTTGGGCCTATGCTGATTTCCCGCGCGCATCGACGGTCGATGCGCGGAGTGCCTTCCCCTTGTCCGAGCCAGGTCGATGAGCCGTGCAGACACGCCGCGCCGGGCGTCACCCGCCGCGCACGATTACCGGTACTACCGCGATGCGCTCGCGGGCCGCGCACTGCCGGCGGCGTTCGTCGACCTCGACCACGTCGACGCCAATCTCGCGGACCTGAAGCGCCGGGCGGGCGGCCTGCCGATCCGCCTCGCGACCAAGTCGGTGCGTTCGCGCGAGCTGATTCGCACGGTGCTGGCCGCCGGCCCGTTCATGCGCGGCCTGCTGTGCTACTCGGCCGCTGAAGCGGCGTGGCTCGCGGACGACGGGTTCGATGACATCGTCGTCGCGTATCCGACGGTCGAGCCCGCGGATCTGCGCGCAGTCGCCGCACAACTGCGGCGGCATCGTGCGATCACACTGATGGTCGACGACGCCGCGCAGGTCGAGCGCATCGCTCGGTTCGCGCGCGCCGAAGGCGTCGTGTTTCCGCTCGCGATCGATCTCGACATGTCGTCGAGCTTTCCGGGGCTGTATTTCGGCATGTACCGGTCGCCGGTGCGCGACGTCGCCGGCGCCGTTGCGCTCGCGCACGACATCGCCCGGCGGCAGGGCGTGCGGCTGGCCGGCCTGATGGGCTACGAGGGGCAGATTGCCGGCGTGTCGGACGCGGTGCCGGGCAGCGCCGCGCGCAACGCGCTGCTGCGCTACCTGAAGCGGCGCTCCGCGCGGGAGATCAACGCGCGGCGCCAGGCGGTCGTCGAGGCGCTCGCGGCAGCCGGCCATGCGCTGTGCTTCGTCAACGGCGGCGGCACCGGCAGCTTCGAAAGCACGCGCGGCGATCCGTCGGTCACCGAGCTGGCGGCCGGCTCCGGTCTCTACGCGCCCGCGCTGTTCGACCATTACGCCGCGTTCCGCGCGCAGCCCGCCGCCGGCTTCGCGCTGCCGGTCGCCCGCGTTCCGCAGCCCGGCATCGTCACGTGCTCGGGCGGCGGCTACGTCGCGTCCGGCCCGGCCGGCCGCAGCCGCTTGCCGCAACCGTGGCTGCCGGCCGGCTGCACGCTGATCGGCAACGAAGGCGCGGGCGAGGTGCAGACCCCCGTGCGCGTTCCGGCCGGCGTCGCCCCCGCGATCGGCGAGCCGATCCTGTTCCGGCATGCGAAGGCGGGCGAGCTGTGCGAGCGCTTCAACACGCTGCTGCTGATTCGCGACGGCCGCGTGGCCGGCGAGGCGCTCACCTACCGGGGAGAAGGCAAGAGCTTTTTCTAGGCGGCATTTCCGATAACACGCAATCAACGAGGAAACCTTCATGTGGCGCAACTGGTCCGGATACGTACGCAGTCCTAAGGCCACCGTCTCGACACCGGCGACGCGCGACGCGCTGGCTGCCGTGTTGCGCGATGCGGCGGCTTCCGGCGCAACCGTGCGGGCAGCGGGCGCCGGCCATTCGTTTGCGCCGCTCGTGCAGACCGACGACGTGATCCTGTCGCTCGACCGGATGCAGGGCGTGATCGACGTCGACCCGGCGCGGCGCGTTGCGCGGGTGCATGCGGGCACGCGGCTGCGGACGCTCGGCCCCGCGCTCGCCGCGCACGGTCTCGCGATGGAGAATCTCGGCGACATCGACGTGCAGTCGATCGCCGGCGCGACTAGCACCGGCACGCACGGCACCGGCATCACGCTCGGCAACCTGTCGACGCAGATCGAGAGCCTCGCGTTCATGCGCGCGGACGGCTCGGAAATCCGCGCGTCGGCCGACACGCATCCCGACCTGTTCGCCGGCGGCCGGATCGGGCTCGGCGTGCTCGGCGTGCTGACCGAGATCGGCCTGCGTCTCGTGCCGTCGTTCCGGCTGCGCCTCGAGCGCGGCGCGATGCACGTCGACGATTGCCTGGCGCAGGCGGACGCGCTGATCGACCGGCACCGCTCGTTCGAGTTCTACTGGTTTCCGCACACGGACACCGTGCTGACGAAGGCGTGGGACGTGACCCACGAGGCGATCGACGCCGCGCACCGGGCCGGCCGCGCCGCCGAAGCGTTCGTCGAGAACACGGTATTCGGTGCGTTGTGCGGGCTCGGGCGGCGCGTGCCGGCGCTGTGTCCGGGGCTGAGCCGGCTGTGTGCGTCGACGGTCTCGGCCGGCCGGCGGGTGAACGCGAGTCACGCGATGCTGTCGACGGTGCGCCGGGTCCGTTTCAACGAAATGGAATGGTCGGTGCCCGCCGAGCGCGGCGCCGACGCGTTGCGGGAAATTCGCGCGCTCATCGCCCGCAAGACCTTCCCGTTGATGTTCCCGCTCGAATACCGCTGGGTGCGCGGCGACGACATCTGGCTGAGCCCCGACTACGGACGCGACAGCGTGCGCATCTCGGTGCACCAGTATCGCGGCATGCCGTTCGACGGGTACTTCGCGGGCGTGCAGGCGATCTGCCTGAACCACGGCGGGCGGCCGCACTGGGGCAAGGTGCATTCGCTGGGCGCCGCCGATCTCGCGGCATGCTATCCGCGTTGGGACGACTTCCTCGCGCTGCGCGAACGCATGGATCCGCAGGGGCGATTCCTGACACCGTACTTGCGTGATCTGTTCGGTGTATAGCGGGCGGTGCATTTGCGCCGCTCGCGATGGATCGGACCTTTTTATCAGGAGAGCAGATGAGATCAACCGCTTTCGATTCCGCCGGCCGGTCGCGGCCCGATCCGTCGAGCGGCGCGGTCGTCCGCCTCGCGCTCGCGTTCACGGCGGCGACCAACGGCTTGATCCTGTCGCCGTTTCTCGTCGCGGCGGTGATGACGCGGTTCCGGCTCGACGACGGCGCCGCGACCGCGCTCGTCAGCGTCGAGATCCTCGGCATCGCGATCAGCTGCGCGCTGCTGCCGCGCCGGATCGCGCGCGCGGCCCGCCCGTTCACGCTGGCGGGCGCGCTCGGTGCGATCGCAGGCCAGGCGCTCAGCGCCGTCGCACCCGGCATCGTGTCGGCCGGCGCGGCGCGCGGGCTGACGGGACTGTTCGAGGGCATGCTGTTCGTCGTCGTCGCGTCCGGCGTATCGCAGCGCGCGTCGACGGAGCGCCTCTGGGGGCAGATCAACCTGCTCGCGGGCGGCATCAACGGCGGCATCCTCGTGCTCGTGTCGACGCTGCCGGCCGCGTGGCTCGGGCGCTGGATCTTCGCGCTGCTGGCGGGCGCGCTGGCCGTGCTCGCGCCCGCGATCCGCGGGATCGACGCGTTCGCGGCGCAGCCGGTCCAGGCGCGGACGCACGACGGCAGTTTGCCCTGGCGCCCGATCGTCGCGATCTGGGTCGTGACGGCGCTGGTCTACGGCGTTCAGGCGTCGCAGTGGGCGATCGCCGGGTTCGTCGGCGCGCGCGCCGGGCTGTCGCCGCCGACGATCGGCGTGCTGCTGTCGGTGTCGTCGCTGCTCGGCTTCGTCGGCGCGGCGATCCCTGCACATCCGGCCAGCCGCCGGCATCGCGTCGCGATCATCTGGGCCGCGCAGCTTGCGGTGATCGCGTCGATCGAATGGTTCTTCGGCTCGACGGGCGGCGGCGCGTACTTCCTGAGCCAGCTGCTGCTGAACAGCGCGTTCTTCGTGATCGTGCCGTTCCTCACCGGCATGCTGTCCGACGTCGATCCGGACGGATCGCTCGTCGCGCGCACCCTGGTGGTCACGTTCTTCGCGGCGGGCATCGGCACCGCGCTGTCCGGCGCGCTGCTCGAGCGCTACGGCGGCGCGCGTGTCGCGCACGTGCTGGGCGCAGCCGTGCTGGCCGCCGCGCGGTTCGTCCGGCTCGCGCTGCGCCGCGCGCCGCCTGCGGGCGCGCCCGGCGGCGTCGGCCATCCGTTGCGCTGAACCACGCGCCGCACTGGCCGCGACGCACCACGAAAATGGCCGCCGCGGCCTTGTTCCGCGCAAATTTGGCTTCCTACATTCGTCCGCGACGGCCCGCTATCGCTAGGTGTTTAGTCCCGGCATTTGATGGAGCGCAGCATGAATCGTCACGAAAGCCTGCGCGCAGCGTGCTGCGCGATGATGGCCCTGGCATGCGCCGCAGCGCACGCACAAAGCAGCATCACGCTCTACGGCGTGCTCGACGCGGGCATCCGCTACGAGACGCACGGCGTGTCCTACGGGCCCGACGGCACGCCGGCGTCGACGGGCCGCAAGGTCTCGATGGCGGACGGCGGCGGCCTGACCGAAAGCTACTGGGGCCTCAAGGGCAATGAGGACCTCGGCGGCGGTCTGTCGGCGCAGTTCAACGTGGAAAGCCACTTCGGGCCGAACAGCGGCAGCATCGTGCCGGCCGGCTCGGTCAACTTTTTCCAGATCGCGTATGTGGGGCTGACGTCGTCGACGCTCGGCCAGCTGACGCTCGGCCGCCAGTACGACGTCGCGTTCGAGAGTGTGTCGCTCTCCTACGGATCGAATCTGTGGGCAGGCCAGCAGGACCCGTACTTCAACCTGTTCAAGCCGGAGCAGACGATGCTGGCGGCCGCCCGCACCAGCAACATGATCCAGTACGGCGCGCAGCTCGGCGGCTTCTACCTGCTCGCGCAATACGCGCCGGGCGGGCGCGCGGGCGGCGGCGTGCTCGGCAGCCAGCTCGGCGCGGCGGTCGCGTATGCGCCGGACAAGGGGCCGTTCACGCTCGGCGCGTCGTTCATGCGCAGCCGGGACGACGTGACCCAAGCGAAATTCGACATCTACTCGGGCGGCGGGTCGCTGACGATCGGCGACGCGACGGTCAACGCCGGCTACATCGAGAATGCGCGCGACAACGACTTCACGTCGTTCGCGAACGGCCCGTTCAGCCCGTCCGATCTTGCGGGGCTCGGCATCATCTCGCCCGCGCAGGTGGCCGATCCGAACGTGCCCGGCGGATTCCGCCGGCGCAAGATGGTGCTCGCCGGGCTGACCTACCGGATCACGCCGGTGCTGACCGCGGCCGTCAACGCATGGTGGACCACGCAGTCCGGCTACACGGCGGACTTCGACGGTCGCGCGCGGCAGTTCCAGGTGATCGCCGGCTACAGCCTGTCGAAGCGCGACATGCTCTATGCGGAAGTCGATTACGCGATCTACCGCGGCGGCCTGATCGGCGCGCAGCTCGTGGGTATCAACGGACAGGCGCCAAGCACCAGCACCACGCAGCTCGGCGCGACGGTCGGCCTGCGCCATTACTTCTGAGTGGAACTGACGGGTGATGGCCGAGGCGGCGGAGGCGCCCCGGCCGGGCGGGACATGTACAATCCGTGGAAAAAAGACATGGAGCATCCATGGACGAGACAGCCCGCTATACGACGGCGAATCTGCCGGCTCATTTGCTGCGGTGCCTGGCGGAGACGAGCAGGGAACTGGGCATCGATCCCACACGGCTGTGCCTCGGGCTCGGCTTCGATGTCGCGGACCTCTCCAACCCGTCGTGCCGGATCTCGTTGCGTCAGGCGGGCGTGATGATCCGGCGCGCGCTCGAGATGGCGCCGGCGCGCGCGCTCGGCCTCGAACTCGGCATGAGCGAGACGATTGCGTCGATCGGGCTGGTCGGCTACGCGATGCTGACGAGCCCCACCGTCAAGGATGCGATCGCAGTGGGCATGCGGCTGCAGCGGCACACCGGCCCGCTGATGCATTTCGACATGATGGCGGACGCGCGGACGCTGTCGATCTGCGCTACCAACACCTTCCTCGAGTCCGACATCGAGGCGTTCCTCGTCGAGGAAGCGTTCGGCAGTTTCCTGAAGATCGGGCGCTCGCTGGCCGGCAGCGCGTTCAAGCCCAAGGCCGTCGATCTCAGCTACCCGCGGCCCGACTACGCGGTGCACTATATGCGCGTGTTCCAGTGCCCGGTCCGGTTCGAGCAGGCGCACAACCTGTTCGCGTTCGATGCCGCGTGGGGCGATCGGGCGATCGCGACCCACGATCCGCTGGCCCATCGCCAGGCGCTCGAATTCCTGCAGACGGCGCTGCCGGCCGAGCCCGAAGGCACCGACTTCCTCGCATCGATCGAGCGGATCGTGCGACGCGACTTGCGGTGCGCGCCCGCGCTGTCCGCGATCGCCGCGCAGCTGTGCATGAGCGAGCGCACGTTGCGGCGGCGTCTGGCCGATCAGGGCGTGTCCTATCAGATCGTGATCGACACGATTCGCAAGAAGCGCGCGTTCAAGCTGCTCAATAATCCGCGGCTGTCGATCGAGGATGTCGCGCACGAGGTCGGCTACAGCGATTCGCACAACTTTCGGCGCGCGTTCAAGCGGTGGACCGGGCATGGGCCAAGGGACGGGGCGGACGGGATCAAGATGGGCGAATGACGATGCCGAGACGGCGCCCAACGGGCGCGGCCACGAGCGTTGATCAGTACCTTCACGTCGCCGGTCAGTTCGGCCGAAAACCGCTGTTCAGCTCTGGAAATAGGTCAGGCCCAGCGCGCGCTTGACCTCGGACAGCGTCGCGCCGGCCACTTCCCGCGCACGCATCGTGCCGTGACGCAGGATCGCCAGCACCTCGGCCCGGTCATTCTCCAGTTCGCGACGGCGTGCGCGAATCGGTTCGATCAGCGACTGGAGCCGTTCGTTCAGCACGCGCTTGACCACGCTGTCGCCCAGTCCGCCTTGGCGATAGCGGGCTTTGAGCTCGTCCACCTTCTGCGTGTCCGGCTCGAATGCATCGAGAAACGCGAACACGACGTTGCCTTCCACCTGGCCCGGGTCGCTGACGCGCAAATGGTTCGGGTCCGTGTACATGCTGTTGACCGCCTTCGTGATTTCGTCCGGCGTGGCGCCCAACGCGATCGCGTTCCCGAGGGATTTGCTCATCTTGGCTTTGCCGTCGATGCCGGGCAAGCGCGTGACCGGCGACAGCAACGCTTCGCATTCGACCAGCACCGGATGGTCGACGGTGTTGTTGAAGCGGCGCACCAGCTCGTTGGTTTGCTCGATCATCGGCAGCTGGTCGTCGCCCACCGGCACGTGCGTTGCCTTGAACGCCGTGATATCGGCCGCCTGACTGACCGGATAGGTCAGGAAGCCCGCCGGGATGTCGCGCTCGAACCCGCGCAGGCGGATTTCTTCCTTGATCGTAGGGTTGCGCTCGAGGCGCGCGACCGTCACGAGGTTGAGCAGGTACTGCGTCAGCTCCGCCAGTTCCGGCACCTGCGACTGGATGACGATGGTCGACTTCGCTGGGTCGATGCCCACCGCAAGATAGTCGAGCGCGACTTCGACGACGTTTTCGGTCACTTTCTGATGCCGGCCGACGTTGTCGGTCAACGCCTGGGTGTCCGCGAGGAGCAGGAACTGCCGTGCTTCGTGCTGAAGCTGGACGCGGGCGCGCAGCGAGCCGATGTAGTGGCCGAGGTGAAGCGGGCCGGTGGTGCGGTCGCCGGTCAGGATAACGGGGTGGTTTGCGTGTGTCATGGACTGGAGCCTCATGGTTCGGATGCCGCCAGCCATCAGCGCGTTGAAACGAAAATGCCGCCAAGACTGGCGGCATCACGTTTGCGAAATGCGTGGGGAAACGGGCCGCCGGAATCAGGCGTGCCACCAACGATGCAGGTTCAGCGAGGTCGGGTTCGTATCCATGGGGGGAGTATAGCGCGGCGATGCGGGGAGTGCTTCGGCCTGTCCGCGAGCAGGATTTGAATCGTGAATAACGGGCTTGGCACGTTTGGAAGCTGAAGATGTAATCGTCGTAAAATTGGCCGGTCGGGAAATCTCAACATGTCGAATCCTGACCTCCAAACAAACAAAGGACGCGCATGGGATTCGGATTCGGAAAACGCAGCGAATCATCAAGCAACTCGACGATCGACATGGCGAAAAGCCAGCGGTCGCGAGCCAATGACAATTTCACCACTGGACTTGCGCTGCGTCGGGCATTTGCAGTTTTCAAATGCTGTGCATCGTACGGCACATACGTTGACCTCAACGATGCCGATACCGGGTGGAACTATCTTCGGGAAGAAGGTCTGGTTTCAACCGATCTGGAAGCCACGTGGAAAGAAGTGGAACGCATCCTGCAAACCTATTCCAGCGCCGGTGTGCTTGCCAAATCGGACAAGGAGCATGCCAACCACCTGGTGGAGGTCATCGAGGAGCAGCTTGATGCCGTACAGGGCAAGGTGGAAGGCATGGTGGATGCCGTCGTCGCACTCAATGTCGCCCGGCTCAACTACCCTTCGAAGAACTGGATCATCGATGGCATCCTGGCTGCTGCGTTCGGCGTGCTTGTCGGCGCGATCGTGGGTACCGTGGCCGGTCAACTGGCAGACAATTCGCCTGCCGTTTCGAATGTCGTCTTCGGTCTCGTGATAATCGGTTCGGTTCTCGTGGCGCGTTATCGCCGCCAAAAGAGAATCGTTGCAGCCGATGCGAAAATTGCGCATGCGCGAGCCGAGCTTGATCGCATGGTGCTTCGAAACCTGTCGCCTTCCGCTTATCCGCCACCGATGGCGGATGCGGACGCTACTTGAGTTTGATGAGATAACGGAATCCTAAGTATCTAAAGTTTCGGAAATTCAGCTCATCCATCGATGTCAAGAATAAAAGTCATCCCGCTCTTGCTGATGCTGTGCGGCGCAGCGAGCTCGCTCACGGCCTGCAACGACCATTCGGCAACGCCATCTCATTCCGTCACTAATCACGCTGGAACGGCGCAGCCTGAGTCGTCGACACCCCCGTCGCCTCGTGCCTTTGCAGTCAATACGCTTTCGCTCGACGACGGTGAAAATGAGCTCAATGGCTGCACGACCGAATTGACGCGTGTGGGGGCGCCGGAGTCGGCCGGGGCCGTTTTCCGCGATAGTAGCTCGGATACCGAAGGAACCGGCTTCATTCGGATTGATGGCACGCTCATCCGAGTACATTTGACAGCAACCAAGGTGGATGAGTCGAGCGCCGAGAAAGTACTCCGGTACACCCACGTGTTCGAAGATGCTTCGCGCACCACTCGGGTGGTCGAGATTCTCAAGAATGGCGCCACGAATGAGCAAGCCGATTCGACTCAACAAACCGGTTTCCTGACAATCACCCACGGGGGCGCGACCCAAACTCTGCGTGTCGAGGGCGGCACGGCATGTTAGGTGAACGCCATGATCAGGCGAGTAATCGGCTTGGGAGCCGACGCATTGGAAATATGCATTCCTGTTCGTGCCGTCGCGACTTTCCCTCGGCCTTGTTTCGGACGGTGGGTGGCGATGCGGGGTGCCCGGTGCAGTCAGCGCGGTAACCGCTAGAATTGCGGTTTTAGCCCGGAACATGCCCATGTCTTTTGCCACGCTTGGCCTGATCGATACCTTGCTGCGCAATGTGCAGGATCTCAATTACCAGACACCTACGCCGGTGCAGGCCAAGGCGATTCCTGCTGTGCTCAGTGGCAAGGACGTCATGGCTGCGGCACAGACCGGCACCGGCAAGACGGCGGGTTTTGCGCTTCCGCTGCTGCAACGGCTGGTGCAACACGGCCCGGCGGTGTCCAGCAACCGCGCGCGTGTTCTGGTGCTGGTGCCCACGCGCGAACTGGCTGAACAAGTGCTGCAAAGCTTTATCGCTTACGGCAAAGGCCTCGACTTGCGATTCCTGGCCGCCTACGGCGGTGTGAGTATCAACCCGCAGATGATGAAGTTGCGCAAGGGCGTGGATGTGCTCGTTGCCACGCCGGGCCGTTTGCTGGATCTCAATCGCCAGAACGCAGTGCAGTTCGATCAAGTACAAGCGCTGGTGCTGGATGAAGCCGACCGCATGCTGGATCTGGGCTTTGCGCGCGAACTCGACGCCGTCTTTGCCGCGTTGCCCGCTCGGCGCCAGACGCTGCTGTTCTCTGCCACGTTTACCGACGATATCCGCGCGATGGCGGCGGGCATTCTGCGCGACCCGGTCAAGATCAGCGTCAGCCCGCCCAACGCCACGGCCAGCAAGATCAAGCAGTGGGTGGTGCCGGTGGATAAAAGGAACAAGCCTGAGCTCTTCATGCACCTTGTGGCCGAGAACAACTGGGAGCACGCGCTGGTGTTCGTCAAAACCCGCAAAGGCGTGGATTACCTGGCGGCCATGCTGGATGAAGCGGGCTATGCGGTCGACACGATTCACGGCGACAAACCGCAACCCGCGCGCCTGCGTGCGCTGGAGCGCTTCAAGACGGGTGAAGTACAGATGCTGGTAGCCACCGACGTGGCTGCGCGCGGGCTGGATATCGACGACCTGCCGCTGGTGATCAACGTTGATCTGCCGATCGTGGCGCAGGACTATGTGCACCGTATTGGCCGTACCGGCCGCGCGGGCGCCAGCGGCGTGGCTGTGTCCCTTGTGTGTGCCGATGAAGCGCCGCAACTGGCAGCGATTGAAGCGCTGATCCGGCAAACGCTGCCCCGTGAAGAAGAGCCGGGTTTTGAAGCCGAACACCGCGTGCCGCAAACCAGCGCAACGGGCCAGATCATCAAGAAACCCAAAAAGCCGAAGAAGCCCAAAGTGCCGCAAGCTGCGCCGGGCGCCACGCAGGCGCTCAGCAAGAAACCGCGCCCGCAAAGTGGCGAAAACAAGCGCAAGCCTGCGGCGCAGCGTGCTGTCGCCGCAGGTAAAGGCACAAGTTCGTCCAGCGGGAACCCGTTCAACGTGCAAAAGCCACGCAGCAAACCCGCCGGCAAGCCGGCTGCGGGCTCACCACGTAAGCCGGCTGGCAAACCCGCTGGTGGCCGTGGCAAACGTCAACCCTGATCCATGGGGATGAATAACGCCAGCCGTGGGACCGAAGATCCCGAGAACGCCGGCTCTGGACCGTCATCCGGCGCGATCAAACTCGCCCTTACCACCCTCATCGGATTGTGGCTTCCGTGGATCGGCTTCGCGTACTGGTATGCGCAGGTCGGCGGATTTCACACCGGAATTTTCGCCCCCGGCACGATGGAATTCCTCGGATTCACCGTTGCCACGTGGGTCGTGACGCCACTCTTTACGTTGATCTACATCGTTTATGCGAGGCGCTCGGCACCGCGCAACGCATATGACGAGGCAATGTTCGCCATTGAGTGGTTGATTCTGATCGGAATGTGGGTGTTCACTGCGGCTCCGTTCGTCGGCCGCTAGATCGTCACGCGCGAAACGCGTGGCCCTGCGTCAACGGCCTCGATCCTCACGGCATCTCGCTTCGGCCACCGCAAACGACGGGCCCTCACTCCCCGATCAAATGCAGCACGATATCCCGCTGATGCGCGGCACGCCGATGCTCGAACAGGTAAATCCCTTGCCAAGTCCCGAGCACCATCCGCCCATGCTCTACAGGAATCGACAGCTGCACCTGCGTGAGCGCCGTACGCAAATGCGCGGGCATGTCGTCGGGGCCTTCGGTGTCGTGCTCGTAGCGGGAGCTGTCCTCGGGCGCGAGCGCCTCGAAGTAGCGTTCCAGATCGCGCTGCACCGACGGATCCGCGTTCTCCTGGATCAGCAGCGAAGCGGACGTGTGCCGGCAGTACACGGTGAGCAGGCCGGTGCGGATCGACTGCTGGTCGACGAACGCGCGCACCTGCGACGTGAACTCGATGAGGCCGCGCCCGCGTGCGTCGACGATGACGTGTTGAATCGCCTGTTTCATGATCGTTGCAATACCGATGTGCTCAGGCCAGCGCGGCGAAGCCGTCGGCTTCGATCTGCCGCGCGTCGACCGGGCGAACCACGCGCGCGACCTCGACGCCGTTGCGCAGGAAAACCAGCGTCGGCCAGAGCTTGATGCCGAAGGAGCGCCCGAGCGGCCGGCCGGGACCGTCTTCGATTTTCAGGTGCCGGACCGCGGGGTGCGCCGAAAACGAGTCGCGAATCGCGGGCTGCGCGCCCTGGCAGATCCCGCACCAGTTGGCGCCGAACTCGATGACGGTCGCGCCGGCGAGCGCTTCGACCTCCGCGCGCGTGGGCGCATCGGCGCTATAGGTTTGTGGAGAATGCATCGCGACCCCATGTGCTTGAAGAAAGTGTGGCCGCATTCGCGGCCCCTGCGCTTACTGTAGCGGAAAAGGGCGCGGCCGGCGTAGAGGCGGCGCTCATTCGTAGCGCAATGCATCGGCAGGCCGAACCCGCGCGCTGCGCCAGCTCGGGTAGAGCGTCGCGAGCGCCGACAGCAGGAACGCAATGGCGCCGACTTCGATCACGTCGGTCACGACGAGCTTGGACGGCAGCTTGTCGAGGAAATAGACGGACGGCGTCAGAAAGTGGATGCCGAGCATGTGCTCGATCGCGGGCAGCAACCAGGGAATGCTCGCTGCGATCGCACAGCCGATCACCACGCCCGTCATCGTCCCGACCAGGCCGATCGTCATCCCCTGGATCGCGAAGATCTTCATGATCGAGCCGGGCTGGGCGCCGAGCGTGCGCAGGATCGCGATGTCAGCCTGTTTCTGCGTGACCGTCATCACGAGCGACGAGACGAGATTGAACGCCGCGACCGCGACGATCAGCAGCAGGATCACGAACAGCATGCGCTTCTGCAATTGCTCGGCGACGAACCATGTCCGGTTCTGCCGGGTCCAGTCGCGAATGTAGAGATCGCCGGACAGCGATCGCGCAAGCTGCAGCGCGATCTCCGGCGCGCGTTCCATGTCGTCGATGCGCAGCCGCACGCCGGTCGGCGCGGCGACATGGAACAGCGTCTGCGCATCGCCGATGTGGATGAACGCGAGCGCGCTGTCGTACTGATAATGGCCGGACTCGAACGTGCCGACCACCTTGAACTGCCTGAATTGCGGAAGGAGATTGCGCATTTGCGCGCCGCCGCCGGGCGCGAAGAACGTCAGCCGGTCGCCGGCCTGCACCTGCAGGGTGGACGCGAGCGCGGCGCCGAGCACGATCCCGAGCTCGCCCGGCGCGAGCGCGTCGAGGCGCCCGCTCTTCATGTCTTTCGCGATGTCGGACACCTGCGGCTCGAGCCGCGGGTCGATGCCACGCAACGCGACGCCGGTGACCTTGCCGCCGTGCGTGAGCAGCGCCTGGGCCTCGACATACGGCGCCGCGCTTTTGACCGACGAATTGCGCAGCGACTCGCCGGCGGTCTGCTTCCAGTCGGGCATCGTGCCGGTCGGCGAGAAGATCTCGATGTGCGCGAGCACGGCAAGCATGCGGTCCCGCACCTCGCTCCTGAACCCGTTCATCACGGACAGCACGATGATCAGCGCGGCCACGCCGAGCGCGATGCCCGACATCGACGCAACGGCGATGAACGAAATGAAGCCGTTGCCTGTCGTGCCGGTCGTGCGCTTGCCGACGCGGGTGTACCGCAACCCGATCTGCCATTCGTACGGGACTTTCAAGCGCTTTCCTCTGAAGAGCGGTTCGTCAACGGGAGCACTTTATACGAACATCGAGGTCACGATTTGCGACGCGGAATGTCCAGTTCGAAGATCGACCCGCCGGCGCGCGACGTGACGTACCGCGCGTGGCCTTGGTGCGCCTGGGCAATCGCGCGGACGACGGACAGGCCGAGGCCGGAGCCGCCGAATTTGCGGGAACGCGACACGTCCGCACGCGTAAAAGGCTCGAACGCATGTCGCGCGAATTCGGGGCTGAGGCCGGGGCCTTCGTCTTCCACGCGAAGAACGACGCTCGAACCCTGGACCGCCATCTCGATGCGAAGCTTGCCGGGCACCGCATAGCGGCGCGCGTTGTCGAGCAGCGCGAGCAGCGCCTGCCGGATGCGCGCGCCGTCGCATGGCACGACGCTCGCGGTGGTCGCCATTTCGACGGCAAAACCGGCGTCGTGCAGCGCGTCGCTGACGGAATCGACGGCGCTCCGGACTTCGAGCTCGATGTCGGTCGGCTGGATGTTCATGTCCAGGCGCCCGATGTCCTGCAGCGTGACGATGTGCAGGTCGTCGACGAGCCGGGACAAGCCTTCGACCTGATTCAGCAGGCCCCGGAACAGCGATTCGTCGGGCTCGAACACCTTGTCCCGCAGGCCTTGCAGCCGGCCCCTGAGGATCGTGAGCGGGGTGCGCAGTTCATGGACGATCGCCGCGTTCCACGCCGTCATCTCGGAGGTCATGCCCTGCAGCCGGATCGCCATCGCATTGAAGTCGTCGACCAGCAGCGCCGTCTCGCCGAGCGAGCGGTCGCCGGGAATCGCCCGGGCGTCCAGGTCGCCGGCGGCGATGCTGCGCGCGCTTTCCGCAAGCGAGTTGAGCGGCTTGAGAATGCGCCGGGCCAGCCGGGTCGCCATCACGACCGCGGCGATCAGCCCCGTCAGCAGCAGGATCGCGAAGATCAGGTAATCGGCCGCGTGCGGGATGAGCACATCGATGACGCGCTCGTGCGTGGGCGGCGAAAAGGTGAACAGCAACCCGTAGATGACGAACAGGCCGACAAAGATGATCAGCGTCGTGGTGACCGAGACCAGCCCCATCGACAGCACGATCTGCCGGCTCAGCTTGCTGCGCGTGTTCACTGGATTCTCTGCAGCCGGTAGCCGACGCCGCGCATCACCTCGGGCATGCCGGGCGCGCCGGCGCATTCGAGTTTCTTGCGCAGCCGGCTGATGTGGCTGTCGACGGTGCGCTCCAGCGCGCCGCTGCCCGCGAGGCACGCATCGACCAGTTCGCTGCGCGTGAAGACGCGGTTGGGCGATCTCGCCATGTGCGCGAGCAGCCGGAACTCGGTCAGCGTCAGCGACACCTGGGTTTCGCCGGAGTCCGACCGGACCCTGGCCAGATAGCTTTCGGTGTCGATCTCGAGGTTGCCGACCCGCATCACGCCCCCTTGCAGGGACGTGCCGGAGCGCCGCAACACCGCCCGGATGCGGGCGACCACCTCGACGGGATTGAACGGTTTCGCGATGTAGTCGTCCGCGCCGATGCGCAAGCCCTGCAGCCGGTCGATGTCCTGATCGAGCGCCGTGATGATGACGACCGGCGTATTGCCGCGGCGGCGCAGCTCGATGAGCACCTCCCAGCCGTCCTTCTCCGGCATCTTGATGTCGAGGAGGATCAGGTCGGGCTTCAGCAGAGGCTGCACGTCGAGTGCGGCTTGCCCGTTGCCGACCCGGTAGGTGCGAAATCCCTCGCGGGTCAGGTATGCGTCGAGGATTTCCGCAATTTCCGGCTCGTCCTCGGCAATCAGTATCAGCGCATTCATTGGTTCAGCTGCGTTTCGCGTAACAGGAATGTGATGCAATGTTGGCGTGGCGTCGGGCTCGAAACAATGTCAGCCATGGAATCTCCATTTTCTCGCAATACTGCCGGCTGATTCGACGCGAAAATCCGCGGAAATGCAAACGTCTCCATCGAATGTTCACAATGGCTGCGCGATCGCTACACCGTTTCGGGCGATGATCGGCGCCGGCCTCCCACAGGTGAAAAATTGTCGAATAGTCAGGAGATTCCGCTGCACGAAGAGAGCCGGTTCTGGGAAAACACACTGGTGAAACGGTGGGTCCGGGGGCACGGCGAGGACGGCTACGATTTCAGGCTTCTGCTGTATCCGCTGGCCGGCATTTTCGTGCTGCTGTTCGTGCTCGTCCTGTTCGAGCAGATCGGCTGGGCGCTCCTGCTGAGCGCCGCCGCGACGCTGTTCCTTGGCGTGGCGGGCTATTACGGCGCGAAGCGCGAAATTCTCGTGTCGTCGCCCACGACGCGAGCCGTGATGAGAGCGCGCACAAAGCAGGCCGCCGAACGCTTCTCGTCGCTCGGCGCCGGCGCGACCGTGATGGCGATCTTCGTCCATGCGACGTCGGTGTCGCTCGCGCTGTACGGCCACATGCTGCTCGACACGATGATCAAGGACGCGTTCTCGATGTTCATCGCGTTGGCGTTTCTTCCGGTGTATGTCTGCGGAGCGGTGCGCAAACTCGCGGTGGCGCGCATCGAAGAGCTCGACGCGCTGCGCAACGATGCAACCGGCACGACGCTGAAATTCGATCGGAAAGGCGCGGTCCGTGCGATCGTCGTCCAGGGCCCGGCCGGATGGTCGAGCGTATCGGTGCTGGAATACACGGTGCTTCGGTTCAAGCCGGACATCGACGAAATCGGGCGCGCGCCTTGAATCCGAAGAAGGCGCGTGTTGACAACGACAAATCGCGTCGCTAGATTGCTCGCATGAACGCATTTTTCGTCACGACTACGACCACCACCACCGCGACCGCATATGGCGGGCGTGGAGGAGGTCGCGCGTCGTAGATCGATGCGTCGGATCACCCCAAAGCCCCGCCGGAGACGACGGGGCTTTTTTCATGCTCCGTTTTCGTCGGCATCAACGTGAATGGAGAACATGATGGATGCTTTCGATCACCGCGTGCTCGGCAACAAGCTCGATTTGTTTCACCAGCAGGATGAAAGTCCCGGCGGCGTTTTCTGGCATCCGCGCGGAATGGCGCTTTATCGCGTCGTCGAGGAATATGTTCGGGAACGGATGAGGCAGGCCGGGTTCGCGGAAGTGCGCACGCCGCAAATCGCGTCGCGCGCGCTCTGGGAGCAAAGCGGCCATTGGGAGAAGTTCGGCAGGAACATGTTCTCGCTCGACAGCGACGGGCAGCCGTTCTGCCTCAAGCCGATGAGCTGCCCCTGCCATGTGCAGGTATTCAAGCGAGGGTCGCGCTCGTATCGTGACCTGCCCGTCCGATATTCGGAATTCGGCGCGGTCCACCGGGCCGAGCCGTCCGGTTCGCTGCACGGCCTGATGCGCGCCCGGGCGTTCACGCAGGATGATGCCCACGTGCTCTGCATGGAGGATCAGGTCGAAGCCGAGGTCGCACGGTTCTGCCGTCTGCTGAAGACGATCTACGCGGATTTCGGGTTCGATCGCTTCGATGTCGCGTTGTCGACGAGGCCGTCGGTTCGCGCCGGCAACGACGCGCTCTGGGACCGCTCCGAATCGATGCTGGCGCTTGCCGCGCGCTCGGCCGGACTGCACTTCGAGATACAGCAGGGAGAAGGCGCGTTTTACGGGCCCAAGCTCGAATTCCACCTGCTCGACCGCCAGGGACGGAAGTGGCAGTGCGGCACGATCCAGCTCGATTTCGTGCTGCCGGAGCGGCTCGGCGCAACGTATGTGTCGGAGAGCGGCGCGAAGGCGACGCCGGTCATGCTGCATCATGCGGTCCTCGGAAGCCTCGAGCGATTCATCGGCATCCTGCTCGAGCACTATGAGGGATGGCTGCCGACGTGGCTTGCTCCCGACCAGATCGTCGTGGCCAACATCGGCGACGAAGAGCGCCCGTTTGCGGACAGCGCGGCGCTCGCGTTCGAAACGATCGGCTGCCGCGTATTGCGCGACTTTCGCGCGGAACGCCTGCCGCGCAAGATCTTCGACGCGCGCGAACTGGCTGCGCCGATCTTCGCGGTAGCCGGACCGAAGGAAGCGCAATCCGGCGCGGTGTCGCTGAGGTTGAGAAACGGCGAACGGCATGCGTTGTCGATCGGTGACGCGCTCGCGTATCTGGAAAAGCAGGTAAGCGCGCCGTCGCGTTGGAGCGCGCTTCGCAGGCACGCCTGATGTTGCCGGCCGGTCGGCACGCGACCGTTGCATGAGCGGCTTTGGCGTGGCTAGAGCCTACCCTCTGATTTCACCTCGCACCGCCGCATAAAACTGTCATCCGGCGCCTGCGGCGACCGCGCGCGCGGCGTGCCGAACGTTGCACGGGCGACCCTCCGCGTTTCGTCGCTGCCGTCCTTCAGGCAAGGCCCACGCGGCGCTTCGCGATGTCGCCCGATGCGCCAAAGCGTATCCGGCCCGCCGCGCAGCTCGCGATCTGCATTCAAGCGACGAATGTGTGCATCGCAACAATCCATTTCATTCACGGCGATCGTAACGGTAAGGTGAACGCACGTTCGAATTTGATCGAGCGATGCGAAATCACCACTCGACGACGCCATGAAAACGACTTCCGATCGACCTGCGCAAGCAGCACCCTCGACCCCCGGCGGCGCGCCGGCAGGCGGCGGCAATGCGCACGCGGCGGGCCTGCGCCTGCCGGCCAGGCTCGTGGGCCCGATCGTGCTCGGCACGCTGCTCAACGCGCTGAACTCGTCGATGATCGCGGTCGCGCTCGTCAGCATCCAGCAGGCGTTCGCGCCGCAGGGCGCGGCGCATGAACGCATCGACACGATGTGGCTCGTGTCGGGCCTCTATCTCGCGACGGCCGTCGGCCAGCCGACGATGGGGCGGCTCGCCGATCGCTTCGGCGCGAAGCGGATCTTCTGCATCGGCCTCGCGATCGTCCTGATCGCGTCCGCGCTCGCGCCGTTCGCGCCGTCGCTCGGGTGGCTGATCGCATCGCGCGTCGCGCTCGGCATAGGCACGTCCGCCGCGTATCCGGCCGGCATGGCGATGATCCGCACGTGGTCGCAGCGGCACGCGAACGGCGCGACGCCGACGGGCGGCCTCGGCGCGATCTCGGTCGCGGCGCAGGTGGCCGTCGCGTTCGGGCCGCCGCTCGGCGGCGCACTCGTGCAGTTCGCCGGCTGGCGCGCGATCTTCTGGATCAACGTGCCGATCGTGCTGCTGGCCTTCGTGCTGGCGTGGCTGTGGATTCCGGCCGACGTCGTCCAGCGCGGCGCGCAGCAACGCCGCACGCTGCGCGGCACGCTGAAGGAGCTGGACCTGCCGGGCGTCGCGCTGTTCGTCCTGACGCTCACGAGCCTGCTGCTGTTCCTGCAATCGGTGTCGCGCGCGCCCGACTGGCTGCTGCTCGTCGCGACGCTGGTCCTGTGCCCGGTGCTGGTCCGGCGCGAGCGGCTGGCGGCGACGCCGCTGATCGACATCCGCATGCTGAGCGACAACCGCGCGCTCACGAGCACGTACCTGCGCTGCGTCGGCACCTACGCGGTGTTCTACGCGATCTTCTATGCGCTGCCGATGTGGCTGCAGGAGGCCAAGCGCCTGTCCGCCGCCGATGCCGGCCTCGTGATGCTGCCGGTCGCCGGGGTCGGCACGGTCGCGACGATGCTCGCGACCCGCATCGCGCACCGTCACGGCTCGCGGCCGGTGCTGATCATCGGCTCCGCGATGCTGTGCGTCGGCAGCGTCGTGATGAGTCTGCTCACCAGCGCGATGCCGGTCTGGTCGATCGTGCTGCTGTCGATCGTGTTCGGCGTGCCGAACGGTTTCAACAATCTCGGCAATCAGGCGGCGCTCTACCAGAGCGCGCCGCACGACCGGATCGGCACGGCCTCGGGGCTGTACCGCACCGCGCAGTATGTCGGCGGCAGCCTGTCGTTTGCGCTCGTCGGGCTGGCGCTCGGCCATCCGGCGAGCGATCGCGGCCTGCGCGAGCTGGCCATCGTCCTGGCGGTCATCAGCGTGCTGCTGCTGCTCAACGCAGCGTCGAGCCGGCACCTGGATGCCGCCGCTTCTTCCATCCCCCAACAGAAGTGAGGTTTCACCATGTCCATTCCGACGCTCAATCGCACGGTCGCCCTGGTCGCCATCGATCTGCAGAACGGCATCGTGTCGCTGCCGGTCGTGCCCTACACCGGCGCGCAGGTCGTGGCGAAGACGGTCGAGCTCGCGACCGCGTTCCGCGCGCTGCAGCTTCCCGTCATCTACGTGCACACGAGCTACCAGCCGGACGGCGGCGTTGCGCTGAAGGTCAAGACGGATGCGCCGTCGGCGCCGCCGAATCTCGATCCCGAATGGAGCGCGTTCGCGCCGGCGCTCGGCGTGGGGCCGTCCGACATCGTCGTGACGAAGCACCAGTGGGGCGCGTTCACCGGCACCGACCTTGACGTGCAGCTGCGCCGGCGCGGCATCACGGACATCGTGCTGACCGGGATCGCGACCAACATCGGCGTCGAATCGACGGCGCGCCAGGCATACGAGAACAACTACAACGTCGTCGTCGTCAGCGACGCGGTCAGCACGTCGTCCGCCGACGCGCAGACCTTCGCGCTGACGCAGATCTTCCCGAAGCTCGGGCAGGTCGCCGCGACGGCCGACGTGGAGGCGGCACTGGAGCAGGCGTATTCGCGCTGAACGAAGCGGCGTGTTCGGCGTGCACCATTCATATCGAGTCATTTACGAGGCGTGACGATGATCAAGACCGATGCATGGGTTCTCTACGCAGGACCGGAACCGAGCAGGAAGCAGGCGCCCGTGGCGGGCGAGCTGCGTCGCGAAACCTTCGAATTCTCCGATCTGGAAGCCGACGAGGTGCTGGTCGAGCCGCTGTACGGATCGTGGGAAGCGAACCTCGACCACGCGCTGTCGCGCAATCCGGTCGACATCTGCCGGCAGCGCCGCGAGGACAAGATCGTGCTCGGCAACGGTGCGCTGGTGCGCATCGTCGAGCGCGGCAGCGACGTGAAGACGCTGAAGGAAGGCGAGATCTGCATGGTGATGCCGTTCGGCAAGCGCGACGAATACGGGTTCGCCGAACTCGTCTACGCGTACGACGCGCCGGGCACGATCGGCGTGATGGCGCAGCGGACCAAGATGCGCGCCGACAACCTGGTGGCGGTGCCGACGGACAGCCGGCATTCGCTGCTGCAATGGGCGACGTACGGCCGCTACTTCACCGCGTGGGACAACTGGAAGGTGGCGTCGGCGTGCTGGCGCTCGCAGCTGCCGGACGTCGATCCGGCCGACTACCTGGTGTTCGGCTGGGGCGGCGGCACGACGCTCGCCGAGCTGCAGCTCGCGAAGCGCGAGGGCTTTCGCGTCGCGATGACGGCGAGCAACGACCGGCGCCTCGAGGAGCTCGCGAAGCTCGGCATCACGCCGGTCGATCGCCGCAAGTTCCCGAATCTCGCGTATGACGACGAGCGCTACAAGACCGACCCCGAGTACCAGGCGAGCTATCGCGAGTCGGAGCGCGCGTTCGCGGAGACGATCGCGGAACTGAGCGGCGGCCGCGGCGTCGCGATCTTCCTCGACAACCTCGGCGGCGCGCTGTACCGCGCGACGATGCGCGTGGTCGGCCGCACCGGCATCATCGCGACTGTCGGCTGGAAGACCGGGATGCGCCTGTGGAACCTGCGCGCGACGGAATGCATCAACCGCCGCTTGCACATCCACACGCATGCGTGGCGCTACGACGACAGCATCACGATCCGCGACTTCCAGGAAACGAGCGGCTGGATCGGCCAGGAGCCGACCGAGATCTTCGATTTCGACGAGGTGCCGAAGCTCGCGTCCGACTACCTGAACGGGAAGATCCAGACGTATTTCCCGATCTACCGGATCAACGCCGTCTGAGCGGCAGGTCGCGCGCCGCGCCCGCATCGCTGCACGACGATTAGTCATGCAGATGATGCCGGTGCGCGGCGCGCCGTGCAATCCATCTGAATGGAGAACGGCATGGCCTCTGTGGATATCGAGGACGTCGACGCCGGCGCGGCGTCGGACGCCTCCAAACCGGCGCCGCTCGACGGCATTCGCGTGATCGACGCGGCGACGCTGTTCGCGGGCCCGCTCGCGGCGACGATGCTCGCGGACTACGGCGCCGACGTGATCAAGGTCGAGCATCCGGACGGCGATCCGGCGCGCAAGTACGGCGCGCGCCGCGGCGACGTGCCGCTGTGGTGGAAGGTGCTCGCGCGCAACAAGCGGGCAGTCACGTTGAATCTCGGCACGGCCGACGGCCAGCGGATCTTCCGCGAGCTGGCGGTGCAGGCGGACGTGGTCGTCGAGAATTTCCGGCCCGGCACGCTCGAACGCTGGGGGCTCGGCTACGACGTGCTGTCCGCGATCAACCCGCGGCTCGTGCTCGTGAGGGTGACGGGCTTCGGCCAGTTCGGCCCGTATGCGAGCCGCCCCGGCTTCGGCACGCTGGCCGAGGCGATGAGCGGGCTCGCGTCGATCACCGGCGAGGCGGACGGGCCGCCGCTGCTGCCGTCGTTCCCGCTCGCCGACACGGTCGCGGGGCTGACCGCCGCGTTCGCGATCATGACCGCGCTGAAGGCGCGCGAGCGCACCGGGCGCGGCCAGGTCGTCGACCTCGCGATCATCGAGACGATGCTCGCCGCGATGGGTGCGCAGGTCGCGAGCTACGACCAGACGGGCCGGGTGCCCGAGCGCACCGGCAACCGTTCGCCGAACAATTCGCCGCGCGGCGTGTACCGCACGTCGGACGGCAAATGGGTCGCGCTGTCGACGTCGGCGCACAGCATCGCCGAGCGCGTGATGCGCCTCGTCGGCCGCGCGGACCTGATCGACGAACCATGGTTCGCGAACGGCGCGGAGCGCGCGAAGCATGCGGACGAGCTGGATGCGGCGGTCGGTGGCTGGATCGGGCAGCGCACGCGCGACGAGGTGATCGCCGAGTTCGAGCGCGCGCAGGCGGCGGTCGCGCCGATCTACGACGTCGCCGACGTGCTGCGCGATCCGCAGTACGCGGCGCTCGGCTCGGTCGTGTCGGTGCCCGACGCGGAGCTCGGCGCGTTCCGCACGCACAACGTGCCGTTCCGGCTGTCCGACACGCCCGGCGCAATCCGCTGGGGCGGACCCGCGCGCGGCACGCACAACGACGAAGTATTCGGCGCATTGGGACTGGAGCGGCGCGAGATCGCCGATTTGACCGACAGAGGCGTGATATGAAAACCAGCGCAACTTACCGCAGCTACCTTTACGTGCCCGCGCACAAGGCGCAGGTGGTGGAGAAGGCGTATGCAAGCGAAGCCGATGCCATCGTGCTCGACCTCGAGGATGCCGTGCCGGCCAGCCACAAGGCCGAGGCGCGCCGGGCGGCCGCCGCGATGCTCGCGGAAGGTCCGCCGAAGCCGACGTACGTGCGGATCAACCCGATCGGCAGCCCGTGGTGCCGCGACGACGTCGACGCGATCGCGCAGCCTGCGCTGCAGGCGCTGCGCCTGCCGAAATGCGACCTGCCGCAGCAGATCCAGGAGGTCGCGGGCTGGCTCGACGCGCTCGGCTGCGACGCGGGCATCCAGATCCTGATCGAATCGGCGTACGGCGTCGAGACCGCTTACCAGCTCGCGACCGCGTCGCCACGGCTCGAGCGGATCGGGCTCGGCGAGAGCGACCTGCGCGCGGACCTGCAGATCGGCGTCGACAACTTCACGCTCGAGGTGTGCCGCGCGCGCTGCGTCGTGGTGTCCCGCGCGGCCGGGCTGGCCGGGCCGATCCAGACCGTCTATCACACGCTGCCCGATCTCGACGGGCTGAAGGAATCGACGCTGCGCGCGAAATCGATGGGGTTCCTCGGCCGCTTCGCGATCCATCCGTCGCAGCTTCCGGTGATCAACGCGGTGTTCACGCCGTCGGAGGACGAAATTCGCGCAGCCGAGCGCGTGCTCGAGGCGGTCGATGCGGCGGCGGGCCAGGCTTCGGCGTCGTCGGTGTTCGTGCTGCCGGACGGCCGCGTCGTCGCGCCGCCGCTGATCGCCAACGCGCGCGTGACGCTCGCGCTCGCGAACAATCTTCGACTCAGTGGAGCACTGGCATGAGCACACCCGAGACACTTTCTGCTCCGGCGGCCGCGACCACGACGCACCGGCCCGCGCCGCCCGACGGCATCGTCGGCGCGCTCGGCCGCTTCGCGGCGGCGGTGCGCGCCGAAGGGCTGGATCGCCGGCTGCGCGTCGAGGCCGCCGCGCGCGTGCTCGACGTGGTCGGCAACAGCCTGATCGCGCACGACGAACCGGTCGCGCAGTCGGTGCTGCAGGTCGCACGGCGCTGGGCCGGCGCCGGCCCGGCGAGCGTGATCGGCGCGCCCGACCGGCTGCCGGCCGCGAGCGCCGCGCTCGTCAACGGCACGCTCGCGCACGCGATGGACTTCGACGATTCGCACATGCTGTCGGTGCTGCATCCGAGCGCGTCCGTGATTCCGGCCGCGCTCGCCGCTGCGCAGGCGAGCGGCGCGTCGGGCGCGGCGCTGCTCGATGCGATCACGGTCGGCACCGAGGTGTGCATCCGCCTCGGCGTCGCCGCGTACAACGAGCGGCTCGGCAATTCGGTGTTCTTCGAGCGCGGCCAGCACGCGACGTCGATCTGCGGCACGGTCGGCGCGGCGGCGGCTGCGGCGATGCTGCTCGGGCTCGACGCCGAGCAGATCGCGGCGGCGCTCGGCATTGCCGCGAGCATGGGCGCGGGCCTGCTCGAAGCGAACCGCACCGGCGGCTCGGTGAAGCGGATCCACTGCGGCTGGGCGGCGCACGCGGGCGTGAGCGCGGCGGAGCTGGCGGGCGCGGGCGTGACCGCGCCGCCGACCGCGCTCGAAGGCCGCTTCGGTTTCTTCCACGCGTGGTGCGGCGACCTCGCCGACGTCGACGCGGTGCTGCGCGACCTGGGCGACGAATGGGAGACGAGCCGGATCATCTTCAAGCCGTATCCGTGCAACCACTTCACGCATCCGGGCATCGACGCGGCGCTGCAGTTGAAGGCGCAGGGCGTGACGGCGGACGACGTGGTGTCGGCCGAGCTGCGGGTCGCGACGTCGACGCTGCGCACGATCGGCGAGCCGGCGGAGCTGAAGGCGAATCCGCCGAACGGCTATGCGGCGGCGTTCTCGGGGCCGTACACGGTCGCGGCGGCGCTGCTCGGCGGCGGCGGGCTCGGCGTCTGGTTCGACGATTTCGACGATGCGCTCGCGCAGGACCCCGCACGGCGCGCGCTGGCCGCGAAGGTGCGCTGCGTGGCCGATCCGTGGTGCGACGCGCGCTTTCCGAATTTCCTGCCGGCCGTGCTGCGCGTCGAGCTGCGCGACGGGCAGGTGCGCGAGGCGCGGATCGAGTCGAGCAAGGGCACGAATTCGCGGCCGCTGACCGAACAGGAGCTCGTCGCGAAATTCGTGCTGGCGGCGAGTTCGGCGCTCGGCATGGCGCGCGCGCTCGCGCTGCGCGACGCGGTGCTGGCGCTCGCCGACGACGCGTCGCTCGACGCGATTGCGGCGCTGACGTCGGGCACGGAAGGAGGGCGCCGATCTTGAATGCACCCCGCTGGAAAAAGCGGCCGCCCGGCTCGAACTGGGGCGATTTCGGCCCCGACGATCAGAAGGGGCGGCTGAACTGGCTGACGCCGGACAAGGTGCGGCAGGGCGCGGCCGAGGTGCGGGAAGGGCTGTCGTTCTCGCTGAGCCTGCCGCTCGACGTGCCGCGCGGCGGCGGGCTGAACGCGCGGCGGCGTCCGCCGGCGGTCATGCCGGCGCTGCTGGGCGGCAAGCCGTACTTCGGCTATCGCGCGGACGAACAGGTTGCGAACGCAACCGATGTGGTCTGCGACGATGCGTTCTGCATGCACTCGCAGTTCTCGACGCAATGGGACGGCCTGTCGCACGTGGGCGGCCTGTTCGACGCGGACGACGACGGCGTGCCGGAAATCGTGTTCTACAACGGCTTCCGGATGGGCGAGCATCTGCGGGTGCCGCAGGAAGGCGACGCGACGGGCGGCGCGCATGCGCTCGGCATCGAGGTGATGGCGCAGACGGGCGTGCAGGGGCGCGGCGTGCTGATCGACCTGCGGCGTCATTTCGGCGACGCGCGCACGAAGGTCGGCTTCGCGCAGCTCATGCAGGTGATGGAAGCGGACCGCGTGCAGGTCGAGCGCGGCGACATCGTCTGCATACACACGGGCTTCGCGGATCTGCTGCTGAACGACGACGGCGGATCGCCGGCGACGGTCGCGAGCGCGTGCGTGCTGGACAGCGGCGATGCGCGGCTGCTGCAGTGGATCGACGAATCGGGGCTGGCCGCGCTCGTGGCCGACAACCATGCGATCGAGGAGCGTCCGCAGCATGCGCAGCCGCTCGCGCGACCGGGCGCGCTGATGCCGCTGCACGAGCTGTGCCTGTTCAAGCTCGGCATTCACCTCGGCGAGCTGTGGCACCTGACGCCGCTGGCGAACTGGCTGCATGCGCACCAGCGGAACCGGTTTCTACTGACCGCGCCGCCGTTGCATATCCGTGGCCTGGTCGGCGCGCCGGCGAATCCCGTCGCGACCGTTTGACCCTGCGGGCGGTGGCTGTGGCGGTGGCCGCCCGCACTTTTTTTGCAATGCGATCGGCTGGCGTAAAGCGTGAATTAAATTGTCGATTGGCAAGGCATTCAGAAGAATCGGCGCGAAACGGGCGATTTAATTTAAAAATATAACTAATATCGCCCGTTATCTAAAAAATATCGATGAGTCAAGATTGGACTATTCTTGTGCATTGCACTAAACATCAGGGGATTGCTCCGGTTGCGAAATGCAGCAGCCGCAGGCGGTGATTAACCTGTTTAGTGGATGGTCGCAAACATGAATTTACGTTCGATCGATCTGAACCTGCTGGTCATACTCGATGCGCTTCTGACGGAGAAGCAGGTCACGCGGGCCGGCCAGAGGGTTGGCCTCACGCAGCCGGCCGTCAGCAACGCGCTGGCGCGCCTGCGGTTCGTGTTCAAGGACGAGATCCTGGCGCGCACCGCGGTCGGCATGGAATTGACGCCGCGCGCGCAGGCGCTGGCCACGCCGATTCGGCAAATCATGCAACAAATCGAGGAATTATTTGAATCGGATTATCAATTCAATCCTTTTACGTCCGAGCGCCATTTTACGGTGCGCATGTCGGATCTCACCGAGCTGCTTTTACTGCCGGCCCTGTTGCGCTGCATGCGCCTGACCGGCCCGAACATCGGCATGGACGTCGTGCACATGAGCGCCGGCAAGACCGCCGACGCGCTCGAATCGGGGCTGCTCGACATGGCGATCAGCGCGGGCCTCGAACATTCGGGCACGCTGTCGTCGCAAACCGTGTTTCATGACCGGATGGTCTGCGTGATGAGCCGCAGCCATCCGGACGCGGGCAAGCCGCTGACGCTCGAACGGTTCCTCGCGCTCGACTTCCTCAACGTGACGATCAACCCGGTCGACCACAGCCTGATCGACAACCTGCTCGCGAACATGAACTGCACGCGGCGCATCGCGCTCAACGTGCCGCACTGGCTCGTCGTGCCGAACATGCTGGATGCGCTGCCGTACGCGGTGATCATGTCGGAGCGGCATGCGGTGAGCCTCGACGATGCGCGGCTCGTGATCCGCGAGCTGCCGCTCGCGATGGAGCCCGTCGCGTGGTCGCTGTACTGGCACCGCCGCTACGACGGCAGCAACGCGCACGCGTGGCTGCGCGGCCGCATCGTCGAGGTCGCGGAAGCGCTCGAGCGGCAGGGCGTCGCGGCGGAGGCTTAGGGTCTGTTTACATACGGAACGCGCATGCGTTGCCACGAGAACGGCCGCTCGCGAGGCGCGCGACGCCGCGAATACTGGACGTATTCGCAAGGTGCGCAACGCGGCGAGCGGCCGTTCTCGTGGCAACCCCAAACTTAAAATTCATTCCAGGGGAATGCCCGAAATCGCCCGTATGGCGGCGTCGCGCGTCGCTTGTTTGGCTCGGCCAAACGGCGCTCCTTGCTCCTTGCCCTACGAGCGATTTCGGGCATTCGCATGCGCGTTCCGTATGCAAACAGACCCTAGGGTTCGTTCACGCGGGTCAGCCGACGACGAGCAGCGGCGGCAGCGTCGCGACGTCGGGCTGCTCGTCGAGCCGCCACAGGTAATCGAGCGCCGCGCGGATCTGCGCCGGGCTCCAGTGCCGCCGGCAGTTCTTCGTGAACTTCGCCTCGTAGTCGTCGCGCCGCATCGGCCGCGTCGGCGAGCCGGGCAGGTCGTCCACCTGCTTCGCGCAGGTCGTGCCGTCTTCGCACACGGCCGTCACGCGGTTCGGCGCCTGCGCCGGATAGCGGGCGGTCAGCGCCGGGTCCTCGCGCACCGTGACCCGCTCGATCAGCGCGCGCAGCGCCGGATCGCGCAGCGCGTCGTGCCGGTAGCTCTCGGTCGTGATGTCGCCGTCGAGCATCGCGCGCGCGACGATGTACGGCAGGCTGTGATCGGCGGTCTCGTGGGTCGACGGCGCCCATTTTTCGCGGTCGCGGCCGGCCGTCACGTAGCCGACCTCGGTCGTGTGGACCTCGATGCGCCGGATGCGGCGCAGGTCGCCGACCTGCGCGGCGACGTCGAGCGCGGCCGGAATCGCGGTTTGCGTGAGCCCTTGCGCGGGATAGAACTTCACGAAGCACTTGCCGATCCGGAACGCGCCGCCGCGCCCGCCGAATTCGCGCGTGTCGACGGCGAACGGCCCGGACACCTGCGGAAAGAATCCCGCCATGCCTTCGAAGATCGGCGCGGGGCCGGTCAGCCCGGCGCGCGCGAGCTGCGTCGAGAACACCGCGTTGCGCGCCGCGTCCGCATCGGCGAGCGCCTTCCAGTTCGACAGCTGCTGGACGCGGGTCTGGTTCAGCGCGAGATGGCTGTTGATCGACAGGTTCACCGCCTGCACCAGCTGCGGCGCGGGCATGCGCATCAGCTTGCCGGCGGCGAGCGCGACGGCGGGCAGGCTGTAGCACGTGTGGTCCCAGCCGCGCGGGCTGATCGCGGCGGCGTCCATCAGCCGGCACGCGATCTCGTATGCGATCGCGATCGACAGGATCAGGTCGCGGCCGCTCGCATGCTGCGCTTCGGCGACGGCGAGGCACGCGGACATGTTGTCGCTCGGATGGCCGGTCTCCTTGCCGGCGTACGCGTCGTTGAAATCGTAGTAGCGCAGCGCGGTGCCGGTCGCGAACGCGGCGAGATCGGGGCTCGTGCGCTGGTTCGTGCCGACGATCGTCGACACGCCGCCCGGCGACGCGAGCGCCGCGTCGCGCGCGATGCGCACCGGACGTTCGTCGTGTGCAGCGATCGCGCAGCCGAGCGCGTCGATCAGGTGCGCCTTGATCGTTTCGATCGTCGCGGCGTCGAGGTCGCGATACTGCAGCCCGGCCGCGTAGTCGGCGAGCTGTTGCGCGAGGTCGGGGCGGCCGGCGGCCGCCGGCAGTGAGCCGGCGCGGGCGCGGGCGAGCGGCAGCGCGAGCGCGGCGCCGGTCAGCGTGGAAAGGAAGTGGCGGCGGTTCATGGTGGGGAGACTCCGAAGGTTCCTGAAACTGGGGGAGGGGCGGGCTCAGAACAGCTTGCGCAGGCCGAGTGCTGCGCCCGCGCTGCTGGCGCGGTTGGCGGCCAGCGTGTAGTGGAGAAAGTTGTAGTTGTAGTTGTCGAAATCGAGCGCGGCGCGGCGCACGTAGCCGCCCGCGAGGTACAGCGTGACGGTTTTCGACAGGAAGTAGTTCAGCTGCAGCGTGACCTGCTGCGGGTTGGCCGGGTGCGGCGCGCTCGTTTGCGCGTTCGGCGGGTTCTGCGCGCGGATGTCCTCGTAATAGAACGCGCCGATCGCCTGCAGGTAAGGGGTGATCGCGTAGCGCACGCCGGCCCACCAGAACGTGTAGCGCGTCACGACCGACGGCGCGGCGACGCCGCTCTGGCCGTGCGTGACGCCGGCCAGCAGCTGCGCGCGGTCGATGGACACGATCGCGGCGGCGGCGTAGCGGCGGAAATGCGCGAAGCCGCCCGGCTGCGGCGTGTTGACGTTGTCGAACGCGGCGGCGAGCGAGAAGACGCCGCCGGCATAGTCGAAGCCTGCGCCGTACGCTGCGTTCGACTGGAACGCGCCGGGCGTGCCGCCGAACGAATAGTGCGTTTCGAGCGTCAGCGGGCCGATCTTCGCCAGGTACTTGGCGACGTTGTTCTCGCGGAAGTTGATGCCGACGATCGCGCCGGCCGGCTCGTACAGCGTCGAGTACGCGCCCGTCGGCGAATAGTGCTCCATGATGTCGAACAGCGTCGAGTACTGGTGGCCGAGCCGCAGCGCGCCCCAGCGCTCGTGCTGCAGCCCGACCCACGCGGAGCGGTCGAAGCCGCCCGCGCCGGTGCCGCTGCCGTTGTTCAGGTTGATGCCGCTTTCGAGGCGGAACGCGGCCTGCCAGCCGCCGCCGAGCGCCTCGACGCCCTTCAGGCCCCAGCGCGAGCCGCTCTTGCCGCCCGACGCCATCCGCACGAGCGATGCCGACGACTTGTCGCCGGGCGCGGCCTGGTGGGTGAGGAATTCCGTATAGACGTCGGCCACGCCGTACAGCGTGATCGTGCTCTGCGCGCAGGCGCCGGCCGATACGAGGCCCAGTCCGCACAGTGCGGACATCCGCTTGCCCATGGTTGTCTCCTTCGTGGGTCGTTATTTGTTTGATTGCGACGCGGCGCCGGTCGAGCGGCGCGGCGGGTGCTGCGGGGCGACGCTATCCGGGCCGGGCGGCGAACGGGCGGCGTCGCGGCGGGACGCACGCGTACACCGCGCGATGCGCGCGGGCGCAGGTACGAAGCGCGGCGATGCAGGGCGGCGCGCGCATCACCGGGGCGCGCCGTCGGCGCGCGCCTGCACGGCCGCGTGACGCGCGAGCACGCGCTTCGCACGGGCGACGCCGGGCGCATCGACCATCCTGCCGTCGACGCGCAGCGCGCCGCGCCCGTTCGCGCGCGCGTCGTCGTAGGCGGCCAGCACCGCGTTCGCGTCGCGCACCGCGTCGTCGTCGGGCCGGAACGCGCGGTTGAGCGCGCCGACCTGCAGCGGATGGATGCAGGTCGCGCCCGCATAGCCGAGCTCCGCGGACGCGCGCGCGATGCGCTCGAACGCGTCGAGATCGCGCAGCTCGTCGAGGCCGCCGATGAGGCCGAGCGGCAGGATGCCGGCGGCGCGCGCGGCGATGATCAACAGTTGCTTCGGCACGCGCAGCACGTCGGCGCTCGCGCCGCTTTCGCAGTTCAGCGCGAAGTCGCCGCCGCCCAGCATCATCGCGACGACGCGCGGCGACGCCCGCGCGATCCGGTCCATCGCCTGGAACGCGCGCGGCGTTTCGACGATCGCGACGATCCGCGTGCGGCCGGGCGGCGCGCCCGCTTCCTCTTCGAGCGCGGCCAGCAGCTCGTCGATCGCCTCGACGTGCGAGCCGCCGCGCACCTTCGGCAGCACGACGCCGTCCGCGCCGGCGTGGACGGCCGCGCGCAGGTCGGGCGCCAGCAGGTCGAGCGGGCCGTTGGCGCGCACCAGCACGTCGCGGCCCGGCGCGCGCAGCGCCGGCACGGCGTCGGCCAGCCCGTCGCGGGCGGCCGCCTTGCACGCGGGCGGGACGCTGTCCTCGAGATCGAGGATCAGCGCATCGGCGTCGCTCGCGGCGGCCGACGCGACGAAACGGGGGACGTGGGCGGGGACGTACAGCAGCGAGCGCCAGACAGGTTGGGGCGACGGATTCATCTGCGATCTCAAAAAAATGAAAGTCACTTTCATTTTTGTGATGGATGATCCCATTCGTCAAGATTATCGTTAACGCCTAGTATCAAGGAGTGTTGCAGGATGATGAACGAATGAGGCTGCGCGGATTCATGTTGATGTCGTCGATGATCTGCGTATAATGAAAGTGACTTTCATTTTTCGGATGCCGGCCGCCGCGGCATGGATGGCCCGGCATCGCACGAGGTGGACATGAGCAAGGTGGAGACAGGCAATCCGGCAGAGGGCGGCGTGGCCGCGGTCAACCGCGCGCTGACCGCGCTGCTGGCGTTCGGCAACGCGCCCGGCGGGCTGATGCTCGCGCAGGTCAGCGAGGAGACGGGGCTCAACATGAGCACGCTGTTGCGGATGTTCGAGTCGCTCGAGCAGTTCCGCTTCATCAAGCGCCTGCCCGACGGGCGCTACGTGCTGGGGCCGGCCGTGTTCCAGCTCGGGATGATGTATCGCGAGTCGTTCCAGCTGCGCGAGTACGTGATGCCGATCCTGTCGAAGCTGTCGGCGGAAACCGGCGAGACGGCCGCGTTCTACGTGCGCGAAGGCGACCAGCGCGTGTGCCTGTTCCGCATCCAGGCGCAGCGCTCGGTGCGCACGCACCTGCGCGAGGGCGACCGCTTCCCGCTCGACGTCGGCGCGGCCGGGCGCGTGCTGCTCGCGTTCAGCGGCACGCGCGGCGGCGACTACGAGAAGACGGCCGAGCAGGGCTACGCGGTGTCGATCGCCGAGCGCGACCCGGAAAGCGCGGCGATCGCGTGCCCGGCGTTCGGCGTCGGCCGCGTGCTGAGCGGCGCGATCTCGCTCGGCGTGCCGCGCTATCGCTTCAACAAGAAGGTGCTGGCCGACTACCTGCCGCGCGTGCAGGCGGCCGCCGCCGAGCTGACGCATGCGCTGGGCGGCGATCTGCCCGCCGCGGGCGCGGCGTTCCGCGCGGCCGACCAGCTCGGCGCGCTGCTCGAGTAGCGCCGGCGCGCAGCCGAGCGCGCTTTCCCCGCATCTCGCATCGAACGACGCACACACACCAACCAGGAGACAAGCATGTTCGTTCCCGACCCGCAGGCCGCTCACGCGGCCGGCGCGCGCCGTCGCGCGTCCACCGGCCCGATCCATCCGAAACCGTTCGACGCCGGCGCGCAGGGGCCGCTCGCGGGCGTGCGCGTCGTCGACCTGTCGCGCCTGATGGCGGGCAACATGCTGAGTGTGCAGCTCGCCGATTTCGGCGCGGACGTCGTGAAGGTCGAGAGCGAGCGCGGCGATACGCTGCGCGCGGTCGGCGCGGGCGGGATCAGCACGAACTGGAAGGTGTACGGGCGCAACAAGCGCAGCGTGTGCGTCGACCTGCGCGCGCCCGAGGGGATCGACATCGTCCGCCGGCTGGTGCGCGACGCGGACGTGTTCGTCGAGAGCTTCAAGCCCGGTGTCGCCGAGAAGATGGGGCTCGGCCCGGACGACCTGCTCGCGATCCGGCCGCAGCTGGTGATCGCGCGGATCTCCGGCTGGGGGCAGACGGGGCCGTACCGCCACAAGCCGGGCTTCGGCACGCTCGCGGAAGGGTATGCGGGGTTCGCGGCGATCAACGGCTTCGCCGATCGCGAGCCGGTGCTGCCGCCGATGTTCCTCGGCGACATGACGGCCGGGCTGTCCGGCGCGATCGCCGTGCTGGTCGCGCTGCATGCGCGCGACGCGCACGGCGCGGCGGGGCAGGTGATCGACGTGTCGCTGTTCGAGCCGCTGCTGTCGATCCTCGGCCCGGCCGCCGCGAACTACGTGATGACCGGCGAGATCAAGGCGCGCACCGGCAGCCGCTCGTCGAACACCGCGCCGCGCAACGCCTATCGCACCCGCGACGGCAAGTGGCTGTGCCTGTCGAGCTCGACGCAGGCGATGGCCGAGCGGCTGTTCCGCGCGATCGGCCGCGCGGACCTGATCGACGATCCGCGCTACGCGACCAACGTGCAGCGCGTGCAGCACGCGGAGGCGCTCGATGCGATCGTCGGCGAATTCATCGCCGCGCGCGATCTCGACGCCAATCTCGCGTTCTTCGAGGAAGCGGGCGTGACGGTCGGGCCGATCCAGGACATTGCGCAGATCGTTCAGGATCGCTACGTGATCGAGCGCGAGGCGCTCGTCGAGCTGCCGGACGACGACGTCGGCAGCCTGCCGATGCACAACATCACGCCGCGCCTGTCGGCCACGCCCGGCACGTTCCGCCGCCCGGCACCCGCGCTCGGCGAGAACAATCGCGAGATCCTGCTGCCGCTGCTCGGCGAACGCGAATACGAGCGGCTCGCCGGGCTGGGCGTGATCCGCACGCGGTAGGCGCGACGCGCGACGCGGCCGCGAAGGACGGCCGCCGCATCCTGGACACTGCATGGAGGAGACACCATGAAGCCACGCTGGACCCATCGGCCGCCCGGCTCGAACTGGGGGGATTTCGGCCCGGACGATCAGAAAGGGCGCTTGAACTGGCTGACGGCCGACGCGGTGCTGCGCGGCGTCGCGGAGGTGCGCGAAGGCCGCGTGTTCTCGCTGAGCCTGCCGCTGGACGTGCCGCGCGGCGGCGGGCTGAACGCGCGGCGCCGGCCGCCGGCGATCATGCCGGCGCTGCTCGGCGACCGGCCGTACTTCGGCTATCGGGCGGACGAACAGGTTGCGAACGCAACCGACGTGGTCTGCGACGATTCGTTCTGCATGCACTCGCAGTTCTCGACGCAGTGGGATGCGCTGTCGCACGTCGGCTCGCTGTTCGATCCGGCGGGCGACGGCGAGCGCGCCCGCGTGTTCTACAACGGCTACCGGATGGACGAGCACATCCAGGTGCCCGAAGCGGGCGCGCCGCGCGGCGGCGCGCGCGCGCTCGGCATCGAGGTGATGGCGCGCACGGGCGTGCAGGGGCGCGGCGTGCTGGTCGACCTGCGCCGCCACTTCGGCGACGAGCGGCGCAAGATCGGCTACGCGGAATGGATGGCGGTGCTGCGCGCGGACGACGTGGTCGTCGAGCGCGGCGACATCGTGTGCGTGCATACGGGCTTCGCCGATCGCCTGCTCGACGCCGACGCGCGCGGCGAGCCCGGCGCGCCGGACGTGTGCTGCGTGCTCGACGGCAGCGATCCGCGCCTGCTCGAATGGATCGACGCATCGGGGCTCGCCGCGCTCGCGGCGGACAACCACGCGGTCGAGGAGCGCCCGCGCGATGCGTCGGCGCGCGAGCGGCCCGGCGCGCTGATGCCGCTGCACGAGCTGTGCCTGTTCAAGCTCGGCATTCATCTTGGCGAGCTGTGGCACCTGACGCCGCTCGCCGACTGGCTGCGCGCGCACCGGCGCAACCGCTTCCTGCTGACCGCGCCGCCGCTGCACCTGCGCGGGCTCGTCGGGTCGCCGGTCAATCCGGTCGCCACCGTATGAACGCCGGCGCCGCGCGCACGCCGCGCAGGCGCCGGGTCTGCCGCTTCGCCGCTTCGCGCAGGCCGCGCGGGCGGATCATCGAGGAGTCGCCATGTCACATTCCCATGCGGCGTCGATCGCCGCGCGCATCGACCGCCTGCCCGCGACGGCCAGCATCTGGATGCTCGTGCTGTTCCTGAGCGTCGGCGGGTTTTTCGAGGTCTACGACCTGTTCCAGATGACCTACCTGCCGCCGGGGCTGATCCGCGACGGCATCTTTCACGCGGGCTCGCACGGCGTGCTCGGCATGTCGGACCAGGGCGCGCTCGGCGCGGCGACGTTCGCCGGGCTGTTCGTCGGCGAGATGTTCGTGTCGCGCCTCGCGGACCGCTTCGGGCGGCGCGCGCTGTTCACCGGCGCGCTGCTGCTCTATACGGCGGCGAGCCTTGCGATGTGCGTGCAGACGCATGCGCTCGGCATTCTCGTGTGCCGCTTCATCGCGGGCTGCGGCATCGGCGCGGAGCTGATCACGATCGGCGCGTTCCTGACCGAGCTGGTGCCGAAGGCGGTGCGCGGCCGCGCGTTCGCGCTGTGCTTCGCGGTCGGCTATCTCGCGATGCCGGTGCTCGCGCTGGTGTCGTGGCTATGGGTGCCGCGCGATCCGCTCGGCATGTCCGGGTGGCGCTGGGTCGTGCTGCTCGGCGGCAGCGGCGCGGTCGTCGTCTGGTGGCTGCAGTTGCGCTTGCCGGAGTCGCCGCGCTGGCTCGCCCGCACCGGCCGCGAGGCCGAGGCCGAAGCCGTGCTGCAGCGGCTCGAGCAGGCGGTCGAGCGGGAATCCGGCCGGCCGCTGCCGGCGGTCCGGCTGCCGACTGTCGCGGCGCAACCCGCGCAGCGCGCGCCGTCGATGTGGGATGCGCGGCATCGCGGCCGCACGGCGATGCTGATCGCATTCAATGCATTCCTGAGCATCGGCTTCTTCGGCTTCAGCCAGTGGCTGCCGACGCTGCTCGCAGCTCAAGGCGCGAGCGTCACGAAGAGCCTCTGGTACGCGTTCGTGATCGCGTTCGCGTATCCGGTGTCGCCGTTCGTCGCCGGCCTGCTCGCCGACCGGATCGAGCGCAAGTGGCTGATCGTCGCGTCGGCGTTCGGCGTCGCGCTGTTCGGCACCGCGTTCGCGATGTCGGCGCAGGCGCCGTTCGTGATCGCGTTCGGCCTGCTCGTCACGCTGTCCAACACGGTGCTCGCGAGCAACGGCACCGCGTACCAGTCGGAAGTGTTTCCGACCGAGATCCGCGGGCGCGCGCTCGGCTTCGTGCATTCGATCGGCCGCCTGACGGGAATCGCGAGCAGTTTCATCGTCGCGCTGCTGCTCGAACGCGCCGGGGTGTCCGCGGTGTTCGTGCTGATCGGCGGCAGCATGCTGATCGTGATGCTGTCGATCGGCGCGTTCGGGCCGAAGACCAACAATCGGGCGCTCGACGAGATTTCGGACGGCGGCGCGACAGGCGACGCGCCGGCGGGGGCAGGGCTGGACGCGCTGCCGTCGCGGCGCTCGTGAGCGGGGCGATGGCGCGGCCGCTATGCGTCGAGCGTGGCTGGGTCCGCAGCCCGCGCCATCGCCTTCGGCAGATACTCCTCGAGGATCTTCACGACGACCTGGGTCTTCGACGGAACGGGCCGCGTGACCGGCAACAGCGCATGCAGGTCGAATCCCGGCACCGTGTAATCCGGCAGCAGCCTGACGAGCCGGCCGGACGCCAGCGCGTCGACGCACACGTGTTCCTGGAGGACGCCGATGCCCGCGCCGTTCAGCAGCAGCTCGTACACCGGCCGCCAGTGGCTCGTGCTGATCACGATGTTGATCGGTGTCGGCCGTACCGATTTCGACGGGCTCATCAGGCGAAGCTGGCCGTCGTTGAAGAGCCCCGTGACGCGAATGAACGGGTGCCCGACGATGTCGGTCGGCTCCTCCGGCAGCCCGTGCTTTTCGATATAAGACGGCGACGCGACCAGTACGCGTCGCACGTAGCCCATTCGACGCGCGACGAAATTGCCGTCGCTGATCTGGCCGAGCCGCAACGAAATATCGACGCCCTCGGTGACGGGGTCGGTGATCTCGTCGTTCAGGATGAGATCGATATAGAGCTGCGGATTATGTTCACGAATGACCGTGAGGATTTCCGGCAGCACCACTTCGCCGAGCCCATGTGGCGCGGCAATGCGAATGCGTCCGCGCACGATCTTGTTGCCGAGCGTGACGACGGCCCGCGCTTCGTCGGCTGCGTCGAGCACGATCTTGCTTCGTTGATAGAACAGGATGCCTTCATCTGTGCACGACACCGCGCGCGTGCTCCGGAGCAGCAATCTGACGCCGAGAAACCGTTCGAGCCGCTCGACGCGGTCGCTTACGGTAGGTTGGCCCAGGCCGAGATCTTTCGCGGCCCTTGACAAATTGCCACGCTCGACAACCCGCACGAAAATTCGCATGGCCGCCAGCAAATCCATAGTCCCTCGGATCGGAAGAATGTAGTTATTCTGGAAGACGAAAAAGCCTGTTCGTCCGTTTCTTTTCCGTCCAGCGGCGAGCGATTTTAGCCAACTTGAAATGTTGCGATATCGTTGCGTGGGGCGGATGTGGAACTATACCCCTGATATCTTTTGCCGCGCATGGAAACGATCGAGGGCCGGGTGGCCGCAAGCAGCGCGGCGCCGATGGCCATGATTGCCACCATCAACAGCAGGCTCGCGCGGAAGCTCCCGGTCGACGTCCGCAGCCAGCCGATCGCCGCAGGGCTCGAGAAGCCGCCCAGCACGCCGATCGTATTGACCAGCGCGATGCCGCCCGCGGCGGCGGGCCCTTTCAGATAGGTGGATGGAATGGCCCAGAATACCGTGCAGGCCATCCACATCGCGGTGGTCGCGACCGTGGCGGCGAGCGACAGCGCGCTGACCAGCGCCGGAATCGCGCTGTGCCAGCGCCGCTCGCGGCAGCGATGCGCGCGCCGGGAGAAGAAGCGCTAGTCGTAGACGCGGGTGTCGACGGCTACCGGCGACACGGACCATTTGCGGCCGTACGCCAGCATCATCGCGAAGCTCAGGATGAAACTCAGGCCGCCGACCATCAGCAGGCCGAGCTCGCCGAGCATAGGCAGCAGGTTCGTGAGGAAGCCCGTCACGACCCATGCGATCGCCATCACGGAGCCGGCGACGCCGAGCGCCCAGCCTTGGCGGTCCTCGGTCACCGCGTCCGAGTACGCCGTGTACATGGTGGTGTAGGCGACCATGTCGAAGCAGCCGACCACCATGCCGAGCGCCCAGAGCATGCGTTCGTTCGGAAACATGGCCGACAGCACTTGCCCGATGCCGGCGATCAGCAGGCCCGTCTTCGCGATGTCGACGACGCTCCAGACCTTCAGCATCAGCCGGACGATCACCATCAGCCCGAATACGAAGCAGATGCCGATCAGGCCGCTGAACAGGCCGAGCTGCGAGCTCGTGTACTGGAACTTCGTCTGAAGCACCAGCATGATCGTCTGCAGATACAAGCCGTAGCCGACCTGCATCAGGAAGAACACGATCGACAGGAATGCGACGCGGCGGTGCGTGCCGGCCTGGTAGATGATCCGCAGCGGCATCAGCAGGTCCACCCGCGTGTTGCCGGTCGGGGCGATCGCATCGCGGTAGAACCAGTACGTCCAGAGTCCGCAGGCGACCGACAGCGCGGCGACCAGCAGGAACGGCGTGCCGTAGTTGAAGAACGGCGCGATCGTGCGGTCCGACGTGACGCCGCCGAGCACGGGGCCGACGATGACGCCCGCGCTGAACGCGATCGACATGATGCTCATGTTGTACGCCTTGGTCTCCGGCGTGCTCATGTCGGTGATCGCGGCCTGCGCGATCCCCTGGCAACCGGCCATCAGGCCGCTCAGCCCGCGTCCGACCAGCAGCAGCGCGATGCTCGGCAGCAGTGCGCCGAGCGCCATCAGGAAGTAGCTGAGCGCCAGGCCGAACACGCACAGCAGCATGATCTTCCTGCGCCCGTAGCCGTCGGACAGCTCGCCCATCAGCGAGGAACCGAAGAACATGCAGAACGGATAGACGCCGTACCCGAGCCCCAGGTAGAAATTGCGGAGCTGCGGGCTCGTATCGGGCCCGATGATGCCGGACTGGGGATCGGAGAAGATCGCCGCCATGATCGGATACACGAGCCCGAATCCCATCGCGTCGATCGCGATGGCGAGCAGGCATGGACCCAGTAGTTCGAGATTGAGCTTGGGCATGTATGGCCTCGGTAGTAACGTGGTCGCTACGGTATTCGAAGGCCGGTTTTGCGAGTAGGGACGTCTTTGCAATAAAAGCTATCGTAGTTACCGATAACTAACAGGCATCGACCGGCATCGTTTCCTGCCGGGCTAACCCGCAGCGGGGGCAAGTCAGTACGGATTCCAGCCGGACCTCGGTCATGGCGACGTCTCGGGAAGGGGGCGTTCAACGATCATCCACCATGCGCGGACTCGCTTGCAACGCGTGCGACCGGCGGCATGATCCCGTCGACTGTTAAACACTGTGAGCCATTCGTTAGCATTTGCAACGTGAGTAACAGGTTGGCGAAATCCGCCCGCAGCGCCGTCGAGGCCCGCTACAGTAGCTCCCACCTGCCGCATGGTGCGGCGAGGAACGTGACGGTCCGCACGCATGCGGCCGCATCAACGATGTTCTTGGGGAGAAGAAACATGAACAAGCTTTGTACGGTTCTGCTCGGCGCTGCGCTGACGGCAATGGCTACCTCGGCTGCTTTCGCACAGACGGCCCAGACGGGCGCGCAGGGTTCGGCTGGCGCCGGCCTGCAGGTGCAGACGCCGGTGCTCGGCGTTGGCGCGAACGCGCAGGCTGGCGCCGGCGCGAACGCAGCGGGTTCGGGCGCGGGCAACCTCGTCGGCGGCGCGCTCAACGGCGTCGGCAAGACCGTCGGCGGTGTCGGCGAAGCGGCCGGCGATACGGTCAAAGGCGCGGTCGGCGGCGCGACCCACGCAGTGGGTTCGGCAGCCGGCTCGGCGAAGGACGCGGCAACGTCGGCTGCGCATTCGGCGAAGGCGCACGTGAAGCATGTCGCGGGCTCGGCGAAGCATCATGCGGAAGGCGCGATGACGACGGCGGGCGACGTCGCGGGCAACGCGAAGGCGAAGGCCGGCGAGGCACTCGACAGCGCGGCGACCGCGGCGCAAGGCGGTGCATCGGTCGGCGTGAAGGGCTCGGTGTCGGCGCAGGGCGCCGCGCAGTAACCGGCTTCGGCCCGACGACGGCCCGGTCCTGCTTCGATGCGGCCGGGCCGTTTTGCCGTCTGTGCGGCGCTGCGCGTTGAGGCATGAGCGCGCGTAGCGTGCATCTCGAGTTGGAAACAGCGGCGCTTCACATACGAAATTCAGGATGCCTTTTGGCTTCCGAATGTGGTCGAGCTTCCATAACCTCGACCTCTCCGAACACCTTTTCTCATCGAAGTTCGCCAGTCGCGTGGCGCAAACGACAGACGGTTCTTTCTGTACGCGTTTCCAGGCACAAGAAAGGCGCTTGTACTAAACAACCGTCGCAGGTTTTCACGGTCCTACGCAAGTTCGTTCACGAACATTGTTGCGGACCGTTGCCGTTTGCTGGACGTGCGTTCGGCCATCCGTTATCCCTTCAGCTTCCGCAAAAAAATCGAATGCTGAGAGAACAGGACAACCCATGGCCGGCCCCGAAGCCCTTCGCCCCCCGCAGCGCCCGATTCCCCAAGCCCTCCAGCAGAACGCCGAAGCCCGGCGCGTGATCGTCAGCCCGGTTCCCGCACCGGCGACCTCGCCGAAGGTGACCGCCGCCCGCGCCGAATCGGTGACGAACCACGGTCTCGAGATTTTCGTCCAGTGCCTGTACATGCTGCCGGTCGTCGGCAATGCGATGTCGCTCTACGACGTCGGTGTCGACATCTACCGGATCTGCAGCGAGCCCGGCGGCACGAAGAAGGTCCTCAGCTGGAGCATCCTCGCGATCGACGCGATCGGCGTCGTGCCCGCAGCCGGCAATGCGACCCGCCCCGCCCGCGCGGTCGTCAAGGAGGTGTTGCTCGCGTTCGCGAAGGGCGCGGGCGCGGCGGCGCTGGTCGAGCTGTTCTGGGCCACGGCCGGCGGCGACGTGATCGCATTCATGGCCGATCTGGATGCGCACCTGAAGCGATGGAAGAACGACATCGTCAAGGGCGTGCGCGACGCGTCGCAGACGGTGCGGCGCTTCGTGATCAATCCGGTCTCGGCTGCGGAGCAGATGGGACGCATCCAAAAGAACAGCGGATTCCTGTCCTGGGTGCCGTCGACCGAGGCCATCGCGCTGCACGGGATCGATCAGCTGCTCAAGCTGTCCGGTCAGCGCGACGCGATCGTCGCGTGGCTCGACGAATTCGACCGCAACACCAGGCCGATGCTCGACGCGGCGTTCGGCGACGTGGCGCAGGCCGGCAGCCTGCTGTTCATGGCCGCGCAGATTACCGCGGAGATCAAGGCGCGGCGCGCGCGCAGGGTGCCGTCGCATGTCGCGCAGGCCACGCCGGGCACGATGCGGGCGCCGCACCAGAAGCGCGGCGCGCATCGCGATTCGACGCAGAAGGGTGCGCAGCCGAGCCCGCTGCCGGCGAAGGACGGCTGCGGGTGCCCGCCCACCGCGAGTGCGAAGCCGGTCAACTACGCGATGGGCGACGAGAACCTCGAGCAGACGGACTTCGTGCTCGACGGGATCGTGCCGATCGTGTGGACACGGCGCTACCGGTCGAGCCTCGCAGCGTACGACGCGAGTCCGCTCGGCGCACGCTGGAGCAGCCCGTATCACCTGTCGCTGGAAGAACGGGACGGCCTCCTGACGTTCTTCGATCCCGACAACCGCGCGGTGCCGCTGCCGCCGGTGAACGTGGGCGAATCAGCCGAGGTGCCGACCGAGCAGTTCACCGTCACGCGCCCGGACAGCCGGCTCATTCAACTGACCTATCCCGACGGCAGTCGGGAGGATTACGAACGGCACGGCACGGTGACGCATGCGCGCTATCGCCTCGTCTCCCGCCGGGGCCGCGACGGCCTCGGCCTGACCTTCTCGTACAACGAAGCCGGCGAACTCGCCACGCTCAGCGACGGTGCGGAGAACGCGATCCGCCTCGACTACGTCGACGGACGGGTGGCGGCAATCTACCGCGCGGGCGTGCCGGGCCTCGCCCGGGAAGCGCTCGCCCGCTACACCTACGACGCGGCAGGCGACCTGACCAGCCACGTCGACATGCTGGGATTCCGGCGCACGTATGCGTACCAGCAGCACCTGCTCACACGCTACACAGACTTCAACGGCAACGCTGCGAATCTGGAATGGGACTGGCCGGGCCAGCGCACCGGCGTGCCCGCGCCGGCCGACGCGCAGTGCGTGCGCACCTGGCTCGGCGACGACGGGCCGCACATGCAGGACGAGACGCGTTTCGAGTACCACCGCGAGCACTGGTACACGAAGGTCACCGATGCGCACGGCCACGCGACGATTCACCGCTACGACTATCACAACCGGATCGTGCTGGTCGAATACGCGGATGGTTCGACGGACGCGTTCGAGTGGGACGCCCACCACCGTCTCGTCGGCACCCAAAACGCCCTGGGCCACACGCAGCGCTTCGACTACGACGCGCAGGGGCGCCTCACTGCCGAAACGGACGCGCTCGGCAACACGACACGCACCGAATACAACGCGGACGGCTTGCCGATCCAGGTCACGGCGCCGGATGGCCGCGTCACGCAGACCGAATACGACCCGCTCGGCCGGCCGATGTCGGCGACGGACGCTGCCGGCCGGACCACGCGCTACACCTGGAGCGGCAACGGCCGCCTGCTGTCGCTGACCGACCCGACAGGCGGCGTGAGGCGCTTCCGCCACGACAACGCGGGCCGGCTCGTCGAGTCGACCGACTGTTCCGGCCACGCGACGCGCTACGGCTATGACGAGCGCGGCCACCTGTCGCGCGTCACCGATGCCGAAGGCCACGCGACGCGCTACCGCTGCGACGCGCGGGGGCAGGTCGTCAGCGTCACGCATCCGGACGACGTCGAGGAGCGCTTCACGTGGGACGGCGCAGGCAACCTGCGCACCTACCGGGACGGCGCGGGCCAGGTGACGGAATACGCGTTCAACACGCGTCGGCAGCCGACCTGGCGCCAGGATGCGGCGGGACGGCAGCTGACGTATGCGTACGACCGGCAGTGGCGGCTGACCGCGCTGACCAACGAGAACCAGGAGCAGACCCGGTTCCGCTACGACCCGCTGGGGCAACTGATCGAACAGACGGACTTCGACGGCAGCACGACCCGCTACCGGTGGGATGAAGCGGGGCGGCTGGCCGGCTCGACCGAAGGCGAGCTGGAAACGACCTACACGCGCGACCCGCTCGGGCGGCTCACGCGGCGCGAGATCGAAGGACCGGATGGCCGCGGCCGGGTTGCCGAGCACTTCTATTACGACGCGCGGGGCCGGCTGACGACCGCGCAGGGCACCAGCAGCAAGGTCCGGCTCCATTACGACGATGCCGACAACCTGATCGCCGAAGAGCAGACCCACTGCCCGGACACGGGCGTCGCCTACACGGCGGTGACGCGGCACGAATACGACGCGCTCGGCAACCGGATCCGCACGCAGTTGCCGAATACGCACACGATCGACTGGCTGCGCTACGGCTCGGGCCACGTGCACGGGGTGTTGCTGGACGGCCAGCCGCTGGTCGACTTCGAGCGCGACAAGCTGCATCGCGAGATCACCCGCCGTCACCGCAGTTTCGAGCAGAAGCGCGAATACGACCCGGCCGGGCGGCTGCAGCGGATGATCGTGCGCCGCGATGCGCACGCGCCGCCGACGGACTGGATCGCCGCGCGGCAGTACCGATACGACGCGGCGGGCCACCTGACGCGCATCGAGGATCGCACGCGCGGGTCAACGGACTACACGTACGACCCGGTGGGGCGGTTGCTGAAGGCGGTGACGCCCGATCTGAAGGAAGTCTTTGCGTTCGATCCGGCGGGCAATCCGGTGGACCCGGAGCAGATGACGCCGCGCCCGACCGAGGAAACACGTGAGGAGATGAGCCGGCGGCACCAGCGCATCATCGCGCAGGATCGGGCGTGGCAGGACGCGCATCCGGGCGAGCGGATGACGCCCGAGCAGATCGCGCGGCGCACGCGGATGGCAGACGAAGCCGGCCAGCTGGCCGCGTGGGAGAAGGCGTTGCCGAAGTGCATGGGCAACGTGCTGAAGGAATTGAACCGTACCCGCTACGACCATGACGCGCACGGCAACCTGATCCGCAAAACCGAGCCGGGCGGCGCGACGTGGCTGTACGCCTACGATGCGGCGAACCGGCTGACGCGGGCCGATCGCTACGCGAAACCGCCGGCGGCGAACGAGATCGACCGGCTCGAGCGGACGCAGGACGGCACCGCGTTCATTCCGGGCACGGTGCGGCCGGCCTTGCAGGTGCGCTTCGAGTACGACGCGTTCGGGCGGCGCACGCTGAAGGAGGCGGGCCGGCCGGACGGCAGCCTCGACCGGACGGTGTTCACGTGGGACGGCGACGTGCTGCTGATGGAGGAGCGCTTCCACCTGCCGCCGCGGCAGCCGGGCGAACGTGAGCCACTGACCTTCCGCCCGGTGCAGATCGTGCGCGAGGATCCGGACGACGCGGACGCGCTGCCGGTGGCGCAGCGGATGCATACGCTGAGCGAGCGGCATCAGTGGCAAGGGGCGTCGCTCTATCTGCACGAACCCGGCACGTTCGTGCCGCTGGCACGGCTGGACGAGACGCTGGTGGAGGCGGCGTTCATTGCGACGGGGACGGATGGCCGGTTCGTGCAGGTGCCGGCGAAGACGCGGCATGCGACGCTGTTTTATCAGAACGATCATCTGGGGACGCCGCAGGAGTTGCTGGACGAGTCGGGGAAAGTGGTGTGGCTTGGCCGGTACCGGGCGTGGGGCGCGGAGAAGACGGTCTGGCAGGCACAGCCGGAACGCCATGAAGCGGGGAACCCGATCCGGTTCCCGGGGCAGTACCATGATGACGAGACGGGGCTGCATTACAACCGGTACCGGTACTATGATCCGAGTTCGGGCCGGTTCATCTCGAAGGATCCGATCGGGCTCGCGGGCGGCATCAACGTCTATCAGTACGCGCCAAATCCGACGGGCTGGATTGATCCTCTTGGATTGACTGGTAGAAATGTGCCTGCGTTACCGGTACCGAATCAATCTGATCTGTCGGTCCCCGCGCTCGGTACAACCCCAGTCGATCCAATTACTAAGGCTCCAATCGGTAGGGTAATTGTTGACGGTAACGGAAACGCAGTAATTGAGCCGGTGGGAGGTAACACTGTGGCGAGAAGTAACGGAATTGATACTCACACCTTGTACGCGAATGGATCCAACTGTTACCGCTTGAATCCTAAGGGGCATGCAAATAATCCGTGCCCGCATGGTCATGCTCATGCGCTTGGAACTGGTCCTAACATGAAAGGGCAAGGAGCATCCTTGGATATTAATGGGAATGTTGTTCCGTCAAATAGTGCGGCCGCTCATATACCACTGAAATGATAGATAATCCGTTTGATTTTTTTAAAACTGTATATCTTGGTGATCGCGCGTGCAAGGCGATCTCTATAAATACTTGGGATTCGGTGGTTAGGGTCCAGGTTGATCTCATTTCCAGGATTAGATCGGCATCCGGGAATTGGGATTTCTATGCTGATGAGGATGTGGAGAATGGGTTTATCGTCTTCAAGAATGTGAAGTACTTTTCTATGGCGCCAGAAGGATTGTTGCCCAATGATCTTATAAATTCGGTGTCGGTTGAAAAGGATGATCAAGAAGGCTTCTGGGTATTTGTATTGAGTATTGATTCGGCTGACGAGCGAGGCCAGTCAGAGGAGGTTCAAATAAGAATCGTGGCCGAATCTGTATTCATTGAGCGCGAAGACGGATTGGCCGTAGCTGAATGACATTTGCGTTGGCCGTATACGGTACGGGGCTGGACAACTCGCGTTGGTGATCGGCCCGGACGGCAACCACGAAACATTGGAGCGCGACACCGAAGGTCACCTGCTGACGCATACAGATGCGCTGAACCGACAGACCCGCTACAGCTACACCCGCGCCGGGCTATTGGCGAGGCGGACGAACGCGTGTGGCGACTCGCTGGAAGGTTCATGGAACCGGTTGGGTCGGATCGTGACGCTGCGCAATGAGAACTGTCGGGAATATCGCTTTGGGTATGACCGGGTCGGGCGCCTTGTCAGCGAGGCGGATTTCGACGGCCGCGAGACGTGGTACTACCGCGCGGCGGGGAGCGGGCTGGTGACGAACCGCCGCCTGTATGGCGGCGTCATGCAGGCGTTCGAATACGACGCAATGGGCCGGCTTGAAGGCCGGCGCGGCCGGGCACCGCAGTTCACCGACTGGGGATAAGTGTTCCTGAAGACGGGGCTGCACTATATCCGGCACTGGTATTACGATCCGCATTCGGGACGCTTCATAAGCAGGGATCTGATTGGACTGGTGGGCGGAATCAATTCGTATATCTATGTTCACAACCCTTTCATTCGGCGTGACCCATTAGGACTACAAGCAACTGGAGTGGATGTCCGTCTGGTGTCGAGATTCAAGCCAGCAGACCGAGTTCCCCGACTGCCGGGATGAACTTAGGATGGGGTACTAACCCGGAAACAACCGCCCCTGCCCCGAGATCACCGACTCGAAATCGTCGCGCAGGAACGGCAGGATCGCATCGGCGACCGGCTGAAGCTGGCGGCTCAGATAGAACGCGTAGTCGATCGGCGAGCGCATCGTTTCGAGCGGCTCCGGGCCGGCCGTCGTCATCACGTAGCTGATCCAGCCGCCGCGCTGGTATTGCAGCGGCCGGCCATGCGCGTCGTTGAACGCGTCGGCGATGCGCGCCGCGCGCACGTGCGGCGGCACGTTGCGCTGGTACTCGCGCAGCGGCCTGCGCACGCGCTTGCGATAGACCAGCAGTTCGTCGAGCTCGCCGGCCAGCGTGCGGCGGACAGTGTCGCGAATGAAGTCCTGATACGGCTCCCGCCTGAAGACGAGCCGGTACAGTTCCCGCTGGAACTGCTGGGCGAGCGGCGTCCAGTCGGTCCGCACCGTCTCGAGGCCCTTGAACACGACGTCCTCGCCACCGTCCGGCGCGACCGCGAGGCCGGCATAGCGCTTCTTGCTGCCTTCCTCCGTGCCCCGCACGGTCGGCATCAGGAAGCGGCGGTAGTGCCGCTCGTACTGCAATTCCAGCGCGCTCTCCAGCCCGAAGCGCTCGCGCAGGTGCGTCGTCCACCAGCGATTCACGTGCTCGACGATCGCGCGCCCCGTGCACGCGGCCGCGTCGTCGTCGTGCGGCTGGCCGAGCCAGACGAACGTCGAATCGGTGTCGCCATAGATCACTTCGTAGCCCTGAGCTTCGATCAGCGCGCGCGTGCGGTGCATGATCTCGTGGCCGCGCATCGTGATCGACGACGCGAGGCGCGGATCGAAGAACCGGCAGCCGGTGGAGCCGAGCACGCCATAGAACGCGTTCATGATGATCTTCAGCGCCTGCGACAGCGGCGCGTTGCGCTGGCGTTTCGCGACGTCGCGGCCTTCCCACACCCGCCGCACGATGTCCGGCAGGCAATGCCGCGTGCGCGAGAAGCGCGCGCCGAGAAAGCCGGGCACGGACGCGTCGTCGCCGGGCCGGGCGAGGCCCTCGATCAGCCCGACGGGATCGATCAGGAACGTGCGGATGATCGACGGATACAGGCTCTTGTAGTCGAGCACGAGCACCGAATCGTAGAGGCCCGGCCGCGAATCCATCACGAAGCCGCCGGGGCTCGTCTGCCCGGTCACGTCGCCGAGGTTCGGCGCGACGTAGCCGAGCCGGTGCATGCGCGGCATGTACAGGTGCGTGAAGGCCGCGACCGAGCCGCCGGTGCGATCGGCGGCGAGGCCGGTGACGGTCGCGCGCTCGAGCATGAACGACAGCAGGTCCGCCTTCTCGAAGATGCGCGTGACGAGCTCGCAATCCTTCAGGTTGTAGCGCGCGAGCGCGGGCTTGTCTTGATCGAAGCGGCGCTGGATTTCATCCATCCGTTGATACGGGTTGTCGATCGCCTTGCCCTCGCCGAGCAGCGACTGCGCGACGTATTCGAGGCTGAACGACGGGAAGGTCCAGGTGGCGGATTTCAGCGCGTCGATGCCGTCGATCAGCAGACGCCCGGCCGCCGCGGCGAAGAAATGGTCGGGCTGCTGGCTGTGCGCGCGCCAGTCGAGCACGCCGCCGCCGCGGCCGAGCCGCAGCGGCACCCGATACTGCCCGGCGTGCGCATGCAGCACGCGCAGGTCGAACTGGATCAGGTTCCAGCCGATGATCACGTCCGGGTCGTGCTGCGCGAACCAGTCGTTCAGCCGCGCGAGCAGCGCGGGCCGGTCGTCGCAATAGTCGAGCCGGAAGTCGAGGTCGCCCGGATTGCCCGCATCACCGTTGGGCGGGCCGAGCATGAACACCTGCCGTTGGCCGCAACCTTCCAGCGCGATCGAATAGAGTTCGCCGTGCGCGCTGGTCTCGATGTCGAGCGACACGCAGCGCAGCGCGGGACGATAGTCGTTCGCGGCCTTCAGCTCACCGTCGGACAGCGCGCCGTCGCCGGCCGGCGTGCCGCGGAACCAGACCGGCGCGGTGATGAACCGCTCCATCATGTAGCGCTCGGGCGGCAGCACGTCCGCTTCGTAGACGTCGACGCCGGCCTGGGCCAGCCGCTTCTGCAGGCCGGCCAGATGGCGATAGCGGCGGCAATAGAGGCCGACGACCGGACGCTGCCGGAAGTCGCGCAGCGCGAGCGGGCGCAGTTCGGCGCCGGTTTCGCCGGCCAGCACGCGCGCGGCCGGCTCCTGCTGTTCGGCCGGGATGAACGCGACGGCTTCCTGCGGGCGCAGCCGCACCTGGCGCGGACCGCGTTCGGTTGCCAGCCAGAACTCGATTTCGACGCCGGTTGCGGTGTCCCGCCAGTGGCGGGTGAGGATGAAACCCTGCTCGAATTCCGTCAAAACGCGCGCTCGTCGTTGGTGCCCAGGCGGCGGATTTTAACGCCTGGGCGGGGTGGCTCATTCCGCTGGCATTCCGGCTCGTCGTGAAGCGCCTCCGTCAGACACGATCGCGAGTTGAAACAAGGCTGTCGGACGCGTCCCTGCCGAGCTGAATAGTTCAGCGTGCTTCGGGGTTTATGTGCATCGTGACAAGTGAAGTTAACGCATAGACTGGCGCGGATTTTTCTTGTTGTCTATACAACTGGATGCGCTCGGCAAACCGGATTCACGCGTCCGGATGCATCGGGATGATGCGTCAGGCGACCGAACCTCGTCGGCCGTTCATGCTGCCGTTCCATCACCCGGCGGAGCTCGCGCACCGGATCTGCATGCCCGATCACATTTCGCAGCGGCGCCTGATGGTCGGCATCGGCGCGAGCGGCGCGAATCTCGAACTCGAAATGCTCGACAGATGACGGCGTGCTCGATGTCAACGACTAACGAATCGTAGGGGGATTGCATGAGTGACCGGATCTTTCGGGGCTGGCATGTCGTGATCGCGGCGCACCTGCTGCTGGCGCTGATTTTCGGCGCGGCCTATTCGTTCGGCGCGTTCTTCGCGCAGTTGCAGTCGAGTTTCGGCGTCGGGCGATTCTCGGTTGCATCGATTTTCTCGCTGACCGCATTCATCTATTACGCGGTCGGCGTGTTTGCCGGCTCGATCGCCGACCGTACGTCGACGCGCAAGGTGGTCGGCGCCGGCGTGGTGCTGCTGGCGCTCGGCTTCTTCGTCAGCAGCCTGGCCGGGCGGTCGATCGCGCATTTCCTCGTGGCATTCTGCTCGCTCGTCGGGCTCGGGGTCGGTCTCGTGTACGTGCCGACGGTGACCGCGGTGCAGCGCTGGTTCGTCAGGAACCGCAGCAAGGCGTCCGGCCTGGCGCTCGCGGGCACCGGGCTCGGCACCTTCGTCGGACCGAGCGTCGCCGGCCTGCTGATGCAGCACCTGTCGTGGGAAACGACGATGCGCGTGTTCGCGGCGGGGATCGCGGTGCTCGGCTGCGCCGCCGCGGTGCTGGTGCGGGGGCGGCCGGAGGAACTGGGGCTGCGCGCGGACGGCGACGCCGCGCCGGCCCGCACGACGAACGGCGCACACCCGGCGGCCGCCGACGCGACGCTCGCGTCGGCGCTGCGCGGCGCACGCTTCTGGTGGTATTTCGCCGCGATCTTCCTCGGTTCGGTCGGGCTGTTCCTCGCGCTCGTCCACATCAATCCGTATGCGCGACAGCTCGGCCTCTCGGCCGTCGAGGCCAACCTCCTGATCGGGCTGATCGGCGTGGGCAACGTGGCCGGCCGGTTGTTGCTCGGCAGCCTTGCCGACCGGATCGGCGCACGTTCGCTGCTGATGGCGCTGACCTTCGCGCTGGCGCTGCTGAACGGCTTCTGGCTCGCCGCGCACGGCTTTGTCGCGCTTGCCGTATTCGCCGTGTTGTTCGGCGTCGCGAACGGCGGGTGCATTTCGCTTTATCCGTCGGTCGCGGCCGGCTGGTTCGGCACCACGAATCTGGGGGCGATCCTCGGCGCGCTTTACGTGTCGGTCGGCGTCGCGGCGGTTGCCGGCGGCAGCATCGGCGGGCTGCTGTTCGACGTCTACGGCAGCTACGTCGCATCGATCGCGTTCAGCGCGCTGTGCGCGCTGGCGTCGGTCGCGCTGATCGCGGTTGCCGCGTCGCCGTCGCGCGCCGTGCGGGGCGCGAGCCCGACGACGGCGCGCTGAGCGGAGGGCGGGCATGGCGCGCACGGCGAGCGAAATCCATGACCTGCGCGGCGCGCTCGATGCGCCGCTTGCCACCCGGTCCGTCCCCGGTTCAGATCCCGCACTCAAATACTCCCCTTAACGGATTCCCACTAGGCGTATACACGCGTTCCGCGGCGGGAAAGCCCGGTTTCACGCCGATATAAGCGCTTCGACATGCGCTGCATGCTCGTCGCCCAATGGGACGCGATGTTCTGTTCACCTACCCTTCGCTACGGCAAAGTGCGGACGACGTTGCCGACGATCCATTAGAGACAGAGACGAGACAAACCTGACGACGGTCCACGTCGACCGTTTCAGCATGCTGATAAAGGAGCAAGCTCATGAGCGATACCCCGGTGCAGCCGGCCGCCGGCGTCGGCGCGCAAGCGGCGTTCGGCGCGAACGGCGCCATCGACCGATACTTCGGGATTTCGGCGCGCGGCAGCACGCGGCGCCGCGAAATCGTCGCGGGCATCACCACCTTCCTGGCGATGGTCTATTCGGTGTTCGTCGTGCCCGGCATGTTCGGCAAGGCCGGCTTCGACGCGAGCGCCGTGTTCGTCGCCGTGTGCGTGACGACGGCGTTCGGCTCGCTGCTGATGGGCCTGTGGGCGAAGCTGCCGATCGCGATCGGCTGCGCGATCTCGCTGACCGCCTTCACCGCGTTCGGCCTCGTGCTCGGCAAGGGCCTGCCGCCGACGGTCGCGCTCGGCGCCGTGTTCCTGATGGGGCTCGTGTTCACCGGCATTTCCGTCACCGGCGTGCGCTCGTGGATCCTGCGCAACCTGCCCGCGGGCGTCGCGCACGGCACGGGGATCGGCATCGGCCTGTTCCTGCTGCTGATCGCGTCGAACGACGTCGGCCTCGTCGTCAAGAACCCCGGCGCCGGCCTGCCGGTGTCGCTCGGCCACGTCACCGCGCTGCCGGTGATCATGTCGGTGATCGGGCTCGCCGCGATCTTCGGGCTGGAAAGGCGCCGCGTGCCGGGCGGGATCCTGCTCGTCGTGATCGCGATCTCGGCGTTCGGCCTCGCGTTCGATCCGGCCGTGAAGTTCCGCGGCGTGTTCGCGCTGCCTTCGCTGAGCGCGCCGGGCCACGCGTCGCTGATCGGCGCGATGGACATCAAGGGCGCGCTGTCGCTCGCGGTGCTGCCGAGCGTGCTGGCGCTCGTGATGACCGCCGTGTTCGACGCGACCGGCACGATTCGCGCGGTAGCGGGGCAGGCCGGCCTGCTCGACGAGAACGGCCGCATCATCAACGGCGGCCGCGCGCTGACCGCGGACTCGGTGAGCTCGATCTTCTCCGGCTTCCTCGGCGGCGCGCCGGCGGCGGCCTACATCGAATCGAGCGTCGGCGTGGCCGCCGGCGCGAAGACGGGCCTCGCGGCCGCGGTGGTCGGGCTGCTGTTCCTGGTCGTGATGTTCTTCTCGCCGATCGCGGCGCTCGTGCCGTCGTATGCGACCGCGCCCGCGCTGATGTACGTCGGCTTGCTGATGCTCGGCAGCGTCAGCAAGCTGCACATGGACGACATGGTCGACGCGATGTCCGGCCTCGTGTGCGCGGTCTTCATCGTGCTGACCGCGAACATCGTGACGGGCATCATGCTCGGCTTCTCGACGCTCGTGATCGGGCGCATCGCGAGCGGCGAGTTCCGCAAGCTCAACGTCGGCACGGTGAGCATCGCGGCCGTGCTCGTCGTGTTCTATCTCGGCGGCTGGGCGATCTGACGCGCGGCCGGCGGATGGCCGGCCGGTCGCGAAGACCATCTACGTCGCGCCGATGGCGTGCCTGCAGGTGCGCGACCGGCCCGACGGCGAATGGAGCCTGTGGTACGCAGGCATCGAAGGCTTCGACTTCAAGCCGGGCTTCCTCTACGAACTCCAGATCGACGAATGCAAGGTCGCGCAGCCGCCGGCTGACGGCTCGTCGATCCGCTGGGTGCTGAAGCGCGTCGTGTCGCGCACGCCGGCAAGCGCGTGACGCGAGCCGGCGGCTATCCGCCGAACGCGGCGACAATCTCGTCGATCGTCACGCGGATGCGCGCGGTGTGCCGCAGGTCCTGATGCGTGACGAGCCAGATTTCGTACTGCGCATCGTTCGCGCGATCGGGCCAGACGCGCACGAGGCCGTCGCGTTCGCCCATCGGCACCGGGATCTCGCAGAGGCCGAGCCCGGCCTTCAGCGCCGCGCGCAGCGTCAGGTTCGTGTTGAGCCGCGCGACGATGCGGCCGTCCGCCAGCGGTTCCCCGACGAACGACGGCACGCGCGCCTTCGCGAAATGCGGCTGGTAGACGACCAGATCGTGCCCGGCGAAACGCTCGCCCGGCACCGGTTCGCCGTGGCGGCGCACATAGTCGGGTGACGCGAACAGCCCGACTTCCCAGCTCGCGAGCCGGCGCGCGAGCAGGTCCGGATTGCGCGGCTTGACGGTCCGGATCGCGATGTCGGCCTCGCGCTTCGCGAGATTGAGAACCTGCGTCGTCGTGTCGAGCAGCACCGACACGTCCGGATGCTTCGCATGCAGGCGCTCGATCGCCGGCATCACGTATTCCTGCGCGAGCGCGTCCGTGGTCGACAGCTTCACCTCGCCGGCCAGGCGCTTGTCGACGCCTTGCGTGTGGCGCACGAGATCGTGCGCGGACTGTTCCATTGCCTCGGCCGCGCGGATCGCGATCCGGCCGACCGGCGTCAATTCATAGCCGCTCGACGTGCGCAGGAACAGCGTCGCGCCGAGCGCATGCTCGAGCGCGGCAAGCCGGCGGCCGACCGTCGCCTGGTCGATATCGAGCGCGCGCGCAGCGGCGCGCAGGGTCCGTTCCCGATGGAGCGCGACGAAAATGCGCGCGTCGTCCCAGTTCATGACGCCTCCGGCGTGATGCAAATTTGCATCATACGATCGGCAATTCGCTGCGTGTCAAGCGTTCGGCGCGTCACTACACTTTTTCTCAACCGATGCGGCGATTCGGCGTGTGGACCGAATCCGCCGCGCATCCGGACTCTTGAAAAGGTGAAGTCGTGTCGAACGTAAAGCCAATCCTTCCCGCGGCGATGACCGCGATCGAGATCACCCAGCCGGGCGCGCCCGACGTGCTGGCGCCCGTGCAGCGGCCGGTGCCCGCGCCGGCCGCCGATCAAGTGCTGATCCGCGTGCATGCGGCCGGCGTGAACGGGCCAGACCTGCTGCAGCGCAAGGGGTTGTATGATCCGCCGCCGGGCGCGTCGGACATTCCGGGCCTCGAAATCGCGGGCGAGATCGTCGCCGTCGGGCGCGACGTGACCCGCTTCGCAGTGGGCGAGCGCGTGTGCGCGTTGATCACGGGCGGCGGCTATGCGGAGTACGCGGTGGCGCACGAAAGCAATACGCTGGCGATTCCCGACGGCCTGTCGATGGTCGAAGCGGCCGCGATGCCCGAGACCTTCCTGACGGTATGGCTGAACCTGTTCCAGCGGGGCCGGTTCACGGCGGGCGACAGCGTGCTGATTCACGGCGGCGCGTCCGGCATCGGCACCACGGCGACGATGCTCGCGAAGGCGTTCGGCGCGTCGACGATCATCACGACGGTCAGTTCCGACGTGCAGCGCGACGCGAGCCGTGCGCTCGGCGCAGATGTCGTGGTGAATTACCGGAACGAGGATTTCGTCGAAGCGGCGATGCGCGCGACGAATGGGCGCGGTGTCGACGTGGTCGTCGATATCGTCGCCGGCGATTACGTCGCGCGGAATTACGCGGCGGCCGCGATGAACGGCCGCATCGTGCAGATCGGCGTGATCAAGGGGCCGGCGCAGGCGCTCGACCTGTTCCCGATGCTGACGAAGCGCCTCACGCACCTCGGCTCGACGCTGCGTTCACGCACGCCGGAGGAAAAGGCGGCGCTGATCGAGGATCTCGAGCGGGCGGTCTGGCCGCACATCCGTCGCGGCACGGTGAAGCCGCTGATCGATCGGACCTTCGACCTCGACGATGCGCGCGCCGCTCACGCACTGATGGAGGCGAGCGCGCACATCGGCAAGGTCGTGCTGACGACTGCGGCGGCGCGCGCCGCGTGAATGGCCGCGCTGCCCGCGCGTGCGTTCAGCAGTGGCCGAGCGGCGCGGCGGAGCGCGCGACGTCGGCGATTTGCACGCAGCGGGACATGCCGTAGATTTCGGCCTCCCGGCGTTCGCGCTCGCTGCTGGCGACCGCCGCCGCACATTCCCGCGGCACGCCGAGCGCCTGCAGCGCGACGTCGTACGGATGCTGGCTCGCGTCCACGGACGGCTGGCCGGCATCCGCGACGACGACCGAGAAGCGGTCGAGGCTCGCCGTGCCGAACTGCCCTTCGAACAGCGCGCTGAACCGCGCCGCCGGCAGGGTCGTCACGAGGCCGAGGCGATAGCCTTCCGCCGAAGCATGATCGAGCCACTGCAGGATGGTCTCGCGCTGCTGCCGCGATTCGCGCGAGTCGGGGGTCGCTTCGATCTGTTCAAACGCTGCGTCGAGTCTGGTGACGATGGCTTCGATGACCACGGGTGTTTCCTCTTCAGAGACGTGATGGTCCGCTCGCTGACGGGAATGCCACGACCTTATCGTCGAAACGGAATGCAGAACCAATTAATCTTTTTGTTCGACTCATAAGGTTCGGCTGATATCTCAATTTTGCGATTCCGCGTGCAATTTTGCATCCTGACGCATTGCCGGCACGGCTTGCAACGATGCGCGGCATTGCTTCACTCGACGTGCGCGACGTGCACAGGAAAAGTGCGCCGATTCGCACGGAACCGGTGCACTTCTCACGGCTGCCGTCGATTCAATGCAGCTTGATCGACGGCTGGTTGCGACGCTGCAGCCAATGGCCGAACGCCTGGAGCAATGCGCGCGTCACGCCGTGCACGCTGAACAGGTGCTTGCGATACAGAAACCGGTACAGCCCGGTCGCGGCGAGACCGTCGACGATCAGCGAGCGCGAGCGCATGCCGAGCTCCGCCTGATAAACCGCGCCGGCGTGGCCGAGCGACACGACGGTGCCGGCGTCGCGGAACGTGAAGCCGGCCACCGACTTGCCGGACAGCCGCCGCGCGAAAGCCTGGCTCAAGTACACGGCCTGCTGGTGCGCGACCTGCGCACGAGGTGGCAGAAAGCCGTGCGCGCCGGTGGACGGGCAGGCCGCGCAATCGCCGAACGCGAACACGTGCGGATCGTCCGGCGTTTGCAGTGTGTCGGTCACGATCACCTGGTTCGCATTGTTGAGCGCAAGGTCGCCAATCGTCCGCAGCATTGCGGGGCCGGCCACGCCGGCGGCCCAGATCGTGATGTCGCTCGCGAGCCGCTCGCCGGTCGCGGTCACGATCGCGTCCGCGCCGACTTCCGCCACGCGCGTGCTCGTCAGCACGTCGACGTGCAACGCGACGAGCTGCGCGTGCATGCGTGCGGAGAGGCGTTCGTCGAGCACCGGCAGCACGCGCGGGCCGCCTTCGATCAGCCGGATGCGGACGTCGCGATCCGGGCTCAGCGCCTTGAAGCGATAGGCCGCGAGCTGATCGATCGCGTGCGTGAGCGCGGCGGCGAGCTCCACGCCGGTCGCGCCCGCGCCGATCACGTTGATGCAGACGGGCGGCGCGCGCCGGTCCGGCTGCCGTTCCGCCAGATGGTTGGCCTTTGCGCACGCGGCGAGGAACTTGCGGCGAAAATCCTCGGCCTGCTCGACGTTTTCGAGCGGGAGCGCATGGCGGGACGCGCCCGGCACGTTGAAGAAGTTCGTCACGCTGCCGACCGCGAGCACCAGGTCGTCGTAGTGCACGTCCCGCGGCGGCAGGATTTCCGAGCCGTCGCCGTCGCGCACGGCGCCGATCGTCGCGACGCGCCGCGCCCGGTCCACGCGCTGCAGCTCGCCCTGGACGAACTGGAAGCCGTGCCGCTTCGCCTGCGCCGCGTATTCGATCGTGTGGCTCGCCGGGTCGCGATGCCCGGAGGCCGCTTCATGCAGCAGCGGCTTCCAGAAATGCGTCGGAGAACGATCGACGAGCACGACGTTCGCCAGGCCGCGCTGCCCGACGGCGTCGCCGAGGCGCGTCGCCAGTTGCAGGCCGCCGGCGCCGCCGCCGACGATCACGATGCGCGGAACGCGCGTCGCGCGATCCGTTGCTGGGGGGAAGAGGGGCGTGGCCATGAGAGGCTCCTCGTTGTTGTCGATACGGATGACAGATTTCGAGATACGACGATATAGTTCGGCATCCGCTCAGACAATTTAATGTTTATCGCCGACCCATATGTATTCGCTTATAGGAAAGACCGCGACGTTCCGGCAGCTGAAGGCGCTGGACATGATCGCGCGGCTGGGCAGCGTGTCCCGCGCCGCGCAGGAGCTGAACCTGACGCAGCCGGCCGTGTCGCTGCAGATCCGGCTGCTGGAGGAGGCGGTCGGCGCGTCGGTGCTGCAGCGGGTGGGGCGCGGCGTGCAGCTGACCGCGGCGGGCGAGATCGTCGCGCGTTATGCGCGCGAGATCCTGCATCTGTGGAGCGAGGCGGGCGACGAGGTGGCGGCGCTGACCGGCGAGCTCGGCGGCACGCTGCGGATCGGCGCGATCACGACGGCCGAGTACCTGATCCCGCCGCTGCTCGTCAAGTTCACGGCGACGCGTCCGCACGTGAAGACGTATTTCAAGGTCGGCAACCGCGACGACATCATCCGCATGCTCGCCACGCATGAAATCGATCTCGCGGTGATGGGGAGCCCGCCGAAGGAGCTGCGCACCCACGCGGTCGAGTTCGCGAAGCATCCGATGGTGTTCGTCGCGGCGCCGGGACATCCGCTGATGCAGCGCAAGCGCGTGTCGCTGAAGGATCTCGAATCGGCGCACCTGCTGGTGCGCGAGCGCGGCGCCGGCACCCGCACGACCGTGGAGAGCCTGTTCAAGTCGTCAGGGTTCAAGTTTCATGTGGGCTCCGAACTGTCGAGCAACGAGGCAATCAAGCAGATGGCCGAGGCCGGGCTCGGCGTCGCGTTCCTGTCGCTGCATGCGTGCGCGCTCGAATTGCGCACGGGGCTGTTGGGCCAGCTGCCGTATCCCGGCAATCCGATCGAGCGCGAATGGGTCGTGGTGACGCTGGCCGACCGGCGGATCTCGCAGGTGACCGGGCTGTTCCGCGATTTCCTGATCAAGCAGGGCGCGCCCGTCATCGACGGCGCGACGGCGGCGCCGCACGAGCGGCGCCGCAAGTGACGGGCGTGGTCACGCCGGATCAGGCCCCCGCAGGGTTCCACCGGCGATACCGCTGCGTCAGCCTGCGCGTGCGGAGCTGGTCGAGCACGAGGCTCAGGACCGCCGAGTAGCGACGCCGCGGACGCTGTCCCGCCCCGATCGCGCGCAGGCTGCGCTTGACGAGCGCCATCGTGGCCAGGCCGGCGGCGCCCTTGTCGCGCCAGTTGACCTGCACGACGGGCGCGTCGATCGCCTGACCGTCGCGCCAGCGCTTCGGCAGGTCCGGGACGGACGCCAGCGCGGTCGCCATGCCGGCCACCGCGACGCCTTGCTCGAGCACCGCTTCCGCGACGGGCTGCCGGCGAATGCCGCCGGTCGTCATCACCGGCATCCGGGCGATCGCGGCGATGTCGCGCGCGAACGTGAGGAAATAGGCTTCGCGCGCGAGCGTGCGGCCGTCCGCGGTGCGGCCCTGCATCGCCGGGCTTTCGTAGCTGCCGCCGGACAGTTCGACGAGATCGACCGGCAATGCGTTGAGCTGCAGCACGATCTGCTTCGCGTCGTCCTCGGAAAACCCGCCGCGCTGGAAATCCGCGGAATTGAGCTTGACCGCGACGCTGAACGCGGCGCCGACCCGCGCGCGCACCGCGCTCACGACCGACATCAGCAGCCGCGCGCGGTTTTCCGGCGAGCCGCCCCAGTCGTCCTGGCGCCGGTTGGTCAGCGGCGACAGGAACTGCGAGATCAGGTAGCCGTGCGCCGCATGGATCTGCACGCCGTCGAATCCGGCCGCCTCGGCCGCCGCCGCGGTGTCGGCGAAGCGCTCGATCACCTCGTGGATCTCGGCTTCGGTCATCTCGCGCGGCGTCGCGATCAGCTTGCTGTGCCGGCCGAGGTCGACCGGCACGGCGGACGGCGCCCAGCCGTCGCGGCCCATCGCCGCCAGCACCTGCCGCCCGGGGTGGTTGATCTGCATCCATACGCGCGCGCCGTGCCGGCGCGCCGCGGCCGCCCACGCGCGGAACGGCTCGAGCGGCGTGTCGCGTTCCAGCACGACGCCGCCCGGGCCGGTCAGCGCGCGCGCGTCGATCATCACGTTGCCGGTGATCAGCAGGCCTGCGCCGCCGGCGCCCCACGCGGCGTACAGGCGGCGCAGCGCTTCGCCGGGCAACTGGCCCGGGTCGGCCATGTTTTCCTCCATCGCGGCCTTCGCGATGCGGTTGGGCAGGGTGGCGCCGTTGGGCAGCGTCAGCGGGGCAAAGAGCGGTGTCGTCATCGGAAGACCTGTTCGATAGGCTTGATGCGCCTATACTAAGTTTCAAGTCAACTTGAAGGTCAAGAGCGCTATGAAGATCGGGGAATTGGCCGCACGGACCGGCATGACGACGTCCGCCATCCGCTTCTACGAACAGAGCGGCCTGTTGCCGCCGGCCGGCCGCGGCGCGAACGGCTACCGGATCTACGACGAGGCCGCGGCGGAGCGGCTGCGGCAGATCCAGCTCGCGCAGCGGCTCGGTTTCTCGCTGGACGAAATGCGCGGCGTCGCCGAGGACATGGACGCGTTCGCGAAGGAGGGCCTGCTCGCGCGCATCGACGAGCGGTTGCGCGAGATCGACGCGCTGCGCGTCAAGCTGGACGGGCAGCGCCGGGAGTTGCAGCGGATTCGCGACACCCTTCAGGCCGAATGGGAAGCGGGGCGGTGCCTCAAGGTGGACGCGCTGCAAGCGGATGCGCCGGAGGCCGCCGCGAAGGGCCGGCGCGCCCGGCGGGCCGCGCCTGCGCAGGATTTCGGCGGGCGCAGGAAAGCGGCCGACAATCCGTAGCGCGTCGCGCCCGGGCCGCGCGGCGCGAATCAGTCCGCGATCGGCGAGCAGGTCGGCTACGGCGACCTGAGCACGTTCCGGCAGTTGTTCAAGCGCAAGACCGGGCTGTCGCCGCGCAAGTACCAGCGCCGGTTCGCGCAATCGCTCGAGCCCGGCGTGGACGACGGTGCCGTCGATCGTCCGGCGGGTCGGTGACGGACCTCAAACGATCCCGAAGTCGTCGTTGCTGTCCGGAATCGAATTCAGCAACGATTCGAACCATCGCCAGCCGACGATGCCGAGCACGAAGGCGCCGGCTGCGGCGAATGCCGAGCGGGCGGCCCGGGAACGGGAAACGTTGCGCGGTTCCTTCCGCAACGACGCGGGCGACAGCGGGCCGGCGAACGCCGTTCGCCGCGAGCAGCAGGATTGCATGGCGGTCTCCGGAAGGATCGAATGCCCCGATCGTAGCGAGCCGATCGCGAGCCCGCGCGCATGCAAGGATCGGCGCGAACAGAAACGGATGATCGTTTTCGCGTCGACGCCCGCATTCGACGCCCGCATTCGACGCGCGCGGCCGACGGCAAGCGCGCCGGCCGAAACGGCGTCACAATGCGCATTCGATTCGCGACTTGAGAAGAGGATGCGATGAGCAATGCGACTCCGGCCGCGCACCCGGACCACGGCGTGCCGGTCATCCTGCGTTCCAGCGCCGAACGCGGCTGGCAAGGCTTCGGCGCGGCGCTGCTGGGCATTCGCGCGGGCACCCACCGGATTCCGGCGGCCGACTATCACCGGGTCGGCGTGCACGTCGGCGCGCCGGTGCGCGCGCACTGCGTGTGCGATGGGAGCCGGTCCGCGCGCATCCAGGCGCACGGCGACGCCGACGTGATCCCGGCCGGGCTGCCCGGCCAGTGGACCGACGACGGCGACTGCCGGATCCTGCGCATTTCGATCAGCGACGCGTTCGCGCGCGCGACCTTCGACCAGCTCGAACTCAAGCCGTCGCAGGCGCAGATCCGCCGGCGCATGCAGGTGCGCGACCCGCGCCTGCAGCACATCGCGTGGGCGCTGTCCGCCGAGCTGGAAGCGGACGACGCATCGGACCCGCTCTACGCGGAAAGCCTGTGCACGGCGCTGGTCGCGCGGCTCGTCGACGCCGCGCCGGCGTTTCGCGACAGGCGGCGCGCGCTTGCGCCGAAGGCTGCCGCGCGCGTGATCGACTACATCGAGGGCAACCTCGAGCGGCGGCTGACGCTGTCCGAACTCGCCGCGCTGGTGGCGATCAGCGTGCCGCATTTCAAGGTGCTGTTTCGCGAGACGCTCGGCATGCCCGTGCATCAGTACGTCGTGCAGCGCCGCGTCGAGCGCGCGAAGGCGCTGCTGCTCGAAGGCCGGCTCAGCATCAGCCAGGTCGCGCTCGAAGCGGGATTCGCGCACCCGAGCCACATGGCGAACTGGATGAACCGCCTGCTCGGCGCGACGCCGCGCGAGATCGCCCGCTCGGCGGCGAACGCGACGCAGCCCGCCCGGCCCCAGCGACGCCAGCCGGGCACCGGCGGGATCGCGCCGAGGCTGCCGCCGAATTGATGGAAGGACAGGTAGAGGCCGATCGCCGTCGATCGCGCGTCCGGCGGCCGCGAGCACGAGGTCGCGCGGCCCGCGACGCGCATCAGCGCGCGAGCCCCTTCTGCACATACCACGATAGCGGCAGCGTCAGCAGCAGGAGCGCCGCCAGCGCGATCAGCGCGGCGGGAACGCCGGCGACGTCGCCGAGGCGCCCGAACACCACGGGCGCCAGCGCGCCGCCGCCGATGGTGCCCGTGTAGAACAGCGCGAACGCCTGGTCGCGCCGGCCGGCGCCCGCCAGTTCCGGCACGACGCCGTACAGCACCGACGACGTGCCGTTCAGCGCGAGCCCGAGCAGCGGCAGCATCGCCATCATCGCGACGAGCGGCGCGAACACCGCGAAGAGGATCAGCAGCGACGTCGCGGATTCGGTCAGCCACACCGTCTTCATCATGCCGATGCGCGCGCCCAGGTAGCCGCAGAGCAGCTTGCCGAAGGCGCCGCCGACGAACAGCAGCGTCAGCGCGAGGCCGATGCCGGCGGTGCTGGCGCCCTTGCTCTTCAGCAGGAACGGCAGGAACGTGAGAAACCCCATCCGCACCGCGCTGTCGAGGGTGCCGGTGGCCAGCAGCGCCCGCAGGCCGGCGGGCGAGCCGGCGCCGGCCGCCGCGCCTGGCGCTGCCTTGCGTGCGGCACGTGCCGCGTGTTGCGCTGGAATCAGCCACGCCATCAGCACCGCCGACACCACGCCGAGCAGGCCGATCAGCGTCGCGCTGGTGCGCCACGTCACGACCGTCAGCAGCAGGCCGATCAGCCCCGGGATCAGCGTCTTGCCGATGTCGCCCGAGAAGTTGTATTGCGACAGCGCCTCCTTGACGCCGCCGCCGGCCTCGTATGCATCGGTGACCATCGACGACGCGAGCGGGTGCTGGGTGCTCGCGCCGAGCCCGCCCAGCACGAGCGCAATCAGCAGCGCCGCGAGCCCGCCGGCCTGGCCGGCGACCAGGTACGCGAGGCCGGCGAGCGCGGTGCCGCCGACCAGCAGGCGCTTGCGTCCCCAGCGGCCGGCCGCGCGGCTCGCGAGCAACTGGAAGCCGGCCATCATGCCGGAATAGGCGCCGCGCAGCAGGCCGACCTGCGCGTAGTTGATGCCGAATTGCGCCTGCCAGATCGGTAGCAGCACGTAGATGACGTCCGTCAGCCCGTCGTGCACCGCGTGCGCGCCGCATGCGGCCCATAGCGAGCGGCGGCGCGTGGACGCGTCGCCCGCGTCCGGTGCGCCGAGAGAGTGGCCGTTGGTCAGTTCGCTCATCGTTGTTCTTGTGCTGCGGGTCGGAAGCGGGTGATTAAATCAGAATGCAACGGGAATGAACAGCGAGCAGTTTTCTGCTGCACGCCGACGCCGTCATCCTTGCGTGCTCGTTTCATCCGCGCATGCGCGCCGGCGCGGCCGCGCGTGCCGATAATCGCCGCACATCCACCAACGGGAGCGAATCGTGTTCGTGATCTTCGGCGCATCAGGCAACGTCGGCCATGCCACCGCCACGGCGCTGCGCCATGCGGGCCATCCCGTGCGCGCGGTCGTGCGTGACGCGCGTCATCGCGAGCGGCTCGCGCGCATCGGCTGCGACGTCGTGCTCGCCGACCTGACCGACGAGCGGTCGGTCGCCGCGGCGCTCGACGGCGCGCGCGGCGTGCAGATGCTGTGCCCGGTGCCTGCCGCCGACGCCGACCCCGCGGCGACGATGCGGCGGATGATCGACGTCGCGGCCGCGGCGCTCGCCGCGAATCCGCCGCCGGTGCTGCTGGCGCTGTCGGACTACGGCGCGGAGCTGGACATCGACACCGGCATCACGAGCCTGTTCCATGAATTGGAGGAACGGATGAAGCCGATCGCCACGCGCCTGACGCTGCTGCGTTCCGCGGAGCACCTGCAGAACTGGGCGCGGGTCATGCCGGTCGCGCTGGCGACGGGCGTCCTGCCGAGCCTGCACCATCCGGTCGACAAGCAGTTTCCGGCCGTTTCGGCGCCGGACGTCGGCGCGGTCGCGGCGGAACTGCTGCTCGATGATCCGAGGGCCGGCGGACCGCGCGTCGTCAGCGTCGAAGGGCCGCGGCGCGTCAGCGCGCGCGACGTTGCCGATGCGCTCGGCCAGGCGGCCGGCCGGACGATCGTCGCGCGCGCTGCCGCGCGACGCATGGGCCGCGACGCTGCGGCGCGCAGGCCTCAGTGAACGTCATGCGCGCCTGATCACCGATCTCTACGACGTGCACAACGCCGGGCTGATCGACGTCGAGCACGGTGCGACCGAGCGACGCTTCGGCGGGACCGGGCCGGGCGATGCGCTCGCGGCGCTGGCGGCCAGCGCCGCGCGCTGAGCGACGCGCACGAAGCCTGTCAGGTGCTGACCTGCGGATGCCCGTCGACGACCGCGACGCGCACGCCACCGCCGCCGGACAGCGACGCCGTGCCTGCCGGAAACGGATGCACGGGCGCATCGGTCGGCCGCCACGCATGGCGCGTCAACAATGCCCGGTAGCCGCCGCGGATCACGAAGCCGCCGCACTTGTCCGCATACGCGTCGCGCCGCATCCGGTACGCGCGCGGCAGGTCGTACCACGGCAGCTTCGGCAGGTCGTGATGCACGAGGTGGTAGTTGTTGTTCAGGTACAGGAGCCGCATCGCGAAGCCGGCCTCGTTGATCGCGATGCGCGCCTTCGGATCGCGGGCGGCGCGATGCTCGTACAGCGAGCGGATCATCGCGATCGAGTGCGCGGGCCAAGTGACCGCGAGCAGGTAGTACCACCACGGCACGCCGATCGCGAACTGCAGCCACGCGAGCAGCGCGACCACGCACGCGACGTGCGCGGTCCACATCGGCAGATAGCGCAGGTCACCGTGCCGAAACGCCGCGAACGACGCGGCGAACATCGCGGCGACGCTCGCCGGCGGGCCGACCACGAGCCGCCCGATGAAGGTCTTGCGTGCGACCCACAGCGCGCGGCGCCAGCGCGGCAGCGCTTCCCATTGCCGGGGCGACAGGTAGTTCGTTTCCGGATCGACGCCGGGCACGGTGAGGTCTTCGTCGCGATGATGGTCGAGATGCGTGTCGCGATACAACGTGTACGGATACCAGACCGACAGCGGCGGATAGCCGAGCAGCTGGTTCACGCGCGCCGAGCGCGTCGGATGGCCGTGCAGCAGTTCATGCTGCAGCGACAGGTGCCACGCGCACAGCAGGATCAGCGGCGGCGTCGCGGCGGCGAGCGGCAACGCGCCCGCGCGCACCTGCAGCAGTACGCCGAGCCAGCCGCCGTAGATGACGGCGATCAGAAGCCAGGTCGGCCATTCGGTGCGGGCGGTGAAACGGGCGTCGAGCGCCGCGATCGCGCGCGCGTGATCGACGTCGAAGTATTCAGCCATGTTTCACTTTAACCACGCGAAGCCGGCCGGCCAATCAATGGATTCGCATTTGCTTATCTCGGGCGCCGGGACAAACGATCCTGCGTAGAATGCGCGGATGAGCCGCTGGATCGCCGGACTGCCGATGTACAACGTGACGCCGCGCCACGCCGCGCTGTGGCGCGCGCTGCTGCGCGACGCGCTCGACGCCTTCGCGCACGCGGGCGGGCCGGCCGGCGTCGCGCTGTGCGACGAACCGTTCGGCGAGCTGCCGTCCTTCTGGCGCCGCGACGATCTGCTGCTGTCGCAGACCTGCGGGTATCCGTACCGGATGCTCGGGCTCGGCGATGCCGTGCGCCTGATCGCGACGCCCGCTTTCGACGTGGAAGGTTGTGAAGGCGCGCATTATCGCAGCGTGCTCGTCGTGTCGGCGCGCGCGCACGCGCGCGGCGCGACGACGCTCGCCGCGTGCCGCGGCCTGCGTGCCGCATACAACGGCGACGATTCGCACAGCGGGATGAACGCGTTCCGGCATGCGGTCGCGCCGCATGCGCGCGGCGGGCGCTTCTTCGCGTCGGCGGCGCCGTTCGGTTCGCATCTGAACGTGCTGCGTGCGCTGGGAGAGAACGAAGCGGACTGCGCGGCGATCGATTGCGTGACGTTCGCCTACGTGCGCGACGCGCTGCCCGGCCTGCTGCACGGCGTGCGCGCGATCGGCCTGACCGCGCCGGCGCCGGGCCTGCCGCTGATCGCGTCGCGCGCGCTCGGCGCTGCGCAGGCGATGCTGCTGCGCGACGCGCTTGATTATGCCGTCGCGGTTGATGCCGAGCGCGCGCGCGTGCTGCGGTTGCGCGGGTTCGAGCGCCTCGCGCCGGATGACTACGCGGCGATCGAACGGTTCGCGACCGAGGCCGCGGCGCTCGGCTACCCGGCGCTGGGTTGAAGCAGCCCGCCCGGCGTCACTCGTCCATCAGCCGGACCTTCACTCGCTTGCCCTTGATCTTGCCCGCGTTGAGCTTGCGCAGCGCGTCGCGCGCGATGCCGCGCTCGACCGCGACGTACGTCGAGAACTCGGTCACGTTGATCTTGCCGATCTGCGCGCCGCTGAAGCCCGCGTCGCCCGTCAGCGCGCCCAGCACGTCGCCGGGACGGATCTTGTCCTTGCGGCCGCCGAGGATCTGCAGCGTTTCCATCGGCGGCAGCAGCGGTTCGTTGGCGTCGGCCTTCAGCTCGGCGAGCGGATGCCATTCGACTTCGCGCTTCAGCGCCTGCTCGATGCCGCCGACGCGCCCCATCTCGTCCATGCTCGCGAGGCTCAGCGCCCAGCCGTCCTGGTCCGCGCGGCCCGTGCGGCCGATGCGGTGCACGTGCACTTCGGGATCGGGCGTCACGTCGACGTTGATTACCGCCTCGAGCTGCGCGATGTCGAGGCCGCGCGCGGCGACGTCGGTCGCGACCAGCACCGAGCAGCTGCGGTTCGCGAACTGGATCAGCACCTGGTCGCGCTCGCGCTGATCGAGCTCGCCGTGCAGCGCGAGCGCGTGGAAGCCCTGCGCGTGCAGCACGTCGAGCAGGTCGCGGCATTGCTGCTTCGTGTTGCAGAACGCGATCGTGCTGACCGGGCGATAGTGGTTCAGCAGCAGGCCGACCGCATGCAGCCGCTCGTCTTCCGTCACTTCGTAGAAGCGCTGGCGGATCTTGCTGTCGTCGTGTCGCTCCGCGAGCTTCACTTCCTTCGGATTGCGCAGGAACTGCTGGCTCAGCTTCGCGATGCCGTCCGGGTACGTGGCGGAGAACAGCAGCGTCTGGCGCGTCGGCGGGCATTGCCGCGCGACCTTCGCGATGTCGTCGAAGAAGCCCATGTCGAGCATCCGGTCCGCCTCGTCGAGCACCAGCGTGTTCAGCGCGTCGAGCGCGAGGTTGCCGCGGTCGAGGTGGTCCATGATGCGGCCCGGCGTGCCGACGACGATGTGCGCGCCGTGTTCGAGGCTCTGCGTCTGCGGGCGCATCGGCGTGCCGCCGCACAGCGTCAGCACCTTCACGTTTTCCTCGGCGCGCGCGAGGCGGCGCACTTCCTGCGCGACCTGGTCGGCGAGCTCGCGCGTCGGGCACAGCACCATCGCCTGCACGTCGAAGCGGCGCGCGTCGAGGCGCGCCAGCAGCGCGAGCGAGAACGCGGCGGTCTTGCCGCTGCCGGTCTTCGCCTGTGCGATCAGGTCGTGGCCGGCCAGCGCGATCGGCAGGCTCGCGGCCTGGATCGGCGTCATGTCGGCATAGCCGAGCTGCGCGAGATTGGCGAGCGTGGCGGGCGTCAGCGGCAGCGTGCTGAACGGCGTGGCGGTCGGTTGGCTCATGTCAGGACAGGTCTCCGAGGTAAGGGCGGCCTTCCATCTGTTCGTAGACGACGGTGCCGTCTTCGGCTTCGAAGCGCTCGAGATAATTGCGCGCGCCGCACAGCGGGCAGCGGAACAGCAGCCCCTGGCCTTCGTCCTTGATGACGACGTCGGATTCTTCCCACTGCGTGCCGCAGCTCTGGTTTCGGCAGGTAAACACGGTCATTCTCCAGCTGAATTCGGTTGGGCGCCCCGGCGTGTCGGGTGAGGGCGCCGGTATTGCGCGGTCGTGGCGCGCGGCGTCCGCGTGAAAGGGCGGGGCGCGGTGCGGCCGTTCGCGTGATGGCTCGTCGGGGTGGATGATGGATCGGGGCGCGATCGCAGAATCGCGCGTGGCGCAATTCTAGCGGATACCGCGCGTGCCGCGAACGTGCGCGAGACGAGGCGGCAGGGGCGCGGCCCGCACAAGTAAAAACGGCCATCCTCGCGGATGGCCGTTCGAATCACGCATGGTGCCGCTCAGCGCATCAGAGCGCCATGTCGTTCGCGGCTTTCGCGGGCCGCGCCGGTGCGTCCGGCGCCGCGTGCGCCGGCGCGGTGACGTCGATCTTCGGCGGCGGCGACAACTGCAGCACGTCGCTCGTGTAGGCCCACTCTTCAGCGACCTTCGCCGGGTTGCCGTTCAGCTTCGTGCCGTAGCTCGGCACGATCTGGCGGATCTTCTGCTGCCATGCCGGCGTCGCGACCTTGTCCTTGAACACCTTCTCGAGCAGGCTCAGCATGATCGGCGCGGCGGTCGACGCGCCCGGCGATGCGCCGAGCAGGCCCGCGATGCTGCCGTCCTGCGCGCTGACGATCTCGGTGCCGAGCTTCAGCACGCCGCCCTTCACCGGGTCGCGCTTGATGATCTGCACGCGCTGGCCGGCCTGCCACAGGCGCCAGTCTTCCTTCTTCGCGTTCGGGAAGTATTCCTTCAGCGCGTTGAAGCGGTCGTCGTCGGACAGCATCAGCTGGCCGGCCAGGTATTCGACGAGCGGGAATTCGTCGACGCCCACGCGCATCATCGGCATCACGTTGTGCGTGTTGGTGCTGGTCAGCAGGTCGAAGTACGAGCCGTTCTTCAGGAACTTGGTCGAGAACGTCGCGAACGGTCCGAACAGGATGATCTTCTTGCCGTCGATGATCCGCGTGTCGAGGTGCGGCACCGACATCGGCGGCGAGCCGACCGACGCCTTGCCGTATGCCTTCGCGAGGTGCTGCTTCACGACTTCCGGGTTGTCCGTCACGAGGAACGAGCCGCCGACCGGGAATGCGCCGTAGTCCTTCGCTTCCGGAATGCCCGATGCCTGCAGCAGGTGCAGCGCGCCGCCGCCCGCGCCGATGAACACGAACTTCGCGTCGACGTCCTGCGGCGCTTCGTTCGAGTGCAGCTTGACCCACGACACGTGCCACGTGCCGTCGGCGTTGCGCTTGATCTCGCGCACTTCGCTCGACAGCGACAGCGAGAAGTTCGGCTGGCGCTGCAGGTAGCCGACGAACTGGCGGGTGATCTCGCCGAAGTTCACGTCGGTGCCGATCGGCGTCCACGTGGCCGCGACCTTCTGCTTGCGGTCGCGGCCTTCCATCATCAGCGGCACCCACTGCTTGATCTGGTCGTAGTCTTCCGAGTACTGCATCCCGCGGAACAGCGGGCTCGCCTGCAGCGCTTCATAGCGCTTCTTCAGGTAGCGGACGTTGTCGTCGCCCCACACGAAGCTCATGTGCGGCGTCGAATTGATGAACGAGCGCGGGTTCTTCAGCACGCCCTGCTTTACTTGCCATGCCCAGAACTGGCGCGAGATCTGGAACGATTCGTTGATCTGGACGGCCTTCGAGATGTCGATCTTGCCGTCCGGCTTCTCCGGCGTGTAGTTGAGCTCGGCGAGCGCCGAGTGCCCGGTGCCCGCGTTGTTCCAGCCGTTCGAGCTTTCCTGCGCGACGCCGTCGAGGCGCTCGACCATCATCATCGACCAGTCCGGCTGAAGCTCGTGCAGCCAGACGCCGAGCGTCGAGCTCATGATGCCGCCGCCCACCAGCAGGACGTCGACCTTCTTCGTATCCGCCGCATGCGCGGACGACGCGGCTACGCACAGCGCGAGCCCTGACAGCATTACCCGTAACGTTTTGATCACAGCAGATCCCTTTTCAACTTGGATGCATCGGTTTGCCACGCCGTCCGGCCGGGGCGATACACGCATCCGGATATCCGGATCGCGAATCCGGGATTCCGGATTGGCGCGGGCGGACGTTGCATTTGCGCACGCGAAGCCGGTGCGAAGGAGACCTTCGGAGCGACTCGCGGCAGGCACGCAATCACCTGCGTCGCGTGGGCGCGCATTGCGCCGAGGCCCTTGCGGCAAGCCTGAGCGGTTGGGGTTTCAGGCTGCGGCGGAACGGGCCGCACGCGACGCTTTCGCCGGGGGCGGGGTGGCAAGGGGCGCGTAATATAACCGAACTCGATTGCCGTGTCGCACGCGGAAAATAGCCTTGTTTTCGTGGGGTTTTTTGCGTGTCCGGGTTTCCGGAATGGGGGCTCGGGCAGGTAGGGATTCGACGTGACGGAGAGGGTGTCGCGGCCGATTTTCCGGCCGCATTCGGGGACGGATGCGCAACCTGCTTACTTGCCTGAACCACTCCCGCAAAACTGGGCGAACCCTTCCGCCGAATTCGCGAAGCCCTTCTGCTTCGCGAGCTCCCACGGCCGCTCGCACTGCCTGGTCTGTTCGCACCATGCATAGCCGGCCGAGCCGATGCAGCCGTGCGCATCGCGGTCGGCGCCGACGATCGGTGCGGACGCCTGCGCAGGCGGAGTCGGTTGTGCAGCACATGCGCTCAATGCGAACACGATTGCTGCTGCCAGCGAGACTGACGGGATGAAACGCTTCATAGGTTTGTGCTCCGTGAAATGAGGATTGGTGTCGTGACGCCGCCGCTCATTCCTCCGGCACCGGCACGCGCGACGAAAACTTCACCTCGCGCAGCGCGAGGCTCGACTGAATCGACGAGACGCCGGCCTGCTTCCTGAGCACGTGTTCGACGAATTCCGCGTACGCGTCGAGATCCGTCGCGACGACCTGCAGGATGTAGTCGGCCGCACCCGTGATCTTGTGGCACGACAGCACTTCGTCGTGACGCCGCATCACGTTCTCGAAGTGATCGGAATCCTTGTCCGAGTGCATGTTGAACGTGACGAGCACGAACGCGAACACGTTCATGCCGAGCGCGCGCCGGTCGAGGTTGGCCTGATAGCCGGTGATCACGCCTTCGTCCTCGAGCCGCTTGCGCCGCCGCCAGCAGGGCGTGACGCTCAGCGACAGCTTCTCGCCGAGCGTCGCGTTCGACAGCGCACCGTCTTCCTGCAGCAGGCGCAGCATCGCGCGGTCGACGCCGTCCAGTTCAGCCGAAGCGCGATTTTTGCTCATTTTCGAGATTCCGTAGGCGGATTTCTCAAAAGTGTACGAAAGGCGCAAGCGGAAAGCAAAGCTATTGCCGTGCGCCGTCAATAAACTGTTGCTCGCCCTCATCGCAACGGTCAACCATGCTCACGATCTACAGCAGCGATCATCAACTGCATCGCGGCGTCGAACTGAAGGACGGCGCGATCACCGATTCGTTCGAAAACCCGCAACGCGCCGAAACGGTGCTCGCGCAAGTCAGGGCCGCCGGCCTCGGCGACGTGATCGCGCCGAAGCCGTTCGACCGTGCGAGCTACGCCGGCGCACACAGCCGGCGCTATGTCGATTTCCTCGCGGGTGCGTGGGACGAATGGCGCGCGACCGGCCGCACCTGCCAGGCGCTGCCGCTCGTGTGGCCGGTGCGTGCGATGCCGGCCGCCGCGACGCCGCCCGCGTTCATCGACGGCAAGCTCGGCTACTACGCGATGGACGCGGGCGCGCCGATCAACGCCGGCACGTGGAGCGCGGTGAGCGCAAGCGCGAACTCGGCGCTGACGGGCGCCGACCTGCTATCCAATGGCGCACCCGGCGCACGCGCGGCGTTCGCGCTGTGCCGTCCGCCCGGCCACCATGCGGGCCGCGAATACATGGGCGGCTACTGCTACCTGAACAACGCGGCGATCGCGGCCCAGCACGCGATCGCGCGCGGCGCGGCGCGCGTTGCCGTGCTCGACGTCGATTTCCACCACGGCAACGGCACGCAGGACATCTTCTACGACCGGCCGGACGTGCTGTTCGTGTCGATCCACGGCAAGCCGTCGGTGTCGTACCCGTACTTCTCCGGCTACGCGGACGAGCGCGGCACGGGCGCCGGCGTCGGCTTCAACCTGAACCTGCCGCTGCCGAAGGGCACGCTCTGGAGCACGTACGACGAAGCGCTCGGCCGCGCCGCGACGGCGATCGCGGCGCATGCGCCCGACATGCTCGTCGTGTCGCTCGGCGTCGACACGTTCGAGCACGACCCGATCAGCCACTTCCGCCTGCGCTCGCAGGACTACCTGCGGATCGGCGAGGCGCTCGCGCGCCTGAACCTGCCGACGCTGTTCGTGATGGAAGGCGGCTACATGGTCGACGAGATCGGCATCAACGCAGTGAACGTGCTGCTCGGGTTCGAAGGCCGCGCGTGATCGTTCTGCGCTGACGGATTCAAAGGCGGTCCCCAACTGCCGCAAACGCCGCTGTGACCTGCGCGCTGTCCGCGCACGCGGACGAAATCGTGCGCATCGGTCACGTGGCGCCGCTGACCGGCGCGATCGCGCACCTCGGCAAGGACAGCGAGAACGGGCGGGGAAGAAGGTGCTGCTCGCCATCGTCCGGATGTGATTCGTTGGCGTGGAAATGTCACCGCCTTCGGCGTGAGCGGAAGCGGCGCTGGCGTTTCCAATAAGAAAAATCGTGGCACCATGTGTAGACCCATGTCTAACACGAATCCTGGAGCCACGATGGACTACGGCGTATTGCTGTCGATGGTCGAACGCGAAGGCGCGCGGCACGGCCCCGCGCGGATGTCGCAGCAGCATCGGCTGTACGCGTGCCTGCGCACCGCGATTCTCGACGGGCGGATCGCGGAAGGCGCGCGCCTCGCGCCGTCGCGCACGCTGGCGGACGAACTCGGCATCGCGCGCAATTCGGTGCTGTACGCGTATGAGCGGCTGGCCGCGGAAGGCTTCGTGATCGGCACGCGGCAGGGCACGGTGGTCGCGCGCGTGGGGCTGCGTCGTCCGCCGGTCGAGACGGCCGGCGCGGGCGGCGATGCCGTGCGGTTGTCGCGGCGCGTCGCGCACGTCGTGCGCGCGGCCGACGGCATCGACGAATCGCTGCCGTTCGTGCCCGGCACGCCCGCGCTCGACGAATTCCCGCTCGCGCAATGGCGGCGCTGCGTCGAGCGCGCATGGCGCGAGGCCGGGCCCGTGCAGCTCGGCTACCAGTCCCCGGCGGGCGACGCGACGCTGCGCGAGGCGATCGCCGGCTACCTGCGCGTGTCGCGCGGCGTGCGCTGCGGCGCGGAGCAGATCGTCGTCACCGACGGCACGCAGAACGGGCTGGACCTGTGCGCCCGCGCGCTGGCCGATGCGGGCGACACCGCATGGATCGAGAACCCCGGCTATCACGGCGCGCGCAATGCGTTCCTGGCCGCTGACCTGCGCGTCGCGCCGATCGGCGTCGATGCCGAAGGGCTGGCGCCGCGCGCGGAGGACTGGCGCGATCGCCCGCCGAAGCTGATCTACATCACGCCGTCGCATCAGTATCCGCTCGGCGCGGTGATGAGCCTCGAGCGGCGGCTCGCGCTGGTCGCGCAGGCGCGCGCGGCCGGCGCGTGGATCGTCGAGGACGACTACGACAGCGAGTTCCGTCATCACGGCGCGCCGCTCGCGGCGGTGCAGGGCCTCGCCGACGACGCGCCGGTGGTCTATCTCGGCACCTTCAGCAAGGTGATGTTTCCGGCGCTGCGGATCGGCTTCCTGGTCGCGCCGCCGGCGCTCGCGCGTGCGCTGCGCGAGACGGCCGGCGCGCTGATGCTGCACGGGCGCGCGGTCGAGCAGCGGGCGCTGGCGGACTTCATCGAGGCCGGGCACTTCACGCGCCACCTGCGGCGCATGCGCCGGCTGTATGACGAGCGGCGCGCCGCGCTGCAGGATGCGCTCGAGCGGCATCTGCGCGCGTACCTGACGGTGTCGGGCGGGGCCGGCGGCATGCACCTGTCCGCGCGGCTCGACGTGCCGGTGGCGGATGTCGAGCTCAGCCGCGTCGCGCAGCGGCACGGGCTGATCCTGCGCCCGCTGTCGACGTTCTGCATGCCGGGCACCGAGCTGGGCTACAACGGTCTCGTGCTCGGATACGGCGGCGTGCCGGCCGCGCAGATGGACCGGCTCGCGCGGCGGATCGGCGACATGATCGCGCTCGCGGCGGCGGGCTGACGAGACCGGTCGCGCCTGCACGCCGCGCCCTTTCCTGGCCGGCGTCGCGCGCGATGGGCCGACGGGGAAATCAGAAGGCCGCGACGTTCGCCAGGCGAGCGAACGTGTGGCCGCTCACCAGTTCGACGATGGTCTGTGTCGACACGCTCGTCGGCAGCGACGCGACGGCGGACGGCTCGAACCAGCTGCAATGCGCGATCTCGTTGCGGGCACGGGGCATGGCGCCGGGTGCGACGTCGGCGACGAACACGTGGTGCAGCTTCGCCAGTCCGCCGAACTGGAACGCGTAGGCGACCGGCAGGTTCACCAGTCCCGTTTCCTCCCACAATTCGCGATGCGCGGCCGCGAGCGGCGATTCGCGGCGCTTGACCATGCCGCCCGGCAACGACCAGCGGGACGGCCTGCGCGCGACGAGCAGGATGCGCGTGCCTTGCCGGCACACGATGGTCGCGCGTTCCCGGATGATGGCGGCGGCGTCGGGGCGGAAGCTCATGATTGCTGCGGGGCGATCGATGCGGACTGCGATGGACGACAGCGGCAATCATGACACGCCTTGGCGTCGCGTAGTGACGAAATGACGGTGCCGGATCCGTTACCGGAAGGAAAGAATCGCCGCGTGCTGAAGCCCGGCGGCGCTGGCGATCGTGTCGCCGCGCGTGCGGTTGTTCCAGTGGATCAAGGCGCGGCCTTTGGACTGATACGACTCCCGGATGCGCATGCCGCTTTGCCCGTCGTCGATTGCAAACATTTTGTCATTTAGCTAATATTCAAAACGTTCAACGCAGCCGATCGAGCATCCATGGACGACGTAACCCGCATCAGCGCCCTTGCCAATGAAAGCCGGCTCGCCGTCATGCGCTGGCTCAAGAACCCGAGCAAGCATTTCCCGCCGCAGGTGCATGCCGACATCGACGAAGTCGGCGTGTGCTGCACGTTCATCACCGAGAAGCTCGGCATCGCGCCGGCGACGACCACCCGTCACATGCAGATCCTCGCGGATGCCGGCCTGGTGCGCGCGACCCGGCTCGGGAAATTCACCTATTACAAGCGGATCGACGCCGCGCTGAAGCGGCTGAGCCGCGATCTGTCGCAACTCTGAGAGAACCCACATGGATGAACTTGCCCTGCTGGCGGACGCGGACCGGCGCGCGCACGCCTATCTGACGTCGGTGGATACGCGCCGCGTGTTTCCGGATGCCGCCGCGCTGGCGAATCTGGCCGCCTTCGACGAGCCGCTACCCGAACGCGGGAAGCCGGCCGACGACGTGCTCCGGCTGCTCGACGGCGCCGGTTCGCCCGCGACCGTCGCGTCGAACGGCCCGAACTACTTCGGCTTCGTGATCGGCGCCGCACTGCCGGCCGCCGCGGCGGCCGAGCGCCTGATGCTCGCGTGGGACCAGTGCGCGTCGTCGTTCGACAACTCGCCGGTGGCTGCGACGATCGAACGGCAGGCGGCGCGCTGGGTCGTCGATGCGCTCGATCTGCCGCGCGACAGCGCGGTCGGCTTCGGCACCAGCGCGACCGCGTGCACGCTCGTCGCGATCGCCGCCGCGCGGCGCGCGCTGCTCGCGCGCAAGGGGTGGGACTTCGAGGGCGACGGCCTGATCGGCGCGCCGGAGGTCAAGGTGGTGATTTCGGCGCTCGCGCACATCACGGTCAAGAAGGCGCTGCGAGTGCTCGGCTTCGGGATGAAGCGCATCGTCGTCGCGCCGGTGGACGCGCACGGGCGCATCGACCCCGATCGCCTGCCGCCGCTCGACGACATGACGATCTTCTGCATGCAGGCCGGCGAAGTGAACACCGGCGAATTCGATCCGTTCGCCGTGCTGATTCCGCGCGCGAAGGCGGCGGGCGCGTGGGTGCACGTCGACGGCGCGTTCGGCCTGTGGGCGCGCGCGTCGTCGAAGGCGGCGCTGACCGACGGCATCGACGGCGCGGACAGCTGGACGACCGACGGCCACAAGTGGCTCAACACGCCGTACGACGGCGCGATGGTGATCTGCCGGGACGCCGACGCGCTCGCCGTTGCGATGAACGCCGCCGCTGTGTATTCGAGCGCAGAACGGGACGCGCAGATGAATCTCAACCTCGAGTTCTCGCGACGCGCACGCGGCATCCCGATCTGGGCCGCGTTGCGCGCGCTCGGCCGCGACGGCGTCGCCGCGATGATCGACCGGCATTGTGCGCTGGCGTCGCGCGTCGCGACGGGCCTGCGTGCGGCCGGCTACGACGTGCTGAGCCGGGTCGTGCTCAACCAGGTGCTGGTGCGCGCCGCTACGGACGCGCAGACCGTTGCGATCCGCGAGGCCGCGCAGGCGTCGGGCGAGGTGTGGTTCGGCCCGACCGTGTGGCAGGGGCGGCCGGCGTTCCGGATCAGCGTGTCGTCGTGGCGCACGGAGGAAGCGCACGTTGATCGGCTCGTTGATTTGCTGGCAGGGTTGTACGAGCGGCACGCGGCGTAAGCCGGGCGGGTGCACGGCGGGCGGGCCGAACGTCCGTCCGCCGTGCTGCCGGTCGGCCGACGCCGGCCATCGGAGTTTCGCCAACACGCACAGTCCCGCTATTAATCAAGGTCTCGCGCAATTCGTAATAATTGATCTCCCGGTTCAATTCGATGGATTATATTTTTCGGGAATTAATGAATATCGATCGGAACTGGTGCCACCCTCAATCGTCATAACAATAAATTATTTGTCCACCTTCGGCTCGCTGCTAGTCTCGTTTACGCGCGAATGACTCATATTTTAATGCGCTAACGGAGTATTTAATAAAGCCAGGAGGTGGTGATGAAGACGCTAAAAGCACGTGGCCGCTCGTCGATCAAAACACTGTTCGCATCGGTATTCCTGCTGGTTGCCCTGACCGGTTTTTGCGAACAGGCAGGCGCGCAAACCGTCATCTGTACCGGAAGCGAGACGTTGTCATTCAATCCGGCATTGACCAATACCCAGCGGAACCTTGTCGTGACGGACACGGCAAGCCTGTCGCCGTGCCTCGTGGTGGGGGTGTCCGGAATCAACTCGGCCACCGAGAGCGCTCAAGGTGTCGCCAATTTATCGTGCCAAATGTTGCTTGGCGGCGGACCCGCGACGAAAATCATCCACTGGTCGAATGGGCAGTCCAGTACGTTCAGCTATACCGCTTCGAGTAGTGCAGTCAACGGGAATTTCGTCATTACGCAAACGGGTAATATTTCCGCGGGATTATTCAAGGGTCAATCCGCCGTTGGCGTCAGCACGCTCACGTCTTTGAGCCAGCCTGATTTTCTCACTGCTTGTGCCGGCAGCGGCGTCGCGAGTGTAAGCGGAGGGACGACGCTGACGATCGCTCCGCCGCTTTGATTCATAAACAACCGAAAGACCCGGAGGGCTTCGGACGATGGCGCGCAGCGCGCGGCGCGCCACCGGATCGTCCCGGAATTTGCGTTCACGCTGAGCCGTCACGAACCGTTCTGCCTTGCCCCAAGTTCCCGCGTTCGATTGAACATAACGAGCAGGGATCGTTTCGCAGATATTGGATTCGCACAGCCTAAGCAAATGAAATCACGAGCCTCTTGCCACATGCGGCCGCATATTTTCGCAATGTCGCAAACGAGGGCGAATGCTTTTCGCTAGTGAGCGATGCTTCGAGGCGCGACACGGCTGACGCCGTCGTACCCATGCGCTCAGCGACCTGTGCTTGAGTCAGTCCAGCCTCTTGCCGCGCGGCCAATAGTGCGCGCAGCGCGGTGTATTCATCTTCCAGCGCATCATAGGCCGCCTTGACCTTGCCATCTGCGAGCAGACGAGCCGTATCGTCCGCCGTATGCGGAACCGGATCGAATCCCTCAGCGCGAACACGCTTCGTTGCTACCTTAGCCATTCCGCACCTCTCTCAAACGTGCTTGGGCGATCCGCAATTCTTGCGGCGGCGTCTCCTGTGTCTTCTTGACGAAGGAGTGCAGCACAACGACTTGCCGCCCCACATGCGTGCAATAGAACACTCGCCCGATACCTTCCCTACCGTTTGGACGCAACTCGAACAACCCGTTACCCATTGCGCGGGAGTGAGGCATTCGTAGATCTGCGCCGAATTCCTGCATCAGGTCCAGCAGCCGAAGGTAGTTCGCAAGAATCCCGGCGGGGAACGCGAAAACGTCACGCTTCACGCGTTCGTTGTAGTAGACGATTGTCCAATGAACTTTCATGTTAGCAAATTTGCGATATTTCTGCAATTCAGCCTATCGCTTGCGAGCGGCAGGAGCCGCTGTATCGCAGTCGCCGGTGGATAGATCCGCTGCGCCTCGGCGTTCACATGCCATCGCCGCAACCACGGTTCATCAATTTCGACGTGCTCGACGGCCGGGGCAAGATGACGTTCGGCCAGCATGCGACGCTCCTTTACCGGGCTATCCCGAAATACCGCAAAATAGCGTTCACCCTGAACCGTCACGATTCGCTCCCCCTTGCCCGAAGGTCCCGCATGATCGACTCGTCCGCCGTTGCGGCGGTGTTTTCCGTCTATGTCGCCGGCGTCGTGATGCCCGGCCCGAACTTCGTCGCGGTCGCGCATCGCGCCGCGTCCGGCGCGCGCGCCGAGTCGCTCGCGCTCGTCGCGGGCATCGTGATGGTCAACCTGTTCTGGGCGAGCTGCGCGATCCTCGGCATCGGCTTCGTATTCGCCGTGTTTCCGTGGCTCGCGGCGCTCGTGCGCGTCGCCGGCGCCGCCTATCTCGTGTGGTTCGGGCTGCGGCTCATCGCGGCGTCGGGCGCGCCCGGGCAGCCCCGCGCGGGCGCGGCGGCCGGGTCCGCCGGGCTGCGTCCGGCGTTCCTGCACGGCGTCGCGACCAATCTCGCCAATCCCAAATCGATCGCTTTCTACGCGGCGGTGTTCTCGTCGGCCGCGCCGGCCCATGTGTCGCCCGCGACGTTCTTCGCGATGCTGGCGACCGTCGGCGTCACCGCCGCGTGCTGGTACGGATTCGTCGCGCTCGTGCTGTCGCATGACGCGATCGCGTCCATGTATCGACGCGCGAAACGCCGGGTCGACCGCGTCTGCGGCGCACTGATCGTCGCGCTCGGCATCCGTCAGTTCATGCGCTGATGCGTTCGGCGTATTGCCGTACACGCTGCGCCGCCCCCAAACGTTGCAAGCCTCCTTGCGAGAACAACCATGTCCACACGACCCCGTGAACTGCTGAAGGCCGCCGATATCGCGAACATGGAGCCGGAGCGCGCGGTTCATGCGCTGAACGGCGACGCGGTGCGCCTGCGGAAATCGATCGGCGACCTGACCGGGCTCACGCAGCTCGGTGTGCACCTGATCACGCTGATGCCCGGACACGCGTCCGCCGAGTATCACCGGCACTGGTATGAAGAGGAGTTCGTCTACGTGCTGTCCGGAAGCGGAACGGCGACGATCGGCGAGCAGGACCACGCGGTCGGGCCGGGCGATTTCCTCGGCTTCGCGCGGGGCGGCGACGCGCATACGCTGGTGAACACGGGCGACGTGCCGCTGGTGATTTTCGTCGGCGGGCAGCGGCTCGAGCACGACGTGTGCGATTACCCGAGAAGCGGCAAGCGCCTGTACGTGGCCGGCAAGCGCGAGGCGCTCGTCGATCTGCCCGGCGACGAGGAACAGGCATGACACAGAGGTTTTCCGCGACCTTCGCGATCAGGTCATAGGCCTGAACGACGTTATCGCTCGCGCCGGGCCTGGTCGACACGCCGCTGACCGCCGGCTGGACGGATGCGCAGCAGCGCTGGCGCGAGCACGCACCGATGCGCCGCGCGGCGCAGCCGGACGACGTCGCGCAGACGGTCGCGATGCTGGCCGCATTGGACTACGTCACCGGCGAGGTCGTGCTGCTCGACGGCGGGCTGAACCTGACGTAGGGATTGAAGGCTGCAAGATGCCAAGCGCCGCGCCGCGTCCGCCTACCCGAGCAAATGCCGCAGCACGCCCGCCGACACGATGCCGATCGCCACGGTCGGCAGGATCGACAGGCGGGTCGCGGCCAGCAGCGTGACGGCCAGCGCGAGGAGGTCCGCGGGCCGGCTGGACACGAAGGCCGGCGCGATCACCGAGATCAGCACGCAGCCGGGCACGTTCTCCATGACCGCCGTCATGCGCGGGCTGAGCGTGCGGTTGCGCAGCATCACGTAGCCGAGGATGCGCGACAGGTACGTCGTCGACGCCATCAGCACGATGGTCGCGACGGTATGGAAATCAGGCATCATCGCGCGGCTCCCACAGCACGGCGGCGATCAGCCCCGCGCATGCGCCGGCCGCGACGTACCACGCGCCCGGGACGGCCAGGTGCGTGGCGGCCGCGACGACGAGACTGACGAACCACGGCCGGCTCGCGCGCATGCCTTTCCACATGCCTCGCAGCAGCACCAGGAAAACCGCCGTGAACGCCATGTCGAAGCCGTACTGCTCGACGTCGCCGATCGTCGGCCCGAGCGCGGCGCCGAGCGTCGTCATCGACAGCCACGTCATGTAGAGGCCGGCGGCCACGCCCGCGTAATACGGGACGCTGATGTGGTCGGCCGAGCGCCGCCGCGCGTCGGCGAGCGACATCGCCCAGCTCTCGTCGCACATGAAGAACAGCGCCGCGAACGCGCGCCTGCGCGGCAAGCGCCGGATGTACGGCGCGAACGCGGCGCCCATCAGGATGTGCCGCGAATTGACCAGGAACGACATCGCGACGATCAGCGCGATGTGCGGCGGCGAGGTCCACAGCCGGATGGCCGCGAATTCGGAGCCGCCGCCGAAATTCAGGCCGGTCAGCATCGGCACTTCGAGCAGGCTCAAGCCCTTCTGCGCGGCCTGCGCGCCGAGCACCAGCGCAAACGGAACGAAACCCAGCATCATGGGCAGCGACGCACGCAGGCCGCGGCTCATCTCCAGCAAGAACGCGGACTGCTGGCGCAGCCCGGTCGACGTTGAAACACTACTGCTCATCACACCTCCTTCGGGAGGAGGATTGTCTGCTTTTTTGACTCGAATCGGGTTGCGTTGTGGCCAGTTCTTTCGGAGAATTTGGCATTGAATACGCGATACGCGAATTTCTTGAAATTGGATGCCAAATGAAGCTTGATGCCATCGACCGGCGGATCCTGAGCGCGCTCCAGCGCGACGGCCGCATGCAGAACGTGGAACTCGCGCATGAAGTCGGGCTGTCGCCGTCGCCGTGCCTGCGGCGCGTGCGGCTGCTCGAGGAAGCGGGCGTGATCGAGAAATACGTGGCCGTGCTGAACCCCGCGAAGGTCGGCAAGGGGCTGACGATCTTCACGCGCGTGTGGCTGAAGGGGCAGGACGCGGAATCCGTGAACCGCTTCGCCGAGGCCGTCCAGCAGATGCCGGAGGTCGTCGAGTGCCATCTGATGGCGGGCGACTGCGATTTCCTGCTGCGCGTCGTGGCGGCCGACATCGACGACTACCGGCGCTTCCAGATGGAATACCTGACGCGCATTCCCGGCGTGCTGAGCGTGAAGACCGACATTCCGATGCAGAAGGTCAAGCTTACGTCGGCGCTGCCGACGTAGCGCCGCGCCGGTCACGATCGCCGGATAAACTGGCGGGCCAGGCCGCTTCGCCGCGCGCCCGGCCATGCGTCGGGACAGATGCGCTACTTCTTGTCGAGCCCTTCATGCCGCCACTCAACAATCCGTGGAATTCGCTGGAAATCGTCAAGCTCGTGCTCGGCGTGCTGACGCCGCTGTCGGTGGCCTGCCTCGGCTGGCTCGTCGCGCGCCGGCTGAAGCGGCTGGAGCTCGTGCAGTGGACCAACCAGAAGCTGATCGAGAAACGGCTCGCGCTCTACGACGCGGTCGCGCCGCTGCTCAACCAGCTGCTGTGCTTCCACACGTGGATCGGCCACTGGAAGGACATTTCGCCGGACGACGTGATCCGCGCCAAGCGCGAGCTGGACCGCACGTTCCACATCTACCGCTACCTGTTCGGCGACGACGTGTACGACGCGTACCACACGTACATCCATGCGCTGTTCGAGACGCACACGGGCGCGGGCCAGGATGCGCGGATCCGCTCGCTCATCGAGGCGCCGAACGGCGATCGCACGAAGCACGGCACGTACGCATGGAACCCGGCGTGGTACGAGCGGTTTGCGACCGCGAACGTCGTGGACGGCGCCGAAGTGCGCGCGCACTACACGCGGCTGATGGAGGTGCTGCGCGTGTCGCTGGGCGCGAACCGGTGAAGCGATGAAGCGATGAATCGGCGGCCGGCGCGACGTGCACGCGGCGCGCGCGTCAGCTCCGGCCGGCGGCCGCGAGCCGCGCGGCGAGCCCGACGAACACGGCGCCGAGCAGGTACTGCGGCAGTTTCGACGGACGCCTGCGCGCGCCGATCCGGCGGCTCAGCCGGCTCGCGGACACGATGACCACGCCGTTGACCACGAGGCCGACCAGGTTGAGCACGGTCGCGAGCACGAGAATCTGCACGGCGATCGAGCCGTTCTGCGGCCGGATGAATTGCGGGAACAGCGCCAGCACGAACAGCGCCATCTTCGGGTTGAGGAGGTTCGTCGTCAGGCCCTGGCGAAAGATCGTCGCGGTGGAGCGGCGCGGGGTCGACGCGTCCGGCGCGAGCGACGTCGCGTCCGAGCGGAACGTCTTCCACGCGAGATAGAGCAGGTATGCGGCGCCGGCGAAGCGCACGGCGTCGTACGCGATCGGCACGGCCAGGAACAGCTGCGACAGGCCGAGCGCGGCGGCCAGTGCATGACAGTAGGTGCCGGCCTGGATGCCCGCCAGCGTCGCGAACCCCGCGCGCCGGCCCTGGCTGACGCTGCGCGATGCGATCAGCAGCATGTCGGGGCCGGGCGTGGCGGTCAGCGCGAGACACGCGCCCGAAAACAGCGCGAGCGTGGAGAAGTCGATCATGGGCGTTCCTCCGCGCCGATTCGGCGCAAAAGGAAGAACAGTGTAGGAACGCGCGCGATGCCGGTCAACCGGGACGACTCGTAGTCGATGCGACGCGGCGCGCGGCACTACACCCGGTCGAGCAAGTCGACGAGCAGCTTCGCGCCGTCGGCCCCTTTCGTGGAATCGGTCCACAGCCGGTCGATCATCTTCCGATACATGGCGACGGCATCGGCCGACGTGGTGATCGTCGCGATGCCGGTGCGAACGTTCGGCAGCTCGCCGAGCCGGAACGGCGACACCGCGATATGCGCGCTGTCGTCGTCCTCGAAGATCTGGAAGGTCTCGTTCGGCAGGTTGTCGCTGACGATCCCGATCCGCACGCCTTTCGCATCGTCCTCGAGCATTGCGACGATCCGCATCACCTCGCGGCGCGCGGCGAGTTTGCGCTCGAGCTGCACGCCGGGCGGCAGCCCGAGGCGGCCGACCAGGCCGTGGTGCAGGAACTGCTCGATCTGGCGCAGCCCGATCAGGCTCGTCACGTTCAGCGGGGCGCGCCGGAACGCGGCCTTGCGGTCCGCGAGGATCGCCATCACTTTCGACAGCGTCTGCCGCCACGCGGCGTCGGTCAGCGACGGCGGGATGCTTTCCTCGAGCATCTGGCGCAGCCAGCCTTCGTAATCGTCGGACGTCAGCAGGAACGAGAACGGATCGAAATGCGCGACGATGCGCAGCGAGCGGCTCTCGAGCTGCCGCATGCGCTCGAAATAGCTGATCGCCGAATCGTGATACTCGACCTCGACGCCCATCAGGTTCGCGAGCGACACGCCGAACAGGGCGGCGAGCCGCTCGAGCGTATCGATCTTCACGATCTCGCCGCGTTCGAGCTTGTAGACCGCCGCGCGCGATATGTTCAGCCGCTCGGCGACGTCCTCGCTGCGCAGCTCGGCGGCCATCCGGTACGCGCGCAAGCGCTCGCCGATGCTGTTGAAATCGAAGCGCGCGCCGCGCAGGCGCGTTTTTCGGGAACCGGCTGTGGGCATTTGATCCTCTGGGTGGCAGGTAAGAAAATCGACACGTTGATACGCGAAAGCACCGGGCGGCCGCCGGTCACGCGGACGGAGCGTCTGCGGCTGCGCCACCCTCCGCGCGGCTCACCTGCGCGAGCACGAATGCGTAGACGTCGTCGAGCGCCGACACGATGCGCGTACCGGCCGCGACACCGTCGAACGCGCCCGCCGGTCCGACGCAGATCAGCGGCTTCGCGAAGCGTGTCGCGAGGCGGATCTCGTCGAGCGTGCCCTTGCTCCCCGGCAGCGCGACGACGACATCGCTCGTCAGCACGTTCACGTAGTTGCGGCTCAGCGCGTCGTCCGGCGCGTCGGCCTCCTTGCGCGGCAGCGGCGTGACGATCGGCAGATCGATGAACGGATTCGGATAGCCGGCGATCGGCGCGAAGCCGAACAACGGATGCGTTTCGGTCGGCACGATGCCGATCGAGCGGCCGCGGCGCCCCGGCGTCGTCGCATACGCGCGCGCGGCCGACAGCATCACGCCGCGGCCGGCGCCTGTCAGCAGATCGAATCCTTGCGCGGCGATCCACGCTCCGAGCGGCGCCGCCAACTCGGGCCATTCGTTCTTGCCCGAGCCCATCACGCCAATGATCGCCATCTTGTCCTCCTGGTCGGCCGACGAACGGCGCACCGATCTCCGCGATCGTTCGCGCCATTCGTCTTTTTAATTATACATATTGACCGATTTTCGGTGGTGAGGACGTGTGATCGACCTAGAAATAGCGGATTTTCCTGCCTTGAATTTTTCCATCGCTTTCTTTAGTCTATAAAAATAGATTAATTGATGATCGTATCGCGGCTCGAGGGGGCGCCGGTACGCAGACGTCTTCGGGGCGAGACAGCCCGCTACAACCTGAGAGAGGTGTATTCATGCCTGACCGCGCCACCAACGACCTGCTGAACCGCGTGGGGTCGGGCACGTCGTGTGACGTCGAATACGAGACCCCGGCGAACTCGCCGATGATGCGCGCTTGAGCGGCGCCGCGATCGGCGGGCCGGGCCGCGGGGCCGGCATGCTGACGGGCGGGCGCGTCACGGCCGCGCTGCTCGCGGCGGGGCTCGCGACCGTCGCCGCGCTTGGCGCGCGCGGTACGCTGCCGGCCGGCGATGCGCGCATCATCGCGATCGTGTTCACCTGCATCGTGCTGTGGGCGACGGGCGCGGTCGCGAGCCTCTGGGTGTCGCTGCTGTTCTTCTTCCTCGCGGTGACCTGCACGTCGGTGCCCACCGCCGAGATCTTCTCGGGCTTCGGGTCGAGCGCGTTCTGGCTCGTGTTCAGCGGCGCGGCGATCGGCTTCGCGCTGAAGGAGAGCGGCCTGAGCGAGCGGATCGGCATCGCGCTCGCGCGCCGGATCGGCGGCTCGTACCTGAAGGCGCTGCTCGCGTTCGCGATCCTGAGCTTCCTGCTATCGCTCGTGATGCCGTCGACGTTCGGGCGGATCGCGATCCTGATTCCGATCGCGATCGGCTACTGCGACGTCGTGAAGCTCGGCGCGCACGCGAACGGGCGGCGCGCGTCGCGCTCGGCCGCCGCGAATGGCACGCGATCGTGCTGCTCGCGATCACGCTCGCGCTGTGGTTCACCGACGCCGTGCATCACGTCGCGCCCGGCTGGGTCGGGCTCGGCTTCACGCTCGTCTATTTCGCCACGTCGCCGCCCGCGCAGCTCGAACGCTTCACCTCGACGCTGAAGATGGACCGGCTGTGGTTCATCGCGGCGATTATCGGGCTGACCGCGCTCGTCAACCATCTCGGCGTGCGCGTGCCGGACGCGCTCGCGCTCGACGCGCTGCGCGACAGCCTGATGCTCGCGTACTTCGCGCTGACCGCGCTGTCGATCGTCGTCTGCTTCGCGGTCACGTCGAACGCGGAACCGGCGCCGTTCATGCCGGCCGTCGATGCGATCGCGCGCCCGGCGCTCGGCGACGCGCGGCTCCATCACGAGCATTTTTCCGCGCCGGCGGCGGGCGCTGCCGCGGGTGAGGCCGGCGGGTTCGAGATCGAGCTCGCGCGCTCGCGGCGCACGCTGCGCGTGCCGCCGGAGCAGTCGATCACCGATGTGCTGTACGACCACGGCATCGAGGTCGCCACGTCGTGCGAGGCGGGCGTGTGCGGCGCATGCCGGACGACCGTGCTCGACGGCGCGCCCGATCATCGGGACGCGTTCTGAGCGCGGCGGACAAGGCCCGCAACGACTGCATGATGCCGTGCGTGTCGCGCTGCCGCGGCGAACGGCTGGTGCTGGATCTGTGAGCTGCGATGGGGGGCGGCTGTCCGGCCCGTTCGTCCAGTTAGACTGACGCTCCTGCCCAACCCGCCCGCGCGCCCCATGGATCTGACCAGAACGATCGTCATCGGCAATTCCGGCTCGGGAAAGAGCTGGCTGGCGCAACGCATCGCCCGGTCGCAAGCGGCGACACTCGTGGATCTCGACCTGATTCACTGGCTGCCCGGCGGTTACGACGTGCCGCGCGACCGCGACGACGCGATGCGCGCGGTCAAGCGTGCGGCCGCGCACGAGCGCTGGGTGATCGAAGGCATCTACGGCTGGCTGGTCGAAGGGATACTCGCGGATGCGACGGCGCTCGTCTGGCTGCGCGTCGATCCTGCCGACTGTGTCGCCGCCATCCGGGAGAGAGGGATTCGACGCGGCGGCAACGAAGCGTCGCTGGCCGCGCTGCTGCAATGGGCCGCGACGTATCGAAGCCGTCAGGGCTCGAGCTCCGATGCCGGACACGAGCGGATTTTCAATGACTTCCGGCGCGACCGCTTATGTCTGTCGAGCCGTGACGAAGTCACGGCGTTCGCGGCGTCGCTCCTCAGGCGCGCGAAATGACCTCGATGCGCAGCGGTTCGCCGCCGGCCGCGATCGCGAGCAGGTGGTCGACGTTCGGATGCGCGCCCGGACGGTTGCGCGCATCGGCCGTATGTTCGGCGAACACGGCAAGGCCGTGCTCGGCCGCCTTCGCGTCCAGCGCGCCGAACGTCAGCCGCAGATAGTGGTACACCGCGAGCGAGCCCTGCTTGCCCGGCTTGTTCTCGATGTTCGCGACCACGTCGCCGATGCCGTTGACGAGGTCGATGCGCTCGATGCCGTCGATGGACGGCAGTTGCGCGAGGTTGTCCTTGAATACGCTGGTCGGTTGAATCACTGGAAACGCTCCGTCGGTTCGGTAAAGGGCATCGCGGGCCGTATCTTATCCGATCGGCTGCGGCGAGCCGGCGGCCGCTCGCGCGCGGTCGACGTCCGGGCTGCGATACAGGCGCTCCGGAATCTCCGCGAGCCGCGACGCGTGAACCTGCCGCGGCGCGAGGCCGTAGAACTTCTGGAAGCTCATGATCAGCGGCGACCACTTGTCGGGATCGATCCGGTCCGGATCGCCGTCCATCAGCAGGTCCGGATGGACGTGCACGCGCTGGATCCGCACCTCGAACACGCAGATGCGCCCACGCCCGTCGGGGGAATCCTCGGCGAGCCCGTGCCGGGCCGCCACGACGGCTTCCAGGTGCACCGGGCATTCGAGCGCGCGCGGCGCCGCCACCGTGTCGGACGCCGCTTCGGTGAGCCCGGCCCGGCCGAACTTGTCGGGTTCGTACACGTAGCCGCGCGCCGCCTTGGACGCCGGCACCGGGCTGGAACCCGTCGTGCGCGCGATGCGGTCCACCGCATCCGCTTGCGCGGCCGACGGCAGGTTCAGCACGCACTCGCCCGTGCGGATCAGGTTCTGCGTGGTCCGGGAACTGGCCGCGAGGCCGAGCACGCCGCGCCAGCCGAGCCAGAACACGGACGACATCGGCGCGAGATTGGCCGTGCCGTCGTCGTTGCGCGTGCCGATCAGCACGACGGGCGTGCCGAAGTAGAGGATGTTCGGTTCACAGATGCGATGCGGAGCATTCATGGTCGGGGCCTTCGGGTGATGGGATCAGGCCTCATGCTGATCCGTCCGCCGCCGGCTGACGCTCCGCTTCTTGTGATGTCATTCGGCGATCAACTGCTCCACCAGCGCGCCGAGTTCGCCGAGGTGAACGGGCTTCGGCAGGAACGCGTCGAAGACGGTCTTGTGCGCGTCCAGCCCGGCCGATTCGTACGCGCTGACGCCCAGGATCGCCGCGCGCCGCGTGCCGTCCGCCGGCGTCGCCGCGCGGATCCGCTTCGCGACCTCGACGCCGTTCAGGTCGGGCAGCTCGAGATCCAGCAGCACGATGTCGTACCGGTGCTCGGCAAAACGCGCGACGCCTTCGCTGCCGGTGCCGCACAGGTCCGCGTGGACGCCCAGCGCCGCCAGCATCGAGCCGAGCGTCTCGCGCGCGTTGTCGTTGTCGTCGACGACGAGCGCGCGCCGGTCGCGATGCGGCGCCGCGCGCGGCGATGCCGGCGCATCGCCCGCCGGTTCGCCGCTGTCGGGCACCTCGACCGGCAGCGTCACGACGAATTCGCTGCCTTCGCCGACGGCGCTGTGCACGTCGATGTGCCCGCGCAGCGTCGTCACGATCTGGTGCACGACGGCGAGGCCCATGCCGATGCCGTCCACGTGCAGGCCCGCCGCGTCGTTCGCGCGGTAGAACGGCTCGAAGATCTTCGACAGATGCGGCTTCGCGATGCCGGCGCCGGTGTCGCGCACGGCGACTCTCAGCTTCGGGCCGGCGGGCGCGTCCAGCAGCGTCGCGCTCACGTCGATCGTGCCGCCGTTCGTGTACTTGACCGAGTTCTCGATCAGGTTGGACAGCACCTGCTGCAGCAGCTGGCGATCCGAGCGCACGGCCAGACCGGGCGGATCGACGTGCTGCGATGCGTGGATGCGCTTGGCCGAGATCCGCTCGCGAAACGGCTCCATCGCATCGGCCAGCAGCGGCGCGATGCCGACGATTGCCGGTTCGGCGCGGCGCCGGGTGGAGCGCAGCTTGATGTAGTCGGTGAGCTCCCTCACCAGCGCTTCGAGCGACGACGCGGAGTTCTGCAGCCGCCTGATCGTCTTCAGGTTCGCGTCCGACTGCGGCCGCGCGAGCAGGATCTCGATCGACCCGCAGATCGCCTGCAGCGGCGTGCGCAGCTCGTGGCTGACCATCCCGAGGAACGCGTTCTTCGCGTCGACCATCTCGAACGCGCGGTCCGATGCCTGCTTCTCCGCGACCAGCGCCGCGTGCTGCCGCTCGAGCAGGTCGTCGCGCGTGCGCACGGTATAGAACAGCAGCAGGAACAGCGCGCCGAGGATGACGCCGAGGATGCTGCCGAGGATCAGGATCGCCTGCTGCTTTTCCTTCAGCTGGTGGAACGTGAAGTCCCGCTGCGCCATCTCCAGCGCGCGGAAGTAGTTGGCGAGGGCGTTCACTTTGGGCCAGTACGCGTCGACGTCGGCCGCCATGCGCCGCGCGTCGCCGCGCGCATCGCGCAGCGCCGGCACCTCGCGCTGCAGCCGGGCCATGAATGCGCCGAGCGTCGCGATGTCGTCGCGCGCCTTCGGGATGCGCAGCCAGTACTCGGACACTTCGGACGGCCGCCGCAGGAAGCCGAACGACGCCGACAGCGCATCGAGCTGCGTCTCGACGCGATCGAAGTCGTCGTCCTGGCGCGTCGCGTAGAGGATCAGCTGCCGGTCGAACCGGCTGTACGCGTTGCGATACTGCGCGGCAGTCCAGAACACCCCTTCGCGCGGGCCTTCGAGCACGCCTTCGTTGACCGACGTCGCGAGCAGGTCATGCAGCAGGAACGCCCACGCGGCGAAGCCCAGGATCCACAGCGAGCCGAGGGCGACGATGATCTTGCGCTTTTTCCATCGCCTGGCGGTCATTTCACGGTGAGGCCGATGACCTGCCACGCGAACTTCGCTTCGCCGAGCGGCGTCTTCAGCTCATCCGCGAACTGGTCGCGCGGATACATGACCCACAGCGGGCCGTAGCTCGCGTTGTCGAGCACCTTGCCGTTCATCGTGCGGGCGAGGATCACGCCGTACTTGTCGGCGTCCGACGCGGGGATCGTGAACGTGTATTCGTCGATGCAGTGAAGCTCGATCTGCGTGCCTTTCGCGCCGACGAGCTTCAGCACGTCGGCGAGGCGCGGGCCGCTGAAGGTCGCCACCGGCGTCCAGCTCGTCGACGTCGTGATCGTGTGCTGCGGCAGCGCCATCAGCGCCTGTTCGGAGAACACGTACGCGTTTTTCCCGGGCTGATTCGATTTCGCGATGTTGCCGTCGACCGTGAACTTGAACGGCGCGGCCCAGGACGCGGCGGCGGCGCCCAGCAGGCAGGCCAGCAGCAGGCCTTGCAACCAGATTCTCGGATTTCGCATGGTTTCCTCTTGCGTGTTGTCGATGTGTCTTGAGTTCAATCCGCGGGCGCGTTGAACGGCTGGGCGATCTTCAGCTCGCGCGCCACCTCGGCGAACAGGATCGGCAGGCGAACCGGCTTCTCCTCACAGCGCGCGTTGAAGTGCGACATCACGCGCGCGATCTCGTCCTCGCTCGCCTCGCCGGTGGAAATCTTGCCCGTCAGCAGGAAGATCGGCGCATCGCCATTTTCGCTCGAACGGATGCCGCGCACGAGATCGGCGGCCGTCTGGTCGCCGAGCATCCAGTCGAGGATGTAGCCGTCGAAATCCTCGACTTCCAGCGCTTTCCGGAATGAGGCGACATCGTAGTACGGGATCGCGTTCACGCCTTTCTCGACGAAGTATTCGCATACCGTCTCGGCCACGTCCGCCGAATCGTCGACCACGGCGATGCGCGCCGCGTACGCCTGCTGCTGGGCGGAGCGCAGCTCGATCACGTCGACGGGATAGGTGCGGCCTTCATGCGCGTGGTGGCGTTCCATGACGATCCATTCGCCTTGCGACAGGATCGCGACGAAATCCGTTTCGGCGTGGCTGCTGGCCTTCGTCGAGATCGCGGCCCGGCAGCGCAGGCGCCGCGATTCGATGACGAGCGTCGCGTCGAGCATCTCGGGGGCAGCCCCCGCGTGCGCGCCCTGGTCGTCGAGCAGGATCGCGGGCGGCACGCCGAAGTGCGTCGCGATGTCCCGCAGTTGCGACAGGTTCCACGGGATCAGGCCTTTCATCTTGCGGGTGACGACGGAAAAGCTCAGGCCGAGCACGTTCGCGATCGTCGTGTTGTGGCTGCGCGGCGGAATGCCGTTCCGGGTCAGGAGGTCGCGCACCTTGGTGGCGGTGATGAGGTCGGCGTTGGCCTGCTCGCTGTTGGGCATCTCGGTGAGGTCTCCGGTGGTTTGCGCGTCGAAGCATAGCAAAGCTGACGCAATATGCAAACTTCAAAATAAGAATTGACTTGACATGCCATTTTTCTCCATTATTATTGCTCACCGCGTCACTATTGTTTGCTGCGTCATGTTTTGAGGACGCGGCAAAACATGACAATCGAGTCAAGCAGGGAACCTGAGAGAGCCTTGGGCCGAGCGCCGGCGCGGTGGATATCCACTGCGCCGCGCGCCCGACCGGGTGCGCGATAACGAGAAAGACTACAAATGGCGCACGCAATAGCGTGACGTCTATTACGGCTACTGGTATTCGGGCTATCCGTATCGGCGTCTGGAATCAGACGTGCCGGTACGGCTATTGACCGCAGCCGGAAGCATCGGGGGCAGCCGCGGGGAGACCACCATCGCGTGCCTGTCGCGCATCACGGACCTGCAGCGCAACTCCGGCGAATACCGTGCGGGCTCGAAGCAGCAGAGAGGCCGGTGCGTCGCGACCCACGCATTCATCTCCAGCAATCGGCGCTCCGCCGACACGCGCCGATGCCGCACGCGTCCGATTCATTTAGTTCAAGTTCAAAAACACATTACAAATATACTTGACAAGTACTAATCCATTCGTTCTGCACTGATTTTCAGAAATTCGTTTGGCATGATCGGCCCACTTCCATTTTTTTCGGCCGCATTTTTTGCGAGACGCCGGGGGCCGGATGCGATTGCATTTCGGCGCCCGCAGCGTCGTCGTGTCGCGTCATGCCTTACAGCCCGCTCCAGTCCATTCGCCGCTACCAGAGCATTTCGATGTTCGGCGGCGGCATTCTCGTCACGGTTCTGGTCCTGATCGCCTGCGCGCTCGGGATGGCGTCGATCGTCTATGGGCACATCGAGGCCGAACGGCGCAATTTCGTGAGCGGCAAGGAACAGACGCTCGACGAAATCAAGACGAGCGAGACGTCGTTTCGCAACGGCGTGGCGAATACGCAATTGATCTGGCGGGAGATCTCGCGTGCGCCGGGCAGCGTCGTCGAGGCATTTTTCGGCAATGAGCAGCGGATCGCGATCAAGCCGTATCCGTCGCTCGTCGTGGGCGTGCCGGGGCAGACCGGGAACCGCGCCGAAGTCTCGCGCTATCTCGCGTTGTCGATACTGTTGTCGTGCATTTGCGCGGCACGCTCGATCAATCGTGGCCGGCTGCTGGAGGGCTACCACTACAGCACCCGTGCCGGCGTGTTCGGCCTCGTGCCGACCATGGACGAAGACCGGCCGGCGCTGGCGACGCCGGGGCGGCGCGCCCGCGCGTCCGCTGGCTGCCGCCGTACGTCGGTCCCGTCGCGGGGCAAGTCCGGATCCGGATCGCCGCGCAGGCGTATGCGGATGGCGCGCCATTTGCGGTCCTCGTGGCCGAATATGCGCCGCTACGCGCCGGCCGGCGTGCGGCGCATCTTGACGAAACCCGTGACGCCTGCGCATCTGCACGGCGCGCTCGCGCATGCGCGGCGGCGGCGCGACTTGCGCGGGCAGCGGTTACGCATGGGTGGCGCCGGCAGGGACGGGCGGACCAGGAATCGGCGTTGCATGACGAAAAATCCTCAATGCACGATCGTGGAAGCGATGCACGAAATAACGAAGGCAGGGTGCCGGTTTGCATCGTCCGGCATATTTCAAATCAACCAAGGAGGAGAAGGCCGTGCGCCACGTGGGGAAGGTATTCGGACTGCTGCTCGATTTCGCGACGCTCTCTGAGAAATCCCGCAGGGAATTTCTGACGATGATGAACGAATTTCTCGTGATGTCGCCGCTCCAGAAACGGCGAGCGATCAACGAATGGAAAAGCAGGTTGGAAGACGGTTCGCGCGATCTGTCCGTCGATCCAACCCGCCGGTAGCGCGACGCGTCGCGGGGCGGGAAGCGCCGGGCGAAACGGCGCCGCCCCGAACGCGGGCCGGCGCGCAAGGCAGCCCGCCTGCCGAGGCTGGATGACGACTCGACGGCGACTTCCCGCCTATCGGAAATATTTCGATGAGGCGTGCAGGTGCCGTGCGCGTGACTCCGGGCCCGTTCAACATCGCGTTCGGCGCGCGCCGAACGCAGATGCCGCGCGCTGCCTGGCGGGAGCTGGCGAGCCTGGTTTTATCTTAAGATCATGTCACGCATGATCCGGCGGGCTGTACGCGGTGCTCCGTTTGCCTGACGGAACAAGAACGTTGCCTGGTCGAACCGGGGAACTGGATATGTGACTGAAAGCCTCGGGGAAACAGAAACATGGATGAATTCTTTGTACGCGTGATGGTGGCGGACGATCATCCGGCGTCCGCGCTGGGGATGTCGCAGGCGCTGCAAGGCAACAGCACGATCAAGCTCGTGGGCACCGTTTCGAACTCGACGGATCTGGTCGAGGCGATCGACAAGCAGCAGAGCGACGTGCTCGTGCTCGACTATGTGATGCCGGCCGGCAAGTACGGCGACGGTCTCGCACTGCTGTCGTTCCTGCAGCGCCGCTATCCCGCGCTGCGTATCGTGACGATCACGATGATCGACAATCCGAGCGTGCTGCGCGCGATTCACCGGCAGGGCGTGAGCTGCATCCTCAGCAAGTCGGACGCGATCTCGCACCTGATCGGCGCCGTGCATGCCGCTTACGTCGGCGCGAACTACACGTCGCCGATCATCAAGCAGTTGCTGCAGGACGCCGAATCCGTGTCGGTCGCGCGTGACTTGACGACGCGCGAGATCGAAGTCGTCCGGCTGTTCTGCGCGGGCTACACGGTCGGCGAGATCGCCGCGCAGCTGCATCGCAGCAAGCAGACCATCAGTTCGCAGAAGTCGAGCGCGATGAAGAAGCTCGGCATCGTGCGCGACGCGGACCTGATCCGCTACGCCGACGAAGGCAAATTCCCGGATGCGTCGAACGGCGACGGGCCGCCGGGGGCCGCCGCATAGCGCATCGCGGCGCGGCGGCCAGCCGTCGATGACGCGTCGTCCCCGTGCGGGACAGACGAGATCGGAACGACATGCCTGAAAAACTGAAGAGACTCGTCGCCCATGCCGCTGCGGCAGGCCGCAAGCCATTCGATCCGGAACGGGTTCGGCGCCAGCAGCAGTCGTTGCTGTACGGCGGCGGCGCGGCGATCACCGTATTCATCCTGGTGTGCGCGGCACTCGTCGTGCGGCTCGAAGTCCTGGACTATTTCACGCAGGTGCGCGCGGCGTTTCTGAAGCGCGAGGCCGAACTGCATGCCGAGCTGCATTCGACGAAGCTGCTGCTCGGTCGATACGTGTCTCAATCGCAAGCCCTGTGGCGCGCCGACACGCAGGCATCGCCGGAAGTGATGCGGGAATTCGCCGCCGGTCAAGGCAAGATCGTTCGCTACCGGTTCGGCCGTGCGGCGGCCGTCGGGCTGGCCAGTCTCTCGCCGGAGCATCCGGCCCGGCTGTACTCGCCCTATCTCGCGCTGATCGTCCAGCAATTCGACGCGACTGCCACGCAGGTTCCGGTCGATGTCGGCCTGTCCGGTTACCTGATCAGCCTGTACGGCGACCTGCTCGGCGTGTTCGACCCGGTCCTCGTCGACCGGGCGCTCGCGTTGCCGGCCGGCCATTCGTTGGAGATCCTGATCGGCGAACTGCTCCCTTCGAGCGCGCGTATCGTGACGCAGACGCCGGGCATGACGGGCCAGGACGGCATCGTGCTCGAGAGCCGCGTCGATACGCTGCTGGGGCGTCGCGTGCTGCGCTTCGTCCGGTTGGTGTACGACGCCGACGGGAAGCCTGTCGCCTGGGCCGTCATCAACGGCCGTGCCCGGATCGACGACATGCTCGCGTCGCGGGCGATCGACGAGACATACGCGTTGATCGGGAGCGGCGGCAACGTGCTGGCCGGCGCGCAGCCGGACGGCAAGCTGATCGGGAAGGCGCTCGACCATGCGCGCGAACCGTCCGGCGAGCATGCGACGGCGCATCGCGTCGGCGCACGCTTCGTCGTCAGCGACCGCATGCCGGAATCCGATCTGGTGCTGATGGGGACATTCTCGTGGCGCAGCATCGTGGCCGCGATCGCCGTGCCGGCGGGCGTAACGGCCGGTACGGCGCTGGTCGCGATCGCGTTGCTGTGGCTGGCGATCATGCGGTTCGATCGCCGCGCGCTGCGTCCCGCGAACCGGCGCGCGATGCGCCTGATCGAGAGCGAGGCGCTCAACCGGACGCTGATCCGCGCCGCCCCGAGCGGGATCATGCTGCTGTCGCTGGCCGATGGCGAGACGATGGTGAGCAACGATGCGATGCGCGAATACGAGCAGGCCGCGTCGGAGCCGCCGCTCGGCAAGCGGATCTGGCAAGCGTATCGCGACAGCGCGCGCGGCCCCGCCGCGCCGCGCGTGATGACGCACGAGCTGGCCGTCGAGTTGGCGGACCACGGCTCGACCTATCTCGCCGCGAACGTCGTGCGCACGCGCTATCGCGGGCTCGACGTGCTGCTCTGCACGTTGCTCGACGTGACCGCGCGCAAGCGGACCGAACTCAAGCTGCGCGAAGCACGCGAGGCTGCGGAAGGGGCGAACCGCGCCAAGTCGACGTTTCTCGCGACGATGAGCCACGAGATCCGCACGCCGCTGAATGCGATCATCGGCAAGCTGGGACTGATGGCGCGCGCATCGCTGCCGCTACCCGAGGCGCCGGCCGGCTGGCGGGATGCGTTTGCGGAGCCGGACGCAGCGCCCGATAGCGAGCAGGAGCCGGCGCTCGAGACGCACGACGACATGCCGCCGCTTCGCGTGCTGGTGGCCGAGGATCATCCGGCGAGCCGCGCGCTGCTGCGCGACCAGCTCGACGCGCTGGGCTACGACGCGACGATCGTGACGAACGGCATCGAGGCGATGCGGGCGTACTTCGCGCATCCGTTCGACGTCGTATTGACCGGCCTGGGCATGCCGGAGCTCGATGGCTTCGCGTTGGCGAGGTTCCTGCGCGAGCAGGGGGCGAAGGTGCCGGTGATCGCGATGACCGCGCATGGTACCGACGAGGATTACCGGCGCTGCGAACAGGCGGGGGCGGCGGAAGTCGTGCTCAAGCCGTTGTCGATCGACGCGCTTGACGCGGTGCTGCGGCGGCAGGCGGCGTATGGAAAGGCGGCTATTTCGAATGCGGCGCATGCGAGCGACAGGCATGCCGACAACCAGCCGGTGATGTCGGTCGAGATCCGCGAGAAGCTTCGCGCTGCAACGCTGCATTCGCTGGCGGTGATCGGCGACGCGCTGTCGAGCGGTGAAATCGATCCGGTCAGGATCGAACTGCATTCGATGCGCGGCGGGTTCGCGCTGGTCGGCGATACTGCGGCGCGAGATGCATGCGCGCGAGCCGAACGGACCGTGACCGAAGATGGCATCGACGCGATGAACGCGCATTGGCCTGCGTTCGAAGCCGAGATCGAATGCGCGTTGAAACGGCTGTCAGGGGCCGGGCAACGCGAATCGCGCGAGCTCGACTGACGTTCGACCGAGCGACCGCGCCGGCGTGGACCGCTGACGCGCGGTCGCAGGCTCCTGTCCGTTGCGTCGCATCGCTCTGCACGCGGTGCGGTGCCGCGCCCGGGAGTCGGCACGTGTCCGTTGCGCCGGATGGTGTCGAGGCACTGCCCGTTTCGCGGCTGCTATGCCCGCTCTGGCCCTTTCTCATTGTTCGTCCAGCCGCGTCTGCTGTCGTCCGATCGGTTTTCGGGCACGGTTCGATGTTCGCCAGGCGCCGGCTCGCAAGCAATTCGCCGCGCGACGGCATGCTGCTCACGGACGAGCAAGGTCAGGCCGGCATGGCTCAGGGCGTGGGTGTCGCGTTGACCGACAGCAACGGCGCCGATTTGCCGTTTGCCAAGGAGCGGGCGGATGCTACGCTGACCTACATTCTTCAATATAACTAACCGGATCCGTGAAGCGGACGGCGATGCCGCCGCCGTCGCTTCAGCGCTTTCCGCATCGCCGGGCGTTGGGCTTCAACCGTCCCGGAAAATGAAACTGTACGCACTCAACGCCGGCGCCCCGCCCAGATGCGCGTACAGCACCTTCGAGCCCGGCTCGAATTCGCCGAGCCGCACCTTGTCGATCATCCCGTGCATCGACTTGCCTTCGTACACGGGATCGGTCAGCACGCCTTCGAGCCGCGCGCACAGCCGGATCGCCTCGAGCGTGCCTTCGCTCGGCAAGCCGTACTCGGGGCCGCCGTAGCGCGTATCGAGGATCACGTCCTTATCGGTGATGTCGCGCCCGAGGTCCACCAGCTCGGCGGTATGACGTGCGATCCGCGTGATCTGCTCGCGGGTCTGTCCGGGCTTTGCCGACGCATCGATCCCGATTACGCGGTCCGCGCGCCCGTCGGCCGCGAAGCCGACGACCATCCCCGCCTGCGTGCTGCCCGTCACCGAGCACACGACGATGTAGTCGAACTTGAAGCCGAGCTGCGCCTCCTGTTCGCGCACCTCTTCCGCGAAGCCGACGAACCCGAGGCCGCCGAGCGGATGCTCGGAACACCCGGCCGGAATCGGATACGGCTTGCCGCCGGCCTGCCGCACGCTCTCCATCGCCTCTTCCCAGCTGCGGCGGATGCCGATGTCGAAGCCGTCGGCGACGAGCCGCACGTCGGCGCCCATCATCCGCGACAGCTGGATGTTGCCGACGCGGTCGTACACCGGGTCGTCGTAGTTGACCCAGTGCTCCTGCACGAGCACGCACTTCATCCCGAGATGCGCGGCGACGGCCGCGACCTGGCGCGTCTGGTTCGACTGGACGCCGCCGATCGACACGAGCGTGTCCGCGCCTTGCGCGAGCGCGTCGGGGACCAGGTACTCGAGCTTGCGGGTCTTGTTGCCGCCGAATGCGAGGCCGCTGTTGCAGTCCTCACGCTTCGCGTACAGCTCGACCTTGCCGCCGAGATGTTCGCTCAGGCGCTTGAGGGGCTGGATCGGCGTCGGCCCGAAGGTCAGCGGATAGCGGGGGAAGCGTTGCAGGTTCATCGAATGTCTCCGAAAGGCGCGGCGGATAGGTGACGGGACCGGCCGGCAGATGGCGCCCCGACGAGAAAATGATAGTCGGACGCGCGAGAAATGAGCTTGCGAAATAAATAACGTCGTCCTACGTTTCAAACGTGGCCATCACTTTGTGAACAATCCGAGTTCGTCAAACAGGAAATTTACGCAATGAAATTAGGCAGACGTCCGGCGCAGGCGCCGGAAGCCGCGCCCGCGCTCGATCGCATCGACCGCGCGATCCTCCGGCAGCTTCAGCAGGACGCGTCGATCTCGAACGTGAGCCTCGCCGCGAAGGTGAAGCTGAGCGCGCCGGCGTGCCTGCGGCGCGTCGAGCGGCTCAAGGAGATGGGGCTGATCCGCGGGATCGTCGCGCTGCTGGAGCCGAAGGCGCTCGGCGCGGGGATGCTGGTCGTGATCGGCTTCGTGCTCGACCGCTCGACGCCGGAAGCGTTCGCCGCGTTCGAGAAGGCCGCGCAGAAGGTGTCGGGGTGCGTCGAATGCCACGTCGTGACCGGCGAGTTCGACTACTTCATGCTGGTGCGCACGCGCGACAGCGAGAGCTTCAACCGGCTGCATGCGGAGCAGTTGCTGTATCTGCCGGGCGTGCGGCAGGTGCGCAGCTTCATGGTGCTGAAGGAGATTCTGTCGACGCACGCGTTGCCGGTGTAGCGCGCCGTCGCCGGGCGTTCGCGCGTCCGGCGCGGCGCTCGAACGCACCCGTACCGAACGGTCGCACTACGCGCGCGGCGTGACGCATCCGTGGCGGCGCGCTATGCTCGACGTTCGTTGCGGCGCAGCGCGCGGGCGCGTCGCGCGATCGCATCCAGACGGAGACCCCGATGCATGACGTTCAAGCGCTGATCTTCGACGTGCAGGGCACGGCCACCGATTTTCGCTCGACGGTCGGCGGCGCCGCGCGCGCGCTCGCCGGCGCGCGTGCGCCGGATGCCGACTGGGGGCGCTTCGTCGACGACTGGCGGCGCAGGTACCGGCCCGCGCTCGATGCGATCCTCGCGGGCGAACGGCCGTGGTCGTCGGTCGACCGCATCTACCGGCACGCGCTCGACGAAGTGATCGACGCGTGGGGCCTGACGTTCTTCACCGACGACGAGCGCGAGACGCTCAATTTCGCGTGGCAGACGATCGCGCCGTGGCCGGACACGGTCGAAGGCCTGCAGCGGCTCAAGCGCAAGTTCAAGCTGGCGACGCTGTCGAATGCCGACGTGAGCGCGGTCGTCAACATCTCGAGGCGCGGCGGGCTGCCGTGGGATGCGATCTTCGCGGCGGAGATGGCGGGGACGTTCAAGCCCGATCCGCGCACCTACAGGATGGCATTGCGCTATCTCGGCGTGGCGGCGGGCGACGCGATGATGGTCGCGTGCCACAAGTACGACCTAATTGCCGCCGCCGCGCTCGGCATGAGGACGGCGTTCGTCGCGCGGCCGCTGGAATTCGGTCCGGGCGGCGACGTCGATACGGCCTTCGACGAGTGCTTCGACATCAACGCGCACGACTTCATCGATCTCGCCGCGCAGCTCGGCTGTTGAGCAGCGCGGGGCGCACCACGTCGGCGCCGATCTCGCGTTCATCCGCGAGCGCCTTCAGCGCGGCAATCACGATGCTCTCGCGATCGACTTCGAAGAACGACCGCAACGCCTGCCGCGTGTCGCTGAGCCCGAAGCCGTCCGTGCCGAGCGTTACGTAACGGCGCGGCACGTACGCGCGAATCAGCTCGGGCACCGCGCGCACGTAATCGGTTATCAGACGCGCGCGCTGTCCGGCATGCGCGCCGACGCGCGTGTGCAGCGGCGCTTGAGGAAGCGGTCGAGCGGCGTCGCATAACCGCGCGCGATGGCCGCGCTCACGCCGGCCGACAGCACGAGATAGGCCGCGAGCAGCAGCAGCCTGTCGTCGCCCGATGTCGCGCGCGGCGGGAACAGCGTGCGCATTCCGCCGAGCACGACCAGATGGAACAGGTAGAGCTCGTAGCTGAGCCTGCCGCTCCAGCGCAGCGGCGCCAGCAGGCGGCTGCCGCGCGCGTCGCCGCCGGCGGCCCGCGCATGCGCGCCGACCAGCAGCACGGCCGTGGCGAACGCCATCGCGGTCACGCCGGCGACGTGGCTCTGCGCGATCGGCCACGCGAAATAGAGCATGGACATCGCGGCCGCGGCGAGCCACTGCACGGCGGGTTGCGCGAACGCGCGCCAGCGCGGCCGGTCGGCCAGCACCGCCGCGCAGCAGCCGATCGCGATGCCGTCGAAGCATGCGAGGTATGCATAGAGGAAGCCGCCTTCGTCGCTGGAATGCTTGATGCGGTACACGGGGCCGATCGCGATGACGAGCGCCCAGAACGCCAGCAGCCGCGCGTCGCGCCGCAATGCGATGCACAGCAGCGGAAACGAAAGATCGAGGATCGAGTTCGTCTTGTCGCCGGCGATGTGCTGATACGCGGCCTGCAGGTAGACGTCGGTGCGCTTCGACAGGTTGTAGTCGGCCATCAGCCCGACCGAATGGATCTTCGGCTTCGCGCTGCCGCCCGCCGATCTCGAACTGCATCGCTCGCCCGGCATCTGCGATCCGCTGACCGACGATCTCGTTTCGCTGATCGAAGCGATGGTGGACGAGCGGCGGCGTGCGTCGATCGACGCGTTCGCGTAGCGGCGGGCGGTGCGCACCGCCGGCCTGAGCGCCGCGCCGGCGCCTATGCGTCGCCGGCCTGCCCCGTCTGCCGCTGCAGATCTTCCATGATCTGCTCGGCGAGGAAGTCGCACGGCGGCCGCTTCGATTTCGTGCTGCGCGCGAGGATCATCTCGAGCGGCGGCAAGTCGGGCAGCCCATGCGAGCGCCCGAGCACCGTCAGTTGCGCGGGAATCGCGCAGCGCGCGAGCGGCGCGACCGCGAGCCCCGCTTCCACCATGCTGATCAGCCCGAGCAGGCTCGGGCTTTCGTACGAGGTCCGGTACGGCACCTTCGCGCGTTCGAGGCTGCGGATCGCGTTCTCGCGCGCGACGCTGCCGGGCATGAACACCGCAATCGGCAGCGGCCGCTCTTCCCACACGCGCGGCCCGTTGGTCATCGCGGCCCACGCCATCGGCTCGTGGCGCACGAAATCGCCGGACAGCCCTTTCACGCGCGTGCCGCACACGAGATCGACGGTGCCGTCCTTGAGCAGCGGCGCGAGCGCGCTGCTCGGCAGCCCGATCACCTGGATCTCGACCTTCGGATACGACGCCGAGAATTTCTTAAGCACTGAAGGAAGAAGCGACGACGCATAGTCGTCCGGCACGCCGATCACCACCTTGCCGGTCACCTCCGGCCGCACCACGGCGGCCCATGCCTCGTCGCGCAGCGCCAGCATGCGCCGTGCGAAGCCCAGCAGCACCTCGCCCTCGCGCGTCAGCACGATGCTGCGCGGCCGGCGCATGAACAGCGGCCGCCCCAGCGCATCCTCGAGGCTCTTGATCTGCATGCTGACGGCGGATTGCGAGCGGTTCACGGCTTCGGCGGCCCGGGTCATGTTGCCGGTCTCGGCAACGGCGACGACGGTGGCGAGCACGTCGTGATCGAGCATCTTCATGGGTATCAGGAAAACTGAAGGTAACGATCAACATTATGCGTTTTTATTGTCGCTACGTGCGTGCGATAGTGCGATCACGCAAGCGATTCCGCTGCGGCCGCCGGTGCGTCGGGCCATGCCAGGCCGCGATTGCCGGCATGCCGAACCCGCGCAGTTGAACGAGGAAAACCCGGTGTACCGATGATGGACCATCCGTTGCGCGCCGCACTGGCCGCGGAATTGCACGCCCGGCCGTTCCTGAGGCTGGCCGAATCCGTGGCGCTGACCCACTACGCGATCTATTCGGATGGCGAACCGGCGATTCACGACACGCTGCTGCACGCGCTGTGCCGCGACGCCGGCATTGCCGCGCCGCACGAAGGCGCGACGCATTACGCGGTGCAGTCGCCGAGCGGCTGGCATCTGAAGTGGGAGCGCCACACCGAGTTCTCGACCTTCACGTTCGTCGCGCCGCGCCGCGATACCGGCTATTTCGACGATCTCGCGATCGAAGGCATCCCGGCCGCGTGGTTCGCGCGGCTGGCCGGAATTCGCTTCGTCGCGGTGCGCATGGAGCTGCTGTCGGGCGACGCCGCTCAGCTCGCGTGCCGCGACGTGCGGCGCTGGTTCGACGGGCCGATGATGGTCGGCGGCAACGTGCTCGGCGGCGGCAAGGTGTTCTGCGACTGGCACGTGCGGCACGACGGCTTCATGCGCTTTCTCGTCGTCGACGACGACTTCCGCGAAGAGCAGGGCGGCCGCCTGCTGCAGCGTCTGTATGAAATCGAAACCTACCGGATGATGGCGCTGCTCGCGCTGCCGGTCGCGCGCCGGATGAGCCGCGATCTCGACGAGATCCACGCGTCGCTGCAGGCGCTGATGCAGCGGATGGACGCGCACGGCGCGCAGGGCGACGACGCGGCACTGCTGGTCGAGCTCACGCACCTGGCGGTGCGCGTCGAATCGCTGTCGGGGTCCGGCGGACGCTTCAGCGCGTCGCGCGCGTACGAGAAGCTCGTGCTCGCGCGCATCCAGGAGCTGCGCGAGGAGCGCATCGAGGGGATGCCGACGATCGCGGAGTTCATGGAGCGGCGCTTCGCGCCCGCGATGGAGACGTGCCGCAGCGTATGGGCGCGTCGCGAGCAGATCGCCGACCGCATCGCGCGCGCGGTCGACCTGCTGCGCACCCGCGTCAATCTCGCGCAGGAAAAGGACGTCACGCGGCTGCTTGCCGGCATGGAGCGCACCGCGCGCAACCAGCTGCATCTGCAGCATGCGGTGGAAGGGCTGTCCGTCGCCGCGATCTCGTACTACGTGCTGTCGCTCGCGGCCGCCGCGTTCAAGGCGCTGCACGTGCTGAGCCTGCCGGTCGATCCCGAGCTGGCGGAAGGGCTGCTGATCGCGCCGGTCGTGCTCGCGGTGATCCACATCACACGGCGCACCCGCGCGCAGATGGCGCATGCGGATGCCGGCCGCGACGGCGAGCCGGCGCGACCAGCGAAAATGAAGCAAGTGGTTTAGAACATCAACGAAAACTTAAGGAGTGGAGATGACTTTTTCGCAAATGCAACCGGGGTTCTTCTCGAGCATCGACGATTTCGCCGAGCCGGAGTGGGACGACGCAGGCAATGCGGACAATGCGGACGACGCGCGCGTGTCGTCGTATCAGGCGGTGCTGCAGGAGCCGACCACGTCGCTCGTCGGCGGCACCGCCGATCGGCCGGACGTCGCGACGGACGCGATCCTCGGCTACAACTGACCTGCACTTCAGCGCGGCAAGCGGACGACCCGGGGCGGTGCATATCAGGCAGAATGGCGCGGCAGTTTCCGAGGGGGCCGGATCAACCGGCCCGACATTCTGTTGCCGATAAATACATTGACATGACCGCTCCATCAGACGTTGCAATCCAGTTGGCCGCTGTCGGACAGCCGGCGGCCCGAGACCTGATCAGCCGCAAGCTCAACGAATACAACGACGCGATTACCGGCCAGCCCGACAACACGGCGCTCGACGTGTACGTGACCGACCCGAAGACCGGGGAGGTCCTCGGCGGGCTGGTCGGCCGGACCTCGCTGGGGCTGTTCTTCATCGACCTGTTGTACCTGCCCGAATCCCTGCGCAAGGACGGCCTCGGCAGCAAGCTGCTGCACGCGGCGGAAGCCGAGGCGAAGCAGCGCGGCTGCGCGCGCGCGGTGCTGTACACGATCACGTTCCAGGCGCCCGCGTTCTACGAGAAGCACGGCTACCGCGCATTCGGCGAAGTGCCGTGCCAGCCGGCCGGGGCCGCGCGCGTGTTCATGGTCAAGGAACTCTGAGCGTCGGCGGCCGAGCGGTGCAGCAGGTGCTGGCGGCGGACGGGCTGCTCGACCAGGCTTCGTTCGCGTTCTCGCCCGATGGACGACCTTCCAGATACCGGCTCGGCGTCTCCCCGAGCACGCGGCGAAACGCGGACGTGAACGCGCTGGGGCTCGCGTAGCCGAGGTCGAGCGCGACCCGGGTCACCGGCTGCCCCTGGCTCAAGCGGGAGACCGCCGCGAGCAGGCAGACCTGCTGCCGCCATGCGGCGAAGCTCACGCCGGTCTGCACGCGGAAGCGCCGCGTGAAGGTGCGTCTGCTCATCCCGGCGTCGGCCGCCACGGTGTCGAGATCGATCGCGATCGACGGCGCTTCGAACAGTTGCCGGCACACGCTTGCCAGCCGCGGATCGTCCGGCAACGGCGCATGAAGCGACAGGCGCGGCATGGCCGCCATTTCCGCGACGAGCAAGGCCATCAGCTTGCCGGCGCGTCCGTCGACGTCGTACAGCGCCGGGAGATCGATTGCGCCGTCGAGCAGCTGCCTCAGCAACGGCGACACGCCGTACACGCAGCAATGGTCGGGCAGCCCCGCCGCATGCGCCGCGTCGCCCGACACGAAGGTATTGAGCATCGTGACCGGGCCGCTCATCGTCATTTCATGCTCGACGCCGGCCGGGACCCAGCACGCGCGCTGCGGCGGCACGAGCCAGCGGCCCTGCGGGGTGGCGATGCTGATTGCGCCGCGCGAAGCAAACGCGAACTGCCCGCGTCGATGCGCGTGCGGCGGAAACGTCAGGCCGGCCGGATAGTCGTTCGCGGTCACCACCACGCTGCGCGGGATGTTCTCGTAGGGATCGAGCAGGGTATTTCGCATGGCCCGGATTCTATAGCGAATGGCCCGGCGTCGAAGGCGGGCCATGGTCGACCGGCCTACGATCCGTTTCATGCGTGGCGCGACGGCGCACTCGACCAAGTCGCCGGACGCCTGATCGTGATTCTTCCGGAGTCGATATGCCCAAACCCTTTCATCGCGTGGGACATGGCCCCCACGCTGTTCTCGTGCTGCACGGCTGGTTCGGTGACGCGCGCTCGTTCGAGCCGATCGAAGCATGGCTCTCACAGGACAAGTTCTCCTACGTATTCGTCGACTATCGAGGCTACGGCGAAAGGCGCGACACGCGCGGCGCCTACACGATCGACGAGATTGCCGCCGATGCACTCGCGCTCGCGGATGCGCTCGGCTTTCGCACGTTCAGCCTCGTCGGTCATTCGATGGGCGGCATGGCGATCGAGAAGATTGCCGCATGCGCGCCCGAGCGCGTGCGTGCGCTGGTGCCGGTTGCGCCTGTTCCGTGCGGCGGCATCGCGTTCGATGCCGCAAGGCGCGCGCTGTTCGAAGGCGCCGCCGGGCATCCGGGCAACCGGCGGGCCATCATCGATCGCAGCACCGGCGGCCGACTGCCGTCGTCGTGGGTCGAATGGAAAGCGGCGTATTCGGCATTGCATTCGTCGCCGGAAGCGTTCGCCGCCTACTTTCACGCATGGGCCGATACGGACTTCAGCGACGAGATCGCCGGGCGGCACCCGGTGAAGGTGCTGGTAGGCGAGCATGATCCGACGTTCAACGCGGCGCTGATGGCCAGGACCTATCTGCGGCGGTATCCTCTTGCCACGGTCGACGTACTGGCGAACGCCGGCCACTATCCGATGAATGAAACCCCGCTCGCGCTGGTGGCGGCGATCGAGTCGTTTCTACTCGCGGTGGACGGGGCCCCGGACGTTTCGACATGCCCGCTTGACTCGCGCCGGTTCCCGACCAAATTCAATCGATAACTCGCGAGTGATGAATCCGGCATGCCGAACGAACATGACGTGTACTTTGGAACGCTCGCCGAAGGAGAAACGCGCATGAAGAAAAGCGAGTCGCAGCACGAGAACGTCCAGTCGCCTTCACAACTGATCGACGCGAGAATCGAGGAGCTGGGCGACTGGCGCGGCGAGATGCTCGGCCGGCTCCGGGCGCTCGTCAAGGAGGCCGATCCCGACGTCGTCGAGGAGTGGAAGTGGCGCGGGGTGCCGGTGTGGTCGGATGCGGGCATCCTCTGCACCGGTGAGACCTACAAGAGCGTCGTGAAGATGACCTTCGCGAAAGGGGCGGCGCTGCCGGACCCCGCCGGCCTGTTCAATGCCAGTCTCGAAGGGAACACGCGGCGCGCGATCGATTTCCGCGAAGGCGAAACGATCAACGAACGCGCGTTGAAGACGCTCGTGCGCGATGCGGTGGCGCTGAACCGGTCGAAGGCCAGACGCTGAGCCGCATCGTCCCGGCCGCACGCGCGGTCAGAAGCGGTAGTTGACCGACGCGAGCGTATTGAGCTCGGTCCTGCGCTCGGTGATCGGGCTCGACGCGGCATGGTGCTGCAAGCGCCCGAGCGTCACCGCGACCGAGCCGACCCAGTGCTTCGAGAAGTCGTAGCTGACGTAGCCGTTCAGATGCACGTCGCGGATGCCCGCGCCGGTGTTGTAGGCGGGCAGCCCCGACGCGGCGCTCTGCTGGTTCGACACGCCGAAGAACGTGCGCGTATGGACGGCGTCCGCCCACGTGAAGCCTGGTCCGGCGGAGAACAGCCAGCCGCCTGCGGGCAGCGACGCGTAGAGATCGGTGAGCACGGTCTTGCCCTGATGGTGTCCGGCGATGTCCTGATACATCGCGACGGAGCCCGTGAACATCCAGACCGTGTAATCGGCGAAGAGCTTCAGCTTCGGGCCGGCGTTCACGTTGCCGAGCCCGTGCAGGCGCGGATCGTCGCTCTCGTGGCGCGACACGAAATCGAACGTGATGGCTGCGCCGACGTGATAGTCGTCGCCGCGCAGCACGTTCACGCCCAGCACGTCGGGGCCTTGCGAGAAGATGCGGTCGTCGTAGGAAATGTCGAGCGCGGGATAGGGGAACACGCGCAGGTCCCGCGAGCCCGGGTATCGCGGCGAGACGAACAGGCCCGGCCCGAACGCGATCTTCCATTTGCCGGCGGGCTGGACGGCCGCGTCGGCAGCGGTTGCGGCGGATGCGGCGTCGGCGGCCGATGCGTCGAGCGCGCAGACGGTCAGCGACAATCCCGCCGCCAGCAGCGCGGCCCGCTTTGCGGTGAGGAACGCAGGAAGCTTCATCACGACGTCCGCCCGTTGCCCAGTGTCGCCAGTTGCCGCAGGCGGCGCGCCAGCGCCTTCGAGACGACCGGCTTGGCGCCGGCGTCGCCCGTGCGGCTTGCCATTTCGCTTTCGCGCAGGAACAGCGCGGTTTCCCGCGCGACGATTTCGCGTTCGTTGTCGGAAGTGATCATGTGATACGAGTCGTCGAGCCAGATGGTTCGCAGGAAGCCGGCCCCGATCGACGAAGCGATGAAGCGCGCATTGCGCGGGCTCGACGTTTCGTCGTCGATGGCATGGATGATCAGGCAGTCGTTGCGGATCGCGCGCACCTTCGGGCGCACGCAAGCCGCGAGCCGGCTTGCCTCGTGCAGGGCGGGGAGCGAGATCGTCGACGGACCGATTTCGCTGAAGTCGTCGCGGCTCATCGCGCGCGCGATCTTCGCGCGCAGCGCCTCGTTGCGCAGGCCGTAGGGCGCCGATTCGCGATACCGGTAGCGGTGGCGCATCGGCGAGTAATACGCCCAGTTCAGCAGGAAGCGATACCACGGAATCGCCCAGCCGTCGTACGCGAGGGTGAGCGACAGCAGCGCAACGGCCTGCGCCTGCGGACGGCGATGCGCGAGCGCGAGCGCAAGCGTCGCGCCGATCGACAGCCCGCAGATCGACACGCGTTCGTAGCGTGCGGCGAGCGCGTCGTATTCGCGGGTCGCGGCGTCGAGCCATTGCTCCATCGCCTGTTCCGGCGTGCCGGCGCTATAGCCGTCCAGCACCGGCGCGCACGTCGTGAAGCCCTCGTCATTCAGGAAGCGCGCGAGATAGCGGAATTCCAGCGGCGAGCTGGACAGCCCGTGCAGCATCAGCACGGCGTGGCCGTCGCCTTCGTTGAACACCGTTCTGGCGGAGATTGACATGTGTAAACAGACCCTGGCGTCAGTCGTCGATGCGCAGCACGAGGAAATCGCCCGCGTGCGTCGTGAAGCGTTCGCAGACGCAGTCGACGAAGCGCGTGGCGCCGTCGCCCGCCGCGTCACCCGCCGCGCGCGTGGCGGGCGTGCCGGACCGGCGCAGCCGCACGCGGTGCCGGCCGGCCGAGAGGGTCTTCGACAGGCGGCGGAGATCGTCCGGGTCGACGTCGTCGAAGCGGGGGCCGGGCGCGATTTCCGCGGGCGGCGGCAGCGCGACATGGGCGCCGCTCGCCGGGCCGCTCGTGCCGCCGCTCCATGCGGGGTTGTGTTCGAGCGCCTGCATCAGCACGAAGGTCCGGTGGTACTGCGACAGGTGATGCAGCAGCCGGTGCGTTTCATCGATCGCGCGGCGCGCGAGCAAGCGCTCGTTGTCGTGGCGCAGCAGCATCTCGTAGCGCGACTGCGCGACGGACGCGATCAGTTCCGCGCGGAATTGCGCGCGCCTCAGGCGCTCGATCAGCGTAATCAGCACGAGCGCGACCAGCGGGTACGAGACGACGAACAGGATGTCGGAGCGATCGATGACGTCGAACACGCCATAAGGCGGCACGAACAGGTAGTCGGCGATGCACAGGCCGGCCAGCATCACGGTCAGCGCGGGCGCGAGGCCGAAGTAGTACTCGATCAGCACGGCGGCGATGCTGAAAGCCGTGCCCGGCATGACGGGACCGAGCAGCGGGTGCAACAGGAGGCGCGCACCGCTCGCCAGGCCCAGCGCGGCGAGTGCGGCAACCCATCGCCGTGGCCCGCGTGGCGCCCAGCGGCGGGCGTTCTGGATCTGCATGAGTCTGGAGTTCGCCGGCGGACCGGGCGTGATTTATCTGGGGCCGAAAACGGCCGGCGTAGCGAGGCGTGCGCGCGAGTCATGAGCGACCCACGGCACGAGTGGGCCGAACGATAGCACATGTAATTTCTCGTAGTAATTGGCGGCGCCGGGTTTCGGCCCGGCGATCGAGGAAGGAATGGCGCGGGGCCCGCTGCCGTCGGGCCGAGCCGGTCGCGAAGGCTTTCCGGCGACCCGGAGCATCCGCCACGCGGCGGTTCGCCCGATCGGATCGGAAACATTACATCCATCCATCTTTCGCTTACCAAAAACTGTCACCAAGCACCGCTAAGCTTTCGGCACCCTCACAACCGGACCCTCCGTCATGCGCGCTCCGATTCCCGTGTCTGCCCTCCTGTTGCTCCTGCCCGCCCTTGCCGCCGCGCCGGCGCTCGCTGCCACCGCCGCGCCCGTCAGCGCGAACTGCGGCGGCAGCGCGACGCCGATCGCCGAGATTCAGGGGCCGGGCGCGCCGTCGCCGCTCGCCGGCCAGAACGTCTCGATCGAAGCGGTCGTCACCGCCGATTTCGGCGGCGCCGACGGCTTCGGCGGCTTCTTCGTCCAGCAGGCCGATGTGCAGCGCCGCAACCAGCCGGGCGTCTCCGAAGGGCTGTTCGTCTATGCGCCGAAAGCGCGCGCGAAGGCGGGCGATCTCGTCCACGTGACGGGCAAGGTCGAGGAGAAATACGGGCAGACGCAGCTCACGCTGTCGGGCGCGATCGCGGTGTGCGCGAACGGCCAGTCGGTCACGCCCGCGACGCTCGCGCTGCCCGTCGACGACGTGAATGCGTTCGCCGCGTATGAAGGCATGCTGGTGCGGCTGCCGCAGAAGCTGAACGTCACCGACAACTACGAGCTCGGCCGCTACGGCAGCGTGCTGCTCAGCAACGGCCGGCTGCGCACGCCGACGAGCGTCGTGCCGCCCGCGCAGGCGCGGTCGCAAATCGACGCGAACGCACGCAACCGGCTGGTCCTCGACGACGGCTCGAACAAGCAGAACCCGGCGAGCGTCCCGTATCCGCCGCCCGGGCTTTCCGCCGCGAACACGCTGCGCGCGGGCTACACGGTCAGCAACGTCGAAGGCGTGCTCGAGATGCGCTACGGCGCGTGGCGCGTGCAGCCGGTGCCCGGCGCGGCGGCGCCCGCGTTCGATGCGCGCGCGAATCCGCGCACCGCGGCGCCCGCGCGCGATCGGCACGCGAACCTGCGCGTCGCGTCGTTCAATGTCCTCAATTATTTCAACGGCAACGGCCTCGGCGGCGGCTTCGACGATCCGGCCAACCGCGGCGCGAAGACCTATCAGGAGTTCCTGCGCCAGGACGCGAAGATCGTCAGCGCGTTGAAGGCGCTCGACGCCGACGTGATCGGCCTGATGGAAATCCAGAACAACGGCTACGGCGAACTGAGCGCGGTGCGCCAGCTCGCGGCGAAGCTCGGCAGCCACTGGCGCGTCGTCGATCCGGGCACGGCGCGGCTCGGCGGCGACGCGATCGCGGTCGCGCTGATCTACGACAGCCGCAAGGTCGAACCGGTCGGCCGCGCGGCGACGCTCGCGATCGACGACAAGAACCGCCAGCCGCTCGCGCAGACGTTCCGGCGCGTCGGCGGCAAGCATGCGCTGACGGTCGTGGTCAATCATCTGAAATCGAAGAATTGCCCGGACGCGACGAGCGACGATCTCGACCAGGGCGACGGCCAGGGCTGCTGGAACGCGACGCGCACGCGCGCGGCGGCCAGGCTCGCCGACTGGCTCGCCGGCACGCCGACCGGCGCGTCGAGCCAGGGCGTGCTGCTGATCGGCGATTTCAACAGCTACACGCACGAAGACCCGATCCGCCTGCTCGAGTCGCGCGGCTACCGGAACCTCGTGTCGCGCTGGATCGGCGCGAATGCGTACAGCTACGTCTACAACGGCGAAGCGGGCTATCTCGATCACGCGCTCGCGTCGCTGCCGCTCGCGGCGCACGTGAAGGCCGTGCACGAATGGCACATCAACGCGGACGAGCCGGTCGCGCTGCAGTACACGCTCGCGTACAAGAGCGCCGAGCAGCAACGGACCTGGTACGCGCCCGACGCGTATCGCTCGTCGGATCACGATCCGGTGCTGGTCGACATCGCGCTGCCGGGCGGCCGCTGATCGCCGGCCGGGTGGCTTCGCCGCGCGGCATGCACGCGATGCCGCGCGGCGTGGCGAGTGAAGAACGGTTCAGGCCGTGGCAGCAACGGGAAAGCGCAGGATGAAGGTCGTGCCGGCGTCGTCGCTCACCGCCTCGACGTTGCCGCGGTGCAGTTCCATGATCGATTTGACGATGGCGAGACCGAGGCCTGCATTTCTGGACGACCCGTGCCGCGACGCGTCGATGCGATAGAAGCGCTCGAAGATGCGGTCGATGTGCTCCGGCGCGATCGGGCGTCCGCGATTCGTCACCTTGACGACGGAAAACCCCGCGGACGATAGCGCGGCCAGTTCGATCGTCGAGCCGGCCAGCGCATGGTCCAGCGCATTCGACACGAGATTGCTGACCGCTCGGCGAAACAACGTGGCATCGGCCGCCACCCGCGCGTCGCCTTCGACCACGATGCTGATGTCCCTTTCGTCGGCGATGCCCTGGAAGTACGACGCCAGCCGGCCCAGCTCGTTCGCCGCGTCGAGGTCCGACAGCTTCAGGTGCTGTTGCGCGTTGTCGGTGCGCGCGAGGAACAGCATGTTCTCGATCATGCGCTGGAGCCGCTCGCATTCCTCGATGTTCGAGTCGATCAGCGCCTCGTATTCGTCGGTCGTCCTGGGCCTGGACAACGTGACTTGCGACGAGCTGATCACGTTGGCGAGCGGCGTGCGCATGTCGTGCGCGAGGTCCGACGAAAACTGCGACAGGCGGACGAACGCGCGTTCGAGCCGGTCGAGCATGCGATTCACGGAGACGGCGAGTTCGCGCAGCTCGATCGGGCCACCGCCGATGTCGAGCCGCTCGTTCAGGTTGTGCGCCTCGATGCGGGAGGTCTGCCGGCCCAGGCCCTCGACCGGACGCAGGCCGCGGCGCGCAACCGCATAGCCGAGCGCGCCGACGAGGATCGCGCCGACGGCAACCGCGACCCAGATATCGACCCGGTAGCTTTCGAGCAGCGATTGCCGGTCGGTCGCCGTGCGTACCAGCGCCACCCGGATCGCTTCGCCGGACGGCAGCGTCGCTTCGGCGACGATGCAGCGGGACGGCCCGATGCCGTCGGGCGAGCAGCTAAACGGCCGGCGGCCCGGATGCCGGCCGGTGACGAGCGCGTCGAGCTTCACGTCCGGCTTGTCGGTGTGCTCGACCAGCAGCGTGTTGCGGCTGTCGTAGATGCCCAGATAGACGCCGGGATGGGACAGCAGGACTTCGTGAACGATGGCCGGGTTCGTGCGGACGGCCTCGGTCGAGCCGCTCGCGCGCGCAAGCTGCAGGAACTGGTTCAGCTTGCCGCCGATCTCGATGTCGTCGCGCCGCTGCAGCTCCGCCGACAACGACCGGTACAGGTAGGTGCCGGTCAACGCGAACACGAGCGCCGCGACCAGCGCGAATGCGAGCGTCAGCCGCCGGAGCAGCGAGTACGGTGCGGGGCCGTCGGTCACGAGCGGTCCTCGAGCACGTAGCCCATCCCGCGTATCGTATGGATGAGCTTCTTCTCGTATGCGTTGTCGATTTTCGCGCGCAGGCGCTTGATGGCGGCGTCCACCACGTTGGTGTCGCTGTCGAAGTTCATGTCCCAGATCTGGGACGTGATGAAGGTGCGCGTGAGCACCTCGCCTTCGCGTTCGGCGAGGAGCTGCAGCAACGCGAACTCCTGCGCGGTGAGATCGATGCGCGTGTCGCCGCGCTTCACGCGCCGCCTGATGAGGTCTACTTCGAGATCGGCGACGAGCAGGATGTCCCGGACGTTGCGCGGCGCGCGCCGCAGCAGCGCGCGAATGCGGGCCAGGAACTCGGCGTAGGCAAACGGCTTGGGCAGGTAGTCGTCCGCGCCCAATTCAAGGCCGGTCACCTTGTCTTCGATGGCTTCCCGCGCCGTCAGCAGGAGCACCGGCGTCTGCTTCTGCGCCCTCAGGCGCTTGAGCACCTCGAAGCCGTCGATTCCCGGCAGCATGACGTCCAGCACGATCAGGTCGAAGCTTTCGTGCAGCGCCAGGAACAGGCCGTCCTGGCCGTTCTCGGCCACGTCGACCGTGTAGCTCGCCTCCATCAATCCCTTCCGGAGATACGACGCCATTTTCGGCTCGTCTTCGACTATGAGTATCCGCATTGCTGAGTGGGTCGTGCTGTCTCTAGGGTCTGTTTACATACGGAACGCACATGCGTTGCCACGAGAACGGCCGCTCGCGAGGCGTGCGACGCCGCGAATACTGGACGTATTCGCAAGGAGCACAACGCGGCGAGCGGCCGTTCTCGTGGCAACCCCAAACTAAAAAATTCATTCCAGGGGAATGCCCGAAATCGCCCGCATGGCGGCGTCGCGCGTCGCTTGTTTGGCTCGGCCAAACGGCGCTCCTTCCTCCTTGCCCTGCGGGCGATTTCGGGCATTCGCATGTGCGTTCCGTATGTAAACAGACCCTAGTGAGGCGGGTTGGTCCAGGGCCCGAGCTTGGGGCGGCGCGGACGCGCCGGGCATGACGGCTGGATGACAATTTTTTCATGAAGCGCCGGCCGTCGACGGTCCGGACGACGCGCCTGCATGACATTTCGGTCATTTTATGGCCATGCCGGCGTCACGCGCGCGGCGCTAAGCTGCGGCCCACGTTCTGTCCTGACACACTCGATTGCCGCTTCCATGTCGTACTGGCGCAAATTCTTCATCGTCGTCTTGCTGGCGCTGAGCCTTCCGGTTCAGTCGTTTGCGGCCGTCTCGACGCAATGCGCCGCCGCGCAGGACGATGCGCCCCGGTACCTGCAACAGGCCGCGCCAGCATACCACCGCGACATGCAACGCATGGCGCGTGCGGACGGCGCGCATCACCCTCGGCATCACGACGGCGCGCACCACGCGCATGCGTGTTCGACCTGTGCATCGTGCTGCATCGGCACGGGATTGCCGGCGATGCCTGCCGCGGCCGTTGCACCGGACGCCGCTCGCGCCGCCCGCCCCATTCCGCCTCCCGTCGGCGTCGCGTCGTTCCTGACCGACGGCATCGAGCGACCGCCTCGCCGCTTTCCCGTCTAGTTCGCCGTCGCGGTCGATGAACCGCGCTACGCCTTCGACCTGGTGCGCCGATACGCGCCTGCCAGCTGATTCACGACGAGAACACGTATGCGACTTATCTCTGCAGCGCTGCTCGGCGCGGCGGCTACCTTGCCGTCGCTCGCGCATGCCGCAACAACGATGCCTGACCCCACGGACGCAACGACCCCGGTGCCGGCGATGACCATTCCCTCTGCGTTCGACGGCTATCAGCCTTACCGGGACGGCGACGGGCCGACGTGGCTGCAATTGAACAAGGCCGTCCTCGACGAGCCGGCCAAAGGCGGCATGAAGCACGGCGGCGCGCCGGCCCAACCGGCCGGCGGTCATTCGAACCACGCGAAGCACGAGGAAACCGCCAAATGATGCGACGATTCCTTACCGCTCGAATGGGCGCGGGCATCGCGGTGATGGCGTTGCTCGCGGGATGCACCACGTTCTCCAGAGACGGCGGTTTCGATACGGTGTCCACCGCCGCCAAGGAGCGGCTCGGCAAGGACGCGATCGTCGTCAGGACGGACGACGACCGGAATGCCGCGGCAAAACGCACGCAGGAACTGCTCGCCAAGCCGCTCACGATGGACGATGCCATGCAGGTCGCGCTGCTGAACAATCGCGGCCTTCAGGCATCCTACGCGGAACTGGGCCTGTCCGAAGCCGACCTGGTGCAGGCCGGCCGCCTCCCGAACCCCGGGTTCACGTTCAGCCGGACCCGCGCGGGAAACGGCGACCTTAGCATCGGCCGCACGTTCTCGGCGAACGTGCTCGGTCTCCTGACGTTGCCGTTCGCCGCGCGCATCGAAGGGCGCCGCTTCGAGCAGACCAACCTCGAGACGGCGGACGCCATGCTCAAGGTCGCCGCCGACGCGCGTCGCGCGTACGTCAACGCGGTGGCGGCCGAGCAGGCCGCCAGGTACGCGGAGCAGGTGAAGGATTCCGCGGACGCCGGCGCCGAGCTGGCGTCGCGCATGCGTCAGGCGGGCAACTTCAGCAAGCTCGACCATGCGCGCGAGCAGGCGTTCTATGCCGATGCGGCCGCGCAGCTCGCGAAGACGCGCCAGCAAGCCGTCGCCGCGCGCGAAAAGCTGACGCGCACGCTGGGCTTGTGGGGAGGCGGCACGCAGTACATGCTGCCCGAGCGCCTGCCGGACTTGCCGAAGGCGCGCCCGGATCTTCAGGACCTCGAAAGCTACGCGATGCAGAACCGCCTGGACATTCAGGCGGCGAAGCTGCAAACGCAGGGCGTCGCGTCATCGCTGGGGCTCACCAAGGCGACGCGCTTCATCAATGCGCTCGATGTCGGGTATCTGAACAACTACGAGACCGACAAGGGGCATGAGCACGGCTACGAGATCAGCATCGAGATTCCCGTCTTCGACTGGGGCGGCGCGAAGGTCGCCCGTGCGGAAGCCATCTACATGCGCTCGGCCAACCAGCTCGCGCGCACCGCGATCGATGCGCGCTCGGAGGTCCGCGAGTCGTACTCGGCGTACGTGACCAGCTACGACATCGCGAAGCACTATCGCGACGAGGTCGTGCCGCTGCGCAAGACCATCTCGGACGAGCTGCTGCTCCGCTACAACGGCATGCTCGCCAGCGTCTTCGAGCTGCTCGCGGATTCGCGCGAACAGGTCGGCGCGGTCAACAGCTACATCGATTCGCTGAAGGATTATTGGCTTGCGGAAACCGACCTCCAGCAGGCGGTCGGCGGCCATCTGCCCCGCGCGGGCGCAGCGCAGCCTGCTTCGGCTCCCACGGCGCAACCGGCGCCGGCAACGCATTCGGAAGGTCAATAACATGGTGTCCCGACGACAATTCCTCAGCGGCTCCGGGGCCGCACTCCTCGGCGCCGCGATGGTCAGCAAGGCGGGCGCCGCGTCGCTCCCCGAAGCACCGACGATGGCGAAGGCGGCGACGCAGCCGCCGCTCGCGCCGCCCAACGGACGCCCGTATACGCCGGTGTCGACGCTCAACGGCTGGAGCCTGCCGTGGCGAATGAAGAACGGCTGGAAGGAATTCCACCTGACGGCCGAGCCGGTCGTGCGCGAGATGGCGCCCGGCATGAAGGCGAACCTGTGGGGCTACAACGGGCAAACGCCCGGCCCGACCATCGAGGCGGTCGAGGGCGACAAGGTCCGCATCTTCGTGACGAACCGGCTGCCCGAGCACACGACCGTGCACTGGCACGGCATGCTGCTGCCCAGCGGGATGGACGGCGTCGGGGGGCTCACGCAGCCGCACATCCCACCCGGCAAGACGTTCGTCTACGAGTTCGAGCTGGAGAAGCACGGGACCTTCATGTATCACCCGCACGCCGACGAGATGGTGCAGATGGCGATGGGAATGATGGGCATGTTCATCGTGCACCCGAAGGACCGCGGCGTGATGCCGGTCGACCGGGACTTCGTGTTCCTGCTGGCGGCCTACGACATCGACCCGGGCAGCTACACGCCGCGCGTCAACGAGATGACGGACTTCAACATGTGGACGTTCAATTCGCGCGTGTTCCCGGGCATCGACCCGCTGCCGGTGCGCGCGGGCGACCGCGTGCGCATCCGGTTCGGCAACCTGACGATGACGAATCATCCGATCCACCTGCACGGCTACAGCTTCGAGGTGGCCGGCACGGACGGCGGGTGGATTCCGCCGGCCGCGCGCTGGCCGGAGGTGACGGCCGACGTCGCGGTGGGCCAGATGCGCGCGATCGAGTTCACCGCGAACCGCCCCGGCGACTGGGCGCTCCACTGCCACAAGTCGCATCACACGATGAATGCGATGGGCCATCAGGTGCCGAACCTCATCGGCGTGCCGCAGAAGGATCTCGCGAAACGCATCAACAAGCTGGTGCCCGACTACATGGCGATGGGCAGCACCGGCGGCGCGATGGGCGAGATGGAGATGCCGCTGCCCGACAACACGCTGCCGATGATGACCGGCACCGGGCCTTTCGGGCCGCTGGAGATGGGCGGCATGTTCACCGTCGTCAAGGTGCGGCAAGGGCTGGGCCGGAACGACTACCGCGACCCGGGCTGGTTCAGGCATCCGAAGGGAACCGTGGCCTACGAATACACCGGCGAACTGCCGGACGGCTGAACGACACAACCAGGCCGGGCCAGACCCGGCCGACCGTTTCATCCCCTCAACCCTGGAGAAAGCACGATGAAAAAAGCACTTGTTTCGATTGCGATGGGCTGCGCCCTCGCGTTCTCGGCCGCGTCGCATGCGGCCGGCGAGATGGGCAACATGGACATGAGCGGCGCGAAGCAGGGCGCCGAAGCGGCGAGCGGCATGTCGCACGGTGAAATCAGGAAGGTCGACACGGCGGCCGGCAAGCTGACCATCAAGCATGGCCCGCTGGAGAACCTCGGCATGGACGCGATGACGATGGTCTTCAAGGTCAAGGACGCGGCGATGCTGTCGCAGGTGAAGGCCGGCGACAAGATCGATTTCGTCGCCGACGAAGTGAACGGTGCGCTCACCGTCACGAAGCTGCAGAAGCAGTGACGAGACGAGCCCCGACATGAAGACATTCACCCTCAAGCACTTCGCCGGACTGGCCGCGACCGGCGCGTTGGCGTTCGCGCCGGTTGCGGCGCTGGCGCACGGCAAGCTGGAAAGCGCGGTGCCCGCATCGGGCAGCATGGTCGATGTGGCGCCCGACGTGTTGCGCCTTGCCTTCAACGAAGACCTCGAACCGACCTTCAGTTCGGTCAAGGTATCCGACGCAGGCGGCGCCGCCGTCACGAAGGAGAAGGCCAAGGTCGACGCGTCCGCGCCGCGCGTCATGACGGTCGCGGTGCCGAAGCTGGCGTCGGGCACGTACACGGTCCAGTGGACCGCGATGACCGCGGATGCGCACAAGACCAAAGGCGCCTACGTGTTCAGGGTGAAGTGATGAACGACGGGTTCCTCGGCATCTTGAGGCTGGTCGCGGTCGCCGTGCAGAACGTCGGCTTCGCCGTCGTCGTCGGTGCGCTGCTCGGCAACCGATGGCTCGCGCGCGGCGCATCCGACTGGCAGGCGGGCATGGCTCGGCGTCTGGTCTCGACGATGCGCATCGCATCCGTCGTGTCGCTGCTGGCGAGCATGCTGTCGTTCTGGGCGCACTGCGCGTTGATGAGCGAGTCGACGCTGTTCGAAGCCGGTCCGGCCGTGTGGTCGATGCTCGCGGGAACCGGCTTTGGGCATGCGTGGCTGGTCGGCGCCGGCTTCACGCTTTGCATCGTCGTGCTGTCGTTTCTGCCGTCACGAAGCGACGTGCGTGTTCCGTTCGCGATGTGGATTGCGCTGGCGGGTGTCGCGCTTGCGCGCAGCAACGGCGGGCATCCGGTGGATGCCGGGCTGTTCAGCGTGCCGGTCTGGGTGGACTGGCTGCATCTGCTGGCCATCAGCGCGTGGGTTGGCCTCGTGCTGGTGACGACGTATGCGGTGATGCCGTCTCTGATTCGCGCTCCGGGAAGTGAATACCGGAACGGCGCGTCGTTCGTGCAATCGCTTTCCGATGCGTCGACGTGGGCGCTGATCGTCCTGTTCAGTACGGGCGCATACAACGGATGGCGCGGAGTCGGTACGCCTTCGAACCTGCTGGCGTCCGCTTATGGGCAGGTGCTGCTGCTCAAGCTCGCGCTGGTGCTGATTGCCGCGGCGCTCGGGGCGCACAACCGGTTCTTCGAAATGCCGAAGCTGCTGGCCGCGTTGAAGCATCCTGCCGCGGCATCGCCGGCGGGCCCGCTGCGCCGTTTCGGCGCGGTGCTCAAGGTCGAGTCGCTCGTGCTGGCCGGCGTGCTGCTGGTCGCGGCCGTGCTCGTCTCGAGTGCGCTGCCGGGCACGACGTAAACCGGCTGGGTTGCGGTATCCGTCCACGCGGGTGGGTCGTCCGTGACGCTGCGGCTTTGGCATGCGGCGGCCATCCTTTGCCGGCCCGGCCATCGAGCGTCTGGCTCAAGCCCTCAGTTCAGCCAGAATCTGCCCGGCGAGAAAATCACAGGGCGGTCGACCGGACCGGGCACTGCGGGCAAGGACGACTTCGAGTTCGTCCAGCGGCGGCAACCCTTCGTTCTGCGATAGCTGAACGAGGTGCCCCGGCACGCCGCATTTGGCGAGGGGCGCTATCGCGAGCCCTGCTTCGACCATGCTGATCAGGCCCATCAGGCTCGGGCTTTCGTAGGACATCCGGTATTTGATGTTCGCGCGCTGAAGCGCGCTGATGGCATGGGCGCGCGCCGTACTGCCATGCGCAAAAACGGCGATCGGAAGCGGGCGCTCCTTCCACACCTTTCTTGCGGGCGACCCGGCCCACACCATCGGCTCGAACCGGAGGAATTCGCCCGCAACGCCCTTCGCTTTCGTGATGCAGGCGAGGTCCAGCGTGTTGTCCTTGAGCAATGGCACGAGCGCGTGGCTAGGCAGGCCGATTACCCGAATTTCGACACGCGGATGCGCCACCGCGAACTTTCCCAGAACCTGCGGCAGCAGCGACGACGCGTAGTCATCGGGAACGCCGATGGTGACGCGGCCCTTTACTTCGGGGCGAACGACCGACGCCCACGCTTCATCCCGCATCGCAAGCATGCGACGGCCATAGTCCAAAAGCGTCGTGCCTTCCGGGGTAATCGTTACGTTACGGGTGCTTCGCACGAAAAGCGGCTTGCCCAGCGCTTCCTCGAGCGCCTTGATTTGCATGCTGACCGCCGACGGCGATCGATGCACGGACTCCGCACCTCGAGCAAACGAACCCGTATCGGCAATCGCCACGAGCATCTCGAGCACGTCCAGGTCGAGCTTCTTCATCTTCTTCAGAAAATCTGATCAATGGATTCAGTTTAATTCGTTTTACTGGAGTTTGCATCGAACCGATACTGCGATCGTCGAACACTTCAGGAGCACAGCAATGTACGGTTCCGCATCGATGTACGGATTTCTGACGGTTGCCGGAATGATTGCCGTGACGCCGGGCCCGAACATGGTCTACGTAATGTCGCGCTCGATCGCGCAAGGCCGAACGGCCGGGCTTATTTCGCTTGCGGGCGTCATGCTCGGCTACCTCTTCTACATGTTTGGCGCAGCGTTCGGCATCACGGCATTTTTCTTGAGCGTGCCTTATGCAGGCAGTGTGTTGGGTGCGGTGGGCGCCGTGTATCTGTTCTATCTGGCGTGGCAGGCCGTGAAGCCCGGCGGCCGCTCTCCGCTGGAGGTTCGCGATCTGCCCCGGGAACAGCCGCGCCGGCTTTTCGCGATGGGCGCCGCGACGAGCCTGTTGAATCCGAAGCTCGCGATGATCTTTCTGTCACTCCTGCCGCAATTCATCAACGATCATGACGGCAGCGTTCTCAGGCAGTCGCTTGTGCTCGGTTCGTCGTTGATCGTCGCGTTCGCATTGGTCAATGGCTTCGTGGCGATCTGCTCCGGCGCCCTGGCGACGTTCCTCGCCAGTCGCCCGGGACTCCTGCTGGCTCAACGCTGGAGCATGGGCGTGATGCTGCTTGCGCTTGGCGCGCACATGACCACGGACGCGTTGAAGGCGGGAGGCATCGGTTGAATTCGGTGGCGGATGAAAGCGGCGTGACCGAAAGGTCATGCATGCGTCACGGGCCATTCAGGGGCCGCTCTCCAGAATGCAAGCCATTGGAGTCGCCTGTCGCGATTCCGGGTTTCGAACCGGAGAGATCACATGAACATTCGAATTGTCGTCGCCATGGTTGTTGCCGCAACCGCTGTCACGTCCGCCTTCGCGGATGGCGGTCACGATTACCCCGGCGCATACGCGGCGAGTAGCGCGTCGAGCACCCGCGGCGCTGCTGCCGTTGCCGTTGCGTCGGCCAGCCCGTCCGGGAATTCGGCTCCGTCCGGAAAGACGCGCGAGCAAGTCCGTCAGGAGCTGATTCGCGCGTATCACGATGGTCTGCTGCCGACCAGCAACCACGACTATCCGCCGGGCCCTGAAACCATTGCGCGGAACAAGGAACTCCACAGCCTGCGCGAACCGGTGTGGGCGGCACAACATTGATGCGCTAGAGTTCGCGGTTCGCCTGTATCGAATGCGGTTTCGAGGAAAACGCCGATGTGGTCGGCGCGATCAATATACTGGCGCGGGGACACCGCGTTGCAGCCTGTGGAGAGCCGGTGCAGTCGGGCCGCTCGGTGAAGCAGGAACCCGCCGAGGCAATCTGAAGCAAGCGTCATCGTTTCAGAAGCGGTAGGAATTCCCGGCATTCAGGCAGGGGAGGATGTCAACGAGATGGACTGCGCGCGCGGCCGCTTCAAGCCGCTGCTCGATCACGTGCGCCGCAACCTCGGCGCGCGTCATCGCGTCAGCGACATGGCCGAGCGCGCGTGCATGAGTCCGCGCCATTTCGCGCGGGCGTTCCAGGAAGAAACCGGTCTCACGCCTGCGAAGGCGGTGGAAAAACTGCGCGTGGAAGCGGCGCGCGCCGCGCTCGAAAGCGGGGCGTCGTCGCTGCAGCGCGTGGCGAACGAATGCGGTTTCGGCGACGCCGAGAACATGCGCCGCAGCTTCGTGCGGCTGCTGGACGTCCCGCCGTCGCTGCTGCGCGCGCGCTGACGCGACGCATCACGGATGCCACGTCAGCTTCGCATCGATGGGCGTTTCCGTGACGAGTCTGAAACCGAGTTGCTCGTAGAGGCGCCGCGCCGGATTGCCCCGAAGAACGCTCAGCGAGACGGGTACGCCCGCGCGTGTCGCCTCAGCCAATACGGCGCGCAGTACCGCGTTGCCAATGCCTTTGCCCTGGTGTGCGGGCAATATCTGGATTTGATGAAGGTGCCACTCATCCGGCGCGCGGCTCAACTTGAGAAGCCCGATGCTTTCGGTGCCGTCGCAGATGATCTTCGCGTCCTCGAAGTTCGCGCGGATGCGGCCGTAGTGCGTGTCGTCGTCGGTGGGGATGCCGGAGCGTTGCAGATGCGCCGTCATCGTGAGCTTGCGCAGTCTCAGGAGGAATGGGACGTCAGCCGGCGTTGCCGCGCGTAGCGTGATGGGTGAGGTCATGTGCTTCTACCGGTGGAAAGTAGCGCTCGTCACGTGAGTGGCGGAATCCCGCAAATAGAAGAATCATTCTATATGCCGAGGAATTTTGCTTCGCTTTTTGTGTGCGGGTCCGGCGATTCTGATTTAAATTGATTCCCCGCTTGCGGCCATCGGGTTCGATGAATAGCCATATCGCAATGCGCATTTCATCTCTTGCGCATGCGGGTCGGCGCCCGTTGGTCAACTCCCGATATTTCAAGCTTTGTTCACCGCGCTCTTCCCCGCGAAAGACCTGCCAAGGCTGCTCATGAATAACAAACCGGCTCTCACCGCCGATGCGCCGCTGGAAAGCGCTGCATCGGCTTTTCGCGCGATGGCGCTGGCGTGCCTGATCGTATTCATGGCGCAGATGGCGACGACGGTTTATCTGCCGTCCTTGCCCATCGTCATGCGCGAGCTGAAGATGACGCAGGGCAGCGCCGAGCTGTCCATCTCCGCCTATGTGATCGGCGCGGCGCTGCCCGTCCTGTTCTGGGGCGCCGCGGCGGAACGCTGGGGCAGGCGCGCGCCTTTGCTGATCTCCTTGCTGCTGTTCGCGGCCAGCAGCCTGCTGCTCGCAAGCTGCACGTCCGCGCTCGCGCTGCTGGTGTTGCGCGCCATTCAGGGCATCGCGGGCGGCGGCGCGGCGATCATCGCCAGGATCATCGTGCGGGACAACTGGCGCGGCGACGAACTGGCGCGACGGCTGTCCGTGCTGTCGATCGCGTTCATCACGGCACTGGGCGGCGGCCAGTTCATCGGCGGGCTGATCGGTCAGTACAGCCATTGGCAAGCGGGTTTCGTGCTGATGGCCGTCACCGCCGCGCTGGCGATCGGCATCTCGTATTCGCTGCCTTTGAAGGCGGGACGCCGCGCCGCCGTCATGTCGGGCATGGCCGGCACATACCGCGCCGTGCTGCGGCGCCCGGGCTTTCTGTGGCCGGCCTGCGCGGGAGGGCTGGGATTCGCCGCGACCGTGACCTTGCAGGAAGTGAGTCCTTTCGTGTTCCAGGAGCATTTCAAGTTGCCCGTGACGGGCTTCGGCAGTATCGGCCTGCTGATCGGCGTCGCCTATTTCAGCGGCGCGATGCTGGTCAATCGCTTCGTGAGCCGGCTTGGCGGCGTGCGATTGATGCATGCCGGCGCGACGCTGCTGGCGCTTGCGACCACGCTGATGCTGGTGTCCTGGCTGGGCGGCCTGCTGAACCATTTCGCCGGGCTGGGGAGCTTCATCGCGCTGTATTGCCTGACGATTTTCGGTCAGGCGGTGCTGTTTCCCAACAGCATGGCGACCGCCGTCAGCGATGCCCACGAGTACGGCGCGCATGCGATGGCCTTGTGCGGCTTCCTGCAGCAAGGACTGGCGGGCATCGCCGCGACTGCCGCCGTGCTGTTGCACCATGACGGCGCGTGGACCCTCGCCGTGTTCGTGCTCGGTGCGCTGACCTTGCTTCAGGTGAAGTTGAAAATCAGAGGCAGGTAGCTTCGATGCGCGGGAGTCGATGACCGAAAGCAGGGCGCATCAGGAATCTCTGCTTCTTCGATTACGACTTTTCGACGACCCCTCCCCAAAACGCGCGAATTGCCGCGACGCCATGCGCGCCAGCGTCGCGGGCTTCGGCCAACGTATCGGCGGACATTCCGCCCAACGCATAGATCGGAATCGAGGTCAGCGCCGCGAGTTCGCGAAAACGCGGCCAGCCAAGCGGTTCGGCAGTGGTATGCGTTGCAGTCGGTAGGACAGGCGAGAGGGTCAACAGGTCGGCCCCTATCCGATTTGCATGCTGTATCTGGTTGGCGTCGTGACATGCAGCGGAAACCAGGAATCCTGCGGGCAACGGTCTGCTCGAGCACGCCATCAGGCGAGTGCTGGTGAGATGTACGCCGTCTGCGTGCAGCGTCTCTGCCACTTCAGGCGGCGCGTTCAGCAGCAGCCGCGCATCGTGGCGCCGGCAACACGTCAACGCTTGCTCGGCCAGCCACGCATACTGCGCGGCAGTCACGGTTTTGGCGCGGAGCTGTACCAGGCGGATGCCCGCCTTCAACGCGCGTTCGAGATCCACGAGAAAGCCGCCTAACGGTTTGTCGGCCGGAGGTTCCGGCGTGACCAGACAGGTCGACGGCAACTTGGTTGATTGCTGCATAGGGCTTGGTGACAGGCGACGGAAAACTAGGGATGGACGATATCGTTGTCGGAGATCAGTCGGATACGCGGAAACGCATCCGGCCTCGTTGCGTCGAAGCCAGACTGTACGCAACGGGCGCGGCAAGCAGTCCCGTGACCAGAATATAGATTGCGGGTGCCGTCACCAGATGCGTGACTTCGATCAGGTAAGCGCACACGACGGGCGCGGTCCCGCCGAAAATCGCAGTGGCAAAGGAGTAGGTGCTGGCCATGCCGACATCCCCCCAGCTCTCCTTGAACAAGTCTGCGAGAACGACAAAAATGACGCCGACGATGCAGCCGGCCATGATTGCCAAAGCGGCTTGCGCAAGCAATTGCAAAACAGGATCGCCCGTCTGCAACACGCGGAACAGCGGATAGCTGCCGAGGACCAGCGAGACGATCCCGGCCAGGACGAGATTGGCCGCGCTTGTGACGCGAGCGCCATAGCCTGCGCCGATCGTCGACGCAGAGAAGACGATCAAGGTGACGACATTCGAAAAATGCGCGTCGAAGCTGGATGCGCCGAGATAGCTGTGTAAATAATTCGGCATCCACACGAGCAACGCATAGATGACGATTTCCATGAACGCCACCAGGATGAACGCCTGCGCCAGCGGCAACGCCGGCTTCCGGCGCGAAGTGCGGCGCTCCTGCGCGCTCACGCCCTTGCTGACCGACGACCTGAGCGAGTAGATCGCGAGCGACAATGGAATGCAGAGCAAAAACGGCCAGCGCCATGATTCGGACCAGTGCCCCGCAGTCGACCCGTGCATGGGCGGGCGCAACGCGCTGGCAAGATACGGCAAGCCGAACGTGGTGCCAGACGCCAACAGCATGCCGATGAATCCGCTGACCACAACGAATGCGCAATAAGGTCCGCGATTCCGGTCATTCGCGTTGAGCGACACGAAATATCCGCTTAACGGCATTTCGCCGCCGGCGCAAAAGCCTTGCAGCACTTTCAACGTCAGCAGCAGGATGGTCGCAAGGTAGCCGGCCGCCTGATAAGTCGGCAGGAATGCGATCAGGGACGCCGGCGTTGCCATGCCCAGCATGCTGAACTTGAGCGCCGTGCCGGTGCCGTATCGATTGCCCAAGGCGCCGAAAAACAGGCTGCCGAAAGGGCGTGCCAGGTAGCTGCTTGCGAACACCGAAAAACTCAGCGCCAGCGCCAGTTTGTCACTTGCGGGCGGAAAAAACAGACGGCCGATTTCCAATGCCATGAAGGCAGTGAGTGAAAATTCATACCATTCAAAAAGGTTGGCCGTGAGCGCTATTTTCAGGATTGGGTCAAATCTTGATCGCATGAAACGCTTTCCTTCATGAGCGACAGGACGTAGGGAAGGTTTCCGTCTATGACCTTGTTGCGCAACGCGGCGCAATGGCACTCTACCGTTCTGTCCGAAATGCGGAGGAATCGGGAGATTTCCTTGGTGCTGAGCCGCTCCGACCTCAAAAGAAAAACGCGGACCTGTGCATCCGTCAACGGAGTGATGAAATACTGGTGGACCTTGAAATAGGTGAGCGTTCGTTCGATCGATGATGCCGTGTTGTAAAACTTCCTGTTCAGCAGATAGACATTAATCGGCGGGAGGGTTCGCGTAATGTCGTGCCGATAAGTGACGATGCCAAGTATGTTTTTGCGCGTTCCCAGCACCGGGAATTTGACCATTTCCTCGACCTGCGCCTCGCCGCAAGCGTCGAGAAACTGGTGTCTGCCGATCACGTGGGATTTCTTTTCGCGCGCGGATAAATCCAGGCGCTCGATCGATTTTGCGTACTGTGCTCCCCAGTCGGGTTGATTGAATCTGATGTCCTGTATCGTCAGCCCCAGGAGATCCTTTGGATTTTTTATTCCAAACTGAAGCGAGTTGTGCAGGTTATTTGCGATGTATCTGCCGGTGTCCGCTTCCTTCAGGCTTGCCGAAGTCGGAAAGTTTTCGATGAGGCTGGCAATTGCGCTGTCGCATTTCATGGCGTAGCCCGGTGAGGTGCAAGGGGCGCATTGTGAGCGAATTTAATGAAAATTTCCCGAATAGTTTCGGGGAATTGTCGTCCACACTCCGATCTAGCATGCGCACGCGGGTACTGTATCAGTAATTTTCGCGGATGTCTTACTGGTGCCGTCTGTGGAAAATCAATCTGTAGTTTTGATTTTTTTTGAAACTTTGGGGTCTTCGGGATTTGTTTTGTAAACAATCGGCAGGAATCGGCGGCAGGCAGGAATGAGAGACGAGATGACGCACGTTCTGGAGCACCGACGTCAACTTGCCCTCGGCTATTGGCGATCCGCTTAGGCCGCTTTTGGCGTATCGGGACACGACGCAAGTCCCCAATTTTGTGTCCCGCCTGCGTTTCTTGAATTGGCTCGATGCAGGCGGCCTTGCGATCGCCGCGGATCCGGCGATCGCTTTTTCTTCCACCTGCTCCGCGGCGGGAATTGAGCCACTATCCGTGTTCACGGCCCGGTGAGCGGGGCGCGACGGCCGTCGCGCGGTGGACCCGCCCTTCGCCATTTCTCGATCTCCAGGCTGACGTGCGGCTGGACTTCTTATGGCCACGTTCCGATTCGGCGATAATGTAAAGACATACGGTGGGGCAATGTCAAACGCATCGCGAATGAGCGCCGGCAGCAGACCATAACGAGCGTATTCCTCGTGGGCATTGCGCCCGGGAACGCTGTTCGAACGGCCGGTGCCTTTGGCGGTGCGTTTTTCAGAGCCCCAATCGACAGTAAAAATCAAGAACCATTCCGAGCCGGTACATGAGTGACACCGTAATCGCCTTTCAGCCCACCTTGGAGGACCTCGTCCTCGCTTACCGCCTGAATCTGCGGCGCAGGTACAACTGGAAATATCTGCTCAAGACATTCGCGATCGCGTTGGCCGTGTATGTCCTTTTTTCGCTCGGTGTCGCCTGGATAGCAAACCGAACCCTGCCGGAACTGAGCGTTGTCTGGTGGATCGTCGGAATTGCGGCGTTGGTCACGATCGGCTGGCCCTTGCTTGCCAATCTGTTGCTGCCGCGCGCCGCTCGCAAGGTCTACGTCCAGCAAAAAAATCTCCACCAGCCTTACACGGTCACCTGCCGCAGCGATTGTCTCGTCGTCGAAACCCCGACCTCCCGCGAAGAAATCCGCTACGCGGATCTTGTCCATTGGAGCGAGGATCGCCACGTGATCCTGTACTACCAGTCGGTGCTGATGCTCCGCTTCATACCGAAACGCCTGCTCACCGAATCGCAAGTGGGGATTCTGCGCCAGACTCTGGCTCGAAACGGCGTTCGGAAAGTCTAGCAAGCTGATGAAGCGGGGATGGTGCAATCGAGTTTCGCGGGCACGTCGAGAAGTCTTGGGCGCGCCGCGAGCTGGCACCGGCCGGGCAGGCGACCTTTAGTCAGGCGCTTGCCTTGTTCGTCGAAGTCAATCTTCCCTTGTCGTTGATCCGCCGCGAAACCTGGGATGATTGGCGTTTAAGCGGAACAAGGCCAAATTCAGGATTCGGGTATCGGGCGATTGAAGCTGCCATAGCTGCCTTTGCCTCGGTACCCATTACATGGTCAATTCCCCCGTCGAGGCTGAATTTCTGGCCTCGACGTTTGGCATTACTTGAAGAGGAAACGATGCTTACACTCCTAAAAGGCGGACGGATCGTCGACGTCAACCACCACGAAGACGACCAGCCGTACGACGTTCTGATCGAGGATGGCATCATCCGGGAAGTCGCGGCACACATCGAGGTCCGGTCGGATGCGAACGTGCTTGACATCAGAGGCAAGACGTTGATGCCGGGGCTGATCGATTGTCACGTCCACGTCATGGCCAGCATGGCGAACCTGGGAGCAAACGCGAAGTTGCCCAATGCCTTTGCATTGTTCCGCGCGGTGCCGATTCTTCGCGGGATGCTGGAGCGAGGCTTTACGAGCGTTCGCGATGCAGGCGGTGCCGACTATGCGCTGGCACAGGCCGTGGAGGCCGGGCTCGCAGAAGGTCCTCGTCTATTCACCTCGGGCAAGGCGCTCTCCCAGACCGGCGGTCACGCAGACTATCGTGTCAGGCTTGACCACAGCGCCGACCACTGCCCTTGCTCGCAGTACTACGGTGCGATTGGTCGCATCGTGGATGGCGTGGATGACATTCGCCGCGCCATTCGACAGGAAATCCGTCAGGGCGCGACGCAAATCAAGATCATGGCGTCCGGCGGTGTCTCGTCTCCGACGGACCCGATCGGCAATCTGCAGTTCTCGGAGGACGAAATCCGGGCCGCCGTTGCCGAGGCGCGCCAGCATCAGACGTACGTCATGGCGCACGCCTACACGGCTCAAGCAATCAAGCGCGCTGTCGAGCTCGGCGTTCGCACGGTTGAGCACGGCAACCTCGTCGACGACGATGCGGCCCGTGTGATGGCTGAGCGAGGCGCCTTCATCGTGCCGACACTGATTACGTACGAGGCCTGTAGAACGGATGGCGCTGAAGCGGGTTATCCGGCGGATTCGCTGGTGAAGAATGCCGCCGTGCTGCAGAAGGGGCTGGATTCACTGGAGATTTACAAGCGCCACAAGGTCAAGATGGCCTATGGTTCCGACTTGCTGGGAACGATGCATCAACGCCAAAGCGAGGAACTCATGCTGCGCACGCGAGCGTTTTCAAACTTCGAGGTGATTTGTCAGGCGACGTCGATCGCAGCCGAGGTCTTGAACAAGACCGGCGAACTCGGCGTGGTGGCGCCGGAAGCCACCGCCGATTTGCTGGTGGTCAACGGAGACCCGCTGCAGAACATCGGTCTGCTGGGGGAGCAAGGGCGTCACCTGGACGTCATCATGAAGCAAGGCGAACTCTTCAAGAACAGCCTCGCTGCCTGACTGGCTACACAATTGCGCCGCGGGTCTGCCTCGGCAAGACCCGGTGGGTCGTTGGGCGGAAGCGTTTACGTGTAAATGCTTCCAATCCGGATTGCCAGCCGGTGTTCGCCAACAATGAAAGCATCCCGTAGGACGCTTCTCGCCTTGGCGAAGTCCTTGTCCGGCTGGGTTTTGCGCAAAAAACCGCAGCGGAATTTTGGCCCAGTTGACCCCCAACGTCGCAAAAATTCGCACCATCGCGCTCAAAAAAATGAAAGCGTCCCGCGGGACGCTTCCTGTACGGCGGAATTCTTGCTGGGCGCGGCTTCGCGCTACGTGAAGCGGAAACTACTCGACCCGGTTGCCCGTCGGCTCCATTCGACATTGAACTACGTCAGCCCCGTGATGTTCGAGAAGAACTGGGCCGCCGCTCGGCAAGGGCAAGCGGCTTGATTGCCTCGGCTATGGGATTCGTGAAACAGGGGCAAGGTCAGGAGGAACCAGGGCCGAAGCCCCGGTCTGCCCGCCCGATGGATTCATTCCGTGACACATTTTTCGGAATTTCCCTTCGAAGGCGGGCGATTTGGTGTCGCCGGATTAGAAGCGCTTATCTTGCGGAATCAAGCGTTTGCAGACGAGTAACAGCTTTTTCTGCAGTGATTTCGCTGTTGTGTAACGACTTCTAATCCGTATTGCCGCATCAGCAGCAATCAATGGTCGGCATTCGCCTCAATTATTTAAAAATCGAGTTCAATTGCCAGAGATTGTTGTCGCCTCTGCCTGTTGGGGAAGGGCGAGGTCGCATCCCTCATATTGTGTGCGTAGGCTCTTCCCCGTATGATTTTGCTAGGTTTTGAGGGAGGCCAGAACAAGGAAAATCAAATGGGAGCGCAGGACCTTATCGCATTAGTGAATTCGGGGTTAATCCAGTCCGACCGTCTCGTAAAACTGGATACTCCTGCCGGGCCGGACGTGCTGCTGCCACAAATCGTGGTGGGCACTGCTCGCCTGGGGCGCAATTACGAGTATGCAGTCGATGTGGTTTCGCTGCGGGATTCGCTTGATCTGAAATCGCTTATTGCGCAGCCTGTCACACTCTGGATTCAGCAGGCCGACAAGTCATACCGGCCACGACACGGATACGTGCATACCGCACGACGCTTGGGTGCCGACGGACAGCTGACGAGCATGCAGCTGATTTTCTCGTCTTGGCTCCATTTCCTGAAGTTCCGCAAGGACGCTCGGATATTCCAGGACCAGTCGGTCGAAGCCATCCTCGAAACGGTGTTTCAAGGGCATCCACAGGCGGTCGGGGCGTACCGAATCGAGGTGCGCAAGCCATCGCCCATGCGCTCGTTCTGCGTCCAGTACGAGGACGACTGGAACTTCGTGCACCGGCTGCTGGAAGCGGAGGGCTGGTTTTACTATTTCGAGCACGCAGAGGACGGCAAGTCGCACACCCTCGTCATCACGGACGACCTGTATTCGCTCAAGCCGCTCGAGCCTGAGCGTGTTCAGTTCTACCGCGCCGGAGTCACCCGTCAGCCGGAAGCGCTGGTGCATTGGGCGGGCGCGCGCACATTGCAGAGCACCTCGTACTCGACTCGGACGTTCGACTACAACAACCCCGATGCGCGCAAGGAGATGTCCTATCCGACCATCGCAAATCAGGGCGACCTGCCGCAGCAGGCCGAGGTCTACGAGTACACCGGGCCGTACTCGTATCTGGAGGAAGACCGCGGCAACCAGCTGACCAAGCTCAGGCTCGAGGAATGGGAGTCGCGCGCGAAGCGATTCTGCGGCGTGGGCAGCCTGCCCGGCATCGACGTGGGGCGTTGGTTCGCCCTCTTCGACCATCCTGAGCACGACCGGGACGCTGTAGAGGACCGCAAGTTCGCGGTCGTCGAGGCAACCTGGTACATCCGCAATAATTTGCCGGTGGGTAACAGTCAGCCCTTTCCGCATAGCCTGGATGCGCGTCTCGCCGAGGTCCGTGACTCTCATGAACAGTCGGCCTCGGCATTCGCGGTCAAGGACGCTTTGGGCAGCGAGGGCTTCTTCCTCGTGGAGGTGGAAGCCCAGCGCCAGAAGGTGCCGTTTCGCAGCCCGTTCCACCACAAGAAGCCCGTCATGCACCTGCAGACGGCGACAGTCGTCGGTCCAGAGAACGAGGAGGTTTACACCGATTCGCTGAACCGCATCCTCGTTCGCATGCACTGGGACCGACGAGAGGGAATGGGAGCGACATGCTGGGTGCGTGCTGCCTTTTCCGACACCGGTAGCGGCTACGGCAGCGTGCATGTGCCGCGCGTGGGTGAGGAAGTCATCATCGACTGGGTCGGCGGGGACTGTGACCGGCCAATTGCCACGGGGCGCGTCTACAACGGGGCGACCCAGCCTCGCTGGCACTCGAACGGCATCCTGTCGGGCTTCCGGTCGAAGGAATACGGTGGCGGCGGCTACAACCAGCTCGTGATGGACGATGCGACTGGCCAGAACCGGATGCAGCTTTTCTCGTCACAAGGCAGCTCGATGCTGCACCTCGGATACCTGATTGCCCAGGACGGCAACGTCCGCGGAAGCTACCTGGGTAGCGGCTTCGACCTGCGCACCGATGCCTATGGCGCTATTCGCGCCAATCGTGGGCTCTTCTTGACGACGCACTCCAGTACCGGGGCGGCGCAGCAGCTCGAGGTACGTGAAGCCCGGCAGCAGCTCGATGGCGCGCACGGCATGCTCGAAGCGCTGTCCCAGGCCAGCACCACGCATCAGGCCGAGGGGCTGAAGGCGGGCCTGGACGCGCTGCAATCGTTTAACAAGGCCACTGTCGACCATGTCGACGGCCCGGCGAGCGGCGGCCGCACGGCCGGCGGCGGGAGGGGCGCGGCCAACGCCTTCAAGAAGCCGGTGCTGCTCGTGTCTAGTCCTGCGGGCATCGGGCTGCCGACGCAGCAGTCAGCTCATCTGGGCGCCGATGAGCAGGTCAACCTGGTCAGCGGCCAGAGCACGCACCTGGTCGCGGGCAAGTCGCTCGTCGCGAGTGTTGCCCAGCGCATCAGCCTGTTCGTTCAGAACGCCGGGATGAAGCTGTTCGCCGCGAAGGGAAAGGTGGAAATTCAGGCGCAGTCGGACAACATCGAGCTGACTGCGCAGAAGACCGTGAAGGTTCTGTCAACAACGGAGAAGGTTGAAGTGGCGGCAAACCAGGGCGTCCTGTTGACGTCCGGCGGCGCCTATATCCGAATCCAGGGCGGCAACATCGAGATTCACGCCCCGGGCAAGATAGACATCAAGGGCGCGCAGCACGCGTTAGCCGGTCCCGCGAGTATCCCCTACGACTTGCCCGCGCTGCCGAAGGGCGACCTGCACAACAAGCTCGAGCTGAATCTTACGGATGACAACTTGAAGGCTGTGCCCAACGCGCCTTACAAGGTGGTGTTCGAGAACGGTACGACGATGACGGGCAATCTCGACGCCAACGGACATGCAGTGCTTCATGACATCCCAGACGGAGCTGCCAAGGCGTTCTTCGGTGAGGACTTACGCACATTCGAACAACAGCCCCTGCCCACTGCCAAGGAGATTGAGGCGCACGAGGTCTTGAAGGAACTTCATGCCGCGGGCCACGACGGCATTACAGGCGACGACCTTGCGAACCTGTTCAATCAATTTTCTGGCCGTCCCGACATCACATGACCAATACAAACCAGCAAGCGATTGAGGATGCGGTCGAGCAGATTGGCAAGTCCATGCTTGCCAATGCTGTTCCGCTGTTTTATGTAGCACAGAATGTCTATGACACCAGTCAAAGTCTCCTCGACGTCTGGAATGCACGCGACGCTACCGACGAGATGACCAAGGTCGAGACCGGTATCGACCTGCTGTTTGCCATCGTCGGATGGGTACCGGTAGTTGGTGCGGGGGTGAAGCAGACCTTCCGACTGGTCAATCACAAGTCGGAAATCTATGGACCATTGCTGTTCGACATCCTTCGACTTGTGCTGCAGGAAGCACACTGTCCGACTAGTCCTGAACAACTCGTCGATAAGCTCTTTGACGCCGCCGGGCTGAAAAATTTGCTGACCGGCGCACGAGGGCATATCGAGAAGTCCTGGCTATATCGCGACCTTCCGGCAGAGGGCCAAGCCGCGGTGAGCGCAGCACTAGTGTACGGCGAGCGGAACCTGCCCTTCTGGGTGACGATGTTTGTCGAGCGCAAGCTGATGCATTGGAAGAGGAAACAACCCAACTCATCGGCAGAGGGTGAAGTCTCTCATCGCAAGGAAACCGAGAAACCTGGGCGGAAGGGCGCTGAAGCCGAGGAGGGCCGAAATCGCGCTAAACCTGCGTCGTCTCGCGTGGTGAATGCAAAGCTCGCAGTTAGACGGGTAACGAACAAAGTAACGGGTATTTTGGGCGAGCACATCGCCGACTACTACTGCTACGAGAAGTTGAAGTGGGGTAACGGCTGGACGAAGCACGATGACGGCCTCGCTGGTAAGTGGGAAGTGGCACCGAGCGCCAGGGTGTTCGGCAAGCTCAATGACGGAGCCAAGCTCAACAAGCTGTTCGCCGAGAAGGCACACGGAAACGGGATTGACGGGGTATGGCGCGCAACTCCCGCGAACAACAACGGGAAGCCATTTGCCATCGTAGAGGCGAAGTCCTCGCGGGTCGCTCAAAAGCGCGTTCGCAAAGGGAAGCCCGGAGTTTCGGGCTTGCTTGGTCATGCGGTGGACAAAGTCTTGCCCCGACCCGTCGAGTTGCTTGAGCCGCCCGACGATGAAGGCGAAGCGGCGGACAACGACACTTCGACGGGAAAAAAGAAAGGTGGCCGCAGAAGGCCGCCCAAGTCGGGCTCGCCAGCGCCAAAAGCAGGTGGCGGCGACGCAGGCACGCCACCAGCTTCTGGCACCTCATTGCCGAAGAGTGGGGACCTTGCGCCTACCGGCGATAAAATTGCCCAGATGAGCCGTGGCTGGATACGGCAGAACCTGCAGGATGCGGTTGGGCCAGCGATGGCGCGTACGGTTGAGGCAGAGGGCTATGCTCGCCACATTCTGTACGTTCCGTTCTACTTGCCGAGCGCCTTGCAGCATGCGAAGGCGTTGCTGATAGGTATTGAGCATGTCCATCCGAACCACAACATCCGGTTCCACTATCGTGAGGAAGAAGTCCGGGTTGCGGTAAACGAAAAACAGCAGCGGCTGAACGACAGATACGGCATCAGGACGGCAACTTAAATGGACTTTACCCAGAAACGACGTCAACGGTTCATTAGCGAAGAATACTTCGAGTGGTGGTCGCGCTTTCACCTCGAGTCCATCGAGCAGTGGACACATACGCTCCCTGCGGAAGGGACCCCCGAAGAGAAGCAGGCAGGCGCTGCATATTTCCGTGCCGATAGCCGTTTCAGTCTCATGCTCCTGCGTTACACGGCCGGGGAGCCCATCGCGCCAATGCGCGAAGAATTGGAGCAAGTGGTTGCTGCCTATGAAGAGTACGCACAACGCGAGTCGCTGGTCTATCGTCCTGGTTGGCCAGCCTTCCGGCTGAGCCAGTTGGGCGACTACGAACGCGCGATGCAACTCATCGGCCTGTGTCATCTACTGCATAGAATCGACTTGCTTCCCCGCATTGCCGCGTTGGAGGACCCTACGTATCGCGCACGCGATACGCTTTACGAGGACCTTCTTGCGTACGGTATGGAAGGCCGTACTGACGTTGACAGCTGGTTTCACGAGTCGTACCGCGACTGTATCAACAGCATGTACGGAGACTCGGATGAAGAGAGCCTTGCGGACCTCAACGCCTATCTGGAGAAGTGGTATGCGTCGATGAAAGACCTCGGATGGCACGATAGCCACCTCAATCTTTCGAATGAATGGGGGCTCTATGTTGGGTACTGGGCAATCGAAGCCGCTGCGTTGGCCTACCTGCTTGAGCTCGACGATACCTCACTGCGCGAGCATATCGTCTATCCGAAGGACCTCGTCGATTTTGGTCGAAACTATCAGGAGTCTTCGCCTCCGACTCCAGTTCCCACAGCACCTACACCGGTCCGTACTGGCCAGATTTGTCCAGAAACAGGAGTCTGGAAGGCGCAGGGTCACAGTGTGCCAGGCGTGCTGGTGAATCAGGGCGAGCGAATGCCTGACGTTTTTGCGCCGGATAAAAGTGGTGCCTTCCGGCCGCAGCCCGCGCTCTGGACGCTCGAACGCAAGGCCTGACTCTAAGGACGACTGCCTCCGCCTCTCGCGGCCTCGTGTGAAGTAAACGTCGGGAGGATACAAGCGCATCTCTACGACATCTACGAGCCGTACTTTGACGTGCTGCGGCTGAAAATCCGCGACGAAGGCACTGATGCACGTCGCCTGTCTTTGGTCGCGATGAACTAAACCTGGTGAGCCGGACCTGCTGTTGTTCGCGGTCGTCACGGATGACCCTCCGCCTGAGATTGAAGCGGCCGGCCATGACCGGTGCATCATTCTCATCAAGCCCCGGAACATCGAAACATGGCGCAATCCGAGCGCATCGAACCTAGATGCGATGTACGCCATCGTCGATGACAAGGAGCGGCCATACTACGAACACAAGCTTGCCGCTTGAGACGATGTTTATCTGATTCCAATAGGTCACGGTTTCCTGATACTGTGTCTTGTGAAAGATAATGTAGGCAGACATCCGGCGTGGATTTCGATGGGGTCGAACGCGGGTTGCTTCCAAGGCGAAATAACAATCGAGATAAGAAGGGAAGAAATGGGCGAAGGGGAATGGTTTTCTCAGTTTTGTGGTGCGCTCCGCATCAATGCTGAAAAACGCGGTTCAATTAGTTACCGGACCGGCCGCATCGTGGGTCAGTTGAACTATGACCTTCGGGACAAGCTGGACTCGAAATCCGCATATCGGTTTTACGTCGGCTCGTACGGTCGCAGCACAGCTATCCCAAGTGTTAGCGACGTCGACCTGCTCTACGAGCTTCCGTATGCGCTCTATCAACGATTCCATGGGCACACCGGGAATGGCCAGTCCGCACTGCTCGCGCTTGTCAAAAACTCAATCCGGAACACCTATAGTGTCTCGGACATGGCAGGCGATGGTCAGGTGGTTGTCATCAATTTTGACGATGGCGTGCGGTTTGAGGTTTTGCCTGCGTTCGAGAATGTCGACGGGAGCTACACGTTTGCAGACTCGAACGGTGGTGGGTCATGGCGCGTTTGCAAGCCGAAACACGAGATGAACGCGGTCTCCGCGCGGAATACAGCCTGCAACGGAAACCTGGTCGAACTGAGCCGGATGGCACGGGCATGGCGCGACACAAACAACGTTTCGATGAGCGGGATGCTAATCGACACGCTTGCTTATCAATTTATTGCCAACTGGGCGCATCGCGACAAGTCATACCTCTACTACGATTACCTGACTCGCGATTTCTTCAACTACCTCGCGAACCTGGATACATCGCAGACGTATTGGCTTGCGCCTGGTAGCGGTTCATATGTGTACCGAAGCGATGTATTTCAGTTCAAGGCTCGCTCTGCAGAGCTTAGGGCAATTGAAGCAATTGGCCATCAATTGAAGGGCGAGAACTGGTCGGCACGGCAAAAATATCGAGCAATCTATGGAACAGCATTCCCAGCTTAACGATTCACGTCTGCAGCCGGCAGCCTCGCTCGAAGGGCAGTTGCGGGAGATGTACGCGCGAGCCGCGTACACCCACAAGACCCACGAGAAGATGGCCGACCGATACATTTCGCGTTACAAGCTTATCAAGAACGCGGAAATCTTCCTGTCGGCAGTGACGACGAGCAGCTTGTTGCTGGCAGTTCTCGGGGATACCCATCCATATACGCTTGTCGGCGTAGTGCTCTCGACAATCCTGTTGGCCTTCACGCTTTACTTCAAGGAAGCCAGTTTGGGTGAGCAGGCCCAGAAACACACTATCGTCGCGTCCAAGCTATGGGGTATCCGCGAAGCCCTCCTATCACTTCTGGTCGACATGAACGATGGTCGTGCTGTCGATGAAATCCGCGCTGCCCGAGACCGACTGAACGCAACTCTCGAAGACATCTACAAGGCGGCTCCCCGCACAAACGGCAAAGCCTACGCAGATGCTCAAAAGGCACTCAAGCAGGCTGAGGAGCTCTTCTTCACCGATGATGAGCTAAACCGACTGCTGCCGAAGGAACTGCGCACGAAGCGCAGCCAGCCGTAGCTACATTTGGCCGCTTCGCCAGCAGCCCCTCATTCTGAATGTGACCGAACACATGACGTACGCCGAGGCAATTCGCCCAATCCGCAACCGGCTCCGAAAATTTACCTACGGCAGTGTTTTGGCCGAACTGTCTCAGTTCATCAAGGCTGAATCGACAGCAGATGATGGGAAGCCGCACGCGCCATGGCTCGCCGAGCGCGTCGCAGTCTGGGTGCTGCGCGATGAGCCACGTATGTATGGTTCGGTGAGAATCTCGCGGCAAGAGTTACGGCGATGTATTGACCTGGCCTGGAAGGTCTCTGACCTAGCGTTCACCGGATTCGGGCCCGGTCGCTCCTTTCACCTCGCGCTTCGGTCGTGGATTCTCCCGCAGATTCCGCATCAACGAGAGCAAGAGCTGGGACCCTTCGCGCGTCAGATTGACCTCATCAATCAACTGCAACCGAACTCGCATCTCTATCGTCTGTTCGAAGACAGCTTGGGCATGCCGCCGATGGACTTTCTCGGCATCGCGACCCTCTTTCGCAAACACTCACTCGAAAATATTTCGACAGTCATTGCCGCGAGATACAGAGAGGGTCTGCAGGGAATATTTGGGCGAGCACCCGTCGAGCGATTCTATCAAACCATGCTTATCCCCCGAGCGGTAACTGCGGAACAATTCGGCGAGGTCAGTTCCGATGAATGGTTCCAACCAAACCTGTTATATCGGTCACCTTTCACACGCCTGGACAACGACACTTGGTATTTTTGGGGGCGCTGCTGCCTCGACCGTAACCTGGGATATGCGTTGAGTGACATCGTCGGCCGCAGCGAGAATCACGGGATTCGACAGAGTTTCGAAAAGCTGTTCGAAGAGTACGTCGGGCGCAGCCTAAGGCTGACTGGCCTTGAGATTCTGAACGAAGAGCAAGTCAGGACCCGTTTTTCGGTTGACGGCAAGTGCTGCGATTTCGCAGTTTTAGATGGGGCCGATGTGGTGCTGCTCGAGGTCAAGAACAAGGCCTTGACTCACACACTCCCCGCTGCTGGAACAGCACGTGATTACGCCTCAAAGCTCAGTGCGACCGTGAAAAAGGCGGATGGACAACTGAGGAATGTCGAGACTTTCGTACACGAGACTTATCCAAGCGCGACCGTGCACAAGGTCGTCATCACCTACGGTGACCTTTTTGCGGCCGAGACGGACCAGCTATTCACGGCAAGTGCAGACCACTTCGCGTCGGGAAACCCTGTCTACATTTTCAGCGTCGACCATGTCGACCGGCTTATCGAGGCCGTCCGGCTGAAAAAGTGCGGATTCGCGATGTTTTTCGAAGACTACACGAGGCGTCGAAGCATCCCAGAAAAGCGTCTTTTGCTGCTGTCCGACCTTCTGAACGAGGCCCCTTACCGCGGCCCAGAGCTGCCGCCTCACCTTTTCGATGTCTACGCCCCCTTCTACGAGAAGTTGATGGAGCGAGCGAGACCGAAGCAGATGGCGACAGCTTCCTGAAACTAGCGCCGCCGATACGACTCCCTTTTTCGCGACGATGCGCGCGGGCCGCTACACACCGCTGAGCCTATCGTAGGCAAAGCCGAACATGTCGCGATTCCCGGCTCGTATTCGGGCATACTTTCTTCGTTTCCCAAGCTTGGACTCGATAAGAGCGGCGGCCTGCGGTGCATGCGGAAAAGTGACGCCGGCATGATTACCCAACACGCAGGGACCTTATGCAACGGATGAAGACGCCGAATATTCGAACCTTCGACATGAAACTCGTCGATGACCTGTTCGAAATGAATGGCGGGTATGTGCTCGATTTCTCCGACCGAACCATGGGCATCTTCTTCCTGGAAGAGCTCAATATCGACATCGACGACCCCGCCTACCTTGATAACGGCACCTCCAAAGCGAAGCGATTGAGGTGCTTTCTGAACAAGGTCGACTTGGCCACAGCCATTACAACGCTCAAGGCGCTGTGGAAACATCGCGAATCTGTTCGGCAGTCGCAGGGTCGGGATGACTGGGTCATCAATGCTGAAGGACAGTTCCTATCCCTGATTAACCGTCTCGAGGGCAAGCCCGAGGGTACCGCTGGTGCGAACCGGCCGCCCAAACCGGCGCTCGATGGCCACCGGATTCTGGCACTCAAGACCAAGCTTCTCGAGTTGTCAGCACTGCCTCCGCATCCGCGCGGCTACGCGTTTGAAGCATGGCTCAAGGAGGCGTTCGACTGCTTCGGCCTCGAAGCGCGGGAGCCTTTCCGCCATCGCGGCGAACAGATTGACGGCAGCTTTGTGTTGCAAGGTGAGACTTATCTCGTTGAGGCGAAGTGGCAGTCCGAGCAGACTGGCGCGGCCGATTTGCACGCATTCCACGGAAAAGTGGACCAGAAAGCAGCCTGGGCTCGCGGCCTGTTCGTGAGCAACAGTGGGTTCACCGCAGACGGCCTGGCTGCATTCGGTCGAGGCAAGCGTGTCATCTGCATGGATGGCCTCGACCTCTTTGACGCGCTGGACAGACAGCTTCCCTTGAACCATGTGCTCGAACGGAAAGTTCGACGCGCCGCAGAATCGGGGCTCCCCTTCGAACGCGTGCGCGACCTTTTTGCCTGAGCGCAACCCGGAACGAGCTGCTTGACGGCTGCGCATTGACAGACGCCTACCTGAGTGGAGTCATCGAATGGAAATCATCGTTGAGACGTATGTGCCCTCTGGCGAACCTTCGTCGGCAGGCTTGCGCGTGAGGCCGCTTCCTGGGCAGGGAGTAGACCCAAAGCTCAAAGTCGAGTGCAGTCGGTCCATGCGGCGGCAGTATCCAGCTGGCTCGCTGTTCCGGCTCACGGTGAAGCTGACTGACCGCGAAGGCACACAATTTCTGTACGCTCACCATGCAGCGCCGTTCGAGCATGTGAGCCGCGAAGAAGCGAAACGATTCATTTCGACCATATTCGGCGCCTGACAAGTCGAAGCGCCCGCATAGGAACACGCAGACGATGCAGCAGGCTACCTATAAAGGTTACGTGCTATGGGGCCACGCCATCCAGCAGCAGGAAGAGGTTCTCGCACCCGAGCGATACGCCGCGAGCGGGACGATAAACCGGGACCGGAAATTCACAGAAGCCTCGGGAGTCCTCGGCGTCTTTGACACCGAGGAAGAAGCGCAGGATGTCGGACTCTCTTGTGCCAGAGCGCGGGTTGACTCGCACGGATAGCCCGCTTGGGCTATCCCAGTGCCCCTGTCTCCGGCCGCCCACTACGGGAAGAGCGTCTAGTTGAGAGCCAAAAATTCAGCGTGCGCCTGTCGCAATGCGGTCAACGCTTCATCGACGGCATTTTCGCTTTTCAGATATGCGATAAGTTCAGCGAGGCGAGTCTCCTCGACTGGAAAGTCCTTATCTCCCTTGATGTCCTGAGCAAGGTCGCCGACCCAATCTCTCCGGTCGACCTGCATCACAATCCATCGATGAAAAGCGCTACGCGAGGCCTCTCGTAACGCCGCTTCGGCCCGGAACCTCTGCACCTCCTCGTCGAGAGCGTTCACGGCATTCGCCGGTCTACGGTAGCTTCGATGCCACGACATTGACAACGAATCCGCAGTCTCCAGTTGACGAATGTAGCGCTCAACTGTCTTAGGGCCATGCTCAGTCGCGAAGTGGTCCAAGGGAAAAAATATATCGCATTGAGCGCAGTAAAACAGGTTGGCGTCGTTTTCCTTTTGGTCGCCATGAAAGTAGTAGCGCTGACGAGAATCCGGCTGACCAGTCAGTTGCGGCTCAACAGCCTTGCGAGTGGGTGTGTGCTTTGTCAGCAAAGCCCAATTTTGGAAGCCATGCTGCTGAGCGAGGCGGTCCTGAGCCTGATGGAGTGGAATAGTTTCCTGACGTGCGAGGCGCTTAGCGTTGCGACGCAGTTGCTTGAGTTGAGCGGCAGAAAGTGGTTTGCTCATGGCGTTGTCCTTAGCCGCAGGAAGCCTATGCACCCACACACGGATTCAACCGCGGCCAAAAGAATGGCCATGCACAAAAGAGATTTTTACGCTGCCGGAACCGGCTTCGCCAATGTGGGCGGGCGAGCCTGCGTCGAAGACTCGTGAATCAAGTGTAGCACGACTTGCGCACGAGGCAGTGTCCCGGTGCCGAAGTGCAAAGCGCTGCTCGACGTCGAGATTGTTGTCAGCGCCAGCCTGTACCAGGCGATGGCGTGGCGGGAGCGCTGGTGAAGTGGGCGAAGCTGCTTGGCAGGCGGTGAGCGGTGGAAGGGAGCGAAACGGCGCAAGGCGCGGGAAAAGCGAGGCGAGAGACCGGGGACGAAGCCCCGGGAGCCAACGGAGGTGGAGGTTTCCCCGCGTCTGAGGCACTTTGGGGGTGCTGCGCATTGGTTCTATTAGTTTCCCTTAAGCCCCGTCCCGCTTGGGTTTGCGGGCGGTCCGAGGGCCTTAAGGAAAACTTCTGCAGCGAGCTTTAAGTAAAACTATTAGAACTTGCCACCAGTTTCGCATTCCCCGTTCCCTCACTCCACCGTCACCGATTTCGCGAGATTCCTCGGCTTATCAATATCCGTCCCTCGCGCAATCGCCGCGTGATACGCGAGCAACTGCATCGGCACCGTATGCAGAATCGGCGACAACGGCCCGTAGTACTCGTTGAGCCGAATCACGTCGATCCCTTCACCCGGCGCCAGCCCGCAATCGACATCGGCAAACACAAACAGCCTGCCATTACGCGCGCTGACCTCATGCATGTTCGATCGCAGCTTCTCCAGCAGCATGTCGTTCGGCGCCACCGCAATCACCGGCATCTCGTTACTCACCAGCGCGAGCGGCCCGTGCTTCAGCTCCCCAGCCGGATACGCCTCCGCATGAATGTACGAAATCTCCTTCATCTTCAGCGCGCCTTCGAGCGCGATCGGGTAATGCATCCCGCGCCCGAGGAACAGCATGTTGTCCCGGCGCGCGAGCAGCTCCGACCACCCGATGATCTGCGGTTCGAGCGCCAGCACCTTCGCGATCGCATCCGGCAGGTGACGCAGCGCACGCAGATGCTGCTTCTCGTCGTCGTCGCTCAACCGGCCGCGCACCTGCGCGAGCGACAGCGCAAGCAGGAACAGCGCGACCAGCTGCGTGGTGAACGCCTTCGTCGACGCGACGCCGATCTCGATGCCCGCGCGCGTCACGAACTGCAATGCGCACTCGCGCATCAGCGCGCTGGTGGCGACGTTGCAGATCGCGAGCGTATGCAGCATGCCCGCCTGCTTCGCCGCATGCACGGCGCCCAGCACGTCGGCCGTCTCGCCGCTTTGCGACACCGCGACGACGAGCGTCTTCGGGTTCGGCACGCTGTCGCGATAGCGGAACTCGCTGGCGATCTCGACGCTGGCCGGCACCTTCGCGAGGCTCTCGATCCAGTACTTCGCGGTCAGCGCCGCGTGATAGCTGCCGCCGCATGCGAGCAGCAGCACCGAATCGACGTCGTTGAACACGCGCCACGCGTGGTCGCCGAACAGCTCGGGCATGATCGACGTGACGTCGAGCAGCGTGTCGGCCACCGCCTGCGGCTGCTCGAAGATCTCCTTCTGCATGTAGTAGCGGTACGCCCCGAGATCGGCCGCGCCGCTGTGCGCGGCCACGCGCTGCACGGCACGCTCCACGCGCTGGCCGTTCGCATCGACGATCCAGTAACGATGCAACTGGACGTCGGCGACGTCGCCGTTCTCGAGATAGGCGATCCGGTCCGTGATGCCCGCCAGCGCGATCGCGTCGGACGCGAGGAAGTTCTCGCCGTCGCCGGCGCCGACCACGAGCGGCATGCCGTTGCGCGCGCCGACGATGCGGTGCGGCTCGTCGCGGCACATCACCGCGATCGCGTAGCTGCCGCGCAGGCGCGTGACCGCGCGCCGGACCGCATCGAACAGGTCGCCGTCGTACAGGTGATCGATCAGGTGGGCGATCGCCTCGCTGTCGGTCTGGCTCGCGAACGCGTAGCCGTGCGCTTCGAGTTCCGCGCGCAGCGCGTCGCAGTTCTCGATGATGCCGTTGTGCGACAGCGCGATGCGCGCGTCGTCGTCGCCCGGCGAGAAATGCGGATGCGCGTTGAGCGTGACCGGCGCGCCGTGCGTCGCCCAGCGCGTATGCGCAATGCCGGTGTAGCCCGACAGCGCGCGCTCGGCGATCTCGCGCTGCAGGTTGGCGACGCGGTCGACGCTGCGCGCCCGCGCAAGCGCGCGGTCGCGGTACACGACGACGCCGCACGAGTCGTAGCCGCGGTATTCGAGCCGCTTCAGGCCGTCGACGAGATTCGGCAAGATGTCCCGCTGGGCCACCGCCCCGACGATTCCACACATATCGCGCTCCGTAGAAGGTGCTGTTTCGATCAGTGACAGCGATGGTAGAGGCGATGAATTGGAATTAAATTTCAAAAATCGGAGAATGATGAAACGAGGCGATTGTCACGTATCATGCTGAAATTAAATTTCACTTCAAAAGAACAGGAGGCCCCTTGGCCAGCGTGACCCTCGACGATCTCGATCTCCGCATCCTCGCGATCCTGCAGGACGATGCGTCGGTGTCGAACCTGGAGCTGGCCGAGCGTGCGCTGTCGTCGCCGCCGACCTGCCTGCGCCGGGTGCGCCGGCTGCGGGACGCCGGCGTGATCCGGCGGCAGATCGCGATCCTCGATCAGCAGATGATCGGCTCGGCGGTCACCGCGATCATCGAGATCAGCCTCGACCGGCAGACTGCGGAGGACTACGACGCGTTCGAGCGCTACGTGTGCGCGGAACCGGCGGTCACGCAGTGCTACCGCGTGTCGCCGGGGCCGGACTTCGTCGTGATCGCCGATCTTGCGGACGTCGCCGACTACGACGCGTTCGCGAGACGGCTGTTTACCGGCGCGTCGAACGTCCGCAACGTGCGGACGTTCTTCTCGACGCATCGCGCGAAGTTCGAGGCGAATGCGCCGGTCGCGCATGCGCTGCGCCGGCGGACGTGACGCTCGCCGCAGGCGCATGCCGATGCGCGTGCGCCGAGATCAGGCGGCGGCGCGTGCGTCGTCCGTCGCGCCGGGCAACTGCAGCGGCTTGCCGACCCCGAAGCAATGCTGCGCTTCGGGAAACGCGTGGTGCCGGACGTCGTGCGCGTATTGCGCGATCGCGTCGCGCGTCACGGCGCCGACGTCCGCATAGCGCTTGACGAAGCGAGGCGTATAGGCGTCGAAGCCGCCGATCATGTCCTCGGTCACGAGCACCTGGCCGTCGCAGGCGGGCGATGCGCCGATGCCGATCGTCGGAATCGCGAGCGCGGCCGTGATGTGGCGCGCGAGCGCTTCGGCGGCGCCCTCGATGACGACGCTGAACGCGCCGGCCTGCTCGACCGCGCGCGCGGCCGCGAAGATGCGTTCGGCGGTGCGCGGCTCCAGCCCCTGCGCCTTGAAGCCGCCGGTCGCGTTCGCTTGCTGCGGCATGAGCCCGATGTGCGCCATCACGGGCACGCCGCGCTCGGTCAGGAAGCGGATCGTGTCGGCCATTTCCGCGCCGCCTTCGAGCTTCACGGCCTGCGCGCCGGTTTCGGCGAGCAGGCGCGCGGCGGAACGGAATGCCTGCGCGTGCGACTCCTGATACGTCGCGAACGGCAGGTCGACGACGACGCACGCCTGCTGCGCGCCGCGCACGACGGCCGCGCCATGCGCGATCATCATGTCCAGCGTGACGCCGAGCGTGCTCGGCATGCCGTACAGCACCATGCCGACGGAATCGCCGACGATGATGACGTCCGCGACTGCGTCGACGAGCCTGGCCATCGGCGTCGAATAGGCGGTCAGCGAGACGAGGCTGCCGGCGCCTTTGGTCGCGCGGATCGAGGTGACGGTTTTGCGATTGGTGGTAGTGTGCGCGCTCATGAACACGTGCCGTGTCGGATGAAGGTGCGTCAAGGTATCACCGCGCCCGTGCACGGAATGGCATTCGGAGGACGTCTTATGCTGCTGGCAGGACAATCGGCCCAACCCTGCGCCATCCCGGCGGTGCCGGCGATGACGCGGCTGCCGAGGCCGCTGTATGTCCGCGCGTTCGAGATTCCGGGGCACGTCAGCGTCGATGCGCACAGCCATCCGTGGGCGCAGCTGATGTATGTGACGGCGGGCGTGATCGAGGTCGACACGCCGCACGGGCGTCATCTGCTGCCGCCGCACTATGCGATGTGGATTCCGCCGCATGTGCCGCACGCGGTCGCGACGCGCGACTGCGTCGCATTCCACAGCCTGTATCTGGACGAGGCGATCGTTGGCGGCGGCTTCGACGATACGTGCCGGATTCTGTGCATGACGCCGCTGCTGCGGGAGCTGGTCGTCGCGACCGCGGAACTGCCGGTGAACTACGACGAAGCCGGTCCGGACGGCGCGCTCGTCTGCCTGATCGCGGATCGCATCCAGCGCCTGCGGCCGGCGCCGCTGACCGTGCCGCTGCCGCGCGACGCGCGCCTGCTGAAGATCGCCCGCGCGCTGCACGCCGATCCCGGCGACGCGCGCAGCCTCGACGCGTGGGGGCAGCAGGTCGGCGCGACGCGCCGCACGCTGTCGCGCCTGTTCCGTCACGACACCGGGCTGTCGTTCACCGAATGGCGGCAGGCGGTGCGCCTGCAGGCGGCATTGCCGCTGCTCGAAGGCGGCGAGGCGGTCGGCGCGGTGGCGGCGCGACTGGGCTACGACTCGACGTCGTCGTTCATCGGGCTGTTCCAGCAGAAATTCCACGTCACGCCCGGCACGTTCGCGAAACAGGCGGCGCGACGCATCGTCAAGCCGGGTTGACGGCCGCGCGCGGCGCGGCGCGCCGTCGCAAGCGCTCCGATCAAAGCGCCAGCGTGTATTGCGCAGGATGGTCGCCGACGGACCGGCGGCCGGCGCTTTCGAGCGACAGCAGCGCGCGCTTCCTGTCGATGCCGCCCGCATAGCCGGTGAGGCTGCCCGTCGCGCCGATGATGCGGTGGCACGGGACGATGATCGACACCGGATTGCGCCCGACCGCACTGCCGACCGCGCGCGCGGCGCTGACGGGCAGGCCGATGCGCTGCGTCAGCTCGCCGTAGGAGGCCAGCGCGCCGAACGGGATCGCCAGCAATTCCTTCCACACGCGCCGCTGGAATCCGGTGCCGCGCAGATGCAGCGGCACCGAGAACGTCGTGCGCGCGCCGGCGAAGTACTCGGCGATTTCTTCCTGAGCCTGTTGCGCCACCGGTGACAGGGGCTGCTCGTGGGTCGCGATCGCGATCGACGGGAAATACTTTTGCCCGACGAAGAAGAGGCCCGTCAGGCAGTCGTCTTCCACGCGCACGACGATGTCGCCCAGCGGGCTCGATATCAGGTTGCCGGGTGTCATGGCTGGTGTCCGGATCGAAGTTCAGGCGACGAATGTAAACCATCGCGGCCACGGCCGACTCATCGTGCGGTAAAAAACGATTAACTCAGACGAGTGCCTGAGTCGTATCTTCGCGCCGCGTGTTTAGAGATGACTCATAGAAATCCCGCACTGGTCAGACGTCCGAAAACTCCCTATTCTTTGAAAAACGTTTTCCAAAGCGATGGCGAAACGTGGCGCCGCGTGCGAGGCCTGCGGCGCGCCTGCCCCGGTGCTCGTCGCCGGCAACGAACAAGCGTGCGGCACGACGAGCGGCGGCGCGCAACGGAGACATTCATGCAATCTGCCGTCGTCGGCGTCGCGCGCGTCGCGAGCCGCTATCGCTGGGCCGTGTGCGGGCTGCTGTTCCTGGCCACCGTCATCAACTACATGGACCGCCAGATCCTCGGCCTGCTCGCGCCGATGCTCCAGCACGACATCGGCTGGACCCAGGTCCAGTACGGCCGCATCGTGATGGCGTTTTCCGCGTTCTATGCGATCGGCCTGCTGGGCTTCGGCCGCGTGGTGGACTGGCTCGGCACGCGCGTGTCGTATGCGCTGGCGATGCTGTTCTGGAGCATCGCCGCGATGCTGCATGCGGCCGTCGGCTCGGTGACGGGCTTCGCGTTCGTGCGCGCGCTGCTCGGCATCGGCGAGGGCGGCAATTTCCCGGCGGCCATCAAGACCACGGCCGAATGGTTCCCGCGCCGCGAGCGCGCGCTCGCGACCGGCATCTTCAACTCCGGGGCGAACATCGGCGCGGTGTTCGCGCCGGCGATCATCCCGGCGATCGCGCTCGCCTACGGCTGGCGCGCGGCGTTCGTGATCATCGGCGCGGTCGGCCTTCTGTGGCTGGTCGTATGGCTCGCGTTCTACCGGCCCGCCGACCCGCAGGCGCTCAGCCGGGCATTCGACGAGCCGCGCGACGAGGCCGAAGCGCTCGACGCCGCCAACGCGAACGCCGGCGCGCCCGGCTGGGGCATGCTGCTGCGCAAGCGCGAAACGTGGGCGTTCCTGATCGGCAAGTTCCTGACCGATCCCGTCTGGTGGTTCTACCTGTTCTGGCTGCCGAAGTGGCTCAACGAGTCGCGCGGGATGGACATGCAGCACATCGGCCTGCCGCTCGTCTGCATCTATGCGCTCACGACCGTCGGCAGCATCGGCGGCGGCTGGATCTCGTCGACGATGCTGCGCTCCGGCTGGAGCGTGAACGCCGCGCGCAAGACCGCGATGCTGATCTGCGCGTGCTGCGTGCTGCCGATCGCGTTCGTCTCGCAGGTCCAGAACCTGTGGGTCGCGGTGCTGATCGTCGGGCTTGCCGCCGCCGCGCACCAGGGCTGGTCGGCGAACCTGTTCACGACCGCGTCGGACATGTTTCCGCGCCGCGCGGTGGCGTCGGTGGTCGGCATCGGCGGGATGGCCGGCTCGATCGGCGGCGTGCTGTTCTCCGAGGTGATCGGCCAGGTGCTGCAGCGCACGGGCCACTACTGGGTGCTGTTCGCGATCGGCGCGCTTGCCTATCTGCTGGCGCTCGCGGTCATGCATGCGCTCACGCCGCGCATGGCGCCCGCGAAGCTCGATGCCTGATTTGATGCGTGATGCCGCGACCCGGGCCGTTCGCGGCCGCGCGCAGCCGCGTTCAGCGGCACGCGGCCGTCGAGCCCCTGACGATCAGGCGCGGCTCGAACGTCGAGTAGCCGGCGTCCGCGTGGCCCGCGAGCGCGTCGATCAGCTTCTGCATCGCGAGCTCGCCCATCTTCTCGCTCTGGATGTCGACGGTGGTCAGCGCGGGCGATGCGTATTCGCCGTAAGGCACGTTGTCGATGCCCGCGACCGACACGTCCTGCGGCAGCCTGAAGCCGAGCGACGCGGCTTCCTTCATGAAGCCGAGCGCGATCAGGTCGTTGTAACAGATCACGGCCTGCGGGCGCTGCGGCCCGAGCATCACGCGCGAGCACGCGCGTTCGCCGGCCTCGGCGGTTGGCGCGTGCGCGTCGTGCACGTCGAGCGTGAGCCCGGCTTGCGCGAGGCAGTCGCGCGCGCCCTGGATGCGCTCGTCGTTGATGCGCGCCTGCCCGAAGCCGAGGTACGCGATGTGCCGGTGGCCGAGATTCAGCAGATGGCGCGCGAGCATGTAGGTCGACAGCCGGCTGTCGATGCCGACGCCGGGAATCGGCAGGTCCGGGCTGCGCCGCAGCAGCACGAGCGGCTTGTGGAGATCGAGCATCCAGCGCAGGCCCTCGTCGGGCGCGCGCGAGCTGACGATCAGCCCGTCGACGCGCGGCGCGAGCGCCTCGATCAGCGCGCGCTCGCGGGCCTGGTTCTCGTCGGTATCGACGAGCAGCAGCGTGTAGTCGTGCTGGAGCGCGACCCGGTTCGCGCCTTTCACGACGTTCGTGAAGTGCGGATTGCTGATGTCGAGGATGACGAGGCCGATGGTGCGCGTGCGCCCCGTGATCATCGAGCGGGCGAGCGGGTTCGAGCGATAGCCGAGCTTGTCGATCGCGGCCTTGAGCCGCGCCTCGACGGTTGGCGAGAACCGCTGCGCGCCGTTCACGTACTTCGACACCGTCGCGACCGACACGCCCGCTTCGGCGGCGACGTCGCGAATCGTCGGGGAAACTCTTTTCATGCGGAGGGTAACGTTTTCTTCGCTGGGCACGGGATTGTGGCAGAAAAAGCCGATGCGCGGCCTGGTGCGATTAGTCGGCGCAAAGCGCAAGCCGGGCGACGGCTTCGATCATTGACGCCGCGCCCGCATCAAACCTATAGTTGGAAAACGTTTTCCAATCAAGCCAGTTTCAAGGAGATTCGATGAACGCCTCAACCACCGAAGCGGGCAAGCCGTTCCGGCGCCTGCTGCTGACGGGCGCGGCCGGCAATCTCGGCTGCCAGTTGCGCGGCGCGCTCGCCGACTGGGCCGACGTCGTGCGCGTGAGCGACGTCGCGCCGCTGGGCGACGCGGCCGCGCACGAGGAAGTCCGGGTCGCCGACCTCGCGGACCGGCAGGCGGTCGCGGCGCTCGTCGACGGCGTCGACGCGATCGTGCATCTCGGCGGCATTTCGGTCGACGCGCCGTTCGACGACCTGCTCGAAGCGAACATCCGCGGCACGTACAACCTGTACGAAGCGGCGCGCAAGCACGGGGTGAAGCGGATCGTGTTCGCGAGCTCGAATCACGCGATCGGGTTTCATCCGGTGACGGAAGTGCTCGACGCCGATGCGCCGCAGCGTCCGGACAGCCTGTACGGCGTGACGAAGTGCTTCGGCGAGGCGCTGTCGCGCTACTACTTCGACCGCTTCGGCATCGAGACGGTGTGCCTGCGGATCGGTTCGTCATTCGAAGCGCCGAAGAATCCGCGCATGCTCGTCACCTATCTCAGCTATCGCGACTTCATCGAGCTCGTGCGCTGTTCGCTGCTGACGAACCGCGTCGGGCACGTGGTCGTGTACGGCGTGTCGGACAATCCGGTCAAGTGGTGGGACAACACCAAGGCGGGCTTCCTCGGCTTCCGTCCGCGCGACAGCTCCGAGCAGTTCGCCGGGCGCTTCGCGCTTACCGCGCCGAGCGCCGATCTCGACGATCCGGCGCAGCGTTTCCAGGGTGGTGGATTCGTCGTCGGGGTGCCGATGGAGCGGCGCGAATAGATGATTCGGAGAACGGAACGGCTTAGGGCCTGTTCACGCTAATAACGGGCTTGCGCTGGCCGCCAGAAGGGCCGAGCGCAAGGAATGTGACGAAGCGAATACTCAACGTATTCGCAAGGAGCATGACGCGGCGATCGGCCCTTCTGGCGGCCAGCCCCACGAATGAATTTTCAAGATCAGGGGAACGTGCCTTTCCGCCCGCATGGCGGCGTCGTTCGTCGTTGCAATAGCTACGGCTATTGCGCCTCCTCTCTCCTTGCCCTGCGGGCGGAAAGGCACGTTCGCAAGCCCGTTATTAGCGTGAACAGGCCCTAACGACCCAACTCGCCGATCGCGGTTTCGATGATCGACTCGAGCTCGGGCCGCGCACCACGCGCCGTGGTGACACCTGATATGGCGATGCGGTGCCGAGGCACGTAGTAGACGACGGTTCCCCAGAAGCCGGCGTGCGAGTAGCACACGGTGCCGCCGATCTCGCTGACGAACACGCCGAGCCGGTATGCGTCGGCGCCTTCGTGGGCGTCCGCCTTGAGCATTTCGGCCAGCGTCTGCGGGTTGTCGAACACCCTGCCTTCGAACAGATCGGCTGCCAGCGACGCGAGGTCGCGCGCCGACATCACCAGCCCGCCGCCGCCATAGAGGTCCATCGTCGCGTTGACGTCCGTCATTTCGATATCGCCGTAGAACTGGCGCGCCCGTGGCTCGACATGCGACGGCGGTTGCTCGATCAGCTCCCACCATGTCGAATGCAAGCCCCGCGCGTCGAAGCGCAGTGCGTTGCGCACCACCGCGGCAAGCGTTTCGCCGGTCGCGCGTTCGACGATGTCGCCCAGCAACACGTATCCGGTATCGGAGTACTGGAACCGCGCGCCGGGTTCGCTCTGCGGGCCGGCATACCGGGCCGACAGGCGGACCTGTTCGTCGCGGGTCCAGTGGTGCGACGGATCGGTGAGCACCGTCTGCATGAAGCTCGGGGCGTCGCCGTGGTCGTACAGTCCCGCACTGTGATTCATCAACTGGCGCACGGTCATCGATTCGGTGCGATAGCCGCCTGCCTGCAGCACGGCAATGAGGCTCGGCGTCGCGACGGACGCGATCGACGCATCGAGGTCGATCCTGCCTTGCTCCCAAAGTCTCAGCACGGCGGCTGCCGTGAACATCTTCGTATTGCTGGCGACCCGCAGCGGCGTGTCGACGCCCAACGGCCGGTTGGCGGATGCATCGGCCATGCCGCATGCCGTTCCCCACGGCGCCGGAGCTCCGTCGCCGGTCACGAAAATCGCCATGGGCGCGCTGGCCCGACCTAACGCTGCAAGCACTTTTTCTTGTTTCAAGCAGATTCTCCGCAAGGATGACGTTCGAGAGGCCGTATCGTCTCACAGCCGCGTGCGGTCGACGGGGCGGCCGCCTGCTTCAAACTCCCGGCGCATGAAACCCCGGCAGCATCGGAATGCGCTCGGCCATGAACTGCAGGAACACGCGCGCCCTCAGCGGCGGGTAGCGGCGCGACGGCGTGATCAGGTGCACCGAATGCGGCGGGATGGCCCACTTGGGAAGCACCCTGACCAACTGCCCCGCATCGATCAGGTCCTGCACGACCCACGCCGGCGCACTGCCCAGGCCGATGCCGGCGAGATAGCATTCGCGCAGCGCGACCGAGTTGTTGACGCGGTAGCGCCCGTTGGTCGGGACGACGATGGTCTCGGCGCCCTTGCTGAGTTCGAGCTGCGCGCCGACGGCGGCGCGCGCATAGCCGACGAACGGATGCCTGAGCAAGTCTTCCGGCCTGCGGATTCGCGGCGCGCGCTTCAGGTAGTCGGGCGTCGCGACCAGCACGCGCGGCGACCACGCGACATTGCGGGCCACGGCGTCCGGGGGAAGGGCGTTGCCGATGCGGATCGCGACGTCGATGCTTTCCTCGACGAGGTCGATGATGCGATCGGTCAGGTTCAGCTCGACCTCGATCTCCGGATATTGCGCGAGGAATTCGAGCACGAGCGCGTTGAGGCGCAATTCGCCGAGCCCCATCGGCGCGCTGACCGTCAGCTTGCCGACTGGCCGCTGCGCCTGGCCGCGCACGTCGGCGACGGCGTCGGCATAGGTTTCGAGCATCTGCTTGCAGCGCTCGTAAAAGCGCCGGCCTTCGTCGGTCGGCGTCAGGCTCGTGGTGGTCCGTTGCAGCAGCCGGACGCCGAGCTGCTTCTCCATCGCGGAGACGACCTTGCTCATCGTCGGCTGACCGATCTTTTCTTCGCGGGCAACCGCCGAGAAGCTGCCCAGCTCGACGGCGCGCGTGTACAGCCACATCGATTGAAGCGAATCCAAGTCATTCCCCTGTGGAATAGGCCGTATGCGATTTTCGCGCATTCCCCCAAGGATTGGCATGACGTAACGTTGCCTCACCTTCACTTCTTTCGACAGGAACACCATGCAATCAGCCACGCAATCGTCGCTCGGCGGCGCGCACGTCGTCGTGTTCGGCGCAAGCTCGGGAATCGGCCTTGCGGCAGCGGCGGCGGCCAAGGCGCGCGGCGCCGACCTCACGCTCGTCGGCCGGACCCCCGCGAAACTCGAAGCCGCCGCGCGAACGATCGGCGGCGCGCGCACGGCGGTGGCCGACATCGCCGACAGGCAAGCAGTCGCCGCGGTGTTCGCCGAGATGACCCGCGTCGACCATCTGGTCATTACCGCGGGCAGCTTCATCGTCGGCAAGCTCGCCGACTCCGATCCGGAGCAACTGCTGGCCGCGGTTCGCGAGCGCATCGCGGGGCCGGTGCATGCGATCCGGGCCGCATTGCCGCTGATGCCGCCCACGGCGTCGATCGTCCTGACGAGCGGGCAGCTTTCCGATCGTCCGTCGGGGGACGGCACGGCGGTCATCGCCGCCGCGGTGAGCGGCGTCGAGGCGCTCGCGCGCTCGCTTGCGCTCGAACTCAAGCCGATCCGGGTCAACGTCGTTTCGCCGGGGTTCGTGGATACGCCGCTGTTCGACGTGTTCGGCCCGGAGAGCCGCGACGCGATCCTTGCCCAGGCGGCGGCCACGTTGCCGGTTGGCCGCGTCGGACGGCCGGACGAAGTCGGCGAAGCGATTGCGTTTCTGTTGGGCAATGGTTACGTGAACGCCGAAATCCTGCATGTCGACGGCGGCGGGCGCTTTGCGTGAGGCCGCGAGGCGGCCGGCCGTCGTCGACCGTCGTTGATTCGATGCCGTGGCCGGCTCAATCCGGCCCGGCATGCGTGACGTTCGCGGCGAGTCCGGTCACGCGTTGCCCATCCTTGCCGTCTTCGACCTGCCAGCCTCGCGCCTTCAGCATCTCGCGGATTTCGTCGGCCCGTGCCCAGTTCCTTTCTGCCCGGGCCCGCTCGCGCTCGCCAAGCAACGCGCGAACCGCTTCCGGAACGTCGGATGCCGACGGCCGCCAATCGCGCAGCTTGAGTCCCAGTACTGCGTCGAAGTTTTCCACCGTCGCCTTCATGGTGGCGGGCGGCAGGTTGCTTTTGACGAGCTCCCACAGGACCGCCAACGCGCGCGGCATGTTCAGATCCTGATCGACCTCGGCATCGAATCGCGCGACGAATGCCGCATCGGCGCTACCGCCGTCGGGCCAGCCGGAATAGAGTTGCCTGAGGCGATTCAACGCCGTCTGCGAAGCATCAAGCGACGTCCAGTTGAAATTCAGCTTGCTTCGGTAATGGGCGGTCAGGCACAGGTAGCGGTACGCGAGCGGATCGACGTTCCGGTCGCGCAACGTTTGCAGGCGAACGAAATCGCCGCTCGACTTCGACATCTTCGAAGCGTCCAGCGTCAGAAAATGCCCGTGCATCCAGAAGTTCGCGAGTCGCGTGCCGTGGGCCGCTTCGGTTTGCGCGATCTCGTTGCTGTGATGCACGGCGACATGGTCTTCGCCGCCGCAGTGGATATCGAACCAGACGCCCAGGTACTTCGCCGACATCGCCGAGCACTCGATATGCCAGCCCGGAAATCCCCGTCCCCACGGGCTGTCCCATTCCATCTGGCGCCTGACCTCGGCCGGACTGAATTTCCACAACGCAAAGTCCGTCGCGTTCCGCTTCGCGCCGACTGCAACCCGCTTGCCGGCCTGCAGGCCGGCGTGATCGAGCCGCGCGAGAAAGCCGTAATCGTCCTGCTTGCTGGTGTCGAAGTAGAGGCCGTCGTCGGTGCGATACACGTAGCCGGCTCGTTCGATTTCCTCAATAAAGGCGATCTGCTCCGCGATGTGATCCGTCGCGCGGCACCAGATCGACGGCTCCAGCAGGTTGAGCGCGCGCCAGTCCGCCTTGAAGGCGTCGGTGTAGTGCGCGGCTATCTCCCACGCCGATTGGCCGGTTCGCCGGCTGCCCTTTTCCATCTTGTCTTCGCCTTCGTCGGCGTCCGAGGTCAGGTGGCCGACGTCGGTGATGTTCACGACATGCCGGACTTCATGCCCGTTGCGGGTCAGCGCGCGACGCAGGATGTCCTCGAACACGTAGGTTCGCAGGTTGCCGATATGCGCATGGTCATAGACGGTGGGGCCGCAGCAATACAGGCCGACGTGATCGTCGCGTATCGCTGTGAACGGGCGCAGGGTGCGCGACCAGGTGTCGTACAACGCAAGTGGCATCGTGTTGCTCCGGCTAGAAGGCAGCGCGCGAAAACGAAAAGGCCGCCGGTTTTGCAACGGGCGGCCAGAAGGATGTGACGCAGTGACGTATAGCGATACGCTAGACGCAGGTTCCCCCCGGCATGTTTCGACAACATGCGCGCACCGGTGAAAGGAGGGGGCGAGCGTGACTGGGCATGACGGGCATCGTAGCGTTTCGCGGATGGGCCGGTCAATAGCGGCGTGTGGTCGTGGATCAGGCCGTTCGATTGACCGGCGGTTCGAGTCTGCGGTAAAAAACGCGGGATGCGATGACGGCCGGCAGGATCAACGACGCGTATGGCGATGCGAGGCTTCGATATGAACGACATGACGATCATCGAGAAATACGAAGCGGCGCTCCGGACGGCGATGCTCGGCAACGACGTCGAAGCGCTCGCGAATCTGCTGGATGACGACCTCGTTTTCACCGGCCCGGACGGGCAGGTGCTTTCGAAACCCGACGATCTGTCCGTTCACCGCGACAGGCTGCTGCGTCTGGACCGGCTGGATTTGCACGGGACTGCCGTTCACCGCATCGGAGAAATGATCCTGGTCACCACGAAGGCCACGCTGGCAGGCCGCTTCGGCGCGACGCCGTTCGACGGTGAGTTCGCCTATACCCGGCTGTGGCGGCAGTCCGGGGCCGTCTGGCGCGTCGTGGCCGGGCACGCCGCCAGGATCGCGTAACGCAGGCGGCTTCCGGCCGGGTCGAGAACGTCGCCGACGCCGCCGCATGACTGCTGTCCGACGGTGCGCGGTTCGTGACGGGGCAGAGCATCCTGGTCGACGGCGGATTTACGCTTGGCGGGCTGCGGCCGTGGCTGAACGAGGTCGTCGCGGAACACGCGTGAGCGCAAACTGCCGGATCGGCGCTTGCGTCATCGCGCTCGATGCGAAACCGGGCGGCGCGCAACGCGCCACGCCGCCCGCACCCGCTTCAGAAAATGAACCCGGTGTTCACGAACTTCGAATGGTGGTCCGACACGATCGCATCGAGCAACTGCTTGCTGCTGTCGGTCTGCTTCGCGGCGACCATCGAGCGGATCGAGAACGCGCGCAGCGCATCGGTCACCGACAGCGTGCCTTCCGCCGAATCCTTGCGCCCGGCGAACGGGAACACGTCCGGGCCGCGCTGGCACTGGCAGTTGATGTTCACGCGGCACACCTGGTTCACGAGCGGATCGACGAGCGCGCCGATCTGCGCCGGGTCCGTGCCGAAGATGCTGACCTGCTGCCCGTGGTCCGACGTCGTCACGTAGTCGAGCGCGGTCTCGACGTCGTCGAACGGCGCAACCGGGATGATCGGCCCGAACTGTTCCTCGCGATACAGCTTCATCCCTTCCGACACCGGATACACGACGGCCGGATAGAACAGCGTCTTGCTGAACACGCCGCCCGATGCGTTCACGACCTGCGCGCCTTTCGCCTTCGCGTCGTCGATCGCGTCGGTCATGTACGCGGTGCGGTGCATGCCCGGCAGCGGCGTGATGCCGACGCCTTGCTCCCACGGCATGCCGATCTTCATCTGCTCGAGCGCCGCGGTGAAGCGCTTCAGGAATTCGTCGACGATCGAGCGATGCACGAGCAGCATCTTCAGCGCGGTGCAACGCTGCCCGTTGAACGACAGCGCGCCGAGCAGGCATTCCTTGACCGTCAGGTCGAGGTCCGCATCGGGCAGCACGATCGCCGCGTTCTTTGCGTCGAGCCCGAGAATCGCGCGCAGCCGGTGCGACTTCGGGTGCTGCTTCTTCAGGTGATCGGCGACCTTGCTCGACCCGATCAGCGCGAGCACGTTGATCTTGCCCGACGCGAGCATGTGCGGCACGATCACCGCGCCCGGCGCGTAGATCGTGTTGATCACGCCTTTCGGGAACGCGTCGCGGAACGCCTCGAGCAGCGGCTCGAACAGCAGCGTGCCGTACTGGGGCGGCTTGAACACCACGGTGTTGCCCATCAGCAGCGCGGGGATCAGCGTCGCGAACGTCTCGTTCAGCGGATAGTTGTACGGCCCCATGCACAGCACGACGCCGAGCGGCGTGCGGCGGATCTGGCCGATCGTGCCTTCGGCGATCACGAAGCGCGAGTTCGCGTTGTCGAGCTCCTTCAGCGCATCGATCGTCTGCAGCATGTAGGTGACGGTGCGGTCGAACTCCTTCTGCGAATCGGCGAGGCTCTTGCCGATCTCCCACATGATCAGGTTCACGACCAGCTCGCGCTGCGCGACCATCCGCTTGATGAAGTCCTGCATGCACGCGATGCGCTGCTCGACCTTCATCGTCGGCCATTCGCCGCGGCCGGCGTCGTACGCGCGCACCGCGGCGTCGAGCGCCGCGTCGCTTTCCGGCTCGCCCATCACCGGGTAGCTGCCGATGTCGAGCTGCTCGACGCTGCCGTCCGGCTGCCGAACGCACACGGGCGACAGCACCGTTTTGGTCGCGCCGTCCCATGGTTTCAGCTCGCCGTCGACGAGCGACGCGCGCTGGTGGATCGGCGATTTCAGCCGGAATTCGGCGGGGATGTCTTCGTAAGCGGGGAACAGCTGCTGCAGTGCGGCGGAATCGGGCATGACGGTCTCGCTTGACTGAGGGTATCCGTGATGGACGGACGATGCGGAATCCTGATGGTGCTCCTCGATCCTGAATCGCCATGATGACGCGCGGACGACGAGGCGTCACGTCACGGCATGGCTGAAACGCGGATTGGAACCAGTTCCATTAAATCGGAACGCCAGCGCGATTGCAATCGTCGCGCGCAGCGGCCGCGCATTTGAAAGCGCAATGAAGGAAAGTAGCGGTGTGGCGGATCAGAATCGGATCACGTTCGACGAGGATGCTCGCAAACGTTTTACTTCTGTCGAATCAGGCGGATAATGGCCGGGCGCTTATGCGCAAGAACAACAACGAGGACCTGAGAGCTTACGAGGCGTAAGAAAAATAACGATCGCCACGACGCCAGCGCCGGGTCGGGCTGACCGGGGCGCCGGGCCGGAGTCATCCGGTCCGGCGCGCGCCGGCCATCGCGCCTCCCGCGTCACTCGACGTCTTCGTTGTCCACGTATTCGTCCCCGTCATCGTCCCGGTCCCGCCCCGGCGCCGCATACGCGCTCGCCTGCTCCAGCAGCCACGCCCTGAACAGCTCCAGCGGCTTGCTGTGGCTGAACTCGGTCGGATAGACGAGGTAGTACGCGGAATCCTCCGCCGTCGCCGCGTCGATCGGCATCACCAGGCCGAGCTGCTGCAACTGCCCTTCGACGAAGAACTTCGGCACGAGCGCGATGCCGAGCCCGGCCTGCGCCGCGCTGATCAGCATCGTATGCAGCTCGTAGCGCACGCCGTGCATCGTGCGGGTGTCCTCGACGCCGAGCGTCTCGAACCATTGCGCCCACGCGCCCGGGCGCGTCGTCGAGTGCAGCAGCGGGTACGCGAGCAGGTCCTGCGCGTGCTTCACCGGCCCGTCGAGCAGCGCCGGCGAGCAGATCGGCACGACTTCCTCGCCGAACAGGTAATCGGCCGACGTGCCGGGCCAGGTCGGCTTGCCGTAATGGATCGCCGCCTCGAAGTGGGTGTCCTCGAAAGAGAACAGGTCGGTGCGGCTGCCCATGTTCACGCGCACGTCGGGCGTGCGGTCGTAGAAGTTCTTGATGCGCGGGATCAGCCAGTGCGACGCGAACGTCGGCAGCACCGCGAGCTCCAGATAGCCGCCGCCGCTGCCGTGCGCGATGATCGACAGCGTGTCGCGATCGAGCGTCTCGAGCGCGCGGCGCACCTGGGTGCCGTACAGCTTGCCCGCGCGGGTCAGCACCACGCGCTGCTTCACGCGCGCGAACAGCCGCACGCCGAGGCTCGCTTCGAGCGTCGCGATCTGCCGCGACACCGCGCTTTCGGTCAGGAACAGCTCCTTCGCCGCGTGCGTGAAGCTCTCGTGGCGCGCGGCGGCCTCGAAGGCCACGAGCGCGCCCATGTTCGGAATCTTGAATTTGCGCATGAGGGTCGTTTCGTCTGACGAACGGGCCGGCGCCGCACCGGGCGGGACGCCGGGCAATTGCCGCCGATTGTTCCAAAAACTCATTACGTGTCAATTTAATCTCGCTTTACGCCCGCCTGCAACCATTTGAATAATGCATCCCACGCAAGGCCGGGCGTCCATCGGGCGGCTGGCCGACGAGTCGCCGGCACCGTTGCCGGCCGGTTCCCCCGAAGAGAAACGAGATGCGCAATCCGAATATCGAGAGCTTGCTGACGAAGCTGCTGGGACAGGCGAAAACCGACGCCCTGTTCGCGACCCTGAACATGCCGGCCATCCTCGAGGAATGGGAAGACGGCGTCGTGACGCGCGCGGAAATCGCGCAGGCGATGAACATGGCGCTGTTCGAGGGGCTGCTCGAACGCTCGCCGAACGGCCGCGCATACACGGCCGACGCGATCGGCAACGGCGGCTCGGTGTATTTCGATCACGGCGCGCTGCGCACGGTGCGCTGGCCGCACACCGGCGCGCTGCCGCCGGGCGAGGCCGCGTTCACGCGCATCCTGCGTCCGCTCGGCTTTCGCCTGAACGGCCGCTATCCGCTCGACAAGCTCGGCATGACGGGGCGCGCATACGCGCACGAGGATGCGCCCGACGAGATCGCGCAGTTCTTCGTCAGCGAGCTGCATCCGGAGCGCTTCTCGAAGGAATTCCAGCAGGCCGTGACGAACGTCGTGAGCTCGTCGCGCGATCCGCTGAGCCCGGCCGCCGTCGCGCTGCTGTGGGAGATCGAGCGCGAAGGCTGGCTGCCGCTCGACGCCGCGCACGCGCTGCTGCCGGAGATCGTCGGCGCGTTCGCGCGCCAGCACGACGTGCCGCGCGAGCTCGACTACGACACGCTGCTGCTCGAATCGGCGGAAATGGCGTGGATCGCGACCGAAGGCAACGCGTTCAATCACGCGACCGACCGTGTCGCCGACGTGTTCCGGCTGTCCGACGACGAGAAGGCGAAGGGCCGGCCGATGAAGCCGGAAGTCGAGCGTTCGCGCTCGGGCCGCGTGTTCCAGACCGCGTATCGCGCGGACGTCGTCGAGCGCGAGTTCAGGACGCGCGACGGCGGGCTGGTCAAGCGCAGCGTGCCCGGTTCGTTCTACGAATTCATCACGCGCAAGCGCACGTTCGACCAGGCGCAGCGCCGCTGGGTGACCGACCTGCGCTTCGATGCCGGCAACGCGCAGGGCATCTTCAAGATGACCGCGAACGCCGCGAAATAATCGTGAAGCGCGCGACACCGATCGAAGTCGGGCAGGAGCTGCTCGACGCGCTCGCGGCCGACCTGCGCACCGCGATGCGCGGCGAGGTGCGCTTCGATGCCGGCACGAAGGCGCTCTATGCGTCCGACGCGTCGAACTACCGGCAGGTGCCGCTCGGCGTCGTGGTGCCGGCCGACGCGGACGACCTCGCCGCGGCGCTCGGCGTGTGCCGGCGCTTCGACGTGCCGTTCCTGACGCGCGGCGGCGGCACGTCGCAGAACGGGCAGGGCGTGAACGTCGCGGTGGTCGCCGACGCGAGCAAGTACTTCAACCGCGTCGTGTCGGTCGATCCGGACGCGCAGACGGCGATCGTCGAGCCGGGCGTCGTGTGCGACACGCTGCGCGACGCGGCCGAGGCGCACGGCCTGACGTTCGCGCCGGACCCGGCGACCCACAGCCGCTGCACGCTCGGCGGGATGATCGCGAACAACTCGTGCGGCGCGCATTCGGTGATGGCCGGCAAGACGGTCGAGAACGTCGAGGCGCTCGAGATCCTCACTTATGACGGCGCGCGCTTCTGGGTCGGCCCGACGCCCGAGCACGAACTCGACGCGATCATCGCGGAAGGCGGCCGGCGCGGCGAGATCTACCGCCGCTTGCGCGACCTGCGCGACCGCTACGCGGAGCGCATCCGCAACGAGTTTCCGCAGATCAAGCGGCGCGTGTCCGGCTTCAACCTCGACCAGCTCTTGCCGGAGAACGGCTTCAACGTCGCGCGCGCGCTGGTCGGCACCGAAGGCACGTGCGCGATCACGTTGCAGGCCAAGGTGCGGCTCGTGCACAGCCCGTCGTGCCGCGTGCTGCTCGTGCTCGGCTTCACCGACATCTTCACCGCGGCGGACGCGGTGCCGCATTACAACCGCTTCGCGCCGATCGCGATCGAGGGCCTCGACCGCGCGATCATCCGCGGGCTGCAGGCGCGCGGGCTGAAGGCCGACGAAATCGCGCTGCTGCCGCCGGGCGACGCGTGGGTCGTGCTGGAGTTCGGCGCGGACACCGTCGATGCGGCGCTCGCGCAGGCGCGTGAAGCCGAGGCGCATTTCAACGGCGGCGGCGCGGGGCCGGACGTGAGCGGCTTCGTCGTCACGGAGAAGGCGAAGCAGCAGAAGATCTGGTCGATCCGCGAAACCGGCGCGTCGGCCGTCGCGCTGTCGGTCGATCCGTCCAAGCCCGATCCGGTCGCCGGCTGGGAGGACGCGGCCGTCGATCCGCTGCGGCTCGGCGACTATCTGCGCGCGTTCCAGGCGCTCGTCGACCGCTACGGCTACGAAACCTGCCTGTACGGCCATTTCGGCGACGGCTGCGTGCATGCGCGGATCACGTTCGACCTGCGCAGCGCGGAAGGCGTGCAGGTGTGGCGCGGCTTCCTGCGCGAGGCCGCGCAGCTCGTGGTCGACTTCGGCGGCTCGCTGTCCGGCGAGCATGGCGACGGCCAGGCGAAGGCCGAGTTCCTGCCGATCATGTACGGCCCGGAGCTGATGCAGGCGATGGCCGAGTTCAAGGCGATCTGGGACCCGGCGAACCGGCTGAACCCCGGCAAGGTGATCAACGCATACCGCGCCGACGAGAACCTGCGGCTCGGCCCCGCATACAAGCCGGTGACGCTGCAGACGAAGCTGACCTTCGCGAGCCCCGAGGGCGACGGGATGCAGCGCGCGATCGAGCGCTGCATCGGCATGGGCAAGTGCCGCTCGCTCGACGGCGGCACGATGTGCCCGAGCTATCGCGCGACGCGCGAGGAGAAGTTCTCGACGCGCGGCCGCGCGCACCTGTTCTGGGAGATGCTGCAGGGCGACGTGATCAAGGACGGCTGGAACAGCGCCGAGGTCAAGGAAGCGCTCGATGCGTGCCTCGGGTGCAAGGGCTGCAAGTCCGATTGCCCGACGCATACCGACATGGCGTCGTACAAGGCGGAATTCATGTCGCACTACTACGAAACGCATCGCCGGCCGCGGCAGGCGATGTTCATGGGGAGGATCGGACAATGGGCGCCGCTGGCGAGCCGTTTTCCTCGGCTTACGAATTTTATGACCTCGACCCCGCCCTTGGCGCGTATCGGCAAGTGGCTCGCGGGCATCGCGCCGCAGCGCGCGCTGCCGGCGTTCGCGCCGCGTCCGTTCCGGGCGATCGCGAAGCGGCGCGGGATCGGGCAGCGCACGAACGCGGCGCCGGCCGGCAACAAGGTGATTCTGTGGGTTGATACGTTCAACGAGCACTTCTCGCCCGACATCGCGGCGGCCGCGGTCGACGTGCTGAGCGCGCTCGGCTACGACGTGACGTTGCCCAAAAAGCGCCTGTGCTGCGGCCGGCCGCTGTACGACTACGGCCTGCTCGACGAGGCGCGCGCGCTGCTGCGCACGGCGGTCGACGAACTCGCCGACGAGATCGGCGCGGGCGTGCCGGTCGTCGGGCTCGAGCCCGGCTGCCTGTCGGTGTTCAAGGACGAACTGCTGAAGCAGCTTCCCGACGATCCGCTCGCGAAGCGCCTCGCCGCGCAGACGTTCCTGTTCTCCGATTTCGTCGCGCAGGCGGAGTTCGCGTGGCCGCGGCTCGACGCGGACGTGATCGTCCACGGGCACTGCCATCAGAAATCGCTGTTCGGGATGCAGGGAGAAACCGCGCTGCTCGACAAGCTCGGCGTGCGCTGGACACTGCTCGACACGGGCTGCTGCGGGATGTCGGGGTCGTTCGGCTTCAACGAGGACCATTACGACCTGTCGATGAAGATCGGCGAAGGCAAGCTGCTGCCGCTCGTGCGGCAGGCGAGCGCGGATGCGATCGTCGTCACCAACGGCTTTAGCTGCCGCGAGCAGATCGAGCAGGGCGCGGGCCGCACGCCGCTGCACATCGCGCAGCTCGCGAAACGGGCGCTCGGGGTGTGACGGAGGGCGTCGACGCCGGCAAAGCGTCGACGTCCGCGCGTCAGAACGGCATCTCGTCGAGCGGGAAGGCCGACTGCTGACGTTTCAGCTCCTTCAGCCAGCGCTTCAGGCTCCCGACGTCGTCGAACAGCGGCATCTCTTCCTTCAGATCGCGAATGTCCTGCTCGCGTTCGACGATTTCACGCGCGAGATCGAGCAACACCGTGTCGGGAGAGACGTCGGCGTACGGAGAAAGTCCGTAGGCGAACCTGAGGTGGGATTCCACGTGCCGGATTTCCTGGTCGAGTTCGGCGACTTGCTCCTTGAGTATCTTGTTGTAGTGCTTCAAGCGATCTTCGCTGATTTGGTTGATCGCGTGCTGGTCGATGTGCTCGAGTTCGAGCTGCAATTCCAGCAGTTTCAGCAGATCGTTCCTGTCGTAAGCCTGGTTCACGCGCTGCATCAGCGAAGTCTTGCGCTCGCGCTCCAGCGGGTCGGGCTCCCGATCGGGATGCAGCGCGCTGGCGAGCTTGCGATAGACGTCACGGATCGACTGGCTCAGCGCGACCTGTTCGGCTTGCTGTTGCGACTCCTTCGCAAGCTGCTTCGCCGTTTTTTGCCGTTCGGCCCGCCGCGCTTCCCGCGCGCGCTTGTTGGCCTCGTCCCGAGCCTGCTGTTGCTCCAGCTTCGCCCGAACGTGTTGCAGGACTTCGTCATGCGCGCTCATGTCGAGATCGTCGTCGAGCTCGACGCCGAGCATCGCTTCCAGCTCGGCCTTCATCGTCGCGAATCCGGCGGCGACTTCGTCGTCGTAGTCGGTCCCGCGATGCCGGTTGTAGATGGCCTTCAACTGCGCGTCGTCGTTTGCGTCGAGCAGGTCGCCGGCGAGGCTGGCGAGCAGCGTCGAGAGCGTGCGTTGCTCGGCCTTGGTCAAGCCTTTCCGGCCGCTTGCCTCGTCGAGCCGGAAAGCCATCGTCGTGCGCAGCTCCGTCCACGCGCGTTCGAGCGGCAACAGCTCGTCGACATATCGCTTCTGGAACGCGGGCATGACGTGCTCCCATGCCGACAGGCGCTTGCGGCGCTTCTCGATTTGCTTGATCAGCGCGTTGAACGCCTTTTGCCCCTTGGACAGGACGGTCTTGCCGGTGTCCGGCGCGATGCTGACGGACCGGCTGTTTGTGCGGGGCATGGCTGTTCCTCCTGGTGGCTGCGGTGCATGAAACAAAGGGGCCATTCTAGCGCCTGAACGGCTGACGCTCGCGGTCTGCCGGATTGCGCGTTCACCCCGACTTGATGACTATTGCGCACAACATAGTTCCGATAATTCGTTTGCTGCGCGGGTATTGGCTACCCACAATCGGCTCACCTCTTTCGCGGTGAAAGGCTCCCGGAGACGGCGCCGCGCTGCGCATCCGCTTCCCCCCAGACCGAAGGAATGCCCCGATGAAATTCCGAATTCGCTCTCTTTCCGGCGCGGCGCTGGCTGCGGCGACACTCGTGCTTCCGGCCGGCGCGGCCCTTGCGCAGGAGACGGTCGTCAAGGTCGGCGTCGCCGGTCCGCTGACGGGCGGCGGCGCCGCGTACGGCAAGGACATCGAGAACGGCGTGCGCATGGCGGTCGACGAGGCGAACGCGGCGCGCCCGACGATCGGCGGCAAGCCGGTGAAGTTCGTCGTCGCGTCGCAGGACGACCAGAGCGATCCGCGCGCCGGCGTGCAGGCCGCGCAGCAGCTGACCGACGCGCAGGTCGCGGTCGTGATCGGCCACTTCAATTCGGGCACGACGCTGCCCGCGTCGAAGATCTACGCGAAGGCGGGCATTCCGATGATCACGCCATCCGCGACCAATCCGGAGATCACGCGCGCGGGCCTCGGCACCGTGTATCGCGTGATCGCGACCGACACGCAGAACGCCGGCAACGCGGGCGCGTATGCGGCGAGCGTCACGAAGGCGAAGCGCATCGCGATCATCGACGATCGCACCGCGTTCGGCCAGGGCGAAGCCGACGAGTTCGAGAAGGCGGTGAAGGCGAACGGCGGCACGATCGTCACCCGCGAGTTCACCAACGACAAGGCGGTCGACTTCAGCGCGCAGCTCACGAAGATCAAGAGCGTCAATGCCGATCTCGTGTTCTTCGGCGGCCTCGACGCGCAGGCGGCGATGCTCGTCAAGCGGATGCGCCAGCTCGGCATCAAGGCGCAGTTCCTTGCCGGCGGCGGCGTGATGAACGCCAACTTCATCCGGCTCGCCGGCGGCGCGGCGGAAGGCGCATCGGTGTGGGAGTACGGCCAGCCGCTGGCGCGCCTCGAGAAGGGCAAGACCTTCGAGACGAAGTTCCGGCAGAAGTACGGCGTCGACATGCTCGCGTATGCGCCGTTCGCGTACGACGCGACGTGGATCGCGATCAAGGCGATGGAGAAGGCGAATTCGACGAAGCCCGCGGATTTCAACGGCGCGCTGAAGCGCACCAGCTACGACGGCATCACCGGCACGATCGCGTTCACGGACACCGGCGACCTGAAGAACCCGAGCTCGACGCTGTATGAAGTGAAGAACGCCGCGTGGCAGCCGGTGACGACGAAGTCGGCGAATTGAGCGGACGGGCCGGGGGCGCGCGACGCTTTCGCGCCGGTTCCGTCCATGCTGAAATACCGCAAGCAGTCCGGCGCGCGCGGCGCGCCGTGCCTATCATCCGCAATCTGGAGTCAGTCGTGAGTTCTCAAGTCGTAATCGTCGGCGGCGGCGTCATCGGCAGCTCGATCGCCTACTTCCTGCGCGCATCCGATCCGACGGTAGCCGTGACCGTGATCGAGCGCGATCCGACCTATGCGAGATCGTCGTCGGCGCTGTCGGCCGCGTCGATCCGCCAGCAGTTCTCGACGCCGCTGTCGATCGAGATGTCGCTGTACGGCATCGAATTCCTGCGCACCCTCGGCGAGCGGCTCGAAGTCGACGGCCACCGGCCGTCGATCGACCTGCACGAGGGCGGCTACCTGTTTCTCGCGACGCCGGCCGGCGACGCGACGCTGCGCGAGAACCACGCGCTGCAGACGCGTCTCGGCGCGGACATCCGCCTGATGGATCGCGACGCGCTGAAGGCGACTTTTCCGTGGCTGAACGTCGACGATCTCGCGTCGGGCGCGTATGGCGTCAGCGGCGAAGGCTGGTTCGACGGCTACGGGCTCGTGCAGGCGCTGCGCAAGAAGGCGCAGGCGCTCGGCGCGCGGTATGTGCCGGCGGACGTGACGGGCGTCGTGCGCGACGGCCGCAAGGTCACGCACGTCGTCACGCGCGATGGCGAGCGCCACGCGTGCGACACGCTGGTCAACGCGGCCGGCGCGTGGTCGCGCCCGCTGTCCGCGATGATGGGCATCGACATTCCGGTCTACGCGCGGCGGCGCAGCATCTTCAACGTGTCGTCGCCGGCGAAGCTGGCGGCGTGCCCGCTGCTGATCGATCCGACCGGCGTGTATTTCCGGCCGGAGGGCAAGACCTATATCTGCGGCACGTCGCCGAGCCCGGACAAGGACCCGGACGACCTGCCGCTCGACGAAGTCGATCACGACCTGTTCGACGACGTGATCTGGCCGACGCTCGCGCATCGCGTGCCGGAATTCGAGGCGCTGCGCGTCGAGCACTGCTGGTCCGGCTATTACGAGTACAACGTGTTCGATCACAACGCGATCATCGGCTACCACCCGGATCTCGATAACTGCGTGTTCGCGAATGGGTACAGCGGGCACGGGCTGCAGCAAGGGCCGGCGACGGGGCGCGGCGTCAGCGAGCTGATCCTCGGCGGGCGCTATGCGACGCTCGACCTGTCTCCGCTCGGCTGGGAGCGGGTGCTCGAGAACCGGCCGATCGTCGAAAAGAACGTCGTGTAGTGCGGTAGCGCGAGCGGCGTGGCAGTCCTGTGTGGTGGACGGATCTCTCCTTGTGTCACCGATTGGCCCGACGTTGTCGGGCTTTTTTTTTCAGGTTCTTCCCGGATCAGCGCGAGTGGCCTTGCTCATTCGCATGCTTCAGCATGGATTTGAGCCGCTCCAGCAGGCTTTTCGCGTGCGCCATGAAATTGGCGTCGGCAGTCGCGGCATCGTTGGTGCGGGAAAGGTTATCGGCCATCGCGCGATAAGCGCTCGCGGGGCTGGCCTGGCCGCCGGCACCCGCTTGCGAAAGCGCGCCTGATGGCGAGATGGCGTCACCAGCGGTCGTCGGATTCCCGGTCGTGGCTTCCGTCATCGCCGTCGAAGCATCCAGCGACGCGGCATTGACGTTTGCGGCGGCGTTTGACGCACCATCATCCGCCGCCGTTCCGGCGTCTCCCGACGCGGTAGGCGAATCAACGGACACGTCGGCACCCAGCGCTTTTCCTGCAGCCTGGTATTGCTCAACGAGGCCTTTCACTTCTTTTAACATCGCTGCGAGCTGCTTGGGCGACAGCCCGAGCATTGCCAGCTTTCGCAGCATGTCCTCAATCTCTTCCAGGCGCCTGCGCGCATACTCTTTCGCGCTTTGCGCCGATGACCGCCCAAGGTCGCTCAAGGCCACGCGAACCTGCTCGTTCCGCTTGAGCAGGTCACGAAGGGAAGACTCCGGGCTCGTCGGGTCGTCTGCTTTTCTGGAACCTTCACGCTCGCCAACGGGGTAGGCGTAGGGGCTGCTGGAATAGTTGGTGGCCTTGATCGTCATGGAACCCTCGTCTTTGGCGGCGGCGCTGGATGGACAACGCGAAGCCGGCCCCGCCGCTGCAATGAATGTATTTTGTAATGTTGATTAACGGCAGCAAACGGTTCCGGTTTAGGGCACGGGTTTCTCGACCTTGAGCTATTCAGTTCCGGGGACGTTCGTGGAAGACAGTTCGTCGTTCGCCGCCGCCCGCTCGCGGATGATTTTGGACGCAGCCAACCGGCGCGCCTTATCGCACGGCGCCAGCAAAATTGCCGGTGCCTTCCCTCACGGGCCGCCCCGGCAGCGGATTCAGCATCAACGCGCGACGAGGTTGATGGCCACGATTTCGTACCCGGTGTCGGCGTGCGCGTTCGCCGCTTTTATCGCTTCCTCATACGAGAGAAAGGACATGGCGTCTTCAATCGTCGGTGCTATGCCGATATCTCCGTCCTCGGCACAGCAGAGGAAGTGCTCACCGGTTTTCACGACATAGATGGTCGTCATGTCTCCCTCCATGGTTTGCCGGGGGAACTTTCAGTCTAGCAGGCGGGAAGGGGGCGGGCGGTTCGAGGACTATAGTGGACATTGTTTCTGCACCTTTGAACCAACCGCCTTCGCACGAAGGCTGACGCGAGGTCAAGCAATGCAACTTCAAACCGGTAACCTGTTCAGCCCCGAAGGGAAGCGCGGCGGCGACGAGCGGATTGACGTGCTGGTCACGGGGCAACGCCTGAACGTGGAGCGGATCGTGTCGACGGGACAGGCGAGTCCCGAGGGGTTCTGGTATGACGATTCGCGCGCCGAGTGGGTTGCGCTGCTGTCGGGTGCGGCCGTGCTCGAATTCGAAGAGGATTCGACGCTGCACGAGATGCGCCCCGGCGACTATGTGCTGATCGAGCCGCATTGCCGGCATCGCGTCGCGTGGACGCATGAGGAAGAGCAGACTGTCTGGCTTGCGATTTATCACGAACGGTGAATTGGGCGCTGGATCATAGGGATTGGCCGGGACTCGATCCGGCGGGTAGATGGCTGCCCCCCACCGTTCGAGTGTTCATCTGAGTGCTCGGGCGAACGGCTGGAGAAGACCGTCGGCTTCCGGCCATGAACGGTCAATCGACTTGAGCATTCGAATTGTTCACAATCGCTCGTGGGTTGACCGAGGTCGACGCACCAATGGCCGTCAGGAGGAGCCACACCATTCGTGGAACCGTTCGAATACCCGAAAACCAACGTAATCGAGTTTTCGCTTGTACAGCCAACGGTAGTAGCAATCCCAATAACTGATCATTCGATCATGCGTACGCTTCATGAAAACTGGGTTTTCCCTGAAAAACGCGCCGTAAACGCATTGATCCATGGATGGCAAGTTCGCTTCAATCTCGGCGAGGATTTCAATTACATACTCGCCGCAGAGGTGCACGATGAAAGGCGCAATCCAAGGCTCGGGTGAAGTGGCCAGCCGCCCGATATGACGCTGGCGCACATGTCCGTCAAGGTGCCTCGTCAACACGCAAGCATAGATAGCCGCTTGAGCCGAGTTCAGCTGAGGGAAGAGCGTGTCATCGCATTCGTGGTGAATTCGATACGGGACGTTGAGTGATTCGCCTCGAACAACGACAGCCGCCCCGGGATGAGTTGCGGTGCTGGGTCGAATCAAATCCGTGACGACGGTCACTTCGGAGCGAAGCTCTGCGGGAAAGGCAGTCAGCAAAGGACCGCTTTGAACTCCGTTATCCGCCGCCCGGGTGTTTGGCATAGGTTTTCGCCGTCAACGCAAATTATGCAATTGTGTCATACGTAGACCGACGGTCGGTGACGCCTGCGAATGTCCCAATTTGGTTTCTGGGAGTGTCCCTTCAGGGTCGATAACGGCCCATCCCCAAAAGCGTGAGCGTAGGTTGTGGCGTAGGTTTGTGCGCCGGGCCTTGTCAAATAAGGCACAGGTACTGCTGCATCATTGGGGTGACGATTGCAGGTGTTGCGGTGAATTGCGCGCTCATGTGACCGGGAAAGTTGCTTTGGCGGTTCCAGTTAACCAGTGCCCCAATCGGGGGGCCTTCGTGCGTAGCGTTTCCTCCACCTCATAGGCGATCTGCCTGATACTCGCCAGCACGGGATTGCCCATCGCCTGCGCAGTTCCAGGACCGGTACTGAAGAACATCAGCAGCGAGTTTTCGCGCGTAAGGCGCCTATACGCCTCGTCGATCGTAGGGTCGATGTGTGCGCCACCTGCGGCGCCTGCTCAGAGGATCGACCGATAGGTGCCGCCCTCGACGCGTACTGCGGCGCCATTGGATGCAGCGCCCAAGGGACTGGCAAGCAACGCCACCATCGCGGCAATCTCGTCGGCCTCGATCATGCGGGCAATCAGCGAGCTTGGGCGATACGTGTCGAAGAAGTGCGATTCGATTTCCGCATCAGTCATGTCGGGTCGCGGCGCAGTCTGCCGAAGATATGTCACGATGCCTTCCGAACGCGTGGCGGATGGCAGTACGCTATTGACGGTCACGCCGGTCCCCTTCGTCAGTTCGGCCATTCCGCGTGAGACCGCAAGTTGCGCCGACTTGCTGACACCGTAGTGCACCATGTCCGGAGGCGTGAATGCACCTACTTCGCTGGACATGAAGATCACGCGCCCCCAGTTCTTCGCGAGCATGCGCGGAAAGTAATGACGAGACAGCCGTACACCGGACATCACGTTGACGTCGATCATTCTCAGCCAGTCGTCATCGGTGATCTCGGCGAACGGCTTGGCTTCGTAGTAGCCGAGATTGTTCACGAGAATATCCGTATCCGGCTGCGCATCGATCAGTTCCGCGACACCGCGATCGCCGCTCACGTCGGCGACGATTCCGCGCACGTTACCGCGCTGCGCGCCACCGGAGAGCTCGGCCACGGCTGCGTCGAGCTTGTCACGTTGCCGGCCGGTGATCGTGACCGCCACGCCTTCCGCGGCCAACGTTCGCGCGATCGCCATGCCGATGCCGGCAGTGGCACCGGTGACGATCGCAGTTTTTCCTTCAAGTTGCAGATCCACGGTTTGCTTCTCCTTTACTCATCGAGGAACCGGCACTGCCGGTCTATTGCACGGCATTACTTGAGCCGCTTCAGCATTTCGCCGGCGACATCCAGAGCCGATGCCGGATTCTGGCCGGTGATCAATTCACGGTCGGCGACCATGTGCGCAGTAAAGGGCACCTTGTTACTGCTGTAAATCCCGCCCGCGCGTTGCAATGCAGTCTGCGGATAGAACTTCATCGCGCCGCCGCCGAGCAGCCCTTTGGCCTGCTCTTCTTCCGCGTTGCTGATCACCGTCATCCGGTAACCGGCGTAGATCCATTTCGTGTCGCCGTCGCCCGCGTTCCCCGCCGCGAGCTTTCGTGTAAAGCCCGGCGCATCGGGCAGCGTCGACAGCAGCGCAATCGGGCCGTGGCAAACGAGCGCCGTGGTCTTGCCGCGCGCGTGAAAGTCGGCCAGCAATCTGCCCATGGCGGCACTGGTCAACAGGTCCTGCATCGGCGCATGGCCGCCGGGAACATAGACGGCATCGAAGTGCGCGTATCCAATCTGCTCCACCCGCGACAGGCTGATCACCGGGGAATGCGCGCGCGACGTGATTTGTAGCCGGTCGAGCAAGGCCCGGTAGTCGAGCATCGCGTTGTCGTCGCCGTTGAAGTACATTTTGTCGGCCGACGTGACGTCCATCGTCGGCGCCTTGCCCTCTGGCGTGGCGAAGGTCACTTGATGGCCAGCATCGAGCAGCGCCTTCACGGGCTGCATCAACTCGTTCAGGTAGAAGCCCGTCGCGAAGACCTTGTCATCCTTCAGGTCGAGGTGGTCGGAATCCGACAACACCACTAGCACGTTGGCAGCATGAGCGCCGCACGCGGCAATGCCGAGGATGGCTGCAACGGCGAGCCTCCGCATCGAATACATGGCTTTCTCCATTGGGAAATTTCAGGCTTGTCGTGAACGGGTGAGCAACAGATGACGCATTGCGGCGCCCACGCCGGAAGCCGACTGCGGGTTCTGGCCAGTCACGAGCCGACCGTCGACGACGACTTTCGCGGTCCAGTTCGGCGCGGGATGGTGAAGTGCGCCGCGCTGCTTCAAGGTGCCTGCGAGCAGGAAAGGGACGACGCGATCGAGCTGGACCGCCCGTTCTTCTTCGTCCGTGAATGCACTCAGATTCTTGCCGGCGACGAGATATGTACCGTTGCCAAGTTTCACGTCGACCAGTGCGGCCGGACCGTGACATACAGCGCCGACCACGCCGCCCGCTTCATAGACCGCGCGCGTCACATTTTCCACGTCGGCATTGCCGGGAAAATCCCACATTGCGCCGTGACCTCCGGCAAAGAAGACCGCCGCATATTTCGCTGTGTCTACATCGCTTAGCCGCTGTGTCTGGCGCAGTGCGTCCCGGAAAGCGGCATCGCGCCAATAGTGCGCATTGATTTCGTCGTCGAGATCGAGCCCGTCAACTGGCGGTTCACCGCCCTGAATCGATGCGAATTCGACGGGAATGCCGGCCGCGTCGAGTTCGGCCAGCGGATGCGTCACTTCGCCGAGATAGAATCCGGTCGGCTCGCCGGTCGAGCCTTTCTCCGCGTGGCTCGTGAGTACGAATAGAACCGATAGATCCTGCCGGTGGCGATGTTCGCCGTTCATGCTGTGCTCCTCGATTTCGGTGGGTGACTCGACGATGCAGTCACGATGCACACACTTTATTTGGTTCATTCGTGGAGATAAACTGACGCGAAGGTAAAGCTTTTGTTCTTCGGAGGACAAGATGGCGCGTAAATTCGACCGTCTCGGTGACGTGGAAGCGTTTGTGACGGTGGTCGAAAAAGGCTCGATGACTGCCGGCGCGGTGGCATTGGGCAGCACGCCCTCCGTATTGAGCCGAGCCATCACACGTCTGGAAACCCGGCTGGGCACGCAGTTGCTGCGTCGGTCTACGCGGCGGTTGAGCCTGACGGAGCACGGCAGGCACTATCTCGAACAATCGCGCGCGGCTTTCCTGCTGATCGATGACGCCGAGCGGGCCATTCAGGGGCACGGCGGTACCTTGACCGGCCATGTCCGGCTGAGCGTACCAACGACGTACGGGCACTATCGTCTGCCGCCGCTGCTGCGGCGGTTCACGCGGGAACACCCGCACGTTCGCGTGGAGTTGAACATCGCGAACCGGAACGTGGATCTCGTGGCCGAGGGCTTCGACCTGGCGATCCGTCTGGGCGAGCTACCGGACAGCGGTCTGGTCGCGCGCAAGCTCGAGGATGCGGCGCTGTGCCTTGTGGCGTCGCCCGAGTACGTCACGCACGCCGGCACGCCCGGAAACGTGGCCGATCTGGAGCACCATCTTTGTTTGCCGTTCATGCTGCCCAGCAGCGGCCGTATCGCGCCCTGGGTGTTTCGTGACGACGATCAGGACATCGATTGGCTGCCGTCCTCGAATGTCGCGGTGTCCGACGATGTGCTTGGTGTCGTTTCAATGGCGCAGAGTGGTGCCGGTATCTGCCAAACTTATGACTTCATCGTTCAGGATCGGATCCGGGCCGGACATCTCGTCGAAGTGCTGCCCCATCTGCGGGGCCGCACACGGCCGTTTTCGGTCATCTATGCGCCGCATCGCCGCCTGTCGGCCGCCTCCCGCAACTTGATCGACATGCTGATAACGTCGACAGCCGAGGCTTGATTGCGATATGGGTTGACCGAAGGAGTCGAATGGCATGCCATCCTGCGTGTCGGCCTCGACCGCATCGCCCTGGCGTGACGCTCGCAGCGATACGCTCGAAACTTGTTCTGCGATCTGGCAAGCCCGGTTGTTTGATCGCTGTGCTTGCAGTGCGGCAAAATGAGTGTCCTGTCGCCCCTGCGGCCCCGATGAGTGGCGCACTCGAAGGCGTCAACCTTCCGATCATGGTGCCTTTGCACGGGCCAAACGTCGGCGCCAGGCGGCGGTAGCACCGTCCGCATTCGCGGCACCTGCCCTGGCGCGACCCGTGCGATGATGTGCGATGACCAACATGAGAGATGGAATGACGACTACATTCGACGAGGCGACAACGGCGGCGATCGCCGCGTTTGCCCAATTGGATTTCTACACGGCTGTGCAAGCGATGCGTGCCGAGGCCGATTACGACCACGAACGAGACCAGTGGATCTCGCGCTATATCGACGAGCACGGCGGCGGCGCGGACGATGCAGCATACGATGCCTTGCACGCGCAGGCCCAGGCAACCCCGGAATACGCGCAGTTCATCGATGCGGTTCGCCGGGAAATCCTGGAATACTTCGGCGTGACCGACCATCAACTGGACTGGATGGTCCTGCTGCGCAATGACGACAGCGATGAGCTTTGGGCGGAAGTCAACCGGCAGCGGAGCGCGCTGGGAACCGGTGAAGTGCGCGGAGATCTCTGACCATTGCTTGCCATTGGGGTCTCAAGTCGTGCTGGATGCGGGGCTAGAGTCAGGTCAGTCACGTGGTACGCCGGGCTCTTAGTTGCTGCAACCGATCCGCTAAGGGAGGACACGCTTTCGGATCTTCGGACCGAGTGACCGTTGTGCTCTGACACCTGCTCTTGGAGGTGCAACGCCTCGAGCGGCAGCAACGGGTCGATTCCGCCCGATCATATGCGACTGCGGTTGGCCAGTTTTAGCGATTCACCAGGCACGAAGGGATGCGAAATGACTAATTCGGAACATCGGTCCTGCATCGCGCGTCTCCTTATACCCTTCGGCCAATCCTGATCAACAACCCATTTTCAAGACGCCAGCGCAGCTAAACTGGTCTCGAAGCCTTGCTTCTCGATCATCGGCTGTTGAACGGCGTCCCCTTTGCGCCGGTGGTCGGAAACCGTCTTGCTCGACAAGACGTAGCGAAGGGAAGAGAAGGAAATTCACGGCAGCAAAAAAGCGCGGGCCGCATGGGCGGCAACCCATACGACCCGCTGACCACAACCAACTCATCACGGGAGTTGACCATGGCTGACGCCAATAGTAAGTCACGTCCAAACAAGCGTAAACCGCGCAAGCCGAACACCGTGCTTGCGATGATCCTCCGCAGCACACCTGACCGGCCCAGGAGAGGCTGGCCGTACATGCCATGGATGAGCGTCATCGATGCGCACTTCAAGCTGTTCGGATTCGAACCGGGTGACCGCGTCTTCCTCGACATCAATCACAAGACCCGGCAAATCAGCATCACGCCTGACTACAGCCAGCTTGCGCAGCGAGAGCAGCCATACCATCAGCCTGTTGAATGATCGGAAACGGCATAAACAACAAGGACCGCTTCGCGCGGTCCTTGTTGCTGGATTGCCGGTTTTGCATGATCGCGACTGATCGGCGGGCGCTATCACCCTGGCCTTTGCCTCGGATGCTGCGGAGCGTGTCGACCGTTATCTTTAACAACTGTCATGGCCGCAAGAGCTTTGAAGCAGCAATGCGCATGTCGAAACAATCGAATGGGCTAGATCAGCGGCAGTGCATGGGCTTCCCAACGATTCCCGCCGTCCCCCAATTGATGACCAAACCGCAAGACATAGTGCATAGATATCGTTTGCGGCAGCCTTAACGGCTGCCGACAATCGTGGCTTGAATTCGCCGCCGGCGCGTCGAAAGCGCACCGCCGGCCGCCATCCGCCCCCGAGCCCACGACGACATGTACGCGTTCACCACCCCGTTCCAGCACCCCGCCGGCTCGCCGATCCGCGAGCTGTTCAAGTATCTCGGCGAGCCCGGGATGATTTCCTTCGCGGGCGGCTACCCGGCCAGCGACCTGTTCGACGTCGACGGCCTGAGCGCGGCCGCCGCGCGCGCGTACGCGCAGCCGACCCGCTGCCTGCAATACGGCCCGACCGACGGCCTCGCCGAACTGAAGCAGCAACTGATCGCGCTGATGTCGCGTCGCGGCGCTGCGTGCACGCCCGCCGAACTGGTCGTCACGACCGGTTCGCAGCAGGGCCTCGACCTGCTGCTGCGCGTGATGGTCGCGCCGGGCGACGTCGTGCTGACCGAGCAGCCGGCCTACCCGGCGACGCTGCAGGCGCTGCGCCTGCAGCAGGCGCGCGTCGTCACGATCCCGGTCGATGGCGACGGCCTCGACGTCGACCGCCTCGACGCACTGCTGGCCGCGGGCACGATCGCGCAGCCGAAGCTGCTGTACACGGTGCCGACCTTCGCGAACCCGACCGGCGCGACGCTCTCGCGCGAGCGCCGCCTGAAGCTGCTGCGCCTCGCGGTGCGGCACCGCTTCCTGATCGTCGAGGACGACCCTTACGCCGACTTGCGCTTCGCGGGCGAAGCGCTGCCGTCGATGCTGGCGCTCGCCGAAGAAGTGGACGGCGCGCGCGACTGGATCGTGCATTTCGCGAGCCTGTCGAAGATCGTCGCGCCGGGCCTGCGGGTCGGCTGGACGATCGCGCCCGCCGAGATCGCTCGACGCTGCGTGATCGCGAAACAGACGGTCGATCTGTGCAGCGCGCCGTGGACGCAGGCGATCGCCGCCGAGTATCTCGCCGACGGCGCGCTCGAACGTCATCTGCCGCGCATCACCGATGCCTACAAGCGCAAATGCGCGGCGATGTGCGATGCGCTGCGCGACGGCCTCGGCGATGCGATCGAATTCCATCGTCCGGAAGGCGGGATGTTCGTGTGGGCGCGGATCGGCGCGGTGTCGTCGGCGCAGCTGCTGCAACACGCGATCGCGAACAAGATCGTTTTCGTGCCCGGCAACGCGTTCTTCGCGGACAACGTCGACGACGCGTCGCTGCGCCTGTCGTACGCCGCGCCGGACGTCGACGCGATCCGGGAAGGCGTCGCGCGGCTCGCGCGCGCGTATGGCGCGGCATTGGCCGCTTGAGGATGAGGAAACCTATCGATGAACATGACCGCAAACGCAACCGCATGGATGGATGAAGCACCGGGCATGGCCGACGTCCGGCCGGTCGCGCACCTGTCGTCGCAGATCAGCGCCGGCCCCGAATACGTCGTCGAAGTGCTCGGGCGATTCGGCGTCGAACACGCGGAGGCCTCCGACATGGCGCCGGTCGTGCTCGGCTACAACTGAGCAGCCGGAACGGTTAAGCTTGCGCGACCGACACCGCGCCCCGACCATGTCCGACTCCGCCACCGAATCGCTTCAATCCACCTACGACCGCCTCTGGGCCTGCCTCGAGTCGGGCGTCGGCGCGGAGCGCTCGCCGTTCACGATGCTGCAGGCCGCGACGCTCGGCCTCGACGGCGCGCCGAAAGTGCGCACGCTCGTGCTGCGTCAGGTGCGCCGCGCGGGCCACGTGCTGTCGTTCCACACCGATGCGCGCTCGGAGAAGGTCGCGGAGCTGCGTCGCGATCCGCGCATCGCGCTGGTCGGCGTCGATCTCGACGCGCTCGTGCAGATTCGCGTGGAAGGCGTCGCATCGGTCTGCACCGATGAAGCGGAGCGACGCGCGGTCTGGCAAGCGAGCCGTCCGCACACGCTGCTGCTGTACCGCGCGCCGCTGCCGCCCGGCACGCCGGTCGCGACGCCGGCCGACGCGCACCCACAAACCGACGCAGGTCCGATGACGGCAGACGACGGCTACGCGAATTTCTGCCTGATCCACGTGACGGCGACGCGTATCGATTTTCTCGATCTCGCGCCTTCGGAAGGGCATCGCCGCGCGATATTCGACCTGCATGCAGGCGGCTACGACGGCCGCTGGGTCGCACCCTGACGCAAGCAAGCGCGCGCGCCGTCGCCAGCCCGACTCAAGACTCAAGGCCGCCCATCCTGCGCCGCCTGCGCGATCAGCCAGTCGCGCATCACCGCGAGATCGTCGTCGTCACGCCGCTCGCCCGGATACACGAGATAGAACCCGACCGACAGCGGAAACGCGAATTCGAACGGCTTGACCAGTCGGCCGGCGGCGATGTCGCGCTCGACGAGCGGATCGGTCGCGAGCGCGATGCCCTGGCCGGCGACTGCCGCGTCGATCGCGAGCGACGTCTGGTTGAAGCGCAGCCCCTTGTGCGGATCGACGTCGACGGGCTCCGGCAGCGCGGCGAGAAATTCCGGCCAAAGATCGTGCCCGTCGTGCAGCAGTACGTGGCCCGCGAGCGCGCGCGGCGGCGCGGGCGCGGCCAGCAGCGACGGGCTGCACACCGCGTAGATATCGAGCGGGAACAGCAGATGCGCGGCAAGGCTCCTGCCGAACGGCGGCTTGCCGTGGCGGATCGCGAGATCGACGCCGTCGTGGCGGAACGTCGCGAGCTGCGCGTCGGCGATCACGCGCACGTCGAGGTTCGGGTGCGCGTCGGTGAAGCGGGCGAGCCGCGGGATCAGCCACTTCGACGCGAACGACGGCGTCGTGCTGATCGTCAGCGTCGCGCGGCGCTTGACGAGCTTGTCGGTTGCGTCTGCGATCGCGTTCAGCGCGCGCTGCACGTCGGAGAAATACGCGGCGCCGTCGTGCGTCAGCGCGAGGCCGCGCGGCAGCCGCTCGAACAGCCGCAGGCCGAGCACGTCCTCCAGATGCCGCACCTGCTGCGCAACCGCGCCCTGCGTGACGCCGATCTCGTCAGCCGCGGCGCGGAAGTTCAGGTGGCGCGCGGACACTTCGAACGCGCGCAGCGCATTCAACGGCGGCAGGCGGGACAGGCGGCGGAGCGGCATCGTCAGGCTGTAGAAAATCTATCGGCTAGAGGCAGAAATACTGGTTCGACAGCGGCGGTCGATGCGCCTACATTACCACCATGGCGCGCCGGCTGGCGGCTGCGCGGCGGCTTGAATCGATCGAGGGGCACATCGTGACTGTAGAAAAAGTGGCGCTGATCACGGCGGCGGGCAAGGGCATGGGCGCGGCGATCGCGCGCGAACTGGCGGCGACGGGCTACCGCGTCGCGCTGATGTCGCCGTCGGGCAGCGCGGTCGCGCTGGGCGAGGAACTGGGCGGCTTCGGCCTCCAGGGCTCGGTGACCGAGGACGCGGACATCGAGCGGCTCGTGCGCGAGACGATCGCGCGGTATGGCCGCATCGACGCGGTCGTGAACAACACCGGGCATCCGCCGAAGGGCGACCTGCTGTCGATCACCGACGACGACTGGCACGCGGGGCTGGACCTGATCCTGCTGAACGTCGTGCGCGTGATGCGGCGCGTGACGCCGATTTTCCAGACGCAGGGCGGCGGCGCGGTGGTGAACATCTCGAGCTTCGCGGCGGACGCGCCCGAGCAGCCGATGCCGGTGTCGTCGGCGCTGCGCGCGGCGTTGAGCGCATGGACGCGTCTCTATGCGGAGCGCTACGCGGCCGAAAACATCCGAATGAACGCGGTGCTGCCGGGCTTCGTCGACAGCTGGCCGGAAACGCCGGAGATCGTCGCGCGCATTCCGGCGGGCCGCTTCGGCAAGACCGGGGAAATCGCGAAGACGGTCGCGTTCCTGCTGTCCGACGGCGCGGGCTACATCACCGGGCAGAACATCCGCGTCGACGGCGCGATCGTGAAGGCGCTCTGAGCGCCGGCGGCGGGCGCGTTCGTTTCGGGCCGCCCGCCGTCGCACGGCACGGCATCGCGCCGGCGCCTGCTACAAAACCGTACAAACCAGACAAATCCCCGATACATCAGACCTTTCCAATTGCCTACGCCGCCGTACCGATCGAGCGGCGTGTCCAATTTCGGAAAGGAGGATGTAGAACATGTCTTCAACACGGTTTTCGCCGATGCGGCGCCACCTGCTGGCCAGCTCCGTGGCCGCGGGCGTATCCGCGATGCTTCCCACCGCACTTCACGCCGCGACGGGCGGCGGCGGCATTCGCCCGTTCACCGCGCACATCCCCGACGAAGCGCTCGCCGACCTGCGCCGCCGCATTGCCGCGACGCGCTGGCCGGGCCGCGAGACGGTAGCCGACGAATCGCAGGGCGTGCGGCTCGCGCGCATGCAGCAGCTTCTCCAGTATTGGGGCACCGAGTACGACTGGCGCAAGGGCGAAGCGCGCCTGAACGGCTTTCCGATGTTCATCACGGAAATCGACGGCCTCGACATTCACTTCATCCACGTCCGGTCGCGGCACGAGAACGCGATGCCGATGATCATGACGCACGGCTGGCCCGGCTCGATCTTCGAGCTGCTGAAGGCGATCGGCCCGCTGACCGATCCGACCGCGCACGGCGCGAGCGCCGACGATGCGTTTCACGTCGTCGTGCCGTCGCTGCCGGGCTTCGGCTTCTCGGGCCGGCCGACGAAGACGGGCTGGGGCTCGGACCGCATCGCGCGCGCGTGGGGCGAACTGATGGCGCGTCTGGGCTATACGCGCTTCGTGTCGCAGGGCGGCGATTGCGGGTCGGTGATTTCGCACCGGATGGCGATGCAGCGCGTGAAGGGGCTGGCCGGGATTCACGTGAACATGCCGGCCACGGTGCCGCCCGACATCGCAACGCTGCTCGCGACCGACGCGCCCGCGCCGGCCGGGCTGTCGGCGAAGGAAAAGGCCGCCTATGAAAAGCTCGCGACGTTCTACCGCGACAACTGCGGCTACTCGGCGATGATGGTGACGCGCCCGCAGACGGTCGGCTACGCGCTCGCCGATTCGCCCGCCGGGCAGGCTGCATGGATGGTCGACAAGATCTCGCAGTGGACGTACAGCGGCGGCATTCCCGAGCGCTCGATTCCGCGCGACGAGATTCTCGACGACATCTCGCTCTACTGGCTGACCAACACGGCGACGTCCGCGGCGCAGATCTACTGGGAGGATCACTCGAACAATTTCAACGCGGTGGACATCGCGCTGCCGGCGGCCATCACCGTGTTTCCCGGCGAGATCTATCAGGCGCCGCGCAGTTGGGCCGAGCGCTGCTATCACAACCTGATCTATTTCAATGAAGTCGGCAAGGGCGGGCATTTCGCGGCATGGGAGGAGCCCGAGCTGTTTGCGCAGGAAGTGCGTGCCGGGTTCCGGCCGCTGCGCCGCGCGTAGGGGCGTGGTCTGAAGGACGAACGCGAGCCTGCGCAAACACGGCTCGCGTTCGTCCGCAGGCGCCGTTTTGCGCAGGATTTTGAATCGCCGTGTGTCGTATTCGAACGCAGATACGTTGAGATACAAAGCGTCCGCGCGGTTCGGATATAAATCCGGTGAAGCGATTCCAGCGCGCCCGCCCAGTGCCGTGGGCCCTTTCCTCAGCTATCGACCATGGAGAACGAGTCATGCCTGAAACCGTGAACACCCGCCGCCGCCTGATCCTGGGCACGACGCTCGCGAGCCTTGCCGACCTGGGGCTCGGCAATCTCGCGCACGCGCAATCGGCGCCCGATGCGTCGCCGACGCCGCGCGCGGCCGGCGGCGGCGCGTCGTTCGGCACGATCCGCCAGATCGACGCGGGCGTGCTCAACGTCGGGTATGCGGACGTGGGACCGAAGCACGGCCCGGTCGTATTCCTGCTGCACGGCTGGCCCTACGACATCCACAGCTACGCCGAGGTCGCGCCGCTGCTCGCGGCGGCCGGCTATCGCGTGATCGTTCCATACCTGCGCGGCTACGGCTCGACGACGTTCCGCTCGGCCGACACGCCGCGCAACGGCCAGCAGGCGGTGACGGCCGTCGACATCGTCGCGCTGATGGACGCGCTGAAGATCGACCAGGCCGTGTTCGGCGGCTACGACTGGGGCGCGCGCACGGCCGACATCATCGCGGCGCTGTGGCCGCAGCGCGTGAAGGCGCTGGTGTCGGTGAGCGGCTACCTGATCGGCAGCCAGCAGGCGAACCAGAAGCCGCTGCCGCCGCAGGCCGAATTCCAGTGGTGGTACCAGTTCTATTTCTCGACCGAGCGCGGCGCGCTCGGCTACGCGCAGAACCGCGACGCGTTCAACAAGCTGATCTGGCAGCTCGCGTCGCCGAAATGGCAGTTCGACGACGCGACCTACGCGCGTTCGGCGGCGTCGTTCCGGAATCCCGATCACGTGGCCGTCGTGATCCACAACTACCGCTGGCGTCTCGGGCTCGCGAAGGGCGACGCGCAATACGACGACATCGAGCGGCGTCTCGCGGCCGGGCCCGCGATCACGGTGCCGACGATCACGATGGAAGGCGACGCGAACGGTGCGCCGCATCCGGAACCGGCCGCATACGCAAAGAAGTTCACCGGCAAATACCAGCACCGCACGATCAGCGGCGGCATCGGCCACAACCTGCCGCAGGAAGCGCCGCAGGCGTTCGCCGATGCGATCCTGCAAGTGGAGCATCTGTGATGCGGGCGGGAACGGGTGTCATGCGTCGCGGCGTGGTTCGTGTGTTCGGCGCGAGCGCGCTGCTGCTCGCCGCGCTGGCTGCGAGCAGCCCGGCCGCGTTCGCGGAGCCGACGAAGCCGGCCGCGTCGCCGATCTACGGCGTGACGATTCCGCCCGGCTACCGGAAATGGGAATTGGTCGCGCCGGCCGAGGAGGCCGCGCCGCTGGACGAATTGCGCGTGGTGCTCGGCAATCCGGTCGCGATCCGCGCGCTCGAGCAGGCGACGCTGCCGTTTCCGGACGGCACGATCCTCGTCAAGCTGGCGTACAAGCGCAAGCAGTCGGACGAATTCCCGCCGGCGACGGTGCCGGGGCAGGCGACGACCGTGCAGGTGATGGTGAAGGACTCGCGCCGCTACGCGGCGACCGGCGGCTGGGGGTTCGGGCGCTTCATCAACGGCGTGCCGGCGGACATCGGCCAGCACCAGACCTGCTTCGCGTGTCATCAGGCGCGCGTGAAGAACCACGATTACGTGTTCACGCGGCTCGCGCCGTGACGTGATGTCGCGCGAGCAAGGCGTGCCGCAGCCGGCACGCCTTTTTTGTTTTGCGCGGCGAATGCGGCGCGTGATTGTGTATCGCACTGTATCTGCGGCCGTCCTGGAAAAACTGGCATGCACTCGGCCCCGGTGACGGAAACATGCCGGATACGTTGGCGGGTTCTACTGTCGACATGCAGAAAATATTCGACATGCGACGTTGCATCGGATGCCGAATGATCGACCTGCCCACTTCCCTTCAGGAGAACCCTCATGAAAACCGCCCGAATCCTCGCTGCTGCCGCACTTGCCATCGCCCCTGCGCTGTCCTTCGCCGATGCCGGACACGTCCTCACGCGCGCCGACGTGCGCGCCGAACTGGTTCGGCTGGAGCAGGCCGGCTACAACCCGGCCCGCAGCGAACCGCACTATCCGGACGACGTTGCCGCCGCCACGCTGCGGGTCGCACAGTCCGACCAGAACGGCCCGTCGAAGTCCGACGGCGACAACGTCGCCGAAACGCCGTCGCCGGTCCGGGATCGCGACATGACGCAGGCGCGCGTCGTGCACCACGACGCCATCCCGTCCGATGACCTCTACGCGCATTCCTGATCCGACGCCGTGCCGCCGCCTTCGCCTCATCTCGACAGCGCGGCGGCAATCGCAGGACTTCATGTGAACAACACGACAGAAAGGAGCATGACCATGGTTCGTTTGATGAAACGGGTTCTCATTTCCGCCGCGGTGCTCGGCGGACTGTTCGGCGCAGCGGCGGCCCATGCCGCACCGAAGGAAGATCTGAAAGGCACCAATGTCGTCCTCGTGCACGGCGCGTTCGCCGACGGCTCGAGCTGGAACCGGGTGATTCCGCTGCTCGAGGCGCGCGGCCTGCACGTCGTGTCCGTGCAGAACCCGCTGAGCTCGCTCGCCGACGACGCGGCCGCGGCCAGGCGCGTGATCGACCAGCAGCAGGGGCCGGTCGTGCTGGTCGGCCATTCGTGGGCCGGCGTCGTGATCAGCGAAGCCGGCAACGACGACAAGGTGAAGTCGCTCGTCTACGTCGCGGCGTTCGCGCCCGACAGCGGCCAGTCGATCGCCGACGTCACGCAAGGGCTGCCGCCGCCGGCGTGGGCGGGCGAGCTGAGCAAGGACGCGGCCGGCTTCGCACGGCTGTCGGACAAGGCCATCGCGCAGGATTTCGCGCCCGATCTGCCGCCCGTGCAGCAGCGCATCGTCGCGGCGACGCAGGGGCCGTGGTTCGGCGGCTGCATCGCGGAGAAGGTCGCGCAGGCCGCGTGGCACGCGAAGCCGTCGTCCTACGTCGTCGCGACGCAGGACCGGATGATCGACCCGACGCTGCAGGAAACGATGGCGAAGCGCATCGGCGCGACGGTGACGCGCGTGAACGGCAGCCATGTCGCGATGCTCAGCCAGCCGAAGGCCGTGGCCGACGCGATCATCGCGGCCGCGGAGCGCGTGGAGCGGGACGCGCATTGAGCGAACGCGGCGCCGCCGCGCGCAGCGCGCGGCGGCCCATCGACGTCGTTGCGCGCTGCGCCGGCGTTACCCATCGCTTCCCCTTGCCCATCACCATACGCCGCGTTGGCTCGGCCGCGTATGCTCGAGCAGTCATCCTTATCGGTTCAGCAGATAAACGTATCGAATATGCTTCGTTGACGGGCCGCGACGTGCGATCGTAGATTCGCGTTTTCATCGCATTCGACGGGGCCTGCTTCGTGACCACCATCGCCACCCACGCCGCCGAGCCGTCGCAGGGCGCGACGCCGCAGCACTTCGAGATTTGCGCGTTCGACGGGCCGCTGGGCGCCGAGGTGATCGGCCTCGACCTGTCGAAGCCGCTCGACGAAGCCGGCTTCGCCCGCATCCATCGCGCGCATCTCGACCATCACGTGCTGGTGTTCCGCGACCAGCGCATCACGCCGGACCAGCACATCGCGTTCAGCCGCCGCTTCGGCCCGCTGCAGATCCACGTGCTGCACCAGTTCGGGCTGGCGGGGCATCCGGAAGTGCTGGTCGTGTCGAACATCGTCGAGAACGGCAAGCCGATCGGTCTCGGCGACGCCGGTCACTACTGGCACTCCGACCTGTCGTACAAGGAAAAGCCGAGCCTCGGCTCGCTGCTGCATGCGCAGGAGCTGCCGTCCGAAGGCGGCGACACACTGTTCGCGAACATGCATCTCGCGTGGGACACGCTGCCCGCGCACCTGCGCCGCGCAGCCGAAGGGCTGCGCGCCGAGCATACGTATCTCGCGCGCTATGCGGAACTGCAGGCGCGCAATCCGTGGCGGCCGAACCTGTCCGCCGAGCAGATCGCGCAGGTGAAGCCGGTCGTGCATCCGGTCGTGCGCACGCACCCGGAGACGGGCCGCAAGGCGCTGTTCGTCAGCGAGCATTTCACGACGCGCATCGTCGGCCTGCCCGAAGACGAAAGCCGCGCGCTGCTCGACGAGCTGTTCGCGCACAGTGTGCGCGCGGAGCATCAATACCGGCACGTGTGGCGCGACCACGATCTCGTGTTCTGGGACAACCGTTCGCTGATGCATCTCGCGGCCGGCACGCCGGACCACCTGCGCCGCAAGCTGTATCGCACGACGATCGAAGGCGACGCGCCGTTCTGACCGCCGCGCCGCTGCCTGCCTTCTTCCTTCCGACTGGAGTTCCGATGTCGTTCTCGATTCGCGCGGCACTGGGCCGCACGACGCTGTCCGCACGCCGTGCGGCCGTCACCATGCTAGCCGCGGCGCTCGCCGTCGCGGGCCTCGGGGCCGCGCGGCCCGCGCGCGCCGAAGGGCAGATCCGCATCGCCGAGCAGTTCGGCGTCGTCTACCTGATGCTGAACGTCGCGCGCGATCAGCAGTTGATCGAGAAGGAAGGCCGCAAGGCGGGCCTCGACATCAAGGTCGACTGGGTGCGCCTGTCGGGCGGCGCGGCCGTGAACGACGCGCTGCTGTCCGGCGCGGTCGACATCGCGGGCGCGGGCGTCGGCCCGCTGCTGACGGTGTGGGACCGCACGCATGGCCGGCAGAACGTGAAGGGCGTCGCGTCGCTCGGCAACCTGCCGTACTACCTCGTCAGCAACGATCCGAACGTGAAGACGCTCGCCGACTTCACCGCGAAGGACCGCATCGCGGTGCCGGCCGTCGGCGTGTCCGTGCAGTCGCGCGTGCTGCAGTATGCGGTCGCGAAGCAGTGGGGCGACCAGCAATACGCGAAGCTCGACGGGTTCACGCAGGCGATTCCGCACCCCGACGCGACGGCCGCGATTCTTGCGAACGGCAGCGTGATCACCGCCCACTTCGGCAATCCGCCGTTCCAGGAGCAGGAGCTGGCGGGCAATCCGAACGCGCACATCGTGCTGAATTCATACGACGTGCTGGGCGGCCCGAGCTCGGCGACCGTGCTCTACGCGACCGAGAAGTTCCGCAACGAGAACCCGAAGACCTATCGCGCATTCGTCGCGGCGCTTGCGGAAGCCGCACGCGTGATCGCGGCCAACCCCGAGCGCGCGGCGGACGCGTATATCCGCGCGAACGGCTCGAAGATCGACCGCGCGCTGCTGCTGAAGATCGTGCGCAATCCACAGGTGCAATTCAAGACCGCGCCGCAGAACACGTTCAAGCTCGCGCAGTTCATGTATCGGATCGGCGCGATCCGCAACGAGCCGAAATCGTGGCGCGACTACTTCTTCGACGATCCCGCGACGGCGGGCGGAAGCTGAGCGGCGGCCGTTCGAGCGGCGCAATCGACGCTTATGCGCCGCGATGGTTTGAATATGCGCAATGATTGGTTGGTGTGTGCACCGGCCGACCGTATGGTGACGTTTTGCTTGCAGGAATCCTTATCGTGAACGTCACCACGTCAAGAAGCTGGACGCTGCCCGCAGCGGCGCGTCCGGGGCCGTCGCCTGTCACGCGGGCCGCGGACGGCGCGCCGGCCGCAGCCGCGCCATCCGCGCACAGCGAGCGCCTGCTCGCGATCGACCGCGTGAGTCTCGAATACCGCAGCCACGCGCGCATCGTCCGCGCGACGCATCAGGTGAGCTTCGACGTGTACGGCGGCGACCGCTTCGTGCTGCTCGGGCCGTCGGGTTGCGGCAAGTCGACGCTGCTGAAGGCGATCGCGGGCTTCATCGAGCCGGCATCCGGCACGATCGCGCTCGGCGGCGAGCCGGTGCGCGGGCCCGGCGCCGATCGCGTCGTCGTGTTTCAGGAATTCGATCAGCTTCCGCCGTGGAAGACGGTCGCCGAGAACGTCGCGTTCCCGCTGCGCGTCGCGAAGAAGCTGCCGCGCGCCGAAGCGCGCGAGCGCGCGTTGCACTATCTCGACAAGGTCGGCCTCGCGGCATTCGCCGATGCGTATCCGCACACGCTGTCCGGCGGCATGAAGCAGCGCGTCGCGATCGCCCGCGCGCTCGCGATGCAGCCGCGCGTGCTGCTGATGGACGAGCCGTTCGCCGCGCTCGACGCGCTGACCCGCCGCAAGATGCAGGAGGAGCTGCTGCGGCTGTGGGACGACGTGCGCTTCACGCTGCTGTTCGTCACGCATTCGATCGAGGAGGCGCTCGTCGTCGGCAACCGCATCCTGCTGCTGTCGCCGCACCCGGGCCGCGTGCGCGCGGAGCTCAACAGTCACGCGTATTCGCAGGACAGCGTCGGCCGCGCCGATTTCCGCGACAGCGTCGCGCGCATTCACCGGCTGCTGTTCGAGACGAACGACGCATTCGTGCAGGAAACCGAACGATGAGTACGCCGCATCCGACTCTGCCGCCGCTGCCGCCGGTGCGCGCGGAATACGAACTGCCGCTGCAGGCGCCGCTCGACGTCGAACGCGCGACTCCCGTGCCGCTCGCGCGGCGCGTGCTGGACGCCGGCTGGTTTCGCCGCGCGCTGATCGCGCTGGTGCTGATCGGCGCATGGGAACTCACCGCGCGGCTCGTCGCCAACGACCTGCTCGTGCCGACCTTCGGCGCGACGTTCGTCGCATTCGTGCAGGGCATCGCGTCGGGCGAGCTGCTCGTGAAGACCGGCATCTCGCTGTCGGTGCTGCTGCGCGGCTATGCGCTCGGCGTGGTGCTCGCGTTCGCGCTGACGTCGGTTGCCGTGTCGACGCGCATTGGCCGCGACCTGCTGTCGATGCTGACGTCGATGTTCAACCCGTTGCCGTCGATCGCGCTGCTGCCGATCGCGTTGCTGTGGTTCGGCCTCGGCACCGGCAGCCTGCTGTTCGTGCTCGTGCACGCGGTGCTGTGGCCGCTCGCGCTGAACATGTACACGGGTTTTCTCGGCGTGCCCGCGACGCTGCGGATGGCCGGCCGCAACTACGGGCTCACGGGGCTGAGGCAGGTCGCGCTGATCCTCGTGCCGGCCGCGCTGCCGTCGATTCTTGCTGGATTGCGCGTCGGCTGGGCGTTCGCGTGGCGCACGCTGATCGCCGCGGAACTCGTGTTCGGCGCGAGCGCGGGGCAGGGCGGGCTCGGCTGGTACATCTTCCAAAATCGCAACGAGCTGTATACGGATCGCGTGTTCGCGGGGCTCGCGGCGGTGATCGTGATCGGGTTGCTCGTCGAGCATCTCGTGTTCGATACGCTCGAGCGGCTGACGGTGCGGCGGTGGGGTGTGCAGCACTGAAGCAGCGGCATGGTCGGCCGCACCTCCCATACGCATTGGAATGCGGTCGCCGTGGCGGCCTCGAACGGCTCGCGCGCCAATATCACATAACGAAATTCAGCCCCGACAGGGGCTGTCTCACGTCAGAGGACGATCGAAAATCGCGGTCGGGCAGCTTGCCGCAGATCGTCTCCGTTCCTGCCGACGATAGTCGGAGTTTCCCTGAATGCCTTGTGCGGCAAGGCTCCCATGCAAGCAGCCGGATTTCGCGCGCAAAGGCCGATTCGGTCGGTTCCTCGTTGCAGCCGAGATTTCCGATGCCTTGTCTTTCTACTCTTATATAAGACATAAGACATTTGACGTTGTGGGATATTGCGATTAGAATCGCGATCGTCAAAGCAGTGCCCGGAACAGCCTCGGCGTGCCTGAAAGGCCTTCCCCTGAAACTCAACATCAGCAGGTCCCCCATGCTTGAAAACTTTCGTGCTCACGTGGCCGCCCGCGCCGCGCTCGGTATTCCTCCCCTGCCGCTGACGGCCCAGCAGACCGCCGAACTGGTGGAGCTGCTGGCGAATCCGCCCGCCGGCGAAGAGCAGACCCTGCTCGACCTGATCACCCACCGCGTGCCGGCCGGCGTCGACGAAGCCGCCCGCGTGAAGGCCGGCTTCCTGGCCGCCGTGGCCAAGGGCGAGACCGCCTGCCCGCTGATCTCGCGCGCGCGCGCCACCGAACTGCTCGGCACGATGCTGGGCGGCTACAACATCCAGCCGCTGATCGAGCTGCTGTCCGACGACGCAGTGGCCGCGGTAGCCGCCGACGCGCTGAAGAAAACCCTGCTGATGTTCGACCAGTTCCACGACGTGAAGGAACTCGCCGACAAGGGCAACGCGCACGCGAAGGCCGTGCTGCAAAGCTGGGCCGACGCCGAATGGTTCACGAGCCGTCCGGAAGTGCCGCAAAGCCTGACCATCACCGTCTTCAAGGTGACGGGCGAAACCAACACCGACGACCTGTCGCCGGCCCCGGACGCCACCACCCGCCCGGACATCCCGATGCACGCGCTCGCGATGCTGAAGAACGCACGCCCCGGCATCACGCCGGAAGAAGACGGCAAGCGCGGCCCGGTCAAGTTCATCGAATCGCTGAAGGAAAAGGGCCACCTGGTCGCGTACGTGGGCGACGTGGTCGGCACCGGCTCCTCGCGCAAGTCGGCCACCAACTCGGTGCTGTGGTTCACCGGCGAAGACATCCCGTTCGTCCCGAACAAGCGCTTCGGCGGCGTGTGCCTCGGCGGCAAGATCGCCCCGATCTTCTACAACACGATGGAAGATGCCGGCGCGCTGCCGATCGAACTCGACGTGTCGCAAATGAACATGGGCGACGTGGTCGAGCTGCGCCCGTACGAAGGCAAGGCGCTGAAGGACGGCAAGGTCATCGCAGAATTCCAGGTGAAGTCCGACGTGCTGTTCGACGAAGTGCGCGCCGGCGGCCGCATTCCGCTGATCATCGGCCGCGGGCTGACCGCGAAGGCGCGTGAAGCGCTGGGCCTGGCCCCGTCGACGCTGTTCCGCCTGCCGCATCAGCCGGCCGACAGCGGCAAGGGCTTCTCGCTGGCGCAGAAGATGGTCGGCCGCGCGTGCGGCTTGCCGGAAGGCCAGGGCATCCGCCCGGGCACGTACTGCGAACCGAAGATGACCTCGGTCGGCTCGCAGGACACCACCGGCCCGATGACCCGCGACGAACTGAAGGACCTCGCGTGCCTCGGCTTCTCGGCCGACCTCGTGATGCAGTCGTTCTGCCACACCGCCGCTTATCCGAAGCCGGTGGACGTGAAGACGCACCAGACGCTGCCGAACTTCATCAGCACCCGTGGCGGCATCGCGCTGCGTCCGGGCGACGGCGTGATCCACTCGTGGCTGAACCGCATGCTGCTGCCCGACACCGTCGGCACCGGCGGCGACTCGCACACGCGCTTCCCGATCGGCATCAGCTTCCCGGCTGGCTCGGGCCTGGTCGCGTTCGCGGCCGCTACCGGCACGATGCCGCTGGACATGCCGGAATCGGTGCTGGTCCGCTTCAAGGGCAAGATGCAGCCGGGCGTGACCCTGCGTGACCTCGTCAACGCGATTCCGCTGTACGCGATCAAGCAAGGCTTGCTGACGGTCGCCAAGCAAGGCAAGAAGAACATCTTCTCGGGCCGCATTCTCGAAATCGAAGGCCTGCCGGACCTGAAGGTCGAGCAAGCGTTCGAGTTGTCGGATGCGTCCGCCGAGCGCTCGGCCGCCGGTTGCACGGTCCACCTGAACAAGGAACCGATCATCGAATACCTGAACAGCAACGTCACGCTGCTGAAGTGGATGATCGCGCAGGGCTACCAGGACCCGCGCAGCCTGCAGCGTCGCATCACGGCGATGGAGCAGTGGCTGGCCGACCCGCAACTGCTGTCGCCGGATGCCGACGCCGAATACGCGGCCGTCATCGAGATCGACCTGGCCGACATCCACGAGCCGATCGTGGCCTGCCCGAACGATCCGGACGACGTGAAGACGCTGTCCGACGTGGCCGGCGCCAAGATCGACGAAGTGTTCATCGGTTCGTGCATGACCAACATCGGACACTTCCGTGCCGCGTCGAAGCTGCTGGAAGGCAAGCGCGACATTCCGGTCAAGCTGTGGGTCGCGCCGCCGACCAAGATGGACCAGAAGCAGCTGACCGAGGAAGGTCACTACGGCGTGTTCGGCACGGCCGGTGCGCGCACCGAAATGCCGGGCTGCTCGCTGTGCATGGGCAACCAGGCACAGGTGCGCGAAGGCGCGACGGTCATGTCGACGTCGACCCGCAACTTCCCGAACCGTCTCGGCAAGAACACGAACGTGTACCTCGGCTCGGCGGAACTGGCGGCGATCTGCTCGCGCCTGGGCAAGATCCCGACCAAGGACGAGTACATGGCCGACATCGGCGTGATCAACGCCAACGGCGACAAGATCTACAAGTACATGAACTTCGACCAGATCGAAGACTTCAAGGAAGTGGCCGACACCGTGCAGATCTAAGCGTGCTGTCGGGCTACGGCGGGTTGTGCCCGTCGTAGCGCCACGCAATGGCGCCGCAGGCGGAATGCTTGCGGCGCCGTTTTTTTTGTGCAGCCCGGCATGCGCTCACGCGGTTCAGCGTGGGCGAGGGACAACGTATCGGCGGAGGGTCGCGTTCGCGGATCAGGCAAGGGGGCAGCGCTATTGCTGTGCAAGGCCCGTCTTCAATGCCTGCCAGAAGCGGGCATTTTCCATCCCATGTTGCAATCCGTCCCTGTCACCGTGATCTTCACGCTATTTCGTGACGGACCAACAAAAAAGCGCGCGACACCCGAGGCATCGCGCGCCTTGCATTTCACACCGGCGCCCCCGCGAACGGACGCATCGGCTTTCCCGTCAGAACCCGCCGAACCCCGGCCCGCCGGCCCCCGCTTCCGGTGCGCCGCCCACCGATGGCGCCTCCTTCGGCGCCTCATGCACGGTCGCATCCGTCGTCAGCAACAACCCCGCGACCGACGCCGCATTCTGCAGCGCCGTGCGCGTGACCTTGGTCGGATCGAGCACGCCCGATTCGACGAGATCGCCGTACTCGCCCGTCTGCGCGTTGTAGCCGAAGTTGCCCGAACCTTCCGCGACCTTCGCGACCACGACGCTCGCTTCCTCGCCCGCGTTGGTGACGATCTGGCGCAGCGGCTCCTCGAGCGCGCGCAGCACGATCTTGATGCCGGCGTGCTGGTCGGCGTTCGCGCCGGTCAGTTCGCGGATTGCCTGCTTCACGCGGATCAGCGCGACGCCGCCGCCCGGCACGATGCCTTCCTCGACGGCTGCGCGCGTCGCATGCAGCGCGTCGTCGACGCGGTCCTTCTTCTCCTTCACCTCGATCTCGGTCGCGCCGCCCACCTTGATCACCGCGACGCCGCCCGCGAGCTTCGCCACGCGCTCCTGCAGCTTCTCGCGGTCGTAGTCCGACGTCGCCTCGTCGATCTGCACGCGGATCTGCTTCACGCGCGCCTGGATGCTCGCCGCATCGCCCGCGCCGTCGATCACCGTCGTGTTCTCCTTGCCGACCTCGATGCGCTTCGCCTGCCCGAGTTCGGCGAGCGTCGCCTTTTCGAGCGTGAGGCCGGTTTCCTCGGCGATCACCTGGCCGCCGGTCAGGATCGCGATGTCTTCCAGCAGCGCCTTGCGGCGGTCGCCGAAGCCCGGCGCCTTGACCGCGACGGTCTTCAGGATGCCGCGGATGTTGTTCACGACCAGCGTCGCGAGCGCTTCGCCTTCGACGTCCTCGGCGATGATCAGCAGCGGCCGGCCGGACTTCGCGACCTGTTCGAGCACTGGCAGCAGCTCGCGGATGTTCGAGATCTTCTTGTCGTGCAGCAGGATGTACGGATTCTCGATCTCAGCGATCTGCTTGTCCGGGTTGTTGATGAAATACGGCGACAGGTAGCCGCGATCGAACTGCAGCCCTTCGACGACGTCGAGCTCGTCGGCGAGTGACTTGCCGTCCTCGACGGTGATCACGCCTTCCTTGCCGACGCGGTCGATCGCCTCGGCGATGCGCTGGCCGATCGACTCCTCGCCGTTCGCCGAGATCGTCGCGACCTGCGCGATTTCCTTGCTCGTCGTGGTCGGCTTGCTGATCTTCTTCAGCTCGTCGACGGCGGCCGCGACGGCCTTGTCGATGCCGCGCTTCAGGTCGAGCGGATTGAGCCCGGCCGCGACGTACTTCTGGCCTTCGCGGACGATCGCCTGCGCGAGCACGGTGGCGGTCGTCGTGCCGTCGCCGGCCGCGTCGCTCGTGCGCGACGCGACTTCCTTCACGAGCTGCGCGCCGATGTTCTGCAGCTTGTCGGCGAGCTCGATTTCCTTCGCGACGGACACGCCGTCCTTCGTGACCACCGGCGCGCCGAAGCTGCGCTCGAGCACGACGTTGCGGCCTTTGGGCCCGAGCGTGACCTTCACCGCGTTCGCGAGAATGTTGACGCCTTCGGTGAGCTTCGCGCGCGCGACGTCGCTGAAAATGATTTCCTTCGCTGCCATGATTTGCGCTCCTTTATTGATTGACGACGGCGACGATGTCTTCCTCGCGCAGCACGAGGAGCTCGCTGCCGTCCACCTTGACCGTCTGGCCCGCGTACTTGCCGAACAGCACGCGCTCGCCGACCTTCAGGTCGGGCACGATGCGCTGGCCGTCGTTGTCCCGGCGGCCGGGGCCGACCGCGATCACTTCGCCCTGGTCGGGCTTTTCCGCGGCGCTGTCGGGAATCACGATGCCGGAAGCGGTGGTGGTTTCCTGGTCGAGTCGCTTCACGATGACTCGATCGTGCAAGGGGCGGAGGCTCATTGGTTCGTCCTGTCGGAATGTGTGATTGGCACTCTGCATCGGAGAGTGCTGACGAGTATAGAAATGCGCGCCGGCGCGATCCAATAACGGATTGCGAAATGCATTTGCGCGGGCGTGAATTGGAGGGGGCGGTGCGCGGAGGCGAGCCGACAAGCGCGGATGAAAACCAGATAGAAGCGCGCCGCGTCAGATCAGCAGCGTCAGCGTGCGGAACAACGCGAGGTCTTCCCTGCGCGCGGAGCGCGCGTGACGCCGGATCACCTGCAGCAGGCAGTCGATGAAGCAGCGCGCCGCGTCGCTCAGCGTGCTGCTGCGGCGCGTGACGATGCCGAGCTCGCGCGGCTCGAAGCGTTCCTTCAGCGACAGCGCGCGCATCCGTTCGCCGAACGACGGCACGACGCTCAGGATCGTCGGGCACCATGTGCACATGTCCGCCTGTTCGAGCATCGTCTGCAGCATCGCGACCGATTGTGCGCGGACGATGCGCCGCTCGTCGAGCTGAGCACCGTGGCGCGTGAACAGGTAATCGACGAGCGCGGCCTCGCCGTCCGGCGCGAAATTCAGCACCCAGTCCTGGTCGAGCAGGTCGTGGATCGAGCGCGCGCGCTCGCGCGGGTGGCCGGCGCGCACCATCACCGACGTCTCGTAGGTCAGCACCGGCTCGCACGCGAATTCCTGCGCGGCCACGCCCGGCTGCACCTGCCCGAGCGCGAAATCCATGCTGCCGTCGCGCAGCAGCGGCTGCGCGACGGCCATCAATCCTTCATACAGCTCCAGGCGCACGTCCGGCATCCGCTCGCGAAACAGCCGCACCGTCTCGGCGAGAAACGTCAGCGTGAGCCACGGCGTGACGCCGACACTCAACCGGCCTTCGACGCGGCCGCGCATCCGCGCGAGATCGTTCTGCGCATGTTCGAGCTGCTTGAGCACGAGCTTCGCGTGCGTGAGCAGCGCCTTGCCGTATTCGGTGAAGCCGATCCCTTCCGGCGCGCGCACGAGCAGCGGCAGGCGTTCGCTCGCCTCCAGTTCGCGCAGCGCCCGCGTGACGGCGGCCTGCGACAAGCCCAGCGCGCGCGCCGCGCCGCGAATGCTTCCGGCCTCCGCGCTCGCGACGAGCGCCTGCAGCTGATGCAGCTTCATGGTGTGATACCCGACAACAGAGGGTTGTCATCATAACGAAATCGGGGCTGTTCGCCGGCATTTTCGCTGCATACGATCCGGCCAACGATCGGCCATTCGGCGATCGTCGACGATACGGAACCGGGGAGCGGGAAATTGGATTCGACACGCATTCCGCCCGAAATGGCGGCAATCGAAGCGGACATGATCGCGCTGCGGCGCCGGCTGCATGCGCACCCGGAGCTGGGCTTCGACGAGCGCGCGACGAGCGAGCTCGTCGCCGACTGCCTGACAACGTGGGGTTATCAGGTGACGCGCGGCCTCGGCGGCACCGGCGTGGTGGGCACGCTGACGCGCGGCGCGGGCCGCCGGCTCGGCCTGCGCGCGGACATGGACGCGCTGCCGATCCGCGAGACGACCGGGCTGCCGCATGCAAGCCGGATCGACGGCGTGATGCACGCGTGCGGCCACGACGGCCACACGGCGATGCTGCTCGCGGCCGCGCGCTGCCTGGCGGAACGCGAACGGTTCCGCGGCACGCTGAACCTGATTTTCCAGCCGGCCGAGGAAGGGCTCGGCGGCGCGCAACGGATGATCGAAGACGGCCTGTTCGCGCGCTTTCCGTGCGACGCGGTGTTCGCGATGCACAACGTGCCGGGCCTGCCGGCGGGCAAGCTCGGCTTCTGCGACGGCCCGTTCATGGCATCGGCCGACGAGGTGCGCGTGCGCGTGACCGGGCGCGGCGGGCACGGCGCGGCGCCGCACGCAACGGTGGACCCGGTGGTCGTGTGCGCATCGATCGTGATGGCGCTGCAGACGATCGTGTCGCGCAACGTGAACCCGCAGGCACTCGCGATCATCACGGCCGGGTCGATCCACGCGGGCACCGCGTCGAACGTGATTCCGCCGCACGCGGATCTCGAACTCAGCGTGCGCGCACTGTCGCCCGACGTGCGCGCGCTGCTCGAACGGCGCATCCATGAGACCGTGCACGGCCAGGCAGCAAGCTACGGCGCGACGGCCGAGATCGACTACCGCGCCGGCTACCCGGTGCTCGTCAATCACGCGGACGAAACGGCCTTCGCGCGGCAGGTCGCGCGCGACTGGGGCGGCGGCGACGCATTGATCGAACAGATGCAGCCGATCGCCGCGAGCGAGGATTTCGCGTTCATGCTGAACGCGTGCCCGGGCAGCTACCTGTCGATCGGCAACGGCGACGGCGCGGCCGGATGCGCGCTCCACAACTCCGGCTACGACTTCAACGACGGGATTCTCGCGACCGGCGCGAGCTACTGGGTGGCGCTCGCGGAGCGGTTTCTCGGCTGAAGCGGCACGGCGATTCCGGTTCATACGTTCAGGTACACACAAGGAGACAGGCAATGAAGAAGTGGATGGCGGCAGTTGCGATGACGCTCGCGGCGGGCGCGGCGCACGCAGGCGGCGACTGGGCGGGCAGGGAGATTCGCCTCGCGGTCGATCCGACTTACCCGCCGCTCGAATACAAGCTGCCCGACGGCACGCTGGCGGGCTTCGGCATCGACATCACGAACGCGCTGTGCGCGGAGCTGCGGGCGCGCTGCGTGTGGGTGGAGTCGAGCTTCGACGGGATGATTCCGGGCCTGCTCGCGCGCAAGTTCGACGTGATCGCGTCGTCGATGACGATCACGCCGAAGCGGATGCAGCAGATCGCGTTCACGAACCGGATCTCGAACGCGCCTGCGCGTCTCGTCGTGCGCAAGGGTTCGCCGCTGCTGCCGAGTGCCGGATCGCTGAAGGGCAAGCGCGTCGGCGTCGAGCAGGGCTCGGCCCAGGCCGACTATGCGCTCGCGAACTGGCAGGCGGCCGGCGTGCAGATCGTGTCGTACCCGAACCAGGACCAGGTGTACGCCGATCTCGTGACGGGCCGGCTCGACGCGGCGTTCCAGGCGTCGATCGCCGCGAGCGACGGGTTCCTGAAGAGGCCGCAAGGCAAGGACTTCATGTTCGCGGGCGCGCCGATCGACGACAGGAAGTATTTCGGCCAGGGCGACGGGCTCGGGTTGCGCAAGCAGGACGTCGAGCTGCGCGACGCGTTCAACCATGCGCTCGCGGCGATTCTCGCGAACGGCACGTACGCGCGGATCAACCGGAAGTACTTCGACTTCGACATCTACGGCGCGAAGTAAGCCGCGCACGCCGGCGCCGAGCCGCCGAAGCGTCGACGCCGCCACGCGGCCCCGGCCATGCGCGTTACCGGGCGACCCGGATCACGACCTTCCCGAAGTGCTGCCCCGACTGCAGGTACGCATACGCGTCCGGCGTCTCGTCGAAGCCGAACACGCGATCGACGACCGGCTTGATCTTGCGCGCGTCGACGAGCCCGGCCACCGCATCGAGCATCGCGCGGCTGCCGACCATGATGCCCTGCAGCCGCCGGATGCCGCCGATCAGCGACAGCAGGCCGAGCTCGGGCCCGGCGAAGCTGCTGAGGCCGCCGATCACCGACACGACGCCGCCCATTTTCGTCGCGGCGACCGAGCGCGGCAGCGTGTCCCGTCCGCCGACCTCGACGACGATATCCGCGCCCGCGCCGCCGGTGAGCCGCAGCACTTCGTGCTGCCATTCGGGCGTCGCGCGATAGTTGATCGTCGCATCGGCGCCGAGCTGGCGCGCGCGTTCGAGCTTCGCGTCGCTCGACGACGTGATGATCGTGCGCAGGCCCGCCGCATGCGCGAGCTGCAGCGCGATGATTGACACGCCGCCCGTGCCGAGCAGCACGACGGTCGAGCCGGGCGCCGCGCCGCCGTCGGCGAACAGCGCGTTCCACGCGGTGATCCCCGCGCACGACAGCGTCGACGCTTCGTCGTAGTCGAGATGCGCGGGGATCGCGACCAGCGCGTTTTCGTCCGAGACGAAATATTCGGCGAGCACGCCGTCGAACTGCGCGCCGGGCGAGCCCGCGACCTTCGACGGCGTGGGCGGGCCGTCGATCCACCTCGGGAAGTACGTGTTGATCACGCGATCGCCGGGCTTGAAGCGCGTGACGTCGCGGCCGGTCTCGACGACTTCGCCCGCGCCGTCGCCGACGGGGATCAGCGGTGCGTCGCCGATGCCGGGATAGTCGCCGCGCGCGAACATCAGGTCGCGAAAATTCAGCGACGCCGAATGGACCTTCACGACGACGTCATTCGGGCCCGCCGGACGGCGCGGCGCGTCGATGCGCTGCAAACCGGCGATACCGGCGCCGGGTTTCAGTTGCCATGCCTGCATGTCGACTCCTGTTCGTGGTTGACGGGCTCATGATAGTGTTGCCGGCGAGGATGCATTGGAGAGAGTTCGGCCACTGACTGTCGCCAAAATGGAAACGAATCGATAAGGAGAGAAAGCGCATGGACGATCGCCTGGGCGGCATCGCCGAGTTCGTCGAGGTCGTGGAATCGGGCAGCTTCGCGGCGGCGGCGCTGCGGATCGGCGTGACGCGCTCGGCCGTCGCGAAGATCGTCGCGCGGCTCGAGCGGCGTCTCGGCGTGCGGCTGTTGCAGCGCACGACGCGCCGCCTGAGCCTGACCGACGAAGGGCTCGTGTACTACGAGCAATGCCGCCGCGTGCTGGCCGAGCTCGGCGAGACGGAGGCGGCGCTCGACGCGGGCCGTCGCGAGCCGTCCGGGAGGCTGCGCATCAGCGCGCCGGTGCTGTTCGGCCGGCAGTGCGTCGCGCCGGTCATGCGGCGGCTGGTCGAGCGTCACCCGCGGCTCGAGGTCGAGATGTCGTTCAGCGATCGCATCGCGGATCTCGTCAACGACGGCTTCGACGTCGCGGTGCGCGTCGGCCCGCTCGTCGACACGACCGCGCTCGTCTGCCGCCCGCTCGGCATGCAGCAGATGGGCATCTGCGCGTCGCCGGCCTATCTGGCGCAGCATGGCCGGCCGGCCGGGGTCGAGGATCTCGCGTCGCACGTCGGCATCGCGTACGCGCGCGGCGGGCAGGTCACGCCGTGGCGAATCGTCGGCGCGGACGGCGACGCACGCGAGCTTCGCGTGAGCGCCCGCCTGCGCTTCGACGACCTGCAGGCGATCGCGGACGCCGCCGCGGCCGGCGCGGGGCTCGCGTGGCTGCCGTGCTGGCTGATGGCGCCGTATCTGCGCGACGGCCGCCTCGCGCTCGTGATGGACAGCGACAGCGTGGGGAGCGCGGAAGTGTTCGCGGTGCGGCCGAATGCGCGGCAGGTGCCGTCGAAGGTGCGGGCGGCGATCGACGCGCTCGTCGACGAGATCCCGCGCGTGCTCGCGCGGAGTTCGTCCGTCGACGGCGGGCACGGAGCGCATGGGTGACCGGGCCGCCGCAGGATCGCCATCGCCGGCGGGATTCCGGGCCCGCCCTGTCAGCATCGACAGGCTGACGACGCCGGGCGGCGGTGCGTATGATTGCGGGCTTTTGCTTTCCGAGAGGACATGCCCGTGAACAAGAAACTTCAGGTCGTCACCGTGTTTATCGTCGGCCTCGTCGCGATGAGCGTCGCCTATCATTTCATGCATTCCTGAACATCGGCGCGTACCGCCCGCGGCGGGCGCCGGCCGCGCTTCCCGCAATCCCGCCGATGCCTTCCGTGCGCGGTCGCCTCATATTCCGTCGCCCCACTAGCATGTGACGAATCCGACTTTGGCCCCTGCTGCGGCAACGCTAAGATCGCCGATCCCGACGAACGAGCGATACCGCGATGACCCAGCCCGCCGCGCCCCAGCCTGCTTCCCGCTTCCGCCTGATCTGCGCCGCGCTCGCCGGCGCGCTGACGCTCGCGTCGTGCGGCGGCGACGTCGACAGTACGCCGCCGCAGGCGAACGCGGGCGCGTCGGCGAAGCGCCCGAACATCCTGTACATCATGGCCGACGATCTCGGCTATTCCGACATCCACGCGTTCGGCGGCGAGATCAGCACGCCGAACCTCGACGCGCTCGTGCAGTCGGGGCGCATCCTGTCGAATCATCATGCGGGCACCGTGTGCGCCATTACGCGCGCGATGCTGATTTCCGGCACCGATCACCATCTGGTCGGCGAAGGCACGATGGGCGTGCCGACCGACGAGCGGCGCGGGCTGCCCGGCTACGAGGGCTACCTGAACGACCGCGCGCTGTCGGTCGCGCAACTGCTGAAGGACGCCGGCTATCACACGTACATGGCCGGCAAGTGGCATATCGGCTCGGGGATCGTCGGCAGCACGACGGGCGGCGGGCAGACGCCGGACCAATGGGGCTTCGAGCGCAGCTACGTGCTGCTCGGCGGCGCGGCGACCAATCACTTCGCGCACGAGCCCGCCGGCTCGAAGAACTACGCCGAGGACGGCCGCTACGTGCAGCCGGGGCAACCGGGCCAGCCGGGCGGCGCGGGCGGCAGCCCGGCCGTGTTCTATTCGACCGACTTCTATACGCAGAAGCTGATCGCGTACATCGATTCAAACCGTCAGGATGGCAAACCGTTCTTCGCGTACGCGGCCTACACGTCGCCGCACTGGCCGCTGCAGGTGCCCGATCCGTGGCTGCACAAGTACGCGGGCGTGTATGACGCGGGCTACGCCGCGATCCGCAATGCGCGCATTGCGCGGCAGAAGGCGCTCGGGCTGATCCCGGCCGACTTCAAGCCGTTCGACGGGCTGCCCGAGACGCTGGTGGCGTCGCCGGCCACGCCGAACAACGGCGCCGCGAGCGCGAAATACCTCAGCGCCGTGCATGCGGCTGCCGACGGCTATAGCGATTACGGCCCCGGCAAGGTCGACAAGCTGTGGTCGAGCCTGTCGCCCGCCGAGCGCAAGGCGCAGGCGCGCTACATGGAGATCTACGCGGGCATGGTCGAGAACCTCGACTACAACATCGGCCTGCTGATCCAGCACCTGAAGGACATCGGCGAATACGACAACACGTTCATCATGTTCCAGTCGGACAACGGTGCGGAAGGCTGGCCGATCGATTCCGGCGCGGACCCGACGGCGACCGACACCGCGAATGCGCAGGAGCCCGTATATTCGGCGCTCGGCACCGACAACGGCAAGCAGAACGCGCAGCGGCTGCAGTATGGGCTGCGCTGGGGCGAGGTGAGCGCTGCGCCGTTCCGGCTGACGAAGGGCTACTCGGCCGAGGGCGGCGTGTCGGTGCCGACGATCGTCCGCCTGCCGGGCCAGAAGCAGGCGCTGCCGACGCTGCGCATCTTCACGCACGTGACCGACAACACGGCGACGTTCCTCGACGTCGCGGGCGTCACGCCGCCGTCGCAGCCGGCGCCGCCGCTCGTCAACACGCTGACGGGCGTCGACCAGAACAAGGGCAAGGTGATCTACAACAACCGCTACGTGTATCCGGTGACGGGCAAGTCGCTGCTGCCGGTGCTGAGCGGCGCGAGTGCGGGCGAGCTGCACACGACGCCGTTCGGCGACGAAGCGTACGGCCGCGCGTACCTGCGCAGCGCCGACGGCCGCTGGAAGGCGCTGTGGACGGAGCCGCCGGTCGGCCCGCTCGATGGTCACTGGCAGCTGTTCGATCTCGCGTCGGATCGCGGCGAGACGACCGACGTGTCCGCGCAGAACCCGTCGCTGATCCAGAGCCTCGTCGAGCAGTGGAAGGCCTACATGGGCAACGTCGGCGGCGTCGAGCCGCTGCGTCCGCGCGGCTATTACTGAGGACGCGGCGATGCGGCTCCGGATCATCGGCGCGGCGGTGGCCGCCACGTCGTTCGTTGCGGCGTTCGCGGCCGGCTATGCGCGTCCGGCGGCTTCGCCGCCGCCCGGGTTCGACGACGCGAATCGCGGCCGACCGCTCGCGCCGCTCGGCAGCGAGGCGCAGTGCGCGCGCTATGCGGGCCTGCCCGCGAACTGGCGCGACGATCCGAAGGCGGGGATGGTGCATCTGCGCGGCGGCGCGTTCGTGTTCGGCAGCACGCGCGGCTATCCGGACGAGCGTCCGGCGGGCGACGGCCGCACGCGCGTCGGCGGCTTCTGGATCGACCAGACCGACGTGACGATCGCGCAGTTCGCCGCGTTCGTGCAGGCGACCGGCTACGTGACCGATGCGGAACGGCAGGGCGGCGCGGCGGTGTTCCACGTGCCGACGCGCGACGAGATGAACGCGCGCGATCTCGCGTGGTGGTCGTGGGTGCGGGGCGCGTCGTGGCGGCATCCGGCCGGGCCCGGCAGCAGCGTCGACGGGCGCGGCAACCTGCCGGTCACGCTGGTCACGCAGCGCGACGCGCTTGCTTACGCGCGCTGGCTCGGCCGCGACCTGCCGACCGAAGCCGAATGGGAATACGCGGGCAAGGCGGGGCGCGACGACGCGTCGCTCGACGCCGCACCGCGCGACGCGCGGGGCAAGCCCGCCGCGAACTACTGGCAGGGCGTGTTTCCGGTGCTCGACACCGCGGAGGACGGCCATGCGGGGCTCGCGCCCGTCGGCTGCTACGCGGCGAACGGCTTCCGGCTCTACGACATGATCGGCAATGCGTGGGAATGGACGAAGGACGTCTACACGGGCCCGCATCAATCGCACACGAACGGCGACACCGCGGCGGTGGCGCCGCCGGCGCGCCGGCACGACACGCCGATGGTGATCAAGGGCGGCTCGTTCCTGTGCTCGCGCGATTACTGCGTCCGCTATCGCGCGTCGTCGCGCGAGCAGCAGGAGGCGGATCTCGCCGCGTCGCACATCGGGTTCCGCACGATCCTGAGGGATGCGCCGTGACGCGGACATTGTTCCGGCGTGTCGCCGCGTGGCGGCAGGCTCTGCCCGAGCGTGACGCATGCGCGATGACGAAGCGTGCGCGCCGTTCGATTGCCGTGCTGATGTGGCTCGCGTGCGGCGCGCCGCATGCGGCGCCGGCGGTCGAGGCGGCCGGTGCGCCCGTGCGCGTCGGCGTCACGCGCGGCGTGCACGCGGAGATCCTGGACGAAGTGAAGCGCGTTGCCGCCGCGCGCGGTCTGCCGGTCGACGTCGTCGTGTTCGACGACGCCACGCGCATCGACGGCGCGCTGGCCGACGGCCGCATCGACGCGGCGAGCTTCGAGGATGCGCAGCGCCTCGCGGCGACGCGCGCCGCGAAGGGGTACGCGCTGACGGCGGTCGCGACGACGGTGACGCTGCCGATGGCGCTTTATTCGCGCAAGCTCAAGCGCCTGAACGCGTTGCGGCCCGGCGCGACGATCGCGATTCCGGCGGACCCGCGCGGCATGGCGCGCGCGCTCGTGCTGTTGCAGAACGACACGCTGCTGACGTTCCGCGACCGCGCGGGCCTGCATGCGTCGCTGCGCGACGTGACGGGCAACCGCCTCGGCCTGAAGATCGTCGCGTTGCGCGGCGAGCGCCTCGTCGCCGCGCTCGACACGGCCGCGTTCGTCGTGCTCGACAGCGATGATGCCGCCCGCGCGGGCCTGCAACCCGCGCGCGACAGCATCGGCATCGAGGATGCGCGTTCGCCGTATGCGGACGTGCTGGCCGTGCGCGACGCGGATCGTGCGCAGCCGTGGGTCGCGCGGCTCGTTGCCGCGTATCAGTCGGACGATGTCGCGCGCTTCATTCTCACGCGCTACCAGGATTCGGTGCGGCGGCCGTGGTAGACACCTACCTGCTCGCCTGCAATGCATGCGGACGCTGCTGCAACAGCGCGCCGACGCATCCCGCATCGAGGCTTGGCTCGCCGATCGACCCGATTTCGACCTCAACGCGGCCTGACGATCGTCGAGGTCGTCGTGCCTTAAACTCGACGCTTGTCCAATAACAACCGAGGGGCTTCGATGTACGCTTCCACCTTCATTTTCCGCGCCGGGCAATACGACGACGAGTTCCACCGGCTCGACCGGCAGATCGCCGACATCGCGCGCGATTCCGGGCTATCTGGGGGAGGAGACCTGGGAGCGCGCTGACGCGGGACTCATTCAGAACGTCTACTACTGGGAATCGGAAGAGGCGCTGCAGCAGTTGATCCGGCATCCCGCGCACCTCGAAGCGAAGGCGAAGCAGGCGCGCTGGCTGGACGGCTATCGGGTCGTCATTTCGAAGGTGATCCGGGAGTACGGGGACGGCAATCTCGCGACGCCGCGCGCAGGCCAGTCCGCCTGACCGACGCCGCGCCGGATTGCGTCCGGCGCGAGCGCAAGCGGCCACGGGCCCGCCGCGTCACAGCGCCTCGACCAGCCGCCGGTTGCTCTTCTCGCAATACTCGTGGCACGCGGCGCGCGCCGCGATCGACGCGCCGTGCACGAAGCGCGGCGCATCGGCCCGCCGCGACATCGACACGACGATCGACGGCGGCGACGGCTGCAGCGGCAGCTCGACGAGCTCGCCGCTTTCGATCAGCGCGTCGACGAACAGCCGCGGAATCGCGGCCACGCCGAAGCCGTCGCGCACGAGCTGCACGATCACCGAGATCGACGGCGACCCCGTGATGCGCGTCTCCGACAGCGGCACGCCGTGCGCGTGCGCGAGCGTGCGGACGATGTCCTCCAGCGCGCGATGCGGCGCGGTGCCGCGCCCGTACGTCAGGATCGGCTGCCGCAGCACCTGCCGCGCCAGCCCGCTGCGCGTGGCCGACAGCAGCCCAGCGCGCGCGATCCAGCGCACCGGGTAGTTCGCGAGCGCGTCGCAGACGACCGACGCCTCGTCGCTGCCCTCGACGCGGATGATCAGGTCGAGCTCGCCCGCCATCAGGCGGCGCTGCAGCACGACGCTGACGTCGACGGTCAGGTCGATCTCGAGCTGCGGACAGTCGGCCGCGAGCCGGCGCATGTAGTGCGGCAGCCAGCTGTGCACGACGGTCTCGATCACGCCGAGCCGCAGCTTGCCGCGCAGCGTGCTTTCGCCGGACGCGGCGGCCTGCAGCTGCTGCGTCGCCTCGACGACGGCCTTCGCGTAGCCGAGCAAGTATTCGCCGTGCGGCGTCAGGCGGAACTCACGGTTGTCGCGATCGACGAGCACGGTCCGCAGTTCCTCTTCCAGCGCCTTCACCCGCTGCGAGATCGCGGCCGGCGTCGCGTGCAGCGCGGCGGCGGTGGTGCGGAAGTTGCGCAGCTCGGCGAGCGTGACGAAGGTTTCAAGAAAGCGCGTGTTCATGGCGGTCGGCGAGGCGATGGGCGCGCAGCTTGCCCCGCTGAAAAAATGAACGGGACTGGGGAAAACCCGGCTCCTTGTTAAGGAATTCTATACACGGGCCGCAAAAAAACTCGTTGGCGTCGCATTTTTTTCTTTCCTATTCTTCGCCGTATCCGATGACGCGGCATCGTCATCCTCCTGACAACCCGACCCGCCACCGCTCGCCATGACGCCTTTCGAATTTCGCCAATCCGTGCGCCGCGGCGCGTTTCGCGGCCCGACCGCCGGCCATTGCGGGCCGTTCGCGCAGGCGAACCTCGCGATCCTGCCCGATGCGTACGCGCACGATTTCCTGCGCTTCTGTCAGGCGAATCCGAAGGCCTGCCCGCTGCTCGGCGTCGGCGAGCCGGGCGAATTCCGGCTCGACGCGCTCGGCCGCGACGTCGACATCCGCACCGACGTGCCGAGCTACAACGTTTACCGCGACGGCCGGCTCGCCGAACGCGTCGACTCGCTCGACGCGCTGTGGCAAGACGATTTCGTCGTGTTCGCGATCGGCTGCTCGTTCTCGTTCGAGGACATGCTGGCGCGCGAAGGCATCGCGCTGCGCCACGTCGAGGAGGGCCGCAACGTGCCGATGTACCGCACGTCGGTCGCGAACCGCCGCGCCGGCATCTTCGGCGGCCAGCTCGTCGTGTCGATGCGGCCGATGCGCGGCGCGGACGCGATCCGCGCGGTGCAGATCACGAGCCGGTTCCCTGGCGTGCACGGCGCGCCGATCCATATCGGCCATCCGCGGGAATTGGGGATCGAGGATCTCGGCGCGCCCGATTTCGGCGACGCGGTGACGATCCGCGACGGCGAGCTGCCGGTGTTCTGGGCGTGCGGCGTCACGCCGCAAACCGCGCTGATGGACGCGAAGCTGCCGCTCGCGATCGCGCATACGCCGGGCCACATGCTGATGACCGACATCACGAACGCATCGCTCGCGGTGTTCTGACGCCCGATGCGGCCGCACGAGGCGGCTGCATCGGGCGGCCAGGCGGGGGCGGCGAACCTGCCGCCCCGCCCGAACCCGTCGCGGCGGCGCGCCGCGACCTAACCTGATCCGTCCGGCCGGAGGGCGACGCGCATCCGCGTCCCGGCAGCCGGCGGCCGATGACGACAACCCGACAACGACTCGACGACGGCTCGACGAGTCATTCGGCGCACTTCGACTGGAGCGACACCATGGACAGCAAGACCCTGACGGCGCCCGCCGCCGACCCCGCGAGCGCCGCGCGCAGCGGCCTCTTCTCGTGGTATGCGGAGGCCGGGCCGCGCGAACGCCGCGCGTTCTGGAGCTGCAAGGTCGGCTACATGCTCGACGGGATGGACACGCAGATGCTGTCGTTCGTGATCCCGACGCTGGTCGCGACCTGGGGCATCTCGCTCGCTGACGCGGGCTTCATCGGCACGCTGACGCTGCTCGCATCCGCGCTCGGCGGCTGGATCGCGGGCATCCTGTCGGACCGGATCGGCCGCGTGCGCACGCTGCAGCTCACGGTGCTGTGGTTCGCGGTGTTCACGGGGCTGTGCGGGCTCGCGCAGAACTATCACCAGCTGCTCGCGGCGCGCGCGCTGATGGGCTTCGGCTTCGGCGGCGAATGGACGGCGGGCGCGGTGCTGATCGGCGAGGTGATCCGCGCGCGCGATCGCGGCAGGGCGGTCGGCCTCGTGCAGTCGGGCTGGGCGATCGGCTGGGGGCTCTCGGCGCTGCTCTATGCGCTGCTGTTCTCGACGCTGTCCGCCGAGTACGCGTGGCGCGGGCTGTTCCTCGTCGGCCTGCTGCCCGCGCTGCTCGTCGTCGTGATCCGCCGCTACGTGAAGGAGCCGGACGTCTACGAGAAGGAGAAGGCCGCGCAGGCGCGCGTCGCGGATGCGCCGCGTCTCATGGAAATCTTCGCGCCGAAGCTGCTGACGACGACGCTGCGCGCGGCGCTGCTGACGACCGGCGCGCAGGGCGGCTACTACGCGATCACGACGTGGCTGCCGACCTTCCTGAAGACCGAGCGGCACCTGACGGTGATGGGCACCGGCGGCTACCTCGCGACGATCATCGCCGGCTCGTGGGTCGGCTACCTGACGAGCGCGTACCTGACCGACCGCCTCGGCCGCAAGCCGAACTTCATCCTGTTCGCGCTCGGCTCGATGACGATCGCGTTCGCGTATACGTCGCTGCACCTGACCAACACGTCGATGCTGTGGCTCGGCTTCCCGCTCGGCTTCTTCGCGTCGGGCATCTTCTCCGGGATGGGCGCGTTCCTCACCGAACTGTTCCCGACCCGCGTGCGCGGCTCGGGCCAGGGCTTCTGCTACAACGTCGGCCGCGCGGTCGGCGCGCTGTTCCCGTTCCTGATCGGCGCGCTGTCGAAGCACTACGGCCTCGGCGCGAGCATCGGCATCTTCGCGGTCGCCGCCTACGGCGTGATGATCGTCGCGGCGCTGACGCTGCCCGAGACCCGCGGCCGCGAGCTCGAGGACGCCTGACGCCGGCGCTCCGGCGCGGCTGGCGCGCCGCGCGAGCGCAGCTCGCCTTCCATTCCCGACGACGCCTGTCGCGACGCGCGTGAGCGCGCGCCGCGCGGATGGCGCTCGTCCTCCGATTCACGATTCCACGACACAGTGATGCCATCGCCATGACGACCCGACACAGTTCTTCCGTTCCTTCCGACGCGCGCCGCTGGCAATTCTGGATCGACCGCGGCGGCACGTTCACCGACATCGTCGCGCGCCGGCCCGACGGCTCGCTGACCACGCACAAGCTGCTGTCCGAGAACCCCGAGCAGTATCGCGACGCGGCCGTCGCCGGCATCCGCCACCTGCTCGGCCTCGCGGCCGGCGAGCCGATCACGCCCGAGCGCGTCGGAATGGTGAAGATGGGCACGACGGTCGCGACCAACGCACTGCTCGAGCGCAAGGGCGAGCGCACCGCGCTCGCAACCACGCGCGGCTTGCGCGACGTGCTGCGCATCGCGTACCAGAACCGGCCGCGCCTGTTCGACCTCGACATCGTGCTGCCCGATGCGCTGTACGAGACGGTCGTCGAGATCGACGAGCGGGTCGGCGCGCACGGCGACGTGGTCGAGCCGCTCGATCTCGCGTCCGCGGAAACGGCGCTGCGGCAGGTGTACGACGCGGGCATCCGCGCGCTCGCGATCGTGCTGATCCACGGCTACCGGCACACCGCGCACGAGCAAGCGCTCGCGCAGCTCGCGCGCCGCATCGGCTTCACGCAGGTGTCGGCGTCGCACGAGGTGTCGCCGCTGATGAAGATGGTGTCGCGCGGCGACACGACCGTCGTCGACGCGTACCTGTCGCCGATCCTGCGCCGCTACGTCGAGCAGGTCGCGCACGAGATGCCGGGCGTGAACCTGCAGTTCATGCAGAGCAGCGGCGGCCTCGCGCGCGCCGACGCGTTCCAGGGCAAGGACGCGATCCTGTCCGGCCCCGCGGGCGGCATCGTCGGGATGGTGCGCGCCGCGCGCGTCGCGGGCTTCGATCACGTGATCGGCTTCGACATGGGCGGCACGTCGACCGACGTATCGCACTTCAACGGCGAGTTCGAGCGCGTGTTCGAGACCCAGGTGGCCGGCGTGCGGATGCGCGCGCCGATGATGAGCATCCATACGGTCGCGGCGGGCGGCGGCTCGGTGCTGAGCTTCGACGGCGCACGGCTGCGCGTCGGCCCCGAATCGGCGGGCGCGAACCCGGGGCCGGCCGCATACCGGCGCGGCGGGCCGCTGACGGTGACCGACTGCAACGTGATGCTCGGCAAGATCCAGCCCGGCTATTTTCCGCGCGTGTTCGGCCCGCACGCGGACGAGCCGCTCGACCGCGACGGCGTCGTCGCGAAGTTCGACGCGCTCGCCGACGAAATCCTTGCCGCGACCGGGCGGCGCGAGACGCCCGAGGCGCTGGCCGAAGGCTTCCTCGAGATCGCGATCGGCAGCATGGCGAACGCGATCAAGAAGATCTCCGTGCAGCGCGGCCACGACGTGTCGCGCTACGTGCTGACGACGTTCGGCGGCGCGGGCGGCCAGCACGCGTGCGGCGTGGCCGATGCGCTCGGCATGACGCAGGTGTTCGCGCATCCGCTCGCGGGCGTGCTGTCCGCCTACGGGATGGGGCTCGCCGACCAGACCGCGATGCGCGAGCGCGCGGTCGAGGCGGTGCTGTCCGACGCGTCGCTCGCGACGCTGAACGCGACGCTCGACCAGCTGGCCGACGAAGCGGTCGGCGCGCTGCGCGAGCAGGGGGTGCCGCCCGAGCGGATCGCGACCGAGCGCCGCGTGCACCTGCGCTACCAGGGCACCGATTCGGCGCTCGCGGTGCCGGCCGGCAGCGTCGACGCGATGCGGCAGGCGTTCGACGCCGCCTACCGGCAGCGCTACGCGTTCCTGATGCCGGGCACGCCGCTCGTCGCGGAGCTGGCGTCGGTCGAGGCGATCGGCCGCTCGGACGCGCCGGTCGAGGTCGCCCCGCTCGCGGCGCGCGACGCCGGCGCCGCGCCGCGGGCCGACGCGGCTGTGCGCTTCTACTCAGGCGGCGCGTGGCACGACGCGGCGCTCTACGTGCGCGACGCGCTGCTGGCGGGCGACGTGATCGACGGGCCGGCGATCGTCGCGGAAAAGAACGGCACGACCGTCGTCGAGCCGGGCTGGCGCGCGCGGATGACCGCGCAGGGCAATCTCGTGATGGCGCGCGCGACGCCGCTGCCGACGCGCCGCTCGCTCGGCACCGACGCGGACCCGGTGCGGCTCGAGATCTTCAACAATCTGTTCATGTCGATCGCCGAGCAGATGGGGCTGCGGCTGCAGAACACCGCGTACTCGGTGAACATCAAGGAGCGGCTCGACTTCTCGTGCGCGATCTTCGACGGCGACGGCAACCTGATCGCGAACGCGCCGCACATGCCGGTGCATCTCGGCTCGATGGGCGAGAGCATTCGCACGGTGATCGAGCGCAACCGCGGCCGCATGCGCGACGGCGACGTCTACATGCTCAACGATCCGTATCACGGCGGCACGCACCTGCCGGACGTGACGGTGATCACGCCGGTGTTCGCCGACGGTTCGGACCAGCCGCTGTTCTACGTCGGCTCGCGCGGTCATCACGCGGACATCGGCGGCACGACGCCGGGCTCGATGCCGCCCGATTCGACCCACATCGACGAAGAGGGCGTGCTGATCGACAACTGGCAGCTCGCGTCGGCAGGCGTGTTGCGCGACGCCGAGACGCGCGCGCTGCTCGCATCGGGCCGCTACCCGGCGCGCAACGTCGAGCAGAACATGGCCGACCTGCGTGCGCAGGTCGCCGCGAACACGAAGGGCGTCGACGAGCTGCGCCGGATGGTCGCGCAGTTCGGCCGGGACGTCGTGCTGGCGTTCATGCGGCACGTGCAGGACAACGCGGAAGAGGCGGTGCGGCGCGTGATCGGCGCGCTGCAGGACGGCAGCTACCGCTATGCGCTCGACAACGGCGCCGAGATTCGCGTCGCGATCCGCGTCGATCGTGACGCCCGCCGCGCCGAGATCGACTTCACCGGCACGTCCGCGCAGCTCGACAACAACTTCAATGCGCCGAAGGCCGTGTGCATGGCGGCGGTGCTGTACGTGTTCCGCACGCTCGTCGGCGACGACATTCCGCTGAACGCGGGCTGCCTGAAGCCGCTGACGGTGATCGTGCCGGCGCGCTCGATGCTGAACCCCGAGTATCCGGCGGCGGTCGTGTCGGGCAACGTCGAGACGTCGTCGGCGATCACCAACGCGCTGTACGGCGCGCTCGGCCGCGTCGCGTCGAGCCAGGGAACGATGAACAACTTCACGTTCGGCAACGCGCAATACCAGTACTACGAGACGATCGCGGGCGGCAGCGGCGCCGGAAACGGCTTCGCGGGCGCGGACGCGGTGCAGACGCACATGACGAATTCGCGGCTGACCGATCCCGAGGTGCTCGAATGGCGCTATCCGGTGCGGCTCGATTCGCACCGCATCCGCGCGGGATCGGGCGGCGGCGGACGCTGGCCGGGCGGGAACGGCGCGATCCGCCGGATTCGCTTCCTCGAGCCGATGATCGCATCGATCCTGTCGAACAACCGCATTCACGCGCCGTTCGGCGCGGCGGGCGGCGCACCGGGCGCGCCTGGCCGCAATGCGATCGAGCGCGCGGACGGCACCGTCGTGACGCTCGACCACATCGGCCGCGCGCAGATGGCGCCGGGCGACGTGTTCGTCGTCGAGACGCCGGGCGGCGGCGGGTATGGTGCGCCGCCCGGATGCGATGCCGAATGACCGCGCGTTTCGACGGGCGTGCGCGCAATGAAGCAAGCGGTTCATTCATTCGGCGCGCAGACATGCCCGGCAGTCCGGAATGTTTCGCGGCGTGACGCAAGTGCGTTCATCGGTGATGAAATGCGTGCGCCGATCGACGCCGATATTGCGAAACATTCCTGAACAAGTCCGACGAACGTGGATGACAGGGGCGGAATGTCGGTTCGGCGCAACGCGTCGCCGTAACGTTCCGACCCTGATCGCGCATTCATCGCGGAACCGGTTCGTGCAACGATGAAATGCCGGCGAAGCCGCGCCGGGCGCGTCGCAACCTGCATTCGACGCACGGTTGCAACCCGCTCTCGCGAGCCCGGCCATGCCGTTTTCCGACGCGACACGGGAGACTGTTGCCAACGCCGATACGGCGGCCGCTTGCTTGACACTCCGTGAGAATTGTGTGTGTGCAAATCCCGTCCTTCATTTGATAAGATGAGCCCATCATTCGTCTGGCAGAACCCGCGCACGACACGCGCGGACGTGGGTTCGGAATTGTCTGGAGCAAAAAACGGGGCGAGGGCCGCGACCCCAGTCGAATCGCCGGGCGCCGTAGCGGGCGTCCGCGCATGCGATTGGGCGGGGCGCCTCGTCTAAACTGAGCGTTTTTTTGGTCGGGGCTCGTCCATGGATGACGAAAACGAAAGCGCGGTACTCGAGGCGCACTTCGGCACGCGCAGCCCGTGTTGGCGCCTGGGCAGCGACAGCAATGCGCTCGAGCTGGCCGCCGTGCGCGGCCTGACCAACATCAGCGTGGCGTTGAGCGCCGAGCAGGCCGCGCGGATTCGCGCGCTGACCGGCGTGACCACCCACCTCGTGCTCGACATCAAGCTGTTCGGCGATCCGGTCAGCCTCCACCTCGTCGGCAAGAAGCTCACGACGGCCGACTGGGCCGGCACCGCGTGCGCATATTCGGACACCGAGTCGGTCGCACGCGATCTCGCGCACGGCCTCGCATTCGCGGAGCAGGTCGTCTCCGAAGTCAATTCGCTCGTCGTGATTCTCGACCGCAACGGCGTCGTGCAGCGCTTCAACCGCCTGTGCGAGGAAGTGACCGGCCGGCGCGAAGTCGACGTGGTCGGCCGCAGCGCGTTCGAGCTGTTCATGAGCGAGGACCAGGGCGCGCAGTCGCGCACCAACATCAGCGGCTTCTTCTCGAGCAACAAGCCGTTCTCGGTCGAGCGCTACATCAACACCATCAACGGCCCGCGCCTGTTCCAGTTCCGCAACAAGTTCGTGCAGAGCGGCAGCGGCGTCGACGAGCAGTTCCTGATCTGCTCGGGCATCGACATCACCGAGGAGCGCAAGGCGCAGCAGCGGCTCATCGAGCTCGCGAACACCGACGTGCTCACCGGCCTGCCGAACCGCCATGCGATCAGCGAGCAGATCAAGACCGTGCTGGCCGGCGACCCCGGCGAAAACCTGCTCCAGGTCGGCATCCTGTTCCTCGATCTCGACAACTTCAAGCGCGTCAACGATCACTACGGGCACATCACCGGCGACCGGCTGCTGAAGGACGTGTCGGCGATCATCGCCGGCTGCCTGCCGGAGAACGCGACGCTGGCGCGCCTCGGCGGCGACGAATTCCTCGTGCTGTTCTCGCGCGGCACGCGCCCGATGCTGGAGGCGACCGCGCAGGTGATCCTCGAGCGGCTGCGCACGCCGATCCATCTCGGGCTGATGGAGGTGTATACGAGCTGCTCGATCGGCATCGCGATGTATCCGCAGCACGGCGACACGCTCGAAACGCTGATCCGCAGCGCCGACACCGCGATGTACGTCGCGAAGGAAGCCGGCAAGCACACGTATCGCGTGTTCTCGGTGGAGATGAACCAGAAGGTCGCGAAGTACATGTGGCTCGACACGAACCTGCGCAAGGCGCTCGAAGAGGAGCAGTTCGTGCTGCATTACCAGCCGATCGTCGACCTCGCGACGGGCGACGTGCATGGCGTCGAGGCGCTGATCCGCTGGCAGTCGCCGGAACGCGGGCTCGTCGCGCCGGTCGAGTTCATCCAGTTCGCGGAGGAGTCCGGGCTGATCGCGCCGCTCGGCCGCTGGGTGATGCACACCGCGGCGGAACAGGCGGCCGCGTGGAAGGCGAGGGGGCTCGAGACGCGCATCGCGATCAACGTGTCCGCGCGGCAGTTGCAGGACCTGAACATCGTGCACCAGTTCGCGACGATTCTCGACGAGGCGGGCCTGAAGCCGGGCCTGCTCGACATCGAGCTGACCGAAAGCTGCTTCATCGAGGACGAAGGCGCGGCGCTCGCATTGATGAAGCAGTTCCGCCTGCTCGGCGCGGAGATCCACCTCGACGATTTCGGCACCGGCTATTCGTCGCTGTCGCAGCTGTCGCGCCTGCCGCTCGACACGATCAAGCTCGACCGCAGCTTCATCACCGGCATCGACCGCAATCCGCGTTCGCAGGCGCTGGTGCACTCGGTGGTGGCGCTGGCTCGCGCGCTGAATTTCTCGGTGGTGGCCGAAGGCGTCGAGACGCGCGCCGAAGCCGACTTTCTCAAGCAGATCGACGTCGATCAGGCGCAGGGCTACTACTTCGCGCGGCCGATGGCGGCGCAGGCGTTCGAGCAGTGGCTCACCGAAAAGAGAAAGTTCAGGCTCATCGCCTGAACTTTCCCGTCATGCCGTGCCGTCAGGCGACGGCCGGCACTACACCGTGCGCAGCTTCGACACGCGCCGGTTCTGCAGCATCACGAGGCGTTCCATATACGCGAGATCCTTCGGCTCGATCGTGAACGCCGCCCGCACCCAGTCCTCCGTGATGTCCATCAGTTCGGACCGCGACAGCGGAAACACGCGCTGACGTGCGCGCAGCATCGCGCGCACGCCGTTCAGCTTCGGCCGCAGCACGTCGATGAAGGTGCGCGTCGCGAGAAACGCGTCGCCCGCCTCGAACGTCTGGTCGACGAGGCCGTGATCCGCGTACCACTCGGCGACGTGCGGCTCGCCGTTCGCGATCAGTTCCTCCGCGAGGCGCCGGTGCGCCTTGCGCGCAACCAGCGAATAGCCGCCCATCCCCGGGAACAGGTTGAACGCGATCTCGGGGAAGCCGAGCTTCACGCCTTTCTGCGCGAGCACGTAGTGGTGCGCGAGCGCGGCCTCGAAACCGCCGCCGAGCGCGCTGCCCTCGACCATCGCGATCGAGATCGCGCCGGTGCCGAAGCCCGTGTAGATCTCGAAGACGCCGTCGATGCAGGAGCGCGCATACGCGACCAGCTGGTCGCGCCTGCCGCTGCGGATCGCGTCGACGAAGAAGCTCAGGTCGCCTCCGACGTTGAACAGCTCGGGGACGAGCGAGCCCGTCACCCAGAAGTCGAATGGCAGCCCGGTCTCCCGTGCGACGCGCGCGAGATGGATGATGTCGGTCACGAGCTGCTGGTTGAAGCACGGCCGCGGTTCGGAGCGAAGCATCATCCACATGACGTTGCGGCCTTCTTCATAGTAGGCCACGAGTTGCGTCAATTCACCGGCTTCGTGGAACGGCCGGCATGCGGGGTGTGATTGGAGTTGCATGGATGTGTCCTCGATTAGAAAGTTAATTGGCGTTGGTCAAACACCGCGTAACCGATCCATGCGAATGGCAAGACGGCCGCATGGCCCACGGTCGCGCGGCATCGTCATTGTTGCGCGCACGAAATCGCCGGATGCGTCGGGTTTACCGCTTGAACGCGTGTTTTTCGAGGGTGAAAGCCAATGGCATTTCGGGGGCGTGCGGTCGAATGGATGCGCGAATGGGCGTCATGGACGACACGCGTTTTTTTGCGAATTTCCGGTGGAGATCGCGTGAACCGACGACGCGCAAACGTTTCATCACGCTGAATGGCCGACGCCGCACGGATGCGCACCGGCACGCGGGAGCTGCCCGGCATGCCGGACGGCAGTGCCGGCATTTCGCTTGAAAGTCTTTCCGGAATATTCCGCTCGCGGCGACGCGGTGCGGACATCTTTACGACCGAATTCCGCGCGGCCGCGCGCGAGTGCGCGTGCGAATGGCGTCCGGATATCGCTTGCGGCATCGGCAATCGCGCGCGGAAGGTCGCGACGCAACGGCGGTGTCGTTCGTCATGCAGAGGGATTCGCTTGTCGGCGCAACGCGGTTGGCCGGATGTCGCGATGCGCGCGCGGCGAGATTCGATCGCGAGGCCGGGTCGCGGGTGCGAGTGCCGGGGCAGGGTATTCACCGATCGCCGCGCTTAGGCGCTTCGGCGCATCGGCGCGACGGGCCCGCCGCCGCGCTTTCCGGCCGCCGCCATGGCCTTCGCCGCTGCCGGCGCTTGCCAGGGTCGCCCGGTATCGGCCAACATTCGCTTCCGGCCGGACCGCGCACTCGACGGCGGCCGGCCCGAACCCGGCGGATGGCGCCGGTCGACAACCGGACGCCGCGTGAATCGGCGCACGCGGCCGGCATGGAGGAGAACACGCATGTCAGAAAAACATCGGATCCTGGTCCTGGACGACGATCCGGAAGTGCGCGCCTGGCTGACGGGCGTGCTGGAAGAGGCGGGATTCGAGGTGTCGGCGGTCGACAGCGCCGCGCACATGCAGCAGCGGCTGGCGGCCGCGCCGCACGCGCTCGTCATTCTCGACCTGAAGCTGCGCGGCGAGGACGGCCTCACGGTCGCGCGCGAGCTGCGGCGGCGCTCCGACGTATCGATCATCATGATCAGCGGCCTCGGCGACGAAACCGACCGCGTGCTCGGCCTCGAGACCGCGGCCGACGATTTCGTCACGAAGCCGTTCTCGGGGCGCGAGCTGCTCGCGCGGGTGCGCGCGCAGTTGCGGCGCACGACCGAGCTGTCGATGCCCCGCCCCGCGTCGAACGGGGGCGGCCCGCGCTTCTGCTTCGACGGCTGGACGCTGGACCTCGCCGCGCGCACCTTGACCCATGACGGCAGCGCCTGCGCGTTGACGCAGGGCGAGTTCGAACTGCTCGCCGCGATGGTGCAGCAGCCGTCGCGCGTGTGGTCGCGCGACCAGCTGCTCGAGCACACGCGCGGCTTCGGCATCGACGTCTACGACCGCACGATCGACGTGCTGATCCTGCGGCTGCGCCGCAAGATCGAGCCGAACCCCGAGCAGCCGACCTATATCCGCACGCAGCGCGGCGTCGGCTATGTGTTCGCGGTGCCGGTCGTGCGCGTGTGACGCGATGCGCGCCTCGTTCAACCCGTTGCCGCCGTGGAGCGTGCGGACCAAGCTGACCGCGACGTTCCTGCTGCTGTTCGGCATCACGCTCGCGGTCGTCGTGGTCGGCGTGCTCGGCATGCGCGCGAACCAGAACGCGCTCGACGAATACGAGGCGAACGTGGTGCCGGAGATCGCCCGCGCGCTCGAGCTGTCGGACAAGGTCGCGCAGCTCGCGGCGGTTGCGCCGAGCATGATGCTGACCGATTCGCCGGACCTGCTGCACAACGACACCGAGCTGCTGCGCGGCCTGCTCGGCGACATCCGGCGCCTGTCGCCGGGCTTCGGCATGCAGCCCGGCCCGGCCGCGAAGGCGGGCGAGCGGCTCGCGGTGACCGACGACCTCGACGCGATCGACCAGGATCTCGCGCGGCTGCTGGTCGTGTCGGGCAGGCAGCGGCAGCTCAAGGAGGAGCTGAGCGAGCTGCGCATGGAGAACGACCGCATCGGCGCCAGCATCGCGCGCGACAAGAGCCTGATCGCGCAGCGCGCGCCGACGCTGCTCGAGATCTGGGCGCGCACCGCCGGCGCGCTGCAGGCGGCGAACGCGGCGGAGCTCGGCAGCGCCGAGAGCGACAACGAGGCGCTGTGGCTGCGCGTGCGCGAGCGCGGCGAGGACCGCCGCCAGCCCGCGCTCGCCGATGCGCTGCAGCGGCTCGACGGCGGCGCGCGCAGCGTGTTCGCGGTGCGCCGCGAGTTCCTCGCGAGCGAGACGCAGACGGGCTACCTCGTCACGCTGCTGCGCGGCCATGCGGACCACTTGAGCGGCAAGTCCGCGCGCTACGTCGAGCGGCTGCGGCAGATCGCGAGCGAGCGCAGCGACAAGGTGCGCAAGGTCGCGGTGTCGAGCCAGTCGGGGCTGTTGCTGCTGGCGGTGGCGGGCGTCGCGGTCGCGCTGCTCGGCGTCGCGTACGCGAGCCGCATCCTGCGCAAGCTGCAGGCGATGACGCGCGTGATGGCGCGCCTCGCGAAGGGGGTGACGTCGGACCGGATGCCGTCGACGCACCGGCCGGACGAAATCGGCGAGCTGGCGCGCGCGTTCGAGGTGTTCCGCACCAACCTGATCGAGAAGGAGCAGTTGACGCAAGGGCTCGAGGCGCAGCGCCGCCTGCAGGAGTCCGTGCTCAACTCGATGAACGACGGTGTGTCCGTGCACGACGCGCACGGCAGCCTGATCGCGTGGAATCCGACTTTCGCGACGCTGCTCGGGATCGACGCCGCCGCGCTGCATGCGGGCCTGCCGCTCGCGACGCTGCGGCGCGCCGTCGCCCCGCCCGCGCGCTGGCGCCAGGTGTCGCGCGAGACCGCGACCCGCACGTCGGACGGCGCGCGCATCGCCGCGTCGGCCGAACTGCACCTGCGCGACCGGCGGATCCTCGAATTCCACTGCCAGCCGCTGCCGGACGGCGGCTGGGTCGCGGTGTGCCGCGACCTGACGAGCCGGCGCGCGGTCGAGGCGGAGCTGCGCCAGGCGCAGAAGATGGACGTGCTGGGGCAGCTCACGGGCGGCGTCGCGCACGATTTCAACAACTTCCTGGTCGCGATCCTCGGCAACCTGGAGCTGCTGCTGCCGCGCCTCGACGGGCAGCACGACGCGCAGACGATGGCCGAGCGGGCGCGCCGCGCGGCCGAGCGCGCGTCGCGCCTCACGCGGCGGCTGCTCGCGTTCGCGCGGCGCCAGCCGCTGCAGGCCGAGCGCGTGTCGGTGCGGGCGATGCTCGCGGAGATGCTCGATCTCGTCGAGTATTCGGCGGGCCAGCGCGTGACGGTGGTGCTGGAGCCGGCCGCGGAGCCGCTGTGGGTGAACGTCGATCGCGGCCAGCTCGAGAACGCGGTGCTGAACCTGACGCTCAACAGCGCCGCCGCGATGCCGGACGGCGGCACGCTCACGCTGGCCGCGCGCCGCGAACCGGCGGCCGACGGCGCGGCCGCGCCGTGCGCGATCGTGCTGAGCGTGACCGATACCGGCTGCGGGATCGCGCCGCTGCTGCTCGACAAGGTGATCGATCCGTTCTTCACGACCAAGGCGGCCGGCGAGGGCAGCGGGCTCGGCCTCAGCAGCGTGTACGGCTTCGTGCGCCAGAGCGGCGGCGACCTGCGAATCCACAGCGAGGTCGGCCGCGGCACGCGCGTCGAGCTGTGGCTGCCGGAAGGCGCGGCGCCCGAGCGGCGCGGTGCGGCGACCGCCGCGCCTGCGCTGCCCGCCGCGTTGCGGGCCGGCACGCGCGTGCTGGTGGTCGACGACGATCCCGAGGTGCGCGACACGGCGCTCAGCCAGTTCGCGGCGCTCGGCGCGCAGGCCGACGCGGTCGCGACCGGCGAAGCGGCGTTCGACTGGCTGGCCGAGCACGGCCCGGTCACGCTCGTGCTGTCGGACATCTCGCTCGGCGCGGGCGGCAGCGGCATCGCGTTCGCCGCGCGGCTCGCGCAGCGCTGGCCGGCGCAGCGCGTCGCGCTGACGTCGGGCCTGCCGCCCGAGATCCATCAGGCCCATCCCGACTGGCGCGCGGACCTGCCGTTCGTGCCGAAGCCGTTCGATCTGGCGGCGCTCGCCGCGCTCCTCGCCTGATCCGCCGAGCCGATTGTTTCGATTGTTAATGGCGGGTCGGATTTCCGAAATTTTCGATTAACGGGACTGGAGTCTCATACACCCACGGCACCCGGCGACGCGCTCGCGACGCCTGCGGCGCACGATTCGAACGACACTGGAGACACACCCGATGATGAAGCTCAAGGCTGGATTGCTGACGATGGCGCTCGCAACGATGGCCGCCGCGTCCGTCACCGCCGGCGCGGCGACGCTGCGGATTGCATGCGGCGCGGCCGGCGTCGACCAGGACATCTGCCAGGTCTCGGCGAAGCGCTGGGCCGAGAAGACCGGCAACGAGGTCGAGTTCATCAGCATGCCGAACAACTCGAGCGAGACGCTCGCGCTGTACCAGCAGCTGCTCGGCAGCGGCTCGGACAAGATCGACGTGATGCAGATCGACACGGTCTGGCCGGGCATCCTCGCGAACCACCTGATCGACCTGAAGCCGTACAGCAAGGGGCTGGAGAGCCAGTCGTTCCCGAGCATCGTCGCGAACGACACCGTGAACGGCAAGCTGGTCGCGATGCCGTGGTTCATCGACACGGGGCTGCTGTACTACCGCAAGGACCTGCTCGACAAGTACCGGATGAAGGTGCCCGCGACGTGGGACGAGCTCGACGCGACCGCGCGCAAGATCCAGGCGGGCGAGCGCGCCGCCGGCAGCGAGAAGGTCTGGGGCTACGTATGGCAGGGGCGCGCCTATGAAGGGCTGACCTGCGACGCGCTCGAATGGGTCAGCAGCTACAACGGCGGCACGGTGGTCGACGACAAGGGCCGCGTGACGATCGACAACCCGGGCGCGATCAAGGCGCTCGAACAATCGGCGAAATGGGTCGGCACGATCAGCCCGAAGGCGGTGCTGAACTACGGCGAGGAGGAGGCGCGCGGCGTGTTCCAGGCCGGCAACGCGGTGTTCATGCGCAACTGGCCGTATGCATGGGCGATCGCGAACCGCGCGGGCAGCCCGATCAAGGGCAAGGTCGGCATCGCGCCGCTGCCGAAGGGCGGCGCCGACGGGCGGCCCGCCGCCGCGCTCGGCGGCTGGCAGCTCGCCGTGTCGCGCTACTCGCCGAACCCGAAGCTGGCCGCCGATCTCGTGATGTACCTGGCGAGCGCCGAGGTTCAGAAGATGCGCGCGGTGCAGGGCTCGTACAACCCGACGATGCCGGCGCTCTACCGGGACAAGGACATCCTGCAGGCCAACCCGTTCATGGCCGACCTGCTGCCGACCTTCACCAGCGCGGTCGCGCGCCCGTCGACGGTCACCGGCGCGAAGTACAACCAGGTCAGCAACCAGTTCTGGAACGCCGCGCACGACGTGCTCGCCGGCAGCGACACCGCGTCGGGCGCGCTCGCGCGGCTCGCCGCGTCGTTGAACCGGCTCGCGCCCGGCGGCAACTGGCGCTGAGCGGGGCCGCCCGCGCCCGATCGATCCGGCCGGCTGCCTGACGGCGCCGGCCCCGCAGGAGACATCGCATGAGAACCGGAAGCATCCAGATCAGTAGTACTCCTCCGTTTGAGCAGGCGCCCGCGCGGCCCGGCGCGGGGCTCGTGCAGGCCCGCCGGCGCCAGGCGTGGCTGCTGGTCGCGCCCGCGATGCTGGCGCTGGTGGCGATCGCCGGCTGGCCGCTCGTGCGCACCGCGTGGTTCAGCCTGACCGACGCGCAGCTCGCCGACCTGTCGCAGCGCCATTTCGTTGGCCTCGACAACTATCTCGGCGCGGCCGGCGTGCTGCGCGACCCGGCGTGGTGGCAGGCGGTCGGCAATACCGTGCTGTTCGCCGTCGTGTCGGTGCTGCTCGAGACGGGCGCGGGCCTCGGCGTCGCGCTGCTGCTCGACGTGCCGTCGCGGCTGCGCACGCTGCTGCGCGCGGCGGTGCTGGTGCCGTGGGCGATCCCGACCGTCGTGTCGGCCAAGATCTGGAGCTGGATGCTCAACGACCAGTTCGGCATCGTCAACGCAATGCTGATGGCGGTCGGCGCGATCCATGAGCCGCTCGCGTTCACCGCCGATGCGCAGCTCGTGTTCCCGACCATCGTGCTCGTCGACGTGTGGAAGACGACGCCGTTCATGGCGCTCCTGATGCTCGCCGCGCTGCAGACCGTGCCGCGCGACTGCTACGAAGCCGCGCGCGTCGACGGCGTGCCGCGCTGGCGCGTGTTCCGCTCGGTGACGCTGCCTCTCATCCTGCCCGGCGTGCTGGTCGCGATGATCTTCCGCTCGCTCGACGCGCTGCGCGTGTTCGACCTGATCTACGTGATGACGTCGAACAGCCGGGTCACGAAGAGCATGTCGGTGTACGTGCGCGAGCAGCTGATCGATTTCCAGCAGGTCGGCTTCGGGTCGGCGTCGGCGATGCTGCTGTTCGTCACGATCGTGCTGTTCACCGTCGGCTACATGGCGGTCAGCCGCCGCCGCATGCAGGAGGCCTGACATGAAGAAGCATCCGGTCGAGATCGCGATCCACACGCTGCTGTCGGCGCTCGTGCTGGTGATCGCGCTGTTCCCGTTCGTCTACATGATCGGCACGTCGGTCAAGCATGGCGACGCGCTGTTCGATACGTCGCTGTTCCCGGTCAGCCCGTCGCTGGACAACTATCGCCAGCTGTTCAACGACCAGCCGTTCGGCGCGTACCTGCTGAACTCGGCGCTCGTCGCGGGCGGCGCGGTCGCGGTGTCGCTCGCGGTGTCGGTGCTCGCCGCATATGCGCTCGGCCGCGTGTCGTTCCGCGGGCGCGGCGTGCTGATGATGTGCATCCTCGGCGTGTCGATGTTTCCGCAGGTCGCGATCCTGTCGGGCCTGTTCGAGCTGGTCCGCGCGCTCGGCCTGTACGACCATCTCGGCGCGCTCGTGCTGTCGGACCTGATCTTCACGCTGCCGTTCACGATCTGGATCCTCGTCACCTTCATGCGCGAGCTGCCGCGCGAGCTGGAGGACGCGGCGCTCGTCGACGGCGTCGGCGTATTCACGTTGATCTTCCGGATCTTCCTGCCGCTGCTGCGTCCGGCGCTCGCCGCGACGTCGCTGCTCGCGTTCGTGTCGGCATGGAACGAGTTCCTGTTCGCGCTCACCTTCACGATCTCGTCGGGCGAGCGCACGGTGCCCGTCGCGATCACGATGATCTCGGGCGCGAGCAGCTACGAGCTGCCGTGGGGAACCATCATGGCCGCGTCGGTGATCGTCACGGTGCCGCTCGTGCTGCTCGTGATGGTGTGCCAGCGGCAAATCGTCTCCGGCCTCACGGCCGGCGCAGTCAAGGGTTGAGTCGTCAGGATCAGGAGAGCAAGCATGAGTCAGATCAGGTTGAGCGGTCTCAACAAGCAGTTCGGCGCGGCCCCCATCCTCAGTGACGTGAATCTCACCGTCGAACCCGGCGAGTTCTGCGTGTTCATCGGCCCGTCGGGCTGCGGCAAGTCGACGTTGCTGCGGATCGTCGCCGGCCTCGACGAGCAGAGCGCGGGCGACGTGTGGATCGACGGACGCTGCGTGAACACGTTCGCGCCCGCGAAACGCGACATCGCGATGGTGTTCCAGAGCTACGCGCTCTATCCGCACATGTCCGTCTACGAAAACATGGCGTTCGGCCTGCGCCACCTGCGCTTGCCGAAGGACGAGATCGACCGGCGGGTGCGGCTCGCATCGGAATCGCTGCGTCTGACCGAACTGCTCGAACGCAAGCCCGGCGCGTTGTCCGGCGGCCAGCGGCAGCGCGTCGCGATCGGCCGCGCGATCGTGCGCAAGCCGAAGGTGTTCCTGTTCGACGAGCCGCTGTCGAACCTCGACGCCGCGCTGCGCGTGAAGACCCGCGTCGAGATCGCGAAGCTGCACCGCAGCCTCGACAGCACCAGCATGATTTACGTGACCCACGACCAGGTCGAGGCGATGACGCTCGCCGACAAGATCGTGCTGCTGCGGCCGCTCGAAGGCCGCCACGGGGTCGCGAGCATCGCGCAGATCGGCACGCCGCTCGACCTGTATCACCGCCCGGCGAGCCGGTTCGTCGCCGGCTTCATCGGGTCGCCCGCGATGAACTTCCTGCCGGCGGCCGTCGCGTCGGCCGGCGCGGGCGAGGTTCGCGCGCTGGCCCGCGAGCACGCGTTGACGGCGAACGTGTCGGGCGACGGCCTCGAAGCGGGCGCCGGCGTCACGCTCGGCATTCGCCCCGAACACGTGCGGGTCGGCGCGGGCGTCGTGACGGGCGAAGTCGCGCACGTCGAGCAGATGGGTGAGCACACCTACCTGTACCTCGATACGCCGCTCAGCACGCAGCCGATCGTCGCGAAGACCGACGCCGGCGGCGCGCGGATCGGCGATCGCCTGCGCGTCGAGCTGCCGGCCGGCGCGCTGCATCTGTTTCACCCGGACGGCCGTGCGGCCGAGCGCATGCTGCGCGACGCCGCGACGCCGGCGCTCGCCACGGCCTGAGCGCGGCGGGCCGGACCATCAGGCGGCCGGGGCGCACGGCCGCTGTCGAATCGGCGCCACTCCATCGAAAAAGGATAGTCATGCAAAACAACAAGCTTTCAGTGATCGTCTGGAACGAGTTCGAGCACGAACGCGAAAACGCGGGCGTGCGCGCGATCTACCCCGACGGCATTCACCAGGTGATCGCGAGCGCGCTCGCCGAGACGCCCGCACTCGGCCACGGTGCGCTGCCGCTCGAGATCGGCACCGCGACGCTCGACCAGCCCGAGCACGGTCTCAGCGAAGCGCGGCTCGCCGCGTGCGACGTGCTGGTCTGGTGGGGACACAAGGCGCACGCGAAAGTCTCCGACGAGATCGTCGAGCGCGTGCAGCGCCGCGTGCTCGAAGGGATGGGCCTGATCGTGCTGCATTCCGGGCACTTCTCGAAGATTTTCCGCCGCCTGCTCGGCACGAACTGCTCGCTGAAGTGGCGCGAGGCGGCCGAGAAGGAGCGGCTGTGGGTGGTCGAGCCGTCGCACCCGATCGCGGCCGGGCTCGGCGAGTACTTCGAGCTGCAGCACGAGGAGATGTACGGCGAGCGCTTCGACATTCCGCAGCCGGACAGCACCGTGTTCATCTCGTGGTTCGAGGGCGGCGAGGTGTTCCGCTCGGGCTGCTGCTGGGAGCGCGGCCACGGCCGGATCTTCTATTTCCGTCCCGGGCATGAAGCGTATCCGACCTATCACGACCGCAACGTGCAGCGCGTGATCGCGAACGCGGTGCAGTGGGCCGCGCCGCGCGTGAACCTCGCCGACCGCTGCCCGAACTCGCCGCCGCTCGAAACGCTCAGCGAGAAGAGCGTGCAGTTCGCGCAGGTCGGCATCCAGCAGACCGCGGGAGACCTCGCATGAACGACGACTACAAGGTGGAACTGCCGGAAGCGGCGGCGATCGCGCGCGGCCGTCGCCTGCGCGTCGGCGTGATCGGGCTCGGGATCGGCCGCAAGCATATCGAAGGGTGGCGCGAGCATCCGGACGTCGACGTGGTCGCGATCGCCGACCCCGACGCGAAGCGGCTCGCGAAGGTCGGCGACGCGTTCGGCATCGACGCGCGCTATGCATCGGCGGATGTGATGTTGGCGTCCGAGAAGCTGGACGTCGTCAGCGTGTGCACGCCGAACAAGTTCCATCGCGAGCTGACGCTCGCCGCGTTCGACGCCGGCGCGCACGTGCTGTGCGAGAAGCCGATGGCGCTGAACGCGGACGAGGGGCGCGACATGCTGATCGCCGCGCAGCGCGCCGGCAAGCGGCTGATGATCAATTTCTCGTACCGCTTCAGCGCGCAGTCGCGGGCGCTGAAGGCACAGGTCGACGGCGGGGTGTTCGGCGATTTCTATTTCGGCCGCACGGTGTGGCATCGCCGGCGCGGCATGCCCGGCTTCGGCGGCTGGTTCGGCACGAAGGCGCTCGCGGGCGGCGGGCCGCTGATCGATCTCGGCGTGCACCGACTCGATCTCGCGCTGTGGCTGATGGGCTATCCGAAGCCGGTGTGGGTGATGGGCAGCACCTACGACCCGATCGCGCGCGAGCTCGCGACGCGCGCGGGCAAGACCTTCGACGTCGAGGATCTCGCGGCCGCGCTGATCCGCTTCGACAACGGCGCGACGCTCGCGCTCGAGGCGTCGTGGGCGACCAACATCCAGGAAGCGGAGCTGATGGAGACGCGCCTGCTCGGCACGCGCGCGGGGCTGCTGCAGAAGAACCTGAACGAAGGCTACACGTTCGACGCGCACATCTTCATCGAGCAGAACGGCGCGCAGTTCGACATGCGCCTGAACCCGCCCGCGGACGGCGCGCATTCGGCGATGTACGACTACGCGGAAGCGATCCTGTGCGACGTCCCGCATCCCGCGCCGGGCGAGGAGGGGCTGATCGTGATGGAGATCCTCGACGCGATCTATGCGAGCGCGGCCGCGGGCGAGCCGATCCGCATTCACGCGGCGGGGTCGGCCGCCGCTGACGCGCCGCCGGTGCTCGATCTCGACGTCGCGGGCTGACTTCGCACCGGGCCGGCGCGCGGCTCGTCCACCGCGCCGGCCCGCGGGCGGCATGACGGACGACGCAGCACCCATACCTATTCGATGACGCCGCGCATCGCACGCGGCGCGACAACATGTTTGGAGACACGTTCATGATCGACGAAGCAGGCCGCATCGCGCGCGGCCCGTTCAGGCTCACGCGGCTTGCCGCCACCTTGTCGCTGGCCGTCGCGTCGGCCGCGCTGCACGCGGCGCCGGACCCCACGGCGACCGTTGCCGCCGACAGCGCGCCGGGCGGCCTCTCGCAGGCCACCGGCGTCGTGCCGGCCGACACGAATCCCGCCAACGTGGTGACGCCGACGCCGTCGTCGGCCTGGAACCAGCTCACGCCGTGGACGCAGTTCCACGGTTATATGCGGGCCGGCATCGGCACGAGCGAAGGCCATTCGCAGGCCTGCTTTCAGTTGCCGGGCGCGCCGAGCAAGTACCGGCTCGGCAACGAATGCCAGGTCTACGGCGAGCTGGAGATCGACCAGACGCTCTACAAGTTCGCGAACGGCATGCAACTGTCGGCGGTGGCGATGGCGAGCCTCGTGAACGATCTCGACCGCACGCCGACCTTCGACGGCAATCATGGACGCGTGCGCCTGCCGCAGTCTTACGTGCAGCTCACCAACTTTCCGGGGCTCGACGACATGCGGATCTGGTTCGGGCGCATCTACTACCGGCGCAACGACGTCCACATGAACGACTTCTACTACTGGAACCCGAGCGGCCTCGGCGCGGGCATCGAGAACGTGCCGATCGGCGGCGGCCTGAAGCTCAGCTATGCGCTGTTCCGCGAGGACTACATCGACCAGCCGAACTACGCGACGCGCCATGACCTGCAGCTGTCCGGCGTGCATCCGAACCCGGGCGGCGAACTGCAGTTCGGGCTGTCGTACCTTCCGGCGCGCGCGCCGGTGCTGAACGCGAGCGGCGTGATGCAGGACGCGCACAGCGGCTGGTCGGTCACGGTCCAGCACGTGCAGACCAACCTGCTCGGCGGCAAGAACAAGCTCGCGTTCCAGTACGGCGTCGGCCCGGGCACCGGCCTCGGCTATACGGGCACGCTGACGAACGACAACCGCTACAAGAGCATCCGCGTGCTCGACGCGTTCGACTGGCAGGCGACGCGCGACTTCGGCGGGCAGGTGGTCGGCATCTGGCAGCGCGACATCGCGCCGTCGGGCGGCTCGCAGACCTGGGTGTCGATGGGCGTGCGGCCGGTGTACGCATTCACGCAGCACGTGAAGCTGCAGGGCGACCTCGGGCACGACCGCGTGACGCCGTCCGGCGGGCCGACGCGCACGCTGCTGAAGGCGAGCGTCGCGCTGACGCTCGCGATGGACCGCTCGTTCTGGTCGCGGCCGGAATTCCGCGTGTTCTACACGTATGCGCGCTGGAACAAGGCGGCGCAGGATGCGGCGGCGCCCGGCGATCCGCTGTCGACGACCGGCATCTTCGGGACGTCGCGCAGCGGGTCGACGGTCGGCGCGCAGGTCGAATGGTGGTGGTGAGCGCGATGAACGAACCTTGCACGACGATCCCGATGGGCGCCGATGCGATGCCGTTCTCGCGCATCGTGTTCGGGATGTGGCGCATCGCCGACTGGCGGCTGTCGCGCGGCGAGCGCCGCGCGTTGATCGAGGCGGCGCTCGAACTCGGCGTGACGAGCTTCGACCATGCGGACATCTACGGCGACTACACGGCCGAGGGTTTATTCGGCGACGTGCTCGCGGATGCGCCGCAACTGCGCGAGCGGATGCAGATCGTGACGAAGTGCGGAATCCGGCTCGTGTCCCCACAGCGGCCCGCGCACCGGATCAAGCATTACGACACGCGGGCCGCGCACGTCGTCGCGTCGGTCGAGCAGTCGCTACGCGCGCTGCGCACCGACCGGCTCGACCTGCTGCTGCTGCATCGTCCCGATCCGCTGATGGATGCCGACGAAGTCGCGGCGACGTTCGCGGCGCTGTGGCGCGACGGCAAGGTGAGGGAATTCGGGATATCGAACTTTACGCCCGCGCAGGCGGCGCTGCTGCAGGACCGGATGGACGAGCACGGGCTGTCGCTCGCGACGAACCAGGTCGAATGCTCGCTGCTGCATCTCGCGCCGCTCGACGACGGCACGTTCGACCAGGCGCAGCGCTGGCGTTGTCCGCCGATGCTGTGGTCGCCGCTCGCGGGCGGGCGGCTGCTGACCGACGCGTCGCCGGCCGCGACGCGGGTGCGCGCCTGCGCCGAGCGGATCGGTGGCGCGCTCGGCGTGCCGGCGACGACGGTGCTGTTCGCGTGGCTGCTCGCGCTGCCATGCCGGCCGCTGCCGATCGTCGGGTCGGGCCGGATCGCGGCGCTGCGCGAGGCGGTGGCGGCGACGCGCATCACGCTCGAACGCGAGCACTGGTTCGAGCTGCTGCATGCGGCGCGCGGCACGGAGGTGCCATGACCGGCGCGCTCGATATGACCGACATGCGATGACGATCCGGGAGAAACGATGAGCGAAGCGACCCTCAACGGCGACCCTGTCGCGCGGTGCGCCGCGCGTGCCGCCGAACCCCGCCTGCTGGCGGACATCGGCGGCACGCATGCGCGCTTCGCGCTGGAGACCGCGCGCGGCGAGATCGGCAATGTGCGCGTCTACCGCTGCGGCGACCATGCAAGCGTTGCCGATGCAATGCGTGCGTTCCTGCGCGACGCCGGCGGCGCGCGCGTGCGGCATGCGGCGATCGCGATCGCCAATCCGGTGGACGGGGATCTAGTCAGCATGACGAATCACGACTGGCGCTTCTCGATCGACGCGACGCGCCGCGCGCTCGGCTTCGACACGCTGCATGTGGTCAACGATTTCGCGGCGCTCGCGATGGCCGTGCCGCATTTGTCCGGGGAACAGCGGCGGCAGGTCGGCGGCGGCGATGTGCAACCCGGCGGCACGATCGGCGTGCTCGGCGCTGGAACCGGGCTGGGCGTTTCCGCGCTCGTGCGCGTGGGCGATGCGTGGGCGCCGCTGTCCGGCGAAGGCGGGCACGTGTCGTTCGCGCCGGCCGATGAACGCGAGGATGCGGTGCTGCGCTACGCGCGCACCCGCTGGCCGCACGTGTCGTTCGAACGGCTCGCGGCGGGGCCCGGCATCGCCGTGATTCACGCGGCGCTTGCCGCGCGCGACGGCGTCGACGCGGCCGGCGTCGATACGGCCACGATCATCGAACGCTCGCTTGCCGTCGACGCACGCTGCATCGCGACGCTCGACTGCTTCTGCGGCATGCTCGGCACGTTCGCGGGCAACCTGGCGCTGACCCTCGGCGCGACCGGCGGCATCTATATAGGCGGGGGCGTCGTGCCGCGCCTCGGCGCGCGGTTCGACGCGTCGCCGTTTCGCGCGCGCTTCGAGGCGAAGGGCCGCTTCGCCGGCTATCTCGCGAGGATTCCGACCTTCGTGATCACCGCGCCGCATCCGGCCTTCACGGGCGTGTCGCGGCTGCTCGCCCGCGCGCTGGGCGAGGCCGGTTGACGCGACGGCGCATTGTCTGCCGCCCGTAGGCGTCCTGAAAGAAAGCGGCCGATTTCCGGCACGGCGTCATGGAATACGCCGACTGGCGGCCGTCCCGGAACTCATTTACTTTTGAATGCAGTGGCGCGGACGCGTCGCGTGTTCCGGAGGGATCATGGCCGCACTCCAGAAGGTCTGGCAGACGCTCGTCGGCAAGCCCCTCGATCCGCTCGATCCACGCACGCGCCATGCGATCGCGGTGACGCCGCTGCTCGCCTGGGTCGGGCTCGGCGCCGACGGCCTGTCGTCGTCGTGCTACGGCCCGGAAGAGGCGTTCCTCGCGCTCGGCCAGCACCACCCGCTCGCGCTGTTCCTCGCGCTCGCGACCGCCGCGACGGTCTTCATCATCGCGATCGGCTACAACCAGGTGATCGAGCTGTTCCCGACCGGCGGCGGCGGCTACCGCGTCTCGACCGCGCTGCTCGGGCCGAAGCCCGGGCTCGTGTCCGGCGCGGCGCTGCTGGTCGACTACGTGCTGACCGTCGCGACGTCGCTCGCGAGCGGCGTCGACGCGTTCTTCAGCCTGCTGCCGGTCGGCGCGCAGGCGTTCAAGCTCACCACCGAGATCGTCCTCATCGTGCTGATGACGGGGCTCAACTTCCGCGGCATGCGGGAATCGATCATGGTGCTGCTGCCGATCTTCTTCGGCTTCGTCGTGCTGCACTTCGGGCTGATCGTATACGGCATCGCGGTGCACGGCGACCATCTCGTGTCGATCGTGCCCGACGCGATGCGCGAGGCGCACGGGATGTCGCAGTCGCTCGGCACGTTCGTGATGCTCGCGCTGCTGATGCGCGCGTTCTCGCTCGGCGGCGGGACGTATACCGGCCTCGAGGCGGTGTCGAACAACGTGAACATGCTGGCCGAGCCGCGCGTGCCGAGCGGCAAGGTGACGATGTGGTACATGGCGACGTCGCTCGCGTTCACCGCGGGCGGGATCATCCTGCTGTACATGCTGTGGCATGCGAAGCCGGTCGAAGGGCAGACGCTCAACGCGGTCGTGTTCGGCAGCGTGATCGACCAGCTTGGCCTCGGCTCGTCGTTCGCGCGGCACGCGCTGCTCGCGGCCGTGCTCGCGTTCGAGGCGGGGCTGCTGCTGGTCGGCGCGCAGACCGGCTTTCTCGACGGCCCGGCGGTGCTGTCGAACATGGCGTCCGACTCGTGGGTGCCGCGCCATTTCCGCGACCTGTCGACGCGCCTCGTGCGGCAGAACGGCATCATCGTCGTCGGCGTGTCGAGCCTGCTGATCCTGCTGTGGACCCACGGCAGCGTCGACGTGCTCGTCGTGCTGTACAGCATCAACGTGTTCCTGACCTTCAGCATGTCGCTGCTCGGCATGAGCACCTACTGGTGGCGCCAGCGCCGCACGGACCGCGGCTGGTACAAGCATTTCCTGCTGACCGCGCTCGGGCTGGTCGTCACGTCGACGGTGCTCGCGATCACGCTGGTCGAGAAGTTCACCGCCGGCGGCTGGCTGACGGTGCTCGTGACGAGCGCGGTGATCGCGCTGTGCTTCATGATCAACCGCCACTATGCGGATACGCGCGCGCAGCTCGCGAAGGAGGATGCGCTGTTCTCCGGCGCGCCGCCCGCCGTCGACGAGGCGACGGCGCCGGGCAAGCCGGACCCGTCGCAGCCGACCGCGGTGCTGCTGGTCGGCAAGCATCGCGGCGCGAGCATGCATGCGCTGCTGTGGGTGAACCGGCTGTTCCCGGGGCACTTCCGCAACGTGATTTTTCTCGCGGTCGGCGAAGTCGACGCGAAGGCGTACGACGGGCACGAGCATCTCGAACGCCTGCGGCACACGATCACCGAAGCGCTCGACTATTACGTCGCGCATTGCCGGCGCAACGGCATCGCGGCCGATTACCGGATCGGCTTCGGCACGAACCCGGTGCTCGAATTCATGAACCTCGCGTCGGCCACGCTCGACGAGTTTCCGAACAGCGTGTGCTTCGCGAGCAAGCTGATATTCAAGCGCGTGAATTTCCTGACCGCGTGGCTGCACAACCAGACGCCCGTCGAGCTGCAGGCGCGGCTGCACGTCGAGGGCAAGCAGATGGTGCTGCTGCCGATGAACGTCGGGTAGCGAAGCGCACGGAAGGCGCTCGCACAAGCGTGAAAACGATTCAACATGACGCAATGCGTCAGAACGTTCGGTATACGAAAACAATTGCCCGTTTTTTCGGAAAGATTTGATAAGATGCGCGCGCTTCGTCGCCATCAACAGAACGACAAATCCTTCCCGAGGGGCTCAATGAAGAACGCAGTATCGTCCGTATTCCGTGTCGCGCGCCGTGGCCGCCACGCGCTGTTCGCCGCCGCGCTGCTGTCGCTCTCGTCGCTGGCGAGCGCCGCCGGCGACGTGCCGGGCTCGAAAGACCATCCGCTGGTCACGCGCTTCGCGGGCGCGACCATCACCGCGTATTCGCAGACGCAGTTCGACGAGGCGTTCCTGCCGAACCAGCCGATCGACGACGAGAAGACCGCCAAGGGCCTGAATCTCGAAGGCAAGGTCACGCGGATCTCATACGCGATCGGCGCTGGCCGGTCGACGCTGGAAGTCGAGCGCAACTATCTCGACGCGCTGCAGAAGAGCGGCTTCCAGATCCTGTTCCGCTGCACGGCGGAGCAATGCGGCAAGGGCGGCGGTGGGGAGCTCCAGAGCATCGTGATCAATTCCGGCCGGATGCGGCAGGCGGGCGGCGGCAACGCGAACTTCGGCGGCAAGCACCGCACGATCCTCGCGAAGCTGCCGCGAGCGTCCGGCGATGCGTATGTGTTCCTGCACATCATGGACGATTCGGCGTCGAACAAGCGCGCGCTCGTCTACGAGGAAGTCGTCGAGGTGAAGCCGATGCAGACCGGGCAGGTCAAGGTGATGGATTCGAGCGCGCTGCAGAAAGGGCTCGCGGCGACCGGCAAGGTCGCGCTGTACGGCATCTACTTCGATACCGACAAGGCGCAGGTCAAGCCCGAATCGAAGCCGCAGCTCGACGAGATGGCGAAGCTGCTGACCGGCAACCCGGCGCTGAAGGTGTACATCGTCGGCCATACCGACAATCAAGGCGCGTTCGCGCGCAACGCCGACCTGTCGCAGAAGCGCGCCGAAGCGGTCGCGCAGGCGCTGGCGACGACCTATCGCATCGCGCCGGCGCGCCTCGTCGCGAAGGGCGTTGCGTCGCTGTCGCCGGTCGCGTCCAACGGCGACGATGCCGGCCGCGCGCAGAACCGCCGCGTCGAGCTCGTCCAGCAGTAACCGTTCTTCAATCCTGCCCCGGCGGCCGCATGTGCGGCCGCGTGTCCTTTCGCCGCTTCGAAACCATGAGACTCCTGATCGCCGCCGCGCTCGCCGGCTTCGCCGTGTCGTCCATCGCCCAGACCGTGTCGCCAGGCATGTGGCACGACGAAACTGCATACACGTTGAACGGCAAGCCGCTGCCGACCACGCAGGCGCCCGACGAGTGCCTGGCGGAGGCTGACGCGAAGAACATCCGCAAGACGATGGAATACCGGATGAAGCGCGACAACATCCATTGCACGATCACGAACTGGGACTATGCGGGCTCGACGCTGCAGGTCGCGCTGTCGTGCGCGAACGCGCAGGGCCGCGGCACGGCGAAGGTGACCGGCACGGTCACGCCGACGAGCTACGACCTGAAGGGGCAGGGCAGCGGGCAGACCGTGCAGGGCGGCCCCTATACGATGGCGTGGCGCTGGCGCGGCAAGCGGGTCGGCGACTGCCGATAGCGTATCGGGCTAGGGCCTGTTCCCGCTAATAACGGGCTTGCGCTGGCCGCCAGCCCCACGAATGAATTTTTAAGATCAGGGGAACGTGCGTTGCCGGCCGCATTGCGGCGTCGCGCGTCGCTTGTTTGGCTCGGCCAAACGGCGCTCCGTGCTCCTTGCACTGCGACCGGCAACGCACGTTCGCAAGCCCGTTATTAGCGGGAACAGGCCCTATTCGCTTGCATGCATCACGGCGCGACATAAAATCGAAACAGGCCCGCGGGCCGTTCGAATGCCTGACCCGGGAGGGGCAGACCGCGCCGCGGCACACACGCAAGGAGCGCGCGATGGTGGTTACGTTTCGGTCATCCGCCGCACCCGACATCGTGATGCTGCGCGATCTGGCGCACTATCTGCTGGGGCTGGCCGGCAAGACGCTCGATGTCCGGGGCGTGATTCTCGCCGACGAGTTGCCCGGCGCGATCGCGCGGCTGGAACAGGCGATCCGGGAGGACACCGCCCGGGAAAACGCCCATGAGCGCTCGACGCGGATGCTGCACACGGACGGCCCGCCGCATACGGGCGAGCTTGCGCAGCGCGCATGGCCGTTGCTGGACATGATGCGCGAAGCCTGCAAGCAGGGGCGGAACGTGATGTGGGTGATGTAGGCGGGCGCGGCGCGCTCGCCGAAGCACGGAGGCGGCGGCCTGTATTGTGGCCGCCATGATGATCGACCTCCGCCGAAAGGCCGACGGCCCGGCGTCGTGTGACGCACGGCTCGCCGGCCGTCTTTTTTGCGGCGAGGCCACGGGCGGGTGAAAGCGTTGTTCAGGATTCCGGCATGTCCGGACCTGCGGCCGGCCCATGCGCGGCATGCCGGATCACGGGTGATGATGGTGCGTATGCGACCGATGCGACCGCCGCGACGATCGGTGCAGCAGCCGCTCGCGAATCCGGTCGCGACTGCGCCGCTGGATGACGAACAGCAGCGCGAGCGCCACGATCATGAGAATCACGATGATTTGCACGATGCTGTGTTCCATGCTGCCTCCCCCGGAAGGATCGACGAAACGCGTGCGCCGCGCGATTGCGCATCGCCGCGCCGCGTCGATGCATCGTCATGCCCGTCCGTGCATCGCGCGGGCCGGCGCGTGCGCTCAGGTCAGCATCGGCACCGCTTCGACCAGAAGAATGCCGATCAGCGCGCCGATCGCGGCGCCGATCAGCCGCGGATGCCAGCGCCCCAGATGCAGCCTGATCAGCAGCGCGCCGATCAGGATGACGCCGAGCAACGTGAAAACGACGACAAGAAAGCCGACTTCATAGTCGCTGTTGATGATCGCCATGGCCGCCTCCTCGCCCGCTCCTCGCCGTCGCTTTCGGTGCATCGCGGCAGGCTTTGCGCTTAACGGGTCATGTTTGCAGTATATGCCGCGAAATGACGCAGATGACCGCCGGGGACAGCGGCCGAGGCGGGCGCCGCGCGAATTCCGGTTCGACCCCGGGATGCCCGCCGTCGGAGCCGGCGGCAGCCCGATGCCGCATCGCTGCGGCGGCGGGCCGATTGGCGTAGTCTGTCGGCGAAGGCGGCCGTTCGGCCGCGGTCTCACCGGCCACCGTGCCGCGAGGTTCGATCCGATGCGCATTCCGGTCCGCCTGCTCGGCGTTGCCTGTTTCTGTCTGACGACGTGCGGCGCGCATGCGTCGCCGTCCGCGCCTGACGCGGCCGCGCCCCGGCCGCCGGCAGCCGGCATCGACGACACCCCGCCGACGACGCTCGAGCGCGACGTCCACGAATTCGTGATCCAGCGCGACGGCTCGCTCGAGGAGCACGACGACGCGACGCTGCGCGCGAACGACGCGAACGGCATCGACGCGATCGCGCAGCGCTACGTGTGGTTCGACAAGGACCTCGAGAAGGTCGACCTGCTCGCGGCGCAGACGATCGATCGCGACGGCGTCGCGCATCCGGTCGGCCCGGACGCGATCCGCGACGTGCAGGAGCCGCGCTCCGCCGGCGCGCCGACGTTCCAGGACGGCGTGCTGCGCACGGTCGTGTTCCCCGGCGTCGAAGCCGGCTCGCGCACGCGCGTCGCGTTCCGCAAGGTGAGGACCCGGCCGCTCAATCCCGGATATTTCGGTTACTTCGTCGAGCCGTCGCGCGATCCGGTCGACTACCAGCGGCTGGTGTTCGACGTGCCGGCCGACATGCCGCTTCATGCCGACGCGCGCGGCTACGTCGCGTTGCCGCCGGTGACCGCGAACGGCCGCACGCGCTACGTGTTCGAATACCGTCACGGCCCGTATGACCGGATCGAGCTCGGCGCGGTCGGCTATCCGACCGACGGCGACCGGCTGATGGTGTCGACGCTGCCCGACTATGCCGCGTTCGCCGCGCGCTACCGCAACGCGGCGGTGGACCCGAGCGCGGACGATCTCGCGGTCGCGCAGCTTGCGCGCGCGCTCACCGCGCACGCGCCCGACCCGCACGACAAGGCGCGCATCCTGTACGACTGGGTGCGGGCGAACGTGCGCTACGTCGCGCTGTTTCTCGGCGAGACCGCCGCCGCGCCGCACCGCGTGACCGACATCCTGCGCAACCGCTACGGCGACTGCAAGGATCATGTCGCGCTGTTCGGCGCGCTGCTCGCGGCGGTCGGCGTCCGCAGCGAGCCGGTGCTGCTCAACCTCGGGGCCGTCTACACGCTGCCGTCGGTGCCGGGCTACGGCGGCGGCGCGGTCAATCACGCGATCACGTGGCTGCCCGATCTCGGGCTGTACGCCGACACGACCACCGGCGGCATCGCGTTCGGCTACCTGCCGCCGATCGTGATGGACCGGCCGGCGCTGCTCGTCGACACCGGCGTGCTGGCGCGCACGCCCGCGACACAGCCGCGCACCCGCACCGCGCGCCTCGCGATCGACGCCGCGCGGCTCGACGCGCAGCGCTACCAGTCGTACGTCGAGGACGACGGCTGGACCGCCGAACTCGAGCGCAACGTGTTCCGCCGCGCGACGCGCGAGCGCGTGCGGCAGCTCGCCGTCGAGCGTCTGCGGCAAAGCGGGCTGCGCGGCACGGCGGACCTCGTCACCACCGACCTGGCGGCGACCGCCGGGCCGTTCGGCGTGACGATGACGGGCACGCTCGACCACGCCGTCTGGCCGGACGGCACGACCGCGGTGCCGGCGCTGTCGAGCCCGACCGGCGGGATCGCGACGCAGGTGCAGGGCTGGCTCGCGGAGCCGGTGCGCACGCAGGCGTGGGTCTGCATCGGCGGGGCGTTCGACGAGACCGCGCAGATCGCGCTGCCGGCGAACGTCGCCGTGACCGACGTGCCGGCCGACACGGCGGTGCGGGATCGCTTCGTCGATTTCGCGTCGCACTACGTGTTCGACGCCAGCGCGCGCGTCGTGCAGATCACGCGGCGGCTGCGCGCGCATTTCGGCCGGCAGGTGTGCACGCCGGACGATTACGCGGCGATGCGCGCGTCGCTCGAACGGATCGAGCGGGATACGCAGGCGCAGATCGTCGTGCGGGCGAAGGCGCGCTGAGCGTCTGCGCGGCAACGGGCCGGCCCGGTTTAGCGCGTGCGCCGGCATCATGGACGCGCGCCGTCCGCAGGGGCCGGCGCGCAGGAGGCGAATCATGACCGAACGAGACTACGAGATTGCCGATCTGTCGAAGGACCTGCTGGGCCGGATCGTGCAGGGCACGCTGGCGAACGGCGCGACGGTCGATGCGCAGCGCAGCGCAGAGCTGGCCGTGCAGTGTGCGACGGCGTTGATCGACAGGCTGGCCGAACAGACCGGTTGAGCGTGCGGAACGCGTCGCGCGGCGGCGGGCGATGGATGCCGCGCTAGCTGTCCTTGCTTGCGCTGACGCCGGGCTCCCCATCTCCCCGCACCGCGCCCGGCGGCTTCCCGACCACGCGCTTGAACGCGCGGCTGAACGCCGCGAGCGATCCATACCCGAGCCGATACGCAACCGTCTCGATCGGTTCGCGATCGCGCGCGATCCATTGCGCGGCGAGCCGCATCCGCAGCTCGGTCAGGTAGCGCACGGGCGTCATCCCGGTCGCCGCGAGAAACCGCTCGGCGAACACCGAGCGCGACACGCCGGCTTCGGCCGCGAGCTCGGCGACGCTCCAGTTGCGGCCCGGGTCGCGATGCAGCGCGACGATCGCGCGGCCGAGCTTCGGGTCGCGCAGCGCCTGCACCCAGCCGGTCGCGGCGCCGCAGCCGCATTCGACCCAGCCGCGCACGATGAACGCGGCCACCACGTCCGCGAGCCGCGCGAGGATGCCCGCGAATCCCGCGCGCTCGGTGCACGACTCGCGCTCCATCGCGTCGAGCATCGTCCGGAGCTCCGGATAGCGGGCGAGCAGCGTGCCGACCAGCATCACCTCGGGCATCGTCGCGACGAGCGGCTGCATGCCGCCGAGATCGAGCTCCATGCAGCCGCTGAAGATCAGCGCGTCGCCGGCGTCCGCGCCCGCGGCGGCGTGCGTCGCGGCGTCGACCGACGCGACCGTGTCGCAGATTTTCGCGGCCGCGAAGCCGTCGATTTCGCGGCACGGCGCGTCCGGCTCCGACACCAGCGCATGCGCGCCGCCGTGCGGCAGCAGGATCGCGTCGCCGGCTTCGAGCCGGTAGGTTGCGCCGCCCGACGTGCGCAGCAGCACCGGCCCGCGCCCGACGAAGTGGAATTGCGCGCGGCCGCGCGCGTTGTCGAAGCGCACGCCGAACGGCCGCGCGACCTGGATGCGGCGGTACTGGACGCCGCTCAGGCGCATCCCGAGCAGCAGTTCGCTGACGAGGTCGTGCGCGTCGGGCACGGGTGCGGCGGGCGGGGCGGCGATGTGCGGGTCTGCCATCGGTTTCGGACGATCGATCAATATTCGCGGATTGTATGTCATAGACCGTCCAGCCGTCGTTCCATACGATACGCGGTCATTGGCACCTTTTTACGGAATGGAACGACGCATGAATCCGATCAACCAGCCCGCCGGCGCGACGGCGGCACCCGGCGAGCCCGCGTGGGGCGCGGTCTTCGCGATGACGCTCGGCGTGTTCGGGCTCGTCACGGCGGAATTCCTGCCGGCGAGCCTGCTCACGCCGATGGCGGAGAGCCTCGGCGTGACGGAAGGCGTCGCCGGCCAGGCGGTCACGGCGACCGCGACGGTCGCGCTCGTGACGAGCCTGCTGATCGCCGCCGCGACCCGCACCATCGACCGGCGGCGCGTGCTGCTCGCGTTCTCGGCGCTGCTGGTCGTGTCCAATCTCGCCGTCGCGTTCGCGACCAACCTGACGACGATCCTGATCGGCCGCGTGCTGCTCGGCATCGCGCTCGGCGGCTTCTGGACGATGTCGACCGCGACCGCGATGCGGCTCGTGCCGACCGCGATGGTGCCGCGCGCGCTGTCGGTCATCTTCAGCGGCGTGGCCGTCGCGACGATCGCGGCTGCGCCGCTCGGCAGCTATTTCGGTCACCTGATCGACTGGCGCAACGTGTTCCTGATCGCGGCCGCGCTCGGCGTCGTCGCGCTCGCGGCGCAGGTCGCGACGCTGCCCGGCATGGCGCCGTCCGGCACGACGCGGCTGCGCACGCTGGTCGACGTGCTGCGGCGGCCGACGGTCGGCCTCGGGATGTTCGCGACGACGCTCGTGTTCACCGGGCATTTCGCGTTCTTCACGTATCTGCGGCCGTTTCTCGAGCAGGTCGCGGGCGTCGGCGTGAACGGGCTGTCGGCGATCCTGCTCGGCTACGGCGTCGCGAACTTCGTCGGCACGTCGCTCGCCGGCCGCGTGCTCGAGCACCGGCTGCGGCCGATGCTGATCGCGATGCCCGCGCTGATGGTCGTGCTCGGCGTCGCGCTGGTCGCGCTCGGCCGCGCGCCGCTCGCCGACGCGGTGCTGGTCGCGCTGTGGGGAATGGCGTTCGGGGGCGTGCCGGTCGCGTGGTCGACGTGGGTCACGCGCACGGTGCCGGATGAGGCGGAGAGCGCGGGCGGGCTGATCGTCGCGGCGGTTCAGCTGGCGATCGCGACCGGTGCGGCGGCGGGCGGCGTGGTGTTCGATGCGAACGGCGCGGCGGGGGTGTTCGTCGGCGTGGCGGTCGTGCTGGCCGTCGCGGTCGCGACGATCGTGACGGGCGTGCCGAAGCGGTTGGGGGCGGCGTCGTAGGGGACCGCGCGTCCGCCTACCGGATCGGCAGATAGCGTTCGACCAGCCTGGCCCAGAACGCGGAGCCGACCACCAGGTTGTCGTCGTTGAAGTCGTAGGTCGCGCTGTGCAGCGTATTCCCGCCGTCGTTCGGGCCATTGCCGATCCGCAGGAATGCGCCGGGGCACTCCTGCAGCATGTACGCGAAGTCCTCGCTGCCCATCAGCGGGTCCATCTGTTCCGTCACGCGATCCGCGCCGACCAGTTCCTTCGCGACCTGGATCGCCAGCTCCGTTTCGGCGTCGGTGTTCGTCACCATCGGATAACCCGCCACGTAATCGACGGTCGCGGTGACGCCGTAACTGTCGGCCTGCGCGCGCACGAGCTTCGTGATGCGCTCTTTCAGCATCCGGCGGACGTCCGTGTCGAACGAGCGCACGCTGATGCTCAGCTCGACCTCCCCCGGAATCACGTTCGGGGCCGATCCGCCCGCGATTTTTCCGACGGTCAGGACGGCGGATCGGGTCGGGTCGACGTTGCGGGACACGATGGTCTGCAACGCCATCACGATGCTGCCGGCCGCGACGATCGGATCGTTGGCCAGATGCGGGCGGGCGGCATGCCCGCCCTTGCCCGCGATCTTCACGTAGACGCGGTCGCCCGCGGCCATGAAGTTGCCTTTGCGGAACATGAACGTGCCTGCCGGCGCGCCCGGATGGTTGTGCATCGCGAACACCGCGTCGCACGGAAACCGCGTGAAGAGCCCTTGCTCGACCATCCGCTTGGCACCGCTGTCGTAGCCTCGCTCTTCCGCCGGCTGGAAGATCAGGTTCACGGTGCCGTCGAAGCGTCGGCGCTGCGCCAGGTGCCGGGCCGCGCCGAGCAGCATCGCGGTGTGCCCGTCGTGGCCGCACGCATGCATCCGCCCCGGACGGACGCTCTTGTGCCCGAACGTGTTGAGTTCGTCGATCGGCAATGCGTCCATGTCCGCGCGGATTCCGATCTTGCGCTCGCTCGTGCCCAGTCGCAGCGTGCCGACCACGCCGGTGCCGGCTATGCCCGTCTCGACCGCGTAGCCGTATTCCTCGAGACGGCTCGCCACGAGCCGGGCGGTCTCGACTTCCTCGAACGCCAGTTCCGGGCAGCAATGCAGCGTGTAGCGGAGCCTGCGCATGTCGTCGGCAAGCGGCTGCAGGTCGGAGAGGGTGCTGAGGTCGGGGAATAGCATGTTCGATCCGGAAGAAAAGCGGGCTAGAAAGGGCCCCAATGAACGGCGACGCCTGCCGCGATCGCAGCGATGCAGACGACGAACCAGGCAAGCAGCAGCGGCGCCACGAAACGCACCCACTTGACGTAGGGAATGCCGGACGTCGCCAGCACGGCCATCAGGACGCCGGAAGTCGGGTTGAAGCAGTTGATGAAGCCTTCGCCGAGCAGCACCGCCTGTACCGTGACCTGGCGGGTCAGGTGCAGCGCGTCGCCGAGCGGCGCGAAGATCGGGATCAGCACGGCCGATTCGCCCGATCCGGACGAGATGCCGACGTGAAGCAGCGCGGCGCTCAGGAACATGCTGATCGCGGCCGCCGTGGCATTCAGCGGGGCAAGCAGTCCGGCAAGCAGGTTGACGATCGGGTCGAGGATTTTCCCGTCGCCGAGGACGATCGAGATGGCCCGCGCCGACCCCACGACGAGCGCGCCCTTGACGAGCCCGCCGCAGCCCTGGAGGAACGTGTCCGCGATCCTGCCCGGCCGGATCCCGCTCACGATCCCCGAGGCGATCGCCATGACGACGAACATCGCGATCATTTCCTGCTCGGCCCAGTGGCGCGTCGACGACCCGTAGACGAACACCGACAGGCAGGCGAGCACGATGACGACGACCGCGATCTGGCGTGCGTCGAGCCGCCGCGACGACACGCGGGGCAGGGCTGCGCCGGGCGCCGGCGCGTGGCAGGCCGAGCCGCGCGTCCGATGTGCGCGGATGCGGGCGATGAGAAACACGACGGTGGCCGCCACGAACGCGACATAGACGCACACCCGGAACGTCATGCCGGAAAACATCGGCAGGCCGGCCAGGCGTTGCGACAATCCCGTCGTCACCGGATTGAGGAGGCCCGTGTTGAAGCCGGCGTAGGTGCCCAGATAGATCAGGCCGGCCCCGATCTCCCTCGACAGGCCCATCGACACCGCCAGCAGCAGGCCGAGCGGAACGAACGCGACGACCGAGTTCGTCACCACGCCGAGCGTGCCGAGGAGCGAGAAAATCACGCAAACGGCGATCACGGTGAAGTTCGCCCGCGCCCCTTCTCCCGGGGCGAGCAGCGCGAGCGTGCCGCGCACGGCGCCCGTCGCTTCGAGCACGGCCAATGCGCCGCCGGTGAACAGGATCAGGAAAATGATCGGCGCGGACTGGATCATCCCCCGGGCCAGCGCGACAAACATCTCGCCCGGCATCACCGCATGCTGCGCGACCGGTTTCAGGCTGTTCGGAACGGCAAAGCTGATGCCGTTGCTGACCGTCCGGGAAAACTCGCCGGCGGGCACGACCCAGGTCGCCAGCGCCGCCGCCGCCAGCATGAAGAAGAGCAGCACATAGGGACTGATCGTCTCCCTGCTCGCGATTGCGCGAGGCGGCTGTAGCGGGTGCTCCATGCTGTCAACCGGCCGACTGGCGTCGTTCATGTTCTCCTCCATCGATGCGCTCGTTTGCGAACCACTCTGTTCTTTATCGGGCGTTGAGGATTTCCGCATCCCCCGACCGTCTCCGGGGCCGAGTATCGGCGAAAATCCGCGTGGAAAGTTGCGTCCCGGGCTGCGAAAATGTTGCATTGGACGCAACACTGGAGTCCCCCAATTGGAACCCTTCGGATCGAGCCTGTCGGAGCGCACGCTGCAGTACCTGGTCGCGATCGCGACGTACGGCGGGATGCGTCAGGCGGCCTTGAGCCTCGATGTGAACGTGTCGACGATCAGCCGGCAGGTCGCGCTTGCCGAGCGCGAGCTTCGGCTGTCGCTCGTGACGCGCCGGGGCCGAAAAATGGAGCTGACCGAAGCGGGGCAGATGGCGGTCGACTACTTTCGCGACTGCGAACGTCACGCCCGCCGGTTTCGCGCGCAGCTCGACGCGTATCGCAGCCTGCAGCGCGGGCAGGTCACGATCGCCGCAGGCGAGGGGATCGTGACGAGCCTGGTCTCGGTCGCGCTCAAGCCGTTCCTGGACAAGTATCCCGGCATCGTCGTCGAGTTGCGCACCGGCTCGCTTCCGCAACTCATTTCGATGGTCCGGGAGGATCTCGTCGATATCTGCGTGTCCATCGGCGCGTCGACCGATCCGACGCTCAACGCGCGCTTGTTCCAGAGCGAGCCGTTATGCGCGATCTTCGCGGCCGGCCATCCGATGTCGTCGCGCAAATCGGTGAAGATGGAGGCGCTCGCGAACGAGCGGCTCGTCTTCATGCCCGCGGAGTTCGGGCTGCAGGCACACGTCGACGCGATCCTGGCCGACATCGGGCAGACGTACGTGCCCGCGTTCCGCTGCGACCGGTTTTCGACGGCCACAGCCATCGTCGCGCAGAACCTCGGCGTCGCATTCATGACGCGCGGCGCGGCGCAGGAGCGGATCGCCGCCGGCCAGGTCAAGGCCGTGCCGATCGACCACCCGATCGCGCGCACGTTCGATCGCTACGTGATTACCCGCGCGGGGCGGCGGCTCGGCCCGGCGGCGAACTATCTGCTGCGTGAAATCGTCAGGCTGATGTCGACCGTGTAGCGGCCTGTATGGGTGGCCGCCGGCATGTTCCGTCCCCCAACTTCCGCACCATTCGCCCGCCACAGGGCAAAATACGGGTTTTCCGCACCCCGCGAGGGGGCCCAGAATCGCGCTCCGGGCGGCGGCCGCGCGCCTTCGCGCGCTCCGCGCCCGCCGCCCAGGCAAGATCGCTCGCCGCGCGCGAGCCCACAGGAGTCCAAGCCACATGCCCGAATCCAACCTGTCCTTCTTCGGCCGGCTGTCGCTTGCCGTCGGCACGTTCTTCTCCGTGCTCGGCAACCGCGAGTTCGCCGCCGCCGTGCTGCGCGTGCGCGACGGCGCGCCCGTCGCCGCGCAACCGGCCCCGGCCGCCGCGCCCGTCGCGACGCCTGCGCCGGCCCCGGCTGCCGCGCCCGTCAAGGCGCCCGCGCCCGAGCTGCGCGAAGCGAGCCCGCAGGCCGCGCTGCAACTGCTCGGCCTGCTGCAGCGCGACGCGCGCTTCATCGACTTCGTCGAGGAAGACATCGCCGGCTACGCGGACGCCGACATCGGCGCGGCCGCGCGCCTCGTGCACGACGGCTGCCGCGCCGCGCTGCGCGAGCACTTCACGATCGTGCCGGTGCGCGACGAGGCCGAAGGCAGCCGCGTCACGCTGCCGGCCGGCTTCGACGCCACCGCGGTGCGCGTGACCGGCAACGTCGTCGGCGCGGCGCCGTTCAGCGGCACCGTCAGCCATCGCGGCTGGCGCGTTTCCGACGTGCGCCTGCCGAAGCTGACCGGCAGCCACGATGCATCCGTGATCGCCCCGGCGGAGGTGGAACTGTGAGCGATTCCCGTTATTCGATCGGCATCGACCTCGGTACGACCCATTGCGCGCTGTCGTACGTCGACACGGCAGCGTGCGACGGCGAGACGATCGCGCAGCAAGTGCTGCCGATCGCGCAGCTGACCGCGCCGGGCGCGCTCGAATCGCGCGACCTGCTGCCGTCGTTTCTCTACCTGCCGCATGAAAGCGAGCTGACGCAGGGCGACCTTACGCTGCCGTGGACCACGTCGCGCAACTTCGCGGTCGGCGAGATGGCGCGCAGCCGCGGCGCCGGCACGCCGATCCGCCTCGTGTCGAGCGCGAAGAGCTGGCTGTGCCATCCGGGCGTCGACCGCCGCGCGGCGATCCTGCCGAGCGACGCGCCGCCGGAGGTGGCGCGCGTGTCGCCGCTCGAAAGCTCGATCCGCTACCTGACGCACCTGCGCGAAGCGTGGGACCACGCGCATCCGGACGCGCCGTTCGCGGACCAGGACGTGACGGTCACGATTCCCGCGTCGTTCGACCCGGCCGCGCGCGAGCTGACGGCCGAGGCTGCACGGGCCGCCGGTTATGCGCGGATGACGCTGCTCGAGGAGCCGCAGGCGGCGCTCTACAGCTGGATCCAGAAGAGCGCGGGCGGCTGGCGCAAGCAGGTGCGGGTCGGCGACCTGATCCTGTGCGTCGACGTCGGCGGCGGCACGACCGACCTGTCGCTGATCGCGGTCGTCGAGCGGGACGGCAATCTCGAGCTGCATCGCGTCGCGGTCGGCGAGCACATCCTGCTCGGCGGCGACAACATGGATCTCGCGCTCGCGCACGTCGTCGCGCGCAAGCTCGCGACGCAGGGCACGCAGGCCGATCCGTGGCAGCTGCGCGCGCTCACGTATGCATGCCGCGCCGCGAAGGAGACGCTGCTGTCCGACCCGTCCACCGACGCGGTGCCGCTCGTCGTGCCGAGCCGCGGCTCGAAGCTGATCGGCGGCTCGATCCGCACCGAGCTGACCCGCGCGGAACTCACGCAGACGATCCTCGAAGGCTTCTTCCCGCAGGTCGACGCGGCCGCGCGCCCGATCAGCCGCGCGCGCGTCGGCCTCACGCAGCTCGGCCTGCCGTATGCGCAGGACGCGGGCATCACGCGCCATCTCGCGGCGTTCCTCGGCCGCCAGGTCGCGGCGCTCGATACGCTCGAAGGCGTCGAGCGCGCGCTGCCGGCAGGTGCGACGTTCCTGCATCCGACGGCGGTGCTGTTCAACGGCGGCGTGTTCAAGTCGACGCTGCTGACGCAGCGCGTGCTCGATACGCTCAACAGCTGGCTCGGAGCGGAAGGCGCGGCGCCGGCGCGCCTGCTCGAAGGCGCGGATCTCGACCTCGCGGTCGCGCGCGGCGCCGCGTACTACGGCTACGTGAAGCGCGGCCGCGGCGTGCGGATTCGCGGCGGCACGGCGCGCGCGTACTACGTCGCGATCGAATCGGCGATGCCGGCGGTGCCGGGGCTCGAGCCGCCGGTGCAGGCGCTGTGCGTCGCGCCGTTCGGCATGGAGGAAGGCACCGACGCGGCGCTGCCGCCGCAGGAGTTCGGCCTCGTCGTCGGCGAGCCGGTGCATTTCCGCTTCTTCGGGTCGTCGGTGCGCCGCCAGGACCAGGTCGGCACGCTGCTCGACTACTGGTCGCCGGAGGAGCTGCAGGAACTCGAGGAGATCCAGGCGACGCTGCCGGCCGACGGCCGCACGGTCGGCGAGATCGTGCCCGTGAAGCTGCACGCGCGCGTGACTGAGGCCGGCACGCTCGAGCTCGAGGCGATCCCGAGCGGCACCGACGAGCGCTGGAAGGTCGAGTTCGACGTGCGCGGCGCCGCCTGAGCGCGATGAAGCGCTATACGGTCGGCATCGACCTCGGCACGAGCAACACGGTTGTCGCGTACGTCGAGAACGGATCGGATGCGATCCGCGTGTTCGACGTCGAGCAACTCGTCGGCCCCGGCGAGGTCGCCGCGCAGCCGTTGCTGCCGTCGGTGCGCTATCACCCGGCGGCGGGCGAGCTCGCGCCGGATAGCCTGCGGCTGCCGTGGCAGGCTGCGGCGGCCGATTCGACCAATGCGGCCGGCGCGCCGCCGGCCGTGATCGGCCGCTATGCACGTGCGCTCGGCGCGCAGGTGCCGGGCCGGCTCGTCGCCAGCGCGAAAAGCTGGCTGTCGCACGCGTCGGTCGACCGGCTCGCGCCGATCCTGCCATGGGGCGCGGCCGACGGCGTCGACAAGATATCGCCGGTCGACGCGAGCGCCAGCTATCTCGCGCACGTGCGCGACGCGTGGGACGCGCATTTCCCCGATGCGCCGCTCGCCGAGCAGGACGTGATCCTCACGGTGCCCGCGTCGTTCGACGACGGCGCGCGTGCGCTGACGGTCGAGGCCGCGCGTCTCGCGGGGCTGCCCGCGCTGCGCCTGCTCGAAGAACCGCAGGCTGCGTTCTACGACTGGCTGTACCGCCACCGCGGGTCGCTGCGCGATACGCTCGCGGGCGCCCGGCGCGTGCTGATCTGCGACGTCGGCGGCGGCACGACCGACCTCACGCTGGTCGACGTCGCGCTCGGCGACGACGGCGAGCCCGCGCTCACGCGGATCGGCGTCGGCAATCACCTGATGCTCGGCGGCGACAACATGGACCTCGCGCTCGCGCGGCTCGTCGAGACGCGCCTGACCGAGCCCGGCGCGCGGCTGTCGGCCGCGAGCCTGTCGCAGCTCGTCGAGCGCTGCCGCGCGGCCAAGGAGCGCCTGCTCGGCGACGATGCGCCCGACGCGGTCACGGTCACGCTGCTCGGCGCGGGCAGCCGCCTGATCGGCGGCGCGCGCTCGGCGGAGCTGACGCGGCAGGAAGTCGAGCAGATCGTCGTCGACGGCTTCTTCCCGCAGGTCGCGGCCGACGCGCTGCCGCGCCGCGCACGCAGCGCGATCGTCGAGTTCGGGCTGCCGTACGCGAGCGACGCGGCCGTCACGCGGCACGTCGCCGCGTTTCTCGCGCGGCACGCGGAAGGCCCGCTGCCCGACACGCTGCTGCTCAACGGCGGCGTGTTCCGCGCGGGCGCGCTCGCCGGCCGTCTCGCGCAGACGCTCGGCGCGTGGCGCGGCCAGCCGCTCAACGTGTTGCAGAACACGCAGCCGGACATCGCGGTCGCGCGCGGCGCGGTCGCGTACGGCCTCGCGCGCGCGGGGCACGCGCCGCGCATCGGCGGCGGCTCGCCGCGCAGCTATTTCCTCGTGCTCGACGACGGCGGCGCCGAAGCGCGCGGCGTCTGCCTGCTGCCGCGCGGCACCGAAGAGGGCCACGAGATCCGGCTGGAAGACCGCACGTTCGCGCTGCAGCTTGGGGCGCCGGTGCGTTTCCACCTCGTGTCGACGGTTGCCGATACGGCATACCGTCCCGGCGATCTGGTGACGTTCGGCGACGGCGATTTCGTCCGGCTGCCGCCGATCGCGACAGTGGTCGGGCGGCAGGACGCGCGCGACGCACGCGAGACGCCGGTGAAGCTCACGGCGTCGCTGACCGAAGTCGGCACGCTCGAAATGCACTGCATCGCGACGGATGACGCGGCGCAGCGCTGGCGCCTCGAATTCCAGTTGCGCGGCGACGCGGCGACGCAAGGCGACGTGGACATGCCCTTGCGGCATCCGCAACTCGATCAGGCGATCGAACTGATCGACCGCTCGTTCGGCGGCCGCTCGGCAGACGTCACGCCGAAGGACACGCGCCGTCTGCGCGCGCAGCTCGAGCAGTTGCTCGGCCCGCGCGACGAATGGGACGTCGCGCTCGCGCGCGAGCTGTTCGACGCGCTGCTCGCGCGGGCGCGCCGTCGGCGGCGTTCGGCCGATCACGAGCGTGCGTGGCTGAACCTCGCCGGCTATTGCGTGCGTCCGGGCTTTGGCCATCCGCTCGACGCGTGGCGCATCGAGCAGCTGTGGCCGTTGTTCGACGACGGCATCCAGTACGTGAACGACGGGCAGGTGTGGTCCGAATGGTGGACGCTGTGGCGGCGCGCGGCAGGCGGGCTCGACGAGGATGCGCAGACGCAGATCCGCGACGCGATTGCGTTTCTCGAACCGGCCGACGGCAAGCGGCGCAAGCTGCCGTTCGATCCGGCCAAGGTCGGGCCGGCCGACATGACGCGCTTGTCCGCGTCGCTCGAGCGGTTGCCGGTCGAGCGCAAGATCGAGCTTGCCGAGCGGCTGACCGCGCTGCTGCAGAAGCCGTCCGACTGCGCGCTCGGCGCGTGGGCGCTCGGCCGCGTCGGCGCGCGCCAGCCGTTCTACGGCAGCGCGCATGGCGTCGTGCCGCCCGATGTTGCAGGCCGCCTGCTCGATGCGCTGTTCGCGCTCGACTGGAAGCAGGTCGAGCCGGCCGCGTTCGCGGCCGCGCAGATCGCGCGGATGACGGGCGACCGCTCGCGCGACCTGCCGCCCGACGTGCGCGACGCGGTGATCCGGCGGCTCGCGGCGGCGAATGCATCGGCGAAGTGGATCGACATGGTGCGCGAGGTGGTCGCGTTCGACGTCGACGATACGGTGCGCGTGTTCGGCGAGTCGTTGCCGGCGGGGTTGAAGTTGATCGGGGAGTGATCGCGCACGGGTGCCCTCGAGACAGCAGAAATAAACCGACCTCGACGTTGCAAGGGCGAGGAGGGCATGATGGCCTTTCTTGCAGCGCGCGCCGACCGTCGACTTCAACGAAACTTCAAGCTTGCCGCCGCGCCAGATGAATCCCCGCCAGCATGCAGCGCACCGAGCCGCCGGCCAGCTCGATCGTCGGCACGTCGAGCGGCAGCAATTGCGCCGAGCGTTCGATCAGCCGGCGCTGGTGCGGCGTCAGGCAATCGAACGCGCGCCGCGACAGCGCGAGCACGCGAGCGTCGCGTCCTGACAGTTCGAGCGCATTGCCGGCGAAGTTCGCGATTTGCGACGGTTCGAGCGCGACCACCGTGCGGCCCGTCTCGGCCAGCCGGCGCCGGATCTCGTCGCGTCGGTTCGGATCACTGATCAGATCGAGGCCGATCAGCGCGAACTCGGTCGCGACGCTCATCATCACGTTCGTGTGATAGATCGGCCGGCCATCCGCGTCGGCCGTGTCGAAGCAGATCGGCTCGAAGTTGAAGTGCGTGCAGAAGCGTTCGAGCGCGACCGGATCGGCGCGGCGCGAGCGCGCGGTGTACGCGATGCGCGCGACGTGGTCGAGCACCATCGCGCCGGTGCCTTCGAGGAACACGTCGTCGTATTCGAGGCCCGAGTAGTCGATCACGTCCTGCACGCGGTATTCCGTCTTCAGCATCTCGATCACGTCCGCGCGCCGCTCGCGGCGGCGGTTCGGGCACGTCATCGGATACAGCGCGACGTGGCCGCCCGGATGCGTCGAGAACCAGTTGTTCGGGAACACGGAATCCGGCGTGTCGTGCTCGCCGTGGTCGTCGAACACGTGCACGCGCACGCCGGCGTCGGCGAGGCGCTGCGCGGCGGCGCCGACTTCGTCGCGCGCGGCGGCGGACACCGCGCGCGCGTCGCCTGCGCCACCGCTGCGCTGGAACGCGTTGTCGGCGGAGGTTTGCGGGTTCGGCTGGAAATGGTGCGGCCGGATCATCACGACGGCGGCCGGCGCCTGAATCGACACGAGTTTCATCGCAAACGGGGGAGAGGCAAAGGGCGGTGCGGCGCGCGGGCCGCACCGGCTCGGGTCAGCGCGCGAACGCGGCGACGGCGTCGGCGACGAAGGCCGCGTGGCGCTGCGCGAGCGCGGACGGATCGTCGATCAGCGCGAACAGGTTCTTCGGATCGACGGCCGGCGGGATCAGCGCGATCTCGACGCCTGCGTCGTGCTGCTGCGCGAGCGCATGCAGGTAGCGCAGCGCGGAATAGTCCTCCAGCGCGAAGCCGACCGAGTCGAACACGGTGATCTGGCCGGCACTGTCGCGGCCAGCGGCCTCGCCTTGCAGCACGCGCCACAGCTCGGTCACCGGAAAGTCGGCCGGCAACTGCTGGATGTCGCCCTCGATGCGCGACTGCGGCTCGAATTCGACGAACACGCGGCCGGCGCGCAGCACGTCCGCATGCAGCTCGGTCTTGCCCGGGCAATCGCCGCCGACCGCGTTCAGGTGCATGCCCGCTTTGATCATGTCGGGGGTGATGATCGTCGCGTACGCCTTGTCGGCTGTGACGGTCGTCACGATGTCCGCGCCGCGCACGGCGTCGGCGCTCGACGCGGCGCGCACGACGCGCAGCGCCGGATACGCGGCGAGATTGCGCACGAGCTTGTCGGTGGCGTGCGGATCGACGTCGAACACGCGGATTTCGTCGATGCCGAGCAGCGTATGGAACGCGATCGCCTGGAACTCGCTCTGCGCGCCGTTGCCGATCAGCGCCATCGTGCGCGCATCCGGCCGCGCGAGCGCCTTCGCGGCCAGCACCGACGTCGCGGCGGTGCGCAGCGCGGTCGTCAGCGTGAGCTCGGCGAGCAGCAGCGGGTAGCCGGTATCGACCTCGGCGAGCGCGCCGAACGCCATCACCGTGTGCATCCCGCGCGCCGCGTTGACGGGATGGCCGTTCACGTACTTGAACGCGAACAGCGACGCGTTGGCGACCGGCATCAGCTCGATCACGCCGTCGCGCGAATGGCAGGCGACGCGCGGCGACTTGTCGAAGTCGGCCCAGCGCAGGAAGTCGGCGTGCAGCGTGTCGACGAGTTCGCCGAGGAAGCGCGTGACGCCGGTTCGGGCGATCAGCCGGGCAGTGGCGGGGACGTCGAGGAAGCGGGTCATGGGTCTGTCTCCTTGAATGATCCGGACGCGGCACGGCGGGCCGCTCGATGAAGACATTATTTCCGGGAGGCCAGCCAACAAAAAGCCAGCAAAAGTGGCAGATTCATCGATAAACTTGGCAGAATGCCAGCCCGATAAAGCAATCTGATCAGCTCCTGCTGGTCAAGCGGGGCGACGCGCGGCAGGCTTGCGGCTGGTTCACATCCGGAAGGAAAAGCAAACTCGATGATTGCGCTCGACGACGTCGACCGACAGCTCATTGCGCTCTTGCGCGACAACGCGCGGCTGTCCGTGGTCGCGCTCGCGAAGCAGCTGCGCGTCGCGCGCGCGACCGTGCAGAACCGGCTGACGCGGCTGGAGAAGAATGGGGTGATCGTCGGCTACACGGTGCGGCTGAAGCCCGCCGCCGAACGGCACCGGATCCGCGCGCTGATGTCGATCGCGGTGCAGGGCAACCGCGCGGCGGAAGTGATCAAGGTGCTGCGCGGGCATCCGAACGTCGCGACGATTCATAGCACCAATGGGCGCTGGGACCTGGTCGCGGAGCTGCACGCGGATTCGCTCGAGAACTTCGATCGCGTGCTCGGGGCGATCCGGCTGATCGACGGGATCGCCAATACGGAGACGAGCATCCTGCTGTCGACGCACAAGGCGTGACGCGCGTGACGCCGGTCAATCGAATGCATCGATGCGCGCGCGCCACGCGCTTTGCGCGAACGATGCCGTCAGGAAGTCGATGAACGCGCGCACCTTCGGCGGCGTGAGCCGAGCGTGCGCGTAATACACATGGATCGTGCCGCCCGTCGCCGGATACTGCGTGAGCACCCGCACGAGCCGGCCGTCGTCGAGATACGGCAGCACGTGATGCGCGCCGAGCCGCGCGAGCCCCATGCCGGCCACGGCGGCGTCGCAGATCGCGTCCAGGTCGGTCAGCACGACGCGCCCGTCGACCGGCGCCGTCACCGTCTCGTGGTCCACCGTGAACGCCCATTCGCGAATCCGGCCCGTCGTCGCGGAGCGCAGGTGGATGCAATCGTGGCGCGCCAGGTCGGCGAGCGTGGCGGGCGCGCCGTGCTTCGCCAGGTACGCGGGCGACGCGACGATCAGCGGCCGGATCGGCGCCAGTTCGCGCGCGACGACGTTCGCGTCGTCCTCGACGCCGGAGCCGATCGCGGCGTCGAAACCTTCCTTGACCAGATCCACATGGCGGTTCTCGAAGCTCCAGTCGAGCCGGATGCCCGGATAGCGTTCGAGAAACGCCGGCATCAGCGGCAGCACGTACTGCCTTCCGAACCCCGGCGCGATGCTCACGCGCAGCGTGCCCGCCGGATGCGCATCGCGCTCGGTCAGCGTCGCCATCGCCCGGCTCAGCGCACGCGCGGCCGACGACGTTTCCGCATACAGGCGCTCGCCGGCTTCCGTCAGCGCGAGGCTGCGCGTCGTGCGATGGAACAGCCGCGTGCCGAGATCGCGCTCCAGCTTCGCGACGTGCTTGCTGACGGCCGCGGGCGTCACGCCCAGCCGGCCCGCCGCCGCGGAAAAGCTGCCGGCCTCGACGGTGCGCAGGAAGCTTTCAAGCGCGCGCAGGTCGTCCATGGCGATTCGATCCAGGTCGTTGAAATTGATTCGATGGATTATGGACTACCCGGCATGAATCGGGGTGGCTAGGATGAGGTTCATCGCTCCGTGTCCTGGTCGACCGGCGCGCCCCTCTTTGGTTATCAGGAGACACATCATGTCCAGCACCATCCTCGTGACCGGCGCGACCGGCACGATCGGCCGCGAACTCGTCACGCAACTGAAGGCGGCCGGCGCGCATGTGATCGCCGGTTCGGCGAGCGGCAAGGCGGTCGAAGGCGTCGAAACCCGCCACGCCGATTTCGCCGACCCGGCGAGTCTGGCGAACGCGTTCCGCGGCGTCGACACGCTGTTCCTGCTGCTGCCGCTGCAGGCCGACATGGTGACGCTCGCGGGCAATGCGGTCGCTGCGGCCAGGGCGGCCGGGGTCCGGCACATCGTCCGTTCGTCGGGCGCGGGCGCCGATCCGGACGCGCCGTTCGCGATCGGGCGCGTGCAGGGCGAGATCGACCGGCTCGTGACGGGATCGGGCGTCGCATACACGATCACCCGGCCGAACTGCTTCATGCAGAATTTCGTGACCTTCTATGCGGACATGATCCGGGCGGGCGCGCTGTATCTCCCGCAGGGCGACGGCAAGGTGTCGTTCGTCGACGTGCGCGACATCGCCGCCGTCAACGCGGCGATCCTGCAGCGCCCGGATGAACATGCCGGCAGGACTTATGACGTGACCGGCGGCGAGGCGCTGTCGAATGCCGACGTGACGGCGCGCATCGGCGCGGCGCTCGGGCGCAAGATCGACTATGTGGCGGTGTCGGATGATGCAGCAATCGCGTCGATGCGCGACGCGGGCATGGATGCGTGGTCGATCGACACGCTGATGAGCCTGAGCAGGCTGATTGCGGCCGGGCATGCGGCGGCGGTCAGCGCGGACGTGCGGACGCTGTTGGGCCGGGCGCCGATTGCGTTCGCGCGGTTCGTTGAGGATTACGTCGGGAGCTGGCGGTGAGCGGGGCGGGCCCGCTGTCTGCAGGATCGGTCAGGATGCGGATCGACGAAATAAAATACTCGGCGACCGAGGCGCCGAACGGAATGTCGTGACGCATCCTTTAGCCCGCGGGTTCGAGACTCGCTGGACACCGCTTCCTTCGATCACTCACAGTGCAAACGATCGAACGACCGGGGCGGGCAGATGCCGTGCGTCGAGCAACGGCACACGCGCCGGCGCCGAACCTGGTTTCGGGCGAGTTGCATGGATACGTTCGCGATCCGGCATTCGTCCGTTGACGGAGCGTTGCCATCGTCCATACAGCCACCGGTTTGTTCCCGACAACTGGATGCTGATTCGCACCCATTTCAGCGATACCCGAGGCTGTGTCGCCCGTCTTGATCGCCGTCACGGCACGTGATTGTCAAACTTCGTTAGATCTGAGACTCGTCTCAAATTTCGATAGCCAATTCTGGCGTGAGTCCCATATCTGGGAAGCGTGATGGTTAATAGAATATGAATCCCTACATTTTATCGATCAATTCTATTCCGGTTTGATATAAAAATGCGCATCGGGCATGCGAATGAAAACCGGGTGAGCGGGGATTTGTATGCGAGGTTTCAGGGTTCAAGCCATATTTGCCAATGACCGTCCTCTGACATTGGCAGGAATGGAGCACATCGCCGGTAACACGAATGCAATCGATCTGGTCGGGCTTTGCAAGAGTGCGGACGAACTTGTCTCGTCGTTGCATCAAACGAAGTGCGATGTCGCCTTGATCGATTTTTCGATGCGCGCGAGAGGGCAAATGGAGGGGGTGACACTGTTTGGATATCTGTGTCGCAACTTCTCGGAACTCCGGATCATTGCGCTCGTCACGCACGAAAATCAGGTTGTCCTCCGTTCGCTTCTGAATCGGGGCGTTTCAGCGATCGTCAGCAAATTTGACGATGTCGGGCATATCGTTACCGCCATTCACACGAGTTACGGTGGCGGTCGATATCTGTCGCCCTCCGTCAAGAACGTGCTCGGATCCGAGAATGACGGAAAAGAGCAATCCGCCTCGAAATTGACGCCGCGAGAAATGGACGTTGTACGCCTTTACCTATCCGGCATGTCGGTGAAGGAAATCGCCGCAAAATTCAGAAGGGGAAAGCAGACCATCAGCGCTCAGAAAATGAGCGCCATGAAAAAGCTGGGAGTGAAGGGAGATGTCGAGCTGGTCAAGTGCGCATTCTGGCTCGGCTTGCTCGACGAGTCGAATTCGGGCGGCGCGAACAACTGATTTGCCAGGCTTCGCGAATATCTTGTCATGCTCATCAGGCAATACATGCATGAAATCGAAATGCACATCGGGCAGCCCGAAGCTGGGCCGCGCGACGTTGCAGGCGATGCGTCAGCAAGCCATGATTTAGGTAGTCAGTGCTCGGGGCGAGTTGTGCGTCATGGTCCATGATGGTGTCCACCGCCGTTGTTTTCCGAGAATTTCTCGGTTGCCTGATGCTCGGCGCGCGTCAGCCCATGTTCCTCGTACTCGACGGCCATCCGATTCACAAGGCTACGCTGGTCCAGGAATTCGCGACGGTACGGAAGGGGCATCTGAAGCTATTCCGTCTGCCAGCTTACTCGCCGCACCTGAACCCCTACGAGCAAGTTCGGGCTCACGTGAAGCACAGCTTCTCAAAACGCCTCGGGCAGTCAGAAGACGAAATGCAGTGGCCTGCCATCGCTTCACTAGACCGCATCCAGAAGTTGCCGGCGCTGGCGAAGCCTTTCTTTCGCCAGTCCGAATGCCAATATGCCACCATGTGACATCTATTTTGGAAATATTGGCAATCGATGCGTGAATTGGGTCGTTCTTTAACGTGTGTGACGGGTGCCGCAGTAGCATCCTGAAAAGGCGTTCGCGATGAAGAATTTCATTGTAATGACTGTAATCGCATTGGTGGCCATTGGCGAGGTAAACGCGCAAACTATTCCGATGTTATCTGAAGAAGATTGCATGCGGAGACTTCATAAATTTGGAGCGATGCGAGGTTATTGTTATAATAATCGGGGTCGCTGGTTTTTGGTGGAAAATTTGCCTGCCCGCATTCCGATGTTATCTGAAGGAGATTGCATGCGGAGAATTCATGAATTTGGAGCGATGCGGGGTTATTGTTACAATAATCAGGGCCGCTGGTTTTGGGTAGGAGATTTGCCCACCACCATTCCGCACAACCGTGCACCAAAGGTCAAGCCGCGAACAGAAGCCCAGCAAAGGGCCGATTTCGAGTATCTGAAGAAAAGACTCGCGACAGGGAGTGAATGTGAATTGGTGCGAAATCGATGCTTGCGCGATGGTATGCCGGTTCCCGTTCATTGCCTGCCGCTACCCGATTTAAAAATAAAACGCCGAGATGACATTAATACGTTCTCGGCATTGCTACAGAAACCGTGCGAGTGAGATAGTACAACGCTTCACAAGTAGATTAAGCGATTGCCAGATTTTTCGAAAATCTTGTCATGCTCACGAGGCAATACGGGCATGAAATCGACACGCACATCGGACAGCCCTAAGCTGGATCGCGCGACGTTGCAGGCGATGCGCCAGCAAGCGGTGAAGACCATACGCGAAGGACAGGACGTGACGAGTGTGGCTGCCTCCTACGGCGTGAACGAACGCAGCGTGTATCGCCGGCTGGCGCAAGCAGCGCGGGACCCTGCTCGGTTGCAGTTCAAATTTACGGATTCAACCCGTCGATGCAGAAAATCGATGAAATCGCTCAGCTGGTGTATCGAAGTCTAGTGGCTTTCGCGGACGCTCTTTGAGCCGCCTGGCTACGGCCTTGCCCCTGTCGATCGCTGCATGCCTTGCTGCGAGTGAATACGGCGCAGGATCATCGGTAAACGATCGTGAAGGTCGCGATGCCGTCGGCGGTGCCCGGCGCGACCGTCGCATCGACCTGGTAATAGCGCGCCAGCAACGGCACGGTGATCGCCGCTGACGATGACGGGGGAGTCGGACGCGTTCCACGGAGTGCCCAGTGGCGCCGGCTTTCCGCCGGCTTTGAGCAATTGAATTGCCACGCCTCTCGCGGTACTCGTCGACGTCAGCGCCAACAATCCTGACGACGCGTCAATCTGGTCGTTGCTTTTCCGCATCATGGCGGCCACGAATTTACCGAGCGGCTCCGAGCAAACAGTGCCATTGAGCGATGCAGCGCAGATTGTAAAAAAATCAAGAATTTTGGACGGGTCTTATTCTTTTATGGCCAAATTCATTGTATTCCTATATGAAAATAAATGACGCGCCAATATCATTATTTCATTAAGGAAATATTGATCTGCCAGGCCCGACGGTCGCCGCTGGCGCAACCGAGAATGTTGCAGAAGGAAGTTCATGGAGTGGGCTTGCCCCCATGAATTATCGGGCGTCGATCTGGCGATCGATGACGGGCTGGACGAGACCACGCTGCTGAAGTTCGGATGCCTGATGGTTTGGCGTGACCTGAAGCGCAAGTCGTTCGACGATGTGGGCATTTCGCCATACACACGCGGGCTACTGATGCAGGATGGCAATCTGATCGACGCGACGATCCTTACGATTGCCGCCGTCTACCACGAATTTCAAAACGGATCCTGATTTTGAGATGAGGCAGATGAAGAAGGGCAAAGATTGGCGCATCGACGTGAAGGCGCAAGCCGGAGCCAATGCCGAATCGAGCTTGATGCATCACTTGATGGAAGCGGCGGTCAACGTATCAGGTGTTTCCGAAAACCGGAGGCCGACTCCACTGAAACGCCGTGACATATTTATTGATAAGCGTTTCATGATCCGTAGAAGCTTGTATGGGTTATGTGTATTTGAATGTCAATGGGCGTGAGTTTGCGTGTTGATGCAATCGAGTCACTTGACGGTTGGCGGGATGTTAATTGTTAAGACGCACACACATCGGAGGGAACTTTAATTTTATGAGATACGCGCAACATTCCATGTATCCGGCTATTCAGTTAAATAGGCCGATTGTCCCATTCCGCGGATCAGAAATTGTCCGGCTTGGCGCTTCATCTAGTATCAAGACGGCTCAAGTGAAACGGCTCGCTGCAGGCGCGGCTCTCGCATTCGCTGGCGTATCGCCTGCAGTGGCTGCGGACTCCAACTCGATCAGCCTGGGTTGCGGTGCAAGCGGCGGCCTGATCGGCGATGGCGGCGTGGCGATCGGGGGAAGCTGCCATGGCGCCAGTGAGGCTGCTCGAGCGAACGGGGCCCTTGCGGTTGGCATAGGGTATAACGCCCAGGTCCACAATGCAGCCTCAAAGGGCAGCATCGCGTTCGGTGCGCAGTCTCGGGTCGGCTCGGATGCCCGCGCAACGGTCGGAGGAATGGCTTTGGGCTGGGCGGCGAATGTCGGCGGTGGCGCAGATAACGCGATTGCCCTGGGGACCTCCAGTCGTGTTGTGGATGGCGTGCTCAACGGCATCGCGTTGGGGCCGAACGCGAAGACCACGGTCAACGACGGCGTCGCGCTGGGTTCTCAATCAGTCGCGGATCGTGGCGCAATAAACACACAGGCGGAAATCGATGCTGCTGTCGATCCTCTTTCGTACAGCGGCCAGAGGGTGAGAACCATGCATGGCGCCGTGTCCGTCGGCGCTTCGGGAGCGGAGCGGCAAATCACGAACGTCGCGGCCGGCACCGAAGATACGGATGCGGTCAATGTCGGACAAGTGAAAGCGGTGAGAACGGTGGTGGACAGCAATGCCGCTTCCGTTGCAGCCGCCCTTGGCGGCGGCTCGGAGGTGCGCGGCGATGGCACATTGTCGGCACCGAGCTATACCGTCGGCGGCGTCAACGTCAGCAGCGTCGGCGACGCGATCACGAATATCGATTCGCGTGTCACCCGGAACTCGAGTTCCGTCGATTTGCTGAACAAGGACATCGGCAACGTCAAATCTCAGCTCGCCGAGAGCGGAATTGGCCTTGTTCAGCAAGATGCCGACACCAAGAACATTACGATCGCGAAGAACCTGGAAGGCGGGCGCGTCGATTTTCGTGGCATGTCGAAAGTGACTCGGCCGGACGGCGGATTCGACTACGTTCCCGTGACGCGCGTCGCGACCGGTCTGTCTCGCGGCGAATTGAGCGAGACGAGTACCGATGCGGTGACAGGCGCGCAGCTCTTCGCGACGAACCAGGATGTCGCTCGATTGAACGAGGCGGTTAAGAAGCTGAATGCGGGTGGCACGGGTGGCACGGGTGGCTCCGGGGAGGGCAGCGAACACGTGACCGCTACCGGTCCGAATTCGAACGCGTCGGGCAATGGAGCGACGTCGACAGGCGCCAATTCGTCGGCGTCGGGCAATAACGCGACGTCAACGGGTAGCGGCTCCTCGGCTTCGGGCGAAAACTCGACCGCTACCGGTGCGAATTCGAACGCGTCGGGCAATGGAGCGACGTCGACAGGCGCCAATTCGTCGGCGTCGGGAAATAACGCGACATCAACCGGTAGCGGTTCCTCGGCCTCTGGCGAAAACGCGACCGCCACGGGTGCGAACTCGATTGCTTCCGGTAAAAACTCGACCGCTAATGGCTGGAGTGCATCGGCTAGTCGGGAAAGTTCGACAGCGTTGGGGGCTGGAGCGATCGCATCGGGTGACCGCTCGAGCGCACTCGGCGCCGGCGCCAAGGCCTCGGCGCCAGACTCGGTAGCGCTTGGTGCAGGGTCGGTGGCTAACGAACCGAATACCGTTTCTGTCGGATCCGTGGGACATGAACGACGTATCACGAATGTCGCCGATGGCGTGAATCCAACGGACGCGGTCAATATGCGCCAGTTCCAGAACGGAATTTCGGATGTTGCCCGAAAAGCATATAGCGGGGTCGCCGCGGCAAGCGCGTTGAGCATGATCCCGGATGTCGATCAGGGCAAGACTATCGCAGTGGGGACGGGCACTGCGAATTATCAAGGCTACCAAGCGGTGGCACTTGGACTGTCGGCCCGAATTACCCAGAACTTGAAAGTGCGAGCCGGAGCCTCGATGACAGGTGCCGGCACGACCTGGGGAGTGGGCGCATCGTATCAATGGTAGTAAGACGCGCGGCGCGATCGACATCTCGCCGCGCGAAAGATGATTCTGAATCTCACGCAAACGATTTCCGCACGTCGATTGGGATGCGACTCGCCAGGCAGGCAATTGGATCGGTGTGTGGAATCGAATGAAGAACGGGAAATGACGAAAACATGACAATCGGAATGCCAGGAATTGCCCGGATGGTCAAGCTAATTTCGACCGCTGCTCTACCTGCGTTGATGGCCGGATGTACAGCGACCAGTGGCCTCACATACGACGCACGTGCGAAGGATCTGTCCGGCAAGGCCGGCTACGAGGTTGAATGTCGCGGGTTGTTTGAAACATTGCATTCCTGTATTGATACGGCAAAAAGAATATGCTTGGGAAAGCGAGTCAAACCGGTGGACAGTGTCACAGGCGCGCCGAGCGTGTTTGATGGCTTGGCCTCTGCTAGAACGATAACGTTCTTGTGCGAGGATGAAGCTGCAACCGAAAAGGTGCGTACTGCTTCGCTGATGCCGATCGCCACAATACCGCTGCGCACCGATATTCTCTTCGGTTTCGATCAATCGGATCTTGCAAGCATAACCCCGATTGGTCGAATCGAACTTCAGAAGGTGGCGGTCGATGTCAATAAGGCGGTCTCGGAGCGGCTGATCATTTCAGGTTATACGGATCGACTGGGCGACGACGCATATAACCTTAAGCTTTCCACGAGGCGAGCAGAATCGATCAAGCAATTTCTATTGGAAAGCGGTGTGCGGGTGCCAATCCTTGCAAGAGGTTATGGAAAGAGGGTTCCCGGTACACCGTGTTCGATGCATGAACGGGCGGCGCTAATTGATTGCCTGGCTCCGGATCGGGTGGTCGAGTTAACAATTATGGCGCGCCCCCGCAATGCGCCATGAATTTAGTGTGACAAGGATATTTTGACCCGAACGGACGTCAAAAAAGATGGCGGCGATGAATCGTGTGACCATAAGTGATCTGCAAAATACCGTTGAGCGGTTGCATTCGAACCTGATGTCTCTGGAAAACCGGGTGTCGACTCTTTCGCCTCGTAAAACCGGTTTGCAGGGGGTGCGAATCATGCGGCTCGTCGCCCTGATGTCCGGTCCAAAAACAATAGCGACGTCGAGTGGAATACGAGTCGACTCGATGGCGCCTTATTCGTATCGCGACGAAGCGAATGATACGAGTGGGCGTGACGTAAAACGGCGGCATGGATTGGCGCTGGCAATAATTGCGGGCGGTTGCCTCACGGTCGGAGGAGGAGCGCTATTTCGCGAGATGATAATTCCCGATCGTGTGTCCAAGAAAGTCGATGCGCTGGTGCCTCAAGCGATGAGTCGAGCGAAGCCACTTGTTCAGCCCGCAACGCAGGCCGTGCCTGCTGCACCCCTTGTCCGGCACCCGGTTTCGGTCGCGAAAAATCGCGGACGACCAGATGGACGGATCATAAAATCTGACGAAATACCCAATCAGCGCTTGCGTGATGCAACAAAAAATCGTGATGTTCTCCAGGGCGCTCCAACGTATTCGGATGACTTCGATGTCTTGTCGATAACGAGATCGAAACCGAAAGTCGATCCAGACATATCGTATGGCGATGCAGCGCCGCAACTTGAGCGCGTATTCTCCGATAGATTCGAGCCTGACCCATTAGAGACCGACTGGATGAAGCATCTTAGTCAGAGGCGCCTGACGGAAGTGCCGGACGAGTTCATTCGGTAGGGAGTAAGCGAGATTGCGAACCCGTTGAGTTCGATTTATTGGAATCCATGCCGGCGACCTTGAGCGCTGTGCATCCGATGGATGTGAACCACTATTTTTGAGAAATATTCTTCTTGATGTCTATGAAAAAAATAGCCATTCGGCGATTCTGCGTGCCGTTCACAATGGTTCCGTTATTTTTCGGTTGTAGCACCACTTCCAGTGTTTCGAGATTGCCGACTGACGTCGTTGCGCTGGTCAATGGCCATGCTATTTCGAAAGTACAGTTGGACAACGCCGTGCTGGTCACGGGAAAACCGGATACGCCGGCGTTACGGAAGATGATCAAGGGGCAATTGATCGAGCGCGAACTTGTTCGCCAGCAGGCAGAAGCCGAGCGCTACGACTTGCTCCCGGAAGTGCAAGAGGCAATGCGAACCGCAAAAATCGATTCCGAAATCGAACATTACCTTCGCGATCACGTCCACGCTGCCCCAGTCGGGGAGGCGGAACTCCGAGCACGTTACGATGCCCGTATCGCGGAATTGGGACCCAAAGAATACAAGACGCGTATTCTGATCGTCGGTGATGACACAACTGCAGCGACGGTGAGGGAAGCGCTTCGAGCTGGCGTCGATTTTCAGGAACTGGCACGTCGCTACAGTCTCGCTCCCAACAAGAACCAGGGTGGGGAGCTACCATGGTTGAACTTCAAGAGCGATCCCGTTGACGGGCAGACACATGGTCTTTCTCTTCCGGTGGCTCGCGCGATCATCCGACTTTCGCCGGGAGAGATGACCTACCAGCCGATCGCTGTCGGTGAGGCGAGGGTTTTTGTGAAGCTCGACAATGTCCGGCCGGCAACCGCGGCACCTTATCAAACCATGAAGCCATTGCTGCAGCGAGAATTGGAGCGCAAGGTCCGAGAGCAAGCCACCGCGCAATTGCTGAGGAAGTTGGCCGACCGCGCCGACATCGTTGAGTGATTGACGACGACCAAACGCCGCGACCATGCGAGAGATGACCTGATTTCCTGACTCGTTGATGGAGCACGGGCATGGCCGGCCGACTCGTACTCTTTCAGGTAGACCTCTTCATGTTTGATGGCGGGAGGGGCGGACCATCCTATTGATTGCGCGCTCACCATTGCTGCCGGGGGACGACCGTTGAAGACGGTCTGTAAAGTCCTGGGTGTGTCGCGCTCGAATCTCACGGTCAAATTGAAGCGCACCGCTGAATGGGTCGATCGGCGCAAGACGCCCGTTCTGGATGACATGCCGCTCGTCACCGAACTGCAAGAACTGATTGCCGACCTGCCCACATACGGCTATCAGCGAGCATGGGCGCTGCTGAGGCGAAGCCGGGACGCGCTGGGCCGACCTCGCGTCAATGCAAAACGGGGGTATCGCGTCATGCGTCGCCACGGCCTGCTGCTCGAACGGCGACCTCGTCATGCCTCCTCGACGCGTCGGCACGATGGCAAGGTCGCGGTGGACAGAAGCAACGTGCGCTGGTGCTCAGACGGTTTCGAATTCCGCTGCGACGACGGCACCCCGTTGCGCGTCGTCTTCGCACTGGACTGCTGTGACCGGGAAGCCATGAGTTGTTCAGTTGCCCGGCGATCTCGTTGATCGACAGGCCGGACGGGTAAAGCCGGATGACCTCGATCTCGCGCGGCGTCAGCTTCCACTCGCGCCGGCTTTCGCCGTCGCTGACCTCGTCAAGCCCGCTCTTGATCGTCGGAGACAGATAATTGCCGCCGCCGTAGCTCGCATGCATCGCGGTGACGATATGGCCGATGTCGTCGAACTTGCTGACGACGCCCGACACGTCCAGCGCGAGAATCGAGCGAATGATCACCGGGTTTTCATGCGTCGTGAGCACGACGAGGCCGATCTTCGGGAACGTGCGCCGCAGGTAGCCGAGCAGCGCCAGCCCTTCCATATGCCCATTTCCGCGTATCGAGTAATCGATCAGCACGACGTCGCAGTTCCGGCGGGAAAGCGAAGCGATCAGATCGCCGGGGCTCTTCGACACGCCGACCAGATCGATTGCGCTGGTGCTGCCCGCAATAAATTCCATCCCTTCCATTGCCAACGGTCTGTCATTGGCGAAGACGGTTTGAACACAGAAGCTCCTCATATGCGTTTCCCCGCTACTCTGCGATGTCGGCCTCTGTCGTCGGCCCCGTATCCGGATTCCCGGCTTCAGGACGGATATTTGACAAACTTTGTCTTTGTTTTTCGTACGAATTCGCGCGGATAAATGTTCACTTCGAACTCGAACGATGTTTTGCCATCGATACCGGGTGAATGTTGGAATCGGCGCACTCGCTCGAAGCCGATCCGGGCGGCATGTGCTTCGCGAGCGAGCTGATCTTCGGGGGCGTAATTTTTCCGACTGCATGGCTGAACACCCGACGCCCGTCGAGTTGCCGGCGCGACCGCATGTCGAGGGCAGCAGATGGTGCTGCTGCCGATGACAGTCGGGTAGCGGCGCGCCGCGTGGCCCGGGCGGCCGCAAGTCGCGCGATCCGCCCGGGCGGCGTGCCGTTCAGCCGGCTACCGGCGCCGCCTTACGCCCACTGGAAGAACGACGCGAGCCAGAACCTTATCCGGTGGACGATCCACGAGACCGGGCTCGGCGGTGCGACGGGCCGCACGACCGGGGCCGCAGGCGCAGGCGTAGTGTTGGCGACCTGCGTCGGGGGCACCGGTTGAGCCGGCTGTTCGACGGCGGGCGGCGCGACCGGTGCCGTGGGCCTGGCGTCGGCGACTTGCGTCGAGGAATCAGGCTGTGCCGGCTTGTCGACAACCGGCGGCACGGCCGCGGATTCGGCCGGATTTGCTTCGATCGGCGGCGCCACCGGCTCCGCGGCCGTGAGCGTATCGATGCGCGCGTACTGCTCGATGCGGCCGCTGTTGGATTGCCCGCCGACCGTCAGCAGCGAGCCTGCGGCGCTGAGGCGTCCGGACGCGGCATTGTCGAGACCACCGACGATCGTGACCGATCCTTCGCTGCGCAGCTTGCCGGCGTTGAACACGCCGCCGGTAACGTTGAGCGCGCCGGACCTGAAGGTCCCGCGATTGGTCAGGCCGCCGTTGACGCTCGCCGCGCCGGCAATCGTCGCACTGCCGCTCTGCGCGACCTCGAGCCCGCCGGTGAACTGCGCGCGGTCGGCCCGGACCGCGCCGCGATTATCGAATCGGCCTGTGGCTTGGAGCATGCCGTCGGCGCTCAGCTGGCCGAGTGTGCCGACCTGGGCGCCGCCCGTGATCGAGATCGATTGTCCGTGGATGCGCCCGTCGTTGCGCGACAAGCCGCCGGTGATCGACAGGGCCTGCCGCGCGTCAAGCGATGCGCCCGCGCCGACCGACACGCCGCCCGTCGCCGCGATCGTATCGGCGCTCATCCTGCCCTGGTTGGCCAGCCCGCCGGTGACGGCCAGGCCGCCGTTTTGCGCGACGCCGGTGCTGCTCCAACCGACGTTCGCGCCAGATTGCCCTGAAACGATGCTCGACCCGTTGCCGGCGCCGCCGACGTCGCCGTTGTTGACGAGGCCGTACGGGCTCCGCGCGACATTGACGCCATCGCGTTGCGTCTGCGTGACGATCCTGCCATTTGCGTCGACGCGCGGATCGCCCGCCACGACGTCGACTTTGCCATCGACGTTGACGCCGACGCCCTTCGCCCCGCCGACGAGCGTGATCGCGTTCGCGTGCATGCTGCCGAGCCGCGCAACGTCGATCGCAATGTCCGGCGTGTCGGCGCCGGACGGATTCCGGCGATACGCAACGGTGTCACCGTCGATCTTCACCTTGCCGTCCAGCGCGACGCCGACGAGCTGCTTCGCCCGCAGTTCGGCGTTGACGCGCAGCGAGCGCGCGACGAGATCGACGTCGGTGTTGCCTGCGTCGAGCCCCTTGCCGTCGACCGTGATGCGGCCGCGCGTTTCGAAGCTCGCGATGCCGCCGTCCTGGTCGAACACCGGCTTGCCGGCCACCAGCGTCGCGCGCGTCGCGTTGATGAAGCCGGCGCCGTCGGCCACGATGCCGTTCGGGTTTGCGACGATGAGCCGGGCCGCCTGCCCGGCGATTTCCGTGGTGCCGTTGAGTTGCGACGCGCGGCCGCCCGTCACCTCGTTGAGGATGACACGCGCGGGCGCGCCGCCGAGCTGCGCGTTGCCGGCGATCGTGCCCGCGAGCTGCGTATGGACCGACGTGACGCTGTTGTTGAGGATCAGGCCGTCAGCACCGACGTTGTAGTCGGTGAAGCGGTTGTGCGACAACCCCGCGGCGTTCGGTGCGGTGATATCGACGACCGGCGTCCCGCCGACCGTCGTGATGCCCGGCTGGGCGGCCGCTCCGGCATCGGGCCGCAGCACGGCCTGTGCGTGCGCGGCCAGCGCGGGCATCATCAGCGCAAGCGCGCCGGCCAGTGCCGACGGGCGCGGCAATGCGCGCCGACGGGCGAATCGATGAGTGTGTTTCATGGTCAATCTCCATAGCGTGTGTGATGTGGCCCGACGATGTGCCGGGCATGGGACGAGGTGGGCTACATGGGCGCCTCCGTGAAGAAGACGTCGTTCGCGACGGCGTCAGAATCGGCTGGTGAGTTGCAGGTCCAGCGTCGGCGACGCGGAATGCATTTGTGCCGGTTTGCGCAGCGGCACGCCAAGCGCGACGTCGAACCCGAAGCCGCGATAGCCGCCGCGCACGCCGAGCGCGGCGCCGGCGAGCACGCAGCGTCCGTGGTACGCATCGCACGACACACCGCCCGCGTCGAGCGCCGCATAGACTTCCTGGCCCGCGAGCGCGGTCGCCCATTCGTTGCGCAGCAGCCATCCGTTCTTGCCGCTCGGCGCCTTGTCGCCGTCGAATCCGCGCACCGTGTAGCGGCCGCCGATCTGCATGAATTCCGTCGATGGCGCGGCATCCGGCGTGTGCTGCAGCAGCAGCGTGCCGCGATAGCCGTAGCGCCGTGTACCGAGCGAGAAGAGCGTATCGAGCCTGGCGCTGAACGTGACGATCCGGTAGCGCCCGTTCCAGCGCGTGCGGTTCTTCACATAGCCGGGAAACCGGCTCAGGCCCGGCAGGCTGCCGCGCATGCCGATCGCGGCGTCGAGCGTCGCACGCGCGAACTTCTCGCGATGCGCGGCGGAAAGGTCGTAGGTCATCAGGTCGTGCTTCTGGACCATGAGCTCCGCGTCGTCGAGCCACGCGCGATCTTCCCGGCGCGCAAGCCTGAAGCGCAGCGTCGACTTGCCGTGGCTCGACCGGTACGGCACGTAGCCGACGGCCGCCTCGATGCGCCGGGCCCGATTCGCGTAGACGAGGCCCCCGTAGTCGGCGAGCGTCTGGCGGCTGGTCCATTCGCTCGCACCGACTGAAAACGACGCATAACCGATCGGCACGTTCCACGCGATGCTTTTCGACTGCGCGCCGCGCGCCTTGTCGTGGAACGCGGCGTCGGTGTTGTAGGTGACGAGCAGTTGGTCGTACAGATGCAGCGGCGAGTCGAGCGAGACGATCACGCCAAGCTGGTTGCGGCCGGTCGCATCGAGTCCCGCGTTGTCGGCGGTCGCGACGACGCGCAGGCGCCGCGCATTGTCCGGATGCCGGACGACGATGTCCGTGTCGCCGAGCGCCTCGCCCGGCACCAGGTCGAACGCCGTGGCGCCCTGGCCCGGCAGACGGCGTACGTTCTCGAGCGCCTGGTCGAGGTCGCGCACGTTCAGGCGCGCATGCGGGCCGTGCGGAAAGAGCAGCGGCGTCCAGCCGATGCGGCCGGCAGCGTCGCGAATCAGGCCGATGCGGCCCGACAGAATCTCGACGACGAGATGGCCGCCCGACAGATCCTGGGCCGGCAGGCTGGCGAGCGACGTGACGTAGCCGTGCGCGGCGAGCCGCCGGTTGGCCCATTCGCGCAGCAGGCGCAGGCCTTGCGCGCCGATGCACTGGCCTTCGAGGCCGGCGCCTGACGTCAGCCACGGAAACGCATCCGCGCCGCGCCACTCGACGGAGCGGATCATGAAGCACGGCTGTTCGTCGGGAAGTTGCAGGCGGTCCGATGCGCGGTTCGTTCGAGCCGACAAGACGTCGGGCGGCGCGAGGTACTGCTGACGGAGCCGATCGAGTTGCTGTTCCTGGTTCCGTGTCGCGTCGGAAGGCGGTGCGGCCGGATGGATGGTCTGAGCGTGCGCGGCAAGGCCATGCCACAGCAGATTCACGGCGCACAGGGCGCGCGCCGCGCGGGTCGAGAAGGTCATGGCGGATGCGTCTACGTGTCGCTTCAATGGGATGGATGCGTGTCGATCGTTCGGCCGAATCCGTTCAGGCATGACGGGTAGACCGACCATCGGTTGCGCTTGAACGAGAAGCCTTTGCGCTTGAGCGCGGCGCTCAACGTTTCGAGTCGGCACGGCAGCGGTTCATTGAACGTGGCTTCAAGCCGTTGGGCGATTTGCCCCAGCGTCAAGGGTTCGGCCTGCGCAAACTGAGCGGCGGCGTCGACCATCTCATCCGCCAGTGCGCGAGTCCGACCGCCTTTGTGACCGACCAGCAATCCGACTACACCCTGTTCTCGCCAAGCACGAGCCCAGTTGTAGATCGACTGGTCGCTCACGCCGAGCTTCGCAGCCACTTCGGCCGGCCGGACTTTACTCGCGAGCATTAGCAGCCCTGCCGCGCGCGTGCGAAAGTCCCGAAGCCGGTGGTTAATCGACAGTTGTTGCAACGTCAGGTCCTCGGCCTCGTTCAGCATAACGACACACTTCATCCAGCACTCCGGCAGTTGCGCTCCGCCGAAGTTAATAAAATCAAAACGCGTTTACTGGATCCACTTATCAGAACGATATCTCGATAGTTTAATTCTCGCATCAATTCACCTCTGATTCATGAGTAACCACTGGAAATAAATATCTGCCTCACGTGGCACTCGAGTACGGCAAGAGCGAGTGTACGCACCGAACGAAATATTTCAATCAGACGCGTCACATTATTTTTTTTGAGATTTGACGCGACGACGAATGGGCGGAACAATTCTGCCACTGCCGACATCGGAGCGAATCGTTTGGCCGATCGTCATCAGTGACCCTTTGCATGCGTCGTTGCAATGAAAGCGCGATGTAACGGCGGCCTGCCAGCGGCAGGACCCTCCCGCCTCTGTTGCAGGTGCTTTCACAGGGACCTGCGGTTCGAACAGTCGACCTTGCCGCTACGTCTCAATGGGCATGCTGAACGTTCGCAAACAGGCAGATCCTGCTTGCGCTCAGAATCATCATCCCGCGGAAATGCATTGGAAATCGTCTCTTCGGGCTTGCTTTATGTTGGGTATCGCTGATTGTTAAATCAAGTCAAATATGAGACTAGTCTTAATCTTGGTCTCCGATTTTGCGTCCGAATCCTATTCCGGGGAGCGAGGATCGAACCTTAAAATGTACCTTGGCTTCTGCTGATTCGGTTCGCTTTTATGAGCGAAGTTTCGGCAGTCGGAGAGTTCAATTAAATTTATCGCATCGCCATCGCAATATATGTCGCTCGTCGCGACGTGGACGATCCGTTTCCGGCTATAGAGTTTCTCATCGCATCGAGCCGAAGTTTGGGGGGGCTTCCATTCGCATATCGAGAAGCATGAATCCCAATATGTGTTTTTGAGTTTCTCGTCGCTGAATTCGCCGGGCGTTTGGATCATCGTGCTTCGCGTGGCCGGCGTCGTGTGAAATATTTTGCGGCGGATGATTTGTTTGGAACTTGCGAGGAGGGCGTATAGCTAAACGATATTTTTGTCCGAGTGATGTTTCGAATGTTCAAGTTTAAATCCAACTACTGCAAAAATTTGCTTATGAATAAAAATGCAATTCTGTTGCCGGCCGCCGTGCTGGTCATGACAATGGCCACTACGGCACACGCGTCCGACGGCACGATCAACTTTACCGGTAGCGTGGTCGCGTCGACCTGCAAGATCAACGGCGGTACGAACGACCTGACCGTCGCGCTGCCGAAGGCTGCGACCAATCAGCTCGCAAGCGCGGGCCAGACGGCTGGCCGAACGCCCTTCACCTTGTCGCTGAGCGGCTGTACTTCGCCCGTCGACGCGGAAGGCAAGCCCGTGCAGGGTGTCCCTGCGAACGTATCCGTGGTCTTCGAGCCGGGCCCCAACGTGAATCTGGCAACCGGCCGCCTGAAGCCGGCCGGCGCGAATTCTGCAGCGAATGTCGAAGTGAGTATTCAAAACGACGGGTACAAGGACATCATGATCGGCGCCCAGAGCGCGGACCAGGGTTCGCAGACCGTGGCGATCGACAAGAGCGGGAATGCAACGCTGCAGTACGCGGCGCAGTATTACGCGACCGGCCAGTCCACTGCCGGCTCGGTGAACACGTCCGTCACCTATTCCGTCATCTACCCGTAGGCACATGGCCCATTCGGTGCAAACCGGCTGCCTCCGGGCGGCCGGCCTTCGGTGAGACGGTACGCGGCATGGGCGAGTACCCGAACGGATCATCAACGAGATAGTCATGAATAAGATTAGATATCCATATGAAATTTTGATGCTCCTGGTACTGATGCTGTCTTGCTCAGGTGTGCATGCAAGCGTGTTGGTGTCGGGCACGCGGGTTGTGTTCCCGGGAAGCGACCAGGAGGTCACGGTGCGGCTCACGAACGACGGAACGCTGCCGTCGCTCGTCCAGACATGGCTCGACAACGGAAACCAGACCGAAGCGCCGGACCGGATCGACGTGCCGTTCGTGATCACGCCGAGCGTCTTTCGCCTCGAGCCGGGAAAGGGCCAAACACTGCGGATTCTTTATACGGGCGAGTCGTTGCCGACCGACCGGGAGTCGCTGTTCTGGCTCAACGTGCTGGACGTGCCGCCGAAGCCTGGCGCCGAAGATGACAGGAACCGGATTCAGTTGGCGATCCGCACGCGTATCAAATTGATGTATCGCCCGGCGAATCTTCCCGGGAGTACGGAGGACGCGCCAGGCAGGGTCACGTGGAAGATCGGTAGCAATAAGGCACATGCGCCGGTCCTCAGGGCAACGAATCCGACGCCGTATGTCGTGAATCTGGCCGGCATCGCATGGGTGGTGAATGGCAATACGTTCGATGCGGGAATGGGCTACGTGCTTCCCGGCAAGTCGGCGGAGTTCGAAATCAAGGGCATGAAGGACGTGAACGGCGGAGCAGGCACTGTCGAATTCATCAGTGTCGACGACTGGGGTGCGAATCGCTCGGGCCGAGCGACGGCGGAGGTGTCGCGATAGCGATGGCGGCTGTTCCACGCGTTTCCCCATAAATCGAATCGTTCATCCGTATGGCATGACGAACAAAAACGTTGAGAGGGAAAATGGTGGAACGAAGTCGGGAAGTCATTCGAACGGAAGGCGGGCCGCGATTGAAGCCGATATGCGGCGTAGTCCTGACGGTCGTGGCAGGCTGGCAGCCGTTTGCGCTTGGCAAGCAGGTTGAATCGAGCGGCATGCAGGTTGCGCAGACAGAATTTGCGCAAGTCGAGTTCGATGGAAGTTTTCTGAACGGTGGCGGCGGCGCGATCGACGTGTCGCGGTTCGAGCGCGGCAACGTCGTTCGCGCTGGCCAGTATCGTCCCGACGTCTATGTCGACGGCAGCTGGATCGGGCGCATGGAAGTGCCGTTCAAGCCAGCGCCGAATACCGTCGACGCGCAACCGTGCTTCGATGAGGATGCGCTCGAAAAACTGGGCGTCGACGTTGCGCGCCTGCCCGCAGACATCCGTGCCGCACTTGCGGAAGAACACGCATGCATGCGGATCGGTCAGGCGATTTCGGATGCGTTCGCGACGTTCGACTTCAACGAGATGCGGCTGGATCTCAGCATTCCGCAGGCTTCGATGATGCGGCGCGTGCGCGGTTACGTCAGCCCCGACCAATGGAGCGAAGGCGTGCCGGTCGGGATGCTCGGGTATAACCTGAACATGTACCAGTCGCACGCGAGCGGCGGCATGAATGCGACGCAAGGCTATCTTGGTCTCGACGCCGGCGTCAACGTGATGGGCTGGCACTTGCGCCACCAGGGCTCGTTCAACTGGGACAATCGCGGTCAGCGTCGCTACCAGGACATCGCGACGTACCTGCAGCGGAATCTGCCGACGTGGTCGTCGCAGCTCGTGATCGGCGATTCGTATACGTCGGGCGATCTGTTCGACTCGACGTCGTTCCGCGGTGTGCGGCTCTATAGCGACGACCGGATGCTGCCCGATTCGCTGCGCGGCTACGCACCCGTCGTGCGCGGCGTCGCGAACACCAACGCACGCGTGACGATCACGCAGAACGGCATGAAGCTCTACGAGACGACCGTCGCGCCGGGCGCGTTCGTGATCGACGATCTGTTTCCGACAGGCTACGGCGGCGATCTCTTGGTGTCGGTGACCGAGGCGGACGGATCGGTGCATTCATTCTCCGTACCCTACGCGTCGGTTCCGTTGTCGCTGCGCCCGGGACAGAGCCGCTACAGCTTTACCGCGGGCGTGGTCCGCAACCTGAGCAATTCGACGAATCCGCCGTTTGCGCAGGTGACGTGGCAACGCGGCGTCACGAACCTTTTGACCGGCTATGGTGGCGTATCGATTGCGCAAGGGTACGTGGCGGCGATGCTCGGCGGCGTGCTGAATACCTCGTGGGGTGCATTCGGTGCGGATGTCACCCAGGCGAATACGTCGATTCCCGGCGAAAGGCACTACTCCGGTTCGAGCTTCCGGCTCAGTTACGCAAAGAATGTCGCGTCCACTGGCACGAACATCGCGATCGCGGCATATCGCTACTCGACGAACGGTTACTTCGGCATGAACGATGCGATGAACGCGCGCGACCACGCGAAGGCGGGCTTGAAGTCCGCAGGCGTCTGGCGGCAGCGTAATCGCGCATCCGTGACGATGAGTCAGCCGCTCGGCGCTCGACGTGGCAGCGTGAACATGACGGCATCCGCGGCGACATACTGGAATCGGAGCGGCTCCGACGTCAATTACACGGTTGGTTACAACAATGCATTCCAAAACATTGCGTACAGCATATCGGCGACGCGGCAGCGCGACGCCTTTGGCGCGTCGAGTACGCTCTATTACGTCAGTCTGTCGATTCCGCTCGGCCGCAGCAGGCCGGCAACGATATCGACCAGCGTCAGTCGAGACACGACGGGTGCGACGCGCGCGCAAACGTCCCTGTCCGGTTCGCTGGGGACGGACAACAACATTTCGTACGGGCTGAACGTCAATCACAGTGCAGCGCAGCGCGATTCGCAGACGAACGGTGGCGCGAACATCTTGTACCGTGGCTCGCGCGCCGAGCTTTCCGGCAGCGTGGGCGTGAGCGCGGATTACCAGCAACTGTCGATCAGCGCACGCGGCGCCATCGTCGGCCATTCCGGCGGGGTCACGCTGTCACAACCGTTGTCGGAAACGTTCGCGATCGTCAAGGCGCCGCATGCGGAAGGCGCGCGCGTCACGAATGCGTCCGGAGTGAGGGTCGATGGGCGCGGCTATGCAATCGTGCCGTTCGTGACGCCGTTCCAGATGAACGAGATCGGGCTCGATCCGAAGGGTCTCTCGACGGACGTCGAACTCAAAGAGACGAGTCTTCGGGTTGCGCCGCTCGCCGGCGCGGTGCCGATGCTCGAATTCAACACCGTCTATGGCCGATCGGCGTTGATTCGCGCAACGCAGCCGGATGGTTCGCCGGTGCCGTTCGGGGCAATCGTGACGGACGAGCACGGCAAGGATGTCGGCGCTGTCGGCCAGGGCGGCAAGATATTTGCAAGAGGATTGGCGGATCGTGGGCAATTGGCGGTGCAGTGGGACGCTGGCAGTCGCAAAGCGGTTTGCCAGCTCACTTATTCGCTTCCGGTGCGCGAGCACGCACGTGCATACCGGTTGCCGCAGCGGATTGATTTGCCTTGTGCGTCGAAAGATGCGGATCTGGCAGTGACAGCGGAAATCCGTCGATAGTGGCGGGATTGGCCTCGAACCGTCCGGCAGGCCCAATTGGATGGCGTGGAAAAAACACGCGCGGTTTGTCGAACTTGCGCGACGGGCACATGTCGTCTCGTGCCAACGAGCGCATTTTGGAAGGATCAGATGTGAAGAAAATATTTGCTTATTGTTTGGCCGCCATCCTGATCTCTGCGTCGGGAATTACATATGCGGAATGTAAATTCGCCAATTCGAAAAGCGAGCTGGTAGTAAATTTCAATCTCCCTGCGGAGATCACCGTTAAACCGGGAACGAAGGTCGGCCAGGTCCTGGCCGATGCAACATTTGTTCCCGACAAGGAAGCATATGCATACTGTACTCCGCCAGGGAGAGTAAATCGAAGTGTTTATGGCGGTGCGAGGGTGAATGGCGGGGGGATACCTTACGTCTACGCAACCAATATTCCGGGTATCGGATTGGCATTCTATGACGAGTATAAATCGGGCGATGCGCGGTATTGGGGGGAGGGTGATGGCGGTAGTCACGTGGGATGGTGGTCATGGGGGGCAGGTGGCGGGTCTTCGAAGCTCGGCGTTAAAGTCATTCTTACCGGGCCGGTCGGGGTAGGGGATATCCCGGCAGGAGCCGTGTATGCAAAAATGACACTCGACGGTTTGGGCGTGGCGATCCTGCGTACAAATGGTACTAAAATCAAAACGCCGGCGTGCTCGGTTCCAAGTATAAATGTGGATATGGGGGCAATAAAAATGAATGAATTTTCAGGGCCGTCGTCCACTGCAGGAGACAGAAGCTTCGACATTCAATTGAATTCATGTCCGCCGGGGCGTAATGCCATTTATTACCAGTTTGATGCGACCACTCAAATTGTTCCCGGGGCCGGGAATTCCGTGGTTCAGTTGAATGGATCGTCAAGCGCGAGCGGGATCGGCTTGCAGCTACTCGACGCAAGTGGCAATCCCGTGCCGTTCGGAGCCGCTTCGAAATTTTCGGGTTATTCCGGTCAGTCCGGGAGCTACACAATGCCGTTTCGGGCGCGTTACTACCAGATCGCACCCACGGTTACGCCCGGCACCGCGAATACGGCGATTACGATCACGATGAGCTATGAGTGACAGTTCGTTCGACGATGGCGGTTGCGGATTCCATAGTTTTGTCGAAGCGAGGGGGGCATATTGGGTCCGGCAGTGCCGACCGGGTCGCGCGTTTGCGGTACGCGACTGAATGGATGAACGATGCTTGGGATGGAGCCTTGCGCGGCGATGGGACCAGATCGTCCGGCCCAACCTGTCCGAAGCCGAGGGGGGCAGTTTAATATCGAGATATAATTTGCGCGGACTTTGCAATAATCTTACTGTGTCAATAAATTCATGCCACTATAGGAACTTCTTCATCCATGGCGTGAGGAATGATGGACTTGGAGACGTCATTCGAGGCATATCTGGCACATTTGTGTGAAGCGCTTGGGCATAACGACCGCGAATCAGGATTGAGGGGCTATTGCCAAGGGCTGATGCTGCCAATTCGGTGCAAGAGCGTCGAGCCGCTGGCTGCACATCTGGAGCCGGAGCATGTGGGTGCGCGGTACCAGTCGCTGCATCATTTCGTGGCGAAGTCGGAATGGTCCGATGAGGCGCTGCTTGAGCAGGTACGGCGCTGGGTGCTGCCGCATATGGATCCGGCGGGCGGGTTGTACTGGATCATTGACGACACGGGTTTTCCCAAGAAGGGCAAGCATTCGGTTGGTGTGGCGCGGCAATATTGCGGTCAACTGGGCAAGCAGGACAACTGCCAGGTGGCGGTGAGTCTGTTGGTGGCGACGGCAGAGGCAAGCTTGCCGGTGTCGTATCGGCTGTATCTGCCGCGTGAATGGAGCGACGCTCCCGAGCGACGACAGAAAGTTGGCGTGCCCGAGCAAATCGAGTTTGCAACCAAACCGGAGATTGCGGCCGGGCAGTTGTGCGAAGCTCGGCAAAGCGGCGCGCCCGACGGTGTCGTTCTGGCCGATGCTGGCTATGGAGACGACACCTCGTTTCGCGAGGCCGTCGGCGAACTCGGATTGCAGTATGCGGTGGGCATTCGCTCGAACACACGCGTATGGGCGCCGGGTTCGGCTCCTCTGCCGCCAGAGCTCTCCGCGGGGAAGTCGGGCCGGCCGCGCAGCTTATTACGGCGCGCGCCGGGGCATGAGCCGATCGGCGTCAAAGATCTGGCCTTGACGCTCGATGCCTCGCACTATCGCACGGTGATATGGCGTGAAGGCACGTGTACCGCACTCAATTCGCGCTTTGCCGCCGTGCGTGTGCGTGCTTCACACCGCGATTACTGGCGGCCCACACTGCGCGATGAGGAATGGCTACTGACCGAATGGCCTGAAGGTGATGCGGAGCCGCTCAAGTATTGGCTTTCGACTTTGCCCCCAGACACGACACTCGATCGTCTGGTTCATGTCGCCAAGATGCGCTGGCGTATCGTGCGGGACTATCAGGATCTCAAGCAGGAATTCGGCTTGGGACACTTCGAAGGACGTGGCTCGCGTGGATTCCACCACCACGCATCATTGTGCATTGCTGCCTATGGGTTTCTTGTTGCTCAACGCCTTATACAAGGCGGCAGTAAAAAAACTCCGCGATCCGCAATCCATTTGCCTTACCCTCGGATTACGTGCCACGCGGGTCCCCAGCGCGCGCAGCGCCACGTGGCTGATTCCATCACCACGCTGCGCTGGCGTATCGCTGCCTACATCGCGCGCCGGCTCCAGCGATGTCCGATTTGTTCAACTTCCAATGCTGATTTATTGACACAGTAAGACTTCTATGGGGCATCGGCCCGCGCGCGGGTGACTGCGAAGGCACGGTGTGGTGGGATGAGGCTGCAGACGAAGTCCGCGACGTGATTGCCGCGCGCTCTATGGGTGACGCTGCGGCGGTGATCGGATGGTGGCATCACGACTGGACAGAGGCATCCGACACGCCGCGCGATGCGGCTACAGGGGCGTGCGGCATCTGAATATGTCGCACGCCTTGCCATTCTGCTGATGCAGGCACCGCACTGACTGTGTTCGGTCGCAATTACAGCCACTTTGGCCTGCCGCCGAGCCGAGAGGGGTGAATTCCGTCTTTCTCCGGCAAAATGGGCGTGGCCTGCTGATTTGCGCAGCCTGCGAGAATGCAACAAATAAGAATGGCCGAACCAAAGAAATTTAATGTCATTTTTTGTTCATACCCGTTGGGTGACTCGCCCCTGCCTCATGATCGGGAGAGATTGTCTGTGACGGACGAGCCATTTTCAGATCGAATTCGGAACAATAGTCACGATTACCGTACCGGGTTTGATAGAGCTGCCTGTTGCGTTTGATGGCATCCTCGCCAAGTGGATACTGCGAGCGGGCGGTTGGCACCAATCCGCGGCGTTGTGCATCGACCAGCTCACAATATACTTGTTTGCGTGTTTTCGGAGCGGCCGGTAGACCATCGATCATTCCCGCGGTTTCAGAGGCGTAAGCGGCCAGGGGTGTAAGGAGAGAAACAAAAATTGCCTTCTGAATGGCGTATTTCATGAATAGACCTATAATTAATTAAAGAAGCGAGAGATGGAAGTGTGCGTAATTTTTCTCTCTGCGTTTTATCGATTAAACAAATTTGTATGCCGTACGTCGAGAATATCGCGAGGCGACGCCTGTGATGGGTGAGTCACATGTGATTTCGGTCGATTTTCGTTGTCGAGAATTGCCAGTCGAGCGTGTACCTCGACGCTCGATGCGCGGCAGATCATCAAGTCTTCATCTTAGTCATATTCCATTCTGTGGAAAATTACTGAATCCAGTGGATGCAATGAAGAATAATAAATAATTCAATCGAACAGAATTTTGTAAAATTGATTGAATATCTATGATGCGTGCACCTATCTTTGCGCAATTATCTGCTTCTGCTCGAATTGCCATCTGCTGCTGCGATACTCAAGCTATCCACGCCAGTTTCTTATCATCCTTCTCCAATCAACCTTCAGTCCATGGCTTATTTGATATTGAAACCATGGTCGCATGATGATCTGTTAATCAGCCTAGAATTCTCGAGGCCGCACGCCAACCAGACAGCAACGCGCCGTGAACCGTTCCGCTGTAGTCCTCGTGTGTTGCTTCGCCGGCGAAGAACACGCGGTCGGCGATCGGCGCCGCGAGCAATTGACGATCTCCCTGTCTACTGCCTATAGCAGGAAACGAGTAGCTGCCACGTGAAAAGGGATCAGCACCCCAACGGGTAACACGATATCCCGTCGGCTCCAATATGCGCGAACCATAGATGCTAGCCAGCCGCTCCATCGCATCCCGGACGATTTCGGCGTCTTTCATTCTCTCGATACGACGTGCGGCGTCCCCGCCGTTGAGTGCACAGAGGATCGGTGCGTTAACGATATGCTGCAATGTGTACCAGTTCGCCCATTTGCCATGCTGGTTGCCCCGCTGCGAAATCACGGGAACATTATCCCAAAACACTTTCGGAAAACGTAGATAGAGCTTGTCATAGATACCCATGCCCAGCCGCTCGATCGCACCGAGTTTTTCATCAGGTAACTCGGGCGTGAATTTAACTGTCCGCGCTTTAAGGACACCCAACGGTAGGGTGACGATTGCTCGATCCGCCTCGAGGACGCCACGGTCAGTATGAACACGCACTCGATTTCCACCGTACTCGATCTGAGTAACCGTTTGGTCAAAGCGCACGTCCAACCCGAGTGAGAGACGATCGACCAATTGACCATAGCCTTGGGGAAACACAACTTCATGACCGCCGAAGTTTGCACCTTCATCTAGTCCCCATGCAGCGATTTCGTTAATCCCGGCACCAAAGTTATCCTCTACTACTCGATTCTGCAGTTCGAATACGTTTTCCCTGCGTGTCTCACTCATACTGCTCTTACTGAGAACTTCAAGTAATGCAGTACCAGCCGCCAACTTCGATGAAGCCTTCTCAGCGAACTTCAACAAATGGTCGTTGACATATTCCTGATCACCACTCAATTGCAGTAATTGAGCGGCCGACACGAGCTGGCCATCGACGGTGTAGAGCCGGCTTACTTTCGTGTTTTCGGAAAGTGTGCCCGTGTCATAGATCACTGTAGGGAGCTTGAATTCCTTCACCATTCGAGCAACGGGATTGAATCTAACCCCATGAATCCACGACGCACCAAGATCGACCGGGACATCTTCCCAGGTCCGATCAGTCCAGATTCGACCGCCAATACGGTCGCGGCCATCAAGAACGACGACCTTTTGACCGGCTGCCTGCAACTTGCGCGCAGCGGCAATGCCCGAAATACCGGCGCCGATAACCAACGTGGTCCCTTTTCTGTTCGGCTGATGACCGGCTGTTGCCGCGCGCTGGGAGATCAAGGTGGACGCGGTCAACATCAATGCAAAGCGCCGCGCTCTATTGCGCCTGGAAAACAGCATGATAGACTCCGGAGTGACTGTGAATGTTCAAACGATACATAATTGTACCACAAAGGTCAACTTTGATCCGCGATGCCCAATCCAACTGAAGATATCCTCGATGCTGCCGCAACCGCGCTTGCCCGAGACCGGAGCGCCTCACTGCACCACATCGCAAAAGCAGCAGGCGTAAGCAGAACGACACTGTCGCGTCATTTCCCGACGCGCGAAGCGTTGATCGCAGCGCTTGTCGATCGTGTATTTGGCGAAACCTTGTCGGCTCTCGATGCTGCAGGATTGGATACCCAGCCAGTCGACTCAGCGTTGCAGTCCCTCGTCGGGAGTTTTGGAATAATTGGCAGAGCCTGGGGGATTGGCTACGGCTTGGGATATAGCTGGAATGAGTTATCGAAATTGGTACCCGGCATGGCAGAGCGCGTAGATACAATCGAATCGCGATTGAAAGTCTTCTTTGAGCGCGGGCAGCGAGAGGGCTTCTTCAGACAGGACGTTCCAGCGGCGTGGTTGGCAGGCGCATTGCAGGGCTTGGCTGAAACGACATCCGACTTGATTGCCGATGAAGCGATGGGAACACGCCAGGGACCGGACTTTCTCGCCAAGATGTTTCTGTACGGCTCGCATAGCCCAGCTTCACGATAAGTGTTCACGAAAAATTCGTTTGGAAAGCGGAGCCGTAGCCGCGCAGCAGTTCGGCGAGCTCGGCGTCGATGGTTTCCTTGGTCCAGGTGACGAAGTTGCGCCATCGGTATTCGTAGCAACGCATGCGCGTTCCATATGTAGGCAAGCCATAGCTTTTTTACGTTCTCGCAATCATGCAGACATTCGTGAACCAACCGCACGTTGCGTCGTACTACGCGGCGACCGCCAACGATACGACCCGCCATGCGCCGCTCGCCGGCGCGACCGACGCCGACGTGTGCGTGATCGGCGCAGGCCTCACCGGCCTGTCCGCCGCGCTGAATCTCGCCGAGCGCGGCCATTCTGTGACCGTGCTCGACGCGTCGCGGGTCGGATGGGCGGCGAGCGGCCGCAACGGCGGTCAATTGATCGGCGGCTTTGCGTGCGACATCGATACGTTCGCGCGCTTCATGCCGGAAGACGACGTGAAGCGGATCTGGGACATGGGGCTCGAGACGCTGTCGCTCGTGAAATCGCGCATCGCGAAGCACGACATCGACTGCGCGTTCACGCCGGGCTACGTCACCGCGGCGAACACCGCGCGCGACGCCGATTCGCTCAAGCGCTGGCGCGACGACGCAGCGAAACGCTTCGGCTACGACCGCTTCCGTTTCGTCGACGAAGCGGACCTCGGCGGCTACGTGCAGTCGTCGCGCTATCGCGGCGGCTTGTACGACCCCGACAGCGGCCATCTTCATCCGCTGAACTACACGCTCGGCCTTGCGCGCGCGGCGAGCGCAGCCGGCGTGCGGATCCACGAGGACAGCTGCGCGACGCGCATACGCGACGTCGCGGGCGGCCACGTGGTCGAGACCGATCGCGGACACGTGCGCGCCCGCTTCGCCGTGCTCGCGTGCAATACCTATGTCGGCACGCTCGCGCCGGCGCTCGCGAAGAAGATCATGCCGGTCGGCACGTATGTGATCGCGACCGAGCCGCTCGGCGACGCACGCGCGGCGGCGCTGATGCCTGCGCGCGCAGCGATCTGCGACAGCCGCTTCGTGCTCGACTACTTCCGGCCGGCGCCCGACACGCGGCTGCTGTGGGGCGGCAAGGTCAGCTACTCGAAGCGCCCGCCGCGGCGCCTCGCGGACGCTATGCGCAAGGACATGCTGAAGACGTTCCCGCAGCTCGCGGATGTGAAGATCGACTACGCGTGGGGCGGCTTCGTCGACATGACGATGAACAGCGCGCCGCATTTCGGGCGCGTCGCGCCGACGATCTATTTCGCGCAGGGATTCTCCGGGCACGGTGTGAACACGACCGCGCTTGCCGGCAAGCTGATCACCGAAGCGATCGACGGACAGGCGAGCCGTTTCGATCTGTTCGGCAAGATTCGCCACCGCGACTTCCCGGGTGGCGCTGCGCTGCGCACGCCGGCGCTCGTGCTTGCGGTGAGCTGGTATCGGCTACTCGACGCGCTCGGCCTTCACTGAGCGGTGGTAGTGCGTCGGCGAAGCCAACCATGGTGAACCGGATGACTTCGGATCCGGGATCGATCAGCCAATGCTCAACGAAGCAAGGGGCGCGCTCGCGAAGGCGCTGTCGCGGACAAAGAGAACTGTCCGGTTTGGGGGGGGCGGCGGAATTCTTGGACTGGTTTATGTCGTCAGGCCGAGGCTCTCCCGGTATTCAATCGGACTGCGTGCCCCAAGCGAGATCTTGATCCGTTTCTCGTTGTACCAGCGAATGTATGAGTCAACGACCTCAATGAACTCGTCGGTGCTGACGGTCTGCAAGTCCCGAGAGTAAGACAGTTCCTTTTTTAGCCGTCCAAAGAAGCCTTCGCGCGCTGCATTGTCGGGCGAGCAGCCCTTGCGCGACATCGAGCGAATCAATCTTGCATCACGTATCCGGTGACCTGCCCCCCAGCAAACCGGGCCAGTCAGAAGTGCGAAGTTCGGCGGCATGGAGGTGTCGGAAGCGCGCCGGATGAAGGGGATCTGGAAGCGGAGAACATCTCCGAACGCCGCGCCTGCCGGCTTGTTGGGATATCTCGCAGCGTGTTGCATTACGAAGCGCTGACGGCGCGCCTGGTGGAACTGGCGCATGAGCGCCGGCGGTTCAGCTACCGCCGGCCGCATGCACTTGGGGAGCGCGAAGGCATTCACGCGTATCACAAGCGCGTGCATGCGTTTCGTAAGTGGATCTAGTAAACGCATTTGGATTCTGTTGACTTCGGTGGAACGCAACTGCCGGAGTGCTGGATGAAGTGTGTCGTTATGCTGAACGAAGCCGAGGAGCTGATGTTGCAACAACTGTCGATCAACCACCGGCATCGGGACTTTCGCACGCGCGCGGCAGGGCTGCTGATGCTCGCGAGTAAAGTCCGGCCGGCCGAGGTGGCTGCGAAGCTCGGCGCGACCGACCAGTCGATCTACAACTGGGCTCGTGCTTGGCGAGAACAGGGTGTAGTCGGATTGCTGGTCGGTCACAAAGGCGGTCGGCCTCGCGCACTGCCCGATGAAATGGTCGCCGCCGCCGCTCAGTTTGCGCAGGCCGGATCTTTGACGCTGGGGCAAATCGCCCAACGGCTGGAAGCCGCGTTCAATGAACCGCTGCCGTGCCGACTCGAAACGTTGAGCGCCGCGCTCAAGCGCAAAGGCTTCTCGTTCAAGCGCAACCGATACGCGCTCAAAAAAAGCGCGACGAAGCAGCCTTCGCCGTGAAGCAGTCCACGCTCGCGAAGCTCCAGCAGGCGGCACGGCAGAACGCCGTTCGGCTGTTGTATCTCGACGATGGACTTCATCGATGGCCTGCTCGCCGCAGGCGACGGCCGCCCCACCGCGATCGTGCTGGACAACGCCAGCATTCATCACGGCATCGACGCCGCGACTCGCGATCGATGGCCGATGGATCACCGAGCCCTGCTGTTCTATCTGCCTGCCTACAGTCCCGAGCTCAACAAGATTGAGATCGTCTGGCGGCAACTGAAATACCGATGGCGCAACTTCGTCACCTGGAACAAGGAAACCATCGACGCCGAGCTCGCTGAGCTGATGCGCGGCTACGGCTCCGCTTTCCAAGCGAATTTTTCGTGAACACTTAGTTCGTTCGACGATGGCGGTTGCGGATTCCATAGTTTTGTCGAAGCGAGGGGGACATATGGGGTCCGGCTGTGCCGACCGGGTCGCGCGTTTGCGGTACGCGACTGAATGGATGAACGATGCTTGGGATGGAGGCTTGCGCGGCGATGGGACCAGATCGTCCAGCCCAACCTGTCCGAAGCCGAGGGGGGCAATTTAATATCGAGATATAATCTGCGCGGACTTTGCAATAAGAACATGTGGCATGCTTGATCGGCGCCGCATTCCTGGATAAGGGGAGCCCGATGGACGAATTTTTGATACGGGTGATTGTGGCGGACGATCATCCGGTAACCGGGCACGGCATTGCGCAGGCGCTGAACGACATGCCGACGATCGAGGTGGTTGCGGTCGTGCCCGATGCGGCGACTCTGTTCGCGAAACTCGACGCCGCGCCTTGCGACGTGCTCGTGCTCGACTACGTGATGCCCGATGAGCAGGGGCAACATGGCGATGGTCAGACCTTGATCGCGTCGTTGATCCGCCGCTATCCCGAGTTGTGTCTCGTGACCGTCACGATGCTCAATTCGCCAGCCATCTTTCGTGCGCTGCAGACGCTCGGCGTGCAGTGCATCGTCAGCAAATCGGACGGCTTGTCGCCTCTGGTCCATGCGGTCCATGCGGCCCGCGCGAAGGGATTCTATCTGTCACCAACGGTTGCTTCGCTGCTGGCAAAGACCGATTCGGACGGCGGTAGCGTATTGTCGCAGCGGGAATCCGAAATCGTCCGTCTGTTCCGCGACGGATACAAGGTGTCCGAGATTGCGGAAAAGCTCCATCGCAGCAAGAAGACCATCAGCGCCCAGAAACTGGCTGCGATGCGCAAGCTCGGTATCGCGCGAGACGCCGATTTGATCAAGTTCGAGGGCGATCTTGGCGCGGAGAAGACGGACGGCACCGAGTCCGGAGACTGAGCGGCGAAGCATGCGCTCGATCGGAAGATGGCCTGTCCGGGCGGGGTCGAAACGCCGGGGCGAGTTCGACCCACGCTGGATGCATGCCTATCAGCGGACGTTGCTCGTGACGGGTGGCGCGATACTCGGTGTCTTCATGGTGCTGTGCGCCGCAGCGATGACGTGGATCGAGATCGGCGATTTTCATGCGGCAATGCGCGTGCATTTCCTCGTGGAAAAATCGCGCTTGCTCGTCGGCATGTCGTCGCATGCGACGCTTCTTAAGCGGTTGACGTCCGTCGCGGAAGGGGTGTGGGATCCCGGCGCGAGACCGTCACCGGACATGGAAGCGGCGTTTGCGGCGCGAGGCGGCATCGTGCGTCGCGACACGCGCCAACCGGATGTGATCTACGCGGGTCAGGTCATTCACGATCAGGCGCATCCATTGCGCAACTACATGCCGCTGCTTGCGTTGTGCGAGACCTTGGTGGCGAAGGACGCATCGCGCAGACACACGACACCGGTGCGGACTCACGTTTACGTGACCAGTCCTGATGGCAGATTCGTTGGCGCACTGGTGAAGGCGCCATCCGGTGTGCCGAATCAGGCAGCACTCCACAATCTGGCGGCGGCGCTGTCGCGCGCATGGCCCGACGTCCTTGCCATGGCAAGGGAGGCTTCCGCGCATCCCGATCGCACGCCGGATCAGGTGATGTGGCTGCCGCCCCGGGAAGATCCGATTACGGCGGAGCGCATGGTGCGCGTAGCGAACTGGGTATTCGATCGCGACGATCGCCCGGTGGCGCTGATCGTGCGCGCGTTGCATCCGTCGGATGTCCTCGACGGTCGCGGTATCGACGACCGCGACGGCGCGATCGCAGTGATCGACTCCGCCCGCAACGTGTTGATGCAGTGGCCCGACGGCCGCAGTGCCGGGCTCGCGCAAGCCGTGCGCGAGTTGCCGCACGACGAGGCCGACGCGACGGAACAATTTCTGCACGCCGGTCGCTATATCGTCTACGACGGCATCCTTGATACCGACTGGGCGTTCGTTCGCCTCTATTCGGCACGCACCGTGCTGAGCGGCATTGCGCCGCGGGCCGCCGCGATCGCGGCCTTCACGTTGCTCGGGCTTGCGATTCTTGTGACCGGCCTCGTCCTCATCGGGCGGCGCATTCTCGAACCGTCCTACCTGCGCGCGCTGCGGCTGCAGGAAAGCGAGCAGTTGAACCGGACGCTGATCCGCACCGCGCCGGTCGGCCTCGCGCTCATCGACGAAGCGAACGGCCGCATGCTCTTGCGAAACGAAGTGATGTCGCGCTACGAGGGCGGTTGTGACGGCGATGCGTTGTCGACGCGGATCCGGCAAGCGTTCGGTCAAATGCGCGACGAGCAGGCCGCAACACGCCGTCAAGCGCTCGCCGCGCTCGAGATCACGCTCGGTGGCAGCGACTCCGCGAGCGAAACGCACGTCCTCGTCCACCTCGCCCAGGTCAGGTATCGCGGTGCGAACGCGATGCTCTGCACCGTCGTCGACATTACCGCGCGCAAGCTGACCGAGCAATCGCTCGAGGCCGCGCGGCGCGCGGCCGATCAGGCGAACCGCGCGAAGTCGGTATTCCTCGCGACGATGAGTCACGAGATCCGCACGCCGCTGAACGCGGTCATCGGCAACCTCGAGCTCATGAAGCGCGGCGCGCTGCCCGACATGCAGCGCCGGCGGCTCGAGATCGTCGATTCGTCGTCGTCAGCGCTGCTGCACATCCTGAACGATGTGCTCGATCTGTCGAAGGTCGAGGCGGGGCAGTTGCGCATCGACGCAGTGCCGTTCGACTGCGCGGCGCTGTTTAGCGAGGTCGTGGAGTCGTTCCGACCGCTCGCCACGGGGAAGAGGTTGAGCCTGAACTGCGAGATCGCGCACGACCTGGCGCCGCACCGCGTCGGCGATCCGATCCGGATCCGGCAGATCGTGTCGAATCTGCTCGGCAACGCGATCAAGTTCACCGAAACCGGTGGCGTGACGGTTGTCGCGCGCGGCCATGTGGCCGACGGGAACGAATTCGTCGACATTCGGGTCATCGATACCGGCATCGGCATCGCCGAGGACGCGCAAGCGGCGATCTTCGAACTCTACCAGCAGGCTGACGAATCGATTCATCGGCACTATGGCGGAACGGGCCTCGGTCTCGCGCTTTGCCGGCGTCTCGTCGATGCAATGCACGGCCGGATTGCAGTCGTCAGCGCGCCCGGCAAAGGCAGCACGTTTCGTGTCCACATCCCGCTGCCGATCTCGGCCGACAGACCGGAAATCGGCGAAGCATCGGGCGATGCGCGTGACGCTGCGAACATCGTGGGCGACGACGGCATGCCGATTCGTGTGCTCGCCGTTGAGGATCACCCGGCGAGCCGGCTGCTACTGGCCGATCAATTCGGCGAGTTGGGTGTCGACGCGATGCTCGTCGAGCGCGGTGCGCAGGCGCTCGACGAGCTGGGGCGAGGCGCCTTCGACATCGTCCTGACCGACCTGGGCTTGCCTGACATGGACGGTTGGGCACTCGCGCAGGCCGTGCGAGCAATCGACGTAGATCTGTCCGTCGTTGCGATGACGGCCCATGCGAGTGCCGACGACGAACGGCGATGCGTGGAGGCCGGCATTCGAGCGTTGCTGCCCAAGCCGCTGACGCTGCGTGCGCTGCGCCAGACAATCGGCGCGCATGCGCGCGGTTCGCGCGCCATGTGGCGGGCGGACACGTCGCGCGCAGACAGCGTGTCGCCCGATACCGTGCTGGCTGCGATGCGCAAGGTCACGCTGACATCGTTCGCGGCGATCGACCACGCGCTGGTCCTGAGCGATGCGGGAACGGTCGCGCGTGAGCTTCATTCGTTGAGTGGCGGATTCCTGTCGGTCGGCCAACGCGTGCTCGCCGAGCTCTGTTCGGGGTTGCAGCAGGTGGTGCACGACGAAGGAGCGGACGTGTTCGCCGAGTTGTGGCCTGCGCTGCGCGGTGAGCTGGCGCAGGCGCTTGACGGATTGCCTGCGGCCGGGCGCGCGTAGACATCGACCGTGAACCCGCCGAATGCCGCGATCGTGCCGGTCAAAGGATCGCTGCCGACCGGAAGGAACATCTTGCCGAAGATCGGCGCGGCCGCGAATGGCAGGGTTCACACCCGCACGCGTGACGTCAAGACAGGAGTCGTGTTTTACAGGGGCGAATGACGGACAAAAAATGGATGACATGAATGCGGTGCATGGGGTGCGTGTGCGGCAATGCGCGTGCTTCATCCCCATCGCCATGCCGTGGATCCTGTGCTGAGGCAAGCGCAGTGTGCGACCCGGTGATTGATCCGGCGCCGGATGTCAGTCGAAACGGGTTGTACGACGCGTCCCGTGTTCGGATCGGGGCGGGACGCCAAGTCGGCGTCGCGGCGCTCAACCCGCTATGCGACCCGTTGCAACGGTCAATCGAACCTGCCGCGCGGAAACGTCAACACCACCGCAAACCCGCCCGCTGGCGGAAACGCGAAGCCGACGCTTCCGCCATGCGCTTTCATCACCTCCTGCACGATCGCGAGCCCGAGCCCCGAACCCGTGCGCCGTTCGCTGCCGTCCGGCGCGATCCGCACGAACGGCTGCAATGCCGCGTCCCAGTGCTCGCGCGGGATGCCGCGGCCGTTGTCGGTGACGGTCAGCGTGACCGCGTCGCCGGCAGTTGCGACCGACACCGCGATGTCGTCCGCATGCCCATGCAGCAACGCGTTGTGCAGCACGTTCGACAGCGCCTCCTGCAGGCTGATTGCGTCGCCGTCGATCCACGCGTGCGGCGCGTCGCTGTCGAATGCGACCGCCACGTCGCGCGCGTCGGCGAGCGGGATCGTGCGCCCGAGCACTTCCTTCGCAATCCCGACCAGTTCGACCGGCTGCAGCGGAACGACCTCGGTGCGATGGATCACCATCGCGTGATTCAGCAGTTGCCCGGTGAGCCGGCCGACGTCCGCGCAGGTCGCGCGCAGCGCGTCGAGCCGCGCCGCGTGGCGCGCCGGGTCGGCTTCACTGCCGAGCAGCTCGATCTGCGCATCGAGCCGCGCGAGCGGCGTGCGCATCTGGTGCGCGGCGTCGGCGATGAAGCGCTGCATCGCCGCGATCCGCTCCGCGAGGCGGCGCATCAGCCCGTTGATCGCGCCGATGATCGCGTCGATCTCGCTCGGCGTGTCGACGGCCACCGGCCGAAGATCGGCGGGATCGCGCGCGGCGATGATCGTCTCGATCTGCGCGAGCGGCCGCAGCCCGCGCCGGATCGCGAGGCCGCTCGCGCCGATCGCGAGCACGCTCATCAGCAGGATCAACGTCCACACCTTGAAGCTCATGTCGTTCGTCAGCTGCTGACGCGCGTTCGTCGTTTGCGCGACGGTGACGAGCGCCCAGCCGGGCGTGCGCTCCTCGGGCATGTAGCGCGCGATGGTCGCCATCCGGATGCGCTGGCGCTGGTAGGCGCCGTTCGCGAACGCGGGGCCCTGCCGCGCGGCGGCGAGGGTCGCGGGGCTCGCGAGATCGTTGTAGCCGGCCACGACGACGCCGCGCGAATCGACGACCTTGTAGTAGACGAGGTCGTAGCGCGACAGCGTCGACAGCGCGGCGACCGGCGGATTCAGCGCGAGCACGCCGCCCTGCACGTAGAGGTTCTCCGCGACCTGGATCGCGGCGCCGGCGAGCAGCTGGTCGTACGCGCGCTCGGCGGCGACGCCCGCGTAGTAGCGCGCGATCGCGGCCAGCGCGAGCGCGCCCGACGCGACGACGAGCGCGACGAACAGCAGCGTGCGCCCGAACAGCGTCTTCGGAAACCAGTCAATGCGCGGCAATCTGATACCCCATCCCGCGCGCGGTGCGGATCTCGACCGAGCTGCCCTGCAGCTTCCGGCGCACGCGCGTCACGTATTGCTCGACCGCGTTCGCGCTCGGCTCGTTGCCGAAGCAGAACAGCTGGTTCAGCAAGTCCTCCTTCGAAAAGATCCGCTGCGGCCGGCTCGCGAGAATCTCGAGCAGCGCGAATTCCTGGCGCGACAGCGACAGCGGCCGGCCGTCGAGTTCGGCGAGGCGGCTGCTGCGATCGATCGTGAGGCCGCCGAGCGTCAGCACGTCGTTCGCGTGGCCGCTGTTGCGGCGCAGGAGCGCCTGCACGCGCGCGTCCAGTTCGCGGTAGTCGAACGGCTTCACGAGATAGTCGTCCGCGCCGAGCCCGAGGCCGCTCACGCGGTCGTCGATCGCGGAGCGCGCGGTGACGAGCAGCACCGGCGTCGTGCTGCCCGACGCGCGCAGGTGGCGCAGGATCGCGAAGCCGTCCATCGAAGGCAGCATCACGTCGAGCACGACGAGATCGAAGCGCTCGATGCGCAGCAGGCTGCTCGCCGTCGCGCCGTCGGTCTCGAGGTCCACCGCGTGGCCGAGCCGCGTCAGGCGGCTGCGGATCGCCGCACCGATTTCCGCGTCGTCTTCTACGACGAGAATGCGCATGTTGCCGTCCTGCCGATTCACTGGGTTACGGGTTTTCCCGGGGAGGGGATGTCAGCATTTTCTCAGACTCGCTCGATAACCTGTGCGCAGCCGGGAATTGCAGAGACGGCATTAATACCAGAGGAGACGGCACCATGCAGCAGGCAATGAGCGAAGCGGGAGCCCCCGCATGACGTCGTCGCCGCGCCGCCGCGCGCTCGTCGCCGCCGGGCTCGGCGCGGCGCTCGCGCCGTCGCTCGTGCTGCCGAAGCCGCGCACGGTGCGGATCTCGAAAGGCTACGGCGTGCTGTACCTGCCGCTGCTGGTGATGGAGCGGCAGCGGCTGTTCGAGCGGCACGCGGCGCGGCACGGCGTGCGCGACGTCAGCGTCGACTGGGTGCTGCTCGACGGCGGCAACTCGGTCAACGACGCGATGATGGCCGGCACGCTCGACTTCGCGGGCGCCGGCGCGCCGGGCTTCATCGAGCTGTGGGCGCGGGCGCGCGGGATTCCGAACGTCGAGGTGATCGGCATCAGCGGGCTGTCGACGACGTCGCTGTCGCTGAACGCGAACCGGCCCGGGCTTGCGTCGCTGCGCGACTTCACGCCGTCCGACCGGATCGCGGTGCCGGGCATCCGCACGTCGCTGTCGGCGGTCGTGCTGCAGATGGTCGCGGGCAAGCTGCTGGGCCAGCGGCATTTCGCGCAGCTCGATTCGATCACCGTGAATCTCCCGCACCCGCAGGCGATGCAGGCGCTGATCCGGCACGAGAACGGCGTCACCGCGCACTTCACGTCGCCGCCGTTCTCGACGCTCGAACTCCGGCAGCCGGGCATCCACCGCGTCGTCGGCTCGATCGACGTGCTCGGCCCGCTGACGCTCGACGTCGTGTTCGCGCCGAAGCGGCTCGTCGACGCGGAGCCCGCGCTCGCCGCCGCATTCCTCGGCGCGCTCGACGACGCGAACCGGCTGATCGCGCAGGACCCGCGCGCGGCGGCGGCGATCTATGCGTCGGCGTCGGCGTCGGGCGTCGGCGTGTCGCACGACGACGTGATGCAGATGCTCGCCGCGCCCGAGACGCGCTTCTCGGTGCGGCCGAACCAGCTGATGGACTACGTCGATTTTCTCTACATGGCCGGCACGATCAAGGCGAAGCCGCGCACGTGGCAGGAGATGTTCGTGCCGATGCTCGACGGCTTCCGGCCGTCGTAGGCGCAACCCCACACACTCACAACCGACACCCCGGAGGAGCAAGCAGTGAACGCCACCGAAACCCTGGACCCCGCGTCCGCCGAAGAGCGGCACGTCATGTCGAAGATGGCGCGGCGCCTGCTGCCCATCCTCGTCGTGATGTTCCTGATCGCGTTCATCGACCGGCAGAACGTCGGCTTCGCGAAACTGCAGATGGTGCACAGCCTCGGGATGACGGAGGCCGCGTTCGGTCTCGCGTCGTCGCTGTTCTTCATCGGCTACCTGCTGTTCGAGGTGCCGAGCACGCTCGCGCTGCATCGCTACGGCGCGCGGGTGTGGCTCGCGCGCATCATGCTGACGTGGGGGCTGATCACTGTGGCGATGGGCTTCGCGACGTCGATGCCGGTGTTCTGCGGGCTGCGCTTCGCGCTCGGCATCGCCGAGGCGGGCTTCTATCCGGGCGTCATCTACTACCTGACGCTGTGGTTCCCGCAAAGCTATCGCGCGAAGGTGCTCGGCATCTTCACGCTCGGCAGCGCGCTCGCCAACATGCTCGGCTCGCTGGTCGGCGGCTGGCTGCTGAGCCTGAACGGCGTGTGGGGGCTCGCGGGCTGGCAGTGGGTGTTCGTCGCGACGGGCATCCCGGCGGTGGCGGTCGCGATCGTCGTGTTCCGCGTGCTGCCCGCGTCGTATCGCGACGCGCGCTTCCTCGACGAGCGCGAGAAGCAGGTCGTCGCCGCCGCGCTCGAACGCGAGAAGCCGGCGCACGCCAAGCACGCGCAGCCGTGGAAGGCGCTGCTCGATCCGCGCGTGATGCTGTTCGCGGCAACCTACATGCTGATGTCGACGTCGCTGTACGGCGTCACGTACTGGCTGCCGACGCTCGTGAAGTCGTTCGGCGTGTCGAGCGGCATGAATGGTTTCCTCAGCATGCTGCCGTGGGCGCTCGCGGTGCTGCTGCTGCTCTGGCTGCCCGCGAAGCTGCGCCGCGCGAAGAGCATCCTGCGCACGATCGCGATCGTCGCGGCGCTCGGCGCGCTCGGCTTCCTGCTGAGCCTCGTGCTGCCGTCGACGCCGCTGCGCTTCGTCGCGCTCGTGCTCGGCGGCGCGTGCATTCCGCTGCTGTATCCGTGCTTCTGGTCGATGCCGCCGCGCTACTTCACCGGCGCGCGCGCGGCGGCGAGCGTCGCGGCGATCAACTCGATCGGCAACCTCGGCGGCTTCTTCAGCCAGAACCTGATGCCGTTCGCCGGCAAGGTCACCGGCACCGCGTTCGGGCCGATGATCGTGCCGATCGTGTGTCTCGCGTTGCTCGGCGTCGGCGCGCTCGTCGCGTGGACGCGCTCGGAGCGGGGGCTGGTGGCGGCGCGGGCGTGAGCGTGTGACGGCGGCGTGTCGGGCGGGGCGGTCCGGCATCAACGGGAAGACGACTACCACTGACCCGCTCACGCAGCGGCCCTGCGCTTCCGCTAACCCGTGTGCCCCGTGTGATGTTCGTCGGCCACGAACGTCGCGTGCGCGGGCTGCAACGGAATGTGGACGCCGATGGTCGTGCCCTTGCCGCGCGCGGTGTCGATCCGTAACGTTCCGCCGACCAGGTACGCGCGCTCGCGCAACCCGACGAGCCCGAACGAACCGGGCTTGCGCGGATCGCCGCGATCGAAGCCGGCGCCGTCGTCGCGGATCGTCAGCGCGATGCCGTCGTCGCCGCATACCAGCTCCACTTCGACCTGCGATGCGGCCGCATGGCGCGCGACGTTCGCCAGCGCTTCCTGCGCGATGCGGAACACGGCCGTCGCATACGGTTCCGCGAGGTTCTGCTCGGGCGGGTCGACGTGCAGCGTGCAGCCGATGCCGTGCCGCTGGCGGAAGTTCTGCACGAGCCACTGCATCGCCGCGGCGAAGCCGAGATCGTCGAGCATCAGCGGCCGGAGATCCGACGCGATGCGCCGCGTCGCGGCCACCGCGCCGCGCGCGAGCCCGTGCATCGCCGCGATCTTGCGCGCGAGCTGCGCGTCGTCCTGCGGCACGTGGTCGATCAGCCATTCGAGATCGTTCTTCAGCGTCGCGAGCGTCTGCGCGAGTTCGTCGTGCAGCTCGCGCGCGATGCGGCGCTGCTCCGCTTCGCGCGCGCTCGCGCTGATCGCCGAGATCTCCCGCAACTCCTCGCGCGACGCCTGCAAGGCCCGCTCCGCGCGCACGCGTTCCTCGACCTCGCGCCGCAGGTCGCGGTTCGACGCGCTCAACTGCGCGGTGCGCGCGGCGACGCGCTGCTCGAGGCGCTCGTTCGCGTCGTTCAGCTCCGCGGTCTTCTGCAGCACGAGCTGATGCTCGTGCCGTTCGCCGGCGAGCGCGCGCGCCGTGCGTGCATGCAGCCGGCCGTTCTCGAACAGCAGCGCGAACAGCACGAGGCTCGATGCGACGAGCCCGTATATGCGCCCCGCGTAGAAGCCGAGGTCGAAGCGCCCGTGATTCAGCATCGCCGACATGGCGATATCGAACAGCCACGCGACCGTGACGATCATCACCCACAGGTCGAGCACCGAATGGCTGCGCCGGCGCCGCCACATCAACGCGAGCGCGATCAGGTTCAGCGCCCAGACCGCCACGACCGGACTCTGCAGCGGCTCGATCATCCGGTTGCCGCGCATGACGCGCGGCAGGTAATCGTGCCCCGCGGTCGTGAACAGCGCGATCGCGCCAGTCGCGAGCGCGGTCGCGACGATGCAGCCCGCGATCGGGATCGCCGCGTGACGGACCGGCTTCGGCGGCGTGCGCGGGGCGTCGCGCAGCAGCGCGTAGCACGCGACCACGAGCGGGAAGCCGCCGTGCCAGAACACGTACAGCCACGCCGTCGTCTGTTCGCCCGCGTGCAGCAGGCCGGTCGGCGCGAACAGGCCCGGGAAGGTCAGCATGTGCACGCCGGCCATGAAGCCCGTGAACAGGTAGCCGGCCGCGAGCGCCAGCAGCGCCCGCTCGCGCAGGATCGCGTATTGGCCGAGCAGCAGGCCGGCCGTCACCATGTCATTGACGAGGATCGCCGTCTGGTAGACCGGGATGAAGCCCCACTCCTGCGCGAGCGGCATCTTCGCGAACGGCGCCAGCGCGACGAAGATCGCCGCCGATACGATCACGGTCGCGAGCGCGAGCTGGCGCTCGCGCCGCTCCGGCCGCAGCGACGACATGAACATGGGCGACGTGTCCGTATCGGCGTCGCGCGTCGCGGCTTCCGTCGGGGCGGGGGAGGTGTCCGGCCGCGGGGAGCCGGGCTGGGGCGTCACGGCGTGCGTCATGCGTCGTCCAGGTCGATGCCGAGGCCGTGGCGCACCGCATAGCGGATCAGCGCCGCGTCGTGCGGCAGGTCCATTTTTTCGAGAATGCGCATCTTGTAGGTGCTGACCGTCTTCGCGCTGAGGGCGAGCGCGCTCGCGATCTGCGTGACGGTCTGTCCCGCGACGATGCGGCGCATCACGTCGAATTCGCGCGTCGACAGCCGTTCGTGCGGCGGCGTCTCGACTGGCGCGTGCAGGGTCCGGGCAAGGCTCTCCGCCGCCGGCCGGCTCACGTAGACGCCGCCCGACGCCACCTTGCCGACCGCCGCGACCAGCTCGGCGGTTGCACTGTCCTTCGTCAGGTAGCCGGTCGCGCCGGCCTTGAACGCGCGCGCCGCGTATTGCTCCTCCGTGTGCATCGTGAGCACGAGCGTGCGCAGCGTCGGCGCGTGGGTCTTGATCAGCTTGAGAAGCTCGATGCCGGTCGGCGCGGGCATCGACAGGTCGAGCAGCAGCACGTCGGCCGCGCCGCGCTCGGCCAGCTCGAGCGTGGTCGAACCGTCAGAGGCTTCGCCGACGATTTCGAAACCGCCGGCCGTCTCGAGTATGTGACGCAGCCCGTCTCGCATGACTGCGTGGTCGTCGGCCAGTATCACCTTGATCATGGAGCGGTCCTCTTGGCGGGATGACGCTTCGGCGCGCGAGGGCGCGGTGTCGTGCGGACGGCATTGCTTGACGGCCGGGGCGCGAGACGCCCGCGCACCGGCCGTTGTTCTGATCAATATATTCCGCCTGACCGGAAAACGGTACACGTCGAAGAAACTTTCTGCGACACAACAGACGGAATCGGTACCAGAACTAAATGATCGGCGCGGCGGCGGCCTATTCATCTGATTAAATGCTGGGGCGGCGCCGAGCGGCACGGCCCGTGCCGGTTCGGGACTACACTGAATCTGATGCCGCCCCCATCTTTCGAGGAGAGTCATCGATGATCGATCTTGCCGCCATCCTGCCGGGCGCGCTGCCCGCCGCCGTCGCGTGGGCGGAAGCGCAGGCGGCCCGCGGGCTCGCGCAGGGCGAGCCGCTGACGCCGGCGCTCGCCGACGATGCGCGCTCGGTCGGCGTCGCGCAGCCGGAGCGGATCCGCGTCGTCAGCGCCGCGCAGTTGCCGTTTCCCGACGAGCCGGCGCTCGCCGAGCTCGCACGCGAAGCCGGGCTGCTGTCGCCGGGCACGATCGGCCTGACGCTCGGCCACGCGGTGTTCGTGCTGCAGGGGCACGGCACGCGCCGGCTCCTCACCCACGAATTCCGCCATGTGCACCAGTACGAAGCCGCCGGGTCGATCGGCGCGTTTCTCGCGCGCTATCTGCGCGAGATCGCGACGGTCGGCTACGACGCCGCGCCGCTCGAGGCGGATGCGCGGCGGCACGAGATCGGCTGACGCACGGGCGTGTACACCTTCATGACAGCCGCGACGGCGGCGAACGCCCGGCGTTGCCGGCGCATGCGTGGCGGGGTCACCCCCCGACAGGACAGGCGATGAGCGAAACGATCCATGCATGGCTCGGCGCCGTCGGCGCGCATCCGGCGCTCGTGCTCGTCATCGTGTTCGCGGCCGCGTGCGCCGAAGCGATCGCGCTGATCGGCACGGTGGTGCCGGCCGGCGCGGTGATGTTCGCGGCGGGTACGCTGATCGGCGCGGGCGCGCTCGACGGCTGGATCACGATCGGCGTCGCGGTCGCCGGCGCGGTCGTCGGCGACGGGATCAGCTACGAGCTTGGCCGGCACTACCACAGCGAGGTCCGGAAGTGGTGGGCGCGCAGGGGGCTCGCCGCATCGTACGAACGCGGCGAGCAGTTCGTGCTGCGCCACGGCATGAAGAGCATCGTGCTCGCACGCTTCCTCGCGCCGGTGCGCGCGGTCGTGCCGGTCGTGGTCGGCTGCGCGTCCCTGCCGCGCCGGTCGTTCTATCCGACGAACGTCGCGTCGGCGCTCGTGTGGGCGCCGGTGCATGTCGCGCCGGGCATCGCGTTCGGCGCGTCCGCCGCGCTGGCCGAGGCGGTCAGCACGCGAGTCGCCGCGATCCTGCTGGTCGTCGCCGCGCTGGTCGTGGCCGTGTGGTTCGGCGTGCGGGTCGCGCTGCGGCGCGGCGTGCCGCTGTTGCGCGGCGCGGCGGCCGCCGCGGTGCACGCGTGCGCGCATCGCTGGCCGGGCGTCGCCGTGCGGCTGCGCAGGCTGGTCGCCCGCGTGCGCCGGCTGCCGGGCGCGATCCTGTTGCTGGCGCTCCTGTTCGTCGGCAGCGTCTGGCTATTTGCCGGCGTCGTGCAGGACGTCGTCGCGAACGATCCGCTGATGCGCGCCGACACCGCGCTGTACGCGTTCCTGCAGAACCTGCGCACGCCGCCCGTCGACGCGGCGATGCGTGCAATCGCGGTGCTGAGCGGTCGCGACGTCGGCCTGATCGTCGCGGCAGCGTTCCTGGTCTGGCTGATGATCCACCGCTGCTGGCTGACGGCCGCGTGGTGGATCGCGGCGGTCGGCGTCGCGGTCGTGCTCGTGCCGCCGTTCGGCATCGCGCCGATCGGCGGCACGCCCGCGACCTTCGAGCCCGGCGGCGCGCACGCGCCGCTGCCGGACGCCGACGCGGCGTTCGCGATCCTCGCGACCGGCTGCATGGGCTGGGCGCTGACGCGCGGGCGCGCGGTGCTGTGGCGCAACGGCGTCGCGATGGCGATCATGCTGTGGATCGTGCTCGGCGGCTTCGCGCGGCTGTATCTCGGCAATGCGTGGCTGTCCGGGCTGCTCGGCGGCTGGAGCCTCGGGCTCGCGTGGTTCGCGTTGCTCGCCGGCGTCTATGCGTTCGGGCACGTGCGCGACGAGGTTCAGCCGAAGGGGGCACTCGTCGCCGTCGTCGTGGTGCTCGCGACGGCCGGCGTGTGGACGATTCCGGCGGCGTGGCGCGCCGACCGGGTCCAGCATGCACATGCCAGGGTGGTCGCAATGACGGTCGACCAGTGGATGGACGGCGGCTGGCAGTCCGTGCCGGCGCGGCGCACCGAAATCAGCGGCGATCGCGAGGAATTCCTGCCGCTGCAGTGGTGCGCGACGTCCGACACGCTCGACCGGCATCTCGCGCAGGCCGGCTGGCAGCGCGCGACGCCGTGGTCCGGGCAGACCGCGCTGCGCTGGCTGCTGCCGCAGACGCCGGCCGACGGGCTGCCGGTGCTGCCGCGCTATTCGCAGGGCGTGGATACGCGGCGGGTGTTCGTGCGCGTCGAGCCTGGACAGCCGAACCGCCGCCTCGTGCTGCGGCTGTGGCGCTATCCGTACGTGCTGCAGGATGCGCAAGGCACGCGGGCGCTGTGGTATGGCGCGCTGTATCGCGAGACGCTGCACCATCCGGCGGGGCTGATGACGATCGTGAGCAGCGCGACGATCGACCGCGCCGCGGACATCGCGCAGGCGCTCGCGGTCGACGCGAAGATCGTGCATCCGCCGGCCGGCGCAAGCTCGGCGCCCGCGGACGTGCTGTTGGTGTGGATGGCGATGCCGTGACCGCGTGCGTCGCTTACGGGCGCGCGTGCTGTTCCGGTTCGACGGAAAGGCGCAGGCCGACCGTCTTGAGCACGGCGATCAGGGTTTTCAGCGTCGGGTTGCCGTTGGGCGACAGCGCGCGATAGAGCGCTTCCCGGCTGATGCCGGCCTGCGCCGCGACGGTGCCGAGGCCGCCATAGGCTTCGGCGACTGTGCGCAGGGCGAGCAGGCCGCCTGCGCGGTTGTCGGGATCGTCGAGCGATGCCATGGCCGCCTTCAGGTATTCGACGGCGAGTTCGCGGTCTGCGCGCAGTTCGGCGAGTTCCGCGTCGTGGTGCGGCGCCGCGCCTTCGAGTTTGCTCATGATTGCCTCCGTTTCCATGCATGCCAGAGTGCCTTCGCGTAGCGGATGTCGGCAGTCTGGCTGTCCTTGTCGCCGCCGCTCAGCAGCAGCACCAGCGTGTCGCCGTGCCGGCCGCAATACATGCGGTATCCGGCGCCGACGTGGACGCGCAGTTCGATCACGCCTTCGCCGACCGGCCGGCAATCGCCGAAGTTGCCCATCTGGACCTGACGCAGGCGAACGCGAATCCGCGCCTGGGCGACCTTGTCGCGCACGGCAAGCAGCCATTCGGTAAACGGCTCGTGGCCGTCATCGCATCGATAGCGAAGGAGTTCGACGACAGGCGGCATTGTAACTTATAAACTACAAAAAGAAAAATGAAAGCGGAGCGGATTTCGCGGCTTGCCGGGCGGAATGACGGAGGGCGCATAGCGAGCCGCAACGAAAAAGGCGCTGCAGCCCGAGGGCATGCAGCGCCTTTCATTCGGAGTCTCGATCGATAAGCCAAGCGATGAAACCCGCTACCCGGACGAGATCGATTCTTTCATCCGGTACGGCCGGCCGCTATTGGCCGAGCGGGCAACGCGGCCAGGTTTTCGTCACGGCAACGCGACCACCCGTTCCTGCGCGAAGGCTGCGAGCGTGTGCAGCGCATCGCGCGCCGAGCGCAGGTGGAACACGTGCCAGCGCGCCGCGCGACTCGCCGAGCGGCGCGCGGATGTCGGCGCCGCGGCGATGATCCGCGATTGCCTGGGCTCGACGCCGGGTGCGCCGCCGTTTTCGCTCGAGGACATGGCGCGGCTGATGAACACCAGCGCGCGCAAGCTGAAGCGGCGGCTGCAGGACGAGGGCACGACGTTCCGCGCGCTGCTCGGCGAGTCGCGCGGCGCGATGGCCGAAGCGCTGCTCGGCGACGCGCGGCTGACGCTGACCGAGGTGGCGCTGGATAACGGGCGCGCCGGTTCGGCGCAATGGGGCCGGCGTGGGTATGGCCTGGACGTTAGAATAGTTTCGTTGTTGTTGACGGGGATGCCCCGAATTCACCGCAGGAGAGATGAGGTTCCCTCGGTTTTTCTCCTTCCAACGGTCCCGAGTTATGCGGCGGCGCGCCTCCTCGGATCGAATGCGGCGGCCGCCGGATACAGCGATAGGACCTTCCCTTGTGCTTGTCGGTCATCGACAGGATCACGTTGAGGACACCGCTACTTTGTCGCCCCTTTCGTCCCCCTCGAATGTCCAATCGCCAGAATATTTATGAGAGGTTCCACACTCCGAGCGACGAAGTTGCCGCGCGGGAAGTCGCGGCGATGAGCGATGAGGAGCACGCGCGCGCCAAGTCGGCTGGGATAGTGCATGTCCGAAGCTGGCTCGCCATTCTGCTGGCGCCGGTCGCAGTCGGGCCTTTGGTCCCGATGTTCGCGTATATGCTGGGTCTGCTTGCGTACCGCGGAATGATCGATCCGGCCTTTGATATTGATCGTGCTGTCGGCGAAACAGCCGTACCCGCAATATGGGTCACGGCTCTCTTCATTGCAGCCTGGATCGGCCTGAACTGGTGCATCGCGACGTATGGTACCCGACAGCGGTATTGGCGCGAAATGCCGTTCAACGGGAATGTCGAATTGGAGCGCCACACGCTACGTTCGGCAATCGTCGTGTGGTCGGACGACTACGATCCGGAACCCCTCTACGTCGAGGAATGGATCGACGGCAAGCTCAAATCCAGCCGGGCCGGAGTCAGGCAGTGGATCCTGGCCCGAACGTCCGTCGGTCATTGGCTGGTGCTGGATCATCGAATTGCGGTAGACAGTTGGTGCGGGCCGCCAACGTTCCCCTTGGAGACGAAACGATTGATCCCGGGGCGAGAACTGGCGATAGCATTTGCGCCACGCACCAATATCCGTATCGGATTGAGATTTAGCGGACCGGCAGCGCCATTGACCGTCACCTCCTATCTGCTGTCTCAAGCTGAATGTGAGCGTCTGGCCGAGGCGGCTCACCACTATGCTTTTTTTCCGCCGGACCAATATGGAGTCGTCGATCCCTCCGATGCGGACTGGGTTGGGGAACTCGCCGCCAGGGCATTGGAGAGCGAAGTGCCTGTCGACGTGGCGGCCGGACGAGCGTTGACGTAATCGTTGCGGGCTGCTTCAACGACGAATCGCTTGCCTCGTCAAGCCCCCGCCTCCCGATGAAACAACGCGAGAAACTGCTGTGCAGGAACGGAAAGCGGCCGATCCCGCCGCACGAGGCTCCCATACGACGGCAGCTTCTGCGCGAGCGTGTAGTCGACGATCGCAACCATCCCGTGCTCGGCATTCAATTCGGCGACCGTCCTCGGTATCACGCCGAGCATCGGCGAGCGATCGACGAGACTCATCGTCGTCAGGATCGAGCCGGTCTCGACCAGCCCGCGCGGCATCGGCTGGTGGTGCATCCGGAACTCGCGCTCGACGACTTCGCGCGCGGGGCTGCCGGTCGGCTGCAGGATCCACGCATAGTCGAGCAGCGCCGCGAACTCGACCGGCCCGCCGCCGACGAGCGGATGGTCGCGGCCGGCGACGATCGCGAGCGCTTCGTCGTCGACCGCGCGGAATTCGCAGTCGGCGCCGACGTTGCGCCCGATCACCACTTCGAGCACGCCTTCCTGAAGCTGCGGCATCAGCTTGTCGCTGGTGTCGACCGCGATGTCGATCGCGAGCAGCGGATAGCGTGACTTCAGCTGCACGAGCGCCTCGGTGAGCCGCCCGGGCGTCGCGGCCATGATGCTGCCGATCGCGAGCCGCCCGGCGCTGCCGAGCTGCAGTTCGGCCAGCTCGCGGTTGAGCGCCTCCATGCTGCCGCGGATTCCGCGGAAGTAGCCGAGCACCCGCTCGCCGGCCGGATTCAGCACGAGCCCGCGCCCGACGCGCTCGAACAGCGGCTGGCCGAGCGCATCCTCGAGCTCGCGCAGCATCTTGGTCGCGGCCGGCTGCGTGAGGCCGAGCCGGTCGGCCGCCGCACGCAGCGTCGAGCACTCCTCGACCGCCAGCAGCAGCGCGACCTGGCGCATCCGCAGCCGGTTCAGCAGTTGCGGCGTCGAATCCTTTCTGTCGATCGAACCCAATTCGATTACCCCAGGTTATCAATTCATCAAGAGTTTTCAATTTACCGGCGTGTCCCGTCTACCTAGCATGAACCCCACATGACGAACGGCCGCTTTCCGGCCAGAGGCAGAGACAGGAGACGAACATGCAGACGAATTCGGCGATTCCGGCACACGGCCCGGCGCGCGCGGCAGACCCGGCATTGCCGGTCGTCGCGCTGACGCTCGGCGACCCGGCCGGCATCGGCCCCGAGCTGATCGCGAAGCTGCTTGCGCGCCCCGATGCCGTGACGCACGCCAATCTCGTGCTGTTCGGCGACCGCTGGCTGTGGGAAGCCGGCCAGCGCACCGCGGGCGTGCAGGTCGACGTCGAGCCGGTCGCGTCGCTCGCCGACGTGCGCGACCGGCCGTCCGTCGCGCGGCCCGCGTTCGTCGCGATCGATACCGTCGATCCCGCGCAGGTGACGCTCGCTCAGGCCGGCCCGGCAGGCGGCCGCTCGGTGCTCGACGTGCTGAACCGCTGCATGGACGCGGCGCTGGCCGGCGACGTCGACGCGATCTGCTTCGCGCCGCTCAACAAGCATGCGATGAAGCTCGGCGGCCTCGCGCACGACGACGAGCTGCACCACTTCGCCGACTACCTCGGCGTGACCGGCTACTTCTGCGAATTCAACACGTTGGGCGAACTGTGGACCGCGCGGATCTCGTCGCACATCCCGCTGAAGGACGCCGCGCGCTACCTGTCCGTCGAGCGGATCGAACAGGCATCCGAACTGATTTACCGGTCGCTGCTCGCGAACGGCGTCGCGGCGCCGAAGGTCGCGATCGCGGCGTTCAACCCGCACGGCGGCGACGGCGGCATGTGCGGCCGCGAGGAGATCGACGTGATCGCGCCGGCCGTGCGCGCATTGCAGGCGCGCGAATGGCCGACCGACGCGCCGTTCCACGGCCCCTTCCCGGCCGACACGATCTTCCTGAAGGCGCAGGCCGGCGACTACCAGGCGATCGTCACGATGTACCACGACCAGGGGCAGATCGCGATCAAGCTGCTCGGCTTCTCGCGCGGCGTGACCGTGCAGGGCGGGCTGCCGGTGCCGATCACGACGCCCGCGCACGGCACCGCGTACGACATCGCGGGGCGCGGCGCGGCCGACGTCGGCGCGACCTGGCAGGCGCTGCAGATCGCGTGCCGGATGGGCGCCGCGCATCGCCGGCAGACCACCTCCGCGTGACGGCCCACCGGAAACGAAACCGAAAATCAGGAGACGACACAATGAAGATCAAGGCTGTGCGCGCCCGCGTGTACCAGTGGAAAGGCAAGACCGTGCCGCCACAGGGCAATTTCTGCTCGAACGCGATGGACCTGCTGTACGCGCCGCAGGAAACGATGAGCACGTTCCGCTTCCATTCATGGACGGTCGTCGAGGTCGAAACCGACGACGGCATCGTCGGCCTCGGCAACGTCGCGCTCGCGCCGCACGTCGCGAAGGCGATCGTCGACCAGTACCTCGCGCCGCTCGTGATCGGCCAGGACCCTTGGGACTACGAATACCTGAACCAGCGGATGTACCGGGCAACCCACGCGTGGGGCCGCAAGGGCGTCGGCATGGCGGCGATCTCGGCGGTCGACATCGCGATCTGGGACATCCTCGGCAAGAGCGTCGGCAAGCCGGTGTTCAAGCTGCTCGGCGGCCGCACGAAGGAGAAGATTCCCTGCTACTACTCGAAGCTGTACCGCACCGACCTGAACGAGATGCAGGCGGAAGCGCAGCGCTATCTCGACGAAGGCTTCCGCGCGTTCAAGATGCGCTTCGGCTACGGGCCCGCGCACGGGCAGCAGGGCGTCGTCGAGAACCTGAAGTCGGTCGCGGCGATCCGCGAGGTGATCGGCGACGACAACGACCTGATGCTCGAGTGCTACATGGGCTGGAACCTCGAGTACGCGAAGCGCATCCTGCCGAAGCTCGAGAAGTACCAGCCGCGCTGGCTCGAAGAGCCGGTGATCGCCGACGACATCGACGGCTACGCGGAGCTGAACCGGCTGACGAGCATTCCGATCTCGGGCGGCGAGCACGAGTTCTCGCTGTACGGCTTCAAGCAGCTACTGGATCGCAAGGCGGTGTCGGTCGTCCAGTACGACACGAACCGCGTCGGCGGCATCACGATGGCGCACAAGATCAACGCGCTGTGCGAGGCGTACAGCGTGCCGGTGATCCCGCACGCGGGCCAGATGCACAACTACCATCTGACGATGAGCACGCTCGCGTCGCCGATGAGCGAGTACTTCCCGATGTTCGACGTCGAGGTCGGCAACGAGCTGTTCTATTACATCTTCGACGGCGAGCCGGTGGCCGAGAATGGCTTCCTGCAGCTGCGCGACGACGTGCCCGGCCTCGGCCTCACGCTGAAGACCGAGTTCCTCGACCAGTTCGACATCGTGGAGTGACCATGCGCGCACGTTACCAGGGCGTCTTTCCGGTGGCGCCGACGATCTTCACCGAGGACGGCGCGCTCGACCTCGACGGCCAGCGCCGCGCGATCGACTTCATGATCGACGCGGGCTCGCACGGCATCTGCATCCTCGCGAACTACTCGGAGCAGTTCGCGCTCGGCGACGACGAACGCGACCTGCTGACCCGCACCGTGCTGGAGCGCGTCGCCGGCCGCGTGCCGGTGATCGTCACGACGTCGCATTTCAGCGCGCGGATCTGCGCGGAACGCAACCGGCGCGCGCGGGCCATGGGCGCGTCGATGGTGATGGTGATGCCGCCGTATCACGGCGCGACGTTCCGCGTGCCGGAGGCGTCGATCCACGCGTTCTTCCGCGACGTGAGCGACGGGCTCGACATTCCGCTGATGATTCAGGACGCGCCGGCGAGCGGCACGACGCTGCCGGTCGACTGCCTCGCCCGGCTCGCGCGCGAGATCGACGCGGTGTCGTACTTCAAGATCGAGACGCCCGGCGCGGCGGCGAAGCTGCGCGAGCTGATCCGCGTCGGCGGCGACGCGATCGAAGGGCCGTGGGACGGCGAGGAGGGCATCACGCTGCTGGCCGATCTCGATGCGGGCGCGACGGGCGCGATGACGGGCGGCGGCTATCCGGACGGGATTCGCCGGATCACCGACGCGTATTTCGCCGGCCGCCGCGACGAGGCGTGCGAGCAGTATGCGCGCTGGCTGCCGCTGATCAACTACGAGAACCGGCAGGCGGGCTTTCTCGCGGCGAAGGCGCTGATGAAGGCCGGCGGCGTGATCGCGTGTGACAGGCCGCGCGCGCCGTGGCCCGACCTGCATCCGGACACGCGCGCCGGGCTGCTCGACGCGGCGCGGCGGCTCGATCCGCTCGTGCTGCGCTGGGGGCGGTAGGCGCGCGGCGAAACGACACGATGACGCAAGGCCCGCGAGAAGGCCGCGTCCACGCAGACAAATATTGGAGACACCATGACCACCCTGAACCAGGCGAGCCCGGCCTACGACGCCGACGTCGCCGCCCCCGTTCCGCGCCGCCGCTGGCTGCGCGTGATTCCGCCGCTCCTGATGGCGTGCATCATCTCGTACATGGACCGCGTGAACATCGCGTTCGCGATGCCCGGCGGGATGAACGCCGACCTCGGCATCGGCGCGAGCATGGCCGGCCTCGCGGGCGGCATCTTCTTCTTCGGCTACCTGTTCCTGCAGATTCCGGGCGGCCGGCTCGCGGCGCTCGGCGGCGGCAAGAAGTTCATCGCGTGGTCGCTCGTGAGCTGGGCCGTGCTGTCGGCGCTGACGGGGCTCGTCACCGAAGCGTGGCAACTGCTGGCGCTGCGCTTCCTGCTCGGCGTCGCCGAAGGCGGGATGCTGCCCGTCGTGCTGACGATGGTCAGCAACTGGTTTCCCGATCGCGAGCGCGGGCGCGCGAACGCGATGGTCATCATGTTCGTGCCGCTCGCCGGGATGATCACCGCGCCGCTGTCCGGCTACATCCTCGCGACCTACGACTGGCGCCACCTGTTCTACGGCGCGGGGCTGCTGTCGCTCGCGTTCCTCGCGATCTGGCTGCCGTTCGCGGACGACAGCCCCGAGACCGCGCGCTGGATCTCGCCGCGCGAGAAGGCGTACATCGCCGAGGCGCTCGCCGCCGAGCGGGAAGCCGCGCGCATGAGCGAGCGGAAGACCGCGGCGTCGTTCGGCGCGCTGCTGCGCGACGGGACGATCTGGCGGCTCGTGCTGATCAACTTCTGCTACCAGGTCGGCATCTACGGCTATACGCTGTGGTTGCCCACGCTCCTGAAAAACCTCACCCACGGCGGGATGGCGCAGGTCGGGATGCTGGCGATCCTGCCGTACGTCGGCACGATGCTCGGGATGAGCGCGACGTCGTATTTGTCGGACAAGACCGGCCGGCGGCGGCTGTTCATCGTGCTGCCGCTGCTCGGCTTCGCCGCCTGCCTGTTCCTGTCGGTGCGGTTCCAGGCGACGATGGTGGTGTCGTACGCATTCCTGATCGGCTGCGGATTTTTCCTGCAGGCGGCGGCCGGCGTGTTCTGGGCGATTCCGCCGAAGCTGTGCAGCGTCGAGACGGCCGGCAGCGCACGCGGCCTGATCAATGCGCTCGGTAATCTCGGCGGGTTCTGCGGCCCGTATGCGGTCGGCGTGCTGACCCAGCACGTGAGCACGGCGGCCGGCGTGTACAGCCTCGCGGGCGCGCTCGCGGTGGCCGGGCTGCTGACGTTCACGCTGCCGAAGCGCTGCGAGGCGTGAGCGCGCGCGACATGCGCTTTATTTCGCCGCGGCGACTTCCATGCGCCGCGGCGGCAAGATCGAAGGACGGAGACTCATCACCATGAACGACATCCTGCTGCTGGTCCAGAAATGCGCGCACACCTTCAGCTTCTACGACCTCGAAACGCGGGCCGCGCTCAAGCACATCGTGCTGCCGAACTTCCCGCATGAATTCACCGTGGACGCGAACGACCGCTACGCGTACGTCGGCATCTTCGGGATCGAGACCGCGTGGACACGCGGCCACGAAGGCGATCACCGGATCGCCGAGATCGACCTCGTCGAACGCACGCATACGCGCATGCTCGACCTGTGGCCGTATTACCGGCCGCACGGGATGGCGAGCGATCGCGAAGGCCGCCTGTACGCGATGAGCGAGGCGCACGACATGCTGCTCGTGTTCGATCGTCCGACGGAGCAGGCGGTGCCGAACCTGGCGGTGCCGTCCGGCGGCGTGAAGACCCATCTCGTCACGCTGACGCGCGACGCGAGCCGCGCATACGGCGTGCACCTGCTGTCTAACACGGTCACGCAGTTCCACCCGCGCGACGCGACGGTCGCACCGCGCGCGGTGATGCCGGGGCCGTGCCCGGAGGGCAACGCGCTGTCGAGCGACGAGCGCACGCTGTACGTCGCGAACCGCGGCGACGACACGCTGGTCGCGATCGACACCGAAACGATGACGTGCGGCCGCCGCGTGAAGACGCGCAGCGATCCGAACCGCATCTACCGTGCAAGCGCGCCGGACGGCCGCGACCTGCTGCTGCTGACCAATTCGGGCGAGCAGTCGATCTCCGTGTTCGATGCGCAGCAGCTCGAGGAGATCGAGCGCGTGGCATTGCCCGCGAACCCGACCGCGCTGTCGTTCCATCCGTCGCGGCGCGCGGCCTACGTGTCGTTCCAGGACGACTACGTGCGCGAGCTCGATCTCGACGCGTGGCGCTTCGTCGGCGCGATGCCGACGCTGCGCGAGCCGGATGCGTCGTATGTGCTCGCCGGCCCGCGCTGACATGCGCGGGGAGTGCATCCTGGACGGCATGCCCGATGCGCTCGTCGACGCGCATCACCACCTGTGGCGGCTCGATGCGGGCGCGCACTATCCGTGGCTGCAGGATCGGTACGATCCGTCGCGCTTCATCCTCGGCGACTACGCGGCGCTGTGCCGCGATTTCGACGTGGACGACTACCGGCGCGCAGCGCAACGCGCGCCGCTCGTCGCGAGCGTGCATGTGGAGGCCGAGCGCGCGCACGACGAGGCGCTGGCGGAGACGCGCTGGCTGCACGACGTCGCGGCCGCGCACGGGCTGCCGTCGGCTGTCGTCGCGTGGGTCGACCTGCTCGCCGACGACGCGGCGCAACGGCTCGCCGAGCAGGCCGCATGGCCGCGGGTGCGCGGCGTGCGCTTCAAGCCGTGCACCGCGCCGGCGCCGGATGCGACGGCCGATGGCCCCGGTACATTGCGTGATCCGCGCTGGCCCGCCGCGCTTGAACGGCTCGCCGCGCACGGCCTATGCTGGGATCTGCGGGTGCCGTTCTGGCATCTCGGCGATGCAGCAGCGATGCTCGCGGATGCGCCGGGCGTCGACGTGGTGCTCGAACATGCGGGGCTGCCGTGGGACCGCTCGGACGCGGGGCTCGCGCGATGGCGGCGCGGGATGGAAGCGCTGGCCGCGCTGCCGCGCGTATCGGTGAAGCTGTCCGAATTCGGGTTGCGCGACGCCGCGTGGAACGACGCCGAGAACCGGCGAATCATCCGCGACGCAATCGCGATCTTCGGCTGGGAGCGCTGCATGTTCGCGAGCAATTTCCCGGTGGCGGGGCTGCGGGTCACGTATCCCGCGTTGCTGCGCACCTTCGCGGACGCGCTGACGGACCTCGACGACACGGCGCGGCGCGCGATCTGGCATGACAACGCGATCCGGATCTACCGGATCGGCATGGACGAACAGCGAAAGCAGGCAGGTGAATGATGCAGATCACTGGAGAGATGTTGATCGGCGCTGCGTCGGTGCGCGGCACGGCAGGGACGCTGCGCGCGTTCGATCCGGCGCGCGGCGTCGAACTGGAACCCGAGTACGGCGCGGGCGACGCGGCGGACGTGGATCGTGCGTGCACGCTCGCGGCGGCGGCGTTCGATCCGTTTCGCGCGATGCCGCTCGACGTGCGCGCACGTTTTCTGGAGACGATCGCCGACAATCTCGTCGCGCTCGGCGACGTACTGATCGCGCGTGCGCACCAGGAATCGGCGCTGCCGGTCGCACGGCTCGAAGGCGAGCGCGCGCGCACGGTCGGCCAGCTCCGGCTGTTCGCGGCGCTGGTGCGCGACGGCCGCTGGCTCGACGCGACGCTCGATGCCGCGCTGCCGGACCGGCAGCCGCTGCCGCGTCCCGATCTGCGGCTGCAGAAGATTCCGGTCGGCCCGGTCGCGGTGTTCGGCGCGAGCAATTTCCCGCTCGCGTTCTCGGTGGCGGGCGGCGATACGGCGTCGGCGTTCGCGGCCGGCTGCCCGGTGGTCGTGAAGGCGCATCCCGCGCATCTCGGCACGTCGGAGCTCGTCGGGCGCGCGATCCGGCAGGCGGTCGCCGCGTGCGGCCTGCCGGAAGGCGTGTTCTCGCTCGTGATCGGCGCGGGCAACGCGATCGGCGAGGCGCTCGTCGCGCATCCGGCGATCAAGGCGGTCGGCTTCACCGGTTCGCGCGGCGGCGGGCTCGCGCTGATGCACATCGCCGCGCAGCGGCGCGAGCCGATTCCGGTCTACGCGGAAATGAGCAGCATCAATCCGAGCTTCGTGCTGCCCGGCGCGCTCGCGGCGCGCGGCGGCGAGATCGCGCGCGGCTTCGTCGAATCGCTGACGCTCGGCGTCGGCCAGTTCTGCACGAACCCGGGGCTCGTGGTCGTGCTCGACGGGCCGCACACGCCGGCGTTCATCGACGCGGCCGCGCAGGCGCTCGGCCGGAAGGGCGCGCAGACGATGCTGACGACGGGAATCGCGCAAGCCTACGCGCGCGGCGTCGCGCAGCGCGCGGCGGCGGACGGCGTGAGCGCGGTCGCGCAAGGCGCGCAGACTGGCGCGCAAGCGGCCGCGGTGCCCGCGCTGTTCGCGACGACGCAGCCCGCGTTCGTGTCGAACCCGCGGCTCGAGGACGAAATCTTCGGGCCGACGTCGCTGATCGTCACGTGCCGCGACATCGACGAGATGATCGACCTCGCCGAGCACGTCGAAGGGCAGCTGACCGCGACGCTGCATCTCGACCCGGACGACTACGCGCTCGCGCGCCGCCTGCTGCCGACGCTCGAGCGCAAGGCCGGGCGGATACTCGCGAACGGTTATCCGACCGGCGTCGAGGTCGCGCATGCGATGGTGCACGGCGGGCCGTTTCCGGCGACGTCGGATTCACGCACGACGTCGGTCGGCACGCTCGCGATCGAGCGCTTCCTGCGGCCGGTGTGCTACCAGGCGTTGCCGCAGGCGCTGCTGCCGGCGGCGTTGCAGGACGGCAATCCGCTCGGGGTGTGGCGACTGAAGGATGGGCGGTTCGGGAGGGAATGAGCGACGGTCGGTGAAGCCGGCGAGCGTGAACCGGGTCTAGAATCGACAGCGTTTCAACAACGCCATCCCCATTTTCGAGGAACCACATGCTCACGATTCGTCCGATGACCGAAGAGGATTTTGCGCTGTTCTGGCCGACTTACCGCGCAGTGGTCGCTGCGCAGGAAACCTACGCATTCGACCCCGCGCAGACCGAGGACGCCGCGCGCGCCCTGTGGCTCGACGCGCCGCTGTGCACCTGGGTCGCGGAAGAGGACGGCGTGCTGCTCGGCTCGTACTACCTGAAGGCGAACGCGGCGGGGCCCGGCAGCCACGTCTGCAACTGCGGCTACATGGTGAGCGAAGCGGCGCGCGGCCGCGGCGTCGCGCGCCGGATGTGCGAACACTCGCAGGAGGTCGCGCGCGAACGCGGCTTTCTCGCGATGCAGTTCAATTCGGTGGTGTCGACCAATGAAGCCGCGGTCGCGCTGTGGCAGAAGCTCGGGTTCGAGATCGTCGGCCGCCTGCCGCGCGCGTATCGCCACGCGCGGCTCGGGCTGGTCGACAGCCTCGTGATGTACAAGTGGCTGGGGGCGCGCGCATAGGCTTGCGCCGGCGTCACACGGCGAAGGCGCCGTCGAACACGATCCGGTCGTCGAGCGCCAGCTTGCCCTTCGCGAAGATCAGGTCGAGATGGTGGCTGCCTTGCGCGCCGCCGCCGAGGCCGAGATGCAGTCCCGGATGCCGCTCCTCGAAGCCGGCGTTGCGGCCGTACAGGCCCTTGATGCCGAGATTCGTGCCGATGCCGAATTCCTCGATCCGGCGGTGATTCTCGTGCCGGTCCAGGTAGGACGCGAAATCGCGCCGGAAGTCCGGATGCTCGCTGTCGAAATCGACGATCGTGCTGCCTTCGACATGCAGCGTCGCGAGCCGCTCCACGACCTTGTACTTGACCGCGAACGGCACGGTGCCGAGGAAGGTGCCGCTGAACACGATCGAGCCGCGCAGGTCGGTCACGTGCGTCGCGATCTCGCCGGGCACGACGTCGAGGTTGCCCATCCCGTCCACGCTGGTCCATTTCTGGTCCGGCGCGAGGGAGCCCGTCAGCCGGTTGCCGGCCTCGTCGACGAAATGGATCTGCGACGCGCGCGCGGCGGCGTCGATCAGCCGTTCGTTGCGCGCCGCGATGTCGTCGAGCGATTCCGCGAACGCTTCGTCGAGATGCGGGCCGTAGTCCTTGAACAGCACCGACTTGCTCCAGTGCTCGACGATCGCCGGCCGGATCGCCGCGAGGAACGGCGGGCCGCTCGGCGACGGCGTCGGCAGCGTGGACGAGTCGTACAGCAGCACGAACAGGTCGGCGCGGCCGATTGCCGCGACGATCTCGGCGGGCGGGGTGGTTTCGAGGCAGAGGGTCGTCGCGTCGAGCGACGCGGGCAGCGTGGAAAACGCGCGCAACGCGATGTCGCGATTGCGCGCGTCGTAGGCGACCAGCAGCTTGCCCTGGTCTGCGCGCGCGAGCTTGTCGCGCAGCGCGGGATGAAAGCCGAGCGCGCGGTGCAGGTTCAGCATGCGTGTCTCCGGAAGCGGCGGAAGGGGCGGCGCCCTTCCGCCTGGTCGAACGGCGCGCTTACAGCGGCCAGAGCGCGGTGCCGAACGGCACCACGGCATCCGCGACCATCATGTCGACGGCTTCCGGATGCGTGTCTTCCTGCATCCACTCGAGCAAGTCGATTTGCTGATTTTCCTGCATGTCAGTTCTCCTATTCGATGTATACGAGACCTTCTACACGGAAACACGGCGGGTTGGCCGCCACTGCCTGTGCGACATTTATTGTCGATGCCTTACAAGCGGAGTCGATATTAATTGACGATTTTGGCGAATGCAATCAGGCGCATTGTTTTTACCTGATGCGCACTAAACACGGGGAATTGGCCGTGATATCGGGCTACACGGCGCACGGGCGGGACGCATGAATCGATAAAACCGGAAAGGATTTTAATAAATTAATGGAAGAGGAATCCGGATAGGTAATTGGAATTGCCGATCATGATTTCAATTGGCCGAATCGTTTCGAATGATTGAATTCGTCAAGCCATCCCGCGGCGCCGGCTTGCCGATGAATCAATACGCCATGTGAATCAGCGGAAACGGCCGGCCGGCGGAATCCGTCGCCGAGCGTCCGACGTCCCGGAAGCCGTAGCGGCGATAGAACGCATGCGCGCCCGGGTTCTGCTCGTTGACGTCGACCGTCAGGCGCGCATGCTTCGCGCGGACATGATCGAGCAGGCGCGTGCCGACGCGCTGACCGAACCGCTCGGGATCGACGAACAGCATCTCGACCTGCGCGTCGTTCACGCCGATGAAGCCGGCGACGCGGCCGTCGTCGGCTTCGGCGACCCATACCGCGACGCTCGGCAGGTAGAGATCGCGAACCTGCGGGTAGAGCGCGGCGATGTCGTGTTCGGTGAGGAACGTGTGCGTGGCCTGCACGGCGCGGTGCCAGATGTCCAGCAGCGCGGGATTGTCCTCGGGGGTGCGTTCTCGGATCGTCATCGTCGTTGTAGTCAGGTTGAACGCCGCGAATTCTAACCGGGCGGGCGCAGATCCTGCAGCAACGTCGGCACCAGCTCCGACACCGTCGGATGAATGTGCATCGCGCGGCTGATCGTCGTGTACGGCGCGTTCGCGGCCATCACGTCGAGCAGCGCATGCACGACTTCGTCGCCCGTCACGCCGAGAATCGACGCGCCCAGGATCGCGTGGCTGTCCGCGTCGACGATCACCTTCATGAAGCCCTGGCTCTCGCCTTTCTCGACCGCGCGCCCGACGCGCGTCATCGGCCGCGTGCCGACCAGCAGCCGGCGTCCCGTCTGCATCGCGTCGGCTTGCGTCATCCCGACGCGGCCGAGCGGCGGGTCGATGAACATCGCGTATGCGGGGATGCGGTCCGACACCTTGCGCGGATCGTTGTCGAGCAGGTTGGCCGCGACGATCTCGTAGTCGTTGTAGGACGTATGCGTGAATGCGCCGCGCCCGTTGCAGTCGCCCAGCGCCCAGATCCCGGGCACGTTCGTGCGCAGCTGCTCGTCGACCTCGATGTAGCCGTGCGCGTCGGTCGCGACGCCGGCGTGCGCGAGCCCGAGATCGTCGGTGTTCGGCACGCGTCCGACGGCGAGCAGCAGATGCGAGCCCGCGACCTCGCGCGCGCCGGACGCGCAGTCGAGCCCGACGACGACGCGGTGCCCGTCGCGCCGCGCGCTCAGGCAGTTCGCGTCGAGCTGCACGTCGATGCCTTCGGCTTCGAGGATCTCCCGCACTGCGTGCGACACGTCCTCGTCCTCGCGGTGGATCAGGCGCGGGCCTTTCTCGACGATCGTCACGCGCGAGCCGAAGCGCCGGTACATCTGGCCGAATTCGAGCCCGACGTAGCTGCCGCCGACGACGATCAGGTGCTCCGGCAGGAAATCGACGTCCATCATCGTCGAGTTGGTGAGATAGGGCACCTGGTCGAGGCCGGGCATCGGCGGCACCAGCGCGCGCCCGCCGACGTTGACGAAGATCCGCTCCGCCTGCAGCAGCGCGTCGCCGACGCGCACCGTGCGGGCGCTTTCGAAGCGCGCGTGGCCCTGCAGCACCGTCGCGCGTTCCAGCCCGCGCACCCACTGCTCGACGCCGTGGCTGGAGCGCGCGGAGATTTCGTCCTTGCGCGCCTTCACGCGCGGCATGTCGACCGTGACCGGTCCGCCGACCGTCACGCCGTATTCGCCGGCCCGCCGCGCGAGATGCGCGGCATACGCGCTCGCGATCAGCGTCTTGGTGGGAATGCAGCCGGTGTTCACGCAGGTGCCGCCGAACCGGCCCCGCTCGACGATGGCGACGCTCATGCCCGCGCCGGACAGCCGGGCGGCGAGCGGCGGGCCTGCCTGCCCGGTGCCGATGATGATCGCGTCGAAGTGCTGGGTCATGGCATTCTCCTTCGCTGCTGCGGGGTGGGCCGGGGCCGCGTGCACGGCCTGCGCGTCCGCCTATGGTAGACCTGCCGGCGGGGGCTCGCGAGCGGTTCGGGCGCGCGGCGCGCCCCTGCCGGCGTAGCGGGAAGCGTGCCAGAATCGCCGTTCGGCCCGTTCATCGCGGGCCGGCCGGGCTCCGGCGGGCGGGGCCGCTATTTCGAGGAGACACGGATGACCGCAATGACCGCCGTTTTCGGCATTCTGGTCGCGCTATGGCTTGGCTAAACGGCGCTCCTTGCCCTACGAGCGATTTCGGGCATTCGCATGTGCGTTCCGTATGTAAACAGACCCTATGGCTTCGGGTATTTCTCCATCAGCGCCCGGAACCGCGCCTCATCCGGGAAGGCCTTCACTTCGTAGCGCACCGGGCGATGCGCGGTGGCCGTCATCAGGTCGCCGCAGAGGCGCAGCAGCTCGGCCATCGGCACGGTGGCGGACTGCTGTGTCCGAGGCCGGAACAGCATGACGCTGTCGGTGTCGGGCAGCAGCGAATGCACGCCTTCGGTCCACACGCTCATGCTGAACAATTCGCCGGTCGGCCGCCGGTACGTGCTGTACTGCGCGACGAACACGTCGAGCCCGTCGCGCGCGTGGGCCTCGTCCATCAGGGCCTGCTGGTCGCGGTAATCGCCGGCGAGATCGCTGACCCACAATTGCTGCAGCCGCGCTGCGAACCCTTCCGGCACGAACCGCTGCCAGGCCGCGCCGTCCCAGCGGAGCATCAGCGGCGGCAGCGGGCGCGGCTGCGCGAACGCCCGTTCGGCCACCTGCAGCATCGTGTCGAACCCTGCCGGATTGCGATCGCCGGTGAGCAGCAGCACGGCCCGGTTCGGCGCCATGACGACCGGCGCGCCGGCGATCGGCTGCCGGTACAGCAGGTCGGTCAGCAGCAGCCGCGACGCATCGTAGTAGTCGCCGAACTGCGCCAGGAACACGCCGTTCTGCAACGCCAGCCACGGGCGGGACGATTCGGCGCGCAGGTTGTCGATCGCGATGTCGTAGGCCTCGTCGAACGTGATCCCCCATTCCTGCAGCTTGGTCGTCGTCAGCCGCGACACGCTGAACTCGCTGTCGTACGCGATGCCGATCTCGAGGTTCCCGCACAGCGGCCGGAACGTGAGCTCCGGGCGGGTTGCCATCTGCAGATGGATCTCGCCGCGCTCGGACGTGCTCCGGATCACCGGACGCAGCTGCGCTTTCGCGTCCGCCAGGCGCGACGGAATGGCGTGCCCGACCACGGCGCTCGCCTGGTGCTTCAGCGTCGCGTGCCGGTCGGCCGGCTTCGCGCCGGCGTATTCCCGAAACAGGTTGTGCAGGTTGACGACGTTCGACGGGGCGTCCGGCTGCACGAGGCGGCTCTTCTCGCTTTCGTAGATCCACGCGCGCGTGTCGCCGGCTGCGCGCAGCGCGGCCATCAGCCGTTCGGCGAAGATCTGTTGGGTGGGCGGCTTGCGGAAGCGGTCGAGGAGGCGCGTGACGAAATCGGTGAGCATCGTGTGTGAGCGGGTCGGGTTTGCGTCCGTCGACGCGCACCGGCGAAGAAGTGGCAGCGGAGCGGGCCCGCTGCACAGTGATATCGGCCGGCTGCGCGAATTTCTTGAAGGCCGGGGGCGGCCGATCGCGCTGCCGGCCTTGTCCGGCGGGCGTTCGCGCCGCCGCGCCCGCTCCGGCGGCCGGCTCGCCGACCGCAATCCGGCGGCCGACCGGCCCGCGACGTGTAAACTGCTGCCTTTTTTGACGGTAGCAGCATGGTGCAAGCCCCCCAGCGCACGGCATTGAGCGGCCCGACGCTCGTTCGCCTGCTCGCGCGGCTGGCGGACGCCGACGTGCCCGAATCCCGGCAGACGCTCGCGGACCGGCTGAGCCAATGGCTCGGCTGGACGGATGCGATTTCGCTGTCCTCGGCGCTGAACGGCAGTCCGCCCGCGGTCGCGGCCGGCGGCGCGCGCCCGGCCGGCGGCGACGCGGAGCGCGAATGCGCGCGCGTGCGCCACGCGCTGGCGCAGGCGATGATGGTTGCCCGCCCGGCCGCCGCGAGCCGCCGCAACGGTGCGCGGCAGGCGCCGCCGGCAGGCGAGACGGCCGATTGCGCGGACTATGCGGATTTCCGGCAGCGCTATCTGACCCTGCAGCAGGAGATGGAAACGGCGATCGGCAACCTGCGCGGCCGCTTGCGCGTCGCGCTGGCGGCGCGCACGCCCGGCATGGCGCGGCTCGCGACGCTCGACGCGATCATGGAGCGGGTGCTCGGCGCGCGCGAACGCAGCCTGCTGGCCACCGTGCCGGGGCTGCTCGGCGCGCACTTCGAGCGGCTGCGCGCGGCGGAGCAGCAGGCGCTTGCCGATGCGCAAGACCCGGAACGTCCGGAAAACCCGCAACACCCCGAGCATCCGGCCGTCACGCCCGGCGCATGGCTGGACGTGTTCTGCAAGGACATGCAGAGCGTGCTGCTCGCCGAACTCGAAATCCGGTTTCAAACGGTGGATGGGCTGCTCGCGGCCCTTCGCGCCAGCTAAGAAGAAGTTATGTCCAGAATTCGCATTGATCTCGTTGTATTTATGGCCGGCCTCGTCGCGGTGTGCTGGATCGGCGCCGGTTATGTCGCATCGAATCCGCCGGCGGCGGCCGTCACGCTGCTGATCGCCGCGTGCTATCTCGCGGGCGCAGCCGAACTGCTGCGCTACCGCCAGGCGACCGCGACGCTCGCCGGCGCCGTCAACGGCCTGTCCGGGCCGCCGCCGGCGCTCGACGCGTGGCTCGACACGCTGCACCCGAGCCTGCGCGGCGCGGTCCGCGCGCGCATCGAGGGCGCCCGCGCGGCGCTGCCGGGACCGTCGCTGACGCCGTACCTGGTCGGCCTGCTCGTGCTGCTGGGGATGCTCGGCACGCTGCTCGGGATGGTCGTGACGCTGAAGGGCACCGGCGCCGCGCTGGAAAGCGCGACCGATCTCGACGCGATCCGCGCGTCGCTGATCGCGCCGGTCAAGGGCCTCGGGTATGCGTTCGGCACGTCGATCGCCGGCGTCGCGACCTCGGCGATGCTCGGGCTGCTGTCCGCGCTGGTGCGCCGCGATCGGCTCGACGCGTCGCAGCAGCTCGACGCGAAGATCGCGACGACGCTGCGGGTGCATTCGCACGCGCATCAGCGCGAGGAATCGTTCCGGCTCCTGCAGAAGCAGGCCGACGTGATGCCGGCGCTGGTCGAGCGGCTGCAGACGATGATGACCGCGATCGACGCGCGCAGCGCGGCGCTGCACGAACAGCAGATCGCGAGCCAGCAGGCGTTCTTCGACCGGACGGAGCAGGCTTATGCGCGGCTCGCGTCGTCGGTCGGCCAGTCGCTGCAGGACAGCGCCGCCGAGAGCGCGCGCGTGGCCGGCGCGGCGCTGCAGCCGGTGATGGAAACGACGATGGCCGGGCTCGCACGCGAAATGACCGCGCTGCGCGACGCCGTCACGCACGCGGTCGAGCGGCAGCTGGACGGCCTGTCGAGCGGCTTCGAGGCGACCACCGCCAACGTGACCGGCATCTGGAACCGCGCGCTCGACGAGCATCGGCGCTCGAGCGAGGCCGCGGCCGGCCATCTGCATGCCGCGCTCGGACAGTTCACAGATACGTTCGCGCAGCGCTCGACCGATCTGCTCGACGGCGTCGCGACGCGCCTCGAAGCGACCGAGCAGCGCATGGCCGACGGCTGGCAGCACGCGCTCGCGCGGCAGGAGCAGGTCGGCGAGACGCTGGCCGGCCACAACGCGCGCGCGCTGGAGGCCGCCGCCGCGACGTTTGAGCAGCATTCGGCGTCGCTGCTGCGCACGATCGGCGAGTCGCACACGAGGCTGCAGGGCGAGCTCGCGTCGCGCGATGAACAGCGGCTGGCCGCGTGGTGCGAATCGCTCGCGGCGATGGCCGCCGCGATGCGCGACGACCTCGCGCAGACGAGCGCACATCACGTGAGCCGCCAGCAGGCGATCTGCGACGCGCTCGCGAAAACGGCGACCGACATCGGCACGCAGACGTCGATGTTCGAACAGCATTCGGCGTCGCTGCTGAATACGATGCGCGAATCGCACGCGAATCTGCAAACCGAACTGGCTTCGCGTGACGAACAGCGTCTCGCGACATGGAGCGCTTCGCTTGCGGAGATGGCGGCGAAGCTGAGCGACGAGTGGGCGCAAACGAGTGCGAGCCACATGGGTCGCCAACAGGCGATCTGCGATGCGCTCGCTCAAACGGCAGCCGACATCGGCACGCAGACCACGACGTTCGAACAGCATTCGGCATCGCTGCTGAACACGATGCGTGAGTCGCACGCGAATCTGCAAACCGAACTGGCTTCGCGCGACGAACAGCGTCTCGCGGCATGGAGCGCTTCGCTTGCAGAGATGGCGGCAAAGTTGAGCGACGAGTGGGCGCAAACGAGTGCGAGCCACATGGGTCGCCAACAGGCGATCTGCGATGCGCTCGCGCAAACGGCAACCGACATCGGCGCACAGACTACGACGTTCGAACAGCATTCGGCATCGCTGCTGAATACGATGCGCGACTCGCACGCGAACCTGCAGACCGAACTGGCGTCGCGCGACGAACAGCGTCTCGCGGCATGGAGCGCTTCGCTTGCAGAGATGGCGGCAAAGTTGAGCGACGAGTGGGCGCAGACGAGCGCCCAGGCCGCGAGCCGCCAGCAGGACATCTGCGACACGCTCGCCCGTACCGCGAACGACATCACCGCGCAGGCGCAGGCGCACGCAAGCGACACGATCGCCGAGATTTCCCGGCTCGTGCAGGCCGCGTCGGAGGCGCCGAAGGCCGCGGCCGAGGTCGTCGCCGAGCTGCGCCAGCGCCTGTCCGACAGCATGGTGCGCGACACCGCGATGCTCGACGAGCGCAGCCGCCTGCTGGCCACGCTGGAGACGCTGCTCGACGCGGTCAATCACGCGTCGACTGAACAGCGCGGCGCGGTCGACGCGCTCGTGCGCACGTCGGCCGACCTGCTGGATCGCGTCGGCGCGCGCTTCAACGATACGGTCGATGCCGAAACCCGCAAGCTCGATGCGGTGGCCGCGCAGGTCACCGCGGGCGCCGTCGAGGTCGCGAGCCTCGGCGACGCGTTCGGGATGGCCGTGCAGGTGTTCGGCGAATCGAACGACAAGCTGCTGAGCCATCTGCAGCGCATCGAGGCCGCGCTGGAGAAATCGCTCGCGCGCAGCGACGAGCAGCTCGAATACTACGTCGCGCAGGCGCGGGAAGTGATCGACCTGAGCATGATGTCGCAGAAGCAGATCGTCGAAGACCTGCAGCAGCTCGCCGGCCGGCGCGCGTCCGTCGGAGCGTAACGCATGCACGACGAAATCGACGGCGGCGCGCAATCGGCGCCGGTCTGGCCCGCCTTCGCCGACCTGATGTCGGTGCTGCTCGGCGCGTTCGTGCTGATCCTCGTCGGCGTGATCGGCATGCAGTTGCAGCTCACCTCGAAGCTCGAGGAGGCGATCAAGCAGCGCCAGCAGGAAGCGCAGCAGCGCAAGACGCTCGAACAGGCGCTCGCGGGACCGCTCGCGGCCGGCCGCGTGACGCTCGTGAACGGACGCATCGGCATCGCCGGCAACGTGCTGTTCGCGCTGAACTCCGACCAGTTGCAGCCTGAAGGGAAGGCGCTGCTGAAGACGCTGGCCGGCCCGCTGTCCGCGTATCTGAAGACGCGCGACGAGATCCTGATGGTCAGCGGCTTCGCCGACGATCAGCAGGTGCACGCCGGCAACCGCCTGTTCGCGGACAACTGGGAGCTGTCGGCGAAGCGCGCGCTGACCGTGACGCGCGCGTTCATCGACGCGGGCGTGCCCGCAGCGTCGGTGTTCGCGGCCGCATTCGGCTCCGAGCAGCCGGTCAGCTCGAATGCGGACGACGCCGGACGCGCGAAGAACCGCCGCGTCGAGATCGCGCCGGTGCCGCGCAAGTCGGCGTCGAACGGTGGCCGCCGTGAACCGTGACGCGACGCGCGCCCGCGCGATGCTCGATGCGTGGCGCGCATCCGGCGCCGATCGGCTGGACCCGGTGCGCTTTCATCGGATCGACGCACTGGAGCGGCGTGCTGCGGGCCATGACGGCGATGCGCGACGCCTGCTGGATGCGCGGCTCGACGCGCTGCTGGCCGGCTATGCCGACGACGTCGAGCGCGCCGGCGCGCACGCGGACGACTCGAACGAACCAGACGACGTCGCGCAGGCGAGGCCGGCGAGCGGCGCGCTCGCGGGGCTGGTGACGCACATCGCGCGCGATGCACAGGCGGACCGGGCCGGGATCGACCCGGCGCTGATCGACTATTTCAGGGAAACCTGGTCGAAGGTCCGCACCGAGAAGCAGTATCGTCAGGCGCTCGACCAGGTGCCGCGCAATGCCGGCCCGCTCAATTCGAGCAGCCTCGTGCACCGGTCGCTGTCGCTGATGCGCGACCTGTCGCCCGGGTATCTTCAGCAATTCCTGTCGTATGTGGACGCACTGGCGTGGCTCGAAGACCTCGCCGGCGGCGGCGCGCAGGCGGAAAAGGAAGCGCCGCGCGCGAAGGGCGCGAAGAAGGGCGCGCGGAGCAAGGCGCGGTAGCGCGCGGCGGCGTGCCGCGGGGCGCTCAGCCCGGCGCGACCGGCCGCAGGATCGCCGCGCGCAATGCGTGCAACGCGCGCGCCAGCGCGTCGGCGAACGGCGGATGCGCGGCGATGCCCGCCGCGTCGAGCCGGCTGCCGAGGATCGGGAGCGCGATCGAGGCCTCGTCCACGACGCGAGCGGACATCACCGACAGCGTTTCCTTCAGCGCCGCGTCGGCGTGCGTCGCGCGCGGCGACGCGTTGAGCACCGCCACCGGCTTGTGCACGAATGCTTCGCACCCGACCACCCAGTCCAGCGCGTTCTTCATCACGCTGGTCACGCCGTGCGCATACTCCGGACTTGCGATCAGCACGCCGTCGGCCGCGTTCATCCGGTCGATGAAGTCGCGAACCGGTTCGGGCGTCGGGTGCTCGACGTCGGGATTGAAGAGCGGGAACTGTCCGAGACGCAGGAACCGGGCGACATGCATGTCCGGCGGCGCAACGGCGGCCGCGGCGTCGAGCAGCGCCGCGTTGCAGGAACACGCGCGGAGGCTGCCGCACAACGCGACGATCTCCATGCGCGGGGAAGTTGAGGTTCGAAGTTCGATCGGCATCGGTGAGCGCCGGGAGGGCGGCGAAGGCAGGCTGCGTTGGGTTGGAACCGGGCGGATTATCGCATCGGGGCGGCGGGATGACTGCTCGAGCAGCGAACCATCATTTCCGAATCATCGATAAATCGCGCGTGAGCCGTCGAATTGAATCGAATCGATTCCGAATGCGCGATGTCGTGAATCGGTAAATATGACTTTGATGCTGACTGCATTTTGATTTCGATCGGTATTTATCTTCCGATTGATTTGGCCATGACGCCGGCGGCATCCCGGAACCGGTTTCCCGAACCGGGTTCGATCGGCTTGCGAATCTCCGCGGCGATTTAAAAGAGCGTCAAAAGCTTGCGGATGCTTATGAATTTCCTTTCGATTTGTTATATTTGGCGGCGCGTTCGGCGGCTGAGAGACCGTGACAAACGGGCGCGTCGCGGGTCAGGCATTCGCCCCGCCCGATAACAAAGAGGTTAATCATGAGTTTCGCGGAAAACAGGGGCGCGGGCGGGATTGCCGGCGGCGCCGTCCCGGCCTCGGCGGGCGGGCTGGCGAGTCTGGGTTCGATTGCCGGCATGGCGGGGCAGCTCGGCGCGCTGACCGGCATGCCGGGCGCGGGGTTGCTCGGCGGCGCGGCGAGCGCCGTCCGGCTCGCGCAGACCGGGATGGCGATGCTGGGCAAGACCCCCGAATCGATCGCCGACGCGATCAACGGCCTGGCGGGCGCGCGCCCGCAACTGACCCAGGAAAACCGCTACGTCACGCTCGAAACGCCGCTGGGCGACGACGTGCTGCTCGTCAACGCCGCCGTGATCGACGAGCACGTCAACCAGCTGCCGGAGATCCATCTCGACCTGCTGTCCCACCGGAACAACATCGGGCCCGAGCAGATCGTCGGCCAGCGCGTGAAGATCGTGCTGGACCCACAGAGCAAGAATTTCAGCCTGACGAAGATCGTGGCCGCGTCCACCGAGACCGACGAGCGCCGCTACTTCGACGGCTATGTCGCGTCGTTCGGCAAGGTCGGCAACTCCGGCACGGTCACGCGCTACGAGATGTCGGTCGTGCCGTGGCTCTGGTTCCTCACGCGCTCGACGGACTGCCGGATCTTCCAGAACCAGACGCCGCAGGACCTGCTGCGCGGGATCTTCCAGGAAATGGGCTTCGCGGATTTCGAATTCGACATCCGCGGCAAGCAGTCGCCGCTCGAATACATCGTGATGTACGACGAGTCGTACTACCACTTCTGTGCGCGGCTGATGGAGCAGGAAGGGCTCGTCTGGACGTTCCGCTTCGAGAAGGACAAGCATGTCCTCGTGATCGGCGACAGCAATTCGCTGTTCCGTCCGATCCCGCAAGCCGAGACGATCTCGTACTACGCCGACAGCGCGGCCAGCGAACTGAACGGCATCGATCGCTGGGACGAGGCGTTCAGCTTCCGGGTCGGCAAGATCACGTTCCGCGACTTCAACTACAACCAGCCGTCGTCGTCGTTGATGCACGTCGAGGTGCCGACCGTCAACCTCAAGCACGACAACATTCAGGCGACCGAACGTTATCAGTTCCACTCGCTGTACGACCACGGCGAGGACGGCGAGCGCTACGCGCGCTATGCGATGGAAGCCGAAGAGGCGCAGGCGCGGCGGTTCAACGGCGGCGGCTATGCGCGAGGGATGACGACGAACGGGCGCTTCACGCTCGTCAACCACGCGTCGTCGTCCTACAACGGCAAGGAGTTCGTGATCCTGCGCGTGCGCCATCAGGCGGTCAACGACTACACGCGCCAGGGCGCCGAGCTGCCGTATCGCAACACGTTCACGTGTCTGCCGTTCGACATTCCGTTCCGGCCGGAACGGCGTACCCGCAAGCCGTCCATGCACGGCACGCAGTCGGCGATCGTGGTCGGGCCGAAGGGCGAGGAAATCCATACCGACGGCAGCCGCGTGAAGCTGCATTTCCTGTGGGATCGCCGCGGCAAGCGCGACGGCTCCGATTCGATGTGGGTGCGCGTGTCGCAGCCGTGGGCCGGCAAGGGCTGGGGCGGCTCCGCGATTCCCCGCATCGGGCAGGAGGTGATCGTCGCGTTCAACGAGGGCGATCCGGACAACCCGGTCGTCGTCGGCCGCGTATTCAACGGCGAATCGGGCAACCCGTATCACGGCACCGGCGGCCAGACGATGGGTCTCAAGAGCCAGACGCACAAGGGGCAGGGCTCGAACGAGCTGCGATTCTCCGACGTGGATGGTGCGCAGGAGTTCTTCATGCATGCGCAGAAGGACATGAACACCGTCGTCAAGGACAACGAGTCGCATACGGTCGAAGGCGGCGCGCGGAAGGTGTCGGTGCTGAAGGGGGATGAGACGAAGCATGTGGCGCAGGGCAACATGACCGAGATGGTCGCGCTCACGCGATCGTCGACCGCCAACGTGATCAACACCAACGCGGTCGCGAGCAAGGCCGGCCCCGGCATGCAGAGCCATCTGGCGAGCGACGGCATCGAGCATCGCGTCGGCGACAGCGTCGTGATCCTGACGCAAGGCAGCATCACGCTGACGCACGGGGCGTCCACGATTCGCATCGACGCGAGCGGCATCTACATCGACGGTCCGGTCATTCACTTGAACCAGGGCGCGTCGTCGGGGCCGTCGGCGCCGGCAGCGAGCGGGGCCGGTGGCGCAGCTTCTGCCGCGGCGGAGGGCGGAGCGGCGGGCGCGGGCGCAGGTGCGGCCGGTGCCGGCGCGGCTGCGGGATCGGCCGCGCCCCCGGTGGAGACGGGGCTCGGTCACGACGTCGACCAGCTTGCCGCGAAATCGCCGGGTCTGCAGGCTGACCTGAAGAAGCTCCAGGACGAAGGTTGGTCATTCGATTATGGCGCGCCGGGCGGCGGTTCGTTTGCGGATCGCCGCAACAAGACCGTCACGTTCGACGGCAACCTCAAGGGCAAGGTAGCGGAAACCACGCAAACCCTGGCGCACGAAGCAGGCCACGCGACCTACGGGTTCACGCCGGACTATTCGTCGAAAACTGCGTACGTCAATGGCACACTGGCGGACGAAGGCGCGGCGACGCTGAACAACATCAAGGCCCGGCGCGAAATTCTCGCGAACGGCGGCGCGGATATCGGCATTGCCGGCAACAGTGCCAACCACGCGGCGTACAACAAGGCATACGACCAGTTCCTGAAGGACGGCAACGCCGACGCCGCCCGGCAGGCGATCGGCGCGCAATTCGGCAGGGGCGAAATCACGTCGAACACGAAGCAACCTTATGCAGAATATTACGGAGGCTGGTATGACAACAATTTCCCGCCCAAGAAATAACTTGCGACGGGTTCTGATGACGCTTGGCGTGGTGATCTGGCTTGCAGGATGCAGCCAGGCCGATGGAAAAAACGTACAGGATTCACACATGACGCAATCAAAGATGACCCTGTGGCAAGCGATCGACGCGCTGGCGCAGCAGGTCCCGTTCTCGAAGGCCAGGATCGAACAGACGCTGCCGACCCGCTTGACCGAGATCGATCGGGAGGGGAACAAGGTGTTCCACTTCTTCAAGAGCACGCCGGTCACGCTGTCGGACGGCGTGGTCATCGAGAACGTGGATTTGCGCATCAAGCGCCAGGGCGAGCACCCGGGATTCATGGTGCTGCGGCTGGGCGGCACGTGCGTCGGACTCGATGCCGTGCGTGGACGCTACAGTCACCTCGAAATCGTCGACGTTCCGCGCGGTCGTTCGCTCGACGAATCCACGACGCATGCGGAGAAGCTGCCCTGGGGGGAACTGGCGTTCGGCTTCCTGGAGCGCAATCCCGGCTGTCTTGCCTTCGTCGCGTTCGATCCCAAAAAGCAAGACTGAGTCCGGCGCGCCGTGAATAACTTGCGACGGGTTCTGACGACGCTTGGCGTGGTGATCTGGCTTTCCGGATGCAGCCGGGCCAATGGAAAAGACGTACAGGATTCACGCATGACGCAATCAAGGATGACCCTGTGGCAGGCGATCGACGCGCTGGCGCAGCAGGTCCCGTTCTCGAAGGCCAAGGTCGAACATGCGCTGTCGACCCGGTTGACCGAGACCGACGAAGGGGGGAATGACGTGTTCCAGTTCTTCAATAGCACGCCTGTCACGCTGACGGACGGCGTGGTCATCAAGAACGTGGACTTGCGCGTCAAGCGGCAGGGCGCGCATCCGGGTTTCATGGTGCTGGAGCTGGGCGGGCCGTGCGTCGGACTCGATGCGGTGCGCGCACGCTACAGCCACCTCGAAATCACCGACGTGCCGCGCGGCCGGTCGCTCGATGAGGCAACGACGCATTCGGGGCAGTTACCCTGGGGGCAGCTGTCGTTCGGCTTCGAGGAGCGCAATCCCGCCTGTCTCGCTTCCGTCTCGTTCAAGCCCAAAAAGCAAGACTGAGTCCGGCGCTCCCTGCGGTGTTCCGTGCTGCGACGCGAGGCACGGACACCGGCAGCACAGGGCATTCACGCATCGCACGGCCGAAGCTGCCACGGCGGCTGGCAAATTGACGCACTGACGATAGCGTCCGCCTTTCCTGACCGGCCGGCTCCAAGATCGATTCAACCATCGAAGTTCATCGGATAACCAGCATGACCGATCCAGACAACCGCATCCGCATTCACGAAGGCAGCATCACGCTGCCTGACGGATTCGAGGACCGCACCACCAACCTGTTCGTGCCGGCCGATCCGGCGAACCAGCCGAACCTGAGCGTCGCGCGCGACTGGCTGAAGGACGGCGAGACGCTCGCGCCGTACGTCGACCGACAGCTCGCGCTGCTCAAGTCGCGGCTGCAGGGGCACAAGCTGATCGCGCGGCAAGCAGAAAGGCTCGGCCCGGATGACCACCGGGCGCTCGCCGGCGAGCGCATCGACGCGAGCCACCGCAACGGCACGCGCGTCGTGTTCCAGCGGCAGGCGGCATTCATCGTTGCGCCGGGGCGCGTGCTGATCTTTACCGCATCGAGCGCCAGGGCCTTCAACGACGAACTGGACGCGTCGTGGCGCGCATGGCTCGACGGCTATCGGCCTGCGGACGAAACCGGCGAAGCCGGGCTGGCCTGACGAGGAACGCACGCCATGTTCGAGGCCGCACGCGTCACCGATCCGATCGAGCACACCAGCGCGCTCGCGGGTTTCCTGATCGGCGCCGTCATCGGCGTCGCGTTGATCGCCGCGGTCGCGTTCGCGACCTTCACGTGCGGCTTCGGCGTGGCGTTGCTGGCGGGCCTGGTTGCCGGCGTCGGAGCCAGCGCGATCCTGTCGCTAGGAGAGGCGATAGGGAAGATGTTCAGTTCTCCGTCCGGTGCGATCGTCACCGGCTCCGCCAATGTCTTCATCAACGGCAAGCCCGCCGCGTACGCCACGCTGAGCGGCACGGCTTGCGACAAGCACAATCCGGTGCCGCTCGTCGCGCAGGGATCGACCAACGTCTTCATCAACGGGCGGCCCGCCGCGCGCAAGGACGACAAGATCACGTGCGGCGCGGCGATCGGCGACGGCTCGCACGATACGTTCATTCACGGCGGCACGGAAACCTACCTGCCGGTGGACGACGAGGTGCCGCCGTGGCTCCGTACCACGGTCGACTGGGCACTCGCGCTGGCCGGGCTGGTTGGCGGCCTCGCCGGCCTCGTGAAGGCTGCCGGCGGATTGTCGCGCGCGGTCCTGCCGTGCGCGGCGAAGTTCATCGGCGGCTTCGTGCTCGGAGAGGCCGTGGGGCGCTACGTGGCCGGGCCCGCGATCAATCGCGCGATCGGCGGGATGTTCGGCAATCCTGTCGACGTCACGACCGGGCGCAAGATCCTGCTCGCCGAATCGGAAACCGATTACGTCATTCCGGCTCCGCTGCCGGTCGCGATCAAGCGCTTCTATTCGAGCGGCCTCGACCACGTCGGCACGCTCGGCCGCGGCTGGGTGCTGCCGTGGGACCTGCGGCTGCAGGCGCGCGACGGGCGGCTCTGGTACACGGACGCGCAAGGGCGCGAAAGCGGGTTTCCGCTGGTTCGCAACGGGCAGTCGTCGTTCAGCGAGAGCGAGCAGCGCTATCTGACCTGCACGCCCGACGGGTGTTACGTGCTGCACGACGTCGGCGAAACGTATTACGACTTCGGGCGGCTCGATCCCGACACGGACCGGATCGCGTGGGTGCGCCGCATCGAGGACCAGGCCGGGCAGTGGACGCAGTTCGAGCGCGACAGTCAGGGGCGCGTGCGCGAGATCCTCACCTGCGGCGGCATACAGGCGGTGCTCGATTACGAGGCCGTCCACGGCCGGCTCGCAACGGTCACGCTTGTCCACGGTGACGAGCGCCGTCTCGCCGTCGCCTATGGATACGACGACAACGGTCAGATGGCGTCGGTGACGGACGCGAACGGCGCGGTCGTGCGCCGCTTTGCGTATGCCGACGGCTTGATGACGAGCCACACGAACGCGCTGGGATTCGTGTCGAGCTACAAGTGGGCGGCGATCGGCGGGCAGCCGCGCGTCGTCGCGACGCAGACCAGCGAGGGCGAGCACTGGACGTTCGAATACGATCTCGATGCGCGCGAAAGCCGCGTTCGCCATCTCGACGGACGTTCGGCGCGCTGGCGTTACGACGCGCAATTCCAGGTCGTCGAATGCACGGATCTCGACGGCGCGCAGTACCGGATCGAGTACAACGATGCCGGCATGCCGATTGCGTTCATGCTGCCTGGCGAGCGCAAGGTCGCGCTGGAATACGACGACGCGGGGCGCATCGTCGCCGAAACCGATCCGCTCGGGCGCACGACGCGCACGCGGTACGACGGCAACAGCCTGCGTCCGGTGGAAATCACCGCGCCGGACGGCGGCGTCTGGCAGGCGGAATACGACCGTCAGGGGCGCCTGCTGCTCAGCCGCGACCCGCTTGGCCGGACCAACCGGTACGAGTATCCCGACGGGCTGACGTCGCAGCCCACCGCGCATGTCGATGCGCGCGGCGGACGCAAGGCGCTGGCGTGGAACCGGCTCGGTCAGCTCGTCGCGTATACGGATTGCTCGGGGAAGACCACGCGCAGCGAGTTCGACGCGTTCGGACTGCCGGTCGCCACGGAAAACGCATTGGGGCAGCGCGTCTCGTACGCGATGCGGCCGACCGGCGAACCGGTGCGCATCGCCTATCCGGACGGCAGCGAGGAGTCCTTCGAATACGATGCGGCTGGGCTCGTCGTGCGACATGTCGGATTGGGCGGACGCATCCGGCAATCGATCCGCAATGCGCGTGGCCAGTTGCGCGAAGCGATCGATCCGGCGGGGCGCCGGCTCGTGTATCGCTACGATGCCGAAGGGCGGCTGCTCGAGCTGCTGAACGATCATGCGCGCTATGCGTTCGCCTATGACGCGGGCGGGCGTTTGCTGTCCGAAACGCGGCCGGATGGCGTGAAGCGGCGCTTTGCCTATGACGATGCCGGCGGGCTTCGGGAGCTGACGATCGTCGGTGCGGCTGACGATACGAATCGTCGTGATGCGCAGGCCGTTCGGGTGCTTCGCTTCGAGCGCGACCTGATGGGGAATCTGACGGCGCAGCACACGCCGACCGACGTGACTCGCTACGAGCGTGATGCGGGAGACCGGCTGCTTGCCGTCGAGCGGACGCCGACCGATGCGGGTGTCGCGCTCGGTATCGAGCCGGATGCGGTCAGGTTCGAATACGACAAGGGCGGGCGGCTGATTGCCGAGCATGGCGTGAACGGCACGGTCGGATACGCGCTGGACGAACTGGACAACGTGTCGACGCTGTCGTTGCCGCATGAGCAGACGCTGCAGATGCTGCGATACGGCTCGGGCCACGTGCACCAGATTCGCTGCGGCGACCAGGTGGTCAGCGATTTCGAACGGGACGACCTGCATCGCGAGATCTTGCGGACGCAAGGGCGTCTGGTCGAACGGTCGGGTTATGACTTGCTGGGACGCAAGTTGTGGCAGGCGGCCGGGTTGTCGCCTGAGACGACCGGCCGGATGCGTGGGCAGTTGTGGCGAAATTACGGCTATGACGCGGCCGGCGAGCTGACGGAGATGAGCGACAGCCTGCGGGGCAGCACGCAATACAGCTACGACCCGGCGGGGCAGTTGATGCGGCAGTACCGCACGGCGGACCGGCATCTCGAGGAATTCGCGTGGGATGCGGCCGGCAACCTGCTGGATGACGGACAACGTCGCAGCCGCGGTTACGTGGAAGGCAACCGGCTGCGGATGTGGCAGGACTTGCGGTTCGCTTATGACGCGTTCGGGAATCTTGCGACGAAACAGCAGGGGCCGAATCGGACGCAGCGGTTTGGCTACGATGGGCAGGATCGGTTGATTGCCGTGCGGACGGAAGATGCGAGCGGGGCGGTCGAAGCGCGGTTCGAGTATGACCCGCTTGGACGGCGGACGGCGAAGATCGAAACTTACTTCGATCATCGCGGCGTGGAACTGCGCGCCGAGCGCAAGCGGTTCGTGTGGGAAGGGTTGAGGCTCGCGCAGGAGATTCGCGAAACCGGCGTCAGCAGCTATGTTTACAGCCCGGATGTGCCGTATACGCCGGCGGCGCGTGTTGACGCGGTGATCGCGGATGCGGTTGCGGCAGTTGCGATCGACAAGGCGAAACATGCGGCACGGGTCTACCATTTCCATACGGATCTGGTCGGCGCGCCGCTGGAGGTGACGGACGAGGCAGGAGAGGTTGCCTGGGCCGGGCGGTATTCGGCTTGGGGGAAGGTCGATGCTGGGGATCGGCAACTGGCGGCGCCGCGTACAGAGCAGCCGTTGCGGTATGCGGGGCAGTATGCTGACGACAGTACCGGGCTGCATTACAACACGTTTCGGTTCTATGACCCGGATGTGGGGAGGTTCGTTAATCAGGATCCGATTGGGGTGCTGGGTGGTGAGAATCTGTATGCCTTTGCACCAAACGCGACTGGATGGATCGATCCGTTGGGTTGGTGCTCGACAGTTCTTGGCAAAAATATGGGAGCCCGCACCGGGGACGGCATGGCGAACCATCATCTCATCCCCGAAGAGTTGATGAAGCATCCCGATTTCGCGGCTATGTTCAAGCGCCTCCGAAGTATGGGCTTTGATGGCGACGGTGCTTCGAATGGTACGTTCTTGCCGGGCAGTTCCGGACTCGCGAAGGACATGGGGCTGCCTGGGCACTGGTCGAATCACAGTCAATACACTGCTGCTATCGAGGCCGAGCTGAAAAAGCTCAATCAGCAGTTCCTCGCTGGACGGCTCAGTGACACGCAACTCGCTCTCGGTGTCGGACGCATCCAAAATATGGCGCGAGAGGGGCTTGAGACGGGGAAGTATGTGATTGATGTAATAACTGGAAGGCTACTTTGATGGATGCTCGATTCTATGTCGTTCAATATCGTCCGGGTGAGTGTGGGTGCCCGCACTTCTTGTCGGGAGCAGTAAATCGCGACGAGTGGGAGTGGCCAATGTATGTTGGTGATCCATTCAGCGTGGCAGTGGAGCACGATTACATATATCAGCTTGCGGACTCTAAGGATTCGGTTGATTTTGATTTTTACGGAAGTCAAACGAATTTTGTGTCAGAGCGGTTTTTGCAAGTATGTGACGCGATGAAGGTTCGTTATCGTGCAATTCCATTGCGGATCACGTACGATGGTAAAGATGTTGGGGATAAGCGCTATTCGATATTTCTTCCGGCGGAACACGCTGCGTTGCTTGATCGGAGTAGTTCTGAGTTTTTGGAAGATAGGGATATGGAATCAGGGGAAATTGCTGAGAACAATCTTTTTCCCGGTACTCCAATGTACAGCTGGATCAAGCGATTCGTTCCCCGTGATGATTGTACGTCAGCCTTGTTTCGGAGTGTCGAGATAATGGAGCTTGTTTGTAATGAGAAATTCAAGGAGGCGGCGGAGCGGGCGGTGTTGAAGGGTATAGAGTTTATTCCAATCGATAGTAATTATATTTATGACCCGTGGGGCGAGGCTTCATAGGGCTGCGTTGTTGTTCACGGTTCTCCCGCTGCATTTTGTCGAGATCGATCTTCAAGGCGATGGCGAACCGATGTTCATGCACAAGGTGAAGTGGCTTTGCTTTTGCTGAGAAGCTTCGATCGCACGACCGAAATCGTTCGGAACGAAGTTGACGGACGCTCACAGGCTTTAGCTGCAAGTGATTCGGCACAGCTGTTGAGCCGAGGCTACTTCACAAGCGCCGACGGCCGGTTGGATACGTCTCGGAGAGTTGGACAACGTGTCGACGCTGTCATTGCCGCACAAGCAGCCACTGCAGACGCTGCGGTACGGCTCGGGGCACGTGTACCAGCTATGTCAGGTGCTGAATTGAAGAATGTCGTTTTTGTTCCATCGAAATCGACTGAGGAGTCGGTGGAGTTTTATGTCAATGAACTGGCGCTGTTCGAGGTTGCCGAGGATCTTGGCCGGGGGAATGTATTTCTCCGATATATCCGGAGTGAGGATTTTTATTTGATGCTTTCTCTGGAGTTGGATGTGCGAGAGGGTGGTGCACCGGTATTCTCTGTCGGGGTTGACGACTGTTTTGGTGAGTATAATCGTCTAAAAGGTGTTAATTTCAAAAGTGGAGCGGAAATCCTCTCGAATCCGGGGTTTGTGGAGTGGCCGCTGGGTAAATTTTTAAAAATGAGGGATCCCGCTGGAAATGTATTTGATTTGAGTGAATGGTATGTGTAGGGCGATGGGCGTGTCAGTGAAATGGGGCGGTCGCGTGAGGTGGCCGATATTCGTCTTGAGGCGTGGCGGGCGGTGATTGCTAAAGTGTGATGAGAGCAGATATTTTTGTGCCAACAGTTTCCGTGGACGAGCAGGTTCGATTCTATGTGAAAGAATTGCGCCTTTTCGTCGTTTCACAAAACTACGGTATGGGAGAAATTCTGCTTCGGCATATTGATTGCCCATCGTTTTGTTTGCAACTTCAACCAAATCGAAGTCCGTCTGGCGATTGGCCAATTTTTTGCATGACGACGGAAGATTGTCGCTCGGAGTTCGCACGCCTTTCGGTGGTCGCCTTCCAGAAGGGAGGGCTTGTTCCTGATGCAGGGGCAGGTGCTCAGCCGTGTGAATATCCCCTCGGTCAAACCATCTCGTTACGAGATGCAAGTGGAAATCTGTTTCTGATCACCGAATGGCATCCGAGCGCGCTGTAAGGTTCGTGGACCGATGTATTGGAAGTAGGCGGCAAAGCATAGGTAACACATCAGGTGGAAGGAAGCGGTCATAGTGGAAGATCCGTTTTGCAGCACGCTGTGCGACAGTGAAGCGTGAAATTTGAACGGGACGTGGCATGTCTCTGCTCCTTTTGAGAAATTTCGATTGCGCGCGCGAAGTGCTCCAGTACGCGACAGACCATGGTCCGAAGGCTTGGGTCACTCACGACCCGGCGCGCCAGCCGGATCGCGGTTATTTCACGGTTGTGGACGGGCGCTACTACGGCGTCTTTGCGTCTGCTACGGGACCGGTGGCGTTTCGCGACGCACAGCAATGGATGCTGTGTGAAAACCAAGTGCTGACGGAAATGAAGTTGTTGCCCGACGGACGGAAACGATTCGTGGTGACGATACGGAACGAGCGCGTGCTGGATGTCGTATATCAACCATCCGGCATCGTTGTCGACAATTGGTCCGATGACGAACGCATGATCGACTTCTTCGCGTGGCTGCGCGACGGAATGTCGAGTGGGGCGCTTGGCCAGTTTGTCTCCTTTTACACGCTGTCAGCGTGAAATTCCGGACACAGCGCTTCAGGTGTCTTTCCGCAAGCGTATCGGCGATTCCGTTTGGAATGCACGACAGTCATGGCCCGGTCCAGCTTGCCGGCGACTACCGGCCCCTGATTGTTTGGCCACGATTGTGCTTGCTCCCGGCACGATGGATTGAGCGTCCGGCGCGTCGCCGTTCGGCGGCACCCGAACCGGCCACTCCGGCCAGCGCGCCGACGTGCGAACTGATCGATCGTGTGCAATCGCCGGCCCGCCAGTCATGCCGATCACCTCCGCAAATTCCCCCATCGTCCACCCCGCCCCAAGCAACAGCCGCCGCGTATGCAACGCACCGTGCACGTCATCCGACACGCACTCTCCGAGATAACGCAATTCCCGCCCTTCGATATCGACGAACCCGTGCCGATACTCCCGCGCGAGCATCGTCCACAGCCTTGCCGCCCCAACCGACTGCCGCGCGCCGCTGATCAGGCACAGCCCGGCGTCGAGCCCCCACCGATACAGCGTGGTCGCAAGCCCCTTGCGCTGGAACGAAGCGCGAAATTTGGAATGCGGCGCCCGCAAATAGCGATCCGCGCGACGGGGAATTTCGGGCAAGCGATTGAATACCGTATACCCGGCGAGCTGCCGGGGCGCCGGATCTTCGACATAGAGAAAATATTCGCCATCCGCCTCCCGATGGCGAACGATCAGGCCCGACGCGCCGAGCGCGACGGCCGGCAGGCCGTGCAGGCGGTGGCCCGGTTGATGGAGGCGAGCATGGAGCGTGTCCAGCTCATCGTCGATGCTGTTCTGGCAATGCTGTACGTCGATGCGCATGGCAAAGGGAGATCGTGTCGAGCGTGTCGAATGAATGGGTCATGGCGATGGAAAACGGAGGAAGCGGCCCCGCGGCTCGGCAAGCGAGCCGGGGCCGCCAATCAGCTGGGGATGTGCTGGAAACCGGCGGCGATCGCGGCGAGGCCCGCGACGCAGAGAGCGATCAGGATCAGGACTTTATGCATCACGCCTCTTTCCTCATGAATGCGCGGCGCCGGCGGGCGGCGTCGCGGAGACGGTGAACGGCGGGCCGGAACCCGCGCGGCCGTCGCGCAGGGCGACGGTCGGAATGTCCGAACGATGCGAGCGGTGCAAGCACCCGGGCGAGCCACTACGCACGCGGACGGCCCGCACCATACGCGGTCATCGCGCATCCGGCAATCCCGCTGTCCGTAAAAGGCGTAAATTGCCCATGTTTCGCGACAATTGGCCGCAAGCTGGCCATTTTTGAGATGAGTTGAGCGCGCAAAGCGCCTGCGTCGGGGGCGGCAGAAGGCCTGCCGTTTTATTCCTGACGAAAGCGGCGCGGGCGACCGCCTTGCGAGGCTGCGGTCCACCCGTGCCGGCGGCAAATCAACCCGCCTGCTGCTGCCCGAACACGCGCCGAATCCGCGCAAACAACCCGTGCTCGGCGATCCACGCCGCATACGCGCGATAGTCCGGATCGCGCATCAGGTGACGCTCCTCGGTCTTCGCGCGCAGGAAGTAGATCAGGTTGACCGCGACGAGCGCCGCGCAATGCGCGAGCGCGACCCGCCAGCCGAGCGGCTCGACGAACGGCACCGAGATCATCCAGTACGACAGGTTCTTCGTGATGTAGGCCGGATGCTTCGTGAAGCGGTACGGGCCGGACGTGATGATCCCGCGGTTGGTCAGGTTCGAGAAGCGCAGGCCGAACGAGATCGTCGACAGCGCGTAGCACAGCAGCAGCGCGATGATCGTCGCGCCCCAGGCCACGCGAATCGCCGGCGCGGAGAGCAGCCAGTTGTCCCAGAACATCGAGCCCTCGTAGCGGATGTAATTGTTCGAGATCAGCGACCAGAACGGCTGGTAGCAGATCAGCGCGGCGAGCCAGCCGAGCGTCGTCGGCTCGACGGTGCGCACGTGGCTGTCGAGGACGCGGAATGTGCACAGGTAGCCGACGGTGCCGAACATCAGGTCCATCGTGAACGACAGGTCGTACATGAACACGAACAGCGCGAGCGACATCGGCGCATGCATCGCGTTCGCGAGCGACGCGCTCAGGTGATCGGCGTCCTTCGACAGGTAGACGGTCATCAGCGGCAGGAAGAACGCCTTGACCATCCACCCGGCGAGCATTTCGCGCACCGGCCGCCAGCTTGCGGGCTGCTCGCCGCGAAACAGGAAGCGCCCCCACAGCAGGTAGGCGTCGTCGGTCTCGCGTTGATGGCGGTCCATCCACGCGAAATAGATCGGCGCGGCGGCGATCACGTACGGCGCGAGCGCGCGCAGCAGCGACCAGAACGGCAGGTAGAACGCGCCGTGATACTCGGGCAGCAGCCAGTACAGCATGCCGATGCCCGCGTAGACCGACGCGAGCGCGCCGAGCCGCACCGCGACGCGGGCGACGCCGAGCGGTCGCACGGCCTGCCGCGACAGGCCGGCGCTCGGCCGCAGATAGACGCGCGAGATGAAGAGTTCGTGCAGCGCGATCGTGCCGATGATCGCGAGACTGGCGATGACCGCGCGCGTGGCGCCGTCGAGGGCGGGCTGGTCGCGCGTGATCCACAGCGCGAAGAGGCCGGCCGTGATGCCGAGCAGGCCGGCGCGCAACGGGGTGGCGGAGCGGGGCGGCCGGTCTTGGACGGCGGAGATGCCTTCGAGCGTCGAGTTCATGTGATCCTCGTATGGATGAGGCCGACGCCGCAACGTGGGCGGCGCCGGCGGGCGGCCGGGGTTTGGAATGTTGTGTGCCCGGCCGCCTGGCGCTGCGGGTCGATTACTTCGGCAAGGCGCCGCCGAGCAGGCCGCCGACCAGGTTCGTCACCGGCGCGAGCAGGCTGGTCGCCCCGGCCGTGCCGCCGCTCGAGCTGCCGCTCAGGCCGCCCGCCGCGGTGCTGGTGGCGCTGACGCCCGGCGTCGTCATCGTCGTGATCACGCCGCCCGGACTCGCCGCGACGCCGGCGCCGGTGGTGCCGGCGGGCGACGTCAGCGAACCGGCGAGCGTGCCGACCGGGCCATTCGTCAGCGCGCCGGTCAGGTTGCCTGTCAACCCGCCGCCAGGCGTGGTGACCGTGCCGGTGAGGCTCGCGCCGAGCGGCGTCAGCGAATTGACGAGGGTCGTGACGGGCGCCAGCAGGTCGCCGGTGCCGCTCGTGCCGCCGGCGCTGCCGGGCGAACCGAGCAGGTTCGTCACGGGTGCGAGCGGGCCGCTGCCGCCGGTTCCGCTCGAACCAGTCGCGCCGCCGCTGCCGCCCAGCGACCCGAGCAGGCCCGTGATCGGCGCGAGGGGGCTGCCGCTGGTCCCGCTCGTGCCGCCCGAACCGCTGCTGGAGCTGCCCGTATTGCCGCCGAGCAGGCCGCCGACGCTCGTGACCGTATTGCCGAGTTGCGTCACGACGTTGCCGAGATCGGTGCCGGCCGGGTTGGTCGTCGCGCCGCCGATCTGCGCGCCGGCCGTGCCGAGGCCGGTGCCGACCGTGGTCAGCAGGTTGCCGACCGGCGTGCCGAGGCCGGTCGTGGCGCCGACGTTCTGCGTGGTGCCGGGCGTCTGGACGCCGCCGGTCAGCGTGTTCGTGATCGGGTTGATGAGGCTGCCGACCTGTGTCTCGAGCTGCTGGATCGGCGTGGTGTTCAGCGTGGTGTTGAGGCCGGACGCGGTGGTGCTGATGACGCTGCCGACCGTGCTGACGAGGCCGCCGACGGTCGACGTGACCGGTGCGAGCGGCGACAGCGGGCCGGCGCCGAGGCTCGTCACCGCATTGCCGACATTGTTGACGGCAGCGCTGGCGCCGCTCAGCAGGCCGGTCGTCGACGTGAGCGTCGGTCCGAGCGGATTCTGCGACACGCCGATCGAGCCGAGGCCGGCCGCGACACCGTTGCCGAGCGACTGGACGCCGTTGCCGAGGCTAGTGACCGCATTGCCGACGCTGGTGGCAGCCGGGTTGTTCGACACGCTGCCCACCTGGGTACCGCCGTTGGCGACGGTCGTGCCGAGCGACGTGACGAGGTTGCCGGTCTGCTGAAAGATGCTGCCGAGCGGAGCGGAGCCTGAGGTGCCCGAGGACGTGCCTGAGGACGTGCCTGAGGACGTGCCTGAGGACGTACCGGAAGACGTACCCGAGGACGTGCCGGAAGATGTGCCGGAAGATGTGCCGGAAGATGTGCCGGAGGATGTACCGGAAGACGTACCCGAAGACGTACCGGAAGACGTACCAGAAGACGTACCAGAAGACGTACCAGAAGACGTACCAGAAGACGTACCCGAGGACGTGCCGGAAGATGTGCCGGAGGATGTACCGGAAGACGTACCCGAGGATGTGCCGGAGGACGTACCTGAAGACGTACCTGAAGACGTACCCGAGGACGTACCCGAGGACGTACCCGAAGACCCCGAACTCCCGCCCGACGTCCCTGAGCTTCCCGAACTGCCGGAGGTGCCAGACGTCCCAGACGTCCCGGACGTCCCGGACGTCCCGGACGTGCCCGATGTTCCCGACGTGCTCGGCTTCAGCGAGGTAGCCGTGGTCGGTCCGTCGATCGATCCGCATCCATGCAGCGCGAGCAGCGACGAGATGGCGAGCGAGAGCGTCGTTCTTGAGAAGTATTTCTGCATGTTGGCCTCAACAATTGGTGTTTGTCCCGGCCAGAACTGCAATTTCCGCGCCACCGTGGTTTGCGCGGTGTGCGTTGAATTTTTCTTGTGGAATGTCCGACGTTTGAGGCTTTTTGTTCTGAGTAATGGCGATTTCGCGAAGCGGTGGCGCAATGGACCGCGCGATGTTCCCGCAAGGCGTCGTAACGTGCGTGGGAACGTTACGTAGCGTCGGCGTCCGGCGACGCGCGCGCGTTGACACACTTACTGTGGCGCAGCGGTTTACCCGACCGACGCCCGCGCCTTTGACGAAATGCCCGCGCCTCGCGAACATGAGAGGAGGATCGCGCCGTCCGGCGGGCCAACCCGCACACACCGGCAATCGACGGCGCAACCGAAGCACCCCCGAAACGGAAGCCGGACGAACAGGACAGAGCGATGAGCGAACAGGACAAGGAGCAGGGCAAGGCGCGCCGCATCGACGTGATGGGCGAGGCATTCGTCGAGCGGGCGATGCGCGATCTCGACGGATTTTCTCGGCCGCTGCAGGACTGGCTGAACGAGCACGCGTGGGGCAGCACGTGGCAGCGCGGCGGCATCGATCTCAAGACGCGCAGCCTCTGCACGTGCGCGATGCTGGCTGCGCTCGGCCGCGGCACCGAGCTGAAGGGCCACGTGCGCGGCGCGCTCAACAACGGCGCGAGCCTCGTCGAGATTCGCGAGGTGCTGCTGCACAGCGCGCTGTACGCGGGCGCGCCGGCGGCGGTCGAGGCATTCCGCAACGCGCGCGAGGTGATCTCGGAACTCGGCCTGACGCTGCCCGACAGCGAGGACTGAACGCGTCGCCGCGCGCCGATGCGCGGCGCCGGGGCTTCAGCGCCCGGCCTGCGCGACCGGCGCGTGCGCTTCGAGCGGCGCCGCGGCCACTTCGGCCAGCCACTCGGCCGTCGCGTCCGGAATCGTGACGGGCAGCATGTGGCCGCCCTCGACCACCCGCAGCCGCACGCGCGGCGACTTCTGCGCGAGGGCCTCGCCGTGGCTGCGCCAGTTCAGGATGCGGTCGTCGCGGCCGTACAGCACGTCGACCGGCAGCGCGAGCTCCGCATAGCGGCGCTCCATCGCGGGCAGGTCGCCGGGCACCGCGATCAGGTCCGACGCCGTCGCATAGAAGCTGCGCGGCCGCAGCCCGAGCAGCCCGCCGCCCTTGACAGGGAAATCGTTCGGCACCGCTTCCGGCGCGAACACCGCACGGACCGCCTTGCGGCCGGTCAGGATCGTCAGCGGAATCGCGAAGGTCCACGACACGAAGCGGCGCACGAGCTTCGACGGAATCAGCAGCGGGCGGAACGGCCCCGGCGGCTCGGCTTCCAGATGCGAGAGCGGCGCGATCAGCGCGAGGCGGCTCACATGCTCCGGATGGTTGAGGCCGACCGCGAGCGAAATCGCGCCGCCGAGCGAATGCCCGACGAGCACCGGCTTGTCGAGCTGCAGCGCGTCGATGAAGGCGGCGATCGTGCGCGCCTGCGCAAAGATGTTTGCCTGCGAGCGCGCGCCGCGCAGCGAATGCCCGGCGCCCGGCCGGTCGATCAGGATCACGCGATGGCGTTCCGCGAGCTGTTGCAGCGGCAGGTACGCGAAATTGCGCAGTTGCCCCGCAAGCCCGTGGACGAACACGATCGGCGGGCCGCTGCCGTACTCGACGTAATGGATGCGGTCGCCGCCGATGTCGACAAACCGGCCTTCGGGCCGGAACGCGCGCGTCACGCGGTGCGCGATGTACCACGTGAACGCCGCGAGCGCCGCGCACACGGCCGCGACGGCGATCAGCGCCTGCTGGATCAGATGGATCGTATGGCTCATGTCGGCCTCGTCAGGTTTGACCGCGGGTTCAAGCGCGGGTGTCGAGCGCGGGTTGCGGGCCGGATGCGGCGCCCGCGTCGGGCTTCGCGCGGCGTTCGAACCGCATCGCCGAATCGGCGAGCGTGCTGAACTTCAGCGACGCGAGATCGAGCACGTAGTTCTGGTGGAATTTCCACGGCTTCTTCTCCCCCTGTTTCGGCAGGATGCCGGCCGCGCGCTGGATGTAGCCCGAACTGAGGTTCACCGCCGGCACGTTGCCGAGATCGCCCGGCGCGAGGCGCGGCACGCAGGTGTCGTAGCCGTGCGCGCGCATGTGGTTGAGCAGGCGGCACACGTAGCGCGCGATCAGCTCGGCTTTCAGGGTCCATGACGCGTTCGTGTAGCCGAACGACGACGCGAGGTTCGGCACGTCGCTGTACATCATCCCCTTGTACGACACCGTCTGCGACAGGTCAACCGCGCGGCCGTCGACCGTGACCTGCGCGCCGCCGAGCATCTTCACCTTCAGCCCGGTGGCGGTGACGATCACGTCCGCGTCGAGCCGCTGGCCGCTCTTCAGCCTGAGGCCGGTCGGCGTGAAGCGCTCGATCTCGTCGGTGACGATCGACGCGCGGCCCGCGCGGATCGCCTTGAACAGGTCGCCGTTCGGCACGAGGCACACACGCTGGTCCCACGGCTTGTAGCGCGGCGTCAGGTGCGTCGCGACGTCGAAGTCCGGGCCGAGCTGCTTGCCGGCCGCGCGGATGATGAGCTTCTTCGTCGCCTCCGGCTTGCGGCGCGCGAGATTGTAGAGATACATCGTCAGCAGCACGTTCTTGACGCGCACGAGCCGGTGCGCGAGCCGCGCCGGCAGCATGCGGCGCAGCGCGTTGGCGATCCTGTCGCGCGCGGGCAGCGACACGATGTAGGTCGGCGAGCGCTGCAGCATCGTCACGTGCCGTGCCTCGGCCGCCATCGACGGCACGAGCGTCACCGCGGTCGCGCCGCTGCCGATCACGATCACGCGGCGGTCCGCATACGACAGGTTCTTCGGCCAGTGCTGCGGATGCACGAGATCGCCGCCGAACGTGTCCTTGCCGGGCCAGTCGGGCAGGTAGCCCGCGTCGTAGTCGTAATAGCCGCTGCACATGTACAGGAAGCGGCAGGTCAGCACGAGCGTCTCGGCCGGAGCGTCGCTGCCGCCGCCGCGTTCGACGCGCACCGTCCAGCGCGCGCGGTTCGAATCCCAGTCCGCGCCGACGACCTTGTGGCGGTAGCGGATCGTCTTGTCGATCCCGTAGGTGCGCGCGGTGTCGCGGATGTAATCGAGGATCGTCTGGCCGTCCGAGATCGCCTTGTCGCCGTGCCACGGCCGGAAGCTGTAGCCGAGCGTAAACATGTCGGAATCCGAACGGACGCCCGGATAGCGGAACAGATCCCAGGTGCCGCCGATCGCGTCGCGCGCCTCGAGGATCGCGACGCGTGCGAACGGGCAGCGCTGCTGCAGGTGATAGGCCGCGCCGATGCCGGACAGGCCGGCGCCGACGATCAGCACGTCGAGATCGGCGCCGTCGCGGCGCGTGCCGCCGGCGCTCGCGTGGCGGTCGAAGGCGGGCGGCGCGGTGCGCCGGTCGGTCGTCGAAGTCATGCGGGGTCCTTGGTCGGCGGGGTCGGGCGCGCGCCGGGTGCATGCGCGCGCTGGAGGTTGCGTGCGCGGGCGCGGCGCACGAAGTCGGCCCACGCGAACACCGCGCCGCGGTCGGCGACATCGAGCCGCTGCGGCGTCACGCGCACGCCGTGCCGCGAGCAGGCGGCCGCCGTGCCCGCGAGCCCGACGTCGTTGACGTCCGCGAGCGCGACCTCGCAGCCGCGCCGCGCGAGCTCGACCGCGAGACTGCGGCCCATGCCCGAACCGGCGCCGGTGATCGCGGCGACCTTCCCGGAAAACCCCTTCATCCGTCGTTCCTCCCGTGTCCGCTTGCGCTGTGCCGGCGGCGCGCTTATTGTGGTGTTGCGTGTCACCAATTTAGTTTTCGGGTGTCCTGATGTCAAATAGCGGAATGGAGAAAGTACTCAAAACGCAGAAACGGGGCCGCGCGTACGGCGGCGTGGCGCCCGAGGTGCGCGCGGCGGAGCGGCGCGACGCATTGATCCGTGCGGCGACGCGCGTGTTCGGCACGGTCGGTTTCAGGAAGGCGACCGTGCGGTCGATCTGTCGGGAAGCGAAGCTGAACGACCGCTATTTCTATGCGGCGTTCGACAGCACCGAGGATTTGCTGCGCTGCACTTACCTGCATCACGCGGAGCAGTTGCGCGACGCGGTCGCGCAGGCGGTCGCCGCGCACGGCGGCGATCTGGACGCGCGCGTCGACGCGGGGCTCGCGGCGTTCTTCGGGTTCCTGCGCGATCCGTGCGCGGCGCGCGTGCTGTTGCTCGAGGTGATGGGCGTGAGCCTGGACACCGACGCGACGTATCAGCGCGTGCTCGTCGAGTTCGGCAAGCTGATCATGGCGATCGGCGGGCGGGGCGAGGCGGTTGCGGGGCCGGAGCGCACCGAGCAGTGGCTGATCGGGCTCGCGCTGGTCGGCGCGATGACGAACGTCGGCACGGCGTGGCTGCTGACCGAGTACCGAGATCCGGAAGCGCAGATGATCGCGAGCTGCAGGAAGGTGCTGCTCGGGACGTTGGCGGCGGCGGGGTAGGGGAGCCGACTTGGTATATGCCGGTTCGGTAAATCTTCGGGGCCAGGTGGTCGGCGTATAATAGGACTAAATTCGGTCTATAATCGGTCCAGTTGCTGCCAAAAGGACAAGGTGTCGTGATGAAATTTTCCACGCAAGTCAAGCCGATCAGCTACCTGAAGAGTCATGCCGCGGAGATCGTCAAAGACATTTCCGAAAGCCGGGAGCCGATGCTCATCACCCAGAACGGCGAAGCGAAACTTGTCGTCATGGACGTCAAGTCCTATGAGGAGCATGAAGAAACGCTGGCGCTCCTGAAGCTCCTTGCCCTCGGCAATCGCGAGATCGAGCAAGGCCACTTTCGTCCTGTCGAGGATGTATTCACGGAACTCGACAAGGAAGACGAGCAATGACGCTTCGTGTCGTGATTCTGCGTTCTGCAGAAACGGATTTGAAGGAATTGAAGCGCTACCTCCAGTCAAATTTCGGAACGGAGACCTGGCGAGCCAGCTACGGCAAAATCAAGGACGCCATTGCTGTGATCCGGTCCTTTCCGAACCGAGGCCGGATTCCGGACGAACTGATCAACTTCAATTTGATGCAGTACCGTCAGGTCATCGCCGGAATGAACCGCATCGTCTACGAGGTTCGCGGCGATATCGCCTATATCCATGTCGTGTGCGATACCCGCAAGGATCTGAAGTCCATTCTCTTGAGAAGGCTGCTGCGTAGCGATTGAATGCCGCACGCGCGCGGCACGATTCATCCGGAAGCACGCTTCGACTTCGTCGACCGCCCACGTGTCGCCCGCGCCGGCGCCGCGCCAATTTTCTCCCGCATCGCCTCGATGAACGCCCGCACCTTCGGCGACGGCAGCCGTGTCGACGGAAAGATCGCGTGAATCCCGGCCGGCGGCGAGCGCCAGCCGGGCAGCAGGCGCACGAGCCGGCCCGCGGCGACGTCGTCGGCGATCGAGAAATCGGTCAGCAGCCCGAAGCCGCCGCCCGCGAGCGCGATTGCGCGGCAGGCGGTCGCGGTGTTCGACACGACGTGCGCGGTGCAGCGCACCGACGCCTTGCCGCCGCGCGCGCTCTCGAGCTCGAACGTCTGCGGGCGCGGCAGCGTCGACAGCATTACGAACGGCAGCGCCGCGAGCGCCGCCGGATCGCGCGGCAACCCCCAGCGCGCGACGAACGCCGGGCTCGCGACCGGCCACTTCTCGTATTCGCCGAGCTGCACCGCGCGATAGTTCGAATCCGCGAGACGGCCGATGCGGATCGCGACGTCGATGTTGTCGGCGACGAGGTCGACGAGGCGGTCGTTCGCGATCAGCTCGACGTCGAGCGCCGGATGCGCGTCGCGCAGCGCGACGATCGCAGGCGCGACGACCTGCGCGCCATAGTCGATCGGCGCGCTCACGCGCAGCGTGCCGCGCAGCGGCCCCGTCTCCGACGACACCGCGTCGAGCGCGCTTTCGGTCGCGCGCATGATGTCGCGGCATGCGTCGTAGAACGCGCGCCCCGCGTCGGTCACGGCGAGCCGCCGCGTGGTGCGCACCAGCAGGTTCGCGCCCACTTCGGATTCCAGCCGCTGCATGTGCGTGCTGACCACCGTCTTCGCGAGCCCGAGCCGCTCGGCCGCCGCCGTCAGCGAGCCCGCTTCGACCACCGCCACGAAAACCGCGAGCCGGTTCAGGTTCACGTCGCGCAAATCCGCCATCGCCGATTGTCCTGTCAAAGAGGATGATGTTTCCGCGATTATCCCTCTTCTGAAGACAGGGGGCGCGCGTTACGCTGGGGCCGTTCGTTGCCGGTTCGCGGCGACGCCCTTTGCCGGAGTGTTCCCATGCCTGTTGCCGAGAAGCCGTCTGTTCCGATCCGCGTCTACTCGTTTCCGCTGTCCGGCCACGCGCATCGCGTGCGCCTGTTCCTGTCGCTGCTCGGCGTGCCGTTCGAGGTCGTCGACGTGGACCTCGCCGCGGGCGAGCAGCGCCGGCCGGCCTTCCTTGCGCTGAACCCGTTCGGGCAAGTGCCCGTGATCGACGACGGCGGCGTCGTGCTGTCCGACTCGAACGCGATCCTCGTCTATCTCGCGAAGCGCTACGGCGACGCGCACTGGCTGCCCGACGATCCGGCCGGCGCGGCGGCCGTGCAGCGCTGGCTGTCGCTCGCGGCGGGACCGATCGCGGCGGGCCCGGCCGCGGCGCGGCTCGTCACCGTGTTCGGCGCGCCGCTCGATCACGAGCAGGCGAAGCGCGTCGCCGTCCGGTTGTTCGACGTGATCGACGCGGAGTTCGCGAAGCAGCCGTTCGCGGCCGGCGCGCAGCCGACCATCGCCGACATCGCCGCCTATACGTACATCGCGCACGCGCCGGAAGGCGGCGTGTCGCTCGATCCGTATCCGCATGTGCGCACGTGGCTCGCGCGCGTCGAGGCGTTGCCCGGGTTCGTCGGCATGCCGCCGACCCGCGCGGGCCTGCTCGCGGCATAACGCGCCGGGACGATTCCTTCAGGATATCAAACGATGACTGCGCCGACCGTCGCGCCGCCGGGCTGGGAACTGGATGTGTCGCCGTTTCATGCGGGCGAACTTGTCGTGCAGCAGCGCGCGGGCGTGGCTGACGCCGCGAGCGCCGTCGGGCTGCGCGGCATCCGGCGTTTCATGCCCGATCAACATCGGGCGTTCTTCGCGCAATTGCCGTTCTTCGTGCTCGGCGGCGTCGACGCGGAGGGCCAACCGTGGGCGACGCTGCGTGTCGGCGCGCCGGGCTTCGCGACGTCGCCCGACGCGCACACGCTGCGGATCGCGGGCGACACATTGCCGGGCGATCCGCTGGCCGATGCGTGGCGGCCGGGCGCGCCGCTCGGCGGGCTCGGCATCCAGTTCGACACGCGGCGGCGCAATCGCGTCAACGGCGTCGTGCAGGCCGTCGACGGCAGCAACGTGCTGACGGTCGCCGTCGAGCAGAGCTTCGGCAACTGCGCGAAATACATCCAGAGCCGCACGCCGGTGTTCGACCCGCGCGGCGATGCGGCGCCGCCACGGCTCGAACGTTCGGCCCGACTGAGCGATGCCGATCGCGCGCTGCTGGCGCAGGCGGATACGTTCTTCGTCGCGAGCGCGAACCTGTCGGCGGAGGCGGGCGCGGCGCGCGGCGTGGACGTCTCACATCGCGGCGGGATGCCGGGCTTCGTGCGCGTCGACGACGACGCCACGCTGACGACGCCCGATTTCAGCGGCAACCGGCTGTTCAACACGCTCGGCAACCTGCTGCTCGATCCGCGCGCGGGCCTGCTGTTCGTCGATTTCGAGCGCGGCGATCTGGTGCACGTCGCCGCGCGCGCGGAGATCGTCTGGGACGGGCCGCTCGTCGCGTCGTTCGACGGTGCGCAGCGGGTGGTGCGGTATCGCGTGCAGGAAGTGCGGCGCGGCGTCGCGGTGATGCCGTTCCGCTGGTCGCCGGTCGAATGGGCGCCGCAGTTCAGGGCTCGCCCCGCGTGACGGATTGGTGGGCCGCACGCCATGTGCTGCCCGAAAAGCGTTCGCAACTGCTTCTGTTTTCATCGGCGGATCGGATCGACCATAACGGCAACCGATACGATGAAAGTGAAAGGAGCAAGGCCATGAAACTGCTTGGCATGATCCGTCTGGTCCTGTGGAGCTTCTTCGGCGTGCGCAACAGCAAGGCGCACGCCGCGGATCTGGAGAACGTCAACTTCACGCTGCTGCCGTTCGTGGCGATCATTCTCGCCGCGCTCGTCGGGGCGGTCATCTACGGCGTCGTGCACCTGGTGGCCGATCCGACGTCGACGATGCAGGGCTTCTGAGCACGATTGCCTCGACAACCCGATGCCGGCGCGACGATGCGCCGGCATCGGGCGCCCCGCACGAGCCGCCGTCGTGATCGCCTGAACGGCCGCTGCCCGCCCGCCTGCAAGCGACGATTCCGTCGTTGCGATACGCGCCATCGATCGATGGCGCTTCCTGTTCCGCTTTTCTCCCTTCCTGCCCGAATCCGCCGCCGGTCCGCCGCCCCGGGGTAAAATGCGCGCCGCAATGCGTGGCGCGCCCGGGCGTCACGCCCGGGCCCACCGCGGACCGGCTTCCGATACGCGATGCGCCGCATCGTTGACGACGACATCCGGGGCCATCGCGCGCAGCCGCACGAGCCCGCGCCCATCTTGCATGATCGAGCGCGTGCGACAGGTTGAGCGGCGAGTTTCAAATCCAGAAAGATGACTGTGAACAGAAGAAGAAGGTCGCCGGCACTGCGGCGGCGCGCGCGTGTCGGCGTCGGTATCGGTATCGGCGTCGGTCTCGGCATCACGCTTTTCGCCGCGCAGGCAGGCGCGGCTTCCGTCGATGCATCGGCGCGCGCTTCGGACGCCGATGCGGCCTCCGGCGGCGGCACGCTGCCGGCCATCAGCGTAAGCGGCGCGCGCGGCAATGCGTTGCGCGCGCGCACCGCGTCGGTCGACGGCCATGACGACGCGCCGCTGCGCGATACGCCCGCGTCGGTCAGCGTCGTCACCCGCGCGCTGCTGGACGACCAGCAGGCGAAGCGATTGAGCGACGTCGTCCGCAACGACGCATCGGTCAGCAACGCGTACGCGCCGGTCGGCTATTTCGAAGGCTTTTCGATTCGCGGCTTTCCGGTCGATCTCGCGAGCGCGATCCGCATCGACGGCCTGACGGTGTCGGGCGAGCAGAACGTGCCGCTCGAGAACAAGGAGCGCGTCGAGATCCTGAAAGGGCTCGCGGGCATCGACAGCGGCGTCGTCGCGCCGGGCGGCGTGATCAACTTCGTGACCAAGCGGTCCGCGAACGTCGCAAGCGTGACGACGGGCGTCGACAGCCGGGGATCGACGTCGGCAGCCGTGGATCTCGGCCGGCGGTTCGGCCCCGACAACCAGTTCGGGATCCGGATCAATGCGGCGAAGGAGAACATGCATTCGTACATCGACGGCACGAACGGGCGCCGCACGTTCGGATCGATCGCCGCCGACTGGGACATCAGCCCGCGCGCAAGCCTGCAGCTCAATGCGGAATTCCAGCAGTGGATCCAGCGTTCCGCACCGGGGTATCAGCTGCTCGGCGGCACGGTGGCGCCGTCCGTCAAGTCGACTTCGAAGGCGCTCGGCACGCAGCCGTGGGCGAAACCGGTGACGACCGACGCGCTGAACCTCAACGCGCGCTTCGACTACCAGTTCAACGACGACTGGAAGGCGTACGTCGCCGCGGGCCGCAGCCGCACGATGATCGACGACAACAGCGCGTTCGCGTATGGCTGTTCGTATGCGGCGAGCTGCGCGGCCGGCGCGACGTCGCCGTTCTTCTTCGGCCGGAACGGGGATTTCGACGTGTACGACTTCCGCAGCCCGGGCGAGTATCGCCGCAACGACGACGTGCGCGCGGTGACTACGGGCAAGTTCGCGACCGGCCCGGTGCGCCACGAGCTGACGGTCGGCACGAGCGTGCAGCGGCGCGTCGTGCACATGGCGGACGCCGTCTACGACTACGTGGGCAGCGAGAACATCCACGGCCCGGACGTCACGTTCGCGCCGTCGCCGAACGTGCCCGGGCCGTCGTATCCGCGGCTCGACGCGTGGCAGTACGCGGTGTTCGGCGCCGACCGGATCAGCTTCGGCGACCACTGGCAGGTGCTCGCGGGCGGCAAGGAGGTGCTGCTGCGGCAGCGGAGCTGGAGCAGCCTCGACGGCCCGCAGGCCCGCACCGACCGCTCGGTGTTCCTGCCGCAGGTCGCGCTGGTCTACAAGCCGGTGAACGCGCTGTCGCTCTACGCGTCGTACAGCAAGGCGCTGTCGCTCGGCGACCAGGCGCCGGTGCGCGCGACCAACGCGTATGCGTTCCTGCCGCCCGTCGAATCGCATCAGATCGAGGTCGGCGCGAAATACGACTGGCTCGACCGGCTGAGCCTCACGGCCGCGGTATTCTCGATCAGCAAGCCGTTCCAGTTCGCGCAGCCCGACGCGTCGAACGGCAGCTACACGTTCGTGCAGCGCGGCACGCAGCGGCACCAGGGGATCGAGCTCGGCGCGGCCGGGCAGGTCACGCAGCGGCTGTCGCTGACCGCGACCGTGGCGGCGATTCGCGCGCGCGCTTACGATTCGGGTTCGCCGGCCTACGAAGGGCATCAGGTGATCAACGTCCCGGCGCTGCGCGCGTCGCTGTATGCGGACTATGCGGTGCCCGGCGTCGCCGGTCTCGCGCTGCTCGGCGGCGTCGATTACAGCGCGAGCCGCAATGCGAACGAGGAGGGCACGGCGCGCGTGCCGGCGTGGTTCGTGTTCAATCTCGGCGCGCGGTATGCGACGAAGATCGGCGGACACCGCGCGGTGCTGCGCGTGTCGGTCGACAACCTGTTCAACAAGTTCTACTGGCGGGATGCGGGCGAGCAGCAGGGCGACGCGTACTTGTTCCCTGGCGCGCCGCGCACCGCGCGCGTGTCGCTGACTTACGATTTCTGATCGCGGTTCGACCTACACTGGAGAGTACGAACGATGTCCACCCTTGAAATCGCCGGCGTGATCGTCAGTGCGCTCGCGATCTGGCTGACCGCGAAGCGGCGCATGCTGTGCTGGCCCGTGGGGCTCGCGTCGGTCGCGCTGTACGGCTGGATCTTCTTCGACGCGAAGCTCTATTCGGACATGCTGCTGCAGGGCGCGTTCGCGGTGCTGCAGGTGTACGGCTGGCGGCGCTGGCTCGCGCAGCGCGTGGATCGCGCGGACGGCACGGCCGACGGCGCCGCGTCGCACGGCGCCGTCGTGCCGGTCAGCGGCGTCACGCCCGCGAAGGTGCTGCCCGACCTGATCGCGGCGGTCGTCGGCAGCGCGCTGCTCGGCGGGATCATGGCGCGCTGGACCGATGCCGCGCTGCCGTTCGTCGACGCGTCGCTGACCGCGTTCAGCCTCGTCGCGCAATACTGGACCGCGCGGCGCTACATCGCGTCGTGGGGCCTGTGGATCGTGGTCAACGTGGTGTATGTCGGGATGTTCGTCGTCAAGGAGCTGTACCTGACCGCGGGGCTCTATGCGTTGTTCATCGGGCTCGCGGTGATCGGCTGGCGCGACTGGCGCAACACGGCCGCTGCGGTGCGCGCGGCGGCGAGCTGATTCATTTCCGGAGGCCTGTCGCCGATGTCCAATCCGACCGAGTCGACCGCGCTCGCGGCCCACGCGGACGCTGATGCGATCGCGCCGCCGCAGTTCGGCGTAGACGGCGAGCAGGCCGAACGCGACTGGCCGCTGATCACGCGCGACGAGGTGGCCGCGATCCTCGCGCGGATCGACGACGCGGGGCCGCCGGCGCAGCTCGCGTGGCACAGCCCGCGGCCGTTCTCGGCGGCCGTGCTGGTTCATGCCGCGCGCGGCCGCGCGCTGTTCGTCAAGCGTCATCACGTGAGCATCCGCGACGTCGCGGGGCTCGAGGAAGAACATCGCTTCATCGCGCATCTGCGCGAGCGCGGCATTCCCGTTCCCGACATCCTGGCGGACCGCGACGGCGCGACCGCCGTGACGCTCGGCGACTGGACCTACGAGGTGCACGCGGCGGCGCCCGGATGCGATGCGTATCGCGGCGTGATGTCGTGGAAGCCGTTCATGCATCCGTCGCACGCTTACGCGGCCGGGCAAGCGCTTGCGCGCCTGCATCGTGCGGCGGCCGGCTTCGATGCGCCGGCCCGGCCGGTGCGGCTGCTGCTGTCGAGCTTCAGGGTGCTGTCGTCGGCTGATCTGCCCGGCGCGCTCGAGCGCTGGGTCGCCGCGCAGCCGCTGCTCGTGCGCGCGCTGGCCGCGCGCAACTGGCGTGACGATATCGCGGACGCGATCGGCCCGTATCACGCGCGTTTTGCGCCGCTGCTGCCGGCATTGCAGCCGCTGTGGACCCACGGCGACTGGCACGCGTCGAACCTGTTGTGGAGCGATGGCGAACCCGGCGCGCAGGTGCGCACGGTGCTCGATTTCGGGCTGTCGGATCGCACCTGCGCGGTGTATGACGTTGCCCTCGCGATCGAGCGCAACGCGATCGACTGGATGGCGCCGGCCGACGCGCGCAAGGTCGAATACGCGCAGATCGACGCGCTGCTCGACGGGTACGAGTCGCTCGCGCCGCTCGACGACGACGCGTATGCGGCGCTGGTCGCGCTGCTGCCGATCGTGCATACGGAGTTCGCGCTGTCCGAGGTTGCGTATTTCGACGGCATCGTCGGTTCGCCCGAGACGGTCGATGTCGCGTACGACGGCTATCTGATCGGGCATGCGCGATGGTTCGGCGAACGCGACGGAAGGCAGTTGCTCGATTGGCTCGAACACCGCAGGCGCACACGCAATCGAATCGCCTGAAAGACACGTCGCATGCGGCGGCCGCTTCGGCTCATGCCCAGCCTTCCCTGATTCAAGCGCCACCCGGCGACGCGGCCTCCGCCGCCTCTTCCCCACCATTGACGCTCGCCGACGCGCTCGCCGGGACGAAAGCCGCCGTGGACGGCGATGGTTTCGAGACGCCAGCGGGAAGAGGCCTGCTCGGTCGTGGGTGCTCCGACTGTTGTTCTGATGGTCCGGCGATTATAGAAGCGGCATTCTCCAAGGTTTAAAACGATTGGTTCGTTGCTTATTGACGCGTGCGGCATAGAATGCCTTTTTCCAGTGACGAAGGGGCCGCAATGGATCAGGATCAGTGGACGCAGGTGGATGCGTATTTCTCCGCGACGCTCGTGCCGTCGGACGATGCGCTCGATGCCGCGCTGGCGGCGAGCGATGCGGCCGGGTTGCCGGCGATCAACGTCGCGCCGAACCAGGGCAAGCTGCTGCAGCTGCTCGCGACGATCCGCGGCGCACGGCGCATTCTCGAAGTCGGCACGCTCGGCGGCTACAGCACGATCTGGCTCGCGCGCGCGTTGCCGCCGGGCGGCAGGCTCGTGACGCTCGAGCTGAATCCCGAGCATGCGAAGGTCGCGACGCGGAACATCGCGCGGGCCGGGTTCGCGGACGTCGTGTCGGTCGTCGTCGGCAGCGCGAAGGACAGCCTCGCGCAGCTCGTCGAAGCGGGCGCGGAGCCGTTCGACTTCATCTTCATCGACGCGGACAAGGAGAGCAACGCGGTCTATCTGGAGGCGGCGCTGAAGCTGTCGCGGCCGGGCACGGTGATCGTCGTCGACAACGTCGTGCGGCGAGGCAGGGTAGCGGATCCGGATAATCAGGATCCCGATGTGGTTGGCGTGCGCGACGGGTTCCGCTTCATCGCGGCGGAACCGCGCCTCACGACGACGGCCGTGCAGACCGTCGGGCTGAAGGGGTGGGACGGGTTCGCGATTTCGATCGTGGGGGAGTGACGCGGGGCGGCGCTGATGCCGGCCGCCGCCAGAAAAAAAACGGCGTGACGCCGATTCGCGTCACGCCGTCCATTCGTCATCCGCGTTCGATCACATCGCACTAACCCTTCACGCACACCACCTGACGCAGCGTGTGCACCACTTCGACAAGGCTGCGCTGGGCCGCCATCACCGCGTCGATGTCCTTGTAGGCCATCGGGATCTCGTCGACGACGCCCGCGTCCTTCCGGCATTCGACGCCCTGCGTCGCCTTCACCTGGTCCTCGACCGTGAAGCGGCGCTTCGCCTCGGTCCGGCTCATCGAGCGGCCCGCGCCGTGGCTGCACGAACAGAAGCTCTCCGGATTGCCGAGCCCGCGCACGATGAAGCTCTTCGCGCCCATCGAGCCCGGAATGATCCCGAGCTGCCCCTTCTGCGCGGACACCGCGCCCTTGCGGGTCACGAGCACGTCCTCGCCGAAGTGGCGCTCCTTCTGCACGTAGTTGTGGTGGCAGTTCACCGCGTGCTCGTCGACGGCGAACGGCTTGCCGATCACGCTGCGCGCCGCGTCGATCACCGCGTCCATCATCGCCTGCCGGTTGTGCCGCGCGTAGTCCTGCGCCCAGCCGACCGCCTCGACGTAGTCGTCGAAATGCCGGCTGCCCTCGTTGAAGTACGCGAGGTTGCGATCCGGCAGGTTCGCGATGTGCTGCCGCATGTCGGCCTGCGCGAGCTCGATGAACAGGCTGCCGATCGCGTTGCCGACGCCGCGCGAGCCGCTGTGCAGCATGAACCACACGCTGTCGTTCTCGTCGACGCACACCTCGATGAAGTGGTTGCCGGTGCCGAGCGTGCCGAGGTGCACGTAGTTGTTGGTCTTCTCCAGCTTCGGATACTTGTCGACGATCCGCTGGAACCCGGGCAGCAGCTCCTTCCACATCTCGTCGACCCGTTGCGGCGCGCGATTGCCCCATGCGCCCGGATCGCGCCGGCCCGGCGCGCGGCCGTGCGGCACCGCGCGTTCGATCGCGCCGCGCAGGCCCGCGAGCGAGTCCGGCAGGTCCGCCGCGGTCAGCGTCGTGCGCGCGGCCATCATCCCGCAGCCGATGTCGACGCCGACCGCGGCCGGAATGATCGCGCCCTTCGTCGGAATCACGCTGCCGATCGTCGAGCCCTTGCCGAGGTGCACGTCCGGCATCACCGCGACGTGCTTGAAGATGAACGGCATCCGCGCGGTATTGCGCAGCTGTTCGCGCGCGTCCTCTTCGACGGCGACGCCGGTCGTCCACATCTTCACCGGCTTGCCGTGCGCCAGTTCCATCACTTGATAATCCAGTTCACTCATTGCTTCACCTGCTCAGTTATGTATCGCGCGGCGCCCGTGCGCCGCGCCGCCGCGTTCATTGCGCGGCCTTGATGCTGACGAGCCCGTTCAGCACCTGGTCCAGACCGCCGAACACCGAGATGCGGTCGATCCGTTCCGCGATCCGCTCGAGCGTTTCCAGCTCCTTGAGCCGCAGCGCGGTCGGATTCTCTTCCATCACCTTCGCGGTGTTCAGCAGCGAACGGGTCGCCGCGGTTTCCTCGCGGCGGCGGATCACGTTCGCCTGTGCGGCCTTCTCGGCCTCGACGACCTGCGCGAGGATCGTCTTCATGTCGCCCGGCAGCACGATATCCTTCACGCCGACGCTGCGCACGTCGACCCCCGAATCGGCGAGCCGCGGGCGCACCTGCGCAATCACGACCTCGTCGATCGCCTGCTTGTCCTCGAGCAGCTCGTCCAGCGTGCGCGTGCCGACGGCGGCGCGCAGCGCGAACTGCAGCTCGCGGTACAGGTGCTCGACCGGCTTCTGCAACTGTCCGTATGCGCGCAGCACGTCCGCGTAGCGCCAGGTCGCCGACAGGTTCAGCCGCAGCGCGACCTTGTCGCGCGTCAGGATTTCCTGCCCGCCGACTTCGAGCGCCTGCAGTCGCAGGTCGACGAGCTCGACCGCCACGTCGCGATTGAAGCGCCAGAATGCGGACAGGCCGGCATCCAGCAGGCGCTCGATCTTGCCGTCGATCTTCAGCACGCCGACATGGTAGGCCGGCACCTGGGCCAGCAGCACGCCCGCGAGCCCCGCGACGCCGCGCGCGCGCAGCGCCGGCTGCGTCAGGCGCTTCGCCAGTTCGGCCGGCAGCGTGCCGCCCTGCGCGAGATCGACGCGTTCGAGGCGATGCTCGATCTGGCCGCGCCAGTAAAGCCGGCGCGTGCCCGGCGGCAGGATCTCGACGAGCACGTCGTTCTCGTAGCGCAGTCCTGCCTCGTCGTCCGCAAGATCCATCGCAATGAAATAGCGCGCGAGCACATCCTGCGCGTCATGGCGCAGGTAATCGGCGAGCGCCTCGTCCGCGAGCGGCGCGTCGAGACGCGCGGTCTGCACCGTCAGACGATTGAACGGATCGAAAGCCTTGAACACACCCGGTTCGAGCACCTTCACGAAATCGCCCTCGCTCATCAGCAGCGCGCGCTCGTTCTTTTTCACCACATGACGCTTCCACATATTCATTCTTGTCCTTTTCTTCATGGTCCGCCGGCGGACGCGCATCGCACGGATCGGGGTGCGGCGCGAGCGGGCGGGCGGGGCTTCGGGCGCCGCACCGGTGCGCGCGGCGACGCGTGCTGCATGGCGTCGTCGTGCGCGTTCGCGCGGGCCGTCGGGCCGCCCGGCCGTTCGCGCGGAACCGCGACCGGTCCGACGCGCGGCGGGCCTTGCGGCCCGCGCCGGCGGGTACTGCTTCATCTACGATGTCTGTCCTCGCGGACAGCGTTCGAGCGGGATTCGAACCCGCTACACATCGGTTTTCACCGACTGCTCTACCCGAATGAGCTATCGAACAGGTGGGCGCCCCGGGAATCGAACCCGGGCTTACGCATCCAGCGCGCCCATTTGCCTTCGTCTGTCCATGGCGGCATGCGCGACCGCGACGAACGAGGTTCGGCGACGGCGCACCAGCAGGGCTCGTGAACCCTGGCTCGCGGGCCAGCGGGACATCCGGCCCGAAATACATAGCGAGGAGCGTGCCAGCGCGCGTGCCAGCGGCCGAAAAAATTCGCAATGCGTTGAATGGAAAGGGGAAATTTCTATTTGGCGTGGAGGTGCCTACGTTCTCCATCGACAGCAATATCCAGAAATTCTGATACGATCCGATCGTGTCTTATAAATTTGGATAAACATGCGCAAGACCGTAGCGATCGGCTTTCTCGGCACCGTGCTCGACCAGGGCGGCCGCGCGCACCGCCGCTGGCGCAAGTGGCGGCCGACGATTTCGCTGTGCGAGCAGCCGGACCTGCCGATCGACCGGCTCGAGCTGCTGCATCCGCCGAGCTACGAGCGCCTCGCGAAACGCGTGCAGGAGGATCTCGCGCAAATGTCGCCGCACACCGACGTGCGGCTCACGCCGATGGCGATCCACGATCCGTGGGATTTCGAGGAGGTCTACGCGGCGCTGCACGACTTCGCGCGCGCGTATCCGTTCGATCTCGACCGCGAGGATTACCTGGTCCACATCACGACCGGCACGCACGTCGCGCAGATTTGCTGGTTCCTGCTCGCGGAGGCGCGCTACCTGCCCGCGCGCCTCGTGCAGACCGGGCCGCCGCAGCAGACCGACGAGGGGCCGAGCGGGCCCGGCACGGTGTCGGTGATCGATCTCGATCTATCGCGCTACAACCGGATCGCGCAGCGCTTCACGCGCGAGCGCGACGAGACGGTGTCGTTCCTGAAGGCGGGCATCGCGACGCGCAACGCGCGCTTCAACGCGCTGATCGAACAGCTCGAACGCGTCGCGGTGCGCTCGCGTGCGCCGATGCTGCTCGTCGGGCCGACCGGCGCGGGCAAGTCGTTCCTTGCAAAGCGCGTGTATGAACTGAAGCGCGGCCGGCATCGGCTCGCGGGGCCGTTCATCGAGATCAACTGCGCGACGCTGCGCGGCGACGCCGCGATGTCCACGCTGTTCGGGCACGTGAAGGGCGCGTTCACCGGCGCGCAGAATGCGCGCGCGGGCCTGTTGCGCGCGGCGGACGGCGGCTTGCTGTTCCTCGACGAGATCGGCGAGCTCGGCCTCGACGAGCAGGCGATGCTGCTGAAGGCGATCGAGGAGAAGCGCTTCCTGCCGGTCGGCGCGGATGCCGAGGCGACCAGCGATTTCGAGCTGATCGCGGGCACGCACCGCGACCTGCGGCAGATGGTGGCGGCCGGCACGTTCCGCGAGGACCTGTACGCGCGGATCAACCTGTGGACCTACGAATTGCCCGGTCTCGCCGAACGTCGCGAGGACATCGAGCCGAACCTCGATTTCGAGCTCGACCGCTTCGGCCGCGAGCAGGGGGAGCAGGTGCGCTTCAACGTCGAGGCGAAGCGGCGCTATCTCGCGTTTGCCGCGTCGCCGCGCGCCGCGTGGGCGGGCAATTTCCGCGAGCTGTCGGCGTCGGTCACGCGGATGGCGACGCTCGCGGATGCGGGGCGCATCACCGAGACGATCGCCGAGCAGGAGGTCGAACGGCTCGCGCGCACGTGGTCGGCGGCGGATGACGCAGGCGATCTCGTCGGCACGGTGCTCGGCGAGCGCGCAGCGGCGCTCGACCTGTTCGACCGCGTGCAGCTCGAGCGGGTGCTCGATGTGTGCCGTTTGGCGGCGAGCTTGTCGGAGGCGGGGCGCGCGCTGTTCGCGGTGTCGCGGCAAAGCAAGAAGCAGCCGAATGACGCGGACCGGCTGCGCAAGTATCTCGCGCGGTTCGGGCTGGATTGGGATGGGGTGCGGCGCGCGCTCGACGGGGTGCGTTCCGTCGACCGGTAGACGTCAGCGACGCAGCATCGCAAGCGCCTGTTGTGCGAGCCGGGCGAAGTCTGCCGCCTGGTTGCGCGCACCGGCATGCTGGCCGCCGATCAGGCACAGGTGGGCGACGCGGCCGACGAGGTCCGCATCGGCCGGGCCGTCGATCCGCGTGCGGCACACCGAGATAAAGTGCGGCTTCGTTGATGTTTCCCGTTATCCCTGGATTCGCTCGGCGCACGGCCTGCCGGTCAATCCGCACGGCACGCTGGCCGACGCGAACGACGCCGATGTCGTGCTGTTCGCGAGCGGCAGGGAGGGCGTGCCGGCAGCGATCGTGGACAGCGCGTTCATCGGCGCATTCCGGCTCGACCCGGATCGTCAACTGACCGGTTCGATCTGTGTGTACGTCAATGCGCATCGTCCGGCTTCAATGCGCTGCGCAGTTGAAGGTACGCGCGCGCGTCCGCCTGCAGCGCATCGTACGGCTTCGCCATCGCACCCTGCAACTCGCCGAGCGCTTTGCGGCTGGCGGCCAGCACGTCATGACTGATCGCCTCCGCTTCCGGGTTGCCCGTCACTTCGGTGTCGCAGAACACGTCGTCGCAGGGCCGGGTCGTCGTCTGCGTCCACACGGTCCGGCCGTCGCGGAAGTATTGCTTCCACTGCATGCGGAACAGGACCGAGCGGTCTGCCGTGTCGATGTAGTAATCGATGTCGGCGCCGTAGCCGACGAGCGCGTCGTCGAAGAAGGTCCACGTCTCGGTCCGGATCGGCAGCGTCCGCTTCACCGGATACGCGTTGTCGAAGCGCGTGCGCAGTTCCAGTCGCCGGTACGGGCCGAATTCGATCAGGGACGCGTCGATGCCAGCCTCGTTGCGCCGATACCAGCGCGTCATGGCCGGCGTCGGCCGGATCGAACCATACAGGCGCGTGACGCCGTGCGTGCCGTCCAGATCCAGCTTGACCTGCGCGGCGGCGATCCGGCCCGGCGGCAGCCGGCCGGGCGCGGCGCCGGTCCTGACGCCGGCCGTCGTGTGGAAGTCGCTGCCGATATCGGACAGCGGGCAGCGCACGTTCCTGACCGACAGCGACATGCGCGGCGAGCTGGTCGTGAGCGCCGTCACGATCGGGATGGCGATTTCGGGCACGTTGACCGGCAGCAGCGCGTCGAGGCAATCCTGCGCGTAGCGCGGCGCCGCGCCGAGGTCATGGTCCTCGAAGCTGACGCCGTATTCGAGGCTGGGCGCGATCGGATCGAGCTGCTTGTAGTCGGGCGTGTCGGTCTTCGTGACGAGCGTGCGGTAGCCGGGCTGGCGCGTCAGCGCGTCGAGCGACAGGTCGACCAGGAACCACGCGATCGAATAGCCGCCGTCGAGCCGGTGCGGCAAGTCGAAGCTGATGGTGCGCGCCGCGTCGGCGCCGGCGCGCGGCGTGACCTTCGCGGGAAGGCGCAGGATCTCATCATCGACTTGCTGATGCCACTGCGGCTCCGGCAGGCAGCCCAGGCCCGGGCTGCACGAGAACAGGCGGTATCGGGTGGTGGCGCGCACGTAATGCGCGACGACTTCGACGTGGTCCGGCAGCCGGTTGCGCAGGTCGGCATTTTCCGCCGGCGTGAGGAACGGCATGTACAGATCGGTGAGCGCGATCGTGATGTGCGACGTGCCGGGCGGCGCCTGCACGTCGCGCGGCTTCGGGTCGCGGGGCGACAGCACGCGCCACGAGAGGAGCGCCAGCGCGGCCACGACGGCGATCGTCACGACGCGGCGGCGGGTGAGCCGTTCGCGGCGCGCATCGGGGGAGGAGGACATGTCGTCGATTGTCGTTGTCGTGCGTCCCGCTTCGTACGCGGGATCATTTGAATTCGGCGGGCGGCCGGATCGGCCGCCGCGTCCGCCGTCATCGCTGCTGCGCGGCGACCTTCAGCCCGAGCGAAATGAAGATCATGCCGACGATCTTGCCTTGCCAGCGCGTGAGCCACGACAGCCGCTTCACGAGACGGCCGAGCGGGCGGACCGACAGCGCGATCAGTGTCGTATAGAGCGAGCTGAGCGCGACGAAGATCAGCCCGAGCACCGCGAACTGCACGAACGTCGAGCCGCGCTCCGGATGCACGAATTGCGGCATGAATGCGAGGAAGAACAGCGCGGTCTTCGGGTTCAGCACTTCGGCTGGAATCGCCTGCAGATACGCATTGAGCGGCGTGACGGACGGCATCTTCGGCAGCGACGGATCGGACGGCTTCTCTAGCAGCGCGCGCACGCCGAGGTAGATCAGGTAGGCCGCGCCGACCAGCTTGACGACGTTGAATGCGAGCGCCGACGTCATCAGCAGCGCGGACAGCCCGACGGCCGCGAACAGCGTGTGGACGAAATCGCCGCTCGCGACGCCGAGGCCGGTCAGGATGCCGGTCTTGCGGCCGCCCTGCGCGGTGCGGCTCAGCACGAGCAGCACGGCGGGGCCGGGGATCAGGAACAGGCCCAGCACGACGGCGATGAAGGTGGTCAGCGTGGTCAGGTCGAACACGGGGGGGCTCCGGCAGATTGGCGCAGCGGCGGGGGATCGGTGCATTGTATTCGGTTCGGCGCGCGGGTGTGGTGTCCGGCATCGTCCATCGCCTGCGGTCTCATGCAAAACCTTCCACGCGTCGCTGAAAATGGATATGAGCGATCGGGAAGCGAGTCAGGTAGCGATGGCCTGATCGTGGCGCGCCAAATGAAGGGCGCTCAATCGTCTGCGAGGCGGAATGCGTCGGCCATCCGTTCCTGTTCCCGGGCAGGAAGCGCGAGTCGTGTCGCAAGCGTTCTCCATTGGCGGACGATGCCGCGGAAGTCGCCGATGATTTCGTCGGCATCTCGCAAATTCACTCGGAAGTATGCGCATACCTCGCGAGCCGAGCCGTCGCGGTTCGGGCAAGCCGTCCCAATCTGCGTAGACACCGATTGTCGTCATTTTCCGCGATGCTCCCCATGCCGTTTCTTCACCGGCTTCAGCAGCGCAGCCAGGTCGGCCGCCGTCGTGCCGCGGTCATGGCCGGGTGTGGTGACGTCGGATGCCGTCGCGTCTGCTCCTGCTGTTTGCGGGGCAGGGTGGGCAGTTGCGCGATCGCGCCGATCGGATGTGCGCGCGGTTGCGGCGGAGACGGAAGATGAGGTTCGTTTCGCGGGCCGTGGCTTGACGAGACGGGCATCCTGAAGCTGGTGACCGAACGCGTCCGCAGCGGCCAGCTTTCCCAGATCGTCCTGGAGACCGAGCACCTGCATGACGGAAAGATACGCGCCCATTGTGACGCCCGAACCGCCGGCCTCCAGCGAGCGAAGCGTCATCGGCGACATGCCCGCGCGTTCCGCGACCTGCTTGGCTGTCAGTTTTCGGCGCAAGCGCGCGAGCTTCAGCCGCTCGCCAAATTCGACGAGCAGCTGGCTGGATTTCGGCAGGAGCGGGGCTGTCTTCTTTGCCATGAGGCTAATATTTCGATGTTTTTGGGCCGATAACAATAAAATAATAGCACTTTTGATGCTGTAAGAGGGTATTCTGGCGTATCGGGGAATGCTTGAGTGTCAATATTCTGGCGATTTTATGGGCGATTCGCCAAAATATTGGCTTCGGATTGTATTGTCGGCGTGGGGCGCACGCTATGGCAGTGACCCGCGCGTGTCGCTCCCTACACTGTCTTCAACCTCCCCAACTCCCCCGCCAGAAAATCGACGAACGCACGAATTCGCGCGGACATCTGATGGCGCTGCGCATAGACCGCATAGATGTCCGCGCCCGGTGTCTCGTAGTCGGGCAGCACGACGACGAGGCGGCCGTCGGCGAGATAGTCGTTGATGTCCCATTCCGCGCGCATCAGGACCCCGTGCCCGTCGAGCGCCCATTTGACGGCGATCTCCCCGTCGTTCGTGGTCAGGTTGCCGTTGATGCGCACCGCTTCGGTCTTGCGCGCCGCGCCCCGGCCGCTCGTCAGCCGCCACACGCCATACCCTTCGTCGCCCTGCCGGATGCCGATGCAGTTGTGTCGCGTCAGGTCGTGCGGCGTGGCCGGGGTCCCGTGCTTCGCGAGGTACGCGGGCGCCGCGCACAGCAGCCGCCGGTTCGGCGCGAGCCGCCGTGCGACGACCCGCGTATCGGGCGGCTCGCCGAAGCGAATGCAGACGTCGAACGCGTCGTCGGTGAGCGGCGGCGGCATCACCGACAGCTGCAGCTGCACCGCGACTTCCGGGTAGCGTGCGACGAAGCGCGAGATCGCCGGCCCGACGTGGCTGCGTCCGAAGCCGAGCGTCGCGTTCACGCGCAGCAGCCCCTTCGGCGTCTTCTTCGCATTGCCGAGCAGTTCGCCGAGCTCGTCCATCTGGTCGAGGATCCGGCGCGCGTATTCCAGGTAGACCTCGCCTTCGGGCGTCAGCATCATCCGCCGCGTCGTGCGGTTCACGAGCGTCACGCCCGCGCGCTGCTCCATCAGCGTGAGCCGCTTGCTGACCGCCGCCGCGGTGAGCCCGAGCTCGCGCGCGGCGGCGCTCAGGCTGCCCGACGCGGCAAGCGTGGAAAAGAAGCCGAGATCGGCCGGCTGGACCGCATCCGCCATCGCTTCACTTGTGAATGCAGGTTAAAGATGCTTTGAGTCTAGCACCGGTTACTGCGCTTCAGGTTGAGTACAGTGCGTTCACGATCACGATCATTCGAGGATGGAGACATGAAGACGTACCGTATCGCGACGATTCCCGGCGACGGCATCGGCAAGGAGGTCGTGCCGGCCGGCAAGCAGGTGCTGGAGGCGCTCGCGCAGGGCAGCCGGCGCTTTGCGTTCGAGTTCGAGAACTTCGACTGGGGCGCCGACTACTACCGCCGGCACGGCGTGATGATGCCCGACGACGGGCTGGATGCGCTGCGCGGCAAGGACGCGATCCTGTTCGGCTCGGCCGGCGACCCGGACGTGCCCGACCATGTGACGCTGTGGGGCCTGCGCCTGAAGATCTGCCAGGGGCTCGACCAGTACGCGAACGTGCGTCCGACGCGCATCCTGCCGGGCATCGACGCGCCGCTGAAGCGCTGCGGGCCCGACGACCTGAACTGGGTGATCGTCCGCGAGAACTCGGAAGGCGAGTATTCGGGCGTCGGCGGCCGCGTGCACCAGGGTCATCCGCTCGAGGCCGCGACCGACGTGTCGATCCTCACGCGCGCGGGCGTCGAACGCATCATGCGCTTCGCGTTCCGGCTCGCGCAATCGCGGCCGCGCAAGCGGCTGACGGTCATCACGAAAAGCAACGCGCAGCGTCACGCGATGGTGATGTGGGACGAGATCGCCAAGCAGGTCGCGCAGTCATTCCCCGACGTGACGTGGGACAAGGAGCTCGTCGATGCGGCCACCGCGCGCATGGTGAACCGGCCGGCGTCGCTCGACACGATCGTCGCGACCAACCTGCACGCGGACATCCTCAGCGACCTCGCCGCCGCGCTCGCCGGCAGCCTCGGCATCGCGCCGACCGGCAACATCGATCCCGAGCGTCGTTTTCCGTCGATGTTCGAGCCGATCCACGGCTCTGCGTTCGACATCATGGGCAAGGGCCTCGCGAATCCGATCGGCACGTTCTGGTCGGTCGTGATGCTGCTCGAACATCTCGGCGAAACGGACGCCGCCGCGCGCGTGATGCACGCGATCGAAGCCGTGACCGCGGACCCGTCGCTGCACACGCGCGATCTCGGCGGCAGCGCAACCACCGCGCAGGTGACCGCGGCGGTTTGCGAGCACGTCGGGAAAGTCGCGGTCGCGGCGTAAGCGGCGGCGTTTCACCACTCGCACCGCGCGCGGACCTTCCGCCCGCGACTCGCGCATGCGACGCGAGCCGGGCAACGACGCACCTGCAACCGGCAGGCGTCGGGTTTCGACAGACGGAGAGTCCGAGCCCGGGCTCGACCCTCGAAGGAGGAGACACATGCAAGCCAACCTGGAATCCCGCGTCGCGCGGAAACTGATGTGGCGCATCATTCCGTTCGTGATGCTGCTGTATTTCGTCAGCTTCCTCGACCGGGTCAACGTCGGCTTCGCCGCGATGACGATGAACAAGGCGATCGGCCTGTCGCCGACCGCGTTCGGGCTCGGCGGCGGACTGTTCTTCATCGGCTACTTCATGTTCGAGGTGCCGTCCAACCTGATTCTCCATCGCGTCGGCGCGCGGATCTGGATCGCGCGCGTGATGATCACGTGGGGCATCGTGTCGGCCGTGTCCGCGTTCGCGGCCGGCCCGGCCAGCTTCTACGTGCTGCGCTTCCTGCTCGGCGTCGCCGAGGCGGGGTTCTTTCCCGGCATCATCCTGTACCTGAGCCTGTGGTTTCCCGCGAAGCAGCGCGCGGCTGCCGCCGCGTGGTTCATGGCCGCCGCGCCGATCTCGACGGCGATCGGCTCGCCGCTGTCGGGCGCGATCATGCAACTGCCGCCGATGTTCGGGCTTGCCGACTGGCAACTGCTGTACGTGATCGAAGCATTGCCGGCCGTGCTGCTCGGTTTCGTCGTGCTGAGGTTCCTGACCGATTCGCCGTCAAAGGCCGAGTGGCTGCAGCCCGACGAGCGCGACTGGCTGATCGCAAAGCTGAAGTCGGAAGCGCACGCGCGTCACGCGCATGCGGGCCACACGGCCGGCGCGTGGCAGGCGCTGCGCGATCCGCGCGTGCTGGCGCTCGCGCTGATCTACTTCGGCACGTCGGCCGGGTTGTATACGCTCGGGCTGTGGGCGCCGCTGATGGTCAGGCAGTTCGGCTTCAGCGCGCTGCAGACGGGCCTGCTCACCGGCATTCCGAGCATCGCGGCGGTCGTCGCGATGATCCTCTGGGCGCGTCACTCGGATCGCACCGAGGAGCGCACCTGGCACGTCGTGATTCCGTGCGTGCTGGCGTGCGTCGGCTTCATCTTCGCCGGGCAGGCGGGCACCGCGCTGCTGACCGTGCTCGCGCTCGTCGTCGTCAACATCGGCATCAGCGCCGCGAAGGCGCCGCTGTGGGCGATGCCGAGCATGTTCCTGTCGGGCGCGGGCGCGGCCGCGGGGATCGCGATGATCAATTCGATCGGCAACCTCGGCGGGTTCGTCGGGCCGTTCGCGATCGGCTGGCTGAAGAACGTGACGGGCGGGTACGCGGCCGGGTTGTACGTGGTTGCGGGGACGCTCGCGGTGTCAGCGGTCGTCACGCTGCTGCTGAGCCGGAAGGGCGCGCAGCGGGAGGTCGTGTCAAGGGTGCGGCACAATCATTGAAGGGCGTGCGAGTGCCATGCGACGAGCAGTCAGGCAGTGGGGGAAAGGAAGCAGCCACGCTGATTCGATCGATCATGCGCGTATGCGGGAGGAAGTCCACAGCTGATTTTCAAGCATTCGAGTGCCCGCCGCACTCGCACTGCATGTTCAAGGATATGCAAGCAACCCCTGCACATGCTCGACGCGTACCTCGACCGAGTCTCTCGGCACGGTCAACCGGATGCGATCGAGCAACGCATCCGCGGGTGCGGTGCCGTCCGGGTTCAACGGCTTCACCTTGTTGAACACCACGGAAAAGCGCTCCGGTGTGACGGTGGCCGATGCATAGCCCTGAGCGTCGTGGTCGGCGTGGCGCAGGTCGGGGTTGTTCGCCATCAGGAAGGCGTCGAGCTTGGCCGGAGTGGCCGCCAGCAATGTGAACGGCGTACCGCGCCATGCGGCTTTGATGTAGGAATAGAACGACGTGCTGCTGATGCCGGCGCACACGAAATCGACGATCACGGGCGTGCCCTTGGCGGGATCGGGATCGTCCCGCACGACGCCGCATTGAAACGCATGCAGGTCTCCGCTGATCGCGACGACGTTATGGATTCCCTGCTCCTTCAGGTACGAGAGCAGTTCGTGCTTGTGCGCGGGATAGCCGTCCCATGAATCGCAATCGATCACGAGGCGTGCGGCCGCATCCTTCGGCGCGCCCGGCATCACGGCCCACAGGCGATTCAACATCACTTCGTTGCCCCACACCTTCCAGGTCGCCGGCGAGCCCTTCATCGCGGCCTTCCACCATTGCGTCTGCACCGGGCCGAGCATCGACGGCGCGCGGCCAAGCTGCGCGGTATCGCGCGCCTCGAAACGCTGCAGCACGTCCTGCTTGACGAAGTAGCGCGAGCCGGCCGCGTCGTCGCCATGCACCGGATCGTGCCCGCGCGCACGCGCGATGGCCGCCTCGCTGACGACATGGTCGTCGCGGTACAGCCGCTCGTCCGTCATCACGAGATGCATCAGCATGCCGAAACGAAATTCGCGGTAGATGCGAATGTTCGTGTACGACGGATTGTCCGGCTCGAAACGCACGTCGCTCCAGTCGACCGGCATGTATTCCGCCCATGCGCGGCTGGCGCTGCGGCGGCGCTGCGTTTCCTGCCGTTCCTCGTTGGTGTAGACCTGATGATCCTGCCAGCAGTCGTCGGAGAATTCGTGGTCGTCCCATATCGCGATCATCGGCAGGCGCTGGTGCAGCGTCTGCAGGCGCGGGTCGGTGCGATAGGTGCGATACAGCGTCCGATAGTCGTCGAGCGTATCGGCGTACGCGCGGCCGTCCGCGAGCGGCTTGCCGTCAGGCAGCCGCAGCGGAGGATGCGCCGCCTCGACGGCGCCGGGCTTCGCGGCCTCGACCGTTTCATAGATGTAGTCGCCCACGTGCACGACGAAATCGAGATCGCTTTCGGCGGCCAGCAGCGTCATTGCTTGCCAGTGGTTGACGCTCCAGTCCTGACAGGTAAGCCATGCGAAGCGAATCCGGTCGTTGGCCTCGTTTGCATCCGGAGCCGTGCGCGCGACGCCCGTCACGCTTGCGTCGTCGCCGGCGACGAACCGGTAGTGGTACGTGGTCTTCGGCGAGAGTGCCGTTACCTTTGCACGCACGGTGAAGTCATAGGTGGCCAGCGCCCTTAGCGGTACGCGGGCGACGAGTGCGGAGAAATCCGGCTGCGTCGAGACTTCGAGCCGCAGCGGTATCGCGCGTGCAACCCCTTTCGCGCGGCGGCGCGGTGTGTTTCCGGGAACCGGCACACACCGCGTCCAGAACACGATGGAGCGATCGCGCGGATCGCCGCTGGCGACGCCCTGCGGGAACTGGTAGCGGCCCTTGCGTTCGGCGTGGGCAGACGGGGCCGCACGCGGCGTATCGAGCGCGCCGACGGCAGTCGCAACGGTGAAAAAGGCCGACGACTTGAGGAAATGGCGGCGATCCATCGTTCCTCCCGCACGGCAGTCCTGGCTCCCGCCACCGATCACACGTGAGGGAGCAGTCGATAGACGAGGCTACTGCGAAGACCCTGGCCTGAAAAGTCGTGACAACCCCGCTTCGACACGCCGCGCGATATCCGCCGCACACGCGTCTGCCGACAACCGCGCCGTATCGACGAGACAATCGCTGAACGGCCGCGACGCATAACCCTCGCGATACATCTGCGCGATTCTTTCCCGCTCCCAATCCGTCAGCACGCGCTCGCCGCGGTCCGACAGCGCGATCGCTTCCGGCGGCGCTAGCGTCGCGACGAACAGGCGCGCCGAGCGTGCGTCGCATGCGGCGCGCAGCCGCTCGAATTCCATGTCGCCGATCGGGTATGCGACGACCAGAAAACGTTTGCGCTCTTCCGCGATGCAGCGAACGATGCGCTCCAGCGCGATCGCCCATTGCACGTCGAATGGGGCGTCGTCGGGGGCATCGTGATCGTCGCCGTCGATGAAGCGGGCGTCCGGCAGCATGCGCGCGAGCGCGACGCCGATCGTGGATTTGCCGCTGTTGATCGGGCCGTTCAGGTGGATGACGATCAGGGGTGGCATCGAAGACATCACATCGGAATGAAAGCAAAAAGTAAGTATAAGTGTATGAATTCAGAAAGAAAAATAATCGGTAAACATCCCTAAAGAATTATCGGGCGGCGCCGTTAGTGTTCAGCAGAAGTTTAAAAAGCATCAAGGCAACAACAAACCACACGACCAAACAACCGAGGAGCGCGCGGCCGACGCAGCTGCGCGCATGACCAGACGATGGCACGCCGCAACTCGATTCGGCGCGCAGGCGCCGGGGGCCTGCGCGTGATGTTCTTTTGCCTGGCCGCGGCCGGCACGCTCCCGCGCTGTGCGCTCGCCGCCGGCATCGTGCCGGATGGCGGCACCGCGACGAGCGTTTCCTTGGCGCCCGATGGCCGGCAACTCGTCAATCTCGCGCCGGCCGTCGCCGGCGTGTCGAGCAACACCTATTCGTCGTTCAACGTGACGGCGGCCGGCGCGACGCTGAACAACACCGGCATCAACGCGCGGACGATCGTCAATCAGGTGACGAGCACGAACCCGAGCCTGATCCAAGGCCAGATCGACGTCGCGGGGCCGCGGGCGAACGTCGTGCTGGCCAACCCGAACGGCATTACCGTCAACGGCGGGTCGTTCGTCAACACCGGACACGTCGCGCTGTCCACCGGCAACGTGAGCTTCAACGACGTGCAGATCGCGCCCGGCGTGATCCAGCGCAACGTGGTGCTCGACACGGCGACGGGCACGATCGTCGTCGGCCCCGGCGGCCTCGCGAGCGCGCTGATCGGCCTCGACCTGATCGCCAAGACCATCCGGATCGACGGGCCCGTGAACAACACGTTCACGTCGCCGACGGCCGGCGTGCGGCTGCTGGCAGGCAGCAGCCGGGTCATGCTGGACACCGGGCTGTCGCCGACCGACGACAAGCACGACTGGCTCACGCGCAGCGCGACGATGAACCCCGACACGGCGTCGTCGTATGCGATCGACATCACTGCCGCCGGCAGCCTGACGAGCGGGCGCGTGCAACTGATCGTGACGGACCGCGGTCCCGGCGTGCGCAGCGCCGGCCCGCTGAACGCGTCGCTCGGCGATTTTCTGCTGACGTCGAACGGCAACGTCGAGCTGTCGAACACGAAGATCGACGTCGCGCAGGATTTCAGCATGATCGCGCAGGGCAGCATCGCGTTGACGGACACGCAGGTCAAGGTCAACGCCGGCAAGGCGAACCTCGCGACCGACGGCGCGCTCACGTTCGCCGGCAGCAGCCTGCTCGCGTCCGGCAGCGTGAAGCTGAGCGGCGCGGGGATCGCGCTGAACCCTGACGACGCGATGGCCGGCTCGACCGTTGCGTCGTCGCAAAGCGGCGTGGTGTTGAAGAGCACCGCGGACATCGTGAACGTCGGCTCGCTCGTGCAGGGGCAGGCCGCGATCGATGCGGATGCCGATTCCGCCGGCGCGGTCACGCTGAACGCGGCCGGCCGCATCCTGAACCAGTCGCTGCCGCAATCGCGGCTCGGCATCCTGTTCGGCGTGCAGGGCGACGTGTCGCTGACGGCGGGCGGGGACGTCGTCAACCGCAATGCGCGGATCCTGTCGAACCGCAACGTCTCCGTCGTCGCCGGCGGCGACCTGAACAACGTCGTCGATCACGACTCCGGCGTGCAGAACGGCGCGGTGGTCGGTTTCTCTGAGCGCGGCGGCCGCTTCCTGATCTTCCGCCACCGCAGCGACGGCTTCACCGTCGACTACGGCTCGCTGGCCGACGCGTCGAAGCTCGCGTACATCACGGCCGACGCGGGCAACGTGACGGTCCGCGCCGCGAACGTGACCAACATCGGCGGCTCGATCCTGTCGAACGGCGGCGCGATCGACATTGCCGCGCGAGACAACCTGCTGACGCAGGCCGTCTTTACCGGGCAGGCATCGTTTCGCCGCTCCTGCTTCGTGTTCTGCAGCTCGAGCGCGTCGTCGAACGTGCAGGCGTTCGGCGGCGTCATCGAGGCCAACACCGACATCACGCTGAAGGCCGGCAAGCAGATCACCAACACGGGCGGGACGGTGCTCGCGCTCGGCAACCTGACGCTCGATGCACCGAAGACGCTCGCGCAGGGCGTGCCCGGCTACACCGCGATCAACCGCGACCACGACCTCAAGGCGTGGTTCGGCAATCGCTGGGCGGCGATCTACGCGGCCGATACCGGCGGCATCTTCACCGGCGGTTCCGGCAAGGTGCGCCTGACCGGCGAAGCCGACATCGAAGGCGGCGCGTTCAACGCGCCCGGCGGCATCGCGGCGGACGGCGGCGTGGTGACGATTCGTGCGCCGCGCCGCGAGCCGCTGACGATCGGCAACGGCAATCATCTGGGGCTCGTGTCGTGGTTCGGCCTGTGACGTTTCGCGCGCCGGCCGTGATCGCCGGGGCGTTCCTGCTGGCGGCAGGCACGGCGTCGCCGCACGCGCATGCGCAACTGGCGGGCGGGCTGCCGCCCGGCGCGGCGGCGGGGCTCGGCGGCCTTCCGCCGGGCCTTGCCGCGCCGCGGGTCGAGCAGGACCCGGCGCAGCGGCTGCTTCAGGAGCAGCGCGACCGCCAGCGCCGCGACGAGATCGCGCAGCCGCCCGCGCAGATCGCGCTGCCGGAACAGCCGGCGATGCCGAACCTGCCGGCGGATGCCGACATCGAGACGCTGCCGGACGTCGCACCGACGTTCCGGATCGATCATGTCGAGTTCACTGGCGATGTGATCCTCGGCCAGCGGGAACTCGACCGGATCGCCGCACCGTTCGTCGGCAAGCAGCTCGGGCGCAACCGGATCAATCTGCTGCTGCGCCGGCTGACGGAAGCCTTCATCGCGCGCGGCTACATCACGACGCGCGCGTATCTCGGGCCGCAGAACCTCGCGTCCGGCACGCTGAAGATCAACGTCGTCCCCGGGCGCGTGGCCGCGCTGACGCTGAACGGCAAGCCGCTGCGGCCGCGCGATCCGGACGAGAAGTGGTACCAGGTGCGCGGCGTCGGACTCGTCACCGAAGCCGGCACCGCATGGGCGTTCGCGAGCGGTCCGGGCGACCTGCTGCGCCTGCCCGATCTCGAGCAGGGCGTGGACCAGATCAACCGGCTGCGCCGCAACCAGGCCGAGATCCAGATCCTGCCGGGCGAGACGCCGGGCGATTCGGTCGTCGCGATCTCGAACCGCAGCGGCGACCGTCTGCACTACGACCTCGGCATCGACAACTACGGCAGCTCGCAGACGGGCACGATGCGCTACCGCGCCGGCGTCGAAGCCGACAACGTGATCGGCCTGCAGGAATCGCTGTCGCTCAATTACGTCGGCACGACCGATACGAACGCGATCGTGCTCTCGGCGGCGGTGCCGTACGGATACCAGACTTTCAGCTACACGGTGTCGATGTCCGAGTATCAGCAGGCGATCGGCGATCTCGCGCTGCTCCAGGGCCGCACGTTCAGCCAGATGCTCGGCTGGAACGACGTGCTCGTGCGCTCGCCGCGCGGGCGCCTGAGCGTCGACGTGACGCTCAACAAGCTGCGCACGGAACGCGACGTGAACGGCATTGCGCTGTCGCCGCAGAACCTCACGGTGCTGCGCGTCGGGCTGAACGGGCTGGCCCGGTTCGTCGCGCGCGGCCAGGGCGCGGCGGCGACCTGGGACGTCGGCGTGTCGCAGGGGCTGCCGTGGCTCGCGGCGAATCACGATACGTCCGACATCGGCGTCGACGACGCGCACAGCCAGTTCACGAAGCTCGACGCGACCGCGACGCTGCAGATGTCGCTCGGCACGCTCGCGGGGTCCGCATGGGCCTATCGCGGCACGCTGCGCGGCCAGTACAGCCGCGTCGCGATGTTCGGCAACGAGCAGATCTTCCTCGGCGGGATGAGCTCGGTGCGCGGCTTCACCGAAGGCGGGATCGCCGGCGACAGCGGCGTGTTCGCGCGCAACGAGGCCGCGTGGCAGAACGTGCCCGCATGGCGCGACGCGCGCATCGAACCGTATGTGTTTCTCGACGGCGGCAAGGCGCACCTGAATGCCCAGGGCGGCTGGCCGACGCTCATCGGCGCGGGCCTCGGCGCGCGTGCGCAGTGGCGCCGGAAGAGCGGCACGGTATCGGCCGAGGTGCTGGTCGGACAGGCGCTTGCGCAGCCGGCCGCGCTCGGCAGGAAAGCCACCGTGCTGCTCGCAACACTCAACTGGTCAGATTGAAGGAGAACTCATGAAGCGCATGTCGAATGGAACTGCCGTCGCGATGAAGCCGAGCCTGCCCGCGCTGGCGCGCCGCCTGTGCGCCGGGCTCGCCGCGGCGACGCTGTGCGGCGTGACGGCGCTGGATGCGCAGGCAGCCACCCGTTCCGCGAAGAAGCCCGCTGACGCGCCGCTCGCCGCTTCCGCTGCGTTGCCGGCCGGCGCGGTCGCGAGCGTGAACGGCGTGCCGATCATGCAGGCGCAGATCGACGAGGCCGTGCGCGCCGGGAAGGCGCCCGACACGCCCGCGCTGCGCGCGGCGCTGAAGAACCAGTTGATCGCACGCGAGCTGTTCCGCCAGGCGGCGCAGAAGCAGCACTACGACACGAAGCCGCAGGTCGTCGCCGCGGTCGAGCAGGCGAAGGCGCTCGCGATGACGCAGGCGTACCTGCGCGACCAGGTCAAGCCTGCGCCCGTGACCGATGCGGACGTGAAGGCGCGCTACGACGCGATCGTCGCGACGCTCGGCGAGAACGAATACAAGCCGAGCGTGATCGCGGTGAACGACGCGGACACCGCGAAGCAGCTCATCGCGCGGCTCAGGAAGGGCGAGGACTTCGCGAAGCTCGCGCAGGACAACAGCAAGGGGCCGGCTGCCGCGCAGGGCGGCGCGCTGAACTGGATTTCGTTCAAGACGCCGATCACGGCCGGCAACACGCAGAACTGGCCGCAGCCGCTGGCGGAAGCGCTCGTGAAGCTGCCGCAGGGCGGGCTGACGCGCGATCCGGTGCAGGTCGGCGACGCGTACTGGATTCTGCGGGTCGATGACAAGCGCCCGACGCAGGTGCCGGCGTTCGACCAGGCGAAGGACACGCTGCGGCAGCAGCTCGAGCAGGTCGCGATGGAGAAGGCTACCGCGCAGGTGGTCGCGGATTTGATCCGCAGCGCGCGCATTCAGCAGTAAGCGGTTACGCCGGGCATGTGCCTGGCAATCCGGACGCGATGCCGGGCGGGGAAACCCGGCATCGCGTCCCGCCACGGCCGGGCCGGCCGCTGGCATGCCACGCACGGCACAAGCCCCAAAAACCAATCGAACAAGAAATGAACACGTCCAAGCGTAAGGTCTTGCAGCAACTGGCTGCCGCGGCAGCGGCGCGTGTCGGCGCGCGCGAGCGTTCGGAAACGTCGATGTCGCGTTTCCGTAGCCACGCCCATGTGCCGCGCGAGTACCGCTGGTGGCAGCGCGTGATGTGCGCGCTCGTGGCGACGACGATGTTCATCGGCCCGATCACCGTGACGGTCGAGCAGAGCCGCGACGCGGCCGGCGTGCTTGGCGCAGGCAACCGGCGCCTCGACGACGATACGTGGCAGCAACTGATCGACATGGCATCGGTAAGTGTGCGCCTGTCGATGCAGCTCGCCGCCGCCGCACCGATTACCGACCCGACGGCCCCCATCACCTTCCAGCCCGCGATCACGCAATCGACCGGCGCCGGCGGCGGCGTGCCGGTGGTCAACATCACCGCGCCGAACGCGGCGGGGATTTCGCTGAACCAGTATCAGCGCTTCAACATCGACCCGGTCGGCCTGATCCTGAACAACAGCCTGATGTCGGGCACGTCGCTGACGGGCGGGGACGTGCAGGCGAACCCGAACCTGAACGGGCGGGCCGCGAGCGTGATCGTGAACCAGGTCACGTCGACGGGCGGCGGGTACGCGAGCTTGCTGAACGGTCCGCTCGAAGTGTTCGGCGCGCCGGCGACGGTGATCATCGCGAACCCGAACGGGATCACGACGCGCGGCACGGGCTTCACGAACACGATCGGCGTCACGTTGTCGACGGGCGCGCCGCAGTTCCTGAACGGCGTCGGCGGCGCACCGACCGATTACGCGAACGCGAAGGCGATCGGCTACAACGTGACGGGCGGCCATCTGCAGATCGAAGGCAATGCGGGCGTGAACGGCCCCGGCGCGGGGATCGAAGGCACGGTCGGCACGATCGACCTGATTGGCGAGACGATCGGGATCAACGCGCCGCTGTACGCGGGGATGCGGATCAATGCGATCGCGGGTCGGCAGTTCGTGACGCCGTCGGCGGCGGATGCGACCGGCACGACCTACGGCACCACGTCGAACGGCGCAATCAATTCGGCCGCGGCGATCAACGCGGCGAACGGCGGCGCGAATCGTTCACTCGCGATCGACGCGACCGCGTTCGGCGCGATGACGGCCGGCCAGATCCAGGTGATCAGCACGGCGGCCGGGATGGGCGTGCGAAGCGACGCGCAACTGGCCGCGAACGCGGGCGACCTGCTGCTGTCGGCGAACGGCGACGTATCCATTGCGGGCTCGGCCGCGCAGCATCAGGCGACGTTGCAGAGCGCGGGCAACCTGTCGATGACGGGCACGCATGTCGGCGTAGGCGGCTACACGATCAACGCGAACGGCGACGTGACGTCGACCGGAACGATCCAGTCGGGCGGCAAGCTGGCGATATCGGCGGGCGGGAACGTGAACGTCGCGAACGCGCAGGCGAACAGCGACGTCGCGATCGCGGGCGGCGCAAACGTCACGCTGGGCGACTTGCAGGGCGGCGGCGCGCTGTCGGTGACGGCACGCGGCGCGGACGGCGCGGGCGACGTGAACCTGAACGGCACGACGGTCGTGACCGGCGCGACTACCTTGCAGGCGGCGCGCGACGTCAACGTGAACGGGCAGACCAACAGCGGCACGCTGCAGGCGAGTGCGCAGCGCAACGTGACGGTCAACGCCGCGCTGCAGACCTCCGGCGATCTCGCGCTCACGGCGACGCAGGGCAATGTCGCGACGAACGCAAGCGTAAAGAGCGGCGGCAACCTCACGTTGGCATCCGGACAGGACACGGCGATCGCGGCGCAAGCGACCGCGCAGAACGCGGTGACCGTGCGAACCGGACGCGACCTGAGCGTGAGCGGGTCGCTCGCGAGCGGCACGACGCTCGCGGCCGACATCGCGCGCGATGCGTCGGTAGGCGGATCGCTGATGGTCGGCACCGACGCGCGGGTCAATGCGGGCCGCAACGTCGACGTGTCCGGCGTCGCGATCGTTCAGCACGACGGCACGCTGAGCGCGGGGAACGACATTACCGGCAGCGGCTCGATCGCATTCGGCCAGCGCGGCGCGCTGAGCGCCGCGCATGACGTCGCGCTGACCGGCAAGCTGCTCGCCAACGACCTGCAGGTGGACGCGGGCAACAGCGCGAGTCTCGCGGCGGTCCAGGCGGGCGGCGCGTTCAAGGCGACGGCCAACGGTCTGGCCGGCGGCGGCGACCTGACGTTCAACGGCAACACGGCGATGCTCGGCGCGGTCGACGTGCATGCGGTGCGCGACGTCGTCGTAAACGGCACGCTGGCCGGCGGTTCGCAAGTCTCGCTCGCGGCTGCGCGCAACGTGACGGTGAACAGCGGCGGGACCGTGCAGGCCGTGGGCGACCTCGCGCTGACGGCCGCGACCGGCGGCGTCACGTCGGCCGGCACGCTGAACGGCGCGGGCGTGCTGACGGTGCAGGGCGCGCAGGATGTCGCGCTGACCGGTGCGACGACGGTTACCGGCGACGTCACGGCAACGGCGGGGCGCGACCTGACGATCGGCGGCTCCTTCGCCGGACAGGGCGCGGCGACGCTCGCGGCCGGGCGCGACATCGCCGCCGGCGGCACCAGCGGTTTCGTTCGCGACGCGACGCTGAACGCGGGCCGCGACATCAACGTGACGGGCGCGTTCCAGGGCCGTGCGGTGTCGATGACCGCGACGGATTCCATCGCGTTGAATGACGTGCAGGCCAACGCGGCGCTGCAGCTCGCGACCCACGGCGGAGACGTCACGATCGGCGGCAACGTGAACTCGCTGACGAGCGGGGCGATCGACGCCGCGCGCGACGTCGTCGTGAACGGCACGCTGCGCACGGCGAGCAAGCTTGCCGTCAACGGCGGCCGCAACACGTCCATCGGCGGAACCGTGCAGTCGAACGGCGACGTCACGCTGACGAACTCCACCGGGGCGTTGACGAGCACCGGCACGATCCAGTCGGGCGGCGACTTGTCGATGACGGCTGCGCAGTCGATCGACCTCGGTGCGCAATCCACGTCGTCGCTTGGCAATCTCACGGTCAACGCCGGGCAGAACCTGACGATGAACGGCTCCGTCGTCGCGCAGGGGAACGGCACGCTGACTGCGGGCGGCGCGATCGGCGGCGCTGCCGCGGTGGCGTTCGGGCTTGCCGCGAACGTGAAGTCGGGCGGCGACACGAACCTGAGTGGTTCGCTGCGCGGCGGCAACGTGCAGACGACGGCCGGCGGATCGGCCACGCTGCATGACGTGCAGGCGGCGTCCGCACTCGCGCTCGGCGCATCGAACGACCTGAGCCTGACCGGCGCGGTGAACGGCGGCGCAGATGTGACGCTGAACGCGGGACGCAATGTCGACATCAGCGGGTCGCTGCAATCGGCTGGCAATACGTCGCTGCTGGCGACGGGCGGCAGCATCGGCGCGACCGGCACGATCGCGAGCAACGGCGCGTTCGGTGCAAAGGCGGGCACGGACATCCAGCTCGGCGGCAATACGACCGTTGCACGGGACACGAACTTGTCGGCCGGGCGCGACGTCAACGTGAGCGGCACGCTGGCCGGGCAAGGGCAGGGCGTCGTCGATGCGGCGCGCGACATCGTCGGCGCAGGTTCGCTGACGTTCGCGCACCAGGCGACGCTCACGGCCGGGCGCGATATCGCGCAACAAGGGTTGATTCAGGGGCAGGCCGTCAGCGTGACGGCAGCCGGCAATGCGCGTGTGCACAACGTCGAGTCGGCCAGTGCGATCGCGCTGCGCGCGAACGGCACAAACACCGCGACGGGTGCGGGCGACCTCGCCATCGACGGCACGGCCGCGGCGGCGGGCGCGGTGACGGCGGTCGCGCAGAACGACGTGTCGGTCGCGGGCAAGATCGCCAGCGGCACGACGGTCGGCGTGACCGCGCAGCGCAACGTCGCGGTGGCGGGCGCGATCGAGGCGGTCGGCGACGCGACGCTCGTCGCGCAGCAAGGCAGCCTGAACGCGACCGGCGGCATCAACAGCGGCGGCAAGCTGGGCATCACGACCGGGCTCGACCTGTCGCTCGGCGCCGCCACCAGCGCGGTCGGAGACGCGACGCTTGCGGCGGGCCGCGACGCGACGCTGAACGGGATGTTCGTCGGGCACGCGAACGGCAGCGTGACGGCCGTGCGCGACATCAACGGCGGAGGCAAGCAGGCATTCGACGGGACTGCGAACTACACCGCGCAGCATGACGTCGCGCTGACGGGCAGCGTGCAGGCGAACAAGGTGATCGTGGTCGGCGGGAACAATGCGTCGCTGCACGATGCGACGTCCGCGACGACGTTGACCGTGACCGCGAACGGCAAGGCCGGCGAAGGCGACGCGGGGATCACCGGCACGGCGTCGGCGACGGGTGCAGTGAATGTCGTGGGCGCGCGCGACGTGTCCGTGAGCGGCACGCTCGGCAGCGGCGACGCGCTGACGCTGACCGGTCAACGCAACGTATCCGTCAGCGGCGGCGTGGAGTCGAAGGGCGACCTGACGACGACCGCGACGAACGGCAATGTCGCATTGACGGGTTCGGCGACGACCGCGGGCGCGTTCAACAGCGTGTCCGGACTCGACACGCAACTGGGCGGCAAGATCTCGGTGACGAAGCAGGTCAGCGTGCAGGCCGGGCGCGACATCGCGTTGACCGGCGCGCTCGCGGGCCAGATGAACGGCGCGCTGAATGCGGCGCGCGACATCAATGGCGCGGGCTCGGCGGCGTTCGCGCAGGCGGCGACGGTCGATGCGACGCGCGACATTGCGCTGACGGGTTCGCTGCAAGGCGCGAGCGTCAACGTGACGGGCGGGAACAACGCGGGGCTCGGCACGGTGCAGGCCGTCAGCGGCAATCTTGGCGTGACCGCGAAGGGTGGTGCGGGCGGCGGCGACGTGACGTTCGCCGGCGCGGCGACGGCGTTCGGCACGATGGCGCTGCAAGCCGCGCGCGACGCCAATGTCGCGGGCGCGATCAACACCGGCGGCACGACGACGATCAACGCTGCGCGCAGCGTGGCGCTTGCGTCGGTCAATTCGGCGGGCGATCTCGGCGTGACCGCGTCGGGCGGCAGTGCGAGCGCGAAGGACGTGACGACGCAGGGCAACCTGAACGTCAGCGGCGCGCAGGGGATTTCGTTTACCGGACCGGCTGTCGCGGGAGGCAGTGCGTCGCTGAACGCGGGTGGCGACATGACGCTCGCGGGAGGCGTCAGCGCGCAGCAAAGCGGCACGTTGACGGCGGTCGGCTCGGTGACGGCCGGTTCGATCGAGTTCGCGCAACAGGCCACGGTCAAGGCGGGCGGCAGCATCGCTGTTGCGGGCAAGGTCGCGACCAATGGTGATCTCGCGATGACGGCCGGCAACGATCTGTCGGCCGGATCGGCGCAGGCGGGCGGCGCGATCGCGCTGCAGGCGCAAGGGCACAACGGCGCGGGCGACGTGACGGTCACGGGTGACGTGAAGTCGGGCAAGGCGACGACGATCACGGCCGCGCGCGACGCGGGTGTCGGCGGCGCGATGTCGAGCGGCGACAAGCTGAACGCGACCGCGGGGCGCGACCTGAACGTCGCGGGGGCGATCGAAGCGAGCGCCGACGTCGCGCTGGCCGCGACGACGGGCAAGCTCGGTGTTGGCGGGGCGGTGGTGACGGCCGGGAGTCTGGGCGCGAACGCCGGCGGCGCGTTGGCGCTGCGCGGCGGCGGACTCGTGAACGGCGATACGACGTTGACGTCCGGCGGCGCGATGACGCTGGCCGGCGGGTTGTTCGGCCTGGGGCTCGCGAGTATTCATGCGGGCGGCGCAATCGACGGCGGCGGTGCGCTGACTTACGCCAAGGACATCGACGTCAATGCAGGCGGTGGCATCGCCCTTGGTGCGGTTCAGGGCGCGGGCAAGTTCACGGCGGTGTCCGGCGGCGATATGTCGTTCGGCGCTACGACGGCGGTCGGCGAGGTGTCGGCGACGTCGAAAGCGGGCAGCGTGACGTTCGGCGGGCTGTTGCAGTCGGGCGGGAATGTCCGGGTTCAGGCGGCGAATGATGCCGCGCTGACGGGCGGCGTCGCGTCGATGGGGACGGTGAACGTCGAGGGGACGCACGGCAACGTGACGGTCGCGGGTGTGTCGGCGAATGGCGATGCGACACTGCATGGCGGACAGAACGTCACGCTGAGCGGCAACAGCGTGGTGGCCGGGCAGCTTGGTGTGTCTGGCGGGAACGTGACGCTGAGCGGGTCCGCGGTCGGGTCGAAGAATGTGACCGTTTCCGCGCAGGGGACGGTGGATGCGGGTAATGCTTCGGTCGTTGCGTCGCAGAACCTGCAGGTGAACGGCTCGAACGTCACGCTCGGCAATGCGACGGTGGGCGGATCGCTGACCGCGCAGGCGTCGAATCAGCTCACGCTGGCCGCCGGGCGCGCGGTGAACGTGGTCGGCAATGCGACGCTGACTTCGCAGAACGGGTTGTATAACGCGGCCCATGTGCTGGCCGGGTCGCTCAATGTGTCCGCGCCGAATCTGACGAACGCGGCGGGGGCGTCGCTTGCGTCGATCGGTGCGACGACGATCAACGCGTCGAACTTCACGAACGCCGGGCTGGTGAATGGGACGACGACCAACGTTACTGTCGGTGGCGGGCTGACGAACGTCGGCGGATCGCTGATGGGAGTGAATGCGCTCAACATCAATACGGGCTCGCTGAACAACCAGAACGGGATCATCTTTGCCGGGAATCCGAGTGTTGGCACTGGGGCGACCGGCGATGTGTCGCTGACGATCAATGGCGGGAACGGCGCGTTCTATAACGTCGGCGGGCAGTTGCTCGCGCAACGGAACATGGGCGTCAGCGCGGTCAATGCCGCGTTCGATCCGTCGCAGGGGACGATCAGTCAGGGTGGGTTCTTCACGTTGACGGCCGGGTCGATCGATGTCGGCGGGACGTGGAATTTTGGTGGGCAAGGTGCGTCGGTGACCGGGATCAACGGGATCACCAATCACGGCACGATCACGGGGACGGCACTGCTGACGCTGGCGACGAATGGCACGTTTACCAATGCCGGGCAGTTGACCGGGCAGGATGTGACGTTCAACGGAACGCTGAATAACGTCGCCGGGGCGGTGGTGCATGCAAATAACGCGCTGACGCTGAATGGCGAGACGACGAACCGGGGGACCGTTGAAGCGGGGAACGTGCTGACGGTGTCGGGCGGGAATTACGACAACCAGGGGGCGACGACGCAGTCGAAGGGGGATGCGAATTTCAACCTGGGCGGCACGCTGCTGAACACTGGCGGGTCGATATTTGCCGGACGGAACATCGGTATCACTGCCGCGCAGGTGATCAACGACCAGACTGCCCCTCAGGGAGCGGTCACGACGACTATGCAGGTTAGTGATCCGGCGCTCCTGATGTCGGGGTCGGTCGGAACGGTGACGGAGGGCTACGAAAGTATTTCCGGTCACGAGCAAACGGTGAGTGCCGGTTACGTGACGTCGCCTGCTACGCTCGGCGCGCTTCTGGCGCCGACTGGCACGAACAAGAAGGGTGGCTCGATGCCGGCTTCCGATCCGGTTGCGACATCCGGGACGGTCACGTTCAACCAGTATCAGACCCAAACCGGCACAAATGATCATGGCGTTTCGCGAAGTGTGAATCTTTGGTATGTCGGAACTGCTCCAGATCCCGGCGCGCTCAAATCCGCGACATTCACGTTGCCGACCGTCTACCAGACGGCGACAAACCAGCAAGCAGGAACGTCGGGCGTCATTTCCGCTGGCGGATCGATCACGTTGGCAGCCGGCACGCTGTCGAATCGAGGCGGGCAGATCGCTGCACAAGGCAACATCTCACTGAACGTCCAGTCGTTGGGCAATGGTGCGGTCGCGCCGACCACCACGGTCACCAGCACGACATACGTCGACCAGACGCAATACACCGCTTTTCTGACGCAACTTGCATCGCTCGGGGTGATCGGCGTCAAGGGTACGGGGAATGCAACCGGTGCATTCAATTGTTCCGGGGGAGGCTGTCAAGTGGGGGAACCCTACGCGCCAACCTCGTTTCAAATCAACAAGAGTGCGGCCGCACCTACTGCATCCGGTTCAGTCTCGTTCACAACGCCGACGGGCATGATTGCGGCGGGTAGCAACCTGACGGTCGGTGGCGGCAATTTGGTCAACGAGGGACTGCTGTACGCCGGCAACAACGTTGCCATCGCGTCCGGTACGCTCAGCAACCAGGGCGGCAATCAGCAAAACTATTCGAGTCAGGTGGGTTGCGCGTCCGGCGTGCCGAACTCGGCATGCGGCGGCAATGCAGGTCAGCCGCGGGGCAACAATCCGACCACGACGACGTTCGGCTATTCGCAGAACAACGCAACGATCTATGCGGGCCACGACCTCGTCATCGCGGCCGGCCAGATCAACAACACGTATGGCAACCTGCTCGCGGGTCACGACATCGTCATCGGCGGCGTCGGCTCGACCGCGAGTTCGACCACACCTGCACAGAGCCTGAACAACACGTCGGGCAATATCGTCGCGGGCAACAACATCACGCTGAACGTATCGGGGGCGATCACCAACAACTTGCCGCCGCCGGTTCCTGTGCATGAAAACTACGGCACGAAGGAGAAGTACTCGGGCTGCATGACCGCAGGCGGCTACAAGGAAAGCTACTGCGAAGGCTACGTCGACCAGCAGTCGGGCAGTTCTTCGGTGATCAGCGCCGGCAACAACCTGCAGATCAACGCAGGCAGCCTGACGAACATCGGCAGCCTGATCGCCGCTGGCAACAATGCGACCATCGCAGTCGCTGGCCCGGTCGTTAACGAGGCACAGGTGCTGAACGCCTACTGGCACTCGCATTGGGTGCAGGAAACGGGCATGTTCAGCAGCGACAAGCGTCACGACATCTGGGCGTGCGGTACGCCTGAGCAGTGCAAGGCGCTGTACGGCAGCGCGTATACGAGCACGGGCGGCGTGATTGACCCGCCGACGCCGGTCGGCAACATCGCGGCGACGATCCAGGCGCCGAACCTGTCGATCTCGTCGAACGGCCAGATCCAGAACGTCGGCAACGTGCTCGGCACGTCGGTGTCGCTGAGCGGCCAGAAGCTGATCAACGGCATCACGACGGCGAATACCTATACGCCGCGCGTTAACGCGCCGTCGCAGGTCATTTCGCTGAGCCCCGTTGATTTGCCGGGGCTGAACCTGTCGATTCCGCGTGCGGTTGGCACGGGTTCGTTGCCGACGCCAGTCGCCGGCAAGGCGTCTTATGTCGATGCGTCCCTTGGCGGATCGGCACTCGGCTCGCTCGGGCCGCAGGAACTGCTCAACAATCTGCCGTCGAGCCTTCAGCCGTCGTCGACGCTGTTCTACTACAACCCGCAGGAAGAAGACCTGTTGTTGCAGCAGGCGGCGTTGAAGCAAACCGGCAAGTCGAGCTTCGTCGATGGGCTGACGTACGACAGCAAGAACAACGTGTCGGTGACGACGCAGGAGAAGGAGTACCTCTACCAGAACGCGCTCGATTACTCGAAGACGCACGGCTTGCAGCTCGGCGCCGGCCTCACGCAGACGCAAATCAACGAGCTCGACAAACCGATGCTGTGGTACGTCGAGCAGACGGTGCCGGACCCGACGTGTCACGCGACGGGGGTGGCGACGTGCCCGACGATCACCGCGCTGATGCCGCAGGTTTATCTGCCGCAGGACACTCACGCCATGTCGGCCGGCGGAAACATTTCCGGCCGCGACGTCACGCTGAAGTTCAATCAGGACGGTAACGGCAGCATCCTCAACACGGGGAGCATCACGGCGTCGGGGACGCTGAGCGTCGACACGCATACGCTGACGAACCAGGCGAATCAGGTTGACGTTGGCGAGATCTGGCAGAAGGTCGATGGCGGCTATCTGAAGACGACCGGGACGGTCGTACAGCCGGGCGGGTTCATGACTGCGGCGAACATGGACCTGAACGTGCAGACGCTCAACCAGATTGGTGGAGTGCTGGCGAAGCTCAATGCGGATGGCACGGTCGATCAGGTGGGTACGCAGCACATACTCGAAAACCTGCAGCAGCAACTCGGCGTGAACTTCACCCAGACGGCGGTTAGCGACCATCTCCATTCGGATTTCGTGAAAGAAGGTGGCGGGTTGCCGACGTTTGCCGTCGCGGCCATCGCGATTGCTGCGTCGATCGTGACGGCGGGTGCGGCAGCAGCAGCAGCGGGCGTTGTGATGACGCAGCTGTCAGTTGGTTCGGTAATGATCGGCGCACTTGGCGGCATGGTTGGAAGCATCACCAGTCAAGTGTTTTCGGGGGGCGGGCTGAACTTCGGGCAGATCCTGCAGGCGGGCGCTCTTGGCGCATTGACTGCCGGCGTCATGGCGGGGACAGGTCTTGGCAACCTTCAGCAGCTTCAGGCAGTGGGCCGGGCGATCGGGAACGGGACCGCGGTTTCGCTTGGACAGCTCGGCTCGGCATTGGAGACCATTGTTGAGCGCGGTGTCGTGATGGCCACCATCAATACGGCCGTATCCGGCGGTAGCTTCGGCAGTGCGCTTGCGAACAGCATGATCAGCGACCTTGGTATGGTCGGTGCGGGTGCGATTGGCGTTGCTTCGACAGACAACACCTCAATGCTGGCAGAGGGGAGTCCTGGATACGTATTGGCCCATGCCGGGTTGGGATGTGCATTGTCGGCGGCGAAAGGAACAGGGTGTGCAAGCGGTGCGATTGGTGGGGCAGTCAGTGCGGCGTTCTCGCCAGACGTTGTGAAGGCAATCGATCCGACTGGCGCACCGCTTGATCCGGGTCAGCAGGCGGCACTCGCGGCGTTCGCAACGCTTGCTGGTGGCGGCCTTGCTGGCCTCGCCGGTCAGAATGCGATGGCTGGGGCGACGGCGGCGCAGAACGAGGCGCTGAACAACACCGGGGATCATGCGGCCGACGCGGCGAAAAAAGGCGGCTTGCTGAATGCGTTCGGCACCTGGCTGCAGAACACCTATGGCGATCCGATTGGTTCCTTCAAGAACTGGGGCAATCAGTTCTTGGGGCTGATGCAGGCCAACAACGGACAGACGCCGCCGTCCGATCCGAATCCGCTGGTGCAGGCGAACAACGGCAATCCGCCGAACACCGGAGCTTCGCCGGTGACGCCAGCGGTGCCCGTATGCGATCCGCCGGTTTGCACGATGGTGCCGGGATCACCGGGCACGCCGAGTCATGCGATTCTGTCGAGCGGTAGTAGCGACAGCGGTTCAGGCGGCACGAACGGTCAGGGTTCCACTAACAACGTCGGATTCGATACGTCAAATCTTGAAAGCAAGTTGAACGGTTACTTATTGGACCCGACACATCCACAGAATCAAACTAAGGCGAACTGGTTCAGTCAGGCGCTGGGCTTCGACCAGAGCAACTGGCAGGATTTAGCTAAACAGTTGTACTTTGATACGGCCACGGCAGTGCCGACGAAGACGACCCAATACGGACAAACTTACGAACAGGTCATCCCGATCAAAGGAACTAACGGAAAGACTATCGACACGACGTTTGTCTTCATGAAGGACAATTCCGGAACGGTTCGACTCGTGACAGGTATCCCTGCGAAAAAATGAATGCGATGAAAGAGAACGACACGTTTGTGTTGTCGAAGTCTGTTGAGGCAACAGTCATTGGGGAGCACCGAAATGTGGTGCTGCCACCCGGAACCGTTGTGACCGTGGTGTTGGTGTTTGGTGACCCTCGTTCGCCCGCAGGCTACGAAGTGGAAGCCTTCTTGCCGAAGGACGATGCCTATGCGCTGGCAACTGTTGAGGCTCGTGACGTTGGGTAACTTGTTGCCACAAACAGTGCCGTGGTCGGTGCGGATACGGTGCGATTGGTGGGGCAGTCAGTGCGGCGTTCTCGCCGGACGTTGTGAAGGCACTCGATCCGACTGGCCAGGGAGTGACCGTGGTGGCCCGCGAGTTGGGCGTTTCAGAACAGACGCTTCGCAACTGGGCCAAAGCTGAACAGGAAGGCAAGGTCGGTGGAACTGGCGCGAAACTGGTAGGTCCGGAGCAGATGGAGTTGTCGAGACTTCGTGCGGAAGTGGCGAACAGTGGCCCTTTCACTCCCCATCAGCCTCCAGATTCCGCAACGGAACCCACCCCGCATCGTCGCGCGACACGCGTTCGCACCAGACCCATCCATTCAATGTCCTTGATCCGATCAGCATTTCGCCGGCATCCACATCCAGCTCCCGAGCCGTATAGTCTTCCAGCGCACGGCCCGTGCCGTCGTCAAGCCGTTCGATGACTTGCAGCGGAACCCAGCCTCCCGCCTGACCGGGCGTGGTGCAGAAAAACCAGTCATCCCAGCCCTCGGGGCCTTGATACTTTTCGCCAATGACGAGCGGATCGCCTTTGTTGAGAGTGATGGGATTCGGATACTCGCTTCGATGCGGTTTGGTCACGACATAGTTCATAGCGATCTTTTGCATTCGTTTGTAATTGGGATTGACCGGAGATCGGACTCGCCGAACAGACTAGCATTAGCCGTTCTCCTGGAAAATCCGCGAACTACGCCATGATGTCAATCTCGGCCATCGCCTCCCTGTTTGCCGGAGGAACGGGTTACCTGCCAGGCTCCGCAGGCTCTGAATGAATACGAGCAACGAGCGGCCATGCGTTGGCTCTTCGATCTGAAATGAATCGGTAATCATATAAATGTTTTCTGAAAGAAAATTCATCGAAATGTCACCCTAAAGAACTCGGAGACGGTGCCGTTACTTCGGAGCAGAAACTAAAAAAGACAATACCGAAGCAACCACACGACCAACAACCGAGGACCTCGCGTGCTGACCAGCCGCGTGGATGACAATCAAATGGCCCGTCGTTTTCCGATCTGGCGCGCAGACATTGGCCGACTGCGCGTCGTCTGCATGTGCTTGCCGTCGCAAGCCTCCCGCCGCGCGATGCCGGCGATCCCAGCGTGCCGGGCGGTCGGCGAATCGTCAAGATCGCGCCTGCTGTGGCGCGCATGTCGAGCAATACCTATTCGTCGTTCAACGTTTCGTCGGCCGACATTACGCCTGACGCATCCTTGATGCGACCACACGCAAATCCTCAGTTGCACTGAAGTTTTCAATCGGAAGGTTTTTTGGGGGGGCGTAAAAAGGCAGAGCATGATGCGGTGTTTTTGATGTGTGCAATAAAGGCAATTGAAATTCTAATTACTAAAGATGCATCGTAAATCGGGGGTTGAATTGAAGAAGAGTTCTCTTTGTTTGTTGGTGGCTGGTGCGGTCTCGATGTTCGTTGTCGCGGGATGTGGCGGCGGCGATGGTTCTTCGAGCGCGAGCAGCGGAACGCCGGCAAACACCGGCGGTACGGCGGCTGCGGCCAGCGCACCCGTCGTCGCGTCCACGCCTGTCGCGGCTCAACCTGCCAGCGCTCCGGTCGCTTCTTCGCAGCCGGTGACGGTTGGCGAAGCATTGCCCAGCCTGACGACCCCGCAGCCCGGATCGACCGCCGCGACGGCGACCACCCCGACCGGAATCTGGACAGCGTCCGGCACCCTCGGCTACACGACCATTGCCCTTGTCGATCCACATAACAACTTGACCACGCTGAATGCGTTGGGAATGTTCGTGATGTCCGACGATTTCACGAATCTGACGGTGAATGGCACGACGTGGTCCCTGAGTTCGGGAATCAACTTCAACGCCAGGACCGGATTCACCACGAGAATCGACTCCGGATCCGGGTCGTACATCGCGAAGCAAACCTTGTCCGGAACCATGAGCCAAGGCGGGACTGCGTCGAACTTCACGTGGACCTACAACGCGGCAAACGCCCTGAGCGTCACGCAGGATAGCGTCGCGGGCACGTGGGCCACGACGAACGCGTCGTTCACGATCGGATCGGGTGGCACGGTGAGCGGCACGCTGGCCGGCTGCAACATGAGCGGCACGTTGTTGCTCTCCACGCCCGGCTCGAATCAGAACATGTACGACATGACCTTGGCGGCATCGGCGTCGACGGGCTGCAAGGTGCCGGCAGGCGTTCCGCTGTCGGGGAGCGCCGCCATCATGTTCGTTCCGATCAGTGGGACCAATGGTTTCAAACGATCCATCCTGTACGTGCTGCGCGCTGCCGATTACAGCTTCGTCGCATACGGTCAGGTCATCAAGCAATAAACGTCAGATCGAATCGCACGCGGCGCTTTTACAGGCCGCGTGCCTCGCAAGGGACTCGGTTTTTACGCGAAGTCCTGGAGCAGCCGCTTCGAAACCTCTTGCCAACACCAGGAAATTTTTTTCGGTCAATGAAGAACTCGTCCAAAGCCACACTACTCGGTTGCGGCCTGCTGGTTACGCTGCTGTCCGGATGCGTCAACCTGCCGCAAACGAACCTGAATGCCGACAACCGCCAGAAGCTGCACTCGATCGCCGTCCTTGAAGTCAACGAACCGAAAGCCGTCGGCGTCGTCAACATCGGTGGGGCGGCGGGCGCATTCGGCCTGATCGGCGGACTGGCGCAAGCCGCCGTCAACGCGAGCCACACGAGTACCTACACCAAACGCGTGGCGAGCGACAAGATCGTCTTCGCGCCGGTCGTTGCCGACAGCGTGATCGGTCACCTCACCGAGAACGGCTATCGGGTCGTCAAGCTGGACGGCCAGAAAGTGAAGCTCGCGGATGACGGCAAGTCGGATGACTACTCCGGCATCCAGACCGACGCGGACGCCATCATGAACGTTTGGTTCACGTCTTTCGGCTATATCTCGCCGCCTGACAAGACCGATTTCATTCCGTCGGTGGTCGTTCGCGCCCGCATGCTCGACGCAAAGACGAAGCAGGACATCTACTTCAAGACGTTCGCGTGCGGCTACGACATCCGGTCGAACAGCGTCCACGTCGACAGTGATGTGGCTTACAGCTACGGCAGCTTTGGCGATCTCGAGAAGAACTTCGACAAGTCGGTGGAGGGCATCAAGTCCTGCGAGAAATCCATCGCGGCGATGATCGGCCAGGATCTGGTGCGAGCGCCAATGACCCCGGCGACGATCTCGACACAATGACACCCGGTCGAGCGCAGGAATGACGCGGTACTACCGGGAACCGGCAGTATCTGAAGGAAACGGGAAGGATAGTTCGACATGCGGCCGAACGGTTTTCCCGTCCGGCCACAAGAAAAGAAGACTTACTTGCTTTCGTTCTTGATCTGCGGCAGCGCCGACGCTTCACCCGGCGTCAGCAGCCCGACCTGCGTATAAACACGCAGCTTGTCGCGCGTATCGGTGATGTCGAGGTTACGCATCGTCAACTGCCCGATCCGATCTTTCGGCGAGAACGTCGACGCGACCTTCTCCATCGACAGCCGTTCCGGGTGATACGTGAGGTTCGGCGACTTCGTGCTGAGGATCGAATAATCGTTGCCGCGACGCAGCTCGATCTTCACTTCGCCGGTGACCGCGCGCGCGACCCAGCGCTGCGCCGTTTCACGCAGCATGATCGCTTGCGGATCGAACCAGCGGCCTTGGTAAAGCAGGCGGCCGAGACGACGCCCATTCTCGCGATACTGCTCGATCGTATCCTCGTTATGGATACCCGTAACGAGACGCTCATAAGCGATATAAAGCAGCGCCAGCCCCGGAGCCTCATAAATCCCGCGGCTCTTTGCCTCGATGATCCGGTTCTCGATCTGATCGCTCATGCCCAGGCCATGCCGCCCGCCGATGCGGTTCGCCTCGAGCAGCAGCTCGACCTGATCCTTGAACTCGACGCCGTTCAGCGCAACCGGCAGGCCGGCCTCGAACCGCACCGTCACTTCTTCCGCGGCGATCTTCACGTCATCGCGCCAGAACGCGACGCCCATGATCGGGTTCACGATCTTGATGCCGCTTTCGAGGCTTTCCAGGTCCTTCGCCTCGTGCGTCGCGCCGAGCAGGTTCGAGTCGGTCGAATACGCCTTCTCGGCCGACATCTTGTACGCGAAGCCCGCCTGGTTCATGAATTCGGACATTTCCGCGCGGCCGCCGAGCTCGTCGATGAACGTCTGGTCGAGCCACGGCTTGTAGATCTTCAGGTCCGGGTTCACGAGCAGGCCGTAGCGGTAGAAGCGCTCGATGTCGTTGCCCTTGTACGTGCTGCCGTCGCCCCAGATGTTGACGCCGTCTTCCTTCATCGCGGCGACCAGCATCGTGCCCGTGACGGCGCGGCCGATCGGCGTCGTGTTGAAGTACGTGACGCCGGCCGTCGTGATGTGGAATGCGCCGCTCTGCAGCGCCGCGATGCCCTCGGCCACGAGCTGCGCCCGGCAGTCGATCAGTCGCGCGCCCGCCGCACCGTATTCGATCGCGCGCTTCGGGATCGAATCGTAGTCGTCTTCGTCGGGCTGGCCGAGGTTCGCCGTGTACGCGTACGGGACGGCGCCCTTGAGTTTCATCCAGTGCAGCGCGGCGCTGGTGTCCAGGCCGCCGGAGAAGGCGATACCAACCTTCTGGCCGGTCGGGAGGCTTTCGAGAATCGTGCTCATAGGAATTACCGTGGATTGAAGTCCGGGAGGGGTTGTATTTCGCGGAATATGCGAGTATCGGCTGTCCGGGAACTTGGGGCAAGGGTTGATTTCGGGCCGACAGCCGCGTCCGGCCTGCCGCGGCGGCCTTGTGTGCAGCCGGCGGGCCTCGGAGCGGGTATGGTTCGACGCCAGTTCAGGGGCCGGATCGGTGGCGGACGGCCGGTGCGGCGGCGCATGCAGGCGCAAATGCACCAAACGGGTGCGCAACGCCAACGTCAACGCTCAAAAGCCGCCGCCCGGAGTCAAATATTCCACGACCGCGCCGTATCCAGCAGCCGCTCCCTTAGCTGATCCACTTCCCCAGCCAGCTTCGCCGAAATCGACACATACCCGGACAGTTGCGGCGGCGGCGCATCGTGCGGCACGTCCGGGCGTCGCCGCGCGCCGCCGAGCCGGCTCGGCGTGCCGAACTTCAGCGCGCGGCTCGCGCCGACCAGCCGGTCGCGGATGTTCAGGTCGGTCGCCTTCATCGCGACACGCAGGTAGTCGCGGGCGGCCGTATCGTCGCCGGCCGGCCGCACGCTCGCGAGGATCTCGAGGTAGCTGATGCAGAGCCGCAGGTTGCGCTGGATCGCCTCGAGCTGCTGCATCGAGATCTCGCACTCCTTCGACACGGACGGCATCAGCGAGCGCAACTGCACGAGCAGCGCGCTGAGCGCGGCCATCTCCTTCAGGTGCGCTTCGTCGCTGACCTGCCGGTCGCCCGCGATCCGCGCATGCACGGCGGCGCACGCGCGCAGCGCGTCGGCGAGCTTGTAGCGCCACGAGTAGGTCGCGTAGAGCGGCAGCGCGAACGAGAACGACAGCGCGATCGCGATGCCGACCAGCACGTTCACCGCGCGCCACAGTCCGTCGACGATCTCGTTGTCGCCGTGCCCGGCGACGATCACCATCGTGATCGCCGACAGCAGCGCGATATAGCCGGCCTTGCCGATCGCGTGATACGCGCAGACGCCGCAGGCGATCGCCATCACCGCGTAGATCGCGAGCGGCGCGTGGACGGCCGAGTGCAGCAGGATCAGCAGCAGCCCGGCGAGCGCGCCGATCGACGTGCCGAGCGCGCGCTCGGCGGCCTTCTTGCGGATGTTGCCATGATGCTGGAGGCCGCCGACGACGATCAGCACGGTGATCGTCGACCATTCGCCGTGCGGAATCCGCAGGCCGGTCGACAGGCCGATCGACACGAGAATCGCGAGCGCGACGCGCGCGGCGTGGATCAGTTTCGCGTGCCGGTAACGGCGATAGGGGTCCAGCAGCGGGCGCAGCGCGTGACGGATGAGGGGCGGCAGCCGGGTGTGGGGCAGGGTGGTCATGACGGAAAGCGGGGTGACGAACTGGCGCGCCGGCGCAAACCCGGCCGGCATCGGCGGCTGCGACCGGAGACGTAACGCTAGCCCAACGCGCACCGGCTGTCCACGGCGGGATGCGGGCGGCGGGCCGGCCGTCACGCCGCGGCCCGGCTGCGCGCGGTGTCCCACACGCGGTTGCGGCCGCTGGATTTCGCCTCGTACAGCGCTTCGTCGGCAAGCTTCAGCAGCATCGCGGCGCTCAGCGCGCGGTCGCGCGTGGTGGTCGCCGTGCCGATGCTGACGGTCACGAGCCCGTACGGGCTCATCACGTGCTCGACGTCGAGCCCGGCGATCGCGCGCCGGATCGCTTCCGCGACGGTGGCCGCGCCGCGCGCGTCGGTGTCGGGCAGCGTGACCACGAATTCCTCGCCGCCGTAGCGCGCGACGTGATCGCTCGGGCGCCGCAGGCAGCGCAGCGCGCACTGCGCGACCTGGCGCAGCACGTTGTCGCCCGCCTGATGGCCGTAGTAGTCGTTGAACGACTTGAAGTGGTCGACGTCGATGAACAGCACGGACAGCGGCCGGCCGCTGCGGGTGGCGCGCTGGGCCTCCTGCGCGAGCACGGCGTCGAACCGGCCGCGGTTGTCGAGGCCGGTCAGCGCGTCGGTATGCGCGAGGCGGTACAGCTTCGATTCGGCGACCTGCCGGCGCTTCAGCTCGCGCGACAGCAACAGCGAGCCCGCCGCGATGATCGCGGTGAAGGCGGCCATCAGCACCCCGATCCAGATCGCGCGCTCGCGCCACGTCGCATAGATGTCGTCCTCGGCGGGCGCGACGTTGACGATCAGCGGCAGGCCGCTCAGGTGCCGGTAGACGAAGTAGCGCCGCACGCCGTCGATGGCCGCCGTGCCGTTCAGCACGCCTTCGCGATGTGCCGTCGCCTGGATGAACAGCGGCCCTTTGTGCAGGTCGAGGCCGACGAGGGCCGGGTCGTACGGCAGGCGGCACACGAGCGCGCCGTTGTCCTCGATGATCGCCGCGGTGCCCCGCTTGCCGACCGCGATGCCGTCGAGCAGCGCGCGGAAGTAGTCGATGCTCAGCGTGCCGACGACGATGCCGCCGAACGAGCCGTCGGGGCGGTCGATCCGGCGGCTGAGCGCGATCGTCAGCGCGCCGTTGCGCAGCCGGGACGCGTAAGGCTTGCTGATGTACAGGCCGTGGGCCAGCCTGTCGCGGTGCGCGGTGAAATAGTCGCGGTCGGCGAAGTTGCCGCGCCGCGCGTGCGTCGAGCGCGAATCGATCACGATGTTGCCTTGCGGGTCCATCACGAAAATCGAACCGAGGTAGTTGCCGGTCGCCGCGCGGTCGAACAGCACGCGATCGCGCAGTGCAGGCGGCAGCGCCATCACGGCCGGATCGGCGACGCCGTCGACGACGTTCTGCAGCGACAGGTCATACAGCTCGATATTCCGGGCAATGTCGCGCTCGATGAGCAGCATCAGGCTGCGGGCGTTTTCGATCGCGTGGTGGTAGGCGTCGCGGCGCGTGTCGATCAGGAACGACGCACACAAGCTCCAGCTGAACAACAGCAGCGCGACGCCCAGGACGATGACGCCGGCGGGCGACAGAATCCGTGCGACCGTCGACGAGACGTGGCGGCGCAACGCGGGCAGCAGCGGGAATTGCATCATCCTGGCGGGCGTAAGACGGCGGAAGATGCATGGTTTCGACGATTCCGCACGATTATTTCAAGATAATCCATATTATCTCGCGAATTTTGACGGTTCTGCCATCTCGTTAAAGCCGTTCATGCTTTAAATGACATCCGACCCGGCTACCTGTCATGACGTTGGCAGGGCACGTGGTGGGAATCTGATTTGAATCCGCCTCTCGCAAGCCGCCATTTTGTCTGATTATTCGAAGCCTGTTCGTATTATTTTCTGATTAATCGGCATTCCGGCGGTTTGGGACCGGACGGCAGTCGGCCGTGCCGGCGGGGGCCGGCCCGCCATGCGTCGCGCACCGCTCGCCGCATGCGCGGTCCCCGCCGACGAATCAGGTAGAATCCGCGCTTCGCCGCAGGCGCCCGGTGGGCGACGCGCTCCGGGGCTGCATCGCATGCAGGCCAGGGGGCGCATCGCGCCTCGATTTCGCGCGGGCGTCGGCCACGCATGCCGCCGGCCCGCTCAACGTTCGTCCGTTTTATGTCCGCACTTCCGAATCCCGACCAACCCGGTTCGTCCGCGAACCCACCCAAGCTTCACCGCGCGCTGAAGGCGCGCCACCTGACGATGATCGCGATCGGCGGCTCGATCGGCACCGGCCTGTTCGTCGCGTCCGGCGCGTCGATCTCGCAGGCCGGCCCCGGCGGCGCGATGGTCGCGTACATGCTGATCGGCCTGATGGTCTATTTCCTGATGACGAGCCTCGGCGAGATGGCGGCGTTCATGCCGGTGTCGGGCTCGTTCGCGACCTACGGCGCGAAGTACGTCGACGAAGGCTTCGGCTTCGCGCTCGGCTGGAACTACTGGTACAACTGGGCGGTGACGATCGCGGTCGAGCTGGTGGCCGCGCAGCTCGTGATGCACTACTGGTTCCCGGACGTGCCCGGGGTCTGGTGGAGCGCCGCGTTCCTCGGCGTGATGTTCCTGCTCAACGCGCTCACCGTGCGCGGCTTCGGCGAGGCCGAATACTGGTTCGCGCTGATCAAGGTCGTCACCGTGCTCGCGTTCATCGGCGTCGGCCTGCTGATGATCTTCGGCATTCTGAAGGGCGCGCCGCACAACGGCTGGAACAACCTGACGATCGGCGACGCGCCGTTCGCGGGCGGCCTGCCGGCGATGATGGGCGTCGCGATGATCGCGGGCTTCTCGTTCCAGGGCACCGAGCTGATCGGCGTCGCGGCCGGCGAATCGGAGAACCCGCGCACGACGATCCCGCGCGCGGTGCGTCAGGTGTTCTGGCGAATCCTGCTGTTCTACGTGCTGGCGATCTTCGTGATCGGCGTGCTGATTCCGTACACCGACCCGAACCTGCTGAAGAGCGACGTGACCGACATCGGCGTGAGCCCGTTCACGCTGGTGTTCCGCCATGCGGGCCTCGCGTTCGCGGCCGGCGTGATGAACGCGGTGATCCTGACCGCGGTGCTGTCGGCCGGCAACTCGGGCATGTATGCGTCGACGCGGATGCTGTACAACCTCGCGACCGAAGGCCGTGCGCCGAAGCTGTTCGCGAAGCTGTCGCCGGGCGGCGTGCCGCGCAATGCGCTGTACGCGACGACGGCGGTCGGCGCGCTGTGCTTCCTGACCTCGCTGTACGGCGACAAGACCGTCTACATGTGGCTGCTGAACACGTCGGGGATGACGGGCTTCATCGCGTGGCTCGGCATCGCGGTCAGCCACTACCGGTTCCGCAAGGGCTACGTCGCGCAGGGCTATTCGCTCGACCAGATGCCGTACGAGTCGAAGTGGTTCCCGTTCGGCCCGCTGTTCGCGTTCGCGCTGTGCATCGTGATCGCGCTCGGCCAGGACTACCAGGCGTTCCTCGCGAACCGGATCGACTGGATGAGCGTCGTCGCGACCTACGTCGGCATCCCGCTGTTCCTCGCGGTGTGGGGCGGCTACCGGCTCGTCAACAAGAGCCGCTTCGTCCGCTACGAGGACATGGAGATCGCGCCGTGGGTGGACGCGAACCGGGACGGGCAGCGGAGCATGCAGCCGGTGCCGGCGCGGGAAACGGCGGCGTAACGGATTCCGACGGGCGCATGACGGGCGCGGCGCGATGGCGCCGCAACCGCGCGACGAAACGGGAAGCCTCGCGCTTCCCGTTTTTTTTCGCGGGTATCTTTCGGTCCGGGGTCAAAGCCGGTTATATTTCCCGACCCATCACGGCGCGCGGGGCGCGCAACCAAGAGGAATTCATGAGCGCATCACCTGCCGGGCAGACGGCCGACGCCGTGTCCATCGTGCGAATCGAAGCCGCGATCAATGCGTGGCGCGCAGTGTACCCGCCGGCCCCGGACGGCGAGGACGGCTACGCGCTCGATGCCGGCAGCGACTGTCTCGCGGAAGTCTACGGCGCGATGATCTGCCATCAGCAGACGAGCGTGCCGCTCGATGCGCTGAATGCAGAGCAGCGCGATGCGCTGTTCGCGACGGAAGTCTAGCCCGCCGACGATGCCGCCAGCCGGCATCACCCCTGATCCCCACCCCCCACCGGCAGCACCGACCCGGTGATGTACGACGCCTCGTCGGATGCGAGGAACAGGATCGCGCCGACCTGCTCGTCGATCGTGCCGTAGCGATGCATCGGGCTCGACGCGACCGTCTGGTCGACGATCGCCTGATACCAGCGCGTTTCCTGTTCGCTCTGCGGCTCGGTGTTGCGCGGCACGATGCGCGGCGGCGCTTCGGTGCCGCCGGTCGCGACCGCGTTCACGCGGATGCCGTTGTGCGCCTGCTCGAACGCGAGGCTCGCGGTCAGCGCATTGACGCCGCCTTTCGCGGCCGCGTACGGAATCCGGTGGATGCTGCGCGTTGCGATCGACGACACGTTGACGATCGTGCCGCGCTTGCGCGCGATCATCGCCGGCAGCACCGCGTGGCAGCACCACAGCGTCGGGAACAGCGAGCGGCGGATCTCCGCGTCGATCTGGCGCGGCTCGTACGCGTCGAACGGCTTCGCCCAGATCGTGCCGCCGACGTTGTTGACCAGCGCGTCGATCCGGCCGAACGCGTCGAGCGCAGCCTGCGCCATCTGCGCGGCGCCTTCGGCCGTTTCCAGGTCGGCGAGCACGGCGATCGCGCGGCCGCCTTCCCGTTCGATGTCGGCGGCGACGTCGCGCACGGTCGGCGCGCGGTCGACGAGCACGAGCGTCGCGCCTTCCCGGGCGGCACGCAGCGCGACGCCGCGGCCGATTCCCTGGCCGGCGCCGGTGACGACGACGACCTTGTCCGCGAAGCGGTTCGGATGGGGCGTGTTCATGCGGCGTTGCTCGACGAGAATTTTTCGAAATACAGGTTGGCCGGCGTCACGCCGCATTCGCGCAGCCACGCCTGCACCGCGTCGACCATCGGCACCGGGCCGCACAGGTAGATGTCGACGTCGCCGTCGTTGAGCCACGCGGGATCGACGTGCGCGGTCACGTAGCCCTTGCGCGGATGCGCGCTGCCGGCGTCGGCGACGCAGGTGCGGTATTCGAAGCCGGGCAGGCGGCGCGTGACGTCGTCGAGCTGGTCGAGCGCGACGAGGTCGGCGTCGTGCGTCACGCCGTACACCATGCGCACCGGTGGTGCGCCATCGCGATCGCCGTTCGTGCGCGCCGCGCACACGTCGAGCATCGACAGGAACGGCGCGATGCCGGTGCCGCCCGCGAGGAACAGCGCGGGCCGCGCCGCGTCGCGCAGGTAGAAGCTGCCGTGCGGGCCCGAGAATGCGATCCGCTGGCCGGGCGCGGCGTCCTGCGCGAGGTAGCCGCTCATCCGGCCGCCCGGCACGTTGCGCACGATGAACGACACGCGCGACGCGCCCGGCTGCGAGCTGAACGAATACGAGCGCGACGACGTCGTGCCGGGAATCTCGACGTTCACGTATTGTCCGGCGAGGAAGCCGAGCTGGTCGGGCGCGTCGAGGTCGATCGCGAAATGGATCGTCGAGTCCGACAGCCGGTCGACGGCCGCGAGCGTGCCTTCATGGCGCGCGGCGCCCGTCTTGCAGGCGGTCGACGACGCCGGCACGCGAATCACGCAGTCGCCGCGCGGGCGCGTCTGGCATGCGAGCACGTAGCGTTGCGACGCTTCGTCGGCAGTCAGCGCGTCTTCGATGTAGCTCGATTCGGGCAGCTCGTAGTTGCCCGATTCGCAATGGCAGCGGCAGGTGCCGCATGCGCCGTCGCGGCAGTCGAGCGGGATGTTGATCTGCTGGCGGTACGCGGCGTCGGACAGCTTTTCGCCGTCGCGGCACGCGATGAAGCGGGTCACGCCGTCTTCGAATTGAAGCGCGATGGTGTGTTCCATGATCGTCTCCCCGATCTCCGGATGGACTAGATGTGATAGACGTCGATCACCTGATTGATGTAGTCGTTCTTCAGCACGACGTACTTGTTCAGGATCTGCGGCGCATTGCCGTTGAAATCGATCACGTAGCGCGACATGCCGAAATAGGTCGACACGGTCTTGTAGCGAAAGCTCAGCGTGTGCCAGTTGAAGCGCACCGTGCAGACGCCGTCTTCGTGCTTTTCCAGCTCGACGTTCGCGATGTTGTGGCTCGTGCGCGTGTCGGGCATCGTCGCGCTCGAGCGCTCGGTCTTGATGCGGAACACGCGATCCTCGAGGCCTTGCCGGTTCGGGTAGAAGATCAGCGAGATCTCGCGCTGCGGATCGGTGACGAGCGCGTCGTCGTCGTCCCACGACGGCATCCAGAACTGCGCGTCCGGGTGGTAGCACGCGAGCCAGTCGTCCCACTGCTCGTCGTCGAGCAGGCGGCTTTCGCGGTACAGGAACGCCTGGACGTCGGCGATCGAGATCGGGTTCATGCGTGGCTCCTTTCGGCTTCGATAGCCTTCCTCATCGTGTCGGCCCAGTAGCGGTGCTGCACCGTATAAAGCCCTTCGTCCTCCGTCTTCACGCCGCTCATCACCGGGTTCAGGCCGATCCTGCGCGCGGCGTCGTCCGGGCCGTCGATCCAGTGCGTCGAGCCGCGGCACATGTCGTTCCACGCGACCGCGATGCCCGCATAGCCTTGCTGGCATGCGCGGAATTCCTCGAGGTCGTCGGGCGTCGCCATGCCGCTGACGTTGAAGAAGTCCTCGTACTGGCGGATGCGGCGCGCGCGCGCGTCGGCGTCCTCGCCCTTCGGCGCGATGCAGTAGATCGTCACTTCGGTGCGGTTCACCGACAGCGGGCGCAGCACGCGGATCTGCGAGCCGAACTGGTCCATCAGGTACACGTTCGGGTACAGGCACAGGTTGCGCGAGTGCTGGATCATCCAGTCGGCGCGCTCGCTGCCGCAGCGCGCGGCGAATTCGTCGCGGCGGTTGAAGTTCGGGCGGTCCTCGGGATTCGACCAGCGCGTCCACAGCAGCATGTGGCCGCGTTCGAACGCATAGAAGCCGCCGCCCTGGCGCCCCCAGCTGCCGGCATCCATCGCGCGGATCTTGTCCTCGCGCGCGTTCTGCTCCTTGCGATGGTTCGTCGTCGCCGCGTAGTTCCAGTGCACGGCCGACACGTGGTAGCCGTCCGCGCCGTTCTCGGCGGTCAGCTTCCAGTTGCCTTCGTACGTGTAGGTCGACGCGCCGCGCAGCACTTCGAGTCCTTCGGATGACTGATCGACGATCATGTCGATGATCCGCGCCGCTTCGCCGAGGTGGTCCTGCAACGGCGGCACGTCGGGGTTCAGGCTGCCGAACAGGAAGCCGCGATAGCTCTCGAAGCGCGCGACCTTCTTCAGGTCGTGCGAGCCTTCCTTGTTGAAGCACTCGGGATAGCCGGCGTCTTCCGGGTCCTTCACCTTCAGCAGCTTGCCGCTGTTGTTGAAGGTCCAGCCGTGGAACGGGCACGTATAGGTCGCCTTGTTGCCGCGCTTGTGGCGGCACAGCATCGCGCCGCGGTGCGTGCAGGCGTTGACGAACGCGTTCAGCTCGCCCTGGCGGTTGCGCGCGATGAAGATCGGCTGGCGGCCGATGTGCGTCGTGTAGTAATCGTTGACGCTCGGAATCTGGCTCTCGTGCGCGAGGTAGATCCAGTTGCCTTCGAAGATGTGCTTCATTTCCAGCTCGAACAGCGCTTCGTCGGTGAAGGCGCTGCGATGCAGGCGATAGTCGCCGCGCGCCTTGTCCTCGATGAGGAAGTCGTCGAGCGTGCGCACGGCGGGTGCGCGTTTCAGGTAGATCGGGATCATCGGGTGTCTCCAGTTTCGTCGGCCGGGGCGCGTGTCGGGTCCGGTCCCACGTAAGGCGCTCACGGGCGGCGCGCGCTCCCGGCGCGCACCGCCGAAGCGGTTCAGGCGGCGGCGCGGATGCGCGTCACTTCCGCGTCCGGCGCCGCGGCGTGCTCGCCGTGCAGCCGGAAATCGAAATCGATCGACGCGAACGGCCGGTCGACGCCGTGGCCGTCGAGCACCGCGGGCGCGCTCACGCGCTGGATCGCGGGCACGAGGCCCTCGCGGCTCGCGAACGCGAAGTCGTCCCACAGGTACGCGTCGCCGTCGATGTTGATCTGCGTGGTCAGCTTGCGGTGGCCCGGCGCGGACACGAAGAAATGGATGTGCGCGGGGCGGCGGCCATGGCGGCCGAGCTTGTCGAGCAGGCGCTGCGTGGTGCCGTCCGGCGGGCAGCCGTAGCCGACCGGCACGATGCTGCGAAACTGGTAGCGGCCACGCGCGTCGGTGACGATCGTGCGGCGCAGGTTGAACGCGCTTTGCGTCTTGTCGAAGAACGAGTAGTTGCCCTGCAGGTTCGCGTGCCAGACCTCGACCTTCGCGCCCGCGAGCGGCGCGCCGTCGTCGCCGTACACGGTGCCCTGCATGAACAGGACGTCGCCGTGCGCATCGTCCGCGCCGTCGTCGAGGCGCGCGAAGCCGATGCTCGCCGGCGCGCCGGCCACGTACAGCGGGCCTTCGATCGTGCGCGGCGTGCCGCCCGTCAGGCCGGCCTGCGCTTCGGCCTCGTCCATGCGGATGTCGAGGAAGCGCTCGAGGCCGAGGCCCGCGGCGAGCAGGCCGAGCTCCTGCGTCGCGCCGGCTTCGGACAGGTATTCGATGCCTTTCCACACCTCGGACGGGGTCAGGTCGAGATCCTCGATCGCCTTGAACAGGTCGGCCGTCAGGCGGACCACGACCTGCCGGATGCGGGGATCGGCTTCGCCGTGCGCGGCGCCGACGATGAACCCTTCGACGAGGGCTTCGATGTCACTGTGGGTCACTGTCTTCTCCTGACTCTGATGGGCCGCGATCCGGCGGGATGCGCGCATTTCCTCTGATCTTCGCCGGCACGGACCGATTGGAGCGTTGATGCCCTGGGGGTATAGTTGTGGGGTTCCGAGCAGGCAGTTGAAGGATAGTTGCGCGCGAAATGCGTCGTCCAACACTGATTTAGTATCAGTTTCATATCCAAGAGGTATTGAAATGGAGTTGCGACACCTTCGTTATTTCGTCGCGGTGGCCGAGGAGCGGAATTTCACGCGCGCGGCGGAGCGGCTGCACATCGCGCAGCCGCCGCTGAGCCGCCAGATCCAGCAGCTCGAGGAACTGCTCGGCGTGCCGCTGTTCGAGCGCAACGCGCGGCCGCTGAAGCTGACCGACGCGGGGCGCTTCTTCCATTCGCATGCGGTGCAGCTGCTTGCGCAGACGGCCGAGCTGGAATCGATGACCAAGCGCGTCGGCAAGATCGAGCGCAGCCTGTCGATCGGCTTCGTCGGCTCGACGCTGTACGGGATGCTGCCGAAGATCATCCGGCGCTATCGCGACGAATTCCCGGCGGTCGAGCTGAGCCTGCAGGAGCTGTCGACGATGGACCAGATCAAGGCGCTGAAGGAAGGGCGCATCGACGTCGGGTTCGGGCGCATCCGCCACGAGGACCCGAGCGTGCGGCGCGTCGTGCTGCGCGAGGAGCGGATGATCGTCGCGCTGCCGGTCGGCCATGCGCTCGACGGCGCGAAGGAGGTGCTGTCGCTGCACGACCTCGTCAACGACACGCTGATCATTTTTCCGAAGGCGCCGCGGCCGAGCTACGCCGACCAGGTGCTCGCCGCGTTCCACGACCGCGCGCTGAAGCCGCGCAGGATCTACGAGACCCGCGAGCTGCAGATCGCGCTCGGGCTCGTCGCGGCGGGCGAGGGCGTGTCGGTCGTGCCGCACAGCGTGTACGGGCTGAAGCGCGACGACATCAGCTACAAGCCGCTCGACGATCCGAACCTCGTGTCGCCGATCATCATGAGCATGCGGATGCTCGACGAATCGGAGGACATCCGCGCGATGCAGGCGCTGATCTACCGGCTGTACGACGAGGCGAAGATGGCGTACCTGCCGCCGCAGCAGGCGTGAGCGCCGGCGCGCAGGCTTGACGCGATGCGCAGCGCCGCGCCAACATGGCCGGCGTTCGGCGCGGCCGGAAGGTGCCGGCCGCTTTCACGCAAACGACAATCGACATGACGCATACCGCACACGACGAGACCTGGATCGAGACGCCTCAAGGGCGCCTCTTCGCGAAACGCTGGCGCGGCGCGCCGGTGGCCGATGCGGCCGCCGGCCCGATCGTGCTGCTGCACGATTCGCTCGGCAGCGTCGGGTTGTGGCGGGACTTTCCGGAGCGGCTTGCGCAGGCGACGCAGCGCGACGTGATCGCGTACGACCGGCTCGGCTTCGGCCGCTCCGATCCGCATCCGGCGCGTTTGACCGCGACGTTCGTGCGCGACGAGGCGGACCACGCATTTCGCGCGCTGCGCGAGCAGCTCGGCTTCGCGTCGTTCGTCGCGTTCGGCCACAGCGTCGGCGGCGGGATGGCGGTGGGATGCGCGGCGGCTTATCCCGATCGATGCCGCGCGCTCGTGACCGTCGCGGCGCAGGCGTTCGTCGAGGAGCGCACGCTGGCGGGCATTCGCGAGAGCGAACGCCAGTTCGCCGAGCCCGGCCAGCTCGACCGTCTCGCGCGCCATCACGGCGACAAGGCTGAATGGGTGTTGCGCGCGTGGGTCGATACGTGGCTGTCGGCGGCGTTTCGCGACTGGAGCCTGGACGACGTGCTGCCGCAGGTGCGCTGCCCGACGCTGGCGATCCATGGTTCGCAGGACGAATACGGCTCGTCCGCGCACCCGAACCGCATCGCGTCGCGCGTGGCCGGACCGTCGTCCGTCATGATGCTGAAGGAATGCGGGCACGTGCCGCACCGCGAGCGCACGGCCGACGTGCTCGACGCGGTGAAGGATTTCCTGACGCGGCATGGGGTGTGAGCGCTGGATGGCGTGCCAAATGATGAAGAACGCGAAACGAACGCTCATCGGGGCGGTTGCGATGATGGCGGCCGCTTGTGCACATGCATTCGAGTTTGAGGATGCGGTGCCGCTGACGATCGGCGCGATGCAACGCAATGCCCGGCCATCCGATATCGATGTGTCGCTGGACGGAAAAACGGTCACGGTTGCCGCACGCTTGCGCAATGAAACGCATGCCTGGGTGAAGAGCGGGTACTACGCGTACACGCCTTTGTTTCACCGCCTCGGCGCCGGCGAGGAGCATGACGACAAGCGCTTTTCCGGTCTGACGGTGGCCTTTGGCGGAACGGCGATTCCGCTTGTCGCCGAGCGGCGCGCGTTCTTTCTCGGCAAGGACGTGACTGGCGAGGTCAGGGCGGCTGGCCTGGATACGCTGCCGAGCGAAGAGCGCGATTCCGCGCAGGTTGCCCGAATCAAGCCGCAACTCGGCATGAAGCTGGAGGATGGCCGCGATTGGGAAGGGTTCGTGTCGTACTCCTGGGTCGTTCCGGCGTCGCCTGATTCGACGGGCGTAATGACGATCCGCTATCAGGCGCTGCCGCAGTTCAGCCTGGAAGAGGTGACGAGTGCGCGCTTTGCCCGTCTGGTCGAACAGCACTGCGGCGACGCAGCGCGCGTGAAGCAAAGGCTGCGCGCGATGGAGACGGGTTCCGGACAGATCCTGGTGCAGCGATACGTCGTGCCGGTTTCCTTCATGAACCGATCGCCGGTCAAGGTGAGCCTGTCGCAGCCGAGCCCCGACTGGATGGGCGGACAACCGTTGCTGTCGCTGGTGTGCGGCCTGACCTCGCGTGACGGTGCGGCGCTTCCCGCAACCGGCACGATCGACGATGCGGATGCAGTGCTGTCGATCCTGGTGATTTCGCGCCCGGCCCGTTAGCGACGACCCGTGGCCCAACCGTCAACCATCACGACGCTGAAGGAACGCGGGCGCGTGCCGCACCGCTCGGGCGCTTGAACGCCCGAGCCGGCGGCGGGCAGCGGACGTTCAGAATGCGAGCTGAATCGCGAGGTCGATCGCGAGCAGCGCGATCGAACAGCCGATGCCGAGGACCACGTTCGGCAGCCGGTGCTCGAAATCCCGGTCCTTGCGCATCGCCGCGCCGAGCAGGTACAGCGCTTCGATGACGATCTGCAGGCCGACGAACAGCAGCATCAGCAGGTATTCGTAGCCCATCCCCTTGAAGCCGGCGAAGTGCATCCCGTGATCGCGGATCCACTGGCCGACGCGCAGCAGCTCGTAGACGAACAGCAGCGCGGGGAACAGGTAGCTGACGAAATAGGTCGGCACGCTGGCGTGCCGCAGTTCGAGGTGGAAATGATGCGTGGCGGCCATCACGAATTCCTCCTTGCAAACAGGTTTGCGATCGCGACGGCGACGCGCAACACGCGCATGCAGGGTTTGCCCGGGGCACCTTGCGCAGCCGTACGTCATCAGCATACTGCTGCGCGGTGAATTTGGCATGGCCGGTGTGTCGCAACGGCTACGCGGGCTTACGGTTGGCATACATCGGCGGCGATGCCGCGCCGCTTACGCCTTCGCCCCTTCGACGAACAGCCGGGCGACCGCCTGGAACTCGCGCTTCAGCGACAGCCCCGGCACATTCAGCCAGCGCAGCATCGCCGCGAGATACAGGTGGTGGAACCACGTCGCGAGCTGATCGGCGCAGAGCGCGCCGTTCAGTTCGCCGGCTTGCTGGCCGGCGACGATCAGCTGTTTCCAGACGAGCGCGATGTCGCTGCCGCTTTCCGCTTCCGCTACGCCGATGCTCAGGAAGCGATGCCGCAGGTACGCGAGCAGATAGACCGGATGCTGCTCGCACCATGCGGCCGACGCGTCGAGCACGCACGCGATTCGGGATGCGAAGGTCTTGCGTCGCGCGACGTCGCGTTGCAGATGCGCGAGATCGCGTTCCAGTTCGCGTTCGAGCCAGTGCGCGAGCACGGCTTCCTTCGTCGGAAAGTGGTTGTACAGCGTGCGCTTCGCGACGTCGGCCTCCGCAGCGATCTGCTCCATCGTGACCGCTTCGTAGCCGTGTGCGTCGAACAGGCGCGCGGCGGTCTCCGCGAGATGCGCGAGCATCTGGATGCGCTTGCGCGCGCGGCGGCCCGGATCGTCGGCGATGGAGGTCATGGCGAAGGTCTTCACGGAAAGTGTACGAATTGCATTAGTATACGACGTGTATTTTTATGGCGCCATTCCGGCGCGTCGCGCACAAGGGGTTCTCGCATGAAGCTCGTCATCGTCACCTACGGCACCGAAGGCGATACGCGCCCGCTCGCGGCGCTCGGCCGTGCGCTGCTCGACGCCGGCCACGAGGTGCGGCTGCTGGCCGATGCCGCGACGCTCGGCTCGGCCGCCGCGCTCGGCGTGCCGTCGGCCGCGCTGTCGGGCGACATCCGCCGCGCGCTCGCACCGGGCGAAGCGCTGTCGGACGCGGTGAGCGGGCGGGGCGGCTTCAACGACACGTCGAAGGCGCTCGCGGCGATCGCGAATGCGAACACCGCCGCGTGGATGCGCGAAGTCGCCGATGCGTCGGCGGGCTGCGACGCGATCGTCGTGTCGGGGCTCGCGGCGTTCGTCGGCCTGTCGGTCGCCGAGTATCGTGGCGTTCCCGCGATCGGCGCGGGGCTGATCCCGATCACGCCCACCGCCGGCTTTCCGTCGCCGTTCCTGCCGCCGGACAAGCTGCCGCGCTGGCTCAACCGCGCGAGCCACCGGCTCGTGAATGCGCTGCTGTGGCAGGCGTTCCGGCGCGCGACCAACGCGGCGCGCGCGAGCGTCTGCGGGTTGCCGCCGCGCAAGCGCGTCTGGACCGGGCATCCGATGCTGTACGGCGTGTCGCCGGCGCTGCTGTCAGGCCCCGCCGACTGGCCGGACAACGCGTGCGCGTGCGGGCAATGGAGCGTCGACGATCCGGCGTGGACGCCGCCGGCGGCGCTCGACGCGTTTCTCGCCGCGGGCGAGCCGCCGGTCTATGTCGGCTTCGGCAGCATGGCGGGTTTCGATCGCGCGTCGCTGACGGATGCGCTGGTGACGGCGCTCGACGGCCGCCGCGCGCTGTTCTATCCGGGATGGAGCGGGATCGACACGTCCGCGCTGCCGAAGCACGTGTTCGTCGTCGGCGACACGCCGCATCGCTGGCTGTTTCCGCGCACGTCGATGGTGATTCATCACGGCGGATCGGGCACCACGCACTCGGCGGCGCGCGCGGGCGTGCCGTCGGTGGTGGCGCCGTTCGCGGGCGACCAGTTCTTCTGGGCGAACCGGCTTCAGCGGCTCGGCGTGGCCGGCGCGCCGGTGGCGGGCAGGCGGCTGCGGGCCGCCGAGCTTGCGCGCGGCATCGCGTTTGCGCAGCGCGGCGACGTGCAGGCGCGCGCCGCCGAACTGGGGCGGCGCATCGCGCAAGAGCACGGGTTGCGGCGGGCGGTCGCCGCGATCGAGCGATGGGGCGCGAGCGGGCGGGCGCAGGCCCGCGTCAGAAATGCCCGGTGAAGCGGTACCGGCTGCCCGGATGCCACAGATTGACCGTCGACGCGACGACGCCTTGCGACCACGTGCGCCGGTGCAGCATCAGGCACGGCTCGCGCTCGTCCATCGTCAGCAGGCGGCGCGTTTCCGCATCGGGCATCGCGGCCTCGATCCGGTATTCGACGCGCTGCAGCGGCGCGACGCGCGTCAGGTACTGGTTCGGCGTCGTCGTCGTGAAGTCCTGCAGCGCGTAGTCGGGCGCGCAGGCCGGATTGACCCAGCGCTCCTCGAGCTGCACGGGCGTGTCGTTCTCGAAGTGCAGCACGCGCGAATGGAAGATCGGCTTGCCGGCGTCGAGCTGCATCTCGTCGGCGAGCTTCGCGTCGGCGACCGTCGCGCCGACCTGCAGCACCTGCGCGCGATAGCCGTGGCCGCGCGCGCCGACTTCGTCCGAGATGCTGCGGATCGCGACGAGCGTCGACTCGTACTTCGGCGTCGCGACGAACGTGCCGGAGCCGCGGGTGCGCGTCAGCACCTGCTCGGCCGTCAGCTCGCGCAGCGCGCGGTTGACGGTCATCCGCGCGACGTTGAATTCGCGCGCGAGTTCGTTCTCCGACGGCACCTGGTCGCCTTCCGCCCATTCGCCGGCGTGGATCCGCGCCAGGATGAAATCCTTGATTTCCTGATAGATCGGTGTGGTCATGGGATCGCAGTTCAAGAAGCGGTGGCCGCCCGCCGCCGAATGCCGGCCCGGCGCGCGCCCGGCGCCGAGTGTACCGGTTTCGCGGACGCACCGGTCCGATTTCCTTGGATGATCCCCGTTTGTGCGACGCGCGTCCATGCGGGATTGCACAGAGCCGCGCGTCGGTGGCCCGTCAGAACCGGTGCCGGATGCCGACGGTCGCCGCGACCTGCGTGTTCGTCGACGACGCGCCCAGTCCGTTGATGCTCGCGAAGCCGAGCGTCGTGCCCGATGCCACGCCGGACTGGTGCTGGTACACGGTTTCCGCATACACGTCGGTGCGCTTGCTCAGCGCGTAGTCGGCCATCAGCGTGACCTGATGCCATTTCGGGCGCCGGCTGCCGGCGGCGTCGTCGAAGCGGCCGTCGGTAAACGTATAGGCGCCGGCGAACGACACCGCAGAGTTCAGCGCATACCGGGCGTTGACTTCGTAGTTGTCGAAGCGCAGCGAATTCGGCGCGCCCGGCAGCGACGAGGCGGCCGTCCGGTCGAACATCGAATGCGTCCACAGCGCGCCGACCGTCAGCCGCTCGAACGTGTAGCTGCCGCCCGCGCCCATCACGCGCTGGCGGGCCGACGGAAAGCTCGCGTTGTCGTTGGTCGACAGCGCGCCGCCCGTGGTCAGGCCGCCGCGATTGAGCTGCAGGTACGCGGCGCCGAAGTTGACCGGACCGTTCGCATACGACACGCCGGCGCTGTAAGCGCGGTTGTTCGCGAAGCCGGGCTGGTTGCTGAAGCCGTACAGGCCGGCGAACTGAAACCCGGCGATCGTCGGGCTCGCGTACTTGACCGCATTGTCGATGTAGAACGAATCGTCGACGTTGTCGTTGTCGAACGGGTGCGCGGCAAGGTTGTTGCCGTCGCCGTTGTTCGACATCGCGATCGGGCCGAGATAATCGACGACGGCGTCGTATTGCCGGCCGAGGGTCAGCGTGCCGTAGCGGTCGTCCTGCAGGCCGACGTACGCGCGACGGCCGAACATCGAATCCTTGTAGGACTGCGTGCCGTTGTTCAGGTTGAATCCGCTCTCGAGCCGGAAGATCGCGTGCAGGCCGCCGCCGAGATCTTCCGCGCCGTTCAGGCCGAACACCGTGTTCGACAGCAGCCCGCTGCCTTGCTGCCAGACGCTCTTGCCCGACTGGTTGTTCACGTACGCGATGCCGGCATCCAGCATCCCGTAGAGGGTGACGCTGCTTTGTGCGTGTGCGGTGACGCTGAGCACGGCGACCGCGAGGGCGCCGACGATTTCTTTTTTCATCGTTTGACTTCCTGGAAAGACCCGTTTCGACGGGCGTGCTGCGAATGACGCGCGCGATCGGCGTCGATGGCGCGCGTCTGAACCGGTAAAAGAGGGGAGGCGGCGCGTGCCGTTCAGCGCCGCGACGGGCGGATCGCGCCCAGCTCGGCCTCGGGCAGCAGCCGGATGATCGACGACATCACCTGCGACACGAGCGACTTCGCAAGCTCGATTTGCAGGCACGCGCGGCCGGTCTGGCGATTGATCTCCGCCGTGTAGATGTTCAGCGCGGGGTCGAGCGCATCGTGCAGCATGCGGCGCGCGGCGGCCAGGTTGCCGGTATCGACCCGGATCGACAGCAGCACCGGATAGTCCGAGATGTGCCTGCGCGGCCGTGGCGTGATGCGCGGGCCGGATACGGCCGGCCGCGCTGGGAGACCGTGCGCAAACGTGATCGAAACGGCTTCGGATCTGGGCGATTTCATGCATGTATCCCCGCGCCGCATCACTGCCTGCGTTACGGAGATCCCGTCTGGAACATGGTGCTCATTTTAGGAATGGCGCTGAAGATACGGTGTATAGACTGACGGCGCGCTCGAAAAAATCACATAAAAGCGCCGCGCATTGCCCCGTTACGCATATGAAATGCACGCTTCGCGTCTTTACAGGTTTTTTACTTCACGAAAGGAAATTGAACACCGCTTTGATACGCGGATTCCTACACTGTCGCATCCCATTCTCCCGTCGAGCGTGGGGTGGCCGTCGTCCGGCCTGATGCGCCGCCGCAGCGGCGCGGGCCGGCGATATCGACAAGTGCCGCGGGTTTTCCGGGCAAGCAAAACAAAAGGGGAAAGCGATGTTGTGGATTTCGGGGGGCATTTCGGTCGCGCTCTTCATCTATCTGTTCCATGCGTTGATCAAGCCGGAACGGTATTGATTCGTGCATTGCAACGGAAATAGGAAAAATATCGGTGAACCTTATGAGCGATCTGCTTTTCGTGCTGTTCACGCTCGTGTTCTTCGTGTTGACGGCCGGTTTCATCAACGGCCTGGACAGGATTTGAGCGAGCGTCGACATGTTCAATAACCTCATTCAATTCGTGATCGTGCTGGCGATCATGCTGGCGCTCGCGCCCGTCGTCGGGAAATGGCTGGCGCACGCGTTCACCAGCCCGCGCCACGCGTGGGCCGAGCAGCGCACTTACGCGCTGCTGGGCGTCGACCCGGCCGAGACGATGTCGTGGAAGCGTTACGGGATGGTGCTGCTGCTCAGCAACGCGGGCATGATGCTGCTCGGGTATCTGCTGCTGCGCGTGCAGGACATGCTGCCGTTCGATTCGCTGCAGCGTGCGTCGCAGAGCCCCGATCTCGCATTCAACACGGCCGCGTCGTTCATCACGAACACCAACTGGCAGGCCTACGCCGGCGAAAGCAGCCTGTCGAACTTCTCGCAGATGGCGGTCATCACGTTCCTGATGACGGTCAGCGCGGCGACCGGCGTCGCCGCCGCGGGCGGCTTCATCCGCGGCCTGAGCCGCAGGAACGCGGCGGACATCGGCAACTACTGGGTGGACTTCACGCGTGTGATCTATCGCGTGCTGCTGCCGCTGTGCTTCGTGATGGCGCTGGTGTACGTGTGGCAGGGCATGCCGCAGACGCTCGCGTCGGACGCGTGGGCGACCACGCTCGAAGGGGCGCGCCAGCAGATCGTGACGGGCCCGGTCGCGAGCCTCGAGTCGATCAAGCACATCGGCACCAACGGCGGCGGCTTCTTCAGCATGAACGCCGCGCATCCGTTCGAGAACCCGACGCCGCTCACCAACACGCTGCACATGCTCAGCATGCTGCTGATTCCGTCGGCGCTGACCTATGCGCTCGGCAGCATGATCGGCCGGCGCCGCCAGGGCTGGGTGATCCTCGGCGCGTTCGTCGTGATGTTCGTGGGCTTCCTGGCGGTGATCTACCAGGCCGAGCAGCACGGCAATCCGCTGCTCGCCGGGCTGGGCGTCGATCAGGCCATGAGCGCCGAGCAGCCGGGCGGCAACATGGAAGGCAAGGAGATGCGCTTCGGCATCGCGCAGACGAGCCTGTTCGCGACCGTCACGACGGCCGCGACCACGGGTTCGGTCGATGCGATGCACGACTCGCTGACGCCGCTCGGCGCTCTCGTGCCGCTCGCGCAGATGATGCTGAACAACGTGTTCGGCGGCGACGGCGTCGGGCTGATCAACCTGTTCACGTTCGCAATCCTGACGGTGTTCCTCGTCGGCATGATGATCGGGCGCACGCCGGAATTTCTCGGCAAGAAGATCGAGGCCCGCGAAATGAAGCTCGTGATGCTCGCGGTGCTCGCGCATCCGTTCAGCATCCTCGGCTTCACCGCTGTCGCCGCGACGATGCACGCGACGATGGCCAGTCTCGCCAACCTCGGGCCGCACGGCTTCAGCGAGGTGCTGTACGCGTACACGTCGGGCACCGCCAACAACGGCTCCGCGTTCGCGGGCCTGAACGCGAACACGCCGTTCTTCAACACGACGATCGGCTTCGCGATGCTGATCGGCCGCTATCTGACGCTGCTGCCGATGCTGGCCGTCGCCGGCTGCCTCGCCGCCAAGAAAAGCATTCCGGAAAGCGCCGGCACGCTGTCCACGTCGACGGGCCTGTTCGCCGGCCTGCTGGTCTTCGTGATCCTCGTCGTCGGCGGCCTCACGTTCCTGCCGGCGCTCGCGCTGGGCCCGATCGTCGAGCATCTGCTGATGACGAGCGGCCAACTGTTCTGAGGAAATCATCATGTCTCGAAGCAATCGCCACGCGGCGCCGGCCGCCGCGCCGGTCTCCGGATCGTCGTTCATGGCCGCCGCCGGCGGCCTCGTCAGGCCGGTGATCGCATCGTCGGTGCTGTTCATGCTCGTCACGGGCCTCGCTTACCCGCTGGTCACGACCGGCGTCGCGAACGTGCTGTTTCCGTCGCAGGCGTGCGGCAGCCTGGTCGTGCGCGACGGCGTCACCGTCGGCTCGGCGGTGATCGGGCAGTCGTTCGCGCGCCCGGAGTACTTCCATCCGCGCCCGAGCGCCACGGTCGGCACGGACCCCGCCGATCCGGCGAAGACCGTCGACCAGCCGTACAACGCGGCCGGCAGCGGCGCGAGCAACCAGGGCGCGGCCAGCAAGAAGCTGCTCGCGGACATCGCGGCGCGCGTGCGCGCGTACCGGCAGGAGAACGGGCTCGCGCCCGACGCGCCGGTGCCGGTCGATGCGGTGACGGCGTCCGCGTCCGGGCTCGATCCGGAAATCTCGATCGCGAATGCGCGGCTGCAGGCGGCGCGGGTCGCGAAAGCGCGCGGCGTCGCGCCCGACCAGGTGACGGCGCTCGTCGAGCGGGTCGCCGCGCCGCGCCAGCTCGCGGTGCTCGGCGAGCCGCGCGTCCGCGTGCTCGAGCTGAACATGGCGCTCGACCGCGCGCTCGGCAAAGCGGCCGGCGCGCGCTAAGGGAAGGCAAAGGAGTCAACTCATGTCTCATATCGAAACCTCGATCAACCAGGCGGCCGCCCCGATCGGCGGCATTGCGCCGATGCGCTGGACCTTGGTGCTGCGCGAGGCGTTCAGGAAGCTCGCGCCGCAGGTGCAGTGGAAGAACCCCGTGATGTTCGTCGTCTACCTGGGCAGCATCGTCACGACGCTGCTGTGGCTGCAGGCGCTGACGGGTTCCGGCGACGCGCCGGCCGGCTTCATTTTCGGCGTCGCGTGCTGGCTGTGGTTCACGGTGCTGTTCGCGAACGCGGCCGAGGCGCTGGCCGAAGGGCGCGGCAAGGCGCAGGCCGAGGCGCTGCGCGCGGCGCGCAAGCGCGTCCATGCGAAGGTGCTCGACGAGCCGAAGCGCTACGGCGCAACGACTCATCGCGTGCCGAGCGATGAGCTGGCCGCGGGCAGCATCGTGCTCGTCGAGGCCGGCGACACGATTCCGGCCGACGGCGAAGTGATCGACGGCGTCGCGTCGGTCGACGAATCGGCGATCACCGGCGAATCGGCGCCGGTGATCCGCGAGTCGGGCGGCGATTTCTCGTCGGTGACGGGCGGCACCCGCGTGCTGTCCGACTGGATCGTCGTGAAGATCACCGCGAATCCGGGCGAGGCGTTCCTCGACCGCATGATCGCGATGGTCGAGGGCGCGAAGCGCGGCAAGACGCCGAACGAGATCGCGCTGTCGATCCTGCTGGTCGCGCTGACGATCATCTTCCTGCTCGCGTGCGTGACGCTGCTGCCGTTCTCGCAGTTCAGCGTGCTGCTCAATGCGTCCGGCTCGGCCGTGAGCCTGACCGTGCTGATCGCGCTGCTGGTCTGCCTGATTCCGACGACGATCGGCGCGCTGCTGTCGGCGATCGGCATCGCGGGGATGAGCCGCATGATGCGCGCGAACGTGCTCGCCACGTCGGGCCGCGCGATCGAGGCGGCGGGCGACGTCGACGTGCTGCTGCTCGACAAGACCGGCACGATCACGCTCGGCAACCGCGAGGCGGTGCAGTTCCGCCCGGCGTCCGGCGTGGACGAGCGCACGCTCGCGCAAGCCGCGCAGTTGTCGTCGCTCGCGGACGAGACGCCGGAAGGGCGCTCGATCGTCGCGCTCGCGAAGCAGCGGTTCGGCCTGCACGTGCGCGGGGTCGACGGCGGCATCACGGTGCCGTTCAGCGCGCGCACCCGGATGAGCGGGCTCGACATCGGCGAGCGCCAGGTGCGCAAGGGCGCGGCGTCCGCGATCCGCGCGCACGTCGCCGCGCTCGGCGGCGTGTTTCCGGGCGAGGTCGAGGCGTCGGTCAGCGACATCGCGCGCCGCGGCGGCACGCCGCTCGTGGTCGCCGACGGCAGCCGGGTGCTGGGCACGATCGAGCTGAAGGACATCGTCAAGCACGGCATCAAGGCGCGCTTCGCGGAGCTGCGCAAGGTCGGCGTGAAGACCGTGATGATCACCGGCGACAACCGGCTGACGGCGGCGGCGATCGCGGCGGAGGCGGGCGTCGACGACTATCTCGCGGAAGCGACGCCGGAGGACAAGCTGCGCCTCATTCGCGAGCATCAGGCGAAGGGCCACCTGGTCGCGATGACGGGCGACGGCACCAACGACGCGCCGGCGCTGGCCCAGGCCGACGTGGCGGTGGCGATGCACAGCGGCACGCAGGCGGCCAAGGAAGCGGCCAACATGGTCGACCTGGACAGCAGCCCGACGAAGCTGATGCAGGTGGTCGAGGTCGGCAAGCAGATGATCATGACGCGCGGCGCGCTGACGACGTTCAGCGTCGCGAACGATCTCGCGAAGTACTTCGCGATCATTCCGGCGGCGTTCGTCGCCACCTATCCGGCGCTCGGCGCGCTGAACGTGATGCGGCTGCACAGCCCGACGTCGGCGATCCTGTCGGCGGTGATCTTCAATGCGCTGATCATCGTCGCGCTGATCCCGCTCGCGCTGAAGGGCGTGAAGTACCGCGCCGAGCCGGCGGAGAAGCTGCTGTGGCGCAACCTGATGATCTATGGCGTGGGGGGCGTCGTCGCACCCTTCATCGGCATCAAGCTCATCGACATGCTGCTGACGCCGTTCGTCTGACCGGCGCGGGGCCGGACGGCATTCGACTTGTGGGGACTGCGCATGAACGTGAACGAAACGCAACGACACACGAACCGCCTGCGTGAGATCGCCGCCCGGGAGCCGGCGCGACAGGGCCCCGGCCGATGGCGGACCATCCTCGACGCCTGCGCGGGCGGCGCGGCCCGGCTCGCGTGGGCCGACCCGGGCGGCGGGCCGGCCCGGCCCGACAGCGGCACGCGTGCGCACGTGCGAACGCGCCTGCACGATCGCGCGTCGCCTTATTACGCGCCACTCGCGTGGGCCACCGTCATCTGCGGGTCGGCGACCGTCGCGGCGAGCGCGCTGCTGCGCGTGTTCGACCTGTCGAACGTCGTGATGCTGTTCCTGATGACGGTCGTGTTCGTCTCGCTGCGGCTGGGCCGCGTGGCGGGCGCGTGGGCGGCGTTCCTGTGCGTCGGCTGCTTCGACTTCTTCTTCGTCGAGCCGAGATGGTCGTTCGCGGTGTCCGATACGCAATACGTGTTCACGTTCGCGCTGATGCTCGCGGTGGCGCTGGCGATCGGCCAGCTCGCGGCGCGCCTGCGCGCGCAGGCGCGCGCCGCGCGGGCGAACGAGAAGCGCTCGGCGACGCTCGCGCGCGTGGCGCGCGACCTTTCCGCGGCGATCGAGACCGAGCAGATCGTGTCGGTGTGCACCGGCACGATCGCGCCGCTGCTCGGCGTGCACGTCGCGCTCGTGCTGCCCGACGCGGACGACAGGCTGCGGATCGCGCGCGACGCGTGGTTCGTCGATCCGTCGGCGGCCCGCTGGACCTATGACCGCGCGCAGGCCGCCGGACGCGGCACGCCGACGTTCGACGGCGCGGTGGCGCTCTACCTGCCGCTGAAGGCGCCGATGCGGGTGCGCGGCGTGCTCGCGCTGCTCGCCGATACGCAGCCGATACCGACGTCCCCGGACGACCGGCGCCTGCTCGATGCGCTGTGCTCGTCGATCGCGATGGCGCTGGAGCGCGTGCATTACGTCGGCGTCGCGCAGCACACGATGGTCAGGATGGAGGGCGAGCGGCTGCGCAACGCGCTGCTGGCCGCCGTATCGCACGACCTGAAGACGCCGCTGACCGCGATCCGCGGGCTGGCCGAGACGCTCGAGCAGCCGGAGCGGCTCGCGCCGGGGCAGCCGGCCGGGCTCGCGCGGGCCATCCGCGATCAGGCCGAGGCGTTGCGCGGCCTCGTCGTGAACCTGCTCGATCTCGCGCGCATGCAGAGCGAAGGCGTGCGGCTGAACCGCGAATGGCACATGCTCGACGAGATCGTCGGCAGCGCGCTCGCGCATTCGGCCTGCGTGCTCGCCGGCCGCGACGTGAAGGCGGACCTGCCGGCCGACCTGCCGCTGATCGACGTCGATGCGCTGCTGGTCGAGCGCGTGCTGATGAACCTGCTCGACAACGCCGCGAAGCACGCGGGCGCCGACGCGTCGGTGGCGGTGCGCGCGCGCGTGTCCGGCGATGCGATGGTCGTGTGCGTCGACGACGACGGCCACGGCTTCGCCGCACGCGACGCCGAGCGGCTGTTCGAGCCGTTCGAGCGCGGCCGCGCGGCGTCGCCGGTCGCCGGCGTGGGCCTCGGGCTCGCGCTGTGCCGGAGCATCGTCAATGCGCACGGCGGGTCGATCCGCGCGGTGCCGCTCGAACCGCACGGCGCGCGGTTCGAGATTCGCCTGCCGTTGGGCGTGCCGCCCGATATCGAACACGAGAGTCGAACATGATCCGATCACGCGTGCTCGTCGTCGAGGACGAAGCCGATATCCGCCGCTTCGTCAGGATGGCGCTGGAACAGGAGGGCATGGACGCCTGCGAGGCGTCGACGGCCAGGGAGGCGCGCATGTATGCGGCGAGCAGCAAGCCCGACCTCGTGATCGTCGACCTCGGGCTGCCCGACGACGACGGCAAGGCGTTCATTCGCGAACTGCGCGGCTGGTCGACGGTGCCGGTGATCGTGCTGTCCGCGCGGCAGCAGGAAGTGGAGAAGGTCGCCGCGCTCGATGCGGGCGCGGACGATTACCTCGCGAAGCCGTTCGGCGTGCCCGAGCTGCTGGCGCGCGCCCGCGCGCAGCTGCGCCGCGCGGCGGTCGTGTCGACCGACGGGCAAGCGTCGTCGATCGTGCGATTCGGCGGCGTGGTCGTCGACCTCGGCAAGCACGAAGTCGCGCGCGACGGCGAGCCGGTGCACCTGACCCGCCTCGAGTTCCGGCTGCTCGCCGCGCTGATTCGCGGACGCGGCGGCGTGATCGCCGCGCGGCAACTGCTCGCGGAGGTCTGGGGCGTTCACGACGCGGACCGCGCGCACTACGTGCGGGTCTACATGACGAACCTGCGGCAGAAGCTCGAGGAGACGCCGGCGACGCCCCGTTACCTGATCACCGAATTGCAGTTCGGCTACCGGCTGGTCGGGCTGGAGGCCGTCGGCGCCGCGCCGCATGCGGTATAGACAAGTGCGCTGCCGGGCGACGCCATTCCAGAGCGCGTTCATTCAGCCGTCCGTAATGTGTAGTTAATTGAAATACAAGGAAATTCCGCCAGCGAAAAACAATCCCCAGACAATTAGAGATAAACACGGATTGCTGACGGAACGGGGTAAACGGCAAAGTTGTATGTACAACTTGGGCGACCATTCGAGGCGCCGGTTGGATCGGGTTCGCGGCGGCAGCGCCGCGCCGGCAGGGCGGGCGTCGCCCGCCCGGCTGCGGGCCCGTCGTTCAGTTCGTCATTCACAGGAACGCCATGAAGAAACTCGCGCTCAGTGTTGCCCTTGCGTGCATCACGGTCGGGGCCCATGCCAAGGATTGGTCGACGATCCGCTTCGGCGTCGACGCCAGCTACCCGCCTTTCGAATCGAAAGGCGTCGACGGCAAGGTGGTCGGCTTCGACGTCGATCTCGGCAACGAAATCTGCGCGCGCCTGAAGGCGAAGTGCGTGTGGATCGAGAATGATTTCGACGGGATGATTCCCGCGCTGAAGGCGAAGAAGTTCGACGGCGTGCTGTCGTCGATGTCGATGACGCCGGCGCGCGCCGAGCAGATCGCGTTCTCCGACAAGCTGTTCAACACGCCGACCCGTCTGGTCGCGAAGAAGGGCTCGGCGGTGCAGCCGAGCGCCGAAGCGCTGAAGGGCAAGTCGGTCGGCGTCGAGCAGGGCACGATCCAGGAAACCTACGCGAAGACGTACTGGGCGCCGAAGGGCGTGCAGGTCGTGCCGTACCAGAACCAGGACGGCGTGTACCAGGACCTGATCTCCGGCCGCCTCGACGCCGCGCTGCAGGATGCGGTGCAGGCCGACATCGGCTTCCTGAAGACGCCGCGCGGCGCGGGCTTCCAGTTCGCCGGCGGCGCCATCGACGATCCGAAGACGCTCGGCAACGGCGCCGGCATCGGCCTGCGCAAGGAAGACGCCGACCTGAAGGCGAAGATCGACCACGCGATCGCCGACATGCTGAAGGACGGCACGTACAGGAAGCTCGAGAAGAAGTACTTCGCATTCGACGTCTACGGCGGCTGATCGCCTTGCGGCGCGGCTCGCGAGAGCCGCGCCGCGCACCTTTCCGGATACGCTCACATGATTTTCCAAGGATTTGGCCCGCTGCTGTGGGCCGGCACGGTCGAGACCGTGAAGCTCGCCGTGCTGTCGCTCGCCGCGTCGCTGGTGCTGGGGCTCGCCGGCGCGGCCGCGAAACTGTCGACGAACCGCGCGTGCGCGGCGGTCGGCACCTTCTACACGACGCTGATCCGCGCGGTGCCCGACCTCGTGCTGATGCTGCTGCTGTTCTACGGGATGCAGATCCTGCTGAACGACGTCACCGACCTGATCGGCTGGGACCAGATCGACATCGACCCGTTCGCGGCCGGCATCGTGACCCTCGGCTTCATCTACGGCGCGTACTTTACCGAGACGTTCCGCGGCGCGTTCCTCGCGGTGCCGCGCGGCCAGCTCGAAGCGGGCTTCGCGTACGGGATGAGCGGCTGGCGCGTGTTTCGCCGCATCCTGTTCCCGCAGATGATGCGCTTCGCGCTGCCGGGCATCGGCAACAACTGGCAGGTGCTCGTGAAGGCGACCGCGCTGGTGTCGATCATCGGGCTCGCCGACGTCGTGAAGGCGTCGCAGGATGCGGGCAAGAGCACGCTGAACTTCTTTTTCTTCACGCTTGCGGCGGGCGCGATCTACCTCGCGATCACGACGGTGTCGAACGTCGTGCTGCACCACCTCGAGAAACGTTATTCGGCCGGCGTCCGGAGGCTCGCACTGTGATCGCGCTCATCAGCCAGTACTGGCAAAACTATCTGTATACCGACGGCTACCGCTTCAGCGGGCTCGCGATCACGCTGTGGCTGCTCGTCGTGTCGATCGTGCTCGGCTTCCTGCTCGCGGTGCCGCTCGCGATCGCGCGCGCGTCGAGCAACCGCTGGGTGTCGGGGCCCGTGTGGCTCTACACGTACGTGTTCCGCGGCACGCCGCTCTACGTGCAGCTGCTGATGTGCTACACGGGCATCTACAGCCTGCAGGTCGTGCACGACAACGTGCTGCTCGACGCGTTCTTTCGCAATGCGATGAACTGCACGCTGCTCGCGTTCGTGCTGAACGAATGCGCGTATGCGACGGAAATCTTCGCCGGCGCGATCAAGGCGACGTCGGCGGGCGAGATCGAGGCCGGCCTCGCATACGGGATGTCGCGCTTCAAGCTCTACACGCGCATCATCCTGCCGTCCGCGCTGCGCCGCTCGCTGCCGAGCTACAGCAACGAGGTGATCCTGATGCTGCACGCGACGACGCTCGCGTTCACCGCGACCGTGCCGGACATCCTGAAGGTCACGCGCGACGTCAACTCGGCGACGTACATGTCGTTCCACGCATACGGCATCGCGGCGGCGCTGTACGCGGTGGTGGTCTTCGCGCTCATCTGGGCGTTCCGCAAGCTCGAGGCGCGCTGGCTCGCGTTCCTGTCGCCCCGTGGCCATTGACGCATTCAAGCATTCGAAAGGAAACACACGCATGTACAAGCTCATCGTTGAGGACCTGCACAAGAAGTTCGGCGACAACGAGGTGTTGAAGGGCGTCTCGATGAAGGCGAAGGCCGGCGACGTGATCAGCATCATCGGGTCGAGCGGCTCGGGCAAGAGCACGTTTCTCCGCTGCATCAATTTTCTCGAGCAGCCGTGCTCGGGGCAGATCACGATCGGCAGCGAGCCGATCCAGACCGCGCGCGACAAGGCCGGCTCGCTGCGCGTCGCCGACCAGAAGCAGCTGCAGCGGATGCGCACGAAGCTCGCGATGGTGTTCCAGCATTTCAACCTGTGGGCGCACATGACGGTGCTGGAGAACGTGATCGAGGCGCCGATGGCCGTGCTCGGGGTCGGCCGGGACGAGGCCGTCGCGCGGGCGCGCAAGTACCTGGAGAAGGTCGGGCTGCCGGCGCGGGTCGAGGGCATGTATCCGTCGCATCTGTCGGGCGGCCAGCAGCAGCGCGTGGCGATTGCGCGGGCGCTCGCGATGGAGCCGGAAGTGATGCTGTTCGACGAGCCGACGTCGGCGCTCGATCCGGAACTCGTCGGCGAAGTGCTGAAGGTGATGCAGGCGCTCGCCGAGGAAGGGCGGACGATGGTCGTCGTCACGCACGAGATGGGATTTGCGCGGAACGTGTCGAATCACGTGATCTTCCTGCATCAGGGGAAGATCGAGGAAGAAGGGCATCCGCAGGAGATCCTCGTCAATCCGAAGAGCGAGCGGCTGGGGCAGTTTCTGTCGGGGCGGTTGAAGTAGGGGAGGCGCTCGCGGCGACATCTATTAGCAATGCAGAAAGCCACTGCCCGTTGGGCGTGGCTTCGCGGCCTCAGCGAAGTAGTTCGATGTTGTCGTCGATTCGAGCTTGAATGACGTGCAAGGTGTCTTGCGTCACGCCTCCTGGGAACAGGTTCTCGGTCATGGCCGCAAACTGGCTGGCCACGTCGCAGAATCTGTCGACGATCCCGCCAGCAACGTCGGCCGAAATTTCCGCTTCATCAGCAAGGCTCAGCATGGCCTTTCGGTCGATCGCCAGCGCTTCGCCCATCACGTCCATCTGGTGGTACCCGCCTGGTCCCTCGCAGAACGTCACGTCGTAGGCTGGCGCCAATTTCCATTCACCGGATGGAGACATGATGTAGGCGAAATTCTTGGGATGGTCGTCTCGATTGTTGAACGTGACATTGAAGACCGCACGCTCGTATGCAAGCGCTTTCTCCCGTAAATCGTTGGTGCACATCTGGGTCGCGCGCAAGAAGTTGACGTAGTCCAGGGTCCCCGCTGTCTTGTAGTCGGCTCCGGTGAAGGCGGCCAGGCTTTGCATGGGCACGCGCAAACCGTCGTGTCGATCAAAGCGTCGGGTGGCAAAGGCCGCGAGACCGTTGGGCAAGCTGAAATGCAGCGTGTCCGGGGTCTGTATGCCGCACATGCGCAAGCACTCGGCATAGACCATTTCGATAGCGCAGACTTCGGCATGTTCTTCTTTGGCCGGGAACTTGATCAACCAGGCCTCGAAACCCGGCATGGCGGCGGTAGTAAAGGCGCCGGTTCGAGGATCGCGATAAACCAGGACCTTGGGCCTGGCGCCTTGCGGAGATCCCCCCACCCGCAGCAATGTCTGCAGGAACTCCCCGCCTTCGCCCTGGAGCACCTCCCGCACCTCTGCCGCGAGTCGGTCAAGGGGGATGTCCTCTTCCGGCGCTTGCCCCTCTGGTGCGACAGGCTCGAACGACAAGGCTCCCATGGCATTGTTGCCGATGTAGGCCAGCCTCTCCAGCGGGCCGATACGCGCAGGGTTGAGACCGCGGCGCTTGAACAAGCGGTCCATCAGCAGCATGCCCCAACCGTCGGGCAGCGAGTCATAGACGGGCCCGGGTAGTGCCAGCTGATGGGGCGGGAAGTTCCTGCGCAACTTGGGGCCATTCAGAGGTAGCGTATAGGACGACAGTTCCAGTCCTCTATCTCTCGCCTCGTCGCTGTACTCGAACACGATCAGTGGACGACCCGTGATGGCCGTCGTCGAGACCAGCGTGCCCCAGCGCCAATGTTCACCCCAGCCGTTGTAGTAGACATCAACCTGCTCAAGCATGACTGGACTTCCTCTTGGCACGTTGGCGCCTGGCGCTGTTTTCGTAGCGGCGAACGTCTTCCAGACTGTCCAGCCTGGGCAAGAACAACCCTTCGAGTTCCTTGCCCCGCCCAAGCACCATGGCCACGCGGACCACGTTCTCGAAACCCACATTGCGTCCAGCCTCCAGGTTGGACACCGTATTGATTCCGATGCCGGCGCGTCCGGCCACGTCGGCTTGCGTCATCTGCAGGGCCAAGCGCTCCGTGCGCAGGCGCTCGCAAAGCCGCTTGACGATCTCACTCGGCTTGCTCAGGCTTAAATCCAACATATGGCCACTTAAGTCGCAATAGGCACCGTTAACACACAAAATTATAGAGTTATCGAAAATCACCAGTCAAGAAATGTAATTCCCTTATCCGGGGTCTTATGTCTATGTGACGCACATAGCACACCATTTGATGGATTTAGCGTGTTGAGACGCGGATCGCAAGGCGCCGCCCGGGCGTCTGAGCCTCGTGACTGATGGGTTCTCGCGCAAGATCGTCGGGTATCGTGTTCACGACAGCCTGCAGACCCAGGACTCGGCAGCGTCATCCAGTGAATTGATTTGATTTTCCGCGGAGGGGGAACCGCGGCCTGGATAGACGTGACTTCCTGATCCATCGCGCGTGTCGCCGGGCGCGGCAAGCAATAGCAGGCCCGGCGCGCGACCTCAGTTCGGCGACAGTTCTCCCGTCGCCCGATAGTCACCCGTCATCCGCGCCGCGAGCAGCGCGTGCAGCGTCACATAGCGTGTGCCCGTGGCCGCGTCCGTCTTGCCCGCCGTGCGATCGTACGGCTCGTTGTCGTGAATCGTCGCGCGCACGATCGGGTAGATCTGCGATTCCCAGCGGCTGCCGTTGAACACGCCGTAGTGTCCGACGCCCGTCTGTACGTGATGCGTCTTCAGGTATGGCGGCAGCCCCGAACACAGCTCCTGCGCGGCGACCGTCTGCCCGACCGCGCAGATGTCGTCCTTCTCCCCTTCGATCGTCAGCAACGCGGTGCGGTGGATCGCGGCCGGCTCGACGAGCTGCCCGCCGACCGTCAGCTCGCCGCGCGCGAGCGCGTATTGCTGGAACACCTTCTCGACGGTTTCCAGATAGAACTCCGCGGTGAGATCGGCCGTCGCGAAATACTCGTCGTAAAAATACCGCAACGCATCGGCCTTCGCGGGGTCGCCCTTCGCGCGTTCGTAATACAGATCGGAGAACGACGATGCGTGGCGATCCGGATTCATCGACATGAACGCGCCGACCTGCACGAACCCCGGATACACGCGTCGCTGCGCGCCCGGAAAGCCCGACGGCACGACGCTGATCAGATGACGCGCGAACCAGTCGATCGGGCGGCTCGTTGCAAGCGCGTTGACCTTCGTCGGATTCACGCGGCAATCGATCGGGCCCGCCATCAGCGTCAGGCTCGCGGGCTGGGCCGGATCGCCGCCGGCCGCCATCAGCGCGACGGCCGCGAGCGCGGCGACGGTCGGCTGGCAGATCGCCAGCACGTGCGCGTCCGGGCCGATGTGGCGGATGAAATCGATCACGTGCCGGACGTATTCGTCGAAGCCGAAGCGTCCGGCCCGCAGCGGGATATCGCGCGGGTTGTGCCAGTCGGTGATGTACACGTCGTGATCGGCGAGCATCGTGCGCACCGTGCCGCGCAGCAGTGTCGCGAAATGCCCGGACATCGGCGCGACGATCAGCACGCGCGGCTGCCGCGCGACCGGCAACGCCTTGCGAAAGTGCAGCAGCGTGCCGAACGGCGTGCCGGCCGCCGCGTGCTCGACGATCGGCACCGTTGCGCCGTCGACGTCCACCGCGTCGATGCCGAACGGCGGGCGCCGGTGCGAGAACGCGCAGCATTCGAACAGCTCGCACCACGCGTCCAGCGTGCGGCCGGGCGATGTCGATGTCGACAGAGGCCACATCGACATCGACACGCGCATGCACGCGGCCCAGGCGCGCGCGGGCCGCGTGCATTCGGCGAACCACTGATAGCAAGGGTAGGCAAGCAAGTTCATGGCCGTCGCGCCTCGTGCCGCTGTGCGTCGAACGAGGCAAGCTATGTGCCAGTCGGCGGCTGGCACGCACGTTGCACGTCCTGACAGCGCACAGCGGCGTGCAGGCGGGCGCTCGCCCCGAAGGTCGCATGCGACGCAATGCAAAACGTTTCATCGATGCAACGCGCGGCAGCGTTGGCGCGACGTTGCGCCAGACCGGCGAATCCGGTGCACGGCGATGGTGCGGCACAGGCGCGGCGCCAGTCGTTTTCGGTGCACGCGCACGACAGGCATTCACAGGGGACGCGACATGAAATCCGCAGGAGAAACGACGCTGACCGTCAGCAGTCGGAACTATTCGTCGTGGTCGATGCGCGGCTGGCTGCTCGCGAAGCTGAGCGGCCTGCCGTTCGAGACCGTGACGGTGCCGATCGATGCCGCGTCGCGCGCCGAACTGCTGTTGCTGTCGCCGTCGATACGGGTGCCGTGCCTGACGCATGAAGGCGCCAAGGTGTGGGACACGCTCGCGATCGCGGAATACCTGAACGAGATCTGTCCCGACGCGCGGCTGCTGCCGCAGGAGCGGCAGGCGCGCGCCCATTGCCGCTCGATCTGCGGCGAGATGCATTCGGGGTTCAACGCGTTGCGTTCCGCGCTGCCGATGAACCTGCGCGCGCATTTTCCGGATTTCCGCATCTGGTCGCGCGCGCAGCACGACATCGAACGGATCGTGACCATCTGGCGCGAATGCCTCGCGCAGTATCACGGGCCCTGGCTGTTCGGCGGCGAGATCGGCGTGGCCGACGCGATGTACGCGCCCGTCGTCACGCGTTTCCTGACCTACGACGTGAAGCTCGAACCCGACATCGCCGACTACTGCATGCGCGTGCTCGCGCAGCCGTTCGTCGCGGAATGGATCGACGCGGCGAAGGCGGAGCAGGACGATATCGACGAGCTGGACATGGAGTTCTGAGTATCGCAGCGCGCGGCGCTCAAATATCGGACGAATGGCGTCTGACCAGAGTGCGCTTAAATCGGGAGAATCGACGAGCAGCGCGTTCCCCCGTCAAGGCGGGCCTCGCGCGCGACAGGGGTAAACATCGCGGGCGCGTTGCCGATAACGCAGGTCCAGTGACCGCCTGAGAAACACGTGAAGCCGTTCGTCATTCTTGCCTTTGCCGCTGCCGCCGCTGCGCTCACCGGCTGCGCCCAGTTCCAACCCGGACGTCAGGACGCGAATGCGCACAACGACGCGCCCGCTTCGGCGACGCCGCTCGTCGATTTCATCATCCCCGCCGATGCGCTCGGCGCACGCGATCCGCAACTGACCGCCGTGCTCGCGAAAGTCGGCGCGCTGGCGTCGAAGCAGCCGCAACCGATGACGATTCGCGTGGCCGCGCTGCCGCAGGATTTCGGCTATCTGAACCAGTCGATCCGGCGCGGCATCGCAACGCAGCGCGCAGGGTCGGTGCGCGTCGAGAACGTGGCGGCCGGCAGTTGCCGGCCGTACAGCGTTCAGGTCGGTCCTACGCAATGACAGGAGATCTCGCGATGCTACGACTGTCGATCTGCGCGGCCACGCTCGTGTGCGGCGCCGCGTTTGCCGCGCCACCCACTGACGGCGCGCCGCCTGCGCCCGCCGCGTCCAACCAGGTGTTTCCGCCGCTGCCGCCATTCGCGTCGCTGCCGCCGGGGGCGGGCGGCGACGACGAGGTGCCGGCGTTAGCGCCGGCGGGCGGGCGTCATGCGAAGAAACCGCGCCACGCGCCGCCCGTGAAGCGAGCACCGGAATTTCAGGCGCATCTCGTCGTGACCGAGGCGTCGCGCGCGGCGCTTGCCGCCGTGGACAAGAAGCTCGACGACGCGATGGCGAAGAGCGTGCGCGATCGGCGCACGACGGGAGCCGGCGCGGCTGCGCTGGCGATGGCGCAATGAAGCGGCTGAATCGGGTCGGCCGGCACGTCATGATCGGCGCGTTCGCGATGTCGGCGAGCGTGCTCTTCATCGCGCCGGCGCGCGCGGCCGATGCCGCGTCCGCCGACGCGTGCTTCGAGCGCGCGGCCGGCTACCAGGGCGTCAACCCGCAGATCCTGCGCGCGATTGCGTGGTACGAATCGAAGGGCAACCCGGGCGCGGTGCATCGCAACGCGGATGGCAGCATCGACGTCGGCCAGACCCAGATCAACTCGGTGCACTTCGGCGAGCTGCGCAGCTACGGCGTGCCGCCGGGCGCGCTGAAGGACGCGTGCGTGAACGTCTACGTCGCGGCGTGGATGCTGAAGCGCAAGATGGTCCGCTACGGGAACACATGGCAGGCGATCGGCGCGTATCACTCGGAAACGCCGCACTTGCGTGACGAATACGCGCGAAACATCCACGCGGTGCTCGTGTCCTGGGGATTGCACGAGTGAGCGGCGCGCGACGGCGCGCAATCGCGTGCGTTGAAGGCCAAGAGTAAGGATCGGCGCAGGCGCGGCCGATTCGCGCGACGCGCGGCGACCTGTCGTTTTCCCGGATGAAGCCCCCCGTATCCGCGGCGCAAACGATTCGTATCAGATCCCGCCCCCTGAAACCCCGGCGAGGACGTTAAAGAACCGTGCATCCCGTGTCGTAAACGGGAGCACGGGGAACGGCAGCCACGATCACGCATGAAGCGCGACGCGCGGCCGAAAACAAAGTAAGCGCAGCAGGGGAACATCGTGAATCGTCAACAGTCGTGGACACGCACAGCGGCGCCCGGCGAAGTCATCTATTCGGAAGGTTTCGGGGGAGAGGCGGTCATCTATCTGATCGCGGAGGGCAAGGTCGAACTGTCGACTCGTTGTGACGAGAAGAAGGTCGTCGTCGCGACGCTCGGAAGGGGCGAGTTCTTCGGCGAGAGCGCGTTGCTCGCCGCCGAGCCGCGCGGCAATACCGCGAAGGCGCTCACGTTCTGTCAGCTCACCGTCGTGCCGGCGGAGGTGCTGGACGACGAAATCGGGCGCGTGTCGGCGCTGCTTCGCCATATCGTGCGCACGATGATCCGCCGCGTGAAGCGCAAGGACGACCAGCTCGCGACCTACACGCACGCGGATTTCCTGCCCGGCGTGCTGTCCTATGCGCACGTGCTCTCGCTGATGGCGGGCGGGGAGCGCCGCGGCGGCGACGACGCGTGGGCGCGCCGGCCGATGCAGACGTATGCCGAGCAGGCGTCGGTGCCGCTCGCCGACGTGATCAGGAAATGCCGCGCGGTCGCCGGGCATTCGCGCCCGCACGTGATGGCGATGCTCAAGCGCATGGAGAAGCTCAATCTCGTCACGATCGAGGCCGCGCAGGCGGATCAACTGAGCGGCGGGACCGCCGATTATGCGGCGTCCGCCGACGCGCGCCAGGTCGTGACCTTCGACGCCGCCCGCATTACCGACCGCGCGCAGCAGGTCGCGGATCACGAGCTCGACCTGTCGATCAGCAGCGAACTGGAGCTGATCGAGCTCGCCGATCTCGAATCGCTGATCGGCGTCGAGAAGAAGCTGCTGCTCAACAAGCTGTCTCAAGGCGAGATCGCGGACGAAGTGTTCGCGTTCCGCAAGTCGAAGGTGCTCAACTACGTCGAGCAGAAGGGCGTCGCGTACTTTACGCGGCGCAACGTCCGGCGCGGCGGCGAGATCAACGCGCTGGAGGACCTGGCCTGGGTCGATCAGCGCACGCTGTTCGAGGTCGTCAGCGCGTTCGATACATACGACCTCGCGAAGCTGCTCGCGAGCGCGGACGATCAGGCGGTCGTCGACCGGCTGTTCTCGGTGATGACCGAGACGCGCCGCAACGAAGTGTCGTGGGTCATGCGTCGCGACATCAAGATCGATCCGGTCGAGGTTGGCGACATCGAGCAGCGCCTGCTGGATGCCGTGCGCGCGCTCAAGGCGCCGGCCGCCGTCGCGGCGAACCTTCCCGATCAGGCGGCGTGAGCGCCGGCCGGAGAGAGACATGGATCTGTTGACGCTGTTCGGCGTGGTGTTCGGTGGCGCGGCCATCGTGTTCGGTTTTTCGCTCGAAGGCGGGCATTTCGCGACGCTGTTCCAGTTCGAGGCGTTCGTGATCGTGCTCGGCGGCACGCTCGGCGCGGTGATGATCCAGAACACGTGGGCGCGTTTTTTCGATGCGGTGAAGCAGCTGCGGCTCGCGTTCGTGCAGGCGCGGCAGGTCGATCGGCAGAGCCTGACGGATCTGCTGGAGTGGGGCGACCGCGCGAAGCTGAACGGCCTGCTCGCGTTCGAATCGATGGACGTCAGCGGGATTCATCCGTTCGCACGGCGCGGGCTCGAACTGCTGGCGAACGGGGTGTCGACCGCGGTGCTCGAAGACGCGCTGCAGCGCGAGCTCGATGCCTACGAGCGCAGCCACATGGCGGCGGCGCGCGTGTGGCAGCAGGCGGGCGGCTATGCGCCGACGTTCGGCATCCTCGGCTCGGTGATGGGACTGATCCAGGTGACGAGCCATATTCTCGAACCCGCGCAGCTCGGGCCGGGGATCGCGGTGGCGTTCGTCGCGACGCTGTACGGGCTGGCGCTCGCGAACCTCGTGTTCCTGCCGCTGTACGGCAAGCTGCGCGCGCAGGTGGACAGCGAGCTGCGGTTTCGCAAGCTCTATCTCGACGGGCTGCTGGCGATCTCGCGCAAGGAGTCGCCGCATACGATCGAGACGCGCCTGACCGGCGACATTCGCGGCCGGGCGGCCGAATCGCTCGCGTGACGAACACGGATTCCAGCCTATGTACACGCAATCCGGCAGCAAGCGCCTCGCGGCCGACGCCGCCGATCACGACGCGGACGGCGAAGGCGCGCAGTCCGGCCGCTGGCTGGTCTCCTATGCGGATCTCGTCACCACGCTGATGGTGCTGTTTCTCGCGCTGTACGTGCTGCAGCTCGCGAAGTACAACGCGCTCGACGTGCGGTTTCAGGCGCTGGCGCAGCAGGCGGCCGGGAAGACGAATGCGCCGGCGCACGCCGATGCCGCGCAGGCGTGGTCCGCGCTGCTGAAGTCGCTGAAGGAGCAGGGGCAGGTGACGGTCGTGAATGCCGCGCACGGCGTTGAAATCGGCATCAACGCGAAGATCCTGTTCAACGTCGGCGATGCGCGGCTGCTGCCGGATGCGTCCGGCGTGCTGGCGCGCATCGCGGGCGTGCTGAAGACCCATCCGGCGACCAGCATCCTCGTCGAAGGCCATACGGACAGCGTGCCGATCTCGACCGCGAAGTATGAATCCAACTGGGAGTTGTCGTCGGCGCGGGCGGGGGCCGTCGTGCGGTATCTGGTCGAGCGGGGCGTCGAGCCGCATCGGCTCGCCGCGATCGGCCGCGCGGACAACCTGCCGCTGGTGGCCGGAGACGACGCGGCGGCGCGGGCGATGAATCGGCGGGTGACGATACTCGTGCAGTATTGAGACAGCGCCACGGGCTTGGCGGCATGGGCGCATCGGTCGGGCCGTCGCAGGATTACGACCGCGGCGGAATGCGCCGCCACGTGACCACGACGACCACCAGAAACGCGACATAGGCGAGCGCGAACATCCAGCCCGGCAGGTCGTAATAAATCAGCGCGCTTACCCAGCGCTGCAGGAAGCCCTGCTGGCCGGCCTGCCCGGTGCGCAGCCAGTCCTCGATGATGGTGAGCGGGCAGCGCACATCGAGCGCCGCCAGCGCCGCGACGATGCCGATGGCCGCGAGATGCGCGATCCGGAACGTGCGGTTGCGCACCCACGCGCGCTTGAACTCGGCGCCCACCCAGATCGCGACCAGCCCGCCGACGATGAACAGCACGAGCATCGCGTGCAACACCAGAACCGCATTGGCCAGCCAGATCATGATGTCCTTGTCGGGGAGAGGCGACGCCAGCCGCCCACGCCGCGCGCCAACCGGCCGGCTGGCGTATGCTTGATCGGCGGCGCAACGGCATCCATGACGAAATTTCGCACAGGGTAGCGGAAAAGCGTGGAGCGGATTGCGAATTCGCCGGCGGGCGACGGGAGATTGGGCTCGATGCGATGAAACTCACCGGAACCGTGCTGCGTGTCGCCGTCGCGTGTCTGATCGTCTTCGCGGGAGTCGTGCTGATGCAGGATCGCCTGATCTATTTCCCGGAAAAAGCCGCCATCGATGACGTCGTATCCGACGGACTGCGCGCATGGCCGTCGGCGGAGGAATTTCGCGGACTGGTGGCCGAGCCGGCGGGAGTCGCGCGCGGCACGGTCGTCGTCTTTCATGGCAACGCCGGGCATGCCGGGCACCGTTCGTACTACGCCGCTGCGCTCACCCGAATGGGATGGCGCGTGATCCTCGCCGAATATCCGGGCTACGGGCCGCGCGGCGGCACGCCAGGCGAAGAAACGCTGGTCGCCGACGCGCAGCAGACGATCGTGCTTGCGCATCGCCTGTACGGTTCGCCGCTGCTGGCCGTCGGCGAATCGCTGGGGGCCGGCGTGGCCGCCGCGGCGGGCTCGCGCGAGCGCGACAGCATCGCCGGCCTGATGCTCATCACGCCATGGGATACGCTCGAGCATGTGGCGGCGCATCATTATCCGTGGGCGCCCGTGAAGTGGCTGCTGCGCGACCGGTATGACAGCGTCGCCCATCTGGCGTCGTTCGGCCGTCCCGTGCTGGTCGTGGTGGCGGAGCGCGACAGCATCGTTCCCGCGCGTTTCGGCGAGGCGCTCTACGACGCGCTCGCCGATCCGAAGCAGCTGATCGTCGTGAAGTCGGCCGAGCATAACGACTGGATCGGCCGGGTCGACGATACGTGGTGGCGAGACGCGATGGGCTTGCTGATCGCGCCGTCGCATTGAACGATGACGTCCCGATCCAGTTCGCCCAACGGGCGACGCCTCTACATCCTCGATGCGAAGGACACGCCGGTCGAAGTGTTCGACCATGACGCGTGGTCGCGCTGGATGGCCGAGAACGAGCTGGTGTTCCGTCGCACCGTGCTGGACGAATCCGGGGTGACGATCACGACCCGCTTCCGAGGGATGTCGGATGCAAAGAGCGGGGAGGCGCTGCTGTTCGTCACGCGCGTCGCCGGCATGGCAGACGCGAACGACAATCAGGGCTATGCGGCGAGTACGCTCGACGATGCGCTGGAGCAGCACGAGCGCCTGTTGCAGGATATTTTCCGGAAACTGATCGGGCGGTGAGCGGCGATAGTCGCTCATCCATCGCTAGACTGTTCCTTTTTCAACGCAATAAGCTGATGACCAAAGATGCACAGATGCACCTCGAGCGTATGAGCTCGGTGATACGAAAACTCAATGACAGGGCGTTTTTGCCGCTCCGCCTGTATCGCCGGGATGCACGCATGTACCCACTGTCGAGTTCGGTCAATCACATCGTTGGATGCTGGCTGAGTGAAAATCCTGATCCGATCTGGATATTGGCTGGCCGATGCAGGCAGTTCATGGAGGACACACCGGCCTCTGATCCTGGCGCCTTGGCGTATTACGCGGCCGTAAATGAACTCATTGACGCACTCGATTCGATCGGGATGACTGAAGTACGCGAACCGTAATGCTCAATGGCGGTCGATGTCGATGCGTCGCTCGGCATCGTGTGCTTGCTGACATGCGGTCAAGCCTTCTTGTCACGGGTTGTTAGCGGAACCAACCGATGCTTGACGACGCATGCCGGCGATCATGCGCCACTGCCCGCCGTCAGTTGCCACCGTCATCGACCTCACGCGACCGATACCGCAGCAGATGATCGGTGCCCGACTCCGACAGCCAGACCTCGCCCGGACGCCCCATCATCTGCCGCACGTTCGCATGCGCGCGCGGCAGCGTCAGGACGTCGAACCGTTCGGCGCGCGGGTCGAAGCGCACGAGCGCGTTGGCGCTCCATTCGCTGAGCCAGACGATGTCCCGGTCGTCGACGAAGATCGCGTACGCATGCGGATCGTGGCCGGGCAGCCTCCATTCGCGCCAGCGATGCGTTGCCGGGTCGAACCTGCCGACCTTGCCGGCATGCCACTCGCTGACCCACACGCGCCCCTTCGAATCCGACCAGACGCGGCGTGCGCCCTGATTCGGCGTCGGCGGCTCGATGACCTGCGCCTTGCCGCTTGCGGGATCGATGCGGCCGAGATAGTTGCCGGCCAGCGACGCGAAATACAGGCTGCCGTCGGGCGTCACGCAGATGCCGTAGGGGCCGCGCCCGCGCGGCGCATCGAAGACGCGCATGCTGGCGCTCGCCGGGTCGAGCTCGCCGTACACGCCGCTCTGCCCGGTAAACCACAGATGCCCGCGCTTGTCGAAGACCGCAGTGTTCAGATTGGCGTCCGCCCGGTCCTTCGGCAACGGAAAGCGCGTGACGGCAAGCGTCTTCGGATCGACGCGCACGATCGCGTTCAGGCCGCCGTCGGTGATCCATGCGGCCCGATCGGGGCCGACGATCACGCCGTGCGGCGCCGAGCCGTCGCCGAGCGGCACCCAGTCGGTCTTGCCGCCGCGCGGGTCCAGCCGTCCGACCGAGCCTTGCGCCTGCGCGGTGAACCAGACGCTGCCGTCGGGCGCCGGGGCGACGTCGTGCGGTGCGCTGCCGGCGGGAACGGCGAACGAGTCGAACGACGTCGGCTGCGCGTGCGAGTAACCCGTGGCGAGCACGGCGCTTGCCAACGCGGCGACGCAACACGACGCGAGCCGCGATGCGGAAATGCGATTCACCGCAGCCGTTAGGTTTTCCTTTGCGATTTCCAGCATGTCCGCCTCCATGTGCTGCGACGCGTTTCGACGCGCGCAGACGGTTTCATTGCGGAATTTGCTACGGTTTCCGAATGAATGCGCGATAACGATCGACGCGCTTCAGCCGGAAAACGTTCCGTGACGCCCGTCACCGGCGCTGAAGCGCGCGGCGCCGGCCACGCCCTCGGCAAACACGATCGGCGCGCCGCGGGCACCCTCGCGACGCAGCGCGTCCGCCAGCGGCAAATCCCATTGATCGTATGCGGAGCGCCGGTCCGCGAGCAGGCACCGGCGCGGGAATTGCGCGATCTGCCGCGCGAGGCGCGTCGCGTGCGCCAGCCCTTCGCCCTTCGGCGCGACATAGTTGGCGAGCCCCATGCGCATGGCTTCCGGCGCGTCGACGGGGCGTCCGGTCAGGATCATGTCCATCGCATGCCCCATGCCGACGATGCGCGGCAACCTGACCGTCCCGCCGTCGATCAGCGGCACGCCCCAGCGCCGGCAGAACACGCCGAACACGGCGTCCTCCTCGACGACGCGGATATCGGCCAGCAGCGCAAGCTCCAGCCCGCCCGCGACCGCGTAGCCGGATACGGCCGCGATCAGCGGCTTCGACAAGACCATGCGGGTCGGGCCCATCGGGCCGGGGCCGTCTCCCGCGTCGTCGACCCGGTTGCGCAGCGCGGGATCGCCGGCCGCCTTCAGGTCGGCGCCGGCACAAAAGTGGCCCCCGGCGCCCGTCAGGATCGCCACCCCGAGTGCGTCGTCGGCCTCGAACCGTTCAAACGCATCGCCGAGTTGCCGGGCGGTCGGGCCGTCGACGGCGTTGCGCCGCTCCGGCCGGTTGAGGGTGATCGTGCAGACTGCGCCATCCGTTGCGTAAATAACGTCGTCCATTGCTTCCCCCTGGAAAGCAGGCTTGCGCGCATCACGGTGGCGGCGTGCCTGCTGACATCGAGCGAGATCCATGCGCGCTTCATTGTGACGTAACGGCGGGCGCGATGCTTGACACGGCCTGTTGATCGAGCCTTTTGCGTCAGCGTCGCTGCCGAGGGTAAACACCGGCTGCGCTGCACGAGGCGAGATTGTTCGATGAAGTGTAGTGATGCGCGCCGCATCGGGGCGTCACGGATGCGTCCGGAAATCGGCTGTGAACGACAGCGGCGCAGGTTGGCGCCGGACGCCGTTTCCGGTTCGTGGGCGCCTCGCTTGGTCATCGGGAGTGCCACCATGCGCGGATTTCGTCGAAGCTGGCTCGCCATGGGCCTGAGTGCCGTTGCGCTGTGTTTCGCTTGCGGCCCGTCATATGGGCAGCAGGTCGTCAGGATCGGCGCGTCCAGCCCGCTCACCGGGATCAGCGCGTCCAACGGCAAGGACCTCGAGAACGGCGTCCGGCTGGCTGTCGAGGAAGCGAACGCGCGGCACATCAAGCTTGGCGGACAGGACGTGCGTTTCGAGCTCGATTCGGTCGACGACCAGGGCGACCCGCGCATCGGCGTCCAGGTCGCGCAGAAGCTGGTTGACGACGGCGTCGCCGCGGTCGTCGGGTACTACAACTCCGGGGTCGCGCTGCCGTCCGCGCCGATCTTCGCGAAGGCCGGCATCCCGCTGATCGACCCGGCGGCGACCAATCCGGCTATCACCCGCCAGGGCCTGAAGACGGTGTTCCGCATCATCGCGACCGACGCGCAGAATTCCGGCGTTGCCGGCACCTACGCGGTAAACGTCACGAAGGCGCAGCGCATTGCCGTGATGGACGACCGGACCGCGTTCGGCCAGGGGGCCGTCGAAGAGTTCAAGAAGGCCGTTGCGGCCGCCGGCGGGAAGATCGTCGCGGCCGAATTCACGAACGACAAGGCCGTCGAGTTCAATGCGCAGCTCACCAACATCAAGGCGGCGAACGCGGACCTGCTGTACTTCGGCGGCCTGGACAACCAGGCGGCGCTCATCACGAAGCGGATGCGGCAGCTCGGGATGCGCGTCCAGTTCGTCGGCAGCGGCGGCATCGCGGACAGCATCTTCATCAACGTGGCCGGCTCGGCTGCCGAAGGCGCGATGGCGTGGGAATACGGGCGGCCGATCGACACGCTGCCGCAAGGCAAGGCGTTCGCGCGCAAGTTCAAGAAGCGCTTCGGCGTCGACATGCTCACGTACGCTCCGTTCGCCTACGACTGCGTAGGGGTGGTCGTCCATGCGATGCAGCAGGCGAATTCGGCGAAGCCGGACGAATACCTGCCGGCGCTGCGCGCGACGCGCTACGAAGGCATCACGGGGAAAATCGCGTTCGACGCCAACGGCGATCTCGAGCATCCGACGTCGACGCTCTATCAGGTGAAGGGCGGACGCTGGGTGCCGGTGACGACGATCGGCGCCGAGTGACGCCGCCCCGGTTTTTATGCAAGTAGACCCGGCGCATAATGACCACATGCCGGCGCTCGGCAGGAGAAGGGTGGCATGCACTGCGCAAACTGCGGATTCGAGAACCTCGCCGGGGCCAGATTCTGCGAAGCGTGCGGCGCCGGGCTGTCGCGCGCGTGCCCGCGCTGCGGCCACGACGCGAGCCCTTCCGCCCGCTTCTGCAATGCGTGCGGCGCGTCGCTGGACGATGCGCCCGACGTGCGCGACGCGCCGTCGCCGCCACGCCCGGGGCCGGAAGCCGTGCCGTCCCCGGCGCCGATCCACTACACACCGCACCATCTTGCCGAGCGCATCCGCGCCGAACAGGCGGCGATGGAAGCGCGCGGCGAAACCGCCGGCGAGCGCAAGACCGTCACCGCGCTGTTCGCGGACATGGCCGGCTCCACCGCGCTGATCCACGACCTCGATCCGGAAGAAGCGCATCGGCTGATCGAGCCGGTCGTCGCGCTGATGATGGAAGCCGTCCACTACTACGAAGGCTACGTCGCGAAATCGCTCGGCGACGGCATCCTCGCGCTGTTCGGCGCACCGATCGCCCACGAGGATCATCCGCAGCGCGCGCTGTTCGCTGCGCTGCGCATGCAGCAGGCGATGCGCAGCCACGGCGACCGGATTCGTCTGGAGAGCGGCATTCCACTGCAGATTCGCGTCGGCGTGCATACCGGCGAAGTCGTCGTGCGTTCGATCCGCACCGACGATTTGCACACCGACTACGATCCGGTCGGGCACACGATCCACATCGCATCGCGGATGGAAGGCATCGCGACGCCGTCGTCGATCCTCGTCAGCGAGTCGACCCACAAGCTGGCCGAAGGCTATTTCGAGTTCAAGGCGCTCGGTGCCACCCGGGTCAAGGGCGTGCCGGAGCCGCTGCCGGTGTACGAGGTGCTGGGGCTCGGCGCGCTGCGCACGCGGCTGCAACTGGCCGCGCACCGGGGCCTCGCCAGGTTCGTCGGCCGCGACGCCGAACTGGCGCACCTGAACCGGTCGCTGGACGAGGTCAGGGCGGGCCGCGGGCAGATCGTCGGCGTGCGCGGCGAGGCCGGCGTCGGCAAATCGCGGCTGTTCCACGAGTTCAAGGAACGCACGCGGCGCGGCTGCCTGCTGCTCGAGACTTTCTCGGTGTCGCACGGCAAGGCTTTCGCGTATCTGCCGCTGATCGAGCTGCTGAAGAACTATTTTCAGATCACCGCGCAGGACGACGAGCGCCGCTGCCGGGAAAAGGTGATGGGCAAGGTGCTGACGCTCGAGCGCAGCTTCGAGGATCTCGTGCCCTATCTGCTCTACCTGCTCGGCATCGGCGAGCCCGGCGCGGCGCTCGCGGAGATGGACCCGCGCATCCGCCGCGAGCGCACCTTCGACGCGATCACGCAGCTGCTGGCGCGCGAGAGCCGCGACCAGCCGGTCGAGCTGCTGTTCGAGGACCTGCAATGGCTGGATCGCGAGACGGAAGCGTTCCTCGCGCACCTGAGCGAACGCGTGCCGGCGACCCGCATCCTGCTGCTCGTGAACTACCGGCCGGAGTACCAGCCGGCCTGGACGCACACGGGCCACGGCAGCCAGCTCCGGCTGGAGCCCTTGGGCTCGACCGAGGCCCGGGGGCTGCTCGCGGCGCTGCTCGGCGACGATCCAACCCTTGCGCCGCTGGAGCAACTGATCCTGGAGAAGACGGAGGGCAATCCGTTCTTCATGGAAGAGGTCGTGCAGACGCTCGCCGAGGAGCAATCGCTGCTCGGCGACCCAGGCCGCTACCGGCTCGGACGGACCCCGGCCGCGCTGCACATTCCGACCACCGTGCAGGGCGTGCTGGCCGCCCGCATCGACCGGCTCCCGGTCGCGGAGAAGGAGTTGCTGCAGATGCTCGCGGTGATCGGCAAGGAGTTTCCGTACAGCCTGATCCGGCGCATTTGCGACGGCCGGGTCGCCTATGCCGACGACGCGCTGCGCGAACTGCTCGCCCATCTCGCAGCGGCGGAATTCATCTACGAGCGGCCGGCGTTTCCTGAAGTCGAGTATTCGTTCAAGCACGCGCTGACGCAGGAAGTCGCCGGCCATTCGCTGCTCACGCAGCGGCGCAGCGCGCTGCACGAGCGCACCGCGCAGGCGATCGAGGCGCTGTTCCCGACCCGCATCGCGGACTATTGCAGCGAACTCGCGCATCACTACAGCCTGAGCGGCAACATCCCGAAGGCCGTCGAGTATCTGTACCAGGCCGCGCAACAGGCGCTGCGCCATGCTGCCCATCCGGATGCGATGCATCACCTCGGCGCGGCGCTGGAACTGCTCGAGCGCCTGCCCGATACGCCCGAGCGCGCGCATCGGGAACTGACCTTGCTGCTCGCGCTGGGGCCGGCCCTGATGGACGTGCGCGGCTACGGCGCGCCGGAGGTGGCCGCGACCTATACGCGCGCGCTGGCGTTGTGCGAGCAGACCGGCGACACGTCGCAGCGCTTCGCGGCGCAGCTCGGACTGCGGATTCACCACCTGACGCGCGCGGAGTACGCGACGGCGCGCGAGCTGGGCAAGCAGATGCTCGACGTGGCGCGGCAGGCGGCGGACCCGGGCCTGCTGATGGAGGCGCATGGCGCGCTGGGCGCGTGCCTGTTCCTGCAGGGGAACCTGGACACTGCTCGCAACCATCAGGAACAGGCGCTGGCGATCTACGATCCCGAGCAGCATCAGGCCCACGTCTTCGCGCACGGCGTGGACCCCGGCATCCGCGCGCTGAACTTCCTGACGCTGACCTTGTGGCTGCAGGGCTACCCGGACAAGGCGCTCAAGCGCAGCCTGGAGGCGCTTGCCCTCGCGCAGAAGCTCGCCTACGGCCCGACCCTCGCGTTCACGCTGGCTTACGCGGCGGAGCTGCATCAGTTGCGGCGCGAGTCGTCGCTGGCCCGCGAGCATGCGGACGCGCTCATCGCGCTCGCGAACGAGCACGGCTTGCCGTACTGGCTCGCATGGGGAACGATTTTCCGGGGCTGGTCGCTGACCGAGCAGGGCAGCCTGCAGGCGGGGATCGCGCAGATGAGCGAGGGCCTCGCCGCCGACCGCGCCGCGGGAGGCGAGGATCAGCGCTCGTACTTTCTGGCGCTGCTTGCCGACAGCCACCGGCGCGCCGGCGACCGCGAAACCGGCCTGCGGCTGCTCGACGACGCGCTGGCGATCGTGGATCGCGCCGGGGAGCGCTGCTTCGAGGCGGAGCTGCATCGGCTCAAGGCGATCATGCTGCTCGGCGAGCCGAACGGCGACGACGGCGCTGCGGCGTCCAACGACGCAGCCGAAGCCTGTTTCCGCCACGCGATCGCCGTGGCGCGCGAGCAGGGCGCCCGCTCGCTGGCATTGCGCGCCGCGTCGAGCCTGGCCCGTCTGTGGCAGCGCGAGGGCCGGATCGACGAGGCCCGACAAGTGCTGTCCGAAGTCTACGGCGGATTTACGGAAGGGCTCGACACCGCCGACTTGCGAGAGGCGAAGGCATTGCTGGAGGCGCTCGCACCCGCTCAGGCGAACCGGTGACGCCGCGCGCCGGCTTCTTACGCTGCCGCGGGATTCATTCGGCGCTGCTGTCCCCCCGGTTCCGGTGCTGCGCCGCCAGCCGCTCCTGCTGGGCGGACGGCACGGGATCGTAGTGGCTCAGCTCGATGCTGTAGCTGCCGTGCCCGCCCGCCAGCGCATTCAGGCGCGACTGGTAGTCGTTGAGCTCGGCAAGCGGCACCTTCCCGGCGACGACCATCGCGTGGCCGCCGACGGTGCGTGTGCCGTGCACCTGCCCGCGCCGCGCGGACAGGTCGCCGATGATGTCGCCCATCGCCGCTTCCGGCGTCATCACCTCGATGTCGACGATCGGCTCCAGCACCATCGGCTGCGCTTTCAGCACCGCGTCGATGAAGGCCTTGCGTCCGGCGGTGACGAACGCCACTTCCTTCGAGTCGACCGGATGGCTCTTGCCGTCGAACACGGTGACGCGCACGTCCTGCATCGGGAAGCCGGCCAGCGGCCCGCTGTCGATCACCTGCAGGATGCCTTTCTCCACTGCCGGAATGAACTGCGAAGGAATGGCGCCGCCCTTGACGACGTCGACGAACTCGAACCCGGCGCCGCGCGGCAACGGCTCCACGCGCAGCATGACTTCGCCGAACTGGCCGGCGCCGCCGGTCTGCTTCTTGTGCCGGTAGTGGCCTTCCGCCTTGCCGCCGATGGTTTCCCGCCACGCGATGGTCGGCGGCCGCGTCACGACGTCCAGCTTGTACTGGTCGGTGAGGCGCTCCAGCATGAAGCGCAGGTGCAGCTCGCCGAGCCCGCGCACGACGGTCTCGTTGGCGCCGACCGGATGCCCGATCAGCAGGCACGGGTCCTCGGCCGCGAGCTTCTGCAGCACCTCCCACAGACGCTGTTCGTTGCCGCGGCGCGCCGGCTCGATCGCGAGGCCGTAGATCGGCGTGGGGAAATCGAGCGGCGTGAGGTGCACGTTGCCGTCTTCGGGGGCGTCGTGCAGCACGTCGTCGAAGCTGATGTCGTCGGCTTTCGTCACTGCGCAGATGTTGCCGGGGCCCGCCCGCAACACGTCCGTGTGCTCCTTGCCGTGCAGCATCAGCAGCCGCGCGACCTTGAACGGCTGGCGCCCGTTGCCGATGTAGAGCTGGCTGTCGCGCGCGACCGTGCCCTGGTGGATGCGGAACACGGCCATCTTGCCGATGTAGGGATCCATCACGATCTTGAACACGTGTGCGAGCACGTGCTTGTCGGCGTCGGGCTCCGCATGCACGGTTTTCATCTGTCCGTCGACTTCGCGATAGAACAGCGGCGGATTGCCTTCGGTGACGTTGGGCAGCAGGCGCACGAACACGTCGAGCAACTGTGCGATGCCCGCGCCGGTGGCCGCCGACGTGAAGCAGACCGGCACCAGATGGCCTTCGCGCAACGCGCGCTCGAACGGCTCGTGCAACTGTTCCGGGCGGATCGCTTCGCCCTGTTCCAGATACAGCTCCATCAACGCGGGATCCAGTTCGATCACCTGATCGACGAGCGCGTCGTGCGCGGCTTCCACCGAATGGAAGTCGGCCTTGCCCGCGGGGTTGAAGAAGCAGTCCACCACTTCGCTGCCGCCCTGCGCAGGCAGGTTGATCGGCAGGCAGGTCTTGCCGAACAGTTCCTGGATCTCCGCCAGCAGCGCCGGCAGGTCGACCTTCTCCCCATCGATGCCGTTTACGACGATCATCCGGCAGAGCTTGCGCTGCTGCGCATACGCCATCATTCGGCGGGTGGTCATTTCGATGCCGGTGCGGGCGTTGATCACGATCGCCGCCGTCTCGACGGCCGGCAGCGCGCTGATCGACAGGCCGGCGAAGTCGGGGTAGCCCGGCGTATCGAGCAGGTAGATACGGGTGTCCTGATAGTGGAGCTGGGCGACGGCGGAGCTGAGCGAGTGGTGGTACTTGCGTTCGAGCGGGTCGAAATCGCACAGGGCGGTGCCGTTGTTCACGTTGCCGGGCGCATGAAGCGCGCCGCCCTGGTGCAGCAGCGCCTCGGCAAGCGATGTCTTTCCGCATCCGGCATGCCCGACCAGAGCGACGGTGCGGATGGCTTCGGGAGAGTAGTCCATGACCGCAATCGTCCAGTAGTGGATGTGCGGCCATTATTCGCGAAAATCAGGTGGTCTGCCAGTTGCGGCAAGCGAGCAGGCGGGCGGCGCGACGTCGGGTTGGCGTTCGTTGCGGCGCAATATTCCGATGAATTCCGGACATGATTCGGATAACGGATCAGTCTTCCGGCGGCCATGCGATTGTGCGTCTCGGCGCTGATCGCGCGTGTTGCCGCACCGCAGCGCGGATGGACGTGTGCTAGCTTGAAAGCGTTGATCGTGCTTCGATCGTTCCGCAAGGAGGGACGCAAAATGTCAGTCATTGCTCCAGACGAAAGGGCCGATTTCGTCGCCGTCTTGCATCGCCATCACCTCGCCGAGTCCGATTTCACGATTCAGGAAGCCGGCGCGCCGGAGATCGTGGACGAGGTCTATCCGCTGCAGGGTTACGTTACCGTCGTTTGCTGCTCGACGCACAAGGAAAAGGGATACACGGTCGGGCACGGCACGGCGTGGATAGCGGAATTCGACAGGGATCTGACGCGGGGGGCGTTTGGGTGAGGGGATGGTGGCGGGGCGTGATTCGGCACGCTCACGACCGCTTCACGTCGGGAAGAACCGCTGACGGACTGTCGGGTCGGCAGTCCGTTCGAAGCCGAATCGGGACGGAACGCGTTGCGCGACGCGTCCCTCAAACCCGATCACGGCAATGCGGCGTTCGACTATTCGCTGTAGTACGTCGTGGAACGCGCGACAACACGATTATTTCCGTGGGGACATGCGCACATGACGATATCGCCGTCGAGTACGCCGTGCGTATTGCCTACGCTCCACGTATTGGCTGTACCCAAGATCGATCCGGTCTGACCGCAACGCCCACAGGATGCCAATCCCATGTGGTAAGTGTACGGCTGCCCATTGTCCAGATCCGAATGATCGCCATCCAACACCTGACCGCCGGTCGTCGTGAGATTTCCTTTCAGTGCCATCATTTTCGGCATTCGTGCATCCCCCCCCCCTTTCTCGATAAGGCATCTAGTACCGATCGTGCGCAGCCTGCAGCATGCGCAGCCGCGTCTTCCCGTCCGGCATGAAATTCGTGCCGAAGCGCACGAGCCCTTCCCGGTGCAAATGACAGGCCATCGTGAAGCTGATCAGCATGCCCGGTTCAGGCGGATGGATCTCGATTTCCACCTTCTTCAGCCGCGACTCGTAGGTCAGCAGTGTTGCCTCGATCGCACGCTGCAGCTTGTGTGCCGAAGATGGCAGATGCCGATAGATCTCCGACAGGTCGTCGAGCCCATAGTCCGGGAGATGGACGAGTGAGCCACGCCGGCTGTTCAGGATGCGCTCGATGTTGTCGCGGACCGAGAGGAATACCTGCACCTCCGCGGCAAAATCGTCCACTGCCGAACCGTCCGCGAAGTGTCCGGTGATCCGCTCGAATAACCCGGGTCCCACCCACATCGTCCTTCTCCTTTATCGCGTGAGCTGGGCAATCGAGGCGATGAACCATCGATCAACCGCAAACCAGATGAGCCCGACCGCGACGCACGAGACCGCCACCCAGGTCAGCGGGGAAATGCGCAGCGGACGCGCGTTGGCGTGATTTACCACGATCGGAGCGAGAAAAGCGCGATTGCTTTCGTCCACGCTTGTGCGTCCCAGGCGCTCGTCGATCGCGCGGACGAGCGCTTCGCGCGCCGCCCCGCCGTTGACCGCAAACCGGCCGACGAACCCGAGCGACAGCACCGCTGCGAATATCGCGAGCAGCACCCGAGCCGGTCGAGGTTCACGCAAGCGTTGCTCGATGCGCCGCACCAGTTCGTCGCCCGCATCGTTGCTCGAAAAATGCACCACCTGTAGCGGTTCGTGCTCCCAGTCGTCGCGCACCTCCCCCGTCAGGTGTTTCAGCGCAGCCTCGTCAAGCAGTGCGCACTGCGCATAGATCGCATCGCTGATCGCGTCATCCGGGAGGCCGCGCGCATTCAACTCGGTTCGCAACTGCGCGATCTGCGCGTTGCACTGATCGCGCAGCGCCTGATACGACAGTGGCTCCTTTTCCAATGCAGTGACCGTGCGCGCCGTGTCACGCAGCGCGACGGGGAGCAGAGGGGAATCCGCGACGGGCATCGTGCTCATGACGGCAGCACCGCATACAGTTCGAGCGACGCCTCGGGAATCGATGCCGGCACATAAATCTGGCAGGCGTGCGCGTCGATCATCCGCTTGAACGCGGCGTCATTGCTGTCCAGCGCGAAGTACTGGTTTTCGATCCGCACGGGAATCGCGGCCGGCAGCCGCGACATCGGCCGCAAGGCGATGCCCGGCAGCGCGGAATTGACGATCTGCTCGACCTCGTCCGGTGCGCCCACTTTGCACAGACGCGGCAGATGGTCGATGAGGGCGTGCGCCGGCATCGCCGCTTGCACCGAAAGATAGTATTCCGCGCCCTCGGTCAGCCTTTCGTCGTTGATCCGGCCGAGCCATGTGGTCGTGCGTACGCGTTCCAGTGCAATCGGTACGACGCGGGACGGAATGACCGCATCGAGCAGCGTGCGAATCAGCGATTCGAGCTCGGCAAACGTCGGCTCGGGTGCGCGGTGATCGTACGGTGGAATCGCCTGGAGCGATTCGGTCGTGGAGAACGTCAGCAACGAGCCCGCCAGCCGGGCGAGCACAGCGTACAGTCGCTCGGGATGTTGATCCGGCGCCTGTACGAGGCGTGCGAGCTCGGGCCAGGCGCTATTGACGCTGTGGAGCAGCCAGAACAGCGCCACGTCGGACACGGCGAAGTCGGCGATCTGGTCCGAGCGCTCTTTGCGGCGCACCGCAAGGCTGGCGCTCTTGGCGGACAGAATCTCCGACAGGCGCTGCGCGCGATGCATGAGGCGATCGCTCGCGGACAGAAACAGGCACGGCGGGACAAACGCCGTGTCGGGCTCGAAGCGTCCTTGCGGGGTGCGCACGAGTCGCGCAACCGGACACGTCACGTAGTCGCCGCCCTGCTCGAAGTCGAACAGCAACGCCACCACGTTACGTTCGACACTGATTTCTTCCTGCCCGTCGCCGTTCAGATCGGCAACATGCTTGTACTCGCGGGTCACGCGGCGAGGGCGGGCCGGCTTTTCGCCGGGTTCGACGCAGTTGCCGCCCTGAGCGTCCATCAGCGCCACGCCGGCCAGCACGGTCACGGTGTCCACCGTTGCAGGCACGTCGTCGAGACTGCGCGCCGCAGGAAGCCAGTCGGCGGTTTCGCTGTCGATCAGCGTACCGTCGGGCAGGCGCAGCGCGAGCGCCGTGCATTGCACGCGATCGACGCTCAGCGCCTGGTCGTCGAGTGCCACATGCACCGCACCCCAGGCGTCGGGGCTCGCGATGCGTGCAACTTGGTCGTGGACGTACTGTTCCCATATCGCCTGCTGCTGGAAGTGCTGCGGCGTCATGAAAATCCCCTTGGCCCACAGCGGTCTGGTTATCTTCATCTTATTGGTTGGTCTTGAATAAAAGGCGCAATGCGAAAGTGTGCACCGGTGCGCATGTCATTGTTTCGCCTTCGGCATCTGCGAAACGAGGGAAAGGTTGATGTCGACGCCTTCGATCTGAAAATGCGGGACGATGAACAACTTGATGCGGAAGAAGCCTGGGTTGTCTTCGATGTCCTCGACCGTCACCTTCGCCTCGCGCAGCGGATGTGCAGCCTGAAGATCGTCGCCCGGATCGGTCATTTCCGTGACGAGCGATTTGATCCAGTTGTTCAGCTCGAGCTCGAGCAATCGGCGATCCCGCGTCGTGCCGATGTTTTCGCGCTGGATCAGCTTCAGATAATGTGCGATGCGTGACAGCAGGAAAATGTACGGCAGGCGCGCATTGATTCGGCTATTGGCCGAAGCGTCGCGCGCATCGTAGGTTCGCGGCCGCTGTGTTGAATGCGCGGAGAAAAAACATGTCTGGTCGTGATTGCTGGTGTACGAAAGCGGAATCAGGCCAATATCGGCAAATTCATTCTCGCGTGTTTCGGAGATCAGGGCTTCGGTGCGGATCTTGCCGAGTTGTCCTGCACCAAGGTCGTACTGATGCACGGGGATATCCTCGATCAGACCGCCTGCATGTGGACCGCGAATCTGCACGCACCAGCCGTTGCGTATAAAGCTGCGTACGATGTTGACCGCGAAGGCGAATGCCGCGCTCGTCCACAGATATGCGCTTCGCCCGGCATCCCGCGCGTTCTCGGTGTAATTGAACGTGCGCACGGACAGCGTATCGGGTCCGTAGGGCAAGCGGGCGAGGAAGCGCGGCATCGTCAGCGCGACGTAGCGCGCATCGTCGGTTTCACGGAAGCTCTTCCATTTCAGGTATTCGGCCCGCTCGAACCAGATCGGCAGGTCACGGATGCCTGCGACCGCCTCCATAGTGGGTTTGTCGAAGAAGGCCGGCGAGGCCGCGCCGATAAACGGCATGTGAGCGGCCGCGGCGACTTTCGAGATATTGCGCAACAGAGCGATGTCCTGCGCGCGATGGTCGAATTCAAACGCCGAAATTATCGCGGCGATGGGCTGTCCGCCCGGCATGTCGTACTCGCCGACATAAGTCAGTCTGAACAAGCCGCTCTGGATGATATCGGGCGTATCTTCGAAGTCTTGATGGAGTGCTTCCTTCGAAACGTCGAGTACTTCGATTTTGACGTTTTGACGGAAATCGGTGCGATCGACCAGGAATTGCAGGCCGCGCCAAGTCGATTCGAGTGCCTGAAATGCTGGGTGGTGCAGGATGGCATCGAGCTGTCGGCCGAGTTGCTCGTCCAGGTCTGCCAGACACCAATCGAGCAAATCCGGATCCACGCAAGTCATCGCATTCGAATTTGCTCTTGCATGCGTATCGGAAACTACAGCGGTTTGGGTGTACTGATCGCTCTGAAATCCTGCGCTCATTGGACGTCGTATCGGGTATGGCCGGACATCAGCGGAGAGCGACGTATAACATGGCAATCATCTCAAAAACAGGGCATACGTGAACAACTGTTACGTTTCGACCAAATACAACAATCCGCTCGAATAATAGGAGTCCACGCTTCCCGAGTCAGGGTGCGTGCGGCTATCGTTTGTCGCTCAATCCATGCATCGCACGCAAGCAACGATTCTGCCCATGACGGCAGTGCGTCGCAGTGCTATCTGGACACGGGGTGAACAAAATTGGCCAGCCTGTTTGATGATGCGAAGCGGTACGTGTCGAACCTGAGAGATGTAGCGGGGCGTCAGACGTATTTCCTTGACGTGCCCGGCACCGATACCGCGACTGCGCTGTCGGTCGTGTCGATCGAGGCGACCGAGCGGATGGGCGCGCCCACCGAGGTGCGCGTCGTGCTCACGCACCCGCTGCGGCTCGCGCGCACCGAGTACCTGAATCGCGACGCGGCTTGCACGATCGTCCCCGACTACGGCGCGCCCCGCCGGTTCTCCGGCTTCATCGCTCGCTTCTCGACGTTGCAGACCACGCGCGATTTCACCAAGTACGAGGTCGTCCTGAAGTCGCACTTCGCGCGTCTCGAGGCCGTCACCACCAGCCGCATCTACCAGCACCAGAGCACCCCGCAGATCATCGAAGCGGTGCTGCGTAGCCACGGCCTCGAAGGGCACCAGTTCGCGTTTCGCCTGCGCCGCGCGTATCCGCAGCACCTGTTCCGCTTCCAGTACAAGACCGACGACCTGTCGTACGTGCAGATGCTGATGCAGAAGGCCGGCATCTACAGCTATATCGTCGAGACCGAGCACGGCGATCAGGTCGTGTTCGCCGACGACGTCGACCACTACCTGTGGGATCCGCACCTGTCGGTCCCGTATCGCGAGGTGGCCGGGCTGGAGGCGGCCGGTGCCGAGGCCGTGACGGCGCTCCGGACGCACACCGTGACGGTGCCGCAGTCGTTCCTGGTTGCCGACTACAACCCCGAGCAGGCGTGGGAGCGCTTCAAGGACGAGGCGAACGTCGCGCCGCAGGATTCGACCACCTACGGCCAGCCGTATGTCTACGGCACGCACCATCTGGACCAGGCCGGCGCGAAGTGGGAAGCGCAGTTGCGCCACGAGGCGGCGCTCGCCGAGCAGGTCGTCTACGAAGGCGAGAGCAACGTGCTGGCGCTGCAGGCCGGCCGCGTGCTGGACCTGGACACCGCGCTGCCCGACGCGCCCGACGGGCAAGTCGTGATCGAAGTGACGCACAGCGGCGCGCGCGATCGGGCCTACACGAACCACTACAAGGCGATCCCGGCCAACCGGCGCTTCCGGCTCCGGCTCGAACCGGAGAAATGGGCGAAGATCGCCGGCACGCTGAGCGCGCGGGTGACGTCGCCGGACAAGTACAAATACGCGTACCTGACGGCGGCCGGCTACTACACGGTGCGGTTCGACGTCGACTTCGCGGACTGGCCGTCGGGCGGGGAGAGCGTGCCGCTGCGGCTGGCCAAGCCGTTCGCGGGCAAGCTGCAGACCGGTTTGCATTTCCCGGCGCTGGACAACGACGAAGCGGTCGTTTCGTTCCGGGATGCGGACCCGGACAAGCCGGAGATCATCGGTTTCCATCACCACAGTCAGGCGCGGGATCTGGTGACGAACGATCGCCGCTGGCTGTCGCGCAACGTGATTCGCACGCAGAGCAACAACAAGCTGCGGATGGAGGACTGGGCCGGGCAGGAGGGGATCAAGCTCAGCACCGAGCACTCGGGCAAGTCGCAGTTGAATCTCGGTTATCTGGTGAACCAGAAGCTCGAATGCAGGGGCGAGGGCTTTGAGTTGCGCACGTCCGCCTACGGAGCAATACGTGCGGGTCGAGGCCTGTTCTTCTCTTCGATCGATCGTCCGAACGCGACGGGCCAGCAGCTCGACATGAAGGAGGCGTTGCAGCAGCTTGGGGCCGCGCAATCGCAAATGCAGCAGCTGACCCAGGCCGCCCTGGCCGCTCAGGCTGACGCTGCCGATGCCCGGGCCATGAACGATGTGCTGCAGAACCAGATCAAGGATCTCCAGCAGGCGGTCATGCTGTTGTCCGCCAGAGCCTCGATTGCCGTCACGTCGCCCGAGACGATCCAGCACAGCGCCGGAGCGAACCTCACCCTGACTGCCGGCGAAAACGCCGATATCGGCGTCATGCGGAAGTTCACGGTAGCGGCTGGTGAACTGATCAGTCTCTTTGCAAGGAGGATGGGTATCAAACTGTTCGCGGGCAAGGGAAAGGTCGATATCCGGGCTCTGGAGGACGAAGTCGCGCTCAGCGCTTTGAAGGATGTCACCGTGACCAGCACCAACGGCAAGCTGGTCCTGACGGCGAAGGACGAAGTCTGGATCGGTGCGGGAGGCTCCTATATCAAGATCAACGGTAGCCGTATCGAGAATGGTACTGCCGGCGACATTATCGAGAAGTGTATGTCGTGGGACATCGATTCCTCCGGCAGTTCCACGCGCACCGCGGCGCTGAATGCCGTGCAGGACTGCGATGTATCCCGTCATGGCGCGGCTTTGCGCCACGAGGCACTTGTACCGCTGGATGGGTAGCGCCATGGAACGCATCCAGTTCGATCGACGTGCGTTTGAACGTTGCGGCTACGCTGTCATTGATCCGCTGCAGGTGGATCTGGAACTCCTGAAACGCTTTCCCCTGGAGTCGTTGGCGCCGGCGGCCCATGCCGAACGGGCGTCTCAACTGCCATACGTTCTGCCCCTGAATGCGCTCGGCGTTGCCGACCGGGATGATCTGTTTGCCGAGATCGTCGATCGAGAATCGGCGGGAGAGGAACCGCTGTTCAGCCTCCTGATCGAGAGTTCGCATACACCGGGCAGCGTTATCCGTCATTTGCGACGCGTGACGACTGTCCATTCACCCGCGGAGCGCAAGGCATACCACCTTCGCTATCACGACGCCAACACATTGATGCAGCTCTTCTGGATATTGGGCATGGATCAGCAGAAGGTGCTGATGGGACCGTCGTCCGCCTGGTTGTTTCCGCTCGAACGTTGGTGGCGCCTGCGGCCAGATGCTGGCGCGTTGGTCACACCGGGCCTTCGACTACGCGACGATCAATGGCAGCAATTGCAGCGCGTAGGCAGGATCAACGTGGCGCTGGCGCGGCAGGGTACCTCGGCCGGCCAGCGCACTGCGTTTGGAAAGCAGCTCGATCCGTGGCTTGCGTCCGCCGAGTCGTTCGGTCTGACCGATGAGGAAGACGCGATCGCTTTTGCGATGCAAGGCATTACGCATCACCCCGAATTCCATCGCCATCGCATCATCGCGCGAATCCTCGCGCAATGCGAGGGGCACCCACGACGCTACAGTCACCTGACATCGGGGCTCAGCGAGGCTGACTGGCAACGTATCGCTACGGATCTGTCCTCGCCGTCCGTCTGATTCAATTACCCCATCGCGCACCCATGACTCTTCCACCCTGTCCGTATTGTGAAAAAGAAGGCTTGCCGATCCTGCTGACGCGCTACGGCATCGCACCGGAGAAGGCGTTCATGGCCCGGCCCGGAAAGCCACCCGTCACCCGGCCCGCACCGAAGGCGGCGTCTTCCGTCGGCGACCCGACGCCCGCCATTGCGCTGGGCAAGACCACCGACGCGCATTACACCGTTCGAAGTTTGCGAGGCGGCTATGTGTACGTCTACTACGAGGTCGGCAAATCGTGGGAGGCCTACGCGGTCGATCAGGAGGGGCGGCTGGCGCAGGTGCCGGTAGAGAGTTACATGCCCCCGGAGGCAAGGCCTTTCCATCAAGGCTGCGTACAGAACATGCAGAAGGTGGCGAGCGCCTCGCTGATCACCATTCGCGACCCGAAGACTGCCGGAAAGGTATGGTTCGGCTTTTCCGACGCATGGTGGACGCCTGCGGTTCGCAAGGACAACGAGTCTGAAGGGATTCGCCGGCTGCATATGCGGTGCGTCGATGTTCAGCGCTGGTACAACGACGGTCAGCCCGCGAAGGCGCCCCCGCATGCCAGTGCCGTCGCCAACGTCGATGCGGTCGTCGCCGATTACGCGATGTCCGACGAGGATAGCCGGCGTCTGTTTTTCTGGAGTCCGTTTCCGGCCCCGAGGCAGGGTTCGCTCCAGTTGCCCCGCGCGACCATTCTGAAGGCTGAATCGCAGCGATTGCTGAAGGACAAGGGGCTGATCGTCGTGCTGGACGATCCCGTTGCGATCCTGCAGGAAATTTCGGCGTATATCGACAAGCGCTGGTTCAGCTTCGTTTCGCAAAACGATGCGGAAGATCCGGTCCACCCCGATCAAACCTGGCATCGCAAGTCCGCGCTCAGTTCGTCCCTGGAGACGCTCAGGCTGCGTGTCGAGCGGGAAGCGGAGGTCAGTGTCTATGGCGAAGCAAGACAGGCGCGTCGAAACGTCGAATGGATCGACGGCGGCGATGGCAAACGCGTGTACAACACGGGGCTGCTTGTGCCGGAGTACCGCAAGGCGGCTCAACCGATCCTCGACGAGAAGGTGACCCAGGCCCAGCTGGAGGCGGCTCGGGCCGAGCGCTGGGGGGCGTATGAGAAGCTGTTCGATCGTACGCAGCGGGAAGCCTTCGAAGCGCGCTTTGAAAAGGCGTCCGCGCGGCACGATGCGGCGTACACCACGCCGCTGGCCATCGCGCATGCCGCATGGCTTCGCAGTGCGAAGCTGCGTGCCGTTCTCGACCATCATTTCGACATGCGCGATATCAACAGCGGCGCCGCCTTCGCGGGCATGACGTTGTCGTGCATCCGCGGGACGGGCGGGTTGGGCGCCTGCATGAACGTTTATAGCGATTGGTTCGACGAATCGATCGAGAAAAGTCCGCTCTGGCGAGCGCTGAACCTGAATCATCGACCGCTGCTGCAGGCGGTGGACGAGGTGTCGAGCGGCTCCGGCGAGCCGTTCGGCAATCCGGATGACTGGATCAACCTGTTCGTCGTCTATTCGGCTGCCGCCAGCAAGATCAGGGAACTCGGCGCGGCCATTGGTGCGCTCGGCGTGAAACGCAACACGGTCATGAGTTCCGATGTGTTGCCCGCGCTGCTGCAGGAACTGGGGGTGCTGCCAACGAACATCCTGCGCAAAGGCGGAAAGTCGGGGACGGCCCTGCGCGCGACGCTCGGCATGCGCAGTGGCCATTCGATTCGCGTAGTGGAGGTGGCGGCGACGCGACGCGATCTGTACAAGACCATCCTCGAGGTGATCCTCAAGTCGCAAGTGGGGCGGGGTATCTCGCTGGGGCATTTGCAGTACTCGCTTGCCGATCAACTGCGCACGTTCGAGATCGAAGGCGTGCCGCTGGACGAGAAGGTGCGGTTCTGGAGCCTGGTATTCGACGAGGAAGCGCAAACCAGTCTGGCGAACGGTCGTGTCACGCCCGCGCAGCGTGGCGACGCGCTGGGCAAGTCCGTCAAGGTGATCGGCGTCGAGAAGTTCGCGGAAGGTACGGTCGGCAAGGTCATCGAATCGGCTGCGCATCCGGGGGTGCTGGCGGGCGTCGGGCTGACGCTGGCGGTGGTGGGGCTCACGCAGGCGGCGAGTGCGGATGCGTCGATGAAGCATCTTGGGAGGCGGGCGACGCTGAAGATCGCAGCGCTGTATAGCGCGGGGGCGGGGAGCTTGCTCGATCTGGTGCGGGTGGGGGCGCGGGCGGTGGCGGGGAGACGGGTTCCGATGCTCAGTCCGTGGCTGGGTACGCGATTGGGGCAGAAGGGGTTTCTGATCTGGGAAGGATTGGGTGGGGTGGCGGGTGGGGTTGGGACGATCCTGCTCGGGGTAATTGATGCAGGTAACGCACGGGAAGCCTATGACCGAGATCAAAAGGGCTTGATGGCGCTATACATAATCAATGCAGGTGCAGAATTTTATGTCGGTTTCCGTACCGCTATTGCTGGTGGCAGATTTATTTTTCGACTGGGTACGCTCGTCGCAGGATTTAATCCGGCTGTTTTTGGGCTCACAGTCGTCATTCTCGTCGCCAGTGTCGTCATCGAGATTGAGAAGGATCCGCCGACCATGGACTGGGTGCGCCAATGCCTCTGGGGTGAGGAAAGCAATTACAGAGATGCGGCTGAAGAAATGGACAACTTTAATAAGGCATTGAAAGGATGAAACCCTGGATGGCTTGGCTGCTGGTACGGAACAACGGCATCGTGATGTCGGGCCGATATTTGCGTGAACCAGCGTGGACACCGAGTGAGCAATTCAATCAGTCCCTGCTTGAGAAAAAAGGACGTTCTGGCGCCGTTCCGTGCACACTTGGTAGTGTTATTGCCTTCAACGAAAATTATATGGAAATAGTCGACTGGGCCTATCAAAAAGTTGGTCTGGTTGAGGGTATTTCGATATTTATGATGTTTGGTCCAATGGCATATTTATTTTCATTTTATGTGGATACTTTTTCTGGTCGTAACCCAGATCCACTATTTTACAACTCAATAGCAACTATTTTTTGCCTTCCTTTCGTCATCTGGTTCAGTCGGATCGTATTCAAGACATTCACCGGGTGCACGCACTATCCCGTTCGCCTGGACCGAAAAAACCAGATGGTCCACGTGTTCCGCCACAACGGGGAGGATGGGGTGAGCAGCTACCGCTGGCGCGACATTACGTTCGGGATGATCGGTGGCGGGGCCTTGCAGCGAGACTTCGTCCAAGGGGTAATGGCCGGATACGTACGGCGTCCGGACGGAAGCTACGACTACTTTCGGCTGGGCGTGATGTGGCCCACGGAAGAGGGCATGCGTGGGCAATGGGAATACTTCCGGCGCTATATGGAAGAAGGTCCCGATTCGTTGCCCGAGCCGGAAATCCTGCTGCCGATCGAAGGCAAACGGGAATCGTTCCGCATGGGCGCGCAACTGTGCTGGTTCCTGGCCGGCCCGATGCTCGGTCCGGCGATCTTCCTTGCACCGCTCACCGTGCCCGGCAGCCTGCTGCGCTGGTTCATCATGCACGTCACGCGCCGCCTGCCGCGCTGGCCGCAACACATCATGGATATCTGCCCGATTTCCGCTGACGACAAATACGCACACAAGCCGCCCAAGTCGCTGGACGTGTCGCTGGACCTGGCGTTCTTCGTGACCGCGGGTGTGCTCGCGCTCGATGCCGCGCTGATTTGGTGGTTCGTCGATTGGCTGTCGCAGCCGGGCTATCACTGATTTGTTTGCAGGGCGTGCGAATTGCCGTTCGCCCAGCGAAAGACTTTATCGAAAAAGGGGGGAATGTGATGTTCGATGCAATTCGTCTTGGCGACGCTACGGACCATGGCGGCAGGGTCATCAGTGCGTCGTCGAACATGCGTATCGATGGCCGGTGCGTCGCGCGAAAGGGTGACAAGGTGACATGTCCGAAGCACCCGGACGTCAACCCCAATCTGATCATCGATGGCTTCGAGCAGGGGACGAACAACGGCGTGCCGGTTGCCCGTCATGGCTATAGGGCGACGTGCGGCTGTCGTCTGATTTCAAGCCTGCGATAACCGCCACGCCATGCCGGTGATTCTCCCGCCGCAGCTGCAGCGAACCCCGCCCGCGCCCCCCAGAGCCGCTGTCTGGCTGGTGATGTGCGTGTTCGCCATCGCGGCAGCTGCCGCGTACACACTCTCAACATGGCCGAAGGGCGTTCCCACTGGCACCGTCTGGTTCTGGATCCGCGTGCTGGGCTTTCCCACGCTGGCATGCACGATTTTGTATGGCTTGCGGTTGCTGTATTTCGAGCGTGAAAGAGAACGTCAGGATGCCGAACGTGAACAGTGGGAGGACGATTGCGCGGAAGCGACCCGGTTCGCCCAGGAGCCGATTGCGTTGCTGGCATCGGGTTATCTATGCTCGCTCGGTATCCTAGATGTCGCCGGGGCCATGACCATCGGAGTCCGGCGACTCGAGTCGAGCGTGCCGGCAACCGGGGGAGAAACGGTACGTCATACGGCGTTGCGCCTCATTGACGATTCTGATCTTGCCGACCGCTATGCGTCCTGCTTCCGCGAGTTGCTGGCAATGATCGACGACGCGCTACATGTGCTACCCCGGTCGTTGCCGTTCGAGATCCGGCTGGACTGCCCGGGGAATATCGAAGCAGACGAACTTTGCGAAATCTGGCGGAGATGCTGGGCGGAGACGGGCCATCGGGCTGCCGAGGTATCGGTGCTTGCGCGCGATGAAGGCGTGATGGCAGTCGATGCGTGGCTGGATGCTTACGGTGGGCCCGCACTGGAGAAATACGCACTGTTTGTGGCCGTTCAGCTTTACGACCAGCCGCCGGCGGACAGCGCGGAAGCGGCGGTCGCATTGTTGCTCGGCTGGACGCAGATGGCGCAGCGCAATGGCTCGCCAATAAGAGCACTGATGCATCGACCCGTAGAAAAATCGGGCGACACACTTCTTCTAGATGTGCTGTACACGGGCGTGCTCTGGGGGCGCGCGAAGCCCGAGGGGGTGGCGGACGTCTGGCAAACCGGACTCGCACCGGCCGACAAGCCTGCGTTGCTCGAGGCCGCGTCGGAACTCAAGCTGGGCGCGTCGAACACCGACGAACTGTCAGGGTTTCACGATATCGATCTGGCGATGGGGCACGCGGGCGTTGCCGATGCATGGCTGGCCATCGCTCTGGCAGCGGAGCATGCCGTTCAGTCTGGAAATCCTCAGGCCGTAGCGACGCGCCGTCGTGATTTGCGCGTTGCGGTAGTCCAGCCCCGACCAGTCTCTGGAGCGGAGCACGCGCGGGCACCCATGGAAAACAAGAACGAAGGTAACGCATGAGCAGCAAGAAGATGTCGGGGTACTGGATTGTGGTCGTCGCGCTCACCGTGGCCGCAGGCATACTTGCGTACTACATGGGGGATGCGATCCACCCGTCGCGTTTGGTTCGTATTCTGGTGGTCGCTCTCGCGGGCGCGCTTCTCCTTGCGATGGAAGGGCTGGTTCGGGGTGCTTGGCGATGGACGGCACGGGCCGCAGTTGCAAAAGAGCGGAGCCGGTATGGACGTGATCAGGCTGCCCGTGCCGGCGCAACGGAAACCGCGGCCGCTGCTGTCACCGGAAACCAGGCTACGGGCCTGAAAGAGGCGCTGCGTCACCGATACGGCTGGCGCTGGCGTTACCGCCTGCCTTGGCTGTTTGTGGCGGGAGCCGATTCGACGATTGGCCGGTTGTCGCCGGAGCTGGCCGAGCGCGGGTGGATGATCACTGACGATGCCGTGCTGTTGTGGGGCGCGCAAGGGCCGGACGGGCGTCCGGATGACGTGTGGCTGCGCCGGATCCGTCGCATGCGCTGCCGTCGCCCGCTTGATGCAATCGTGCTGGCGGTGGACGACACAACTTTGTCGCAGGACGGCGCACGCGGAAGGCGCCCTTGGGCCATTCACCTCGCGCGCATCACGCACCTCCTGCGCTGGTCCGCACCGATATACGTGCTCGATCTCGCCGGTGACGATCCCATCCACCACGCTGACACCCCCGTCACCGGCTGCGAATTTTCCCGATCCACTGACGCGCCCGCGATCGAGGCCGCGCTGCTCGAATTGCGCAACCGCTTGGCCGACACCAGCGTCGGCCAACTCGCGCGCAACGGCGACGACCGCTACGCATCGGACCTGTCGACCCGGCTCGATACGCGCAGCGGGCCGCTGGCGCGCTGGATCGTGAATCTGTCGGAGTGGCAGCGTCGCCCTTTGCCGATAGCCGGTGCGTTCTTCTCGCCGTGGCCCGCGGCCGGCACCGAAAGCGCCCACTTCCCGTTGTGGCGTTATCTCGCTGACGCTGCGACGCGCTCGTCGGGGCGCCGCACGGGAGCGCACCCGATCACGGTGCCATCGGTGATTGCGCTGGCGGCCGTCGGCTTGTGGGGCGCAGGCATGCTGACCTCAGGCTTGACGAACGCGCGCGGCCTCGCGCTCACGCACGACGTGCTGCGCACGTTCGACGGCGCCGACAATCCGGCGACCCGTCTGCGCGCGTTGCTCGCGCTCCAGCAGCGCATTGAATTCTATGAAGCGCGCGTCCAGCATCCGCCGCTCTTCTCTCGCTTCGGCCTGAATCATGATCAAGACGTGCTGACCGCACTGTGGGCCCACTACACGCGCGAAGCGCGTCCTCAACTCATCGCCCCCGTGCAGCAGAACATCGAGGCTCAGCTGGTCGATCTGACCCAGATGCCGACGACCGAGCTTGACGATCAGCTCAGCCGTCTCGCGCGCGACGGTCACGCCGCGCTCAAGACGTACCTCATGCTGGCCGAGCCGACACGCGCCGATGCCGCGTTCCTGACGCCGCAGCTCGTCCGATACTGGCGCGGCGGTGCCGGACTGTCGCCGGGCGAAAAACTCGACCTGTCCCAGCGGCTGCTGTCGTTCTACGCGCATCACCTGAGCACGCATCCCGACTGGCGTCTCGCACCGCGCGACGAGCTCGTTGGCGGCGCTCGCCAGACGCTGCTCGCCGTGATCGGTGTCAAGAACTCGGACGACACGATTTACCAGGGGATCCTCGATTCGGTCGGACACAAATACCCCGATCAGACGCTCGCGTCGTTGACTGCCGGAACCGACACGCGAGGCTTGCTGCGGACCTCGGCGAGCGTCCCTGGTGCGTTTACGCGCCAGGCGTGGGACGGCACGATCGAGGCCGCAATCGATGCATCGGCCAAGCGCAACGGCGTGACTGCCGACTGGGTGCTCGGAACGGGCGGCGCCAATCGCAACGCGTCGGCGATGACGCCCGACGCGTTGCGCGCCGCGCTGCGCGCGCGCTACTTCGCGGATTACGCGGAACATTGGCAAACCTTCATGAACGGCATCGTGTGCGAGCCGGCGCGAACGCTGCCGGCGGCCATCGCGCAGTTGAAGCTGATCGCCGATTCCCGGCAGTCGCCCGTGATCACGCTGATGAAATCGGTCGAATACCAGGGCGGCGCCGGCGCAGTGCGGACCTCGCTGTCCGACACGCTGGTGACCAAAGCGCAGAGCATGCTCGCCGGCAAGGACGACGCGCCGCAAGCGGCAAGCCCCGATCCCGCCGGGCCGTTGGGGGCATCGTTCGGGCCGGTGCTGCGCCTGGTTGCGTCCGGCAACGCTGCCGCGGCCAGCGCCGCCAGTGATCTGAGCCTGCAGCGCTTCACCGAGCGCATCACGATGCTGCGCTTGAAGCTGCAGCAGATCGCCGACAGTCCGGACGCCGACAGCGAAGCCCGGCAGGTCGCGCAGGCGCTGTTTCAGGGCAGGAGTTCGGAGCTGGCCGATACGCTCGCCTATGCCCAGTTGGTCGCCGCCAGCCTCGGCGAGCAGTGGACCGGGATGGGGCAGGCGCTGTTCGTGCAGCCCATTGCGCAGGCCACGCAGGCCGTGCTCGAACCGGCCCAGGCCAGCCTGAACGACGCGTGGCGGCAGACGATCGTCGCGACCTGGAATCGGTCGTTTGCCGGCCGCTATCCGTTCGCGAGCACGGCCAACGATGCATCGCTGCCCGAACTGGCGCGCTTCCTGCGTCCGCAGGGCGGGCTCGTCGGTTCATTCCTGGCGACCCAGCTTGCGGGCGTGCTGACGCTGCAGGGCGATCAATGGGTGCCGGCGTCGAGCGGGTCCGGCGCGAGCAGTGCGGCACGCACGATCGATCCGGCTTTCCTCAACGCGATCAACATGTTGCAGCGGATCGCCGCTCACCTGCTCGCGCAGGGCGAGCCTCGGTATGCGTTCGACCTGAAGCCTGTTCCGACGTCGGGCGTGACCGACACGCGCCTGAGCGTCGACGGTCAGACACTGCATTACTACAACCAGCAGGAAACGTGGCAGACGCTCACGTGGCCGTCGAGCGAGCCGCAGAAGGCCGGCGCCCGGCTCGAGTGGCAAACCGAGCGGTCGGGTACGAACCTGAATCTGGAGTTCGGCGGGCGGTGGGCGCTGGTGCGCCTGCTGGAACGGGCCCACGTGAGCCCGGTGGATACCGCCACCTACCAGATTACCTGGCAGGCCGTGCCGCCGGCGCCGCCATCCAGGTCAGCGACCGCGCAGACGGACGATCACGATGCGTTGACGGCGCAGGGGCCGTTGACGTCCGCGCCGTCATCACTCGCGTATCCACTGACCTACCTGATGCGCACCGACGTGGGCAAGGGGCCGCTCGAGCTGCTGTCGCTTCGCGGGTTCGCCTTGCCGTCGCGCATTTTCGTGCCTCGGGCTTCCACGCCGCGCGCGGGCGGCTCCGCCTCGCAACCGCCGCCGCTGCCGCCGGGCGCACTCGCGGCAGCTCGTCACGCGTCCGTGCCCGTCCCGGGCGGACCGATGCCGGAATGACACGACAGGACACCGAATGACGAATCCGATCAAGGACAACGAGATCCTGCGCTATTACGAGGCCGAGATGCGCTATCTGCGCGAAGCCGGCCGGGAGTTCGCCCATGCCTTCCCCGATCGGGCACGCGAGTTGGGGCTGGACCGCGGCGGTGAGCGCGACCCCCATGTGGAGCGGCTGCTCGAGGGCTTTGCGTTCCTGATGGGGCGACTGCGCCACAAGCTCGACGACGAACTGCCCGAACTGACCGAAGGGCTCGTCAGCATGCTCTGGCCGCACTACCTGCGCATGATTCCGTCGCTGTCGATCCTCGAGCTCACGCCGGACACGGGCGTGCTGCAAAAGCATGAGACGCTCTCGGCCGGGCTCGAGGCGACGTCCGGACCGATCGCGACGGGCGCAGGCGAAGGGGCGGCCACGCACGTCGAATGCGTCTACCGCACCACACAACCGATCGACCTGTATCCGGTGACCCTCACCGAGGCCGGGGCATGGGCGCGCGAAGACGGTCGTTCCGTGATCCGGCTTCGCCTGGCGATTCAGCAGCAGGCCCAGCGCGAACGGTTGCATGTGCCGCGCCTGCGGCTGTATCTCGATGCGGATCGTCCCGTCGCCCTCGCACTGCACGCGGCGCTCACGGGGAAACCACTCGCGATGCACGTACGCGTACCCGGCTTTCCGGCGGATCGCCCCGGCGCGCCGCAGGAGATGCCGGGCCTGCGGATGGAGGCGGCCGGCTTCGCGGGCAACGAGCGCCTGTGGCCGAAGGCCGACAACGCGTTCGGCGGCTATCAGTTGCTGCTGGAGTATTTCACGTTCCCCGAGAAGTTCATGTTCGTCGACCTGCTCGGGCTCGACATCCAGGCGATTCCCGCGTCCGCTCCATACGTCGACGTCGAGATCGTGCTGGCGAAGCCGTGGCAGGACAACATGCGCTTCACCGCGGAGAACGTGCGGCTGTACTGCACGCCGATCATCAACCTGTTTCCCGTCCAGGCCGATCCGGTCAAGGTCACGCAGTTCGAGACCGAATATCGGGTGCGGGCGCGCGAGCAGCATGGGCCGCTGGTCGACATCTACTCGGTCGACGCGGTGCACGGAATCGAGCGCGGCCGACGCTTTGAATATGTGCCGTTCGTAGTATTCCGCCACCACGGCGGCATGCTGCGCCATGCGATGCCGGAGCGGTATTTCCACACGCACGTGCGGCGCGCACCGTCCGGACGCTTCGATACCTGGGTCGTGCTCGGCGGCCACGCCTGGGAAACCGAGCACGCGTTGCCTCAGGAAACACTGTCGCTGTCGGTCACGGGCACCAACGGCATGCTGCCGCGCAAGGCGTTGCGGGAAGCGAGCATCACGCGCATGCGGGCAGGTTTCACGAACATCGCGTCGGTACGCAACTTGACCGCGCCCACGTTGCCGGTTTATCCGCCGACAGCGGATCGTTTCCAGTGGCGGGTGCTCTCGCATCTGGCGTCGAATTACCTGTCGCTGCTCGATGCGGAAATCCTGCGCGGATCGTTGGCCCTGTACGACTGGACCGACGGCGAGCTGAATCGCCGCCGGATCGAGGCGATCGTCGACGTGCGGCACCGGCCGCTGCAAAAGCTCGTGAAGGGCGGGTTGATGCGCGGCGTCGAAATTACCGTGACGATCGACAGCACGCGCTTCGCGGGCGACGGCGATCTCGAGCTGTTCGGCGCCATGCTCAACCGGTTTCTGGGCCTGTACGCGACGGTCAACCTGTACACGAAGCTGGTGATCGTGTCGCAGCCGACCGGCCGGCACCTCGAATGGCCTGATACGAAGGGTGAAGGAGCACCGTTTTGAACGACTCCGCGAAAGCGCCCGAGCGCAGTCTGACGACTTTGCCGCCGGCCCAGGCGGACCGTCCGTTGCTCCCGGCGCTGCTGAATCAGGCGCACCGGATGAATTTCTTTCGTTTCTGCGCGCTGATCGAACTGGCCGCATCGGATGCCGCGCCGCTGGGTACCACCGATTCGCCTGCGACGGATCCGGTCCGCTTCCGGTCCCGTGCGCAGTTGGGATTTCCGGCGCGCGAGATCGATGCGGTCGAATTCGATCTCGATGATCCGGCGACACCGCCCGCCGTTCGCACGACGTTCCTCGGCCTGTACGGCGTCGATGCGCGCATGCCGGCGTATTTCGTTGACGAGGTTGCGCAGAACCGCGACGGCGCCGAGCCGCTGTCTGCGTTCATGGACCTGTTCCACCATCGCATTGCCACGCAGTTCTACCGGATCTGGCGCAAATACCGGTATCCGGCCGGCTTCCGGCCGGATGGCTTCGATACCGTCTCGCGCGGCGTGCTCAGCTTGGTGGGTCTCGGGTTCCGCTCGCCGGACACGCGTGCGCCGGACGGGGGATTTCCGCCGGGCGTGGGTGCGCGCACGCTGCTGTCGATGCTCGGACTGGCCGCTCAGAAGACGCGCACCGCGCAAGGGCTTGCCGGCGTGCTGGGCGCGGCGGTTCCGGATGCCGCCATTGCGGTCGAGGAGTTTTATCCGGTGTGGCGTGCCGTCAACGACTTCGAACCGGCGGCGCTCGGCGAGCAATGCTTGCTCGGACGCGGGTTTTACGATCGGGCGAACACACTGCGTATCGTGATCACGCCGCACACGCGCGACGCAGTCGCGGCGCTCGTGCCGGGACAACCGGCTTACCGCCAGATCATCGCGCTGCTGCGCTTCTACCTCGGCTACGAAAGCGAAGCGCTGCTGGAGATGCGGGTGCACCCGGACCTGATGCCCGAGCCTTTACTGGCGTCCGGTCAGGCGAAGCTGGGTCTGACCACGCAACTGGGCTCGCCGCCCGGGGTACGACACGGACGCCCACGCGCGACATGGGTACAGCTGGGTCGCTGGCGCGGCGTGACGGAAGCTGCATAAGCCCGATACACCATTCGGCAGGACAACGCGATGCAGGACACGAAATATGGACAAGCAGCAAAAGAACCCTCTCAGGACACCGACCGTGCGAAGCCTGGTCGGAGCAGCGGCCGTGTTGGTCATCCTTGCAACCGCCGGCTGCGGCGTCGGGCAAGCCGTGAAGGACAGCACGGTGGGCGCGGCGAAATGGGTCTTCACGACGCAGGTGAAGACGATGAATGTGGACCTCGTCGCCCGGTCGTCGTTGAACGCAAATGCCGCTGGGCAGCCTTTGTCGACGGTCGTGAGGCTCTACCAGTTGAAGGATGCGAAGACCTTCGCCCAACTCGACTACACCCAGTTGCAGACCAATGACCTGGACGCGCTCAAGGCGGATCTGCTCGCCACCAAGGATGTGGTGCTTCGCCCCGGTGCGAACGCCAGCGTGAGCGAACCGATGCACCCGGATGCGCATGTGGTGGGTGTCGTGGCGTTCTTCCGTGAGCCGGGTGAGGGTGCGGTCTGGAAGCTGGCCGTGCCGAAAAAGCAATGGAAGCAGACCGATCCGGTCAGGGTCGAAGTGCGCGACAACGTGCTCGTCCTGCTCGATGCCAAGGATCAGCCCGTCACTCGGGCCGCGCCTCGGCAGAGTGCGCCGGCCGCGCCCGAGCCGAAGCCGAAAGCGGTTGACGTAACCGGGCACACGGGATGAAGGCCAAGGGGAACGCCACCTCGAACCGGAACGGGGTAGCGCAGGATATTTATCGCACGTATTGACGCGTCGGCGTGCCGAATCGGAGCGATGGCGCCTGTCCGCCGGCAGCGACACTGAACATTTGCGGATCGGGACGGTTTTATCCGAGCTCACCAGGAACGCAGCACGTCGAGCGACGCTTGTTCTGGATGCGTTCCGCCAAGCGGGCTGCGCGATGGCTCAGTTCGTAAAATGCCAACATGCTGGCCAGCATCGCGAAAGCGACGCCGCTTGCGTCCCAGCGCAGGCCGAGACTGAACGCCGTTGCCTGTGTCGCGGCCATGCCGGTGCTCATGGCGAGCAGCATCGCTGCAATCTCGATCCCGATCCGGGCCAGGGCCTTGGCGGCAACGCGCACCTTGTCGAGTCGAATCATGTTGAGGCGGCCTGCATGGTGCAGGAGCACCACGGCCAGCATCGCGGACGTCGACACCGGGAACCAGCGCAGATGCAGCATCAGCGTATTCCACACGACGCCCGTATCCAGCGCCCCGCCGCACACATTGAGGATCGTATCGATGGGCGTGCGCAACGCATCGAGCGTCAACCCGACGCAGACGGCGGCAATGCACCAGTGCATCGACCGGCGGGCGCACCGGCCGGACGGGCTGCCGCCCGACATATATCCCGCGCTGGCGCATGCAATCGCGCCAGCGCAATTCCAGGTCCAGCTGGAATACGAATCATGTAACCGGGTCGGCAAATCGCAGGCGACGTAACCGAGGAGTGCGAACGACATTAAGCCGCGCAGCCGTGCGGATAGCGAAACGACCGCGATTCGCCCGAACCGGCCTGCCGGTGGCGCAGTCGGAGGCATGATGGCCGTTCACGCGGGATCGTTCAGGACCGCATACCAGGAGCACACCACGCCGGCCGGCGAGACGCCGCCGCCACCGCTTGCGTGCGGGACGGCGCGCACGATCGAGCCGGTCAGCGCCGGACGCTGGTTGACGCCGTTCGGCCACGGCGCGCTCAGGTATCCGACGTAGTCATAGACCCATTCCTCGCCGCCGACGACGCCCTGCCCCTGGAAGCGCACGGTCCAGGGATCGCCATAGCCGATCGAGCCGCTCAGCTGCAGTTCCCATCCCGGTCCGAAGATGCGTCCCCTGAGTATGCCCATCGGCGCCGGCTCGAGCTCGATGGTGGCGCGGCCGAATTCAAGGTCATTGAATGGCGTCGCCAGGTCAGGATCGTTCAGCAAACTGCGATAGGTCCACATGCCGACCAGACTGCCGGTTTCAGGTGCGTAGCTCATCCCAGCTCCCCCCGTTGCTTCGACTGCGCTGATATCCCCCGCTGAACCGGCGCCGGACCGATGGCGCCGGTTCAGCGCATGACGCGGCTACCGGACCTCGACCCGGAACCGTTGCTGACCCGGTTTGGCTGCTGCGGCAGCGAAGGATCGTCCTTGGCCGAATACATCGTCACGGGTATGGACTTCGACCTCGTAGCTGGCATCCTTCACCGATGCTTCCGTGAAATGGTGCAGCGGGAAGAAGGCTTTCACTTCGAGATGGGTCTGGCAGTTGGCGCAGTACTGGACGCTCCAGCGGCTCAGGACGGCCTCCGTGCCGAGCAGGTGCCGCTTGCCGTCCAGGACGACGTAGGCGGCGACGAGGAAAGACCCGCGGATCGGCGCACGGTTGATCCCGGATACGCGAAGGACCTTGCTGCTGTTGCCGGCCGGCACGGCCGCCGCCAGCTGGGGTTTCGGCAGGTCTTCCAGCGAGCCGGGGCCGTACGTGTAGCCCAGCTGTTCCTCGATGTTGATGCAGTCGAGCGACGTGTACGCGCGTTGCTTGCCGTTCTCGCTTTTCTTGAACGGATCGAGCGGCGACTCCAGCGTCAGCCACGAGTTGGGCACCGTTCCCGGCGTCGGCCCCTGGGCGTCCACGGAATTGGTGCCGGGATATTCGGCGATGACGTCGAGGTGTTGGGTGAAACCGTGACGCTTCTGCCACAGCCAGAACACGCGGTCCACGAAGCAGTGGTGGAAATAGAAGATCGGGTCGAGGCCAGCCGTATCGTTTTCGCCCATGTCGCCGTTGGCGCCGCGGATCGGCGAGTCGTCGCCGGCGTTCGGGCCGGTGGGGACGTCGTAACCGCCGACGGCAAGGTGAATGTGGTTGTGCGGAGATTCGAGCGGGACGATGTGCGTAGCCCCTTGCGGAAGGTTCTCGTTCCACTGTGCCGCGGACGTCGTATTCGAAAACACCGTGTAGTTGGGCGCATTCAGGCACGCCTCGTACTGGGCCTTCACGTGGGTCTCGATCTTCTTGCCGTGCACGACGATGAAGGACGTGAGCCAGTTCACCACGTTCCGGTCGAGCAGTTTCACGTTCTCGTGATAGTGCGGGAATCGGGCATTGTGTTTCTCGGTGGCGGCCAGGTCTTTTTCGGTGCCGACCAGCCCCGACAACGGATAGCGAACCGTTTCGTAGCCGAGCGGCTTGCTGTAGTTCGGATCGTCGCCGTTGATGTTGTCGGTGATGCCCTTGTTGAACACGAAGGAGCGCAGCGGGTTGGGAATCGTCTGCCCGTCGAGCTCGACATCCTTCTTCGTCAGCGCCCACGGAATGCCGTGCTTGAGCGACTCGTCGCTGGTTTCGTCCCAGTAGGGCAGCATCACCTGTTCGCAGCCCGGGATGCTCTGCAAAGCCTGTTCCAGCCTCAGCAGGTAAACGCGATGCCAGGTCGGGAACAGCACATTGCCGTGATTGCAATAGCCGCCCCAGTACGAGGACGATCCCCAGCCTGCGCCCCGGAAAGGTTCGCCGTGGAAGCCGCCGATCAGGAAGAACGAGTTCGGATCGTCGGGCGGGAGTTCCTTGATGCCTTTCCAGGCGCGCATCAGGTCCTCGAGCGGCTTCTTGTTGCCTTTCAAGTACTCGGCCTGCAGCGATTCGATCGACGGGCGGACCCGGACTCCAGTTGCGCTATTCATGACTCGGCCTCTCTCTTTCGTAAGCAGCATTGCGGTTTGACTGCCAGGGTTCGAGCGCGAGCGGACGATGCGGAGGACGATCGGAGCTCACGGCCAATCTGATTCGGTTTGTCAGGGTGTCGGTAGGCGTTTTGAGACGTGTCACCCGACAGGGCATAGGCTGGCCCCGGCGGTCTTCCACCACCTCCTTGTGCAATGCGGACATGCGCGACGGCGCCGCGCGCCTTCGGAAAAAGGCGCGACGCATTCGAATCGCGGGGAAGGTCGCGGCGGATTGGCAGCAATTCGCCACGCGCAATTACAGTGGTAAGGTCTCCGTCATATCCCCGTGGCGTCTAATCATGATTTTGATATGAGTAAATAAAGCAAATCGGATTTGTTTCCGCAAGGAAAATATGGGGGCTTGCGGTGTGGGGGGAATTACAAGTCGAGGTGATGTGCGATCGATCAGCTTATCGAAATTATCGTAGCGATTGGCGACGCCGCGGAAGCGGCGGCATACCGAGATGGGAGCCGACAGGAACCATTCAAGGTGTAGAGTGGTGAATCTCCAGGCGGCATCATTTCGCGCTTCCAGGCTGGTACGTCGATGAAAGTCGTTTTTTCCCGCAAAGGCTTCGATTCACAGTACGGCGGTATGCCCAGCCCGATCCTGCCGGACGGTCGCCTTCTTCCATTGCCGATTCCGAGCACTCGTGACAGCGCTACATTGGCGAATCTGGATTTCGCGGATGCATCACTGGATCAGCTCCTGTGTGATCTGTCTGCCGGCAAGCATGGCTTGCAGACGCATGTTCACTTCGATCCGGACCTCGGCGGCAGGCATGTCGCCAACTTGGTGAACTGGCGACCAGCGCTCGGGCAGACGGGTTCCGCGCAAAGCCACCTGAGTCGCCACGGTATCGGGGCGGGCGATGTCTTCCTGTTCTTCGGCTGGTTTCGACTGACCGAGCGCACTGGCGGAAAGTGGCGGTTTGAGCCGGGTGCGCCTGATCTGCATGTGCTCTTCGGATGGCTGGAAATCGATGAGGTGCTGCCGGTCGTGACGCAGCGCACGGAGGTATTGCGTCGCCATCCATGGATTGCAGTACATCCGCATGTCGCGGCGCCGGATTGGTACACGGATGCTCGGAATACGCTTTACATCGCTCGCAAGCGATCTGTCTATACGCGAGCGAAAGCGATGGGAGGCGGACGCTTTGTGGCGATGCGCCCCGAACTGCAGCTTACGCGTCCCGGCCATTCGCGCAGCGTCTGGTCGTTGCCACGATGGTTCGCACCTGACGGACGAGCGCCGATGAGCTATCACGCGAAAGCGAATCGGTGGGAGATCCGGGAGGATGGAGTCACACTCCGATCGGTCGCCAAGGGGCAGGAGTTTGTCGTCGATGGAACCGTCTACCCGGAGCTCGAAGCGTGGGTGGCCGATTTGATCAGGGGGAACGCAGGAAACTGCTCAAGTACGTGACGACGAGTGACTCGGGGCTGGCGCTGAATCCGTACTTCGCGATTTGCTCGCTGGCAATGTGCGCGCCGAATGTTCTGCTTCGCATATGCTGGATCTGTTTATCGACTGAAGCGGTTGACCTGCGGCATGCAATGCGGGGACATCGAACGAAGATGAGCAACGGAAGATGAGAGAGATTCCGAGAAGACGGTCAGCTGTATTGGCAGGAACGCGCTCTAACAGGTAGTCGGGCCGTTAGAGACGTTACTGACCCCCGGGCCTTGCTACCCCACCAGTAGTGCCAGGCGTAACCGTCGTCTCGATGATTGCGGTGACGCCGGATGAATCAACCGAGCGTTTTGTCGTCACGGACGGTGCGGCCGCGCGCGCTGCGCCCTGTTGCGCGGCGGTTCCCGTTTGCGCCGCCGCTCCCGGCCGCGTCTCCGCCACCGGCTCCGTCACCACAACTGACGTCACACGCGGCTGCGCCGCTGCAGTCGGCTGCGCCACGGCTCTCGATTGCGTCGCCGCCGGCCGCGCTGCCGCCGCAGGCTGAGCCTTCGCCGCAGGCTGCGCGCCCGCCACCTGCCCCGACTCCTGCCACCCACCCCCCAACGCCTTGTAAAGCGTCACCCGGCTCGTCAACCCCGCGAGCTTGTAAGTGACGAGCAGTTGCTGCGCCTGAAACAACTGCCGCTGCGCATCGAACACCCCGAAGTAATCATCGACCCCATTCTGAAACCGCATCTGCGCGAGCCGTTGGGTCTCGCTGATATCGTGAATCATCTTCTGCTGCGCGCTCACTTCGCGCTCGTAGGTCGTCCGCGCAGCCATGCTGTCCGCGACTTCCCGGAACGCGCTCTGAATCGTGCGCTCGTAATTCGCGACGTTCACATCCTTTTCCACCGTCGCGAGATCGAGATTCGCGCTATTGCGTCCCCCATCGAAGATCGGCATCGTCAACTGCGGCGCGAACAACCACGCCGCCCCGCCTGAAAACAACCCGGCGAGCGTCGCACTCGCAACCCCCAGCATCCCGGTCAGCGTGATCCTCGGGAAAAACGCCGCGCGCGCCGCGCCGATATTCGCATTGGCCGCGATCAATCGATGCTCGGCCGCCATGATGTCCGGCCGGCGTTCCAGCAACGTCGACGGCAGCCCCTCGGGAAACTCCGCCAGCACATGCTGGTTGCCGAGCGGCATCGCATTCGTCACCCCGGCCGGCAGCGGGCCGCCGCCGATCAGCAGCGTCAACGCGTTCTCATCCTGCGCAACCTGCCGCGTGTACTGCTCGACCGCAACCTGCGCGGTTTGCACCTGCGTATCGGCGCGATGCTCGTCGAGCTGCGCCATCCCGCCCGCGAGCTTGCCGCGATGGATCATCGCGGCGACATCCTGCTGGTTCTTGAGCGTGTCCTGCGCGAGCTTGAGCAGCTCGCGATCGGCCATCAGCGTGAGATAGGCATTCCCGACCTCGGCCACGAGGCTGATGTGAACGCTGCGCTGCGCCTCCACGGTCGCGAGATATTGCTCCTGCGCGGCATGGCTCATGCTGCGCACGCGCCCGAACAGGTCGATCTCGAAGTTGGTCAGCCCGACGCCGGCAGCAAACGTGTTGATCAACGGAGACTGCCCCGGCGCACGCAGCCCCGGGCTCAGACGCTGGCTGTTGAGCCCCAGGTTGGCGTCGATTTCCGGAAACTGGGCCGCGCGTTGCAGCCGGTATTGCGCGCGCGCCGCGTCGATGTTGAGCGTCGCGATGCGCAGGTCGCGGTTATTGGCGAGCGCCCGCGCGATCAGCTGCTGCAGCTGCGGATCGACGAAGAACTGCCGCCAGCCGAGATCGGCCGCCGCCGGACCGTTCTGCTGACCCGCATTGGCGCCCGGCGTCGAATAGGCCGGCCCGCTCGGATAAGCGGACGGGATCGGCGCATCGGGCCGCTGGTATGTCGGCTCCATCGAGCAGGCCGCGAGCGCGACGACGAGCGCGAGCGGCAGCACGCGTATCGGCGGAGAGGGAAACGGAAGGCTACGCATCATCGACGATTCCAGAACGAGAAAAAGAAGGGCGAGGGCACGGACTCAGTCCGACAGCGCGCGCTGCATGAGGCGCGAGATCGCCAGCTTCGGCTGGCCCTGCGCCGCGATGTTGTGGGGCGGATCGCCGAACAGCAGGCGGATCAGCCCGTGGCGCGCCGCCGTATCGACGTGCAGCGCGATGCCGAGCAGGCGGCCCTGGCGGCGCACGATGCGGCACGGGATCCAGCCGATCGGCGCGAGCCACAGCGCGCCTTCGGCATCGACCGGCAACGAACCGGCCTGCGGCGTGAGCACGGCCGCGCCGTTGCACGACAGATCGTGCGTCGTCACCGCGTATTCCTGCTGGCCGATGCGCAGCCGCGCGGACGCGCGATAAGGAAAGCGCTCCTCCTTGCGAGGCCGGGGCAATTCCACGCACACCAGCATCGAAGCCAGATAGAGCAGCAGCGAAATCCCGGTCCACGCCGAATTGAACACGAGCCCCGGCGCGTCGGGGTCGCTCGACAGCGCATGTCCGAGCCCAAGCGCGGACAGCACGATCAGGCTGCCGTAGAACGCCGCGAACTTGCCGTGGACGATCAGCTTCGAGCGGTCCAGCCCCTTGTTCGTCACCTTGAACGGCCGCCCGAACGGCCGCAGGATCGCGCTCGCCAGCGACGCGGTCACCGCCATCGCGCAGACGATCTGCGTGACCTCGGTGAAGATCGGCAGCGCGCGCCGTCCGGTGATCCACATGCTGTAGGCCCAGTAGGCGATCAGCGACGGCACGCCGTATGCGAGAAACTGCATCGGCTCGCCGTACAGCGTCGGCACGTTGAAATACCAGTACAGCAGCGGCCCGAGCAGCAGCATCAGCGTGAACGGCCGGCTCAGCCAGTGCAGCAGCCCGTGCACGTAGTGCAGCCGCTGCGTGAACGTATAGCCGCAGCCGCGCAGCGGGCCGTCGGGCGTCAGTGCGACCTGGATCGTGCCGAGCCCCCAGCGGCTGCGCTGGCTGATGTATTCCGGCAGCCCTTCGGCCGACAGCCCGACCGACAGCCGTTCGTTGAGCCAGCGCGTCACATAGCCGTGCGGCATCAGCCGGTAGGTGAGGTGGATGTCCTCGGTGACGGTGCCGGTCGGAAACCCGCCGATGTGGTTGACGAGGTCGCGCCGCACGACGAACGACGTGCCGATGCAGAACGCCGAGCCCCACGCGTCTTTCGCCGGCTGCATGATGTCGAAGAACGCGCGCTGCTCGTCGACCCAGCATTCGGTCGTGCGCAGGTTGTACTGGATGGGGTCGGCGTTGTAGTAGAACTGCGGGGTCTGCACGACGCCGACCGTCGGATCGGCAAACAGGCCGATCGTGCGCATCAGGATCTTCCGGTGCGGCGCGAAGTCGGCGTCGAGCACCATGATGTACGGCGCGCCGCCGTCCGGGCCCTGCGCGCTTTTGCGCAGGCCGTTGTTCAGGTTGCCGGCCTTCGCATGCGTGTTGTCGGGGCGGGTCGCGTAGTGCGCGCCGACCTGTTCGCAGAACGCCTTGAGCCAGTCGCGGCGCGTGTCGTCGAGCACCCACACGCGGAAGTCCGGATAGTCGATCGCGAGCGCCGCGACGATCGTCTTCTCGAGAATCTCGAGCCCTTCGTTGTAGGTCGCGATGAAGATGTCGACGCGCGGCGCCTTCGCGGTGCGCCGCAGCCGGGCTTCGCCGGCGTCGGCGTCGGGCGAGTGATCGCTGGTGCGCGTGAGCACGACGATCGAGATCAGCGTATACGTCAGCGCGATGCACTCGAAGCCGTAGAAGACGTGCGCCCACACGCTCGGAAAATCCATGCGCGGGTCGGGCAGCGTCTGGGTCGTGCGCCAATACAGGTAAGTCAGCAGCAGCGTCGCGGCGACGCCGCCGAACAGGATGCGATCGACGGCACGCTCGCGCTTGCCGAGCCGCGTGAGCACGAGCACGATCAGCAGCACGCCGCCGTTGATGACGAGCAGGGATCGGCTTGCGAGAAAGAAATCGAACATCGTCACTCCAGAGCGTGAGTGGTGCCGCCGCCGGGGCAGCCGCCGCCCGGCAGGCATCCCCCGGGACGGAACGGATTCCACCCGGCTGCCGCGAGCACGGCCCATGCGGTCGCGCCGAGGTGCGGCAGGTGGAAGTAAAAGAAGTCCTCGGTCGTGGACGTCGGACCGATCGACAACCCGGTGCGAATGCGCGCGTCGGGCGTCGCATAGAGCAGGCCGTCCGGCGCGCGCTGCGCCAGCAGCAGCGCCCACAGCGGCTGGGCCTTGGCGTTCTGCCCGACCGCCTGCAGCGTGAGTGCCGCCTGACCGGTGCCTTCGGTCCACACCCCGTCGGGATGCGCGTTGAAGCCATAGCCGCCGTTGATCCGGTGCGCGCCGTCGACCCATGCGATGCTGCGGCGCCAGTCGGGCGGCGCATCCGGAATCGCGAGCAGCGGCCACAGCGACGCGTCGAGTGCGGACGGGCCGACGTTCGGGCTATGCCCGTCATCGCGCGTGCCGATCAGGAAGCGGCCTTGCCGCGCATCCCACATCGCCGCGACGAAGCTGCGCGAGCGGTCCGCGGCCGTGCGCCAGCGCGCGTCGCCGGTGCGCTCGGCGAGCCAGCGGAACACCGCGTAGGTATCGACGTTGTGTTCGGTGGATTTCCATCCCTGATGGATCTGCTTCGGCTCGTACCCGAACTCGCCGCCGACGTAGCCGGCCGGCGCCGTCGCATCGAGCCGGCCCGGATCGATCCAGCCCATCAGCGCGGCGGCGCCGTCGAGATAGCGTTGGTCGTGCGTCGCCTCGTGGACGGTCAGCAGCGCGAGCGCGGCCCATGCGACGTTGCCGGTCGCGGTGCCGTCCTGATACGCATCCTCGAACCACCGCTTGCTCGGTTCGTCCCACCAGCCCGGCAGCGGCGCGGGCCCGGCCGGCAGCGCGCCGGCGCGATACGCGTTGCGCAGCCGCATGTCGTGGAAATGGCGGTCCTGCGCGCTCGCCTGCAGGAACGCATCGGCGATGCGGCGCGCGTCGTCGGTGCGACGGCACGCGACCAGCGCGATGCCGGCGAGCGCGTTGTCGTAGACGAACGCTGCGTGCGTGAGCGCCGGCGCGAGCGGAGGGCCGCCCGGCGCCGCCTCGTAGCTGTCGAGGAAGACGGGCCCGGCGCCCGGCACGGCCGCGACACGCCCGGCCAGCGTCTTGCAGCCCGACGCGAGCAGTTCCGCGCGCTGCGGCGGCGCGTTGTCGGCGCCATGGGCGGCAGGGGCGGCGAACATCAGCGGCGCGAGCGGCAGCATCACGAGCGGGGCGATCTTGCGCAGACGGTGCAGGAAGGGCGGCTTCATCGGCATCGGTCCCGGTGCGCGCGGCATTACGCCAGCTGGCTGCGCAGCCAGTTCAGGCCGCGCTCGGCGGCCGAGCGCAGCGCGTCGAACCACGGTTGCGCGCGATCGGCGATCGAGCGGAAGCCGCCCTGCGCGTTCACGCTGTCCGGAACCAGGTCGGACATGCCGCTGCCGAGCCAGCTCCGGTTGAGGCTGACCTTCGCCCAGCGGCCCATCGCGCAGCGGTCGGCCGGATCGGCGCGCGCGCTGACGGGCAGTGCGGACAGCGGCCGGTCGAGCTTCGCGATCACGTAGATCTCGTTCTTCTCGATCGGCGGGAACGGCACGAAGTAGCGGGCCTGCTCGCCTTCGGACGCGCGCGGCAGCACCTCGGCTACGGACGCGGGCACCTTGAACGGCACGCCGTCCATCCGCACGTTCAGGCGCGTGCCGGGCAGCAGGTCGTCGCTCAGGCTGCGCGGAAACACCGCGACGACCCGCGACTGGCTGCAGTTGCTCGCGCGGATCAGCGTCGCGCCGGCGGCGACGCGCGTGCCCGGCGGCGCGAGCACGTCTTCGACGACGCCCGGTTCGCTGGCGCGGATCTCGAGATTGGACAGCCGCTCGAGCCGCGCCTTCTCGGCGTCGATCATCTTGCCGACCGACTGGCCATACGCGTCGTACTGCGTCATCTGCGCCTTGAGCTGCACGATGTCGGCGCTGAGCAGCCGGCTGCGCTGCTCGAGCGTGGAGGTGGCGCCGTCGCTGGCGGATGCGTAGACCTTGTTGCGCGACGCATTGCCGGCGGCCGTCGCGTGATCGAGCTCGGCGGCGGCCGCGGCCTTCGCGTTCGACAGGATCGACAACTGGTAGCGCGACGCATTGGTGTAGGCCTCGCTCACCGCGCCGGCCTCCTGCATCGCCTGGTTGCGGTTGACGACGTCGGCCTGCTGGTCGACCTGCGCCTTCGCGACGTCGAGCCGCGCCTGCAGCGCGCGGATGCTCGCCGCGTGTTCCTGCTGCGATGCGCTCTGGTAGCGCTGCAGGTCGCGGCTGGTCGCGGCGAGCTGGCTCTCGTCGCCGGCGAGCTGCGCGCGCGCGGCATCGTAGTGCTGCTGGTTGTCGAGCGCCTTGCCGGTCAGGTCGATCAGCAGCGCGCGGTCGATGTTCGGATTCTGCACCGTCATCAGCGGCTGGTTCGCCGCGAACGGCTTGCCGATCCCGACCTGCTGCTGCGTGACGATCCCTTCGACCGGCGACGTGACGAGCGTCACCTGGCTGTTGACCACGGCCCGCTCCGACGAACGCGTGAAGATGTTCGGGAACATGACGGTCAGCACGACCCAGGCGACGAACACCACGATGCCGTAGCCGATCGAGCGCACGGCGAAGTGCCACAGCGGCCGCCCCAGGGCGGACTGGCGGCGCGCGACGGGCGCGTCGTGCGGCGCGGGCGCGTCGGGGACGGGCTCGGGCGGGCGGTGGTCGAGTTGCTGGTCAGACATAAGGCTCTCCTGCATGGCAAACGCGCGAACGAGCGAACGAACGTCATCGCAAGCCCGGTGCTGATGTCAGCCGTGGGCGTCGTCGAAGACAAGCCGGCGCCGTTGCGCACGAGCGCGTGCGCGCCGGTCCCGGCCTGCCTGTATCGTTTGTTGTCCGCAGTGCACCTGCTCCGAGCTTGCGTCGGATCGACACACTGTCTGAACTGGCCGGCTTCACCGGCCACCTGATCGGCCCCGCTTGCGCGGCGCCCCGTTGAACGTGGTCTTGCAACAACGTATTGACGACTCGCATGCGTCTGCGCGGCACGTCCGGCAGAGGTGCTGCGAGTCAATTCAGACTAGTGAAGTCGCCGCGGCGGTACTGTAAGTGTGTGTAAAAGATGATTTCTTTGAGACCCTAAATCGCGCGTGTTAAGTGACTGCCTGGTTACGCGTCGGTCGTCGTCGGCCGTTTGTAAAGCATCGAGCGCGATCCGGCATGCAATCAAACGGCGCGCGCGGATCACGGAATCCGACGGTATCCATGGCATTCGGGCGCGATGCAACGCCCGCCCGCGACCGATGCGGCGCGGGCGTCTTGCGTTGCCGCGATCGCGCATCGATTCGCCCGCACGATCCGTACCCGTCGAGCGGTCATTGTCCTGAGGATTGGCGCGGGAAACTCGACATCCGCGCGCGGATCGGCGACGATTGCGCAAACGACACCCAGACGTCACGCACATGACCGTCGATCATCAACCGAACTGGATGCCCGTCGCGATGAGAGAACGCGGCGTGCGTCGATTCCCCGCGGGCGAGACGAATCCCCGCATCGTCGAGTACAACAACCACACGAACCTCGTCGGCTATGACGACAAGATTTCGTGGTGCTCGTCGTTCCTGAACTGGTGCATGGCGCATGCCGGCATCCGCGGCACGGGCTCCGCGCTCGCGCGTTCGTGGCTCGAATGGGGCAGGGCGCTGGAGCGGCCGGTCTACGGCTGCATCGCCGTGCTGACGCGCGACGATCCGGCGAGCTGGAAAGGGCACGTCGGGTTCTATCTGCGTCACGACGACGAGAACGTCTACCTGTTCGGCGGCAACCAGCTCGAAGAAGTGCGCGAGCTCGCGTATCCGCTCGACACCGTGATCGGCTACCGGTGGCCCGCATAGCGGGCGCGGCGTTCCCCTCCCGCGTCGCTCACTTCGCGGCCACGGCCTGCGCCTTCGCGCCGTCCGCCGCATCATTCCGGCTCCACCCGCCGCCCAGCGACCGATACAGCGCAACCGCCGACAGCGCGTGCTCGCGCCGCACCTGATTCAGCGCATCCGAATCGCGCAGAAACACTTCCTGCGCCGACAGCACGTCCAGGAAATCCGTCGCGCCGCCCTTGTAAAGCTGGTTCGCGAGACCGAGCGCCTTGTCCGACGCGGCAAGCGCGCTGTTCAGACGCTGCGTCGCGGCGGTCGTGCTGACGAGATCCGCGCGCGCATCCTCGACCTCGCGCAGCGCCTGCAGCATCGTCTGCCGCAAGCCGAGTTCCGATTCGCGCATGCGGCTTTCGCTCTGCGCGATGTCGGCGGTGATGCGCCCGGCATTGAAGATCGGGCTCGTCGCGCTCAGCGCCGCGCTGAACAGGTTGTCGGTCAGCGTCGGCAGGCCGAGATAGGACGCGGCGAGGAGGCCGTCGGTCAGGTTCAGCGAGAACTTCGGATAGCGCTCGGCCTTCGCGACGCCGACCTGGGCCGCGCGCTGCTCGACGCGCGCGTAGGCGCTCAGCACGTCCGGGCGGCGCAGCAGCGCCTGTGACGGCAGCGTGGCGGGCGAGCCGTCCGGCGGTGCGGGGATGTCGCCGGCCTGCGAAAGCACGAGCTTGTCGACCGACTCGGGCGTGCGTCCCGAATACACGGCGATCAGGTTGAGCTGGTGCGAGATCTGCGCCTGCGTCGGCGGAATCCGCGCTTCGAGCGCATCGAGCTGGTTCTGCGCGCGCGTGACGTCGAGTTCGGTCGACAGCCCGAACGCCTGGCGCTTGCGCGTGAGGTCGAGCGCGCGCTGGCGAATCTGCGCGTTGTCCTGCAGGATGCGCAGTTCCTGCTGCGCCCACCGCAGGTCGACGTAGGCCGACGCGGTATCCGCCGCGAGCGCGAGCCGCATCGCGTCTTCCGCGTGCTTCTGCCCGACGAGTTCGGCTTGCGCGGCGAGCAGGTCGAGCCGTTCGCCGCCGAACACGTCCGGTGACCAGCTCAGCGCGAGGCCCGCGCCGGCCTGCTTCACGTAGCCGAGCGGCGGCGGCGTGTTCTGGCGCGCGTAGGCACCGTGCGCGTTCGCGTCCAGTTCCGGCAGCAGCACCGAGCGCTTCTGCACCGTCAGCGCCTGCGCCTGCTTCACGCGCTCGGCGGCCGCCTGGAGGTCGAGGTTCGCGTCGAGCACGGTGGCGATCAGCTCGTTGAGCACCGGGTCGTGGAACTGCGCCCACCACGTCGCGGCGTCGACGTCCGCGCGCGGCACGTCCGTGTCCCACGCGTGCGGCGCGAGCGATTCGACCGATTCATGCAGCGCGGGATGCTGCGCGGGCTGCACCGCGCATCCGGCAGCGAGCGCGCTGACGGCGAGGGCGACGAGAAGCTTTTTCATGACGATGACCTCAGTGCGCGTCCGGCGGCGGCGCGCTCGTGGAAATGGGTTTGGAAAACAGCACCGCGACCAGCGCGACGAGGAAACACAACGCCAGCGCGTAGAACGCATCCGCGTAAGTGAGCGTCAGCGCTTCGCGAAAGATCAGCCGGTGCAGGTTCGCGAGGCCGGCCTGCGCGGCGTTCAGCGTGTCGCCGGCTGCGGCCGTCCAGTGCGCGGCCTGCCCGTCGAGCAGCGCCGCGACCTGCGGCTGGCCGGCGCTCACGTGCTCGTTGAGGCGCAGGTAGTGAAAATTCAGCCGGTCGTTGAGCATCGTCGCGCTGACCGCGATGCCGATCGCGCCGCCGAGGTTGCGCATCAGGTTGAACAGGCCGCTCGCCGATTTCAGCCGCGACTGCGGCAGCGAACCGAGCGCCATCGTCACGATCGGCGGCACGCTGAACTGCTGGCCGATGCCGCGCAGCGCCTGTGGCAGCAGCAGTTCGCGCCAGCCCCAGTCGTGCGTGATCGGCGTGTACAGGTAGACGCCGAGGCCGAAGCAGGCGAGCCCGAACACCAGCAGCACCCGCATGCTGAAGAAGCGGGTCGCGAGCGCATACGCGCCGAGCGCGAGCATCTGGAACGCGCCGACCGACAGCAGCGCGATGCCGATCTGCAGCGAGCTGAAGCCGCGCACCTGCGCGAGAAAGAGCGGCGTCAGGAACACCGACACGAAGATGCCGATCCCGGTCACGAACGACAGCAGGCTGCCGATCCCGAAGTTGCGCACGACGAGCGCGCGCAGGTCGACGATCGGGTCCTTCGCGGTCAGCGCGTGGACGAGGAACAGGAAGCCGCAGATCGCGGAGATCCACGTGCACAGCACGATGACGTCGTCGCCGAACCAGTTCTTGCGCGGGCCTTCCTCGAGCACGTATTCGAGGCAGCCGAGGAAGCCGGACATCAGCGCGATGCCGGGATAGTCGCCGCGCTTGAGCAGGCCGAGGTCGGGCTGGTCGATATGCACGTAGCGCGGCACCAGCGCGGCCACGACGATGCCCGGCACGAGGTTCAGGTAGAACAGCCAGTGCCACGACCACTGGTCGGTGATCCAGCCGCCGATCACCGGGCCGATCGCCGGCGCGAGCGACGCGAGCGCGCCGATGGTCGTCGACGCGACCAGCCGCTGCTTGCCGGGAAACAGCACGAACGCGGTCGTGAACACGGTCGGGATCATCGCCGCGCCGAGCGCGCCCTGCAGCCCGCGAAACAGGATCATCGAGTTGATGTCCCACGCGAGGCCGCACAGCATGCTGGTGATCGTGAAGCCGACCGCGGACGCGACGAACAGCCAGCGCGTCGACAGCACCTTCGACAGCCAGCCCGACATCGGGATCACGAGGATCTCCGCGATCAGGTATGCGGTCTGCACCCACGACAGCTCGTCCTGGCTCGCGGACAGCCCGCCGCCGATGTCGCGCAGCGACGACGCGACGATCTGGATGTCGAGGGTCGCCATGAAGAACCCGACGCACATCAGCGCGAACGCGAACACGCGCTGCCGCATCGGTTGCGACGCCGGGTCGCCGATAAAGCCTGTAGTCATGATCCGCTCCGTCATTCGCTCGGCATGCCGCTCAGTCCGCGCGCGCCGTATGCACGGTCACGACCGCGGACAGGCCGGGGCGCAGCACGTTCTCGAGGCCCGGCTGCGCATCGAGATGCACGCGCACCGGCACGCGCTGCACGATCTTCGTGAAGTTGCCGGTCGCGTTCTCCGGCGGCAGCACGCTGAAGGTCGCGCCGGTCGCGGGCGCCAAGCTCTCGACGCGGCCGTGCACGCGCAGGCTCGATGCGTCGAGCGACACGTCGACGCGGTCGCCCGGGCGCATCTTCTTCAACTGGTCTTCCTTGAAGTTCGCGTCGATCCACAGGCCCGACGCGGGCACGATCGTCAAGAGCGGCACGCCGACGTTCGCGAGCATCCCGACCCGGCCGGTGCGGTTGCCGACGTAGCCGTCGACCGGCGAGCGGATCGTCGTGTATTCGACGTTGAGCGCCGCGACCCGCTGCGCGGCGAGCGCGGTGTTGACGCGCGCGCGGGCGTCGGCGAGCTGCGCGCCGAGCACGTCGAGCTGCCGCTTTGCGGCGAGCAGTGCGGCGTCGCTGCGGTCGACCGCGGCGCTCGCCTTCGAATAATCGGCGTCGGCGCGCTCGACGATCTGGTTCGACACGGCGTCGGACTTCACGAGCTCGCGGTAGCGCACCCTGTCGGACGATGCGCGCGTCAGTTCGGCAGCCGACGCGCTTTTCTCCGCGGTTTGTTGGCCGATCACCGCGTACTGAAGCTGCTGCTTCGCTTCGAGCTCGGTCACCGCGGCGCGCGCGCCGTCGACGTCGGCGCTCGCCTGCGCGAGCTTCGCGTCGTAGTCGCGCGCATCGAGCCGCACCAGCACGTCGCCGGCCTTCACGCGCTGGTTGTCGGTCACGAGGATCTCGTCGACGAAGCCGTTCACCTTCGGCGCGAGCACCGTGACGTTGCCGCCGACGTATGCGTCGTCGGTGCTCTGCTCGAAGCGCAGCACGAGGTCCCAGTAGAGCGCCGCCGACGCCACGACGGCGACGACGGCCAGCACCGCGACGGTCATCCACGGCACGCGCCGGCGCTGCCGCGCGACGGCTTGCGCCGGCGCCGCTTCTCGGGAAACAGGAGTCTGGGTCGTATCCATCGATTCACCTATGTATATGCACTTTTTTGGGCGACCGACGCGGCGCGTCGATCGGGGGATTGCTTCAACGCTCCGGGATGTTGTGCGTGATCCGGAACAGTTCGTCTCTCAGCCGCGCCGCTTCCGACGGGCCGAACCGTTGCTCGAACGCTTCCTGCGCTTCGAGCCAGTGCGCATGCGCCTGCGCGATCTTCGCTTCGCCGTCGCCGGTCAGCGCGAAGCTCAGCCGCCGGCCGTCGCCCGCGTAGCGGCCCGCGACCAGCGCCGCGCCGACGAGCGGCTTGAGCGCGCGCAGCAGCGCGGTGCGCTCGATGACCAGCACGGCCGACAGCGCCGCCATCGTCAGGCCGGGGCGTTCGCGCAGCAGCGCGAGGATGCTGTACTGCGACGCGGTGACGCCCGCTTGCGACAGGTAACGCTCGTAGAACTGCGAGATCCGGCGGGCGGCCTGCCGGACAGCGAAACAGTCGTCATCGGTGAGCGTGTACTTGTGCATGTGCACATGTTAGTGGGCGAGCGGGCGTGAAGCGATGCGCCGGGCGCGATCAGATTGGTGCGCCGGTTGTATCAATCGGTCGGACGGGCGCTTCCCCTGCGTCGCCGTAGGTCGCCGCATAGGCGATGAACGCCTTCACCTTCGCCGGCAGCAGCGCGCGGTTCGCATAGGCGAGCTTGATCTCGACGAACGCGTCGACGAGATCGGCATCCTCGAGCAGCCGGACGAGCGCGCCGGATGCGAGTTCCGCCTCGACCAGCGCGCGCGGCACCACGCCGATTCCGAAGTGGCGCAATACCATCTCCCGGTTGAACACGGGGCTGTTGGACGCGACGTCGAAGCGCAACGGCACGGTCAGCGTGTCGCCGCCGACGCGGAACGCCAGCGCCGGGCGTCGCAGTGCCGGCGACATCGACACGAACAGGTGGTCGGCGAGGTCGGCGGGCGTGGCCGGGCGCGGGTGTTGCTCCAGATAGCGCGGCGTCGCGACGATCACGACGGGAATCCGCTCGAGCAGCCGCACGACGGTCGTCTCGCTCGTCAGCATGTAGGGCACGACGATGCCGATGTCGAAGCCTTCGCCGACCAGATCGACCGGGCGCTCGGTCAGCGTCACGTCGAGGCGCACTTTCGGATGCGCGGCCTTGAAGCCGGCGATCAGCGGCACGAGGCGGTTCAGCGCGACGGTCGTGTGCGCGACGAGCCGCAGCAGGCCGTCCGGCTCGCGGGTCTGCGTCTGGGCTTCCGCCTCGAGCGCGTCGAGCTCGTCGAGCACGGCCGCGCACCGCTCGTAGAGGCGCTCGGCCGTTTCGGTCAGCGACACCTGGCGCGTCGTGCGGTGCAGCAGGCGGCTGCCGAAGCGCGCCTCCAGCTCGGCGATCGCGCGCGACACGACCGGGCGCGCGAGGCCATGCACGTCGGCGGCGCGGGTGAAGCTGCGCAGTTCCACCACCGACCGGAAAAGCCGCAGCTTGTCGAAGTAGTCCATGTGCATGTCCTCGACGTCGAAGAAGGGGGCGCGCCGCGTCGCCGGCGTGTACGGCGAAGTATACGTTGACTTTATGCATATGCACTTATAGATTGCCACGCATGGACGATATTCAGATTGCCGGTGCGTGCAACTGCTTCGCGCTGCGTCAGGCGACGCGGTTCGTCACGCAGATCTACGAACGCCACCTGAGCCCGCTCGGCGTCACGCCGGCGCAGTTTTCGATCATGGCGATCCTGTCGCGCCGGCCCGACGTGCTGATGAGCGACCTGGCCGATGCGCTGGTGATGGATCGCACGACGCTGCTGCGCGCGCTGAAGCCGCTGCAGCGCGACGGGCTCGTCGCGGCGGGCGCGTCCGAGCAAGACGCGCGCGCGCATGCGCTGAACCTGACGAAACTCGGGAAGCGCACGTTCGGGCACGCAAAGCGCGCATGGCAGGCCGCGCAGGATGAATTCGAGGCGCAATTCGGCGAAGGGCGCGCGAAGGCGCTGCGCGAAGAACTGTTCACCCTGACGGGGAAGCGGTAAGCGGGGCGTGCGCCGAAAGCCGCGCACGGAAATTTCCGCCGGACGCAATCCGTATCCCGATCGACTGGAAACAAAATCGAGCCATTGGGGCCGGCCAGCTACCTGAATCGGGGGATTAGGCCGGTCGAATCGATGATGTGGTCTGGGATTGGACTGGTAGAGGACCGATCTGGACGGTTTTTGTTTCCAGTTGTACATTCCTCCGACGCGTAACGCAGGCCGGCGCCTGTCGAGCGAGTCAGGAGGAGCGACCCGATGTTGCAATTGAGCGATCGCGATCAGGCGATGTTGCATGGTGACTTCGGCGAGGGCGTCGCGCGCGCGATGCGGATCGTCTCGCGCACGGCCGAGGTCATGTCCGCGCCGGATCTCATCGACATCACGTCCGCGCATATCGACGGCTGCCTGTACCACGGCAGGACGAGTCTCGACTTCGTCGAATATTTCGTCGCGACGGGCGCAAAAGTCGCGGTGCCGACGACGCTGAACGTCGGATCGCTCGACCTGATCCATCCGGAGCTGTACCACGGCGACCGCGCGATCCAGCGCGATGCGCAGCGCCTGATGGACGCCCATCTGCAGCTCGGGTGCGAATCCAGCTTCACGTGCGCCCCGTATCAGCTGAAGAACCGTCCGGCGAAAGGCCAGCAGATCGCGTGGGCCGAATCCAATGCGATCGTGTTCGCGAATTCGGTGCTCGGTGCGCGCACGAGCCGGTACGGCGACTTTCTCGACCTCGCCGCCGCGATCACGGGCCGTGCGCCGTACGCGGGCCTGCACGTCGACGCGAACCGCGCAGGGCGGATCGTATTCACGGCGCCCGACTTCAGCCGTCTGCCGTCGCGCGACATCTACTTCGCCGCGCTTGGCCTGCTGGTGGGCAAGGTCGCGGGCGCGATCGTGCCGGTGATCGTCGGCCTGCCGGCGGACACCAGCGAGGACGAACTCAAGGCGCTCGGCGCGGCGGCGGCGTCGAGCGGGGCCGTCGCGCTGTTCCACGCGGTCGGCGTGACGCCCGAGGCGCCGACGCTGGACGCCGCGCTTCATGGACGTGCGCCGCATCGAACGGTCGACGTGTCGATGGCCGATCTCGACGAGATCCGTCGCACGCTGAACCAGGGCGCGGCGGGCGACGCGCTCGTCGCGGTGGCGCTCGGCACGCCGCATTTCTCGCTGGCGGAATTCCAACGGCTCGACGAACTGCTCGACCGTTTCGACGGCAAGCCGGCATGCGATTTCTACGTGAATACGAGCCGGTTCATCCTGTGGGAACTGGGCGAGCTTGGCCTCGCGAGCCGCTTCGAGGCGCGCGGCGTCCAGATCGTCGTCGATACGTGCACGTACATCACGCCCGTGATGAAGCAACTGACCGGGCTGGTCATGACCAATTCCGGGAAATGGGCGTCGTATGCCCCCGCGAACATCGGCGTGACGGTTGCGTACGGCAGCATGAGCGAGTGTGTCAGGTCCGCGTTCGAAGGAAAGGTGCGATTCGATGACTGAAGCATATGGTGGCGGTTCGGCGTCGGCGGACGGTCGCGATGCAACGACGGGCACGGTGCTGTCGGGCGATACGCTCGTCGCCGGCGACGCGTTCGCGGACGTGCTCGTGCTCGACAAGCCGCTCAGTTTCTGGGGCGGCTACGATGCGGCCGCGGGGCGGATCATCGACCGGGGCCATCCGCTCGTCGGCGCAAGCCTCGCCGGCAGGATCATGGTGATGGCGCATGCGAAGGGGTCCAGTTCGAGCAGCAGCGTGCTCGCGGAAGCCGTGCGCAATGGTACGGGGCCCGTCGGCATCGTGCTGAAGGAGCGGGACCTGATCATCTCGATCGGCGCGATCGTGGCCGCCGAGCTGTATGCGATCGAGGTGCCCATCGTGTGTGTCGCGGAGCGCGTGTACGACGCGATCGTCCGCGCGTCGGGGCCGGTGCGGATCGAGGCGGCCGGTGGAATCGGCGGCGCGACGATCAGCGTCGGCGACGCCGCGCGCCGAGATTAGCCGGCCGGCGGTTGCCGAGGTCGCGGTTCGTGGGCGTCGGCGTCTGTCGATACATCAGTACATCGTATTAATAGAACGCCGGCGTCGTGATCGGCCCGTCCGCCGGGCGCAACGTCTCAAGTGCCTCCGCCTTCGCGATGCCGGGCCGTGCCGGCCAGCCCGGCGGCCGCCTCCCGATACGCGCTCGGCGTCTGCCCGGCCCAGCGCCGGAACGCGCGCGTGAAATTCGCCGGGTCGGTGAACTGCAGGCGCTCGGCGATCGTCTTCAGGTCGAGATCCGACGCCGCGAGCAACTGCTTCGCATCCCGATAGCGCGCCTCGTCGAGCAATTGCCGGTAGCTCGCGCCGGCTTCCTCGAGCCGCCGCCTGAACGTGCGCGTCGACACGAGCAGCTGCTGCGCGAGCGTCTCCGGCCCCGGATAGCCGCCTGCCGCGCGCGCCAGCTCCGCCCGCACGCGCTCGACGAGATCGCCTTCCTCCTGCCGGACCTGCGCGTATTCCCGCTCGACCTGCACCAGCGCCTGCCGGTGCGCGACCTCGTCGGCCAGCGGCAGCGGCCAGTCCAGCACGTCGCGCGCGATCCACAGCGCATTGGCCGCGCAGCCGAAGCGCACCGGCGGCAACTGGCGCCGGTAACGGGCGAAGTAGGCGGGCTCCGGCCACGCGAACTGCAGCGCGATGTCCGGCGACGCGCGCCCGGACAGTTGCGCGATGTTTCGCGCGAGCCCGGTCAGCACGAATTCGAACATCACGTGGTGCTGCAGCACGGGGCTCGCCTGCACGCCGTGCAGTTCGAGCGTCGCGCCGTTTTCGTCCTCGGCATAGGTCAGGCGATATTGGCGGTTGCGCATCCGGAAGTAGCGGATCGTCACCTGCAGCGACGCGCGGATGTCCCGCGCGGTCAGCGTCGCGTAGCCGAGAAAACCGTGCACGGTCGGCTTGAGCTGCAGCCCGAACGCGAGACCGATGCCCGGATCGCCGCCGATTTCGATCGCGTTCAGCACGAGCCGCCCCCATTGCGACGGCGCGACGCGCGCGTCCGGCTCGGCCAGCACCGCGTCGCGCAGGCCCGTGCCGGCGCGCACCGCGGCGAGGTCGACGCCGCGCGCGTCGAGCACCTGCAGCAGCAGGCGCGGATACGCGACCGGAATCGTCGGCCGGCGCAGCCCGAGGCGGTCCTTGGCAAGCGGGGAAGTCATGTCTGTTTGGCCGAAAATGACAAGCATTATGGCTGTTTGCCCCCTCACGTTCAACGTCGCGCGCGCCCTACGATGACGCTCACCGCTTTTCCGGCCACGCCATCATGACGACATCGTTTCCCCACCTGCTTGCCCCGCTCGACCTCGGTTTCACGACGCTGAAGAACCGCGTGCTGATGGGCTCGATGCACACGGGCCTCGAGGACAGCCGCAAGACGCTGCCGCGCCTTGCCGAATACTTCGCGGAACGCGCGCGCGGCGGCGTCGGCCTGATGGTCACCGGCGGTTTCGCGCCGAACGTGGCCGGCTGGACCAAGCCGTTCGGCGGCACGCTGATGACGTCGTCGGCCGCGCGCCGGCACCGCGCGATTCCCCGCGCCGTGCACGCCGAGGGCGGCAAGATCGCGTTGCAGATCCTCCACACCGGCCGCTACGGCTATCACCCGTTCGCGGTCGCGCCGTCGAAGATCAAGTCGCCGATCTCGCCGTTCACGCCGCACGAACTGACCGCGCGCGGCGTCGAGCGGCAGATCGGCGCGTTCGTGCGCTGCGCGAAGCTGGCGCGCGAAGCGGGCTACGACGGCGTCGAGATCATGGGCTCCGAGGGCTACCTGATCAACCAGTTCATCTCGCTGCATACCAACAAGCGCACCGACCAGTGGGGCGGCGCGTACGAGAACCGCATCCGCCTGCCGATCGAGATCATCGAGCGCACCCGCGAGGCGGTCGGCCGCGATTTCATCCTGATCTACCGGCTGTCGATGCTCGACCTGATCCCGGACGGCAGCGACTGGAACGAGGTCGTGCAGCTCGCGAAGGCGGTCGAGCGCGCGGGCGCGACGATCATCAACACGGGGATCGGCTGGCACGAAGCGCGCGTGCCGACGATCGCGACGTCGGTGCCGCGCGGCGCGTTCGCGTGGGTGACGAAGAAGATGAAGGGCGAGGTCGGCATTCCGCTCGTGACGACCAACCGGATCAACCGGCCGGAAGTCGCCGAGCAGATCCTCGCGGACGGCTGCGCGGACATGGTGTCGATGGCGCGCCCGCTGCTCGCCGATGCCGAGTTCGTGAACAAGGCCGCACGGGGCCGTGCCGACGAGATCAATACCTGCATCGGCTGCAACCAGGCGTGCCTCGATCATGCGTTCAAGAACCGGATCGCGTCGTGCCTGCTGAACCCGCGCGCGTGCCACGAGACGGACCTGAAATACACGCCCGCGCCGCAGGCGAAGCGCATCGCGGTGGTCGGCGCGGGGCCGGCCGGGCTTGCTTGCTCGACCGTGCTCGCGCAGCGCGGCCATCGCGTCGACCTGTTCGACGCGGCGGCCGACATCGGCGGCCAGTTCAACATGGCGAAGCGGATTCCCGGCAAGGAGGAGTTCCATGAGGCGCTGCGCTATTTCCGTCGCCAGATCGAGCTGACGGGCGTGGCGCTGCACCTGAACCGGCGTGTCGACGCGAACGACCTGATCGCGGGCGGCTATGACGAGATCGTGCTCGCGACCGGCGTGGTGCCGCGCGATCCGAGGATTCCGGGGCAGGACGGGCCGAACGTGCTCAGCTACATCGACGTGCTCGCGGGCAACCAGCCGGTCGGCAAGCGGGTCGCGGTGGTCGGCGCGGGCGGGATCGGCTTCGACGTCGCCGAGTTCCTGGTGCAGGACGGCGTGTCGCCCGCGCTCGATCTCGACGAATGGAAGGCGGAGTGGGGCGTGACCGATCCGGCCGCGACGCGCGGCGGCGTGACGCGTGCGCAGGTCGCGCCGCCGGCCCGCGAGGTCACGCTGCTGCAGCGCAAGGCTGCGCCGCTCGGCAAGGGGCTCGGCAAGACGACCGGCTGGATCCACCGCGCGACGCTGAAGATGAAGCAGGTGAAGATGATCGGCGGCGTGAACTACGAGCGGATCGATGCGCGCGGGCTGCACGTGTCGTACGGCGAGAAGCGCACCGATCCGGAGCTGATCGAGGTCGACACGATCGTGCTGTGCACCGGCCAGGAGCCGCAGCGCGCGCTCGTCGAGCCGCTGCGGGCGGCGGGGCGCGCGGTGCACCTGATCGGCGGCGCGGAACTGGCCGCCGAGCTCGACGCGAAGCGCGCGATCGATCAGGGCGCGCGGCTGGCGGCGCGGCTGTGACCGGGGTGTGACCGCGCAGTGAGCGGGTTACGCGGCTTCGGCCCGTTCCTCCGCTTCAGCCTCGATCATGGCCCGCACGATCAGGTAGACGGCCGGCAGGTCGTCGTCGTCGCGGCGCCAGTCGACCGGCTCGTCGACATCCGCGGCCACCATCCGGCTGTCGCGCAGCCGGATGAACGCGTCGACCACCGCCGGATCGTTCCGGTTCAGAAACCCCGCATTGGAGAACGCCAGGTCCTCGACGTCGAGCAGCGCCTGCCAGCTGAGCGTGCGGACCGCGGCCGGGTGGGTGCGACGGCGCAGGCCGAGCGCGCGCTGCGCGGGCCCGCCGACGACGCGTTGCAGGTCGACGGCTGCCCGCTGCGCGGCGCGCTCGAAGTGGACGGGATTGAAGCCGGGTTGTTCGGGATCGAAAGCGGATGGCTGGAACATGGTCGCCTCACAAAGTCCGTTCGTCGAAAGTGATTGAAATCGGGTCATATGGCCAAAGGCACTGTAAATATATACAGTGATTCGATTGGTTTCAAGCCCTGAATCGCACGAATTGGCTGGGGCGACCGGCGACGGCTGCCGGCAACGCGTCCTGCTTCAGACCGACGCCGCGATCGTCTCGCGCAGCCACCGGTGCGCCGGGTCGCGATGCGAGCGTTCGTGCCACAGCATCGACATTTCATAGCCGGGCACCTCGACCGGCGCGTCGACGACCTGCAGCGCGGGTGCGTCGCGCACGAGACGCTCGGGCAGCATCGCGACGAGGTCGGTGTTCGCGACGGCCGACATCACGAACAGGAAATGCGGCACGGACAGCACGACGCGGCGCGTGGCGCCGCGCTTCGCGAGCGCGTCATCCGTCACGCCGGCGAAGCCGCCGCCGTCGGGCGACACGATCACGTGTTCGAGCATGCCGAACTGCGCGAGCGTGGGCCGGCGCCTGAGCTTCGGATGCCCGGCACGGCCGACGAGCACGTAGCGTTCGACGAACAGCGGCAGACGCCGCATGCCCGCCGGCGAACCTTCGGTCGTATGAAACGCCAGGTCGATCTCGCTGCGTTCCGCCTGTTTCTCGATGCGCGGCGGCGCGAGCTCGACGACCGCGAGCCGCGTGCCGGGCGCGGCTGACCGCAGCGTGGCGAGTGCCGGCAACACGATCGTCGATTCGCCGTAGTCGGTGGCGGCCACGCTCCAGGTGTGCGTCGCGGTCGCGGGATCGAACGGCGTGGCGGGCATCACCGCGCGTTCGACCGCGTCGAGCGCTTCCCGCAGCGGTTCGCGCAGCGCCTCGGCGCGCGCGGTCGGCCGCATCCCGCGCGGGCCCGGCAGCAGCAGCGGATCGCCGAACACGTCGCGCAGCTTCTGCAACTGCACGCTGACCGACGGCTGCGACATGCTCAGCTTTTCGGCCGCGCGCGTGACGTTGTGCTCGGACAGCAGCACGTCGAGCGTGACGAGCAGGTTCAGGTCCAGTCGTCTGAGATTGTTCATCGCTATACCTGGAATTCCGGAAATTCATTTCTAATATACCTGGCGGCGCGGCATCCTGCCGACATTCAAGCAACGGAGTGTCTGGCCATGAATGTGCTGATCGTCTATGCCCATCCCGAACCGCGGTCGCTGAACGGCGCGCTGCGGGATTTCGCCGTGCAGCGTCTCGAGACTGCCGGCCATGCGGTGCAGGTGTCCGACCTGTACGCGATGAACTGGAAGGCGACGCTCGACGGCGACGATGTCACGGACCGGCCGCCCGCCGCGCGTTTCGATCCGTCGCTCGATTCGAAGCGCGCGTTCGCGCAAGGAACGCAGCGCGACGACATCGCGCACGAACAGGCGAAGCTGAAGTGGGCCGATGCGGTGATCCTGCAGTTTCCGATGTGGTGGTTCTCGATGCCGGCGATCATGAAGGGCTGGGTGGAGCGCGTGTATGCGTACGGGTTCGCGTACGGCGTCGGCGAGCACTCGGATACGCATTGGGGCGACCGGTACGGCGAAGGGTCGCTCGCGGGCAAGCGCGCGATGCTGGTCGTCACGACAGGCGGGTGGGAGTCGCACTACGGCCCGCGCGGCATCAACGGGCCGATCGACGACGTGCTGTTTCCGATCCAGCACGGAATCCTGTATTACCCGGGGTTCGACGTGCTGCCGCCGTTCGTGATCTACCGGTCGGGGAAGATGGATGACGCGCGGTTTGCGCAGACGCGCGACGCGCTCGGCGAACGTCTCGACAGCCTGTGGGCGACGCCGCCGATTCCGTTCCGAAGGCAGAACGCGGGGGACTACGAGATTCCGGCGCTGACGCTGAAGGAAGATGTCGCGCCGGAGAGGGTGGGGTTCGCGGCGCACGTGGATGGGGCGGGGCGTTGACGCCCGGTCAATGCTGGCCGCGCAGGCGGCGCTCGACACGCAGGCGGCCGGGCGGCTCGAAGTGCGTGCCGAATCGGACGAGCCCCGCGTTCTTCAGATGGCACGTCATCTCGAAGCTGACCAGGATCCCCGGATCCTGGTTGTCGATGATCTCGACGTCGATCGATCGGATCCGCGGCTCGTATCTCAAGAGCGTCGCTTCCATCTGCTGCTTGAGGACGTGCGCCGATGCCGGGAGCGCCTTGTAGATGTTGGTCAGGTCGGGCAGCCCATAGTCGGGCAGATGCTTGAGCGCGCCGGCCCGCGTATTGAGGATGCGTCGCACGTTCTGCTGGACGCTCAGGCATTCGAGCGTCCTGTCGTCGTACGCGTCGATCGGCTCGCCGCCGATCTGGCCGAGCAGCATGTCGTAGAGAGAGGGGCCGGCGGTCATGCGAAGTTCCGCGATGCGAGATCGACATCGACCGGCAACGGCGCATCGACGAAATTGATCGTCATCTTGCCGCCCGTGTCCGCGGAAAGGTCGATTGCGTGCGGCGTGATGCCTGACGCCATGCGCGTCAGCAGCTCACGCGAAACGGTCGGCAGAATGCGCTGGTTGATGAACGCATCGACGTTGCGCGCACCGGACTCGCGCGATACGCAATGCTGCGCGATCGAATCGATCAGGTCGTCCGCACACGTCAGCGTCACGGCGTGTTGCCGATGCAGCCGTTCGGCAACCTTGGCCAGCTTGATCCGTACGATCGACGCAAGCGCCGTAGCGTCGAGCGGCCGATAAACCAGCGTCTGGAAGCGCGCGAGCAGCGCGGGCTGGAAGTGTGCAAGCAGTTGCGGATGAATCGCTTCGCGCAGCGCCGCTTGCGCGATTTCGGGATCGACGGCCGTCGCATCGTCGATCTGCGCACTGCCGAGGTTGGACGTCATCACGATCACGCAATTGCGGAAATCGATTTCGCGCCCTTCGCCGTCGCGCATCATGCCGCGGTCGAACACCTGATAGAACAGGTCGAGCACGTCGCGATGCGCTTTTTCGACCTCGTCGAGCAGGACGACGCTATAAGGCCGCTGACGTACGGCTTCAGTCAGGATGCCGCCGCGCCCGTAGCCGACGTAACCGGGCGGCGAGCCTTTCAGTTGCGATACCGTGTGCGCTTCCTGGTATTCGGACATGTTGATGGTCGTCAGCGCGGCTTCGCCGCCGAACAGCAGGTCGGCCAACGCCAGCGCGGTCTCGGTCTTGCCGACGCCGGACGGGCCGGCGAGCAGAAATACGCCGAGCGGCGCGTGCTCGCTTTTCAGGCCGGCCTTCGCCGTGCGCAGGCTTTCCGCCAGCTCGGCGATCGCATCGTCTTGCGCGACCACGCGCGCAGCCAGCGCGGATTCGAGCGTGAGCAGGCGCCTCAGTTCGTCTTCGACCAGGTTGCCGACCGGCACGCCGGTCCATTCGGCGACGACGCGCGCGATCGCCTGTGCATCGACGTCGGGAAAGATCATCGGCGCCTTGCCTTGAACGGACGACAGTGACTGGAGCGTCGTCGCGATCGGCCCGGGATCGGATTGCGCATGCCCTGCACGGCGGATGGCGCGCAGTGATTCGACGAGTTCTCGCTCGCGCGCGTACTGGCGCTCCAGGGCGTCGGCGCTGGCGTGCATGGCATCGTGCGATGCGTCGATCGATTCGCGGCGGGCCGTCGCGTCCGGGAGTCCGGCGCGTGTGTCGGCTTCGATCGCGGCGCGCTCCAGTGCGAGCGCTGCCAGCGTTGCGCGCGCATGCTGCAGTTCGGCCGGAGGCACGTCGAGACCCATGCGCACGCGTGCCGCCGCCGTGTCGATCAGGTCGACGGCCTTGTCCGGCAGTTGCCGCGCCGGGATATAGCGGCGTGACAACCTGACGGCCGCGACGATCGCCTCGTCGCGGATATGGACGTCGTGATGCCGTGCGTATCGGTCGGCAAGCCCGCGCAGCATCAGGCACGCAGTGTCGTCGTCCGGCTCGTCGACCTTGACGACCTGAAAGCGCCGCTCGAGCGCCGCATCGCGTTCGAAGTACTCCTTGTACTCGGCCCACGTGGTGGCCGCGATCGTGCGCAGTTCGCCGCGCGCGAGTGCCGGCTTGAGCAGATTCGCCGCGTCGGCGCCGCCGGCCGCGTTGCCTGCGCCGATCAGCGTGTGCGCTTCGTCGATGAACAGCAGGATCGGCGTGGTGGACGCGCGCACCTCGTCGATCACGTTCTTCAGCCGCTGTTCGAATTCGCCCTTGACGCCCGCGCCGGCCTGCAACAAGCCGAGATCCAGCGTCAGGATGCGCGTGTCCCGGATCGTCTCCGGAACGCTGCCTTCGACCACCCGCAGCGCAAGTCCTTCGACGAGGGCTGTCTTGCCGACGCCCGGTTCGCCGACGAGGATCGGATTGTTCTTGCGGCGGCGGGCCAGCACGTCGATCATTTGCCGGATTTCGCGGTCGCGCCCGAATACGGGATCGATATCCCCGTTCCTGGCCTTTTCCGTCAGGTCGAGTGCAAAGCGTGCGAGTGCGTCGCCGTCGATCGAGCGTGGCGCAACATGCTTGACCGGTGCGTCGGCGGTTGCCGTCTGCTGGCCGGCAACCTGAGCCGCATGAACAGCATCGCGTTGCGGCGGCGCGGCGTCGTCAGTGTCGTTCTCGCTGGACCGCCGGCCCAAACGCGGCAGCACGCGGCGGATCTGGGTGCTGGAGACCGACAGCAGCGGCCACGCGCGTTGCGTGCGCAGCACATGCGGCGCATCGACGACGGCTTGCAGCAGATGGCCGGAGCGGATCATGCCGTCCGGATCGTCGGACGATGCGTGCGCCCATGCATCTTCGACGACGGCGGCGAGCTGTCGCGACAACGCGGGCTTGCCGCGCAGCGTGCGCGGCATGCGATCGATCACCTGGATCAGGGCATCCCAAACGGTGTCGATGTCGAGATCGTAGTGCCGCAGGATTGCGGGAATGTCCCCGTCGTCCGCTTCGAGCAGCTTCAGCATCCAGTGCTCGACGGCGATCTCGTCCGCGAGTCGTGTCTGGCAAAGGCTCGCGGCGGCTTCAAGCGCCCGCGTGCAATGGGGATTGAGGCGGCGAAGGAGATGAGTGGCGTCCCGGAGGGCGGGCGTTCGGTCGTCGCGCAGCGTCATGTCGAGGGCTGGAAAGGGAGAGGAAGGGGGCGGGCGCCCGTTGGCGCCCGCTTTCAGCGGCCGGGCCAGTGCGAATGTGCCGGCCGGCCCGGCGGAAACCGGTTGCGCCGCAGCCGGTTTCCGCCCGTCGGTCAGGACGTCAGGAACGTTCGTTCCACGTGTCCTTGTGGATGATGTTGCCGTCCTTGTACGACCACGTGATGGTTTCGTAGCGCAGCTCGACGTCCTCGAGGTGATTGTGCTTTTCGTAGTCGGGGTTCTTGATGTCGAGCATCTTCGGCTTCACCGCGACGATCTTCACGTTGTCGAGCTTCGTGTTGAAGTACTCCTTCTCCTTGCCCGCGTCGTCGATCTTGTACCACTTGATCTCGACCGACTTCAGCGTCTGGCCGCTCGTCACGGCCTTGTACAGGTACGGCGTCGACGCGTCCGTTTCCTTCGTCAGCGTGATCGGCTTGTGGACGCGCGTGCCGGTCAGCTTGCCGGTATTGCCGTCGGTCGGAATGTGGACGCCGTGGTCGAACGCGACGAGTTCGACGCTGCCTTCACGGTCCTGAACGGTCACCGAACCCTTGATGTCCGCGCCGCCGTCGTCCTTCAGCCACATGTAGGCGGGAATTGCCATTTGTTCTCTCCTTCTTCGTACTGCGAATCGCCGGAACCGGAGCCCGGCGCTGACAAACCCGAGGTGCTCGCCTCGGGAACCAAACTACGCCGTTATCTCGCCGGATTTCCCGATTGCACCTGCGCCGGAGCATCGGGCACGAGCGTGATTTCCACGCGGCGGTTTCTCGCCCGGCCTTCCGGTGTCGCGTTGTCCGCGACAGGCCGGGTATCGCCGTAGCCCTGGATCGCGAACTGGGTCGGCGCAATGCCGGATGCGTCGACGAGCCAGTCCCGCACGGCGGCCGCACGATCGACCGAGAGTTTCAGGTTGCGATCCGGCTTGCCGACAGCGTCGGTATGCCCGGCGACGAGAATCCGCTTTCCCGGATGAGCCTTGATCAGTTCGAGTGCGCCCACCATCGCGCGCGTCGAGTCGGGTTTCAGCGCCGCCTTGCCGCTGTCGAACAGCGACATGCTGTCCAGTGTCACGACGGACGGTGGCGGCGAAGGCGGCTCATAGGATGCGATGGCGTCGTTGAGCGGCGGGAGCAGGTTGCGACCGTGATACATCCCGAACGACAGCCGCAGCGGCACACCGGTACGCGCAAAGCGATCCAGTTGATCGCGATCCGAGACCAGTGCCCGCAGCGCGTCGCGCTTCGCTGCGTCGTGTGTTTGGGGAATTGCGTTATAGCGTGCGAGGTGCTCGCCTATGCGGGTCAACATCGCTTCGTTGTTTTTTGCGGCTCCCCAGGTGGCGACGGCTGTTGCGCACGCGACAATCGCAAACGCGTGTCCGACGGCTGCGATCCGCGGCGAACGCCATGCCCGTTGCGGCGCGGCTTCGATCAACGGCTGCGGAAGTGGCCACGGCCGCGTCGAGCCGGGAAGGCCGCGCGGCGCGACGGCGACGCGCGTCCGGACATCGCGCTCCCACGGCTTGCCGGGGCCGGTTTCCGGCCCGCAATCGATCCAGCCCGCACCGAACAGGCGCCACACCGGCGCCGGCTGCCGCCGGTCGGCGAGCACGTCGAATACGTTTCGCTGCGTCCAGGCGACGATGGCGGCCAGACCGGCGGCGCGCGCGGCCGTCGCGTGGTTGCCGCCTGCATGGACCACTTCCGATTCGGCGGCTTCGATCGCCGCGTCGAAACGCTGCGCGTCGATGATGGGCGACGCGGCCGACGCGCCGTACCACTGCGCCGTCGTACCGCCGGACTGCGTCGGGCTCGTTGCCGGGTCGGCGGTCAGCCGCTGGTAGATCGCGACGTAGCCGGGCAATGCCGTGCCCAGCGCCTTCGATGCATCGGCCGCCGCCTGACGGATGACGCGCAGCCTTTGCGCCAGGACATCGCTGTTCGCATGCATTGCGGGAGCGACCGACAGCACGACGCAATCGGGCGCATGTCCGTCGCGCCACTGCCGGATCGCGACGGCGAGCCGCGACAGGTCCTGAGGTTGATCCACCCGCAACCAGATCGCGCCGTTGCCGACATGCACGTAGCGCGTGACGGTGTCTTCGCGATCGAAGAGCGCATCCAGACCGTCGCCGACGACCAGCGCGACCGGCATTCTGGTTCTGAGGCCCACCGGGAGGTCGACCGTTGCGGCGCCGAGCTGGGTCAGCACGTGTGCATGCTGCTCACGCAAGCGCGCCAGCTTGCGCATGTGCAGCCAACTGGCCAGAAGCGAAGCGGCGACGATGACGACGGTCAATCCCCATGCCGCACCGCGGTCGATGGACAGGACGAGCCAGATGACCGCGAGCGCCAGCATGGCGGCCAACGTGACGACGGTGCGCAGCGGATATCCGAGCCCCGCAAGCGTTTCCCGTGCAGCATGTGACCCGGGGCCTGGCATGGCGGGCCGAGCGTACAGATCGGAACTCACGGCCGTTTCGCCTGCTGTATGAGGTGCGCCAGTTGCGCATCGAGGATCTGGTGCCAGACGAGCCACGTCAGTGTGGCAGTGGCGCACGCGATGCCCGCGAATGCCCAGGGCGATAGCCGCTTCAGCCGGTCGATCAGCCGCGTCGTGGAGCGGTCCGTCAGGAACGGCGGAGGCGGTGCCGGACGCAGTCGATCGATCTGCTCGGCGAGCGCTGCGATCAGGGCCTGGCGTTTCGCTTCGCCATCATGTGATGCCGCCGTCGCGCCCGCCGGAGACGCATAGCGGCCCCGGAATCCGACGCCAAGAATGGCGGCGTAGCATTCGAGCAATCCGACATTGGGTGCGGCCTCGCGCATCCGGTATTCGATCCGCTCGTACACCCGATCGCCCGCATCGTGAATGCCGTACCGCTCCACCTGCAACGGCTTCGGTTCCCACTGCGCGCGGTCGCTTGGGGGCAGGTGCCGCAGTGCGGCCTCGTCGATCAGGCCGCACTGGGCGATTGCGGCATCGTCACGCACGTCCGGAGCGATGCCGAGTGCATCCAGCGCGGTCGAGAATTGCGCGACGAGCTGCACGCAGCGTTGGCGCAATTCGCCGACGTTCTGTGCCTGCCCTTCGCTCGATAAATGCGTAACGAGCAGGGCGGTGTCGCGCAGCAACGCGCGAATCGACGTATCGGTTGCGTGGCCGGAGCCCGGTTCGCGCTCGAGCAGCGCTGCCTGGGCGCGCGTGGAAATGATGGTGTTCATGAGCGCAGCACGGCGTAGAGTTCGATCGATGCATCGGGGATCGACGCGGGCAAATAGATCTGGCAAGCGCGTGCGGCAAGCATTCTCGCCAGTGCCGGCGCCGCCGGATCGAGCGCGAAATAATGATTGTCGAGCCGAACGGGAATGGCGCCCGGTACGCGCTGGACCGCCTTGAGCGGAATGCCCGCGACGGCGGAATTGACGATGTGCTCGACGTCGTCGGGGGCGCCGACCTTGCACAGGCGCGGGAATTGTTCGACGAGTTCGAATGCGGGCAAGACGGCATTGACGGACAGATACCAGTCCGCCGTGCCCTCGGCGAGGCGTTCGTCGAGAACCTGACCGGTCCACGTCGTCGGGCTTGTGTGGGCCAGTCCGATCGAGACGACACGCGACGGAATGATCGCATCGAGCAGGTCGCGGATCAGCATCTCGAGTGTCGCGAACACCTCGTCGGCATTGGCATGGTCATAGGTGGGAATGTCGGCGAGCCGTGTGCTCGTCGAGAACGTGATCAGTGCACCCGCGAGCTGAGACAGAACCTGATAAAGACGGTCGGTCGGCTGGCTCGGATGCGACGCGAGAAAGCGGAGTTGCGGCCACGCGTTGTGGATGCAATGCAGGAGCCAGAAGAGCTGGACGTCCGCGACGCCGTACTCGGCCACTTGTTCGATCCGTTCGCTGCGGCGCGCGCCGAGCGCGGCGCTCTTGGCACTCAGGATGTCGGCGAGGCGATGGATCCGTTCGACGTGAAGCGCGTGTGCGGACAGCGTGAGGCAAGGCGGCACGAAGCGGCGATCGACGTGGAACTGTCCATTCGTCGCGCGTGTCAGCCGCGCAATCGCGCACACCGTATCGTCGTCATGCGGCTCGAAATCGAACAGCAGACGCACTGCGTGGCGTTCCGCGGCGATTTCGGATTCGCCGCCGCCGTTGAGATCGATCACCTTGACGAACTCGCGATACGCACGCTTCGGCCGGGCCAGCGTGGTCTCGTCGAAGCGGCAGTTGCCGCCGTTCGCGTCGGGCAGCGCCAGTGCTGCGAGCACGACGACGCTCTGCGCGTCGGAAGATATTCCCTGAGTCAGATCCCGTGCAGGAGGCAACGTGTCGGTGACGGTCGTGTCGATCGGGGTGCCGTCCGGCAGGCGCAACTGGAGCCGCGTCAGCTTCAGGCGTCCTGACGATAGTGCGTCTTCGTCGATATCGACGCCAAGCGTTCCCCATGGAGACGAAACGATGGAATTCGCGAGCTGGCGCAATGCGAACGCAGCCCAGCGGTCCTGCTGCTGAAAATGCTGTTGCGTCAGGATCAGCCCTTCATGCCAGAGCGGTTTTTCGATCCGCATGGTGTGGTCTATCGGAATTTAGGAATTATGGTCCGGCGATTCTATAGTCTCGATATGGGTTTCGTATACCTAATTTTGTTGAAATCCATGTTTTTCTGAGGGTGATCTATTTTGAGATATTGCGAGTGACGATGGTTGGAGTCTGTTTGAGTAATATTTATTGAGATATTGTCGCGATAAATTTTGAGAATTGAGTGCTGTTTTGGGGCAGGCTTTAAGTGAAATTTTCTTTGAAAATCATTGTGTTGTTTGCGATGTTTACTTGTGTGTCGGTCGGGTTGGGAGGCGGGGTTGGCTGGTTTGCGAGTGATTTTTGAGAGAATTGCTTGAGTATGTGGTTGAGGCTTTGACGTGTCTTAATTGTTGAATGAATGTGAATTGATGGTTTGGTGTTTACTGCATGTAATGTGTCGTGGTAATTTCCTGCTCCGTGAATCGGATGCAGTGCTACGGGGTATCCGAGTCAGTCCTTCGCAATGAGCACCGTGGGGCCGAGGGCATCGGCGTCGCGAGCGACTGGGCATCTGCTGGCCACGTACCATGGACGTGCATTGCGGAATCTTCAAGCATCCTGAGATAAGGAGAACGAATTGGATAGCTTTCAGCGAGAGATCCCGAAGAGCCGGGTTTCGATCACGTTGGACCTGCACACCGGCGGCGCGCAGAAGAAGGTCGAGCTGCCCCTGAAGCTGCTCGTCGCGGGCGACTTCAGCGCCGGACGCGAGCAGGCGCCGCTTGCCGAGCGGAAGAAGGTCAACATCGACAAGAACAACTTCGACGCGGTGCTTGCCGACTATGCGCCGGACCTGAAGATCGCCGCGGACAACACGCTGGCGGGCGATGGGTCGGAATTGGCGGCCAACCTGTCGTTCCGCTCGATCAAGGACTTTGAGCCTGAGCAGGTCGCACGCCAGATTCCGGAGCTTCAGGCACTGCTGGCGATGCGCAACCTGCTGCGCGACCTGAAATCGAACCTGCTCGACAACGGCACGTTCCGCCGCGAGTTCGAGAAGGTGCTGAAGGACAAGCGCCTGTCCGACAAGCTGCGCGGCGAACTGTCGCAGATCGCCACCGCCGCGACGCAGCCGGAAGGGCATGCGTGAGCGGAGCCGGGCCAAGCTTGCCTTTACCGCATTCCGAAAACAGGTTGCGATTCGATCGCAGACAGGACACGAGATGAAATCCACTGAAACGCAGCAGACCGGCGCGACCGAGACCGTCGTGCTCGACGCCCCGCACGGCGACATCGACAGCGTGTACGCATCGCTGTGCAGCAAGATCAACCTGAAGCCCGTCAGCGAGGCGCGTCCGCTCGAGGCATTCCGCGACAACGACATGCTGTCCGAGGCGTCCGCCGACGAGCGGATCGCGCGCGGCATGGGCGCGTTCCTCGAGCTCGTGGCCGGTGCGAGCCAGCCGGTCGACCGGCTCGACAAGTCGCTGCTCGACTTCCATATCGGCCAGATCGACCGGCAGATCAGCCGCCAGCTCGACGCCGTGATGCATACGCCGGAGTTCCAGGCGCTCGAAGCGCGCTGGCGCGGCCTGAAGATGCTGGTGAGCCGCACCGATTTCCGCAAGAACGCCAGGATCGAGGTGCTGGATGTGTCGAAGGACGCGCTGCAGCGCGACTTCGAGGACACGCCCGAACTGATCCAAAGCGGCCTGTATCGCTTGACGTACATCGAGGAATACGACACGCCGGGCGGTCAGCCGATCAGCGCGATGATCAGCGACTTCGAATTCAACAACTCGCCGATGGACGTTGCGCTGCTGCGCAATATCTCGAAGGTCGCCGCTGCCGCGCACATGCCGTTCATCGGCTCGGTCGGCCCGGCGTTCTTCGGCAAGCAGTCGATGGAAGAAGTCGCGGCGATCCAGGACATCGGCAACTACTTCGATCGCGCCGAGTACATCAAGTGGAAGAGCTTCCGCGATACCGACGATGCGCGTTACGTCGGCCTGACGATGCCGCGCGTGCTCGGCCGTCTGCCGTACGGCAAGGATACGGCGCCGGTGCGGGCATTCAACTACGAGGAAGCCGTCAAGGGCCCTGATCACGACAAGTACTTGTGGATGAATGCGTCGTTCGCGTTTGCGGCGAACATGGTGCGCAGCTTCGTGAGCAACGGCTGGTGCGTGCAGATTCGCGGGCCGCAGGCGGGCGGCAAGGTCGAGGATCTGCCGGTTCACCTGTACGACCTCGGCACCGGCTATCAGCCGAAGATCCCGACCGAGGTGCTGATTCCGGAAACGCGCGAGTTCGAGTTCGCGAATCTGGGGTTCATTCCGCTGTCGTTCTACAAGAACCACGACTTCGCGTGCTTCTTCTCGGCGAACTCGACGCAGAAGCCTGCGCTGTACGAGACCAAGGAGGCGACCGCGAACAGCCGCATCAACGCGCGCCTGCCGTACATCTTCCTGCTGTCGCGTATCGCGCACTACCTGAAGCTGATCCAGCGGGAGAACATCGGCACGACCAAGGACCGTCGTCTGCTCGAGCTCGAGCTGAACAACTGGATCAAGGGGCTCGTGACCGAGATGAAGGACCCGGGCGACGAACTGCAGGCGTCGCATCCGCTGCGCGAGGCGAAGGTGACGGTCGAGGACATCGAGGACAACCCGGGCTTCTTCCGCATCAAGCTGTTCATCGTGCCGCACTTCCAGGTCGAAGGGATGGACATCGGGCTGTCGCTCGTTTCGCAGATGCCGAAGGCGAAGAGCTGATCTGACGTTTCCCGCATGAACCGCCGGGGCGATGATGGTCGCCCCGGCGGTGCATTGCGATCGCGCACCCGAGAGGATTCCATGTCGATGATCTTGCCCTCGCAGGCTTATGAATTGAAGCTGGCGCCGCACCCGGCGCCGTTCTCGATCCTGAAATTCACTGGGCTCGACCAGGTCAGCCAGTTGTACAGGTACGAGATTGAATTCACAAGCCCGGCGGCTGGCATTCCGATGGATCAGGTGCTTGGGCGGCCGGCCAAGTTCATCGTCGATCCGATCGATCCGAACATGGACTATCTGACAAAGATGTTCGGGGAGAACGCGGCGCAGTTCAGCAAGAAACCGCCAGCGTATACGGTCCACGGGATCATCACGAAGTTCGACGAGTTCGAAACGTCGGCTGACGAGACACGCTATCGGGTGGTGCTGGAGCCGACGCTCGCGGACCTCGATCGCGGCGTGACCAGCCGGCTGTTCCAGAAACAGTCGGTCGACGAGATCGTTACCGATACGCTGCGGCATTACGGCTACCGCGCGGGCGTCGATTTCGTGTTCCAGTTACGTGGCCAGTACAAGCGGCGCGAGTACGTGACGCAGTATCACGAGACGACGTTTGCCTTCATCCAGCGCATCTGCGCGGAAGAGGGAATCTGGTTCCGCTGGGAGCAGAAGAAGGATCGCGCGGTGGTCGTGTTCGGCGATGATCTGGATGCGTATGCGCGCAAGCAGCGCACCGTTCCGTATCGCCGCGACTCGGGGCTTGAGAGTGCTGGGGCAGATGCGATTAAGACACTCGGGCGGGAAACGCGGCGTGTGCCGGAGTCGGTGCGGCTGCATGACTATAACCACCGGCTGGCAGGTGTTTCGCTGCTGGTCGAGGAAAACGCTGCCCGCGAAGACAAGACGACCAACGCTGTCGATTACCGATGGGGGGAGCATTACGAGACGCCGGAGGAAGGCAAGCGCGTTGCTCGTCTCAGGCACGAGGCATATCTGGCCAGCCAGATTACTTTCAAAGGCACCGGCAATCCGTTCTGGCTCGAAGCCGGCGAGGTGATGCGGGTCGATCCGAAGCCGGCCGACGCGAAGCATGGGATATTCGTGACGTCGGTCGAGTCGCACGGCGGTCGCAACGAGTCGTATTGGGTGTCGTTCGAGGGGATTCCGTCTGATCGGGTGTGGCGGACTCACATTGCGTCGATCCAGCGCCCCTCCATCGACGGTATTCTGCCGGCCCGCATCACGTCCCCTGGGGATTACAAGTACGCGTACCTGACGGAGCAGGGCTGGTACGTGATTGTCCTGCCGTTCGATCTCGATCGATGGAGCCCCGGCGGCACCAGCCGGCCGGTGCGGTTCGCCAAGCCGTATAGCGGCGACAACTATGGGCATCATTTCCCGCTGATCGACGGCGCCGAGGTGGCAATCGTTCACACGGGGGGAGACCCGAACCGGCCCGTGATTATCGGGACCATGCACGACAGTCTGCATCCCGACCTTGTCAACAACCTCAATCACACTCGAAATCTCATCCGCACAGCGGGGCAGAACGAGATGCGGATGGAGGACAAAGAGGGTGTCGAGCACATTCACCTGACGAGTCCGCTTCAGACCAGTGAGCTCAACCTCGGTCACATGGTTGACCGCGATCGCAAGGAACGTGGGCACGGCGCGGAATTGCGCACCGACGGGCCGGTTGCTGTTCGGGGAGCAAAGGGGGTGTTGGTCACAGCTGAAGGACAGCCAGGCGCCTCGGGCCAGCAACTCGCCATGCAGGATGCCGACATGACGCTCGAGCAGGCCGAACAGATCCTGCGTGCGCTCAACGACTCGGCGAACGCTGCGAACGCGCTGCAGGCTGACATCGATCAACAGCGCGCGCTGATCCAGCAAAAGCTCAAGCGGCTCCAGAAGCCCGTTATCGTCGCGACAGCCCCCGATGGCGTCGGGATCGCCAGTGGACAGCAGATGCAGTTCGCCGCCCGCAGACAGATGTTCATCACCGCTGGAGACGGACTCGACATCGGCATCATGAAGCGCATCGCGGTCGCGGCTGGCGAGATGATTTCATTTTTTGCGGCGCGGCTTGGGATCCGGATTTTCGCCGCGAAGGGTAAGGTTCAGGTCCAGGCGCAATCCGACATGATGGAACTGATGTCAATGCAGAACATGACGGTCAGTTCTTCGGATGGCGAAGTAATTATCACGGGCCGCAAAGGCGTCACGATTGGCGACGGGGCCGGCGCCTACATCAAGCTCTCGGGCGGCAAGATCATTCTCGGCAGTCCCGCCGGAGAAATCGAATTCAAGGGCAATCTGAAAGTCGACGATCCGGACGGCGGCAACTTCAAATTCCCGACATGGTCCAAGGCGCCGCTCTACGACGTGAAGGGCGCCGCCACCTTCGGATTCTCTGAATAGAGTTCAACCATGACAAGCCAACCTTCTTCGCCGCAAGCGCCTGCGCCGGCCCCGGCCAAGCTGAAGCCACTGCCTTTCGCGTTCCCGTTCCTTCGAAAGGGGCGGGGCCAATCCGAGGCCTCCGCACAGTTCACTGACGAGCGCGAGATTTACCGGCTGCTGGCCAAACGCGAACCTTCGGGCTCATATCTCGTCAGCCGCAAGGGAATGTGGCACGGCGGAATCCATGTCACGGAAGCCGGCGCGGGGCAGTCGCTGGATCTCGAAGCTGGACTGCGCTGCATCGCCGACGGCGTGGTGATTGCGTGTCGCGCCAACAAGACATACCCGATTAGCGAGATCGCTGCGACCGATGGCGGATCACCGGTTCAGGCGCCATATAGCACGGGCTTCGCGCTGGTGCGACACACGATGGAGTTTCCGCGAGGCACGAAGCTGACCTTCTACAGCCTATACATGCACCTGATGTCCTGGGAGGACTACGCGAACTTCCCGCAGCGGAAGAAGCCGTCGTACTGGTCTCGGGAATGGCGGGTAACGCAGCATGCGCAGGATAAGCCCTCGCCGGGTCGCAACGGGCAGATTCCCGATCCGTCGCAGCAGGGGCTGCGGGTCCGCAAGGCTCCCAATGGTGCGCCCATCGGCATCCTGCCGCAGGGCGCGAGCATCCGAATCGGCAAGAGGAAAAAAGTACGCGGACGGGAATGGGGCGAGGTTACGGACCTGCTCGGCGCTTCGATGTACCCGCCTGTAACCGGCGGATACGTAGATCCATCCCCTGACGTCGGCCGCTGGGTTTATCTGGGGCAAGAAAACGGCGGGCCGATGGTCGAGGAGGTCTTCCCGGACTCGATGTTCGACAGGGTAATCGTCACGACGGACCAGACGCTCTCCCCGAGCGACTCGCAAGGAGATGGAGGCGGTATCCCGATCAAGTCCGGCGACCTGATCGGCCACCTCGGCCGCTACGACTCGCTGGACCAACGCACGTCCGGAACCCGGATGGCGCACATCGAGGTGTTTTGCGACGACGGCATCGAGTCGTTTATCGAGCAGGGGCGCGAATGGGTCGGTCAACACGGTCCGCACAAGGAGGACTGGGCGGCACTGGGCTTGCCATCCGAGCCGACGATGCTGCGGGTCGCACCGGGCACGGTGCTGTATCAACGCACCCAGAATAATGAGTTCGTTCCGGGCACTGACCCACTGTCGAGAAAGACGGACGCCGTTCAGGTGTATTCGCTCGCCGAACTGGCGCGTGACCCGAATCGGCGGATTCCCGAGCCGCATCCGAATCCAGATCCGGGTTGCCCGGTGAACTGGTGGCACGTCGACGGCGTGATTGCACAGGGTCAACCGATCGACGGCTGGGTGTGCGATTTCAACTTCGCTGGGGGGCGGGTGACGCGAGAATTCGCGCAGAAGTGGATCGACTTCGAGTGCCTGGCGGATGACCATGATCCGGCCCATACGATCTTTGCGACAACCCCGAAGTGGGTTGATTACGCGAGAGGCGCAGATGTTGCCGATCTCGCTTCGCGTTCGAATCTCAGCCCATTGATGCTCAAGGTGTATGACGCCCTGTTCACGACAGGTGATGGCACGCAGGCGGCTGTTGAATTATGCACGTTGTCGCAGACTGAGCGAGGAGGCTATCCCTGGCTCATGCAGGCTGCCTCGCGCCTGATTGTGAAGCACGAAAGCGAGTGGGCGAATCCGGCGAAATGGAATCAGTTGATCGTCGAACTGGAAACGAAAACGGAGCCAAACCCGCAGCATGAGGAAGAGCAGAAGCGGATTGAGAAGCTGGCGTGGTGGGATGAGGTGAAGGCTGGTGTGCCGGGTTTCCCGGGACCGGAGGTTTTTCATGTTCATCCTATTGGATTGGTTGGAAATTTTTTGATATCGAGTGGGTGTTCATGCAAAGATCAAACGATTACAGCGCATAACCTGAAACGCATCGCAATTCACACGAGCAATGAGGCGATCGAAAGATACATCGAAGCGCTAAATCAAGCTTTTGTTGACTATCATTTTGATACATGTGTTGCTAGAGCACATTTTTTGGCTCAAATACTTCACGAGAGCGGAGGGTTTAGCGCAACGCTAGAGTCAAATGGAAAGGGTGTGAAATCATATGATCCTTGGCGCGGCCGGGGTCTTATACAAATCACATTTGAAGAAAACTACAATTCCTATAAAAAATATTCTGGTGAGGATGTAACTTCAAACAAGGCGGCTATGGAAAAGCTTGAGAAATCCCCTCATGCGCTTCTGTCAGCTGCATGGTATTACGCCGTCAGATTTCCATTGATCAAGGCGAGTGATGACGATGATTTTATTTGGATAACGCGAGTCATTAATGGTGCATACACTGGATATGATGATCGTCTGTCTTATTTTAATAGGGCGGTAGATGTATTGGATATCAAGGGTTGTTTGAAGCTTAACGTGGATGGGGTATATCGTTTTGAGGATAGCAAGGCATACAATGAAAAACGAGCTTCCTGTGCATGGGGTATGTGGAATGATCCTGGTCTAACCAAGAGTGGTATAGGAAAAAAATCTGCAGCAGAAGCACTCAAAGGTTATGGTCGATATCTTGAGCTGGATGATGCGGCAGGAAAGCCGGTTGATAAAAATGGAAACCCTAAGGATCAGGGCTGGTATGGTCTTCCTGCCAAGAAGCCAGTCAGACCGTTTGTGGAAAAAAGGTGGAAGGTCCTGAGTGAATCTTAAATATAAGACATCATGAGATTTTTATATATTGCAGTGGCAGGGTCTATCACCGTATTGGCTGGATTTTGCGTTTCTGCCATTGCTGGTGATGGTAAATCAACAATAACTGGATATTTTGAGGGTGGTGCTGTGCTGGGGGAGTTCGCATACAAGAACAGCGCAGATGGCATGGGGCTGGTGATCAGCTATTACTCCCCTTCTTTAAATAAAACGCTGACTTACAAAGTCGCCAAATATGACGAATGTAGTGTGATGTCAATGTATCGAATGCGGAACACGCGTCAGGTAGTGATTGATGGAAGTTGTGCTAGTCAAGGTGGTCAAATATATAAATACGTTTATGAGTGGAGTGGTGCAACAAAAAACTGGTGTCTTGTTAGGGAGATCACCGGAGAAAGGGCGGATATTTATTTGGGGACGGTTGTATCATCGGAGCATGTTTTTCGTGTAAAAAACTGTGTCATCCCGGGGGCTGATGAACCTTACTCGTACGAATCTGACACTGAAGTGGCGCGGGGCATTGCCGTAGAGATCAAGAAATTCAGGGATTCTATGAGTTCGAAGGAAATTCTGAAGAGATATCTTGACTCGATTCCATCTTATAGCATTTACGAAATGGCGGGTTATGTAAATTCTGATAACGTGCGAGATGTAAACGATCTTGCATTTTATTTGTCGGAAAATGGTCGATCGTATGATGCTCTTCCTCTTCTTGAAAGAATTGTCCGGGAATTTCCTGGGAGGATGGTTGCAAAGCTCAATCTTGCTGATGCGTATTGGGATAGTGACTTTAAAGAACAAGGTGCATTGTTTTATAGGCAATATTACAATGAGATGGTGTCGAGTAAGCTCGGAAAAAAGGTCCCGGATCGGGTTCTTGGTCGCATGAAGAAATATTGATCGCAAGTCATCAGTTTAAAAAAATCAAATGAATAATGGTCTCATGACTGGGGTGATGATTAAGGGGTGGGTTTTTGTGGCAATCATCTCTATAAGTGGCTCCGTGTGTGCGAAGAGTGCATGTGCCGGTCTTCAAGGAAGGCAGAGCTATCCGCCATTGAGTATGGAGGGCGGAGCGGTCTGCTTCGTTCGGGAATCTATATTGGATGATAAGAGCGGGGCGCCGACCGGTCTTGATGGAATTTCTTTGTATTATGCCGCGAATGGAAGTGTTCCTGTGAAGGCGGAAGGTCGAGGACTGCTTTATGATGATACGCCCGGTAGTATTGTTGATGCCTTTCCATTGGTGGTCGGTCGCGATCATCGGGAAAAAGTATTTGTAATCCATAATTTTGAAGTGAGATCCTCACTTGAGGAACCAAATTCATCTGGTAAATTCTACTCAGTTTCTGTTTTCGAGGTGATCGGGAATATCTTGCGTCAGGATGAGCGTTCTACAGACTGGTTTGGAGTTGGCTACGGGTGGCTATCCGATGGGCAGAAGATAGTTTGGAAATTTCCTTACCAATCCAGAAAAGATGTTCGGCAAGCGATAGATTCCCATTTTGCTTTGTTGATGGATGGTGGTGGCAGTATTCCTGTCAAGGTGAAGGTCAAAACTTACCTGTTTGACGAGCCTAATATTAGAGGTGGGGCGAGTAAGTACTTGGTTGAAGGGGATCGGGCGGTGGTTGAGGAGGTTACGGCCGGATGGTGCAAAATTAATTATTCCGGTGGCGCAAAGGCGATAAATATGTGGTTGGTGTGTAGTGCGCTTGATGTTGAGGAGAAGGTGAGGGGGGGATTGGTGTAATTTTGTGAGATATTAATGGTGTCATGAATTACATATTTTCTGATATTCGCGAGGTAAAACGCTAAATGAAAAATCTCGTATACGAAGGCGACGCAACGAGCCACGGCGGCAAGATCCTGACCGGCTCGGATCGCATCAAGGTAAAGGGTCGTCGGGCCGCCCGCGTCGGCGACAAGGTCTCGTGCCCGATCCACGGCGACAACGAGATCGTCGAAGGCAGCGACAGGATGAAGGATGACACCACGCCGCTCTCTTGCGACGGCGATCACACGCGGTGTGGGGCGGTCCTCATTGCCTCGTCCAGCGGAGCACAGGTTCGGTAAGCGATGCCTGTCGATTTCAATCGCGTGCCGCCGCGGGTGGAGGTGCCGCCCCAGCCTCAGGTCTCGATGATCGTCTGGACGGTCCTGCTGGTACTCGTAACGGGCGCGGGGGCAGGTCTGACGATCATGCTCTGGCCAACGGGGCGCCCGACGAACACCCTGTGGTTCTGGCTCTGTGCCGCAGGTTACCCGTTCATGGCATGGACGTTTCTGCTGTGCTCCTGGTTCGGGTATGGCTATGCGCGTCGAAATCAGGCGATTGCGACTAACCGCGTCAGCGACGACGCAGAGCAGGCGTGTCATGCAATGGCGGGCAGACCGCTGGCGATTTTGGGCCATGCCTGGTGCTTCGCTGCGAACAATTCGGAAAACTCGCTCGAAGGAATACTGACAGGAACCGAACTGGCAAAACTGCGGCCGAGCGGCGCAGTGGCGGATAGTGAAGTCAATGCGCGTTGGCTCGACATCCCCGGGATGCGCTTTTATCCGGGTAACGAACTCGCTGAACATGCCCGCCATCATGCCGTGTGCACGTGGCTGCTCGAACGCCTGATTGACCGTCTCCTGCCGCAGCTCAATACTCTTCCGCCGCGAACGAAGCTTCAGGTCGAGCTTCATCATCGGTCCAGGCTGAAATCCGAGGCTGTCGAGACCCGGCTACAGGAAATGCTCGCTGAACGAGTACCTGTGTTGAAGGTGGACGTCGTGCCGGGTGAGTACACGATTCCGCTCTTCCGGACGGACGCATGGCATGACAATCGGGACGTCAATACGGCCCACCTGCTGGTCGCCGTCGAGCTTCGCAATGCAATCAGTGCCGTCCTGTCTGATGGTGTTGCAGAGGCGGGTGTTGCCCTGCTCGTTGGGCGTCCGCGCCATACAACAGCGGCCATGCCCGTCGGGCTACGGCTGCATCGCCCTGCCAAAGGCACGCTTGATGCCGCCGCCCGGACGATCGAGCTTGCCGCCCGTTGGGGACAATCCTCGCGCGACCGTCTGCGCACGGTGTGGGCGCATGGCTTGACCAGTGACAGCGGGAGTGCAGTTCGGCAAGCCGCTTCATTTCCTGACGAGACGCGATGGATCGCGCTCGACACGTCAGTGGGCGACTGTTCGGGCACTGGGCCGTGGTTGGCTGTGGCCCTTGCCGCAGAAAGTGCCCGGACAACCGGCGACCCGCAAATAGTGCTGTGTGGCGACGGTAAAGAACTGATCGCCCTCGTGTGCAGAAAACAGACATGAACGATAACAAGAACGACAACAAGACTAGACCGGCCGGTCTCTTCATTGGCATCGCGGCATTCATCGTCTTCCTTGCGCTCGGTATCGCGGTATGGGTGGAGGGGCCGCGTCACGGGTGGTCTCGCGATACCCGGATCATCATCGAACTTTCCCTGTTTTCGGTCTTCCTGGTAGTGCTCCTGCTGGTCAAGCACTTCGAGCTTGTGCTGCTTTGGATTGCCTCGCTGAGAGCTTCCCGTTGGTTTGCCAGTTACGATGCCGGCAAGCGCGCCGCGTCCAATCTGGATGAACCGGCAGGACAGGTTGATCACGCTACGGCGCTGCGCAACGCCCTGCGAGATCGCCACGGCTGGCGCTGGCGCTATCGCAAGCAATGGGTGCTGATCGCCGGCGACGAACCGCTCGTCAAACGTCTGGCGCCCGGCCTCACCGACGCCGGCTACGCGATCACCGGTGATGCAATCCTGCTCTATGCGAAGCAAACCAGCAGCACACTCGATACGGAATGGCTCGATCAGATCCGACGTCTGCGCCGCCGTCGCCCGGTCGACGCGATCGTGGCGCTGACGCGCAATCGTATCTCGGGCAAGCCATCGTTTGATTCTGACGGTCTTGCGCAACGGCTCGCCCGTCACGCGCGCGCCCTGCGCTGGGCCGCGCCCGCCTATCTGCTCAATGTGACGGATTTCGGCGGCGAATCACCGGATGCGGACGAAGCCATCGGTTTCACCTGGTCGACCGCGCCGGTGAACGCAGACGACATCGACAAGTCGCTGCAAGCGCTTTCCGGAAACCTTGCCGAAGCAGGCGTCGTGCGCCTCGCCAGCAATGCGCATGACCGCTATCCCGCTGAACTGTCGCAGCACATTGCGAATCTCCGCGGCGCGCTTTCGGATCTCGTGCTGCAAACCACCCAGTCCCGTATCTGGAAACACGCAGTCCACGGCCTCCTGTTCGCTCCGTTGTTCAAGGAGCGGGAGCTGGCGCCTCCGTCGTCCAGCGAGACGAGTGACGACGAACCGCCTCTTGCCCCTCAACATCGAACGATCTGGCAAACCGTCGCCGAGCACAGCCGCAAGGTTGACGGTCGCCGCGTTGGCTTCTCACTGTCGACCACGGCCGCATGGGTGACCACCGCGCTGATCGGCTGCTGGATGGCCGGCACGATGCTGTCCGGATTCGTGAACCGCGGAACGATCGAAAGCGCGGCTGACACGGTCGCGACACTGTCCGCCGTGCAGGACCGCACGCAAGCGATGCAGGCGCTCGACGGCCTCGGCCGGCAGATCGATACGCTGGAAGTCCACCGGCGCGACGGCGCACCCTTGACGTCACGTTTCGGCCTGAACCGCGACGGTGCGCTGCTCGACGCGCTATTGCCGAGCTACACCCTGGCCGTGAACAGCGTCCTCGTTACGCCAATCCGCGAGAAGCTCGAACAACGGCTGCATCAACTCGCGTCATTGTCGGACGCCGAGATCGCCAGCGGCGGCAATACGCAGGCACAGGCCGCCTACGACACGCTCAAGGCCTACATGATGCTGGCGAAGCCCGAGCGCGCCATGGCTGCCTTCCTGACGCCGGAGCTCGTGGCGACGGCCGCGCCCGCACGTCCGACCGACTCGCCATTGTCGCCGGGCGCTTGGGATGACCTCCGCCGGCGGACGATCGCATTCTTCGCCAATCACCTGGGCCAACGCAAGTTGCCCGCCATTACTCCGGATCTCGGACTCGTCGCTTCCACGCGCCAGACGATCATCGGTGTACGTGGCATTCAGAACTCGACCGACGCGGTTTACCAGCAAATCCTCGACGACGCGACGCCGAAGTATCCGCCAGTGTCGCTCGCCACGCTGCTCGGCGATACGACCAGCCGGGGGCTGTTCAATACGACAGCGACCGTTCCCGGCGTGTTTACGCGCGCGGCGTGGGATGAGCGGATTTCGAAGGCGATCGACGACGCGAGCGGGCAGCACGACACGGCAGGCGATTGGGTGCTCTCGGACGCGAAAACCGGCAAGCAGGCTCCGCCAACGCTGAAGGCTGAACTCCGCCAGCGTTACTTCGACGATTATGCACGCGCCTGGGCGCAGTTCCTCAATAGCCTGCGCTGGCAACAAGCGCCGACGCTGTCGGCGACGGCCGATCAGTTGACGCTGCTGGGCGACGCGCAACGCTCGCCGCTTGTCGCGTTGATGAACGCGATCATTTACCAGGCCGGAGCGGGCGCGAACGCGCAATCCTTGTCGGACACCCTGATCAGCAAGGCGCAACAACTCGTCGGCGCCGACGAGAAAGATCCGTCGAAGCAGGTCCAACCTCGGTTCGCGCCGCTGGCGGCGGCATTCGGGCCGATCCTGCGCTTGACCGGAAGCGATCTGGTTTCAGTCACGCCCGCCGCCGGCAAGGCGGCCGTACAGTTGGCCGCAACGGGCGACCTGAGTCTCGCCCGCTACCTCGAGAGAGTCACGGCCATGCGTCTCAAGGCGTCGCAGATCGTCTCCAATGCTGATCCGGACGCGATGGCGCGGCTGGCCGCACAGTCAGTTCTGCAGGGCAAGACGTCCGACATTGCCGACAGCCGCGACTATGCGAGCCGCCTGGCCGCGAGCCTCGGCGAGCAATGGTCGGGTTTCGGCGAGCTGTTTCGCGCACCGTTCGATCAGGCCTGGCAGGTTGTCGTGCGACCGGCCGCATCGAGTCTGAACGAAATCTGGAGCACCGCAATTGCGGCTGACTGGAACAAGACGTTCGGCGGCCGGTATCCGTTCGCGGACTCCGACAACGACGCATCGCTGCCCGAAATGGCGCGCTTCATGCGGCCGGACAGTGGCGTGATCACGCAATTCGTGGCGACCCAGCTCGCCGGTGTCGTCGAACGGCAAGGCGACCGCTGGGTCGTCGCGCAGGGCGCGAACCATGGCGCGCTGACGATCGATCCGGCGTTCCTGTCCGGACTGAACAAGCTCACGCGCATCGCAACCGTGCTGTTCCCGGCCGGCGACGCGCGCGTGCGTTACGAGTTGCAGGCCGTGCAGACGCCGGGCGTCACCGACATGAAGTTCGTGCTGTCCGGACGCGAACTGCACTATTTCAACCAGAGGCAGGAGTGGGTGCCGTTCGAGTGGCCGGGCCAGTCGCTCGAAAACCTGTCGCATATCGAATGGCAGACCGAGCAAGGCGGCTTGCGCACGGCACTCGATTCACAGGGCCGGTTCGGCCTGATCCGGCTGCTGGAGCGTGCGAAGGTGTCGCAGCAGGATAACGCCCGCTATCTGCTGACCTGGACGCCGGACACGAGTCAGGGGATTCCGCTCAAGGTTCAACTACGCAGCGAAGCGGGCGCCGGGCCGCTCGACGTGCTCCAGTTGCGCAATTTTTCACTGCCGAAACGGGTATTCGTGACGGGGGCTGCAACGGGCGGTCCCAATCTCTCCGCCATCAATCCGCCGCCGCTGCCGCCGTCGGCGGTCGCGGCGGCGCAACATGCCGCGGTGCCGTTACCGCCGGGCCTTCCCGGCGGATTGGCGCTATCGGGCAACGCGCCGTCGGCTGCGGCAGCCAAGGAAATCGCTCAACCAACCGCGCGCGGTGCTGTCATGAACGCCACGTCACCGACGAACGCACAGCCGCGTGCAACATCATCATTGACGACGACTTCCGCGTCGGCAGAGCCATTGTCCACGCCGTTCGGACACGCGTTGCGGCTGTTGGGCGACGTATTGGTTTATTGAGGTCTCCCATGACGCTTGCCAATTTTGTCAAAACACTCGTCGGCGGGAATCGCGACGATTCCCTCAAAAAAGCGCGGCTCGACGCGTGGGATGCGTGGCTGCAACCACTCGCGGGCGACTCCGGCGTCGGTCGCGACCCCGGCTACGAGGACGCGTTCTTCGAACTGCGGGATGAAACGCAAAAGCTCTCCGGCATTGACGACGGACTGATCGTCCGATCTTGCGAGCAGCTGATCAAGGAAACCGGAAAGGACCTGCGACTGGCCGGCTACTACGCATTCGCCCGGCTGAGGCAGGATGGGCCGGCCGGCTTCGCGGACGCACTCGAATTGGCAGCCGCGCTCGTCGACCGATTCGGCGCGGCAGTGCTGCCCGCGCGCGCCGAGGCGAAGAAGGGCGCGCTCGAGATGCTGGCGACGACGCGCATGCTCGATCTGCTCGACAGCCGCGGCGCGTTCGCGCCGGTCGATCTCGAGCGGGCGCTCGCCGCGCTCGATGTGTTGTCGGCCGACATGGCTACCTGGCCCGAAGCCGCGCGCCCGAACCTCCAGCCACTCGTTTCCCGGTTCGCGCGCAACGATGAATCCGCACGGAACACGACCCAGGAGCCGGTGACGTCGTCTGCTGTGACGTCTCACGCTTCGTCGAACGCAATCGCGTCGACGCGCGACCTGCTGGATCAGGCGCGAAAGATGGCGGTGTGGCTACGCGATCAGGAAAGCGGCTATCTGCCCTCGGTTCGACTCGTGCGCACCGTCCGCTGGGACACGCTGCACGAGGTTCCGCCGGCGGATGTCGCGGCCCGGACGCGTCTCATGCCGCCGCGCAGCGAGCTGCGCCAGCAGATGAAGCGGCTCGTGTTGCAGAAGCAGTGGCACGAGTTGCTCGAACGTGTCGAAGGCGCGTTCATGGAGGGCGTGAATCATCTTTGGTTCGACTTGCAGTACTTCCAGCACGTCGCGCTCGATCACGTCGGTGCGCCGTACAGCACTTGGCGCGCGTTGCTGCAGGCGGATTTCGCGCTGTTCCTCGAACGGTTGCCGGGCATCGAGCGGTTGGCGTTCAACGACGGCACGCCGTTCGCCGACGATACAACGCTCGAATGGATCGCACGGCATGCCGTCGTGCGTGACCTCGAAGCGGGCGAGACCGTTGCGCCGCTGCCGGTGTCGGCCGATAGCGAGGGCGATGCCGCCGGCGACTGGCCGGAAATCGAGGCGCAGGCGCGCGAGCTGGCTGCGCGCGAAAGTGTCGAGGCTGCTTTCGCGTGGCTTGAAACGCTTCCCGGCATGAGGACCGATCGCCATCGCTACCTGCAACGGCTCGTGATGGCGCGCCTCGCCGATCATTCCGGCCGGCCCGATACGGCGCTCGCGCTGCTTGCGGAACTCGACGCGTCGTCCCGATCGCTGCCGCTGATGCGCTGGGAGCCGGCGCTGGTCTTCGAGGTCAAGCAGCAGCTGGTCCGGGCGTTGAAGGCGACGAGCAACCGCAAGGACGCGGACAAGCCGGCGCTCGCACGCCGCATCGTTGAATTGCAGGCGGAACTGACCGTGCTCGATCCGGCCCGCGCGCTGACTCTTTCGTAACGATATTCAATGGACAACGACGATCCCATCCTGCGCTACTACGAAGCGGAAATGCGCTACCTGCGCGAGTCCGGCAAGGAATTCGCGAAAGCGCATCCTGACCGTGCACGCCTGCTCAACCTCGACCGCGTCGGCGATCGCGATCCCTATGTCGAGCGGCTATTCGAAGGCTTCGCGTTCCTGACCGGCCGGCTTCGCCAGAAGCTCGACGATGAACTGCCGGAACTTACCGAGGGGCTCGTGAGCCTTCTGTGGCCGCACTATCTGCGAATGATCCCGTCGTTGTCGATCGTCGAGCTGATTCCGCCCGCGGAAAAATTGCAGAAAACCGAAATAGTGCCGGCCGGCGTGCCCGTACGCTCGGCGCCGATCAACGTGCCATCCCCGGAGGGGGCGGAACGCACGACACCGCGAGCGGTCCAGTGCATGTATCGAACCACGCAAGCCGTCGCGTTGCAGCCGGTCGTGATCACGCACGCCGGACCGGCCGTGCGCCACGACGGCTGTTCGGTGATCCGGATCGGCTTCGCGGTCGAAGGATCTGCGCTGCGCACGGAAACGGATCTGTCGCGGCTGCGCCTGCACCTGAGCGCGGATTTGCCGACCGCGTTCGCGATGCACCTCGCGCTCACACGACAGATCGATGCAATCCATTGGCGCATTCCGGAAGTCCGCGACGGCGAAGCGGTGCCGCTCGCCGGCATCACGATAGAGCCTGCCGGCTTCTCGACCGAAGAACGGTTGTGGCCGAAGGCCGATGCGGCTTTCTCCGGGTATCAGCTATTGCTCGAGTACTTCACGTTCCGCGAGAAATTCCTGTTCGTCGATCTGTGCGGCTTGGACATCGCGAAACTGCCCGAAAAATCGACCCGTTTCGAACTGGAGATCGTGCTGAAACATGCGTGGCCGTCCGACCAGCGCTTCAGCGCGGAGAACGTGAGGCTGTTCTGCAGCCCCGTGATCAACCTGTTCGAACTCGATGCCGAACCGATCGAGATCGACCATCACGAAACCGAGTATCGCGTGGTGCCGGCCGGCCATCAGGGCGAGCATGTCGAAACCTATTCGGTCGACGCGATCGCGACGTTCGACCACGACACCGCCGAGCGGTACGAGTACGTTCCGTTCGCGACGTTCAGGCACCGCGGCGGCATGCTGCGGCACGAGGCGCCGGAGCGCTATTTCCACACGCGTGTGCGACCGGGCGCGTCCGGGCTGCACGAAACGTGGGTGATTCTCGGTGGTCATGCGTGGGAAAGCATGGACACGCTGCCCGAGGAAAGCCTGTCGCTGCGTGTCACGGGCACGAACGGCTTGCTGCCGCGCAAGGGGCTGCGGGAGGCGAGCCTCGATGAAATTTCGGTCAGCACGCAGAACGTCGCCGGCGTGCGCAATCTCGTGTCGCCGACGTTGCCGCTGTATCCGCCCACGGGAGACCGGTTCCAGTGGCGTGTGTTGTCGCACCTGGCGCCGAACTTCCTGTCGATGATGGATGCAGAGGTGCTGCGCGGCGCACTCGCACTCTACGATTGGACGAACGACGAACTGAATCGCCGGCGTCTTGCCGGAATTCTCTGGGTATCGCAGGAGCTGATCGAGGAGGTGTCGGGCGGCTCGGTCGAGCGCGGCGCGCTGATCGAGGTCACGCTCGACAGTCATGCGTTCGCGGGCGACGGCGACGTCATGCTGTTCGGCGAGCTGTTGCACCGGTTCTTCGCGCTGTATGCCGACATCAACCTGTTCACGAAGCTCGCGATCATCAGCCTGCCGACGCAGGCCCGGATCGAATGGCCGCGCAGCAAGGCGCAGCGGGCCCCGTTATGAGATCGGTCGAATTGCCCAATCTCGATCCGCTGGTCGCGTCGCTGCTGGCGCGCGCGCCGCGCATGAGCTTCATGCAATTGTGCAGACTGCTCGAACTGCGCGTGTCGGACCGGCCGGTCTTCGGCATGCAAGATGCGGTCAAGCATGAGCCGGTGCGTTTCCGACCGAGGCCGCGCATGGGTTTTCCGGCTGGCGAAGTCGCGTCGGTCGAGTTCGATGACGGGTCTGACGCATTCGGTCTCGATGCTCGACCGACCCTGCGCACGACGTTCATGGGGCTGTATGGCGTCGACGCGGCGGTACCGTCGCACATGATCGACGAGATCGCGTTGCGCGAGGAGGGGCACGAGGTCGTCGAGGCATTTCTCGACCAGTTCAATCATCGGTTCGTCACGCTGCTGTACCGCGCATGGAAAAAGTACCGCTATCCGGAGAGCTTTCGACCGGGTGGCAGCGACGAGCATTCGCGCAACCTGCTGTCTCTGGTCGGGTTCGGTTGGGGCGACAAGCCGAAGCGAGCCGGCTTACCCGATTCGCGGATGCTGGCGCTGCTGGGGCTGTTGATTCAGCGAACCCGCACACCGGAAGGGCTGGCGGGCGTGATTGCGCTGGCGATACCGCGTGTCGGCGTTCGCGTTGACGAGTTCTGGCCCGTCGTGACGTCGACGGGGCGGCCGCAGCCGCTCACGGCGGTGGATCGCATCGCGCAGACGCAAGTGAATGGCGAGCGCAAGGGGCTGGGTCGCGGCTACGTGCTCGGCAAGCGAATGGCATATCGCGGCCGCGCGGTTCGTGTGACGCTGCAGCCTGCCGATGCGCAACAGGCTCAGGCACTGCTGCCGGGCGCATCGCTGCATCGCGAACTGATGGCCTTCATGCAGCTTTATGTCGGCGTCAAGGCAGATGTGCATCTGCGGATGGAAGTGTCGTCGCGACTTGCGCCATTGCCGGCAATCGGTCCGACGCATCACGGCTCGGCGCCACGCCTCGGCTGGACGACCGTGCTGCCTGCCGATGAAGCGCGCCTGATCAATATCGCGCTTGGGGTCTATCAGGCATTTCCTTCCCCTGGACCGAACCCGTACCTGACCCAACATGCCTGACCAGGAAACTCTCATGACCATCCGTTTTGCCGTTTCAACCATCGCAGCCGTCGTGCTGCTGTCTGCCTGCGGCGCGTGGCAATCCGTCTCGGATGCGTCGACGAGCGCCTATCGCGCCGTGTTCTTCAAGCAGGTGAAGGTGCTGAATGTCGATTTCACGGCACGCGCCGCGCTGAATCCCGACGAATCCGGCCGGGCGACGTCGGTTGCCGTGCGTGTCTACCAATTGAAGGATCGAAAGATGTTCGACGGCGCCTCGTACGACGACCTATTGAAGAGCGACAGAACCGCACTCGCACAGGATTTGCAGGCGGATATTTCGACGATCGTGAATCCCGGTGCGTCGGCCAGCCTGTCTCAGCCGATGCAGCGCGATACGAAATATGTCGCAATCGTCGCGTTTTACCGCAATCCTGGGGACCTCGGTGCCTGGAAGCGTGTAATCGAAAAGAAAAAAATCGACGCCGACAAGCCGCTAAAACTTGAATTGTCGAAGAATGGCATTCGGGAAGGTGGCGATGCAGACGCGAAGGAGACCAGATAACCGGCGTTGGTGCAGCATTTCAAGTATCGGCAGGAGTTGTTCGGAATCTGATACTGGAGGCATACCGGGCCTCGACGCAGAACCTCTGGCGATTCCAGCCGCAAGCAACACCGTTCGATTGGCCAATACGCGTGCGCTTCAACGTGATGAACCGTTGTCGCTACGCAGTCGTACAGCAGCGTCGCGCATCATTTTCAACAGAGAGCAATAACCATGCACCCAGAACAAACAAGCAATCCCGAGTCGGGGGAGGACGACGCTCGCCATCGCATGCTCGTAGTGCTCGAGGTTGGCGGCTACCTGACGAAGGAGCAGGCCGGGCAGGCGCGCCAGCGGCTGAAGGACAAGCCGGACGAGATTCCGGTCAGCGACGACATTCGCCACCTGCTCGACTGGCTGATCGTCGAGGGTTACACGACCGAGGAAGCCGAAGCGAAAGCCACGCGCAACCTGATGGAAACGCGTTTCGACGACATCCGCGCCCAGATCGTCCTGCTCCAATTGCTGAAGGACCTCGACCCACCGCAATTTGGACGGCGTTTCGACGAACTGGTCGAGCTCGCTCAGAGCGAGCAGAAGAGGAAGCAGACGTTCATCGGCCTGGGCGGCCTGGCGGTGGCGCTTGCGACCGGCGCGTACCTGTTGTGGCCCGCATCGACACCCACGTGCGGTGCGTCCGAGACGGTCGAGACGCTGAACTCGATCATGTTCGACGTCCGCATGGACATGATTCGAAAGAACACGATGGCGACGCGAGACCTGGGTAGCGAGACCTATCCGCGCATCAGCAATCACCGGGAGATCGGTTACGACGAGTCCAATCGTTCTCGCGGTTGTGTCGCCGATATGAGCATAGCCGACCTGCACACGAACATCGGCTATGTCGTCCGGCCGAACGAGAAGGGCAAAGGCAATTTCGTTGTGCAGACGTTCCCGCCGGAATACGTAATCGCTCGCTATAACGAACAAGGTCTAAACCCGAAACTGGGCGCGCCCGTTGGCCGGGAAGCCATCAGCACCGCTTTCATGGCGGGTGTTGTCGGATTCGATTCGAAGGTATCGCGCATGTCGCCGAGTTACGGCAAGCTGCTCCCGGGCGACGACACGCCCACTACAATGGAGAGCAGCGTCCTGGGCGTTGTGCCGGCCGCGAATTGCAAGCAGATCGACAGCGATCATGTGTCGTGCCCGTTGTTGATCGACTATCGCGACAGGCTGCTCGGCGCGTTCGGCGCGCCGTCGATGCTGCAATTGAAAGGGGACTTCACCTTCGTCAAGGATGGCGGCGGCTGGAAAACGGCCGACGATTTCAGCGAGACGCTGACGAAGGCCCTTGTCGAACGACGCATCGCCAAGGTTTATGGCGAGGAAGTCGCCGAAAAAATGAACGCGCAGAAGTAACCGGCCTGCATCACGCGAAGCGCATTGGCGATACGAACGATACGAGCGGCAGGTCCGCATCTGCGATGCGGGCCGTGCGAGCCGATACCGCGCGCAATGGCCGGCCGGTCACGAAGCGAAGCGGGCGACCTGAGTGGAATCAACGGTCGCACGCGTCGCCCATCCTCGCAGTCGCACAGCAACGATGGCGATTCACTGCTCACTCACCGATCATCTTCCCGAACCGACGACGGATGCCGGCACAGCGCCCGCACCTCGAGGCTCATGTACGGAAACAGCGGCAACTGGCTCAACACGTCATGCAGCTGCTGCACGCTCTCGACGTCGAAAATGCTGACGTTCGCATACTGCCCCGCGATCCGCCACAGATGCCGCCAGACGCCGTTCTGCATCAGGCGCTGGCACATCGCCTTCTCTTCGGCCTTCAACGTAGCCGCCTTCACCGGGTCCATGTCGTGCGGCAGGTTGACGGTCATTTCCACATGAAACAGCATCACACGCTCCTTGCGTTATCGTTTTGCCGCGACGCCCGTCAGGCCTGCGCGCGCACGCGTTCGACTTCACTGTCAGGCACGTTCGAACGATCCTTGACCAGCGTGAAGTCGAAGTCGATCAGCGCGAACTGGCCATCGACGTCGTAAGGCTTGCCTTCCGCGCCTTCGGCCTGCTTGATCTTCGGGATCAGCCCTTCGCGCGTCGCGAATGCGAAGTCGTCCCAGATGTGCGGATCGCCTTCGATGTTGATCTGCGTCGTCAGCTTACGATAACCGTCCGCGGAAACGAAGAAGTGAATGTGCGCGGGACGATGGCCGTGGCGCCCGAGCTGGTCGAGCAGCTGCTCGGTCTTGCTGCCCGGCGGCACGCTGTAGCCGACCGGCAGCACGCTGCGGAAGCTGTAGCGGCCTTCGGCGTCGGTGCGGATCGAGCGGCGCAGGTTGAACGCCGGCTGCGACTGATCGAAGTACGAGTAGTTGCCGAGATGGTTCGCGTGCCACACCTCGACGAGCGCGTTCGCGAGCGGCTTGCCGTCGTCGCCGAGCACCCGGCCGCGCATCACGAGCGTCTGGCCCGGATCGGTGCCGTCGTCGAGGCGCGCATGGCCGACCGATTCCGGCGCGCCCGCGACATACAGCGGCCCTTCGATCGTGCGCGGCGTGCCGCCGTGGATGCCGGCCTTCGCTTCGGCCTCGTCCATCCGCACGTCGAGGAAGCGCTCGAGGCCGAGGCCCGCGGCGATCAGGCCGAATTCCTTGCCGGCCTCGTTCAGGTAATTGAGCGCGGTCCAGAACTCGCTCGGCTGCACGTCGAAATCCTCGATCGTGTAGCACAGGTCCTTCACGATCCGGTTGACGATCGCGCGCACGCGCGGGTTGCCGGGCTTCTCGGCGGCATCGTCGAAGGTCTTCAGCAGCGCGTCGATGGCGTCCTTGTTCATGCGTGTCTCCAATATCGGGTGGCTTGCGGGGATCAGCGGGCGCCGCGTCGCATCCGTTCGATGCGGGCCCAGTCGAAGGTGATGCCGAGGCCGGGCGCAGCCGGCAGGTGCAGCTTGAAGTCCTCGTAACGCAGCGGCTCGACGAGGATTTCCTCGGTCAGCAGCAGCGGGCCGAACAGCTCGGTGCCCCATTGCAGCGCGCCGAACGTGCTGAACAGCTGCGCGGACGCCATCGTGCCGGCCGCGCCTTCGAGCATCGTGCCGCCGTACAGCGCGATGCCGGCCGCCGCGGCGATCGCCGCGACGCTCGCCGCGCCCTGCAGGCCGCCCGACTGCGCGATCTTCACCGCGAACACGTCGGCGGCTCGATCCTGCGCGAGCGCGAACGCGTCGACGGGGCCGTGCAGCGCCTCGTCGGCCATGATCGGAATCTGCGCGAGCTGCGTGAGGCGCTTCAGGCCCGCGCGGTTGGTCGCGGCGATCGGCTGCTCGACGAGGCTCACGCCGGCTTCCGCCAGACGCGGGCCGGCCCAGATCGCTTCGGTTTCGGTCCACGCCTGGTTCACGTCGATCCGCACGTCGCCGCGCTCGCCGAGCGCGCGCTTGATCGCGATCACGTGCGCGACGTCGTCGGCCACCGCGTTCGAGCCGATCTTCAGCTTGAACGCGCGGTGGCGGCGCGCTTCGAGCATCGCCTCGGCTTCCGCGATGTCGCGCTGCGTGTCGCCGCTCGCGAGCGTCCACGCGACGTCCACCGCATCGGTCGTGCGGCCGCCGAACAGCTCGGACAGCGGCACGCCGAGGCGGCGCGCCTGCGCGTCGAACAGCGCGGTCTCGAGCGCGCACTTCGCGAAGCGGTTGCCCTGGAACAGCTTGCGCACGCGCGCCATCGCGGCGCCCGGGCGGGTCGCGTCCATGCCCTGCAGCAGCGGCGCGAAATAGGTGTCGATGTTGACCTTGATGCTCTCCGGGCTCTCCTCGCCGTATGCGAGGCCGCCGATCGTGGTCGCTTCGCCGACGCCTTCGATACCGTCCGAGCATCGAACCCGGACCAGCACGAGGGTCTGGCAATTCATCGTGGCGACCGACAGCTTGTGCGGGCGGATCGTCGGCACGTCGACGAGCAGCGTCTCGACGCGCTCGATGGTGGCGGCAGTTGCTATCATGCGATTCCTCCTGTTGGTGCACATGGTAGGAACATCCGCCCGGCGGCGTCCAACACTCTTTCCGACTACTTCCATACTTTCGAGGTATGCAATGGAATTGCGTCAGCTCCGGTATTTCATTGCCGTCGCCGAGGAAATGAACATCACGCGGGCTGCGGAGCGCCTGCACATGACGCAGCCGCCGCTGAGCCGCCAGCTGCAGGCGATCGAGGACGAAATCGGCCTGCCGCTGTTCGAGCGGGGCGCGCGGCCGCTGAAGCTGACCGAGGCGGGCCGGGTGTTCTACGCACAGGCGAAGCGCCTCGTCGACCAGGCGGACGAGCTCGGGCCGCTGACGCGGCGGCTCGCGCAGATGTCGGAGCGGATCGTGATCGGCTTCGTGCCGTCGACGCTGTACGGCGCGCTGCCGGACGTGATTCGCGCGTTCCGCGAGACACGGCCGGACGTCGAGCTGTCGCTGATCGAAATGTTCACGCTCGAGCAGCTCGGCGCGCTGAAAGGCGGGCGGATCGACGTCGGGTTCGGCCGCCTGCGGTTCGACGACGATCAGCTCGTGCGCGAGGCGCTGATCGAGGAGAAGCTGATCGCGGCGCTGCCGGCCGGGCATCCGCTTGCCGATCCGCATCGGCCGCTCGTGCTGGCCGACGTCGCGAACGAGACGCTGATCGTCTATCCGAGCACGCCGCGGCCGAGTTTCGCGGATCAGCAGTTGTCCGCGCTGCGCGACGGCGGGCTCGCGCCGGCCGGCGTGCACGAGGTGCGCGAATTGCAGACGGCGCTCGGGCTCGTCGCCGCGGAAGTCGGCGTGTCGCTGGTGCCGGAAAGTGTCGAGGGCGTGCGGGTGAAGGGCGTCGTGTACCGTCGCCTGCCGGAGCCGGTCGCGACGTCGCCTATCATCATGAGCCGCCGCGTGCATGACGAAAGCCCCGCGACGGCGGCGTTCTGCGCGATCGCCCGCGCGATGATCGCGCCGGCGGGCTGACGACCGCTGTTGCGCCGTATACCGCAACTAACGGTCGATTTCGGAGCCCTGCGCAGGCGCAGCCACAGACGCCGCCTCAGCGCTTCCCGTCGAGCGTCTCCGACGGCAACTCGCCGAACGTCTCCCGATACGCGATCGCAAACCGGCCGAGGTGCGTGAAGCCGCAATCGAGCGCGATGTCGGCGATCCGCTGCTCGCTGCCTGCGGCGCGCAGCAGGTCACGCGCATGTTCGAGCCGTGCGTGGCGCAGGTACTGCATCGGACTCATCCCGCGAAACTGGATGAACGCATCGCGCAGCGTGCGCTCCGGCACGCCGGCCGCGCCGACGATGTCGGCGAGCTGCAGCGGCTGCGCGTAGTGGGCCGCGACGAATTCCTGCGCGCGCCGCATGAAGCCGGGCACGGGGTCGTGGCGCGACGGGGGAATGGCCGACGGCGGGTGCCCTTCGATCAGCAGGTCGATCAGCAGGTGTTCGAGTTGCGATGCGACGCGCGGATTCGCGCTCGCGCGTTCGAGCAGGGCCGGCGAGCCCGCGACCAGCATCAGTTGCTGCCGCCACGCGGCGAGCGCCGCGTCGCTCACGCGCAGCACGGGGTCGAGCATTGCGCGCGGATCGCCGGTCAGCGCGCCGACGGTGGTCGCATCGATGCGCAGCACGAACTGCTCGCAGTCGGCCGACAGCTGCGCGTCGAAGCGCTCGCCGGGCGCACACAGCACGCCGGTCTGCCCGTCGACGCCGACCTGCCGGCCCATCGCACGCACGTCGGCCTGTCCGGACAGGCAGAACATCAGCAGGTAATAGCCGTCGACCGCGTCGACCTGCACGCGCATCGGTTCGCCGAACGCGATCGTGCCGATCCCGAGCCCGCCGATCCGCACGAAATCCATATGCGACGCGCCGTGCACGCGGCCGCTGGGCAGCAGCGCGTGCGGCTGCATCACGCGCGAAATCCGCTCGCGCGTCTCGTCGAGATCGCGGGATTCGAACAGCCGGTGCGCACGCAGCGCGAGCGGCTCGAACGACGTTGGGGGCATGGGCATCAGTCTGGTTTTGGACGCTTGCTTCGATCCGACGAATGGGGCGGGATCGCGTGCCGGCGTCACGCGTGCCGCCATCCTAGCGCAGAAACCTGCCGGAAGTGGATACTGCGCCGCCGCATTTGCAGATTCCGGATAGACGTCGAATATTAGCGTTTCAAAAATAGGCTCCATCAAGACACCCCAACCGGATCGACAAGGAGTCCGACATGGAGCAGACAGAATCGCCAGTCCTGTTCGCGGCGCGCGAAGACGCGTCCGACGTGACGTTTCCGCACGACGACGGCTCGCGCGTGCCGTACAAGGTGTTCAGCTCGCGCGCCGTCTACGACCGCGAGCAGGAGCGCATCTTCCGCGGCCCGACGTGGAATTTCGTCGCGCTGGAAGCGGAGATCCCGAACCCGGGCGACTTCAAGAGCACGTTCGTCGGCGATACGCCGGTCGTCGTCACGCGCGCCGAGGACGGCGCGCTCGCCGCGTGGGTGAACCGCTGCGCGCACCGCGGCGCGCAGGTGTGCCGCAAGGCGCGCGGCAATGCGAGCTCGCATACGTGCGTCTATCACCAGTGGAGCTTCGACAACACCGGCAACCTGCTCGGCGTGCCGTTCCGGCGCGGCCAGAAGGGGATGACCGGGATGCCGGCCGACTTCGATCCGAAGCAGCACGGGCTGCGCAAGCTGCGCGTCGACAGCTATCGCGGGCTCGTGTTCGCGACCTTCAGCGACGACGTCGCGCCGCTGCCCAACTATCTCGGCGAGCAGATGCGCCCGTGGATCGACCGGATCTTCCACAAGCCGGTCGAATATCTCGGCTGCACGCGCCAGTATTCGAAATCGAACTGGAAGCTGTACCTGGAGAACGTGAAGGACCCGTATCACGCGAGCATGCTGCATCTGTTCCATACGACCTTCAACATCTTCCGCGTCGGCATGAAGGCGCGCTCGATTCCCGATGCGAACCACGGGCTGCACAGCATCATCACGGTGACGAAGACCGGCGACGACACGTCGGCGGCCTACAAGCAGCAGAACATCCGCTCGTTCGACGAAGGCTTCCATCTGGAGGACGAATCGATCCTCGATCTCGTGTCGGAATACGACGAGGACTGCACGAACCACATCCAGCCGATCTTTCCGCAGCTCGTGATCCAGCAGATCCACAACACGCTGGTCGCGCGGCAGATCCTGCCGAAGGGACCGGACAACTTCGAGCTGATCTTCCACTTCTTCGGCTACACGGACGACACGCCCGAGCTGCGCGCGCTGCGCATCAAGCAGGCGAACCTCGTCGGGCCGGCCGGCTACATCTCGATGGAGGACACCGAGGCGACCGAGCTCGTGCAGCGCGGCACGGTGCGCGACGGCGACGCGACGTCGGTGATCGAGATGTCGCGCGGCAATCCGGACCAGCAGGACACGGTGATCACCGAAAGCCTGATCCGCAAGTTCTGGGTCGGCTACCAGAAGCTGATGGGCTATTGAAGCGGGAGCGCGAAATGACGGAAGACATGAAGACGTGGTTCGAGATCGCCATGCTGCAGAACCGCTATATCAGCCACCTCGACAACGACCGGCTCGAACAGTGGCCGGAGCTGTTCACCGAGGACTGCACGTACGAGATCGTGCCGAAGGAGAACGCGGACCTCGGGCTGCCGGTCGGGATCGTGCATTGCACGAACCGGCGGATGCTGCGCGATCGCGTCGTGTCGCTGCGGCACGCGAACATCTTCGAGGCGCACACGTACCGGCACATGACGTCGGGGCTGATGGTCGTCGCCGAGCGCGACGGCGAGATCGACACCGAGAGCAGCTACGTCGTCGTGCAGACGCGCAGCAACGGCGAATCGAACGTGTACCAGGCCGGCAAGTATTACGACACGGTGGTGCGCACGCCCGACGGCCTGCGCTACAAGACCAAGCGCGTGATCTACGACACGTCGCGCGTGCAGACGCTGCTGGCCACCCCGATCTGAGCGGAATGTGAGGAACGACATGACTGAAGCAACGCTGACCGAGTGGCACCCGCTCGGCACCATCGACGAATTCTCCGAAGACGAACCGGCGGCGCGCGTCGCCGGACAGAAGCCGATCGCGGTGTTCCGGATCGGCGACGAACTGTTCGCGATGCACGACCTCTGCACGCACGGCCACGCGCGGCTGTCGGAAGGCTACGTCGAGGACGGCTGCGTCGAATGCCCGCTGCATCAGGGGCTGATCGACATTCGCACCGGCGCGCCGAAATGCGCGCCGATCACCGAGCCGGTGCGGACCTATCCGATCCGGATCGTCGACGGGCAGGTGGAAGTCAATGTCGGCTGATCCTGTCCTGATCGTCGGCGCCGGCCATGCCGCGCGCCGCACCGCCGAAGCGCTGCGCGCGCGTGATGCCGACGTGCGCATCGTGATGATCGGCGCGGAGCGCGAGCTGCCTTACGACCGGCCCGCGCTGTCGAAGGACGCGCTGCTGAGCGACGGCGGCGAAGCGCGCGCGTTCGTGCGCGACGCCGCGTGGTACGACGCGCAGCGGATCGCGCTTCGGCTCGGCACGCGGGTCGACGCGATCGAGCGGGACGCGCAGCGCGTGCGGCTCGACGACGGTGCGACGCTGCCGTACCGGCGGCTCGTGCTTGCGACCGGCTCGCGGGTCCGCAGGTTCGGCGGGCCGGTGGACGCGGGCGTGCCGCTGCATTACGTGCGCACGGTCGCCGATGCGCGGGCGCTGCGCGCGGCGCTCGCGCCGGCCAAGCACGTCGCGGTGCTCGGCGGCGGCTTCATCGGCCTCGAAGTCGCGGCGGCCGCGCGTCAGCTCGGCTGCGCGGTGACGGTGATCGACCCGGCCGCGCGCCTGCTGCAGCGCGCGCTGCCGGACGTGGTCGGCGCGTTCGCGCGGCGCCTGCACGACGGGCGCGGCGTCGAATTCCGGCTGTCGGCGCTGCCGCGCGCGATCCGGCGCGGCGCGGCGGGCGGCGCGGTGGTCGAGACGGATGGCGGGGACGTGACGGCCGATATCGTGGTCGTCGGGATCGGCGTCGTGCCGAACGTCGAGCTCGCGCAGGCGGCGGGCCTCGACGTCGACAACGGCGTGCGCGTCGACGCGGGCTGCCGCACCAGCGATCCGGCGATCTTCGCGGCGGGCGAGGTGACGATGCACTTCAATCCGCTGCTCGGCCGCCATGTGCGGATCGAGTCGTGGCAGGTCGCGGAGAACCAGCCGGCCGTCGCGGCGGCGAACGCGCTCGGCGCGAACGAAACCTATGCCGAGCTGCCGTGGCTGTGGTCCGATCAGTACGACTGCAACCTGCAGATGCTCGGGCTGTTCGGCGGCGAGCGGACGACGGTCGTGCGCGGCGATCCGTCGAAGGGCGCGTTCTCGGTGTTCGGGCTGGGCGACGACGGCAGGCTCGTCGCGGCCGCCGCGGTGAACGCGGGGCGCGACATCGGCGCGTGCCGCCGGATGATCGCGGCGGACGCCGCGCCCGATCCGGAGCGGCTGGCCGACCCGGCGGTGAACCTGAAGGCGTTTCTCTGACGGCGGGGAGGGGGCGGCGCGGGCATGTCGCGTTTGTCGGCCGCCGCGAATTCGGGGATATTAGCGGCATCGCCGATTCGCCCGCCTCTCATGACGCCAGACAAAGCCCTCGAACTGAACCGCAGCAAGCGACGCGCGCTGTCGCTGCTGCTCGTCGCCGTCGCGGTGTTCGTGACGACGATCTTCCTGCCGCGCGGCATCTGGATCGACGGGATCAAGGCGGTGGCCGAGGCCGCGATGGTCGGCGCGCTCGCCGACTGGTTCGCGGTCGTCGCGCTGTTCCGGCGCGTGCCGATCCCGTTCGTGTCGCGCCATACCGAAATCATTCCGCAGAACAAGGACAAGATCGCCGACAACCTCGCGGCGTTCGTCCGCGAGAAATTCCTCGGCCCCGATGCGCTCGCCGCGCAGATCCGCCAGCACGATCCCGCGCAGAAGCTCGGCGCATGGCTCGGCGAATCCGCGAACACCGACGCGCTCGGCAGCTACGCGACGAAGCTGATGAGCTTCGCGCTCGACATGACCGACGATGCGCGGATCCAGTCGTTCGTGCACGACGCGTTCCGCGCGCTGGTCGACAAGGTGGACCTGTCGCAGTCGGCTGGTGCGATTCTCGATACGCTGACGAAGGACGGCCGCCACCAGGCGCTGCTCGACGACGCGATCGGGCAGGTGACGAACCTGCTCGACCAGCCGGAAAACCGCGCGGTGATCGCCGCGTACATCGTCGACTGGCTGAAGAGCCAGTACCCGACCGTCGAGAAGATCCTGCCGACGAACTGGCTCGGCGAGAACGGCGCCGAGTTGATCGCGAACGCGGTGAACCGCGTGCTCGAACAGGTCGCCGCGGATCCGGAGCACGAGCTGCGGCAGCGCTTCGACGCGACGGTCGTCAAGCTGGTCGAGCGCCTGAAGCACGACCCCGTGTTCATCGAGAAGGGCGAGGAGATCAAGCGCTACATCCGCGACGGCGATGCGTTCAACACCTACCTGAAGGATCTGTGGGACCAGCTGCGCGCATGGCTGAAGGCCGATCTCGCGCGCGCCGACTCGACGCTGCACCGGCAGGCCGCGACGCTCGGCGGCTGGCTCGGCGCGCGGCTCGCGGAAAGCCCGGCGTTGCGCGCATCGCTGAACGAGCACGTCGAGAAAGCCGTGTACGAGATGGCGCCGGATTTCGCCGACTTCCTGATGCGCCACATCCGCGACACGGTGCGCAATTGGGACGCGCGCGAGATGTCGCGGCAGATCGAGCTGAACATCGGCAAGGACCTGCAGTACATCCGCATCAACGGCACGCTGGTCGGCGGGCTGATCGGGCTCGGGCTGTATCTCGTGTCGCTCGCGCCGCGCTGGGTAGGCGGGTGGCTGTTTTGACGCGGCTGTGATTGCGGACGCGAGCTCTTGCGTGGATTGTTTTGCGGGACGCGCCCCTATGCGCGGGTGTGTTCGCGCGGTTCAACCTTCCGGTCGATCTCATTGCGCGTCGGCAGCGTTTTGAGGTCGTATGTGGCTTGCAGGTTCAGCCAGAATTCGGGTGACGTGTCGAAGTAGCGCGCGAGCCGGTAAGCGGTATCGGCCGTGACCCCGCGCCGTTCCTTGACGATTTCATGCAGGCGGGTAGCCGGTACGTTCAACGCGAGTGCAAGCGCGTTGACACTCATTTCCAGCGGCGTCAGGAATTCTTCTCGCAGGATTTCGCCCGGGTGGATCGGACGCATTCCATTCTTGAGCATGCGGTTCTCCAGTCAGTGATAGTCAAGGATCTCGACGTTGGCGGGGCCGTCGTCGGTCCATTCGAAGCAGATCCGCCATTGCTCGTTGATACGGATGCTGTGCTGGCCATCCCGATTTCCGTGAAGCGCTTCGAGCCGGTTGCCGGGCGGAGACCGCAAGTCGCGCAGTTCTTTCGCAGCAGCGACCATTTCCAGTTTCCGGGTAGCAACGGATTCGATCGTACGGAAGCGTTTGGGTGATTCGCCGGCGAAAAGCGACTGGGTATCCTTGCATCGGAACGATCTGATCATTACGGGCATGGTATTACGTTTTGCGTAATACGTCAACGAGTGTGAAATGGTCCCGGCAATGCATGCGCCGAAGCGTCGTTGCGTGCAATCGCCAACAGGACAACTAACAGATCAAGTATCGGCACGGCGAATGCACGATGGAGCGCATCGCAATTGCCCGCCTGCCGGTTTCTGTCGTACCGACGACTATAGGGCCGCACGCTGCATTTGTTGGCCCGATATGCCATCCGGACGAGCTGCTGCATCAACGGCACGCTGGTCGGCGGGCTGATCGGGCTCGGGCTGTATCTCGTGTCGCTCGCGCGCGCCCGGATCAGGCGTGTGCTTTCGAGCCGTGCAGTTGCAGGCCGAGCGCCTTGATGACCTTCAGGATCGTGCCGAAGCTCGGGTTGCCGTCGTGCGACAGCGCCTTGTACAGACCTTCGCGCGACAGGCCCGCATCGCGCGCGACCTGTGACATGCCGCGCGCACGCGCGATCACGCCGAGCGCGTGCGCGATGAAGGCCGGATCGTCGCCGGCCTCCTGCAGACAGGCTTCGAAGTATTCGGCCATGTCGTCTTCGGTCTTCAGGTGTTCGGCCGAATCCCACGGCCGGGTCTTGATCTTGTCCATCGACTACTCCGTATCGAGATCGAGATGCTCGAGCATCGCGAGCGAGGCGCGTATGTGCGCCTGTTGCGTCGACTTGTCTCCGCCGCAAAGCAGGATCACCCAAGCCGATCCCCGCTGCACGTAGTAGACGCGATACCCCGGGCCGTGGTCGATGCGCGCCTGGATACGGCGTTTCGCGATGCGATCCTGCAGCGCGTCGAACCAGGCGTCGAAGAACTCGGTGGTTCGGATGGTGAATACAGGAGGAATGTAGGGCATCGATCGAGATGTGTCAACCACGGTTCACAGATTGTCAACGGGTCGCCGTGCCCCTTTTCCGTCGCTCGGAGGGCGGCGCGACGTCTGACTATAGAGCCGTCTGCGTTGTTTGCCGGTCCGATTGGCCGTTGGGACGATCCCGCCGCGGCGATCGGACGGGGCGGTGACGGAAGTCGGGAATGTCCGAATCCGTCTACAATCAAAAGCGTCTTTGCCGCCGGCGCGCATGGGTTGCGCGCCTGCGGATCCGTTCGTCCTCCGGTTTCCGGAGACGCCGCCGCGCGCTGCGCGGCGGGCAAGTGCAGTGCGGTCAGTGTCTGGCAGGTAAAGCGTCCGCGCGCCGTAGGCCGGCGTGCGTCCCGAGTACCGCGCGCCCGTAGGCCGGGCAGGCGGCATCAACCGAGAGTCCCCCCATGAAAGCATCGGATCTGTTCGTGAAGGCGCTGGAAGCCGAAGGCGTCGAGTATGTGTTCGGCATTCCCGGCGAGGAAAACCTCGATCTGCTCGAATCGCTGCGGCGATCGCGGATCAAGCTCGTGCTGACCCGGCACGAGCAGGCGGCCGGATTCATGGCGGCCACCTACGGCCGCCTGACGGGCAGGACGGGCGTTTGCCTGGCGACGCTCGGCCCCGGCGCGACCAACTTCGTGACGGCGGCCGCGTACGCGCAGCTCGGCGGGATGCCGATGCTGATGATCACCGGGCAAAAGCCGATCAAGTCCAGCAAGCAGGGCCATTTCCAGATCGTCGACGTCGTCGACATGATGCAGCCGCTCACGAAGTTCACGCGGCAGATCGTGTCGATCGGCAACATTCCGTCGGCCGTGCGCGAGGCGTTCCGGCGCGCGGAAGAGGAGCGCCCGGGCGCGACCCACCTGGAGCTGCCGGAGGACATCGCGCACGAGGAGGGCGACGGCAAGCCGATCCCGGCAAGCTACAGCCGGCGTCCGGTCGCCGAGGAGAAGGCGGTCGCGCATGCGGTCGACGCGATCCAGGCCGCGCGCCATCCGCTCTTGATGATCGGCGCGGGCGGCAACCGCAAGACGACCTGCAAGATGCTGCTCGAATTCGTCGACAAGACGGGCATCCCGTTCTTCACGACGCAGATGGGCAAGGGCGTGATCGACGAGACGCACCCGCTGTGGCTCGGCAACGCGACGCTGTCGGACGGCGACTTCGTGCACCGCGCGATCGAGCACGCGGACTGCATCATCAACGTCGGCCACGACGTGATCGAGAAGCCGCCGTTCTTCATGCGCGCCGACGATAAGACCGTGATCCACGTGAACTTCCTCGGCGCGCAGGTCGACCCCGTGTATTTCCCGCAGATCGAGGTGGTCGGCGACATCGCGAACGCGGTGTGGCAGATGAAGGAGGCGCTCGCGCCGCAGCCGCACTGGGATTTCGCACGCTTCGCGATGATCAAGGCGCATTTCGACGCGCACCTGCAGAAGGGGCAGAACGATCCGCGCTTCCCGATGTATCCGGTGCGGATCGTGAACGACCTGTACCGCGCGCTGCCGGCCGACGGGATCGTGTGTCTCGACAACGGCATGTACAAGATCTGGTTCGCGCGCTACTGGCGCGCGCACGAGCCGAACTCGCTGCTGCTCGACAACGCGCTCGCGTCGATGGGCGCGGGCCTGCCGTCGGCGATCGCGACGAAGATCGTGCATCCGCAGCGCAAGGTGATCGCCGTGTGCGGCGACGGCGGCTTCATGATGAACTCGCAGGAGCTCGAAACGGCGGTGCGGCTGAAGCTCGACATCGTCGTGATGATCCTGCGCGACGACGCGTTCGGGATGATCCGCTGGAAGCAGGAGAACATGAATTTCCCCGACTTCGCGATGACGCTGCAGAACCCCGATTTCGTGTCGTACGCGCAGAGCTACGGCGCGCACGGCCACCGGGTCGAGGCGGCCGACGATCTCGAGCCGCTGCTGCGCGAGTGCTTCGCGTCATCGGGCGTGCACCTGATCGACGTGCCGATCGACTACTCGGACAACGAGCGCGTGCTGAACCGCGAGATCAAGCGTCTGTCGGCGCAGCTCTGAATTCACCGTTCACCGGAAGGAGGCGTTCCATGCTGAAGGAAACCTATCCGTACTACCTCGCCAACGTTGCCGTGTACGCGAACACCGATCTCGAGGTGACCGACAAGTACAGCGGCGAAGTCGCGACGCGCGTCGCGCTGGCCGACGCGAAGGCGATCGATGCGGCGATCGGCGCGGCGGTCGCCGCCGCGAAGCCGATGCGCGAGCTGCCCGCATACAAGCGCCAGGCCGTGCTCGACCACTGCGTCGCGCGCTTTCGCGAGCGCTTCGACGAGTTGGCCGAGGCGCTGTGCATCGAGGCCGGCAAGCCGATCAACGATTCGAAGGGCGAAGTGACGCGGCTGATCGACACGTTCCGCGTCGCGTCCGAGGAGTCGGTGCGGATCGACGGCGAAGTGATCAACCTGGAGATTTCCGCGCGCGCGCAGGGCTACACCGGCTACACGAAGCGCGTGCCGATCGGGCCGTGCTCGTTCATCTCGCCGTTCAACTTCCCGCTGAACCTCGCCGCGCACAAGGTCGCGCCGGCGCTCGCGGCCGGCTGCCCGTTCGTGCTGAAGCCCGCGAGCCGCACGCCGATCGGCGCGCTGATCATCGGCGAAGTCCTCGCGGAAACCGACCTGCCGAAGGGCGCGTTCTCGGTGCTGCCCGCGCATCGCGACGGCGCGGACCTGTTCACGACCGACGAGCGCTTCAAGCTGCTGTCGTTCACGGGCTCGCCCGCGGTCGGCTGGGCGCTGAAGGAGAAGGCCGGCAAGAAGAAGGTCGTGCTGGAGCTGGGCGGCAACGCGGCGGCGATCGTCGACGCGGACCAGCGCGAGCGGCTCGACTACGTGGTCGAGCGGCTCGCGTTCGGCGCGTACTACCAGTCGGGGCAGAGCTGCATCGGCGTGCAGCGGATCATCGTGCACGCCGGCATCTACGACGCGCTGCGCGAGAAGCTGATCGCGAAAACCCGCTCGCTGAAGATGGGTGATCCGAAGGACCCGGCGACCTTCGTCGGCCCGATGATCTCCGAATCCGAATCGCGCCGGCTCGCGGGCTGGATGGACGCGGCCGTCGCGGCGGGCGCGCAGGTGGTCGCGGGCGGCAAGGTCGACGGCGCGATGTTCGAGGCGACGCTGCTCGAGAACGTCGGCCGCGAGCAGGACCTGTACCGGAAGGAGGCGTTCGGCCCGGTCGCGATGCTCGAGAAGTTCGACGACTTCGACGACGCGCTCGCGCGCGTGAACGACAGCGATTTCGGGCTGCAGGCCGGCGTGTTCACCGATTCGCTCGCGCACGCGCAGCGCGCGTGGGAAGAGCTCGACGTGGGCGGCGTCGTGGTCAACGACGTGCCGTCGTTCCGCGTCGACAACATGCCGTACGGCGGCGTGAAGGACTCGGGCCTAGGCCGCGAAGGAATCCGCTACGCGATCGAGGACATGACCGAGCCGCGCCTGATGGTGGTGCGGCGCAGGTAGCGCGGCGCGGGGGAAATCGGGCGGCGCGCGAATGCGCCGCCCATCCGCTGAACGGTCTCGACCGCACGCACGGCATCGTGATGTAATCGCGCGACACGGCGCGCCGGGGCATGACACCGGCCGCCGGCGGATTATTTCTTCACGAGGTCGATTCATGTCCCCCGTATCGGCATTCAAGCTGGTTCTGCTGTCTTTCCTCGCGATCGTCGCGCTTGAATGCATCGCCAAGCGGTTGCGCTTGCCGCCCGCCGCGGCGCTGCTCGTCGGCGGCGTTGCCATCGCGTTCATTCCCGGCCTGCCGCCGATCAACCTCGACCCCGATCTCGTGCTGGTGGTGTTCCTGCCGCCGCTGCTGATGGACGGCGCGTATTTCTCCGTGTGGGAGGAGTTCAAGCGCAACCTCGGCGGCATCCTGCTGCTCGCGATCGGCGCGGTCGCGTTCACGACGCTCGCGGTCGGGCTCGCCGTGCACTGGGTCGTGCCGTCGCTGCCGTGGGCGGCCTGCTTCGCTCTCGGCGCGATCGTGTCGCCGCCCGACGCGGTCGCGGCGAAGGCCGTGCTCGAACGCGTCGCGCTGCCGCGCCGGCTGATGGTGCTGCTCGAAGGCGAGAGCCTGCTGAACGACGCGGCGGGCCTCGTGCTGTTCCGCTTCGCGGTCGTCGCCGCGTTGACCGGCGCGTTCAGCTTCCAGCACGCGCTCGTCGGTTTCGCGGAGCTGGGCGTGGGCGGCGTCGTGGTCGGCTTCGTGATCGGCTGGCTCGTCGTGCGATTCCTGAAGCTGCTCGACGACGACTACCTCGTGATCACCGTCGCGGTGCTTTCCGGCTGGATCGGCTACATCGCCGGCGAAATGCTCGAAGTGTCGGGCGTGATCGCGACCGTGGTGGTCGGCATGATGCTCGGCTGGCACCAGCACGAGGTGTTTTCGGCGGCGGTGCGCACGCGCGCCACCGCGTTCTGGCAGGTCGTCGTGTTCCTGCTCGAGGCGCTCGTGTTCGTGCTGATCGGGCTGTCGCTGCGCGGCGTGATCCACCGGCTCGGCGGTTTCGAGCCGGTGATCGGCACGATGATGCCGGCCGTGCTGGCGGTGCTGGCCGCGGTGGTCGTGTCGCGCTTCCTGTGGATCTATGCGGTCGAGGTGCTGAAAGGGCCGACGCGCCGGCTCACGCGCAGCGCGTGCCGGCCGGACTGGCGGGCCGCGACCGTGATGAGCTGGGCCGGGATGCGCGGCGTCGTCACGCTCGCGATCGCGCTGTCGCTGCCCGACGCGATGCCGGGCCGCGACCTGATCCTCGTCGCCGCGTTCGCGGTGATTCTCGTCACCGTGCTGCTGCAGGGCACGACGATCGGCCCGCTGATCCGGCTGCTGCGCCTGCGGAAGCAGCACGCGCATGCCGAGCATCACCTGACCGAACCGCAGGCGTGGGCGCGCGTCGAAGCCGCGCAGCTCGCGGCGATCCAGCCGCTCGTGCGCGACGCGAACGGCGTCGTGATCCATCCGCGCCTGCTCGAGCAGTACACGTATCGCGCGGAGTTGACACAGCGCCTGCAGCACGAGCCCGCGTTTCCGGACAGCGATCGCGCTGCGCACTACGACGTCGTGCTCGCCGCGATCGCGGCCGGCCGCGCGGAATTGTTGCGCCTGCATCGTTCCGGGCAGATCCACGACGAAATGCTGCACGCGCTCGAACGCGATCTCGACCTGCAGGAAGTGTCCGCGCAGCACGCGCGCGGATGAACGCCGGGCGGGCGCGGCGCGCCCGCCGTCTTTCCCGCCTCGCCCGTCGGCAGCGCGCGAGCATGCACGCGCCTGCTGCATTCGCAAGCGTCATTTCAATTTGGTAAATGATCGGATTTAATCCGACGCGAGGGGATTTTTGCCCGCGTGGCTTAACCAAACAGGACGCAGATAGATGTTGTGCTCTAATTTCATTTAGAATCAGCTGCTTATGTTTATTGAGAGAAATCGCGCGGGGCGAGCGCCGGGTGTCGACGGGGAAAATCGGCATCCGGTGGCCTTGCGCGTCAGCGCCGACGGGCCCGGTCGGCGTCAGCAAGCGGATCATTCCTCCGCAAGAATAAGATCGTGCTTAAGTCGGATAATCAACTCTCATGAAAGAATCGATTGGGGATTCCGCGTTTGAAACAACATTTATGAACGAATCGAGTGGTGAAAAGGTATCGGATTACCTCGAGTCCGGTTTATCGGTCCTGCTTGTCGACGATCAAGCTTTCGTCGGTGAAGTGATTCGCCGGGCGTTGCGCAGTGAACATGACATCGATCTGCATGTTTGCAACGACGCGCAGCGGGCGATGGCCGTCGCGCGCGACGTGAAGCCGACGGTCATCCTGCAGGACCTGGTGATGCCGGACATCGACGGCCTCGACCTCGTGCGCGCGTGGCGCGCGGACGCGGCCACCGCGCGCGTGCCGATCATCGTGCTGTCCGCGAAGGAGGAGCCGGTCGTCAAGCGCGAAGCGTTCATCGCCGGCGCGAACGACTATCTCGTCAAGCTGCCCGACGCGATGGAGCTGACGGCACGCATTCGCTACCATTCGAATTCCTACCTGATGTCGCGCCAGCGCGACGAAGCGCTCGATTTCCTGTCGCACGACATGCGTTCGCCGCAGACGTCGATCCTCGCGCTGCTCGACGTCTACCGGGCCGAGCACGGCGACATGCCGCCGATCATGGAGCGCATCGCGGGCCACGCGCGGCGCGCGCTCGCGCTGGCCGACGGCTTCATCCACCTGACCCGCGCGCAGTCGGAGCGCCGCGCGCACGAGGTCGTCAGCCTCAACGAGATCGTGCTCGACGCAGCCGACCAGCTGTGGGAAAAGGCCGCCGGGTTCGGCAGCCGGGTCGTCACGCAGGTGCCGGACGCCGAATGCGTGACGATGGGCGACCGGCTGATGCTGACGCGCGCGGTCGCCAACCTGATCGACAACGGGCTCAAGTACGGCCCGGCCGGAACGGACGTGCATTGCACGCTGGCCGGCGACGACGGCGCATGGCTGATCGGCGTCGAGGACGGCGGCGCCGGCATCGCGCCGGCGCAGCGCGCGTCGGCGACCGAGACGTTCGTGAGGCTCGAGTCCGCGCACGGCGCGGCGCGCAGCGGCTTCGGGCTCGGGCTCGCGTTCGTCCGCGCGACGGCCGCGCGGCATCGGGGCCAGATACTGATGCGCGATACCGCGCGCGGCTTCATGGTCGCGCTTCGGCTCCCCGCACAAGTGGAGCGGTGAACCCGCGGGCCGTGCGGCCTTGCCCGCAGGCCCCGCCGCGCGCATGCGCGCCCGCTCTCCACGCGCACCGGTCGCGCCGCCTCCGGCGGGCGCCGGCCGGCGCGGACCTTTTCTCAACGCAGACTTTGAAAGCCCACGACGAACATGGCCACCGTGACGCCCCGCGCGACCAATGAAAGCTTGCATCCGACGATCGGCGCCACCCGGCTGACCCTCGGCAACCGCATCCTGCTCAGCTTCGGCGTGCTGTTCGTGCTGATGCTGCTGACGGCCGGACTGTCCTACGAGCGCCTGCGCGCGATCAACGCCGAAGCCGTCAGCATCGAGCGCGATTCGCTGCCGGGCGTGTATCTCGCGTCGTCGCTGCGCGGCGCGGTCAACGAGTCGTTCATGCTGCTGCAGCAGGCGACCTTCGTCGAGACCGATCCCGACGCCGCGCGCCGCGACCTCGCGAAGATCGCCGACGTGACGAAGGAGATCGACAAGCTGTCGATCCACTATCAGAACACGACGTTCCGCGAAGACGACCGCGCGCGCTTCCTGTCGTTCCGCTCCGCGTACGACCGCTACCTGCCGCTCCTGAACGAGGCCGTGCAGAAGAGCCGCGGGTCGCGCGGCGACGCACCCGCCGCATATGCGGCCGTGCTGCCCGCGTGGGCGGAGGTGGTGCGCAACGCGAATACGATGGTCCAGGAGAACCGCACGTTCGCGGACCAGTCCGCGAAGCTGATCCGCGAATCGGTGCAGGGCACCGAGGTGGTGCTGGCGGTCGCGCTGACCGTCGTGCTGCTGGCCGCGCTCGCGCTCGGCTATGTGCTGTATCGCGCGATCACGGTGCCGATGGCGCGGCTCGTCGAGGTGCACGACGTGATGCGCACCGGCAATCTCACGCGCCGCCTCGCGCTGAACCGCCATGACGAATTCGGCACGCTGGAGACGGGCTTCAACCGGATGGCCGACGAGCTGACCGAGCTGGTCGGGCGCGCGCAGCAGTCGTCGCTGCAGGTGACGACGTCGGTCGCCGAGATCGCGGCGACGTCGCGCGAGCAGCAGGCGACCGCGAACGAAACCGCCGCGACGACGACCGAGATCGGCGCGACCTCGCGCGAGATCTTCGCGACGTCGCGCGACCTGCTGCGCACGATGAACGAGGTGGCGGGCGTGGCCGAGCAGTCGGCGACGCTCGCGGGCGTGAGCCAGAGCGGGCTCACGCGGATGGGCGAGACGATGCGCAGCGTGATGGACGCGGCCGGCTCGGTGAACGCGAAGCTCGCGATCCTCAACGAGAAGGCGCTCAACATCAACCAGGTCGTCGCGACCATCACCAAGGTGGCGGACCAGACCAACCTGCTGTCGCTGAACGCGGCGATCGAGGCGGAGAAGGCCGGCGAGTACGGGCGCGGCTTCGCGGTCGTGGCGACCGAGATCCGCCGCCTCGCGGACCAGACGGCGGTCGCGACCTACGACATCGAGCAGACGGTGAAGGAGATCCAGTCGGCCGTTTCGGCGGGCGTGATGGGGATGGACAAGTTCTCCGAGGAAGTGCGCCGCGGGATGCTCGACGTGCAGCAGGTCGGCGCGCAACTGTCGCAGATCATCGCCGAGGTGCAGACGCTCGCGCCGCGCTTCCAGATGGTCAATGAAGGGATGCAGACGCAGGCGAGCGGCGCGGAGCAGATCACGCAGGCGCTGTCGCAACTGTCGGAAGCCGCGCAGCAGACGGCCGAATCGCTGCGCCAGTCGTCGCAGGCGATCGACGACCTGACGCTGGTCGCGAACCAGCTGCGCACCAGCGTGTCGCGCTTCAAGGTGGACGCGTGACGCGCGCGGACGCCCTGCACGGCGCGCCGGCGCTGTTCCTGCTGTTCGAGCTGGACGGCGAACGCTATGCGCTCGACGCCGCCGCGATCGACGCGGTGCTGCCGCTCGCGACCGCGAAGGCGGTGCCCGGCGCGCCCGCGTGGGTCGCCGGGCTGCTGATGCGCGACGGCGCGCCGGTGCCGGTCGTCGACGTGCCGATGCTGGCGCTCGGACGGCCCGCGCACGCGCTGCGCTCGACGCGGCTCGTGATGGTCCGATACAGGGTTCGTGATTGCGCGAACGACGCGGACGCCGGCGAGCGGATGCTCGGCCTGATCGTCGAGCGCGCGACGCAGACGATGCGGATCGAGCGCGGCGCGTTCCGCGCGAGCGGCGTCGCGACGCCGCGCACGCGCTGGCTCGGCCCGGTCGCGAGCACGCCGGACGGCATCGTGCAGCAGGTGTCGGTGCGCGACATCGTCGATTCGGTCGCGTGCCTGCACCTGTTCGACGACGCATCGGCCAACGGAGGGGCCTCGACATGACAGACGCCGCTTCGCGTTTTCGCGCGTGGCTCCTGCGCGAGACCGGCATCGATCCCGAGTCGCTCGGCCACGATTTCCTGCTGCGCGCGGTGACCGAGCGCATCTACGCGACTCAAACGGCGCACGGCGAGCGGATGCCCTGCGCCGCGCGGCCGCCGGTCTCGCCGGACGCGCTCGACGCGTACTGGCAGCGGCTGAACGCCAGCGCCGACGAGCGGCGCGCGCTGATCGAGCGGTTCGTCGTGCCGGAAACCTGGTTCTTCCGCGAGCGCGAGGCGTTCGCGACGCTCGTGCGGCTCGCGGTCGAACGCCTCGCCGCGCATCCGGGCCGCGTGGTGCGCGTGCTGAGCGCGCCGTGCTCGACCGGCGAGGAGCCGTTTTCGGCGGCGATGGCGCTGCTCGACGCGGGGCTCGATCCCGCCCGCTTCACGATCGACGCGATCGATCTCAGCGACAACGCGATCGAGCAGGCGCGGCTCGGCCGCTACGGACGCAATGCGTTCCGCGGGCACGCGCTGGAGTTTCGCGCGCGGCATTTCACGCCGGCGGCGGACGGCTGGCAGCTCGACGAGCGCGTGCGCGCATGCGTGCAGTTCCGGCAGGGGAACCTGCTCGAGCCGGTCGGCGACGCGCTCACACGCTACGATTTCGTGTTCTGCCGCAACGTGCTGATCTATTTCGAACGCGACGCGCAGGATCGCGTGATCCGGTCGCTGCAGCGCCGCCTAACCGACGACGGCGTGCTGTTCGTGGGCCCGGCCGAGACCGGCGTCGCGATGCGCCACGGGATGCGCTCCGCGCGGATTCCGCTCGCGTTCGCGTTCCAGCGCGCGAGCGTCGCCGAACGGCTGGCCGACGGGCTCGCCGCCGCGCTGCCGCCGGCCGTGCGGCCGTGGCGCGCCGACCGCTTCACGGCGGCGCGCGTCGCCGCGCCGCGCGTGGCGCCGTCCGGGTGGTTCGCCGGTGCGGCGGCGCACGCGCCCGCGCTCGCCGCCGCGCCGCAACGGGCGGTGGACGGCGGTCATGGCAGCCATGGCGGAGACGTGCAGGCGCAGGCGGCCGGGGGCGATCCGCCGACGCTGGAGCATGCGCAGGCACTTGCGAACGCGGGCGCGTTTGACGAAGCCGAGCGCGTGCTCGCGCGGTTCACGGCACGCGCCGGGCTGCATGCCGACGCGTTCTACCTGCGCGGGCTGATCGCGGACGCGCGCGGCCGGGCAGCGGAGGCGGGCGACTTCTACCGCAAGGCGCTGTACCTGCGGCCGACGCACCACGAGGCGCTCACGCATCTCGCGACGCTGCTCGACGTCGGCGGCGACCGCGCGGGCGCGCAACGGATGCTCGAGCGCGCGCGGCGCTCGGCGGGATAATACGAACTCGGCATGACAAACATGATGAACCGCGAGGCCGCTGACCCAACCGACGACACGGCGATCGACGTCGACGACTGCTGGAACCGGATCGGCACGCGCGGCGACCGGTCGTGCGAGCGGCTGGTCGAGTACCAGCGCTGCCTGAACTGCCCCGTCTACGCGCGTCACGCGGCGAAGCTGCTCGAGCGGCCGGTCAGCCGCGCCGAGATGGCCGACGCCGCGCGCCGCATGGGCACGAACGGCGCGTATGGCCCCGGGCGCGAGCGCAGCGACGCCGGCGCCGACGCGCGCCACGCGGCGCTCGCGTTCCGCGTCGCCGACGAATGGCTCGCGTTGTCGATCGGCGTGCTGCGCGAGATCGCCGACACGCGCCCGATCCATTCGCTGCCGCACCGCCGCCACCCGGCGGTGCGGGGCGTCGTCAACATCCGCGGCACGCTGCGCATCGCGATCTCGCTCGGCGCGCTGCTCGGGCTCGGTGCGGCCGGCGGCGGCGCCGACGGCGGCTTCACGCGGCTGCTGGTGGTCGCGCATCACGGCGAGCCCGTCGTGTTTCCGGTCGACGAAGTGGAGGGCGTGGTGCGCTTCGGCGCATCGGAGTGGGTGCCGGTGCCCGCGACGGTCGGGCGCGCGAGCGCCGGCCTGTCGCGCGGCGTGCTGGCGTGGCGCGGCAAGTCGATCGGCCTGCTCGACGACGACCGCCTGTTCGAAGCCGTGACACGGAGCATGCGATGAGCGCCGATGACGACCTGAGCCGCCTGTCGCTGCTCGAACTGTATCGCGAGGAGACGCGCACGCAGACCCAGGCGCTGTCCGAGCGCCTGCTCGCGCTCGAATCCGGCGCGCCCGACGCGGCGGCGCTCGAAGCCTGCATGCGCGCCGCGCATTCGCTGAAGGGGGCCGCGCGCATCGTCGGCGTGCCGCAGGGCGTCGACATCGCGGGGCGGATGGAAGAGTGCTTCGTCGCCGCGCAGGGCGGTGCGTCGGCGCTGACGGCCGCACAAGTCGATGCGCTGCTGGCGGGCGTCGATCTGCTCGTGCGGGCCGGCGATCCGCAGGCGCAGCCGGTCGCGCCGGCCGAGATCGAGACGTTCGCCGCGGCGCTGGCCGCGGCCGGCGTTCCGGGCACGACGCAAACGTTGACGGCGGTGTCGCCGCCGCACGACGACGTGCCGCGAGAATCCGGCCAGCCGGCGCGCGAGGCGGCGCAATTCGGCGGCGACGCCGCGCCGCCCCCGGCCGCGAGCGCCGCCGATCCGGCGCAGTCCGCGCGCGGCGTAGGCGCAAACACGGGCGCAATCCGCCGGGTGCGCGCGGACAGCCTGAACCGGCTGCTGAGCCTGTCCGGCGAATCGCTCGTCGAGTCGCGCTGGCTCAAGCCGTTCGCCGAATCGATGCTGCGCGTGAAGCGCGCGCAGCGCGACGCCGCGCGTTCGCTCGACACGCTGGTCGAGCGCTTCGCCGGCGAGCTCGACGCGGGCGTGCTCGCGTCGCTCGGCGAAGTGCGGCACATGCTCAACGACCTGCAGCGCTCGTTCTCGGAGCGGATGGACGCGCTCGACCGCTTCGAGCGGCGCAGCACGCATATCGCCGAGCAGCTTTACGACGAGGCGCTGCAATGCCGGATGCGGCCGTTCGGCGACGCGACGCGCGCGTACCCGCGCATCGTGCGCGACCTCGCGCGCTCGCTCGGCCGGCAGGTGCGGTTTTCGATCGTCGGCGAGGCGACCCAGGTCGATCGCGACATCCTCGACCTGCTCGACGCGCCGCTCGGCCACCTGCTGCGCAACGCGATCGACCACGGCGTCGAGCCGCCCGACGTGCGGCGCGCGCGCGGCAAGCCGGCCGCCGCGAGCGTGACGCTCGAGGCGCGCCACAGCGCCGGGTCGCTGCTCGTCAGCGTCAGCGACGACGGGCCGGGCGTCGATCTCGACGCGTTGCGCGCGGCGGTGGTGCGCCAGCATCTGACCGACGACGAGACGGCCGCGCGGCTGTCCGACCAGGAGCTGCTGGAATTCCTGCTGCTGCCCGGCTTCTCGATGCGCGACGCGGTGACCGACGTGTCGGGGCGCGGCGTCGGCCTCGACGCCGTGCAGGAAATGGTGCGCGGCGTGCGCGGCGCGGTGCGGATCTTCAACGAGCCGGGCGCGGGCATGCGCTTCGTGCTGCAGTTGCCGCTCACGCTGTCGGTGATCCGCAGCCTGCTCGTCGAGGTCGGCGGCGAGCCTTACGCGTTTCCGCTCGCGCACGTGCGCCGCACGCTCGAGCTCGAGCGCGCCGACATCGACGTGCTCGAAGGGCAGCCGCATTTCCCGTTCGACGGCCGGCGCGTCGGGCTCGTCGCCGCGCACCAGCTGCTCGACGCGGGCGAGCCCGATGCGCCGCGCGCGCGCACCGCGGTGGTGGTGGTCGGCGGCGAGCCGGAGCCGGTCGGCGTCGCGGTCGACCGCTTCCTTGGCGAGCGGATGCTCGTCGTGCAGCCGCTCGACAGCCGCCTGCACAAGATCCAGAACATCGCGGCCGGCGCGCTGCTCGAGAACGGCGACCCGGTGCTGATCGTCGACGTCGAGGACCTGATTCGCTCGGTCGACAAGCTCGCGCGCGGCGGGCAGCTCGCGACGCTCGTGCGCGGCCCGCAGCATGCGCTCGCGGACCGGCGGCGGCGCGTGCTCGTCGTCGACGATTCGCTGACCGTGCGCGAGCTCGAACGGAAACTGCTGGAGAAGCGCGGCTACGACGTGACGATCGCGGTCGACGGGATGGACGGCTGGAACGCGGTGCGCGGCGAGGCGTTCGACCTGGTCGTCACCGACGTCGACATGCCGCGCATGGACGGCATCGAGCTCGTCACGCTGATCAAGAACGATCCGCGGCTCAAGCGCGTGCCGGTGATGATCGTGTCGTACAAGGATCGCGACGAGGACCGCCGCCGCGGGCTCGACGCCGGCGCCGACTACTACCTCGCGAAGGGCAGCTTCCACGACGAGGCGCTGCTCGACGCCGTGCACGACCTGATCGGGGACGCACGCGGATGAACATCGGCATCGTCAACGACCTGCCGCTCGCCGTGGAGGCGCTGCGGCGCGCGATCGCGCAGCGGCCGGAGCATCGCGTGCTGTGGGTCGCGACCGACGGCGACGAGGCGGTGGATTTCTGCGTCGCGCAGCCGCCCGACCTCGTGCTGATGGATCTGGTGATGCCGAAGCTCGACGGCGTCGCCGCGACGCGCCGCATCATGGCGCGCGCGCCGTGCGCGATCCTGATCGTGACGGCGAGCGTCAGCGCGAGCACGTCGTCCGTCTACGACGCGATGGGCGCGGGCGCGCTCGACGCGGTCGACACGCCGACGCTGGCGCTCGGCCTGAGCGTCGACGCGGCGCAGCCGCTGCTCGCGAAGATCGACCAGATCGGCCGGCAGCTCGAAAGCCGCGCGGCGGCGCTCGCGCCGCCCGTATCCGCGCCGGCGCGCGGCGAGCCGACGCTGGTGGCGATCGGCGCGTCGGCGGGCGGGCCGACCGCGCTCACCGCGCTGCTGCGCGCGCTGCCGGAAAATTTCCCGGCGGCGATCGTGATCGTCCAGCACGTCGACCAGGCGTTCGCGGCCGGGATGGCGCAGTGGCTCGACGGCTATACGCGCCTGCCGGTGCGCGTCGCGCGCCAGGGCGGCGTGCCGCAGCCGGGCGAGGTGCTGCTGGCGGCGACCAACGACCATCTGTGCCTGTCGCCGCGCGGCGTGCTCGGCTATACGCGGCATCCGGCGGAAACGCCGTACCGGCCGTCGATCGACGTGTTCTTCAACAGCGTCGCCGACGGCTGGCGCGGCGACGCGATCGGCGTGCTGCTCACCGGCATGGGGCGCGACGGCGCGCTCGGCCTGAAGGCGATGCGCGCGAAGGGCTGCCATACGATTGCGCAGGATGCGGCGACGAGCGCGGTCTACGGGATGCCGAAGGCCGCCGCCGCGATCGGCGCGGCGAGCGCGATCCTGCCGCTCGACCGGATCGCGCCGCAATTGGTCGCGCGCGTGATGGGCCGATCGCGCGGCTGATTGCGCGGCTGATTGCGCGGCCGGCCTCGCGCGTTGCGCGGGGCGTCGGCCGTCGCGTAGAATGCGCGCTTCGGAGATGGCATGCCTCCCCGGGGTCCGGGCTTGCTCGCCACGAGCACGCACAGGCCCTCAACCGCCGGTCGTCCGGCTGATGATGCCTGCGCGTTCCTGGGTTTCGGGAGGTCGCAGGCCGTTCATGCACCGTCCATGCGGCATCCCGCCGCCCAGGTTTGATGTTCGTCGAATCTGGAATCACCCGATGTTCAACACTTCTGCCGACTTCCTCGCGACCGTGCGCTACGTGTGCCGCTGGCTCGCGCTTTCGGCGCTGCTCGGCGCGCTCGCCGGGTCGGCGTCCGCGCTGTTCCTGATCGCGCTCGACTGGGCGACCGGCACGCGCGTCGCGCATCCGTGGCTGTTGTGGGGGCTGCCCGCCGCCGGGTTCGCGACCGGCTGGATCTATCACCGCTTCGGCCAGTCGGTCGCGCGCGGCAACAACCTGCTGATCGACGAAATCCATGATCCGAAGGCGCTCGTGCCGAAGCGGATGGCGCCGCTCGTGCTGGTCGCGACCGTCGTCACGCACCTGTTCGGCGGCTCGGCGGGGCGCGAAGGCACCGCCGTGCAGATGGGCGGCGCGCTCGCCGATCGCGTCACGCACGCGTTGCGCCTCGACCGCGAGCACCGGCGCGTGCTGCTGATGGCCGGCATCGCGGCCGGCTTCGCGTCGGTGTTCGGCACGCCGCTCGCCGGCGCGGTGTTCGGGCTCGAAGTGCTCGCGATCGGGCGCGTGCGCTACGACGCGCTGCTCGCGTGCGTCGCGTCGGCGATCGTCGCGGACGTCGTGTGCCGGCTGTGGGGCGTGCATCACACCGCGTACGCGATCCCGTTCGTGCCGCCCGTCAGCGCGGCGGGGCTCGGCGCGACGGTCGTCGCGGGCATCGCGTTCGGCGTGGTCGGCCGGCTGTTCGCGCATGCGACGCATGCGCTGTCGGCGCTGTTTCGCCGGCGCATCCGCCACGCGCCGCTGCAGCCGGTGGTCGGCGGTCTGCTCGTGGCGGTCGCGGCGAGCGCGCTGAACGTGCCGCGGTATCTCGGCCTCGGCATCCCGACGATCGAGGCGGCGTTCCACGGCCCGCTGCCGGTCTACGATTTCGCGGGGAAATTCGCATTCACCGTCGTCACGCTCGCGTCGGGCTTCAAGGGCGGCGAGGTGACGCCGCTGTTCTACATCGGCGCGACGCTCGGCAATGCGCTCGGCCAGGTGCTCGCGCTGCCGGTGCCGGTGCTGGCCGGGCTCGGCTTCGTCGCGGTGTTCGCGGGCGCGGCCAACACGCCGGTCGCATCGACGATCATGGCGATCGAGCTGTTCGGCGCGGATATCGGCGTGTATGCGATCGTCGCGTGTGTCGTTGCATATCTGTTTTCGGGGCACGCGGGGATCTATCGCGCGCAGCGCGTGGCCGTCGAAAAGGGCGTGCACGGGCCGGGCGAGTGACGCGTGAGCGGCGGGGCGGCCATCCTGTATGGCCGCCCCGCGTCGCGTCCGGCTTGCCGTCAGGCTTCGGCCGGCTGCCCGCGCGGTTCGGCGCCGTCGGACGCATGGCCGCGCGGCGTGTCCGCGAGCCCCTTCGCCAGCTCCAGCGCCTGCCGCTCGAACAGCCGCCGGTAGAGGCCGCCGTCGATCCGGATCAGCGCGTCGTGGCTGCCTTCCTCGATCACCTTGCCGCGATCGAGCACGAGCAGCCGGTCGAGCGCGCGCACGGTCGACAGCCGGTGCGCGACGACGAGCGTCGTGCGGCCTTCCATCAGCCGCTCCATTGCCTGCTGGATCAGCACTTCGCTTTCGCTGTCGAGGCTCGACGTCGCTTCGTCGAGGATCAGGATCGGCGCATCCGCGAGGAACGCCCGCGCGATCGCGACGCGCTGCCGCTCGCCGCCCGACAGCTTGACCCCGCGCTCGCCGACCAGCGTGTCGTAGCCGTCCGGCAGCGCCGCGATGAACGCGTGCGCGCTCGCCTGCCGCGCGGCGCGCTCGATGTCGGCGCGGCTCGCGCCGGGGCGCGCGTACGCGATGTTCTCCGCGAGCGTGCGGTGGAACAGCACCGGTTCCTGCTGGACGATCGCGATCTGGCTGCGCAGCGTATCCTGGCGAGCATCGGCGATGTCCTGGCCGTCGATCGTGATGCGGCCGCCCGACACGTCGTACAGGCGCTGGATCAGCTTGATGAAGGTCGTCTTGCCGGACCCCGAATGGCCGACCAGGCCGACCCGCTCGCCGGGCGCGATGCGCATCGAGAAGTCGTCGTACAGCGCGACCGGATGGTTGCCGTAGCGGAAGGTCACGTGCTCGAAGCGGATCTCGCCGCGCGTGATCCGGATCGGCTGCGCGCCGGGCTTGTCGTCGATGCCGAGCGGCTGGCGCTCGAGCGCGACGAGTTCTTCCATGTCGTTCACCGAGCGCTGCAGGTTGCGGATATGAAAGCCGATATCGCGCAGGTAGCCCTGCAGCATGAAGAACATCGTCAACGCGAACGCGATGTCGCCCACGCTCGCCGCGCCGCTGGCCCACAGCTTCAGCGCGACGCCGATCATCGCCGCCTGGATCGCGACGAGCATCGCGCCCTGCAGGCCGCCGTTGAAGGTGCCGCGCATCCACGAGCGCCGCGTGCGCTTCTGCCACTTGCCGATCACGCGCGCGAGCCGCGCTTCCTCGCGCACCTCCGCGCCGAACGCCTTGACGACCGCGTTGCAGCTGACCGCGTCCGCGAGCGCGCCGCCCATGCGCGTATCCCACAGGTTGCCGAGCCGCGCGGCGGGCGCGACGAAGCCGAGCGACATCGCGACCGTCACGGCGATGTACAGCAGCGAGCCGAGACCGACCACGAGCCCCATCGTCGGCCAGTGCGAGCCGAGCAGCACGGTCGCGCCGACCAGGATCGTCAGCGACGGCAGCAGCGCGATCAGCAGCGTGTCGTTCAGCAGGTCGAGCGCCCACATCCCGCGCGTGATCTTGCGCACCGTCGAGCCGGCGAAGCTGTTCGCGTGCCAGTCGGTCGAGAAGCGCTGCACGCGCCGGAACGACGCGGTCGCGATCTCGCCCATCATCTTCAGCGTGAGCGCGATGATGTTCAGATAGACGCCCTGCCGCAGCAGCGTCGCGCCGATGCCGAGCGCGGCGAGCATGCCGAACGCCGACAGCGCCGCGTGCCAGGCGGCCGACCGGTCGGTGAGGCCGAGCGCCAGCGCATCGACGAGACGGCCGGCGAACAGCGGGGTGAGCACGTCGGCGAGCGCGGCGAGCAGCGAGAACGCCACGACGGCGGCGATGCGCGCCGGTTGCCGGCGCCAGTAGTGCAACGTGAAGCCGAAGACGGCCTGGAACGCATGGCCGCCCGATTGGGTGGTTTTTCTGGTCATGTGTCATTGCCCGGCGCATCGCGCGACGGGACTTTCCGGATCAGAGAACGTCGAAACGCGACAGCCGGACCCGCGTGCGAGACGCGGATCGAAAGAGTGGGCTGTCGGGAACGTGCGCGGGCCTTCAGGCGCCGGCGCGGACGGCTGGCTGGATCAGCCGAGCCGTGGGACCACGTTCGGGAAGGCGGACTGCATTCGGAACATCAGCACCTCCCTGAAGTGAATGGTTGAAAAGGCGTCGAAAAGACGTGGAGCGATTCTATCAGCAGTTGCAAGGCGGCTGCAATGTCTGACGAATGGCGCGTTGCCGCGCCGATACGGGCGTGCGCATCGATTAAACTGCTTGGCTGCGCGCCGTGCGAAGGCCTGACGCAGGCCCGGCGCGCGCCGGCCCAAGCGGCCGCCAAACACAGATTCGCAGATTCACGAAACATTCCTGGGGAAACGATGAGCGACGTTCAGCAAGGCATTCTGGCTCCGATCGATGCGGCGGCCCGATACCTCACTTTCACGATTTCCAGCAAAGACAACGTCGCGGCGGCGCTTGCCGCGCTGCGCGAGGTCGTCGACGGGCGCGAGACGGTCGTCGGCTTCGGCCATTCGCTCGCGTCGGGCCTGGGCCGCTCGATCGCGGGCCTGACCGAGTTTCCGGCCTTCACGGTGCAGGACCGGCCGCTGCCGGCGACGCCGGCCGACGTGTGGGTCTGGCTGCGTTCCGACGATCGCGGCGAGATCACGCTGCGCGCGCGGGCGATCGAGCGGCTGCTCGCGCCTGCGTTCGCGCTGGAGGACGCGGTCGATGCGTTCCGCTACGCGAACGATCGCGACCTGTCCGGCTATGAGGACGGCACCGAGAACCCGACCGGCGACGACGCGCTCGCCGCGGCGATCGTGTCCGGGCAGGGCGCGGGGCTCGACGGCTCGAGCTTCGTCGCGGTCCAGCAGTGGCTGCACGACTTCGACCGGATGGAGCGCATTGCGTCCGACGACATGGACGACATCATCGGGCGCCGTCGCTCGGACAACGAGGAGCTCGACGACGCGCCGGAATTCGCGCACGTGAAGCGCACCGCGCAGGAGAGCTTCGAGCCGGAAGCGTTCATGCTGCGCCGCTCGGCGCCGTGGTCGGATGCGCGCCGCGCGGGGCTGTACTTCGTCGCGTTCGGCCATTCGTTCCGCGCGTTCGACGTGCAGATGCGCCGGATGAGCGGCGCGGACGACGGGATCGTCGACGGGCTGTTCCGCTTCACGCGCCCGCTGACCGGCGCGTATTTCTGGTGCCCGCCGATGAAGGGCGGCAAGCTGGACCTGTCCGCGCTCGGCCTGTAAGCGCCGCGCGACGGAGTTGACGGGCGGGCCGTGCGCGCTGCGCGGCCCGCCCGTTTCATTGGGGCGGCGCGTCAGCGCAGCGTGGTCTCGATGCGCGTGCCGCGCTTGATGAACAGCGTCACAGGCGTCTTCTCGCTGATCTCGGCGAGACGCTGCCGCTGCGCGTCGTCGAGCGGGCCGTCGACGGTCACGACGCGGCGCACGTACTGCTGCCCTTCGCGGTCGGCGTGCAGCTCGGTGCGCACGTCGATGCGCGCGGCCGGCCACGCCTTGCGCTGCAGGTACATCCGCAGCGTCGCGGCCGTGCATTGCGCGAGCCCGGCCAGCACGAACTCGTACGGGGCCGGCCCGCGGTTGCGGCCGCCTTCGCGCTCCGCTTCGTCGCCGGTCAGCGCATGCGAGCCGGCTTGCAGGTTGACGACGTAGTCGGGCGCGTCGGCTTCGAGGACGGCGGCGGCGTGAATCAGCGACATGGCGGAGCTCCGGTGGCGAGAAACGAAAAGCGGCCGTGCTGTGCGACGACCGGACGCCCAGCATACCCGTTCACGCGCGCGGCGTGCCGGTGCGTGCGGGGTGAGCCTGCGGGACGCAGCCGCGCACGAGCGCGCTCACGCGTTCGCGGAACCACTGATGCGCGCGATCCGCATCGCGCGACTCATGCCAGTACGCGAGGATCGGAAACGGCTGCAGCCGCAGCGGCAGCGGCCGCACCGCGATCGGCAGCAGGTCCGTCATTCGCAGCGCGTACGAATGCGGCAGCGTGAGCAGCAGGTCGCCCGCCGCGGCGATCTGGCAGGCCGCGAAGTAGTGCTGGCAGACGAGCTGGATGTGCCGCAAGCGCCCGTCGTTGCCGAGCAGCACGTCGATCGCAGGGGGCTCGCCGTGCGACGACACGGCGACGTGCCGCGCCGCGAAGTAGTCGTTGCGCCGCAGCGGGCCGTTCGCGAGCGGATGATCGCGCCGCATCGCGACGACGAGCGATTCGTCGAGCAGGTATTCGCTCGCGATGCGCGGGCCGACCGGCAGGCGGCGCTCGACGACGAGATCGAGATCGCCCGCCGCGAGCTCGCGCTCGACGTCGCGGATCGGCACGCGCCGGCTCACGAGCCGCAAGCCCGGCGCTTCCTGCGCGAACGCGGCGACGAGCCGCGGCAGCGCGATCGATTCGAGCACGTCGCGCAGGCCCACGGCGACGCTCAGGTCGAGTGTCGCCGGGTCGAACGCCGGCTGCGCGCGCGCCGTGTCCTGCAGTCCTTTCAGGTGGCGCTGGACATCGGCGATGACTGCGCGGGTGCGCTCGGTCGGCACGACGCGGTTGCCCTGGCGGACGAACAGCGGATCGTCGAACTGGGTGCGCAGGCGATTGAGCGCGTGCGTGATCGCGGGTTGCGTCAGGTGCAGCGCGCGGGCCGCGGCGCTGATCCCGCCATGCACGTAGACGGCGTCGAGCACGCGGAACAGGTTGAGGTCGAGACGGAGATCGACGGGCACGGGACGCGGGAGTGGTGGATCGCGGAGGTCGATTCTAATGGATGCGCGTCATGGCGCCGCGCGGCGTGCGGGCGTTCGACGCGTTCGGCGCGGACCCGGCGGACGAAAAAAAAGCCGACCGGCGGCCGGTCGGCGCAATGGGGCCCGACCGCACGAGGGACGAGCCGGAACCCAGGCCAGATATCCGTAGGATATGCGTCCGATCCAGATGGGGCTGGATCGGCGCAGCGAGTATAAGAGGCGCACGCGCACACGGATATGTCGACGTCCTGTCGAGTTCCGACAATGCATGGACGGGTTCCCGCCGCAATATGTGTATTCAAAGGACTTTCAATTTTGAAGCGAAAACGTTTGCACGTTTGCGATTGCGTCGTTGGTTTAATTGCTCAATTTTGATTGATTTAAGTGAAGGATGCTTTCGGATGGATTGTGTTTAAGAAATATTGAGATCGTTAAGTTGAATTGGAGGGATTGGCGCAAGCGCCACGGGGCCTCGTTTGCATCGATATTAAGCAGCGGCCGGGCGGAATATAGGATCGCGCGTTGCTCCGCTCCATAGTGGAATGGCGGGAATCAGGTGGCGGGTCGTCTTGTTTCAATCCGCCATAACCCTGTCCGGGTCGGACAATACTGTCAAGAAACGTACCTCAGAAGATATGATGCGAACGCTTTGGAACAGGTGGCTGTCGCGCGCAAGCTTCGAAAAATACATAAGCGTGTCTGAGAGAAAAGGCAGTAAGAGTCGAGGGCTCGGCAAGTGGATGCAAATGAACAACGCATAGTCGTCATTTTTTTGAGCGCGGGGTTTTCGATGGCACAGGCCGCGCGTCTGGTCGAGGCCTTCAATCTCGCCAACCGCTCGCAGACCGTCTGCGCGGCGTATCAATTGAGATTCGTGTCCGCGAACGGCGGATTGCTCCAGTCTTCATCGGGCGTGCAGGTCGCGACCGATGCGCTGGACGACGATCATGGCAGGCGCGCCTATGCGTTCTTTCACCTGCACGGCGATCACGCGCTCGTGGCGTGGAACGAGGACCTGCTGCGCCGGCTGCGGGACCTTCAGGCGAATGCCCGCTGGGTCGCGGACGGGATGAAGCTCGCGACGATCGCGGCGTCGAAGTGGGAGAGCGCGTGCGAAGACGCCGCGTCGCTCGCCACCGCGAGCCTCGTATCGGCGGCGAAGGACGTCGAGCCGTCCGAGCAGGCGGCGGATGTGCTGTCGGCGGTCATGGACATGTTTCGGCACGATCTCGGCGACGGCGCGGTGGAGGAGATCACCCGCCATATCTCGCGGCCGGTGGACGAGCGGTTCGTCCAGTCGATGTGGGCGATCCGGGAACTGAGCGCCAGCCCGTCGATCCGCACGTCGATGCAGCAATTGCGCGCGCAGAGCGTCAACCGCATCTCGATCGCGGGCGCCGCGCAGGCGGTGGCCATGAGCGAGCGCAATTTCCTGCGACGCTTCAAGAAGGAAGTCGGCGTGACGCCGACGGAATTCGTCCTGTATGTGCGCCTCGAGCGTGCGTGTCACATGCTCGTTCATACGAGCCTGCCGGCCGACAAGGTCGCCCGGCGCATCGGGCTGGGCAGCGGCGAGCGCATGGCGAAGCTGTTCCGCCAGCGCCTGTCGATGTCGCCGACCGAATACCGCACCAGCGAGCGCGCGCGGATCTCGAAGGTCGGCATCGCACTGCCGTATGCGCCGTCGATGCAGCGGTCCTGCGGGCTCGCGCCCTGACGGGGGCGAAGCGGTTCGCGGCGTGATCGAGGTCGGGCCGCGCGGATTTCACGGCGTTTTCCCCGAGGCGGCAAGGATGGCGAAGCACCGCGGTTGACGCTCGCCCCGACGGGCGAACGGCGAGCGGTGTTGGCGCCGGGCGGGCCGGCTTTCGTACAATCACGGCGTTCCGGTCTCAGTGACGCCGCGTCATGCCCTTTTTTCCCACCACCGCCACCGCCCCGTTCTGCCCGTCGGAAGTGAAGGGCAGCATCGCGATCGACGCCCGCGCGTCGCGGCTGACGAAGCTCAGGCGCTTCTTCGGCCCCGGCCTGCTCGTCGCGATCGGCTACATGGACCCCGGCAACTGGGCCACCGACATCCAGGCCGGCTCGCAGTTCGGCTATTCGCTGCTATGGGTCGTCGCGTTCTCCAGCCTCGCCGCGATCTTCCTGCAGATGCTCGCCGCGCGCCTCGGCCTCGTCGCCGGCAAGGATCTCGCGCAGGCCAGCTACGACCGCTACGGCCCGTTCGGCCGCGTCGTCCAGTGGGTGACCGCCGAGGTGTCGATCGTCGCGTGCGACATCGCCGAGGTGCTCGGCTGCGCGCTCGCGTTCAAGCTGCTGCTCGGCGTGCCGGTCGCGTGGGGGATCGTGCTGACCGCGCTCGACACGATGATCGTGCTCGGCCTGCAGGGCAAGGGCTTCCGCCAGATCGAGGCGATCGTGCTCGGGCTGATCGGCACGATGGCGTTCTGCTTCGTCGCGCAGGTCACGATGATGCCGCCCGACTGGCACGCGGTGTTCAACGGGCTCGTGCCCGGCGATCCGGGCCACGACCGCAAGGACGCGATCGTGCTCGCGCTCGGCATCGTCGGCGCGACGATCATGCCGCACAACCTGTACCTGCATTCGTCGGTCGTGCAGACGCGGCGCGTCGTCGGCGGGGCGCGCGGCACGATCCGCGACACGCTCGCGCTCGTGCGCGTCGATACCTGCGTGTCGCTGTTCGTCGCGATGCTCGTCAACGCGGCGATCCTGATCCTCGCGGGCGCGGCGTTCCATGCGACCGGCCGCACCGACGTCGCCGACATCGAGCAGGCGTACCGGCTCATCACGCCGATCGTCGGCGGGGCGGCCGCGCTGCTGTTCGGCATCGCGCTGCTCGCGTCCGGGCAAAGTTCGACGCTCACGGGCACGATCGCGGGCCAGGTGATCATGGACGGCTTCCTGCACATGAAGATCCCGTGCTACCAGCGCCGGCTGATCACGCGCGGGCTCGCGCTGATTCCCGCGCTGATCGGCGTGCTGTGGCTCGGCGACGGCTCGGTCGGCCGGCTGCTCGTCTGGAGCCAGGTGCTGCTGAGCCTGCAGCTGCCGTTCGCGATGTGGCCGCTGATCCGCTCGGTCAGCGATCGCGCGGCGATGGGCGAGCACGCGATCGGGCGCGGGATGCAGGTGGCCGCGTGGGCGCTGTTCGCGGTCATCACCGGCACGAACCTGCTGCTGATCACGGGCGTCGCCGGGTGAGCGCGCGCGGGGCGGCCGGGGTGCGCGCCGCTTCGCCGGTCATGAACGTGGCCTATGACTGGCCATAACGAATATTCATTTCATCGATCTGCGGCATTCGCGTACGCTGGCCGTGCGTTTGCCGCCGGGCGCACGCTGCGCAGGGCTGCGGCGGCGCCGGATCATTTACGGGAGTCGGACAGATGACTGTGGTTTCTTCACGCCTCGCAGGCAAGTGCGCGTACATCACCGGCGCGGCAGGCGGCCTCGGCCGCGCGATCGCGCGGCGCATGGTCGAGCAGGGCGCGCGGGTGTTCCTGACGGACGTCGCCGACGCTGCGGTGCTCGACGCGTTCGCGCTGGAGCTCAACGCCGGGCATGCCGCGCCGGTCGCGTTCGCCGCGACGCAGGACGTGCGCGACGACGCGCGCTGGCAGGCGCTGCTCGCGCAGGCGAACGACGCGATGGGCGGCCTGTCGGTGCTCGTCAACAACGCGGGCGTCGGCTCGATCGGCGCGCTCGACCAGCTCGAGCTGAAGGAGTGGCGGCGCGTGATGGAGATCAACGTCGAGAGCATCGTGCTCGGCTGCAAGTACGCGCTGCCGTATCTGAGCGCGAGCCGGCCGGCGTCGATCATCAACATCTCGTCGGTCGCCGCGTTCAAGGTCGAGCCCGAATTCACCGCATACAACGCGTCGAAGGCGGCGGTCGCGAGCCTCACGAAGTCGGTCGCGATCGATTGCGCGCGCAAGGAGCTCGACGTGCGCTGCAATTCGATCCATCCGGCGTTCATCCGCACGGGGATCGTCGAGCCGCTGTTCCGCCAGCTCGGCGAACGCGACGCGACGCGCCGGCTCGCGCGCGGCATTCCGATGCGGCGGCTCGGCGAGCCCGACGACGTCGCGCATGCGGCCGTCTATCTCGCGTCCGACGAAAGCCGCTTCGTGACCGCCGCCGAGCTCGTGATCGACGGCGGCATGTGCGCGGTCTGACGCGCGCGATCCGAATCCAACACCCGGGAGGAGAACCTCGTGTCGACGCTCGTCAACCGCCAATTGCTGCTGAAGACGCGTCCGGAAGGGCGCGTCGGCCGTGAACACTTCTCGCTCGTCGACACGCCGGTGCCGCCGCTCGCCGACGGCGAAGTGCTCGTGCGCGTGTTGTATCTGTCGATGGACCCGACCAACCGCGTATGGATGAGCGATGTCCCGCAGTACCTGCCGCCCGTCGCGATCGGCCAGGTGATGCGCGCGCTCGGCATCGGGCGCGTCGTCGCGTCGCGCGCCGCCGGGTTCGCGCAAGGCGATCTCGTGCAGGGGCTCGTCGGCTGGCAGGACTACGCGGTCGTGCCGGCCGGTGAGGCCGCGCAGTTCGTCAAGCTGCCCGCGCAGGCGGGCCTGCCGCTGCCGACGCTGCTCGGCGCGTGCGGGATGAGCGGGCTGACCGCGTACTACGGCCTCACCGAGATCGCGCCGGTGCAGCCGGGCGAGACGCTCGTCGTATCGGCCGCGGCCGGCTCGGTCGGGTCGATCGCCGGGCAGATCGGCAAGATCCACGGTGCGCGCGTGGTCGGGATCGCGGGCGGGCCGGACAAGTGCCGCTACCTGACGGAGACGCTCGGCTTCGACGCGGCGGTCGACTACAAGGCCGACGACTTCCGGCAGCAGTTGAAGGCGGCGACGCCGGACGGCGTGCACGTGAACTTCGAGAACGTCGGCGGCGACGTGATGCGCGCGGTGCTGTCGCGGATGGTGATCGGCGGGCGCATCGCGCTGTGCGGCACGATCGCGAATTACAACAGCGGCCGCGCGGCCGACGACGTCAGCGTGCTGATCTCGAAGCGCCTGACGATGCGCGGCTTCCTGATCCTCGACTACCGCAACAGCCGCGAAGCCGTGCAGACGCTCGCCGGCTGGCTGCGCGACGGCCGGCTCAAGGCCGAGGAAACCGTCGCCGACGGTCTCGAAAACGCGCCCGACGTGCTGAACCGCCTGTTCGACGGCGATCATCGCGGCAAGCTCGTGCTGCGGGTCGATCCGCACGCGTGAGCAGCATGAGCCGAGGGCAGCGCGCGCGAGCGCGTGCTGCCGCGACGGCCAGATTGTCATGAAACGTCATATCGGGACGGTGTCTGTATTGTCCGATCTCGTTTTCGGACTGGTCTGATATGTTGTTCCAACGTTTCTCCCTAAAGTGAATGCCGACATGCAAGGCGGCATGACCCGTGCGTCACGCCGCCGTTTCCGGATGAACGGCACAGGGAGAGGCGGCAGATGCAGGCAGCGCGGCAGGGGGAAGCAACGGCGATCACGAACGCAACGGGCGCAACGGGCGCGGTATCGCGCAAGCGCACGCTGGGCGCGCTGCTGGCGGGCATGTGCGCCGCGCTGTTCGCATCGGGAGCAGGCGCGGCCGGGCAGGTGAGCTTTTCCGGCGCGCTCGTCGCGCAATACGACGTCACGCTCGCGGCGCCGTCCGTCGCCGTGAGCGAACGGGCAGCCGATGCCGATGCACGGGACGCTTCAGTGGCGGTGACGTTCGATGCGCACGACCGGCGCTTGCCGGGCGCGCGCATCGTGCTGGCCGATGTGCTCGGCGTGCCGTTGGGGCAGCCGGAAGTGTCCGGCGTGCGCGCGACGTGGCGCGATGCGGCCAGCCGGCGGATCGTGCCGCCGCGCGCCGACGGCGCGTATCGGGTCGGGCCGCATGGCGGAACGATGACGGTCGCGGCGCCGGATGCCGGCGCGGCCGGGCCGATCGTGATGAAGATTCTTCATCCGTGACGGGCGGATCTCGTTCGTATTTCCCGGCCCGGATGTGGATATTGCATTGCGCGGCCTGTCATTCGCAACCGGCCGGCGATAATGTGCTGCAAGCCGCGCCCGCGGGCGCGGCTTGCGTCACTCGGCTTGTTCGGCGCGCGCGAAGATGTCCCAGCTCGCCATGAACAGCGCGGCAATGAGCGGCCCGATCACGAAGCCGTTGATGCCGAACAGCGCCATTCCGCCGAGCGTCGAGAGCAGCACGACCCAGTCGGGCATCTTGGTGTCCTTGCCGACGAGGATCGGCCGCAGCAGGTTGTCGACGAGCCCGATCACGCCGCCGCAGAACGCGACGAGGATCACGCATTTCCAGATCTCGTCGATCATCAGCAAATAGATCGCGGCCGGCACCCAGACGAGGCCCGCGCCGATCGCGGGCAGCAGCGACAGGAACGCCATCAGCGCCCCCCACAGCACGACGCCCTCGATCCCGAGAATCCAGAAGATCAGCCCGCCCAGCGCGCCCTGCACGAGCGCGACCGCGATGTTGCCCTTCACGGTTGCGCGCACAACCGTCGTGAATTTCGACAGCAGCAGGTGCTTGTGCTCGTCGTCGAGCGGCAGCGCGCGGCGCACGCGGCGGCCGATCTCGCCGCCGTCGCGCAGCAGGAAGAACACCATGTACAGCATCACGCCGAAGCTGATCACGAACTGGAACGTGTTCTGGCCGATGACGAGCGCCTGGGCCGCGACGAACTGGCTGATCTGCGCGGCGCCGTCGGTCAGCTTCTTCTGGATGCCGGTGAGGTTGGTCACCCCGTATTTCGCGAGCAGCCGCTGGATCGACGTCGGCAGCGCATGGATGACGTCCTGGTAGTACTGCGTGTAGTTCGGCTGCGCGGTCTTGATCTCCTGGTACACGTACGCGATTTCCTGCACGAGCGTCGCGGCGACGAACACGAGCGGCAGGATCACGATCAGGATGATCAGGGTCAACGTCAGGAGTGCGGCGAGATTGCGCCGCTTGCCGAAGCGGGCCGCGAGCCAGCGCTGGACCGGCTGGAACAGGATCGCCAGGATGGTGCCCCAGAAGACCGCGCCGAAGAACGGCGTGAGAATCCAGCAGAGTCCGACGGTGACGACGAACAGGAGCAGATAGAAGAATTTTTGGTGGTCGTTTCCGCTAACCATGGTGGCAACCGCGTGAGGGTGAAATCCGTCGGCCCGGCGTGTCCGGGACGGCCCGAACCGGAGTATGCCCGCAAAGGCGCGGAAGTCATAGTTGCCGCGGACGGCGTGCGCATGAAAACGCCGCGGGCTAGGGCCTGTTCACGCTAATAACGGGCTTGCGAACGTGCCTTTCCGCCCGCAGGGCAAGGAGAGAGGAGGCGCAATAGCCGTAGCTATTGCAACGACGAACGACGCCGCCATGCGGGCGGAAAGGCACGTTCCCCTGATCTTGAAAATTCATTCGTGGGGGCCGGCCTACGGGGCTGGCCGCCAGAAGGGCCGATCGCCGCGTCATGCTCCTCACGAATACGTCGAGTATTCGCTTCGTCGCATTCCTTGCGCTCGGCCCTTCTGGTGGCCAGCGCAAGCCCGTTATTAGCGTGAACAGGCCCTCAGCCAGCGGCGCTGGAGGAACGACGCGGGTGCGGCGCGCGGCCGCCCGGCGTCAGAGGTTGAGCTTCGTGACCTTCGTGCCGTTCACCGACAGGTCGCCCATCAGGCCGGCATTGGTCAGCACCAGCACCTGGACCGGCGCGGTGGCCGTATTGGTGTCGACCGCGCCGTTCGCGCCGACCTTGACGACCGCGACCGACGCGTCGGCACCTGCCGACCAGCCGTCCGTCTTGCGGAACGAGTCGAGCGCGTCCTGTGTCATGAACAGGAACACGATCGCCTTCGACTGCGCGCCGGCCTGCAGGCCGACCGACAGCGACGACGTGTTGTAGTAGCCGATCGTGCTGCCGCCGACACGCAGCGCGCCGTTGCCGGACTGGCCGCCGACGATGAGGCCCGCCTGCAGTACGTTCGGGAACACGAGGATGCCGCGCGATTTCGCGACGAGCTCACGCGAGCCCGGCACTGTCGAATAGAGGCGCGACAGCGTCGCGTTGACGCTCGCGTCGATCGATTCGCGCTTCGACGCGCTCGCCGCGGCGGGCGGGCTCTTGTCGGGGGTGGTGGTGCAGCCGGCGAGGGTGAGGCTGCCGAGCATGACGGCCGTGGCGGCCTGGAACACGAGAGTCTTTCGCATGTTTGTTCTCCTTCGTTGTCGGGTTGGGAACGACGCAATGGCCGATCGGGATCAACGACGAGCAAGTAGCAGGCCCGCCACGAATGCGAGGCCGGCGACGACGCCCGCGGTCTGCCACGGTTTGTCGTGCACGACCTGCGACACGCGCTCGGCGGAATCGCGCAGCCGGGCGGCCGCGGAATGTGATGCGACGTCGAGCGTGCTGCGCGCTTCATCGAGACGCGACTGCACGCGCTTGCGCAACGCGGCGATGTCGCCGTCTCCATCGTTCTTCAGCAAATCCTCGAGTTCGTTGACGAGTTCGCGCAGATCGTCCTGCATATCCGCGTTCAGGTTACGCGCAGTGGAACGGGTGCTGCGCCCCACGCGGCGTCCGGTGCGGCGGATGTCGGACAGGCCGCGGTCAAGCTTGTGTTCGAGCGAGTCGGTGAGCGCCATGATGTTCATCCTCCGTGAACCAAGCAGAATTGAAGACACGAAAAAGTCGCTCCAACTGATGTGATTCGCCCGACGCGGGGGAGTTTCGTCACACGCTTTCAGTTTCGTCGGTGCACGCCGCGCAAAGCCCCGCCAGGCATGGCGCGACGGGACGGGATTTTTTTTCGCCCGCAGGGCCGGCTGTGCAGTCAACGACGCGCGGCCGATTCGGGTGAATCCGTCGTGCAGGTAAAAGTGACGGAATTTGTAAGGCATGCAGGTAAATTTCGCCGGCGATGGCCGCAGGCGCGATCCTCGAGCGCGAGATCGATCACGACCGGATCGTGGTCCGACGAGCGGTAGGGGTCGGGCGCGTAGTAGCGCGCTTGCTGCTCGCGCGTCTTGTAGCCCGGCGTGTATTGCAGCGCGACCGGTTCGTCGGCGTTGATGTGCCAGACGTGCACGGCCTTCACGCGCGCGGCGAGCGTCGATGTCGCGAGCGCGTGGTCGAGGTAGCCCGCTTCGCCGCCGAACACGTAGCTGTACGCGTCGTCGCCGCGAAAACGCGCGACGAGGTTCGCATAGCCGCGCGCTTCGAGCGCACGGATCGGATCTTCCTTCGCGTAGCTGTTGAGGTCGCCGATCAGCAGCACGCCTTCCGCGGTCGCGCCGGTGGGATTGCCCGCGAGCCAGCCGGCGATGCGTGCGGCCGCGCGCGTGCGGGTCGCGTTCCAGCAGCCCTGGCCGTCCGCCTGGTCGAGATCGGCGCCCGCCGCGTTCGGGCAGTTCTTCGATTTCAGGTGATTGACCGCAACCGTGAAGGCGCGCGTGCCGCCGATGCGCGTGAAGGTCTGCGCGAGCGGCGCACGGTTCAGGTTGCCGATCGCGAGCGTCGCCGCGCGCCCGGCCGGTTCGACCGCGCGGCTGTCGTAGAGCAGCGCGACCGCGATCGCGTCGCCGCCAAGGCGCGCGGCGCCCGGCTCGACCACGCGCCAGCCGTCGCCGAGCTGCGCGGCCAGGCGGCGCACCGCGCTGGCGTCGCCGTAGCCGTTGTTCGCGATCTCCATCAGGCCGATCACGTCCGCGCGCAGCGCCCGCAGCGTCGCGACGATCTTCGCTTCCTGCCGCGCGAAATCGGCCGGCGTCTTCGCGCCGCGGTTGGCAGGCGCGTCGAAGCCGCCGCCGCGGCCGTCGCCGTTGAAGTAATTGAACACGTTGAACGACGCGATCCGCACGTCGGCGTCCGGATGCCGCGCGGGCGCGGCGGTGCGAGGATTCGCTGCGCGCTTGAATACCGGCGCGGCCGCACCCGGCACCGGCTGCAGCCGCCACGTGTTGTAGCGGCGCTCGAGCACGCCTTCGACGCCGCGCACCGTGTAGCCGGCGCGCAGCGTGTTCGCGGCGCTCAGCGCGGGCGGCGGGTAGCGCGCGGTCGCGGGGTTCTGCTTGCTCGAGCCGTCGTCGAGGACGATGCGGTTGCGCGCGTTCGCGTTCGCCTGCGCGGCGGCCCGGGCCGGCTCGACGAGATGCGTCGGCGCGCGCAGCCGGCCGTGGCTGAGCACGATGCTGCCGTAGCGGCCGAGTTCGTGGGTATCGCTGACCGTCAGCGTCTGCGGCAGCCGCACGAGCATGCCCGCGTGAGCGGCGAACACGGACGCGGCGTCGACCGGCAGCGTGAGCGTCGCCGGCGTGACTGTCCGCCCGCGCGCGCAGACGGCGATTCCGCCCGACAGCGTGAGCTGCGTCTGCCCATATTTCTCCTCGATCCTGCCGGTCACGTGGACGACGTCGCCGGCCGTCGCGCGCGCCTTCGGTGCATAGACGAACAGGCCCTCCGACACGCCCGGCCGGCGCCGGCGCTCCGCGTCCGCCTGCTGGACGAAAAACCCGCCGGAGCCGTCGGCGCCGCCGAAGTCCGCGGTGACGACGGCTTCGATCGACGTCGACTGCCCGGCCAGCGGCGACGGGCCTGCGCCGCCTTGAATCGCGGCGATGGGCGTCGCCGCGCCGCCGCAGCCCGCGCTGACCGGCGGCGCGTCCGCGAGCGCCGGGGCGGACGTGACGAGGGAAGCGGCAAGGGCGTATGACGGCAAAGAGAGATCCATGGCGCGACTCGGCTGAAAAAATCGAAAAGTCAGGGTCGCATGGTGACAGGAAGATGTAAGGAAGTGGTCGAAATAGGCCGTCCGGACAGGTGTCGGGCGGCGACCGTCCGGCGGAGAATGGCGCAATGCGGTCGCGTGACGGCGTTCAGGCGTCCGCGCCCGGCGCGATCGAATGGACCGCCGGGCGGCACCGGCCCAGAATGGCGGGCCATCGATGAAGCGGGCCATGCGGCGTGCCCTGCGCCCGCAGCCACGCCACCGGACTACCCAGAGGAGAATTTCATGGCGTACATGCTGTTGATTGTCGAACCGACCGGCCAGCGCGCCGGGCGCACGCTCGCAGAAGGGCAGTCGCTCTACGCGCGGATGCAGGATTTCGCGCAGGGCCTGAAGGCGCGCGGCGTGCTGCGCGCGGTCGAATCGCTCGAAACGTCGGAGCGCGGCACGCGCGTGCAGGTGCGCGACGGCGAGACGCGCCTGATCGACGGGCCGTTCGCGGAGGCGAAGGAGATGGTCGGCGGCTTCTTCCTCGTCGACGTCGACACGCACGCGGAAGCGGTCGAGATCGCGCGCCAGTGCCCTGCCGCGCAGTGGTGCACGGTCGAGGTGCGCGCGGTCGGCCCGTGTTTCCTGTGACGGCGAGCGAATCGTCTTGGTGTTTACCCTGATTCGTCGTGCCGTGCGTCGATCCGCCGGCGACTCGCGCGTCGTTCGGATAGGGCGCCGGCGCGCGGCGCTTCCGACCATCGAAACAAGGAGCGAACGATGCGATTCATGATCATGATCCGGGCGAACGCCGTCAGCGAATCCGACGCATTGCCGGACAACCGGCTGGTCGAGGCGATGACGGTCTATCACGAGGAACTGGCGAAGGCCGGCGTGCTGCTCGATGCGAACGGCCTGCGGCCGAGCGCGCGCGGCTGGCGCGTGCGTTACACCGGCGGCAAGGGCACGGTGGTCGACGGCCCGTTCGCGGAAACGAAGGAACTGATCGCCGGCTACACGCTGATCCAGGTGCGCTCGCGCGACGAGGCGCTCGAATGGACGCGCCGCTTCCCCGCGCCGTTCGGCGCGGAGATGGACTGCGAGATCGAGGTGCGCCAGCTGTTCGAGCTGGACGATCTCACGCCGAGCGACGCGGTCGAGCGGTTCCGCGAGCTTCAGGCCGCCCGCGGCTTCGGCCGCTGAACGCACATTCACGAGGAGCGCAAGCGATGCACAAGCAGATCTTCATCAACCTGCCGGTGGCCGACCTGCCGCGCGCGCAGGCATTCTATGCGGCGCTCGGCTTCGAGCCGGTGCCGGCCTATACGAACGACAAGGGCGCCTGCATCCGGATCAGCGACGCGATCTTCGCGATGCTGCTCGTCAGGCCGTTCTTCCAGACCTTCACCGACAAGACCATCGTCGATCCGGCCACCCACGTGCAGGTGCTGCCGTGCCTGTCGTGCGAGAGCCGCGCCGAGGTCGACGCGGTCGTCGCGAAGGCGCGCGCGGCGGGCGGCACGACGCCCCGTCCGCCGCTGGAGTATCCGGGCATGTACGGCCATTCGTTCGCCGATCCGGACGGCCACGTGTGGGAGCTGACGCATATCGCGCAGGACGCTACCGCGCCGGGGCCGGCGTCGTGACGCAGGCGGCCACGCACCGGGCGATCGAGGCCGTCTGGCGGATCGAGGCGCCGAAGATCATCGCGCGGGCCGCGCGCGTGGTGCGCGACGTGGGCGTTGCGGAGGAGCTGGCGCAGGACACGCTCGTCGCGGCGCTCGAGCACTGGCCCGTCGACGGCGTGCCGGACAATCCGGCCGCCTGGCTGATGACGGCCGTGAAGCGCCGCGCGCTCGACCGGGTCCGCCAGGAATCGCTGCATGCGGCGAAGCGCGACCAGCTCGGCCGCGAGTTCGACGCGCTCGGCGCGCACGTGGTGCCCGACATCGCGGAGGCGCTCGCCGATGCGCAGGACGACGACATCGGCGACGACCTGCTGCGGCTGATCTTCACCGCATGCCATCCAGTGCTGTCGACCGACGCGCGCGTCGCGTTGACGCTGCGGCTGCTCGGCGGGCTGACGACGGACGAGATCGCGCGCGCGTTCCTCGCGCCGGAGCCGACGATCGCGCAGCGGATCGTGCGCGCGAAGCGCACACTCGCGGCGGCGCACGTGCCGTTCGAGGTGCCGGCGGCCGACGCGCGGCCGGCGCGGCTCGCGTCGGTGCTCGAGGTGATCTACCTGATCTTCAACGAAGGCTACGCGGCGACCGCCGGCGACGACTGGATGCGTCCCGCGCTGTGCGACGAGGCGCTGCGGCTCGGCCGCGTGCTCGCGGGGCTCGCGCCGGACGACAGCGAGGTGTTCGGCCTCGTCGCGCTGATGGAGCTGCAGGCGTCGCGCACGCACGCGCGCACCGACGCGCAGGGTCGCCCGGTGCTGCTGCTCGAGCAGGATCGCAGCCGTTGGGACCCGCTGCTGATCCGGCGCGGCCTCGCGGCGCTCGAACGCGCGACGAAGCTCGGCGGCGTGCGCGGGCCGTATGCGCTGCAGGCGGCGCTGGCGGCCTGTCATGCCCGTGCGCGACAGGCGTCGGAAACCGACTGGGCGCAGATCGTCGCGCTGTACGACGCGCTTGCCGAGGTCGCACCGTCGCCCGTCGTCGAGCTGAATCGCGCGGTGGCGGTGGGCATGGCGTTCGGGCCGGCCGCGGGGCTCGAGCTCGTCGACGCGCTGCGCGACGACCCGGCGCTCGCGCGCTATCACTGGCTGCCGAGCGTGCGCGGCGACCTGCTCGCGAAGCTCGGGCGCACCGACGAGGCGAAGGCCGAATTCCGCCGTGCGGCGGAGCTGACCCGCAACGCGCGCGAACGCGAATTGCTGCTCGAGCGCGCGGCCGACGCGTGAGCCCGCCGCCCGGCTATCGCGCGGATTGAAAATGCCTATTGGGGGATGCCGGCGTCAACGCCTAGATTAAAGAGCACGATGCCGGCGTGCCGCCCGCATCGTTCCCCACATATCCACGGCTGGCTCGGCGCTCGGCCGCGCCGGCATGCACGGAGGCGCAGATGGCTCAACTCAAGGGCAGCAAAACCGAAGAGAACCTGAAGTATGCGTTTGCGGGCGAATCGCAGGCGAACCGCCGCTATCTGTATTTCGCGTCGAAGGCGGACGTCGAAGGGCAGAACGACATCGCCGCGCTGTTCCGCTCGACCGCCGAAGGCGAGACGGGCCACGCGCACGGCCACCTCGAATATCTCGAAGCGGTCGGCGATCCGGCGACCGGCCTGCCGTTCGGTTCCTCGCGGCTGAACCTGCAATCCGCGATCGCCGGCGAGACGCACGAGTACACCGACATGTATCCGGGCATGGCGAAGACCGCCCGCGAAGAAGGCTTCGACGAAATCGCGAACTGGTTCGAGACGCTCGCGAAGGCCGAGCGCAGCCACGCCAACCGCTATACGAAGGCGCTCGACGCGCTCGTCGACTGACCCGCGCGACCGGCGTCCGCCCGCCGTTTGCCGTGCGCCGCCGCTCGCAGCTCACGTGACGCTCGCGTGACGCGGGCGGCGCGCGAGCGCGCGCCTCTTCGTCCCGCTGGAGCGCCCCATGCCACACAAGGAAGGCAGTCTCGAAGCCCCGACCCGGCATCCGCTCGACTGGCAGTCCGACACGTTCTACGACCAGGCGGCCATCGATGCCGAGATGACCCGCGTGTTCGACATCTGCGCGGGCTGCCGCCGCTGCGTGTCGCTGTGCGGCGCGTTTCCGACGCTGTTCGATCTCGTCGACGAGACGGAGACGGGCGACATCCACGAAGTGCCGAAGGACGCATTCGGCAAGGTCGTCGACCAGTGCTACCTGTGCGACCTCTGCTACATGACGAAATGCCCGTACGTGCCGCCGCATGCGTGGAACGTCGATTTCCCGCACCTGATGCTGCGCGGCAAGGCGGCGCGCTACCGGCGCGGCGACGTGAAGCTGCGCGACAAGGTGCTGTCGAACACCGACGCGCTCGGCCATTTCGCGGGCATCCCGATCGTCACGCAGGCCGTCAACGCGGTGAACCGCACGCCGCCCGCGCGGCACGCGCTGGAAGCGGCGCTCGGCGTCGACCGCAAGGCCTGGCTGCCGGAATTCGCGCCGCGCAAGTTCCGGCGCGCGGCAAGGCGCTCGGACGGCCATCCGGTGCGCGACGGCGAGCGCACGCCCGGCAAGGTCGCGATCTATGCGACCTGCTACGTGAACTTCAACGAGCCCGGCATCGGCCACGACCTGCTCGCGATCCTCGCGCACAACGACATTCCGTACGAGCTCGTGACGAGCGAGGCGTGCTGCGGGATGCCGCTGCTCGAACAGGGCAACCTCGCGGGCGTCGCCGCGAAGAAGGACCAGAACATCCCCGTGCTCGAGCGCTACGCGCGCGACGGCTATGCGCTGATCGGCGCGATTCCGAGCTGCGTGCTGATGTACAAGAGCGAGCTGCCGCTGATGTTCCCCGGCGACGCCGCGGTGCGCGCGGTCGCCGACGCGTTCTGGGATCCGTTCGAATACGTGATCGCGCGGCATCGCGACGGCCTGCTGAAGACCGATTTCAAGACCGGCCTCGGCACCGTTTCGTACCACGTGCCGTGTCATGCGCGCGTGCAGAACATCGGCCGCAAGACCGCCGACGTGCTGTCGCTCGTGCCCGAGACGCGCGTGAACGTCGTCGAGCGCTGCTCGGGCCATGCGGGCACGTTCGGCGTGAAGAAGGAATTCCACGCGGACGCGATGCGGATCGGCGGGCCGGTGTTCAAGTCGATGGCGCAGCCGCAGCCGGATTTCGTGTCGTCCGACTGCGCGCTCGCAGGCCATCACATCGTGCAGGGCATCGACGAGGCGGGGCTCGCGCAAGCGCCGCTCGCGCATCCGCTCACGCTGCTGCGTCGCGCGTACGGCATTTGATCCAGATCAACTCCAGATCAACGAAGGACAGCTCATGGCGCTCACCCGCGATTCCCTGCTGACGCTCGAAGCGTACGCGAAGATCCGCAAGGCCGAACATGCGCGGCTCATCGAGCACAAGCGACGGCGCGCGGTGCAGCTCGGCAATCACCTGCGCTTCCTGTTCGAGGACGAGACGACGATCCGCTATCAGGTCCAGGAGATGCTGCACATCGAAAAGATCTTCGACGAGGCGGGCATCGAGGGCGAGCTGGACGCGTATCGGCCGCTGGTGCCCGACGGCGGCAACCTGAAGGCGACGATGCAGATCGAATACGCGCACGAGGCCGAGCGCCGCGCGGCGCTCAAGCGGCTGATCGGCGTCGAGGATCGCGTGTTCCTGCAGGTCGACGGCCACGCACCGGTCTACGCGATCGCGGACGAGGACCTCGATCGCGAGACGGACGAGAAGACCTCCGCGGTGCACTTCGTCCGCTTCGAGTTCGACGCGCCGATGCGCGCGGCGCTGAAGCAGGGCGCCGCGCTGTCGATCGGCTGCGATCATCCGGCCTACGCCGTGCCGGCACGGCGTATCGAAGAAGACGTCGCGGCATCGCTCGTCGGAGATCTGCGCTAGCTGCGCGACAAGGCGCGACAAGGCGCGACTAAGCGCGACTGCGCGCGACGATCTGCAAGCGCCTGCGCGCCACTGCATCGAAACCTGCAGCGGCGCTTCGCTGCATTCGCATTCCTGCAATGACGCATGCGGCGTCAGATCCCTGTCACTGTCCGGCGAGAAACAATATAAAGATTTTGCACAAGGAAAAGTCCAATCAAGTGCAATCGAATGAATTACCGATCGGAAAATATCTCGTTACGAATTTTCCGTGAATTACCGATTCTGAGCCATTGATCCGGTGAATATTACTTGAAGGGGTCTGAACCGTATCGGCGGCGCCGCCGGGCGGGCGCGGCAGGCATCCGGAACAGCCCCGCCAGACGGGGCTTCGCAGGCGGTCGAATAAAGTTCGCGTAAAGAAATTCATCTATAAATTTGATCTTGATCGATCCCATGTTGTTTCATTGCGTAACATAAAGTCATTGTCATATTGAGATAAACCCTAGGGATGGTATGCTTCGTCCACAAATTTTTCCGCAATGGAGTGAGACCGGGAGCCGTGCGTCATTGCCGCGATTCGCGGCACCGCCTTAGTGCGTGTTGCGATGGCATGCACAACCCGAACAACCATAACGTGCAACCTGGCCGCCCCGCGAGCGATCGCGACGGCGCCGCCAATCGCAGCCCGGCCTGGCTGCGTGGAGAGATCTACTATGTTCTTCGATGAGCTAAACGATGAAGAGTGGGTTCGTCTTTCGACGCTGATCGCCGATGAACCGATTCGGCTGAATCGTCGCGGCCGCCCGCGCGCGGAACCGCGCGTTGTCGCCAATGCGGTGCTCTGGATCCTGACGACCGGCGAGGCGTGGTCCAAGCTGCCCGGCCGCTATCCGTCCGGGCCCACGTGTCGCCGCCGCTACGAGGAGTGGCTCGCGAACGGGACGCTGCTGCAGATGATCGACGTGCTGACCCAGTTCAGCGGCCGCACGTTCGCGTACGTCCCGCCGCCGCCGGTGCCGGTCGCGCCCGCGCGCCGCGCCGAACCCGCGCCGGAGAACGACCGACTGCGCGGCGTGTTCTGGCAGAACCCGGAATCGTGGCAATTGCCGCAATTGCAGGGCATGCAGGCAAACGTTTGGCGTCGCGACGATGCGACGTCGCGCAGCGAAACGGACGTGCCGGCGCAGCCGGCGTTCATCGTGCCCGGCGCGCCTGCCGCCGCCGAGCCGGCCGCGGGCCTGAGCGAGCGCCATCATTCGCGCGCGTCCACCGCGAGCTTCACGACCGAGCCGCAGGTGGATACGTATCGCGGCTATACGGTCTACGGCATCGCGCAGCCGGTGCAGAACCTGATGTATCGCGCATGGGCGGAGATCGTGCACGACGAGCGTCGCGTCGAGCGTTCCGGCCTGATCGGCCCGCGTTTCACCGACGCCGAGGAAGCGGAGCAGTACGCGCTCGAATGGGCGCGGCAGTGGATCGACCGGCACGGCGCGGGCGGCGAGCCGGCGCGCGCGCCGCAGAGCGTGCCCGTGCTCGCCGGGCTGTCCGCGCTCGCGCAGGCGGAATCGGAAATCAAGCGCTTCGTCGCCGAGCGCCACTCGGCGTCGCTGGCCGACGGCCGCAACGATCCGGTGCAGAGCGACCGGCTCGCCTATCGGGTCGGTTGAGGTCGATCCCCGCGCGCGATGCTTGCAACAAGGGGCGCCGTCGTCGACGGCGCCCTTGTTCATCCGGCACCCGTCACTGCCGTCCGTAGGTATCGTCGAAGCGCACGATGTCGTCCTCGCCGAGGTACGAGCCCGATTGCACCTCGATCAGCTCGAGCGGCATCTTGCCCGGGTTTTCCAGCCGATGCGACACGCCGAGCGGGATGTACGTCGATTCGTTTTCCGACAGCAGGAACGTTTCGTCGCCGCGCGTGATGCGCGCGGTGCCGCGCACGACGATCCAGTGCTCGGCGCGGTGGTGATGCATCTGCAGCGACAGCCGCGCGCCGGGCTTCACGACGATGCGCTTCACCTGGAACCGCTCGCCCGTGTCGACCGAATCGTAATGGCCCCACGGGCGATGCACCTTGCGGTGGTCGGTCGCTTCCGCGCCGCGCTCCGCCTTGATGCGGCCGACGATCTTCTTCACGTCCTGCACGCGCGATTTGTCGGCGACGAGCACCGCATCGGGCGTCTCGACGACGACGAGGTTGTGCGTGCCGACGCAGGCGACGAGCCGGCCTTCCGAATGCGCGAACGTGGAGGCGGCATCCTCGAACAGCACGTGGCCGCGGCCGACGTTGTCGGCGTCGTCCTTCGGCAGGATCTGCCAGATCGCGTCCCACGAGCCGACGTCCGACCAGCCCGCGTCGAGCGGCACGACGACGCTCTCGCACACCGGCTGCTCGGCCGCGAGCGGCTCCATCACCGCATAGTCGATCGAGTTCGACGGCGACGCGGCGAATGCGTCGCGATCGACGCGGAAGAAGTCGCCGTCGGCCTTGCCTTGCGCGACCGCCTGTTCACAGGCCGCGTGGATCGCCGGCTCGAAGTGGCGGATCGCTTTCAGCCACACCGACGCGCGCACGATGAAGATCCCGCTGTTCCACCAGTATTCGCCGGATGCGACGTACTGCTGCGCGAGCTCGAGATGCGGCTTCTCGACGAAGCGGTCGAGGCGCCGCACGTCGAGATCGCCGGATGAGTCGCCGCCGAGCGGGGCGCCGACGCGGATGTAGCCGTAGCCGGTTTCGGCATGGTCCGGCACGATGCCCATCGTCGCGATCCTGCCTTGCGCCGCGCAGCGCACGCCGGCGGCGACGGCCGCGTGAAAGCGCGGCAGGTCGGCGACCGCATGGTCGGCCGGCATCACCGTCATCACCGCATCGCCGCTGTCGGCGACGATGCGCAGCGCGGCGAGCGTCAGCGCGGGCGCGGTGTCGCGGCCGAGCGGCTCGAGCACGATCGACGCGCGCTTGCCCGTCAGGCGCAACTGCTCGGCGGTCGTGAAGCGATGGTCCTCGCCGCAGACGATCAGCACGTCGTCGCTGAGCGGATGGCCGCTCGACAGGCCGTCGAGGCGGCACGCGGTCGCCTGCAGCAGCGAATGGTCGCCGAGCAGGCCGATCAGCTGCTTCGGATAGTGCTCGCGCGACATTGGCCACAGGCGCGTGCCGGAGCCGCCGGCAAGGATCACCGGCTGCACCGCGACGCGCGCGCCGGCAGGCGCGGCGGCGGAAGAAGACTGGCGCGTATCGGCTGTCACGGCCGGAGCATTCATGATCGCACTCCTCGTTTGATGTCAATGCCTGCCGTTGTAGCATGAAGTAAATCGACAATAAAACCGTGGTGGCTCGTTCGATATTCGTCGATCGCCCGTAAGAGAAAAATTTTCCAGATGCCGGAAGGCGCAAATAAAAAATAAAAAAATAATTCGGAAAATTCGGGTCTGATGCCCGTCCATCATGGCTGACGCGGCGATTCGGCCGATTCGTGAACATCTTTATCTTTTTTCGACCCGGGAAAAGATGCCGATATAAATCGCCCTCAGTCGGGCAGTAATTACCGATTAATTTTCGAAATACTTGTGCGCTTGCCGGAGGAATTTTCTTACCTGTTCAATAACGCCATGCAATGTTTGATGCGAATGCGCGGCACGTGCTGCGCAAGGAGCGGTTCGGCAAACGCCTGTCCAGAGAGGAAGCGAACATGTTGAGCGTGCTGGCGAGAATCATCGATATCGCGATGGTCGTGGCGGGAGCCGTGATCGCCGCCGCGCTGCACGACGGGCGCAGCGTATGGCTCGACGATCTGCAACGCACGATGGTGCTGTTCGACTGCGTGCTCGTCGTCGTGTTTTTCCCGGCGTTCGGGATCTACCAGTCGTGGCGCGGCAAGCGGCTGATCGGGCTGATGGGGCGCGTCGCGTTCGCGTGGCTCGTGGTCGAGCTCGCGGGCATCCTGATGAGCTTCAGCTTTCACCAGTCGGGCCAGCTCTCGCGGCTCTGGCTCGGCTACTGGGCGCTCGCGACGATGGGGCTGCTCGCGGCGTCGAAGGCCGGCGTGCATGCGGTGCTGCGGCAACTGCGGCGCGGCGGCTACAACCATCGCGCGGTCGCGCTGGTCGGCGGCGCGCCGGCGACGCGGCGGCTGATCGCGCAGATGCGCGCGCGGCCGGAGGCCGGCTTCAATCCGGTGTGCGTGTACGACGAAAGCGCGGCGCCCGGTGAAGCGATGCTCGACGACGTGGCGATCGAGCGCCGCTTCGACACGCTCGTGCGCCTCGTGCGCAACCGCGTGATTCGCGAGCTGTGGCTCGCGCTGCCGCTGTCGGAAGAGCCGCAGATCAACCGGATCGTGACGGTGTTCCGCCACGACTTCGTGAACATCCGCTTCATCCCGGACGTGCGCGCCGTGTCGTTCTTCAACCAGGAAGTCGTCGAGCTGCTCGGCGTGCCGGCGATCAACCTCGCGGCGTCGCCGATCACCGACGTGCGGATCCTGCCGAAGTTCGTGTTCGACCGGCTGTTCGCGCTGAACGCGCTCGTGGTGCTCGCGCCCGTGATGCTGCTGATCGCGCTGCTGATCAAGGCGACCTCGCCGGGGCCGGTGTTCTTCCGGCAGAAGCGCAAGGGCATCGACGGCAACGAGTTCGAGATCTACAAGTTCCGCTCGATGAAGGTGCACCAGGAGACGGCGGGCAAGGTCACGCAGGCGACCAGGAACGACACGCGCGTGACGCCGGTCGGCCGCTTCCTGCGCCGCACGAGCCTCGACGAGCTGCCGCAGTTCATCAACGTGCTGAAGGGCGAGATGTCCGTCGTCGGCCCGCGCCCGCACGCGCTCGCGCATGACGACATCTACAAGGATCTGGTCAAGGGCTATATGTTCCGCTACCGGATCAAGCCGGGCATCACGGGCTGGGCGCAGATCAACGGCTTTCGCGGCGAGACCGACCAGATCGAGAAGATGATGGGGCGCGTGAAGCTCGATCTCTACTACATGCAGAACTGGTCGTTCTGGCTCGACATCAAGATCGTCGCGCTGACGCTCTGGAAAGGCTTCACCGGCAGCAACGCCTATTGAGCGGGCAGGTTGCCCGCCCCGAACTTCGAATCACTGGTCAAGAGGTCGACACATCATGAATCTGACTATCATCGGCAGCGGTTACGTAGGTCTCGTCACCGGCGCCTGTCTCGCCGACATCGGGCACGACGTGTTCTGTCTCGACGTCGATCAGCGCAAGATCGACATCCTCAACGACGGCGGCGTGCCGATCCACGAGCCGGGCCTCAAGGAGATCATCGCGCGCAACCGCTCGGCGGGCCGCCTGCGCTTCTCGACCGACGTCGAGGCCGCGGTCGCGCACGGCGACGTGCAGTTCATCGCGGTCGGCACGCCGCCCGACGAGGACGGCTCCGCCGACCTGCAGTACGTGCTCGCCGCCGCGCGCAACATCGGCCGCTACATGACGGGCTTCAAGGTGATCGTCGACAAGTCGACAGTGCCGGTCGGCACCGCCGAGCGCGTGCGCGCGGCGGTCGCCGACGAGCTCGCGAAGCGCGGCGGCGACCAGATGTTCTCGGTCGTGTCGAATCCGGAATTCCTGAAGGAAGGCGCGGCCGTCGACGATTTCACGCGGCCGGACCGCATCGTGATCGGCTGCGACGACGACGTGCCGGGCGAGCGCGCGCGCGAGCTGATGAAGAAGCTCTACGCGCCGTTCAACCGCAACCACGAGCGCACGCTGTACATGGACGTGCGTTCGGCCGAGTTCACGAAGTACGCGGCGAACGCGATGCTCGCGACCCGCATCTCGTTCATGAACGAGCTCGCGAACCTCGCGGACCGCTTCGGCGCGGACATCGAGGCGGTGCGGCGCGGGATCGGCTCCGATCCGCGCATCGGCTACCACTTCCTGTACGCGGGCTGCGGCTACGGCGGCTCGTGCTTCCCGAAGGACGTCGAGGCGCTGATCCGCACCGCGGACGACCACGGCCAGCCGCTGCAGATCCTGAAGGCGGTGTCGTCGGTGAACGCCGGGCAGAAGCGCGTGCTCGCCGAGAAGATCGTCGCGCGCTTCGGCGAGGACCTGACGGGCCGCACGTTCGGCATCTGGGGCCTCGCGTTCAAGCCGAACACCGACGACATGCGCGAAGCGCCGAGCCGCGCGCTGATCGCCGAGCTGCTGTCGCGCGGCGCGCGTGTGACCGCCTACGACCCGGTCGCGCAGCGCGAAGCGCAGCGCGTGATCGCGCTCGATCTCGCGAGCCACCCGAGCTGGCTCGAACGCCTCGCGTACGTCGACGACGAATCGCAGGTCGCGCGCGACGCCGATGCGCTCGTGATCGTCACCGAATGGAAGGCGTTCAAGAGCCCGGACTTCACCGCGCTCGGCCGGCTGTGGAAGTCGCCCGTGATCTTCGACGGCCGCAACCTGTACGAGCCCGACGCGATGAGCGAGCAGGGCATCGAATATCACCCGATCGGACGGCCGGGCTCGCGCCAGGCGCTCGCCGCACGCCTTTCCGGAGCCGCCCGCGCGAACGCGTGAGGCCGGTCATACGCCATGTTCCGAAACATCCTGATCGTCTGCCACGCCAACGTCTGCCGCAGCCCGGCGGCGGAGCTGCTGTTCAAGTCGCATGCCGCGTCGCGCGGCGGGCCGCGCGCGGCGTTTCACTCGGCGGGCGTCGATGCGAACGTCGGCGAAGGCATCGATCCGGTGATGCGCAGGCTGCTCGCCGAGCGCGGCGTCGACGCGACGACGCATCGCTCGCGACGCCTGTCGCGCAACATCGTGCGCGAAGCCGACCTGATTCTCGTCAGCGAGCGTGCGCAGATCGCGGCGGTCGAGTCGTTCGACCCGTTCTCGCGCGGCAAGGTGCACCTGCTCGGCAAGTGGGAAGACGCCGAGATCGCCGATCCGCACGGCGGCCCTGAAGCCGGCTATCGCCGAAGCTACACATTGATCGAACGTCTGGTGCAAGGATGGCTGCAAAAACTATGCTGAATCGTACGCTGCGCCCCGTGGCGCTCGCCGTTGCGCTGACGACGCTCCTGTCGGCCTGCGCAACCGCGCCGGGCAACTACCTCGATGCGTCGCGCCTGAAGGAAGAGGAGCGCGCGCAACCGTCCGAGACCTACACGGTCCACTACATCGACGCGAAGCTGATCATGGACCAGCTCCAGCAGCAGCGCGCGTCGCACCCGCTGCCGCCGTCGCGCTTCGCGGACCCGTCGCAATACGTGTACCGCATCGGGCCGCAGGACATCCTCGGCGTGACGGTGTGGGACCACCCCGAGCTGACGACGCCGCAGGGCCAGTCGTTCTCGAGCGGCGGCAACACGACGCAGACGGTGGCCGGCGCGCTGCAGCAGCCGTATACGACGGCGCTGCCGGGCCAGGCCGATCCGTACGGCCAGACGGTCGGCGCGGACGGCACGATCTTCTTCCCGTTCGTCGGCCGCATCCGCGCGGCGGGCAAGACGATCGTGCAGGTGCGCGACGAGCTGGCCACGAGCCTCGCGCGCTACGTGAAGAATCCGCAGATCGACGTGCGCGTGCTGTCGTTCCGCAGCCAGAAGGTGCAGGTCACCGGCGAGGTGAAGCAGCCGGGCCCGCTCGCGGTGAGCGACGTGCCGCTCACGCTCGTCGACGCGATCTCGCGCTCGGGCGGCTCGACTGCCGAGGCCGACCTGCAGCGCGTGCGCCTGACGCGCGACGGCAAGTTCTACACGCTCGACGCGAACGGCGTGCTCGATCGCGGCGAGGTGTCGCAGAACGTGATGCTGCAGCCGGGCGACATCGTCAACGTGCCGGACCGCAGCGACAGCCGCGTGTACATCATGGGCGAAGTGAAGACGCCGGTCGCGGTGCCGATGATGAAGGGCAAGCTGACGATCGCCGACGCGCTGACGTCGGGCGGCGGCATCCTCGATACCGACGCGAACCCGCGCAAGATCTACGTGATGCGCGGCACGCGCGACAACCCGACCAAACCGGAAGTGTTCCGGCTCGACATGACGCAGCCTGACGCGCTGATGCTGTCGAGCCGCTTCCAGCTCCAGCCGCTCGATGTCGTGTACGTCGACACGGCGGGTTCGGTGCAGTTCAACCGCGTGCTGCAGCAGGTGCTGCCGACGATCCAGACGATCTTCTACATGAGGCAGATCACGCGTTGACGAATCGCGGGACGGCCCGGCCGTCCCTGCCCAACTCAAGCGGGAACGTATGGTGAACACGCAAGCGAAACAATCCTACGCGGGCCTGGCCGCGAAGACCGAGGAAGAAGACGTCGTGCTCGGTCAGCTGATCCAGGTGATCTTCGACGATTTCTGGACGCTGCTCGGCATCGCGGTGACCGTCGTCGCGCTCGCCGGCCTCTACTGCTTCATCGCGAAGCCGGTGTACCAGGCCGACGTGCACGTGCGGGTCGAGGGCAACGACAACACGTCGCAGGCGCTCACGCAGACGCAGACGGGCGCCGTCATCAACAGCGGCCCGCAGCAGGCGCCGACCGACGCGGAAATCGAGATCATCAAGAGCCGCGGCGTCGTCGCGCCGGTCGTCGAGCAGTTCAAGCTGAACTTCTCGGTGATGCCGAAGACGATCCCCGTGCTCGGCAGCCTCGCCGCGCGCTTCGCGACGCCGGGCGAGCCGGCCAACGCGTGGCTCGGCCTGAAGTCGTACGCGTGGGGCGGCGAGGTCGCCGACATCGACACGGTCAACGTCGTGCCGGCGCTCGAAGGCAAGAAGCTGACGCTGACCGCGGGGCCGAACGGCACCTACACGCTCGCGGACGCGAACGGCGGCCGGATCCTGTCGGGCCGCGTCGGCGAGGCCGAGCAGGGCGGCGGCGTGACGCTGATGGTGTCGAAGCTGGCCGCGCGCCCGGGCACGCAGTTCACGGTGGTGCGGTACAACGACCTCGACGCGATCGCCGGGTTCCAGGCCGGCATCCAGGTGACCGAGCAGGGCAAGCAGACCGGCGTCGTGCAGATCTCGCTCGAAGGCAAGGACCCGGAGCAGACCGCGGCGATCGCCAACGCGCTCGCGCAGTCGTACCTGAACCAGCACGTGATCGCGAAGCAGACCGAAGCGACCAAGATGCTCGACTTCCTGAAGAAAGAGGAGCCGCGCCTGAAGTCCGATCTCGAGCGCGCCGAGGCCGCGCTGACCCAGTACCAGCGCACGTCGGGCTCGATCAACGCGGGCGACGAGGCGAAGGTCTACCTCGAGGGCAGCGTGCAGTACGAGCAGCAGATCGCCGCGCAGCGCCTGCAGCTCGCGTCGCTCGCGCAGCGCTTCACCGATTCGCATCCGCTCGTGATCGCCGCGAAGCAGCAGCTCGGCCAGCTTCAGGCCGAGAAGGACAAGTTCGCGAACCGCTTCCGCAGCCTGCCGGCGACCGAGGTGAAGGCGGTCCAGCTCCAGCGCGACGCGAAGGTCGCCGAGGACATCTACGTGCTGCTGCTGAACCGCGTGCAGGAGCTGTCGGTGCAGAAGGCCGGCACGGGCGGCAACATCCACCTGATCGACTCGGCGCTGCGCCCGGGCGCGCCGGTCAAGCCGAAGAAGGTGCTGATCCTGTCGGCCGCGGTGTTCCTCGGGCTGATCCTCGGCACGGGCATCGTGTTCCTGCGCCGCAACCTGTTCCAGGGCATCGAGGATCCGGACCGCGTCGAGCGCATGTTCAACCTGCCGCTGTACGGGCTCGTGCCGGAAAGCGCCGAGCAGGCGCGGCTCGACGCGCAGGCCGAGAAGAGCGGCAGCCGCGCGCGGGCGATCCTCGCGAGCCTGCGGCCGAAGGACCCGAGCGTCGAGAGCCTGCGCAGCCTGCGCACCGCGATGCAGTTCGCGCTGATGGACGCGAAGAACCGCGTGATCGTGCTGACCGGCCCGACGCCGGGCATCGGCAAGAGCTTCCTCGCGGTCAACCTCGCGGTGCTGCTCGCGCACTCCGGCAAGCGCGTGCTGCTGGTCGACGCCGACATGCGCCGCGGCCTGCTCGACCGCTACTTCGGCCTCACGCCGCAACCCGGCCTGTCCGAGCTGCTGAGCGACCAGTCGCCGCTCGAGGACGCGATCCGCGAGACGCCGGTGCAGGGCCTGTCGTTCATCGGGGCCGGCACGCGTCCGCCGAACCCGTCGGAGCTGCTGATGTCGGCGCGCCTGCCGCAGTACCTCGAAGGCCTCGGCAAGCGCTACGACGTGGTGCTGGTCGATTCGCCGCCGGTGCTGGCCGTGACCGACGCGACGATCTTCGGCCGCATGGCGGGCTCGACGTTCCTCGTGCTGCGCTCGGGCATGCATACCGAAGGCGAGATCGGCGATGCGATCAAGCGGCTGCGCACCGCGGGCGTCGACCTGCAGGGCGGCATCTTCAACGGCGTGCCGCCGAAGGCGCGCGGCTACGGCCGCGGCTATGCGGCCGTGCACGAATACCTGAGCGCCTGACCGGCTGGAGGCTCGACGATGAAAATTTCCGTGCTCGTTCCGACCTACCGGCGTCCGGCCGATCTCGCGCGCTGCCTGCATGCGCTGCAGCGCCAGGCGCGGATGCCCGACGAGGTGATCGTCGTCGCGCGCCCGGAAGACGACGCGACGCACGAGCGCCTCGCCGATCCGTCGGTCGGCGGCACGCTGCCGCTGCGCGTCGTGCCGGTCGACGTGCCGGGGCAGGTCGCCGCGCTGAACAAGGGCCTCGACTCGGTGCACGGCGACATCGTCGCGATCACCGACGACGACGCCGCGCCGCATCCCGACTGGCTCGCGCGCATCGAAGCCGCGTTCCTCGCCGATCCGCGCGTCGGCGCGGTCGGCGGGCGCGACTGGGTGCACGAGAAAGGCCGCCTGCTCGACGAATCGCGCGAGCGCGTCGGCCAGCTCACGCTGTCCGGCAAGATCATCGGCAATCATCATCTCGGCGTCGGCGGCGTGCGCGAAGTCGACACGCTCAAGGGCGCGAACATGAGCTTCCGGCGCGCGGCGATCGAGCGGCTGCGCTTCGATACGCGGCTGCGCGGCGCGGGCGCGCAGGTGCACAACGACATGGCGTTCAGCATGCGCGTGCAGCGCGCCGGCTGGACGCTCGTCTACGACCCGGCGATCGCGGTCGATCACTTTCCGGCCGAGCGCTTCGACGACGACCGGCGCGACGCCGCGTCGCTGAACGCGATCAGCAACGGCGCGTACAACCTGCATCTGACGCTGCGCGAGCATCTGCCGCCGATCCGGCGCGAGATCGCGTGGTGGTGGTGGATGCTGGTCGGCACCCGCGTCTATCCGGGGCTCGCGCACCTGCTGCTGTCGCTGCATACCGCGCAGCGCGACCGCGTGCGCGACCACTGGCGCGCGGTGCGGCGCGGCGCGCGCGACGCCCGCCGCGCGACCCAGGCCTCCCACCGCGCGGCGATGCCGCCGGTGACGTCTTGAACGGCTCGCGCGCGTTTCGCGCGGCCAAATCTGGAGGACTTGAAATGGCACGACCCCCACGCTCACTACATTCGCTTGGGGGGCGCAGCCCCCCCATCCCCCGAAAGCCAATCCATTTGCGATTGGGGCGGCCCGGCGGAGGCTGACATGACTCCCACGAAAGTGCACGTCCATCTGTTTTACGGCGCCGATCCGCGCACGTACCGCAAAGGCGACGACATCGGCTGCCTGTACGGCTATCACCACGCGGAATCGGACGAATTCACGCTGACCTATTCGCAGGACGCGCGCGAGAACCGCGTCGTCAGCGTCGCGCGCCGCGCGCTGAAGGCGGCGCTCGGCTTCGACGTCGTGCATGCGTGGCGCAACCGCGCCGCGCTGATCGGCACCGACGTGATCTGGACGCACACCGAGCAGGAGCACCTCGCCGCGTCGCTGATCCTGAAGCTGGCGGGCGAGCGGGGCAAGCGTCCGCTGCTGCTCGCGCAGAGCGTGTGGCTGTACGACAAGTGGAGCGGCTACGGCCGCCTGCGCCGCTGGCTGTATCGCAAGCTGCTCGCGCGCGCCGACGTGCTGACGACGCTCGCGCGCGACAATGCCCAGCTGTGCCGCCGCTATCTGCATCGCGACGCGCTGTTCGTCCATTACGGGCTCAACACGCAGGACTTCCCGATCGGCGAGCCGCGGCAGTGGACGCCGAACCGGCCGCTGCGCATCGCGGCGATCGGCAACGACCGCGATCGCGACTGGCGCACCTTCCTCGCCGCGTTCGGCGGCGACGACCGCTACGACGTGCGGCTCGCGACGCGCCGGCGCGTGCCGCGCGAATGGCGCGCGCCGAACGTGACGATCGGCTCGGCGTCCGGGCTCGCGAAGCAGCACGAGCTGTATGCGTGGGCCGACGTGATCGTCGTGCCGCTGCGGCCGAACTTCCATGCGTCGGGCATCACGGTGATGCTCGAGGCGGCCGCGGTCGGCAAGCCGATGATCGTGTCCGACGTCGGCGGGCTCGCCGACTACTTCCCGCACGACACGGCCGCCTACGTGCCGCCGTTCGACGCGCAGGCGATGCGCCAGGCGGCCGACGGCTTCGCGGCGGACCCGCGCCGCGCGCTCGCGACCGCGCAGGCCGCGGCGGCGCGGCTGCGCGAGCGTGACCTGACGACGCAGGCGTACGCCGCGCAGCACGTGCGAATCACGCGCGACCTGCTGCGCCAGCGCCGCACGCCGGCGGCGGCCCGCATGGCGCTGCCGTTCGCGGATTCCCGTGCGTCGTCGTCGCGATGAGCACGGGTGCGATGAGTACGTCGATCGCCGCCGCTGAACCGTCCCGCGCGCGCCGCCGGTTTGCCGAGCCGAAGCACTGGGCCGGGCAGGCCGGGCTGTGGACTTTCACGGCCGCGCTGATCGCCGCGCACCAGGGCTCGGTGCTGACGCTCGCGTTCCCGGTGCTGTCGATCGCGGTGGGCCTGTGGCTGTATTTCAAGAGTCCGGCGCGCTACGTCGGCTTCATGTGGTGGGTGTGGTTCCTGAGCCCCGAGGTGCGGCGTCTCGCCGACTGGTCGAAGGGCGCGTTCACGCCGACGAGCCTGATCCAGGTCGCGCCGCTCGCGGTGACGATGATCGCCGGCCTCGGCCTCGTGCGCCATTACCGCGTGCTCGCGCAGCGGCGCGGGATACCGGTGCTGCTGATCCTGTTCGGGCTCGCGTACGCGTACCTCGTCGGCATCGTGTCGAGCGGCGTGATGGCCGCGACCTACGACCTCGCGAACTGGGTGTACCCGCTGCTGATCGGCTTTCACATCATGGTCAACTCGCGCGACTATCCCGAGTATCGCGACGTGCTGCTGTCCACCTTCATGTGGGGCATGCTCGTGATGGGCGCATACGGCGTCGTGCAGTACTTCCTGATGCCGCAGTGGGACGTGCTGTGGATGGTCGGCTCGCAGATGGGCTCGCAGGGCGAGCCCGTGCCGTACGGCGTGCGCGTGTTCAGCACGATGAACTCGTCGGGGCCGTTCGCGTTCGCAATGATGGGCGCGCTGGTGTTCGTGCTCGCCGCGCCGCAGAAGATCCGCTGGGTGGCGGGGGCGATGGGCTTCATCTCGTTCGCGCTGTGCCTCGTGCGCTCGACGTGGGGCGGCTGGGTGATCGCGCTCGCGATCCAGCTCGTGCAGTCGAGCAACCGCGTGCGGGTGCGGATCATCGTCAGCGGGCTCGTGCTGGCCGGGATGTGCGTGCCGCTGCTGACCGTCGGGCCGGTCGCCGACCGGCTCGGCGCGCGCCTGCAGTCGATCACGAACCTGAAGGACGACCGCAGCTACGACGACCGCAACAAGTTCTACGCGACCTTCGCGCAGACGGCGTTTACCGACGTCGCCGGCGAAGGCATGGGCGCGACCGGCGCATCGACCAAGCTGTCGAGCGACAGCGGCGAGCTCGGCAAGTACGGCAGCTTCGACAGCGGCGTGATGAACGTGCCGTTCGTGCTCGGCTGGCCCGGCACGCTGCTGTATCTCGCGGGGCTCGTGCTGCTGCTCGGCCGCACGCTGCGCGCGGCGTTCAGGCTGCGCAAGGACAAGTTCGTCGGCGCCTGCCTGAGCCTGTGCCTGTCGGTGTTCGCGATGCTCGTGTTCACGAACTCGCTGATCGGCACCGGCGGGCTGCTGCTGTTCACCGCCATTTTTTCGATTCTTTCCGCGGCGCACTGGCAGAAGGCCCGGCGCCAGTCATCCGCCGCGGCTATAACCGGAGCCGACCATTGAGAATCGTGATCGTCACGCATGTCGTGCGTCATAACGACGGGCAGGGCCGCGTCAACTACGAGATCGCCCGCGCGGCGCTGGCCGAGGACTACGAGGTGACGCTCGTCGCGTCGCACGTCGCGCCCGAGCTGCTCGCGAACCACCGGGTGCGCTGGGTGCCCGTGAAGGTCGGGCGCTTCTGGCCGTCGAACCTCGTCAGGCAGCAGGTGTTCGCGCTGAAGAGCGCGTGGTGGCTGCGCGCGCATCGCGGCGAATACGACGTGCTGCACGTGAACGGCTTCATCTCGTGGATCAGGGCCGACGTGAACACCGCGCACTTCGTGCACGGCGGCTGGTTCAAGAGCCCGTATTACCCGTTCGGGCTGACCAAGGGCCTGTGGTCCGCGTACCAGTACGTCTACACGCGCGTGAACACCGCGCTCGAACGCTGGGCGTACCGGCGCTCGCGCGCGATCACCGCAGTGTCGCAGAAGGTCGCCGACGAGATCCGCGGGCTCGGCATCGACGGCGGCAAGATCAGCGTGATCTACAACGGCGTCGACGCCGGCGCGTTCGCGGATGCGCAGCCCGACCGCGCGGCGTTCGCGCTGCCGGCCGACGCGTTCCTGCTGCTGTTCGTCGGCGACCTGCGCACGCCGCGCAAGAATCTCGGCACCGTGCTGAAGGCGCTGACGACGCTGCCGGAGAACGTGCATCTCGCGGTCGCGGGCTACCTGCCCGGCAGCCCGTATCCGGACGAGGCGCGCGCGCTCGGGCTCGGCAAGCGCGTGCATTTCCTCGGGCTCGTCAGGAACATGCCGACGCTGATGCGCTCGGTCGACGCGTACGTGTTTCCGTCGCGCTACGAGGCGATGAGCCTGTCGCTGCTCGAGGCGATGGCGGCCGGCCTGCCGGTCGTCACCGCGCGCACCGCGGGCGGCGCCGAGATCATCACGCGCGAGTGCGGGATCGTGCTCGACGACCCCGACGATCCGGCCGCGCTCGCGCAGGCGATCGGCGCGCTCGCGGCGTCGCGCGACGCGTGCCGCGCGATGGGCGCGGCGGCGCGCGACCTGATGTCCCGTTTCGGCTGGGCGCACATGGGCGCCCAGTATGTCGCGCTTTATCGGCGCATCGGCCAACCCTCGCAGCCGACCGCCTTCGGGCATGTCGAGCATGCAGTCACGCAGGAGCAATCGTGATGTCTCATTCCACCCGGCCGATCAAATCGCTGCAGATCGGCATGCACTGGTTTCCCGAACGTGCGGGCGGCCTCGACCGGATGTATTACTCGCTCGTCGGCGCGCTGCCCGGCGCGGGCGTCGCGGTGCGCGGGCTCGTCGCGGGCTCCGAGCAGGTCGCGAACGACACCGGCGGCGCGATCCGCGGCTTCGGCCCGGCCGAGCAGCCGCTCGCGCGCCGGATGCTGGCCGCGCGCCGCGCGCTGCGCGACGTGATCCGCACCGAGCGGCCCGACGTGATCTCGTCGCATTTCGCGCTGTATACGTTCCCCGGCCTCGACGTCACGCGCGGGATTCCGCAGGTGTCGCATTTCCAGGGGCCGTGGGCCGACGAGAGCCAGGTCGAGGGCGCGGCGTCGCTCGGGCAGCGCGCGAAGCGCTATCTCGAGCATGCCGTGTACGCGCGCTCGTCGCGGCTGATCGTGCTGTCGCAGGCGTTCGGCCAGATCCTGACGAGCCGCTACGACATCGATCCGGAGCGCGTGCGCGTCATTCCCGGCTGCGTCGACACCGCGCAGTTCGACACGCCGCTCGCGCCAGCGGAGGCGCGGCACAAGCTGCAACTGCCGCAGGACCGGCCGATCGTGCTCGCGGTGCGGCGGCTCGTGCGGCGCATGGGGCTCGAGGACCTGATCGACGCGATCGGCCTCATCAGGCGCCGCCATCCGGACGTGCTGCTGCTGGTCGCGGGCAAGGGCAAGCTCGCCGAGGAGCTGCAGCAGCGGATCGACGCGGCGGGGCTGCAGGACAACGTGAAGCTGCTCGGCTTCGTGCCCGACCATCATCTCGCGGCGCTGTATCGCGCGGCGACGGTCAGCGTCGTGCCGACGGTCGCGCTCGAAGGCTTCGGGCTGATCACCGTCGAATCGCTCGCGTCCGGCACGCCGGTGCTGGTCACGCCGGTCGGCGGGCTGCCGGAGGCGGTTGCCGGGCTGTCCGACGATCTGGTGCTGCCGTCGACGGGCGCGGACGCGATCGCGGAAGGGCTCGGCGCGGCGCTGTCGGGCGCGATCGCGCTGCCGGACGAAGCCGCGTGCAAGCGCTATGCGCGCGATCATTTCGACAACGCGGTGATCGCGCGGCGCGTCGCCGGCGTCTACGACGAGGCGATCCAGGCCGGTTGAGCGCCGCTGCGTCCATCGTCAGCGCGCGCGTTTCAGCGTCGCCGCCCAGAACGCCAGCGCGGCGGCGCTGACCGCCGCGCCGAGCACGCACACGCCGGCCCAGCCGGCGCGCGCATACACCAGCGTCGACGCGATCGCGCCGAGTCCGCTGCCGACCGAGTAGAACAGCATGTAGCAGCCGACGAGGCGCGCGTGCGCGTCCGGGCGCGCGCCGAGGATCATGCTCTGGTTGACGACGTGAATCGCCTGCCCGCCGATGTCGAGCAGGACGATGCCGACGATCAGCAGCGGAATCGACGACGTCGTGAACGCGAGCGGCAGCCACGACGCGACGAGCAGCACCAGTGCCGCGCCGGTCGTCGCCTGGCCGAGGCCATGATCGGCGAGCCGTCCCGCGCGCGCGGCCGCCGCCGCGCCCAGCGCGCCGACGAGGCCGAACGCGCCGATGGCCGTATGCGACATCGCGTGCGGCGACGCGCTGAGCGGCAGCACCAGCGCGCTCCAGAAGATGCTGAAGGCCGCGAACATCAGCAGCGCGAGCATGCCGCGCACCCGCAGCACGCGGTCGCGGCGCAGCAGGAAGCCCATCGATGCGAGCAACGCCGCATAGCCGATGCGCTCGCGCGGCGCACGCGCGTCGGGCAGCAGCCGCGACAGCACGACCCCCATCACGATCGCGGTCGCCGCCGACGCGAGATAGACGGCGCGCCAGCCGGCGAGATCGGCCACGACGCCCGCCACCGAGCGCGCGATCAGCAGCCCGATCACGACGCCGCCCTGCGCGGCGCCCACCACGCGCCCGCGCTCGCCGTCGCCCGCGAGCGCCGCCGCGCAGGCGATCAGGCCCTGCGTCATCGCGGTGCCGAGCAGCCCGACGCCGGCCATGCCGGCCAGCAGCCCGACGCGCGACGTCGACGCGGCGACGCCGATGCACGCGGCCGTCAGCAGCGCGAGCTGCACGGCGAGCAGCCGCTTGCGGTTCAGCAGGTCGCCGAGCGGGACCACGAACAGCAGCGCGAGCGCGCAGCCGAGCTGCGTCGCGGTGATGACGCCGCCGACTTCGGCATGCGGTATCGCGAAGTCGCGCGCGATCGAATCGAGCAGCGGCTGCGCGTAGTAGACGTTCGCGACGCTCGCCGCGCAGCAGGCGGCGAGCAGCGCGACGCGCGCGGTCGACAGGCGGTTGCCCGTGGCGTCGGCATCCGGTGCGCGACCGGCCGTCGCTGAAGTCACGGAAGTATCCATCGGTGCCCCTCGTGCAAAGTAGTTGCAATTTGAAACTGGTGTGAGTGTAGGAAAAGAAGTTTTAAAATGCAACTTGTTGACGTGTGAGCGGAGGAACGGATGGTCAGGCAGAAAAGTCTCGCGGATTCGCCGTGCCCGGTGGCGCGGGCGACCGACATCGTCGGCGACCGGTGGGCGCTCCTGATCGTGCGCGACGCGTTCGACGGCGTGCGCCGCTTCGGCGATTTCCGTGCGAGCCTCGGCGTGGCGAGCAACATCCTGTCGGACCGGCTCAGGATGCTGGTGGAGGCCGGCGTGTTCGAGGTCGTGCCGGCGTCGGACGGCACCGCGTACCAGGAATACGCGCTGACGAAGAAGGGCGAGGGGCTGTTTCCGGTGATCGTGATGCTGCGCCAGTGGGGCGAAGCGAACCTGTTCGCGCGCGGTGAGCCGCATTCCGTGCTGGTCGATCGCAAGACCGGCCGCGCGATCCGCAAGCTGGCGCTGCGTCACGACGACGGCCGGCCGCTGAAGGCGGCGGAGACGGTCGTCAGGAAGGTCGGCGGCGACGGCCGCGACGATGCGCGCGAACGCGCGAATCAGCCGCTCAATGACGATCGCCGCGCCAACGGCCCGGCGCGATGCCGAACCGTTTCGTGAATGCGTGCGTGAACGCGCTCTGGTCGGCGAAGCCGACCTGCCCGGCGATGTCCGCGAGCGCGTGCCGGCCGTCGGCGAGCAGGATCACTGCCGCGTCGAGACGCAGTCTTTGCAGGTAGCGGTGCGGGGTTTCGCCGAACGCGTCGACGAACAGTTGATGAAACCGGCGCATCCCGTAGCCGCAATGCGCGGCCAGATCGGCGATGCGCAGCGGCTCGGCGAGCCGCGCGCGCAGCCACTGGTCGATGCGCGCGAAATCGAGGCCCGCCGCGGGCGCTGCCGCTGCAAGGCCGCCGCCGCCCAGCAGCGCGCCGCACAACTGCGCGGCGGCCTGCCACTGGAAACGATGCGCGGCCGCGCGCTGCGCGTCGCCGGCCGCGGCGTCGAGCCGTTCGGCGGCGGCCGCGACCCGCGCGACCAGCGCCGTCAGGCCCGGATCGATCGGCACGGCGCGCGCGCCGTCGAACAGCCGCCGCGGCACCGCGAGCGACGACGCGGGCAGGTCGAGCACGAGCTGGCGGTTGTCGCCGAGGCCCGCGTAATCGTGGCGCGAACCGGCCGGAATCAGCCACGCGGCGTGCCGGTCGATGCGCTGGCCGACGCCGTCCACCGCCATCACCATCGCGCCGTCCACGCCGAGCACGATCTGATGGAAGTCGTGCAGGTCCGACGCTTCCGACGCGTCGTAGCGGCGCAGCGCAAGGGTGGGGGACGCGACGCGCTCCATCGGGCGGACGGCGGACGACGGGCCGTGGGGCGTCAGATGTCGAGCAGCTCGACCTCGAACACGAGCGTCGCGTTCGGCGGAATCACGCCGCCCGCGCCGCGCGGGCCGTAGCCGAGTTGCGGCGGAATCGTCAGGCGGCGCACGCCGCCGACCTTCATGCCCTGCACGCCTTCGTCCCAGCCCTTGATGACCATGCCGCCGCCGAGCACGAACGCGAACGGGTCGTTGCGATCCTTGCTCGAATCGAATTTCTGGCCGTCGGTCAGCCAGCCCGTGTAATGCACGCTGACCGTTTGACCCGCTTGCGCCTCGGCGCCGGCGCCTTCGGTGAGATCTTCGTACTTGAGGCCCGATGCGGTCGTGATGACTGCCATGACTTCTCCTGAATGGGGTTGGGTGAAACCGCTATTGTAGGCGAGCACGGCGCTCGACCGGCCCGTTTGAATCGATCCGGGTCGATCGGCGGCCGCATGGCCCGCCTCGCGGCGCACGGCCGGCGCGCGCGTATGAATCCGGTTCCGCGTAGGCGCACGCATCCCCTGCGACGCCGGACGCGCGTTCGAATTTCCCTGTCGATGCGCGCCGTTTCGGCGCCGTTCGTTCCGTCGCTCGCACCGCAAGGTGTTTGGAAGCGTGCGTCTACCGCGCGGCTTGCGCGTGCGGGGCGCCGCGACCTATCTTTACATCTGTCAATGTCAATATTGCCGATGGCGTGGACCGGCCCGGAACGGCATGGCACGAGACCCGTGCACGAAGCATGGGACAGGAGACGAACCAACATGAAATCAGCCGCTTCCGCCACCGCGGCCAGCGTGATGCCGGTGCGCCGCGACCTGCGTTTCGACCTGCCGGTCGAGCGCGCGAAGGACTGGCACGGCAAGGGGCCGCACGTCACCCACTTCTTCAACGCGCTGTCGCTGCTGTTTCCGGCGGGCGAGCGCTTCTTCATGGACGCGGTGCGCCATTACCGCGACCGCATCGACGATCCGGTGCTCAAGCGCCAGGTGCTCGGCTTCATTGGCCAGGAGGCGATGCACACGCGCGAGCACGTCGAATACAACGAGCTGCTGCAGGCGAACCGGCTGCCGGCGCGCAAGCTCGACAAGCGCGTCTGGGCGGTGCTCGACTACCTGAAGCGCACGCTGCCGCATTCGGTGCAGCTCGCGCACACGGTCGCCGCCGAGCATTACACGGCGATGCTCGCCGACTGGATCCTGCGCGATCCGTCGCGGCTGGCCGGCTCGGTCGACGGCTACCGGCAGATGTGGATCTGGCATGCGCTCGAGGAAACCGAGCACAAGTCGGTGTCGTTCGACGTGTGGAACGCGGTGATGAAGCCGGGCGCGCGGCGCTACTGCGTGCGCATCGGCGTGTTCCTGGCGACGACGCTGACGTTCTGGCCGACGGTGTACCTGATGCACCGCGCGCTGCTGCGGCGCGATCCGGCCGCCCGGCGCCACCGCGTGCGCGGGACGCTGGGCATGATCGCGTTCCTGTACGGGCCGCGCCGCGGGTTGTTTCCGCGCATCGCGCGCGAATGGCTGAGCTTCTTGCGGCCTGGTTTCCATCCGTGGGATCACGACAACCGCCACCATCTCGCCCGCGTCGACGCGCTCGTCGCCGCGTACGGGGAGCACGACGGCACGTCGCCCGGCCGTGGCCGCGCGAATGCGCTCGCGCCGCTGACGTCCGGACGCTGACGGGCGCTGATCGGCATCGACCGCCGAGGGCGCCGTGTTGCGCCCGCACATCAGTCGGCTGCGTCTGACGATTGACCTCGGTCAATCGTCGCGATCCCCGCCCCCGATCGCGTTCGCCCGCTTCGAATCGGACCCGAAATCGACGGTCGCCGGCGTGGCGGGCGCGGCGGCCGCCGCCATGCCCGGCGCATCGCGGACGGCGCCGGCTGCGCGGCCTTCTGCGCCCCGCGTCCGACCCTGGCTCCCAATGCCCGGCCGCCTCCGCGCGGCGCCAGCCCGTTTCGCGGCCGCCGTGCCACCGGGATTACACCCATCTAGCCGCACCGTGCCGGCGCCGATATACCGCTTAAGGCAGGCTTCGAACCGATGCAATTATTGCGCGGGGGTATTTTATTCAGACGGAAATACGGCGAATATGTCGGTTCGATCGTCTGGTCTGTCGCGCGCCACGGCGTCGAGTCGAAGCGCGCGACCAACGCAGAGCGGGGAACAACGATGGTGTCAAAGTCACCCGATGCAACCAGGGGGGCGGCGTCCGCTGCAACCGACGCGCCGCCGGTATCCATCACCGCGCCCGAGGCCGGGCGCAAGCTGTTCGTGATTGCGAAGTCGCCCGACGAGCCGCTGCTCGCGCAGCTGCGCGCGCTCGGCTGGGAGATCGCGGTCGCGAAGTCGGCCGGCGCCGCGCAGAACATGACGTCCAGCGCGGGCGTCGCGGCGGGCCTGATCGATTTCACCGGCTTCACGTCGCGCGATTTCCCCGCGCTGAAGGCGTGCCTGAGCCTGCCGGCGATCGGCTGGATCTCGGTCGCGCAGGCCGGCGTGTCGATCGGCCAGGCGGTGCGCGAGCTGATCCGCAGCTATTGTTTCGACTACGTGACGCTGCCGCTGCCGTACGAATGGATCTCGCACGTGCTCGGCCATGCGCGCGGCATGGCGGCGCTCGATCGCGTCGACGGCGCGGCCTATGCGGCGTCGATCGGCGAACACGGGATGATCGGCAACTGCGAGGCGATGCAGCAGCTGTTCAGCACGATCCGCAAGGTCGCGAAGACCGACGCGAGCGTGTTCATTTCCGGCGAATCCGGCACCGGCAAGGAACTCACCGCGCTCGCGATCCACGAGCGTTCCGCGCGCGCCAAGGGGCCGTTCGTCGCGATCAACTGCGGCGCGATTCCGCACCACCTGCTGCAATCGGAGCTGTTCGGCTACGAACGCGGCGCGTTCACCGGCGCGAGCCAGCGGCGCGCCGGCCGGATCGAGTCGGCCGACGGCGGCACGCTGTTCCTCGACGAGATCGGCGACATGCCGCTCGAAAGCCAGGCGAGCATGCTGCGCTTCCTGCAGGAGGGCAGGATCGAACGGCTCGGCGGCCAGGAACCGATTCCGGTCGACGTGCGGATCGTGTCGGCGACGCACGTGGATCTCGACGGCGCGGTCGAGTCCGGGCGGTTCCGCGCGGACCTCTATCACCGGCTGTGCGTGCTGCGCATCCACGAGCCGCCGCTGCGCGCGCGCGGCAAGGACATCGACATCCTCGCGCATTACGTGCTGCAGAAATACAAGGCGGACAGCGGCCGCAAGATCAGCGGCTTCACGTCGGCCGCGCTCGACGCGATGCGGCGCTACGAGTGGCCGGGCAACGTGCGCGAGCTGATCAACCGCGTGCGGCGCGGCATCGTGATGGCCGAGAGCCGGCTGCTGACGCCGCACGACCTCGGGCTCGAGACCCCGGGCGAAGCCGAGCCCGTGACGCTCGAACAGGCGCGCGCGCTCGCGGAGCGCACCGCGATCGAGAATGCGCTGCTGCGCAACGATCACCGGATCAACAAGGCGGCCGCCGAACTCGGCATTTCGCGCGTGACGCTCTACCGGATGATGATCGAGCACGGGCTGAGCGATCACGACAACGGCGACGGCGGCAAGGACGGCGCGCCGACCGAGCCGCCGTCAGGCGACGAGGGCCATCGCAGGGTCGGTTGAACGGCGTGGCTAGCGATAAGTCCACAGCCGGTGCAGCACGAACGTGACCGGCGGCACGAACAGCACGACCGCGACGATGCTCCATCCGGCGGCGAGGCCGAGCGCCTCGGTGCCGCGCGCGAGCAGCATCGTCTCGGCGAGCCCGGACACCGCGACCGTGAGGAAGCGCACGAGGTTGCTCCATTGCACGGTCGACGAGAAACTCCACAGCGTGTTGGCGAGATACGAGAACACGGTCGCGCAGACGAACGCGACCGCGTTCGCGGTCACGGGCGTCGCATCGGCCAGCGCGAGCATCGCCGACGCGATGAGCGCGTGGATCGCGGTCGAGCAGAGGCCCGACACGCCGAAGCGGATGAGCCGCCCGCGTTCGGCGGCGTAGAGGGCGCGAATCACCTGGATCTCCATGGCAGTGTTCGGTGCGCGGCGTTCAGTGTACAGCGACGCGATGACGCGTCAACGCGCGGCGGCGCGCAAGGTCGGCGCGCGCGGTGGCCGCCGCCTGGCGCAGCGAGTCGCGCGACACGGGCAGCGTCGTCACCTTGCTGCGCGCCTGGTAGCGGCGGCGCACGAGATAGACGGGCCGTTCCTTCGATTCGTAGTAGATGCGTCCGATATATTCGCCGACGACGCCGATGCCGATCAGCTCGATGCCGCTGATGAACAGCATCGCCGAGATCAGCGACGCGTAGCCGGGCACCGGATTGCCGAACATGAGCGTGCGCGCGACGATGAACGTGCCGTACACGAACGCGAGCGCGGCGATGCCGAGCCCGATGTAGGTCCAGCTGCGCAGCGGTACCGTGCTGAAGCTCGTGATGCCCTCGAGCGCGAAATTCCACAGCTTCCAGCCGGAGAATTTCGACTTGCCGGCGCTGCGCGCTTCGCGCTCGTAGTCGACGATCACGGTGCGAAAGCCCACCCACGCGAACAGGCCCTTCATGAAGCGGCGCCGCTCCGGCAGGCTGCGCAGCGCGTTGACGACCTGGCGGTCCATCAGCCGGAAATCGCCGACGTTTTCCGGCAGCTTTACTTCCGACAGCGCGTTGTGCACGCGGTAGTAGAGGGCGGCGGCGGTGCGCTTCGCGAACGAATCGCAGGCGCGGTTGGTGCGCCGCGCGGCGACGACTTCCGCGCCGTTGCGCCAGTGCTCGATCATCACCGGGATCAGGCTCGGCGGGTCCTGCAGGTCCGCGTCGATCGGAATCACGGCGTCGCCGACCGCTTCGTCGAGGCCCGCCGTGAGCGCCGCTTCCTTGCCGAAATTGCGCGTGAGGTCGATCACGCGCACGCGGCGGTCCTTCGCGCCGATCGCGATCAGGCGGTCGAGCGTGTCGTCGCGGCTGCCGTCGTTGACGCACACGATCTCGAAGCGGATTCCGTCGATTCCGGCCATCAGCGGAATCACGACGTCGAAGAAGTGCCCGACGGCCTCACCTTCGTTGTAGAACGGCACGACCAACGAGACGAGCGGTGTATGTGGTTGAGCCCGCATGACGTTTCCCCCTGTGTATGCCGCTTCAGTGCCGGCTGCCGGACGGCAGCGGCCGAGCGGTCGAATCAATGAAGCCGCGGCGCCGCGTGGCGCGGCCGCACGGCGTGCGCGAAATCGGTGTCGGTCGCGCTGTCGTGCGCGTCCGGCATGCACGGCGCGTCGTGGCGTTCGTGCGCGATGCGCGCGACGAGCAGCAACAGCGACACGGCCGTGACGAGCGGCATGAACTGCACGTGCAGATGCGCGATGGCGAGGCTTGCCAGCGGCGCGGCCCACAGCAGCGCGAGCCATTCGCGGTCGAAGCGCCGCCAGCCGAACGCGAACGCGTGACGCGCATACCACGCGATCACGATGCCGTACCACGCGAGATCGCAGTCGATCAGCGACGGGCCGGCCAGCAGGCTCGCGCAGACGAGCGTCGCGGCGCGCAGCGCATAGGTGCAGCTGCCGCGCCACGCGTAGACGACGGCCGCCGCCGCACACACGATCGACAGCGCCTGCAGCGTCCGCGCGACGAGCGGCGGCCAGCCGGCCAGCGCCGCCATCGCCTGTGCGGTCGGCATGCGCGCGAGCAGCGCGGGTGCGGCGCCGGCCGCCCGGCGCGCGTCGTCGATCGCCTGCGCGAACGCGAGCCACGCGTGCGGGCCGAACGCGAGCGTCGCGAGCGCGGCGATGCCGGCGACGGTCGCGGCCCATGCGGCGAGCGCGCGCCATTGCGCGGCGCACAGCAGCGCGAGCGGGAACAGCGCGGCGAGCTGCGGCTTCATGCTCAGCAGCCCGAAGCAGACGCCGGCGGCGAGCGGGCGCCGCTGCAGCAGCAACAGCCCGAAGCCGGCGAGCGATGCGGTGACGAGCGCGTCCTGCCCGGTGACGGTCGCGAGGAACGCGCCGGGAAACGCCCACGCGCACAGCGCGGCGGAGCGGCGCTGTACGATCAGGCGGCTCGCGGCGACGAACAGCGCATACCCGCCGCCGAGCCACAGGGCCGCCGCGAGCGCGTAGGGCAGCCAGCCGAGCGGCATCGCCATCCACAGCGTGCCGGGCGGGTAGCGCCACGGCATCGCGGCCGACGCGCCGTGCAGCGACGGAATCGCCTGCGCCTCGACCGCGTGCAGCGCCGCGCCATGCCATGCGTCGAGCGCACGCCCGTGCGCGGCGAGCCACGCGGCGCTCCAGGCCGGCGCGAAATCGGACGCGGGCGGCGTCAGCGTGTCGCCGTGCGGGCCCAGCAGGCGCACGACGTAGATTCCGGCGAACAGCAGGTAGCAGCACAGCGCGATGCACGCATAGGCGCGCACGCGGCGCAGCGTGAGCCAGTGGGGCCGGCGGCGCGGGCCGGCCGCCGGCAGTTCGGGATGCGCGTCGAACGCGGGCAGCGCGTCGCGGCCGGAGTGACGGAGCTGCATCATGCGGCTCCCGGCGCGAGCGACGCGCGGCGCAGGACGACGAACAGCAGGCTCAGCAGCACGACCGGGCCGATTTGCGGCAGCAGGAACAGGCGGTTGACGAACTCGAACGCGGGCAGCAGCCACGCGAGCACGACCACCGGCTGGTCGCCGGGCAGCCAGCCTTCGTCGAGGCCGTACGCGACGGCGCAGAACACCGCGATGCCGAGCCACGGCAGTTCGTAGTGCCACAGGTACGGCGTCGTCAGCAGCGTCGCGGCCGCGAGCGCCGCGCCGCGCAGGCGCATGTCGCGCGTGCGGCGCCACACGGCAACCGCGGCCGTCGCGGCGACCAGCGCGATCGCGGCCTGCGCCGCGTACGCGAGCGTCGGCGACGCGCCGGCGAGCCGCAGCGCCGCGAACGGCGACGGCGACACCAGCCAGTACCCCACGCCGTGCTCGACGATCATCTCGCGCACCATCGTCATGCCGTTCGCGAAGCCGCGCAGCGCGGCGCCGCCGCCGAGCGCGACGCTGGCCGCCGCGAACAGCGCGGAGCCGGCTGCGGCGGCGGCGAACGCCCGCCACGCGCGCGTGGCGATCAGCACGAGCGGAAACAGCACGGCGAGCTGCGGCTTGATCGCGAGCAGGCTGACGAGCAGGCCGGCCGCGACCGGCCGCCGTTCGAGATGGCGCAGCGCAAGCGCCGCGATGCCGGCGGTGAGCAGGCCGTTCTGGCCGCTCGCGATCGCGACGAACACGCCGGGGAACGCCAGCAGCGCGAGCGTGACGGCGCCCGGTTGCGCGAGGTGCGTGCGCAGCCCCGACAGGCCGGCTACGCCTCGCGCATAGCATAGAAAGCTGCCCGCGAAAAAGAGGAAAAAAGCGGGCAGAAACGGCACGAAAGCGAGCGGCACGACGAGCAGCAGCATCGTCGGCGGATACAGCCACGGCAGGAAGCCGTGATGCAGGTACGCGCCGAACCGCAGCAGTTCGGCTTGCGTGAAGAAGCTGAAATCGTAGATCGAGCCGACCTGTCCGTGCAGGATCAGGTCGGAGGCCGTCCAGAACACCGCGAAGTCGACGCCAGGGCGCACCGCCGTGTCGGCGCTGAAGCCGTGCGTCGTCCACGCCCATGCGCCGAGCGTGAGCGCGATGAGCAGCAGCATCGCGCAGCTGTACGGCACGATCCGCTCGGCCGTCAGCCACTGTGTGCCGCGCAGCGCGCGCCAGCGCGCCCCCCGATTTGCTACGTACATGATGCCCCGCCTGCAGGTGGTGGCTGCATCGTCGATGCAGCCCGTTGGTATCGTGTGGTATCGCACGGACTTCGAAGCGTGTTCGCTTTCCGGCAGCGTCCGGCCATTCCATTGATAGAAAAAAACGCCCGGCGATGCAAATCGCCCCCGGTTTAACCGGATGTTTAAACAAGGAAAATCCGGCGAAAACGGGCCGGCGGCAGGCTCGTGATAGGACGAATCGAGCCTCGGTGTTACGGGCATGAAACATTTCGCGTGGCCGGCCGATGCAAACCTGTACGCCGGCTGCCGTGCGCTCGCGGCCGGCGCGATCCGGGAAAATCCCGAGAAAATTTTTTGAGCCTTGTCCGGCGGGGCTCTGCGCGGGTCGTGCGGCTGCGTGCGGCGGCGCGGATGTATCAGAAGCGCAACTTCCGGCCGGCCGCGCTCCCCCCGTTCGACCACCCCCCGTCCCGAACCCCTTGCGCGGGCGGGATCGGGGGCCGGCTGGCCCGCTCTTTGCGATAGCTGACTCGCGGAAGTCGACGACGCGACGTCCGGCCGATCCAGACATCGACTACACCAGGATCGACGCCGGCGCGCCCACGGGGTTGGAGTCCGGAGCCACGCAGAACAGCGCCGCATCCGGTCTCACTGGGCAAGTCGCCGTCTGGCCAGCGGGGCGCCGGCATCGTCCGGTCGCCAGAACAAGGAGCAGGACCGAAGTCGGGGGTAACAAAATGATTGACCAAGCCATGCCGCGGCTCGCGAGCCGCCAACGCAGCGCAACGGCGCCACGCCGGGCGACTGCGCTTCATTCTTCCGGCCGGCGTGCGCCGACCGGGCTCCAGGCCGCTTCGGGCGGCAAGCGCATCCGGCAGATCGCCACGCATGCGCACCCGAGCAGCAGTTCCTCGTTCGTCGAAACGGCCCGCAAGGGCATGTGCGCCCGCGCGCCCGTGCCGATGCGGCCGATTTTCACGTTCTGATTTTTTGCAGTGCCAGCAGTAGAAGTAGGTCCCCCGAGTCAATGGTGGCAAGGGGTTTTGTTTAGCGATCCGAAGGGAGAGAAAACATGTCCAAGCTCGTTCAGCAACTGAAGCAGTTCGTCCGTGACGAAGACGGCGTGACCGCCATCGAGTACGGCCTGATTGCCGCGTTGATCGCCGTCGTCATCATCGGCGCGGTGAAGATCGTCGGCCAGGATCTCAATGGCGTCTTTACGACGATCGGCAACGAACTGTGAACCCGCCGACGGGCGAGTTCACGGTTGATTCGCCCGTCATTCCCTCGATTCGATGAGTGATGTTTTTCGTATGCGATGAGGAGCATGTCATGAAGCAGACAGTCCTTGTGCAGCACTCCAGCAGTTTGCGTCAGCTGCTGGCCGGTGTGCGCCGCTCGGGTTTCCTTCGGGACGACAGCGGCGTCACGGCGATCGAGTACGGCCTGATCGCCGCGTTGATCGCGGTGGTGATCATCGGCGCCGTGCAGCTCGTCGGCCAGGACCTGAACGGAGTGTTCACGACCATAGGGAACGAACTGTAGCGCACATGACATGGTGCACGGTCTGGCGTCCGGGCAGGCCAGCCCGGACGTGTATCGGCAGACACGTCGCGCATGTGCAGCGGCACGAATACTGAAGAAACGGAGATCGCCATGCGAACGGGAATCAAGGCGGTAGCGAGATGGATTGACGACAGGGGCGGGGTCACGGCGATCGAATACGCGTTGCTGGCGTCGCTGATCGCGATGGCCATCGTCGCTGCCGTGGCGACGCTCGGCACGTCGCTCGACGGTCTTTACCAGGACGTCGCGGCCCGCATCACGGCCGCGACCTGAATCATCCCGCTCACGATCGAAGAGGCCAGTCATGCTGCCTGCCATGCCACCCCATCCGGTGCCGCTGTGCGTCACGACGCTCGTGATCGTCGCGGCGAGCACGGACCTGACGTGCCGTCGCATTCCGAACCGCCTGCTCGCAGTCGGGCTCGGCGGCGCACTGGCCGCACAGTGCGTGCTGCTCGGGCCGTGGGCCGGTGCGCTCGCATGGCTCGCCGGCGCCGCGACCGGGCTCGCGCTGCTGCTGCCGCTGTACCTGATGCACGGGATGGCGGCCGGCGACGTGAAGCTGATGCTGACGATCGGCGCGTGGGTCGGCCCCGCGCTTGCGGTCTGGATCGTGCTCGCGACCTTCGTCGCGGGCGGCGTCGGCGCGCTGGCGGTGGTGCTGTGGCGAGGCCGTGCGCGGCAGCTGTTCGCGAACATCCGCTACCTGCTCGCGCGCAGCGCGCTCAGGCAGCAGGGCCTCGCGGCCGACATGCCGGCGCAGGTCGCGTCGGTGGGGGCGTTGCCGTACGGCGTCGCAATCGCCGCGGGCACGCTGGGGATGTTGTTCGCGGCCGCCGTGTAAGCGGGCCGCCTGCGCAATCGATGCTGACAACGGAGCGATCATGAACGCAGACCACAACGAGCCGAGACGCGACGCGCAGATCGCTCATCTGCCCGATCCGGCGCCGTCGCGCGAGTCGCACACGAAATTCCAGCCGCGCCTGCCGCGCGCGCCGCGCACGCTCGCGGATACCGGGCTCAAGGACACGTTCGTCGCCGGCCTGGTGCTCAAGTCGACGCTGATGCACGGACGCTCGGAGTACGCGGACCTGATCGACCGGCACTGCCTGCCGATCTCGGTGCTCGACGACGTGCTCGCGTTCCTCGTGCGCGAGCATCTCGTCGAGATCACGCACCGCGGCACGACCGATCTCGACGTGTCGTTCCGCCTGACCGACGCCGGCCGCGTGCTCGCGATCGAGGAGAAGGCGCACAGCAACTACGCGGGCCCCGCGCCGGTCACGCTCGACGCGTATGTCGAGATGGTCGACCTCCATTCGGTCCGCAGGCAGCGCATCGCGCGCGCCGACGTGATGGCCGCGTTCGAGGGCATCGTGTACGACATCGCGATCATCGAAGCCGCGGCCGCCGCGCTGAACGCCGGCCGGCCGCTGCTGATCCACGGGCCGGCGGGCAGCGGCAAGACCTTCCTTGCGGAGCGCCTCGGCACGCTGATGCGCGGCGACGTGCCGGTGCCGTACGCGATCTACGCGGGCGGCGAGATCATCCAGATCCACGACCCGCTCGTGCACGTCGACGCGGCGCAGCAGCCGGACGGGCAGTCGGTCGACCGCCGCTGGCGGCTGTGCGAGCGCCCGATGGTGATGTCCGGCGGCGAGCTGACGCTCGACGAGCTCGACCTGCGGCGCGAAGACGCGTCCGGCTGCTACCAGGCGCCGCCGCACGTGAAGGCCAACATGGGCATGTACGTCGTCGACGACCTCGGCCGCCAGCGCGTCGAGCCGCGCGACCTGCTCAACCGGTGGCTGCGGCCGCTCGATCGCGGCGTCGACCTGCTGACGCTCGGCTCGGGCAACCGCTTCGTCGTGCCGTTCGACGTGTGGCCGGTGTTCTCGAGCAACATCGCGCCGTCGCAGTTCGGCGACGACGCATTCCTGCGCCGCCTCGGCTCGAAGCTCTATGTCGGGCCGATGGCGATCGAGGACTACCACACGGTGTTCGACGCGATGTGCCGCTCGCTCGGCCTCGTGCCGGCCAACGACGCGTTCGACTACCTCGCGCACAAGCTGCACCTGCCGACCGGCAAGGCGTTTCTCGCCTGCTTCCCGGGCGACCTGCTGCGTCTCGTCGCCGCGTCGGCGCGCTATCGCGGCGACCCGATGGAAGTCACGCCGGAGGGGCTGCATGAGGCATGGGCCGGCTACTTCGGCTCCGCGCCCGAGCGCGACAGCCCGCATCCGCCGGCGGGCGAGCGGATGGGCCGCACGCTGATTTCCGGTTGAGCCGTTTCATTCACGATCTGTCGAGGAGCATTGCCATGAAAAACACTCGCGCAATCACGATGCTGATCATCGCCATGGTGGCCGGCCTTGCCGCCGTCGCGTTCGCATCGCGGTGGCTCGTTCAAACGTCCACCAGCGCCGTCACGCAAGTTGCCGTCGCGGCCACCGACCTCAACCTGGGCGAGCCGATCGGGCCGGCCCAGGTCCGTACCGTCAGCTGGCCGACGGGCAGCGTGCCCCCGGGCACGTTCGCCGACACCAAGTCGCTCGAAGGGCGCGTCGTGCGCACGAGCCTCGCGCGCGGCGAGCCCGTGCTCGAAGCGAAGCTCGCGCCGATCGGCACGAAGGGCGGGCTGTCCGCCGTGATCGGCGCGGGCAACCGCGCGATCACGGTGCGGGTCAACGACGTCGTCGGCGTCGCGGGCTTCGCGCTGCCGGGCAACTACGTCGACGTGATCGTCAACACCCAGGAGCCGGGCAAGACCGACAACCAGCAGAGCATCTCGAAGATCGTGCTCGAGCACATCCTGGTGCTGGCGGTCGCGCAGCAGGTCAGCCGCGACGACACGCAGCCGAAGGTCGTCAACGCGGTGACGCTCGAAGTGTCGCCCGAGCAGGCGGAGAAGCTCGACGTCGCGCGCAGCGTCGGCACGCTGTCGCTCGTGCTGCGCAACCAGATCGACAAGCAGACGCTGAACACCGACGGCGCGACCAAGCTCACGCTGCTCGGCAGGCCCGTGGCGCCGTCGGCTCCGCCGGCGCCCGCCCGTGCGAAGCCGGTGCGCGTGCACGTCGCGTCGCATGCGGCGCCGGCGGTGCGGCGCGACTGCATCGGCGTGCTGACCGGCGTGGCCGGCAGCGTCGAATGCTTCTGAGCACGTCAACAACAGGCATGGCGTCAACAACACGGACAGCAACCAGGCCGCTCGCCGCAAGCGGCGGCCTTTGACAGTCAAGCCCGGCGCTTCGCCGGGAATTCGGGGGATCAGACGAAATGAAGATCAAACCGCAAAGTTCTGGAGCCGGACCGGCGCGCCATCGCGCCCTGCACGGCGCGATGGTGGCGGCAATTCTCTGCGCCGGCTGGTTCAACGTCTACAGCGCGGTCGCGCAGGTCGGCGCCGAGGCGGGGGCGCTGCTCAAGGGCGGCCCGGCGAGCGCGCCGGCGGCGATGGGCAAGGGACCGATGCAGATGACGATCAGCATGACGCCGGCGCCTGCAGCGGGGGCCGCGGCAGCCGCCGCGAACGGGCCGCTGCGCGGGCCGAACTGCGTCGGCGCGGTGCGCGAATCGACGTCCGTCAGCGTGCCGCTCGGCAAGTCGATGCTGGTGCCGATGCCGGAGCCCGTGCGCAACCGCACGATCGGCAACCCGGCCGTCGCGCAGGCGACGATGGTGTCGCCGCAGACGCTGTACATCCTCGGGCTGTCGGTCGGCACGACCAACATGATCGTGCAGGGCAAGAGCGGCGCGTGCCGGATCATCGACGTGGCGGTCGGCGCGGACGCGGGCGGCCTGCAGGCGTCGCTCGGGCAGCTGATGCCGGGCGAGCGCGACATCCACGTGTCGACCGCGGCCGACACGATCGTGCTCGCGGGCAACGTGTCGAGCGCGCAGGCCGCGCAGCAGGCGGCCGCGATCGCGAAGGCGTATGCGAACGCGGGCGGCGGCGGCGCCAACGGCGACAGCAAGGGCGGCGGCACCGTGCTCAACATGCTGACCGTGACCGCGCCGCAGCAGGTGATGCTCGAGGTGAAGGTCGCCGAGGTGTCGAAGACGCTGATCAACCAGCTCGGCTCGGCGTTCAACATCCAGGGCGGCTTCGGCTCGTGGAGCGGCGCGCTGGTGAGCAACCTGCTCGCTGGCGTCGCGAGCGGCATCGTCGCGAACAAGGCGAACAATCGGCCGTTCAGGGTCGCGGTTGACGCGCAGAACACCGACGACCTCGTCAAGATCCTCGCGGAGCCCAACCTCGTGACGATCAGCGGCCAGGAAGCGACGTTCCTCGCGGGCGGCAAGATCTTCATCCCGGTTCCGCAGAGCAATACCGGCGGCGGCACGACGATCACGCTGCAGGAAGAGGAGTTCGGCGTCGCGCTGCGGTTCCTGCCGACGGTGCTGTCGAACGGCAGCATCAGCCTGAAGGTCGCGCCGGAAGTGTCGGAGCTGTCGCAGACGGGCGTCACGCTCACCGCGACCAACGTCGCCGGCGCATCGATCCTGCCGCTGATCACGACGCGGCGCGCGTCGACGACCGTGCAGATGGCGGACGGTGAAACGTTCGCGATCGGCGGGCTGATCAAGAACAACGTGACGGGCGCGCTGAAGGCGGTGCCGGGCATCGGCGAAATCCCGGTGCTGGGGGCGCTGGCGCGCAGCACGTCGTTCCAGCAGGACCGCACCGAGCTGATCTTCATCGTCACGCCGCACCTCGTGAAGCCGCTGCAGACCGCCGACGTGCCGCTGCCGACCGACAGCTTCACCCGGACGAACGAAGCGGACGTGTTCGCGACCGGCAACATGGAAGGGCGCGGCGGGCTGCGCAAGCACGGCAGGGCGCCGGCGAGCGAGGCCGCTCCGGCGCAACCGCAGTCGCAGGCTCCTGCGCCGGTGCCGGCCCCGGCGCCCGCGCCGCAGTCGGACGAGCCCGCCGCCTCCGCCGCGCTGCCGGCGCCGCGCGCGCCGCACGCCGATCCGGCCGCGCAGCCGGCCGTGACGGCGCTGCCGGTGACGACGCAGGACGTGCCGGCCAAGCCGATCGCGTCGTCGTCGCCGGTGAAGGCCGTGCTGGCCAAGCAGTTCGCGGCAGCACCGTCGCCGGTGAAGGTCGAGCCGGCCAAGCCGGTCGTGGCAACGCCGGCCCCGGTGAAGGTCGAGCCGGTCAAGCCGGTCGCGGCAACGCCGGCCCCGGTGAAGACCGAACCGGCACCGGCCGCCGCCGCGGCACCGTCCACCGCCGACGCGACGGCGGCCCGCATCGCCCGCATCGAGGCGGCCGCGGCCCGCATCGCCGCGGCGACCCAGACGAGCGCGCCGAGCCCGGCCAATCGCCACCCGCAACAGGTTGCCGGCGCGAACGCCGCGCCGTCGTCCACCGATCGTTGAAGACAATCAAGGGGAAGCTCATGAAATCCGCCTACCTCGTAATCGTGCGCCGCGTGGCCCTGGCCGCGCCGCTCGCCGCCGCGCTCGCGGGCTGCATGTCGTCGACGCCGGTGTGGGACGGCCGCTTCGGCGAATCGGTGCGCACCGTGATGCAAGCGCAGATCATCGATCCGCGCGCCGCGGAGCACGCGCCGAAGCCGGCCGTGTCGGGCAGCGCCGCGGCGTCCGCGCTCGACAACTACGACAAGTCGTTCCAGACGATCGAGCCGAAATCGAACACGTTCGTGATCGGCATCAGCAAGTCCGCCAACCAGTAACGACAGTCCACCAGGGAGAGTGCCATGTCCCGCGTCGCTCAACATCCTCGAATCGCCGGTCGCGGCAAGCGGCGCCAGCGCGGCGCCGTCGCGGTCATCGTCGCCATCGCGCTGGCGGTGCTGATCGGGTTCGTCGGCCTCGCGCTGGACCTTGGCAAGCTGTACGTCACGCGCAGCGAGCTGCAGAACAGCGCCGATGCCTGCGCATTGGCTGCTGCGCGTGACCTGACGGGCGCCACGGTGAACCTGTCGGTTTCGGAGGCGGCCGGCATCACCGCCGGCCACCAGAATTTCGCGCTGTTCGAGCAGAACGCGGTGCAGCTGCTGACGGACTCGAACGTCACGTTCAGCGATGCGCTGACCAATCCGTTCCTGCCGAAGGGCTCGGTCGTGACGCCGTCTGCCGTCAAGTACGTGAAATGTACGACGGCGCAGAACAACATCGCGAACTGGTTCATCCAGGCGCTGAACGTGATCCCGGGCATCAACATCGCGAACGCGTCGGTGTCGGCGGCCGCGGTCGCGACCGTCGGGCCGGCGCAGACGACCTGCGCGATTCCCGTGTTCGTCTGCAAGGCGGGCACCAACGTGAGCCCGCCGGTGGCCGGCGCCACCTACAACATCGGCGACTGGCTTGAATCGAAGACGGGTTCGCCGCCGTCCTACGGCGCCGGCAACTTCGGCTGGGCGGCGCTCAACGGCTCGAACAGCGCGTCGGAGATCACCAGCGAACTGTCCGGCAACTACTGCAACCTGCCGGCGATCGGTTCGAGCGTCGGCTCGCCGGGGAACAAGATCTCGAGCGGCGATGCGTGGAATACGCGCTTCGGCATCTATCACAACCCGTTCAAGGGCCCGGCGAACGGCACGCCCGATTTCACCGGCTGGACCTACAACACGACCACGTGGCCGACGGGGAGGAACGCGTACCCGGACTTCGTGGTCCGCCGCCAGACATTCGCCAGCTACCAGGGCGACGTGACGACCGGCATCAGCACGGGAGGCTCGTATTCGGCGGCCAACTATCAGGTCGGCGCGGATCGCCGCATGGTGCTGGCACCCGAGGTCGACTGCACACAGCTGCTCAGCGGCCACAGCGCGCCGGTGCTGCAGTGGGACTGCATGCTGATGCTCGACCCGATGGCGTCGGGCGGCGCCGCCGGCGCGGTGCATCTCGAGTATCGCGGCTCGTCGTCGGTGGCCGGCAGCCCGTGCGCCACCGAAGGCGTGCCGGGCAACGCCGGTGCCGTCGGGCCGATGGTGCCGGTGCTCCTTCAATAGCCGAGGCGATCATGAACAAGAAGCCCCTGTCCCGTCGTTCCCGGATGCGCGGCGTCGCCGCGGTCGAGTTCGCGTTCGTGCTGATTCCGCTCGTGCTGCTCGTCACCGGCGTCGCGGAGTTCGGCCGCGCGATCTACCAGTACGAGGCGCTGACCAAGTCGACCCGCGACGCCGCGCGCTACCTGTCGACCTACCTGTCGAGCGATCCCGCCTATCCGGTCGCGGCGGCGCAGTGCCTCGCCGTCTACGGCAGCACGACCTGCGGCGCGACGGGCACCGAGATCGTGCCGGGGCTGTCGACGACCCAGGTGATCGTGTGCGATGCGTCGCACAGCTCAGGCTGCGGCGACGCCTCCGATCCGCCGCAGTTCGCGAACGTGGCGACCTACGACACCAACAACGGCGCGTCGAGCGGCACGCCGTCGGGGAGCATCAACCTGGTCGAGGTCAAGATCAAGGGCTACCAGTACGTGCCGATTCCCGCGTTCCCCGGCCTGCCGCAGATCACCTTCGGCAACATCGTCACCGTGATGAGGCAAGTGTCATGAAACCGCGCACCCGTTCCCCGCTGCGCCGCCGCAACGAGCGCGGCGCGACCGTCGTCGAATTCGCGCTGGTCGCGGCGATCTTCTGCACGCTGCTGATCGGCATCTGCGAGTTCGGCCGCGTGCTGTTCTACTGGAACACCGCGAGCGAGGCGATGCGCCTCGGCGCGCGCACCGCGACCGTGTGCGACGCGGACGCGACCGTCATCAAGCAGCGCATCACGACGCTGATGCCGCTGCTGAAGTCCGCGAACGTGTCGCTCAGCTATGCGCCGTCCGGCTGCGACTCCGACGCGGCGACCGCGCGCAGCACCTGCACGTTCGTCACGCTGAAGGTGACGAACATCACGATCAAGACGCTGATCCCGTTCCTGAAGGTCAACGTCGCCATGCCGCCCTTCACGACGACGCTTCCCCGCGAGAGCCTGATGTCGTCGACGGGCGGCACGGTCTGCAATTAATCGAACTGCCGAACTGGCGAGGGGAACAACATGATCAACATCCTCGTGGCTTCCGACGATACGGGGCGTCTGACGCAGATCGCGCGGCTCGTCGCCGACTGCGGCAACTATCGCGTGACGCGCGCGGCCGGCCGGCCTGCGCAGATCGAGCATCGCACCGACGGGCTCGACGCGTTCGACGTGCTGATGGTCGACGGTGCGTCGCTCGACGCGGCCGAGCTGGCCGCGATCGAACGGATGTGCCGGCTGCACATGAGCCTGACCTGCATGCTCGTGACCGCCGACGCGTCGCAGCACACGCTGCTCGACGCGATGCGCGCCGGCGTGCGCGACGTGCTGGCGTGGCCGCTCGAAGTCCATTCGCTCACCGACGCGCTGCAGCGCGCGGCCGCGCAGAGCACGCGGCGCGACAGCGGCGACACCCGGATCGTGTCGTTCATGTCGTGCAAGGGCGGCTCGGGCACGACGTTCGTCGCGAGCAACGTCGCGTACGAGATCGCCGAGACCTTCAAGCGCCGCGTGCTGCTGATCGACCTGAACCAGCAGTTCGGCGACGCGGCGTTCCTCGTCTCCGACGAGACGCCGCCGTCGACGCTGCCGCAGCTCTGCACGCAGCTCGAACGCCTGGACGGCGCGTTTCTCGACGCGAGCGTCGCGCGGGTCAGCGACACCTTCCACGTGCTGGCCGGCGCGGGCGACCCCGTCAAGGCGGCCGAGATGCGGGAGGATGCGCTCGAGTGGATCCTCGGCGTCGCCGCGCCGCGCTACGACTTCGTGATCTTCGACGTCGGCCTGAGCCTCAATCCTGTGTCGATGGTCGCGCTCGACCGCAGCGACCAGATCGAGCTCGTGCTGCTGCCGACGATGCCGCACGTGCGCGCGGGGCGCCGGCTGCAGGAAATCCTGATGTCGCTCGGCTATCCGCTCGACCGCCTGCGCCTGATCGTGAACCGCAACGCGCGCGCGAGCGAGCGCACGCGGTCCGCGCTCGAGGAAGTGCTCGGCATGCGCGCGACGGACGTGATTCCCGACGATCCCGCCACCGTGCTCGAATCGGTCAACCAGGGGCACCCGATTTCGCGCCTCGCGCGCAACTGCACGGTGGCCCGCGCGCTGCAGTGCTGTGCGAAGCAGCTCGTCGAGGGCGAGATGCGCGCGGGGCACGGCGCGCCACGCACTGAACCGCTGGTCGCCCGGCTGTTCGGCCGCGGCGCGGCGCCGAAGCTCAAGTCCATGTGAATTCATTCGAGGAGTCGACCATGTCACTGCGCGAACAGTTGTCCATGCAACGGGTGCCGCCGGTCGCGGCGCGCGCCGATCACGGCGGTCCCGGCGGCGCGATGGTGCGCGAGGCCTATCAGAAGCTGCGCCGCGAGATTCACGCCGCGGTGCTGGAGCGCGTCGAGCTCGAGCGCCTGTCGCGCATGCCGCAGGAGCAGGTCCGCCACGAGATCTCGATGCTGATCGCGCGCATCCTCGACGAGGACAAGCTGCCCGCGAACGACATCGAGCGTCGCCAGCTCGCGATCGACGTGTACGACGAGATGTTCGGCTTCGGTCCGCTCGAATCGCTGCTGCGCGACCCGAGCGTGTCGGACATCCTCGTCAACACGTACAAGCAGGTCTACGTCGAGCGGTACGGCCAGCTCGAATTGACCGACGTGACGTTCTACGACGACGCGCATCTGATGAAGGTGATCGAGAAGATCGTGTCGCGCGTCGGCCGTCGCATCGACGAGTCGAGCCCGATGGTCGACGCGCGCCTGCCGGACGGCTCGCGCGTCAACGCGATCATCCCGCCGTCGGCGATCGACGGGCCGCTGATGTCGATCCGGCGTTTCTCGGTGTGCCCGCTGAAGATGGACGACCTCATCCGCTTCCAGAGCCTCACCCCGCCGATGGCGGAGCTGCTCGACGCGCTGTCGCGCGCGAAGGTGAACGTGCTGGTGTCGGGCGGCACCGGCAGCGGCAAGACGACGCTGCTCAACATCCTGTCCGGCTTCATTCCGCCGAACGAGCGGATCGTCACGATCGAGGACGCGGCCGAACTCCAGCTCCAGCAGCCGCACGTGCTGCGCCTCGAGACGCGTCCGCCGAACATCGAGGGCAAGGGCGAGATCACGCAGCGCACGCTGGTGCGCAACGCGCTGCGGATGCGTCCGGACCGCATCATCCTCGGCGAAGTGCGCGGCGCGGAGGCGCTCGATATGCTGAACGCGATGAACACCGGCCACGAAGGCTCGCTCGCGACGATCCACGCGAATACGCCGCGCGACGCGCTGACGCGCCTCGAGAACATGATCAGCATTGCCGGCCTGTCGCTGCCGCCGAAGACGATGCGCCAGCAGATCGCGTCGGCGATCTCGGTCGTCGTGCAGGCGGCGCGCCTGACCGACGGCAAGCGCAAGATCGTCAGCATCTCCGAGCTGACCGGGATGGAGGGCGACATCATCAACATGCAGGAGATCTTCACGTTCAGGCGCACGGGCGTGGACAAGGACGGCACGGTGCGCGGGCACTTCACCGCGACCGGCGTGCGGCCGAAGTTCGCGGAACGCCTGCAGGCGTTCGGCATCAACCTGCCGGACGCGCTCTACGACCCGGCGCGCCATTTCGAGGCGAACTGACGGCGCGGCCGGCGCGCGCCGGCCGCGCTCCGAAGACGAGGAACGACCATGGATCCGATCTTCTACGCGTTTGTGATTCTCCTGTTCGTCGCGGTGGTGCTGGCGTTCGAGGGGCTCTACCAGTGGTGGAACGCCCGGCACGGCGTCGCGGCGAAGCGCATCGAGGCGCGCATCCGCGCGATGTCCGCCGGCGGGCAGGTGCAGAAGGAGCGGCTGTCGATCCTGAAGGAGCGCATGCTCAACGACGCGAAGCCGTTCGACCGCCTGCTGATGGCGATGCCGCGGGTGCACGCGCTCGACCTGCTGCTGCAGCAGTCCGGCATGAGCTGGTCGGTCGCGAAGCTGGTCGGCATGAGCCTCGCGCTGCCGCCGCTCGCGCTGGCGGCGCTCAGCTTCACGACGCTGCCGTTCCCGGTGGCGGTGCTGGCCGCGCTGCCGACCGGCGTGCTGCCGATGCTGTTCGTGATGCGCAACCGCGCGCGCCGGATGCGCAAGCTCGAGCGCCAGCTTCCCGACGTGTGCGACATGATCGCGCGGGCGTTGCGCTCCGGCCACGCATTCACGAGCGCGATCGGGATGGTCAGCGACGAGTTTTCCGAGCCGATGGGCAGCGAGTTCCGCATCACGTTCGACGAGATCAACTACGGCGTGTCGCTGCACGACGCGCTGATGAATCTCGCGAACCGGGTGCCGGTGCACGACCTGCGCTACTTCGTGATCGCGGTGCTGATCCAGCGCGAGACCGGCGGCAACCTGGCCGAGCTGCTCGACGGCATCGCCGCGCTGATCCGCGAGCGCTTCAAGCTGTTCGACAAGATTCGCGTGCTGTCCGCGGAAGGGCGCATGTCGGCGTGGGTGCTGGGGCTGCTGCCGTTCGCCGCCGCCGGCGCGATGATGCTGCTGAACCCGGAATTCCTGGCGGTGCTCTGGCAGGACCCGGCCGGGATCAAGCTGGTCGTCTCCACGCTGGTGTCGATGGCGTTCGGCGTGCTGTGGATGCGCCGGATCATCCGGATCCGTGTCTGACGCGCGGCGCGCGCGACGTGGCCGGATGCTTCACGCTCTGATCGAGGAGTTGTCATGCAAAACCTGAACCTGATGCAAATCCTGATGCTCGGCGGGCTGTTCGCGGCGGTGTTCGCGGGCGCGCTGGTGGCGCTGCTCGTGTTCGTGCCGCGCAACATGCAGCGCCGCGTGCAGCAGGCGGGCGGCGGCGCCGTGACGCTCGGCGACGGCAGCTCGACGGGCGGCGGCTCGTCCGAATGGATCGCGAAGTTCGCCGAAATGTCGAAGCCGATCTCGAAGCTGTCGGTGCCGAAGGAGGGCTGGGAGGACTCGCCGCTGCGGATCCGGCTGATGAACGCCGGCTGGCGCACGCCGAACGCCGCGAGCGTGTACTTCGGCGCGAAGACGCTGCTCGCGATCGCGCTGCCGGCCATGCTGCTGCCGGCGCTGATCACCACCAGGCTCGCGGAGAGCCGCTACACGCTGTCGATGATCCTCGTGCTGTTCGGCGCGATCGGCTATTACCTGCCGAACGTCGTGCTGGCGCGCAGGATCGCGTCGCGCCAGCGCGCGATCTTCGAGGATTTCCCGGACGCGCTCGACCTGCTGACCGTATGCGTCGAAGCGGGCCTCAGCCTCGATGCGGCGCTGCTGAAGGTGTGCGAGGAACTGCAGTTCCGCAGCCCGGTCGTCGCGAGCGAGCTCGACCTGATGCTGCTCGAAATGCGTTCGGGCTTCACGAAGCAAGCCGCGCTGCGCAATCTCGCGCTGCGCACCGGCGTCGAGGACATCGAATCGTTCTGCGCGATGCTGATCCAGGCCGACCGCTTCGGCACGAGCATCGGCGATTCGCTGCGCGTGCTGTCCGACATGCTGCGCACGCGGCGGCGCATGCGCGCGGAGGAGCGCGCCGCGAAGATCGCGCTGAAGCTGCTGTTCCCGCTGATCTTCTGCATCTTTCCGGCCCTGCTGACGGTGCTGCTCGGGCCGGCGTTCATCCACATCTACCGGATCCTGCTGCCGACCTTTGCGTCGATGAACGGCGGCTGAGAATTCCGGACGACGGGCGCCGCCGGATCACGGCGGCGGGGAGGGGAGGCGGCCGGCTTGTCCGGCCGCGTCTTTTTGGTTTCACGATGATCGACCAGGTACTTCGGGCAGGTACGTGTCCTCATTGCTAGTGACTTGCATCTTGAATGTTGCCTGTGTAACATGACTTGCATCTTGAAAGTAAGTGCCCGGGAGAAGGGACATCAGATGAAGCGTACCGATCTAAGCGCATGGGCATGCCCGATTGCTCGCAGCGTGAGCCGTGTTGGAGAGTGGTGGAGCATCCTCATCCTGCGGGATGCGATGTATGGGCTGACCCGCTTCGACGAATTTGAAGAGAGCCTTGGCATCGCACCCAACATGCTCACCCGCCGGCTGACCGATTTGGTTGCTGCCGGATTGCTGGAGCGTGTTCAGTACAGCACCAAGCCTCCCCGGTACGAGTACGTTTTGACCGAACTCGGCTGGTCGTTCCGCCCGGTCATGCTGGCACTCACGGAATGGGGAAGCGAACGGCTGTCTCCGCAGGGACGTACGGTCCAACTGCTCGACAAGGCATCGGGGCGGGCTGCGCGCATTGGAGTCGTGGACCTGGAAACAGGACAGCTGATTACGCGAGACAGCCATGTAGTCGTGCCCGGCCCTGCTGCGGACGCGATCATCCAGGAGCGTTTTGCACGAGTAAGGACGAAGCATGCGGCGACCGAGCGAGCGTGAAGCGGGTGCCGCCAGTCATGCTTGCGTTAGGGAGAGTGCGCTCATGGCTTCGCGACTGACGGCAAAGCGCTCGCCGCATATGTGATTGAGACTGATGAATATGAAAAGAATTGTTGTAACGGGCATGGGTATCGTCTCCCCCCTTGGATGCGGGCTGGAGCACGTGTGGCGCAGGTTGCTTGACGGCGATTCCGGCATCGTTTCCCTGCCGCCCGAAATCGTTGACGGCATACCTGCGAAGGTCGGCGGCCTGGTTCCCGAGCGCGCGGAGACTTGCCCGGCTGGATTCGATCCGAATTTGGCCGCCGATCCCAAGGATCGGAAGAAAATGGATCGCTTCATCCTGCTTGCCCTTGCGGCGGCAAGGGAGGCGCTGGAGCAGGCAAAGTGGTCGCCCGAAGATGAGAGCGGGCAGACGAGGACGGCGACTATCGTCGCGTCGGGCATTGGTGGATTTGGAGCGATTGCCGACGCGGTTCGAACCAACGAAAGCAAGGGGCCTCGCCGTCTTTCTCCCTTTACCATTCCCAGCTTCCTGGCAAACATGGCCGCCGGAAATATTGCGATTCGCCACGGCTTCAAGGGGCCGATCGGTGCTCCGGTCACAGCTTGCGCGGCCAGCGTTCAGGCAATTGGCGACGCCGCACGTTTGATCCGGGCGGGGGAAGCAGACATTGCACTGTGCGGCGGGGCCGAAGCATGTATTGACAGGGTCAGCGTAGGTGCCTTCGCGGCCGCAAGGGCGCTTTCCACAGGCTTTGCCGAAAACCCGGAGGAATCTTCTCGCCCATTCGATCAGGCGCGTGACGGATTTGTAATTGGCGAAGGAGCCGGGTTGCTGGTCATCGAGGAACTGGAACATGCATTGGGTCGCGGTGCGACACCGATCGTTGAGTTGGTCGGTTACGGGACCAGTTCGGATGCTTACCATATGACCTCGACGCCAGCCGACGGGAACGGCGCGCGTAGAGCGATGGAATTGGCGCTCAGGCAGGCGGGAATTGCCCCGGGCGATGTTCAGCATCTGAACGCGCATGCTACGTCCACTCAACTTGGCGACAGCAGCGAGCTGAACGCCATCAAGGCAGTGTTCGGAGGCACCGCGGGCCCAGCGGTCTCGGCTACGAAATCAGCCACAGGGCATTTGCTGGGTGCAGCAGGCGGAATCGAAGCCATTTTTACGGCGCTGGCGATACGAGACCAGGTCGCGCCCGCCACGCGGAACCTGCAAACACCGGACGAAGGCGCCGCCGGTGTCGATATCGTGTGCAGGTCCCCCCGGCAAATGGAAATCGAATATGCGATTTCCAACGGATTCGGGTTCGGCGGTGTGAATGCAAGTGTGCTGTTCCGCCGTTTTGAATGACTGAGCGGCGGCCTTCGATTCGCTCGCGGCCGGGCCGGCCTCGACGGCGGCCCAGCCAGCCGATCCGGCCGCCGTGCAGAACCGGCAAGACCAGAAAGAGGCGTTCCTGAAAAACGGCTCTACGGAAACCGGCAACGCGGGCAATCTGGCGTTGCCGGCGTCGCCTTATCCGGGGATGGCGGGAACGATGATCGCCGGGGCGCCCGTGACGTCGCGTCAGCCGCCGTAGATGTCGAAATCGAAGTACTTCGACGCGAGCCGCCTGTAGGTGCCGTCCTTGACCATGTCGAGGATCGCGCGGTCGATCTTCGCCTTCAGGTCCGCGTCCTCCTTGCGCAGGCCGATGCCCGCGCCGACGCCCAGCACCTTCTCGTCGACGAGCTCCGGCCCGACGAACTGGTAGCCGGCGCCGCGCGGCGACTTCAGGAAGCCGATCGCGGCCTGCACCTCGTCCTGCAGCGCGGCGTCGAGGCGGCCGGCCAGCAGGTCCGCATAGACGCCGTCCTGGTTCTGGTACGACACGACGTTCGCCCCTTGCTTCGCCCAGTACGCCTTCGCGTACGCTTCCTGCGTCGTGCCCTGTTCGACGCCGACCGACTTGCCCTTCAGCGCTTCGGCGCTCGGCACGAGCGGCGAGCCCTTCTTCACGACGAGACGCGTCGGCTGGTTGTAGATCTTCGTCGTGAACGCGATCTGCTCCGCGCGCTGCGCGGTGATCGACATCGACGACAGCACCGCGTCGAACTTTTTCGCCTTCAGCGCCGGGATCATTCCGTCGAAATCGTTCTCGAGCCACACGCACTTCGCCTTCAGGCGCGCGCAGATCTCGTTGCCGAGATCGATGTCGAAGCCGACGAGCTTGCCGTCGGGCGCCTTCGACTCGAACGGCGCGTAGCTCGCGTCGGTGCCGAAGCGCAGCGTGGTCCAGTCCTTCGCGGCGGCGGGGCCTGCCGATACCGCGAGCAGGGCGATCGAAACGGCGGCAATCAGTCTCTTCATGGTGCGTTCCTTGGCGTGGTCGGTCCTTCCGGGGCGCACGGGAGACATCCGCGCTGTCCCGTGCCGCTATTAGCGCAGAAAATAAAATGAGACTCCAGAATGGACAAAAAATATCGTTTCGGCGCGAGCAAGCGCCGAAGGCCGGGTGCCGACCCTTGCACAAATACGAAAATGGACTAATCTTGTTAGTGAATTCGTTTTGAGACTAACGCTCATGTCCCGGCCCGCTCACGTTCCGCATCCCGTCCCGCCGCAGGCTTCGGTCGCCCAGATGTCGGCGGCCGGCCTGCGCGCGTTCTTCAACATCGCGCGCGACTGGGCGTTGACGATCGACGAGCAGATCGTGCTGCTCGGCTCGCCCGGCCGGTCGACGTTCTTCAAGTGGAAGGCGGCGCCGGAATCGGCGCGCCTGCCGCGCGACACGCTCGAACGGTTGTCGCTGCTGCTCGGCATCTACAAGGCGCTGCAAATCCTGCTGCCGCAACCGGCGGCCGCCGACGCGTGGATCAAGCGCCCGAACGACGCCGCGCCGTTCGGCGGCAAGCGCGCGCTGGACCGCATGCTGGCGGGCAACGTCGGCGATCTCGTCGCGGTGCGCCAGTATCTCGACGCGATGCGGGGCGGATGGGCGTGAACACTCCCGACGCGTTGATGAACTGGCCGACGACGGCCCTCGACTGGACGCCCGCCTATCGCGTCATTCCCACCCGCTTTCCGGCGATTAACCTGTTCGACCGCGTCGCGTCGGCGGACGATTTCGACGCGCTCTACGCGCTCGAATCGCTGACCAACGACCGCATCCGCAACGAGGTCGGCACGCTCGACCTGGTGCCGCCCGACGAGCGCCGCTACGGGCTCGGCTGGGGGCCGATCATGGCCGCGTTCACCCACCTGAATCCGCAGGGCAGCCGCTTCTCGGACGGCCGCTACGGCGTGTTCTACTGCGCGCGGTCGCGCGACACGGCGATCGCCGAGACCCGCTATCACAGCGGGCTGTTCCTGGCCGCGACGAAGGAGCCGCCGATGCGCCAGCAGATGCGGCTGTACACGGTGGTCGCGCAAGGCGTCGTGGCCGACGTGCGCACGTGGCCGCGGCGCGATCCGGCGCTGCTGCATCCGCGCAACTACGCGGCGGGGCAGGCGCTCGGCCGCGCGGTGCGCGACGCGGGCGGCGCGGGGGTCGTCTATCCGTCAGTGCGCGATCCGCTCGGCGAATGCCTGGCGGCGTTCCGCACCACGATCCTGCGCGACTGCCACCACGCGGCCTATCTCGAATACAACTGGAACGGCGCGGCGATCGATGCGGTGTACGAATTGAGCCAGGTCGGGTAGCACTGGCCGGCAGGGCGGGCGCTGCCGCGCGTCACGGCAACGGCCACTGCTCCGCGCGCCTTTCGCGCGCTTGCGCCTGCGTCACCGACCAGCTGCTCCCGGTGCGCGGCTCGACGAGCGTGAGCCGTCCGGCCGGCGCGAACGCGCCCGTGTCGATGAACCACTGCGCGCCGATCCGCAGCGGCGCGCGCACCGGCGTATGGCCGCTGCACGTGAGCGACAGTCCGTGCTGCAGGCCGGGGTCGGCGAGCCCCTGGACGAGATCGCGGCCCCAGATCAGCCGCTCGCGCACGTCGGGCGCGTAGTCGCCCGTATCGAGATCGGCGTCGTCGCCGAAGAATTCCGCATGCAGCACGTTGAAGCGCTCCGGCCCGTCGCCGACCACGCGCACGAGCGGCAGCGCGTCGACGCGCGCCGCATGTTCGCGCAGCCGCTCCGGCGGCAGGTCCGCGCCCCAGTCGCCGCCGATGCCGCGCCACGCGTCGGGCGCCAGCTTGCCGCGCGCGACGAGGCTCAGCACTTCCTCGTGATTGCCGCGCACCACGTGGCACCACGGGCGATCGAGCAGGTCGAGCGCGGCTTCCGATTCGGGGCCGCGGTCGACGAGGTCGCCGACGCAGAACAGGCGGTCGCGGGCCGGATCGAAGCGGATCTCGTGCAGCAGCGCGCGCAGCGCATCGAGGCAGCCGTGAAGGTCGCCGACCACGAAATCGCGGCCGACGGTATTCGCCGGATGGCGGCAGAGGGCAGGGGCGGCAGTCATCCTCATATCTTAGGCGCTTGCGATCATCGCCACGACCTGTCGGAATGGCGATAATCGGGGCGGTACCAGCCGGGACGCCCCGGGCTGACCGACGCCTTTCATTCCCTTTCGGAAACGCACTATGACCCTTTATCCGCAGGTGTTACGCAACCGGCCGCGCCTGGTGGCGGCGTTCGCCGCGGGCTTGCTGTGCGCGCTGCTGCTGCCGCTTCCGCTGCGCCCGACCGTGCGCGCGCTGATCGGCTGGGATGTCGCGGTGTGGCTGTATCTCGCGCTGATGTGGGTGCGCATGGTGACAGCGCACCATCACCAGGTGCGCGAGATCGCGATCCGCGAGGACGAGAACGCGACCACCGTGCTGACGATCATCTGTTTCGCGACCGTCGCGAGCGTCGCGGCGATCGCGATCGAACTCGCGACGGCCAAGGGCGTGGGCTTTCGCGCGGGGCTCGGCCATTACGCGGTGACGGCGGCGACATTGTTCGGCGCGTGGTTCCTGATCCCGACGATCTTCACGCTGCATTACGCGCGGCTGTACTACGCGTCGCCGGCCAGCGAGCGTGCGCTCCGCTTCCCGGACACGAAGCTCGAACCCGACTACTGGGACTTCCTGTATTTCTCGTTCACGATCGCGGTTGCGTCGCAGACTGCCGACGTGGCGCTCGGCAGCCGCCCGGCGCGGCGCGCGGTGCTGTCGCAGTCGATTCTTTCGTTCTACTTCAACATGGCGGTGCTGGGCCTGTCGATCAACGTCGCGGCCGGGCTGCTGGGCTGAGCCGCGTAGCGCGCCGCGCCCGGCGCTCCGCCGGGGTCGATACGCATTTAATAATGTCCGGCGGCGCGCGTCGCCACCGGAAAAAGCAGCGCATACTCACTTTCTCCCTCCCGCTTGGCAACCCGCATGCCAGTCCCACTGCGCCGCCGCGACGGCGCAGCCGTGCAGCCCGGCATGCACGAGGAGCGCATGATGTCAGATTGTCCGCACGATCCGTATGCGCATCACTACATTCACTGTCTGTCGTCCGGCGCGCAGCCGTGCGGCGCGATCGGCGCGTCGCCGCGCACGCATTTCCGCGTGTGGGCGCCCGGTTGCGCGCAGGTCCAGCTCGAACTCGACACCGGCAGCGGCATGACGCTAGTGCCGATGACGCCGGCCGGCCCCAACTGGTTCGAGGTTTTCGCCGACTGCGGCGCGGGCGCGCGCTACCGCTATCGCCTCGACGACGCGGTCTCGATTCCCGATCCCGCGTCCCGCTCGCAGCCCGAAGGGCTGAACGGCCCGAGCGAGGTCGTCGATCCGCGCACGTTCACGTGGCGGCACACGTTCTGGCGCGGCCGCCCGTGGGAAGACATCGCGCTGTACGCGATCCAGCCGCACGCGGCCGGCGGGTTCGACGGCGTGCGCCGCCGGCTGCCGCAGCTCGCGCATCTGGGCGTGACCGCGCTCGAACTGCTCGCGTCGCCGCACGACAGCCTGCCGTTCGCGCCGCTCGCGATCGATGGCGGCCCCGACGCACTGAAGGCGCTGATCGACGACGCGCACGGCTACGGTCTCGCGGTGCTGCTCGAACTCGATTACGCGCGGTTCGGCAGCGGCACGGACGCGTTGCGCCATTACGCCGCGCCGTTCTTCCATTCCCGCGATGATCCTTTGCAGGCGCCGCCGCTCGCGCTCGACCATCCGGAAGTGTGCGATTTCTTCTGCGACAACGCGCTGTACTGGCTCGACGAATACCGCTGCGACGGCCTGCGGCTGCGCGAGGCGGACCGCATCGGCATCACGTGGCTGCGCGAGATCGCGGACCGCGTGCGCGCCGCGATGCCGGCCGACCGGCTGATTCACCTGGTGCTCGGCAGCGAGCGGCATCCGGCGCATCTTGCCGACACGCATTTCGACGCGCAATGGAACGGCTGCGGCGAACGCGCGCTGCACCGGCTGACGGGCCGCGACGCGTCCGGGCATGAAGGGATCTCGTCGCATCAGTCGATCCACACGCTCGCGCGGGCGCTGACGGCCGCCGGCGCCGCGTTCCAGCCGGCGGCGCCGAGCGACGGCGGACCGGCGGATACGGCACTGCCGCTGACGTCGCTCGTGCTGTCGGACGGCGCGTGGCGCGACAGCGGGCAGGATCGCGAAGTGGGCCTCGCCGCGCTCGCGCTGTCGCTGCTGACGCCGCAGATTCCGCTGATCTTCGACGAAACCGCGCGCGATCTCGAACGCGCGCATTTCGTGCAGTCGGCGCTCGCGGTGCGCGCGAAGCTGATCGCGCCGCGCCTGGCCGATTGCCGGCCGCAGGATGCGCACCCGCTGCGCACGGGCAGCACCGGCGAGGCCGATGCGCTGCTCGCGTCGTGGCGGCTCGCCGACGGCGAGACGCTCAGCATTGCGTTGAACCTGTCGCCGGAGGCGGTGCCGTTCGACGCGCCGGCGGGGATGGTGGTGTTCGAGACGCCGGGCCGCGCGCGCGACCGGGTCGACGCGGGCGAGCTGCCGCCGTATTCGCTCGTCGCGTGGCTGACGGGCGACGTCAACCAGTATGCGCTGACGCACGACGCGCGCCGGATCGACGACGGCGCGTGGCGCGGGATGCTTGCCTGAGTGTTGGAGTACCGCCGCGCGCGAACCCGCTACCAGAAGCCGCGGATGCCCGCGATGCCGTGCGCGCCGCGGCGGCGCGCGTCGGCGAGTTGGTCGCGGGTCATCCCGCCCAGCGCGTAGACGGGCACCGCGACCTGCGCGGCCCATTCCGCGAAGCGGGCCCAGCCGAGCGTCGGCGCGCCGGGATGGCTGAGCGTCGGCAGCACCGGCGACAGCGTGACGAAGTCCACGCCGATGCGCTCGGCGCGCTTCAGGTCGTCGAGCGTATGGCATGCGGCGGACACGAGCCGCGCGGGCGGCAGCGGCCGCCGTGCGGCCGCGCGCAGCGCGGCGCCGTCGAGGTGCCGGCCGGCGCCGCCGAGTTGCGCCAGCGTTTGCGCATCGATCCTGCCGTTGAGCACCAGCCGCGCGCCGCTCGGTTCGCAGCGCGCCAGCGCGTCGGCCGCGAGCCGCGCGAACGCCGCCGCGTCGAACGACTTCACGCGCAGTTGCACCAGCGTCTCGCCGCGCGCGAGCACGGCCGACAGCCGGTCGAGGAACGCGCGGCAGTCCGCATCCGACGCGGAGGCCGGCTCCGGCGTGATCACGCAGCAGGGCGGCAGCGGCCTGCTCATCGCGCGACGCGCCGGCGGCCGGAGCGGCGGGCGCGCGCCGTCATTCGTCGGCTTCCTTCGCGACCTTCGGATACACGCGCACGAGCACGATGCGCGGCCCGTTCATCTTCTTCACGACGACGTCGAAGCGGTCGAACGACACCCGCTGGCCTTCGCTCGGCAGGTCGCTCAGCGCCTGGATCACGAGGCCGCCGACGGATTCCGCGCGCCCCTCGTCGATGTCGATGCCGAGCGCCTGCTCGAGCGACACGACGGGCAGGCTGCCCTTGCCCATCAGCGTGCCGTCGTCGAGGCGGGCCCAGTCCGAGTCGCCCTGGCGGAACTCGTCGTGGATCTGGCCGACGAGCGCGCCGAGCAGGTTGTCGAGCGTCAGGTAGCCGATCGGCTTCTCGCCCTTCTTGCCGACCAGCGCGAAATGCGGCGCGCCTTTGCGGAAGCGGCGGAACAGCTCCAGCGCCGGCGTGTCCGGCTTCACGTACTGCACCGGTCGCACGTAGTCGGACAGGTCGTCGAGCGCCGCGCCCGCGTGGCGCGCGAGCAGCAGGTCCTTCAGGTGGATCAGCCCGCTCACCTGTTCGCGCGACGCGTCCTCGAACAGCGGATAGCGGCTGAACCGGTGCCGCGCGACGATTTCCATGTTGCCAGGCAGCGGGATGTCGCGGCGCAGGCCGATCATCTCGTGGGCCGGCCGCATCAGGTCGGACACGGTCATCGACGAGAAGTCGAGCGAATGCGCGAGCGTGTTCCACTCGTCATTGCTGTACGCGCCGCGGGCCGGCTGCGAAGGGTTGTTGTCGGCGGCGCTGCGGCGACTGCGCAGGATCAGCTTCAGCTCGTCGGTCGAGTAGTGCGCGTCGCCGCCGTGGTCGGCCGACAGGCCCGCGAGCTTCAGCACCGCGTTCGCGCTGGTGTTGAGCACCCAGATCGCCGGGTACATCGCCCAGTAGAACGCATAGAGCGGCAGCGCGACCCACAGGCCGACCTTTTCGGCCTGGCGGATCGCCATCGATTTCGGCGCGAGCTCGCCGACGACGATGTGCAGGAACGAGATCAGCGAGAACGCGAACACCAGCGAGATCACGTGCACGAGCTGCTCCGAGTGCACGCCGATCAGGTCGAGCAGCGGGCCGATCAGCGCTGCGAACGCGGGCTCGCCGATCCAGCCGAGGCCGAGCGATGCGAGCGTGATGCCGAGCTGGCACGCGGAGAGGTACGCATCGAGACGGCCGTGCACGACGCCGAGGATGCGGCCGCGCAGGCCGTGCTTGCGGGCAAGTGTCTTGACGCGTGTCGCGCGCAGCTTGACGAGGCCGAATTCGGCCGCGACGAAAAAGCCGTTGAGGGCTACCAGGAACAACGCGCCGATCAGCGCGAAGATCTGAACCAAGGATTCGCTCCGGAAATGTCAGGCCCGTCAGTATAGGGCCGGAAAGGCAAACGTAATATTGGGCGGGTGTCGCTGCAGGCTTACACGGGCGCCTCGCACGGGAGGTCGAGCGCGAGGGTTACCGCCGCGCCGTCGGCGAACCGGTCGTGCGTGAACGTGCCGCCGTGCGCGAGCGCGACGCGCTGCGCGAGCGCAAGCACCCATGCGACGCGTTTCGCATCGCGTTCGCGCAGCATCTCGCGGCGCGCGAAGGTCTCGAACACGTGCGGGCGGGCCGGATCGGCGAGCGCCGCGGCATCCACGCCGCAGGCCACGCGTGCGACGAGCCGTGCGCCGTCGCGCGCGCACGAGAACGCCACGCGGCCGCCGGCGGCGCTGACCTCGACGGCGGCGACCAGCATGGTCCAGAGCGCCTGCGCGAGTCGTTCGCGGTCGGCGGTGAGCGACGGCGCGCCGTCGGGCGTCGTCGCGTCGAGCGTCACCTGACGCGCGTCGGCGAGCGCGAAGCGGGCCAGCGCGAGCACGTCGTCGAGCAGCGGGCGCAGCGCGAACGGCTGCGGCGCGAGCGCGAGCGTGCGCGTCTCTGCGCGCGGCGCGTCGAGCGCGTCGTCGATCAGCTTCACCTGCTGGTCGATGCCGGTGCGGATGCCGGCGAGCGCGCGCTGCAGAGCAGGATCGGCGTTGGCGAGTTGGCGCTCCAGCACATACGCCCAGCTGTGCATCGCGTTGAGCGGGCTGCGCAGGTCGTGCGACGCGGTCGACAGCGCCTGGTCGCGGAGGAACAGCGCCGCCTGCGCGGCATAGTGCGCTGCGCGTTCGCGCAGCAGGTCGGCGGGGTCGGGCGTCAAGGGGCGGGCCTGTCGGAAGCGGTTGGACGTGAATCGGGAAGTGAAGCGGCAACTGCCATTATAGGGATCGGGCGTGTCACGCCGGCACCGCGTCCTCGTCCTTTTTCTCCACGTCGCCGCGCGGCAGCAGCTGGCACGCGAGCAGGCCGGCGAGCATCAGCGCGCAGCCGACGAGCGCGCGCAGCGTCAGCGTTTCGCCGAGCGCCGCCCAGCCCGCGATCGCGGCGAACACGCCTTCCATGCTGAAGATCACCGCCGCATGAGCGGGCGCCGCGTCGCGCTGGGCCACCACCTGCAGTGTGTAGCCGACGCCGACCGACAGCAGGCCGCCGTACAGCAGCGTCGGCAGCGCGCCGCGCAGCATCGCGCCGTTGAGCGGCTCGACGGCGAGGCCGACCGCGAGGCACAGTACGCCGCAGGTCGCGAACTGCAGGAACGCGAGCACGAGTGGATCGTGGCGTCGCGCGAGGTGGCCGACCGCCATCACGTGCGCGGCGATGATGACCGCGCCGGCCAGCTGGAACCAGTCGCCGTACAGGATCGAGAAGTGCTCGTCGATGCTCAGGAAATACAGCCCGATCGCCGCGAGCAGCGCGCCGAACCACGTGCCGGCGCCGATCCGGTGGCGCGCGAACACGCCCATCAGCGGCACGAGCACGACGTACAGCGAGCTGATGAAGCCGGCGTTCGCGATCCGCGTGTATTGCAGGCCGATCTGCTGCAGCGAGATCGACGTGGCGAGCAGCGCGCCCAGCGCGAGGCCGGGCAGCAGCAGTGCGGGCGCACGGCGGATCGCCGCGAGGTGCGTGCGCGACGCCGCGTTGAGCGCCAGCAGCGGCACGAGCACCAGCGCACCGAGCAGGAACCGCAGCCCCGTGAACAGGAACGGCCCGATCACGTCGAGGCTCAGCCGCTGGGCGACGAAGGCCGATCCCCAGATCGCGGCGGCGCCGAGCATCAGCAGGTTGGCGCGGAGATGTTGGCGTGCGGTGGGCGTCATGACGAAATGTAAGCCGGAGGACTGACGAAACCCGTCAGTTTACGCCGAGATTGCAAGGCTGTCGGCAAATCGCCGCAGCGCGGCCGCCGAGCGGGCGTCGCGCACGCGCGCATAGAGCACGACCTGCGAATGCGGCAGCGGCGGCAGCCCGAATTTCGCGCCGACGTCGACCAGCGTACGCGGCGCGACGCGGCGCGCCAGCGGGCAGACCGCGAGCCCCGCGGCGGCGGCCGCCGCGACCGCCGCGACGCCGCCGCCCGTGAAGCGTTCGCGCCACGGCCGCCCCGCGCGGTCGAGCGCGCGCAGCGCGGCGGCCCGCACCCCGCACGGGCCGGCCAGCACCGCGAGCGGCAGCGGCTCGCCCGCGCGCGGCGCCCAGTCCGGGGCCGCGAGCCATGCGAGCGGCTCGGTGAACAGCAGCGTGCCGTCGTCGCGCGGCGGGTCCTCGCCGGGCTCGTGGCGCACGATCGCGGCGTCGAGGCGGCGCTCGTCGTACAGCGCGAGCAGGCTGGCGGACATGCCGAGATGCATCTCGAGCGACAGTCCCGGGTCCTGCCGGTGCAGGGACGTGAGCACGGCCGGCAGGTCCGGCACCGCGACGTGCTCGCTGACGCCGAGCGACAGGCGGCGCGTGCCGGCCGCGATCGCGCCGAGCGCGTCGTCGTGCGCATCCAGCAGCGCGCGGGCCGCGGGCAGGAAGGTCTCGCCGTCGGCCGCCAGCTTCACGACCCGCGGCGTGCGCTCGAGCAGCGGCTTGCCGAGATGGGCTTCAAGCCGCTTCAGCTTGAGGCTGACGGCCGATTGCGTGGTGCCGAGCGCGTCGGCCGCGCGCGTGAAGCTCGCGAGGTCGGCAACCAGCACGAACGCCCGCACCGCATCCAGGTCGAGGACTTTCATTTCAAATGAAAATGAATGAAATATGTATTGATGACTGTTCATTATAGTTCGGTGTCTTTAACCTGACGTGGCGTTTCCATCCCTCAACGTCACCGACAGGAGAACCACCATGCCATTCACCCGTATCGCATTGCGCGAAGGCAAGCCGGCCGAATACCGCGCGGCGCTCGTCGACGGCGTGCACCGCGCGCTGATGCGCACCTTCAACGTGCCCGAGGACGACATCTTCATGGTCGTGACCGAGCATGCGAACGAGAACTTCGTGTTCGGCCGCCATTACCTCGACATCGAGCGCAGCGACGATCTCGTGATGATCCAGATCACCGCGAACAACACGCGCACGCTCGAGCAGAAGCAGGCGCTGTACCGGACGATCGCCGACAACCTCGCGCAGCGGCCCGGCGTGCGGCCGCAGGACGTATTCATCAGCCTTGTCGAGGTGCTGAAGGAGGACTGGTCGTTCGGCAACGGCATCGCGCAATACGTCGTCTGACGCACGGCAAGCGGCCGGCCGAGCCCTGCTCGCGTGCGGTTTGGTGACGTGTACTATGGAGACTGCATCACGATCGACGCCGGCTCAGGGGAGACGCCGGCGATTCAACATGAGCGGGAGCCTCCATGTCGCGGGTGCTGGAAGTCGTGTTGTGCATGTCGTTGGAAGGTTGGCCGGCCGCATCGACGGGCCGGGCCCGGAGCGCGCAGCGCGACTTCGGCGCCGAGCTTGGCCGTGCCTGGCGGATCTGTCCGCAGGTCAGGATGAAGCGCGGCCATGAGCGCGTGACGATCGAGCCGTGCGAGGCCGTCGAGGCCGAGCCGAGCCCCGGCGAGAGCTGGTGGAACTGGGTCGAATCGACCGCGCGGGAGCGGCGCGTCATCGCGGCGCGCACGCGGACCCTCGCACCCGGCGTGACGCTGCGCGACGTGTTCGACACGGAACACGCGGGCATCGTCGTTGCGGCGCCGCAGCCGGCGGCGCCTGCGCCGGACGGTCCGTCCGATTCGAACCCGTCGCCCGATGCCGACGAGGCCGAGGCGGCGGACGTGGCCATTGCCGTCGCGAGCGAAACCCCCGCGCAGGCCGACGTCGCGGCCGCGCGCGTGCGGCTCGTCAGCACGCGGCGGCGTGGGCGGTGGGCCGACGACGGCGGCGTGGCGGTCGAGATGACGCTCGACGACGTCGAGATCCATGGCGTCGACGCGTCGCCCCGACGGTACTGCGAACTGCGTCTCGTCGCGCCCGACTGGGAAACGCCGGACGCACGCGCCGCCGCGCTGCACGCGCTGTTTGCCGCCGCGCGCGAGCTGAGCGGCGCGTGGCCCGCGTTCGTCCAGCTGACGAGCGTGATCGACCGCGCGTGCGCGGGTGCGCTGGCCGAGGCCGCGCCGGTGAAGGCGCGGCTCGTCGACTTGAGTGGGGTCCGCACGCAGCGCGCGGCGCTGTTCGCGCTGTCCGGCGACATCGCCGCGCAGTGGCTCGGCAACGAAGGCGGCGTGCTCGACCACGAGGATCCCGAGTTCGTTCACCAGATGCGCGTCGCGCTGCGCCGCCTGCGCACGCTGATGCGCTTCTTCCCGCGTTATGCGAACGAAGGCTGGAAGGACGCGTTCGGGGCGGACCTGCGCTGGCTCGCCGCGCTGCTCGGCACGGTGCGCGACTGGGACGTGTTCTCGACGGAAACCCTGCCCGCGCTGATCGCGGCCGACGGCGACAGCGCCGAATGGACGGGCACCCTCGACGCGGCGCGTGCGCAGTGCGCGGCGGCGCGCGTCGAGCTGCGCCAGGGGCTGCATTCGGCGCGGTACGCGCGGCTCACGCTCGGCTGGCTCGAATGGCTGAGCGCGTTCGTGCTGCCGCCCGCCGACGGCGACGATGCGCCGTCATTGAAGCGGCACGTGACCAAGCGCGTGCGCAGGCTGTTCGGCCACCTGTACGGCGCGCCGCCGCTCGCGACGCTCGACGCTGCTGCGCGCCACCAGATACGGATCGACGCGAAGCGGCTGCGCTACGCGCTGGAATTCTTCTCGTCGCTGGCCTCGCGCCGCACGCGCACCGAGACGGTCAAGACGCTCGCGCGCGTGCAGGGCGTATTGGGCGAGGCGAACGACACGGTGGTCGCGCTGCATCGTCTCGAGCAACTCGCGGCGCCGCCGTATCAGACCGGCTTCGTGCGCGGCTACGGCGCGGCGCTCGAACGGCGCGCGGTACAGGACGCCGAAGCGCTGCTCGCCAGCCTGCGTCCGCCGAAGCTCGGCGGCAAGGCGGTGGCCGGGCGCGGGCGCTGACTATAATGGCGGCCCGTCCTTGCCACGCCGACCGATGAGCGCCGATCCGCCACCGCCTTCCCGTACCGAGCCGCTCGAACTGGGCGGCGAGCTGTGGCTGCGCGCGGGCGCGCAGATGCTCGGCGGCTCGACGCGCATCGCGCTGCTGGCGGCGATCGGCGAGACCGGCTCGATCACGCGCGCCGCGAAGGCCGTCGGCATCAGCTACAAGGGCGCGTGGGAAGCGATCGACACGATGAACAATCTCGCCGGCGAGCCGCTCGTGCTGCGCGCCACCGGCGGCAAGGGCGGCGGCGGCACGACGCTGACGCCGCGCGCGGCGTCGCTGATCGCCGCGTTCCGGACGATCGAGCGCGAGCATCGCCGCTTCATCGATGCCGCGAGCGCGGCGGTGTCCGGCTTCGACGTCGACTGGGCGCTGATCGGGAGAATCGGCATGAAAACCAGCGCGCGCAATCAGCTGTTCGGGAAGGTCGCGTCGATCCGGCGCGGCGCCGTCAACGACGAAGTGGCGCTGACGCTGCCCGGCGGTCAGACGATCGTCGCGGTCGTCACGCATGAAAGCACCGAGGTGCTCGGCCTGCAGGTCGGCGCCGACGCCTGTGCGCTCGTCAAGGCGTCGTGGGTCATGCTCGCGGCCGACGACGGCGCGCCGGTCAGGGTGTCGGCGCGCAACCAGCTGCATGGCGCCGTCGAGACCGTGAAGGGCGGCGCGGTGAACAGCGAGGTGACGCTCGCGCTCGACGGCGGCGGGACGCTGACCGCGGTCGTGACGAACGACAGCGTCGACGCGCTGCAACTCGCCGCCGGGCGGCGGGCGATCGCGCTGTTCAAGGCGTCGAGCGTGATTCTTGCGGTGACGGGCTGAGGCCCGCGCCCGTTACACGCGTCCGTTACACGCGTCTGTTACACGCGTGTCGTTACACGACGCGCGTCGGCCACGCGGCGTGCGCGCTCGCCGTCCGCACGCGCCCGTCGCTCAGTTGCACGACCTGGTCGCCGAACGCGGCGACGTCGTCCGGATCGTGCGTGATCAGCACCATCGGAATGTCGAGCCGCGCCTGCAGCTCGGCGAGCTCGTGGCGCATCCGTTGGCGCATCGCGCCGTCGAGTGCCGCGAACGGCTCGTCGAGCAGCAGGATGCGCGGCTGCGCGATCAGCGCGCGCGCGAGCGCGACGCGCTGCTTCTGGCCGCCGGACAACTGCGCCGGATACTGGCTCGCGAGCGCTTCCAGCTCGAACGCGCGCAGCCAGTACGCGACTTCCGGCAGCAGCGACTTCGCGCGCGGATTGCGCAGCCCGGGCGTGAGCCCGAACGCGATGTTCTGGCGCACGTTCAGGTGCGGAAACAGCGCGTAGTCCTGGAACAGGTACGCGACCCGGCGCGCGCGGGTCGGGACGTCGATGCCGCGCGCGGTGTCGAACAGCGTCTCGCCGTCCAGCGCGATCGTGCCGGCGTCGGGCGTCAGCAGCCCCGCGATCGCCTGCAGCGTCAGGCTCTTGCCCGCGCCGGACGGCCCGAACAGCACGACGCGCTGCGACGTGGCCGCGAACGACACATCGAGCGCGAAGCGGCGCTCGGCGCTCGCGTAAATCTTGCGGATGTCGACGACGAGGCTCATGTCAGCCTCCGCGGGGCCGCCCCTTTGGGGGCCAGCGAGCAGGGCGAGCGTGGGGACCGTTTCATCTCAGCGCGCTCCGCTCAACGCGCGCGACGGCACGAGCCGGCCCGCCGCGAGCAGCACGACCACGCACGTGATCGACGTCACCAGCACGAGCAGGTTGGCGGTGCCGTCGTCGCCCGCCTGCACGGCCGCATAGACGGCGACCGACAGCGTCTGCGTGCGGCCGGGCAGGTTGCCCGCGATCATCAGCGTCGCGCCGAATTCGCCGAGCGCGCGTGCGAACGCGAGCAGCGCGCCCGCGAGGATGCCGCGCGCGGCGAGCGGCAGCGTCACGCGGAAGAACACCGCGGCTTCGCGGAGGCCGAGCGTGCGCGCGGCGCGCTCGAGCTGCGGATCGACGCCTTCGAACGCCGCGCGCGCGGACTTCAGGATCAGCGGGAACGCGACAACCATCGAAGCGATCACCGCGCCTTGCCACGTGAACACGAGCTGGATGCCGACCGAATCGAGCCATGCGCCGAACACGCCGCGCCGTCCGAGCAGCACGAGCAGGTAATAGCCGAGCACCGTCGGCGGCAGCACGAGCGGCAGCGTCAGCAGCGAGTCGACCACGTCGCGCGCGGGCGAGCGCCAGCGCGACAGCCCGAACGCGGCGGCGACGCCGAGCACGATGTCGAGCGCGGTTGCCCAGCCGGCTACCTTCAGAGACAGCAGCAGCGGAATCCACGCGTCATGCATGTCGCAACTCGCTTGTTACTTGCCGGCGGCCGGCTTGAAGCCGAACGTCGCGAGCACCGCCTGACCTTGCGGCGACGTGACGAAATCGACGAACGATTGCGCCTGCGCGGCATGACGGCTGTCCTTGACCACCGCGATCGGGTAGGTGATCGCGGTCTGGGTCGGCACCGTCAGCGCGACCTTCACGCGGCCGGGCATGACCGCCGCGTCGGTGCCGAACACGAAACCGGCGTCCACCTCGCCGCGCGCGACGTAATCGAGGCTCTGGCGCACGTTGGCCGCCAGCACGCCCTTCGCGCTGATCGCGTCCCAGACGCCCGCCGCACGCAGCGCGCCTTCGGTGTAGCGGCCGACCGGCACCGATGCCGGATCGCCGTACGCGACGCGCTTCACGCCAGGCGCGGCCAGGTCGCGCAGCGACGCCGGCGCGGGAGTGCGGCTGTCGGCCGGCACGATCAGCACGAGCGAGTTCGCGGCGAAATCGCGCCGCGTGCCGGGCGCGATCACTTTCTCGTCCGCCGCGCGGTCCATCGCCTTCTGGTCCGCGGACGCGAACACGTCGGCCGGCGCGCCCTTGACGATCTGCTGCATCAGCACGTCCGATGCACCGAAGTTGAACAGCACCTTGGTCTCCGGATGCTGTTTCTCGTACGCGTCGCCGACGGCCTTGAACGCATTCGTCAGGCTGGCGGCCGCCGACACGACCAGTTCGTCGGCGGCGCAGGCGGGCGCGTTGAGCGCGATGCCGGCGGCGAGCGCGGCGAGCGGCAGCAGGCGAATCAGGGTGCGACGGAGCGGGCGGACGGGTGAGCGCATGACGAATCTGGTTCGGATGACGGAAACCGTAATCGTAATATAGGGCGGGTTATAACGCTCGGCATAATGCACATGCGGCGAACGGCATGGTCACGTTGCGGAGCGGGAAGTGTGTGGGCCCGGCGGCGGCGACGTGTCGCGGGCTACGCGTGCAGCGCGCCGGGCAGTGAGTCGGTACGCTGCAGCGACGATGGCTGAGACGCGGGGCGGTAGTTCGGATTGGCCTTCCAGCGCGCGCGCACGAACGGCCGCTCGTGGCCGGACAGGTGCAGCGCGACCTGGGTCACCCAGCGATGCGACGGCACGGTGACGCCGTGCAGCGCGACGGTGACGAGCACGAGGCTTGCGATGACGGCCGGCGCCGACCAGCGGTGCGGCTCGGCGCGCCAGGAAGCGGCGATGAAGACCAGCGCGGCGAGCGCGCCGACGATGCAGCCCGTGACCGACTCGGACGGCGAATGCGCGGCGAGCGCGACGCGCGACACGCCGACCGCAACGCCCGCCGCCAGCCCGAGCGCGACGCCGAGCAGCCGCAGCGGCGTGCGCGCGCGGATCAGCGCCAGGAAGATCGCAACCGGATAGACCGACGTGGACAGCATCGCGTGGCCGCTGAAGCCGGTGAAATCCCACGTGCGGATGCCAATGCCCCAGCCGAGGAACGCGATCTTCGTGAGGGCGACGATGCCGATCGCGCACGCGAGGACCGCGAGCCATCCGGCCGCGCGTTGCCACGAATAGCCGAGTGCGAGCCAGACGGCGATCGTGATGGCGAGCGGCAGCGTCAGGCCGGCGCCACCGAACGCGGTGATCGAGATCCACAGGTGAGACGGCAGGTCGAACATCGGGGCAGGAGAGCAAGCAGGGGCGGGACGAATGCTTAATTAACGCGCGAGCCGGGGAGAGCGACTACAACGGATACAAGCGGCGAAACACCAGTATAGCGTCGCGTATGCATGGCGCCCGATTTTTGCGCGGGCGGGAACTCTCCCTGCGCAGGATAAATCCCACAAAGAGTGTTATTGTGCATTGCACAAACCCAGAACGATGCGCTCTTTGTAGCGTCCCCAATTTCTGACTGCGAGCCCGATCGATGACCAAAAGTCTGACGAAGATGTGGCTGGGCGGCATCAAACGCATGCTGTCCCCGCCCGCCAAAGGTGCGGCGCGCGGCGCGCAGCGCATGGCGCTCGACGTGATCGAAGCCGCCGCGCCGCCCGCCGCCGCCGATTTGCCGCCCGTGCGCGAGTCGCGGGTCCGGCCACGTGCGGCCGCGTGGGCGGCCGGCGAGTGGATGCGCGGCGAACATCCGATGGCGCCCGCGATCGGGCGCCTCGTCCAGCAGCTCGCGTACGCGCTGTACGTGCCGCTCGGCCGCCGGCGCGGCGGCATGCCGCTCGTCGTGATGCTGCACGGCTGCACGCAGACCGCCGACGGATTCGCGCAGGGCACCCGGATGAATCTGCTGGCCGACCGGTACGGATTCGCGGTGCTGTATCCGGAACAATCGCCGCGCGCGCATTCGCACGGCTGCTGGCACTGGTACGAGGACACCGACCGCGCGGGCCGCGGCGAGGCCCACGCGGTCGCGTCCCTCGTCGATGCGCTGGTCCACGAGCGCGGCTTCGACGCGTCGCGCGTCTACGTCGCCGGGCTGTCGGCCGGCGCGGGCCTTGCGTCGCTGCTCGCACTGCATTTCCCGGACCGCTTCGCGGCGATCGCGCTGCATTCCGGGCCGGCGTTCGGCGAAGCGAATTCCGGCATCACCGGGATGGACGTGATGCGGCGCGGCCTGCGCCAGAACCCGGTCGCGGCCGTGGACGCACTGATCAGCGCGAACGACGCGCATCCCGGCATGCCCGCGCTGATCGTGCACGGCGACGGCGATCGCGTGGTATCGCCGAAGAATGCCGATCAGCTTGCGATCCAGTTCCTGCGGCTGAATGGGCTCGCGGACAGCCGCGGCGCATTGCGGGGCGGCGAGCGGGTCGACATGCCCGAGCGCGGCGCGCAGATCCGCGACTATCGCCGCGGCGGCGCCTCCGTCGTCCGGCTGTGTCACGTCAAGGGGCTCGACCACGCGTGGGCGGGCGGCGACGAAGCCGTGCCGTTCCATGCGGCGGTCGGTCCTGACGCGAGCGAGATGATCTGGTCCTTCTTCGACGCCCATCGCCGCACTGTGGTGGCAGAACGACGCACCGTATGATCGGTGCTGGTCAGATGCTAGGGTTTTCCCTATAATTCGGGAAAACCCTAGTCCAAGACCTTTAGATTTGCGAGATCGATCATGTTCATGCTGAGCCGTCTGTTCCTGATGCTGACCAAGAATGCCGAGCAGGCCGCCAAAGAGCGCGCCGATGCTTACCTCGCCGGCGCTTCCGACCTGTATGACCTCGAGTTCCGCATGCGCAAGCTCGATCGCGAAGGCGTGTCGGGCCGTCCGTCCTGGATGACCGCGCGTTAATCGTCGTCGGGCGGGGCGCAACCCGCCATCCGATCCGGCATTGCGCAAAAAGGGCGCGTGCGGCATGCAAGCCGCACGCGCCCTTTTTGCATTTGGCGCCGCGGGCGTCAGACAGCCATCAAACGGCCGTCAGATGACCGTCAGGCGCACCGGCACGTTGTTGCGCGTCGCGTTCGAGTACGGGCACACCTGATGCGCCTTGTCGACGAGCGCCTGCGCGGCGGCCTTGTCGAGGCCCGGCAGCGACACGCGCAGTTCGACGTCGAGCGCGAACCCGCCCGCGTCGTTCGGGCCGATGCCGACTTCGGCGGTAACCTGCGTGTCGGCCGGGATCGCTTGCTTGCTCTGGCCGGCGACGAATTTCATCGCGCTCAGGAAGCAGGCCGAATAGCCTGCCGCGAACAGCTGCTCGGGATTCGTGCCCTCGGCGCCGGTGCCGCCCAGCTCGCGCGGCGCGGCGAGCTTCACTTCCAGCTTGTTGTCTGCGGATACTGCGCGGCCGTCGCGGCCGCCCGTGCTCGTTGCGCTCGTCTTGTACAGAATGTTCATGGTGCAGCTCCTGTCGGGATAGAGGGAAGCGGTCCGGTCAGATGCGTGACTACCGGCCACGGACAAAATATAGAACACAAATGATTTGTGTGCAAATTAAATTTCAAAAAAATTGCCCGGCGAGGCCGGGCTCGGAAGGTCAGCGGTCGTTGGAGGCCGCCAGCGCGTCGCGCAGCTGCTTCAGATCCGTGCGCAGCCGGACCAGGAATTCCGGCGTCTGCTGCATTGCGCAAAACAGGTCGGCGGGGACCGAGCGCGCCTTTTCCCTGAGCGCGCGGCCGTCCGTTGTCAGGCGCACGTTCACGACGCGCTCGTCGGCCGCGCTGCGCACGCGTTCGACGTAGCCGAGCGCTTCCAGCCGCTTGAGCAGCGGCGTGACCGTGGCCGGATCGAGATCGAGCCGGGCGGCGATGTCCTTGACCGCGATGTCGTCGCGTTCCCACAGCACGAGCATCGCGAGATATTGGGGATAGGTCAGCGACAGCTTGTCGAGCAGCGGCTTGTACGCTTTCGTCATCGCGTGCGAGGTCGAGTAGAGCGCGAAGCACAATTGCTCGTCGAGCGTCTGCGGCAGGGTGGGTGGGCGGTCCATGATGCGGCGTGCGGTGTCGGCGCAAAAGATTTGCATGCAAATGATTTTGCGCGCAAATGATTCGCTTGAACAGGGGAGCGAAGCCGGCGACGGATGCGCCGGCCGTGGGGGAGGATCAGCGGCCCGACGACGGCGTGACCGGCGCATTCGGCTCCTGCACGCCGAAGCAGCCGCGATAGGTCGCGTAGAACGAGCAATAGACCATCGCGCCGATGATGGCCATCAACACCGGCATCATGAGCTTGAGCGTATCGATGCCCGCGCCGACCGCCTGCAAGACCAGCGACAGGACGAGCGACGTGCCGAGCATGACGCCGAACCACACCAAGCCGTAGACGACGAACGCGCCCCGGTTGCGCCAGCAGCTGACGATGCTGAAGAACATCGCCTTCACGGGCGGGATGTCGTGCCATGCGCTGAGCACGGGCGCGAACCAGAACAGCATCGAGACGGGCACGTAGACCAGCGACGCGACCAGCAGCGAGAGGAGCGAGCCCGGCGGCACCACGAGCGCGTCCGGGCTCGTGTTCGTGCTTGCGTCGCTCGTTGCGCCGACCATCGCGTTCAACATCGCGCCGCTGTCCACCATCGCCGCCGCCGCGACCACGAGCACCATCGCCGCGACATAGATCGCGCCGAGCACCAGCAGCCGCTGGGTCGCGACGGCGCCGTAGGAATGGAAGCCGTCGACGAGAATCGTCGGCAGCACGTGCTTGCCGGCCACGGTGTCGCGGCACGCGGCCATGAAGCCGACCGCGAGGCCGGGAATGAGCAGCGGCGGCAGCGCCGCGCCGATCACGGGCACTCTCGATACGAGCGCAATGGCCAGCATGTACGTCACGAACAGCGTGATGAATGCCAGCGGGTTCCGGCGGAACAGCCAGATGCCTTGACGGAACCAGACGTAGCCGGTCTTCGCGGGAACTTCGATCAGTTGCATGCGGGTTGGGTCTCGGGAAGCGCGGGCATATGCGCGATACGCTCGCGCAGGATGCGTTCGAAATGGCCGGGATCGTGCGGCTTCAGCATTTCGGCCGCACGGGGCAGGTAGAAGTCATACAGGCGCGACACCCAGAAGCGGTACGCGCCGGCGCGCAGCATGTCGCCCCAGTGGCGGCGCTCCTCGGCCGTGAACGGCCGCACCGTCTGGTACGCGCGCAGCAGCGCGTCGGCGCGTGCGTGGTCGAGGACGCCCGTCGCGAGGTCGACGCACCAGTCGTTGACGGTCACCGCGACGTCGAACAGCCACTTGTCGCAGCCGGCGAAATAGAAGTCGAAGAAGCCGCCGAGCCGCACGTTGTGGCCCGTGTCCGGCGCCGCGTGCGCGAACAGCGCGTTGTCGCGGAACAGGTCGCAGTGGCACGGCCCGCCCGGCAGCGCCGCATAGTCGGCGGACGCGAAGAAGCGCGCCTGATGCGCGAGTTCGCCTTCCAGCAGCGCGAGCTGCCCGGCGTTCACGAACGGCGCGATCGCCGGCACGTTCTCCTGCCACCACGGCAGGCTGCGCAGGTTCGGCTGCGTGCGCGGATAGTCGCGGCCCGCAAGGTGCAGCCGCGCGAGCATCTGCCCGACCTCGATGCAGTGCTCGACGCCCGGCGCCAGCTCGGCCGCGCCGTCGAGCTTCGTGACGATCGCGGCCGGCTTGCCGTGCAGCTCGCCGAACAGCGCGCCGTCGTTGCGCGGGACCGGGTCCGGCACCGGCACGCCGTGGCCGGCCAGGTGGCGCATCAGGTCGAGATAGAACGGCAGTTGTTCGGCCGTGAGCTTCTCGAAGATCGTGAGGACGTATTCGCCGCGGGTCGTCGTCAGGAAGAAGTTGCTGTTCTCGATGCCGGACGGAATGCCGCGGAACGCGACGACGTCGCCCAGTGCGTAGTGGCGCATCCAGTGCGCGAGATCGGAGTCGGAAACAGCGGTGAATACAGCCATGCGAGATGCGTCGAGTCAGGTTGGGCGGGCACGCGTGCCGCGTGCGGCGCGAAAGGGAAGCGGGGAGAGCCCGTGCGCCGCCGCCGGGGCCGGCGCGGCGCGGGCGGAGCGTCAGTAGTGCAGGTTGATCGACGGCAGGCGCGTGATCGGAATGCTCGCGTCGTGCGGCTTCGGCGACGTGTCCGGCGACGCGCTCATCTGGTAGCGGGTGCCGAAGTTCGATTTCACGTCGATCTCGACGGGCTTGCCGCGATCGCGATACTCGGTGACTTCGGTGCCGTTCTTGCTTTTTTCATGGAAGCTCGGCGTGCGGCGGACGTCGGCGAAATCGACCTTCGACGTGACTTCGGCGCCGGGCCGGTTGATCTTCCGGAGATCCGGCAGGCCGGCGGCTTCGTTGGCGTCGGCCTGGGCCTGAGCATCGGCGCTCGGCGTGCCGCCGGCGGCGTGGGCGACGCTGGCGACGGCAAACGCGGCGGCAGCGGCGACGAGAATGAGCGGCTTCATTGTGACTCTCCCAATTAACTGCTCAATTTTAGCAAATACTGCGCGCTGTCCGGCTGTCGGCTTGGCGGGGCGCGACCGTCTGCGCGACAAGGTTCCGTGGTAATGTCGGCTGATCAGACGAGGTGATGAACATGAAGAACGATTTGAGCCGCAGACACCGGATGCTGACCCCGGAAAGCCCGCCCGTCGAGGGATTCGACGACCCGATCGCCGCCGTCGCCCGGCTGTCCGCGATCTACGAGGCCAACGCCGGCTTCCTGCGCGACGCCTTCGCGCGCTATCGACGCCACGAACCGATCACCGAGCGCGTGCGCGCATGCTATCCGTTCGTGCGCGTTCGCACCGAGGTCAACACGCACGTCGATTCGCGCCGCTCGTACGGCTTCGTCGCCGGCCCGGGCGTGTTCGAGACGACGGTGACCCGCCCCGATCTTTTTGCGAACTACTATCGCGAGCAACTGCGGCTGCTTGCGAAGAACCACCAGGTCAAGATCGAGGTCGGCGTGTCGTCGCAGCCGATTCCGATCCACTTCGCGTTCCCCGAAGGCATCCACCTCGAAGGCGAGCTCGACCGCGACAGCCTGCTCGCGATGCGCGACGTGTTCGACACGCCCGACCTGTCGTATCTCGACGACCGCATCGTGAACGGCACGTTCGAGCCGGCGCCGGGCGAGCCGCATCCGCTCGCGCTGTTCACGGCCGCGCGGGTCGACTTCTCGCTGCACCGGCTGCGCCACTACACTGCGACGTCGCCGACGCACTTCCAGAACTACGTGCTCTACACGAATTACCAGTTCTACATCGACGAGTTCGTGAAGCTCGGCCGCACGATGATGACGGAAAGCGACGATCCCGAGGTGCGCGCGTACCGCAGCCAGTACAGCGCGTTCGTCGAGCCGGGCGATGTCATCACGTACAACGAGAACCTCGGCAGCGAGCCGTCGGAAGGCGCTGCGCCGCCGCGTCTGCCGCAGATGCCCGCCTACCACCTGAAGCGCGCGGACGGCAGCGGGATCACGATGGTCAACATCGGCGTCGGCCCGTCGAACGCGAAGACGATCACCGATCACATCGCGGTGCTGCGTCCGCATGCGTGGGTGATGCTCGGCCACTGCGCGGGCCTGCGCAACACGCAGCGCCTCGGTGACTACGTGCTCGCGCACGGCTATGTGCGCGAGGATCACGTGCTGGATGCCGACCTGCCGCTGTGGGTGCCGATTCCGGCGCTCGCCGAAGTGCAGCTTGCGCTCGAGCGCGGGGTCGCGGACGTCACGCGGCTCGACGGCGCGGAACTGAAGCGCGTGATGCGAACCGGCACGGTCGCGAGCGTCGACAACCGCAACTGGGAGTTGCGCGATCATCGCGAGCCGGTGCAACGCCTGTCGCAAAGCCGCGCGATCGCGCTCGACATGGAAAGCGCGACGATCGCGGCGAACGGCTTCCGCTTCCGCGTGCCGTACGGCACGCTGCTGTGCGTGTCCGACAAGCCGCTGCACGGCGAGCTGAAGCTGCCGGGGATGGCCGATCAGTTCTATCGCGCGCAGGTCGACCAGCATCTGCAGATCGGCGTAAGGGCGATGGAGATCCTGCGGACCAACGGGCTCGACAAGCTGCATAGCCGCAAACTGCGGAGCTTTGCGGAAGTGGCGTTCCAGTAACGGCGGACGCACCGGCATTCCGACCGCGCAATGACGAAGGCCGCTCGCGAACCTCGGTTCGCGAGCGGCCTTGTTGCTGGAGCACCGGGCGCGCACGGCGCCCGGGCGTCAACGGCGACTCAGCACTCGCCCTTCTTCGCGTGTCCCGGCGGGCAGTGGTAGCCGCCGTGGCCGCGATGGCGCTCGTGATCTTCCCATTCGCGGCGTTCCCAATAGCGGCGGCCGTCCCAGTAGCGGTCGCCGTGCCAGCCGATCACGACCGCGGGCGCCGGCGCGACCACGACGGGCGCAGGGGCAACGACGACCGGGGCGGGCGTGCCGATGTTCACGTCGACGTTCACGGCATGGGCGATGCCGGACAGCGAGATGCCGAGACCTGCGAGGGCGGCGGCGAGCAGCGAGCGTTTCATGTTGTTTTCCCGAATGGTGTGGAGATCGCGGGCGACGAAGCGGATCGCCGGAGGCAGCGGACCTGTTCCGAGCCGCAATGCGCACCGCTGGATCGCAGTGTGCCGTTGCACTGTGGGAAAAGCGAGCAGGTTCTGTTACCGCAGATTGACGGAGCGTCGCCGACGCGGGGCCGGGCGGGATCAGGTGATTTGACAATGGCGCGCGGCAACGCTGCATTTGCTGTAGCGCAGCATGCGGCGAACGGCAGCCGGATTTGACGTTTTCGCGCCGAACGGCTTCGCGCGGCGTTACAAAATGACGCAAATCGCCCGCTGCCGGGCGCGGCGTGGCGGGCGACCACCATGCCGCGCGTGCCCGGCGAGCCCCGGTAGCGAGGCTCGGGCCGGGCGATTTACAGGTAGAACATCCGGTCTTCTTCCGGACGCGGCGGATGCGCTTCCTCGCCTTCCTCTTCGCCGCGGTCCTCGTAGAATGCGAGCACGGCGTCGAGCACCTGGTCGGGATCGTCGATCACCTGCATCAGGTCCATGTCTTCCGCATTGATGAGGCCGTTCGGGATCATCTGGTCGCGGAACCACTGCAGCAGCCCCTGCCAGAACGTGCTGCCGACGAGGATGATCGGCACGAGGCGCGACTTCTTCGTCTGGATCAGCGTGAGCACTTCGGACAGCTCGTCGAGCGTGCCGAAACCGCCCGGCATCACGATCACCGCATCGGAATTCTTCACGAACGTGACCTTGCGCGTGAAGAAGTGGCGGAAGCGCAGCGAGATGTCCTGATAGTGGTTGCCGGCCTGCTCATGCGGCAGCTCGATGTTGAGGCCGACCGACGGCGCCTTGCCGGCGTGCGCGCCCTTGTTCGCCGCTTCCATGATGCCGGGGCCGCCGCCGGAGATCACCGCGAAGCCGGCGTCGGACAGCTTGCGCGCGATCTGCACCGCGAGCTTGTAGTGCGGCGTATCGGGCTTGAGACGGGCAGAACCGTAGATGCTGACGGCCGGGCGGATCTCCGACAGGTACTCGGTCGCCTCGATAAACTCTGCCATAATCGTGAACATCTGCCACGATGCGCGCGCCTTCTTGGCGGTCGCGCGTTCTTGATCTGCGAGCGAACGCAGACTCGGAATCACTTTTCTCTTGTTCATAATGCCTGAAGAACGAAATCTGGAAGGTAAGACCCTGCTATTGGTTGACGGTTCGAGCTATCTGTATCGGGCTTACCATGCGATGCCTGATTTGCGTGGCCCTGGCGGGGAGCCGACCGGAGCGCTCTACGGAATCATCAACATGCTGCGCCGTATGCGCAAGGAAGTCAGTGCAGAGTATAGCGCTTGCGTGTTCGATGCAAAGGGCAAGACGTTCCGCGATGACCTCTATGCCGACTATAAGGCAAACCGCCCGTCGATGCCGCCCGATCTCGCGTTGCAGGTCGAGCCGATCCATGGCGCCGTGCGCGCGCTCGGCTGGCCGCTGCTGATGGTCGAGGGCGTCGAAGCCGACGACGTGATCGGCACGCTCGCGCGCGAAGCCGAGCGGCACGGGATGAAGGTGGTCGTGTCGACGGGCGACAAGGATCTCGCGCAGCTCGTCACCGATCGCGTCACGCTCGTCAACACGATGACCAACGAGATACTCGACCGCGACGGCGTGACCGCGAAGTTCGGCGTGCCGCCGGAGCGGATCGTCGACTACCTGGCGCTGATCGGCGACACCGTCGACAACGTGCCGGGCGTCGAAAAGTGCGGGCCGAAGACGGCCGTGAAGTGGCTGACGCAGTACGACAGCCTCGACGGCGTGATCGAGCACGCGGGCGAGATCAAGGGCGTCGTCGGCGACAACCTGCGCCGCGCGCTCGACTTCCTGCCGCTCGGCCGCAAGCTCGTGACCGTTGAGACCGCCTGCGATCTCGCGCCGCACCTCGAATCGATCGAGGCGACGCTCGCGACCGACGGCGAGGCGCGCGAGCTGCTGCGCGACATCTTCGCGCGCTACGGTTTCAAGACGTGGCTGCGCGAGATCGACATCGCGCTCGAGCAAAGCGGCGACGCCGATGCGGCGGAAGGCGAGCCGGCGCCGGTCGTGACGGCGGGCGCCGTCCGCGAATACGACACGATCCAGACCTGGGCGCAATTCGACGCATGGTTCGCGAAGATCGACGCGGCCGCGCTGACCGCGTTCGACACCGAGACGACGTCGCTCGACCCGATGGTTGCGCGGCTCGTCGGCCTGTCGTTCTCGGTCGAGCCCGGCAAGGCCGCCTACCTGCCGGTCGCGCACCGCGGCCCCGACCTGCCCGAGCAACTGCCGCTCGACGACGTGCTTGCACGCCTGAAGCCGTGGCTCGAATCGGCCGATCGCAAGAAGGTCGGCCAGCACCTGAAGTACGACGCGCAGGTGCTCGCGAACTACGGGATCGAACTGAACGGCATCGAGCACGACACGCTGCTCGAATCGTACGTGCTCGAATCGCACCGCACGCACGACATGGACAGCCTCGCGCTGCGTCATCTGGGCGTCAAGACGATCAAGTATGAAGACGTCGCGGGCAAGGGCGCGAAGCAGATCGGCTTCGACGAAGTCGCGCTCGCGCAGGCCGCCGAATACGCGGCCGAAGACGCGGACATCACGCTGCAGCTGCATCACGCGTTGTACCCGCAGGTCGCGCGCGAACCGGGCCTCGAGCGCGTGTACCGCGAGATCGAGATGCCGGTGTCGATCGTGCTGCGCAAGATGGAGCGCACGGGCGTGCTGATCGACGACGCGCGCCTGCAGGCGCAGAGCACCGAAATTGCGACGCGCCTCATCGAGCTTGAAGCGCAGGCGTACGAACTGGCCGGAGGCGAATTCAATCTCGGTTCGCCGAAGCAGATCGGCCAGATCTTCTTCGAGAAGCTGCAGCTGCCGGTCGTGAAGAAGACGCCGAGCGGCGCGCCGTCGACCGATGAAGAGGTGCTGCAGAAGCTCGCGGAGGATTATCCGCTGCCGAAGCTGCTGCTCGAGCATCGCGGGCTGTCGAAGCTGAAGTCGACCTATACCGACAAGCTGCCGCGGATGGTCAACCCGGAAACGGGGCGCGTGCACACGAACTATGCGCAGGCTGTCGCGGTCACGGGCCGCCTCGCGTCGAACGATCCCAATCTTCAGAACATTCCGGTGCGCACCGCCGAAGGCCGGCGGATTCGCGAGGCGTTCATCGCGTCGCCGGGCCACCAGATCGTGTCGGCCGATTATTCGCAGATCGAACTGCGGATCATGGCGCACATCTCGGGCGACGCGTCGCTGCTGCGCGCGTTCTCGAACGGCGAGGACATCCACCGCGCGACTGCGGCGGAAGTGTTCGGCGTGACGCCGCTCGAAGTGACGACCGACCAGCGCCGGATCGCGAAGGTGATCAACTTCGGGCTCATCTACGGGATGAGTTCGTTCGGGCTCGCGTCGAACCTCGGCATCACGCGCGATGCGGCGAAGCTGTACATCGACCGGTATTTCGCGCGCTACCCGGGCGTCGCGCAATACATGGAGGACACGCGCGCGATCGCGAAGGAGAAGGGCTACGTCGAAACCGTTTTCGGCCGCCGTCTGTGGCTGCCGGAGATCAACGGCGGCAACGGTCCACGCCGCCAGGCGGCCGAGCGCGCGGCGATCAACGCGCCGATGCAGGGCACCGCGGCCGACCTGATCAAGCTGTCGATGATCGCGGTGGACGACTGGCTCACGCGCGACGGCCTCGCGTCGCGGATGATCATGCAGGTGCACGACGAACTGGTGCTCGAGGTGCCCGAGGCCGAGCTGCCGCGCGTGCGCGAGAAACTGCCGGAAATGATGTGCGGCGTCGCGAAGCTGAAGGTGCCGCTCGTCGCCGAGGTCGGCGCCGGCGCGAACTGGGAAGAGGCCCACTGACCGGCGCCGCTACGCGCCCCCTGTGACCTGCGACATATTGTTGCAGAGGCGTCACTTCTTGAAACTGTTTGCTTGTGGTCAACGCGCAGGCTCCCGGACAATGCATGTCAGGCATCGCCTGACGGCGAAGCGCGGCGCGCTTCGTGCGCCAGGAGCGGGCGCGCGGATGTCGTTCGAACTGCACATCAATGATGTTCGAACTGGTTCGCCACGGAGTCGCCCAGCCGCGATCGGTATCGCGCGGCCGAGGCCGGTTTTGAACAGCAAGGGGGAATCAGATGCATCGGATCATCATCGTAGGCGGGGGCGCGGGCGGCCTGGAACTGGCGACACGGCTCGGCGATCGGTATGGCGCGCGCGGCAACCGTCCCGCGCAGACGCTCGTCACGCTCGTCGATCGTTATCCGACGCACATCTGGAAGCCGCTGCTGCATGAGGTGGCGGCCGGCAGCATGGATCCCTTCACGCAGGAGCTCGAATATGCGGCGCAGGCGCGCTGGCACGGCTTCGAGTTCCAGCAGGGCGAACTGGTCGGCCTCGATCGCGCGACGAAGCGGATCACGCTGTCGCCCGTCAACGACAGCGACGGCGCGGAACTGCTGCCGCAGCGCACGCTCGACTATGACACCCTCGTGATCGCGATCGGCAGCACGACGCACTTCTTCGGCGTGCAGGGCGCGCAGGAGAATGCGATCGCGCTCGACACCGTCGCGGAGGCAGAGCGGTTCCGCAAGCGGCTAATCGCCGCGTGCATGCGCGCCGAGCATCAGAATCCCGCGCCGGTGGAGGTGTCGGGCGACCCGTCGGCGCCGGCCGAGCCGCGCATCCAGGTGGCGATCGTCGGCGGCGGCGCGACCGGCGTCGAGCTGTCGGCGGAACTGCGCAATACCGCGCAGGTGCTGTCCGCGTACGGCCTGCACAAGCTCGACCCGCGGCACGACGTCGGCATCGTGCTGATCGAATCCGGCCCGCGGATTCTCCCGGCGCTGCAGGAGCGCGTGTCGACCGCGACGGCCGAGCTGCTCGAAAAGCTCGGCGTGCGGCTGATGTTGAGCGAGCGCGTGACTGAAGTCGCGCCGGGCGTCGTGCGCACTGCAAGCGGCAAGTCCGTGCGCGCCGACCTGACCGTCTGGGCGGCCGGCATCAAGGCGCCGGCCGTGCTGGCGCGGCTCGACGGCCTGCAGGTCAACAAGCTCGGCCAGCTGGACGTGCGCCGCACGCTGCAGGCCGCCAATGACGACAACGTGTTCGCGCTCGGCGATTGTGCCGCATGCGCGTGGCCCGGCAACGAACGCAACGTGCCGCCGCGCGCGCAGGCCGCGCACCAGCAGGCGAGCTTCCTGCTCAAGGCGATCGGGTGCAAGCTGGAGGGGCGGCCGCTGCCCGAGTTCACCTATCGCGACTTCGGCTCGCTCGTGTCGCTCGGCCACTTCAGCGCGGTGGGCAATCTGATGGGCGGGCTGATCGGCGGCAACATGCTAATCGAAGGGCTGTTCGCGCGCTTCATGTACATGTCGCTGTACCGGCTGCACATCGCGGCGTTGCACGGCTATCCGCGGATGATGCTCGATACCGTCGCGCACTGGCTGCGGCGTACGACGCTGCCGCGCGTCAAGCTGCACTGACGCGCGGCGTGATGCGGTCCTGGCGGGCGGGGAATGCGCGACGAGCGGATTCCCCGCCCGCCGCCGTTTGAGGGCGTACGCGCGCGGCCGGCTTCAGTCGTTCCGGCGACGCGTGCCGAGTGCGTCGAGCCTGATCGGGCGATACGTCGATTGCACGTATCGAGATGGTCTCTTGCGTTCGGACAGTTGACGTGACAACCGATTATTGGGCATCGTGTGCGGGTTTCCGCTTGCGGCGTGTGCCAACAACCGCAGCGCCCGCGTCGTGGGCCGGCGCGATGCCCCGTCATGTCGAAGCCGTCGTCGGCGTGATGGCGGCGCTCAATCGAGGAGTGCATTCATGTTGAAACCCGAAGTCGACAGCCTGGTTCCCCACGTTCCGTTTTCGCGCCGCAAGTTCATGCAGGCTACGCTCGGCGGCGCCTTCGCGGCGGCGGTGCTGCCCGTGTCGGCGCAGACGATCATGACCGACAGCGCCGGGCTGGACGCCGGCGCCATCGAGATTCGTTCGGGCGACTCGAGCGTGCCGGCCTATCGCGCGCAGCCGGCGGACAAGACCAATCTGCCCGTGGTGATCGTGATTCACGAGATCTTTGGCGTGCATGCGCACATCGCCGACATCTGCCGCCGCTTCGCGAAGCTCGGCTATCTGGCGATCGCGCCCGACCTGTTCGCGCGGCAGGGCGATGCGTCGAAGTATCCGACGATCAAGGAACTCGTCGACCACGTCGTCAGCAAGGTGCCGGACCGGCAGGTGACCGAGGATCTCGATGCGACGCTCGCGTGGGCGGGCAAGAACGGCGGCGACCTGGCGCGCGTCGGCGTGACGGGGTTCTGCTGGGGCGGCCGTCAGGCGTGGCTGTATGCGGAGCACAATCCGAGCGTGCGCGCGGCGATCGCGTGGTACGGGTTCGTCGAAGGCAAGACCGACGAGATGACGCCGTTCAATCCGGTCGATCATGCGTCGATGCTCAAGGTGCCCGTGCTCGGCCTGTACGGGGAGAAGGACGCGAACATCACGCAGGCATCGCTTGCGGACATGCGTGCGCAGATCCGGAAGAGCGACTCGAAGCTTGCGCGCGAGTCGGAGATCGTCGTGTATCCCGATGCGGGCCACGCGTTCTTCGCTGATTACCGGCCGAGCTATGTGAAGGCCGATGCCGAGGACGGCTGGAAGCGCGCGATCGCGTGGTTCCGCAAGTATGGCGTGATGTAAACGAAACGCGGCGGCCGAGGCCGCCGCGTCGTCGACGTGCGTCCGTCGGATGGCTTACGGATTCGGGCCGGTCGCGATCGGTCGCGACGGATCGGCGCACCATTCGCTCCATGAGCCGGGGTAGAGCGACGCGCCGTGCAGGCCCGCGATTTCCATTGCGAGCGCGTTGTGGCAGGCGGTCACGCCCGAGCCGCATTGCAGGATCGCGAGGTTCGGCTCGGTGCCGGCCAGCAGCGCGGAAAACGTCTCGCGCAGTTCGTGGCCGGTCTTGAAGCGGCCGTCCGCGGCCAGGTTGTCCTTGAAGAAGCGGTTGCGCGCGCCCGGGATGTGGCCGCCGACCGGATCGATCGTTTCGTTCTCGCCGCGATAGCGGTCCGCCGCGCGCGCATCGATCACGACGCGCGCATGCGACGTCAGGTTCGCGAGCACGGCCTGCGCATCGACCGTCGATTCGAGCGGCGCCTGCGCGCGGAAGTCGCCGCGCGACGGATGCTGCGTTTCGGTCGTCAGCGGCTGGCCGGCTGCCTGCCACGCCTGCAGCCCGCCGTCGAGGACGGCAACCGAATCGTGGCCGAGCCAGCGCAGCAGCCACCACAGGCGCGCCGCATAGGAGCCGCCCTGCGCATCGTAGGCGACGACCTGCTGGCCTTGGTTGAGCCCCCGGTCGACGAGCGTGGCGACGAGCGCGTCGCGCGTCGGCAGCGGGTGGCGGCCGTTGGTGCCGGTCTTCCGGCCGGACAGGTCGCGATCGAGATGCAGGTACTGCGCGCCCGGGATGTGTCCGGCTGCATACGCGGTTTCGCCCGCGCCGGTATCGGCGAGATCGAAGCGGCAATCGAACAGCGCGACGCTGGCGGGCGCGGCCGCGAGGCGTTCGGCGAGATTGGCCGCGGAGATGAGCGTGGTGTAATGGGTATGTGGCATGACGGCTCCTGATTGAGCAAACGGCCTGATGTTCTAAGTCTAAACAAAAAAAGACGGGTCGCAGCCCGTCTTTTCGTCATGCATCGTGATGCTTGAACAGCATGCCGGCGTCAGATGTCGCCCAGCTGGCGCCGCAGGAATTCGTGGAAGTGCTGCATGCCGTCTTCCATCGGGCTCTGGTACGGGCCGACCTGCGATTCGCCGCGCTCCATCAGCGCGCGGCGGCCGGCGTCCATGCGCATCGCGATCTCGTCGTCCTCGATCGCCGTTTCCATGTATGCCGCGAGTTCCGCCTCGACGAACTCGCGCTCGAACAGCGCGATTTCCTCGGGATAATAGAATTCGACGATGTTGGTCGTTTTCTGAGGCCCGCGCGGAATCAGCCACGACACGACGAGCACGTGCGGATACCACTCGATCATCAGGCCCGGGTAGTAGACCATCCAGATCGCGCCGAACTCCGGCGGCACGCCGTTGCGGAACTTCAGCACCTGCTCGTGCCACTTCTTGTACGTCGCGCTGCCCGGCTTCGCGAGCGCGTTGTGCACGCCGACCGTCTGCACGCTGTACCAGTCGCCGAACTCCCACTTCAGGTCGTCGCACGACACGAAGCTGCCGAGGCCCGGGTGGAACGGGACGACGTGGTAGTCCTCGAGGTAGACCTCGATGAAGGTCTTCCAGTTATAGTCGCACTCGTGGACTTCGACGTGATCGAACTGGTACTCCGAGAAATCGAAGTGGTGTTTCGTGCCGAGGTTCGCGAGATCGCGCGCGACGTTGCGGCCTTCCGCCTCGAACAGCAGCCCCTGCCAGTTCTGCAGCGGCGACTTGCCGAGGTTCAGGCAAGGCTTGTCGGGGAAGTGCGGTGCGCCGAGCAGCTGGCCTTCCAGGTCGTACGTCCAGCGGTGCAGCGGGCACACGATGTTCTGCGCGTGGCCGCGTCCGTTCAGCATGATCGCCTGCCGGTGACGGCACACGTTCGACAGCAGTTCGACCTGGTTCGCCGGGTTGCGGACCAGCACGCGGCCTTCCTTCTCGGACGGCAGCGCAAAATAATCCCCCGCCTCGGGCACCATCAAATCGTGCCCGACGTAGCGAGGTCCTTTCTTGAAGAGTGTTTCGATTTCGCGCGCTAGCAGCGCCTCATCGAAGTATGCAGTGACTGGAAGCTGGCTGTGAGCCGACTTCAACTGAAGCGCATCGCTCAGATTGGACATTCCCACTCCCGGTGATAGCGTGAAAGCAGTGAACAACCCAACCATCGAAAAATCGATTTAGGGAAACGGAGAATTATACCCGGTTCCCTCGGCAAGGCCAGTATTAAGTGCCTGATTTGTGTCAATTTTTTGTCGGGCGGCCATCCGGAGGAGCACAATTTGCACCAAAGGTGGGGCCGGAGCGTGCGCCTGGCGCACCAAGTCGGCAGGTCGGAAAATTCTCTTTTGCCGTAGAATGTCCGACTTGTTTTGAAATTTGACACTTTGTCCATGGCGAAAACCGCATCCTCAGGCGCCACGCCGCCCGGCAATGGCAGCGAGCCGTTGCCGGACAATTACGAGATGGCGCTCGCGGAACTCGAGACGCTGGTTGCCCGGATGGAAGGCGGCGCGCTGAGCCTCGAGGATTCGCTCGCGGCCTATCGCCGTGGGGCCGCACTTGTTGCGTTTTGCCAACAGCAGCTCGAAAAAGTAGAGCAGCAGGTGCGCGTGCTTGACGGCGCGACCCTGAAGCCGCTTTCGGCCGGAGCGGCCGCCACGGACGGCGAAGACGACGATCTATGACATTCGAACAATGGATGCGGTCTGTGCTTGACCGTGTCGAGGATGCACTCGGCCATTACCTGCCGGCCGAAACTGTGGTGCCCGCACAACTCCACGAAGCGATGCGCTACGCGGTCCTCGGGGGCGGCAAGCGCGTGCGTCCGCTGCTGTGCCATGCAGCGGGCGAGCTGACCGGCGCCACCGAGGCGGCGCGCAACGCGGCTGCGGCGGCGCTGGAGATGATCCACGTCTATTCGCTCGTGCACGACGACATGCCCTGCATGGACGACGACGCGCTGCGGCGCGGCAAGCCGACCGTGCACGTGCGGTACGACGAGCCGACCGCGCTGTTGGTCGGCGACGCGCTGCAGTCGCAGGCGTTCGTCGCGCTGACGGATGCCGACGCGCTGGCGCCCGCGCAGCAGGCCGCGCTCGTGCGCGAGCTGGCGCTGGCGAGCGGCTCGATCGGCATGGCCGGCGGGCAGGCGATCGACCTGGCGAGCGTCGGCATGAAGCTCACGCGCGAGCAGCTCGAGACGATGCACCGGATGAAGACGGGCGCGCTGCTGCGCGCCGCCGTGCGGATGGGCGCGCTCGCGGGCGAGGCCCCGTCCGCGGACGCGATGGCCGCGCTCGACGTCTACGCTGCCGCGGTCGGCCTGGCGTTCCAGGTCGTCGACGACATTCTCGACGTGACGACCGATTCGGCGACGCTCGGCAAGACGGCCGGCAAGGACGCCGCGAACGACAAGCCGACCTACGTGTCGATTCTCGGCCTCGATGCGTCGCGCGAGCTGGCTGCACAGCTGCGCGCCGACGCGCACGCCGCGCTGCAACCTTTCGGCGCGCGCGCACAGCGTCTCGCCGAACTTGCCGACCTGGTGGTGAACCGGGTCAGCTGACGCGAAAGCCCGCCGCCGCGCACACGCTACGGTGCGTGCAAAAGAATGCGGGCGCGTTTGATTTCCTACAATGGAACGACGATGTACGACTTGCTGAAAACTATCGACGATCCGGCCGACTTGCGCCGTCTCGATCGCCGCCAACTTCAACCGCTCGCCGACGAGCTGCGCGCGTTCGTCCTCGACAGCGTGTCGAAGACGGGCGGCCATCTGTCGTCCAACCTCGGGACGGTCGAGCTGACGATCGCGTTGCACTACGTGTTCAACACGCCGAACGACCGCATCGTCTGGGACGTGGGTCACCAGACCTATCCGCACAAGATCCTGACGGGCCGCCGCGACCAGATGCATTCGCTGCGCCAGCTCGACGGCATCTCGGGCTTCCCGCGCCGCTCGGAATCGGAATACGACACGTTCGGCACCGCGCACTCGAGCACGTCGATCTCCGCCGCGCTGGGCATGGCGATCGGCAGCCAGCTGAACGGCGACGACCGCTTCTCGATCGCGGTGATCGGCGATGGCGCGATGACCGCCGGCATGGCGTTCGAGGCGATGAACAACGCCGGCGTGAGCGAGGACGCGAAGCTGCTCGTGATCCTCAACGACAACGACATGTCGATCTCGCCGCCGGTCGGCGCGCTGAATCGCCATCTCGCCCGCCTGATGTCGGGCCGCTTCTATGCGGCCGCGCGCGCGGGCGTCGAGCGCGTGCTGAGCGTCGCGCCGCCGGTGCTCGAGCTCGCGCGCAAGCTCGAGGAGCACGCGAAGGGCATGGTCGTGCCCGCGACGCTGTTCGAGGAGTTCGGCTTCAACTACATCGGGCCGATCGACGGCCACGATCTCGATTCGCTGATCCCGACGCTGCAGAACATCAAGGAACTGCGCGGTCCGCAATTCCTGCACGTCGTGACCAAGAAGGGGCAGGGCTACAAGCTTGCCGAGGCTGATCCGGTGCTGTACCACGGCCCGGGCAAGTTCAATCCGGCCGAAGGCATCAAGCCGTCGGCGACGCCCGCGAAGAAGACCTACACGCAAGTGTTCGGCGAATGGCTGTGCGACGAGGCGGAACGCGATTCGCGCGTCGTCGGCATCACGCCCGCGATGCGCGAAGGCTCGGGCATGGTCGAGTTCGAGAAGCGCTTCAAGGATCGCTACTACGACGTTGGCATCGCCGAGCAGCATGCGGTGACGTTCGCGGGCGGCCTCGCGACCGAAGGGCTGAAGCCCGTCGTCGCGATCTACTCGACGTTCCTGCAGCGCGCGTACGACCAGCTGATCCACGACGTCGCGCTGCAGAACCTGCCGGTCGTGTTCGCAATCGACCGTTCGGGCCTCGTCGGCGCGGATGGCGCGACGCACGCGGGTGCATACGACCTCGCGTTCATGCGCTGCATCCCGAACATGACGGTCATGGTGCCGTCCGACGAGAACGAATGCCGCCAGATGCTGCACACCGCGCTGCTGCAGCCGAACCCGACCGCGGTGCGCTATCCGCGCGGCGCGGGCACGGGCGTCGCGACGGTGAAGGAATTCACCGAGATCCCGCTGGGCAAGGGCGAAGTGCGCCGCCGCACGTCGCAGCCGCAAGGCAAGCGAATCGCGATCCTCGCGTTCGGCACGATGGTCGCGCCGTCGCTCGCCGCGGCAGAGGAACTCGATGCGACCGTCGCGAACATGCGCTTCGTGAAGCCGGTCGACGCCGCGCTCGTGCGCGAGCTGGCCGAGACGCACGACGCGCTCGTCACGATCGAGGAAGGCTGCGTGATGGGCGGCGCGGGTTCCGCGTGCGTGGAAGCCCTGATGGAGAGTGGGGTTATCCGACCCGTACTACAATTGGGCCTCCCTGACCGCTTCATCGATCACGGTGACCACGCGAAGCTGTTGTCGCAATGCGGCCTCGACGGCGCGGGCATCGCGAAATCGATTCGTGAACGCTTCCTGAGTCCGGCGGCCGACGTCGCCGACCAGGCCAAGCGCGTCGCGTAAGCCGGCGCCGCCGCAAGGCGGCGTCGACGCGACTGGCGCAGCACGGTCTTTCATTGATGCGGAAAACATGGGCCTGCGGGCCCATGTTGTTTTTCCGGCCTGCCGCTTGCGGCGGCGCGCGCGAAGTCCCGCGCGCGGCTTAAAAGGATTGAACAAGATGAACCAGATGAATCCCGCCTTCGTGATGCCCGACGTGCAGAGCACGGTGGATACCCGCCAGATTCCGATTCAGCGCGTGGGCGTGAAGGCGGTCCGGCATCCGTTGACGGTGCGCACGGAGAGTGGCGACGTGCAGCCCTCCGTCGGTCTCTGGAATCTCGACGTCCATCTGCCGGCCGACCAGAAGGGCACGCACATGTCGCGTTTCGTCGCGTTGCTGGAAGAGCATCGCGCGCCGCTGACGACCGGGTTGTTCCGCACGATGCTCGCGTCGATGCTGGAGAAGCTCGAGGCCGAGGCGGGCCGCATCGAGGTGACGTTCCCGTACTTCGTGAACAAGACGGCGCCGGTGTCGGGCGTGCAGAGTCTGCTGGACTACGAAGTGACGCTCGCGGGCGAAAGCCGCGGCGGTGTGACCCGGCTGTTCCTGAAGGTGCTGGTGCCGGTCACGAGCCTGTGCCCGTGCTCGAAGAAGATCTCGCAGTACGGCGCGCACAATCAGCGTTCGCACGTGACGATCGATGCCGAGCTCGCGGCCGACGTGCCGGTCGAGGCGCTGATCCGGATGGCCGAGGAAGAGGCGTCGTGCGAACTGTGGGGGCTGCTGAAGCGTCCGGACGAGAAGTTCGTCACCGAGCGCGCGTACGAGAACCCGAAGTTCGTCGAGGACCTGGTGCGCGACGTCGCGCAGCGGCTCGATGCCGACGAGCGCATCGTGGCCTACGTGCTCGAAGCCGAGAACTTCGAGTCGATCCACAATCACAGCGCGTATGCGCTGATCGAGCGCGACAAGCGGCTGGCCGCATAACACGCCGTTTCGCGCCGTTTCGCGCCGTTTCTTTCGCTCAGGCAGAAAGAGAAAGGCCGCTCGTTCGAGCGGCCTTTCGTTTGTGCGGGCAGCGTGCGCGACGCGGGTCGGCGCGCTCAGCGCGCGAGCGACGCGAGATCCCAGCGCGGCTTCACGGTGAACGCATAGTCGGCGTTCGCCTGCTCGGGCCAGCGCGCGAGCCGCAGCGCGCCCGCGAGCGCGATCATCGCGCCGTTGTCGGTGCACAGCGCGAGATCCGGGTAGTGCACGTCGAAGCCGCGCTTCGCGGCGGCGGCCGACAGCGCGGCGCGCAATTGTCGGTTCGCGCCGACGCCGCCTGCGACCACGAGACGCTTGAGCTTCGTCTTCTTGAGCGCCGCCAGCGACTTCGCGACGAGCACGTCGACGGCCGCGTCGACGAAGCCGCGCGCGAGGTCGGCCTTCGCGCGCTCGAGTGCGTCGCCGGTCAGTTTTGCGGCCTCGAACTTCTTCATCTGCGTCAGCACGGCGGTCTTCAGGCCGCTGAAGCTGAAGTCGAGATCGCCGGAGTGCAGCATCGGGCGCGGCAGCACGACGGCGCCCGGCGTGCCGGTTTCCGCGAGCTTCGACACTTCCGGGCCGCCCGGGTAGCCGAGGCCGATCAGCTTCGCGGTCTTGTCGAATGCTTCGCCGGCGGCGTCGTCGAGTGTCTCGCCGAGCGTTTCGTACACGCCGACGTCGGTCACGCGCATCAGTTGCGTATGGCCGCCCGACACGAGCAGCGCGACGAACGGAAACGGCGGCGGCTCCGCGACGAGCAGCGGCGACAGCAGGTGGCCTTCGAGATGATGGATGCCGACGGTCGGCTTGTTCCACGCGAGCGCGAGCGCATTCGCGATGCTCGCGCCGACGAGCAGCGCGCCGGCCAGCCCCGGGCCCTGCGTGAAGGCGATCGCGTCGATGTCCTCGCGCTTCGTGCCGCTTTGCGCGATGACTTCCTCGAGCAGCGGCAGCGCGCGGCGGATGTGGTCGCGCGATGCGAGTTCGGGCACGACGCCGCCGTAGTCGCGATGCATCGCGATCTGCGAATGGAGGGCGTGCGCCAGCAGCCCGCGCTGCGTGTCGTAGAGCGCGAGGCCGGTTTCGTCACAGGAGCTTTCGATGCCGAGAACGAGCATGGTATGGGGCAGGGCGTGCCGTGTCGCGCGGCGTCGCCGGAATGTCAACGTAACCGAAAAGTATAGCAGGCACGCGCTTCCCGCCGCTGGCCGCGGCGCGGGCCGGGCCGGGTACAATCCGCGCCATGGAAACTTTTGATATCGCCGTGATCGGCGCGGGCGCCGCCGGCATGATGAGCGCGGCGGTGGCCGGGCAGCTCGGCCGCCGCGTCGTGCTGGTCGACCACGCGCCGCGACTCGCCGAGAAAATCCGCATCTCGGGTGGCGGCCGCTGCAACTTCACGAACCTGTACGCGGGCCCCGACAATTACTTGTCGGCCAATCCCCATTTTTCCCGCTCGGCGCTCGCGCGTTATACGCCGCGCGATTTCCTCGGCCTGCTCAAGCGCCATCGGGTGACCTGGCACGAAAAGCACAAGGGCCAGCTGTTCTGCGACCACGGCAGCGACGCGATCATCGACGTGCTGAAGCACGAGTGCGACGCCGGCGGCATCGCATGGCGCCGGCCGGTCGTCGTCGACGCGGTGCGTCATGCGCCGGCCGACGGCTTCACGCTGGACACGCAAGCGGGCCCGATCGCGGCGCGCGCGCTGATCATCGCCACCGGCGGCCTGTCGATCCCGAAGATCGGCGCGACCGACTTCGGCTACCGGATCGCGAAGCAGTTCGGCCACAAGCTCGTCGATACGCGGCCCGCACTCGTGCCGCTCACCTTCGCGCAGCAGGACTGGGCGCCGTTCGCCGCGCTGTCCGGCGTGTCGCTCGAGGTGCGCGTGTCGACCGGCGAGCGCAAGCGCGGCGGCGAATTCGTCGAGGATCTGCTGCTGACGCACCGCGGGCTGTCCGGGCCCGGCATCCTGCAGATTTCGAGCTACTGGCAGCCCGGCGAGCCGATACGCGTCGACCTGCTGCCGCAGCGCGACGTCGTCGCCGATCTGCTCGAGGCCAAGCGCGCGTCGAAGCGCCAGGTCGGCTCGCTGCTCGCGGAGTGGGTGCCGTCGCGCCTCGCGCACGCGTGGCTCGACACGCATCGGGTGGCCGCCGACATGCGGCTCGCCGATCTGCCGGACAAGGTGCTGCGGCAGGTCGGGGAGGCGCTCGGCGGCTGGACGCTGACGCCGAACGGCACCGAGGGCTACAAGAAGGCCGAGGTGACGCGGGGCGGCGTGGATACCCGCGAGCTGTCGTCGGCGACGCTGATGAGCGCGCGGGTGCCAGGCCTGTTCTTCGTCGGCGAAGCGGTGGACGTGACCGGCTGGCTGGGCGGCTACAACTTCCAGTGGGCGTGGGCGTCCGGCGTGGCCGCCGGGCAGGCGGCGGCGGAGTTCGCACGCGGCGCTTGACGCAATAATGCGTTTGTGTAAAGGGTCTGCTATACTCAATAATCTTTCCCTGCAAACTTTTTTACGTGTCGGGTCATGACGATCATTCGCGTTAAAGAAAACGAGCCGTTTGAAGTTGCCATGCGTCGCTTCAAGCGCACGATCGAAAAGAACGGTCTGCTGACCGAACTTCGTGCGCGCGAGTTCTACGAGAAGCCGACGGCCGAACGCAAACGCAAGAAGGCTGCAGCAGTGAAGCGTCACTACAAGCGCATCCGCAGCCAGATGCTGCCGAAGAAGCTGTACTGAATGATGTAGCGCCGCGCGGTTCGCTGAGCGGCGCACCGGCGGTTCCGTCGCGAGTCGCCGATGCCGGATTCGAGCAACCCGCTTGAGACAGTGTCCCAAGCGGGTTTTTGTGTTGACGTCCGTCAATGGGCGTCGAATTCACGTTTCCATTCCCGGGTGAAAGATGAGTTTGAAAGACCAGATCAGCGAAGACATGAAGGCGGCGATGCGCGCGAAGGAAGCCGAGCGTCTCGCGACGATTCGCCTGCTGTTGGCCGCGATCAAGCAACGTGAGGTCGACGAGCAGATCACGCTCGACGATGCCGCCGTCACGGCCGTAATCGACAAGATGATCAAGCAGCGCAAGGATTCGATCAGCCAGTTCCAGGCGGCGGGCCGCGACGATCTCGTTGCGAAGGAGCAGGCCGAGCTGACGGTGCTGAGCGGCTACATGCCCGCGCAGCTGTCGGAGGCCGAGGTGGCCGCCGAAGTCCAGGCCGCGGTCGCGCAGACCGGCGCGGCAGGCCCGCAGGACATGGGCAAGGTGATGGGCGTGCTGAAGGGCAAGCTCGCCGGCCGTGCCGACATGACCGCCGTTTCCGCGCTCGTCAAGGCCGCGCTCTCGAAGTAAAGTCCGTGCCCGGCGCGCGCTGACATCGTGCGCGCCGGGTCGCTCCGCATCGTTTTTTTCCGTTCGATCCCACGGTGATTCCGCATTCGTTCCTGCAGGATTTGCTGAACCGCGTCGATATCGTCGACGTGGTGGGCCGGTACGTGCAGCTCAAGAAGGGCGGCGCCAATTTCATGGGGCTGTGCCCGTTCCACAACGAGAAGAGCCCGTCGTTCACCGTCAGTCCGACCAAGCAGTTCTATCACTGCTTCGGCTGCGGCGCCCACGGCACGGCAATCGGTTTCCTGATGGAGCATGCGGGGCTGTCGTTCCCGGAAGCCGTGCAGGAGCTCGCGCAGTCGGTCGGCCTGACCGTGCCGCACGAACCGTCGCCGATGCGTGGCGGCGGTGGGGGCGGTGGCGACTACCCGTCGCAGCCGGCCGTATCGAAATCGGTGGCGACCGCGCTCTCCGACGTGATGGCCGCCGCGTGCGACTACTACCGCAAGCAGCTGCGCGGCGCGCCCACGGCGATCCAGTATCTGAAGAAACGGGGGCTGACCGGCGAGGTCGCGGCCCGGTTCGGCCTCGGCTATGCGCCGGACGGCTGGCAGAACCTCGAGGCGGCGTTCCCCGACTATCGGGACGATGCGCTGGTCGAGTCCGGGCTCGTGATCGTCAGCGAGAAGACCGACGCGCAGGGCGTCGCGCGGCGCTACGACCGCTTCCGCGAACGGATCATGTTCCCGATCCGCAACGTGAAGGGGCAGGTGATCGGCTTCGGCGGCCGCGTGCTCGGCAGCGGCGAGCCCAAGTATTTGAATTCGCCCGAAACGCCGCTATTTAACAAGGGCAGCGAGCTGTACGGGCTGTTCGAGGCGCGGCTCGCGATCCGCGAGCGCAAGTACGTGCTCGTCGTCGAAGGCTACATGGATGTCGTCGCGCTCGCGCAGCTCGGCTTCCCGAACGCGGTCGCGACGCTCGGCACCGCGTGCACGCCGATCCACGTGCAAAAGCTGATGCGGCAGACCGACACGGTGATCTTCAGCTTCGACGGCGACGCGGCCGGGCGCCGCGCAGCGCGGCGGGCGCTCGAGGCATGCCTGCCGCACGCGGCGGACAACCGGACGATCCGGTTCCTTTTTCTGCCGACCGAGCACGACCCGGACAGCTACGTGCGCGAATTCGGCGCGGACGCGTTTTCCGAGCAAGTCGAGCGGGCGATGCCGCTGTCGCAGTTCCTGCTGAACGAGGCGATCGCCGGCAAGGCGCTCGACCAGCCGGAAGGCCGCGCGAAGGCGCTGTTCGATGCGAAGCCGCTGCTGCAGGCGCTGCCCGCGAATGCGTTGCGCGCGCAGATCATGCACATGTTCGCGGACCGGCTCGACATTCCGTTCGAGGAGGTCGCGGGGCTGTCGGACGTCGATACGCGGCTCGCTGCGCCGCCGCGCCAGGCGTCCGCGCGCAGCGATCGGCGCCGCGTGACGGACAACGAGAAGCGCGCGTTGCGCAACCTCGTGATGCATCCGCGCGTCGCCGTGCAGCTCGACGACGAGCAGGTTGCGACGCTGCGGGCGCTGCCGCGCATCGGCGAGCTGTTCGGCGAAGTCGTCGACCATGCGCGTGCGCTGGGCGACGGGGCGGAGTTCAGATTGTTGTCGGATGTGCTGAGGACATCCTCGAACGCGGCGACTTACGAGGAAATCTTCCGCGAAATTCTGGACTATGATGAAAACGTCCGCGATCTGCTGTTACAGAATCCGGACGACGAGACGGTGCCCGAGCGGCAGCGTGAGCAGGAACGGATCGCGGGGGAGGAGCTTCAGGCGGCTGTGCTCAAGATGCGCTACGACGCATGTTGCGACCGGCTCGACCGGCTTTCGCGGCAATCCACCTTCACACCCGAGGAGCTGGCTGAATTGACGGAATTGAACCAGCAGCGGGCCGACATGAAGCGTCGGCTCGGGCTGTAGGCGGCCGGGGCGCCAAGAGAGGGCTCCCCAGCGTGCTATAATATAAGGTTTCCAGCGGTTTGTTTTCTAAGCAGAGGCGAGATTCGCGATGGCAAAGACGACAGGCGGAAAGAAAGCAGCAGGCAAGGGCTCGACGGAGCCGACCAAGAAGGTCACAGCGGCCAAGTCTGCTTCTTCCGCCAGAACGGTGTCTTCCGCCACGACGGCCACAGCAAGAAGAAAAACCGCGGCCGGCACCGCTCAGGCTGCGCCGGCGCAGGCAGCCAGAACACGGGCTGCCGCCAGACCCGACTCCGGGCCGGCCAAGCCGGTGGCGAAGCGGGCAAGTGCGAAAAGCGCAAGGGACGCGGCTGCCGCGGCGGACGAAACGGCAGTACGTAATACTCATGCACCCACGGTTCAACCGGCTGTCGTCCAGCAGCCGCGAGTCGATTTAGCCGGTACGGCGAACTCCATGACGAAAAAGCTGAACGAAGTATCCGTCGATGACGACGCAAATCAGAGCGACGAGCAGCCGGCTGCGGCTGCCGCTGGCAAATCCAAGGTGCGCGATCGCCGCGCCAAGGAGAAGGCGCTGCTGAAGGAAGCGTTCGCGACGAGCACGCCCGGCACGGCCGAGGAGCTCGAAGAGCGTCGCGTGAAGCTGCGCGCGCTCATCAAGCTCGGCAAGGAGCGCGGCTTCCTCACGTATGCCGAAATCAACGACCACCTGCCGGACAACTTCACCGAGACCGAAGCCCTCGAAGGCATCATCGGCACGTTCAACGACATGGGCGTGGCGGTCTACGAGCAGGCGCCGGACGCGGAAACGCTGCTCTTGAACGACAACGCGCCGGCGGCGTCGTCGGACGATGAAGTCGAAGAGGAGGCGGAAGTTGCGCTGTCCACCGTCGATTCCGAATTCGGCCGCACGACCGATCCGGTCCGGATGTACATGCGCGAAATGGGCACGGTCGAGCTGCTCACGCGCGAAGGCGAAATCGAGATCGCGAAGCGGATCGAGGACGGCCTGCGCCACATGGTGATGGCGATTTCCGCGTGCCCGACGACGATCGCCGACATCCTCGCGATGGCCGAGCGCGTCGCGAACGAAGAGAGCCGTATCGACGAGCTCGTCGACGGCCTGCTCGACCCGAATGCGTCGGACACCGACACCGACGGCTTCTCCGCGAAGGCGGCGGAAGAGATCGAGAACGAGGACGACGAAGCCGAAGAGGAAGAGGAAGAAGAGGAAGAGGAGGACGATGACGGCGCCGCGCAGGCGACCGCCAACGCCGCCCAGCTCGAAGCCCTCAAGCGCGCATCGCTCGAGAAGTTCGCGCAGATCAGCGAATGGTTCGACAAGATGCGCCGCGCGTTCGAGAAGGAAGGCTACAAGTCGAAGTCCTACCTGAAGGCGCAGGAAACGATCCAGTCCGAGCTGATGACGATCCGCTTCACCGCGCGTACCGTCGAGCGCCTGTGCGACACGTTGCGTGCGCAAGTGGACGAGGTGCGTCAGGTCGAGCGTCAGATCCTGCACATCGTCGTCGACAAGTGCGGGATGCCGCGTTCGGAATTCATCGCGCGCTTCCCCGGTAGCGAGACGGATCTCGACTGGGCCGAGAAGGTCGCGGCCGAAGGGCATTCGTACAGCGCGGTGCTGTCGCGCAACATCCCGGCGATCCGCGAACAGCAGCAGCGCCTGCTCGACCTGCAGGCGCGCGTCGTGCTGCCGCTGAAGGACCTGAAGGAAACCAACCGCCAGATGGCGGCGGGCGAACTGAAGGCGCGTCAGGCGAAGCGCGAGATGACCGAGGCGAACCTGCGTCTCGTGATCTCGATCGCGAAGAAGTACACGAACCGCGGCCTGCAGTTCCTGGACCTGATCCAGGAAGGCAATATCGGCCTGATGAAGGCGGTGGACAAGTTCGAATACCGTCGCGGCTACAAGTTCTCGACGTATGCGACGTGGTGGATCCGCCAGGCCATCACGCGTTCGATCGCGGACCAGGCGCGCACGATCCGGATTCCGGTTCACATGATCGAGACGATCAACAAGATGAACCGCATCTCGCGGCAGATCCTGCAGGAGACCGGTCTCGAGCCGGATCCGGCAACGCTCGCCGAGAAGATGGAAATGCCGGAAGACAAGATCCGCAAGATCATGAAGATCGCGAAGGAGCCGATCTCGATGGAAACGCCGATCGGTGACGACGACGATTCCCATCTCGGCGACTTCATCGAGGACAACAACACGGTCGCGCCGGCGGATGCCGCGCTGCATGCGAGCATGCGCGACGTCGTGAAGGACGTGCTCGATTCGCTGACGCCGCGCGAGGCGAAGGTGCTGCGGATGCGATTCGGTATCGAGATGAGCACCGATCACACGCTCGAGGAAGTCGGCAAACAGTTCGACGTCACGCGTGAGCGGATCCGTCAGATCGAGGCGAAGGCGCTGCGCAAGCTGCGCCACCCGAGCCGTTCCGACAAGCTGAAGTCGTTCCTCGAAGGGAACTGATCTCCGGCGCTTCCCCTCTGAACGCCACCGGTATCGATACGGTACCGGTGGCGTTTGTCCCTTTTATTGATACAATGCCGGCCCGGCGTCTTCGCCCGGGTGGCGTGCAGCACGCTTCGCTTCTCTTCTCATCAGGGCCTGTAGCTCAGCGGTTAGAGCAGTCGACTCATAATCGATTGGTCGCGGGTTCGAACCCCGCCGGGCCCACCATCTCCTTCTTTCGCCGGGTTTCACAGCATTCCGCCAGGGGTTCCCAAGCCCTTGCTGCAAATGCGTTTTCGGGCATCCCCGGTTCTCGGGACGATTGGCTGGCTCCGTTGATTTCCTCCATTCGATGGGGGTAGCTTTAGCGGTAACTCGACGCGGTGGAAAGGAGTTGCCCCATGCGTCAACGGCTGCGGCAGGTGGGTATTCGATCGGTCCGGCTGACCACGGGGCTGGTCGTGTTCACCTACGTCGGTACGCACCTGGTGAATCATGCGCTGGGGAACGTCTCGCTCGCGTGGATGGAGCGCGATCTGCTCGTGCAGAAGTTCGTCTGGCAGGGATGGCTTGGCACGACCGTGCTGTATGGCGCACTGGCAACGCATTTCTTCCTCGGTCTATGGGCGCTATACGAGCGGCGCGCGTTGCACTGGACGCCGGCCGAGCTGGCGCAACTCATGCTCGGCCTGTGTATCCCGCCGCTGCTCGCCAACCATCTCGTGAACACGCGGATCGCCTTTGCCGAGTTCGGCCTGAACAAGGGGTATGCGCAGCTGCTATACGCATTCTGGATCGATTCGCCGTTCTTCGGCGGCGTGCAGCTGACGCTTCTGGTTGTCGCATGGCTGCATGGATGCTACGGCATCTGGTTCTGGCTGCGATTGAAGCCATGGTTTGGCGCATGGCGGAGCGTGCTGCCGAGCGCCGCCGTTCTGCTCCCGGTGCTCGCACTGCTCGGCTTCCTGCAGGGCGGACGGGAAGTGGTAGCGCTTGCGCGGGATCCCGTCTGGCGTGCCGTGGCGATTCGGCCGGCCAAGGTCGGCACCGGATTGCAGAACCGGTGGCTCGCCGAATTGCGCAACGACTTCCTGATATTCGATGGCGGGGCGCTGTTGCTGGTGCTCGGTGCGAGACTGGCGCGCACGGTGCGTGAACGCCGCGCAGGACGGTTCAGTGTCCTCTATCCGGATGGGCGAAAGGTGCGGGCGCCACTCGGATTCTCGGTGCTCGAGGCAAGCCGCATGGCCGGCATTCCCCATGCCAGCAGTTGCGGCGGGCGCGCCCGATGTACGTTGTGCAGGGTGCGCGTACTCAGCGATGTGCAACTGCCCGAGCCCGGCGAGACCGAGCGTCGCGTACTGGAGCGGCTGGGCGCCGATTTGCGGGCCGTGCGCCTTGCCTGCCAGTTGCGGCCAACCCACGATCTCTCCGTGTGGCCGCTGGTGCCGCCGGCGGCCTCTGCGGCCTTCCTGCAGCGGCGCCAGCGGGATGTCATGCCGCAAGAGCGATTCGCGGCGTTCATGTTCGTGGATATGCGAGATTCCACGAATCTTGCAGCGGCGCAACTGCCGTTCGACAGCCTGTTCGTGGTCAGCCGCTTCCTGAGCGCGGTCAGCTCCGCGGTGGTCCAGGCCGGCGGCCTGCCGAACCAGTTCATGGGGGATGCGGTGCTCGCGATATTCGGCTTGAGCAGCGATCCGGCCGCCGCGTGCCGCCAGGCGATCGACGCGGTGCCGCTGGTGGCGGCCAATATCGACGCGCTCAACGCAGCACTCGAGCAGCAGCTGAATGCGAAGATCCGGTTCGGCATCGGATTGCATTGCGGTCGCGCGGTCATGGGCGAGATCGGTTTTCGCGAGCATGTCACCTTCACCGCAATCGGCGATCCGCTGAACGTGGCGTCGCGACTCGAGCAATTGACCAAGGAAGTCGCCTGCGAGGCGATCATCTCGGACCTGGTCTTCGTGCATGCCGGAATTTCAGCCGAGGGTCTGCCGCAGCTTGCCGCGCGCGTAAGAGGCCGCGATGACCCGGTGCCCGTGCGGGTGCTGTCCAGGGCGGCGCAGATGCCTCGACGCTGATCCTTGATCGGCAGCACCGAGGCGATTTCGCGACGTCGCCCCGAGCGCGGCAAGGTCAATGGCCGGAATGGATGGAACGCACCGGACTCCTCACCGTTGGTTTCCCGGCTTCGGATGTGCCGTGCTCCGGCATTCCGCCCATCGATTCAGCCGCCACCTGCTGGTCGCTGCTGACAGCGTCTTGAGCGGCTGCCTTTGCCTCCGCGGCCTGGATATCCGCAGGATAGTTCGCGTCGTTCATGATACGGACTCCTTCCAATCAAGTGCTCAATTTTCAAGGAGATGAGCGGAACAGTGGCGTGCGGCTCAAGACCCGGAATATATGTCGCAGAAGCTGACCGGTCCGACGCAGGTCGCCGGATCGGACGGAGGCGTTTGCCGTTTGACGCGACCGGTCTCGCTTGTGCCAGTCATGGCGGCGCCCATGCCGCTATCGCTGTTTTGCTGCTTGAGCCGGTTGACTTGTTGTTCGAAGATCGGTGCAACGACGGGGTACGACGTGTCTGTTATGAAATTCAGGCCGTTGCGCTGAGCGTCGATCAGTTCCTGGCGTACCTGCGCTCGGGTCTTTTCCTGAGCGGGTGCGCCGACGGCAATTCCCGCTCCGGCAAAGAGAATCAGGGATGCAATCATGGTTCGCTTGTTCATTGTGGACTCCGATATAGACAACGGAAAGGTGGAAACTTTGAAACAGGAAGTGCGCGGAAAACACGAGCGGCTGCGCCTATAAAAGACAGACCCGACGCAAAGAGACCGTTCGCTGATACACGGATTGATTGAGCCACGGCACAAACACATATTCGTCGTATGCGTCGCAACCGATCAGAATCCAGTGGGACAGAACGTTGGACACGGCGGTCTCCTTTTCTCTGCGCGCATCGATGTGAGGAGCCGAAACGCTGCAGTCGTCATCCGGCGTGCTCACACGACGGTATACCCAGCACGGTCGCCACTTATTCCTTCAGTTCCGTGGGCATGTACAAGACTTAACGCGTGGTCCTGTCGATGCGGCCCGCAGTGCCGGCACATGAAAAATGCGCCAACACGTGCGACGGACGCCTTGGGTGCGAACTTCGTGCGCGGGACGCCGCACATCGCTGGAATAAATCGGCCCGCTCTCCGGTATGTCGATCAGGTGCCGAGAGCACTGGGGGATATGCCGATGAGCGACGAAAAGAGGCTGGCCGCCATGAAGCACGCGAATGGCTCCGATGCCGGAAAGCCGACATCGAGCCATGGAGTGATACGACAGGCCGCAAGAAGGCTGCAGCTCGGTTCGGGCATCTTGCTGTGGATTTATATTTCCGTTCACCTGATCAACCACGCGCTCGGCATCTGGTCGATCGATATCGCGGAGCGCGGCCTGACCCTGGCGATCGGACTCTGGCAAAGCCTGCCCGGGACGATCCTGCTATACGGCGCGGCCGGGCTGCATTTTGCGCTGGCGATCCGCACCATCTACAGCCGACGGCATTGGGCGCTGCCGCCCGCCGAATGGCTCCGCCTCTGGGCGGGACTCAGCCTGCCCATGCTGTTGATACGCCATGTAGTCGGAACGCGCGTCGCCACATCGTTTTACGGCTTCGATCCAAGTTACGAACGGGTCATTGTGTCGCTGCTCACGAGCGGCACGCAGGGCTTGCAGATCGCACTGCTCGCGCCAGGCTGGGTGCACGGCAGTCTTGGACTCTGGTTTCATTTGCGCCGCCAGGCGCTTGTGCGTCGCGCGAAGTTCGTGCTGCTGGCCGTGCTCGTTGTCTTGCCGCTGTTGTCGGCGGCGGGATTCGTTCACATGGCGCGCGCGATCGCGCCGGGAAGTCTCGCCGTACCGGCGCCCGACGCGGTGCTGGTCGCGCACCGCGCCGTGCTCGACACGTGGCGACATTTTCTCGTCATCGGCTATCTGTCGCTGATTGGGGCTGCCTTCGCAGCAGGCCTGCTGCGAAACGGGTTCTCCAGAGTCGATTCGCACGACGTGCGCAGCGAGCAACGGTGATCGGCGATTAGCAGGATAGTTTCGACAGACAAAACTAAAACGCTGCCGCGAGCTCTCATCCAGCTGGCCAAGAGAGGGTCAGCGGAATAATTGCAAAAGCGAAAATATCGTCGTGGTGAATCGAGCGTTGCGATTTTCGAACGACAGTGCTAAATTTTTCGCCAGCACTTCCAGCCGAAAAGCCATTCAAGAAGTTTCGACAAGCGGAACTATCAGGCCGTACGCCACCGTACCGCCCGACAGGAGACAACTGATGGAACATGCCCCGATCGAGCGCATGCAGGCCGACTCGTATGCCCATAGCGCACGATGCGAGCGACGGTCCGCAGCGATTCAGGCACGCCAGGAGGCTGCGCAATGAGCCTGCTGATGTCGCGGCGCGATCTCGCGTTCCTGCTGTACGAATGGCTCGATGCCGAAGCGCTCGCGGCGTTGCCGCGCTACGCGGAGCACAGTCGCGAGACCTTCGATGCGGTGCTCGACACCAGCGAGCGGATCGCGACCGACCTGTTCGCGCCGCACGCGGCGCGCGGCGATCGCGAGGAGCCGTATTTCGACGGAGAGCACGTCACGCTGATTCCCGAAGTCGAGCCGGCCGTGCGCGCATTTGCAGACGCCGGCCTGATCGCCGCGGGCCATGACGAGGCGCTCGGCGGCATGCGGCTGCCGAAGCTCGTCGAAGCGGCGTCGTTCCTGTTCTTCCAGGCAGCGAACGTCGCGACGTCGGCCTATCCGTTCCTGACCGCCGCCAACGCGAACCTGCTCGTCGCGCACGGCAGCCCCGCGCAGATCGACGCGTTCGCGCGCCCCGAGCTGGATGGGCGCTTCTCCGGCACGATGTGCCTGTCCGAACCGCAGGCGGGGTCGTCGCTGTCCGACATCGCGACGCGCGCGGACTTCGAGTGCGAATCGCCGCTCGGCCCGCGCTACCGGCTCACCGGCAACAAGATGTGGATCTCGGGCGGCGAGCACGAACTGACGGAGAACATCGTCCACCTGGTGCTCGCGAAGATTCCCGACGAACATGGCCGCCTGATGCCCGGCACGCGCGGCATCTCGCTCTTCATCGTGCCCAGGTACCTGCCTGGCGCCGGCGACACGCGCGGCGAGCACAACGACGTGGTGCTCGCGGGGCTGAACCACAAGATGGGCTATCGCGGCACGACCAACTGCCTGCTGAACTTCGGTGAAGGCACCCGGTATCGTCCGGAGGGCCGCGCGGGCGCGGTCGGCTATCTGGTCGGCGCGCCGAATCACGGCCTCGCGACCATGTTCCACATGATGAACGAGGCGCGCATCGGTGTCGGCGCGGGCGCGGTGGCGCTCGGCTACACGGGCTACCTGCATGCGCTCGACTATGCGCGCAACCGGCCGCAAGGGCGTCCGCTCGGGCCGGCCGGCAAGGATGCCGCCGCGCCGCAGGCGGCGATCGTCGCGCATCCGGACGTGCGCCGGATGCTGCTCGCGCAGAAGGCCTATGTGGAAGGCGGCCTTGCGCTGGTCCTGTACTGCGCACGGCTCGTCGACGACGGGCGCGCGCATCTCGATGCGGATGCCCGTGCCGAAGCCGGGCGCCTGCTCGACATCCTGACGCCGATCGCGAAGAGCTGGCCGTCGCAGTGGTGCCTCGCCGCGAACGACCTCGCGATCCAGGTGCACGGCGGCTACGGCTATACGCGCGACTATGCGGTCGAACGGCTCTATCGCGACAATCGTCTCAACCCGATCCACGAAGGCACGCACGGCATCCAGGCGCTCGACTTGCTGGGCCGCAAGGTCGTGCAGGACGACGGCGCCGCGTTGCGCGCGCTCGACGCGCGCATCGCCGCGACCGTCGCGCGCGCACGGGTGACGGACGGCGACGCGCGTGCGCAGGCCGATGCGCTGGCGCGGCGCTGGGCCAGGCTCTGCGCCGTCACGCATCAACTGGGCGCGCTCGGCGATCCGCAGGTGCGGCTCGCGAATGCGAGCGTCTATCTGGAGGCGTTCGGCCATCTCGTCGTCGCGTGGCTGTGGCTCGACGTGACGCTTGCCGCGCATGGGCGCAACGGCGACTTCCACGACGGCAAGCGTGCCGCCGCCCGCTATTTCTTCCGCTGGGAGCTGCCGAAGGTGGACGCACAGCTCGATCTGCTCGCGAGTGTCGACACGACGACGCTCGACATGCGCGATGAATGGTTCTGAGCGCGCGCCGATGCCTGCACGGCGATTAGAAATGCCCGCCGACGCGCGCGAACACCTCGTCGCGCAGCGCGACGAGCCGAGGGCCGAAATCGTCGATCAGGCGCGCGCGCGTGACGGTCGACACGCGGCCGCTGCAACTGAAGGCGAGGATGCGCGAGCGATCGGCCGACACCATCGGCACGCCCACCGCGAACAGGTCGGGCATCCAGTCGCCGAGCGACAGGCAGAAGCCGAGCTTTTCGTAGTCTTCGCGTGCGGCGACGATCCCGGCCTCGAGTTGCGGCCACTGGTCCGGCGGGCTGCTCGCGCGGGTGGTTCGCAGATAGCGCTCGAACAGCTCGTCCGGCAGCGCCGCGAGATGCGCGCGGCCGAGCGCGGTCGCGCCGTGCGGAACGCGCGAGCCGGGTTCGAACCGCAGCTGGAACAGCGGATCGCCCTGGCATACGTCGAGCAGGATCATCTGCTTGCCGTCGAACTCGCCGAGCATCGCTGCCGCCTGCGTGTACTCCGCATAGGACTGCAGGAACGGGCGCGCGATGTCGACGACCTCGTTGCTCTGCAGGAACGCGTGCCCGAGATTCAGCACGCCGATGCCGAGCGAGTATTTCTCCAGCTCGGCCGAGTAATGCAGGTAGCCGAGTTGCGTGAGCGTGAACGTGACGCGCGACACGGTCGGCTTCGGCAGGTGCGTGCGCCGGGCGATGTCCTGGTTGCCGAGAAAGCGCTCGCCGCGCGTGAAGCAACGCAGCACCGCCATCCCGCGCGCGAGCGCGGTGATGAATTGCGGATGGTCTTCGTTGGGGGCGGACAGCAGCGTGATGGCGTCGCGCTTCGGATTACCCATGCGTGTGCGGTGCGGGATCGAGATGGCCCGGCGCGGCCGGCGAGTGCCGGGCGGCGGGCTGCGAGGATTCTACCGGAAAGCGTCCGGCACGCGCGCGGGCGCCGTCGCGACGTCCGCGCTGCGATCGATCGCGCCCGCTACTGAAACAGGAGCCGAACCATGCCCATCGAAAGGTCGCCGAACTGGCCGGCGCATCTGCCCGGCCATCTGACGTTGCCGGAAACGAACCTGTTCCACAACGCGGAGGTGGCGGCGGCGCGCTATCCCGACAAGCCGTTCATCGTCTTCTACGACACGGCGGTCACCTTCGCGGAGTTCAAGGGCGAGGCCGAGCGCATCGCGGGTTTTCTGCAGCAGCGCTACGGCGTGCGCACGGGCGACCGGGTGCTGCTGTACATGCAGAACAGCCCGCAATGGATGATCGCCTACTACGGCATCCTGCGCGCCGGTGCAGTCGTCGTGCCGATCAATCCGATGAACCTGACGGACGAACTGCAGCATTACATCGAGGACAGCGGCGCGCGCGTGATGTTCGCCGCGCAGGACCTGTATCCGCGCGTGCGGCCGCTCGTCGGCGCGAGCGGGCTCGAACACGTGGTCGTCGCGACCTACAGCGATTACCTCAAGCGGCCGCCGGGCCTCGTGCCGCCGGATTTCATCACGGCGCCGCGGAACGCGAGCGGTCCCGGCGTGACGCACTGGTGCGACGTACTGGACGCGCAGCTCGCGCCGGGGCCGCTTACCACCGGGCCGGACGACCTGTGCGTGATGCCTTATACGTCGGGCACGACCGGCAGGCCGAAGGGCTGCATGCATACGCATCGCGGCGTGATGTGCACGGCCGTGGGCGGCGTTCAGTGGTTCGGCTGCACGCAGGACGCGACCATGCTGTCGGTGCTGCCGCTGTTCCACGTGACCGGCATGCAGGGCGGCATGAACGCGCCGCTGTACAGCGGCGCGACGGTCGTCGTGCTGCCGCGCTGGGACCGCGACGCGGCCGCATGGGCGATCGAGCGCTACCGCGTGACCAACTGGCAGTCGATCTCGACGATGGCGGTCGACTTCCTGTGGAACCCGCGGCTCGACGAATTCGACCTGTCGAGCCTGCGCTGGATGAGCGGCGGCGGCGCGGCGATGCCGGACGCAGTCGCGCAGCGACTCGCGGAGCGCATCGGTATCGACTACATCGAAGGCTACGGGCTGTCGGAGACGATCGCGGCCACCCATATCAATCCGCCGCAGCGGCCGAAGCGGCAATGCCTCGGCATTCCGGTGTTCGACGTCGACGCGCGGGTCGTCGATCCCGTCACGTTCGACACGATGCCGCGCGGAGAGACGGGCGAGATCATCGTGCACGGCCCGCAGGTGATGCGCGGCTACTGGGGGCGCCCCGACGCGACGCGCGATGCATTCGTCGAGATCGACGGGAAAGCGTTCCTGCGTACCGGCGATCTCGGCTACATGGACGAGGACGGCTACTTCTTCATGGTGGACCGCCTCAAGCGGATGATCAACGCGTCAGGCTACAAGGTGTGGCCGGCGGAAGTGGAGGCGATCCTGTACGGCCATCCGGATATCCGGGAGGTCTGCGTGATCGGCTCGGTCGACCCGTATCGCGGCGAGACGGTCAAGGCGGTCGTCGTGGCGGACCCGGCGCGGCGCGGGTCGCTGAACGAAGACGCGATCGTCGCGTGGGCGCGCGAGCACATGGCGTCATACAAGGCGCCGCGCATCGTCGAATTCGTGGATGCGCTGCCGAAGTCGGGCACCGGCAAGATCCAGTGGCGCCAGTTGCAGGAACAGGAAGCGGCTCGTCGGGCCGCGCACGAAGAGAGGAAGGCATGAAAGCTCTGTTGTGTACCGCATTCGGTCCGATCGACCGCTTGCGGATCGAGGATGTGGCGATTCCCGAACCGGCCGCGGGCCAGGTGCGGATTCGCGTGAAGGCGGCATCACTCAATTTCCCCGATGCGCTGATCGTGCAGGGGCTGTACCAGGCGAAGCCGGCGCTGCCGTTTTCGCCGGGCGCGGAGCTGGCCGGCGTGATCGACGCGGTCGGCGACGGCGTGACCGCGTGGCGGCCCGGCGATGCGGTGATCGCGTCGACCGGCCACGGCGGCTTCGCGCAACAGTGCGTGGCCGACGCGCGCCAGATCGCCGCACTGCCGCCGGGGATGGCGTTCGACCAGGGCGCGGCGTTCGTGCTGACCTACGGCACGTCGCTGCACGCGCTGCAGCAGCGCGCGCGCCTGCAGCCCGGCGAGACGCTGCTCGTGCTGGGCGCGGCGGGCGGCGTCGGGCTCGCGGCGATCGAGATCGCGAAGGCGCTCGGCGCGCGCGTCATCGCGGCGGCATCGACGGCCGACAAGCTGGCGCTGTGCCGCGAGGCCGGCGCCGACGAGACGATCGACTACGCGACCGAGGACTTGCGCCGCCGCGTGGACGAGCTGACCGGCGGGCGCGGCGCCGACGTCGTCTACGACCCGGTGGGCGGCGCGTACAGCGAGGCGGCGCTGCGCGCGACCGCGTGGCGCGGCCGGTATCTCGTGGTCGGTTTCGCCGCCGGCGCGATTCCGAAGATCGCGCTGAACCTCGCGCTGCTCAAGGAGCGCGACATCCTCGGTGTGTTCTGGGGCGACGCGGTGCGCCGCGACCCGGCGCAGCACGCGGCCAATATGCGCGTGCTCGCCGAATGGTTCGCGGCGGGCAAGGTGCGGCCCGTGATCACCGAGCGCGTGCCGCTCGCCGGCGCGGCCGACGCGATTGCCCGGATGGCGAACCGGCAGGTCAAGGGCAAGGTGGTGATTCTGCCGGACGCGTGAGCCGGTTTCGTCGCGCGGCCGGGCGATCCGCCGCGTGCGAGGGCGCGTTTCCTGTCGTAGTGCGTGCTTTACTTTTGCACAAAAGCTGAAATATAAAAGAGCCTGTTTTGATTTCAGGTCAACAATGAAAGTCACGCTCGACGAACTCCAGGCGTTCGCGACCGTGGTCGACACCGGATCGATCACGTCGGCCGCGCAGCAGCTCGACCTCACCGTGTCGGCGACGAGCCGCACGCTCGCGCGGCTCGAGGAAAAGCTGAAGACCACGCTGCTGCGCCGGACCACGCGGCGGCTCGAACTGACCGAGGAGGGGCAGGCGTTCCTGCAGAATGCGCGCGCGATCATCGAATCGGTCGAGAGCGCCGAAGAGCAGATGACGGCGCGGCGCGAGAAGCCGTCGGGGCGCCTGCGGGTCGATGCCGCGTCGCCGTTCATGCTGCACGTGATCGTGCCGCTCGTGCGCGGCTATCGCGAGCGGTTTCCGCAGGTCGAACTGGAGCTGAACAGCAACGAAGGGATCATCGACCTGCTCGAAAAGCGCACCGACGTCGCGATCCGGATCGGCCGGCTCAAGGATTCGACGCTGCACAGCCGGCACCTCGGCAACAGCCGGTTGCGCTTGCTCGCGAGCCCGGCCTATCTCGATGCGCACGGACACCCGCGCAAGGTCGAGGACCTCGCGAAGCACGCGCTGCTGGGCTTCAATCAGCCGGAGTCGCTGAACGTGTGGCCGATCCTCGGCACGGACGGCGAGCCGTATCGGATCGCGCCGGCGATCTGGTCGTCGAGCGGCGAGACGCTCAGGCAACTCGCGCTCGACGGCGCGGGCATCGTCTGCCTGTCGGACTTCATGACCGTCCACGATCGCGAAGCGGGGCAGCTCGTGCAGATCCTCGCGCGCCAGACGCAGGACGTGCGGCAGCCGATCAATGCGGTCTATTACCGGAACACGGCGATTTCGTCGCGGATCGCGTCGTTCGTCGATTACCTGATCAACGCGATCGACGCCAACGGGGCGACGCGGCAGCCGTCCGGATGGGCGTCGCGTCCGTAAGCCGGATCGCGAGAAAGGCCGGCTTGCGCGAGCCGGTCGACGGCGGCCCGCCACGTCGCGTGACGGGCGTGCCACGGCCCGCCGCGACGCGTTCCCGAAACGATTTTTCCGGCACCGTGTTTCAACTCTGAAACATTCCGCCCCTTCGGCCCCCCGCGTTCCGCGGCGTCCGATCGCGGAGGCCCGCCAGGCATGGCGCTGCGCCAGATGGTGCGTTCCTTGCGTATATCCGGATGCCGCCAGCGTGCATGTCGACCGAACCGGATCGACGATCGCAAGCCGGCGGTCAGGGAGTACTTCCAATCGGGGACAAGATAATGAAAAAAGATCGAGTCGCAAGGCACTGCGTTGCAAGCATGAACCGCCGAAAACCTCGGGTGCCCGTGTCGCCTCCGTCCGAAGTGACCTGATCACGCTCGGCACCGAATCCCGTCCGACGATCCGCGTCCGTTTCATCCGTTCGCCACGCGCATGCGTCGCGCGCATGACCATCCGGCCAGGCGCACATCGCCGGCATCGACGGACATCGAAGCAGGCTCCGGCCGACGGACGGCCAACCACGAAATTTGATTTGTCATCCTGATGAACTGGGTGCGGGTCTCGCATGCCGTACGCCATGCCGGCGGGCGGCGCGGCAGACCCGAACCGGCATCGAGCGCGACGGCCGGGCGGTGTGATTCAAAACCGAAACCGAACGCGCCTGCCGAAGGGAGGCACCTTGAAAGACATCGGGAGACGACAACCGGAGCGAGCAGGGAGGGTAGGCAGCGTGCGGCGACGCGCATGACACACAAGAATTGGCGTTGACCGGGGATCATCCGCCGGGCACGGCTTCGCGGATTCAACAACGCCAGGTTTCCAGTTGATCCACAACCCCGATGGATCAATTGTTCAAGCGCCCATCACCCTTTGGAGGATGGGCGCCTTTTTTTGCGGCGCGCGGTTCGGGTGTGCCGCGGACCGCCGGCACCGGGCGCGTCGCGGTTCGGTATCATGTGCGGACATGCAGGCCCGCCGGTGCGCGTTCCCGGCCGGCCGATCCCGCCCGCTCATCCGCCGCCGTCATGACCGATCCCGCCGCGCCCGGCCCGTCTTCCACTGTTTCCATCGATCCCGCTGCGCTCGATGCGCTCCACGCGTTCGTCGAGCGCCATCCGCGCCTGCTCGTGCTGACGGGCGCGGGCATCAGCACGGATTCCGGCATTCCCGGCTATCGCGACCGCAACGGACAGTGGATGCGATCGGCGCCGATCCAGCTTCACGAATTCCTCGGTTCCGACGCCGCGCGGCGGCGCTACTGGGCGCGCAGCATGATCGGCTGGCCGGTCGTCGGCAACGCGCGGCCGAACCGGTCGCACGCCGCGCTCGCGCGGCTCGGCGCGGCCGGCCGGATCGAGCGCCTCGTCACGCAGAACGTCGACGGCCTGCATCAGCGCGCGGGCAGCACGGACGTGATCGAACTGCACGGCGGCATCAACGGCGTGACCTGTCTCGATTGCGGCGCACATCATGCGCGGGCCGCGATCCAGGCCGTGCTCGAAGCGGAGAACCCCGAACTGCTGGGCGCGCAGGCGCAGCCCGCAGCCGACGGCGATGCGCATCTCGAATGGCACGCGCTCGACGCCTTCCGCATCCCGGCCTGTCCGGCGTGCGGCGGCCTGCTCAAGCCGGCGGTCGTGTTCTTCGGCGAGAACGTGCCGCGCGAGCGCGTCGCCGTGGCCGCCGCGGCGCTCGACGCGGCGGATGCGCTGCTGGTCGTCGGCTCGTCGCTGATGGTGTATTCCGGCTACCGTTTCTGCGTATGGGCACAGGCGCAGCACAAGCCGGTCGCAGCGCTCAATCTCGGCCACACGCGCGCCGATCCGATGCTGACGCTGAAGGTCGAGGCGCCGTGCGCGTCCGCGCTCGACGCGCTGAACGCGCGGCTGGGCATTGCCGATTCCGAAACGGAGTGTTGCGCACCATGACCGGCACGACCCCTGACGATCCGTCGATGCGGCTTTCCGCGCCCGCGGCCGAGCGCAACCGCGGGCCGATCCTCGACGTGCTGCGCCGCGTGCTGCCGGCCCGCGGCGACGTGCTCGAAATCGCCAGCGGCACCGGCCAGCACGTCGTGCATTTCGCGGCGGGGCTGCCCGGCCTGCATTGGCGCCCGAGCGACCCCGACGCGCAGGCGCGGCGCTCGATCGCCGCGTGGATCGCGCAGGCGGGGCTGTCGAACGTCGACGCGCCGCTCGCGTTCGACGTGCGCGACGCGGCATGGCCGTTCGCGGCGCTCGACGCGATCGTCTGCATCAACATGATCCACATCGCGCCGTGGGCATGCGCCGAAGCGCTGTTCGCGGGCGCGTCGCGCGTGCTGCGGCCGGGCGGCGTGCTGGTCCTGTACGGCCCGTATCGCCGCGAAGGCCGGCACACCGCGCCGTCGAACGCGGCGTTCGACGCGCAGCTCAGAAGCCGCGACCCGTCGTGGGGCGTGCGCGATCTCGAGACGGTCGTCGCGCTCGGCCTCGATCGCGGGCTCGACTGCATCGAGGTCGTCGAGATGCCCGCCAACAACCTGAGCGTCGTGTTCCGGCGCTTGCCGCACGTCGACCAATGACACTTGCCCGCGCATCGCGGCCGGGTTTCCCTTATCCTTTCGCCTGTGCGCGCGACCCCGATCGGGTCGCGCCCTGTTTTTTCCGGAGAATTGACTAATGGGCAAACAAGCAATCGGTGTGATCGGACTCGCGGTGATGGGCCGCAATCTCGCACTCAATATCGAGAGCCGCGGCTACGCGGTATCGGTGTACAACCGCAGCCGCGAGAAGACCGACGAACTGATCGCCGAATTCCCCGGCCGCAACCTGGTGCCGACCTACACGCTCGAGGAATTCGTCGCGTCGCTCGAAACGCCGCGCCGGATCCTGATGATGGTGAAGGCGGGCACCGCGACCGACGCGACGATCGCCGCGCTCAAGCCGCTGCTCGAGAAGGGCGACGTGCTGATCGACGGCGGCAACACGCACTTCACCGACACGATCCGCCGCAACCAGGAACTCGCGCAATCGGGCCTGCATTTCATCGGCACCGGTGTGTCGGGCGGCGAAGAGGGCGCGCTGCGCGGCCCGTCGATCATGCCTGGCGGCCAGCGCGACGCGTACGATCTCGTCGAGCCGATCCTCAAGCAGATCGCCGCAAAGGCGCCGTCGGACGGCGAGCCGTGCGTCGCGTACATGGGGCCGGACGGCGCGGGCCACTACGTGAAGATGGTCCACAACGGGATCGAATACGGCGACATGCAGCTGATCGCCGAGAGCTATGCCGTGCTGAAGGACGTCGCCGGCCTCACGAACGACGAGCTGGGCGCGGTCTACACCGACTGGAACCAGGGCGAGCTGGACAGCTACCTGATGGAGATCACGTCGAAGATCTTCGGCAAGAAGGACGACGAAACCGGCAAGCATCTGGTCGACGTGATCCTCGATCGCGCGGCGCAGAAGGGCACCGGCAAGTGGACGAGCCAGAACGCGCTGGATCTCGGCGTGCCGCTGCCGCTGATCACCGAGTCGGTGTTCGCACGCGTGCTGTCGTCGCTGAAGACGGAGCGCGTGGCGGCCAGCAAGGTGCTGTCGGGCCCGTCCGCGACACCGCTGCAAGGCGATCGCGCGGCGTTCGTCGAGGCCGTGCGCCGTGCGCTGTACCTGAGCAAGGTGATCTCGTACGCGCAGGGCTTCGCGCAGCTGCGCACCGCGTCGGAGGAATACGGCTGGAACCTGGATCTGGGCACCATTGCGAAGATCTTCCGCGCGGGCTGCATCATCCGTGCGCGCTTCCTGCAGAAGATCACGGATGCGTATGCGAAGGATCCGGCGCTCGCGAATCTGCTGCTCGATCCGTACTTCCAGGATATCGCCGCGAACTACCAGGCGTCGCTGCGCGAGGTCGTGATCGCGGCGGTGAAGGCCGGGGTGCCGGTGCCGGCGTTCGCGTCGGCGGTCGCGTACTTCGACAGCTACCGCTCGGAACGGCTGCCGGCGAACCTTGTGCAGGCGCAGCGCGACTTCTTCGGCGCGCATACGTTCGAGCGCACCGACAAGCCGGGCAGCTTCCACGCGAACTGGTCGTAACGGACCCGCGAGGGCGGCAATTGTTGCGAAAACCTATCGTATCGATAGGGTCTTTTCGCACTAGATCGTGACATTGTTGGCTCCGGCGAAACAGTGTTTTCGCGGTTTCATGGTTTTCCCTAAGTGATCTCGGGACTAGACTCTGTTCCATCGCTGCAGACATGGTGTGTGCGGCGGAGCAAAAAATCACGGAGGTAAGTCATGAAATCGCTGATCGCAACGTTCGCAGCCGCTGCCGTCCTCGCTGTTCCGGCCGTCTCGTTCGCCCAACAAAACGGCCCGGTCACCCGCGACCAGGTCAAGGCCGAGCTGTCGGCGCTGCAACAGGCCGGCTACAAGCTCGGCAGCGACCGCACCACCTATCCGGAAGGCATCCTCGCGGCCGAAGCGCGCGTGCATCCGCAGCAGAACGTCGCCGCGGCCGACACGAGCGGCTACGGCGCGCAGCCGGCAGCCCAGCAGGAATCGGGCGCGCCGTCGGGCGCCCCGGCCGCCGGCTGGCCGAACGGGATCAAGCGCGTCGCCGACGGCGCGCCGGTCTACAAGGGTCATTGATCGACGCGGCCGCGAGGCCGCGACCGGCTGCCCGCCGGATTCGATCCCCGCCCCGGTCGTCTCCCGCAGCCCATCGTTCCAGGATAAGGAACGGTGGGCTGTTCTCTTTTGCGGCGCGTGCGCGGGCTGCGACGACCCGGCGCACCGCAAGACTGTTGCCGGCCGCAGGCGCCTGACGCAGTCCCGACCGCCGCAAATGGTATCTTTGCCGGTCGGGACGACGCAAAACGGGCTCACGAACCCGCGCGCCGTTTCCGATTCGGAAACTGCCGGCCGCATCCGCGGTCGGATACTGGTTGGTCCGGCCGCTGCGCCGGACACCGTGCGACGCACGCCGGAGGGCGGTGGGCGGCGCACGAGGCAAATCCGGGCAAATCCGGGAGGTACGCTTGAGAGAACATGATCCCATCCACTTTTCCCCGCGACGCTGGCTGCCGCGGCTGGCGCTGGCCGCGGCGGCCGTCGCGCTGACGGGCTGCACGATGACGCCATGGACCGATACCTGGCAGCCGTACCGGCCGTCGACGTCGGCCGCGCCGGCGGGCAGCGTGATAGCGGGCTACTACCGCGTGAACCCGGGCGACACGCTCGCGGGCATCGCGGGCGCGTTCGGCCAGCGCGTGCAGGACGTGGCCAGCTGGAACCACATGGCGCCGACCGACGCGGTCAGGCCCGGCCAGGTGCTGCGCGTTGCGCCGCCGCCCGCGGCCACGTCGATCACGCCGCCTGCTGCCGCGGCGGCGGCCCAGCCGGGTACGCTGGCGTGGCCCGCATCCGGCGTCGTGGTGGCGCCGTTCTCGGCCGGCAAGTCGCGCGGGATCGTCATCGCCGCGTCCGGGCCCGATCGGACGGTGCGCGCGGCGGCGAACGGGCGGGTCGTCTATGCGGGGTCCGGCGTCAAGGCGTACGGTCCGCTCGTGATCCTGAAGCACGAAAACGGCCTGATCACGGCCTATGGCCACAACGGCAAGCTGCTCGTCAACGAAGGCGACGCGGTGCGGACCGGGCAGCCGGTCGCCGAGATGGACACCGATGCGAGCGGGCGGGCGACGTTCGAATTCGAAGTCCGGCAAAACGGCAAGGTGGTCGATCCGATGGGCTTCCTGCCGAGGAACGGCGGCTGACCGGGCTGGCCGGGGCGTGCGCGCCGCAGCGTGCGCATGCGCCGGCCGCCGCTCATCCGTCCTCCGTCGCCGGTGCCACGGCGGCCGGTTTCGACCGGTTGCCGAGCCAGCAGATCATCAGTGCGAGGGCGGCCGAGCCAAGCGCGATCAGCGTGCATTGCATCGCGACGGGCAGATAGCCGTGCGGTCGAGGGTCGACGAACGGGTACGGATACCAGTTTTCCCAGGCGCCGCGCAGCAGCGTGTACGCGAGGTAGACGATCGGAAAGCCGAGCCACGTCACCGCGCTCTGCCACGGGATCGGCGAGCGCGGCTCCACATACAGCCAGTCGCCGAGCATGACGAGCGGCACGATGCGGTGCAGCACCCAGTTGTGGTAGGCCGGCGTGATGTGCAGGAGCGCGTCGGGCCGCGCGAGCAGCAATTCGTAGACGATTGCGGTGATCAGCATGTACAGCACCGCCGCGCCGCGCATCGATTCGTAGCGCGCGGACCCGAGGCGAGCCGCCCGCCGCAGCCCCGCGAACAGCATCGCGGCTGCGTACAGGCTGCTCAGCTGGGTGAAGTAGCTCAGATAGTTGCCGACGTGAGACATCGGCATGTCCAGGCGGCCTGCGATGCCGTGCAGCGTCGTCGAAAGCGCGAGCAACGCGGCCGTCAGCCGGTAGGCTGCAACGAAGAACGCTTTGCTCATGATGCGGTACGACGGACGACACTGAAGACTCCATCGTGCCACAGTCGCATCCGCATGGCGCACGATTCTGCACCCTCGTCGCGCGAGGCCGGCGCGACCGAATCGTCGGATATTTGATCCCGCCCGTCGAATCCCGCCGCCCGTGCCGCTACAATCGCTGCAGCATGCCGTGCACCGGCCGGCCCACGGCAAGCTGTCCCACCCCCGCATACGATACGAGACCGAGCATGAGAAACATCCTCGCGAGACGGGCGCGCTACAGCAGCCCCGCCATCTTCTTTCATTGGGTCATCTTCCTGCTCGTGGCGCTCGCCTACCTGGCGATCGAGATTCGCGGGCCGAAGGGCAGCGACAGCCGCGCGTTCTGGATGAACGTGCATCTGACCGCGGGGACGCTCGTGCTGGTGCTGTCGGCGCTGCGGATCGTCTGGCGGGCGGTCAGCCGCGTGCCGGAGCCGATGCGGCAGCCCGCGCTGCTGCAATGGCTCGCGCGGCTGACCCACGTCGCGCTGTACGCGTTCATCATCGCGCAGCCGTTGCTGGGCATCATCATGATCAACCTGGGCGGCAAGCCGGTCTCGCTCGACTGGCTCGGCATCTCGTTCACGCTGCTCGGGCCCGACAAGGCGCTGCGGCCGGCCATCAAGGATGCGCACGAGCTGATCGGCAACGCGTTCTATTTCGTGATCGGCCTGCACACGCTGGCCGCGCTCTACCATCACTTCTTCCTGCGGGACGGCATGCTGAAGCGCATGGCGCCCTGATCTGCGGTCGCGGCCACCGCACAAGCGAACCCGGGGGCGCATGGTTGTTCATGCAACCATGCGCCCCCGGTTCGCATTGTGGATGCACAGGCTGGCCATTGCGCTGAACATTCTGTAACATCCCGTCTGATTTACATTCCGCTTACCCGACGCCACGCATGCCGAACCGACATCGCACACTGACTGCCTGGCTGGGCATGCTCGCGATCTGGTTCGCGATCGTCGCGCCGCTGGTGTCGCAGTGGCGCGTCGCCGACGCAGCGACACCCGACGCGGTCGTCTGCAGTGCAGAGCATGGCGGCCATCGCACATTCGGCGCAGGCAATGCGCACCATGCGCTGCACCTCGATGCGTGCGGCTACTGCAGCTTCTTCACGCACAGCCCGGCGATCGGCGGCGTTTCCGCCGCGCCGGCGTCTCTCTCCGTCATTTCCGCCACGCTCGCGGCCGCGCCTGTCGCCGTCGCCGCGAGCGTCGCACGCTATCCGCGCGCCTATCCACGCGCGCCGCCCGAGAACGCCTGACGCGTTTTCTTCCGTTCACGTTTTCTTGCCGCCATCCGTGCGATCCGTCGATCGCGTGGAGGGCGTTACTCGGGCTTTCGATCATGATTCACTTCCCCTTGCGTGCGCAATCGGCGTCGCGCAATGCTTCGCGCATTACCTGCAATACGACTCGCAATACCACTACGCGGCGCCTGCCGCTGATGCTGAAACTCACGATGCCCGCGCTGGCCGCCAGCGCGATGACGGCCGCCTGCGCGGCAACCGGCGCCGCGCGCGCGGACGACGCGGGGCTGGCTGCGCAAGCCGGCGCGGCCGACCTGCTGCCGCCCGTCGAGGTCGTCGCGTCGCCGCTCAGAACGCCGCTGGTCGTCGTTACGAATCCTAAGACGCCGCGCCAGCCGCTGCCCGCCAGCGACGGCGCGGATTACCTGAAGACGATTCCGGGCTTCGCGTCGATCCGCAGCGGCGGCACGAACGGCGACGCGGTGCTGCGCGGCATGTTCGGCTCGCGGCTGAACATCCTCGCGAACGGGATGCCGACGCTCGGCGCCTGTCCGGGCCGGATGGACGCGCCGACGTCGTACATCGCGCCGGAAAGCTACGACAAGCTCACCGTGGTGAAAGGGCCGCAGACGGTGCTGTACGGCCCCGGCGCATCGGCCGGCACGGTGCTGTTCGAGCGCACGACGCGGCGCTTCGACAAGCCCGGCATGCGTTTCGACGGCAGTCTCGTCGGCGGCTCGTTCGGGCGCAACGACCAGAACATCGACGTGACGGCCGGCACGCCGGACGTGTACGGCCGCGTGACCGCGAATCACGCGCATTCGGACGACTACAAGGACGGCAACGGCCGCACCGTGCCGTCGCAGTGGGACAAGTGGAACGCGGACGCGGCGCTCGGCTGGACGCCGGACGACCATACGCGCGTCGAGCTGACGGCCGGCGGGGGCGACGGCTATGCGCGCTACGCGGGGCGCGGGATGGACGGCGCGCATTTCCGCCGCGAGACCTTCGGCCTGTCGTTCGACAAGCAGCACATCGGCGACGTGCTCGACCGCGTCGAGGCGCGCGTGTACTACAACGAAGCCGATCACGTGATGGACAACTACACGTTGCGGCAGCCCGACCCGACGAGCAGCATGCCGATGCGGATGGCGTCGGAAGTGCGGCGCCGCACGCTCGGCGCGCGGGCCGCGGCGACGTTCCGCTTCGGCGACGACTTCAAGCTCGTCGCGGGCGTCGACGCGCAGTCGAACCGGCTCGATTCGCGCTCGGCGATGGGGCGGCAGAACTATGCGGACAAGCCGTGGAATGCGCAGACGACGATGTGGAACGCGGGCGCGTTCGGCGAGCTGACCTGGTACGCGAGCGACGCGTCGCGCGTGATCGGCGGCGCGCGCGTCGACTATGCGAGCGCGCGCGACAAGCGGCCGACGACGGGCGGCATGATGGGCAAGCCGAATCCGACGTTCGACGACGACCGCTCGCGCGTGCTGCCGAGCGGCTTCATCCGCTACGAGCGGGATCTTACGGCGCTGCCGGTCACGTGGTACGCGGGGATCGGCCATGCGGAGCGCTTTCCCGACTACTGGGAGCTGTTCTCCGCGAAGCGCGGGCCGGCCGGCGCGGTCAATGCGTTCTCGGCGGTCAAGCCCGAGAAGACGACGCAGCTCGACATCGGCGCGCAATACCGGAGCGAGCGGCTCGATGCGTGGGTGTCGGCGTACGCGGGCTACGTGCAGGACTTCATCCTGTTCAATTACGCGGCCGGCATGATGGGATCGACCACGCAGGCGACCAACGTCAATGCGCAGATCATGGGCGGCGAGGCCGGCGTCGCATGGCGGCCGGTCGCGCCGTTGCGCGTCGAGACGTCGCTCGCGTATGCGTGGGGGCGCAACGTGGCGACAGGCGATCCGCTGCCGCAGATGCCGCCGCTCGAGGCGCGCTTCGGGATCGAGTACACGCGCGGCGCGTGGTCGGCGGGCGGCCTGTGGCGCGTCGTTGCATCGCAGCATCGCTACGCGCTCAACGAGGGCAACGTGGTGGGCAAGGACTTCGGTCCGAGCGCCGGGTTCGGCGTGCTGTCGCTGCATGCGCAATACAACGTGAGCAAGACCGTGCAGGTGTCGGTCGGCGTCGACAACGTGCTCAACAAGGCTTATACGGAGCACCTGAACCTCGCCGGCAATGCGGGCTTCGGCTACGCGGCCAACACGCCCGTGACCGAGCCGGGGCGCACTGCGTGGGTGCGCGTCAGCGCGAAGATGTGAACGGTGCGCATGCTGTGTGCAGCGCAGCATGCGCATCCGCGGGCGGCGGCCCGCCGGTTTCGGCCGCCCGCGTCAACCGACTAGAGAGCCGTATCTAAAGGGGGCGCAAACGTTCGTCAGCCGTGCTTAACTCCCGCATTCGACGCGCGGGCCGGACGAGGGCGCCGTCGCGCCGAGACAATCTCTCTCGCACCAGCAGGATATAAACAGGAGAACAAGCATGGCCAGATCAATGCGTTCCAGGGTGGTGGCAGGGGCAGTGGCATGCGCGATGAGCGCCGCGCCGTTCGCGGGCATGACCGCGCTCGCGACGGTTGCGACGACACGCGCGGCGGTGGCGGCAACCGCACCGGCCGACGATTACGCGACGACGCGTTATCCGATCATTCTCGTGCACGGGCTGACGGGCACCGACAAGTACGCGGGCGTGCTCGATTACTTTTACGGCATCCAGCAGGACCTGCAGCAGCATGGCGCGACCGTGTACGTCGCGAACCTGTCCGGCTACCAGAGCGACGACGGCCCGAACGGGCGCGGCGAGCAATTGCTCGCGCAAGTGAAGCAGGTGCTTGCGCAGACCGGCGCGGCCAAGGTCAACCTGATCGGCCACAGCCAGGGCGGCCTGTCGTCACGCTATGTCGCCGCCGTCGCGCCGGAGCTGGTCGCGTCGGTGACGACGATCGGCACGCCGCACCGCGGCTCGGAATTCGCGGATTTCGTGCAGGGCGTGCTCGCGTACGATCCGACCGGTCTTTCGTCGACGGTGATCGCGGCGTTCGTCAACGTGTTCGGCATGCTGACGAGCAGCACCCACAACACCAACCAGGATGCGCTCGCCGCGCTGCAGACGCTGACCACGGCGCGCGCCGCGACCTATAACCAGAACTTCCCGAGCGCGGGGCTCGGCGCGCCCGGCTCGTGCCAGAGCGGCGCGCCGACGGAGACGGTCGGCGGCAACACGCACCTGCTGTACTCGTGGGCCGGCACCGCGATCCAGCCGACGCTCTCCGCGCTGGGCGTGACGGGCGCGAAGGATACGAGCACGATTCCGGTCGTCGATCCGGCGAATGCGCTCGATGCGTCGACGCTCGCGCTGCTCGGCAGCGGCACGGTGATGATCAACCGCGGCGCGGGCGAAAACGACGGCGTCGTGTCGAAATGCAGCGCGTTGTTCGGGCAGGTGCTGAGCACGAGCTACAAGTGGAACCACGTCGACGAGATCAACCAGCTGCTGGGCGTGCGCGGCGCGTATGCGGAAGACCCGGTCGCGGTGATCCGCACGCACGCGAACCGGCTGAAGCTCGCAGGCGTGTAAGCGATGGCCGCACGTGACGATCGCGCGCCGCGCTGGCGGCGCGCCACAGCGGTGGCCGTCGCGGCGCTGGTCGTCGCGGGCGGCGTGTGGATCGGGCGCGGCGCCGCGTTGCATCACGACGCGGGTTCCGCGCGCGCATCGGCGGATGCAATGACGCTCGGCGGCGCGGCCCCGGCGCTGCCGCCGGACGCGGGGAGCGCGGGCCTGCCGTCGTCGCTGGCCGGCTCGAGCGCGCCGCGCCTGCCGCTCGAGGCGGGCGGCCATCTGGCGAAAACGCGCGCGGTGCGCGATTTCTTCGACTATTGCCTGAGCGCGCAGAGCGACCTGAGCGCGAACGCGCTCGACGCGCTGGTTGCGCGCGAGATCGCCGCGCAGCTCGACGGCACCGTCGCGCAGCCGGAAGCGCTCGACGTCTGGCACCGGTATCGCACGTACTTGGCCGAATTGGCGAAGCTGCCGGCCGCGGGCGCCGTCGCCGACAAGTCCGATATCGGCGCGCTGGAGCTCGCGCTCGACCAGCGCGTGTCGATCGCGCGGCGCACGCTCGGCGAATGGAACGAACCGTTCTTCAGTGACGAACAGTGGCGGCAGCGCTTCGATCTCGCGCGGCTGAAGATCGCGCAGGACCGCACGCTGACCGACGCGCAGAAGGCCGAGCGGCTTGCCGCGCTGGAGCAACAGCTGCCGCCCGGCGCACGCGCCGAACGGCAGCGCGTCGCGCAGCAGCAGGCTGCGATCGCGCAGATCGCGCAGCTGCAGAAGTCGGGTGCGACGCCGGACGCGATGCGCGCGCAATTGACCCAGTCGCTCGGCCCGGAGGTGGCGGAGCGCGCCGCGCGCATGCAGCAGGACGACGTCGCGTGGCAGCGCCGTTACACCGACTATGCGGCGCAACGCGACCAGATCTCCGCATTGGGGCTGCCGCCGCAGGAGCGCGACGCGGAGATCGCGGCGCTGCGTCAGCGGCTGTTTACGAAACCGGGCGACGCGCTTCGTGCGGCGTCGCTCGATCGCGGCGCGGCGGCCCCTCGGTAACCGCGCCGCGCGAGGGCGCTCATGCCGCGCGCGTCGCCCGCCGTGGCAGGTGCCGTTCGATCGTCGTCGCGAGCGTGTCGAACGCGGGGCCGATGCTCTCGTGCGCGACGCATGCATAGCCGAGCAGCAGGCCCGGCCGCGCGGCGTCCGCGCTGCTGTAGTAGCTCGTGAGCGGGCGCACGATCACGCCGGCGTCGAACGCGCTCTGCGTGACCGCGCGATCGTCGCAGGCGTCGGGCAGGCCGAGCACGAGATGCAGGCCCGCCTCGTCGCCCATCACCGGCAGCGCGTCGCCGAAGCGGGCATGGATCGCGTCGATCAGCAACTGCCGGCGCTCGCCGTACAGCGTGCGCATGCGCCGCACGTGCGAGGTCAGGTAGCCGTCCATGATGAATTCGGCGAGCACGGCCTGCTGCATCAGCTGGCCCTCGCGATACAGCTCCGACAGCCCGGTGCGGAACGTGTCGACCAGGTGCTCCGGCACGACCATGTAGCCCATCCGCAAGCCCGGGAACAGCATCTTGCCGAGACTGCCGACGTAGATCACGCGGCCGCCGTCGTCGAGCCCCTGCAGCGACGCGAGCGGCCGGCTGCCGTAGCGGAACTCGCTGTCGTAGTCGTCCTCGATGATCCAGCAGCGGTGCTGCCGCGCGTATTCGAGCAGCATCCGGCGCCGCGCGAGGCTCATCACCATCCCGAGCGGATATTGATGCGACGGCGTGACGAGCACGAGCCGCGGCGGATGCTGCAGGTCGCTCACGCGCGGGTCGAGCCCTTCCTGGTCGACCGGCACCGGCGTGAGCGTCAGCCCGGCCGCCTGCAGCACGCTGCGCACGCCCCAGTAGCACGGCTCTTCCACCCACGCGCGATCGCCGATGTCGGACAGGAGGCGCACCGCGAGATCGATCGACTGGTGGATTCCCGTCGTGATGATCAGCTGGTCCGGCGAGCATTTCACCGAGCGCGCGACGCGCAGGTAGTCGGCGAGCGCGCGCCGCAGCGGCCGGTAGCCGCCGCCGGGCGCGTAGGTCAGCAGCTCCGGGTTCGCTTCCTTCCATAGCCGCGCCTGCAGGCGGCTCCATGTGCGGCTCGGGAATTCCGCCACGTCCGGCACGCCCGGCATGAACGCGCCCCACTGGCGGCGCGACACGCCCGCATGTTCGATCAGTTGCCGGCCGCGCATCGACAGGCCGCCCTGCGCGTCGTCCTGCCGCGCCGCCGCATCGACGGCGGAAGGCGACGGCGGCGGGCTGCCCGGCGCGAGCATCGCCGCGGCGTCCGGGCGCGTGTCGGCGACGTAGGTGCCGCTGCCGGTGGTCGTCAGCACGTAGCCTTCGGCCGTCAGCTGGTCATACACGTGCAGCACGGTATTGCGCGCGATCGACAGGTCGGCGGCGAGCGTCCGTGAACTCGGCAGCTTGGTTCCTGGCCCCAATTCCCCGGTCAGGATGGCCTGCTGCATCAGCTGCAGCAACTGGCGATACATCGGCTCGGACGAGCTGCGGTCGAGGCGCGCGGAGAGCCAGTCGGCAAGGATCACGGTATCCAAAGTGGTCCTACTAGGAATATTGAAATGGTTCCCTAGTATAGAACCGTGCCAGCCGTATAGTCGTCTGCATCTCAATAAATGCATGTCGCGTTGCAAGGGGACAGCCACGATGAAGACCGATGAAGTGATCGTCAGCTTTCGCGGCGTGCGGAAGACCTACGACGGCGAGACGCTCGTCGTCAAATCGCTCGACCTGGACATCCGCCGCGGGGAATTCCTGACGCTGCTCGGGCCGTCCGGCTCCGGCAAGACCACCTGCCTGATGATGCTGGCCGGCTTCGAGTTTCCGACGGGCGGCGAGATCCGCCTCGAAGGCGAGCTGCTGAACAACGTGCCGCCGCACAAGCGCAACATCGGCATGGTGTTCCAGAACTACGCGCTGTTCCCGCACCTGACCGTCGAGCAGAACGTCGCGTATCCGCTGACGGTGCGCAAGCTGCCGGCCGGCGAGCGCGCCGAGCGCGTCGCGCATGCGCTGAAGATGGTGCAGATGGAGCGCTTCGCGAAGCGCTACCCGGCGCAGCTGTCGGGCGGCCAGCAGCAGCGCATCGCGCTGGCCCGCGCGCTCGTGTTCGAGCCGAAGCTCGTGCTGATGGACGAGCCGCTCGGCGCGCTCGACAAGCAGCTGCGCGAACACATGCAGTACGAACTGAAGGCGCTGCACGAGAAGCTCGGCGTGACCTTCGTGTACGTGACGCACGACCAGGGCGAGGCGCTGACGATGTCGGACCGCGTCGCCGTGTTCGACAAGGGCATCGTGCAGCAGCTCGACACCGTCGACCGCCTGTACGAATCGCCGTGCAACGAATTCGTCGCGAACTTCATCGGCGACAGCAACCGGCTGCGCGGCAGGGTCGCGCGCGTCGACGGCGAGTTCTGCGAGTTCCGGCTCGACGACGGCACGACGCTCGTCGGCCGCAACATCGGCAACGCGGAAGCGGGCGCACCCGCGGTCGCGTGCATCCGTCCCGAGCGCATGAGCCTCGCGCTGCAGCACGGCAACGGCCACGCGAATGGCGCTGCCGCGAACCTGCTGGCGGGCGAGGCCCGCAGCCTCATCTATTTCGGCGATCACGTGCGCATGCGCTGCGCGGTGCCGGGGCAGGACGAATGCTTCGTGAAGGTGCCGCTCGGCACCGGCGCGCTCGATGCGTTCTCGCCCGGCGCGCCGGTCGGGCTGGCATTCGCGCCCGAGCACCTGCGCGTATTCGCCTGAACACGGCAACAAGGTTTTCTGCAGCACGTCGTCCATAACAACGGCGCACTTCCACCACGAGAGGAACCATCATGAATCGAGCAAGCTTTACCGCGCGCCGCACCGCCTTCGCGCTGGCGCTGGCCGTGTTCGGCGCATCCGCGTCGGCGGCGGAGATCACGGTCGTCAACTTCGGCGGCGCGAACGGCGATGCGCAGAAGGTCGCGTTCAACCAGCCGTTCGAGAAGTCGACCGGCACCAAGGTCACGGCCGTCGAATACAACGGCGAGCAGGCCAAGGTGAAGGCGATGGTCGAGGCGAAGCACGTCAACTGGGACGTGGTCGAGGTCGAATCGGGCGACCTGAACCGCGGCTGCGACGAAGGGCTGTACGAGAAGCTCGACTGGTCGAAGATCGCGAAGAAATCCGACCTGATTCCGGAATCGCCGCAGACCTGCGGCGTCGGCTTCTTCGTGTGGTCGACCACGCTCGCGTACAACGCGGACAAGCTGAAGACCGCGCCGGCCGGCTGGGCCGATTTCTGGGACGTGAAGAAATTCCCGGGCAAGCGCGGGATGCGCAAGGGCGCGCGCTACAACCTCGAGTTCGCGCTGATGGCCGACGGCGTCGCGCCGAAGGACGTCTACAAGGTGCTCGGCACGAAGGCCGGTCAGGACCGCGCGTTCAAGAAGCTCGACGAGCTGAAGCCGTACATCCAGTGGTGGGAAGCGGGTGCGCAGCCGCCGCAGTTCCTGGTTGCCGGCGACGTCGTGATGTCGACCGCGTACAACGGCCGCATCAGCGCCGCGCAGAAGGAAGGCAAGAACCTGAAGGTGGTCTGGAACGGCAGCATCTACGATCTGGACTACTGGGCGATTCCGAAGGGCACGCCGAACAAGGCGCTGGCGGAGAAGTACATCGCGTACACGCTGTCGACAAAGCCGCAGCAGGATTACGCGCAGCACATCTCGTACGGCCCGGCGAGCGTCGCCGCGATCAAGTCGCTCGACGCGAAGACGCTCGCGAACCTGCCGAACTCGCCGACCAACGGCAAGAACGCGGTGCTGCAGGACATCGGCTTCTGGACCGACCACAGCGACGAGCTCGAGCAGCGCTTCGCCGCGTGGGCATCGAAGTAAGCGCGTCGCAGTCGTGACGCAACCGGCCGCGCGGCGCGCACGCGTCGCGGCGCTTCGCGCGGCATGCCGCCGGACTCCGGTCCGGCCGGAGAGGCACATTGAATACGATGACGATCGCCACTTCTTCGTCGACGCAGTCGACTGCCACGCTGAAACGCGAGCTGAAGGCCGCCGAGGCCAGGAAGCGCGCGATGGCGCTGCTGCTGGTCGCGCCGCTCGCGATCTTCCTGCTGCTGATCTTCGTCGTGCCGATCGGCGCGCTGCTGACGCGCGCGGTGCAGAACCCGGAGATCGCGACCGCGCTGCCGAAGACGGTCGCCGCGCTGTCCGGCTGGGACCGCAAGACGCCGCCCGCCGACGCCGCGTACGCGGCGCTCGCCGCCGACATGACGCGGGTTGCCGACAGCGAGGCGATGGGCGCGCTCGCGCGGCGCCTGAACACCGAGATTCCCGGCTACCGGTCGCTCGTCGCGAAGACGGCGCGCGCGATGCCGCTCAAGGGCGACAACGGCGAAGCGCTCACGCCCACGCAGCAGCGCGGCAAGCTCGTCGAGCTCGATGCGCGCTGGGCCGACCCCGCGTACTGGCAGGCGATCGCGAAGAACGGCAGCGCGTACTCGCCGTTCTACCTGCTCGCGTCGCTCGATCACAAGCAGGACGGCTTCGGCCACGTCGTGCCCGCCGATCCGGACCAGTCGATCTACCTGGCGATCTTCGGCCGCACGCTCGTGATCGGCGTCGCGGTCACGCTGTTCGCGCTGCTGCTCGGCTATCCGCTCGCGTACTGGATCTCGACGTTGTCGGAGCGGCGCGCGAACCTCGTGATGATCCTCGTGCTGATTCCGTTCTGGACCTCGGTGCTGGTGCGCGTCGCCGCGTGGATCGTGCTGCTGCAGAGCGAGGGGCTCGTCAACAAGGCGCTGATCGGCAGCGGGCTGATCTCGCATCCGCTCGCGCTGCTGTTCAACCGGGTCGGCGTGTACATCTCGATGACGCACATCCTGCTGCCGTTCATGATCCTGCCGCTCTTCAGCGTGATGAAGTCGATCCCGTCGACCTACCAGCGCGCGGCCGTGTCGCTCGGCAGCCATCCGTTCGCGGCGTTCTGGCGCGTGTACGTGCCGCAGACCTACCCGGGCGTCGGCGCGGGCGCGCTGCTGGTGTTCATCCTCGCGATCGGCTACTACATCACGCCGGCGCTGCTCGGCGGGCCGAACGACCAGATGGTCAGCTACTACGTCGCGTACTTCACGAACGTGACGATCAACTGGGGCATGGCGTGTGCGCTCGGCGGGCTGCTGCTCGCGGCGACGCTCGTGCTGTACGCGGTCTACAACCGCTTCACCCGCTCGAACGTGAGCCTCGGCTGAAAGGGAAGGGGATTCGACCATGAAACTGCTCGCCAGGCCGCTGTTCGCGCCGCACATGTCGTTCGTCGAGCGCGCGTGGTACGTCGCATTGCGCGTGCTCGTCGTGCTGACGCTGCTGTACCTGATCCTGCCGGTGCTCGCGATCGTGCCGCTGTCGTTTTCGTCGAGCACGTTCCTCGTCTATCCGATCCCGGGCTTCTCGACGCGCTGGTACGAGAACCTGATCGCGTCCGACGAGTGGCGCATGGCGGCGAAGAACAGCTTCATCGTCGCGCCGTCGGCCACCGTCGTCGCGACCGTGCTCGGCACGCTCGCCGCGATCGGGCTCACGAAGGCCGACTTCCGCGGCAAGGGGCTGCTGATGGCGGTGCTGCTGTCGCCGATGATCGTGCCGGTGGTCGTGGTCGGCGTCGGCATGTACCTGTTCTTCGCGCCGCTCGGCCTCGCCAACACCTACACGGGGCTGATCTGCGCGCACGCGGCGCTCGGCGTGCCGTTCGTCGTCACGACGGTGGCCGCGACGCTGCAGGGCTTCAACCACAACCTCGTGCGCGCGAGCCTGTCGCTCGGCGCGAATCCGGTCACGACGTTCTTTCGCGTCACGCTGCCGGTGATCGCGCCGGGCGTGATGTCGGGCGCGCTGTTCGCGTTCGCGACGTCGTTCGACGAAGTGGTCGTCACGCTGTTTCTCGCCGGCGCCGACCAGACCACGCTGCCGCGCCAGATGTTCACCGGCATCCGCGAGAACATCAGCCCGACGATCGCCGCGCTCGCGACGATCCTGATCATCTTCTCGACGAGCCTGCTGCTCGCGCTCGAATGGCTGCGCGGGCGCAATGCGCGGCGGGCGGTTACGTGACGCGGTAACGTACCGAGGGCGGCGCCGGCTTTCGTTTGGCTGACTGATGAAGCGGCCGCCTGCAGGCTCGATGCGGCTCTGCAACAATACGGAACTCGGCGGCGCGCGCACCGGTTGTACCGGACGACACGCGCGATGCCGAGCCGGTCCATCCGCGACGCATCGCGTCGCCCGCCAGCAGAGTCACATCTTGTCCGAAACCGCTTCCGCCGCCCGCACCCCGGAGCCGGCCGTCAACTGGCGCGCGATGGCCGCCGTGCTGCTGGCCGTCGCGCTCGCGACGCTCGACACCGCGATCGCGAACACCGCGCTGCCCGCGATCGCCGCCGACCTGCGCGCGGCGCCGGCCGCATCCGTGTGGATCATCAACGCGTACCAGCTCGCGATGGTCGCGACGTTGCTGCCGCTTGCCGCGCTCGGCGACATCGTCGGCCACAAGCGCGTGTACATTGCCGGTCTCGCGGTCTTCACGCTGGCATCGCTCGGCTGCTCGCTCGCGTCGACGCTGCCGCTGCTGACGGCCGCGCGGATCGTGCAGGGCCTGGGCGCGAGCGCGATCATGAGCGTCAACGTCGCGCTGATCCGCAGCCTGTATCCCGCGCACCGGCTCGGGCGCGGCGTCGGCCTCAACGCGCTCGTCGTCGGCGTGTCGTTCGCGGTCGGCCCGACGATCGCGTCGCTGATCCTGTCGGTCGCCGCGTGGCCGTGGCTGTTCGCGGTGAACGTGCCGCTCGGCCTGTGCGCGTTCGCGGTGGCGATTCCGTCGCTGCCGCAGACGGCGCGCGGCCGTCATGCGTTCGATCCGGTGGCCGCGCTGCTCAACGTCGTCACGTTCGCCGCGCTGATCTTCGCGCTCGGCGAGGCCGCGCAGCGCGGGCCGCTCTCCATCGTGCTCGCCGCCGCCACGCTCGCGCTCGGCTTCGGCTTGCTGCTGATCCGCCGCGAGGCCGGGCATCCGGCGCCGATGCTGCCGGTCGACCTGTTTCGCCGGCCCGTGTTTGCGCTGTCCGCGCTGACCGCCGTCTGCGCGTTCGCCGCGCAGGGGCTCGCATTCGTGTCGCTGCCGTTCTATTTCGAAACCGTGCTGCATCGGAGCGCGGTCGAGACGGGTTTCCTGATGACGCCATGGTCGATCGTCGTCGCGCTCGCGGCGCCGCTCGCGGGTCGGCTGTCGGACCGCTACCCGCCCGGGCTGCTCGGCGCGGTCGGCCTCGCGCTGCTGTGCGCGGGCATGGCGTCGCTCGCCACGCTGCCGGCGGCGCCGCACGTGCTCGACATCGGCTGGCGGATGATGCTGTGCGGCGCGGGCTTCGGCTTTTTCCAGTCGCCGAACCTGAAGGCGCTGATGTCGAGCGCGCCGCCCGAGCGCAGCGGCGGCGCGAGCGGAATCATCGCGACCGCGCGGCTGATCGGGCAGGCGACCGGCGCGGCGCTCGTCGCGCTGTCGTTCGGGATCGCGGGCCGTCACGGGCCGACGCTCGCGCTGGTGCTCGGCGCGTGCTTCGCGGGCGCCGCGAGCGTCGTGAGCGGGCTGCGGCTGTTCGCGCCGTCGCATCGGGCCGGCGTGGCGGTTGCATCGGAGCGGGCGACGAAGTGACGGCGGGGCGTGCAGACGCCCGGTCGGTCCGCTGCATCGACGTGAAGAAGCAAAAAACCGGCGCGCGGAGAAACACCCCGCGCGCCGGCTCTACACACCTCGCTCAGAAGCCGCCCGACTTGATCAGCTGGTTGAGGTTCGCGATGTTCAGGCTGCCGAAGCCGGTCGTGTAGTCCCAGCCCGTGCCCGCGTTGTACCCGTAGCCCTGATAGCCGTTGTTGCCCGATGTGACGTCATAGCGGACGAGCGACGGGTGCGATGGAATCGCGTTGTAGAAATTCCCCGCGGGGAACCCGAGGCCCGTGCCGTTCGCGGCCAGGATGCGCGCCCAGAAGCCGGAGAACAGCGGCGCGGACAGGCTGGTACCGCCGATCTGCTGCAGTTGGCCGTAGTTGTAGATGTACGCGCCGGTGCTTTGCGCGGCATCGAACGACACGTCCGGCAGCTGGCGGTTGCTGCCCGACTGCCACGACGGGGCGGGCAGGATCGTGCTGACGCCGCCGCCCGTCGCCCACAGCTTGCCGTTGCCGTCGAGCCCTTCGTTCCAGACCGTCTCGTTCGAGAACGCGCCCGACGAGGTCGTGTACAGCGTCGTGCCGCCGATCGCGAGCACGTGCGGCGACGAGGCCGGCCACGACACCGTGTAGTTCGAGCCGTCCGGATAGCCGCGGTTGTTGCACTCGTACACGCCTTCGTCGCCGGACGACACCGAGAACGTCTGGCCTTGCGCGGCGGCCGTCGTGAAGATCTGCTCCTCGGCGTCGAGCGTGCCGTCGGCGCTCGCATCGGTCTCGCACCAGCCGAGCGACACGTTGATCACCTTCGCGACGTTGTCCGACACCGCGCGGTTGAACGCCTGCGTGAGCCCGGTGTTGCCCGACGCGTTCAGGTCCGCCATGTAGAACACGAGCTTGCCGACCTGGCCGCCTGCCGCGCCCACGATCGACTGGCTGTCGAGATCCCATTCGCCCTGGCCGTCCTGGTCGTCGGTGTAGTTGCCGCCGGTGCCGTTGGTCTTGACGCTCTGCGTCGTCACCGCGCCGTAGCCGTTGCTCGACGTGAAGGTCTTCAGGTCCCGCAGCGTCTGCGCGACGCCGCCGATCGTCATGATCCCGACCGTGACGCCGGCCGCGGTCGGCACGCCGGTCGCGCCGTAGAGGGCCGGGAATTCCTTCGGATAATGGCCGGTCGCGGTGCCCGCGGCGAGCGCCGTCGGCTTCGCGACGTTGCCGATGCGCAGCAGCGGATGCGCGCGCGCGACGTTCTGCAATCCCAGCACCGAGCCGACGACGTCGCCGAGCGCGCGCGGCACCTGCGCGGTGGACGCGTTCGCGAAGCCCGAGCGGCCCGCGAACTGGAAGTGCACGAGCGACGTGTTGAACGCGGCCTTGACCGTGCCGGCGGTGCCGCGCGCGGAAACGAGCAGCCGGTTCGGCGCGACCTCGATGTCGACGAAGCCGCTCTTGCGCAGATGGTCGACGACCGACTGAACCTGCGCGTCGGTCGGCGCGTAGTTCGCGAGGAACTGGTCATGCGTGAGGAACTTGCCGTACTGCGCACTGCCGGGCCGGTTGACGTCGCGCGCGAGCTGCTTGAGCTGCGCGGCATTGCGCAGCTTCAGGCTGACCACGACGTTGGTCGTTTCGCCCGCTGCCAGTTCGAGCGACGGCGCCGCACTGCGCGCCATCAGCTGCGGGCCGGTCAGGAAGGCCTTCGTATGTGTGTCGACCCAGTCCGTCGCGCCGTGTGCCGCGCCGGCGGCAAGTACGAGCGGCCATGCGCAGGCGAGACGGCGGGGCGACGGCAGAGGCAGGGAAAACCAGGTGTTCCTTTTCATCGGGTGTCCTTTTGAGGAGAGACGACGTTGCTGGAACCCCCGGCCCTTGTGGGGCCGCGAGCGCAGTGGAGCGTAGGACGCCATAACACTTCGGGTAGCTGAGAGAAACATCAGCTGTCAGTTCTGACAAGTCGCGTCCTGCGCGACGGTCGCGCGGGGCAGTGGAGGGCGGCGCGTCGGGGCGGACGGCGGAACCGGTTCGCGCGTGCATCGCGTGGCGGCGGGCGGCGCGTGCGTCAATCGAGCAGGCGCGGCAGCCGCGCGGACGGCGAATCGTGCGTTGCGGCGGCGTGCGAGTTCGCACGGCGGTTCGGGCCGTGCGTCGCGTGCGCCGCGCCGCGTCGCACTATGTGGTCGGGGCTTGCGGCAAGCTTTCCGCCATGGCGTGTCGGCGTCGCCGGAACATGCAGAAATCCGCCTGAACGGGGCGAGGCGTGCCGAATGGTGGAACAGCGCGCGGCGCAGTCTTGCAGGCGGCTTTCGGGTTACGCGTCCGGACCCCACTTTAGAGTGAAGGCTCTATCGGGCGCGCGCACGAAAAAAAGCCCGGCGCGAGGCCGGGCTTCCAAATCGGCCGCACCCGCCGAAGCGGGATACGGCACCTGCAAAAGCGAAGCGCTTACGCTGCGAGCAGCGAGCGCAGCACGAACGGCAGGATACCACCGTGCTTGTAGTAGTCGACTTCGATCGGCGTATCGATGCGCAGCAGCACCTGCACGCGCTTCGTTTCGCCGTCCTTGCGGTTGATCACGAGCGTGACGTCCTGCTGCGGCTTGAAGTCGTCGCCGAGGCCTTCGATGTCGAACGTCTCGTCGCCGGTGATGCCGAGCGACTGGATGCTGTCCGCGCCCTTGAACTGCAGCGGCAGCACGCCCATGCCGACCAGGTTCGAACGGTGGATCCGCTCGAAGCTGCGTGCGATCACGGCCTTCACGCCGAGCAGCTGCGTGCCCTTCGCCGCCCAGTCGCGCGACGAGCCGGTGCCGTACTCTTCGCCCGCGAACACGACGGTCGGCGTGCCGGCGTCGACGTACTTCATCGCCGCGTCGTAGATCGACAGCTGTTCGCCGCTCGGCTGGTGGATCGTCAGGCCGCCTTCGACGCGCGTGCCGTCCGCCTTCGCCGGGATCATCAGGTTCTTGATCCGGACGTTCGCGAACGTGCCGCGCATCATCACGTCATGGTTGCCGCGGCGCGAGCCGTAGCTGTTGAAGTCGGCCTTCTGCACGCCGTTCTCCTTCAGCCACTTGCCTGCCGGCGAGTCTTCCTTGATCGAGCCTGCCGGGCTGATGTGGTCGGTCGTGACCGAATCGCCGAAGATGCCGAGCGCGCGCGCGCCCTTGACCGTGACGATCGCGTCGGCCGGTTCCATCGAGAATTCCTTGCCGAAGAACGGCGGCTCCGCGATGTACGTCGACTTCGGCCAGTCGTAGACCTGGCCCGACTCGCCCTCGATCTTGCTCCAGAGGTCGCCCTTCTTGGTCAGCTTCGCGTAGTTGTCCTCGAACTTCTTCGGATCGAGCGCGTACTTGAGCAGCGCGTGGATTTCGTCGCTCGTCGGCCAGATGTCGCCGAGGTAGATGTCCTTGCCGCCCTTGCCCTGGCCGACCGGCTCGGTCATCAGGTCGCGCGTGATGTTGCCGGCGATCGCGTACGCGACGACGAGCGGCGGCGAGGCCAGGAAGTTCGCGCGGATGTTCGGGTGGATGCGCGCTTCGAAATTGCGGTTGCCCGACAGCACGGCCGCCGCGACGATGTCGTTCTTCGTGATCGCTTCGTTCAGTTCCGGCGTCAGGTCGCCCGCGTTGCCGATACAGGTCGTGCAGCCGTAGGCGGCGACTTCGAAGCCGAGCTTCGACAGGTAGGGCAGCAGGCCCGTCTTCGTCAGGTACTCGGTGACGATGCGCGATCCCGGGGCGAGCGACGTCTTGATGTGCGGCGCGACGCTCAGGCCGGCTTCGACGGCCTTCTTCGCCAGGAGGCCCGCGGCCAGCAGCACGCTCGGATTCGACGTGTTCGTGCACGACGTGATCGCGGCGATCAGCACGTCGCCGTTCTTCACGTTGACGCCGTTGCTCGTCGTGTACTCGGCTGCCAGGTCTTCCGCCTTCTTCGCGAAGCCGTTTTCCGCGACCGGCTTCGAGAACAGCTCGGTAAACGTCGACTTGACGTTGCCGATCTCGATGCGGTCCTGCGGGCGCTTCGGGCCGGCCAGCGACGGCGCGACCGTGAGCAGATCCAGCGTCAGCGTCTTCGTGTAGTCGATGTCGCCGGCCTTCGGAATGCCGAACAGGTCCTGCGCCTTGAAGTAGTTTTCGAACGCGGCGATTTCCGCCTTCGTGCGGCCCGTGCCCTTGAAGTAGTCGATCGTCTTCTCGTCGACCGGGAAGAAGCCCATCGTCGCGCCGTATTCCGGCGCCATGTTCGCGATCGTCGCGCGGTCCGGCAGCGAGAGCGTCTTCGTGCCTTCGCCGAAGAACTCGACGAACTTGCCGACGACCTTTTCCTTGCGCAGCATTTCGGTGATGGTCAGCACCAGGTCGGTGGCCGTCACGCCTTCGCGCAGCTGGCCCTTCAGCTCGACGCCGACCACGTCCGGCGTCAGGAAGTACACCGGCTGGCCGAGCATGCCGGCTTCCGCCTCGATGCCGCCCACGCCCCAGCCGACCACGCCGATGCCGTTGATCATCGTCGTGTGGCTGTCCGTGCCGACGAGGGTGTCCGGGTAGAACACCGTGCCGTCTTCGTCCTTCTTCTTGTGGACGCCGCGCGCGAGGTATTCGAGGTTCACCTGGTGGACGATGCCGACGCCCGGCGGCACGACCTTGAACGTGTCGAACGCCTGCATGCCCCACTTCATGAACTGGTAGCGCTCGTTGTTGCGCTGGAATTCCAGCTTCATGTTCAGGTCGAGCGCGTCCTTCTGGCGGAAGTAGTCGATCTGGACCGAGTGGTCGACGACGAGATCGACCGGGACCAGCGGTTCGATCTTCTTCGGGTTCTTGCCCGCGCGCTTCGCGACGCCGCGCATGGCCGCGATGTCGGCGAGCAGCGGCACGCCCGTGAAGTCCTGTAGCACGACGCGCGACACGACGAACGGAATCTCGTCGACGCGCTTGGCGGTCGGCTTCCAGTTCGCGAGCTGCTCGATGTGTTCCTCGGTGATCTTCTTGCCGTCGTAGTTGCGCAGCACGGACTCGAGCACGATCCGGATCGACACCGGCAGGCGCTCGATCTTCGTCTTCAGTTCCTTGCCGAGTTGCGGCAGCGAATAGAACTTGCCTTTGCCGGAACCGTTGTCGAATTCCTTGAGGGTCTTGTGGAGATTGTGGGCCATGGTGATTTTCCTGGGTTTGAGTCTAGGAAACAAAGAGTCCTGTAGATGACGGCTATATCACATACAAGTCGACGTACTCATTGACCGGCATCGCTTCGAGCTTTGCCTGGTCCAGCGACACGTCGAGAATCGCTTGTTGCTGCTTTGCCGGGAAGCGGCGGGCGAGGTTGGTCCTGAACTTCTCGACCAGGAGCGGGATGCCGTCGGCGCGGCGTCGCTGGTGGCCGATCGGATACTCGACCGCCACTTCGGCAAGCTTCGATCCGTCTGCGAACTCGATCGTCAGCGCATTCGCGATCGATCGCTTGTCCGGGTCGTGATAATCCTTCGTGAACCGCGGGTCCTCGACGCACGTCGTCTTCGCGCGCAGCGCGTCGATGCGCGGGTCCGCGGCGACCGCGTCCTCGTAGTCGGCCGCGGTCAGCCGGCCGTAGAGCAGCGGCACCGCGACCATGTACTGGATGCAGTGGTCGCGGTCCGCCGGGTTGGCGAGCGGCCCCTGCTTGTCGATGATGCGGATCGCCGCCGCGTGCGTGCGGATCGTGATCCGGCTGATGTCGTCGGTCGATTTCCCGGCCGCGGCGAGCTGCGCGTGCAGCTGCATGGCCGCTTCGGCGGCCGTCTGCGCGTGGAATTCCGCCGGGAACGCGATCTTGAACAGCACGTTCTCCATCACGTACGTGCCGTACGGGCGCTGGAAGCGGAACGGCTGTCCGTTGAACAGCACGTCGTAGAAGCCCCAGGTCCGCGCGGTCAGCGCCGACGGGTAGCCCATTTCGCCCGTCTTCGCGATCAGCGCGAGGCGCACCGCGCGCGACGTCGCGTCGCCGGCCGCCCACGACTTGCGCGAGCCCGTGTTCGGCGCGTGCCGGTAGGTGCGCAGCGCGTGGCCGTCGACGAACGCGTTCGATACCGCGTTGATCAGCTCGTCGCGCGTGAGCCCGAGCAACTGGCCGACGACGGCGGTCGATGCGACCTTGACGAGCAGCACGTGGTCGAGCCCGACCTGGTTGAATGAATTCTCGAGTGCGATGCAGCCCTGGATCTCGTGGGCCTTGATCATCGCGATCAGCACGTCGCGCATCGCGAGCGGCGTCTTGCCGGCGGCGACGGCGGTGCGCGACAGCCAGTCGGCCGTCGCCAGGATCCCGCCGAGATTGTCGGACGGATGGCCCCATTCGGCGGCGAGCCAGGTGTCGTTGAAGTCCAGCCAGCGGATCGTCGCGCCGATGTCGAACGCGGCCTTGACCGGATCGAGCTGGAACGAGGTGCCCGGGACCTTCGCGCCGTTCGGCACGATCGTGCCGGGTACGACGGGGCCGAGCAGCTTGGTGCAGGCAGGGTAGGACAGCGCCTCGAGTCCGCAGCCGAGCGTGTCGATCAGGCAATGACGCGCGGTTTCCAGCGCGAGCGCGCTGTCGATCCCCGCATTCAGCACGTAGTCGACGATGTCGACGAGTACCGAATCCGGGGCAGGGCGGACGCTGGAGGTCGGGGCGGACATCGAGGGGCCTGGGTGAACGGGCTTAGTTCGTTGCCGGCTTCAGCTCGTTCGATTGCGTCGGCGCCGGCGTGCCTTGCGCCATTTCCGGCGTCATGCACTCGTCCGCGAGGCGCTCGCCGCCGTTCGCGTCGCTGAACAGCATCGCCTTGGTCGGGATCACGACCAGCTTGAAGCCGGCTGCCGGATCGTAGAACGTGTCGGCGCCCGTCGTCGTTGCCTGGCGCGGCAGCTTGTAGTTCTTCTTCGCCCAGTGAACCGTGACGACCTGGTCGCGCTTCATGTCGCCGGCGAGGTCGAATGACAGGCCGTCCTTGCACGCCCACTTGACTGCGCCTTCCGGCACCGTATCGACCTTGGCCGCGGCACGCGCCTGTGCCTTCTTGCTGCGCGGGATGATGCGCTTGGCCGGCGCCGGGCGCTTGGCCGTTGCCTTCTTCGCGGTCGTGCCCGCTTCCTGGGCGAACGCGCTCGGAGCCGAGACCAGCATCGTGGCGGACAAGGCGCCGATGGCGGTAGCGATCAGGAGTTTCTTCATGGAGTCAGAACCTTTCGATAATCAGTTGACATGGGCCGGCGGCGTCGGGCCGCCGGCCGGGTAGAACTGCACGCGCCCCGGAAGCGCGCAGCGGCCGCTATTTTCACCTATTTGGCCGCGCATATTTCAGGTTTTCAGGCTCCGTTACGTTTTTTGTCGTTTAGCAAACCGGCGAGCGGCGCGCGCTCACGGCGCGTCTGCCGCGGCGGCCGGGCCGAACAGTGGCGCCGCCTCGGCGGGCACCGGCTGGCCGGTGGCCCGCGCGCGGCGCAGCACCGACCAGTAATAGCGGTAGCTCGCGCGGTCGTGCAGCGTGTCGCCGTGCCGTGTCGGACCCCAGTCGGCGGCCTGCGCGGCCAGCAGGATCTCGGCCGCGAGCGCGACTTCGTCGGTGCGGGGCGCGAACGCGTCGACGATCGGCCGGATCTGCGACGGATGGATGCTCCACATCCGCGTGTACGCGAATTCGTCGCGCGCGCGCGGCGCGCGTCGTCCGCGACGACGCTCATGTCGCGCACTTCGGTCGTCACGTTGTGCGACGGCGTCTTGCCGTGCGCATGGCAGGCCGCGGCGATCTCGAGCTTCGCGCGGCGCACGAGCGGATGCTCGAACTGGCCGGGCGAGCGCATCGCGCCATCGGGAATCGCGCCGTGATGCGCGGAGACGAAGTCCATCAGCCCGAAGCTCAGCGTGCCGACGAGCGGCAGCGCGGCGAGGGCGGCCGCGTGAGCGAGTGCGCCGTGGGTCTCGACCAGCACGTCGACCGGAATCGGCCGCGCGATGCCGAGCTCGCGGCGCGTGCCTTCGATGAACGCGCACATCTCGGCGGCGTCGGCGGCGTTCGCGATCTTCGGCAGCGTGATGTAGGCCGGCGCCCGCGCCGCGCGCAGGATGATCCGCACGTCGTCGCGCCAGTGGGGGTGGGAGAAATCGTGGATCCGCGCGCCGACCCGCCCGAAGCGATTGTCGGCGCTGCCGAGCAGGCCGGCGACCAGCTCCGCGTGCGCGGCTTCCTGGCCGACGGCCGCGCCGTCCTCGCAGTCGAGCGTGATGTCGAACACGGGGCCCATCTCGGCCTGCAGCGCAAGCGACTTGCGCATCAGCTTCTCGCTGCCGGCGTAGTGATCGCAGCATGGCAGGATCGCGGGCGGGGACGCACCGTCGTACAACACTTGTGCAGGTGTGAGCGCGGACATCTTCTGTACGTCCAGGAGGCAGGCCAGCGTGGAAAAATCGGATGCGGGCGCGTTCTGGGCCGGTGGCGGCAAAACGCGTCCGGATCGGATTGGGGGCGCAGCGGGCCGGCGGCATGCCGCCGGCCCGCGCCGCAGCCTTGCCGCCCGCGGGCGGCAAGGCCGGCGCCTTACTTCAGCAGGTGGGCGACGCCGTCGCGCTCTTCGAGCAGCTCGGCCAGCGTGCCGTCCATCTTCTCGCGCGAGAACGCGTCGATTTCCAGGCCTTCGACACGCTTGTACTCGCCGTTTTCGCACACGACCGGCACGCCGTAGATGATGTCTTCGGGAATGCCGTACGAACCGTCCGACGGAATGCCCATCGTGACCCACTTGCCGTTCGTGCCGAGCACCCAGTCACGCACGTGGTCGATCGCCGCGTTGGCCGCCGACGCCGCCGACGACAGGCCGCGCGCTTCGATGATCGCCGCGCCGCGCTTGCCGACGGTCGGGATGAACGTGTTGCGGTTCCATTCGTCGTCGTTGATCAGCTTCAGCAGCGATTCGCCTTCGGCGGTCGCGAAGCGGAAGTCCGGGTACATCGTCGGCGAGTGGTTGCCCCACACCGCGAGCTTCTCGATCGACGCGACCGGCTTGCCCGACTTGGCCGCGAGCTGCGACAGCGCGCGGTTGTGGTCGAGGCGCAGCATCGCCGTGAAGTTCTTCTTCGGCAGGTCCGGCGCCGACTTCATCGCGATGTACGCGTTCGTGTTGGCCGGGTTGCCGACGACCAGCACCTTCACGTCGCGGCTCGCGACTTCGTTCAGCGCGGCGCCCTGGACCGTGAAGATCTCGGCGTTCGCCGACAGCAGGTCCTTGCGCTCCATGCCCTTCGAGCGCGGACGGGCGCCGACCAGCAGCGCGACGTCGGCGTCCTTGAACGCGACCTTCGGGTCGTCGGTGATCACGACGCCCGCGAGCAGCGGGAACGCGCAATCGTCCAGTTCCATCACGACGCCTTTGACGGCGGCTTGGGCTTGCGGGAGGTCGAGCAGTTGCAGGATGACCGGCTGGTCCTTGCCGAGCAGGTCGCCGTTCGCGATGCGGAACAGCAGCGAGTAAGCGATTTGACCTGCGGCGCCGGTGACGGCAACGCGCTTTGCGGGCTTAGCCATTGAAAATCTCCAGGACGGGTGAAGCGTGGGACGCTAGGGAAAACGCCATTCTATGCGCGTTACGCGAAGCGTTGCTTTGAAGCAGGGCGGAGGACTCGCGGTTGCATGCGTGGTGAACCTGGAGACGGGCCGAGGCACGTGGCCGGGGGCGCGCTTTGCCACCCGCGAACCCTTGCTCGACCCGGAGTTTAGGAGCCGAAGAACGCAAAGTCAAACGGTATCATATGTCTTATATAAGACAGATGTTTTGCGGAATTTGAGTGGACGGAAAAGCGCGGTTTGTGATGAAATGCGCGCCATGACATCGAACCAGGCGAACAACGCGAATCCGACCGGCGCAGGCGGCCCAGGGCAGCCGGGTGCGGCCGAGCTCGCGCCGGCGCCGTCCCCGACGTTCAGCCCTTTATACCAGCAGATCAAGGCATTGATCACGCAGAGTCTCGAGTCGGGCGAATGGAAGCCGGGCGAGATCATTCCGAGTGAAGTGGAGCTCGCGGGCCGCTACAAGGTCAGCCAGGGCACCGTGCGCAAGGCGATCGACGAGCTGGCTGCCGAGAACCTCGTGGTTCGCCGGCAGGGCAAGGGTACGTTTGTTGCAACGCACAATGAAGATCGCGCGCAATTCCGGTTCCTGCGCCTGCTGGCCGACGACGGCGCGGAGCACGCGCACGTGAGCCGCCTGCTGGAGTGCCGGCGCACGCGCGCGCCGGCCGAGATCGCCCGCCAGCTCGACCTGAAGCCGGCCGACCCGGTGGTGCAGGTGCGGCGCCTGCTCGAATTCGAGGGCGAGACGACGGTGCTGGACGAGATCTGGCTGCCGGGCGTGATGTTCCGCGGCCTCACGTTCGAGCGGCTCAGCGAGTACAAGGGGCCGCTCTACGCGATGTTCGAGACGGAGTTCGGCACCCGCATGATCCGCGCGTCGGAGAAGATCCGCGCGGTGGCGGCGGAGCCGGCGGTGGCCGACCTGCTGCACGTGCCGACAGGTTTTCCGTTGCTGTCGGTCGAGCGCGTGTCCTATACATATGGTGACCGGCCGGTGGAAGTGCGGCGCGGCTGGTATGTCACAACCGGGTATTACTATCAGAACGACTTGAGCTGACGATGCGGGTATCGGCTCGTGTCTCGTGCATTCGCGCTCCCCACACTGTCCGCGAAGCACGTTTCGGGTCGCCTTTGTTCGCGTTTGCGTAACGCTCCTGAGCAGGTTTTCGCTGCAGCGCGATATAAAAAGGCGCTAAAATCGCGGATTAGTGTCACAACATAAGTAGGGGTCTAGCATGACTGACGCAGTAAGAAAGCCGAGGCCGGAATACCGGAACATCGGATTCGGCGACATCACGATGAAATATCGCCTGCCGCTAGCGGCGAAGGTTTCGATTCTCCATCGAGTCAGCGGTGCGCTGCTGTTCCTGTTCCTTCCGTTCCTGCTGTTCCTCTTCGACCAGAGCCTCACCTCCGAGCTCAGCTTCGAAGGCTTCAAGTTCTTTCTCTCCAACGTCATCGTCAAGCTCATCGTCCTCGTGTTGTCGTGGGCGTTCTTCCTCCATTTCTGCGCCGGCATCCGCCACCTGCTGATGGACATCAACCACGATGCCGTCACCAAGGAGCGCGGCAAGTCGACCTCGGTCGTCGTGATCGCCGTCTCGTCGCTGCTGACCATCGCGATGGCCCTCAAACTGTTCGGAGCATTCTAAGAAATGGCAGCCAACAACCGAATCGGCTCGAAGCGCCTCGTCGTCGGCGCGCACTACGGCCTGCGCGACTGGCTCGCGCAACGCGTCACGGCCACGATCATGGCCGTCTACACGATCATCCTGCTGGTGCTGTTCTTCGGCGCGCACGATTTCTCGTACGAAGGCTGGGCGTCGATCTTCGCCGCGCAATGGATGAAGCTCGCGACCTTCGTGACGCTGCTCTCCCTCTTCTACCACGCATGGGTCGGCGTGCGCGACATCTGGATGGACTACGTGAAGCCCGTCGGTGTGCGCCTGCTGCTGCAATCGCTGACCATCGTCTGGCTGCTCGCATGTGCGGGCTACGCCGCGCAGATTCTCTGGAGAGTGTAAAGAATGGCTGCAATCAAAACTTCCCTCCCGCGTCGCAAGTTCGACGTCGTGATCGTCGGCGCGGGCGGCTCCGGCTTGCGTGCGGCGCTGCAACTGTCGCGCGCGGGCCTGTCGGTCTGCGTGCTGTCGAAGGTGTTCCCGACGCGTTCGCACACGGTCGCCGCACAGGGCGGGATCGGCGCATCGCTCGGCAACATGAGCGAAGACAACTGGCACTATCACTTCTACGACACGATCAAGGGCTCCGACTGGCTCGGCGACCAGGACGCGATCGAGTTCATGTGCCGTGAAGCGCCGAACGTCGTGTACGAGCTCGAGCACTTCGGCATGCCGTTCGACCGCAACGCGGACGGCACGATCTACCAGCGCCCGTTCGGCGGCCACACCGCGAACTACGGCGAGAAGCCGGTCCAGCGCGCCTGCGCGGCCGCGGACCGTACCGGTCACGCGCTGCTGCACACGCTGTACCAGCAGAACGTCGCGGCGAAGACGCAGTTCTTCGTCGAATGGATGGCGCTCGACCTGATCCGCGACGCGGACGGCGATGTGCTCGGCGTGACGGCACTCGAAATGGAAACGGGTGACGTCTACATCCTCGAAGGCAAGACCACGCTGTTCGCGACGGGCGGCGCAGGCCGGATCTTCGCGGCGTCGACCAACGCGTTCATCAACACCGGCGACGGCCTCGGCATGGCGGCCCGCTCGGGCATCGCGCTGCAGGATATGGAGTTCTGGCAGTTCCACCCGACCGGCGTGGCCGGCGCGGGCGTGCTGATCACGGAAGGCGTGCGCGGCGAAGGCGGCATCCTGCGCAACGCGAACGGCGAGCGCTTCATGGAGCGCTATGCGCCGACGCTGAAGGACCTGGCGCCGCGCGACTTCGTGTCCCGCTCGATGGACCAGGAAATCAAGGAAGGCCGCGGCGTGGGCCCGAACAAGGACCACGTGCTGCTCGACCTGTCGCACATCGGCGCCGAGACGATCATGAAGCGTCTGCCGTCGATCCGCGAAATCGCGCTGAAGTTCGCGAACGTCGACTGCATCAAGGAACCGATCCCGGTCGTCCCGACCATCCACTATCAGATGGGCGGCATCCCGACCAACATTCACGGCCAGGTCGTCGGCACGTCGCGCGACCACAAGGAGCCGATCAACGGCTTCTACGCGGTGGGCGAATGCTCGTGCGTGTCCGTGCACGGCGCGAACCGCCTCGGCACGAACTCGCTGCTCGACCTCGTGGTGTTCGGCCGCGCGGCCGGCAACCACATCGTCGAGCACGTGAAGAACCAGCGCGATCACAAGCCGCTGCCGGCCGATGCGGGCGAATTCTCGCTGGCGCGCCTGAACAAGCTCGAGAAGTCGTCGTCGGGCGAATACACGCAGGACGTCGCGAACGACATCCGCGCGACGATGCAGAAGCACGCAGGCGTGTTCCGCACGTCGGCGCTGCTGAAGGAAGGCGTCGAACAGATGGCCGGCCTGAAGGCGCGCGTGGAAAACATCCACCTGAAGGACAAGTCGAAGGTGTTCAACACCGCGCGCGTCGAAGCGCTCGAGCTGGAGAACCTGATCGAAGTCGCCCGCGCGACGATGGTCTCGGCGGAAGCGCGCAAGGAAAGCCGCGGCGCGCATGCGCACAGCGACTACGAGCATCGCGACGACGAGAACTGGCTGCGCCACACGCTGTGGTACAGCGAAGGCGATCGCCTCGACTACAAGCCGGTTCAAATGAAGCCGCTGACGGTCGACTCCGTGCCGCCGAAGCCGCGCACGTTCTAAGCCGAGTCAAAGGAATCCGAAATGGCAAAACGCATTTTTGAAGTCTACCGCTACGATCCGGACAAGGACGCAGCGCCGCGCATGCAGACGTACGAACTGGACCTCCAGCACGAGCGCATGCTGCTGGATGCACTGGTCAAGCTGAAGGCCGTCGACGAGACGCTGTCGTTCCGCCGTTCGTGCCGCGAAGGCGTGTGCGGTTCGGACGCGATGAACATCAACGGCAAGAACGGTCTCGCGTGCCTGACGAACCTGAACGAGCTGCCGCAGAAGATCGTGCTGCGCCCGCTGCCGGGCCTGCCCGTCGTGCGCGACCTGATCGTCGACATGACGCACTTCTTCAACCAGTACCACTCGATCAAGCCGTACCTGATCAACGACGCGCCGCCGCCCGAGAAGGAGCGCCTGCAGTCGCCGCAGGAACGCGACGAGCTCGACGGCGTGTACGAGTGCATTCTGTGCGCGAGCTGCTCGACGTCGTGCCCGAGCTTCTGGTGGAACCCGGACAAGTTCGTCGGCCCGGCCGGCCTGCTGCAGGCTTACCGCTTCATCGCGGACAGCCGGGACACGGCGACCGGCGAGCGTCTCGACAACCTTGAAGATCCGTATCGTCTGTTCCGTTGCCATACGATCATGAACTGCGTCGACGTGTGCCCGAAGGGCCTCAATCCGACGAAGGCGATCGGCAAGATCAAGGAACTGATGGTCCGCCGCGCGGTTTGAGATGAGCGACACCACCGCACATCAATCCGACCCGCACCGCCGCGCGCGCCTCCGCTGGCGCGCGCGGCGGGGTCTGCTGGAGAACGATCTGATCTTCGATCGTTTCTTCAGCCGATACGAGCATGACCTCACCGATGCAGACGTGGGCGCGCTGACGCGCCTGCTCGATCTGAGCGACAACGACCTGATGGACTTGCTCCTCGCGCGCAAGGAACCAGAGGGCGACCTTGACAGCCCGGAAGTCCGCCGGCTGTTGGAGATGCTGCGCAACGTCTAACCGCGTTACGCCCGTTATCGAATCCCGTTTCTATATTTCGATTGAGGATGTGCCATGACTCCGTCTGATGTAAAAGCCACGCTATCGTTCAGCGACAACTCGCCTAGCGTCGAACTGCCGATCTACAAGGGCACGATGGGCCCGGACGTGATCGACATCCGCAAGCTGTACGGCCAGACCGGCAAGTTCACGTACGACCCGGGCTTCATGTCGACGGCGTCGTGCAACTCGGCGATCACGTATATCGACGGCGACAAGGGCGAGCTGCTGTATCGCGGCTACCCGATCGACAACCTCGCGCAGAACGCCGACTTCCTCGAGACCTGCTACCTGCTGCTGAAGGGCGAGCTGCCGAACGAAGCGCAGAAGAAGGAATTCGTCGCGACCGTCACGAAGCACACGATGGTGCACGAGCAGATGCAGTTCTTCTTCCGCGGTTTCCGCCGCGACGCGCACCCGATGGCGATCCTGGTCGCCGCAGTCGGCGCGCTGTCGGCGTTCTACCACGACTCGCTCGACATCAACGACCCGCGTCACCGTGAAGTGTCGGCGATCCGCATGATCGCGAAGCTGCCGACGCTCGTCGCGATGGCGTACAAGTACAGCATCGGCCAGCCGTTCGTGTATCCGCAGAACAATCTGTCGTACAGCGCGAACTTCATGCGCATGATGTTCGCGAACCCGTGCGAGGAATACCAGGTCAACGACGTGCTCGTCCGCGCGCTCGACCGCATCCTGATCCTGCACGCCGACCACGAGCAGAACGCATCGACGTCGACGGTCCGTCTGGCCGGTTCGTCGGGCGCGAACCCGTTCGCGTGTATCGCGGCCGGTATCGCATGTCTGTGGGGCCCGGCGCACGGCGGCGCGAACGAAGCCGCGCTGAACATGCTCGAGCAGATCGGCACGCCGGACAACATCCCCGAGTTCATCAAGCAGGTGAAGGACAAGAACTCGGGCGTGAAGCTGATGGGCTTCGGCCACCGCGTGTACAAGAACTACGATCCGCGCGCGAAGCTGATGCGCGAAACGTGCTACGAAGTGCTGAACGAACTGGGCCTGCACGACGACCCGCTGTTCAAGCTCGCGATGCAGCTCGAGAAGATCGCGCTGGAAGACGAGTACTTCGTGTCGCGCAAGCTGTACCCGAACGTCGACTTCTACTCGGGCATCGTCCAGCGCGCGCTGGGTATTCCGACGTCGATGTTCACGTGCATCTTCGCGATGGCGCGTACGATCGGCTGGATCGCGCAGTGGAACGAAATGATTGCGGATCCGGAGCAGAAGATCGGCCGTCCGCGTCAGCTGTTCATCGGCGACACGCCGCGCGAAGCGAAGCCGATCGGCGCACGCTGAGCCGTATGCGGCGCGAATGGCCGGCAGGCCGTTCGCGTTGGATGATCGCCCAAGACACCCCGGCGGGTTTGCCCGCCGGGGTGTTTTCATTTGCGCGGCGTGGCTGCAGTCGTAGCCGCGCGCTCCAGCGACGGCGGGCGCGTGTCGAGATCCGCCCGCGCGTCGGCCGCGGGCGGATGGCCGTGACGCAGGAAGAACTGCCGGTACGCGCCGGGCGTCATCCCTCGGGTCGCGAGGAACTGCCGGTTGAAGTTCGCGGCGTTCGGAATCCCGCAACGCGCGGCGACGGTCGCGATCGGCCAGTCGGTGCCGACGAGGTGCCGGCACGCATGCGCGATTCGCAGGCGCTGCACGTAGCGGCCGACGCTTTCGCCGAGGTGCCGGACGAACAGCCGCTGCAGCGTGCGCTCGGACATGTGCGCGACGGCGGCGAGCGCGTCGACGCGCAACGGTTCGTGGAAGCGCCGGTCGATCGCGTCGAGCACGCGGTCGAGGCGCTCGGCTTCGGGCGTGGCCAAGTCGGTCGATGTTGCGGCTGCGTCGGGCCGGCCATAGGCCTGCGCGGTGGCGAGCGGTTCGCCGCCGGCCTCAGCAAGATCGGCGAGCGTGTCGAGTGCGGCCGCGAGGCGGACGCGCGGCGATGAGTCGAGCAACTGCGGCAAGCGCGCGCGCATCGCGCGGGCCGTCTCGGCGTCGAACGCGAGGCCGGGCGCCGCGCGACGCAGCAACGAGCGCAGCGGCGCGTACTCGGGGCAGCAGTCGGCCATGCGCCGTGCCCAGTCGCCGTCGAACCAGACGACGAGCGCGACTTCCGGCGCATCGCGATCGATGCGCGCATTCGACGACCACGTGTGCGGCAGATTGGGCGGGACGAGCACCAGATCGTCGTCCGCGTAGTGGGCGACGTGATCGCCGACGAAGCGCCGGCCTCGGCTGTTCAGCGTCAACGTCAGTTCGTACTCGGGATGTCGATGCCATTCGAACGGAATGTGCGCGAGCTGACGGTGGTACACGCGAATCGAACAGCCTGGGGCGAACGTCACATGCTCGTACTGCGGCTTCATCGCGACCTCCGGTCGAGCGCGGGGCAACGCGCCGTGGCATGATCGTGATCGATCGTCACGACGGAGCGATGCCATGTTTTCACATGTTTGCGTAGGTGTCAGCGATACCGCGCGCGCGTACGACTTCTACGCGCCGCTGCTCGCGGAGCTCGGGCTGCGTCTGAAGTTCAGCGAGCCGGACGGCTGGTCGGGCTGGATGCCGGCCGATACCGATCGGCCGTTGTTCTTCTTCGGCCGGCCCCTCGACGGCCGCGCGCCCGAACCGGGCAACGGCCATACGATCGCGTTCAACGCGCCGACGCGCGCGCAGGTCGACCGCTGTCATGCGCTCGCGCTGCAGCAGGGCGGCACCTGCGACGGGCCGCCCGGCCTGCGGCCGCACTATCACCCCGACTACTACGGCGCGTATTTCCGCGACCCGGACGGCAACAAGCTGTGCGTGGTCTGCCATCGTCGCGAGTAGCGAGCGGTTGCCGGGATTGTATCGATAGTTGACCGGATAGTGTCGATGGCGGCGATGCATCGGCCGTACGCTGAATGCTCACCACGACGCACGATTCAGCGAGGAGACGACGATGCACCTGACGATTGACGATCTGCCGGCCGCGATTAGCACGGCGAAAAGGGCGCTGCGCGCCGGCCTGCCCGGTTACGTGGCGACGTTCCGCGAGCTGGAGGGGGACATCGCGCGGCAGGTCGACGCGATCCGCCGCGCGCACGCACATGGCCGCGACGTGATTCCGGTGCTGCGCTTCGCGGATATCGCGAACGGCAGCGTCGATCCGCAGGCGATCGCCGCGATTCGCGCGCACGGCGCGGCGGTGATTCGCGGCGTGTTCGATGCGCAGCAGGCGCGCGACTGGAACGACGAGATCGGCGCCTATCTCGACACGAATCGCCTGACGGACCGGCTGCACGCCCGCGCCGAGGACCGCTACTTCGGCAACCTCGCGTCCGGCAAGCCGCAGATCTACGGCGTCTACTGGTCGACGCCGCAGGTGGCCGCGCGCCAGTCGCCGGCGCTCACGCAGGCGCGCGTGTTCCTGAACCGGCTGTGGCGTCATGCGGACGGCGCGCGTGCGCACTTCGATCCGGAGCAGGTGCCGGCCTATGCGGACCGGATTCGCCGCCGGCCGCCTGGCTCGACGTCGCTCGGACTGTCGCCGCACGTCGACGGCGGGTCCGTCGAGCGCTGGCTCGGCGCGAACTTTCGCCAGGTCTACCGGCACGTGCTGGCCGGCAACTGGCGCGCGTACGACCCGTTCGACGCGGCGTTTCGTCCCGACGTCGAGGAGATTCCGTCGCCGGCCGTGTGCTCGATGTTCCGCACGTTCCAGGGCTGGACCGCACTGACGCCGCAGGGGCCCGGCGACGGCACGCTGCAGCTCGTTCCGGTCGCGAACGCGATGGCGTACGTCGTGCTGCGCGCATTGCAGGACGACGTCGCCGACGACGACCTGTGCGGCGCGCGTCCCGGCCGCGCGCTGTCGATCCTGCCCGAGTGGCATGCGCCGCTGCTTGACGCGCTGGTGCCGATTCCGCACATGGAGCCGGGCGATGCGGTGTTCTGGCATGGCGACGTCGTGCACGCGGTCGAGGATGCGCATCGCGGCAGCGGCGACAGCAACGTGATGTATATCGCCGCCGCGCCGGGCTGCGCGAAGAACGACGCGTATCTGCGGCGCCAGCTGCCCGCGTTCCTGCGCGGCGAAAGCCCGCCGGATTTTCCGGCCGATCACTTCGAGGTCGGGTTCGACGGGCGGGGCGGGGAAGCGGACATGACGCCGCTCGGCCGCGCGCAGATGGGGTTCGGGCTGTAATACCCGGCGCACGACGCGCCGCCGAATCGGCTGCGAGCCTTCGTCAATTCGACGCAATCGGCTGTCCGCGCAGCGGAAATCGACGCAACCGGCCTATTTTGACTCCCGATAATGGTCTGGAACACAGGGCAGCGGCACGGCGCTTCGCGCCGGCAGCCGCTCATGACCAAGGAGGAGTCGATGCAGTTCACGCAAGCCATCGTTCGTCGCCCGGCCGCATCGTGCGCCGCCGGCCTCACGACCGCGCAGCTCGGCGCACCCGATTACGACAGGACGCTGACGCAGTTCCACGCGTACTGCGACACGCTGCGCAAGCTCGGCGTCGCGCTCGTCGAGCTGCCGCCGCTCGACGCGTTTCCGGATGCGCACTTCGTCGAGGACGTCGCCGTGGTCACGCCGGAATTCGCGGTCGTCACGCGTCCGGGCGCACCCGCGCGGCGCGGCGAAACCGCGCACATCGAAGCGCCGCTCGCCGCGCATCGCGACCTGCTGCCGATGCGCGACGGCCGTCTCGACGGCGGCGACGTGATGCTGGTCGGCAAGCGCTTCTACATCGGGCTGACCGGCCGCACCGACGCCGACGGCATCGCGGCGTTCGAGTCGCTGGTCGCGCGGTATGGCTATACGGTCGTTGCGGTGCCGGTCGGCGAGGGGCTGCATCTGAAGTCGGTCGTCAACTGCGTCGGCGACGACACGCTGCTCGTCAACGAGGCGCTGGCCGGGCACGCCGCGTTCGCGGGGTTCCGGCGGATCGTGGTCGCGCCGGCCGACGAATACGCGGGCAACACGCTGCGCGTGAACGACGCGCTGATCACGCCGGCCGGCTATCCGCGCGTCCATGCCAGCCTCGAACCGCTGGGCCTGCCGCTGCACGTGATCGACACGAGCGAATTCCGCAAGATGGACGGCGGCCTGACCTGCCTGTCGCTGCGGTTCTGACCGGATGGCATGCGCGGCGGTTCGGCCGGATAATGGGGCGCGCGTGCGAAGCCGGAGCGGCGACGCGCGCCAGCCATCACCCGACCGGAGCGAACGCGGATGCCCGACAAGAAGATGCAGCTCGACAAGATCGATCTCCGGATCCTCGACATCCTGCGCAATGACGGACGAATCTCGTACCGGCAGTTGTCGGAGCGCGTGAACCTGACGCCGCGGCCATGCCAGGCTCGCGTGGAGCGGCTCGAGGCGCTGGGGATCATCGCGGGCTACCGCGCGGTGATCCACGCACCGCGCGACAAGAAGTCGATCGTCGTGCTCGCGCAGATCGTGCTCGCCGATCACGGGCGCTCGCAGACGCCGTTCGAAGAGGAGATGCGCGCGAATCCGGCGGTGCTCGACTGCTGGCTCGTCAGCGGAACGTTCGATTTTCTCGTGCGGCTTGCTTGCGAGGATCTCGACGAGTATCGCCGGATCGCGAACGCATGGCTCGAGAGCCCGCGCTTCAGGATCGAGAAGATCGTCACGACGGCGGAGCTGCAGGTGATCAAGCGCAGCGGCGTGTAACGTCGCGCGCTGCTTCGAATCTGAATCCGCAGGCAATCGACGCAAAAGATCATGCCGGTTAATTTGTATTCCCAATCAAAAGGATCGAATTGGATCTTCCCAGGGTGAACGACATGGATGCATTGCAAGCGACAGAAGGGGCGGTCGCGCCGTCGACGACGACGCTGAAGCGCCGCCTGCAGGGCCGCCACATCGCGATGATCGCGATCGGCGGCTCGATCGGCACCGGGCTGTTCGTCGCGTCCGGCGCATCGGTCGCGCAGGCGGGGCCGGGCGGCGCGATCGCCGCGTATGTCGTGATCGGGCTGATGGTCTATTTCGTCGTCACGGGGCTCGGCGAAATGGCCGCGCTGATGCCGGTATCGGGATCGTTCGCGGTCTACGGCGAGCAATACGTCGACGCGGGCTTCGGCGTCGCGCTCGGCTGGACCTACTGGTACAGCTGGGCCGTGACGATCGCGATCGAGCTCGTGGCCGCACAGATCGTGATGCGCTACTGGTTTCCCGGCGTGCCGGGCGTCTGGTGGGGCGCGGGCTTCCTGGTGCTGATCTTCCTGCTGAACACGTTGTCCGTGCGCGGCTTCGGGGAATCCGAATACTGGTTCTCGCTGATCAAGGTCGTCACCGTCGTCGCGTTCATCGCGGCCGGGCTGCTGATCGCGGCCGGCCTGCTCGGGAACGGGCACGCGGTCGGCTGGCGCAATTTCACGACGGGCGATGCGCCGTTCGTCGGCGGCGTGCACGCGATGATGAGCGTCGCGCTGATCGCCGGGTTCTCGTTCCTCGGCACCGAGCTGGTGGGGATCACGGCCGGCGAATCCGAGCATCCGCGCAAGACGATCCCGCGCGCGGTGAAGCAGATCTTCTGGCGCATCATGCTGTTCTACGTGCTCGCAATCTTCGTGATCGGCCTGCTGATTCCGTACACGGACCCGAAGCTGCTGAAAAGCGACGTCACCGACATCGGCGTGAGCCCGTTCACGCTGGTCTTCAGCCATGCCGGTTTCCCGCTTGCCGCAGGCGCGATGAATCTCGTGATCCTGACCGCGGTGCTGTCCGCCGGCAATTCCGGCACGTATGCGGCGACGCGAATGCTGTACACGCTCGCGAGCGAGGGCCGCGCGCCGGCGATGTTCGCGACGCTGTCGCCGGGCGGCGTGCCGCGCAATGCGCTGTACGCGACGATGGCGGTCGGCGGGCTGTGCTTCCTGACGTCGCTGGCCGACAACCAGCGGATCTATCTGTGGCTGCTGAACACGGTCGGCATCACCGGCTTCATCGCATGGCTCGGCATCGCCGTCTGCCACTACCGGTTCCGCAAGGGCTTCGTGAAGCAGGGCTACCGGCTCGAACAACTGCCGTATCGCGCGAAATGGTTTCCGTTCGGGCCGTTGTTCGCGATCGCGGTCTGTCTCGCGATTTCGCTCGGCCAGGACCATCAGGCGTTCTTCGCCGAGAAAATCGACTGGATGGAGGTGCTGTCGATCTACGTGTGGATTCCGCTGTTCGTCGCGATCTGGTGGGGCTATCGGCGCGTCTGCAAGAGCCGGCTGGTGCGCTACGAGGACATGGAGATCGGACCATGGCTGAACCGGTCCGTCGCAGCGGTCGACGCGGCGGCCGGCACGAAGCGTTGACCGGACGCCGGGTGCCGGGGCATCGCCAGCACCGCCGCGTCAGCGCGCTTTCTTCAGGTACGCCTTCATGAAATCGACCCACGCGCGCACTTTCTGCGGCACGTGTCGCGTCGACACGTACAGCGCGTACACGCTTTGCCTCGGAAACCGGTAGCCCGGCAGCGCATCGACCAGCACGCCGCGCGCGAGATCGTCGCGCACGAGCCATTCCGGCAGCAGCGCGACGCCGCTGCCTTGCCGGGCCAGCTCGCGCAGCACCGACGCGTTGTCGACGACGAGCCGCGGTTTCGCGCTCGGCCGGAACACGTGCTCGCTGCCGTCGCGGCTCACGAGGGGCCACGCGGCGACGCGCTCGAGTTGGCTGTGCCCGAGCTGGGGCAGGCGGGCGAGCGCATCGGGCGTGTCGATGCGCGCCGCGCCCACCGTCGCGAGCAGCGCCGGGGACGCGACCGGCCGGACGTCGTAGCTGCTGAGACACACGCCGCGATACGGCAGGTCCGCGAACTGCTCCGCGCGTCCGAGCCGGATCGCGACGTCGAAGCGGTCGCGCACGAGATCGACCTGCGACGTATGCGTCTCGAGCCGCACCCGCAGCGCGGGATGCTGTTGCGTGAACGCGTGCAGCGCCGGCGCGACGACCATCGACGCATATTCGACCGTCGACGCCACCCGCAGGCTGCCGTGCATGCCGCCGTGCTCGCCGCGCGCGTCGTCGATCGCGCTGTCGGCTTCGTCGAGCACGCGCAGGCAGCGCGTGTAGAAGCGCTCGCCCGCGTCGGTCAGTTCGACCCGGCGGGTCGTGCGCGTGAGGAGCGTCACGCCTAGTTCTGCTTCGAGCTGCTTGATGTTGAAGCTGACGGCCGCGCGCGCCTGGTTCAGCGCGGCCGCGGCGGCCGTGAACGAGCCCGCTTCGGCCACGGCGCGGAAGACGGCGAAACGATCCAGGCTCACCATGGTTGTGTCGATCTCCGTGCGAAAAACGATATCCGGATCGAAGGGTACCGGGAATGCGCGGCGGCGCGCGCGGATTGTCAAAATTTTTCGACCGGACCGTTCGCATCGCCGGCCTTATCCGCGCGGCCTTCGGACCTTACACTGCGGCGTTTCGTTCCAGTTCCGCCGACATGTCCGATCGCTCCAGGATCGCCGCCGTCTATCTGCTCGGCTTCGCGATCGATCTCGCCAACATGTTCATGCTCAACGCCGCGTATCCGGCGCTGCAGCGCGAGCTGCGCGCGTCGGTCGCGCAGCTCGCGTGGGTCGGCAATGCGTACGTGCTCGGCCTGACCGTCGTGATCCCGCTCGGCGCATGGCTCGCGCGCCGGTTCGGCGAACGGCGGGTGCTGTCGGCGTCGCTGCTGCTGTTCGGATGCGCGAGCCTGGGCGTCGCGCTGTCCGCGTCGATCGGCGCGCTGCTCGCGTGGCGCCTGGTCCAGGGGCTCGGCGGCGGCCTGCTGATCCCGGTCGGGCAGGCGATGGCGTATCGCGCGTACCCGCCGGACGCGCGCGCGCATCTGACGTCGGTCGTGATGATGGTCGCGCTGCTCGTGCCCGCGCTGTCGCCGGCGCTCGGCGGCATTGTCGTCGACCGGGTGTCGTGGCGGGCGATCTTCGCCGGCATGCTGCCGCTCGCCGTCGCGACCTGCGGCCTCGCGTTCGCGTGGCTGCCGCCCGACGGCCCGCGTGCGCGGCCCGAGCCGCTCGACTGGCCGGGATTCGGCCTGAGCGCCGTGGCGCTCGTCGCGCTGCTGTTCGGCCTGACGTTCGCCGGCCAGCCCGGCGCGGGCCGGCTCGCGATGCCGACGCTCGCGGCCGCGTTTGCCGCCGGCATCGGCTACGTGTGGCACGCGCGCCGCGCGGCCGCGCCGCTGCTCGATCTCGGCCTGCTCGCGCAGCCGCTGCTGCGCATCGGCGTCGTCATCTATCTGTGCGTGCCGGGGGTATTCGCGGGCGTCAATCTCGTCGCCGCGTTGTACCTGCAGAACGGCCTCGGGCTGAGCGCCACGCACGCGGGCGCGCTGATGGCGCCGTGGGCGATCGCGTCGTTCGCCGCCATCGCGACGACGCGCCGGGGCTTGCCGCGTTGGGGCGCGAAGCCGCTGTTCGCCGGCGGCATCGTGGTGGACTGCGCGGGCATCGTGCTGCTCGCGACGCCGCTGGCCGCGCTCGAGGCGGGGCGCGTGGCCGCGTTCGCCGCGATGGGGTTCGGCGCCAGCTTGTGCACGAGCACCGCGCAAAGCGCGGCGTTCGTCGACGTGCCGGCGGAGCGCATGGGCGACGCGAGCGCGCTGTGGAACCTGAACCGGCAACTGAGCTTCTGCGTCGGCGTCGCGGTGCTCGGCAGCGCGTTCAACGGCCTGCTGGCGCTCGACGCGGGCGGCCCGGCGTTGCTGCCTTACCGGCAGAGCTTCGTGCTCGCGGCCACGCTGACGCTGATCCCGCTGTGGCTCGTCGCGCGGCTTGCAACACGTCCCGCTGCGCTCGCGCAACCGGTTTCCCAACGATCCTGAGAGTCGCATCATGAATCTGGCGAACCCGTATTTCCAGGAAGTCGTCGACGCGCACGTCGACATCGAAGCATGGCTGTCCGGCCGCGCGGAGCCAGGGCGGCTCGCGATATTGATGACGCGCTTCTCGCCGCAGTTCTCGATGATTGCGCTGCAAGGCGCGCCGATCGATTACGCGGGTGTCGACGCGCTGTTTTCGCAGGGATGGAATGCGCGTCCCGGGCTGCGGATCGAGATCGACGAATGTCGGGAGATCGCCGCATGCGATGGCGGCGCGGTGATCGGCTATCGCGAGACACAGACCGACGGGACGGGGCGACGCACCGTCAGGCGCTCGACCGTCGTATTCGAGCGCGATGCGCACGGGCGCGTCGTGTGGCGGCATCTGCACGAGACGCCGGTTGCCGGCTGATGCCGCGTCGGGTGGCCTCCAGCTTGCGCATCGGCAAGAGGAGGACCGGACCTCGACGACGTCATTCCGATTCCGTCCCGGCCGCCCCGCCCATTTGCTTCAGGAACCGCCGCTGCGCGGCGATCAGCTCGCGGTAGGTGAGCACCCGGTATGGCACGCCGTGGCGCGCGGCGATCGGCGCGGCGAGCGCCGCGAGCGCGTCGCAGTGGCGATGGTGCCAGGTCGGGAACAGATGATGGGTCGCGTGGCGGTGCAGCCCGCCGAGCCAGAACGCGAGCCAGCGCGGCTCGGGCAGCCAGTCGACGGCCGTATGCAGCCCGTGCTCGCGCCAGCCGTGCGGCAGCGGCTCGCAGTCGGGCGCGCGGTAGAACGCGACGTCGGCCCAATGCGTGCCGAGCAGCAGCCCGACGACGAAGCACGATGCGCACATCTGCGCGAACGCGTATGCGGCGATGACGCCGCCCCATCCGACGCCGGTGCCGTGCAGTGCCCAGACGGGCAGCGCGAGCATCAGCGCGAAGTGCGCGAGCTTCGCGCCGACGAACGTGAGCCAGCCGCGCACGCCGGGCAGCGCGCGGTGCCGCGCGACGGGCGTCTTGCCGAGCCGATCCGACCAGTCGTAGATCCAGCCGATGTACGGCATCGACAGCGCCGCGATCAGCGGCCAGTACAGGTGCTGGTAGCGGTGGTGCGGGCGGCGCGTCTGGAACGGCGTCTGGCACAGGAAGAAGTTTTCCTCGAGATCGAGATCGCGGCCCTCGATGTTCGCGTACGGGTGATGAAACGCGATGTGGCGCACGCGCCAGTACGCCGGCTCGATTCCGAGCGGCACGGTGACCGCGCGCGCGATCCACGCGTTCAGCCGGCGGCCCGCGGCGGGCGAGACGCGAGGCGGCCCGATCAGCGTGCCGTGCACGGCGTCATGCATGAAGTTGATCGCGAGCACCGCGAACAGCATCACGAACGCGACGTACCCGAGCGCGAAGCGTGCCGGGCCGCCGGCCGTCAGCGCGACACCGCCTGCGCCGAGCGCGGCGCTCAGCAGGAGGGCGCCCTTGAGCCATTGCCGCGCGTCCGCGTAGCGGTGGTCGCCCGTCCCGCGCAGGTAGGCGGCGGATGCGACGCGCAGCTCGGTGTCGAATGGCGGTGTGCCTTCGGGCCACACGTGGGTGGCGGGCCGCGGGTCCATCAGCGCGCTCCGAGCATCGCGCGGTGCCGCTCGCGCGCGAACAGGCAGGCGACCCCGTGCAGCCCGACCAGCGCGACGAGCGCACAGCCGAGCGGATCGCGCCAGCCGAACCCGATGATGAAACAGGCCGGCATCGCGAGCGCCGCCGCGCTCCAGGCGGCGCGCGCCCACGCGCGTCCGTCCGACAGCGCGCCGAGCGCGATCGTCTGCACGGCGATCCAGCCGAACAGCAGCGGCTCCTGCGGCGCGGGGAAGGTGCCTTGCCGGTGCACGTAGTAAATGACGACCGCGAACAGCGCGAGCCCGCCCGTCGCGATCCAGCCGTCGCCGATCCGCAGCGGATCGCGCGCGGGCAGCCGGGGCGCCGTGAGCCCGAGGCAGCGCAGCACCGGAATGTTGTTCGCCCAGAACGGGTTGTCGGAGCGCACCGCGTCGTGCACGCCGTAGCGGATCGGCGCATGCGGCAGTTCGCGCTGGTAGGTGCCGAACAGCTTGTCCCAGATCAGCAGCGTGCCGCCGAAGTTCCTGTCGATGTATTCCGGGTTCAGGCCGTGATGAACCCGGTGGTTCGCGGGCGTCACGAAGAAGCGGTCGAGCCAGCCGGACCGGTAGATCGTGCCGCAGTGGTTGTAGAACTGCACCGAATAGTGGAACCCGCCCACCAGCACGAACGCCTCGACGGGCACGCCAAGCACGGCGAGGCCCGCGAAGAACGGGATCGACGTAAGCGACGAGTACCACGAATTGCGCACGCCGAGCGACAGGTTGAAATGCTCGCCTTCGTGGTGGACGACGTGGACCGCCCACATCAGCGGAATCTTGTGATGCAGGCGGTGCAGCCAGTAGAAGCAGAAATCCCACGCGAAGAACGTGAAGATCCAGACGCCGGGCACGCCGAGCCGGTCGACCCAGTGCAGATTCGCGTGCGCGGACAGCCACGCAAACACCGCGACCTCGGCGCCGCGGAACAGCCACAGCACGATGTGCCCGGAATTCAGGTTGAAGATCACGTCGCGCCACGGCGCGCGCTGCCCGCGCAGCCAGCGCAGGCCGGCCACGTCGGCGACCACGAGCGCCAGCATCACGGCGAGCGGCAAAGCGAACACATTCATCAGGTGGTCCTCCGGGAGAACGCGGGCAGCCTTGCGGCGAGCATCCCGCAGACGAGCGCGACGAGCACGCCCGCCGAAATGTCGAGCGCCAGGTGGCGGCGCGTCTGTACGATCGAGTAGGTGATCGCCGCGCTCCACAGGACGACGAGCGCGCTGCGCCACGGACGGCGCGCGTCGACGAGCGCGCGCGCCGCGAGGCAGGTCAGCGCCGCGTGCAGCGACGGCAGGCAGTTCTGCGCGGAATCGCCCGCCGCGAGGAGCCGCAACGCGGCGGCGCTCGGCGACGCGCCGGCGACGGGCGGGTAGTGCAGCGTGGTCGGGAACAGCACGAAGACGATGCCGGACACGAGCGCGCCGAACTGCATCGCGCGCATCAGCCACGGCACGCGTGCGGCGTCCGCGCGAAGGTACGCGTACGGGATCAGCGCAAAGAACGACAGGTAGAGCCACACGCCGCGCGGATCGAACGGGACGAGCCGGTCGAGCGCGCTTTCGGCGAGCACCGTCCCGGGGCCCTGCAGCAGGCCGGACAGGGTATAGGCGACGCCGACCGCGCCCCAGCCGAGCGCCAGCGCGCGCAGTCGCGACGGCAGCGCGATCATCGCGCCTCCTTCGCGCGGACGATGCGGCGCCGCTTCTGCGTGAAGTCGCGCGCGGGCACGGCCGGGCTCAGTGTCCACGTGAGCGCGTCCGTGGCGACGCCGAGCCGCGCGAACACGTCGACGAGATGCTGCCGGCACGCGGCGAGCGCGCCGGAGCCCGCACCGTCCACGCCCGCGTCGACCGCGAGCGAGAGCGCGGCGGGCGCCGTCTGCGTCAGCCGGTAGTCGGCGTGCAGCGGCAGTGCTTGCGCGAGCGCCCGCGCGCAGACGTCGGCGAACACGGTGCGCGGCGTGCCGTCGCGGGCGGGCAGCACCAGCATGTCGTCGCAGCGCCCCTCGATCCGCTCGATCGCGAGCGCCGGGCTGCCGCAAGGGCAGGGCGCGCGGCGCACCGCGAGCACGTCGTCGAGCCGGTAGCGGACGATCGGCTGCGTGGCGCGCGTGAAGTCGGTGATGACCGGCACGAAGCGCGCGTCGTCGAGCCACTGCGGCTCGACGTGGAGGAATTCCTCGTTCAGGTGCAGCGTGCCGTGCGCGCAAGTCGCGCCGAGGAAGCCCTCGGTCGCCTGGTAGACCTCGTCGACGCGGCCGAACGTTTCGGCCAGCAGCACGCGGTCGAGCGGCTCCAGCACTTCGGCGACCGCGATGACGCGAGCCGGGCGCACGGCCAGCCGGCCTTCGCGCACGGCGACGGCGAGCGAGCACAGCACCTGGGCCGGCGCGACGACGATCGTCGGCCGGTACGCGTCGAGTTGCGCGACCAGCGACTCGAACGGTTCGAACAGGTCGAAGAACGCGAACGACAGCCACGGCGTGCGGACCGTCGTGTACAGCCGGTTGTTCGCGCGCAGGAACAGCGCGACCCGTTCGCGATGCAGCAGCCCATGCGGCAGCAGCTTCGCGAGCAGCACGCCGGCCCATGTCGCGCGCTCGGCCGGGCTCGCGACGAACACGCCGCGGCTGCCGGACGTGCCCGACGACAGGCCGACGCTGTAGCGTCCGAGCATCGGGCTGAAGTCGCGCGACTGCTCGGCGCGATGCGCGCACGCGAGCACATCGTCGAGCTTGAGCCCCGCGGTGTTCATCGCGTCGAAGTGCGCGAGCATCGCCGCCTTGTCCATCAGCGGCCATGCGTCGCGCGGCTGGCTCGCGTGCGGCGCGAACCACGGGCTGCGCGCGAGCACGGTGCGCGCGAATCGTTCGAGCCCGCGCGCCTGGTGGCGCTCGAGCGCCGCGCGGTCCGCGAAGCGGTGCGTGCGGGTGCGGGCGTAGGCCCACAGCAGGCGGTGCGGTTGCATCACAGTGCGCCCTCGTGTGTAAGCAGGATCGTCGCGCGGCCGCCGGCGTCGAGCTGATGCAGGCGGTCGAGCGTCGCGTAATAGGCGCGCGGATCGTCCATGATCAGGTGCGCGATCCGCGACGGTCCGCGCGGCTCGCGGTAGCCCTGCGGCGACCATGCCGAATCCGACGCGAGCAGCACCCAGCCGCTGTCGGTCGCGACGAACGCGCCGAGATGGCCGGCCGCGTGGCCGGGCAATTCGACCAGCAGGATGTCGCCGCCGGCGTTCGGCATCGCGTAAGCGTGCTCGAACGGCGCGAGCTCGGCGGGCAGCGCGACGCGCTCGAAGCTTTCGACGAAGCACGCGCGCGCGTCGAAGTCGTCCGGCATCAGGCCCGGCACGAAGCCGCGCCTGAGCGCCGCGATGCCGCGCAGCGGGCGCGTCGCGCGCCAGCCGTCTCCGGAGCAGATCATCGGCACGCCCGGGAAGTCGCGCAGGCCCGCGATGTGGTCGCCGTGGAAGTGCGACACCACGACGCCGGCGAGATCGGCGGGGCGCAGGCCTTCGCGCGCGAGCTGCGCGGCGATCGCGTCGGCGGCGTCGAAGTACACGGGCGTCACCTTGCGGTACAGCGCGAACACGCCGCGCCGCGTGTGGTCGAGGAAGTGCGACGCGTAGCCGGTGTCCCACAGCCAGCGCCGGCCGTTCGCCTGCAGCAGGTAGCAGCGCGACGGGAACGCGCACGCGGAGAAGCCGGCGCCTCGCAGCGCGACGCAGCCGGGATGGGTGCAGTAGCCTGCCTCAAATGCCGTAATGGTTGCCATGCGTACGAATCCAGTCCGCGGTGAGACGTATGCCGTCGTCGATCGAGATCGGCGGCCGGTAGCCGAGCAGCGCGGCGGCGCGCGTGTTGTCGAGCGTCATGTCGAAATGGAGCGCGCCGATCCCGTAGCGCGTGAGCAGCGGCTCGCGGCCGCGCAGGTGGCCGCTCAGCTCGGACGCGCGCGCGAGCGCGTCCAGCAGCGGATACGGCAGCGCGCGGATCCGGTAGCGCAGCTTCAGCGCATCGCCGAGCAGGCGCGCGAGCAGCGACGCGAGCGTGCACGGCTCGAAGTTCGTGATGTTGAACGCGGCGCCCGATGCGACCTGCGCGTGCGTCGCGACGCGCAGCGCATGCACGACGTTGCCGACGTAGGTCAGGTCGACGAGCGCGGCGCCGCCGCGCGGCAGCGGCAGCACGCCGCGTCGCGCGTGCAGCAGTTGCAGGATGCGCGGCACGATCACGCGGTCGTGCGGGCCGAACAGCCCGCGCGGTCGCAGCAGCACGAAGGTCGTGCCGGGATGCGCGCCGGCGAGCGCGCACAGTTCGTCTTCGGCCTGCGCCTTGGTCGCCGCGTAGTGATTCACGAAGCGCGCGGCGCGATACGACTCGTCGATGTCGCGATGATGCCGGTAGTCGAAGTAGATCGACGGCGTCGATACGTGCACGAAGCGCGGCACGCCGCGCGCGACGGCCGCTTGCGCGAGCCGGCGGGTCGCGGTCACGTTCGACGCGACGAAATCGTCGCGCCGGCCCCACGGCGACGACAGCGCCGCGCAGTGCCAGACCGCGTCGACGTCGCGCAGCAGCGCGTCGGCCTGCGCGTCGTCGAGCGTCGCGAGTTCCCCCGGCACGAACTCGGCGCCGGCCGCGCGCAACGCGGCGCCCGCTTCGAGATTGCGGCCGGTTGCGCGCACGGCGCGGCCGTCCGCCAGCAGCGCGTCGACGGCGTTGCGGCCGAGCCCGCTCGTCGCGCCGGTCACGAGGATCTTCATGCGACGAGCACCATCCCGCCGACCGTCAGTCCGGCCGCGGTGCCGATCAGCAGCGCGCGGGTGCCGCGCGTGAAGCGTCCCTGCTTGATCGCTTCGTGCAGCGCGGTCGGGATCGACGCCGCGACCTGGTTGCCGTGCTGCGCGTAGATGTCGACGAGCGAGTCCGGGCGCATGCCGAGGCGCTTGCGGATGTGTTCCATTGCGAGGTGGCTCGCCTGATGCGGGATCACGACGTCGACGTCGCGCGCCGCGTGCGCGGTGCCGCCGAACAACTGCTCGAGGAAGCCGCCGATCACCGTGGACGCGAGCCGGAACACGCGCTTGCCGTCCATCCGGAACAGGTAGTCGGCCGGCTCGGCGCCGATGCGCGGATTGCGGCGCGTGCCGCCCGCGCGGATTTCGCAGAACGCGTTGCCTGCGGGGTAGGTTTCCATCCGGAACGCCTCGATGCCGGTTGCCGCGTCGCCGCGCTCGACGATCGCGGCGGCCGCGCCGTCGCCGAAGATCAGCGACGCTTCCGGGTCGTTCCAGTCGATGCCGCGTGACGCCAGGTCCGACGCGACGATCGCGATGCGCCGGTACGCGCCGCTCGCGAGCAGGCTTGCCGCGACGTGCAGCGCGGCGACGAAGCTCAGGCAGCTCGCGTTCACGTCGAACGCGGCGGTGCCGGCCGGCAACCCGGCCGGCCCGAGAATCCGGCTCGCGGTGCTGGGCAGCGCCTGCTCGCCGACGCCCGACGCGGACAGCAGCAGGTCGATCGACGCAGGCGCGACCTGGCCGCGCCGCAGCGCGTCGCGCAGCGCGGCCGCGGCGAGCCCGGATTGCGTTTCGGCGTCGTCGGCGTAGTAGCGGACGTCGATGCCCGACTTCTTGCGCGAGAAACCCGGCGTGTGCTTGAGCAGCGCGTCAAGCTCGCCGGACGTGACGCGCCGCGACGGCAGCGCCTTGCCGGTGCAAATGATTCGAATGGGCAGCATGGCGGGGAACAGTGGAAGCGGGATGCCTTCGGTCATGCGCGAATGCGGCGCGCGATGCTTGACTTCGAGGGCCGATGACCGATTCCTGCGGAATGGATGTCAGGCGGGAAGCATTCGATGAAACAGGACACCTTTCTTTCTCTCAGTTTGATTATCTTGATCGTTATCGCGCTGCTGACGGATCCCTCTGACGCCGTTGGCGGACGCATGTCGTTCGCGACCGGGAAGCCATGTTGCAGGCCGGCCGAATGCTACCAAAATCGGTCGCCGACAGGGCGGCGTAGTTGTGCAGGGCCACCTCACGTTACTCTGCGGCGCGCATTGTGGTGCTGGCTGGCGTCCCGGGGCAGAAATCGTTCGCGCTGCGCATGAACACGCGCGCGATTGCCGGGTAATGCCGATACAGGTATTGGCACTACCAGCCAAACCACTGTTTTTAATGGGTTTTTTCGCTTCCGGCCTGCGCCGTGGCGCGTTCTGCGTGGCATAATCGACCGCATCCGCAAGGCTTGTAAGTCACAACGACCCCGCATACCCATGGCACAGACTCTCTACGACAAACTGTGGAATACCCACGTGGTCCACACCGAGGACGACGGCACGGCATTGCTCTACATCGACCGTCAGCTGCTGCATGAAGTCACGAGCCCGCAGGCGTTCGAAGGGCTGAAGATCGCGCACCGCCCGGTGTGGCGCATCAGCGCGAACCTGGCCGTGTCGGACCACAACGTGCCGACGACGGACCGCAGCCACGGCATCGCCGATCCGGTCTCGAAGCTGCAGGTCGACACGCTCGACGCGAACTGCGACAGCTTCGGCATCACCCAGTTCAAGATGAACGACGTGCGCCAGGGCATCGTCCACATCATCGGGCCGGAGCAGGGCGCGACGCTCCCCGGCATGACGATCGTGTGCGGCGATTCGCACACGTCGACGCACGGCGCGTTCGGCGCGCTCGCGCACGGCATCGGCACGTCGGAAGTCGAGCACGTGCTCGCGACGCAGACGCTGCTGCAGAAAAAGAGCAAGAACATGCTCGTGAAGGTCGACGGCGCACTGCCGCGCGGCTGCACCGCGAAGGACATCGTGCTCGCGATCATCGGCAAGATCGGCACTGCGGGCGGCACCGGCTACGCGATCGAATTCGGCGGCTCGACGATCCGCGCGCTGACGATGGAAGGCCGGATGACGGTCTGCAACATGGCGATCGAAGCGGGCGCGCGCGCCGGCATGGTTGCCGTCGACGACACGACGATCGACTACCTGAAAGGCCGTCCGTTCGTGCCGACCGGCGCGGAATGGGACCAGGCCGTCGAGTACTGGCGCCAGTTCACGTCGGACGACGGCGCGCAGTTCGACCGCGTCGTCGAGCTGAACGCGGCCGAGATCGTCCCGCAGGTCACGTGGGGCACGTCGCCGGAAATGGTCACGTCGATCGACGGCCGCGTGCCCGATCCGGAACGCGAGAAGGATCCGGTCAAGCGCGACGCGATGGAGCGCGCGCTCGCGTACATGGCGCTCGAGCCGAACACGCCGATCGAATCGATCAACGTCGACAAGATCTTCATCGGCTCGTGCACGAACGCGCGCATCGAGGACATCCGCGCGGCCGCGTACGTCGTGAAGAAGCTCGGCCGCCGCATCGCGCCGAACGTGCGGCTCGCGATGGTCGTGCCGGGCTCGGGCCTCGTGAAGGCGCAGGCCGAGCACGAAGGGCTCGACAAGGTGTTCACGAACGCCGGCTTCGAATGGCGCGAGCCGGGCTGCTCGATGTGCCTCGCGATGAATGCCGACCGCCTCGAGCCGGGCGAGCGCTGCGCGTCGACGTCGAACCGCAACTTCGAAGGCCGGCAGGGCGCGGGCGGCCGCACGCATCTCGTCAGCCCCGCGATGGCGGCGGCGGCGGCGATCGAAGGCCACTTCGTCGACATTCGCAAGCTGGGGTAACGGGACGGATCATGGAAAAATTCACAGTGCATACCGGCGTCGTGGCGCCGCTCGATCGCGAGAACGTCGACACGGACGCGATCATCCCGAAGCAGTTCCTGAAGTCGATCAAGCGCACCGGCTTCGGCCCGAACGCGTTCGACGAATGGCGTTACCTCGACCACGGCGAGCCGGGCCAGGACAACTCGAAGCGTCCGCTGAACCCGGACTTCGTGCTGAACCAGCCGCGCTACCAGGGCGCGTCGGTCCTGCTCACACGCAAGAACTTCGGCTGCGGCAGCTCGCGCGAACATGCGCCGTGGGCGCTGCAGCAGTACGGCTTCCGCGCGATCATCGCGCCGAGCTTCGCGGACATCTTCTACAACAACTGCTTCAAGAACGGCCTGCTGCCGATCGTGCTGACCGAGCAGCAGGTCGATCACCTGTTCAACGAGACGGTCGCGTTCAACGGCTATCAGCTGACGATCGATCTCGACGCGCAGGTCGTGCGCGCGCCGGACGGCCGCGAATACGCGTTCGACGTCGCCGCGTTCCGCAAGTACTGCCTGCTGAACGGCTTCGACGACATCGGCCTGACGCTGCGTCACGCGGACAAGATCCGCCAGTTCGAAGCCGAGCGGCTCGCGAAGCAGCCGTGGCTGAACCACAAGCTGGTCGGCTGACGTCGTCCTTCGAGCGGGCGCACGCCGTGCGTGCGCCGCTTCGCATACACAACCTACCCAGTCAGGAATAACGCATGAAGATTGCAGTGCTGCCCGGCGACGGCATCGGTCCGGAAATCGTCAAGGAAGCGGTGAAGGTGCTGAACGCACTCGGCGAGACGTTCGAGCTCGAGGAAGCGCCGGTCGGCGGCGCGGGCTACGAGGCGAGCGGCCATCCGCTGCCGGACGCGACGCTGAAGCTCGCGAAGGAAGCGGACGCGATCCTGTTCGGCTCGGTCGGCGACTGGAAGTACGACTCGCTCGAGCGCGCGCTGCGCCCCGAGCAGGCGATCCTCGGCCTGCGCAAGCATCTCGAGCTGTTCGCGAACTTCCGCCCGGCGATCTGCTATCCGCAGCTCGTCGATGCGTCGCCGCTGAAGCCGGAGCTGGTCGCGGGCCTCGACATCCTGATCGTGCGCGAGCTGAACGGCGACATCTACTTCGGCCAGCCGCGCGGCGTGCGCGCTGCGCCCGACGGCCCGTTCGCCGGCGCGCGCGAGGGCTTCGACACGATGCGCTATTCGGAGCCGGAAGTGCGCCGCATCGCGCACGTCGCGTTCCAGGCTGCGCGCAAGCGCGCGAAGAAGCTGCTGTCGGTCGACAAGTCGAACGTGCTCGAGACGTCGCAGTTCTGGCGCGACGTCATGATCGACGTGTCGAAGGAGTACGCAGACGTCGAGCTGTCGCACATGTACGTCGACAACGCGGCGATGCAGCTCGCGAAGGCGCCGAAGCAGTTCGACGTGATCGTGACCGGCAACATGTTCGGCGACATCCTGTCCGACGAGGCGTCGATGCTGACCGGCTCGATCGGCATGCTGCCGTCGGCGTCGCTCGACAAGAACAACAAGGGCCTGTACGAGCCGTCGCACGGCTCGGCGCCCGACATCGCGGGCAAGGGCATCGCGAACCCGCTCGCGACGATCCTGTCGGCCGCGATGCTGCTGCGCTACTCGCTGAACCGCGCGGAGCAGGCCGATCGCATCGAGCGCGCGGTGAAAAAGGTGCTCGAGCAGGGCTACCGCACCGGCGACATCGCGACGCCGGGCTGCCGGCAGGTCGGCACGGTCGCGATGGGTGACGCGGTGGTCGCGGCGCTGTAAGAAGGCGGTAAAGGGTGCGAACGCGGCCGTGAAAAAACGGCCCGTTCGCGCCGGGTTGGCCGTTGTGCGGCCAGACAGGTTTGTGTAGACTCGTGCGATGGCGCTGATTTCCCTGATCTCCCCGGTCTTGAAACTCCACGGCAACACTGCCCGTGCGGTTACGCGCGCCATCGTCATCACGAAAACCATTACCACGAAAGCGATCATTAAACGCTGATCGTCCGTCGTGCCCGCCTGTTTCCCCGCGCGGTCACGCCGGGGGCGGAAATGGCGGGGAAGCTCCATTCAAAGGGTTAGTCATGAACGTAGGTCTCGTAGGTTGGCGCGGCATGGTCGGCAGCGTCCTGATGCAGCGCATGCAGGAAGAGGGCGATTTCGACCTGATCGAACCGGTGTTTTTCAGCACCAGCAACACGGGCGGCAAGGCGCCGTCGTTCGCGAAAAACGAGACCACGCTCAAGGACGCGACCAACGTCGACGAGCTGAAGAAGTGCGACGTGATCATCACGTGCCAGGGCGGCGACTACACGAACGACGTGTTCCCGAAGCTGCGCGCGGCCGGCTGGAACGGCTACTGGATCGACGCGGCGTCGTCGCTGCGGATGAACGACGACGCGGTCATCATCCTCGATCCGGTCAACCTCGACGTGATCAAGGACGCGCTCGTCAAGGGCACGAAGAACTTCATCGGCGGCAACTGCACGGTCAGCCTGATGCTGATGGCGCTCGGCGGCCTGTTCCGCGAGAACCTCGTCGACTGGATGACGGCGATGACCTACCAGGCCGCATCGGGCGCGGGCGCGCAGAACATGCGCGAGCTGCTGTCGCAGATGGGCGCGCTGAACGGCGCGGTGCAGGAACAGCTGGCCGATCCGGCGTCCGCGATCCTCGACATCGACCGCCGCGTGCTGGCCGCGATGAACAGCGACGCGATGCCGACCAGCCACTTCGGCGTGCCGCTCGCGGGCTCGCTGATTCCGTGGATCGACAAGGATCTCGGCAACGGGATGTCGAAGGAAGAGTGGAAGGGCGGCGCGGAAACCAACAAGATCCTCGGCAAGCCGGCGATGGGCGAGCCGGGCTCGATCCCGGTCGACGGCCTGTGCGTGCGGATCGGCGCGATGCGCTGCCACTCGCAGGCGCTGACGATCAAGCTGAACAAGGACGTGCCGCTCGACGAAATCAACGGCATCCTCGCGTCGGCGAACGACTGGGTGAAGGTCGTGCCGAACGAGCGCGAAGCGTCGATGCGCGACCTGTCGCCGGCGAAGATCACGGGCACGCTGTCGGTGCCGGTCGGCCGCCTGCGCAAGCTCGCGATGGGCGGCGAATACCTGTCGGCGTTCACCGTCGGCGACCAGTTGCTGTGGGGCGCGGCCGAGCCGCTGCGCCGCATGCTGCGCATCCTGCTCGACAAGTAAGCCCGAAAGGGGCATTCGGCCCGCGGGCCGAATGGTCCACGCAACAAGCGCGCCGTGCCGGCCGTGACGATGTCACGGTCCGGCGCGGCGCGTTTTTCATGTGCGCGTCAGCGCATGTTCAGCACCGCCTGGTCGACGGCCTGCTGCGTCTTGATCGTCTGCGCGTTCGCCTGGTAATTGCGCTGCGCGGTGATCAGGTTGACGAGCTGGACCGTCAGGTCGACGTTCGAGTTTTCCAGCGCGCTGCCCTGCAGCACGCCGTGGTTCGTGCTGCCCGGCGCGGAAATCTGCGGCACGCCCGACGCAGAGGACTCCGCGTACTGGTTGCCGCCGAGGTTCACGAGGCCGTTCGGGTTGTTGAAGTTCGCGAGCGCGATCTGGCCGAGCACCGCGCTTTGGCCGTTCGAGTAGTTGCCGCTCAGCTTGCCGTCGGCGCCGATCGAGAAGGTCGTCAGCGTGCCGCTCGCGAAGCCGTCCTGCGCGAGGTTGTTCACGCCGTCCTTGCCGCCGTACTGGGTCGTGCCGGTCAGGTCGAGCGTCAGCTTCTGCGGCGTCAGGGAGCCGCCGGTGGCCGGGATCGTGAACTGGAACTGGCCGGTCGAGCCGGTGACGGGCGCGACCGGCGTCGTGCTCGCGATCTGGCCCGACGTGTTGAACGAGATGGTGCCGAGACTGGTCGGCGTCTGGCCCTTGACGCCCGCATACGCCTGCCACGTGCCGGCCGGCGCCGGCGCCCCGCTCTTCACGAAATACATGTCGACCTGCTGCGCGCCGCCGAGCGAGTCGTACACCTGGATCGACGTCATGTAGTTGTACGTCGTGCTGTCGGTCGCGGAGAACGGCGTCGTGACCGGCACCTTGTCCTGCGAATTCAGGTTGAACTGGCCGGTGATCCTGGTCGTCGCGGTCGGCGCGAGGTTGGTGGTCGGCGCTTGCATCGGCACGGTGGCCGCGGTGTTGATCACGCTGCCCGCGGTCGCGTTGTAGCCCATCAGGTTGCGGCCGTGCGAGTCGACGATGAAGCCGTTCTTGTCGCGATGGAACGTGCCGTCGCGCGAATACGTGACCACGCCGTTGTTCGACATCTGGAAGAAGCCGTTGCCGTTGATCGCGACGTCGAGCGCGTTGCCCGTCGTGTTGATCGTGCCCTGGCCGAACTGCTGATCGATCGACGCGAGCCCCGTGCCGATACCGATCTGGGTGTTGACCGACGTCGCGACCGAGTTCGCATACATGTCGGAGAAGTGCGCGCGGCTTTGCTTGAAGCCGACCGTGTTCGCGTTCGCGATGTTGTTGCCGATCACGTCGAGATTGTTCGACGCGCCGGCCAACCCGCTCAAGCCTTGCTGATAGCCCATGTTCGGTCCCCGTAACGAGCTGGTAAAGGAATGCAGTCGCGCGACTGCACGGTAAAACTCCCTGAAATCTCGTCGCGTCAGTCCGGCCGATCGTGATGGTCGAATTGCGCTGATTCTTATTTGCGGTTGATCGTAGCGGTGATCGTTCTCGAATTTGTGTAAATTTGTGTAATGCGGATGAATAGCAAACGAAAGGTCGATTTTTGAGGGGGTTGGGGGAGCTCTGATGGGCTTGGGAGCCTTGCTGGGCGGGAGATTTGATGGGGTGAATGGTCAATTCGTCGATTAGATGGAAGAATTGACTTCTTATCGATCGATTGAAATGGTTTTGAATGTGATTCGGGTGCTGGGGCTGGATTTATTTGAATTTTATGCCTTGATTTCATTAACGGCAGGCGCGGCGAATTATTGATAGTGGAGATGACGCTTTGTTCTCGGGCTGCGGGTTTTCGCCGGCGGTTTGGGGGCGGCGCGGGTCGCGCGCGAAATGCCCGGCGCAAAAACGTGAAAGCCCCGAACCGCTTGCGCGGCCGGAGCTTTCTTGCATCGATTCCTTTGGCACGAGGAGAGGATGCGTCGCGGAGTATAAGCCGGTGGATTCGTTCCCGGCAGGAGGTTAATGTAGGGAGCTGCCGCAATTGCCGACGTTTTGTTTGCGAACCGGGCGGGGCGGCCCCGATTGTGCCGCCGGACCGTGCTGGCGCCGCCTGAAACGCCGCGTGCGTGCGGGCCGGTGCGCGGCAACCGGGGACGAATTCGGCCCGAATCCGGGCGCGTGAAGTAAACTACGCGGTTACGACGCGCAGACCAGCGGAAAGCGTCGCGTTCTGCGCGGCGCTTTTGCATTTCTGCGGCGACTTTTTTTGACGCTTCCAAACGCGAATCCGAGCCGCGCGCCAGCGTGGCGATAGAGCCAACGATGTCCCGAATTTCCTTGTTTCCGCGTCAGTCCCGTCTGTCGCGCGCCGTGAGCGGCGTGCTGGCGATCCTCGCGCTCGGCGCCGTCGCGCCGGCCTGGGCGGCCGGCGCCAGCGACACCGCGGCGACCGCTGCCGGCGCTGCCGCGCCGCTCACGATCACGGTCCAGCCGGGCCAGTCCCTGAACGACATCGCGATTGCGGCCACGCAGTCGCACGATCCCGGCGTGATCGCCCGGGCCGGGCGCGCGTTGTTCGACGCGAATCCGCAGGCGTTCATGAAGCGCGATCCGAGCCGCCTGAAGCTCGGCGCGGCGCTGACGGTGCCGGCGCTCGATGCGACGGGCGCGGCGATCGCGTCCGGCGCGTCCGGCGCGTCGGCGGCTTCCGTGACGACGGCGGCGTCCGCCGGCGCGGCGTCCGCGCCGCATCCCGCTTCGGCGGCGCATGCGGCGTCGGCGGTGCAGGGCGCGCCCGCGGCATCCGCCGTTCATCCGGCGCAGACGAGCGACGCGCATGCGGCGGCGGCAACCGCAGGCGCGTCGGCTGCCGTCGGCGCGTCCGCCGCGCACGGCGCGTCCGGGCCCGGCGCCGAGCCTGCGGCGCAGCAGGCCGGCGCTAGCGGGCCGCACGTGTGGAGCGGCTCGATTCAGGCTGCGCCGTCGTCTGCCAGCGAAGCGGTTGCGCCGTCGACGCCGGGCGTTCCGGCGGCCGGCTCGCATGCCGCCCCGGGCGCGGCGCCGGTGGCGGCCGCGTCGCAGGCGCGTCCGTCCAGTCTGCAACAGTTGCTCGCACTGAAGAATCGCGTGCTGATGGAACTGCAGAAACACGGGATCGGCAAGCCGGCCGCAACCGGCGCGGCGGCCGACGCGGGGCGTCCGCAGGCACCGTCCGCGCCGCGTCCGGCGGCCGGCGACGCAGACGCGTCCGCCGCTGCGCCGGGCGCCAGCGAGGCCGCGGCGACCGGCGGCGCGGCAAGTGCGGCGCAACCGCAGACGCCGCCGGTGCGTCCGGTGACGACGACCGGCGCGGCCGGGCGGGTCGACTGGCGCCCCGTTGCCGCGGCCGGCGCGGCAGCGGCGCTGCTGGTGGCCGGCTTCATGTGGCGCAAGCGCCGCAACGCGCGGCGCGGCGCTGCCGAGGCGGCTTCCGGCGCCGACGACGTGAAGCCGTCGGTCGTGGAGGCGTTGCCGATCCAGCCCGAGACGCCGGTGTCGCGCGATGCGGCAGCCGACGTGCATCTGGCGGCCGCGACCGCGGAGGCGGTGGAGACTGTGGAGGCGCACGAAGCCCACGACGCTCAGGTGGCGTCGTTGTCCGCCGAGCCTGGCCATGCCGATTCCACGCCGCACGCGCAGGAGGCGGGCGAGGTGGCGCAAGCGGCGGACGCCGTCCACGACGAGCAGCCGACCGATGCCACGGCCAACGCGCCAGCCGACAAGCCGCTCGAAGCGCCTGCCCACGCACCGTCTGACGCGCCGGCCGCCCCGGCGGCGGACACGCACCAAGCGCTGATGCAGAGCGCGATCGCCGCGCTCGACAGTCTCGACATGCCGCTGCCGCCGCGCGTGTCGGACGAAGCGTCGCTGTCGACGACCGAACCGGCCCCGAAGGCAGGGCTTTTTGTCGACGACAAGAGCGCAACTAACGGTCAATCCGCCACGCGCCCGCCGGTTGGTGCTGGCGACCAGACCCCGGAACAACCTGCCGAGCAGGAAGAAGAGCCGGAATGGGACGGCGGCGCGACCCTGCCCGGCCGTTCGGGCGCGACGTCCTCGGCGCCCGCGTTCGCACCGCTCGGCGGCGCGCAGTTCGGCGCGCTGAAGCTCGATTTCGATCTCGACCTGCCGGCCGCGCCCGGCGTGGCGCCGCCTGCGCTCACGCCGGACGAGCTGGCGCGCATTGCGCGCAACAAGCTCGAACTCGCCGGCGAATACGTCGAGCTGGGCGATCTGGCCGGCGCACGCACGCTGCTGCAGGAAGTGATCGACGCGAACGACGCCGCGACGCGCGACGACGCGCGCGCGCTGCTGGCGAAACTGGCGGACGAGGCGTGATGCGGATCGCGCTGGGCATCCAATACGACGGCGCGGCGTTTTGCGGCTGGCAGTCGCAGCCGCACGGCAAGACCGTGCAGGACGCGCTCGAGCGCGCGCTGGCCGAGTTCGCGCAGACGCCGCTGCATACGACGGTGGCGGGGCGCACCGACACCGGCGTGCACGGCCTCGGGCAGGTCGTGCACTTCGACACCGAGCTGGATCGCGCCGACTTCTCGTGGGTCCGCGGCACCAACGCGTTCCTGCCGTCGACGGTCGCGGTGCAATGGGCGAAGCCGATGCCGGACGCATTCCACGCGCGCTTCTCGGCGTTCGAGCGCACCTACTACTACGCGCTGTACGTGCATCCGGTGCGCTCGCCGATGCTCGACGCGCGCGCCGGCTGGATCCACACGCCGCTCGACGACGACGCGATGCGCGCGGCCGCGGCGCACCTGATCGGCGAGCACGACTTCTCGGCGTTCCGGTCGTCGGAATGCCAGTCGAAGACGCCGGTCAAGCACCTGTACCAGATCGACATCCGGCGCGCGGGCCACTTCCTGCATTTCCGGTTCCGCGCCAACGCGTTCCTGCACCACATGGTGCGCAACCTGATGGGCTGCCTCGTCGCGGTCGGCCGCGGCCGCTATCCGGCCGAATGGATCGCGGACGTGCTGGCCGGGCGCGACCGCAACCGCGCGGCGCCCACGTTCATGGCCGACGGGCTGTATCTCGCCCACGTCGGCTACCCGGCGGAATTCGCCGTCCCGTCCGCGCAGCTCGGCAGCGTGCCGTGGAGCGGCGTCTGGGCTGATCTGGATCCACAACCATGACCGACACCGCGCGCTCTTTCGATCCCGCCGCTGCGCCGCCGCGCACGCGCATCAAGCTGTGCGGCCTGTCGCGCCCCGACGACGTGCTGCACGCGGCGGCGCTCGGCGCCGACGCGATCGGCCTCGTGTTCTACCCGAAGAGCCCGCGCGCGGTGACGATCGCGCAGGCGGCGGAGCTGGCGCGCCTCGCGCCGCCGTTCGTGTCGGTCGTCGGCCTGTTCGTGAACGCGACGGCCGACGAGATCGAGGCGGTGGTGCGCGACGTGCCGCTGACGCTGCTGCAGTTCCACGGAGACGAAACGCCGGAGCAATGCGACGCGCTCGGCCGTGCGGCGCGGCTGCCGTGGCTGCGCGCGGTGCGTGTCGGCCCCTCGACGCAGTCGGCCGATTTGGTAGAATCGGCACTTCATTATTCGAAAGCGCGCGGCCTCCTGTTCGACACCCTCGTGCCGGACTACGGCGGCAGCGGCAAGGTCTTCGATTGGTCACTTATTCCCGCAGAGCTCGCGCGTCGGGCCGTTTTGAGTGGTGGCTTGAACGCGCAAAACGTCGGTGACGCGATCCGCCAGCTGCGTCCTTTCGCTGTCGATGTCTCGAGCGGCATCGAAGTGGAGGGCGCAAAGGGCGTGAAGGATCACGCCCGGATGGCGGCGTTCGTGCGCGCGGTGCGCGAAGCGGACGCCGGGTGATGCATGCCGGTGCGGCGGCCCCCAGGAAGCGGGGCGCCCACCGGCCGATCGAGAGTGACACCATGTACAACCTTCCTGATGATCGCGGCCATTTCGGCCCGTATGGCGGCGTGTTCGTCGCCGAGACGCTGATTCACGCGCTGGACGAGCTGCGCGCGGCGTACAAGAAATTCCAGCACGATCCCGGCTTCGTCGCCGAATTCGAGCGCGAGCTGAAGCACTTCGTCGGCCGTCCGTCGCCGATCTACCACGCGCAGCGCTGGAGCGACACGCTCGGCGGCGCGCAGATCTACCTGAAGCGCGAAGACCTGAACCACACCGGCGCGCACAAGATCAACAACGTGATCGGCCAGGCGCTGCTCGCGAAGCGGATGGGCAAGAAGCGCGTGATCGCCGAGACGGGCGCCGGCCAGCACGGCGTCGCGACCGCGACGATCTGCGCGCGCTTCGGGATGGAGTGCGTCGTCTACATGGGCGCCGAGGACGTGCGCCGCCAGGCCGCGAACGTCTACCGGATGAAGCTGCTCGGCGCTACGGTCGTGCCGGTCGAATCGGGCTCGCGCACGCTGAAGGACGCGCTCAACGAAGCGATGCGCGACTGGGTCACGAACATCGAGAACACGTTCTACATCATCGGCACGGTGGCGGGCCCGCACCCGTACCCGATGATGGTGCGCGACTTCCAGCGCGTGATCGGCGACGAGTGCAAGGTGCAGATGCCCGAGCTCGCGGGCCGGCAGCCGGACGCGGTGATCGCCTGCGTCGGCGGTGGCTCGAACGCGATGGGCATCTTCTATCCGTACATCGACGACGCGTCGGTGCAGCTGATCGGCGTCGAGGCGGCGGGCGACGGGCTCGACACGGGCCATCACGCGGCGTCGCTGATCGCCGGCAGCCCCGGCGTGCTGCACGGCAACCGCACGTACCTGCTGCAGGACGACAACGGCCAGATCATCGAGACGCATTCGGTGTCGGCGGGCCTCGACTATCCGGGCGTCGGCCCCGAGCACGCATGGCTGAAGGACAGCGGCCGCGCGCAGTACGTGCCGATCACCGACGAGGAAGCACTGAAGGCGTTCCACGACTGCTGCCGGATCGAGGGGATCATCCCAGCGCTCGAATCGAGCCACGCGATCGCGTATGGCGTGAAGCTCGCGCCGACGCTGCCGAAGGACAAGATCCTGCTCGTCAACCTGTCGGGCCGCGGCGACAAGGACATGCACACGGTCGCCGAGCGATCGGACATTTCGCTCTGACCCCGACCGATGCGTGACCTGATCGAAGAGCCGGCGGGCGGCGCCGCGAGCGAAGCGCAGGCGGTGCAAGCCGCCGTTGCCGAGCCGCGCGCGCTGCGCGCCGGCATCGAATTGCACAACCGCGATTTCATGACCGAAGCCGCCCGTTTGCCGGACGCGTCGATCGACCTGATCGTCGCCGATCCGCCGTACGGGCTCGGCAAGGACTACGGCAACGACTCGGACAAGCGTTCGGGCGACGACCACCTCGCGTGGACGCGCGCATGGCTGGAGCTGGCGATTCCGAAGCTCAAGCCGAGCGGGTCGATGTACGTGTTCTGCACGTGGCAGTATGCGCCGGAGATCTTCAGCTTCCTGAAGACGAAGCTCACGATGGTCAACGAGATCATCTGGGACCGGCGCGTGCCGAGCATGGGCGGCACGACGCGCCGCTTCACGTCGGTGCACGACAACATCGGCTTTTTCGCGGTGTCGAAAGCGTATTACTTCGATCTCGATCCGGTCCGCATCCCGTACGACGCCGATACGAAGAAGGCCCGCTCGCGCAAGCTGTTCGAAGGCAGCAAGTGGCTGGAGATGGGCTACAACCCGAAGGACGTCTGGTCGGTCTCGCGCCTGCACCGGCAGCACGCGGAGCGCGTCGATCATCCGACCCAGAAGCCGCTGGAAATCATCGAGCGGATGGTGCTCGCGAGCTGCCCGCCGGGCGGCCGCGTGCTCGACCCGTTCATGGGCAGCGGCACGACCGCGGTGGCCTGCGCAAGGCAGGGGCGCGACTTCGTCGGCTACGAGATCAACGAAAGTTATTGCGCGATCGCGCACGAGCGCATTGCCGCGCTCGACGCGCAGGCGTGCGCGTGAGTCGCGCCGCCGTTTCGCCGAACGAATCGAGGAAAATTGCCATGTCCCGTATCCAGCAGACCTTCGCAGCGCTCGCCGAACAAGGCCGCAAGGGCCTGATCCCGTTCATCACCGCGGGCGACCCCGATCCCGCGAAGACCGTCGACTTCATGCACGCGCTCGCCGAAGGCGGCGCGGACGTGATCGAGCTCGGCGTGCCGTTCTCGGACCCGATGGCCGACGGCCCCGTGATCCAGCGCTCGTCGGAGCGCGCGCTCGAACGCGGCGTCACGCTGAAGCGCGTGCTCGCCGACGTGAAGCGCTTTCGCGAGACCAACCAGACGACCCCCGTCGTGCTGATGGGCTATGCGAACCCGATCGAGCGGATGGGCGTCGACGCGTTCGCCGAGCAGGCGCATGCGGCCGGCGTCGACGGCGTGCTCGTCGTCGACTATCCCCCGGAAGAGGCGGGCGTGTTCGCGGAGAAAATGCGCGCCGCGCAGATCGATCCGATCTTCCTGCTCGCGCCGACGTCGACCGACGAGCGCATCGCGGACGTCGGCAAGATCGCGAGCGGCTACGTGTATTACGTGTCGCTCAAGGGCGTGACCGGCGCCGGAAATCTGGATGTTTCGAGCATTGCGGGTAAAATCCCGGCCATCAAGTCGCGTGTGCCGGTTCCGGTGGGCGTCGGCTTCGGCATCCGCGACGCCGAAACGGCGCGCGCGGTGGCCGAAGTGTCGGACGCCGTCGTGATCGGCAGCCGTCTGGTGCAGCTCCTCGAGAGCGCCGCGCCGGAAGGCGCAGTCGCCGCGCTGAAGGCGTTCGTCGCCGAGGTGCGCGCCGCGCTGGACGGCGCGGGCAAGACGGCCGCGTAAATAAACAACCTAGCAACCTAGGAAGGCGGGTCCGGGCGCATGTTGCCCGGCCTGCCACGGAACAGGAAATCAAACGATGAGCTGGCTCGACAAACTGTTGCCGCCGAAGATCAAGCAGACCGACCCGAAAAGCCGCAAGGGCATTCCGGAAGGCCTGTGGGTCAAGTGCCCGTCCTGCGAGGCCGTGCTGTACCGCAACGACGTGGACGCGAACCTGCACGTGTGCCCGAAGTGCGATCACCACATGCGGATCGGCGCGCGCGAGCGCCTTGACGCGCTGCTCGATCCGGAAGGCCGCTACGAGATCGGCCAGGAGATTGTGCCGGTCGACTCGCTGAAGTTCAAGGACAGCCGCAAGTATCCGGATCGTCTGAAGGAAGCGATGGAAGACACCGGCGAGACCGACGCGATGGTCGTGATGGGCGGCGCGATCCACACGCTGCCGGTCGTCGCCGCGTGCTTCGAGTTCTCGTTCATGGGCGGCTCGATGGGCTCGGTGGTCGGCGAGCGCTTCGCGCGCGGCGCGCAGAACGCGCTCGAGCAGCAGGTGCCGTTCATCTGCTTCACCGCTTCGGGCGGCGCGCGGATGCAGGAAAGCCTGCTGTCGCTGATGCAGATGGCGAAGACCACCGCGATGCTGACCAAGCTGGCGGAAGCGAAGCTGCCGTTCATTTCGGTGCTGACCGATCCGACGATGGGCGGCGTGTCGGCGAGCTTCGCGTTCCTCGGCGACGTCGTGATCGCCGAGCCGAAGGCGCTGATCGGCTTCGCCGGCCCGCGCGTGATCGAGCAGACGGTGCGCGAGAAGCTGCCGGAAGGCTTCCAGCGCGCGGAATTCCTGCTGAAGACGGGCGCGATCGACATGATCGTCGACCGTCGCAAGCTGCGCGACGAGATCGCGCAACTGCTCGCGCTGCTGCAGCGCCAGCCGGCCGACGCGCTGGCCTGACCGGCGCCGAGGGTGTGAACCGCGCGCGTCGCCTGGCTCGATCGCCAGGCGGCGCGCTTCGTTTTTTTGCGTAGTGGCGGTACCGATTCAGATTTGATCCGATGAGCACTTTTCCCACTCTCGACGCGTGGCTTTCGCATCTCGAGCGCGCGCACCCGGTCGGCATCGACATGGGCCTCACCCGCATCGGCCAGGTCAAGGCGGCGCTCGGGCTCGAATTCGCGTGCCCGGTGATCACGGTCGGCGGCACCAACGGCAAGGGCTCGACCTGCGCGTTCCTCGAGACGATCCTCGTGCGCGCCGGCTACAAGGTCGGCTGCCACACGTCGCCGCACCTGCTCGCGTTCAACGAGCGGGCGAGGGTGAACGGCGAGACGGTCGCCGACGACGCGCTGCTGCCGCACTTCGAGGCCGTCGAGGCCGCGCGCACGTCGCTGCCGGAGCCGGTGTCGCTCACGTACTTCGAATTCACGACGCTCGCGATCCTGCACCTGTTCGCGTCGCGCGGGCTCGACGCGGTGATCCTCGAAGTCGGCCTCGGCGGCCGGCTCGACGCGGTCAACATCATCGACACCGACTGCGCGATCGTCACCAGCATCGACATCGATCACACCGAATACCTCGGCGATACGCGCGAACAGATCGCGTTCGAGAAAGCGGGAATCTTCCGGCCGGGCAAGCCCGCGATCTGCGGCGATCCGGCCGTGCCGCAAACGCTGATCGACCACGCGGAAGCGATCGGCGCGGACCTGTGGCTCGTCGGCCGCGATTTCCGCTACGAGGCGCAGCCCGGCGCGGAGCGCCAGCAGTGGAGCTACCTCGGCCGCGACAAGCGCTATCCGGCGCTCGCTTACCCGGCGCTGCGCGGCGCGAATCAACTGATCAATGCGTCGGCGGCGCTCGCCGCGCTCGAATCGCTGCGCGCGGTGCTGCCGGTGTCCGCGCAGGACATCCGGCTCGGGCTCGCGAACGTCGAGCTGCCGGGCCGCTTCCAGGTGCTGCCGGGCAAGCCGGCGATCGTGCTCGACGTCGCGCACAATCCGCACGCGGCGGCCGTGCTCGCGCAGAATCTCGGCAACATGGGCTTCTTCCCGTACACGTACGCGGTGTTCGGCGCGATGCACGACAAGGACATCGACGGCGTGCTGCGGCATCTGAAGGGCGAGATCGACCACTGGTGCGTGACGGACCTGCCGCTGCCGCGCGCGGCGAGCGCCGGGCAGCTCGAAGCCGCATTGCGCCATGCGGGCGTCGAGGACGGCCCCGATTCGAGCGTCACGTGCCACGCGTCGCCGGCCGATGCGTTTCGCGATGCACTAAAAAGAGCATCGGAGAATGATAGAATCGTGGTTTTCGGCAGTTTCCATACGGTAGCTGGCGTGATGGCCTATCGTAAATCGCAGCAACACTGACTGACGGGCAGTTTCGGACTCAGCCATTCATGGGAATTTTCTCGTTCGGCAAGAAAGACGACGACGCGCCCACCCGGCGCGGCGGTCGTACCGGGACCTCCCGGAACGTGCGTAGCGAGCGCACAGAACGCGTCGAGCGGCGCTCGCGCCGCACCGAGCGTCCGGAATCGGACGCACTGCTCCTCGATCCGACCCTTCCAGAAAAGCAACGCGCGCGCCGCCGACTCGTCGGCGCGATCGCGCTCGTGGTGGCCGCCGTCATCGTGCTGCCGATGGTGCTTGATTCGCACCCGAAGCCGGTGACCGACGACATCGCGATCGACATTCCCAACCGCCCCGCGCACCATGCGGCCCCGTCGCGCGACGAGGATGCGTCCGACGTGCAGGCAGGCGTCGCGCACGACGAGCCGCCCGCGTCCGAGACGGCCGCCACGGCCATTGCCGGCGCGGCGACGGACGCCGCGAGGGATGCCGCCAAGCCGGCGGCGAAACCCGACACCGCCACGACCACCGCAAGCGTCGCGCCGAAGCCCGCTCCGGCGCCGGCCGCGCCCGCTCAACCGGCCAGGCCGGCAGCGCCGAAGCCCGCGCCCGCGGCCGTTGCGAACGCCGATGACGGCGGCGACGCGGCGACGCCGTCGTCGCCCGCCGGCGCGCGCTTCGCGGTGCAGCTCGGCGCGTTCAAGGACGACGCGACGGCCCGCTCCTGGGCGACCAAGTTGAAATCGGCGGGCGTGCCCGCATATGTCGAGCACCGCAAGCAAGCGGACGGCAGCACGGCTACACTGTTGCGTGCCGGCCCGTTCGCGGATCGCGCGGCGGCGTCCGCGGCGATCGCGAAGGTGCGCGAAGCCGGGCTGACCCAGTAACGCGCGATGCTGACGGCTTTCGACTACGCTGTATTGGCGGTGATCGCGTTGTCCGCGCTGCGCGGTGCGTGGCGCGGCTTCGTTTCGGAGATTTTCGGGCTGATCGGCTGGATCGCGGCGATCGTGATCGCCAGCCGCTACGTCGGGCTCGTGGTGCCGTATATCCCGGCAACCTGGCCGGGCGGCGCGCTGACGCAGTGGGTGCTCGCGTTCGCGCTGCTCGTGATCGGCGTCGTGTTCGTCGCCGGCGTCGCGAACGCGCTGCTGTCGCGGATCGCGCAGGTGACGGGGCTCGGCGGCGTCGACCGGTCGCTCGGCATGATGTTCGGGCTCGTGCGCGGCGGCGTGCTGGTGGTGCTGCTGGTCGCCGCGGCCGGGCTGACCGAGCTGCCCAAACAGGAATTCTGGCGCAATGCGCTTTTGCGTCCGCTGGCCGAAGAGGGCGTGCACGGGCTGAAATCGCTCCTGCCCGACGGCATGGCCCAGTACGTGCGCGTGTGATCACCGCGCGGCTGGGCAGGACGGAACCGTTTTTGTATTCTCAGAAGGACATGCCATGTGCGGCATCGTAGGTGTTATCTCCCAATCCCCGGTCAACCAGCTGATCTATGACAGCCTGCTGCTGCTGCAGCACCGCGGTCAGGATGCGGCAGGCATCGCGACGGCGGACGGCAGCAATTTCCACATGTACAAGGCGAACGGCATGGTGCGCGACGTGTTCCGCACGCGCAACATGCGCAGCCTGCCCGGCACGTACGGCATCGGCCAGGTCCGCTATCCGACCGCCGGTTCCGCGTCGAGCGAGGCGGAGGCGCAGCCGTTCTACGTGAACGCGCCGTTCGGGATCATCCTCGCGCACAACGGCAACCTGACGAACTGGCAGCAGCTCAAGGACGAGATGTTCCGGATCGACCGCCGGCACCTCAACACGAACTCCGACAGCGAGGTGCTGCTCAACGTGTTCGCGCACGAGCTGCAGCTGTCGACGACGGGCCTCGAGCTCGATCCGGCCGCGCTGTTCAAGGCGGTCGCGGGCGTCCATCGCCGCGTGGAGGGCTCGTACGCGATCGTGTCGCTGATCGCCGGCTACGGCCTGCTCGCGTTCCGCGATCCGTTCGGCATCCGTCCGCTCTGCATCGGCAAGCTGGAAACCGAGCACGGCACCGAATGGATGCTCGCGTCGGAATCGGTCGCGGTCGAAGGCATCGGCTTCGAGTTCGTGCGCGACGTGCAGCCGGGCGAGGCGATCTTCATCGACCAGGCCGGCAACTTCCACAGCCAGCAGTGCGCGGATGCGCCGACGCTCAACCCGTGCATGTTCGAATACGTGTATCTCGCGCGTCCGGATTCGTGCCTCGACGGCGTGCCGGTCTACAACGTGCGCCTGCGCATGGGCGACTATCTGGCCGAGAAGATCAAGCGCGAGCTGCCGAACGTGCCGATCGACGTCGTGATGCCGATTCCCGATTCGTCGCGGCCGGCCGCGATGCAGGTCGCCGCGAAGCTCGGCGTCGAGTATCGCGAAGGCTTCTTCAAGAACCGCTACGTCGGCCGCACGTTCATCATGCCGGGCCAGGCGGTGCGCAAGAAGTCGGTGCGCCAGAAGCTCAACGCGATGAGCATCGAGTTCAAGGACAAGCACGTGCTGATCGTCGACGACTCGATCGTGCGCGGCACGACGTCCCACGAAATCGTGCAGATGGCGCGCGACGCGGGCGCGAAGTCGGTGATCTTCGCGTCGGCGGCGCCGCCGGTGAAATTCCCGAACGTCTACGGCATCGACATGCCGACGCGCGGCGAGCTCGTCGCGCACGGCCGCAGCGACGACGAAGTCGCGAAGATCATCGGCGCAGACCACCTGATCTACCAGGACGTCGACGACCTGCGCCGCGCGGTGCACGACATCAACCCGAAGCTCGAGCGCTTCGAGGCGTCGTGCTTCGACGGCAACTACATCACCGGCAACGTGACGCCCGAGTATCTCGATTCGATCGAGCGCGCGCGTCTCGCGCCGGCGTCGCAGGCGGACCGCGACACGAGCGGCGACGGCGCCGCGCGCTCGCAGATGAACCTGCAGCTGTCGGTCGAGTGACGCCGCTGCACGCCGTCGTACAGGCGTGATAGGATGTGGCCTTGCGTCGATTTGATTTCAGCTTGCGGACGCGGGGCTTCATCCCAAAACAGCTAAAGCGAAGGCCGGCGGCAGCCGGCCCGAGTCGACCGCTGTCGTACCGCACGAAGCCCGCTGATGCTGACGCATGGCGGGCTTTTTTGTTTGGTCTGGTCCGTGCGGCGCAGCACGGACATCGAAAACGGAAAACGGAACATGGACGACTCCCTCAACTTCGACACGCTTGCCGTGCGCGCGGGCACGCTGCGCAGCGACTTCAACGAGCACTCGGAAGCGCTGTTCCTCACGTCGAGCTTCTGCTTCAGGAGCGCGGCCGAGGCGGCCGAGCGCTTCGCGAACTCGGAAGACTATTTCACGTATTCGCGCTTCACCAATCCGACCGTGACGATGTTCCAGGACCGCCTCGCGGCGCTCGAGGGCGGCGAGGCGTGCATCGCGACCGCGTCGGGGATGGCCGCGATCATGTCGGTCGTGATGGCCGCGCTGCAGGCGGGCGACCACCTCGTCAGCTCGCGCAGCCTGTTCGGCTCGACGCTCGGGATGTTCTCGCAGATCTTCAGCAAGTTCGGCATCACGACGACCTTCGTCGATCCGACCGACCTGAACGCGTGGCAGGAAGCGGTGCGTCCGGAAACGAAGATGTTCTTCCTCGAGACGCCGTCGAATCCGCTGACCGAGCTCGCCGACATCGAAGCGATCGGCAGGATCGCGAAGGCGGCGAACGCGCTGTTCGTCGTCGACAACTGTTTCTGCAGCCCGGTGCTGCAGCAGCCGCTGAAGCTCGGCGCGGACGTCGTGATGCACTCGGCGACGAAGTTCCTCGACGGCCAGGGCCGCGTGCTCGGCGGCGCGCTGGTCGGCTCGAAGGAATTCATCATGGGCAAGGTGTTCCCGTTCGTGCGCAGCGCGGGGCCGACGCTGTCCGCGTTCAATGCGTGGGTGCTGCTGAAGGGGATGGAGACGCTGTCGCTGCGCGTCGAGCGGCAGTCGGCGAACGCACTGGAGATCGCGCGCTGGCTCGATGCGCATCCGGCCGTCGCGCGCGTGTTCTATCCGGGGCTCGAATCGCATCCGCAGCACGCACTTGCGAAGCGCCAGCAGAAGGCGGGCGGCGCGATCGTATCGTTCGAGCTGAAGGGCGACACGCCCGAGCAGCAGCGTGCGAACGCGTGGCGCGTGATCGACGGCACGAAGCTGATTTCGATCACCGGCAACCTCGGCGACACGCGCACGACGATCACCCATCCGGCCACCACCACGCACGCCCGCATCACGCCGGAAGCGCGTGCGGCGGCGGGGATCACCGAAGGGCTGATCCGGCTCGCGGTCGGTCTCGAAGACGCGACGGACTTGCGCCGCGATCTCGCGCGCGGGCTCGAAGGCTGAGCGTGGCACGCGGCGTGGCGGGCGGTTGACGACGCTTGCCACCCGCGGGACGTGTCAGGCGTGCGCGGCCTGCATGCCGCGCATCGCGTCCACCATCCAGCGCAACGTCTCGTCGAGCGGCGTGACGGGCAGCTCGCCCACCGCGCGCCGCAGCCTGGCGCGCGAGCCGCTCAGGCTCTTCACTTCGTTGTCCCGCACGAAGCGCGGATCGACCGTCACGTCGATCACGTAGCCCGCGATGCGCGACAGCATCGCCAGCACTTCCTTCAGCGAATACGCGCGTTCCGAGCAGACGTTGAACGTCTCGCCGGCCGGCGCCGCCTCGATCAGCCGCAGGTAGGCGGCCGTCACGTCGCGCACGTCCGAGAAATCGCGGCTCACGCCGAGATTGCCGAGCGAGATGCGCGGTTCGTTGCGCGCATAGTGCGCGACGAGCTTCGGCAGCAGGTACGCTTCGCTCTGGCCGACGCCCGTGTAGTTGAACGGGCGCGCGATCACGATCGGCAACCGGTCGCGCCACAGTTTCGCCGCATATTCCATCGCGAGCTTGCTGACCGCGTAGTCGTTCGCGGGCGCGGGCGCGACGGTTTCGTCGAGCACGCCGGGCGTCGCGTTGCCGTAGACGTTCGCACTGCTCGCGAGCAGCACCGCGGACGGGCGGCGGTCGAGGCCCGCGACGGCGGCCAGCAGGTTGCGCGTGCCGACGATGTTGACCTGGTACGTCTGCGCCGGATCGTCCTGCGCGACGTGCGCGCGCGCGGCGAGGTGCACGACCGCGTCGGGCCGCGCATCGGCAACCGCGGCGCGCAGCGCGTCCGCATCGAGCAGGTCGACGCTCAGCAGCGTGCAGTTCGCGAGCGCCGGATCGTCGGGCAGCGGCGCGCCGGGCGCCGTCGTGCCCCACACCTCGTAGCCGGCCGCTTCGAGGCGTTGCGCCATGTAGCGGCCGGTGAAGCCGGTCAGGCCCGTGACGAACGCACGGCGCGACGAGGGTTCAATACGTGTCATGGTGGCGATTGCGCGTCAAATCCGCTTCGACCATCATCTGGCAAAGTTGTTCGAGCGTCGTCTTCGGCGCCCAGCCGAGCTTGGCTTTGGCCTTGTCCGCGCAACCGATCAGCAGGTCGACTTCGGCCGGCCGGTAGAACTTCGGATTCACCTCGACGAGCACGTTGCCCGTCGCCGCGTCGAGGCCGCGCTCCTGCTCGCCCTTGCCGGACCATTCGATCTGGTAGCCGGCGGCCGCGAACGCCATCCGCACGAAGTCGCGCACGGTCTCGGTGCGGTTGGTCGCGAGCACGTAGGTGTCGGGCTCGTCGACCTGCAGCATCCGCCACATCCCTTCGACGTATTCGAGCGCGAAGCCCCAGTCGCGCTTCGCGTCGAGGTTGCCGAGCTCGAGGCGCGTCGCCTTGCCGAGCTTGATCTTCGCGACGGTGTCGGTGATCTTGCGCGTGACGAATTCGCGGCCGCGCAGCGGCGACTCGTGGTTGAACAGGATCCCGCTGCTGCCGAACAGGCCGTACGACTCGCGGTAGTTCACGGTCGTCCAGTGCGCGAACAGCTTCGCGACGCCATACGGGCTGCGCGGGTAGAACGCGGTGGTTTCCGTCTGCGGAATCGCCTGCACCTTGCCGAACATTTCGGACGTCGAAGCCTGGTAGAAGCGCGTCTTCGGCGTGACGACGCGGATCGCCTCGAGCAGGTTCAGCGTGCCGAGGCCGGTCACCTCGGCGGTCGTCGACGGCTGGTCGAACGACACGCCGACGAAGCTCTGCGCGGCCAGGTTGTAGAGCTCGTCCGGCTGCGTGCGTTCGAGCAGGCGCAGGCTCGAGCCGGCGTCGGTCAGGTCGTGCTCGACGAGGGTGAGGTTCGGATGCGTGTCGACGCCGAGCTCGGCGATGCGCCAGAAATTGACCGAGCTGGTGCGGCGATAGGTGCCCGTGACCTGGTAGCCCTTGTCGAGCAGCAGCTTGGTCAGGTAGGCGCCGTCTTGCCCCGTCACCCCGGTAATGATGGCCTTGCGAGTTTGGCTCATGGCGATGTCCTAGTCGAAACGATGGAGAAAATCAGGCGGTGGTGCGCGCCGCCGCCGGCAATGCGCTGCGCACGGGGCCGCGCGTCAGGCGCCGCTCGAAGCCGTACCAGCTCGCGCTCGCATACGCGAGCGTGATCGCGAGCGCGAGCACGGCGGTGAGGTAGCGGTTCAGGTGCAGCGGCCAGAGCGCGTACAGCACGCTCAGGTGGATCAGGTACACGGTGTAGCTGACGGCGCCCACGTAGACGAGCGCGGGGTTCGTCAGCACGCGCTGCACGAGGCCGCGGCCGCGCAGCGCGATCACGACGATCGACGTGCACAGCAGCAGCGAGACGCTGTAGAGCGCCGCGTTCGACAGCGGCGTGTTCGCCGCGCGAAAGCGCGGGAACGACAGGTGCAGCCAGCCGAGGATCGCGAGCGACACGAGCGCGCCGGCGATCGCAAGCGGGTAGAACGGCTCCAGCGCGCGCCGGTCGCGGCGCAGCACGATCGCGAGCAGCGCGCCCGCGGCGAGCAGGTCCATGCGGAACGGCGTCAGGTAGTAGATCGGCCAGAACGAATCGAACCACGGCGTCGCGATCGCGCGCAGCACCGGCGCCGCGACGATCAGCGCGGCCGCGATCCACAGCAGCGCGCGCTCCGAGCACCACAGCACGACGAACGGCCAGAAGATGTAGAACTGCTCCTCGACCGCGAGCGACCACAGCACGTTGAGGCTGTCGTGGCCGATGCTGCCGAGCGACAGCCCGATGTTGGTCGAGAAGAACGCGAACCACGGCCAGTGCGGCAGCCAGCTCGCGCCGAACAGCAGCGTCGACACGACGAGCAGCAGCCCGTACGGCGGCAGGATGCGGCGCACGCGCCGCGCGTAGAAATGGCTGAAGTAGGACTGCCCGCGCGCCTTGCGCTCGAGCAGGATGCCGGTGATCAGCAGCCCGCTCAGCACGAAGAACAGGTCGACGCCCATCCACAGCGGCGCCTTCAGCGCATGCTGCAGGAACACCGCGCCCACGGCGATCGCGCGCAGCCCGTCGAGCTGGACGATGCGGCCGTGGTGCGGCACGGGCGTGTCGGCGGCGCGCCGCGCAATCGATGCGTGAACGTCATTCATGCGATTAGGTGATATATCGAATCGAAATCGATTCTAGGGAAAAGAAATCGGCAAAAAAACGCGCGTCATTGGGTTGATGGAAATCATCCGATTTCCTTTCACGCGCATTGCTTGAACATAACTTCCCGGCCGGGATGCCTGGGCCGGACGCTCCGGCGCGGCATTTTCTACAGCTTCGAGCGCATCGGGCGGTCGTTCTTGCCGCCTCGCCGGGTATTTCGGAATGGGTTCCGGTTCGATATCTCACGCAGAAACATCCCCAAATATTTCCAAATTTCTTGTGATTATTTTTGCTTGTAACCTGCATCGCGACGTTTGAAACCCATTTAGCGATGCGGCATTCGCGCGGCTGCGGCCGCTGTGCCGGATCGCTGAAGCATCGAGTGGAGAAGCGCATTGCAACGTCTGATACTGGCCGCCATCGCGATGGGCGCGGCATGGCTGACGTGGGCCGCGCCGGCCGAAACGGTGCTGCCCGCGACGACGTCCTGGATCGGCAATACGTTCGGCTACGGCGACGGCTCCTGGACGCAGATCGACATCCGCGCGATCGCGGTGACGCCTGACGGCAAGGTGTATACGAACGCGCCGTGGGACGAGAGCGGCGCGGAAGCGAGCGTCTACCAGGACGGCAAGATGCTCGGCTTCGCCGGCGGCACGCACGGCTGGGGCAACCTCGGCGGCAATGCGATCGCGGTGAACGGCAAGTATGCGTACGTCGCGATCGGCGTCGGCAACGAGCGCGGCCACCTCGTGTCGCCCGGCATCTGGCCGGACAAGGGCAAGCAATGGTTCGGCATCTCGCGGCGCGCGCTCGGCGACATGAAGCAGCCCGCGCCGTTTCGCGCCGCACCGCAGGTCGCGGCCGGCGGCCGTGCGGACGCCGGGCGCGCGCGGATGGCCGCGAGCTTCATGATGCTCAACGAGGTGCCGGCCAGCGCGAAGCCGGAAGTGGGCGAGCTGAAGGCGGAAGTCGGCGGTCTCGCGGCCGACGACAAGACGCTGTTCGCGACCAATCCGGCGCATGACGAAGTCGTCGTGTACGACGCCGAGACGATGCAGAAGAAGGGCGCGTGGAACGCGCACGAGCCGGGCCGGATCGCGCTCGCGGCCGACGGCACGGTATGGCTGCTGACCGATACGCTGAACGGGTCCGCGCATCTCGTGCACCTGCGTGCGGACGGCCGCAGGATCGACGACGCGCCCGCGCTGCCGGACAACGCCGACGCGGTCGACGTCGCAGTCGACGCGAAAGGCCGCGTGCTCGTCGCCGACAACGGCCCGCGCCAGCAGGTCCTGATCTTCGCGAAAAGCGACAAGGGCTATGCGCTGTCGGGCACGCTCGGCGAGCGCGGCGGCATCTTCTCGGGCGCGGTGCCCGGCCGGCCGGGGCCGCAGCGCTTCAACGGGCTGACCGGCGTCGGCGTCGATCGCGCCGGCAACATCTACGTCGCGACCAACGGCATCGGGCCGCGCCACGACACGATCGGCGCGGGCCTCGGCGCGACGCTCGAGAGCTACGCGCCGGACGGCAAGCTGCGCTGGCAGGTGCAGGGCCTGCTGTTCGTCGACGGCGCGTGGATGGACCCGGCGCGGCCGAACAGCGTGTACACGGGCAACAAGCGCTTCGAGCTCGACCTGTCGAAGCCGCCCGGCCAGGAGTGGAAGTACGCGGGCTTCCTGTCGAACCGCTTCAAGTATCCGGACGATCCGGTGTTCCACACCGACCAGTGGCCGGGCACGCCGATGGCGCGCCGGCTCGACGGCCGCACGTTCCTGTACCTGACCGACATGTACGCGGACCACCTGAAGATCTACCGCTTCGATCCGAAGCGCGACGGCGAGGTCGCGATTCCGTCGGGCCTGATCGCGGGCCGCGCGCGGCCGGTCGACAAGGTGCCGAACAAGCCGCCGGGCGGCGACTGGATGTGGCGCGACGCGAACGGCAACGGCCGCCTCGACGCCGACGAGTTCGACATCAACACGACCGGCAAGGCGAAGGCGGGCGGCTGGGGCTGGTGGGTCGACACGAAGGGCGACATCTGGCGCACGAGCGACGCGCGCGGCATCCACCGGTTCCGCTACGGCGGTGTCGACAAGGCCGGTAACCCGGTCTACGCGTACGACAAGGTCACGACCTATCCGATGCCGCAGCCGTTCACGCAGCTGCGCCGCGCGATCTACGAGCCGCAGACCGACACGCTGTACGTGACCGGCTACACGCCCGACGCGCCGCCACAGCCCGGCATCAACAAGGAAGTCGGCCGCGTGCTGATCCGCTTCGACAAGTGGTCGACCGGCGCACCGGTCGCGCGCTACACGGTCGCGCTGCCGTGGCAGCCGGACGCGAAGCCGATCCTGACGCTGGCCAGCATCACGGTCGAGGGCCGCTACATCTTCGCGGTGGAGCCGGTCGGCAAGATCCACGTGTACGACAAGGAATCCGGCAAGGAAATCGGCGTGATGAATCCGGGGCCGGAGGTAGGCAAGGCGTCCGGCTGGGTGGATGTGCCGTTCGGTATCAGCGCGTCGAAGCGCGAGAACGGCGAGTATCTCGTGTTCGTCGAGGAAGACGCACGCGGCAAGGTGCTGATGTATCGCTGGAAACCGTGACGGACGGGAGCATGGACAAAGGCATTCTCAAGAACGTTTCGATCAATTTCATCGGGCTGATCCTGCCGACCTTCGTGTCGCTGGTCACGGTGCCCGCGTACATCCACGCGCTCGGCGTCGAGCGCTACGGCGTCGTCAGCCTCGTGTGGACGCTGATCGGCTATTTCGGGATCCTCGATCTCGGGATGAGCATGGCCGCGCAGAACCACATCTCGAAGGCGCTCGCGAGCGGCGACGCCGCCGAAAGCGCGCGCGTGTTCTGGAGCGCGTTCTGGCTGAACCTCGGCACCGGCATCGCGGGCGGGCTGCTGATCTACTTCGGCGCGTTCGTCTACACCGCGTATTTCACGAAGGTGTCGGCCGCGATGCAGCACGAGGTGTATCTCGCGCTGCCGTGGCTCGCGCTCGCGATTCCGCTCGCGAACGTGTCGTGGGTGTTCGCCGGCGCGATCAACGGCGCCGAGCGCTTCGGCGTGTTCAACACGAACCAGACGATCGGCACGTTCCTGTTCCAGCTGCTGCCGCTCGGCGCCGCGTGGTGGATCGCGCCGAACCTGCAGACGGTGCTCGCCGCGGCGGTCGTGGCGCGCCTGATCGCGGCGGTGATGCTCGGCCACGCGAGCATCAAGGTGCTCGGCATCCGCCGCATCGACCCGCCGCAATGGGGCACCGCGAAAGGGCTGTTCAACTTCGGCGGCTGGATGCTGATCGCGAGCACGACCAGCATGATCGCCGACACGCTCGACCGCGTGATGCTCGGCGCGGGCATGGGCGCGAAGTTCGTCACCTACTACACGGTGCCGCAGAACCTCGTCACGCGCCTGAACATGCTGCCGAACGCGCTCGTGCGCACGCTGTTCCCGCGCCTGTCGGCGCTCGGCCGCGACCACGCGGATGCGCTCGCGCGCCAGTCGCTCGAATTCCTGAACGGCGTGTTCACGCCGGTCGCCGTCGTCGCGATCTTCGCGCTCGGGCCGTTCCTGGCGCTGTGGGTCGGCGCCGATCTCGCCGCGCATTCGGCGCCGGTCGGGCGCGTGCTGGTGATCAGCGTGTGGCTCGTCGGGCAGGCGAGCGTCACGCGCATCCTGATCCAGTCGCAGGTCAATCCGTCCCGCGCGGCGTTTGCCGGCCTCGTCCAGATGCCGTTCTTCGTCGGCGGGCTGTGGCTCGGCATCCACTATTTCGGGCTGATCGGCGCGGCGGTCGTCGTCGCCGCGCGCGCGCGCTCGTCGATTACGGCGTGCTGCTCTACCTGTCGGCGATCCGGATGCGGGCGATCGTGCTCGACATGGCCGCGCATCTCGCGTTCCTGCTCGCGAGCCTCTATCTCGCGCACGCATGGCCGGGGCTCGTCGAATCGATCGTCATCTGCGCGGTCGTGCTGGCGCTGAACGTCGCGTGGTCGCTCACGATGACGCCGGGGCTGCGCACGCTGGCCCGCGGCCTGATCGTCCGTCTCAATGCGAGGAAAACAGTATGAATCGCGATCTGGCGGAACACGCCATCCTGAACGCGGCCACGGCCGAAGCGTCGGTGACGGCCGACGCCGTCGCGCCGCGCCAGGCCGCGCCCCGCGAAGCCGCGCGCGCGCGCCATCCGGCCCGGGCGCTGCGCGTCGCGATCGTCCACGATTGGCTCGTCACGTACGCGGGCGCCGAACGCGTGCTCGAACAGCTGATCGCGTGCTTTCCCGACGCGGACCTGTTCAGCCTCGTCGATTTTCTCGACGACCGCACGTTCGTGCGCGGCAAGCCGGTCACGACGTCGTTCATCCAGAAGCTGCCGTTCGCGCGCACCAAGTACCGCAGCTACCTGCCGCTGATGCCGCTCGCGATCGAGCAGCTCGACGTGTCGGGCTACGACCTCGTGATCTCAAGCAGCCATGCGGTCGCGAAGGGCGTGCTGACCGGGCCCGACCAGGTGCACATCAGCTACGTGCATTCGCCGATCCGCTATGCGTGGGACCTGCAGCACCAGTACCTCGAGCAGTCGAACCTCACGCACGGGCCGAAATCGCTGCTCGCGCGGATGATCCTGCATTACATCCGCAACTGGGACACGCGCACCGCGAACGCGGTCGACGGCTTCGTCGCCAACTCCGCGTTCATCGCGCGGCGCATCAGGAAGGTGTACCAGCGCGACGCGGCGGTGATCTTCCCGCCGGTCGACGTCGACGCGTTCTCGTTGAACGCGGCCAAGGAGGATTTCTACCTGACCGCGTCGCGGATGGTGCCGTACAAGAAGATCGACCTGATCGTCGAGGCGTTCGCGAAGATGCCGGACCGCAAGCTGGTCGTGATCGGCGACGGGCCGGAGATGCAGAAGGTCCGCGCGAAGGCCGGGCCGAACGTCGAGATAATGGGCTACCAGCCGTTCGCGGTGCTGCACGACCGGATGCGGCGCGCGAAGGCGTTCGTGTTCGCGGCCGAGGAGGATTTCGGCATCTCGGTGGTCGAGGCGCAGGCGTGCGGCACGCCCGTGATCGCGTACGGCAAGGGCGGCGCGCTCGAAACCGTGCTCGACCCGCAGTCGGGCGCGCGGCCGACCGGCCTCTTCTTCGACGAGCAGACCGCGCGCGCGATCGTGTCGGCGGTCGACGATTTCGAACGCGCGCCGCAGCGCTTCACGCCGCAGGCGTGCCGCGCGAACGCGGAGCGGTTTTCCGCCGACACGTTCCGGCGGCGCTTTCTCGACTACGTCGAGGCCGCGCTGCCCGGCGCGACCGCGCAGCAGGGCGCCGGGGTCGCGCAGATGTCTGCGCCGCCGCCCGCCGCGCGCGGCCCGGCGACGCTGGTGCTCGACCAGAGCGGCGTGCTGGGCGGCGCCGAGCTGTCGCTGCTCGAGATCATGAAGCACATGCGCGCGAACGCCGACGTGCTGCTGTTCGCCGACGGGCCGTTTCGCGCGGCGCTCGACGAGATCGGCGCGCGCGTCGACGTCGTCGAGCAGGGCGCGCTCGCGGGCGTACGCAAGCAGGGCGGCGTGTCGGCCGGCGCGGTGAAGCAGCTGCTGCGGCTCGTGCGCGACGTCGCGCGCCGCGCGCGCCGCGCCGAGGTGATCTACGCGAACACGCAGCGCGCGATGGTGGTCGCCGCGCTGGCCGGGCGGCTCGCGCGCAAGCCGGTGGTCTGGCATCTGCGCGACATCGTCAGCGACGATCATTTCGGCCGCAAGCAGCTGCTCGCGATCAAGGTTTGCGCGCGGCTCGGCGTGACGCGGGTGATCGCGAACTCCGACGCGTCCGCGCAGGCATTCCGCGCGCTGACCGGCTTCACGCCGCAGCACGTCGACGTCGTGTTCAACGGCATCTCCGCCGAGCCGTTCGACGCGCTGGCCGGCGTCAGCCAGGCCGCGCTGCGCGCGCGCTTCGGGCTGCCCGAGCACGCGTGGCTGGTCGGCTCGTTCAGCCGGCTCGCGCGCTGGAAAGGCCAGCACCTGCTGCTGGAAGCCGCCGCCGGCCATCCGGACATGCACGTCGTGCTGGTCGGCGCGCCGCTGTTCGGCGAGGACGACTACGCGGTGCAACTGCACGAAACCGTCGCGCGGCACGGGATGGACGACCGCGTGCACTTCCTCGGCTTCCAGCGCGACGTGGCCGCGTGCATGAAGGCGGTCGACGTCGTCGCGCACACGTCGATCACGCCCGAGCCGTTCGGGCGCGTGATCGTCGAAGGGATGCTCGCGAAGCGGCCGGTCGTCGCGGCGCGTGCGGGCGGCGTCGTCGAGATCATCGAGCACGACGACAACGGCCTGCTGTGCGAGCCGGGCGACGCCCGCGCGCTGGGCGACGCGCTGGCCGCGCTGCAGTCGGATCGCGCGCTGCGCGAGCGCCTCGTCGCGAGCGGTTACGTGACGGCGCTGCGCCGCTTCGGTACGAAGACCTACGTGGAACGCGTCGAGAAGATCCTCGCGGATACCGCGCGGGCGGCGAAGAAGTAGCGGTAGCGCGTCGCACGCGGGGGCCGGCGTTCGGCCCCGGCGGCAAGCAGCGGGATGAATCGGCGGGATGAATCGGCCCCCGCGCGGCGATGCGCTGCGCGGGGGCTTTGCTCGTGTGAGGGTGTGCCGAAGGGCGCCGCCGCGGCGATTCGGCCCGGGCGCGCCAGCGGCCATGCAAAAGCCCCCGCGCAGCGACGTGCCGCGCGGGGGCCTGCTTGCGACCGGCAATGGTCAGGCGATCAGGCGGCCCGTTCGGGCGCCGGCGCGACGACCCGCGCGCCGCGCGACGGCTTGAGGCTTGCCGACCACGTCATCGCGGGCCGTTCGAACAGCCGGTAGAACAGGTAGGCGACCGGAATCGCGAGCGCCATGAACGCGAACGACGGCCAGATCGACAACTGCAGTTCGGAACGATAGAGCACCGAGCCGAGGCAAACGAACAGCGGCAGGTGGATCAGGTACAGCGAATAGCTGAAATCGCCGAACCAGCCGAGCATGCGCAGCGGCGGCGTGGTGCGCGGCGGCCGGGCGAGCGCGCGGTACAGGAAGCACGCGAAGCCGGCCGCCCATAGCTGGAACGCGCCGTACTGGCCGTAGCGGAACGCGGCGCAGCCGGCCGCGAGCAGCACCGCGGCAGCCGCGTACCACGCGCGCGACGGCGCGGCGGCCCCGTTCTTCTGCTGCGCACGCACGTCCGCGATCCACGCGCCGATCGTCCACGACAGCCAGTACGACGTGAAGAACTGCAGGTCGTGCCGTTCGAGCAGCCAGGCCGACGCGACGTTGACGAGCGCGATGCCGGCCACGACGGCCGGCATGCCGATGCGCCGCCGGATCGCGAACAGCAGCGGATAGATCGCGTAGAACTGCACTTCGAGCGACAGCGTCCACAGCGCGCCGTTCGAGCCGTACGTGTAGCCGGCGACGCCCTGCAGCGAGAACAGGTTCACGAGGAACGCGCTCAGGCCGACGTCGCGGATCTTGTGGCTGACGGGCTCGATCTGCAGGCTGATCGCGTCGAGCGCGAGCGTGAACAGCAGCGCGGCGAGCAGCACCGGATAGATGCGCGCGAAGCGGCGCGCCCAGAAATTCGGCGCGTTCAGCCGGTAGGCGGGATCGGCGGCGAGCTTGAGCGCCGCGTTGCGGTGGATGCAGTAGCCGCTGATCACGAAGAAGATCGGCACGCCGGCCGAGCCCCACGCGAACGGAAACGTCAGGTAGCCGACGATCACGCCCGGGTCGAGCGCATGGCCGTAAGCGCGATGGAAGCTTTGCATCCCGACCCAGACGACCTGCCGGCAGTGGAAATAGGCGACGAGCAGCGCCGCGAAGCCGCGCATCGCGTCGATCACGTGCTCCTTGTGATCGGCGGCGGGCGGCGCATTCAAAGTCGATCCGCTGAATGCTTGCATGCGATTCGGTTCCTTGCGACGGATGAAGGGGAAGTTTCGCACCATCGTAATCCGCAAGAATTCGCGCAATGAATAAAAAAATCTCGTCGTGGAATAATCGCATTCCGGATTGCGGTTTTATATGGGGACGATATCGGTTTCAGTGCGCGGCCAATTATTTGTCGATTTTTTTCTGATAGCTTGAAGCTCCAGTTGATAGACGCAAGGAGCGGCAAGATGGACATGCATTGGATCGCGAGCGCGGCGGTGTTGGTGGTCATGGCCGTGGTGTCGGCATACCGCGAAGCGCTGAAGAACGAGCCGATTCGACCGCGCTTCGAGTGGGGCGGCGCGCCCTATGTCGAGGAATTCGAATCGTAAAAATTTGTATCCGGAAAATCGGTAAATTGTCGCTGGTCGATACGGCTGACCGGCAATATCGACCGGTTTGGCGACGATTATCCATTAATCGAAGCGGCGGCGCGATTAAGCGTTGTCGTAAATAGCGGCGGCGGGCTGAATTCAATGTGCCGTTGAATCGTGCCGCGCCATCCGGACATTCATTGTGCCGTGTCGCGAAACGATGCGACGCGGCGCGCTCAACGCAATCAGGATGCAATCATGTTGAAAGTTACCAAGGCCGTGTTCCCCGTTGCCGGTCTCGGCACACGGTTCCTGCCGGCGACCAAGGCGAGTCCGAAGGAGATGCTGCCGGTCGTCGACAAGCCGTTGATCCAGTATGCGGTCGAGGAAGCGATCAATGCCGGCATCACGGAAATGATCTTCGTCACCGGCCGCAGCAAGCGCGCGATCGAGGATCACTTCGACAAGTCATACGAAATCGAGGCGGAGCTCGAGGCGCGCGGCAAGGAGAAGCTGCTCGACCTGGTGCGCAGCATCAAGCCGAGCCACGTCGACTGCTTCTACGTGCGCCAGCCGGAGGCGCTCGGCCTCGGCCACGCGGTGCTGTGCGCGGAGAAGCTGGTGCACGGCGAGCCGTTCGCGGTGATCCTCGCCGACGACCTGCTGCACGGCGAGCAGCCGGTGCTCAAGCAGCTCGTCGACGTGTTCAACCACTATCACAGCTCGGTGATCGGCGTCGAAACCATCGCGCGCGAGGACAGCCGCTCGTACGGCGTCATCGAGGGCCGCGAGTGGGAAGAGGACATCATCAAGCTGTCGGGCATCATCGAGAAGCCGTCGCCCGAGGATGCGCCATCGAATCTCGGCGTGGTCGGCCGCTACGTGTTCATGCCGACGCTGTTCGATCACCTGCGCAAGATCAAGCCCGGTGCGGGCGGCGAGCTGCAGCTGACCGATGCGGTGCAGTCGCTGCTCGCGCACGAGCAGGTGCTCGCGTATCGCTACTACGGCACGCGTTTCGATTGCGGCAGCAAGATCGGCTACCTCAAGGCGACCGTCGAGCTGGCGCTCCAGCATCCGGAAGTGAGCCGCGAGTTCGAGGCGTACCTGCGGACCTGTTTGCCCGCGCTGGCTGCCGTCGCTTAGCAGCCCTGCGCGTCACGTTTCAGGTGGTGGTTGTTCCGTTGGCCCCGGTTCGCCTTGTGCGCCGGGGCGTTTTTCATGGGCGCGGGCCGGCCGCAATCCGCTAGCGCGCCGGCTTGAGCGTTTCCGCGACGAACGCCGCGACGGCCTTCCTCGCGTCGGCCGCGGCCTTTTCGTCGTAGCCGATGGTCGTGCCGCGCTCGACGCACGCGTCGGCATACGAGAACGGTTGCCTGGTGTCGGTATTGATCACCTGGCCGAGGTCGTTTTCCGCGAGCCGGCAGTGGCGCAGCGTCTGCGCCTTCGGCAAGGTCAGCGGCGGATTGAACGCGCGCCCGTCGAAGACGTGCCGGGCGCCGGGGTATTCGGTCAGGCTGACGTCGCGGCCTGCGGCCTTCAGCCGCTCGACGTACGCGCGGCACGGCGCGATCGGCGTGTAGTCGTCTCCGGTGCCGGCGAACACGCGCACGGGCCGAGGGGCGATGTCCTCGTCGTCGCGATAGGCGACCGGGCAGCCGGGATAGAAGGCGACGTACGCGGCGAAGCGGGCCGCGGACGCGGCGTGCATCCGCTGGAACCGCGTGAGGCTCGCATACAGCGTGCTGTGGCCGCCGCGGGAGAAACCCATCAGCATCACCCGGGCGGGATCGATTCTCGGATGCTTCGCCAGCACCGCGAGCGCGCGATACGCATCCTCGATCTGCACGAGCCGGCCGAGCTGTGCCTGATCGTCGTTCACGCTGACGAGGCCGCGGCTCGTGAAACTGTCGATCACGAAGGTGGCGACGCCCATCGCGAGGAGTTCGCGTTCCCAGTCGGTTACGTAGCTGCTGATCCCGCCGGACCCGTGCAGCAGGATCACGAGCGGGAAGCGTTCGCTGCCGGCGCGCGGCAGGCGCAGTTCGCCGGCGATCGTGACGGGCTTGCCGTCCTCGCGGCCCGCGAGAAACGCGTCGTCGGTCATCGTCAGCGACTCGAACGGGATCACTTCCATCCGCGCCTGCGCCCGCGCGATGGGCGGCGCGAGTGCGAGCACGAGGCAGAGCAAGGCCGGCGCGACACGGCGGAAACACGCACAATGGCTTTCACGCGTAAGCATGGCGACGTCCTCGTTCACCGCGTATCGGCGGCCGACCTGCTGCTGAAAGCGTAGTGCATCGCCGGCTCGTTGCAAGCCGGCCGGCGGGTGGGCGCTGCCGTCAGCGCGCGGACGAGCGCTGCGGCGCCGCGAAATGGCGCATCAGCCGTTCGGCAATCGGCTTCTTGCGATCCAGCAGCCGCTTTTCGAGATAGCGCCAGGAAAGATGCGCGAGCAGCACGGCGAGCCCGAATTGCAGCATTTGGGGCAGCACGTCCAGCGCGAACGGCGGCAGCCGCGTGTGCTGGTAGAGCGCCGGCCTCGCCCCGAAGCGCGCGGGGATCAGGTTGTGGAACAGGTAGAAGCCATAGCTGATCGTGCCGAGGTAGACGAGCGGCGGCCACTCCAGCAGCGCGACGGCGGGATGGTCGGGCTCGCGGACGATCCACAGCAGCAGCGCGCCGAGCGATGCGGAGAGCCCGAAATCCACGAGCGCCGAAGCGGCGCCCGGCAGCGCGACGCATGCGGGCAGCACGAGGAACGTCACGACGCTCGCCGCCGCGAGCCAGCCGGGCGGCGCGCGGCGCGCCACAGCGGGGCCGTGCTCGGCGAGCGCCATCGCGCCGATGCCGCCGAGCGCGATCAGCGCGAAATTCCACGGGGAAAACGCGTAGATCAGCACCGGCGACGCATCGACGAGATAGAGGCCGAGGTGCACGGCCGCACAGAGCACGACCGCCGCGATGCCGAGCGCGATGTGCCGCGACGTCCGCGTCGCGAGCAGCGCGAGCGGCGCGATCAGGTAGAACTGCTGCTCGATGGCGAGGCTCCAGAAATGCGATGTGGTGCCGGGCCAGCCGTTCTTGACGACGCCGATCCACAGGTTCGACAGAAAGAGCGCATGCCACGCGAGGCCGAGGTCGACGCCGCGCTGGTAGAACAGCGCATGCGCGATCGCGAGCGACGCGAGCAGCAGGTAATACACGGGGAAGATCCGCAGCGCGCGCTTGGCGAGGAACAGGCTGAACGCGTGGCGGCGCGACAACGTGCCGCGCTCGACCGCGTGGCGGCTGCGGTGCAGCTCGCCCACGATCAGGAAGCCGCTGATGTAGAAAAACGTCCACACGCCAAGCTTCCCCACGTCGATCGTGAGGACGTGGCCCTTGTGGGACAGGAAGACGAGAATGACCGCGATGGCTCGCAGGCCGTCGAGTCCTTTGACGTATCTGACTTCGCGCATGAAGGCGTCCTGGCATGGGTCGCGCCACTATAGGCGCACAAATATCGAACGTAATTCACGTTTCGATGCATACGTGCAGGCGTTTTCTTGCGTGCCGGGCGGCGTCGCAGTCAGCAGCAAGCAACAAAACCTGCAGAAAACCCGCGGAAAACGCACAAAAGTACTCCACGAAGCGTCGACGCGCTTGTAGAATCCGGCCTTGAAGCGCGCACATCGTGCGTTTCGTGTATCCAACGACCACACCTGGTAGGAGAAACATGGCGACTTCCGCAAAAAAGGTGGCCAAGAAGGCTGCCGCACCGGCCAAGAAAGTGGCTGCCAAAAAAGCAGCGCCCGCGAAGAAAGTAGTGGCCAAGAAGGCCGTCGCGAAGGCGCCCGCCGCTCCGACGCCGCTGAAGGACAAGTTCACGAAGGCATCGCTCGCAGTGCACATCGCTGAGCGCGCAGCTGTCGAAGTGAAGGCTGTCAAGGCAGTGCTGGCCGCACTCGAGAACGTCGTGCTGGGCTCGGTCCACAAGAAGGGCGCAGGCGAGTTCACGCTGCCGGGTCTGCTGAAGATCACGGCGCAAGCCGTGCCGGCGAAGAAGAAGCGCTTCGGCAAGGATCCGTTCACGGGCGAAGAGCGCTGGTTCCCGGCCAAGCCGGCCAGCGTGCGCGTGAAGGCGCGTGCGCTGAAGAAGCTGAAGGACGCGGCTGCTTAACTGCGGCGCAACGGTTGCCTGCTGCGTGCAGGTGGCCGTCGAGTGTCCCACGATCCCCGTGCGCGAAAGCGCATGGGGATTTTTTATTGCGGCGCGCAACGGGAAGCGGGTTGGGCGACGTGACGAACGACGGCGGGCACGATGCGTCGCCGCACGCGCTGCTGCCGCGCCGCCATTCGATCAGCCGTCCTGCGGTTGATCGGGCGTGTCCAGCGTGAGCTGGTAAAACGCCGCATCCAGCCAGCGGCCGAACTTGAAGCCGACCTGCGCGAGCGTGCCCGCATGCGTGAACCCGAGCCGCGTGTGCAGGCGGATGCTGCCGGCGTTGCTCGCATCGATGCAGCCCACCAGAACATGGACCTGCGCGTCGCGCGCGCGGCGGACCAGCTCGCGCAACAGGCGCTCGCCGAGCCCGCGGCCACGCTGTTCGTGATGCACGTACACGCTGTGCTCCACCGTGTACTTGTACGCGGGGAATGCACGGAACGTGCCCCAGCTCGCGAAGCCCAGCAGGCGGCCCGACGCATCGACTGCGCCGACGACCGGAAAGCCGCCTGCGCGCTTCGTCGCGAACCAAGTCGCCATCGCCTGCGGGGGGCGCGGCGCGTAGTCGTACAGGGCCGTGGAATTGACGATGGCCTCGTTCAGGATGTCGAGGATGGCCGCCGCATGCTCGGCTTCGCTGCAATCGACGAAGCGCACGTCGTCGTGATGTTCGGTGGGGGACATTAGCGTTCCTGTTGACTGGAGGAAGTGTTGTTCGAGCGGATGAACGTGGCGGCGTGTCCTTCGCAAAGGACCACGACGTAGTGCGCGGGACGGGACGTCGGATTGCTGAAGACCAGCGGCTGATCGAGCCGCATCGCCAGGCAGTCGCCGTCGCGAAGCGCGTGGACCTGATCGCCGAGCGTGACGTCGACGCGCCCGCGGATGACCCAGACCTGCTGATGCACGGCGCTCTCGCGTCCCGCCGCTTCGTACGCGACGCGCGCGCCGGCCGGGAACGTCACCTCGACGAGCTGGATCGGCGAAGGCCAGCCGGGCGGGGAGAGATTGCGCCGCACGTAGCCGGAGGCCGGGTCGCGCCACTGCGCTTGCTGCGCGCGGCGCACGAGCGGCTGCGCGGGCGCGTCGTCGGGGGCGCCGTCGAACAGGCTGGCGAGCGATACGCCGAGCCCGGCGGCGAGCTTGTCGAGCACGACCGCCGTCGGGCTGGCCGCACCGCGCTCGATCAGCGAGATCATCGACCGGCTGACGCCGCTGCGGGTGGCCAGCGCATCGAGCGTGTGGCCGCGCGTCGCCCGCAATGCGCGCACGCGGCGGGCGATGCGCTCGTTGACGTCGCTGTCGGCAGGGGCGTCAGTGGACACGGGCGACTCCATCATGATGAATTTGTGATCCAGTATAGTGGAATATCGCGGCGGCAAATATCCCGGTTGGTTCGAGGCCGTTCGCGTTGGTTAGCGGTCCGGCCTGCCGGCTGCAGTTTGGTGGGGGGATTGCGGTCGGGCGTGAGCCCGTGAAATGCGGCGTGTATCGGCCGTTCTGCGACGGCACGCGGCGGGAAGCAGGCAAGAAAAAAGCCAGCCATGGCCGAAACCGATGACTGGCTTTGCAGGCCGGCGGCACGGCGTCCGGAGACGCCGCGTGCCGGGAATGTTGTTTTTAGAACTTGTGGCGGATGCCCAGTGCGACGATTTCCTGCGAACTCGTGCCGGCGATGCCCGACGAAGAGATCGAAGCCTGAGCGGATTGCGTGCCAAGGGTCACGGAACCATCGGGGTTGACCGTCACGGTGCGTTGCGACCCGCTTGCGTGCTGGTAAGCGCCGATCAGGTAGACGTCCGTGCGCTTCGACAGCGCATAGCTTGCGCTGGCCGAGACTTGGTGGTACTTCGCGTCCGTATCACCGCTCGCCTTCGTGTAAGCGTAGCCGAGGCCGAGCGTGGCAGCAGGCGTAGCCTGGTACGTTACCCAACCGCGACCCGTGTTGTACTTCTCGTTCGACAGGAACGCCGACGCGCCGTCACGATAGTACTGCGCGTTGCTGTAGCCGAGGCCGAATGCAAACGGGCCAAACGTGTACTGGCCTGCGACCTGTGCGATGCCGATCGAACTTGCCGTTGCATAGCCGGAATTGATCGGGCCGTTGAAGGTTGCGCCTGCGTCGGCCGTCGGGCTCGTCCACCCTGCGGTGCGCGACGCACCGTTCGTCATGTGCAGGTAGCCTGCGGCAACACCCAGCGGGCCGTTGTTATACGCGAGCGCGGCCGACCACGTCTGGCCCGAGCCCGGCTTGCCGGCGACGCCGCTCAGCGAGTACATGCCTTCGAACTGGAACCCGCCGAAGACCGGCGACGTGTACTTGACCGCGTTGTTGAAACGAGCGCTGTTGTCGTTGTTGTCGACGTCACCAGGCGTTGCGTATTGGAATGCGATGTTGTCGCCGGTCAGGCCTTGAACCAGGTCGGTGACCGGGTCGTATTGACGGCCCAGCGTCACCGTGCCGTATCGCTCGCTTTGCAGGCCAACGTAAGCTTGACGACCGAAGATGCCCTTGTTTTGGCCCAGGGCGCCAGTACCAGGATTGAAGCCGCTTTCCAATTGGAAAATCGCCTTCAGGCCGCCGCCCAGATCTTCGGTGCCCTTGAGGCCCCAGCGGCTGCCGCTCTCGTTGCCCGACATCATTTGCCACGAGTTGTTGGCCTTGCCGTCATTGCCGTGAACCCATGCGATCGACGTATCGATCACGCCGTACAGCGTCACGTTGGACTGAGCGTGCGCAGCACCAGCGGTACCCAGCAGTGCGAGCGAGAGGGTAGACAGAGCGAGTTTCTTCATCGTTGAGTTTCTCCACGCGAGTGAGTCGTTATTTGTTGCGGGATGCAGAATAGCTCAGTGCCATCCGCGCGAGAAAGCTCAAAAAATAAAGTGTCTCCAAAACATCACAGCGAGGAAAAAACCATATAGATCAAGGACATTGCCGGTCATTCCGATTTTTGAAATAGTTGACATTTGCTGCGATGCGATTGTTGCGTGTTCCATCGTGGTGCATGGGGAACGAGCGGATTTCGCGCAATGATGCGAGGAAAGTGGGGTTGGCAAACGTTTGCGGCCGCGCTTGCGCGCGCGATGGATGCAGTCCGCTCCTCACGCGACTGCGTGACGACACGAAGAGACTTGGATGGCCGAGTTGTGCTATATGCGCCGGCGTCAGCGCGACCGGTCGCCCGGCGGCGCTCCGGCCTGCGTTTCGGCCCGCCGCTCGCGCACCGCGCCGCGGGCCGCCGCGAACTCCGCGCCGAGCAGCAGCACGGCGGCGGAGAAGTACAGCCACATCAGCAGCACCGCGAACGACCCGGCCGCGCCGAACGCGCTCGCGGTGCCGGCATGCGCGAGATACAGCGCGAACAGCTTCTTGCCGCCGGAAAAGAGGATCGCGGACACGGTGCCGCCGATCGCGGCGTCGCGCCACGCGACGCGCGCATCCGGCAGGAACTTCATCAGCGTGGCGAACGCGCCCGCGAGGACCGCGATGCCGACGAGGAACTGCAGCAGGTCGGTGATCGCGATATAAGGCGAATCGCCCCACAGCCAGGTGCCGACGAACGTGATCGCGGTGTCGAGCACGAGCGACACGATCAGCAGGAACGCGACGCCGAGTACGAGCCCGAACGAGATCAGCCGTACCCGCACGAGGCCGAGGACGCTCGACCAGCGGCTCTCGGTCGCCGGCCAGATCACGCTCAGCGCGGAACTGAGCGACGAGAACGTGGCCGACGCGCCGAGCACCAGCGCGCCGAACGAGATCAGCGCCGCGAGACCGCCGCGGTTGCCGCTGCGGTGCGCGTTCTGGACGATGGTCTGCACGCTCGCCGCCGCATCGTTGCCGATCAGCTGGTGCGCCTGCTGGAACACCAGGCCGCGCGCGGCGTCGTCGCCGTAGAACCAGCCGGCCACCGCGATCACCATCACGAGCATCGGCGCGAGCGAGAACGCGGAGTAGAACGCGATGCCCGCGGCCATCGTCGTGCAGCGGTCGGACGAGAAGCGCTTGAAGGCGTTCAGCGCCCAGTTGGCCTGTTGCCGGGCGAGGCGGGTTGCGTCGGAGGTGATCTGTCGTTTCATGCGTAGTCGGTCGCAACGCAGTGTGCTGGTGAGGGTTGGAAGCGGGACAAGTTCGAGGCGCTCGCGTTTTTTAATAGGACAATTTCGTATTGATCCGAGGAAACGGCCATAGTTGCGCGAACTGTCTATAATTCCTTTCAGTTTGTCCCCAACGATATTGCCGAGACCATCATGCTACAAATGTCCCGGCGCCAGTTCCTGAAAGTGACCGCCACGTCGCTCGCCGGATCGAGTCTTGCCCTCATGGGTTTCTCGCCGACCGAAGCGCTCGCGGAGGTCCGTCAGTACAAGCTGGCGCGAACCGTCGAAACGCGCAACACCTGTCCATACTGCTCCGTCGGCTGCGGCATCCTGATGTACAGCCTGGGCGACGGCGCGAAGAATGCGCAGTCCAGCATCATCCACATCGAAGGCGATCCCGACCACCCGGTCAACCGCGGCACGCTGTGCCCGAAGGGCGCGAGCCTGATCGACTTCATCCACAGCCCGAGCCGCCTGATGCATCCGGAATACCGCGCACCGGGCTCGGACAAGTGGGAGCGCATCTCGTGGAACGACGCGCTCGACCGGATCGCGAAGCTGATGAAGGCCGACCGCGACGCGAACTTCGTCGAGACGGCCGACGACGGCGCGAAGGTCAACCGCTGGCTCACGACCGGCATGCTGGCCGCGTCGGCGGGCAGCAACGAGGTCGGCTACCTGACGCACAAGGTCATCCGCAGCACGGGGATGCTCGCGTTCGACAATCAGGCGCGTGTCTGACATGGCCCGACGGTGGCAGGTCTTGCCCCGACGTTTGGCCGTGGAGCGATGACGAACCATTGGGTCGACATCAAGAACGCGGACGTGATTCTCGTGATGGGCGGCAATGCAGCCGAGGCCCATCCGTGCGGATTCAAGTGGGTGACGGAGGCGAAGGCGCACCGCAAGGCGCGGCTGATCGTCGTCGACCCGCGCTTTACGCGCACCGCCTCGGTGGCGGACTATTACGCGCCGATTCGCACCGGCACCGACATCGCCTTCCTGGGCGGCATCATCAATTACCTGCTGACGAACGACAAGATCCAGCACGAGTACGTGAAGAACTACACGGACTTCTCGTTCATCGTGCGCGAGGATTTCGCGTTCAACGACGGCATCTATTCCGGCTACGACGAGCAGAAGCACGCGTACCCGGACAAGTCGAGCTGGGACTACGAGCGCGGCGACGACGGCTTCGTGAAGGTCGACCCGACGCTCGCGCACCCGCGCTGCGTCTACAACCTGCTGAAGCAGCACTACGCGCGCTATACGCCCGAGATGGTCCAGCAGGTGTGCGGCACGCCGAAGGACAAGTTCCTGAAGGTCTGCGAGATGCTCGCGACGACGGCCGTGCCCGGCCGCGCCGGCACGATCCTGTACGCGCTCGGCTGGACGCACCACTCGATCGGCGCGCAGATGATCCGCACCGGCGCGATGGTGCAGCTGCTGCTCGGCAACATCGGCATCGCCGGCGGCGGGATGAACGCGCTGCGCGGCCACTCGAACATCCAGGGGCTGACCGACCTCGGCCTGATGTCGAACCTGCTGCCGGGCTACATGACGCTGCCGATGCAGTCCGAGCAGGACTTCGAGGGCTACATCAAGAAGCGCACGCAGCTGCCGCTGCGGCCGAACCAGCTCAGCTACTGGAAGAACTACAAGGCCTTCCACGTCAGCTTCATGAAGTCGTGGTGGGGCGATGCGGCGACCGCGGAGAACAACTGGGGCTACGACTACCTGCCGAAGCTCGACAAGCAGTACGACCTGCTGCAGACGATCGAGCTGATGAATGCCGGCAAGATGAACGGCTACATCTGCCAGGGCTTCAACCCGCTCGCGGCGGCGCCCTCGAAGGTGAAGACGGCAGCAGGCCTCGCGAAGCTGAAATGGCTCGTGATCATGGATCCGCTCGCGACCGAGACGTCGGAGTTCTGGAAGAACCACGGCGATTACAACGACGTCGATTCGTCGAAGATCCAGACCGAGGTGTTCCGTTTGCCCACCACGTGCTTCGCGGAGGAAGACGGCTCGCTCGTCAGTTCGAGCCGCGTGCTGCAATGGCACTGGAAGGGCGCGGAGCCGCCGGGCGAGGCGCGCAGCGATCTCGAGATCATGTCGGGGCTGTTCCAGCGCATGCGCGATGCGTACGAGAAGGACGGCGGCAAGTTCCCCGACCCGATCGTCAACCTGACCTGGCCGTACGCGAACCCGGAAAGCCCGACGCCCGAAGAGCTCGCGAAGGAGTTCAACGGGAAGGCGCTGGCCGACCTGCCCGATCCGAAGGATCCGACCAGGACGCTCGTGAAGAAGGGCGAGCAGCTCGCCGCGTTCGCGCAGCTGAAGGACGACGGCACGACGGCGAGCGGCTGCTGGATCTTCTGCGGGTCGTGGACGCAGGCCGGCAACCAGATGGGACGGCGCGACAACTCTGATCCGACCGGCATCGGCCAGACGCTCGGCTGGGCGTGGGCATGGCCCGCGAACCGGCGGATCCTGTACAACCGCGCGTCGTGCGACGTCAACGGCAAGCCGTTCGACCCGACCCGGAAACTGATCGGCTGGAACGGCAGCGCGTGGTCGGGCCCGGACATTCCCGACTACAAGGCCGACGAGTCGCCCGAGACCGGCATGGGCCCGTTCATCATGAACCCGGAAGGCGTCGCACGCTTCTTCGCGCGCGCCGGGATGAACGAAGGCCCGTTCCCCGAGCACTACGAGCCGTTCGAGACGCCGCTCGCCGCGAACCCGTTCCATCCGAACAACCCGCAGGCGCTGAACAACCCGGCCGCCCGCGTGTTCCCGGATGACCGCGCGTCGTTCGGCAAGGTCGCGGAATTCCCGCACGTCGCGACGACCTATCGCCTGACCGAGCATTTCCACTACTGGACCAAGCATGCGCGGCTGAACTCGATCATCCAGCCCGAGCAATTCGTCGAGATCGGCGAAGACCTCGCGAAGGAAGTCGGCGTTGTGCATGGCGATCGCGTGAAGGTGTCGTCCAAGCGCGGCCACATCGTCGCGGTGGCGCTCGTCACGAAGCGGATCAAGCCGCTGACGGTCGACGGCAAGAAGGTCCAGACGGTCGGCATCCCGTTGCACTGGGGCTTCAAGGGCTTGACGAAGCCCGGCTATCTCGCCAATACCCTGACTCCGTCCGTGGGCGACGGCAACTCGTACACACCGGAATTCAAGTCGTTCCTGGTGAAGGTCGAAAAGGCTTAAGGGGAAAGAGATGGCATTGCAATCGCTGGATATCAAGCGCGTCTCGGCCACCACCACGCCGCCGCCCACGGCGCGCGAGCCGGTGACCGGGAGCGTCGCGAAACTGATCGACGTGTCGAAGTGCATCGGCTGCAAGGCGTGCCAGACGGCCTGCATGGAGTGGAACGACCTGCGCGACGAAGTCGGCACCAACGTCGGCGTGTACGACAACCCGGCCGACCTGTCGGAGCACTCGTGGACGGTGATGCGGTTCGCCGAATACGAGAACCCGGACGGCAACCTCGAATGGCTGATCCGCAAGGACGGCTGCATGCACTGCGAGGACCCGGGCTGCCTGAAGGCGTGCCCGTCGCCGGGCGCGATCGTGCAGTACAACAACGGGATCGTCGATTTCCACGAGGAGAACTGCATCGGCTGCGGCTATTGCGTGACCGGCTGCCCGTTCAACATCCCGCGGATCTCGAAGAAGGACCATCGCGCGTACAAGTGCACGCTCTGCTCCGACCGCGTCGCGGTCGGCCAGGAGCCGGCCTGCGTGAAGACCTGCCCGACGGGCGCGATCGTGTTCGGCACCAAGGAGGACATGAAGCAGCACGCGGCCGAGCGGATCGAGGACCTGAAGGAGCGCGGCTTCGAGCACGCGGGGCTGTACGATCCGCAGGGCGTCGGCGGCACGCACGTGATGTACGTGCTGCACCACGCCGACAAGCCGTCGCTGTATCACGGCCTGCCGGACAACCCGTCGATCAGCCCGATGGTGAAACTGTGGAAGGGCTTCGCGAAGCCGCTGGCGGTCGCGGGCATCGCGCTGACGGCGCTCGCGGGCTTCTTCCACTACATCCGGGTCGGCCCGAACGAGGTGACCGACGAAGAGGAAGCCGCCGCCCGCGACGAGGCGCGACGCATCAAGGAGGACGTGAAATGAAGCATGACGACCCCAACCTGATCGTGCGCTACACGGCGAACGAGCGGACCAACCACTGGATCACCGCGCTCACGTTCGTGCTGCTCGCGCTGTCCGGGCTGGCGCTGTTCCATCCGTCGATGTTCTGGCTGACCGCGCTGTTCGGCGGCGGCCAGTGGACGCGGATCCTGCACCCGTTCGTCGGCCTCGTGATGTTCGTGTCGTTCGCGGTGATGGTGGTGCGCTACTGGCATCACAACGTCCTCGACCGGGACGACGTGCAGTGGCTGCGCCAGATCGACGACGTGCTCGCGAACCGCGAGGACAAGCTGCCGGAGATCGGCCGCTATAACGCCGGACAGAAGCTGCTATTCTTCGTGTTGGTGGCGTGTCTGGCGCTGTTGCTGCTGTCCGGCATCGTCATCTGGCGGCGGTATTTCTCGTTCTACTTCCCGATCGGGGTGATCCGGCTCGCGGCGGTAGTTCATGCCGTCGCGGCGTTCGTGCTGATCGTCGGCATCGTCACGCATATCTATGCGGCGCTATGGGTCAAGGGCTCGATCGGGGCGATAGTGCGCGGCACGGTCACCCTCGGCTGGGCGCGCAAGCACCACCCGAAGTGGTTCCGTGAAAGCGTGAAGTAGCGCGCCGGGACGGGGTGGCGCGCCGCCCCGTCCGTCGTCGGAACCGCCGAAGCGCCGATACGTCGGCGCTTGTTTTTTTGGACAACACTCTCGTGACACAACGCATTCTCGAACCGAATGAAATCTCGGCGCTCGATCATTCGGCGATTCCGCGCTTCCGCCTGCCGGAACGCGCAACGGTTTTCTCCGCGCGCGCCGCGCGCCTGCGCCAGCTCGCCGACCTGAACCCGATCAGCGGCTACCTGCGGCTGATGGCGGTGGTCGCGGACGCGCAGCATGCGGTGCTGCAGGACTTCGCCGCGCAGATGCCGTCGCAGGACGCGATCGCGCGCGCGCAGCAGCATTCGATGCCGCTCGTGCCGGCGCTCGGCGGCGAGCGCGATCCGCAATGGCGGGCCGTGCTGTATGAACTGCTCGACCGCGTCGAAGGCGCCGGGCTCGTCAATCCGCCGCTCGCGAAGCTGCTCGACCGGCTCCGCCTGATGGCGCCGGCCGAGCTCGACGCGCAGGCCGACGCGATCCTCGCGCTGCGCTTCGCCGAAGTCGACCCGGCCACCGCGCCCTTCCTGATGGCCGCGCTGCAGGTGGTCTGGACCGACCTCGCGAGCCGCACGCAGCCGGCCGACGTGCCGTTCCTCGACCAGCCGGGGCTGTGCCCGGTGTGCGGCACGCACCCGGTTGCGAGCGTGGTGCGCGTCGGCGGCCAGTACGAAGGCTACCGGTTCCTGCAATGCGGGCTGTGCACGACCGAATGGCACATGGTGCGCACCAAGTGCACGCACTGCGATTCGACCAAAGGCATCGCGTATCACGGCATCGAGGGCGGCAGCGAAGCCGTCAAGGCCGAATCGTGCGACGAATGCAAGACGTACCGCAAGATCGGCTACCAGAACAAGGACTACGACTTCGAGCCACTCGCGGACGATCTCGCGAGCCTCACGCTCGACCTGCTGATGAACGAGGCCGGCTACCAGCGCAGTTCGCCGAACCCGCTGCTGTGGCCTGAAGCGCCGCGCGAAGGTTGAAGGTTTTGCATGGAGCTCTCCCCACGTGACTGAACCAGGCCTCAACGAGCTGAACGCGCTGCTGGCGCGCGTGCCGTCCGTCGAGCGCGTGCTGTCGTCGGCGCCGCTCCAGCCGGTGCTGGACGAATACGGCCGCACGCGCGTGCTGCAGGCGGTGCGCGCGGAGCTCGAGCGCTGGCGTACCGCCGCGCAGCATGATCCGGCGGCGGCCGAGCCGCTCGACGAAACGCGCATCGCCGCGGCCGTCGCGCGGACGCTGGCCGCGCAAAGCGCCGGCGCGGTGCGCCCGGTGTTCAACCTGACGGGCACGGTGCTGCACACCAATCTCGGCCGCGCGCTGCTGCCCGACGAAGCAGTGCGCGCGGTGGTCGCCGCGCTCACGCAGCCGCTGAATCTCGAATTCGATCTCGCGACGGGCCGCCGCGGCGACCGCGACGACCTGATCGACGATCTGCTGTGCGAACTGACCGGCGCCGAGGCGGCGACCGTCGTCAACAACAACGCGGCCGCGGTGCTGCTGACGCTGTCGGCGCTCGCGCCGAAGCGCGAGGTGATCGTGTCGCGCGGCGAGCTGGTCGAGATCGGCGGCGCGTTCCGCATTCCCGACATCATGAACCGCGCGGGCGCGCGGCTGCGCGAAGTCGGCACGACCAATCGCACGCATCTGCACGACTACGCGGAGGCGATCGGCCCGCGCACCGCGCTGCTGATGAAGGTGCATTGCAGCAACTACGCGATCACCGGTTTCACGAAGGAAGTGACGCTGCCCGAACTCGCGCCGCTCGCGCGCGAGCACGGGCTGCCGGTCGCCGTCGATCTCGGCAGCGGCACGCTCGTCGATCTCACGCAATGGGGGCTGCCGCGCGAGACCACGGTGCGCGAAACCGTGGCCGGCGGCGCAAACGTTGTCACGTTCAGCGGCGACAAGCTGCTCGGCGGGCCGCAGGCCGGCCTGATCGTCGGCGACCGCGCGCTGATCGGCAAGATCAAGAAGCATCCGCTCAAGCGCGCGCTGCGCGTCGGCAAGCTGACGCTCGCCGCGCTCGAGCCCGTGCTGCGCCTGTACCAGGCGCCGGAATTCCTGCGCGAACGGCTGACCACGCTGCGCCTGCTGACGCGCCCGCAAGCGGAGATCGCCGCAGCGGCCGAGCGCGTGCAGCCGGCGCTGCAGGCGGCGCTCGGCAGCGGCTACGCGGTCGGCGTCGAGGCGATGTTCAGCCAGATCGGCAGCGGCGCGCTGCCGGTCGACCAGTTGCCGAGCGCGGGGCTCGTCGTGCGCACGCCGGACGGCAAGCGCGGCGGCCGCGCGCTCGCGCAGCTCGAGAAGCGGCTGCGCGGATGGCCGCGCCCGGTGCTCGGGCGCATCGCCGACGGCACGCTGCGGCTCGACCTGCGCTGCCTCGAAGCCGCCGACGAGGCGGCGTTCGTCGCGCAATGCGCGCGCATCGCGGAGCCGTCGGCATGATCGTCGGCACCGCGGGGCACATCGATCACGGCAAGACGACGCTGGTGCGCGCGCTGACCGGCGTCGACACCGATCGCCTGAAGGAGGAGAAGGCGCGCGGCATCTCGATCGAGCTCGGGTATGCGTATGCGCCGCTCGACAACGGCGACGTGCTCGGCCTGATCGACGTGCCCGGACACGAAAAACTGATCCATACGATGGCGGCCGGCGCGTGCGGGATCGACTTCGCGCTGCTCGTGATCGCCGCCGACGACGGCGTGATGCCGCAGACGCGCGAGCATTTCGCGATCCTGCAGCTGCTCGGCATCACCCACGGCGCGATCGCGCTGACGAAGGGCGATCGCGTCGACGACGCGCGGCGTGCGCAGGTGCGCGACGAGATCGCGGCATGGCTGCACGATTCGACGCTGGCCGAGGCGCCGGTCTTCGAAACCTGCGCGACCGACGCGGCCGATGCCGGCGTCGCGGCGCTCAAGCGTCATCTGGCCGATGCGGCGATCGCGTGGCGCGCGCGGCGCGACGACGGGCTGTTCCGGCTCGCGGTCGACCGCGTGTTCACGCTGGCGGGGCAGGGCACGGTCGTGACCGGCACCGCGTTCGCCGGCCACGCGAACACCGGCGAGACGCTCGCGATCGTGCGCACCGGCCGCGCGGCGCGCGTGCGCAGCATTCATGCGCAGAACCGGCCGGTCGACGTCGGACATGCGGGCGAGCGATGCGCGCTGAATCTCGCCGGCGTCGACAAGGCCGACGTCGAGCGTGGTGACACGGTCGCCGATGCGCGGCTCGTCGCGACGTCGCCGCGCATCGACGTCGAGCTGACGCTGCTCGCGGATGCGGGGTTGACGCTCACGCACTGGGCGCCGCTGCACGTCCATCTCGGTACGCTGCATCGCGTCGCGCACGTCGCGCTGCTCGACGGCGATTCGCTCGCGGCGGGCCAGCGGATGCGCGTGCAACTGGTGTTCGACGAGCCGGTGTTCGCGCTGCCGGGCGACCGCTTCATCGTGCGCAATCCGCAGGCGACGCGCACCGTCGGCGGCGGCCGCGTGCTCGATCCGTTCGGCCCCGCGCGCAAGCGCCGCACGCCCGCGCGCCGCGCGTGGCTCGACGCGCTCGCGGCGTGGCTCGACGAGGGGCGGCTCGACGCGCTGCTCGCACAGGCGCCGCTCGGCCTTTCGCGCGCGACGCTCACGCACCTGACAGGTTTCGCGCCGGACGCGCTGACGTTGCCCGACGACGCGCTGGCGATCGGCCAGCACGGCCCCGCGGCGAACGACGGCTGCGTGATCGCGCGCGAGCACTGGCGCGCGCTGCAGGCGAAAACGCTCGACACGCTGCGTGCGTATCACGAGCGCGTGCCGGACGAGCAGGGGCTCGATGCGGCGCGTTTGCGCCGGATGGCGGCGCCGCTCGTCGACGACGTGCTGTGGCGTGCGCTCGTCGACGCGCTGGTCGACGGCGGCGAAGCGGCGCGAAGCGGCCCGTGGCTGCATCTGCCGTCGCACGCGGTGAGTCTGGATGCACGCGAGGAGGCGCTCGCGCAGACGCTGTTGCCGCTCGTGCGCGCGGGACGTTTCGATCCGCCGTGGGTGCGCGATCTCGCCGGCACGACCGGCGCGGCCGAGGAGGCGGTGCGCGCGCTGCTGCGCAAGCTCGCGCGGCGCGGCGACGTGCATCAGGTCGTGCGCGACCTGTTCTATCACGCGGACGTGGCGCGCGAACTGGCCGTGCTCGTCGCGCAGCTCGCGCAGGCGCGCGCGGGCGGCGTGGATGCCGCGACGTTCCGCGATGCAACGGGGCTCGGCCGCAAGCGCGCGATCCAGATCCTCGAATTCTTCGATCGGGTTGGGTATACTCGCTTCCACCGCGATCTTCACTTCCTGCGCCCTGATAGCGGCTGGCTCGATACGACGGCGTAGGTATCTGGTTTTTTCCCCAAGGAAGGCATTCGTATCCGGTGGTACGGCCGGACTTCAAATCCGGTTAGGGGTGTCAGACACTCCTGGGATGGTTCGACTCCATCTGCCTTCCGCCACAAGGGTTTGAGAGGAATCAAGGGTGCTCGGAAGTGGGCACCCTTGCCTCAAGGGTGTGGGTTTTTCTGCCCATTTTCTGCACGCGGGGCTATGAGCGGCCGATCTTCTTGACCGCTTCCGCGAGCTTGTCCGTCACCAGGTGCGCGTATCGTTTGGTCGACGTCGTCGTTTTATGCCCGAGCACGCCTCCCACCGTATAGAGGTCAATCCCGGCATTGATCATCTCCGAAGCGGCACTGTGTCGCAAATCATGAAAGCGGACGTCAGGGTGGCCGGCTTTGGTGCGCGCCTTGTTCCATTCATCCTTCAATTTCCACGGTGGGATGGTGAACGTCATACGGCGCGCGATCACGGCGATTCGGGGATGGATCGGAACGAGCCGTGGACGTCCGTTCTTCGTGCGCCCGAGCGAGAATCCATCCTTGGTTGGGATGGCGCGCAAGATCTCGCTCATGCGCATGCCGGAATAAAAGGCCGTGCGGATCGCGGCTCGGGCCTGTCGGTTTGTGCACTGCCTCGCGATTTGAAGCATCTCCCGGCGTCCCTTGTAGACGTGGCGCTCTTCGCTCGGTTTCGGAATGACCATCTTCGCCGTTTGGTCGTATTCCAGCTTCCCGATCTTGTGCGCGTACTTGATCGCGGCACGGATATAGCCGAGTGTGTTGTGAATTGTGCCGTCTGACATTGGCTTCTTGGGATGCCCCTGGCGATCAACGTTCGCGCGCATGAATCCCGCGAATTTGATCGACCAGTCGTACAGGTCAAGGGCGTCCTGATCCTCGTACTCGAGCGCGTACTTGGTCAGGATCTGGATCCGCGTCTTCTTGTCCTTCCAGCCCGCGCTTCTGTCGCTCACGTGAATCCGGACGCACTCCCCAATCGTGACGACTGGACGGCGCGCGCCGGTCGCGATTGCGTACATTTCTGCGTCCCACTTCCGACCTAGCTCGTCAGCTTCGCGCGCAGAAAGTCCTGCAGGGATGAGCTTGGTTTTTCGGATGCGTGCACCCTCGATAACGCGCTCGAACGTCCAGCGAAAGCGCCGACGCCCATTTTTTGTGATGGTTTCGATTGGCATGATGCGAGGTATCTGTAAAGCGAGTCGACGTCGTAGACGTAGGTTTTGTGGCCGAGTCGAAAGCGCTGTATGACCGTGCAGGCGCGATCGATACGACTGATGTTTTGATATGGCACGCCGAGAATCGCGGCCGCTTCCTTTGCACTAACGCGCTTACCGCTTTTCAGGTCCATGGATCCCCCTGAACTGAACGGCCCACACCCACGGGTTCGTATCCCAGCCGTGGCCCCGTGAGGCGTTGAGGCTGTTCCAAAGCTTCGAGAAGCGAACGCGCGGCGATGGCCCGCGCGGCGGTTTCTCGCCGGGCAGCGTTGCGTCTCGCGTAGCGAAATAGTCCGGGAACTGTTGGCGCGCCCATCCTTCGTCGAGCGTCAGGACACCCTCGTCGATCGCGTCGACCTCGCTGATGTCCTGCAGGCGCTCGACGCGTACGTCAGTGATCTCGAGCGTGATGCGCGATGCCGCGCGCGGCATATGGATCGACGGGCGCCAGTCGCGATACTTACCTTCCGGCGACTTCTCGCCGTCGGGCCCGTGCGGATCGTCGAGATAGTCAGCCCGATAGAACACCAGGCAGTCGGCGTCATACGGCCCGAGCGGGTGATTGCAGTGCTGCCACGTTTCGCGCACCCACAGCCGATCACCAGGCTGGCCATGCGGGCACTCTGCGAGCACGAAATCACGCGCATTTGGATAGAGCCAACGTCCGCTCGCGTGCCGCTTCTTAAACATCCAGCTCGCGAACGTTCCCGCTATGTCGCCATAAACCGGCTGCGGGTTCACGACGCGGCGGGTCTGCGTCTTCCGGCCGTCGAGGATGGCGCGCACCATCGGGCCGCTGAAAAGGATAGGGCGTTCTTTCATCGTGCCTCCGGGAATTCGTCGGGCGTGCGGCCGTCACGATGGCGGTCGGCGGCGCGCGAGCCGCGTCGTGACGCAATGAATTGTTCCAGCCATTCGATAGCATCGCCCGGCTCTCCGAGCGAACCAGTGACTTTTCGCCGCTTGTTCATTGCGCCGCACTGACGGTAGGTAATGGGGATCGCGCCCGCGGCGATCGCTGCAGCGCGCTTGCTGATCGCGATGTCGAAGTGCTCGTCGCGCGTGCCAGGACGCTGGATCCACTTTGGATTGATGCCGATCTCGCGCACCATCGCAAGCAGCTCTTCGGTGGTGTCCGCGATGAGGTACGACATCTTGTAGACGCGCCCGCTCTTCGTTTTGAATTCGCCGATCGGGTGGCGATACATGTCGTCGACGTAGACGGTCATACCGTCACCTTTGGCGCGTGAATGGTGATGTCGCGGTGTTGGCCGCCATCAACCTTGATTTCCCTATTCACGTCGATACCTTGACGACGTACCAACTCGATCGTCAGGCCGACGAACGCGCCGGTCAGAATCGCTAGAACATCCGACACGGGCGCATCGTCCAGTGCGCGTTCAATCGCCGCGCCGAGCGTTTCGATTGCTGGGCGGTTCATGCCTGACCTCGCGAGCGGGCGGCGTCAATGGCGGCCTGAAGCGCGGGAAGCATCCCGGGGATACCGCGAGTTTCGAAGAAGTCAGCAGCTCCGCAAGCATCCGTGTGGGTCACCGGGCGTCGACCGAACTCCATCGCGGAAAGTTGTGCCGGCGTCATCGAGAGGCACTCCGCCATCTCGTACAGGTTCGTGCTCGCGACGATGCGCAGCGAGCGCACGAGCATGCCGAACGGCGTCAGCGGATTCGTCAGGCTCGGAGCGGGTTCGTTCGCCACCCTCGCAGCGGGCGGGGCGCCATGAAGTGCCAAGAGGCGGCCCAGAAGGTCATTTCGCCATACCTGCTCGCGCCACTTGCGCGGCAGGTTGTTCCAGCACTCCTGCAATTCCTCCATGACTTCCGCGAGAAGCGCGCGGGGCATCTTCACCGCCTCTCCCGCATCGGCGGGGGCGCTGTTGCGCATCGCTTCGAGTTGCGTCTCGACATCTTCCAGCGCCTTGAGCGTGCTGTTGTCGAGCTTCTTCAGTTCAGTGCGCAGGCAGACAGTCAGGAATCCAGTCAGGCGAACCAGCTCGCGCGCCTCTGCCGGTGCGTCGGCCTGCGCGGGTTGCGGGGCGGCGAAGTACGCACTCTTGAGCTGGTCGAGCATGGCGCGGCCCTGCACGGTCAGGACGTAGATCGGCCCGCTGGTCGGATCGAATCCAACTTCCTCAAGAAACTCATACCAGATGCTGCCCTTCGGGAAATCGCTCAGCGCTTCGATAGCGGCATCCTGGTCCCACTCGACCGGAACCGCCACCGCCTCCGCAGTGGGCGATGCTTCCGCTCGGGCTTTCAGTTTCTCGATCGCATTGAGGATCGGTGCTGCGCCACCGGCTTCGTCAGGATCAATGCCAAGAGCTTTTTCGATTGCGCCAAGATCTGCACCCGCTTCGTCGAGCATGCGTTTGTAGGTGTCGCGGTCCTCAGTGACTTCAGCTTGCGTACGGCCGATCTTCCAGAACTGAGCGAGCCAGTGATCGTCGGACGGCGGCGGATTCGTGTTCAGGTAGCCGAACGCCATCGCGCCGTCGATCATTTCGCAGGTCAACCAGCGTTCGAGGCGGATTTGTGCGGGCGTGCCGCGTTTAGGCTCGCCGTCCGCACCCGTATCAGTGGCAGATGCAGCGCGCATCTTCTCGCAAAGCCCACACGGGCAGCTTGCCTTCGGCAGCCCTGAGCCGATGTGCACGCTGGCGGCGTTGTACTGCGCGGCCGGGTCGAACGGCGCTGCTGCGGGCTGCTCGACAGGGGATGCGGCGAGGGCCGGCACGATTGCGCGGTCGATCATGTCATCGATGTTCCGTGAATCGCAATAGTCGAAGGTGCGAAGAATACGGCCGTTTTGGGCTCGAATGCCTGCGTCGGAATCCAACGTGGCGAAGTATTCTGTCAACGCTTCGCCGAGCGCTTGCCGCCGTTCTTCCGTCAGCGCATCAGCGTGGCTGTTTCCCGCGCCGACATCCGATGCGAGCACAAACGAGCCCTCGGAGTCTCGCTTCATGCCTGTCGTAGCCCACGAATACCGTTGCGTGACGGGCGCATCAGCGCGGCTATTAGATTGGGTCATGATGGAGCTCTCGGAGATTACTTCTGCGTCGCGAGATTCACGAACGGAATTGCTGCGCCGGACCATTGCTGGGGAAGGTGGCCGTCCCATTTCTTCACTGCTTCAAGAGCGACGTATTCGGTTCCGCCTTGCTGTTGAATGGCTTGTGCTTGAATCGCGATAGCCTTCGCTTGACCCTCAGCCTCAACGATCCTTTGCTGTGCTGTCACTCTGGCCGTTTCGAGCTGCTGTTCAGCAGTCAAGCGATTTTGACCCGCGACAACCTTCTGACGAACAGCGGCGGCGAATTGAGAATCAAAGTGGAAATTCTGGACGTTGATGTCTGACACGATGATTCGATACTTCGACAGCTTGGCTTGCAACTTCTGCACAATGTCCTGTGACACCTTCGCGCGCTGTGTGACGAGCTGCTCGGCCGTGTATTGCGATGTCACAGCCTTGAACGATTCATATAGCGCGGGAATGATAAATTTCGATTCGATGTCCGAGTCGTCGCCGAAGTTGTTGTAGACATACGGTGCGTGCTGCGGGTCGTATTCGTAGTTGACGGTTATGTCCTCGAATACTTCCTGTAGGTCGGCGGTGCCGCCCTCAGCCTTGCTTGCCGTTGCGCTTTGGAAGCGAACATTGAAGTCAATGACGCGTGCAAGTGGATTCAGGAAATGGATGCCTTCTGGAAGCGGGGAATCCTGCACGTCGCCGAAAACCTTCACGACGCCGCGGTGGCCGGCGGGGACGACATGGACGCTCATGAGTGCGAGTAGCGCGACGAAGGCGGCGGCGATGCCGGCAGCGACGAGTTTCATTGGGTTCATTCCCTCGAAAAAAGCCGGGCGCTGTGTGAGCCGCCCGAAAAATCCGAAACACCTGAAGTCCGGCTTTCGAGACGTGATACGTCTCTGCGGATAACCGGAAACCGCGGGCCGGTTACGAGGCGAACGGGTCGCCGAAGAAGAACGGGTTACCCGTCTTTTCCTTGATGGTCGCGATGACGGTGTTCGAGGCCGCTTCGAGCACCTTGTCGTGGCGGATCAGCTCGTAGTGGAACGTCAGCTTGCCGTCGCGGACGCGATAGCGCAGGCGCGCGTCGACCTGGTACGCGTCGCCGTTCCAGAAGACCGGGATGCCGATTGCGAAGCGCTCGAACATCTGCATCTTCTGGAGCGTTTGGTCGTCGTCGTCCTGTACGAACGACATGTTGACGCCGCCGTTTTGCAGGCGAATCGCGCTCTTGAAGCGCATGTCCTGCGTGGCTTCGAACTGGAGCGCCATCGCGAGCATGTCGGCGCCCGCCGGGAACCCGCTGCCGTCCGGATTCGCGACGTCCTTCAGGTTCTCTTCGATGAATGCGGCGAATTCGGCCTGAGTGAACGACTGCTTGTTCTTGCCGATCCAGCGGCGCCATTCCTCGCTGAATTCCGGCGAGAAGTGTGCGCGGTGATCGCGCCATGCGGCCTTGTCCGGGTCTTCGCCGTGATCGTTGATGATGCTGACGAAGGCGACTTGCCCTTTCGTATAGTCCGCCTGACACCAGACCGTGCTGTCGGTGAGCGATCCGTGACGCTTCACGTATTCGATGAAGCTGTCGGCATCGCGAACCCGGACGGTCGCCAGCTTGCGCAGCGGCGCGGGGAGCTTGTTCGACTCGTCTTTCTCGGCGAGGGTCCAGCCCGGCGGCAGGGCAATGCGCCGCACGGCAGCGGCAGTATTCGATCCGATGTCGATCGGCTGCTTCATCTCGCGCGCGAGGGTTTCGGCGAGGTTGCTTTCGAGATTGGTTTCCACGTGTTGATCCTTGTTGTGAAGTGGGAGAGGATTAGGCCGTCTTGAGAACAGCCGGCGGAGCGTCGGAAGCGCTTTCGACGCGCTTCAGATCGAGCTTCTGTTGGCGGGGATCGTCAGTAATGAGGTTGCCTTCCGGCGTCGCGAACAGCATCGCCTCGAGCGGTTCGTCAGCCGGCTTCTTCAGCGTCGACTTCCCGGTGACGAGCATTGCGCCGCCGCGGGTTGCTTTCTTGACGGTCAGCTCGATCGTCAATTTGCCGCTACCGCCGTTCGAGTCGACCACGCGCACGAGATCCGCGAGTTGGTCGCTCGCGGTGTCGAGAAGGTGGCCGCCGGCAATCTGCCGAAGGGTGTCGGTTATGGGACGGACAGACATAGGAACTCCGTTCAGTGGGTGAGTGGGGGGATCAGTCGTTGTCGTTGGCGGCGCGGGTCTTCGCGTCGCGAGTGGGACGGATAGGTGCGGCGACCGCTTCCCGCGCTTCGCGCACAGCGCGAGCTTCGGCGCCGAGCGCGAGGCAGCGGCGCATCAGCGGATTCGTGATCGCGTCGACGGCCGAGCCGCGGCAGCGCTGCAGGCGAAACTCGCGCGCGATCATGGCGTCGGTGACGGGGATAGCGGGGCGCATGGCTCAACGTTTCCGAGTGGATGCGGCACGAACATGCGCCTTGAGCAGGGCGTGCGCCTGGCGGCGCGTGATGCTGCCGTTCGCAAGGTCTTCGACGATCTGCCACAGGGTGGGAATCATGTCCTGTCCTTATGTAGTCCTAACTCAAAAGAGTGATGCGAGATCCGCGAGAACTTGCGGGATTACACGCAGCGATTCACTGCGCAGCGGTCCAGCTTCTCCGCGTGCTCCTCCTCGATCGCCGTGAGGGTAAGGAAGAGCACGATCGCGACGACGGCACCGAGCCAGATTTTCACGAGAACCATGAGATCACCGTTTAGCGTCAAGGTAGCCAAGCGAGTAGGAGAGGGCATTCGACTGCGGCGGCCGGCCGCACATTGCATCCATCCAGCCACGTCCGTACTGCGCGATGCGTTGCTCTTCGATTGAATCCATCACATTCCCCTTCGTAATTGCACTACGCAGCCCTCAGTGGGGACGCCTCGTACCGCACAACAACGAGGTGAGCATGCATACGGGCTATTTAGAGCCGCCGCGACGGCTTGAGGCGTCCCCACTCAGGGCTGCTGCTTGACCGCCAGGGCGGTGGCGCAGGTCAGTGCTGCATTGGAATGAAGTATAACCATAGTTATCGACATGTCAATAACAAAAGTTATTATCGAGTCAGGGAATTTGTAACAGCGCCCATGCGCGCGATCTGGAAGGGGTGGGAGGAAGCGAGGCGAGCTACCTAGGGCGAATCTGCATCGCAGCAGATTTAACGAATCTTCAAAGACTCCGTGCGGCTGTAGGGTCAGAATCAAAGAAGCTAGTCAAATGAATATACGGGGCAACATGAACTTAGTCTTTTGCGTGGTTTGGATTTGGTCATGGCACCGGCTTGTTGTGGCCCGTGCTGCTCGATTCAAGCCGGCACCGCAAGGTCATTTAATTGGATGTTTGGCGGTACCGATAGTGATGGCCGTGATTGTCGCCATCGGGAACAACGCTGCACCGCCGAGCGGTGGTGCGATCGGAATGCTGCTTTGGGCCGGATTCATATATAGGATCACTGTCATCAAGCGACCGCCGACCGTGAGCGTGAAGCCTGACCAGCCTGCGTCGGTGCCCGTTTCGTCACCAGACGTTGCTCTGTTACCAGAAGAGGATGACTTTCTTGCGGGCGACGAGTCGATCCCTGTGAAGGCGACATGGCGAATTAACTATACGGATAGCCTCGGTACGCAGTCGATTCGCGAGATCGACATTCGCCACTACTTCCCCAGGGGCGGGTACATCCGGGCGTACTGCCACACTGCCAAGGCCTCGCGGACATTCCGTCTTGATAGGATCAACCAGGCAATTGACCTGGAAACTGGCGAAGTGCTCAATGGACTCAGGTCGACATTACGCCGCACCCGCACCGACTAGCTCGAATAGACGGCGCGCAGGCTGGAACGATTCGGTGCGCTCGTCGCGCATACATTGGAAACTCACCAGGAGTGAGCCATGACGCCATATGACGTGATCACGATCTTCGAGCGGCTGAACGTGGAGGGAAGGGCGAGCGTCGACATCGACGACACTTGCGCCGGGTTCGCCGGCTGGCTGGCGGAGGCGTGGGACAGGCTAGGGGATGACGAGATAGCGCTGCTGACGTCGGTGGGCGCGACGCTCTGGCGGGAGGGATTCGAAAGGCGGAAATGAAAGTCCCGCGCGAGGCGGGGCCAAGAAGTTGACGGATAATGTGGGCTCGACTACTTCGCTGCGTCGGCAAGGCGTTTGAGGGCAGTTTCCTGGTCGCGCTTTCTCTGCTCAATGAGGCGCAACTGGTCCGCAAACTCCCAAAGGTCGTTGATCCAGCGCAGAACCACTAGCAAGTAGTTGAGGCCAACGCCGACTAAGAACCCAACCGCGAGCCCTTGGATATAGTCGATCGAACTGACCCGTTTGGTGCTGAGAATCCACATTATGAAACTCGAAGCGACGCAAACGGCGAGCACAAACCAGAAGCGACTCCGAATGCCTGAGCGCACTGCTACGTATCTCTCCATCTCGCGGCCTGTCAGGATGCCCACCCCAGTGACGTTATTCATCTGAGTAAAAAATACAGTTAACACTGACGTGACGCCAACGAAAATGGCGGAGAGGTACCGTACAGCGTCCTTGCTCAGGATGCCCGGGAATTGCCACGCAACCAATGAGAACGCCGCCGTTACCAAGACAATGAGTAGCAGTCTGGAAATGGGCTTCATGGCATCATGATGATACCATTCCGTTGCGTATCAGGCTTCCGATCCAATCCACAAGATCCTGGTAGAACGTGTCCTCTTGGGGGACGCCGCCAACGGATTTGAGCGTTACCGGTTGAGAGATTTTTAGGTCCGACCCCTTGACTTTCGTGCCATCGGCGAGCTTGAGGGCAACAGATTCCTCGTCTTGGTCGCGCAATGCGATTGCAATATCATCGATCAATTTGATTGTGTCTTGCGGTTGCGACCGCATCCGCGATGGGTAGCGGATTTCCACCCAGACTTCGAGATTGCCGTCGAACACTGCCGCGTCGAGATTCAGTTTGGCGAAGCGGTCGGCTGGCAGGATGCTCTTGATGAGATTCACTACGGCCGAATCAGGTTTGAAGCGGGATACGTCCGATTTTTTGACCTGCAATGTACCGGTCTGGGCCGCACCGGAATCGGCAGAGTCGGCGCTGGTCATGAACGGTCGGCCGAGCGCAATTGATTTCACATGAGATTTGCGAATGCGATCTTTGGTCGCCTTCTTGGGCTCATCCGCCAGCACTAATCCTTGGTCGGCCGAAAGCAGCCCAGTTTGGCTTCGCAGCAGCCACGCGAGATGTTGCTCGAGAGCAGAAGTCTTGAGATGAGATGTATGCACGACCGCGAGGTGATTGTCGAACACTGCGAAAAACAGGACCCCTGGGACATACTGCTGCTGCACATTGCCCTTCTTGGGGGGCTCGAGAGCGCCGATTGAAAGGCTTGTTGCTTCGGGGTCGTCGAGGATAACCAATTGTTGCGCACCTCGCTCGAACGTCAGCACCGTTCCACACAACATCCCGGAAACGGATTTGTAGCCGCCAATGACGCGAAACGCTGAGGCGGCAGCGTCGACCGGCTCAAGTCGGTCTTTGACCTTCTTCTTTTGTAGCAACGCATGGCTCATGAGTTGCTGAAGAGTTTGCTGGGGCGCCGGAGAAATAATAGCGCGCCGATAGTATGCCGTCTTTTGTGTCTTAGATTGCTTTGCCATGGCGGGTTACTTCAAAGCGTGAACGTGTGGAAGTGTGATTGCGTATCGGGAGTCTTTTAGACAAGGCGTTACTGCCTGCGCTGATAGTGGTCCCGGCTCCTAGCGTTCTTGTACTTCCCACCCTTATGAGACGACCCACGGCCGCCAGCATAGTGGCCGCCGCGTGCAAGGGCGATGGTAGGCGCAGCGAGGGCGGCGCAGAGCAGGATTGCGATGATCTTTTTCATGTTGTGGTCTCTCTCAGTCAGCTCCACGACGTTGTCGGCTCGCGGCCGGCCGTCTACCGACGACGACATGAGCATAGGCACGTCGGTTGGTGAGCGCAACGGGGAGACGCGTATCTCAAAATAAATATTGTCAAATTAATAGTTGGAAAATCGGAAAGCCAATATTATCTCAATCTACCTGTTAGAACTGACAGTAGGAAAATTCTTGGTATTGTAGGGAAAGCCCCAAATTAATTTAGTCGACTTTTCGTTGTAACGTCGCAACGAAATCCCATTCTCATGCGCTCGTTTTGTGACTTTTTGAAGTCACCTGCTGCAGCCCCGCCGAATGGGGCCGGAGCAATAACCACACACACTCAAGGGTTTACGCGCAAACGTTTTCCGTGAAGGCCGACGCGCGCCTGCCATCGAATCATCAGACAAAATTGCGTAATCGGTAAAAATACCAAAAACTATTTCGATTGCCGATATTATTGACTCGTGGTTGGGGTAATTTCAGCTATGGGCTTCCAACTAACGTCGGCGGAGCGTGCTCGAGCTTACGCGGCTACGTCCCTGACGAATCCGGTTGAAGGCTCCCCATTGATGGGGCTAAACTACTGTACATGCATACAGTAGTTGGGGCGGCAAAAAAGCGAGGGAAGGGTGAAGGGAGCAGCGAAAACAACGAAGTTGCGGTGCAAGCCGGGGGACCTGGCGAGAGTGGTCGCATCAACCAACCCGGCTTTGGTGGGGGCGATTGTGTTGATTGAGCGGTTGCGCTCAGACGGTCGCTGGGACGTTGCCCTGGACAGGCCGGCGTTCGGATTTACGTCGCGCGAAAAGCGTCCAGTCGTTACCTGCGCCTTTACCTTTCGAGATGCCTCGCTTGAACCGATTCCTCAAAAAGAGCTGGGCATCAATCTCCTGCGGGGCGATCTTCATCCAAGCGCGATACTGGGCGATGGGTTGGCGCGGATTGCGCAAGCAATCCACTAATGTATGCCTCTGCTCTTGCTCGCCCAACCTCGTCGAGCCGGCACCATTCCGATGGCAGCGTCGGAGCGGCTCCTTCGCCGAACTCAAGCCATTCCAGCGTGGTCTTCAGCGCACGAGCCAACGCGAACCCTCGGGTAGTGGTCGTGCTGCCTCCTGCCTCGATCTTGGCTATTGCGGGCTGAGATACGCCGACCTGTTCTGCGACCTGTTTCTGAGATAGGCCCAGAGCATCACGCAGCTCCTTGGCGCGGCGTCCAAATTCAGGATTTTCCATGGCGATGATCCTATAACCTTGGTTGTGGGCCGGCAAATAACCAAAGTTCTTGCCAATAAATAACTTTGGTTATAGTATGGTCGTATGGAACCGATAAATTGCTCCGCGCCGGCGTTGCTGGCTGCGATTCAGAAAGCAGGGTCGCAATCAGCGTTGGCTCGCCTGATCGGCAAGAAGCAGCCGCACATTCACAAGTGGCTGAACTCCCCCAACGCTATGAGGCCTGAGAACTGCGTTCTCGTCGGAACCGCCGTCGGAATACCTTATCGAGATTTCCGTCCCGACGACTGGCACCTGATCTGGCCCGAGCTCACCCAGCAGCAGGAGGAGGCGTGATTCATTTGATCCACTGTGCGATCAGTGGGATTGCGGCGATTGTCGCCATTGCTGCTGCGATTACTGCCATCACGTTCGCGAAGATAGCGATGCGGCGCTGCGATCTTTCCGATGCTCGGCTTCTTGAGCAGGCGGGTAGACATGGCCCGCGCAGGAAATTCGCGGGATTCGCATTGCTCTGCGATCAGCCGGCAGACGCATTTCGTGCGGTATGGCGCAATTCGGACGGGCCTGTTCTTCATTTGCTTGCGGGAGAGCGGCATCTGTTGTTGAGCGTGCGGGAAGAGGTCGCGAGAGAACTTGCCAGCGCGATCCTCTGCCCTCAATACGGTCGCGAGAACTGCGAACTAACGACGCGTTGCTACCCACCCGCCGATGAGGGAGGGGATACCAAGTCCGGCGACGTCGAACCGGGCTCGCGCTGCGGTTCCGGACGCCAGTGCAGTTGCTGCTTCATCGGGTGTGCCAAAGGGTCCAGCCCATGAATAACCGTCGAGGGCGGCATGCCACGTCCCATCCTTCATTTTGAAAACATGAAAGGTGCCACGGGACGTAGTGAACGTGTATTCGTCGATATCGATCATGAGGGTTCCTCCAGATATGGAAGTGAAAGGTTGTGGTGACCATGAGCTTACTGGCGAGAGCCGGAACCCTCACCCAACAGCAGGAGGTCGCATGACTCGCATCCGAAATTTCGGCACGTACGTCGAGCTCGAGCTTCCCGGCGGTGCATGGGTGAGGGTGCCAAAGCTCCGTCGTGACGAAGTGATTTCGCCCATCGCAGCCACGCGTGTACATCTTCTATTTCCGACCATCGGCCAGGCCCGCGAGTATTCGAGCTTGAGAATTTTCAGGATGCTCGGCCAGGCGCCGACAGAAACGCAGCGGGCACGATTTGTCCAGCTACACCGTTCCGGCGAGCGGTTTCTAAGAGCCGTTCGAGTTCTGCGTCGCCGCGGGCATTTTGCGGGTCGGCCAGTAGCAGTACTTGGATGGCGGTTATTTCCCACTGGTGAGCTTGGACCCAAACGGAAAAGACCTGCTCCGCAACGGCTGCGTCCGGTGCAAACACGAGGCCGTGTGCGGATCCACCTTCGCAAAGACGGTACTCGGCATTGGTGTTGTTCGCCGCGGGGCGGACGTCTGTTTGGATGACGTAAAGATTTGCGTTCATGCGAATCCCGTTGTGTGTGGGTTGAAGAGGTCAGAGGCTTTGATTCTCTCATAGCGGTGGTTCGCATCAGGTTGTCGATTCTCGGTTTCCGTTGACCGCATCGTATGTGTGTCGATCAGCAACGGCACTCAAATTATTGTGATTAGGATTGCTTATAAATGGCGAAGCCGAATATTGAACAAGCGCTGCGCGATGTCCTGACAGGACCGGATCGGAAGCGTGCTGCGGAACAGCTTGGCTGGGATGCTTCTGAAGTGAGCCGCTTTCTGAGCGGTCAACGGGGTTTGATGATCACGGACTTCGAGAAGGCGATTGACGTCGCGGGCTACGCGCTCGTCAGCCGGCCGTACCTCGACGCAATCGCGACGCTCTGCAAGGTCGGTGCCGCATGCGAATGCGCGCGTGCCGGGGCGGGCGAATGCGGGCGGGCCTGACTATGCAATTCCTGTTCGAACGCGCGGCCTTCCGCGCCGGCTGGCGCGCAGCACGCGGCGGCATTCCCTACCATGAAAATCCGCTGACTCGCGGAGCACTGGCTCGCTTCGCGCGGCAGTGGGGTTGCGGCTGGTCAGCGGCGAATGACGCCGGGGAGTGCGCGTGAATGGCGCGTACTACAACGAACGCGACCCGCACGCTGCCGGAACGCTGCGAAACCTTATCGCTGCCGGCCTCATTGCGCCTGGTGACGTCGACGAGCGCGACATCCTCGACGTCCATCCCGACGATCTGCGCGACTACACCCAGCATCATTTCTTCGCCGGAATCGGCGTGTGGTCGTATGCGCTCCGCCGCGCTGGCTGGGCCGACGATCGACCTGTTTGGACTGGTTCCTGTCCGTGCCAACCTTTCAGCGCGGCAGGCAAGGGACTTGGGTTTGATGACGAGCGGCATCTCTGGCCTGCGTGGTACTGGCTCATCGGCGAGTGTCGACCTGCAGTCATCTTTGGAGAGCAGGTTGCGAGTTCGGCTGTCGACCCTTGGATCGACCTTGTACACGCTGACGTGGAGGCGCTGGACTACGCCTTCGGGTGTGTCCCGTTCCCGTCTGCGGGCGTCGGTGCCCCGCACATCCGCGACCGGGCGTACTGGATGGCCTACGCCGACGGCCGCACTCGCGGAAAAGGGCGTGCGCACGTTCGACGGCGGGCTGATCGAGGCTATGCGCAATCACGGGCCGGATCTGGCGGCAGCAGCCTGCTTGGCGGGCTGGCCGACCGCAACGAGCACGGACGCGCTGCGGATGCCGTCTCCGGAATTCACAACGTCCAACGTGACGCTGAACCATGCGGCAGCGCTCGCTGGGTGGCCGACGCCGACGACCACGGATTTCAAGGGAGCGCCGCTGAAGCCATACGCCGAAAGGGGCGGCGGCAAGAAGGGCATGCGACTGGACGCAGCGGCTCATCATTGGCTGTCGGTTTCGACCGAGTCGAGCCAGCCGGCCCGACTAACGGCGTCTGGCGCGATGCTGACTGGCTCCTCTGCCGGGATGGAAAGTGGCGGCCAGTTGAACCCGGCACATTCCCGCTGGTTGATGGGACTCCCGCGCGAGTGGGACGACTGCGCGCCTACGGCAATGCGATCAACGCGGAAGCGGCTGTCGCGTGGATCGAAGCGTGTCGGGGGGTGATCGAATGAACTGGCTCGATCGTTCCCACCGCGGCGACTGCCGCGACCTGATGCGCGCCATGGTCGCCGACGGCGTGCGTGTGCAGACGATCGTGACGTCGCCCCCGTATTGGGGGCTGCGCTCGTACCTGCCCGACGGCCACCCCGACAAGCATCGCGAGATCGGACAGGAGCCGACGCTGCGCGAGTTCATTGACACGCTGGTCGGCGTGTTCGATCTGGCGCGCGGACTGCTCGCGGACGACGGCACGCTCTGGCTGAACATGGGCGACAGCTACGCGGGTTCGCGCAGCGGCCCGGAAACGGCGTCGACGCTGAACGGCACGCGCCGCAACCAGACCGAGACGAATCGCGCCATGACGGCGAGCCGCCGACGGGACGACGCGCCGATCCCGCGCTCCGATGTTCGCGTCGAAGGGCTGAAGCCGAAGGATCTCGTCGGCCAGCCGTGGCGCCTAGCGTTTGCGCTTCAGGACGCCGGTTGGTACCTGCGCCAGGACATCATCTGGGCGAAGCCGAACCCGATGCCGGAGAGCGTGCGCGACCGCTGCACGAAGGCGCACGAGTACCTGTTCCTGCTCAGCAAGAGCGAGAAGTACTTCTACGACTTCGACGCCATGCAGGAGCCTGTCAGCGGTACCGCACATGCGCGCGGATCTGGCGTGAACCCGAAGGCGCGCGAGCCGGCCGGGTGGGATACCGGTCCAGGCGGCCATCGCGAGAAGGTCGGCCGGTATTCCGGCACCGGCGTCGGCTTTGGTCGCGGCTACGACGCTGTCGCGAAGCCGCGTGTAAAGCAGAACACATCGTTTTCCGGCTCGGTGAACGAGCTGGTTTCCATGCGCAACCGTCGCAGCGTCTGGACCATCCCGACGCAGTCGTACGACGGCGCACATTCCGCGACCTTCCCCGAGGCGCTGGTTGAGCCCTGCGTGCTCGCTGGCAGTCGTCCTGGCGACGTCGTGTTCGACCCGTTCTTCGGCAGCGGCACGACGGGCCAGGTCGCGCAGCGGCTCGGCCGTCGCTTCCTCGGATGCGAGCTGAACCCCAACTACGAGCCGTTGCAGCGCGAGCGCCTGCGGCAGCCGGGCCTCATGTTGGAGGCATCGTGAGCAAGCGGCCGACCCTCTACGTTGTATCCCTGTCTGGCGGCAAAGACAGCACGGCGACGCTGCTCGTCGCGCTCGAGCTGCACGGTCGCGAGAACGTGCGCGCCGTGTTTGCCGACACTGGCAACGAGCACGAGGCGACTTACGAGTACGCGCTCGACTACCTGCCGAGCGTGCTCGGCATTGTGGTCGACGTCGTGCGTGCATCGTTCGATGACGAGTTCGCGACGAAGCGGGCGAACCTCGCACGGATCGCCGCCGGCGAGCCAGAGTCGGCTGTCTACGGTAAGCGCGAGTTCATGTACGCGTGGACGCCCGAAGCGGCGAGCCGCGCGCTCGAGCTGTTGCACCCGACGGGCAATCCGTTCCTCGACGTCTGCATGCTGAAGGGCGGGTTTCCGTCGCGGAAGCGGCAGTACTGCACTGAGTACCTGAAGCGTAACCCGATCACCGAGTACCAACTGGAGCTGATCGACGAAGGTTACGCCGTCGAATCGTGGCAAGGGGTGCGTGCCGACGAGAGTGAGGCTAGGCGATGGCTTCCGTCGTACGAGCATCGGGGCGGCCACTACGCGGTCTACCGACCAATCCTGCGCTGGAACGTGGATGACGTCTTCGCTGCGCACGCGTTCGCTGGCATTCGGCCAAATCCGCTCTATCGGCAGGGCATGTCCCGTGTCGGGTGCATGCCGTGCATCAATGCGTCGAAGGCCGAACTGCGCGAGATCGCACGCCGTTTCCCCGAGCACATTGAGCGAATCGCCGAGTGGGAGCGACTGGTGACGTCCGTCTGCCGCCCGGGATCGCCGGTCACTTTCATGCACCTATCGAGTCACGGTGGTCATTCCGGCGCGGAATCACACATCTGGCAGGTCATCGATTGGGCTAAGACGACCCGCGGTGGCCGGCAATACGACCTTCTTGCGGACGCCGAGCCAACAACGGCGTGTGCGTCCGCATATGGGCTTTGTGAATAGCCTTGAGCACAGGAGTAGAAATGGCAAAAAACAGTATTGACGCCTACGGCGCGAAAGGGAAGAGCAACACCCTCTTTTTCGATCCGGACGACCTGACGCTGGTTCAGGATCCGGCGCACCCGCTTTACGACGAGCGCGTTCATTGGCCGGTCGACGAGAACATGGTGCGCAACATCATGTTTCAGGGCGTTCTGCAGGCGATCGAGGTCAACAAGAACCCGGAGACGGGCGAAATTGAAGTCGTCATGGGACGTCAGCGTGTGAAGGCGGCGCGCGAGGCAAACAAGCGCTTGCGGGAGCAAGGGCGCGAACCCGTGCACGTTCCGGCGAACGTGCGCAAGGTTACGCGCGCACAGCGTGCGCTCGACCTGTCGGCTGCTGTCGCAAGCGAGAACGCCATCCGTCAGCAGGAAACGCCGTTGACGACGGCGGCGAAGATGGCACGACAGCTCAAGATGCGCAGCGAGGATGACGTAGCAATTCTCTTTGGCTGCAACGTCCAAACCGTCCGCGCGACGGTGGCGCTGCTCGATTGCTGCGAAGCGGTCCAGAAGGCCGTCGACGCGGGCCAGATCAACGTCACCCACGCGCGGAAGCTCGCGAAGCTGGAGCCCAGCGAGCAGCGTGAAAAGGTGCGCGAGCTCGTTGCGGCCGGCGAAGGTAAGACAGGTCACGCGCGCTCGCGTGCGCAGCGGGCGGTCGTTGAGAGCGGCACGTCGCGAATGCGGACCCGCAAAGAGATCGCGGCGGAACTGGCGGGGGCGTCTGGCGACCGTGCGGCGGCGCTGCGGTGGGTGCTCGGCGTCGACGAAAACAGTGCGTCGACGGAGGGCGTCGTTGCATGAGGCTCATTGAGGAACTGACGAATGCCTGGAGCCAGGCCGGGTCGGTATCTGTCACCGACGCGGCGACATCCGAGACCGATTCGGCCGGCGACGTCCACGTGCAGCGCGCCGGGCGCCGTTGCTTGTCGTGCGGCGCGAGCACAGACGAGCGCGGCGATCTGCCGTGCGGGCATTGAGGCTACCGTCATGAGCACGATGATTATGTCTCAATGCTGGCCGCTGGGCGGGATGTCGATTGCGCAGAAGGCCGTGCTGATCTCGCTCGCTGACAACGCGAATGACCAGGGCGTCTGCTGGCCGTCAATCCCTACCATCGCGAAGCGGACATGTGCATCCGAGCGTGCGGTGCAGAACGCAATCAAGTGGCTGGAAGAGGCAAAGATCGTGAAAGCGAATCGCTCCAACGGGCGCCATACCAGCTACACGATAACCCCCGCAGCATATTCACCCCCGAAGGATATTCACCCCCGCAACAAATGCACCCCCGCAGGAGATTCACCGCCGCAGGATATGCACCACACCCCCGCAGGAGATGCGGGGGACCCCGGCAGGGCGTGCACCACCCCCCCGCAGGAGGTGCCGTCTAACCGTCAAGAACCTCCAATGGAACCGTCATTGAACCGTCAACCTGCGCGGCGTGCGCCGCGAGTTGCGTTGCATGGGGAACTGCGATCGATCGAGTTGCCCGACTGGCTGCCGGTGGACGCATGGCTCGATTGGTGCGAACACCGCGAGGCGAAGGCGGCAGACAAATCGGCGCCATGGGCGCACGCGACGGCGAAAGTCTCGATCAAGCGGCTGACGAAGCTCCGTGACGCCGGACACGATCCCGTCGCCTGTATCGATGAGGCCGTGCTGCGCGGCTGGACCGGGCTGTTCCCGGCAAAGGCCGATCCGGCTGCCGCGTCGTCAACATCGGGCGGCTCTGTCCCGCCGGACTGGTGGAAAACCGCGCCGGGAATCCGCGAGCGTGGCAAGCAGCTCGGTATCGAGGAAAAGCCGAATCAGGTGTTCGAGCAGTACAAGGCGCGTGTGTTCAAGGCGGCCGGCCCGGGTGAATGGATGGAGGACATGCTCCGGACGGTCGGTCGCGAGAGCGAGGAACGATACGACGCCCTGTACGCGTTCTTCAACGACATTCCGCGTGAACAGGGTGGCAATTCATGACCAAGCGGAGCACGTCGCTTCACTACCCCGAAGGTACGACACGCGTTGGAACGGCGCGTGTGCGCGACGACAGTCGGCCTGCAATGACGGCTGCTCAGAGCCTGATCTACGAGGCAACGGGCAACCGTCCGCAGGTTGACAGTGGTTTCGACGAGATCGCCGACGGGTTTAATCCGGGCGCACCGGTGCCGCTGTCGATGCAGAAACCCGAGCGGGCGCCGAAGTATCGCAACCGGAAGTGCGAACACGACGGCATCCGGTTCGACAGCGAGAAGGAACGCTCGCGCTATTTCGAACTCGTCCGAATGCAGACGGTTGGTCTGATTCGCGATTTGCAGCTTCAGGTTTCGTTCGTGCTGACGGAGCGCATGCAGCGCGACGACGGGACATGGGAACGAGCGTCGAAGTATGTGGCCGATTTCGTCTATGTCGACGTCATTACGGGCAGGCAGATCGTCGAGGACGTGAAATCGCCGATCACGCGGAAGAACCCGACGTACGTGCAGAAACGCAAGGACATGTTGGCGGTGCACAAAATTTCAATTAGGGAGGTTTGATGGGCGAAGGAAAGATGGGGCCGATTTCGCGAAAGATCCTCGAGTGCGTGAAAGCTAACCCGGGCATACATGCGAGCGATGTCGCCCGCCAGTTAGACCTCGGCGATGGTGGCGGCACGCGGGAAACCATTCGAACGCTGATTGCGCGCGGCTATCTCGTGCGCGGCACGAAGAAACACGTACCCGGCGCCAAGGGGCACACCGTTTATCCGCTGACATACACCGGGAAACCGTTCGAACGCTCGGACGACTGGGCAGTTTCCACACGATGGAAGACCCGCCAAGACCGGATGGTGGCAGAAGCTGAACGTGAAGCGCAGGCATTGACCGCGATCGATTGGACGGGCCAGGCCATTCGCGCCATGGTCGCTTCAGCGAGGGCCGCAGCATGAAGAAAAGGTTCTCTCTCGGAACGCTCATCGCCGCAATGAAGCCTGGCATTCGCTATACCGCGCCGGAGCTCGCGGCGATGACGGAGATGCCGCTGTCGACCATCCGCAGCTTGCTCGGTAGTGATCCGGCTATCACGCGGCTCGACGTCAAAACCATGAAGAGCGCGCGTCGCTACTCGATTGCAGGAACGTGCGGCGGACCCGCGAGGCTCGATACGCGGATCGGCCCGGACTTGACCAGCACACTCGCCGGCTATCAGCAGTCGTTGGAGGTGCGTGCATCACTTGCGATGTTGGTGCGGCGGTGCGGCTAATGCGACAAATGGCTGTCGTTTATGGGGCGTCGGCATGAAACGCTCCGGTTTCGGCCCGCGCAAAAAGCCGCTCGCGCGCGGTTCGTGGTCCCGGAAAAGCTCACCGTTACCCGAGCAGGCACCGCGAAAGGTAGTGATGAAGCGACGTGCACACCGTCCGACCGTCGCCGAGGGCGCGAAGTATCTCGCTGCTTGCCGCGGCGAGCCGTGCTATCTGCGCGTGCCGGGCCTGTGCCGGCTGAATCCGATGGATGAAACCGTCGTTCCGTGCCACTCGAACCAAGCGCGGCACGGAAAGGCGGGCGGTCTCAAGGCGAAACACGAATTCACGGTTCCGGGCTGCGATGCGTGCCACGCATGGATCGACCAGAACCGTGTCGGCACGCCGAAGCAGGTCAAGTTCGACGTGTGGGATCGGGCTTTTGAGGAATGGGCACCAGTGCGTGCCCGAAAGATGGGAGAGGCAAATTGCCAGAAAGAATGTGGGTAGAGATACCGGACGGACGATATCCCGTTCCTCGGTTGCGTGGTGCGGGACGAATGATCGTCAGCGAGCGGACACGCACGATCGACGCGACGGTGTTCCGCATCGCGCTGATTCCGACTGTCAAGCGCCAGTTGGTAGCGGTTGTTGAGGTGGATGCGTTCATTCCGGAAATGTGGCGCGCGAACATCCCGCAGGTAGACGCTCGATGGGTTGAGTCGGGCGTATTCCGGACGAAGGCATACGTGCTCGAAAACAGACATTCGCGCGCCCTCGCGCAGTTCCTTGCGAGCGGCGCGCACGTACTGGATTTGAGGGACGGGGCATGAATGCGGCTGCATGCATCTTATATAGCGACGTGCCTGAGCGATTGATGATATCGGCGATCCGCCACCGCGACGGAGTCACAGACGCAGAACTCATCGCGTTCGATGAGTGCCCGTTCAGCGGCGAGATCACGGAGACGGAGCACGGCATGCAGATCTCGTTTCCATGGCCTCGTAACCGGACGCTGCGCCACGCCATAGGCGACTGGCTTACGCACCACGGCATCAATTTCACGGTAATCATGTAATCGGCCGACGCACGCGCGAGTCGATCAAATTTGCACGGTGGCACAGAGAATGGAAGAAATCGGATTCAAGTCGGCTTATGACGCGGTGCGCTTCGCCTTGGCCTATTCGTCGCAGCAATACGGCGAGACATTGATGGCGAAACGGCTACGTGGGGAATCGAAGGGCGGTGGGATGGGCTTAATTGGAATGGATGGCGCCGGCCAGGCGGGGCAGATTCGGCGCGAAATGGTTGAATCGCTGTCGGTCGTCCAGCTTGCTGCAATCGTCGCGCGGACCGCCCCACGGGATCATCCCTGTGCGTGCGGGCGGCCGTGCTGTAGCGGGCGTATTCCGAACGCAGAATGGCAGGAGGCAATCAGCTTTCTTACGGAAGCGTCCGCCGCGTACGCGTCGGGCTTCTCGCACTACCGAGCTCGCCGCGCGATCATCGAAAAAATCTACGGAGTGAAGATCGACCTTGGGGAAATCGCGGAGCAGTGTGATGCACATCGAAACACTGTAGGCCGTCATCACTCGGCGGTACGTCGCTGGTTGGAGGGCGATAGAAAGAGAGGGGAGCCGGGACTTGAGCGAAACGCGTGGACGATCCTTGACGTTCGCGCATCTGAAATCGGAATTTGTGGCACTACTGACGAAAAATGTTGACACAGTGAATTCAATGCACAATAATCGGCAACATTAGATACACGTCATCATTGCGCCCAAAGCCCGCGAGCCCACACGCTAGCGGGCTTTTCGCTTTCAGGCCATGCGATTTCCCGATCCCCAACGCTCCTATTGCTACGGCGATCCGCTCTATGCACTTGAGCTTGAGCAAGAAATCGCGGAGCAGAAGCAAAACGCCGAGATTTCGCGCGCTTGTCGAGCGATTAAGCGGCCGAGCGCAGCGCGCAGGGCAGCGGAGGCGCTGTTTGAGAGTGGTCAACATGATCAAGCTTGACGTCAAGAACAGTTTCGACAAGCTCTCGCTGCGGCTCCGGCAATTCTCGCAAGACTTGCCGTATGCGACCGCGCAGGCGCTAAACACGGTCGCGTTCGATTCGCAGAAGTCGATCCGCACGGACACGTTGCCTGGCACGTTTACGCTCCGGAACAAGCGCACGCGATCGGGTATTCAGGTCGACAAGGCCACGAAGCAGAATCTAACGGCCGCGGTCGGCACAACCGACTGGTGGACGGCGCAGCAGACTGAAGACGTGACCCGCCGCGCGGGCGACGAGGGGCGAGAAAGCGTCAAGGTTCATGGCAAGCCGTATCTCGCGATTCCGGTCGGTGGCGCGCCATCCAAGGTGATAGCGAAAGGGCAACGCGCCAGCGCCTTGATTGCGAAAAACCAGGCATATGTCGTGCAGCTCAAAAAGGGGCTCTACGCTGTTGTTACGGGCGAAGCTGGTGTGGCTCACGGCATCGTCCCGCTGTTCATCCTGAAACCGCAGGTAAGCATCAAGGAGCGATTGCATATGAAGCCGGCTGTCGATGCGGTAATTCGGAAGCGTTTCGACGAGCGTCTCGCGGCTGAGCTTGAGCGGATCGCGAGCAAGGCAGCTGGCTAGGCTGGCGGCCGGCGACGGAGGCTCGTCGCGGGCGCGTGGCAAGGCCTGATCGCAGGCGTCTTACATCATGAAAGGTGGGGCGGATCGAGGGCGGGTCCTTTCCGCGCGGAAGCCAAAACGCGGGGAATGCTGCGACGCGCGATATTTAAGTAATTTTCGGTCCCGAAACGAGCCCAGTCACAATCACAAATAGTGCTATTGCGGATTTCGCAACAATCCGGAACGCCTTTCTGCATCTGGCTTGCAGCGATTTCGGATATGCGGAATCTGTGATCGTGAGGGGGCCTTGGCCCCTCAAGTTTGTGACTGAGAAATCGGCGGGTTTGGGTATGAGCGAGCAACCGAAAGCGGCAGAGCCCGACTTCGAAGTATCTGTCCATTGGCTTACAAAATTCGGACCGTATTCGTCGCGCGAACAGGTGATTCGCCTCGCAGCTGACGGCGTGACGGTGAAGTCCGGGCGGGGCCGATACTACGCCGGGCTCAGCCTGCGCAATCTCTGGCGGCGCGAGTTGGATAAGCAGGCCGCTGCCTCGCTCGACGATGAAGATCCGTACAAGCAGGCGCAGATCGACAATCTTCGGAGTAAGACCAGACTCAACGACCTCGAACTGGCAAAGCTCGAAGGCGAATTGATGCTGGTGTCGCAGCACGTCGAGCAGATGGCCGAGCTGTCGAAGTTCTTCGCAACCTTTCTGGATACGCTACCCGACGTCTTAGAGCAATCGGCCGGACTGTCTCCGGAGCAAGTGAGCGAACTCGCGCGCAAGATCGCGCACGTGCGCGGGGATCTGTACAAGAATGCCCTATCAATCGTTGTACCCGACAAACAGCCTGTCGTCGGGGCGGATGGAGGCGGCGGAGACGCTGGAAATCCTGCTCCCGCCAAAGCGCGACAAGGTAAGCGAAAGCGCGATAGCAAGCCTGCGAATTAGTACCCCGGGCGGATATGAAGGGCCGTGGGACCCGGACCGGACGCCGTATGTCGTGGAGCCTATGGATTGCCTGACGCGGCGCGATCTCGAGGCGGTCATTTTTGTCGGCATCGCTCAGAGTGGGAAGACGCAGGGACTTGTCGAGGGCTGGCTCGTCTATTCGGTCGTCGACGATCCGGCCGACATGATGATCGTGCATGTCACGCAGGACGACGCGCGGACGTTCAGCCGGAATCGCGTCGACCGCATGGTGTACGCAAGCCCGGAAATGCGCGGTCGCCTGTCGCCGTTCGGTCACGACGACAACGTATTCGACAAGCGCTTTCGAGCAGGGAACACGCTGAGCATCGGCTGGCCGACGCCGGGGAAGTTCCGTGGCAAGAACATCCCGCGGATGGCGCTGACTGATTACGACGGTTACCCGAAGGACGTCGGCGGCGAAGGTGGCGCGTTCGCGCTGGCGCGCAAGCGCACGACCTCGTTCATGTCGGGCGGTATGACGCTCGTCGAGACCTCGCCCGGTTACGAAATTCTTGATCCGGAATGGAAGGCAAAGACGGAGCATGAGGCTCCGCCGACGGACGGCGCGCTCGCGCTGTACAACGGGGGGGATCGTCGCCGCTGGTACTGGACGTGTCCGCACTGCGATGAGCGTTTCGAGGCTTTCAGTTGGCCCGAGCACCCGCGCAGCGTGCTGCATTGGGATACGTCGATCGAAGACCCGGAGGCGGCCGGCGCAACCGCACACGTCATATGTCCGGAGTGCGGCTCGGTCATCGAGGAGCGCCAGAAGTACGCCATGAACAAGGACGGCGTCTGGCTTGGTGAAGGCTGGCGGACGGGCAAGACGCGCAAGTCGCGCGTCGCGTCATTTTGGATGTTTGGTGTGGCTGCGGCTTTCCAGTCGTGGTCGAGCCTGGTCGCGAACTACCTCAAGGCGAAGCAGAGCGAAGAGGCGACGGGCAACGCGGAGTCGCTGAAGGCGACGCTCAATATCGATTGGGGTGTTCCGTATCTTCCGAAGGTTGCTGCCGTTGCTGCAGATCCGGATGTCTACCAGGCACGCGCCGAGAAGGCCGAGAAGCGTCGGATTTGGGGCGAGGTTCGCTTCCTGACGATGGCGATCGACCAGCAGAAGAATCGCTTTGTGGTTCAGGTGATTGGATGGGGACTGCACGGAGAACGCTGGGTGGTAGACCGCTTCAACGTTTCCGAGTCTGATCGGATGGGCGAAGACAGCAAGCTCATGCGCGTCGAGCCGTTCACGCATGCCGAGGACTGGCATGTGCTCGACAAAGTGATCGAGCGGAAATACCAGACCGAAGGCGGAGTCGAACTCGAGGTGAAGCAAGTCGTCATCGATACCGGCGGTATGGACGATGCGACCGAGAACGCCTATGCGTACTGGCGCCGCCTGAACAAGCTCGGCAAGGCCGCTCGCGTAATGCTGATCAAAGGTGGCTCGAAAATGACCGCGCCGCGATGCGTTCGCTCGACCACCGAGTTCAAGCGCACCGGGGTGCCCCTGTATGTCCTGAACGTCAACCAACTGAAGGACGAAATCGACCGGTCGCTCAATCGCGAAGAGCCGGGGCCTGGCTACATCCACTTTCCGGAATGGCTCGGCGGGTGGTTCTACAAGGAACTCACGGCCGAAGTCCGGACTGCGGATGGCTGGAAGCGCCGGTCGAAGCAACAGGGGAACGAGGCATTTGACCTGATGGTGTACAACCTTGCCGCGTTCATCATGGTCAAGGGCGAAACGATCGACTGGACGAATCCGCCGCATTGGGCGCGACCACTCGCGGAGCAGGTCGAGAAGAAGGAAGACGACTTTTCGATTTTCGAGAAGCTTGGCAGGAGCATGAATTCATGAGCGATCCGCATTCCACATCACCGTGCGGCCCGGTTTCGCCGACACTTCCAACGTGTGATCAGATGATGGCGTCCGCCATCGCAGCGTATACACAGTTGCTGAGCGGCGCACGGGAGGTGGTGAAGGTCAAATCGATCGACAACGAAACCGAGTTCAGTCGCCGCAATCCCGACGCGCTGCTGAAATTCATTCTGAACCTGCATCAGCAATGCCCGTGCGCGCAAAGCTATGCGGTGCTCGGCATTCCATGTCACCGCGCTCCCGGTCGCGTGAATTTTGTAGACCACGGATGGGAGGGTGCCTATCCGTTGCGTCGACGATGGTAACCCTATGGACATTCAGATTCTCGATCAGCACGGTGTGCCTATCAGCGGTGCCGACGATCGCATGACGGTTCAGGGGGCCGCCTTCAAGTCGGGCGAGCGGGTGAGTCGCGAACTGGCTCATTGGCGCCCGTCGCTCAAGAGTGCCGATCGGGACATGCTCCCGGAGAAGGCGATCGTCGAGGGCCGCGCGCACGATCTGTCGCGGAACAACGGCTTCGCGCGGGGCGCGCTTCAGTCGCAGAAGGACCGGATTGTCGGTGCGAACTATCGCTTGCAGCTTCGGCCGGCATACAAGACGCTCGGCCTTGACTTCAAGACGGCGAACGATTGGGCGGCACAGGTTGAGCAGGAATTCAGCTTGTACGCAGACGATCCGGAATGCCTGATCGACGCGACGCGTCGTCGGACGATGACGCAGATGCTTCGGGAGTGCGTCGGTACCGAGATGTTGCAGGGCGAGGCGATTCTGTCACGCGAGTGGCGTTCGAGCCCGGCCGGTTACTCGACGTGCTTCATGTCGATCGAGCCCGAGCGGATGTGCAACCGCAATCTGACGATGGACGTCGACAAGATGCGGGCCGGCGTCGAACTGGATGCGTGGGGCGCGCCGCTTGCGTACTGGATCCGCACCCGACACCAACAGGATGTCGACTACGGGATGAGCTCCTATACGTGGGACCGATACCCGAAATACAACCGGTTCGGCGATTTGAACATCATCCACGTATTTGAGCCGGAACGGCCGAATCAGACACGCGGTTTCAGCCAGTTCGCGAGCGTCATTCAGAAGATGAAGATGGTCGACCGGTTCGAAGATGTCGAACTTGAAGCCGCAATCATCGCAACGACGTACGCGATGGTGATCAAGTCGGAGTTTGGTGCACGGTCGGCAATGGAGGCTCTTAACGGAAGTCCATTTCACGAACAGTTGGGCGCATTTATCAAAGCGCAGATGGCGTTTCACAATGGAACTAACCTGACGTTTGACGGAATCAAGATTCCGCACCTGTTCCCGAATGAGTCGCTCGAGTTCACGACGCCCAACCATCCGAACGCGAACGCCGAGTCGTTCCGGACTTGGATGATGCGTCACTGTGCGCGGGGCATGAACACGTCCTACGAGGAGTACACGGGGGACTTTTCGAAGACGACGTACAGCAGTGCGCGCGCGTCGATCGACGTTGCATGGAAGTACGTCACCGGGAAGCGTGCGGGGTTCGTGGATCGTCTGGCGTCGTTGATGGTCCGCGCATGGATGGACGAGGCGATTACGCGTGGCAGGATCAAGCCGCCTCCTGGCATCGATTACTGGAAAGCACGGTCCGCTTTGACGCGCTCAGCCTGGATCGGCGCCGGCAAGATGGTGATCGACGAACTGAAGACGGCGAAGGCGAACCAGACAAAGCTGACGACGGGCGAAACGAACCTCATGAACGTGACCGCCGACAACGGCGATCGCTGGGACGAAGAACTCGAGCAGCGCGCGCGTGAAATCGCGTACATGGAAGAGCTTGGATTGCCGAAAACCGATCCATATGCGGGACAGGCAGATCCTGAAACCCTCGCGATGCTGTCTGTGGAGACTGAATGAAGAGCTATCCACACATTGCGGCCCGGGCGCTTAACCGCCCGTTGCTGCTGGAACCGGGCTATGCCCGGCTTTTTTTCGCCGCCCTTTCGCCGCGGCTGAATATCAGTGAACTCGTGTTGGCGTCGGGCGAATCGCTGGAGGGGCAGGCAATTGCCGGCGCACTGAACGCATACGACCCGGCGCGCGGCTACCGCGCATATGACGTGCAGAACGGCGTCGCGGTGATTCCGGTCGACGGCACGCTCGTGCACAAGAATGCGGCGCTCAACCCTGTATCGGGGATGCAGGGCTACGACGGTATTGAGGCGAAGTTGGCCGGTGCGCTCGCCGATCCCGAGGTGCGCGGCATCATGCTTGACATGAATTCGCCGGGTGGCGAGGTATCGGGCGTCAAGGATCTCGCTGCAAAGATTGCGGCTTCGTCGAAGCCAGTATGGGCCCATGCGAACGAACTGGCCGCGAGTGCCTGCTACTGGCTTGGAAGCGCCGCCGACCGGCTGATCGTCACGGAGACAGCCGAAGTCGGCAGCGTGGGGGTGTTGGTGGCGCACGGTGACTACAGTAAGCAGCTCGAGGATGACGGCATCAAGGTGACGCTCATCCATTCCGGCGCGAGCAAGGTCGACGGCAACCCGTACGAGCCGCTACCCGAAGGCGTGCGCGACCGTTGGCAGGGTGAGCTCGACGATTTGCGAATGCTCTTCGCTTCGAGCGTCGCGGTGGGGCGAAAGATGGACGTGCAAGCGGTGCTCGATACCGAGGCGCGGCTATATCGCGGCCGAGCAGCAGTAGATGCGGGCCTCGCCGACGCAGTGATGCCGTTTTCCGACGCGCTCAATGAATTTTCAACAACGCTGTCCGGTCAGGGCGGCACTTCGAAAGGGAGTGTACTCATGAGTACGCAAGGTGCCCGCGCCGACGCGCCGGGACAAGACGTGATGTCGGCAGCGGAGGCCGTGCGCCTCGCCGAGGAAGCGCGCGCCGAGGGCGTGAAAGCAGGCGTGGATGCCGAGCGCGCGCGAATCGGCGCGATTCTCCAGCATGCCGAGGCCGTTGACCGCGGCGAATCGGCCGTGACTCTCGCGCTGACGCCCGGCATGACGCCGGAAACGGCCGGCGCGCTGCTCGCGACCTTCCCGAAGGCTGCGACTGGTGGTCGAACGGTTGCAGAACTGGCCGATGCGGCCAACGTGAAGGCGGATCTCGCCGGACAGACCGTCGACAAGAAGCAAGCGTTCGCTGAAAAGTCGGCGGCGCTCTGGAAGAAGCACGGTTAAGCCGATTCTCACGATTTAGGAGAGCAAGTCATGGATTTCTATCCGCAAAACGATCCGAATCTGGCAGATCCGTACCAGGCATTCAGCACCGAAGCAGGCTATACCCCGGATCAACTCGTCGTAAGCGGCGACGTTCACTTCGTCGAAGTCTATTTGACGAGCGGCGTCGTGTACGTGCGTGGCGATCTGCTGTCGTTCGACGCAGCAACGAACACTGTGAACACCGTCGCGGCTGGTTCTGGCGCCGATGCGCGGTTCATCTGCCCGAGCAATCTTACGGCGGCGCAGTCGACCACCCATGCCGCTGGCAAATACCTGCTTCAGGTGTACTCGGAAGGCGATTTCAACGAACTCGCGATCACGACGCAGGGTGCGCCGGTCTCGGCCGCCGATCTGCTCGCTGCGAAGGGTGCGCTGAACGCCGCCGGAAATGTCCGGCTGCGCAAGATGACTTGATTGCTTCGCCACATCCAACCCTTCACGGGCCGCCTCGAGCGGCCCGTTTTCATTTCTGCGGCTGGGAATCGAGTTCCCGGCCCATGTATGGGAGTTACGCATGTCCGCGTACAGCATTTTCGACACAGCCGAGCTGGTGCAGTTGATCCAGACGGTCTTCGAGCCGGAAAATTTCCTGCTGAACTCGTTCTTTCCGTCGGTGATGGAGTTCGAGACCAAGGAAATCCTGTTCGAGCGCTTCACCGAGAACGAGAGCATTGCCCCGTTCGTCAGCCCGAACGTCGCAGGCCGTCCGATGCGTCGCGAAGGGCGTGTCGTACAGTCGTTCGCGCCGGCTTATCTGAAACCTCTGCATGCCGTCCAGCCGGAAGAAGCGTTTCGTCGGTCGGCTGGCGAAGCGATCGGCGCTGGAACGCTCAGTCCGCAAGAACGTTTCTTGCTCGCTACGCAGCGTGCGCTCCAGAAGCAATTGCGCGCCATCGAGCGGCGCATGGAATGGATGGCCGCACAGGCCCTGGTGAACGGCTCGGTTGTGGTCGTTGGCGACGACTATCCGTCCGTGACAGTTGACTTCGCGCGCGATCCGGGCAATACGATTGCACTCGCCGGCGCGGCTCTCTGGTCGCAACCGACCGCCACGCCGCTCGACGATCTTGAAACGTGGTCGATGATCATCCTCGAACTGACCGGTGCGGCCGGTTCCGACGTGATCATGACGCCGGACGTCTGGAATGCGATCAAGAACAACCCGGCTTTCCTCGATCTGTTCAAGCGCTACCAAAACCTGGGTGGCCCGCTGCCGAACGTGCTGCCGGCGGCGCAGAAACGAAACCTCTACAAGGGGCAACTCGGCAACTTCAATCTGTGGGTGTACCAGGATTGGTATCGCGACGAGCAGGGCAACAAGATCTCGTATCTGCCGCCGGGGACGGTTGTGATGGTCGCGAGCGGTGACAACGGAATTGCGGGAGTTCAGGCGTATGGCGCGATTCAGGACCTCGCGTCGCTGGTCGCACAGCGCTTCTTCGCGAAGATGTGGGAGCAGCCGAACCCGAGTGCCGCGATGCTGATGACGCAGTCGGCGCCGCTCGTGGTGCCGTCCCGTCCGAACGCGACCGTCTCGGCCAAGGTCCTCTAACGCCTGCCTCGGCCACCTGGACTTGGTGGTCGGAGCACCCATTCAAGGAAATGAAATGGATTTGATTGCGAAGTGCCGACTGAAGGTCGACAGCCCGGTCGTCGAGATTCCGGGCAAGAACGGTGGCGAACCCACCTACAAGCGTACCGGCGTCGAAAAATGGATCGTTCCCGGTGAGCGTTTCACCGTTTCGGACGAAATCGGCGAATCGCTGATCAAGCGCAAGGTCGCTGTTGACGCGGATGCGCCGACCGAGGCTAAGCCGATCGTGCCGACGCCGACGGGCCCGACGGTCACGCTCAACGAGCCGCCGGCCGCCTGAACATGTCGACCGACTGGCTTCCGGCCGGCTACGTTGGCGGGTTTGCCGGGCACTACGTCGAGGCGGTGAGGGCTCAGCTTGCCGAGTTCGGCGAGTGGGTGAGGCACCGCCCGTCAGGCGGAAAGGACGATTGGGTGTTCATGCATTTTGTTGAACCGCCCGACGACCTTCACCTCGGAGGTGCGGTCCTCGAAGTGGCCGAGGTCAGTCCGCGGTTGCGCGGGCTCATCTCCGATTTCGCGGCCGTCCCCGTCAAGTACAAGCAGTATGCCGAGGGCCACACCCGAAACGGCACTGGCTCCCTGATGGTGGTTCGAGGCGTCGTTTACGAGGTGAAAGACGTCAAGTTGAATCCGTGGGGCGAGGTGCGATTGCCCTTGCTCGAGATCAGCGGCGCGCGCGACCCGAATTTCTATGCAGATCTGGCGGCGTTTCTTTGCCCCGGGGAGGCGTGATGCTCATTCGCTCTGCGATTCGACTGGCAGCCGTCGCGATCCTTTCCGATCCGAATACGGCGTTGCAGTCGGGATCGTGCGCTACCGGTTTTACCGCGGCGCAGGATCGGGTGTTCGACAGCCACTCCGAACCGCTTCAGCTTCTCCAGCGGTCTGACGTCGAGTTGCCGGCGATCTCGGTCTACACGGACGCAGAGGACGGAGACTTCGGGGCGGGTATGTCGATGAATTTCAGCTCGCACGTCGATCTCGTCGTGCATGTTGAGATGTACGCGAGCATGTCGACCGACTTCGACACCGAGATGCTTCTCGACACCATGGAGGAGCAGGTTCGCCGCAAGCTGCTGTGGGACGACCGACTTTACCGCCAGCCGCACATCGACGAGCAGGGCAACGTTTCCGGATTCGACCGGCTCGTGCAACGCATCTCGAAGTACCAGTCGACGCGCGCGATGGATAGCGAAAGGCAGGCGCGTATCGGCATGCGTCGATTCAGTTTGACCGTGCACTACGTCGAGAACTGTCTGCCGCCCGAGATCGTTGTGGGTGAGCGCATGGCGCCCGCGACCATGACCTGCATGAAGGCCGGCGTTCAGATCGGACGGGACCTCACGCAATTCAACCCGAAATTCCCGGAGTAATCCAAATGCAGACCAAATTTGTCAAGCCGGCGCGCGGCGTCGTGCTGATGCCCGAGCGCGCATATCGCGAGATGCCGGCCGACGGCACGAACGTTCCCGTCAATCCGTACTACCTCAGCTTGCTGCGGTTCGGCGATGTCGACGAGGCGGTACCAACTACGACCATGCCGAAGGCGGCGGTATCGCCTGCGACATCGGGCAGCGCGGCATCGTCGTCCTCGAATTCCTGATCCACACGGAGCTACACATGGCAGATATTACGATCCCGGGCGTACCGCAAGGTGTCCGGGTCCCGTTTCTATACTTCGGGGTCGACAATAGCAAGGCGGGCTATTTCCAGACATCCGAACGCGTGCTGCTGATCGGCCAGAAGCTTCCGGGCGGGTCAGCGCCGGTCGGATTGCCGGTGCAAATCATCGGCAACGAGAGCGGCCTGTTCGGCGAGAGTTCGATGCTTGCTGACATGGCGCGCATCGTGCGAAAGAAAAGCGGTTTCGCGGAAATGTGGGCGCTCCCGCTTTCGGATGCTGCGGCGTCGATTAAGGGGCAATGGACGATCACGTGCGAAGTCGACGCGACGACGCTCAAGACACCGGGGCTCGCGGGCGTATACATCGGCGGCGTGCGATACGCGACCACCGTGCTGCTTGGCGACACTGCAGCCGATGTCGCTACCGGCATCGCTAATGCGATTGCTGGCGATCCACAAGCGAAGGTTTCGATAGCCAGCGTGAATGGTGGAGTCGTAACACTCATCGCAAATCACGCTGGTGAAACTGCGGGCCAGATCGACGTGCGGGTGACGTACCGAGGCGCGGGCGCACCCGTTACCGGTGTGGCGTTGACGGTCGCTCAGACCACGGTGGGTGCAGGAAATCCGGACATGACGGCTGCGCTTGCGACGCTCGGTGACGAACCATACAAGTGGGTTGCGCTGCCGTACACGGATTCCGTGAGTCTCGCTACTTCGCGGATGTTTTTCGACGATCTGAACGGGCGTTGGGCGGCGATGCGGATGGTCTATGGGCAGGCGTTCGCCGCTCGCACGACGGACACACCGGCTGAACTCGCCGCGTTCGGTGGCACGAACAACGACCAGCATCTGTCGATACTCGGGCTGTATCGAACGCCGAGTTCGCCGTGGGAGGTGTCGGCGGCGCTCGCCGCGTACGCGCTCGTGCATCTCTCGGATGCGCCGGAACTGTCACGGCCGGAACAGACGCTTGAGCTGCCCGGGATCTATGCGCCCGAAATCCCGGATTGCTTCAATAAGCAGGTGCGTCAGATGCTGTATTACAAGGGCATCGGTGCAACGACGGTCGATCAGGCCGGCGTCGTGCGTCTTGACCGACTGCTGACGACGTACCAGGTCAACGGCTTGGGCGCCGCGGACAATTCGTATCTCGACATCAATACGATGGCGCAGATCATGTATTTCATTGAGTACATGAACAACGGCGTGTCGACCGCGTTCCCGCGGGTGTCGCTCAAGGACGACGGCAACCCGGTATTCCCCGGGCAGTTCGCCGTCACGCCGAGCGTGATCCGGACACATGTCATTGGGCTCGCAGATCAGCTCGCCGACCTCAATGTGATCGAGAACGTCGACGAATTCGTCAAGCTCCTGTTGGTGCAGCGCGATTCTGATCCCAACTGCGTCGACATGATCCTTCCGCCCGACTTTGTGAACCAGTGGCGCATCGGGAAGATCCTCGTGCAGTTCTACAACCAGTACCCGGCGACCAACTGATCGCCGCAACGTCAACCGCAAGGCCTACCAATTGGTAGGCCTTTTTGATTTAGGAGGTGCGCATGGGCAGTTGCGCGATTGCCGGGACGTTCTACCTGCGGGTCAACGGACAGCAAGTCTCGGCGCGTGGCGCGTTCGACATTCAGCCGCTCAATTTCGAGCGGTCGGCGGACGCGAATCAGGACGGCACGATCTATATCACGCAGAAGCCGACGCCAGCAACGGCGGAAGGCACGCTGTCGTACTCGCGCGATCTCGATCTGCAGACGCTGTACACGCTCTGCGACGTGCCGGTCACGATCGAGCTGTGCAATGGTGACACGTTCGTCTTTGCGAAGGCGCACGTCGTCGGTCAACCCAAGCTGAACACCGAGAAGGGTGAAATCAGCAACTTCAAGATCGCAAGCAATGCTTGCCGAAAGGTGAACGGATCATGAGCGAAACGAAAAACAAGGCGAGCACTGCAGCGGAGGAGAGGGTTGTTGAACTCAGCCGGCCGCTGATCGATCAAGAAGGCAAGGAGCATACCAAGCTCGTGCTGCGTGATCCAAACAGCGCGGCATACGACCGAATCGGCGATCCGTTTGTGATGCTCAGCATCGACAACGGTCGAGCCGGTGGCGTCGAAGTGAATCGCGGCCGCCTGCTGTCGTATGTGGCCGAGGTCACCGGAATCCATCGGCCGCTGCTGCTCACGATGTCACGTAGCGACATGACAGCCGTGACGGATGCGATGTTCGCTTTTTTCGCCTGATGCCATCGAACCTGGACGAAGTGATCGACTACTTGCTGTTCAACGTCAAGCTGGATCCGGGTTTCGTGATGGCATTGTCATTGACAGATCTGCTGCGCATGCATAGGCGCGCGGTGGACTATGCCGATCGGCACGAGCAGTAAAAATGAGGTGATTCGATGAGCACTGCATTCAAGTCGAAGGTCGAAATCTCGGCGAAAGAGGACGTCTCTCAGGTCTGCGAGAAGATCGAAAACCGCCTGGGAGCCATGGCTCGTTCGGTGCATGAGCGCACGAAGTTCCTGATGAACGACATGGCGTCTACGGTCGGTGAGCGCATGCAGGCCCTGTCGAACCACGTGAAGGGGTTGTGGGGCCAGTCTGGTGTCATGGGTGCGATCGGTGGGGCGCTCGCCACGGGCGGCGCCGTCGCAAGTCTCAACGAACTGTCCGAGAAGATCGAGCATTTGCGAATGCAGGGGGCAGGCATTGGCATGCCGGTCGCCGAGATGCAGCGCTGGGGCTACGCGGCCGAGCAGGCAGGGGTCGACGCGGATCTGCTGACGCGTGGCCTCGCGAAGATGGGCGAGACAGCGTTCGAGGTTGCGCGCGGCAAGGCAAAAGATCAGGCCGAACTGTTCAAGCAGATGGGCGTGGCTGTAAAGGATGCCAAGGGCAATGTCCGCGGCATTACCGAAGTGGCAATGGACGTTGCGACACGGTTCAAGGAACACATGGACCGTATCAACAAGCTCCGAGACCACGGAAACGCCTCTCTCGCCGGTCAATTGGAGTCCGAGAGCAACAACGCGGCGCAGAAGCTTTTCGGTATGAAGGCGCGTGAAGTCGCAGCACTGATGGCGCAAGGGAAAGTGGGCATTCGCAAGGCGTTCGCGGAAGCGGACGGCACGGGTGGCGTACTCAGTGACGAGCAGGTCGAAAAGGTTGAGAAGTATGCGAAGGCGCTCAAGAAGCTCGATTTCGCAAAGCAAGGTCTGATGGTCACGCTGTTCGGCGACAAGATGGAATGGCTCGCAACTAAGACGTCCGGCCTTGCCAGCAAGATTGGCGCGTTTGAAAAGGCTCATCCAGCGTTATTCAAGATGGCGAGCGGGGCGATCGCTGCGGCTGGTGGCCTCGTCGCACTCGCGAGCGCAGCACGGTTGGCGCAGATGGGGTTCGCGTTTCTCGCCGGCGGCCAGTTGGTCGGCGAAATTCGCGCGGTGGGACTTGCGTCTGCGCTTTCGGGGCGCATGGTCGGACTTCTCAGGGGCGCGCTAAGTGCTGCGGGATCCGCGTTTCGGCTAATCGGGGCAGCCAGCCCGTGGATGTGGGCACTGGCTGCGGCGGCCGGACTCATGTACTACAACTGGGACAAGATTCAGCCCGTCCTAGAAAAGGTGTGGGACAACCTCCGCGGCGTTTGGGATGCGGTCGAACCGATCCTGGCGGCGTTCGGCAACGCCGTATGGTCGACGTTCAGCGAGGTACTGTCCACGGTGTGGGGTGCAGTCAAGGGCGTATGGGACGCTTTTGCTCAACTGCTTCCGTCCACGTCGCAGGTTTCGGGAGCACTGGATGGTGTCGGCGGAAAGTTTCAATTTGTTGCTGATGTGGCTGAGTTCCTTCGTGAAGCGCTTGATGTAGTCAAGATCGGCGCCGAACTGGCGCTGATTCCGTTTAGATTGCTCGCAACTTCCCTCGAAGCGGTCGCGGACAAAATCAAGGGCGTTGCCTCAGCGTGGAAGCAAGGCGGAATCTTTTCGGCCATCGGTCGGTTCTTCAATCTCAAGGAAGACGTAACGCAGTTTGCGACTCGCGCACATCAGAATTTCGGTGGCGTTGGAACGAGAATGGCGGCCGCCGGGAAGGATCTTTGGAATGCACAGTCGCATCCATTTACGGCGGAAGAGATGCGCGAACGGGCGCACGAGAACACGCGCCTTCTGGCCCGCGTGCCCGTTAGAACACCCGGGGAAAAACCGCAGGAGGTCAAGATGGCGGGGCCCGTCGAGGTGAGTACGAAGGGGAAGCTCGGCATCGACATGCACGTGTCGCTTGACCAAGGACTGAAACTTACGCAATCGGGTGTCGACAAGAGCGGCGCGCCGAACATCGTCGGCGACGTCGGCGTATCGTCGGTTAAGCCATGACAGACATCATTAAGCCATACATCATAAAGGCGTCGTTCCGCGGAATCGAATTCGAGACCTCGGCCGATGACGACGAAGGTGGGCGGCGCCTTGTCACGCACGAGTATCCGAATCGAGAGGATTGGGACAACGAGGACCTTGGGAAGGCCGCGGAGAAAGGGAAGCTCGATGGGTACATCACTGAACCCGACCTTGCCCGCAAGCGCGACGAACTGAAGAGAGCATTCAATCAACCCGGTGCGGGTGTGCTCTATCACCCGTATGAGCGTCGATATATCAACGTCCGCGTTTCGAGGTGGAATTTTCGAGCGTCGAAAGATGAACTCGGCAAGTTCGAATTCTCTATCGACTATGTGCTCGAGGCGGATGGCGCGTCATCCCTCCAGGTTACCAACAGCAGCGGTCTAATTGCCGATACCGCGCAGTCGTTACGCGACCAAGCTGTCGCCGCGTACCTCGATGCAATCAATGCGGGTGACATGACGCGTGATATTCGGCAGATCGTCGACGGATATATGTCTACCGCCGTAGCGTGGGTTGGACAAGCGAACGCATTGTCATTCATCGCGTCGAATTTCGACCTGCGTGGATTGATGGCGGTCGTTGGCGCCTTCGATCCGGGCACGTTCGGTGAGCTGGGTACGGCGCTCTCTCTTGTCGATCTCGTGCGTTCCTTGACGTCCGTTTTTGATGAACGAATCGACCAGCCTGCGGAGACGACAAGCGGTGCACAGCAGGTTGATATCGAAACGTCGCCGATGACGAAATACCAGCCGTATGCATTTTTGATGCAGTCGCTTCGCGATACGGCGGATATCTCGCTTCCTCGAGTTGCCGGTGATGCGGGGCAGATCGCGATCCTGAACAACGCGGCACAGGCGATCGAATCGCTTGTATCGCGCACGGCACTCGGCGAGCTTGGACAAGCGGTGCTCGATTCCGCATATCCGGATCGTGATAGCGCGATGGCTGCACGGTATGACTTCGCTCAGCGTGTGCTAAACGCCCAGTCACAGGCCGCGAACGATGGGCAAATGGAGATTCACCAGATGCTTGCGGACATGCTTCGATACGTCGGCGAGCAGTTCGCGACCGTTTCTGACGACTTGCAACCGCTCGACACGCTGAGCGGAACCGTACGGCGAACGTCGCTTTCGGTTGCTTATGACCTATACGACGACCCGACTCGCGCGCTTGAGTTGATCGATCGGAACGGTGCGCTGAACGGATCGTTCCTACCTCATGAAATCCAGTATGCCCGCGACTCCACAAACTGAATTTGCCAACCTGGTGACGCTTGAGGTGGACGGTCTCATGTTTGAGGGCTGGAAATCGGTCAAGGTCACGCAGTCGATCAAGCAGGGTGCGATTGCATTCGGATTGGACGTCACGGAGCGATGGAGCGGGCGCAGTGAGGCGTGGCGGATTCAGCCGGGCGCGAGTGCACGATTGTTTATCGACGGCGAGCTCGTATGTACGGGTTACGTCGACGCGCCCGAGTTCCAGATCGGCGAGAGCGAGCACACCGTCAACGTTTCAGGGCGATCCAAGGCCGGCGACCTGGTTGATTCGTCCACGGTCGTTCCTGGTGGGAATTTTCGTGGATCGGACGCGATGACGATCATCTCCGCGTTGGTCAAGCCGTTCGGTATCACGGTCCATGTCGATGCCGATCAGGACGCGCCGACGCGTATTGCAAATGCGCGATTCAACGGCAAAGGCGCGGCGATTGTGAAGAAAGCGGCCAAGGCCGGGAAAGGGAAGAGGGGCGGCGGTGCAAGTGCAGCCAGCAAGCAACGTATCGGAAATTTCGAAATCAATCAGGGAGAAAAGACGTATGACACAATCCAAAGGCTGTGCAAGCTGTCGGGCCTTTTGGTCTTCAGCCGCCCGGATGGAGATCTCCAAATTGCCCGAGCTGGCAGCGACCGCTATCCGTTCGCGCTACCTCCCGTCAAACACGCCGCAGCAAAGTTCGACTGGTCAAAGCGATTCAGCCAGTACATCGCCAAAGGGCAACAGAGCGACCCTCATTTCGGAAATGCTGGGGCGGCTGCGGTAGTCTGGACCAACGAACAGCATGCGGCGTATGTGAAGAAGGCGCAAGCGCACCTCGCCCCGTCCGCAACCGTCAATGATCCGCAGATCGCGTCGTATACGAGCCCGACAGGCAAGACGACGACGCGTTATCGACCGTGCATAGTTCGCCCCGAGGGACCGACCGACCACGGCGGCACGCTTGAGCGCGCGAAATGGCAGATGGCGCGCGATTACGGCGAATCGATCAACCTCAAGGTGACTGTTCGAGGTTTCCATGCGCCGGACGGCAAGCTTTGGCGGATCAATCGATTGATCCACGTCACCGACGATCGTATCAACCTCGATCACGAACTGCTGATTGCGAGTGTCGAATTTCGCAAGGACGGTTCGGGAACCGTGACTGAAATGGAGCTTGCGCCGCAGGGCGCATACACGCCCGAGCCGGTGTCGACGACAACGGCGGGCAAAGCCAAGGGCAAACGCGGTAGCAGCCCCCTCTGGACCAGAGATTGACATGAGAGAAACCATGCAGCGCGCGCGGAGTACGTTCCGGCGCGCTTTTGTCGTTGGGATTTCCGGTGCGGCGAACAAGGTGTTGACGCTCGTTGGTCTCGCGGACCAGCAGAAAACCGCGGAGTGGATTGAACCGTACGGGTTGGCGGCTATGCCGAAGATCGGCGCCGAAACGATTGCGCAATGTATCGATGGCGATGAGTCCCACAGCGTTGTAGTCGTAGTTGGGGACCGGCGGTTTCGATTCGACGTAGCTGATGGCGAGGTTGCTGTGTACACGTACATCAACGCAGCGCGGCCACATCGCTTGCACCTCAAGAACGACGGAACCATCGAATTGCTCGGCGACGAGCTGCGTATCGAGGTGCCAAAAGGGGCGGACCTCGTCGGCGATCTTCGCATGACCGGGAAGCTGACGTTGATCGGTGATCTGGAGCAGACCGGTAATCAGAATGTGACCGGCGATACGACCGCATCGGGCACGGTAACGGGCAAGACTGATGTTGTATTTGGCGATGTGTCAGGTGGCAAGCACAGACACGGCGGCGTGCAGAACGGCGAGGACATGTCGGGAGGTCCGCAATGATCCAGTGCACACCGACGTACGGAGACGGTTGGGATTTCGTCGTCATGCCTGATCCGTCAGGCGCCAACGACTTCACGAATATTCCCGATTGGCAGGTGAAAAACGGTGACCTTGCTGCGGATAACCAGCTGCACAGTGCCGTGATCATCCAGTTATTCACCGAGGCACGCGCGCCGGCCGACTGTCCTTTCTTGGACAACCCCGAGGACCGCCGCGGATGGTGGGGTGACGTCTACAGCCCGTTCCCGGTCGGAAGCCTGCTTTGGGTGCTGTACCGCCAGGCGCTGACGGACAAGGTGATCGAGCACGCGCGGTCTTACGCGAGCGACGCCATGCAACGTCTCGTTGACCAGGGTGCTGCTGCGCGGCAGGAATGCATCATCACGGCTGACAAACCTCAAGGCGCCATGTTCATCAATCCCGTGCTGTACGGCCGCGACGGGCGAATTATCTACAACCGGGCATACCGGCGTTACTGGACCTGATCGATGGACCAACCGACTCAAGCAAGCCTCATCGAGCGCATGCGACAGGGCTTTCGAGCTAAGTTGCCGAACTCGGATGCATGGATTTTCCCGAACAACCTCTGGATTGCGGCAACCGTTGTCGGCGGGATGTTGTGGGAGTTGTACGCACAGGCGGTCAAGATCCTCAAGCAGGCGATGCCGGACACCGCGACGGGGGTATGGCTTCAGCGTTGGGCAAATTTGTTTCGCGTCTACATCAAGATGCCGCAGCCCGCGACCGGCCCGGTTGCTGTAACGGGTACTGCCAGTACTCTGATTCCAGCCGGCACGCTGTTCAGTCGGAGCGACGGCACGCAGTACGCCACGCAAGCGGACGTCGTGCTCGACGCTACCGGAATCGGCGTGGTGACCGTCACTGCCACGACGACGGGGGCGAGTACTAACGCGTTGGCAAGCGAGCCGTTGTCACTTATGTCGAGCGTGTCCGGGCTAGATTCGGAGGCGCTCGTCGGCACGGCGGGTTTGGGCGGCGGCGCGGACATCGAGACCGATGATGATCTGCGCGCCCGTCTGCTGGCACGCATGGCGCGCCGGAACCGATATGGGACGTTGCAGGATTACGTCGATTGGGCCTTGGAAGTCCCCGGGGTCACGCGAGCGTGGGCATTCGCGTATGGCAACGTGATCAAGGTGTATTTCATGATGGATTACGCCTACCCAACGACATACGGCATTCCGCAGCAGACGGATGTGTTGATCGTCCAGGCATATCTGACGAATCCGTGCCGAAAACCGATCGGTGCCGTGCCCGTTGCGAGTCTGCCCGCTGGTGTTCCGCTCGGCATTACGATTCGGTGCCCGACGCCGTTCAATGCGACGATTCAATCTGCAGTCGAAAGTGACCTCGATAGCTATCTTATCCGCACGGCATCGCCCGGGCGCGGATATACCGCGCAGGATCTGCAACGCGTGATCGACGCAGCGGCGCTATTCGATTACACAGTCGGACAGTCGACGTTTGCAGCCAAGCCGCCTGCGCAGATTTTTACGCATGTGGTCGTTGATTGGGAGACTTGCTGATGTCGACATGCAAGATTATTGACGACTCGTGTGGGTGGACCGACGACGACTATTTCGCCGCGATCCAGCAGAACCTGCCGCGCGGCCCGATATGGGATCTGAGCGATGAGACGCGGGTGATCAGCAGGTTTTGGCGTGCGATTGCGTCGGGCTTTGCAGCCTGTGCGCAATACCTATGCGACATCCTCGCGGAATTGTTTCCGTGTACAGCGGTGATGATGCTCGGGCGATGGGCGGCGATTTTCGGGTATCCGAGCGATTGCCCGGCGCCGGGTCTCACGGCTGAACGACTGTGCGAGTGGATCCAACTCCAAGATAGTCCGTGTGCCGGACCAACTCTCGAATACCTCCAGCAGGTCGCAGAATGGCTTGGCTATCCCGCCGCGACGCTTGCGGAGTGGGGGGTGCCGCAGTCGTCGATGGGGTGCGGACAGATCGGGTGCATGCAGGTCGGCGGGAGTCCGGATGCGCCGGCCCTTCACGGATGTAGACAGTTTCTGCTCGTCAGCGTCAACGCCAATGCCGACACCGACAGCGCGGAGATGGGGTGCGGCGAGATGGGGTGCAATGACATGTCATCGGGAAACTGCGCGCCCCCTGTCGCTACCCGATACGCGCAAATTGGCTCGTGCAATTTCCAGCTGGGCTGCACGCCGATCTGTGGGGCGGATCCGCCTCCGATGATGTGCTTGATTTCGAAGTTCGTGCCGGCGCACGTCTGTGTCATGTACAAGGAGTTTTGAACCATGCAGGGCTTTAATATCGGCGCGGTACAAGCGCCGGCAGATACCGTCGCAGGCCAGGCTGTGCCGCCGACCGGTGGCGGCGGTTGGGCCGCCAATTGTCAGCCCGGGTTGGACGGTACAACGCCGGATGCGGATTTTTTCAACGACCTGCTTGGCAACGTGCTGCGCGTATTGCAGGCCGCGGGAGTCGCACCGACGCCTAACCGGTTCGACGATCTGGTCAACGCGATCAATGCCCTGATCAACACGGCGCTCAACGGACCTCAGGCAGCAATCGCAAATCTCGAGACCGACGTCAACGGGCAGGCGGCTTCAATACAGAATTTGGGCACTGCGGTAAATGGACAAAATTCCGCTATCCAGAATCTGAACAACGCGGTGAATGGACAAAATGCCGCAATTCAGTACCTCAACGAGACGTTCAACACAGAGAACGCCAATTTTCAGAGTCAATTAAATGGTAAGCAGCCCGCTGGAAACTATTTGACTACGAACATTGGTTACGCAAACGTCGGAAGCATTTCGATCTGCAGCAACCCTTCGTGGACAGGACTCGGGCAACAGGTCGCCGGTTGCACTGTCAATGGGGCGGGGGCGGCCGCAGGCACATGGATCTCGATTGGACTAGTGTCCAGTGGGGCAACTCCACTCTATTTGGCACAACGGATCGCATAATGGACTATACGACTGTTAAGAACCCTTCCTACGCCGCCGCGGATGAATCTCGTATCGCATGCGAGGTGATGTTTGCTGGATTCGACCAGCCGGTTCCGTTCCTCGCGTCGAAAGCGGATATCGAGCAGCACGGTCAGCAAATCTATGACGAGCTGGTGGCCGGAAAATACGGGGACATTGCACCATACAGTGCTCCTACACTGACCCCTGCGCAGCAATACGACGCATCGATCAGTCAAGGATTGGCGGTGACGAGTGCCTCGTCACCCGAGATGAATGCCATCTATGGTGTCGCTCCCGATGACGAAATCAGTATCGCCGCCGAGGCTCAGTTCATTAGCGTCTGGCAGGAGTTCACAAACGGCGAGCAGACCCTTCCATGGGCAGATATCACGGGAAAACTTCGCGTGATGCCCAGCACTGCAGTTTTCATGGCGGTCGCCAAAGCTGCAGCCCGATATGTCTCCGGTTGCAAGCAAGCTCGCGCCATGCTCGAGTCCGGTGGCTCCGCTTCGTTTCCATCCAATCAAGTGGCAATCGACTAATATGCAAGGCTTTTTGGTCAACCCCGTAGGTGCGCCGCCGAATGTGGCGCCAGGACAGGTGATTCCACCAACAGGAACAGGTGGCTGGGGGCGCGATTGCGCTCCGGGGATCCGTGGTACAGGGCTGAACGCCGATACCCAAAACGATATTCTCGGCAATATGCTGCGCATATTGCAGGTGGCGAATGTGCAGCCGACGCCGAACCGCTTCGATGATTTGCTCGATGCCTTACGAGTGATATTTCAAGCAAGTTCGGCGTATCACGCAATCACGCCAAACGATTTTGGAGCTGCCGGTGATCGAATTACCGACGATACTTCGGCGGTTATTAAGGCATACAAAGCAGCAGCTGCGAGTGGCAAGGAATTGCTTTTGACGAACTGGTACCGATGCACAAGCCAGGTACAGTTTGAACTTGCATCGGTTGCGACTACCGGCGTGCGGATCATTGGCATCGGCAGACAAAATTGTGGGTTGGTGTTCGACAACAATGTGGCTGCTCCGAATCTCCTGATCACGAGTGAATCGAAGGCTGCCTTTTATCCAGAATACGTCGGTTGGGGTGTCAAAGGCAATGTGGCAGGCGTCGTGTTACAGGTTGGCGACGAGGGGCTCAAAGACGAGATCAACGAGCTGACCCTTGATCTGGTGGTGAACAATGGCAGCAATTCGCCAGATTCATGCGCCGTCGAGATGAACGGTGTTTTCAATCCGAAAGTTCGTCTGGTGGCAAACTGCGGTGGTTCGGGATACGGCGATGCACTTAGGTTGAGGCAAACGCAGTTCGGCGTGTTTGAGGGCAGTTTCGGTAACGCGGGAAACTGCATCCATCTCACTGGTGGATATAGCGTGGGAAACAAGTTCGATGGTCTTGATATGGAGATGGCAGCTTGTGCCATCGCTATCGATTCACGGACTGCCGTGCATAACACATGGATCGGTGGAACCATCGCGAATGTACTTAACGGGGTGAATGCGACTGCTGGCAGCAGTAACATGCTCGTCAATCCCAATATTGGAATTCCATTCGCCAATCTGGTCGCATCCGCAGTCGGCTTCACCGTGGATATTCCGGACGTTTCCCTATTGGGAACACCGGCAGTTCCGCTCAGTGGCGCGCAGTATACGAATAGCAGTGGGCAACGGCAGTTCGTCAATCTGATTGGCGGAACGGTGTCCGCAGTCCAGATGAACGGGGCAGTCATTGCGAAATCCACAGATGTCGGCTTTATGTTGAATCCAGGCGCGTCTGTGACGTTGGCGTACACGTCGCCACCCGCCTGGGTTTTCACGCCGCTGTCAGGCTAACGTACGCCTCATACGACTTGTTTTTTCGGCGCTCGTGAGGCGCATTTCATATTTGTAGGTAATGCATGCCGCCTCTGGCGGCTTTTTCATTTGTAGGGGCCGCCTATGACAACATCGGAAGAAAATGCTGCGGAAATCGCGGAGAACAAGACGCGCATCGAGGTGCACGAGGCTGTATGTGCCGAGCGCTATAAGGGGATTCTGGATTCGTTTGGTCGCGGTGAGAAGCGCATGGAGGGCATCGAGAAGAAATCGCAAAGGATCGAGTGGATCCTGTACTTCCTCGCTGCTGCGGTGCTCGTTGGCCCGGCTAACGCGCTGAAACTACTCGAGGCATTTTTCAAATGACGCCACAAGCATTTATCGCTGCAATCGCGCCAGCGGCAAAGGTGTGCGCACAACGGACGCGCGTGCCGGCCAGCGTCACGGTCGCGCAAGGTGCGCTCGAGTCTGGATGGGGGCTGCACGCACCGGGAATGAACCTGTTCGGGATCAAGGCCGATCCGGGTTGGCATGGGCCATATACGACGAAGCTCACGCATGAGGTTGTTAACGGCAAAACAGTGCAAGTCGCGTCTCGCTTTCGCGCGTATAGCAGTTGGCTCGGCAGCATAGAGGACCATGCGGAATTTCTGATTCGCAACCCGCGTTACCGGCCGGCGTTCGCGTACACCAATGGTCCGGAGTTTGCGGCAGCAGTTGCGCGCTGCGGATATTCGACCGCGCCTACCTATGCCGCGATGGTCATCGCGATCATGAAGGCCCACAACTTGACCTTGCTGGACGTCGCGTAAGCGAGCCGGCGCTTCCTTGTCTCGTAGTCCTCATTGCTGCCTTGGGCGGCTTTTTTTATTTCAGGAGATATGCAATGAATGCTGATCAGAAGTTGAAGCTGTCCGCGATGCGCATTAAATTTCTCGCGGCCGTTTTGCTTTTCGGGTTGTGGACGGCGCTCGTCTTCTTGAAGGGTGTCGATCCACACGAACTGATCTTCGCGATCGGAAGTGCGCTCGTCGGCCTGGGTGTGTACCACACCGCAGTGAATCGCGGCACCCCGACCTCGAGTTCGGCAGTTGCGGATTTGGTCGCCGGTATTCAGGGGTCAGTCGATCCCGAGTTGAAGGCGAGCGATCCCGCGCCCGTAGTTGTGCCGGCGCCGCCGGCGGCCACCGTGGAGCAGTCCGCCGCAGTCGTAATCCCGGCCGCGGCTGTCCAACCCGCGCCAGCCCCCACGCTGCAGTAATCATCCCCGCCGTGTTCGCGGCACAACTCCCGAAGGATTTCATCATGAAAAAGATTTTTGCCGCACTCGCGGCTGGCCTTGTTGCACTCTCGCTTGGCGCCTGCTCGACCATTCAACAGCAGTCGGCAACTGCTGCGTTCGCCAAACTTCAGGCAGACGTTGCGAGTGGCTGCATGATCGTTGAGCCAACGTTGCTGAGTGTTGCAGCGTTTGACCCGGAAGTCGCTGCCGCTGCGACCGCGAATGGTCTGTTTTGCGCAACGGCGTCTGCCATCACGACCACGTCGACGCAATCCCTGATCGGTAGCGGCATTCCGGCGATCGAGCGGGCGATCACAGGCTCAGCGCTAATCCCAGCCGACCAGAAGCCAATCGTCGTTGCTGCGCTCGGCGTGTTCCAGTTGACCGTGACGAACGCCCTTGCTGCGTACGGGAAAGCGACAGTGACTGCGGCGCCCGCATCGGGTGCCTCGGCCGGATCCGCGCCGGCTGCCCCGTCGACGCTGCTCACAGGCGCGCCATTGCAATGACCCCGCGCGACTATGCGTTGCTAGCTCAGCGCGCATATACGACCCCGCCGCAGATCGGTGTCGAGGCCGGATCTGCGCGGGCAATCGTGGAGGGGAGTGCGGTTGCATTCCCCGGCACGAACAACGTCGCGTGCTGGCTCGCCGACCTTGACGTCGGGGCCGTGACCATCGACGGCCTCGGTGTGCTGCATGCCGGATTCTGGCGGGCGTTCTGTTCGATCCGGGATCCGCTATTGGCGTTACCCACGCCGGCCGCGACGGTCGGGCACAGCGAAGGGGCTGCGCTGGCGATCCTGTTCGCGGCCGTGCTGTGTCAGGTCGGTCGACCGCCGAAAGAGGTGTACGCGTTCGAGCCTCCGCGCATCAGCGCAGATGGTGGGCTCGGTGCGCTTCTAGCGGCGCGCGGTGTGCGGATTCATCTGTACCGAAACGGAGAGGATGTGGTGCCGCTCGTGCCGCGGCTGCTCCATCCTTGGCAGCATCCGGCGCCACTCGTAGCGATCGGCAAGCCGTCTTGGCCAGTGCCGAACGTCGAAGATCACTTCATCGAGCGGGTGATTGAGGCACTGTAGGGATCGGCGTGGTTTTGATGGAGAGCGCGAATTGGAGCAGGGCGGCCGCCCGAGTGCTGGAACACCGTGCCGGCCGCTTCTCCACTGAACACGCAGTGAATCAGCCAAGACCCTGCTACCTCTGCGGAGGTGGTAGACATTATCAACTGGATATTGGCAATTCACAATGAGCAATCCCATTATTCCTTGGATTGGCGGGAAACGGCGTCTCGCTGACCGGATTCTTCCGCTGTTTCCTCAACACGAGTGCTACGTGGAGGTCTTTTGCGGGGGAGCGGCGCTTTACTTTCTACGACCCGTTCCTGCACCAGTGGAGGTGCTCAACGACATCAACGGCGAGCTGGTGAACCTTTACCGTGTCGTACAGCACCACCTCGAGGAGTTCGTGCGGCAGTTCAAGTACGCGATTTCGAGTCGCCAGGTGTTCAAATGGCATCAGCAGACGGTCCCGGAGACGCTCACCGATATCCAACGAGCCGCGCGCTTCTATTACCTGCAGCAGCACGCCTTCGGCGGCAAAGTCGAAGGCCAGACGTTCGGCACGGCAACCACCGCGCCAACCGTGAATCTGCTGCGCATCGAGGAGAGTCTGTCGGCCGCCCATCTGCGACTTGCCGGCGTAAATATCGAGAACCTGTCGTGGCAGGCGTGCATGGAGCGCTATGACCGGCCGCATACGTTCTTTTACTGCGATCCGCCGTACTGGCAGACCGAGGGCTACGGCGTCGACTTCCCATTCGAGAACTACGAGCGTATGGCGGCATTCATGCGTTCGTGCAAGGGCAAGGTGATGGTCAGCATTAACGACCACCCGGACATCCGGCGGGCGTTCGATGGCTTGTCGATGCTGGGCCTGAACATCAAGTACAGCGTGAACAATAACGCCGGCGGCTCGTCGATGAGCAGCGAACTGGTGATCACGAACTGGGAGCCGGGAACCCAGACGGGCGGCCTGTTCTAGGCCATCAAGGCGCAAACGTTGGGAACGGTCAAATTTCACTCGGGCCGTTCCGAGACGTTCTCCGGGCCGCTACGATGGTCGTTCCGTCCAACTCTGTACGAGGCAGGCTCGCCGATGTACAACACCCTCTATGTCCCGCTCAACATCGGCACGTGGCAGTGCATGCTGATGCCGCGCCGACAATACGACACGCGCAACATCGACATTCGGTGGGCTTACCGTCTCCGCCGTGACGACATCGAGCGCTTCCGATCGACATCGGCGCGGAGCTTGACCTGCTCGAACTGGTCGTTCAGTTTAAGTCGAGACCAGCAGTGCGAAGACGAAGCGATAAACCGACGCTTGCTCGAGGAGGACCGGCGGGCATTCGACCTCTACTTCCGGCCGAACTGGGATCTGCGCACCATCACTGGTGGCCAAGCCCTTGAAGCTGTTCGGTCCTTTCTCAGCGAATTCCTCAACGTTGCGCACTGGGATCTGCCGACCGACAACGCTGGGGTCGAACACGCGCTACGGAATGCGGTTGCGAACGAGAAGCTGGTGCCGATCGTAAACCGCGATCAATCGATATCCGTGTCAGCGTTTCGTCCGACACCCGGTCCAGAGCGCTGGCCGCCGATCGGAGTCAGCGTTAGCCAGGTCTACGGCCTGAATGCTGCGATGTCGGGCGGCGGAGCACATGCTGCTGCCAAGCAAGCGGCCAAAGCGAGCACTGCAAGAGGCCTTTCGGACGACGACGGCAGTAGCGGTTTCGACTGGCTCGGCGTGGTCGAGGCAGTCGCCGGAGCTGCGCTTGGCGCGACGACCAGTTCGGACGACGACGGATTGTCTGGCGACTTCGCGGCGGCGGATGATGTCGGCAGTGATATGTCAACGCCGCTCGGTGATGCACAGCCGTTCGAATATTTCGACGGATTGCCGGACGTCGACGTCGAGCAAATCGCCGCAGCGGATCGGACTGACATGATGGCATGTGACATCATCAGGGCCGAGTGCAAGGGGTCGGTGTTGCGAGAGTTTCCGGGTCAGTATCTGAACTCGACTCTTGGCGAAATTCAAAGCGATGCCGGCGACGGCATCAAGGATGCCCGGAAGGCACTGAAGCTACTTAACGACAATCGGTTCAAGAAATAGGCGGCTTGCGATGGCTACAAACACACTATTCGACCTTCTCGACCGGCTCGACGCCGCGAAGATTCATTACACCCTGAGCCGCAATCGGCCCGATACGGTGCTGGTTTCGATCGCCGTGGTCGGGATGCGCGTTGAGGCGGACGTGTTCCGGGATGGGCACATCGAGGTATGCGCGTTCAGGGGCTCTGAAGGGCCAGTCGACGACGCCAACCTGTTGGAGCAGGTCATTCGGGAAAACGCGGACTGACTCTGGTGGCTGCGGTGGCCAGAGCGGGCCGCCGCAGTGCCATGAAGCGCTACGAGCTACTGCAGCATCAAATTGAGATCGGCAATATGAGGGTATCCGAATAGCTCGGACGGATGTTTTTGCCCGCGGATCCAGGCAACTGAGGTACATCCTGTAGGAATCTCCTCCCGTCAGGGACGGGGGGCAATAATTTCGACGGTGGTCGATCTTCAGACCTGGAATTCAATCGCATCCTTTGCGAAGAAATTCCGCTTGCGCATGATCGTGATGACGATATTTTTCTGCGTGATCGTTGAGTTCTGGGGAGCAGTGACCTTTTGCACGCCGCATGGGATGTTGATGTCCGACTGCTGGCACCGAATGTTAAACGTATCCTTGTCGTTCAGTACCAAGATTGCCATGATGTGCTGGTCGATCAGGCGGTCGAAGATCGATTCCAGCTCGGCAATCGTAATGGGAGGGTTGTTCCGCGGATCGTTCAAACGGTCAATCGAAAAGTGCACCGACATCTTAAATGCCGTTTTGTGAACCGCGAGTTTTTCGTTGATGGTCGCCTCAAGTGCGCGCGTTTCTTCTTGTGTGATCGGCATGTTGTGGTTAGGTGTGCGCGGCTACGAGTTCTCTCAGCTGGCTGTTCAACGCATCGCTAGAGTCTGCGACTATGACCCCGAGCTCAGTGCTTTCGTCGAATGTGCCCAAGCGCACATTAAATTCATGGTTGTCGAACGAGTCAACGAAAACAACGCGGCCCGTGGCCTCATCGCGGAACGAAGCAAAGTTCTCGCGCACTGACATGCGAAAGTCAAACATTGCTACCTCCTTTCAGTTGACTGATTGCCCTTGTTCTGATTCTGTACATGGTGAGAACAAAATACCACATAAGTATAACCAAAGCAACTAGGCTTTTTATCATATTGTTGCCTAGCCTGCAACTCGCGCGCGCACTACGTCCGTGTGGTGCCGGTGCCTCTTCCGCCTAGCTCGGCGCGAGACCGTTCGAGTGTGGCAGACGAAAGCGTCGCAGCACCGGGCGCCGGAACCTTTGAGGTTGGCCGAGTCTCCGGCGTTGACGGTGTGTGTTTTTCTGCCTTCGCATGGCGCGTCACTGTACGCATCTACAGCATTGACAGATGCTCAAATCCGCATGGCATAGAGGGTCTACAGCCTGTCAACTGATCTTGCATACAGTGAAATCGGCCTTCAAATCCGGTTAGGGGCGTCAGACGCTCCTGGGTAGGTTCGACTCCTGCTGCCTTCCGCCACATGGGCCTTCCGGGCCCTTCCGGGTTCTTCCGTTGATGTCCTGTAGATTGCTGATTTTAAAGTGATTTGTGGGTAACGACGTGCTTGCGGCTATCGTTGACGTCCCGCACAACTTCCTCACGAAGTATGGGTAGCGATGTGGGTTTGTGGGTAGGGAGGGCAACATGGCGGGACGACAACTGCATCGACTTAGCGCGCTGCGTGTCGCGAAGCCGACCTGCTTCGGATCGTAGTAGTTCGCGAAAGAAAACGTGTGACGGGAACTAAGCCAGCCATGCTCGGCACGGCCACGGTGGTTTGCTGCTCGAATCGAAATCATGATGTGCGTATTATGGAAGTCGCCGAACCGAGAAAGTGAGGCGGTCGATCGTTGAGATCAAGCTCGGGTGAGTGGATTTGACAAATGACTCATTCAAATCGCAATCACCGTCGTGACCAAATGAACAATGGATATCGTGGAGATCTCCGAATTTTCGTCGCGACGGTTGATGGTGGCCGTTTCACGGGGACCATGGGGCAATGAACCGGCGTTCAATGCCCCACGACAGGCCCTCGATTTCCGTACGGCAAGTCACGCTGACTTTCTGGTCACAGATGCGGCGCGCTCGCACTCCACGCATCCTGAAGTAAGGACCGGAGGGGTCCGCGTTCGATCGGGCGTGGATTCCAATAGGGATTCGACAAGGCGAGCTCGCATGCTCGATCAAGGTCGGATTCTTGCATGCCAATCTCGCGCAAACCGGACGAAATGCCGAGTTCCCGCCCGAGCTCGAAGACACCAAGCGCAGCATTCTCGCTTCCGAGCGCCCGGGCGATTCGAAACATCGCGTCGGGCACCGCGGCGCTGTTATAGGCGAGTGCGTGAGGCAACACGATTGCATGTGTTTCCGCATGCGGCAGATTGAAGCTTCCGCCGAGGGTATGACAGAGCTTGTGATGCAGAGCCATCCCAACATGACCCAGTACCGTACCACACAGCCAGGCACCGTAAAGGCAATCGCTGCGCGCAGTGAGATTTTCCGGATCGCTCTTGAGACCTCGCATGCCTGTCGCCAACGCGCGTATTCCTTCTTCGGCCATGAGTGACATGATCGGGTTGCCGTCTCGGGCGTACATTCCTTCTGCGGCGTGCGCAATCGCATTGAGGCCGCTCACGAACGGCAAGCGGAGCGGTAAATGCTGTGACAGGAAGGGGTCGTAGACGACGGTCTTGGGCAAAACACGCGAGTCACGTCCGGTACGCTTCAACCCGTCCTCCGTAATGCCATAGATCGGCGTCATCTCGGAGCCGGTGTACGTGGTTGGAATGGCGATGATGGGTAAGCTCGACTCACGCGCGATAGCTTTTCCTAGGCCGACCGTCGATCCGCCGCCGATTGCAACCGCGCAATCGGCACCTACGCTGCGCGCATGGTCGCGAGCCTGCCTTGCAGTTTCAATCGGGACGTGCATCTTCGCTTGCGCAAACACGGGCGGCCTAGGGGCCCGCCTTGCCCGCCGGTGGAGAGCTGTGTCTGGATGACGCCGGCGCTGTTCTGGTACATCACGAAAGGCATCGGGTAAAACGAGCTAGCCCCGCCAGCAATGGTAGGCGAACCGCAAGGAACGCTGTTGGCGCTGTGGGTAAAGGAATGCGGAGGAAGCGAATGCCCGGCTGTAATGGACGGGATACGGGCTGAGACATTGCCCGACGCGAAAGCGGGCAGACTTCCGCGCGGTCATTCATGGCGAGAGAACTTTGACAAATCGTTATACGAGGAAAGGCAAATGACGGCGACCGACGCGACGGACGAGTCAGGTCTGGTGACCGGCTCCGTCGTCGACTACGATCAATCGGTGTGGGGCGGGTACGAAGAAGCGCCGATGCCGTCCGCACTGCTCTGAGCAATCGAGCCGAAAAACGCTTCGTCGGGCGCTGTCACATCGTTGATCACAGTGGTGAGCGGCAAAACGATATCGCAAAGCCCGACAGACGTATTCGTGGGGGGCACCAGGTGGTCTGCCAAACGCGCTTGAAGAAACGTTTCGCAGCAGCGCAGCGTCGTTTGTAGCGAGACCGGCATTTTCTTTGTGCCATCTACGCTGGCCGGATTGTCTATGTGACAGCGCCATCGCGTGCCCCCCTCGCGATCGTCTGTGAGGTCGTGCCAACGCCGCGCGGTGCCACCACCTGAATCGAGGTGACCACGGGGGAAGCGCATGACGGCGATCGCATGAAGGTGTGCGGCCCACGAATGACACCCCCCCGGAGTAAGATAGCGGGCAGCCAGCCGCACAAATGATATTGATGTTCTTCAATCAGAGGCGCGCGGCGATCGATGCGAATTGTATTCTGGCGATATTTGCCTACGGATTTGATGGGGACTATAGACCAATTCCTCGTCTTCGGCACCGCTTCATACTGGTAACGACCGAGTCAGTTCATGATGCGTTCGCGGTACCGACGTTCAATGGTCTCGTTGATACGAGGTTGAATGTCGGAAATGGCTCTTTCCATCTCGGGCATGATCAAGCCTCGACCTTTGCGGAGCCATGCTTGTCCCGCCGGGCTCATGTAGAAATCGTTGATGCCGCGCAGCTCGCTGATCGTGAAGTTCCTTGCGCAGCTCTCCAGCAGCTGTCTGAGTATGGGATCCTTGGCATCATTAAGTGTTTCGCCGAGCACTTCGCTGTAGCTGTTGGCATCCGTCGAACTTCTCATTACTGGTCTGCGTTGAATAGCATCATAGGAGTTTCTGACAATTTTGCGGATACGTTGGTCCATATCATCTTCTACACCTGCCAATTTAATTGATTGGCGGCACAAGGCTCGCCTGTCGCCGGATCGATTCCAGTCGTCGAATCCGCGAAACTGGGCGTAGGCCGGGGAGAAAAACAAGCATGACGCGGCGAACGCAGGCATCATAAGGATGACGATATTTTTCATTTGAGATTGGAAAATCAAGAAAAACGTTGATTGAATGCGATGCGGTGAAGTGAGGTTTCCTTGCGCGGAAGCCGTTTTGTAAAACCGGGCCTGGTGTGCGCCAGTCTTGTAACTGGCGCCCAGCGGTTTCGCCCGGTTCGACAGAACTTGCCGCAGAAAGCCTTTCTCAAGGACTGGTCAATCGATTACGGCGGCGCAGGCATCCGTTGGTGCCGCCGCGGCGTGTCCAACCACCGGAATGACCTTGAGGCCCGCGGATGCGACACGACACGGTGCTGCGACCGCCCCGCATCCGGAAAGCACCGCGATCAGCGGAATAAGGGTAAGCAGTTTTTTCATGTCATCACCTGTTGACGAAAGTTGCGTTGCTTTACGGTTTCGTGCGGCTCGCCCGACGTAGGGCCGCATCCGAACCATGCCGGATGGAATTCATGACTTCAGCGCACACACGGCCATCGCGATATCGGCGCCGGCCTGGGTGACGATCTGCTGGTAGGCGAGTACCAGGCTTCCCAGTTCTCCGGGAGCCGGCCGCTCCGCGTGCGTGCGGCCGGCCGTCAACTTACCATCGGATACGCGTTGCACGGTCCAGTTGATGACCGCGCCAGCGCGTATACCGAGTTCGGCATCCATGCTGACCACCGTGGCCGTGACGCGGTATTGCGGTTTCAATCCGGCGGGGTCCCGCTGGTAGACATCGACGGCGCCGAGACTCGACTGCAGCCGTTGCGACAACGCATCGCGCAACTCGTCGGGCAGCGGCGCCAGCCAGCGATCCTGTTCCAGCAGCTTGAAGGTGCCGTTGCGCTGATTCAGAATCAGATTGGCCCGATTGAGGCGTTCGGGTACGGCTACGGGGGCCACCTCGATCCATCGCGAGCCGGTGGCCGGCGCGGCGGCGCACTGCTCGACTGCCGCACGGCCCGCCGATACCTGCTCCAACGTGTAATAGCGCGGCTCGGGGGACGCGCAGCCGGTCAATATGGAGGCGCCGAGAGTCCAGCCGAGGGCCGTCGACACGAGGCTGGAGTGTCCGATCATGGTTGCTCCGAGTTCGTTTTGCCGCGCACGATTGCTTCCGGGTGGCGTTCCAGATAGTCGGTCAACGCGCGCAGCGAGGTGGCCGTGCGCGTCAGCTCCTGCATCATGCGGCGCGCGTCCTGCTGCGTCGGGGAATCCGTCGCGAGCATGGCGTCGGCCGACTGGAGCGTCTTCCGTGCGTCCCGCAGCGCGGCGTCGACCTGAGGCATGACATCGCCGTTGAGTTGCGTCACCAGCTTGTCCGCGTTGTTCATCACTTTGTTCAACGACGCCATTGAATTGCGCAAATCCCCCGCAATCTGATCGAACGGCACTTTGTCGACCTTGCTGACGATGTTGCCAAGTTTCGCCTGAAGTTCGTCGATGGTGCTGGGCGTGGTGGCCAGTTCGGGCAGTGGGCTGTCTATGTCGACTTTTACGGGCGGCGCATGCGGAAAGAAATCGAACGCCACGTACAGTTGGCCCGTGAGCAGGCTCGCGGTACGCAATTGAGCGCGCAGACCGCGTTTGGCCATGGTCTCGGCGATGCTCCGCGCGTTCTGCTTGTTGGCGAGATCGGCCCGGCTGAAACCCATGCGAGACGGGTAGAGTTCAATGACCACCGGCATGCGGAAGGTTTTGGCGTCGCGCTGGTATTCGATACCGATCGAGCGCACCTGGCCAACCACGATGCCGCGAAAATCGACCGGCGCGCCCGGGGCCAATCCGCGCAGCGACTGGTCGAAATTGAGCACCACCAGCGCGGGACTCGACTCGTCGGCGGGTTTCAGCGCCTCGGCCTGGTCGCTGGCGAGCGCGAACTGGGTGTCTTCGGCGGCGGCCACGCGACTCGCGGGATTGTCCGGCGTCTGGAAGGCGATGCCGCCTGACAGGATGGTGGCGAGCGACTGCGTGTTCACCTTGAGGCCGCCGCCGTCGAGCTTGACGTCGACGCCGCTGGCGTGCCAGAACAGCGTGTCGGCGGTGACCAGCTTGTCGTACGGTTTGTTGATGAACACCCGGAGAGACAGATCGCGTCCGTCGGGAGACAACTGGTAGGCCACCACCTGGCCCACGCGGACGCGCCGATAGTAGACCGGCGAGCCGATGTCGAGCGAGCCGAGGTCGGCGGCGTGCAACACGAACTGCTTGCCGGAGGTGTCGGAGGTCACCGCCGGCGGCACTTCCAGTCCGGTGAAGGAGCGGGTGTGCGCCTGCGACTTGCCCGCGTCGACGCCGATGTATGCGCCGGAAAGCAGGGTATCCAGGCCCGAAACGCCGGAGATGGCAAACCGGGGGCGCACGACCCAGAAGCGGGTGCCCATGGTCGCGAAATTTCCGGCATCGCCTGTCAGGGCGATGGTGGCGACGACATGAGAGTGATCCGGCGCAAGGTGCACGGCCGTGACCAGGCCGATGTCGACGGATTTGTAGCGCACCGGGGTTTTGCCTGGAACCAGACCTTCGGCGGAACGGAAGGTCACGGTTACCTCGGGGCCGCGCTCGACGAGGACATGGATCAGCAATGACAGCCCGATCACGGCGGCGACGATGGGAATCAGCCAGACAAGCGAGGGCAGCCAGCGTATTCGTCGGCGGATGTCGGGGAGCGTCGGAGAATGGGGCGAAGCGGGTTCAGTCATTATTTGTGTCCAGCGAGTCCCACAGCAGGCGGGGATCGAAGCTGTGAGAGGCCAGCATGGTGAGCACGACGACGCACGCGAAAGCCGGGAGCCCCGCTCCGGGTGTGACGGTGGCCAGTGCGCCGGCGCGGATCAGCGAGCTGAGCAGGGCGACGACAAAGACGTCGAGCATCGACCATCGGCCGATCGTTTCGATGAGGCGGTACAGCCGGGTTTGCTGCCGAATGCGCCATGTGGTGCGAAAGCGCACCGAGAGCAGCAGCAACGTCAAGGCCATCATCTTGAGCAGCGGCACCACCATGCTGGGAATCAGCACCAGGATGGCCAGCGCTTTCGAGCCGGAGACCCAGAAATAAACCACGCCGGAGAAAATGGTGGCGCTCGTTGTGCCGTCGACGGATCGCGTCACCATGATCGGCAGCAGGTTGGCCGGGACATGGAGAATCATGGCGGAGATCAGGAAAGCCCACGCGCGCGCCTGGCTGTCCTGTTTGCGGCTGTGCAGAGCAGCGCCGCAACGCGGACAACGTAGGCCTTCGAACGACTGTGGACTGAGCACGCCACAGGCGTGACAACACACCAAACGCATCGATGTGGTGGTGGGCACGACGGACAGCGGTGCATTTTCGTCGTCGAGCGGTTGGCGCATCACGTTGTCCGACAGCTGCGAGGGGCCGCCCCCGTCGGATGAGGCGGGCAAGAGCATGCTCATTGCTGTGGCGCCTCGTCCGCATACAGCCATAGACTGCGCGGATCGAATGCGAGAATGGTCGTCAGTACGCACACGAGCGCGCCGAATGACCAAAGCGCAAGGCCCGGCAGTAGATGGGCCGTGCTGGAGATCTTGGCCAGCGTCACCAGCACGCCGAGCATAAAGACTTCGATCATGCCCCACAGTCGTGCCTGTCTGATGCCGCGCACCACGTGCGCGAAACCCGGCGGCACACAGCGTAGAGACATCGGCAGCAACAGGTAGAGCATCATCAGCATCTCGGCCAGGGGAAACAGGACCGTTGTGGCGAACATCACAACGGACATCATCGGCATGTCATCCGAGAAGAGTGCCTCTACCGTGCCCCAAAGCGTCGCCTGCATGCGCATGCCTCTGATATCCAGTTCGACGATCGGAAAGGCAACGGAGACCACGAACAAGATCAGCGCGGTCAGCACGAGGGGCAATAGCCGGAGATAGGCGAGCGTGCTCTCTCGGTACAGCAACCCGCCGCAACGCAGGCAGAGAGCACAAGCACCTTCCACGAGCTGCACACGCAGATAGACAGCCGAGCAGTATTCGCAGGCAATCAGGCTCGAAAGACAAGCGGACGCGTGGCCGGCGGCGTGGTATTTCGGGTCGTGCTTCGTCATGGTTTCAATCTCGAAGACAATTCACTGCGGCTTCAGGCGACCACGGAATCACAAGTTCCCGCTGACAATGTCGCGCACGCCTTTTGCAATCCGGAAAATTCGCTTGCTGGCGCCGCCTACATATCGCAAGAGGTGTTCGATCTGACACGGCGCGGTTGCATGCTTCCGGTCCGGACGGGCCGTGTCATCGTGCTTTGACATATACGGTCCGGGAGTCTCGGTCTGACCGACATCTTGCGAGGACGTTAGGCGCGGAAAACGTGTCATGTGTCAACTTTTCGAGCTGGCTGGCTATTACGGAAAGGCATCAAGCATTCGGGGTGACGCTCAAAATAAGCGTGATGTATGCAAGTGAAGCGAACACCCCAGCCAGTGTTCCGAACACGTCCCTGGACGCAGCGCCGCGCCAGCAATGGACCGGAATTCCTACCACCAGGTACGCAAGCGCAAAGACAAGGGTAACGATCAAAGGGGGAGGGCCGAGCGTGACAACCATGTGTAAAAATTGGTCCATTCGTACTCCACAATGCGTTCTCGAGCATCGTCGTTACATGCGCGTATCCTCCGTTGCCCATGATTTATTGATATGGACAACAGAAAATATGCGTTCCGATAGAAAAATCATCCGAGCATCGGATCGTCAGCGCAGTCGCTCCACCAAGGCGTCTGCCCCCTTGTCGAGGCCGGTCTTCGCGGCACTCAACGAACCGAAGGCCGCGGGCAAGTTCATCGCATTCGGATATTGCTTCGAGACGTAGGCTTCCAGCAGGCGGCCGGTGCTGCCGTCATGGATTTCCACCGCATAAGAGACCGAGCCGCTGAATGCGCCCTGGCCTCCACGCACCGCCTGTACGCCGTTATAGAGGTTGCCTGCAATGTCGAAGTGCATGAACTGGCCGACGACCGGCTTGGTCTTTTCGGCGCCAGTGAGCGTCAGGTTGATACGCAGGGTATTCGGGCCTGCCTGTCGCGTAACGTTGAATCGCTTCGACAGTTTTTCCGAGAACGTCTTGCTCATGTAGTCGGCGAGCTCCATTTTGTCTGCGTCCTTCATGTCGCCAAACTGGTTGTCGCTGCCCCGATAGACAGTGACCGGGTCCAGTACGACCTTGGAGTATTGGGACCAGGTTACCGGTGTGTCATACCTGTAGGGCACCTTGGACGAGTCGTCATTCCGGTTCTGTTTCAATTGCGACGAGGACGCGACGCCCGAGTACGGAACGGGCTGTACGCTCGTGCATGCTGCCATGGTGAGCATTGCGGCGCCGGCCAGGAGAAATGAGGCGCTGTTGCGAACGGACATTTTGTATTCCTTAAGAGATGGGTTGATTTGGGGGCGGAGTGACATGCTCGCAGTGACATGAGCCGACGGACCGGATGGTAGCGCAGCGGGAAATAAATGTAAACCGTCTATCCGGTCTGTAAAAATTCGGAAGAGGCCAGTACAATGTCGACTCCGTTCGTGGACGCCATGCTTCTCGGTCATGCAGGTTGCTGCGCCTCTCGGCAGGCGGTGCGCGATCGGCGCCCCGGCTATGGCGCCGGCACGGCGTCACAACGTCATCAGCATCGAAAATGGATAACCGAACCCGTTCAGAGATTTCTCGCCGGAAGGCGATTGAGGCAGCGCTAGTCATCCTCGAGCGGGATGGCATTGGCGGACTTACGTTCGATTCGTTGTCGCGTGAAAGCGGTATCAGCAAGGGCGGGTTGCTGCATCAATTCCGCAACAGGCATGGCGTGCTCCACGCCCTGCTGGAACATCAGGAGCGGCAGTTCGAGCAGATAGCGGCCGACTACTTGGCGAAAGAGGGCCAATCGAAGAAGGAACCCAACCTGGCCGCCGAGATAGCTATCTATCGGGAAGCCATCGATCAGCCGAATTCCGTGGCGAGGGCCGCTCTTGCGGCGCTTGTCGATAGTCCGAGCTTGCTTGAAAACCGGACGTCGACTGCCTTGGCGAGAATGCAGGCGCTGAGTGACGAGGCGGCCGATCTCGATTTATCTCTGTTGCGGTATTTTGCTGCGAGCGGTATTGCGTTCCACTCTCTGCTGGGGCTTACACCGTTGGATGAGAAGATGCGGAACAGACTCTTCGATCGTCTTCAAGACGAGCAAAGCTGGCGAGGTTTTCAGTCAGAACTGGCATCGAAGCGGAACAATCGAAAGTGATCTGTTCACGAAGCACTGTGATACGGACTATGGCCCCGAGTTTACGAGCCGTGCGCGCGACCGATGGGCTACGCCAATCCTATCGTTGGGAGGATCGCGCCAGAGAGACATGGATTGATCACGCGGGCTGATATGGTGCCGATCTATCGCCGCGAGCGCGAGCGCCGATTTGCTGGTCACGCCGCGGCGACCACCATGTTTATCGTGGCGGGACTTGCCGAGCCGGATCTGCTTGTGGAGATTCAGGCGGTGGCGGCACGGCAAGAGGATATGCGTTGATGCGTCTTCCCGAACGGGACGACACGATGCATGCGAAAGTTTCGCCCACTGTCGTAGAGCAACTTGAATCAACACTGTTTCGGCGTTCAGAAGGAAGGCCACACCTCGAGGTGCATCATCGCCGACATTCGGAGGACGGCGGCAAAAACAGCGCTAAGAATTCAACGGTCGCGTCGCTGCAGAACCGAAATTCACTGTCGCGTCCAGTTCCTGACATCGGGATGAACGCGCCAGCGAGATAGGAAAACTTATCTGTCTATCGCTAGGGTTCACAAACCGCTGTGGACTATTTTTGCCCCATCTGTGGGATCTTGCCGTTTCGCAAGCCGAGTGCTCCTACTGTCGAGGAAGCATCAAACGGCATGGCACCCTTCGATGGCTGGGCCGTGAACACTCGTTGCCTCGAGCGTTTCGATCCATTTGGTGTACCAGTGAGGAGAGTGAGGGGACGTGCACCTATTATCGGATCATTGGCATGAGGCGCTTCTTGTAGCCATCTGGCAGGTGGGTTCTTTTTTGTCTTGAGTGTACCGGCTTTCAATGCCAGTAGAAATGGGAGTCTTTGGCCCTGTAACATTTTCTGCCAAGCGGGAGCGAACAAGGCTACCGCGCTCGTCGGCTCGCCTTTCACGTTTCTGATCGTCGCGGCAGATGGTCGCTGTATGGGTCGCGAGTTGGATCGGCAACTTATTCGGCGCGCTGACGCTCCCGGCCGTCCTGTATGCGGCTGGCAGTGGCGTGCTGCTGACCGACGGTTCCCCGGCGTGCTTTTAGGCGGTCGAACTCAAGGTGACGGCGCCGGCCATCTCGTTATTCGTGAAGGGCCTGCTGTGTAATTGGATCGTCTGGCTGGCCGTCTGGATCGCGGCCAGAACGTCAACGAAGGCACGACGCCCGGGCTGATCTTCTGGCCCATCTTCGCGTTTGTAGCCAGCGGATTCGCATATAGTGTCACAAACATTCGTCCTTTCCCTGGCGCTCATCGCTTCTCGTCCCGAGGACATCAGGCTCGCGGGCGCCATCCACAGAGAAACCTTCGTGACGCTCGGGAGTCAGGCCATAATTATTTCTCTCGTCGGACCGCATGCCGGCATCGTGGTGGCTCGTCGGGAGCGTCCCGAGCGCAACCGAGCGAGGGCGCTGTTCAGGTATTTTGGCGGAAACTGCTCGCATCCTTTGCGGTTAGGGCGTTGCCGCCGATATCGGAATGCCGCTGAGCCAAATGTCCATATCAATAATGGGTAGGATTGTGGGTAGGGGGCTATCTGCGCCTGCGGGAGTCTTACCTGGCGGGTTTCCGCGAGCGATGGTCGTAGTTTGCTGCCTTCCGCCACATGGGCCTTCCGGGCCCTTCCGGGTTCTTCCGTTGATGTCCTGTAGATCGCTGATTTTAAAGTGATTTGTGGGTAACGACGTGCTTGCGGCTACCGTTGACGTCCCGCACAACTTCCTCACGAAGTATGGGTAGCGATGTGGGCTAGGGTTACGCGCCCCCGACTCGGTGACAACCTGGTTCGCAGCGGAAAATTTCTGATCCGCAAGCGCTGCGGGTCTCTTAGTCGGCTGAGATTGGCGAAGTGACATCTCTCATTCGCACCCGGTGACGACTTTTATTTCGGTCTACGGACCGCTGGGAAACAGAGCACGTCATTGCGGCTCAGTCGTGCTGCAGAACACGCCCATATCGAAACGATAGTGTCAATAAGGCGTTCGCTGAACCCTTACTTTGGTGCCGTGGGCCTCGCCTCGCGCAAGCGTAGCGGTTCCAGCAACTGCCGTCCCGTGCAGCACGCCGCTGGCTGGACGCGACCTCATGCACGACACGTTGCAGTCGCTCGGCCTAGGCAGCGAATTGGCGGACTGCACGGGGATTGCGGCACCCGCGGGTCCGTGACGTTTCCTGTTGCGAGAGGTAGAACAACGGAATCTTCAGCTTGTCCGTGCTTCAGCCACTTGAAAGTGCCGTCGCGGCGGCGTGACATCACGCGTAGTCACATGTTCGGGCGAAAGGCGCATTGGGCGTGCCATTATAGCGTCTGCCTTCTACCCGTTCTCGAGATGCGGCCATGGATTACATCGAAAGCATGCGCATTTTTCGCACCGTGGTCGAACTGAAGAGCTTCGCCCGTGCCGCCGATCATCACGGCATGGCGCCGCCAGCGGTGTCGCGGACGATTGCGGCGCTCGAGCAGCGAATGGGATGCCGGCTGTTGAATCGAACGACGCGCCGGCTCTCGTTGACGGAAGCGGCGGAGCGCTTCTACGAAAGCTGCGTGCGTATTCTGGAAGAGGTGGATGCGGTCGAGGCGGAAGTCGTGAATCAGACACGGGAACCACAGGGCGTGTTGCGGCTGGTTGCGCATGCGACCGCGACGATCCAGCGGCTCGTGCCGCTTATAGCAGGATTCAAACGGGCTCATCCGAAGGTCGCGCTGGACATTACGCTGACGGAGCGACCGGTCGATCTGGTGGGTGAAGGGTACGATCTCGCAATCGTCGTACCTTTCATGCTGATCAGCGAAACGACGGTGGTCCGCGTGCTCGACCGGATTCCGATGGTGATTGTCGCGACACCCGAATATTTGAAAACCGCATCGACGCCCGTGCAGCCATTGGATCTGGCATCGCATCGTTTCGTGCCGCTGTCGCCGTCGATCCGCCGGCCGGACCTCCGTTTTCGCATCGACGGGCAGGAACTCACAATTCCGCTGAGTTTCGACGTGTCGTCCAACAGCCCCGCGTTCAACCGCGAGATGGTCTTGCAGGGAATGGGCATCGGCATCGCGCCGGTGGCGCTGGTCGAAAACGACCTGACCTCCGGCAAGTTGCTGCGCTTGCTTGCCGATTTTCCCTTAGTCGACGAGAGCATCGAGCTTCAACTTGCTTACAGTAACCGGACGTTGCTACCGGCCAAGGTACGCGCCTTCATCGATTACGCGGTGGGTTTCTTCGACACGTCTAGAGCGCCGTAAGCCGCCGTCCGCCGGCCATTCCTGCGTAAAACGGCAACAGTCTGATAACCCTCCCGCCATCGTGCTGCAGCGGACCGGCGACTACGCTGTGCGCATGCACTCGATCGACCTTCTTGACGACGACTGTTTCGCGCTTCGCCAGGCTTCGCGACATATCTCGAAGCTTTACGAGCACCACCTGTCGGCCGTCGACATCACGCCCACGCAGTTCACCATCCTGGGCACGCTTGTTGTCAGCGATGGCCTGACCATGGCCGACCTCGCGAAAGCGATGGTGATGGACAGAACAACGCTGGTGCGGGCGCTCCAGCCGTTGCTGCGGCGCGGCCTGGTGGCTACGTCCGCCGACAGGAAGCGCCAGCGTCGGCTTCAGGTCGTATTGACCGCACATGGCTCGCAAAAGCTCGATGACGCGGCCGTTCACTGGGCGGCTGCGCAGGCGAGTTTCGAACGCGAATTCGGATCGCAGCAGGCGGCTCATCTGCGCAGCGAACTGTTTCGCATGACGCGCGACACGTCTGACAGTTAGCCGTCCCGGCAACTCATTCATGCAGTTCCAGACATTGATGCGCGAACGCTGGCTGGTCAACATGTGCATATGCACTGAAAGGACATGTGCACCGAACGGACATGCGATGGATTGATGACTCACGGTGACTCAAGGGAAAAATGGAAATGGAAACGACGACGTATCACTCGCTCTCTCGGCTTCGGTCGGGTATTCGTACGGGATGGATTGCCGCCGCGGCCCTGGCGTTTAGCCTGGCTGGTTGCGTGAACTACGCGGGCATCCACAGCGACAAGGAGATGGCGCCCCCGACGCAGTTCGCGTCGCAACAGAGCCTGCCGTCCGAAGGCGGCAAGTGGCCGGCAATGAGCTGGGCGAGCCAGTTCGGCGACCCTCAACTGACGGCGCTGATCGATGAAGCGCTGCGCGGCAATCCGACGATCGACCAGGCACGCGCCCGAATCGAGAAGGCGTCGGCGTACATCGGCACCGCCAAATCCGCGCTTTATCCGAATGCGAACGGCAGCTATACGTGGACGCGTCAGCGCTACACCGAAAACGGCATCGTGCCACCGCCGTACGGTGGCTCGTGGCAGAGCGAGAACAGCCTGCTGGCAAGCGTGTCGTGGGATCTCGACCTGTGGGGCAAGAACCGCGAGCGGCTGCGCCAGGCCGTCTCCGAGCAAAAGGTCGCGGACGCGGAAGCCGAGGAGGTGCGCATCACGCTCGCCGCATCGGTTGCGAGCACATACAACCGGTTGGCGCTGCTCTATGCGCTGCGCGACATCCAGGTTCGCGAAGTGTCGAACCGTGAAGCGATTGCCCGGATCACGGAAGGCCGCGTCAGCGCCGGGCTCGACAGCAACGTGGAGCGGCAGACCGCCTACGGCGAAACTGCGACGAGCCGGTCCAGCGTCAGCGATCTCGACGGACAGATCAAGACGGTTCGCTACCAGTTGGGCGCGCTGCTCGGCGCGGGCCCGGATCGCGGTCTGCAAATCGCCAAGCCGGCGCTGCACGGCGGCGACGTCGTCGCACTGCCCGACAACCTGCCGGCCGACCTGCTGTCGCGCCGGCCGGACATCGTCGCAGCTTACTGGAAGGTCGACGCTGCCGTTCACGACGTGAAGGAAGCGAAGGCCGAGTTTTACCCGGACGTCAACCTGTCGCTGGCCGCGGGACTCGACGCGTTCGGTTGGGGGCGTTTCCTCACGGCGGGCAGCCGGCAGCTTCAGGCAGCGCCGGCCATTCACCTCCCGATATTCGATGCCGGTGCGCTGCGCGCCCAACTGAAAGGCCGCTACGCGGACTTCGACTACGACGTCGCCGCCTACAACCAAACGTTGATCAACGCGCTGTCCGACGTCGCCACGCAGGTCACGCAGATCCGCTCCACCGATCTCCAGCTCGTCGATGCGCGCAAGGCGCTGGACGCGCAAAGCACCGCCTATCAGTTGGCTGTCGTCCGGTACCGGTCGGGGCTCAACCAGCAACTGCAGGTGCTGAATGCGGACGACAACCGGCTAGCGGCCGAGACTGCCGTGGTGAATCTCGAGATGGGGCGGCGCGGCCAGCAAATCGCGCTGATCAAGGCGCTCGGCGGCGGCTTCGATGCATCGCAGGCCGGCCTTGCGGCAACCGCCGAAACGCCGATTCCCGCGCCGGTCCACCTCGCGCCGACGAACTGATCGATTGCGTCGGCGCATGAATTACGCGCCGAACGGAAGACCTTGAAACATCAAAACTGACTGGAGCCACTCATGAACACCCCCGAATCACAATCGACCGACGAAGCACCGAAGAACCCTGGCAAACGCAAGGCGCTGCTCGCACTGGTGGCCGCGTCCCTCGGGATCGCCGGTGCCGCCTACGGTGCGTACTACTTCTTCGATGCGCGCTACCACGTCGAAACTGACGACGCGTATGTCAACGGCAACGTCGTGCAGATCACACCGCAGGTATCGGGCACCGTCATCGCGGTCAACGCGGACAACACGCAGGTCGTGAAGGCGGGCGAGCCGCTCGTGCAGATCGATCCCGCGGACGCGAAGATCGCGCTGCAACAGGCCGAGGCGAACCTCGGCCAGACCGTGCGCAAGGTTCACGGTCTCTATGTCGATGACGACAAGTACCGCGCGAACATCGCCGAGCGCCAGTCCGATCTCGCGAGGGCGCAGGACGACCTGCGACGCCGCCAGGCGACCGGCATGACGGGTGCCGTGTCGGAAGAAGAAATCTCGCATGCGCGGGATGCCGTGCGGTCCGCTCAGGCCGCGCTCGATGCCGCGAAACAGCAGCTCGGCTCGAACCGCGCGCTGACGTCGAATACGACCGTCGACCAGCATCCGGACGTGATGGCGAGTGCCGCACGGGTTCGCGACGCATATCTGGCTTATTCCCGCACGACGCTGCCGGCGCCGGTTGCCGGCTACGTCGCGCAGCGATCGGTCCAGGTCGGCCAGCGCGTGTCGCCCGGCACGGCACTGATGTCGGTCGTGCCGCTGAACCAGGTGTGGGTCGATGCGAACTTCAAGGAGTGGCAACTGCGTCACATTCGCGTCGGCCAGCCCGTCGAACTGATTGCCGATGTCTACGGATCGTCGACGGTCTACCACGGCAAGGTAGTGGGCTTCACGCCGGGCACCGGATCAGCGCTCGCGCTGCTGCCGGCGCAGAACGCGACGGGCAACTGGATCAAGGTCGTCCAGCGGCTGCCGGTGCGGATCGAGATTCCGGCCGCTGAACTGGAAAGGCATCCGTTGCGCGTGGGGTTGTCGATGAATGTCGACGCCAATGTGAAGGACCAGGGGGGAGCGGCTCCGGAAGCCGACCCGCCGTCGGTCTACAAGACTGACGTGTTCGCGAAATACGGTGACAAGGCCGATGCCGCGATCGCCGACATCATTGCCGCCAACAAATGACTTCCGTCGCAGGCGAGCTGGCGCGCAGCACGTCGCGCGTCCGCTTCGCCGGACCTACCGTAACCGGATGATCGCCATGACCGCCAACCAATCGAATCCTCCTCCGCTGACGGGGATGCCACTCGCACTGGGCTCGTTGAGCGTAGGCCTTGCGGGTTTCATGACCGTCCTCGATTCATCAATCGCCAACGTGGCGATTCCCACCATCTCGGGCAACCTCGGCGTGTCGGTCGACGAGGGCACCTGGGTCATCACCGTCTTTGCCGCCGCGAATTCCATCGCGATTCCGCTGACCGGCTGGCTCACGCAGCGGCTGGGGCAGGTGAGACTGTTCGTCGGATCGATCCTGCTCTTTGTGCTTGCGTCCTGGCTGTGCGGCATCGCGCCGTCGCTGCCGTTCCTGCTGGGTGCGCGTGTGCTGCAGGGCCTCGTGGCCGGGCCGCTGATCCCGATGTCGCAGGCGCTGTTGCTCAGCTCGTGGCCGAAGGCGAAATCCTCACTCGCGCTCTCGCTGTTCTCGATGATCGTTGTAACCGGGCCGATCGTCGGACCGTCGCTCGGGGGCTGGGTCACGGACAGCTACGCGTGGTCGTGGATTTTCTACATCAATATTCCGGTCGGCCTGTTCGCGGCCGCAATGGTCTGGTTCCTCTATCGCAAGCGTGATACACCTACGCGGAAATTGCCGATTGATTTCGTGGGGCTGACGTTGCTGATCGTCTGGGTCGCGTCGCTCCAGGTGATGCTCGACAAGGGCAAGGACCTCGACTGGTTCTCCTCGAACACGATCGTCATCCTGACCATTGTCGCGGTCGTGGGCCTGGTGCTCTTCATCATCTGGGAACTGACCGACAAGAATCCGATCGTCGATCTGACGCTCTTCAAGCAGCGCAACTTCCTCGGCGGCACGATTTCGATCGCGGTAGCCTACGGCATCTTCTTCGGCACGCTGGTGCTGCTGCCCCAGTGGATGCAGGAATACCTTGGCTACCGGGCCGTCGACTCGGGGCTCGCCACGGCACCGCTCGGCATTTTCGCGGTTATCGGCGCGCCGATCATGGGCAAGATCCTGCCGCGCTCGGATGCACGCATCATCGGCACGCTCGCGTTCGTGGGCTTCGCGGTCGTCTACTACATGCGCACGTTCTTCTTCACGGACATCAGCGAGGGCTACATCATCCTGCCCACGTTACTGCAGGGCATCCCGATGGCATTGTTCTTCGCACCGCTGACAGTGATCATCCTGTCGGGCCAGCCGCCAGAAAAGGTGCCGGCCGCGGCAGGCCTGTCGACCTTCGCACGCATGTTCTTCGGCGGCATCGGTACGTCGCTGGCCGGTGTCGTGTGGAACAACCGGACGATCATGCACCACGAAATCCTGACGCAGCAATCGAGCCCGACCAACCCGATCTTCAATGCCCAGATGGATCGCTACCATTCGCTGCTCGGGCTGGGACAGGGGTCGTCGTACGCGCTGTTCGACCACTTGGTACAGACGCAGTCCGCGATGCTCGGCCTGAACGATGTGTTCTACGGTGCGGCGGTCGTGATGATCATCATCATTCCGCTCATCTGGATCACCAAGCCGGGCAAGTCGGGAGGATCGAGTGACGCGGCGGCGGCCGCGCACTGATCGAACGCCGACGCACCGGAAGGCCGTGCCCGATTCAGAGCGCGGCCTTTTTGCGTCAATCGCAACGGGCAATGCGCCGCCTGCGCCGATGTCGGCTCACTGCATATCATGCCGCCGTTCGATTTCGTTGCCGATCCGCCGTCGCGCGTACCGACAAGCTCGCCTTTCGGGGTGGTGATGTCGAAAGTCGTCGCCGACGCACGTTGCGTCAGCAGCGAAAGCCGGCCATGCCGGATCGGCGGTTCAGCGATGACTGTCGGCGGCACAATCCGCGGATTCCCAACGGACTGGCCGCCATCACGACCGTGCCTGTAATCGGTCGGCGAATCTCGGGTATGAGTCAGGGCTCATCGTGGCGAAAGCGACTGCGTCAGCCACCGGCCGCGATCGCGTTGCGTGCTGCCCGTCCGAAATCGACCACGGTGCGACGGATCTCGTCCTTGTCCATGGGACGCGGGACGACAGTGTCCTTGCGGCCGGAGGCGGTGATGTCCTGCTGCTACGGATTGACCGCGGGCGCCGAAAGCGGCGCCTTTCCTCCATGGAAATCTGGATGCCCGAGCGAGCCGGTATGCCAGAGTTGCGCAACGATCCCGCCGCCCGCGCGATGCGCGGTATCCGTTACCATGCGCCAGCCGCAGAACTGCGTATCGTTCCACAGGCCGGGAACGTCCGTCCATCCGAAACCGTCGTTGGTTCCGAAGATTGTTCGCGAACGTTTCCTGTCAAATTTGAAGTGTGCGCGGCAGGCCGCTGCCGCGAGCCCGGTTCATCGAAACGGACGGCGGCCGCCGCACACGTGCGGGGGTTACGAAGACGCGCTGCCGTGTCGATGCGATGCGTGCTACTCGGTGTGGAATTTGACGTCGCGGAAGTCGATGGACACCAGCAAGGGTACGTCGACCTTTTGTCCAGAATCGTCGTAGGCAAAAACTCGGCGTGACATCGGCACCATGACACCGCCAACGTTGCGGTAGTCGGACGCATAGTTCGCGCCCCGCGCGCCGCCCATCACGTCCACCGTATAGTCGTGACGGCGCAGCAGCCCGTCTTCACCGAAATAGGAAATCTGCTCGCGAGCGTGGCTCGCGATCGAATCCGGGAACGTGACCTTCAGGCGTCGCCACACTTCGCCGTTCTCTATCCACTCGGACAATTCCTCGGTCTGGAAGCCGGGAAGCGTATAGAGAAACGGAATGGTCAGATAGGTCCAGAGCGCGTAGCCGGTAAAGTACAGCGCATGCAGGCGGTCCCATGGGGTTTCCTGGGTATGACCGCCATACGCCGTTCGTGGTGCGCGGCGCGCCTGCGTAGCGTGCGCATCGAGCGCATCGATATGGACCATGCCCGGCGTGAACGTGCCTTGCCAGCCGCCGGCCTGCGACGTGATCACGACGTGCTGCTGGCGCAGATCGGCAATTGCCTCGATATTCCGGAACATGTCAGGCTGGCCTTTCAGGTGCCAGACAGCTCCGTCGATATCGAGTACAGCCGATGCTTGACGAAGCTTCGCCCAGTTGTCGATGCCGCCGTGCGCCCGCACGGCCCGCTCGAGTAGTGTGCTCATTGCGTCCTCTTCATGGTCATGTGGAGCGGAGACTTACGGGTGCTATCGCTCGTCGGCGAACGCATCGCCGAACATCGGATAGCCGCCGGCGGATTCGCTGCGCGTCGCCTCGTCTTGCAACACGTCCCAATGCTCGACGAGCTTGCCATTCACGACTCGCATGATATCCACGCCGATCAATGCAGTCGGCGTCGCGGAGTTCGTGTATCGGCTATGCAGCCAGACTCGATCGCCGTTGGCGATTACCATGTCGTACTCGAAGCGTACGTCGGGAAGCGAACGAACCAGGCCGAAAAGCCCTTCGCGCCCCGCAGGAACGAGCCGACTGTGTTGAATGTAGGATTCGGACCAGAACCGCGCGGCCTTCTCGTAATCCTTCTTGTTGAACAGTGTGTCGAGCGCCTCGAGAACGAGTGCGGTGTTCTCCGCCTCAAGTGCTGTAGCCACGATATGGACTCCAATGGTGATGGTGAGAGGTCGCCGATTGGCGATTCGGCGTGTGATCGGAACGAGCGTCGCCCGCGGCACGGGTGGGCGACCGATGGGATTCATCGGTAGTGCGACGAATACGTCGATCAAGCGACCGGAATCGGGTTGTCGACAATGAACTGGTTGAACTGCTCGACGAATGCATGCTCGTTCGGACCGACGTTGTCGCGAAGCGGCCTGGCCGCATCGACGACAACCTCGGTCGTCGCCGTTTCGAGCAGCTTCATTGTCTCGGCGATGAACACGTCGAGCGGCATCGCGCGCGGGTCGCCGCTTTTGTGAATGAGGTCCGTGTCGACCCAGGGCGGCGCGATTTCCAGTACGCGAACGCTGGTGTCGCGCAGTGCGAACCGTTGCGAAAGCGTGTACGAGTGGATCGCCGCCTTGGTGGCCGAGTACAGCGCAGTGGCGGCCAGCGGCACATACGCCAGCACCGAACTGTTGTTGATGATGGTCGCCTCTGGCTGCCGCTTCAAATGCTCGACAAATGCGGCACTCACACGCACGGGACCCAGCAGATTGGTCTCGACAAGTTTCACTGCCTGCGCGTCGTCGAGCGGGCCGCCGGCGTTGTCGAACGGCATGATGCCCGCGTTGTTGACGACGACGTTCAACGTTGGATGGCGTTCAATCAGTCGGGCCGCAACTTCGCGAATTTGTTCCGAATCGGAGATATCGAGCTGGACAGTATCGATGCCGGGATGCTTTTCGGCGATCTCGTCGAGGAGCGACTTGCGACGCCCCGCGACGATTACCTTGTTGCCACGCTGGTGAAAGGATTCCGCCAGCGCGCGGCCAATGCCCGACGTTCCGCCGGTGATAAAGACAGTGTTTCCGCTGAGATTCATGATTGACTTCCTTGCTTTGAGGGTGAGTGGTCACGGCACTTGTGCGTCATTCGCCGTTCGTTAACGGCCCGACAGGTGTCGCTGGAGGAATCCGCTTGCTGCGAGCACGGTGGGCGGGTGTGTTGCGATGCTGGCGCGCGTCGTGTTCGCGTAGCGGGCGTATTCGGTTGGAACACCGGCGGCGATGAGCGATGCAGCGTAGTGCTCGGCCTCGATATGCAGCGGATCATGCTCGACGGTGGCGATGAACGCTGCCGGCAAGTGCGCCAGGCGGCACGATTCGAGCGGGGCAGCGTACGGATGAATGCGCTGAGAGAAGGTCGGCAGATACGCGCGGTAGCCGGCCGCCAGCGTGTCGATTGCCGGCGCGGCAAGCGTAGTGTATCGACCGACGCGCGTCATGCTGGGGTCCAGCAGCGGCGCGAGCAGGACTTGCGCACGAATGCCAGCGTCGCCGCGGTCACGCGCGATCGCTGCGAGGCTAGTGGCGATGTTTCCGCCGGCGTCGTGGCCCGCAACGGCTATCTGCCACTTGTCGGCGCGCATGCGGCGGGCTTCCGAACGTACCCATTGCAACGCACGATGCGCGTCCTCGACCGCGTTCGGAAACGGAAATGCAGGTGCAAGCGAATAGCCGACGGAGAGCACCCACGAACGTACGTGTAATGCCAGCGTCTCGCACACTGCGTTGGTATCGTCGAGCGAACCGCCCGTGAACAGGCCCCCGTGAAAATAGAGGATGATGGACAGCGGATGCTTCTGTGCCGGCGGTCTGAAGCTGCGCAGGGCGACCGGTTGGCTATGGCCGTCGATACGAACTTCCTCGATCCGCAGGTTCGAAAGGGAAATGGCAGACATACCATTCAACGCGCAGCGTTCTCACTCACAGGAACAATGCACGTATTCTGGTCGCTACCGTTCGGCCGATAAATCTTGCGACCACCTCAACAGTGTTCCCTTGACGAGAACAATGCTGCCCCTTGCTCGAATGGCGTCTGCTTATGCGATCGGCTCTTCGTCGTCGCCTGAAATGTCGACCGAGTCGCCATCTTCGCCTGCAGCGCTAGCCGTCTGGTACCGCATTTCGGCGTCCGGTGTGCCATGCAGCGACGGGATATCGCGAAAGAGTTCGGCAACCCACTCGATAAAGGCGCGGACGGTTGCCGACAGATGGCGGTTATGCGGATAGACCGCTGAAATGGGAAGCGGCGGCGGCTTCCATTGCGAAAGAATCTCGACCAGCGCCCCCGATTCGAGGTGAGGGCGGGCGAGGAAATGGGCGCTCTGGGCGATCCCCAGGCCTTTCAACGCGCCGACGGTCCAGGCTTCGAAATCGTTCACGGCAATGGCACCGCGCATCTTGATCTCGACCACCTCGCCATCCACCTCGAACGTCAGCGGCGCGATCCGGCTCGTGCGGCTCCAGTAGTAGTTCACCGCGCGATGGTTCGCGAGATCGTCCAGCGTTTGGGGCGTACCCGCTCGCTCGAGATACGTCGGGCTCGCGACGGTGATGCCCTGATAGACGCCCACACGCCGTGCGACCAACGACGAATCCTGCAACATGCCGACCCGCAACACACAATCGACACCTTCCTGAATGAGGTCCAGGGGCTTGTCTCCAAGGCCGAGCATCAGTTCGATTTCGGGGTACCGGTCGTTGAAATCGCTCAGCGCAGGCATCACGACCATGCGTCCGAGCGCGCCCGGCATGTCCACTCTCAGCTTGCCGCGCGGAGCGCGCTCCTTGCCGAGGAACGAGTTTTCCAGATCATCGAGGTCCGCGAGGAGACGCACGCATCGCTCGTAATAAGCGGCGCCGTCCGCCGTCAGGTTGAGGCTGCGTGTGGTGCGCTGCAGCAGGCGTGTCTTCAGGTGCGCCTCGAGGCTCTGGACGGTTACGGTCACGCGGCCGCGTGGCATTTCCAGCGTGTCTGCGGCACGCGTGAAGCTCTTTGTTTCCACGACGCGCGCGAACACCCTCATTGCCTGCACGATATCCATTTGCCCACACCTCATCGCGACTGCACGTTGAAAATGCAGACGGCCGCCCGCGCGCTTTAAGGTGCGAGGGAGGCCGATAATGGTGGGGTGGGCAAGGCACCGATCGACATTGCGGCGCATGGTGCGATGTGGCTTTTCGCCGTCACCCCGGCGAGCAAGTCTATACCGGGGGAAAAAATGCCGCCACATGCGTGCGCCCCGATCCCCGGGTCGACAACTGGTCTCAGGCCGCGACGGGCCCCTCGCCGTAGGCAGGATAGTCGGTGTAACCGACGTCCGTACCGCCGAAGAACGTCGTGCGGTCATACACGTTCAGCGGCAACTTGCGGCGCAGGCGCTCGGGCAGGTCCGGGTTGGCGATGAAGTGTCGGCCGAATGCGACCAGGTCCGCATCACCTGTCTGCAGAATGGCTTCGGCGCCGTCGCCGTCGAAGCCGCCCGCTGCGATGATGGGGCCGTGGAAGTGAGAGCGAAGCAACTTCGCGGCAACCGGGCGCTGGTCGCGTGTCTCGTCTTCCGCGGCGCCGGCGATGCGTGGCTCGATCAGATGCAGGTACGCGATGCCGAGCGTGTTCAGCGCCGACGCCACATAGGTGAACAACGCCTCCGGATCGCTATCGGACATGTCGCCAAACGAGCCGCTCGGGCCCAGGCGGACCGCCACCTTGTCGGCGCCCCACACCGAGATGACTGCACGCGCGGTGTCGAGCAGGAGACGGGCGCGATTGGCGATCGAGCCACCGTATTCGTCGGTGCGCTTGTTGCTGCCGTCCTGCAGGAATTGATCCAACAGATAACCGTTTGCAGAGTGGAGTTCCACGCCATCGAAGCCCGCTTTCATGCCACGTTCGGACGCTGCGCGGAAGCGCTCGACGATTTCGGCGATTTCCGCCGTTTCGAGCGCTCGATTCGGCGTGTTGGGTACCCATCCGGCGCCCGTGTGGGCGACGCCGCCGTGCGGCACTTCAGACGGCCCTACCGGACGACCGCCAGCGGGCTGCAGCTCGACGTTCGACTGACGGCCGGCATGGTAAAGCTGCAGGAAGATCCGGCCGCCCTTGGCATGAACGGCATCGGTCACGAGCTTCCAGCCCGCGATCTGGCTGTCGTCGTACAGACCGGGTGCGCCAAGATAGCCGTTCCCATTCGGTGCGACGATGGTGGCTTCACCGATCAGGAGGGCGCCGCGCGAGGCGCGTTGCGCGTAGTATTCGGCCATCAGCCGGCCGGGGCGCCCGTCGGCTTCAGCACGCATGCGGGTGAGCGGGGCCAGCACGACGCGGTGCACGAATTCGTATGGACCGACCGCGATTTTCGAAAAGAGCCTGGACATTGTCGTTCTCCACGATAGGGAATTCAGAGAGGAGCCGGACGAGGGGCCGTCGAAACACGGCGGCGCCCCGCCTCGCTTGGCGACAATGTAGAGGCCGTTCGGTGCAAGAAAAACGGTCTAGCGGTTCTCTCATCCCGGACACGCATGTCCGCAATCGCCTGGGAGCCGCTGGTGTGCTGGGCACCGGTCATTGTTCGGGTGCGGAGAATTGTCCTGTCCTTTCTTGCGAATTTATCGACCGATCGTCCGCTCCGATAATGCGGGTAATTCAGCGGAGCACGCCGCGGTTCGAATCGTGAGGCGTGTGTTTTTCGCTGGAAGACCCTTTTCCGGAGATGCGCTGTGACGATTCGGCTGGACGCCGCTACGCGGGATTCGATGCCTCGCAACTTGACCGCTGTGACCGGGCGCTCGAGCGGTGCTATCGACCGAATGAGCGGTATCGCAATCTTTACTCGCGCGGCGGAAGGACTGAGCTTTGCGGAGGCGGGGCGTCAGCTCGGGATCTCCGCGTCGGCGGTCGGCAAGGCTATTGCCAGGCTCGAAGCACGCCTCGGCCTCCGGTTGTTTCATCGCAGCACCCGCAGTGTGCGTCTGACACCCGAAGGCGAACTCTTTCTGGTACGTTGCCAGCGGATCCTAGGCGAGATAGCCGAAGCGGAGTCCGAACTCGCGGTGTCGCGAAGGACACCCACTGGCCGCCTGCGCGTGAGTGTTCCGCTGGTCGGCATGCTATTGATGCCGGTGCTGAGAGCGTTCATGCGCGAGTATCCCGAGGTGCAGCTCGACATCGACTTTAGCGACCGCATCGTGGACGTCATCGGAGACGGCTTCGACGTGGTTCTGCGAACCGGCGAGGTAGTCGACTCGCATCTGACGATGCGCACGCTTGGCCACTTTTCGCATGTCGTTGTGGCTTCGCCCGCGTACCTCGCCGAGCATGGTATGCCGGCAACGCCGGAGAACCTCGCCGCGCACGCCTGCCTCCAACACCGTTTCCCGCGAACCGGGCGCCTGCGACCATGGTCGTTCATGCGAGAAGGCGCGCTATTGGAGGTCGAGCTTCCCGCCGCGGTGATTGCAAGCGCAGTCGAACCCCTCATCGCGTTGGCCGAGGACGGACTGGGCATCGCCAGCTTGCCGGACTTCTCGGTGCGCGAACAACTGGCCAACGGTTCGCTCGTGGCCGTGCTTGAGAGTTTCACGGCCGACCGCGTACCGTTTCGCGCGCTCTGGCCGTCTGGGCACATGGTGCCGCCAAAGGTGCGAGTGTTTGCCGACTTCCTGAGTCAGCGCCTTTTTCCGGACACGGACGAAGCAGCACCCCTGCGTGCAAACGAGCGATACAACTAAGGCTGATCGCAACGGCTGGCGACAACAATATTCCGACCGTCAAGGCGACGCGCGGATGCTACGTGCGGATCTCCTCGGTTGCCTCATCTGTAGGCCTGTATGAACTTCGCTATTTAGCCCCGTTTTCGGACATTTCCGTTCGTTGTTTTCGGCGCACTAGCTCTGATGTCGTCCCTCGTGCATTTATCGAGCGGACATCGCTCTTGATAAAAGAAGCCATTCGGCGTGGCGCGCGCGGATCCGGTCGCCGCCGCGCAATCAGGTGGCAAACAGCATCGCCTTCCGCTTCAGATGGAATCCGGTGCGAAACGGGTGAAAAACATGACGGAGTTGACAATGGACGCGATCGAGATCGAACAAGTGCCAAACAGTGGATCCGGCCCGGACGCGTCCGCGCTCGGCATCCGACGAATATGGGAGGGCAGAAATCGAACGCCGGTGCTACTGCGCGAAATCGAGCCCGGCGATCTCGAGATCGAACGAGACCTCGTCGGCCGCCTGTCGAGCCAGAGCTGCTACATGAGATTGATGTCGGTACGCAAGCCGACGGAGGATGAACTGATCCGTTGGACGCGAATTGATCGTCGGCGCGAGGGCGCAGTGGTCGCGACGGTCCGGTCGGACGGCAGCGAGCGGTTGATTGGCGTCGCACGCTATGCGGTGAATGACGGCGAACCAGGTGTCGTCGACTGTGCGATTGTGATCGACGATCCGTGGCATCGTCAGGGGCTCGGTCGCGTGATGCTGTCGAGCCTGATCGATCTTGCCGGACAGTCTGGTATGAAGCGAATCGTCGGCAAGACGTGGAGCGAGAACCGCGCGATGCTCGGTCTGGCCCGAGCGCTTGGGTTCCGGCTATCCCGAGAGGCGGAAAATGCGTCCGTCACGAGTCTGGAGCTCAATCTGGATGCATGTGATTCAGTGCGGACGAGCGAAACCTAACGCGGCTGTGCTCCTACAGGTACTCGTGGCGTGACACGGAGATGCGAATCAGGCAGATTCCTCGGCGTTGCATGGTTCGTGCTCGGGCCGGCTGATCAGATAGCAGGTCAGGCCGCGTCGCGAACGTGTCGAAGGTCTGTCGCAGCGACGCGAGCACCAGCGCGTCCGCGCCATACGCGCGGGCCGCGCTCAGGCATTCGACGGTGAGCGCCTCGATCGCCTTGATCATCACGCTGCGGCACATCTTCGCGGCCGACGCGGCGCCGACGCGCGTCGACACGGCTTGCGCAGCGAAGCCCAGCGCGGTCAGCTCGCGCGCGACCGCATCGGCGGACCGGCCGGCCAGCAGCATCGGCACCGCGAGGCCGTGCGGCGGCACGGGCGCCATCACCGCCGCTTCGACGTAACGGCCGCCGGCGGCTTCGATCAACTGCTGGCCGTGCTGCTTCAGTGCCGGCGATACCGAGTTGATGTCGATGAACGTCTGGTCCGCCCGGATGTGCGCGGCGACTGCCGCGACGACTTCCGCGTCGGACGATGTCGTCACGGCGGACACGATCCAGTGCGCATCGCGGATCGCGGCGGCGAGCGTCGACGCGGCTTCGACATGCACGCGCGCAGCCTTGGCCCGCATCGCGCTCGCCGTCCGTGCGTCGTCGAGTTGCCGGTCGTACATCGTCACGCGGACGTTGCGCGCGGCGAGCGCGGCGCCGAGCAGGCTACCGGCTTCGCCGAAACCGATGAGCGCGATCGCCGGGTCGATCATGCGTGTCGCTCCCGAGGAAGGTGATGCGCGGGCCGGCCGGTATCGCGACGCGTGATGGCAGCGTCGCGCTTAGGCCAGCAACCGCGCGGTATATCGACCGGATTGTGCGACAACGCACGCGACGGGGCGCGATGCGATTCCGGCGCGGCGGCCATGCGCTTTCGTTATCGCGCGGCGGCCGTAGCGTGCGGTGTGCGCGCAATTTCGGTCGCGACCACGCGGATTGCGTCGATCAACGCGCGTGCCGCCGGCGACGGCGGACTGCCGGCGCGCGTCATCAGGCCGATGTCGCGGGTCGTTTCGCGCATCGGCACGTCGAGCACGGCCAGCAGCCCCGCTTCGCATTCGTAATGCAGCTGCTGTGCGGACAGCACCGCGAGCATGTCGGTGTGCAGCAGTACGCCGCGTATCACCGCGAGATCGGCGCTCTCGACCGTCGGCATTGGCGGCTTGAGCCTCATGCGCCGGAACAGCGATTCGAACAGCCCGCGCGCCGGCGAGTGGCTGCGCGGCAGGATCCATTGCGCGCCGGCGAGGCTTGCGAGCCCGAGATTGCGCACGCCGGCGAGCGGGTGATCGCGCCGCGCGAGCACGACGAGGTTCTCGGACATCAGTCGTTCGTTCTCGAGGTCGCTCGCCGGATCGCTCGCGCGTAGCGCGCCGAGGATGAAGTCGATGTCGCCCGCGCGCACGCCGGCGACGAGCGCCTCGTATGCGCTTTCGTCGGTGACCACACGCACCTTCGGAAATCGCGTGACGACGCGCGCGACGGCTTCGGGCAGCATCAGTGTGCGGCCGAGCGGCAGTGCGCCTACGGTCACGACGCCCTGGATGCTGCCGTGCAGCGCGGCGACGTCATTGGCGACGTGCCGCAGCTCGTTCAGCGCGCGCCGCACGTGTAGCAGGAACGTCTCGCCGTCGGCTGTCAGCAGCAGGCCGCGCGGATGCCGATGGAACAGCGCGAAACCCGCGCCGCTCTCGAGAATCCGGATCGCGCTGCTGACGGCCGGCTGCGTGACGCCGAGCGCACGCGCGGCGCTGGGCATGTGACCGTGCCGCGCGAGGGTCGAGAACAGCTGGAGGCGCCGCGCGTTGAGCAGGTAAGCCGGCAGGCTGCCGTCGGCCGATGCGCGGCGGCGCGACTGGCGCAGCGCGCACCAGTTTGCGAGCGCGCCGAGTTCGGCGATCACGCGCTCGCCGCGCTTGAGCACCGCACGGCCGACCGGCGTCGCCAGCATGCCGGAGGGCTTGCGCTCGAACAGCGCTTCGCCGACGGCCGTTTCGAGTTCCTGCACCGCGCGCGTGACGGCCGACTGCGCGCGAAACAGCGTCGCGGCGGCGCGGCTCACGCTGCCCGTTTCGGCAACGCGCTGCACCGCGTACAGGCAGGCGAGATTCGGAAGGTCGGTATTGTCCATGGGTGTTCGGGCGGTGTGCGCCGCGGCGGCCGAGCATACGACATGCGTGCATCCGTGCGGCCTGCGCCAGCGGTGCAGCGCGTTGAACGACTTTACCGGAACGGCGGCCGCGCAGCTTGCGTCGTGCTTATCGGTCCATCTATTTTATTTATTGGATGCGAATCGCCGAGCGGCCGGTTGCGGCTCGCGCGCTGCCGGACGCCCACGCGCGAGCGCCATATCCGGCGGACTTCCGGGGCATCGGAGACGCGGTTCGCATGCCGGTTGAAAGCTCGCCGGATATGCAGTTTCGCCAAAATATAAGGGTTTACACCGACTGTGTTGCAGCGCCTGCGACTGAGTAATTTCAATCCCCGGAACCGCAAGCACGCGGTTGCCGGCGCGTCGGGCCGCCATCTGATCCATTTTTCGTCCGATCACGAAAAGGGGCTGCGCGCGGTGCGGCACCTGCAACTACGAGCGAGGCAGCGTAATGGGACGACAGCACATCATCGGAGCGGGCGAATCGACGGACGCATCGGCGGGCAGCACACCGCTTTCCGACACGGTGCGCGCCGGTATTCGCGGCGGATTCGCGGGCGCGGTGCTGATCTGGGTCTACGAGGCGCTCGTGTGGGTCGGCGCGCAGCACCTGATGCCGCTCGCGGGCATCCCGCGCAACGCAACGGGGCTCGTGTTCGGCAAGGCCGCACAGGACGCGCTCGGCATCGGCGCATACTTCATCGGCACAGCGATCCATTTCGTGTTCGCGCTGTCGTGGGGCATCGTGTTCGCGGCGATCTGGCCGTGGTTCCGCCGGCGCGGCTTCGAGGCGACGTTCGTCGCGCTGTTCTTCGCGATCGTCGCGTGGATCGTGATGCACGCGCTGATCATGATCGCGTCGAGCAATCATCCCAACTATTTCGACCCGAACGTGATCATCGGCGGGTTCATGTCGCATTTCGTATTCGCCGTTCCGCTCGCGCTGGTCGTCAAGCGCAGCCTCGCGCCGCAGCCGCACGGGCGCGCGTAGCGAGCGAACGCGCACGCATTCAATCAGCATCGGACGGCACGGCCGGACCGTATCAGAGCATCACGAAGGAGCATTGGCATGGCACGGATTATCGGAGGCATCGCGGCCTCCCACACGCCCACGATCGGGTTCGCGTTCGACAAGAACAAGCACGACGATCCGGTCTGGGCGCCGATCTTCGAAAACTTCGCGCCGCTGGCCGAGTGGCTCGCTGACAAGCGTCCCGACGTGCTGCTGTTCATCTACAACGACCACGTGACGTCGTTCTTCTTCGATCACTATTCGGCGTTCTCGCTCGGCGTCGGACCGCAGTGGCATCCGGCGGACGAAGGCGGCGGCGCGCGCGACCTGCCGCCGATCGCCGGCCACCCGGCGCTGGCCGCGCATATCGGCCAGTCGCTGATGGCCGACGAGTTCGACATGTCGTTCTTCCAGAACAAGCCGCTCGACCATGGCTGCTTTTCGCCGCTGTCGGTGCTGTGTCCGCACCGGCCCGACTGGCCGGTGCAACTCGTGCCGCTGCAGATGGGCGTGCTGCAGCTGCCGGTGCCGTCCGCACGCCGCTTCTACCGGCTCGGCCAGGCGCTGCGCCGCGCGATCGAAAGCTATCCGGAGGACCTGCGCGTCGCAATCGTCGCGACGGGCGGACTGTCGCACCAGGTGCACGGCGAGCGCTCGGGCTTCAACAATCCCGAATGGGACGCACGTTTCCTCGATCTGCTCGAGCGCGATCCGGAGCGCCTGGCCGGCATGCCGCTCGGCGAATACGCGACGCTCGGCGGCTTCGAAGGCGCCGAGGTCGTGATGTGGCTCACGATGCGCGGTGCGTTGCCGGCGGGCGTCGTGTGCCGTCACCGCGGCTACTACCTGCCGTCGATGACGGGGATCGCGACGGCCGTCTACGAGCCGGCAGACATCGACGTCGACGAGGCGGCGGCCGAGCGTCACCGCCAGCGGATCGCGGCCGAACTCGCTGGCGTCGAGCAACTGCCCGGCACCTATCCGTTCACGATCGAGCGGGCCGTGCGCGCGTACCGGATCAACGACTATCTGCACCGGATGATCGAGCCCGCGCATCGCGCGCAGTTCCTGAGCGACCCCGAAGCGAGCTTTGCGACCGCGGACCTCAGCACGGAGGAGCGCGACCTGATCCGCCGGCGCGACTGGCTCGGCCTGCTGCGCTACGGCGTGATCTTCTTCCTGCTGGAAAAGCTCGGCGCGGTGACGGGCGTATCGAACCTGCATATCTATGCGGCGATGCGCGGCGAATCGCTGGAGGACTTCCAGCGCACGCGCAATGCGCCGGGTGCGCTGTACTCGGTGGCCGGCAAGAGCGCCGGGGCGCTCGGCTGGGACGGTGCGGACAAGCCGCGCAACACGTAACGCAGGACGCAGGCGCGCGCGGGATCGCGGCGCCTGCGCATCCGGAAGGTCGGAACGCGGGAAGCGTACCAGGCCATATAAATAGGATGACGAATCGATGTGTCGATCGTCGACAAGGAGACAGGAGAGTCATGATGGCAAGTGGAAAGACAATCGACATCAAGTCGTTCATCGACGAGCGGCCGGTGTCGCGTTACCAGTGGCTGCTGGTCGTGCTGTGCTGCCTCGTCGTGATTGCCGACGGAATGGACGTCGCGATCATGGGGTTCGTCGCACCGTCGGTGATTCGCGACTGGGCGATCTCGCGTCCCGAGTTCGGGCTCGTGATGAGCGCGGCGCCGATCGGGCTCGTGATCGGCGCGCTGCTGGCCGGCCCTAGCGCCGACCGGTTCGGGCGCAAGCGCGTGCTGATTGCGTCGGTGTTCCTGTTCGGCGTGTTCACGATCGTGACCGCGCATGCGCAGTCGCCGTTCGAGATGGCGGTGCTGCGGCTGCTGACCGGCATCGGCCTGGGTGCGGCGATGCCGAACACGACGACGCTGCTGTCCGAGTACGCGCCGCAGCGGATGCGTGCGCTGATGATCACCGTGATGTTTACGGGCTTCAACCTCGGTTCGGCGCTGATCGGCTTCGTCGCCGGCTGGCTGATTCCGCTGCACGGCTGGCGCGCGGTGCTGCTGTTCGGCGGCGCGCTGCCGCTGCTGCTGATTCCGCTGCAGTTGTGGCTGCTGCCCGAATCGGCGCGGCTCCTGGCCGTGCGCGGCGCACCGTCGCAACGCATCGGCGCGCTGCTGAACCGCGTGTGCGGCGCCCGGTTCACCGGCAACGAGGCGTTCGTGTCGAACGAGCCGCCGCTGCCGACGCGCAAGCCGATCGGCGTACTGTTCTCGCAAGGCTATGGCCGCGTGACGCTGTCGCTGTGGATCACGTACTTCATGGGGCTGCTCGTGATCTACCTGCTGACCGGCTGGCTGCCGACGCTGATCAAGGATGCTGGGTTGTCCGTCAGCACGGCCGCGAACGTGACCGCGATGTTCCAGATCGGCGGCACGATCGGTGCGATCGGCGTGGGCTGGTTGATGGATCGTGTGCGGCCGGCGCCGGTGATCGGCGCCGCGTATCTAGGCGGCGGCCTGTGCGTGGCCGTGCTCGCGTGGGCGGGGGCGTTGTCGTCGTCGCTCGCATTGCTGGTGTTCGCGGCCGGCTTCTGCATGAGCGGCGCGCAGACCGGGCTGAACGCGTATGCGCCCGGTCGCTATCCGACCGTTGCACGCGCAACCGGCGTGAGCTGGATGCTCGGAATGGGCCGCTTCGGCAGCATCTTCGGCTCGGCGATCGGTGGCGCGCTGCTCGGCTTCGGCTGGAAGTTCGACGCGATCCTGTCGATGCTCGCGGTGCCGGCGACGCTGGCGGCCATCGCGATCATGACGACGCAGCGTGCGGCCGTGCCCGAACCGCAGAAACTCGAAAACCCGGCGCACTGACGCACGTCGCACGCCGCCGTCCGGCGCGGTCGTCGGCAGGGTGCCGGACACCTCATCAAACGCAGGAGCATCAATGATCATCGATATTCACGGCCACTACACAACCGCGCCGAAAGCGCTGGAAGCGTGGCGCACTCGCCAGATCGCGGCGCTCGGCAGTCCGTCGGAGCAACCGAAGGTGGCCGAGCTGAACATCAGCGACGACGAGCTGCGCGAATCGATCGAGCACAACCAGCTGCGGCTGATGCGCGAGCGCGGCCTCGACCTGACGATCTTCAGCCCGCGCGCGAGCTTCATGGCGCATCACATCGGCGACTTCGCGGTGTCGAGCACTTGGGCGGCCGTGTGCAATGAGCTGTGCCATCGCGTCCATCGCCTGTTTCCCGATCACTTCGTGCCGGCCGCGATGCTGCCGCAAAGCCCCGGCGTCGATATCGCGACTTGCATTCCGGAGCTCGTGCGCTGCGTCGAGGAATACGGCAACGTCGCGATCAACTTGAATCCTGATCCGTCCGGCGGCCACTGGACGAGCCCGCCCCTGTCGGATCGCTACTGGTACCCGATCTACGAGAAGATGGTCGAGTACGACATTCCCGCGATGATCCACGTGAGCACGAGCTGCAACGCATGCTTCCACACGACCGGCGCGCACTACCTGAACGCCGACACCACGGCGTTCATGCAGTGCCTGACATCCGACCTGTTCCGCGATTTCCCGACGCTGCGCTTCGTGATCCCGCACGGCGGCGGCGCCGTGCCGTATCACTGGGGCCGGTTCCGCGGGCTCGCGCAGGAGCTGAAGAAGCCGCTGTTGAAGGACCATCTGCTGAACAACGTGTTCTTCGATACGTGCGTGTATCACCAGCCCGGCATCGATCTGCTGACCGGCGTGATTCCGGTCGACAACATCCTGTTCGCGAGCGAGATGATCGGCGCGGTGCGCGGCATCGACCCGGAAACCGGTCACTACTACGACGACACGAAGCGCTACATCGACGCGTCGTCGCTCGATGCGCAAGCGCGTCACAAGATCTACGAAGGCAATGCGCGGCGCGTGTATCCGCGTCTCGATGCGCAACTGAAGGCGAAGGGGCTTTGATCATGACTGAACTCGGCGTGGTGTACCGCACGATCCAGCGTGCGGACCAGGACGTGGCGGCGCGGCTCGGCGCGCTCGGCTCGGCGACGGTGCACGAGGCGATGGGCCGCACGGGGCTGTTGAAGCCCTACATGCGGCCGATCTATCCGCGCGCGCAGGCGTCCGGCACGGCGGTCACAGTGCTGCTGCATCCGGGTGACAACTGGATGATGCATGTGGCGGCCGAACAGATCCGGCCGGGCGACGTGGTCGTCGCGGCAATCACCGCGGATTGCACGGACGGCTATTTCGGCGACCTGCTCGCCACGAGCTTCAAAGCACGCGGCGCGCACGCGCTGATCATCGATGCCGGCGTGCGCGACGTCGCTGTGCTCGAGGCGATGCAGTTCCCGGTCTGGAGCAAGGCGATTTCAGCGAAAGGCACGATCAAGGCGACGCTCGGTTCGGTGAACGTGCCGGTCGTATGTGCGGGCGCGCTCGTCCACCCCGGCGACGTGATCGTCGCAGACGACGATGGCGTGGCCGTGGTGCCGGCCGCGCGCGCGGAGCAGTTGCTCGAGAAGGCGGCGGCCCGCGAAGCGAACGAAGCGGCGAAGCGCGCGAAGCTCGCGTCCGGCGTGCTCGGCCTCGACATGTACGACATGCGCGAGCCGCTGCGTCAGGCCGGCCTGCGCTACATCGACTGATACAGGGGGACGCGATGATGCAGGCGTCGGAAGCGGCGGTGGCCGTCGCGGGCATTTCGTCGATGGCGACGCGGCCGGTGCTCGCCCGGCTCGCCGCCGCTTACGAGCGCGACACGGGCACGCGCGTCGCGATCACGTCGGTCGGCGGCGTCGACGCCGTGCGGCGCGTGCGCGGCGGCGAGCCGTTCGATGTCGTCGTGCTCGCGTCCGATGCGATCGAGCAGCTTGCGACTGACGGTCACGTCGAGCGCGGCAGCCGCGTGGACTTCGCGCGCTCGGGCATCGCGGTCGCGGTCGCGAGCGGCGCGTCGCGGCCGGACATCGGTACCGAAGCCGCGTTGCGCGATGCGATCCTGGGCGCCGCCCGGATCGGCTATTCGACCGGGCCGAGCGGCACGCACCTGATGCGCCTGTTCGCCCGCTGGGGCATCGTCGACGCGATCGCACCGCGTATCGTGCAGGCCCCGCCGGGCGTACCGGTCGGCGCGTTGATCGCATCCGGCGACGTCGAGCTCGGCTTTCAGCAGATGAGCGAGCTGATGCACGTGCCGGGCGTCGCAATCGTCGGCGCGCTGCCCGATGCGGTGCAGGCGGTGACGGTGTTCGCGGCCGCGGTCTTGGCCGTCGCGCACGATCGCGTGGCCGCGGGGCGGTTCCTCGCGTATTTGGCGTCGCAGGAAGCCGCGCACATCAAGCGCGAGCACGGGATGGAGTCTGCATAAGACCGATGCGGACGGATCGATAAACGAATCAGATGGGATTCGACGTTCTTCGCAACGGGTTCTCGCATAGAGCTTAGTTATGCTGATGAAGCGGTGATTGGCGATCCGGCTCACACAATCTATCAAAGAATCAATACAACGTCGCCGCGTCGTTCGGTCCGGATGAGCGGCATATCCAGTAGAAAAACAGGAGACAGGCATGCAGACGAACTGCAGGGCAGGGTGGATGGCGCGCGCATGGCGTCGCGCGGCACGCGTAAGGTGCGATGCGTTGACCAGGGCGCTGGCGATCGGCATCGTGTGGCTGTGCGCGGCGCTGACGGGCTGGCCGAATGCGGCGAATGCGGCGGGCAACGCCGGACTCGCGAGTCTCCCCGCGGTGATGCCCGCGATGTCGTGCCCGTCGGTCGCGGCGCTCGAGCTGAGCGGCGTGACCGACGGCACCGTCACGATCACGTCGGCGGTGCTGCTGCCGGCCGGCACGGTCGTCGGCAACAACACGTTGCCGGCGCCGGTGTGCGACGTGAAGGGCACGATCGGTCCGGGAGCATCGCTGTTCGAACTGCAGTTGCCGACGCAGGGCTGGACGCAGCGTTACCTGCAGACGGGGTGCGGCGGCCTGTGCGGCAACCTGTCCGTCAACGCGCCGATGGCATCGACGTGCGTGCCCGTGACGAACGGCACGATCGCGATGGCTGCGACCGACATGGGCCACGAAGGTGGCAACGACGGTTCGTGGGCGCTGGATCCGAAGGCGAAGCTCGACTTCGCATACCGCGCCGAACATGCAACGGCTCAGGTCGCGAAGGCGATCATCGGCAAGTTCTATGCACGGCCCGCGCGCTACGCGTACTTCGACGGCTGCTCGGACGGCGGCCGCGAAGCGCTGATGGAGGCGCAGCGCTTCCCCGACGACTTCGACGGCATCGCCGCCGGTGCGCCGGCGAACGACCTGATCGTGCAGAACACGTTCCACCATGCGTGGCCGAACGCGGTCAACACCGACCCGAAGACGGGCAACGCGATCCTGCTCGCCGGCAAGCTGCCGATGCTGCACGCGGCCGTGCTGAAGGCGTGCGACGGGCTGGACGGCGTGGTCGACGGCGTGATCGACAACCCTCGCGCGTGTCGCTTCGATCCCTCGACGATCGTCTGCGCGCAAGGCCAGTCCACCGCGACCTGTCTGACGCCGCAGGAAGCGGACGTCGTCCGCCGGATTCGCGACGGCGCGACGACCGCGGATGGCACGCGGCTCGAGCCGCTCGTCTCGCGCGAATGGGGTTCCGAGCTGAATTGGACGCTGTTCGTGCCGGCGACTGCCACCGCACAGAGTGGCACGATCGGGTTCGTGCTGCCCTTCCTGCGCTATCTCGACTACTACAACGCATCGTATCCGTCCGCGACCGTCGGCGACCTGAAGTTCACGCTCGACGGGTTCGCGAAGACGGTGCCGGTGTCGAACTACCTGGCCGCGACTGATCCCGACCTGAGCCGGTTCGCCGGGCGCGGCGGCAAGCTGCTGCTGTGGCACGGCCTGGAAGACCAGCACATCTCGCCGCGTTCGAGCATCGAATACTACGAAGCGATGAAGCGCTACATGGGCGACGCGAGAGTCGACCGCTTCGCGCGCTTCTACCTGTTCCCGGGCGTCGCGCACTGCGGCGGCGGGCAGGGGCCGAACGTGTTCGACATCCTGTCGCCGCTGATGGCGTGGACCGAGACGGGCGCGACGCCGGGCCGGATCGTCGCATCGATCGTCGACGCGAACGGCAACACGACGCGCATGCGTCCGGTGTTCCCGTATCCGGCCACCGCGCGCTACACGGGCACCGGCAGCACCGACGACGCGGCGAACTTCGTCGCCGATACGCCGAAGGCCGACCCGTTCGTCGACCTGCACTGGGCCGGCGAATGGCTGTACTCGCCGGGTTACGAGGCGCAATGCCAGGTCCAGGGCTCGCAACTCGTCTGCAAGGGCGGCAACGGCTGGCATGCGTATCGTCCGTGACCCTGCGGCGGCAAGTGCCGATTACAACAACTCACGCATTCAACAAGGCAAGGAAGGAGACGGATCGATGAAGAAGCAGGCATCACGGGTCGCGCTGACCGCCATCGCGATGGCGGCGGCCGCACCGGCGTTCGCGCAGAGCAGCGTCACACTGTACGGGATCGTCGACAACGGGATCGGCTACCAGAGCAACGCGACGACGCTCGGCTCGACGAGCGGCGGAAAGTCGGTGGTCAGGATGAACCAGGGCGTGTGGGCTGGCAGCCGTTTTGGCTTGAAGGGTGCCGAGGATCTCGGCGGCGGCACGAAGGCGATCTTCACGCTCGAATCGGGTTTCAATTCGGGCACCGGCGCGACGCAGTACACCGATGCGATGTTCGGGCGGCAGGCGTGGGTCGGGGTGACCAATGCGATCTATGGCACGCTGAGCGCGGGGCGGCAGTACGCGTCGTACTATCAGACGATGTCCGCATTCAGCCCGACGACGTGGATCACCGGCTACTACGGCGCGCACCCGGGCGACGTCGACGGGCTCGACACGATCTACCGCGCGAACAACACGCTCGAGTACACGTCACCGAAATGGTACGGGTTGACGCTGAGTGGCTCGTATTCATTCGGCGGCGTGGCCGGCAGCACCAATGCGGGCTCGACATGGGCGACCGGCATTCAGTACGCGGCCGGCCCGCTCGGTGTCGGCGTCGCGTTCGAACGCGTGAACAATTCGAATATGGCCGGCGGCACGTGGGGCGCGAATTCGACGACGTCCAACGGCGGCGCGCAGGTAGGCGTGTCGGCGCTCACGAACGGCTACCAGACCGCGAAGGCGCAGCAGCGGTTCGCGGTGGGCCTGAGCTACCGGTTCAGCGGCGCGTGGGATGTGACGGCCACGTACACCAACACCGAGTACATCCCGGGCGCGGCGTCGAAGTTCGTCAACACCGCGATCTTCAACACGGCTGGTGCGGTGCTGCACTGGAAGCCGTCGTCCGTATGGGATTTCGGCGCAGGTTATGCGTACACGCGAGCGACCGACGCGAACGGCATCACGGACAGCGCGCAGTATCACCAGTTCAACCTGTCGCAGTATTACTCGCTGTCGAAGCGCACGGGGCTGTACCTGCTTGAAGCATATCAGCACGCGAAGGGAAAGACGCTCGGCACGAGCGGCGCCGGCAGCATCGTCGACGCGACCGCGACGCTGGGTGACGGGTTCAACTCTGCGCCGTCGTCGACCGGGACCCAGTTCGCGTTCGGCGCCGGGATCGTCCACCGGTTTTAGCTGCGCCGCGCGTCTGGCGCTGCGCAGCACGCATTTGCGCCGCCCGGCGTTTTCAAGCCGGCCGCGGGCTGGCGGCGGAGGTGCACTACCTCTCCGCCGACGAGGCCGCCGCGCCTGCGGCGGCAGCGATCGCGAATGCGCTGTACGACGCGACCGGCGTCCGGTTTCGTGCGCCGCCGTTCGATGCCGAAAGCATTCGCGCTGCGTTGATGCGTGCCATACCGGTCGACACGCACGAGCGCGCGTCGTCGAAGTCCGCGATGCGTTCCGCAATGCCGCGCTGGCTTCGTTGGCTCGGGGGCGGCGGCGTGGTCGGCGGGCTGATCGGCCTGGCGTGCGCGCTGCTGCCCGGCCCCGCGCCGATCGCGCCGGTTGCGGCGGGCGGGGTGGGCGGGGCGGACGGCGCGATGTGGAGCGCGGCGACGCTCGAGCGCGGCCGACAGATCGCGCTCGCCGGCGATTGCGCGGTATGCCACACCGCGCCGGGTGGCCGGGTCAACGCGGGCGGCCTCGCGCTCGATACGCCGTTCGGCACGATCAACACGACCAACATCACGCCCGATCCGGAAACCGGCATCGGTGCATGGACGTATTCGGCCTTCGCGCGTGCGATGCGCGAAGGCATCGCGCGCGACGGCACGCATCTGTATCCGGCGTTCCCGTATACGGCGTTTGCGCGCATGAGCGAAGCGGACCTGCTGGCGTTGTATGCGTACCTGATGTCGCAGCCCGCCGTGAAGCACACGCCGCCAAAGACGACGCTGCCGTTCCCGCTCGACCAGCGCCGGCTCGTCGCGGGCTGGAACTGGCTGTTCCACGACGCGCGGCCGTTCGCGCCGGCGCCGGATCGCTCGGCGATGTGGAATCGCGGCAAGTACCTCGTCGACGGCGCCGGTCATTGCGGTGCGTGCCACACGCCGCGCAACGCGCTCGGCGCGGAGAAGGGCGGGCTCGCGTATCTGTCGGGCGGCGTCGCGGAAGGGTGGACGGCGCCGTCGTTGGTCGCGTCGAAAGCGTCGCCGGTGCCGTGGACCGAGGATGCGCTGTACGACTATCTGCGCACCGGGTTTTCGGCGCAGCACGGCGTTGCCGCGGGGCCGATGGCGCCGGTCGTCGCCGGACTGGCGGCGCTCCCCGAGTCGGACGTGCGCGCGATCGCGCACTACGTCGCGTCGCTGTCGCCGCACGTCGACGCGATGACCGCCGCCGCCGCGGCTGCGCGTCAGGCGCGCGGCGCGGCGGCGGCAGCGACACTGGGCTTCGAGAACGGTCGCCGCGCGTTCGGCGCCGCGTGCGCGGTATGCCATGAGGAGTCGGGCGGCGTCGGCCATTTCGGCGTGCGCCCGTTGATGGGGCTGAATACGAGCGTGAGCCAGGACGCGCCGGACAACCTGTTGCGCGTGCTGCACAACGGCATCGATCATCCGGCGACCGCCGGGCTCGGCTACATGCCGGGTTTCGGCGACGCGTTCGATGATCGGCAAATGGCCGAGCTGGCCGCATACATTCGCGCGCGCTACGCGCCGGGGCAGCCGCCCTGGCGCGATCTGGAGGCGGCGTCCGCGCGGATTCGCCGGTCAGGCTAGCCGAGCGACGCTGCGATATCGCGTCCCGTCTGCTCGGCTTCCTCGATCGGTCAGTCGAGGAATTGCCGAGCGGCAGGCGAGTCCGCGGCTCGCGCAGGACGGGCGCGGGCCTGCCCGCCGTGTCGCTCGGTTGATGACGGCATTCAACAGGCCGCCGGCGAGCTGGTGCACACGTTATTCACGAGGGGCACGATGTTGCTGCTCGTAAACGGCGACGCGCCTTGTTGCTTGATCGACGGATCGGTATATCCCCAACTCGTCACGCCGACCACGGTGTTGCGAGCGGGCGCACTGCCGAAGCTCGTGCCGTTGAGCACCGGTGCCATGCCAAGATTGACGTGCCACGGCCCGCCGCTCGAACCGCCGGTCATCAACGAACCGATGATCGTATTGTTCGACGAGCCGGAGGCGACGAATCCCTGGGAGTCGTTGCGCTGCATGAGGCCGCCGCCATCGAGCGCAACCGGGTAGCCGAGCTGGTTGATCAGCGTCGTTCCGGACGGAGTAAAGCCGTAGCCGTTCCAGCCGTAGCCGAACCAGCCGGCACTGTTTCCCGCATACGAGCCTGCTTGCGGGACCAGGACCAGCACGGCCACGTCGTCCTGGCAAATGACGCCCGGCTGGGCACATGGGTCGGTGCCGTTGTAGTACGACGTCAAGACGGTCGCGGACGCCACGCTCCAGACGCCATAGGGCGCCGTTCCATTGCTATATGCAGGCGTGAACACCCAGTTCGAGTAGAACTGCTGCTGACCGAAATTCGCGACGCAATGCGCGGCCGTGACGACGATTCCCGGCTTGATCAGCGAGGCCGAGCACACGTAGGTTGCCGAGCCGATATTGAAGAACAGTTTCCCGGCGGCCCGGAACGGGTAGTAATACTGGGTATTGTCTCCGTTGGCGTTGACCCGGTTCGTCGTGAACGGGTGATTCGACGTGCCGAATTCCTGCGGCTCCACGCCAGGTTGACTCGAATCGCTGGCAGGGGCGAGCTGCACGGGCCGCAGCTTGCCGTCTCCCGTGCCGCCGCGTTCAGCGCCCGGACTCCCGGGAAAGCGCGGTGGCCCGTACAGCATCGAATCGGTCAATGAGGCGGGCGCGACTCTCGGCCGCGGCAGCGGCATCGGCAGCGCATTCTTGAAATCGAGTGTGGCCCTCTGCAGTTTCTGTTCCGGCATGGTGATCTGCGTGATATTTCCTTGGACTTTTATTTGCTGCGCATGAGGGCTCGTCGAAATTAATGAAATTGATGCTATCAAAATGAGTTGATGCCCGGTCCTGTTCATGTCGATCTCCTGCGATTTTGCAATCCGGCGCTTTGCGTGAGGCCGACCATTGGTCGAAATTTAAAGGCGGTGCTCAATGGGGGAGCAAGGCTGATGCTTGACGCCGTCGAGGTGTCGTCCCGCGGGAATCTGGAATGCACCCCGTTTCGTGATGCGACGAACGCGTGTCGCAAAAAGATGGAATTTACTGTCGGTGTTATTGGTTTTCGAGTGACGGAATTTTTGTGATGTGTTGTCGTGCGCTCGAAACGTTGCGGGTGAATTATTGGAGTAAATTTTTAATTTGAATTCCCGCTTTATGTTGCTTGAGTTGCGTTGAATGGATTCTATGGCAGATTTTGAGGTTTGGAGGGATTTAAATGTGTGATTGATTTGTTGTGGTCGATTGCATTTTATTGTGGTCGTTTTGTTGGATATCTCGTTTTAATGGCGATTATTGTTGAGGCTTCGTGATTTTGTTTTGATTTTATTGATGATGACGCTGATTGTTTGAGTGACCGGTGCGTCAAGGGACCGAGCTGGAGATTGCGCGGTTGCCGCTTGCCGATCGAATGATCCGGCAAGGACGGCGCACCGCGCTCACCATCCGAACTTCAGCTCGACGCCCAGGTACTCGCTGTTGTGGCCGCCCGCGGCCCGGATCGTGTCGCCCACCGCGTAGTACACGCCTTCGACGGCCCCCGTCAGATGGCTGTTGAACGTGTAGTCCGCGCGCACCTGCGCATACGCGCCGGTCCAGCGCGTGCCGTGTCCGGCCGTGCCCGCGACCGGGTTGGCCGGCTGCGTGTAGACCGCGTCGTCCGTCGTCGCGCGCCACTGGAGCGCCAGCGCGCCGAGCAGCGTGAGCTTCGGCATCGGCTTGACCGTGATCGACGGCTTCACGTGAATCAGGTTCGAGTAGCCGGTGAAGCCGGCGAGCGTGAAATAGTAGCCGTTCGGAAACAGCGGATTGAACGTGCCGAGCGTGCCGTCGCCCGGGTGCCGGTCGCCGGACGCCGCGTCGATCTGCAGCCCGATGCGAGGCGTCCACGCAGCCTTCGCGAACGTGTAGCCGAAGCGCGAGCCCGCCGCCCACGCGCGCACGTCCGCGGGGCCGACGCGGCCGGTCTGCCCCATCGCTTCGAGATCCCAGTCGATGCCGTTGGCCGCGCCCGCGAAGCGCGCGTCGAACACGTTGCGGCGCTCGTTGCCGCGCGCGCCGATGTAGCGCGCGTTGTCGCGCTCGTACAGCGAGTAGTACGCGGACAGCTCGTTCTTGCCGAGCACCTGGCGCTCGATCCGGATCGTATGGAAGCGCATGTGCGGGTTCGACGTGTCGTCGAACGGCTTGTCGTCGCGATACTGGACCGGCTGGCTGACGAAGCCGATCACGCGCCACGGGCCGCTGACCCAGTTCGCCCAGACCGCGTCGAACGACTGACGCACGTTCGGGCCGTCGCGCGACGACACGAAGCGCTGCAGGTCGAACAGGAAATCCTGCCGCCCGACGCGGAACTTGAGCGTGCCGGCATCGAACGGCTGCACGAACGACACGAACGCGAGCCGCAGGTCGAGCGGGTTCTTGTCGGTGGGCGTCACGGTGTTCTTGCCGAACGCGCGCGCGTCCTCGAATTCGGTGTACAGCTCGACGTACCGGTTGAGGTGCACGTCGACGTTGAAGTGAAAACGCTGGATCAGGTACGAATCGCCCGCCGTATGCCCGACGCCGAAATTGCCCGCGTCGGCCGATTCGAAACGCTCGCGCAGGCTCGCGCCCAGCGACACGTAGCTGTACGGATCGGTCGACGACAACGGGATGTACTTGAGGCTGTCGAGCGGCTCGGTGCGCAACGCCGGATTCGCGAGCGCATACCAGCGTTCCTGCCAGCGGTTCGTCATGATCGCGGGGCGCTGCGTCGGCAGCGCGTCCGGCACGATCGGCGCGTCGGTTTCCTGCGCGGCGGCCGGCGTCGGCGAAAGCGCCAGCGCCGCGAGCAGGGGCGCGCCGAGCAGCGCCGCGCAGACGCCGGCCGATGCGCGAGGCGGTCGAAACACGGCGTCGGCTGCGCGCATCACGGCTGCGTCACCTGATGAATCTCGGCGACGTAGCCGCCGGGAAACTGCACGATCGCGGCGTCGCGCCCGTCGGCCGAATACGGCGGCACGAGCACGGTCACGCCCGCGGCCTTGGCCTTGTCGAGCGTTTGCGCGAGGCTGGCGACTTCGTAGCCGGTGGTGTCGCGGCCGTACGGATAGGGCAGCTGGCCGTCCGTCACGAGGACGACCATTTTGCCGAACGGCGATTCGATCCGGACCCGGCGATAGTGGTCGTCGGGCCGGCCGATCTCGACGCCGGGCGCCCGCGCGACGTCGGACACCACCTTGCCGTGCGAGAAGCGCACGAACCCGCGGATCAGCGCGTTCGCGACGTCGCGCGGCACGTAGACGCGGTTCTCCGGCACGCGCTCGAACGGCGCGTAGTCCGGCTTCGTCGTATGGACGTAGAGCTGCATGTTGACGCCGCCCGGCCACTGGATCACCGCGTCGCGGCCGATCGGGTCCGGGAACGTCTCGACCAGCACGCTCGCGCCGGCCGCGCGCGCATCGCGGACCGCGCGGTCGATGTCGCTCACGAGGTAGCCGGTGCGCTCCGCGCCGAACGGGTAGGGCACGGGCGTCTTGAAGCCGAACAGCGAGACCGTGCCGACCGGCGTCTGCAGCAGTTGCGACGTGGTCGAGCTCGGCGTCGGCGTGACGGTCGCGACGACCTGCGGCGTGCTCTTGCCGCCGAAGGTCGCGAGGAAACTCGCGACGAAGCGGTCGACGTCTTCGGGGGCGACGTACACGTGGGTCGTGTCGTACTGCGGCGCGACCGCGACGGTTTGCGCTGCGACGGGCGGCTGGGCGGCGTACGACGTGCCGGTCGCGCCGATCGAAACGGCCAGGCCGAGTGCCGCGGACAGGAGAAGCGCGTTGAGTTTCATGACGGGTTTCTTTGCTTGGTTTGACGTGATGGTTGGAGATACGGGGTGAGCCCGCTATTGGGGGCCGGCGGCGTGATCGTCCGCGTCGCGCGCGTGCAGATCGTGAAGCGCGAGCAGCACGAACGCGCACGCGAGGCCGACGTGTTCGAGGAACGCGGCCGTGGCCCCGAAGCGCGCGTCGGGCGGCGCGTGCCAGAACGCGTTCGCGACGTACGCGGCGAACAGCGTGAAGCCCGCGAGCACGCCGGCGCCGAGCCAGCGCAGCACGCCGGTGAGGATCAGCAGCGGCGCGACCAGCTCGACGGCGATCACGAGCGCGGCGACCGGCGCGGCCGGCTCGACGCCGAAGTGCCGCATCTCGGCGACGGCCGCGCCGAAGTCGCCGGCCTTGTGCAGGCCGCCTTGCAGATATGCGGCGCACAGGCCGATCAGGGCCAGCCAGCGCACGACCCGGCTGCGCGCGAGCGGCCGCAGCAGCGCGGCCGCGTACGCGTCGATCCGGCGGATGGCGCCGTTCATCAAACGGCCCAGCACGCGCAGCCGAGTGCGCCCCAGAACGATTTCAGGTCGGAGGCCGGTACGTCGCTCGACCACGCGCGCGCATGCGCGTGGCCGTGCACGCCGCACGCGCTCGCGCAGCCGCACAGTTGCGCGGCGGCCTGCTGCAGCGGCCGGCCCTCCGCGCCTGCCGCGCCCCAGCCCGCATAGCCGCCGAACGCGCGCACGGGCGACCAGTCGGGCATCGCGGGCGGCAGCGGCGCATCGCGATCGGCGAACGGGCCCGCCGCGTAGACGACCTTGCCGCCGACCACGGTCAGCAGCGACGTCGTGTCGGCGATGTCGGCCTCGGCGCACGCGAAGAAGTCGCGGTCCGGCACGATCAGGTCGGCGAGCTGGCCGACTTCGATGCGGCCTTTCCGGCCTTCCTCGTTCGAGAACCACGTGACGTTCTCGGTCCACATCCGCAGCGCCGTTTCGCGGTCGAGGCAGTTCGCCTGCGGATACAGGCGCAGGCCGCCGACGGTGCGCCCGGTGACGAGCCACGACAGCGACACCCACGGGTTGTAGCTCGCGACGCGCGTCGCGTCGGTGCCCGCGGACACCTTCAGCCCCTTCGACAGCATCCGCGCGACGGGCGGCGTCGCCTCGCCGGCCTTCGCGCCGTAGCGCTCGACGAAATACTCGCCCTGGTACGCCATCCGGTGCTGCACCGCGACGCCGCCGCCGAGCGCCGCGATGCGATCCATCGAGCGCTCCGAAATCGTCTCCGCGTGATCGAAGAACCAGTTGAGCCCCGCGAGCGGCGTGTCGCGGTTCACCTTCTCGAACACGTCGAGCGCGCGGCTGATCGTCTCGTCGTAGGTCGCGTGCATGCGCCACGGCCAGCGGTTCTGCGCGAGAATCCGCACCACGTCCTCGAGGTCGGACTCCATCTCCGGCGCCATGTCCGGGCGCGGCTGGCGGAAGTCCTCGAAGTCGGCGGCGGAGAACGCGAGCATCTCGCCCGCGCCGTTGTGGCGGAAGTAGTCGTCGCCCTGCTTGTAGCGCGACGTCTTCGTCCAGTTCAGGAAATCGTCCTTCTCCTGCTTGGGCTTCTGCGTGAACAGGTTGTACGCGAGGCGGATCGTCAGCTGCTTCGCGTCGGCGAGCTGCTGGATGACTTCGTAGTCCTCCGGATAATTCTGGAAGCCGCCGCCCGCGTCGATCGCGCCGGTCACGCCGAGGCGGTTCAGCTCGCGCATGAAGTGGCGCGTCGAGTTGACCTGGTACTCGAGCGGCAGCTTCGGGCCTTTCGCGAGGGTCGCGTACAGGATCGCGGCGTTCGGCTTCGCGAGCAGCAGGCCGGTCGGATTGCCGTTGCCGTCCCGCATGATCTGGCCGCCCGGGGGCTCGGGCGTGTCCTTCGTGTAGCCGACGACGCGCAGCGCGGCGGCATTGAGCATCGCGCGGTCGTACAGGTGCAGGATGAAGACCGGCGTATCGGGCGCGACCGCATTCAGTTCGTCGAGGGTCGGAAGCCGCTTCTCGGCGAACTGGTGCTCGGTGAAGCCGCCGACGACGCGCACCCATTGCGGCGGCGGCGTGATCGCCACCTGCTGCTTGAGCATCTCCATCGCGGTCGCGAGCGAGCGCACGCCGTCCCAGCGCAGCTCCATGTTGAAGTTGAGCCCGCCGCGAATGATGTGCAGGTGATTGTCGATGAGGCCGGGCAGCGCCGCGCGGCCGCCGAGGTCGACGACTTCCGTGCGGCCCGCCGCGAGCGCCATCACTTCGTGGTCGTCGCCGACGGCCGAGAAGACGCCGTCGGTGATCGCGACCGCGCTCGCGGTCGGGCGCGACGGGTTCAAGGTCGTGAAGCGCCCGTTGCGGAGGATGAGATCGGGCGATTTCGCGCTTGACGTGTTCATGAACGGTTCTCCGTGGAATGGCTGGCAACCTGGGTGGCTTGGTTCGCGTTGCGGCCCGGCAATGCGCCGAACATGTGCTGATTGCATTTCGAATCGCGCCACGCCGTGTGGAACGCGGTGCCCGACAGCATCTGCTTCGCGACCGGCACGATCTGCTCGCCGGCGAGGATGCCGAGCAGGCCGACCAGTGCGACGAGCGGCGGCGCGGGTGAGCGCACGTGCAGCAGGCTGTAGATCACGCCGACGAGCACGCCGGCGAGCAACGACAGGACATAGATTTTCATCAGCGGGTCCTTTGGCGGTAGGTCGATGGAATGGCGCACGTGCGGCGCGCGGCCGAATGATTCGCGTGCCTGACGATTGCGTGCGGCAAGCGCCGCGACGAACGCATTGTAGGCAGGCAAGACGCCGTTGCGCCGCGCATCGAGCTTGAATTAAGGAGGTTTAAGGATATTTAAGCGGGACGTTGCTAGCATGGAAAAGACGCCGAAAGGATCGGCATCGTCGATGCGGCGCAAGCCTGCATACCCGTGACGTTTTGATGATTGAGAGGATGAAGCAACCATGAGCAACCCGAAACTCGAAGTTCTCACCCCGGACAACAGCCAGATGATCTTCATCGATCAGCAGCCGCAGATGGCGTTCGGCGTTCAATCGATCGATCGGCAAGTGCTGAAGAACAACGTGGTCGCGCTGGCGAAGGCCGCGAAGACCTTCGACATCCCGACGATCATCACCACCGTCGAGACGGAGAGCTTCTCGGGCTACACGTATCCGGAGCTGCTCGACGTGTTCCCGGATCATCCGCTGCTCGAGCGGACCTCGATGAACTCGTGGGACGACCAGAAGGTGCGCGACGCGCTCGCGAAGAACGGCCGCAAGAAGGTGGTCGTGTCGGGCCTGTGGACCGAGGTGTGCAACAACACGTTCGCGCTGTGCGCGATGCTGGAAGGCGGCTACGAAATCTACATGGTGGCCGACGCGTCGGGCGGCACGTCGAAGGAAGCGCACGACTACGCGATGCAGCGCATGATCCAGGCCGGCGTCGTGCCGGTGACCTGGCAGCAGGTGATGCTCGAGTGGCAGCGCGACTGGGCGCACCGCGGCACGTATGACGCGGTGATGGCGATCGCGAAGGAGCATTCGGGCGCGTACGGCATCGGCGTCGACTACGCGTACACGATGGTGCACAAGGCGAAGCAGCGCACGGCGAACGCCCACGAGATTCTCGCGGCGGTTCCCGCGAGCGTGAAGTGATGCCCGTGCGTCGGGCCGGCATGCCGGCCCGACGTGCAAAAGCGATGCAGAGTAACGAAGCTGCCGCGTCGGTGACGCGGCAGCTTTTTTTTCATCGATGCGCGCGCGGCCGGCGAGCCGCCCGCGGGCGGGGCAGGATCAGCGCGCGGCCGCCTCGGGTGCGGCGCGTCGCGCACCGGCCCACCCGATCATCACGAGCAGCGGCGGCAGGAACAGGCACCACAGGCCGGCGGCCAGATAGAGGCCCGCCGCCGCACCGCAGCCGGCGGCGAACGCGGCGACGCTGATCGTCATCCTGCGCAGCCGCGCATCGTCGCCCGGCTTGCCCGGCGCACGCGAGCCGATGCGCTCGCCGAGCGAGATCATGATCTGCGTGACGGTGCCCGTCATCAGCGTGGTCGGCGGCGCGTCGGACAGGTGCAGGCGGTGCAGCGCGTTCTGCACGGCCATCGCGACGACGAGCGTCATGCCGGTCGCGAGCGCGGGCAGCGCATCGCTGTCGGGAAACGGGCCGATGCCCACCGCGAGCGCTGCGCCGCTCGTCAGCAGCGCGGCCTGCGCGAACAGCATCACGCGCAGCGCGTTGGCGCCGCGCGCGTTCAGCCGGTTCGCGCAGACGGTCGCCAGCACGATCGCGATGCAGAACACGGGCAGTGCCGCGAGCTTCGCGATCGCGCCGGATGTGCCGGACACGAGCGTGGCGCCGAGCGTGACGAAGTTGCCGGTCACGTGCGCGGTAAAGAGGCCTTGCAGCGCGAGAAAGCCGGCCGTGTCGACGAAGCCGCCGTTGAAGCTGAGCAGCACGGGCAGTTTGTTGTCGGTCATGTTCAATCCTGGACGTCAGCGGTTCATGTGCGCGGAACGAAGTGCCGCGCGAGGTGGGTGAGGGTGCCCGGGCGGGCACGCGCTCGCTCGTCGAGGATAGGCGAACCGGCGGACGCGGTCACATGAATCGTTCTGAATGTCGTGAAAGCCCGCGATGCGCGCGCTCAGCGGCCGGCGCCGCGCCGCCACGCGCCGGGCGCGTGGCCGACGACCTTCGCGAACACGCGGCTCAGGTGGCTCTGGTCCGCGAATCCGCAGGCCGCGGCGATTTCCGCGAGCGTCATGCCGCTCGTCTCGATCAGCCGCTGCGCCTGCGTCACGCGCTGCTCGAGCAGCCACTGGTGCGGCGTGCGGCCGGTGGTCCGCGAGAACGCGCGGATGAAATAGCCGCGCGACAGGTCGCATTCTTTCGCGACTTCCGCGAGCGATACGCCCAGGTTCGCCTTTTCCATCAGCAGCTCCTTCGCGCGCGCCGCCGTCGCGGGCGACAGCGTGCCCTTGCGGTGGAGGTCGCCCTTGGCCGCATTGCCGTAGCGCCGCGCGAGGTGGGTGCCGATCGCGAGCCCGATCTGCTCGACGAACAGCGTGCTCAGCGCGCCCGGCGTGTCGAGGCTGTCGGCGACCGCGTGCGCGAGATGGCCGAGCACCGGGTCGCACTGATCGGCCGCGCAGGTCAGGCCGGCGATCAGCGCGTCGCCGTGTTCCTCGCCGAGCCGGTCGAGACAGGCCCGCGACACTTCCACGAGCACGAAGTCGAAATTGCCGTACAGATCCGCCCGGAAATGTTCAGAGAAATCCCGAATGTAGATCGAGTGGTGCTTGAACGCCCGCTCGACTCGCCGCGCACCGCGATACAACGCGCGACGATGCCCGTCCTGCAGTGAAATGCCGATCAGGAAGCCGCGGTCGCAGGCCGGCATCACGATGCGCTCGAATTGCTCGCCCGGCATGCACTTGCGATGAAACGTGATGCCGTCCGCGGCGCGTTCGACATCCTTGGACAGCAGGCCCGACACGCAGCCGAGCGTGTCCTTCGACGGCGGCGCAGGGGGCGCGATGAGGGCACGAGACATGACGCAGGATCCTTGAAGGGCGCACGACGCGCGAAGAAACCGACCGCCAGTTTATACGGGACGCGTGACCGGCCCAAGTCCATTTGAACGAAAGTGCGCTGGCCGTCGGGCGCGCAGGCGCACGATTCGTGCGATTCGCGACCGTCCCGGCGCGGTTGTGCGGTTGCGCGATCGTGCGGCCCACGCGCGGGTTGCGCATTTTCCTCCAAGACATCCCGTTCGAGCCTGCTTACACTCGGATCGCGCGATGGGCGTTCGGCGTCAGGTTCGTGCAGAAGGGGGCGCAGGGCGCCGATTCCCGGTCCGGCATTGCCGTGTTTGCCGGGCCGTCATCAAGAGGTCGCAGGGGGCAGCCATGGTCCGGATCGGGACGTTGTCGGTGGATTTCGAGCAGCGGGACCTGCGCCGGCATGGCGTGCCGCTGCGCATCGGCGCACGCGCGTTCGAGATTCTCGAGGTGCTGCATCGCGCGAACGGTTCCGTCGTGTCGAAGGACGACATCATGGACGCCGTCTGGCCCGGCGCGATCGTCGAGGAGAACCTGCTCCAGGTGCACGTCGCGGCGCTGCGCAAGCTGCTCGGCGAGAGCCGGAACCTGATCAAGACCGTACCGGGCCGGGGCTACCTGCTGGTCGCCGGCTCGCCGCCGGATTCGCGGCCGCAGGACGCATCGACGCCCGGCGACGGCCCGCCTTTGCCGTCGGCGCCGCTGATCGGGCGGCAGGCCGAAATCGGGCAGGTCATCGACATGCTCGACCGGATGCCGGTCGTTACGCTGGCCGGCGCCGGCGGCATCGGCAAGACGAGCGTCGCCGCGCAGGTCGCGCGCGACATGCGCCGCCGCGCCCGGTGCGCCGTGCATTGGGTCGAGCTCGCGTGCGCAGCGACGCGCGACGACGTGCTGCGCGCGCTCGCGGCCGCGCTTGGCGTGCCGGCGGACGGCGTGCCCGGCATCGACGCCATTGCCGACGCGATCGCCGCCTCGCGCTGCCTGCTGGTGCTGGACAACGCCGAGCACGTCGTCGACGTGGTCGCGCGCCTCGTCGAGACGCTCGCGGCGCGCACCGATACGCTGCGCATGCTCGTGACCAGCCGCGAGCCGCTGCATGTCCCGGCCGAGTGCGTGATGCGCCTCGCGCCGCTCGCGGTGCCCGACCGCGACGCGCGCACCGACGCGATCGCCGGCTGCGCCGCCGTCCAGCTGTTTCTCTGCCGCGTCCGCGCGACGACCGCCGGCCGCGAGGTGGACGAAGGCGGCATCCGGCTGGCCGGAGACATCTGCCGGCGCCTCGAAGGGCTGCCGCTGGCGATCGAACTCGCGGCCGCGCGCGTCGCGACGCTCGGCATCGAAGGGGTCGCGTCGCGCCTCGACGATCGCCTGAACCTGCTGACCGGCGGCTTGCGTTGCGCGCCGCCGCGCCACCAGACGCTGCGGGCGACGCTCGACTGGAGCCATGCGCTGCTGAATCCCGCCGCGCGTGCGCTGTTTCGGCGGCTCGGCTGCTTCAGCGGCCCGTTCACGTTCGATGACGCGCGCGCCGTGGCGACGGCGCCCGGCACGCCGCTCGTCGAGACGATCGGCGGGCTCGGCGAGCTGGTTGCGAAGTCGCTGTTGAGTGTCGAGTTTCGGGGCGCTCGCGCGCAGTATCGGCTGACCGAATCGGCCCGCGCATATGCGCTGGAGAAGCTGCGCGACGCGGGGGAATTCGAACGCGTCGCCGCGTGCCATGCGCGCCATGAGCGCGAGCAATGGGGCGTGACGGCGGCGGTCGTGCCTGCCGGGGCGGGCCCGGCGTCGCAGCCGGCGGAAGGCGGCGAACGCGATCAGCCGGCCGGCGCCGGGCCGGCACCGGAAGCCGCGCCGGCTTCATCGCGCATGAGCGTGTGCGGCGCGCACCTGCACGGTGGCGCGTCACGTGCCCGGTCGTGCGCGCTGCCGACGCCTCGACGGTGATCGCGGCGCGGGCCATCAGGTTCTCGTGCCGGCCGAACGCGAAGCCGACGCCGCGGTTGCGCTCGCGAACGGCGTGTCGGGCATGCGGCCGGCATGGCGCGCGTCGCCACGCCGGCGCGCGGCGCGTTACGCCTTCAGGAACGCGAGCAGCTCGGCGTTGATCTTGTCGGCGTCGACGACACACATCCCGTGCGAGCCGCCCGGGATCACCTTGAGCTGCGCCTGCTTCACGAGCTTCGCAGACAGGCGCGCCGAATTGTCGATCGGCACGATCTGGTCGTCGTCGCCGTGCAGGATCAGCGTGGGCACGTCGATCTTCTTCAGGTCCTCGGTGTAGTCGACCTCGGAGAATTCCCGGATGCACTGATACTGGCCGTGGATGCCGCCCATCATCCCCTGTGCCCAGAACGCGTCGATCGTGCCTTGGGACGCCTTCGCGTTCGGCCGGTTGAAGCCGAAGAACGGCACCGCGAGATCCTTGTAGAACTGCGAACGGTTTGCGGCGACGTTCTTGCGGATGCCGTCGAACACGTCGATCGGCAGGCCGCCCGGATAGGCGGCCGTCTTCGCCATGATCGGCGGCACCGCGCCGATCAGCACCGCCTTCGCGACGCGCCGCGTGCCGTGGCGGCCGATGTAGTGCGCGACTTCGCCGCCGCCCGTCGAATGGCCGACGAGCGTGGCTTCGCGCAGGTCGAGCGCGTCGAGCAGCGCCGCGAGGTCGTCGGCGTAGGTGTCCATGTCGTTGCCTTGCGACGGCTGGCCCGAGCGGCCGTGGCCGCGGCGGTCGTGCGCGATCACGCGATAGCCGTGCTGCAGCAGGAACAGCATCTGCGCGTCCCATGCGTCGGCGCACAGCGGCCAGCCGTGCGAGAAGACGACCGGGCGGCCCGTGCCCCAGTCCTTGTAGTAGATCTGCGTACCGTCTTTCGTCGTGATCGTGTTCATGGCGTGGGCTCCGTGATGAGCAGAAGTGGTGGCGGCGTGTTTCGGCGCGCCGGCGGCGGTGGCCGCCGTGGGCAGCGCGGCGGCGGCGACGGCCGTCGCGCCGGCGAACAGCATGTCGCGGCGCCGGGCCGATTCGACGGCGTCGGTTTGCGTGGAACGCATTGGGTCTCCTTGAGCGTGCGGTGGAACGACACCGCATGAAACGGATGATGAAGGTGATCGGCGCGCGGCGACTTCGCCCGGCGACCGGCAAGCGCCCGCCGTCGCGATGCGGTCGCGACGGATGCGAACACAGCGGGGAGCCTACACGCGAGCCCCTTGGCGTGTACTGAAGCGATCTGAATTTTCTTGAACGGGGCGTGTGCGGGATTCGAGGAATGATTCGGATTCCTGCCGGCGGCGCCGGAAGTGCCGGAAATGCACGCCAGAACGATTCAGATTCGCTAAAGGACTATTCATCGCGCAGCGGTTATCGTCGATCCCGTGCCGGCTCCCGCCGCGCTGTCGGTGCCGGACAGCGACGCGAACGGGGGGGCGCCATTTCCGAGGACACGCCGTCATGAACGAACTTAGCCGTTGGGCACGGATGATCACGCTGCTCGACCCATCCGCCGCCGCCGGCCGCGCGCTGCCGGCATCGATCCTCGACGCGAACGGCGCGGGCCGCCGCCACCGCAACGTCGCGCCGGTGCCGTCCAGCGGCGACGCGCGCCGCCGCGCCACGGTCGTCGCGGCCGAGCGGCAGACCGGCTCGTCCGTGCTGCTGTCGTGGAGCGACCCGACGCGGTTCCGCTACGACGAGCAGCGCTGGATCAGCGCGAAATCCCGGATCAGCAGTTGCTGCGCGCTGAGCGGGAAGGGGATCCGGATCGGCGACGCGGTCTACAAGCCGCAGTGGCGCGGCGCGAAGCGGCCGGCGAACGGCGCGGACATGATCCTCGCGACGGAGCTCGACAGTCTCATCGCCCGATTGGCCCGTCGCTGAAGGCCTCGCGTCATCCAGTCCGCTAGTCTTTCCAGTTCGACCCGAGCACCCGGCCGCAGAAGTTCATGCGGCGATAGTTCGGGTCGTGGCGCTCCAGCACGTCGGCGCAGACGCTGCCGAACGTCGTTGCCGCCCGCTGCGCGATGCCCTCGGCGAGCGCTTCGAGGATCAGTTCCTTGAAGCCGGCGCCGCGGGGCCATGCATGCAGCACGGCATCGCGTTCGGCGCGGGTCACTTCATCGAAGTGCGAGCCGAACAGGTCGGTTTCGACGCCCGCGCCGAGCAGCGCCGTCAGCGGCGCCATGTGCGGATGGATGCCGAACGACGTATGCAGCGCGATCGCGCGCCAGGTCTCGGCCGTCTCGGCCGCCGGCACCCCATGCCCGTCGAGGAACGCTTGCGCGGCGTTCGCGCTGTCCACCTCGAACCGGTGGCGCGAATCCCGGTAGCGCCGGGTCAGGCCGATGTCGTGAAACAGCGCGGCGACGTACAGCAGGTCGGCGTCGAACGCCAGCGCGCGACGCCGGCCGATGAGCGACGCGAACAGGAAGACCCGCATCGCGTGCCGATACAGGAGCGCCGGCTCCTGCGCGGCCGCTGCCGCGGCCCGCGCGAGCGCGCTGTCGGGAATCCGGATGCCGGCGACGCTCTGGCCCATCGTCGGGGGGCTCATCGTGCGAACGGGGCGGTCGGTGCGTCGTTCATGTGGGCGGGCATGGTCCGAAGTCGGTGAAAGATTGCCGCCGGCGCGCGACGAGGCGGGCGCGCCGGTTTGCCGTAGCTGGCAGGCAGTCTGCCCGGCCGGTCGCCGAAAGTCCTGAGCCGAACCTGAATTGTTATGAAGCATGAAGCGTCATGCCGCGACGGATTTTCATTCGATTTTCGAATGCCTGGCGGCCGGACGATTCAACCGAATAAAAAAAGCACGCATACTTCAAAAAATTCGATTAGATTGTTCTGAATATTTAAAGCGTCGGGAAGCGCAAACAACGTAGTATGGACGTCCTGAGCGGCGGCACGTCGGGCCGGCCGCCATTGACTCATCTCCGGAAAGACCGAATCGCCATGATCCGCATTGGACCACTTCAAGTCTTTCTCGATAAACGTGAAATTCAAGCGAACGGCCAGCCGGTACGCATCGGCAGTCGCGCATTCGACATTCTCGAATTGCTGATCCTGGCGAATGGCGCGCTGGTATCGAAAGACGACATCATGCAGCGCGTCTGGCCGCGCACCGTGGTCGAGGAAAACAATCTGCAGGTGCACATCGCCGCGCTGCGCAAGGCGCTCGCCGACCACCGCGACCTGATCGTGACCGTGCCGGGGCGCGGCTACCGGCTCGCGGTCCGCCGCCACGACGACGCGCCGGCCCCTCGGGACGAGGCGCCGCCGGCGTTGCGGCTCGCCGCCGCGGCGTCCGTGCTCATCGGCCGCGAGCGGACGATCGCCGAAGTGATCGCCGCGCTCGATGCCGCGCGCGTCGTGACGCTGGTCGGCGCGGGCGGCATCGGCAAGACCCGCGTCGCGGTCGAGGTGGCGCAGCAGGTCGCGGCGCGCTTCGCCGACGGCGTCGCGTTCGTGCCGCTGGCGGCGGTGTCGGACCCGCGCTTCGTGCCCGATGCGATCGCGGCCGCGCTCGGCATCGCGGAGCCGACCGGCACGGCCACGCTGGAAACCGTCGCCGCGCATCTGGCGGAGCGCCGGATGCTGCTCGTGTTCGACAACTGCGAGCACGTGATCGATGCCGTCGCGCAGGTCGCCGATGCGCTCGCGGACGCGCACCAGGACCTGCGCATCCTCGCGACCAGCCGCGAGGCGCTGCGCATCCGCGGCGAGTGGCTGCGTCCGGTGCCGCCGCTGAACGTGCCCGGCGATGACGACTGCGGCGATGCGATCCTGGCGACGAGCGCGGTGCAGTTGTTCGTCGCCCGCGCGCGCTCGGCGGATCAGGGCTTTCCGCTGGACCCGCGCAGCCTGCTGCTGATCGCGGCGATCTGCCGGCGCCTCGACGGCCTGCCGCTCGCGATCGAGCTTGCCGCGGCCCGCGCGGCGCTGCTGGGCGTCGAAGTGCTGGCCAACCATCTCGACGACCATTTCCGGCTGCTGACGGGCGGCTTCCGCACCGCGCTGCCGCGCCACCAGACGCTGCAGGCGATGTACGACTGGAGCTACCGCCTGCTCGGCGACCACGAGCGCAGGCTGCTGCGCTGGCTCGGCGTGTTCCGCGACAGCTTCTCGCTCGAGGCGGTCGAGGACGTCGTCGAAGGGAAGGGGTTGTCGGAGACGGACATCCTCGACGCGATCGCCGGCCTCGTCTCGAAATCGCTGCTGATCCGCGAGGACGCGCACGGGGCGCCGCGCTACCGGCTGCTCGCGACGACGCGCGCCTACGCGCTGCAGCAGCTCGAGAACAATGGCGAATGCAAGGCGGCGGCGCTCGCGCACGCGCGGTTTTTCCAGGCGCTGTTCGCGCAGGCGCCGGCCGGGCGCTTCGACGCGCGGTCGGCCGCCTGGCTCGACGCCGTGCGGCACGAGCTCGGCAACCTGCGCGCCGCGCTCGACTGGGCGTTCTCGCCGGCCGGCGACAAGGCGGTCGGCATCGCGCTCGCGGCGGTGGTGGTGCCGTGCCTGTTCGACCTGGCGCTCGTCGACGAATGCTGCGAGCGGGCCCGCGTCGCGCTCGACGCGACGCTCGACCCGGACATCGCGCCGGTGTCCGGCGCCACGCGGATGCCGCTGCTCGCCGCGTTCGCGCTGGCGCTGGCTCATACGGCGGGCCCGACGCAGGCGGTGCAGACGGCGTGGTCAGAGGTGCACGCGCTGGCCGTCGCGGCGGGGGACGCCGAATACGAGCTGCGCGCGCTGTGGGGCCGCTGGAGCGCGAGCCAGCAGGCCGGCCACGCGCGCGACGCGTTGCGGTGGGCGCGCCGCCTGCGCGCGCGTGCGCAGGCGCTCGACCATGCGTCGGCGCAGATGCTCGCGTTGCACGCCGAGGCGACCGCGCTTCACTACGAAGGCGCGCACGAGGCCGCGCACCGCCGGTTCCAGCAGATGCTGAGCGTGTGCGCGTACGGCGAACGGCGCTGGCATGCGGCCGGCCTGCACCCCGAGCAAGGCATCGTCGCGCAGGCGATGTTCGCGCGCGTGCAGTGGGCGCTCGGTGCGCCGGACGAGGCGCTGGGCCTCGCGACGCAGGCGTTCGACCTCGCGTGCGACTACGCGCCCGACACCGTGATCGGCGCCGTGCTGGCCGAAGCGCTGATCCCCGTCGCGCTGCTCGCGGGCGCGTTCGACGTCGCTGAGCGCGGTATCGCCGCGCTGCGCGCGTGCGCGAGCCGCGCGGGCTTCAGCGTCTGGCTCGCGTGCTGCGAATGCTATGACGAATACCTGAAATCGGCGACCGGCGCGGGCGCGGCGTGGGCGCCGCGGTTTCGCGCCGCGCTCGATGCGCTGTCCGATACCGGCTACGGCGCGATGCAGACGTTCCTGCTTGCGCAGTACGCACGCTGCCTGGCTGCCGACGGTCGCGCCGGCGAAGCGAAGGCCGCGCTCGAAGCGGCGTTGCAGCGCTGCGACGAAACGGGCGAACGCTGGTTCGTCGCGGAGCTCGAGCGGCTCGGCGGGACGCTCGCCGGAATCGAGCGGCCGGCGGCCGTACGCTGCTGACGACCGTTCTCGTCAGAGGCTTTCGGTGAACCGCTCGATCAGGTCCGGGCGGTCGAACTGCTCGATCCACCAGCCGAGCGCGCGGCCGATCTCGTCGTCGCGCCACGCGAGGAAGCACTGCGTGACGTCCCGCATCCCGTTGACCTTGCGGGTGATCAGCCGGCCGTCCGCGATCGCGCGCTCGGCGATGCACTCGGGCAGCGAGCCGACGCCGAGGCCCTCGCATTGCGCGGCGACCTTGGCGGCGAGGCTCGATACCGCGAGCACCTGCTGGCCGGGCTCGACGTCGATCGACCACGGCGCCAGCGCGCGCGACGTATCGCTGATGACGATGCGCCGGTGCCGCGCGACGTCCGCCATCGCCAGCGGCTCAGGCTCGGCCGCGAGCGGATGGTGCGGCGCGATCGCGAACACGTGCCGCATTTCGCCGATCGGGCGCGTGACGATGTTCGCGAGCGGCGGCGGCTCGCCCGGCGCGCCGACGATCAGGTCGGCGCGGCGAGTGATCAGCGCGTCCCAGGAGCCGCCGAGCACTTCGGTCGACAGGCGCAGGCGCGTATCCATGTTCAGCTTGTCGAATGCGTGCACATAGGGCCACAGCGCCGCGAACGGCATGATCTCGTCGATGCAGATGCGCAGCTCGGCTTCCCATCCCGACTGGATCCGCTGCGCCCTCATTTCGAGCTGGCCGGCGGCGAACAGCAGCCGCCGGCCTTCGTCGACGACCACCCGGCCGGCTTGCGTGAGCTTCGCGCGGCGGCCGCTGCGATCGAACAGCGCGACGCCAAGATCGCTTTCGAGCTTCTGGACGAGATAGGTGAGCGCCGACGGGACGCGGTGCAGCAGCTCGGCCGCTTCTGCGAACGTGCCGGTGCGATCGATCGCGTCCAGTGCCTCGAGCGCCTCGAAGGAAAGCTTCATCTGGGGTTTCTCGTGAAGTGATGCGCGCCCTTCCGACGGGCGCGTCAGTCGCCGTGTTGTACACGCGGTTGGGAAAAAAGTCGAGGCGTCGGGGCGGACCGGATGCGAACGCGTTCACAGCCCTCGCAGGCTGCGTTCGAGCCGGTCCAGTTCGGGCGACGGCGTCGCACGCGAGCGGCGAGGTGATTGACCGGCGACGGTCGAGCCTTCGGTTCTCCGCCATGCGATTGCGTAGATGCCGTCGGCGACGGGTTGCCACGTGTATGTCGCTTCGGCAGGCGCGGGCGCGCGGATGCCTTCGGCGACGTGATCGCCGGCCCCGCTGCGGCACGGCTGGCGGTCGATCGGTGCGTTCATGTTGACGAGCTCCTGCGAAGGCGTCCCGGTGGGCCGGTTCGAACGCGTTGGCGGTGCGCTCGACGGGGCCGAGTGTGCCCGCTTTGCTCTCGAGTGAACACGGCGTCAAAAGCGAAATCCTTTTGACTTGAAATCAAGAATCAGGCGCGCCCGGCGGCGTGCATCGTCATGCCGCCGGTGATCCCGTGCGCGAGTCGCCGCCGGATGCCGGATAAGGCGTGCCGTCCTTGTGCAGGAACCGGCCGTCCGCGCTCGGGCTCATCATGTCGACGTCGGAGCAGGTGATGACGTCATCGGGCGAGCGCGAGCCGACTTCGAGATAGACGGCCATCGCCCCCGACTTGTTGATCAGGTGATGGCCGTTGCCGGTGTTCTTCGGGAACGCCGCGCAGTCGCCGGCGCGCAGCACCGTCTCGCCGCCGTCCTCGATCAGCGTCAGCTCGCCTGCGAGGACATAGACGAATTCGTCCTCGGCCGTATGCCAATGACGCTGGCTCGACCAGTTGCCGGGCGGCACGCGCATCAGGTTCACGCCGAAGTCGGCGAGCCCGCCGGCATCGCCGAGCCGCTGGCGAATGCGCTCGGCGCAGCGGGCATCGAACGGCGGCGGATAGCCGGAGCCCTTGCGCTCCGGGACATTGGCGAGATCGATCTTGGGCATGGACGGCTCCTCGATGTCACGCGGGCAACGCGCGTGGCGTCGATTGTAGGCGCGATCGTGGGCGCGATCGTGGGTGGTTTCCGGCCCGCGTCTCAAAGGGCCACGACCTTGCGCCCATGACCTCGCGCGTGACTTTCGATCTATAGGCGCGATGGCTGCCGCTCGACACAATGGGACATCGCCGAATCGACATGCTTCGTGCTGCTACGCGAACCGCATCAACCACCAAGCCTCTTTCAGGAGGGAATCACCATGCCGAACGCTGCCCCGAAATTGCCGCCCGTCGCCCAACCGTCGCAACAATTCAGCCTCAACGCGCCGAGGAACACGACGCCTTTGAATTCGCCCTGGCCGAAACCGCAGGGGGGCAGGAGCGCGTGGCCGCTCAAGGTCGCCGACGGGAAATTTTCCGCCGACGTGTTCAAGACCAAGTAAGCGAACCCTGACGATATCGAGGAACCGACATGCCACTCGCACTGAATCAACTCAACGCGTTGCGCAATGCTTGTGTGAACAACCCCGGCGGCGCCACTGTCAGCGTCAATCTGGCGCTGGCGCTTCCCGGCTGGAACATTCCCGCCAACGAATGCGGTTGCTGGCGTTGGGCCAGCTCCGGGCTGGGGACGCCGGTCAATAACGATCCGGCACAGATTTTCACGTCGATCGCGACCGGCGCCGCGCTCAACGCAGGCTCCGCGTGGGCCAACCATCTGCCGGCAGTCAACTTCGCCGCCGCGCGGCACGCCGAGTACGTTCAATACGATGCGCATGGCTATGCGATCGCCGGCGCGCCACCCTGGGGCAACTGGTTTACCAGCGTCGTGGACGTCGTGGCCAGATCCACCTGCGAGCTCGGCAACATGACTCCCGGCGCGGGTGCGCAAGCCAATGGCGAGCGCTACTACGTCTTCGTGCACTACGAGCCGGTGACCAACGGCGTGAACAATGCGCCCAACTACACGCACTGGTGGGTGGCGATCCATCTGGGCCTGCTTCACGGGCAGGACCAATACTGCTGTATCGAAATGTTTCCCGGCTCGACGAATCTGACCTTCCGCATCAACAACGCCTATGCGTTGCACGACAACATCCGTGTCGAGGTTACCGACCTGTCGCCCAATCACCTGGCGGTACTCGGCGCAGTCATCTGAGGAAGTCCCGGCGTACCGATGTCATTTCAATGCCAGCCTGTTCCGGGCGAAAGTCAATCAGGAGAGCAAATCATGTTTCAACGTTCCATTCCGAAGTGTCTGTACGTGATGCTGCCGTTGTTCGCGCTGACGGGGCACGCACAAGCCGCAGGGTGCCAGTTTTCGGTCAACTATCAGAAGGAGGGGGGACTGAGCGGCTGGCCCGCCAGGGTGCAGAATTCGAGCGACGCGAAGCTGCGCAGCGCATACGAAGACGATACGTGCTACTACGTCAAAGGGGAGCACGGCGGCGGAACCGTGCCCCCGGGCGCAGCCAGCGACAGGCATGTCACCGTGAGTCGAAGCGGGGTTGCCTGCCACGTATTCAAGAAGAGCTCCACCCTTCCGCCGGGGTCCTACAATCCGACGACCTGTTTTTGACGATGCGTGTTTCCGGGCGCGCTCGATGGAGCGGGCGACAGCCTGCTCGAGCGCGTCATGAACCTCGCTCGAGGCTTGCGGGACGACGTTCCGCAAGCCTTATCCGGGCGATGGCACGCCCGCGTCGCGTTCCGCCAGCGCGCACGCCAGCCCGCCGAGCCGGATCAACGCGTCGCGGCGTCGCGCGTCGAGCTTCTCCCCGCAATTCAGCCGAACGTGATGCGCGAACGCATCGTCGACCGCGAACAGCGGCCCCGGCGCACACGTGATGCCCGCTTCGAACGCGAGCTGGTAGAGCGCCATGCTCGGCACGCGATCCGGCAGCCAGACCCACAGCAGGTAGCCGCCGTTCGACGCGCGAGCCCGACGCCGAAGCCGGTCCCACATGCGCGACGTGCTTCGCGAGGATCGCCAGCGCTTGCTGTCGCTCCTGGCTCAAGCGAAGCGTTAGCGCACCGCGAACGCACTTGACGCCCATCGGGAAACGCCGCATCTTCAGCGGATCGGTTCGAGCAGGATCATTCCGCTGCGCGATCGCCGCGACTTGAGCCGCCACGTTGCACCTGCGCGGCACCTCATCAAGGAGACACCCGATGAACCCGTTTCAATTCCGCACCGTGCCGTCGCTGATCGTGGAGTTCGGCGCGGCGCGCCGGCTCGGCGCGCTGCTGCGCGAACGCTTTCCGGCGCTTGCGCGGCTGTGCGTCGTCACCGATGCGTTCCTGCATCGCGGCGGCGTGCTCGCGCCGGCGCTCGAGAGCCTCGCCGCGCACGGCTGGCAGGTGACCGTGATCGACGACGTGGTTGCCGATCCGCCCGAGCACGTGGTGCTGGACGCAACCGCGCGGGCGGTCGCGGCCGACGCCGAGATCGTGCTGGGCCTCGGCGGCGGCTCGTCGATGGACGTCGCGAAGCTGCTCGCGGCGCTCGTGCCCGGACAGCAGCCGCTCGCGGAAATGTACGGCGTCGACAAGGTCACGAGCGCGCGGCTGCCGCTCGTGCAGATGCCGACGACGGCCGGCACCGGCTCCGAAGTGACGTCGGTGTCGATCGTGACGGTCGGCGAAGCACGCAAGATGGGCGTCGTGTCGCCGCACCTGCTGGCCGACGTCGCGATCCTCGACGCCGAGCTGACGCTCGGCCTGCCGCGCGCGGCCACCGCGGCGACCGGCATCGACGCGATGGTCCACGCGATCGAGGCCTATACGTCCGCGCGCCTGAAGAACCCGGTGTCCGACATGCTGGCGCAGCACGCGCTGACGCTGCTGTCGCGCAACCTGCTCGCGGCCTGCGACGACGGCCGTGACCGCCGCGCGCGCGAAGCGATGCTGGTGGGCGCGATGTTCGCCGGCCAGGCGTTCGCGAACGCGCCCGTCGCGGCCGTGCACGCGCTCGCGTATCCGGTCGGCGGGATCTTCCACGTGCCGCACGGCCTGTCGAACGCGCTCGTGCTGCCGCACGTGCTGCGCTTCAACGCGCCGGCCGCCGCGCCGCTGTATGCGGAACTCGCGGCGATCGTCGCGCCGGCCGCCGCCGGCAGCGACGAAGCGAAAGCCCGCGCGCTGATCGACGAGATCGACCGGCTGATCGCCGCGACCGGCATTCCGCGCACGCTGCGCGAGGTCGGCGTGACGGAGGGCGACCTGCCGCGGATGGCGGCCGAAGCCATGCTGCAGACCCGCCTGCTCGTGAACAATCCGCGCGAGGTGACGCAAGCGGATGCGCTGGAGATCTACCGGCAGGCGTGGTGACGCGGGCCGGCGCGGGCGGCCACCCGTTGCGCCGCGCTCAGCGCGCGTTCGCGACCGTCACCCTGGCCGGAATCAGTTTCAGCGTGCTGAACGCATCGGCGATGCTCTGCTGGTACGCGAGCGTCGCATCCGTGATCGGCTGGACGCCGTAGCCCGCGCGCTTGAGCGCGACTTCGAGCGTCGGCGCGTCGAGGCCGACGAGCGGCGACAGTTGCGCGGCGACGTCCGCCACATGGTCGCGCGCCCAGCGATCGACCGCGTCCACTTCGTCGAGCAGCGCCCGCAGCACCTGCGGCTGCGCGGCCGCGTACTTGCGCGCGGCGAGATAGTACTGCGTGTTGCGCACGAGCCCCTCGCCGTTCGCGATCGCCCGCGCATTCAGTTGCCGTTCGGCGGCGGCGAGGTACGGATCCCAGATCACCCACGCATCGACGTTGCGCTGCACGAACGCCGCGCGCGCATCCGCGGGCGTCAGGTAGACCGGCTGGATGTCGGCATACGCGAGGCCCGCGTGCTCGAGCGCCTTCACGAGCAGGTAGTGGACGTTCGAGCCTTTGTTGAGCGCGACCTTCTTGCCGCGCAACTGCGCGACCGAGCGGATCGGCGAGTCGGACGGCACGACGATCGCTTCGCCGCGCGGCGCGGGCGGTTCGCTGCCGATGTAGACGAAGTCGACGCCCGCGGCCTGCGCGAAGATCGGCGGCGTTTCGCCGACCGTGCCGACATCGATCGCGCCGGCGTTCAGCCCTTCGAGCAGCTGCGGCCCGGCGGGAAACTCGAGCCATTCGACCGCGACGCCCTGGCTCGCGAGCCGCTTTTCCAGCGTGCCGCGCGCCTTCAGGACGACGAAATTGCCGTATTTCTGGAAGCCGATCCGCAGCCGCGCGCCGTGGCCTTGCGCATGGGCGGGCGCACCGGCGAGCGGCGCGAGCGCGAAACCGGCCAGCCCGGCGGCTGCGCCGTGCAGCAGCCGGCGGCGGCGCGCATCGGCCGGGGCGGTGTCGATCGGAGTGTGACGTTTGCTCATCGGGCAGCCTCGGGCCAGGGAAGGGGAAGCGCAGCGGGTTGACGGCGCACTCCACGCCGGACGGACCCACGACCTTACGTCGGCAGGCGTGGCGCGCCAACCAATCTTTGCGCATATCGAAAGCAGCGAATCGGCGAACGCGCCGGCGCTTTCCACCGCTTTCCACCGCTTGCCGCTGCGATAAGCAATGGCGAATTAATTGGTAAGCGATCGGCGTCGCGAGCGCGAAGATGAAGCGCAGTCCATTGCGCTTTCTCTCACCGTCATCGCCATCATGAAGACTCCTTTCGTTTCGTCCGTCGCGCGTCGGCTCCGGCTCGGCCTGCTCGCCGGCGCGCTGGGCGCGCTCGCGGCGTCGCACGCGCTTGCCGCACCGGCAGGCAAGACGCTCGTGTACTGCTCCGAAGGCAGCCCGGCCGGCTTCGACCCGGGCCAGCACACGACGAGCACCGACTTCGACGCGAGCACGTTCACGATCTACAACGCGCTCGTGCAGTTCAAGCGCGGAACGCTCGACCCCGAGCCGGGGCTCGCGACGAGCTGGGACGTGTCGCCCGACCAGCGCATCTATACGTTCCACCTGCGGCGCGGCGTGAAATTCCAGACCACCGCGTGGTTCAAGCCGACCCGGCCGTTCCAGGCCGACGACGTGGTGTTCACGTTCCGCCGGATGCTCGATCCGGACGATCCGTTCCGCAAGGCGTATCCGACGAGCTTTCCGTACTTTGGCGATCTCGGCTTCGACCGCAACATCGAGCGCATCGACAAGATCGACGACGACACGGTGCGCTTCGTGCTGAAGACGCCCGACGTGATCTTCGTGCGCAATCTCGCGATGGCCTTTGCGTCGATCCTGTCGGCCGAATACGCGTCGCAGCTCGCGGCGCGCCATCGCGAGGCGGACATCAACCAGCTGCCGGTCGGCACCGGGCCGTTCCAGTTGCGCGCGTACCAGAAGGACGCGGTGATCCGCTACGACGCGAACCCCGACTACTGGAAGCCGGACGACGTGAAGCTCGCGCACCTGGTGTTCGCGATCACGCCCGATCCCGCGACGCGGCTGCACAAGCTCGCGAGCGGCGAATGCCAGGTGTCGGTGTTTCCGCGGCCCGCGGATCTCGACACGGTGAAGCGCGATCCGAAGCTCACGCTGTTCTCGGGGATGGGCTTCAACGTCGGCTTCGTCGCGTACAACACGCAGCATGCGCCGCTCGACCGCGTCGACGTGCGGCGCGCGCTCGACATGGCGATCGACAAGGCCGCGATCATCAGGACCGTCTTCGGCGGCGACGCGAAGATCGCGACCAACCCGATGCCGCCCGCGCAATGGTCGTACAACCCGCGGTTGAAGGATGCGCCGCGCGACCTCGCGGCGGCGAAGGCGCTGCTGGCGCGCGCGGGCTTTCCGAACGGCTTCGAGCTGACGCTGTGGGCGATGCCGGTGCAGCGCCCGTACAACCCGAACGCGCAGTTGATGGCGCAACTGATCCAGCAGGACTGGGCGAAGCTCGGCGTGCGCGCGAAGATCGTCAGCTACGAATGGGGCGAATACAACCGGCGCGCGAAGCTCGACGGGCAGCACGACGCGATCCTGTACGGCTGGTCGGGCGACAACGGCGACCCGGACAACTGGCTGGGCGCGCTGCTCGGCTGCGACGCCGTGCACGGCAGCAACCTGTCGAAGTGGTGCAACGCGGAATTCGATCGGCTGATCGGCCAGGCGCGCGCGCAAGCCGACGTCGCGCGGCGCACGGCGCTGTACGAGCAGGCGCAGGTCGTGTTCAAGGACCAGGTGCCGTTCACGCCGATCGCGCATTCGATCGTGTCGCTGCCGGTGTCGACGCGCGTGCACGGCCTCGCGTTCTCGCCGCTGGGCGGACACCGGTTCGACGGCGTGTGGCTCGATTGACGTAAAGGCAGCAAAACCCGCATAAAAAATCGATCCGGATTCGTCGTTTTTACCGACTCGCGCGAGCGCATCGGTAATAAATCGAAGCCGACGCGCGGGCCCGAAAATGCAATGAAAATCGACGCGCTGCTTGCGCGCGGTGAACAGCCGATTCGCCCGTGAAGGGACGCGCACGCGCCCGATCAACGCTCCGGAATTCCGTTGCTTCGCGAGAAACAATTGCGACGCAATGGAAAATTGTTTGATTGTTGCGGGGTGCTATCCATAAATACACTCCGACGCCAAATAATTTGAATTCGTCCGGAAAATTGTCTATACCCAAGACGAATCAGGTCGTCGGCAAGGTGCCTGCCGGCGGCGCAGCGATCGAGTTGACTCCGGGGATGCGAGCGGCCCGACGTGAGGGCGGCCGGGGTCACGCAACGCCATGACGTTCAACGGTCGATCACCGACCCCGTTGCAAGGAGGTTGCCATGCTGCAATACGCCAAGTCCCTGCTGCGTGACGAACGCGGCGTCAGCTCGATGGAATACGCGGTGCTTGCCGGCATCGTCGTGGTCGCGCTCGCGGCGGTCGGCGCGATCCTCAGCAGTTCGTCGGGCGGCTTGCCGAGCCTGTTCACCGCGCTGATCACGAAAGTGACCGGCCTGATCTGATTCCCTGACCTCGCGCCGCCGACGCACGCAAGGACCCGCAGCGGTCGAACGTATCCCGCGCGGAGGCGCGCCGACGGACGGCTCCGCTCATGCTCTATCTCGTGCAGTCAGTGGCCACGGCCGTGCTGGCGTCGCTCGCGGTGCAGGATCTGCGCGCGCGGCGCCTGTCCAATCGCGCGGTGCTGGCGTTCGCGACGCTGTACTTCGTCGCGGCGGCGCTCGTGCGCGACGGGTTCGCGCCGGTGGCCGGCCACGTCGCGACCGGCGCGGCGATGCTGCTGCTGTTCGGCGGGCTTCGCCACGCGGGCTGGATCGGCGGCGGCGACGTCAAGCTGGCGGCGGCCGTGTTCCTGTGGGCCGGCCCGGCGCTGGCCGTCCCGGTGCTGACGATCGTCGGCGCGGGCGGCCTTGCGTGCGGCATCGCGGCGCTCGCGGCTGACGCGCGGCAGCGCCGCACCGCGCCCGCGCGTCCCGTCGCGACGCGCGGCGTGCCGTACGGGGTCCCGCTCGCGCTGGGCGGCGCGCTGTCGGTCTGGGCGTCGTTTGCGCACGCCGCCACGTTCACTTAGCCGGGGGACGCACGCCGCCATGCCCAAACCCCTGAGAATGGCCGCGCTGATCATTGCCGCCGGCATCGGCGCGTTCATCCTGCGCGAGCTGTACGTCGCCGCGTCCACCACCAAGGCGCCCGTCGAGTCCGCGGAGGTGCGCGTGCGCGTCGCGGCCGCCGACCTGCCGGAAGGGCTGCTGTTGCGCGACAACGATCTCGCGTGGAAGCGCGTCCCGCATGCGCAGGTGCCGCCGGGCGCGTTCGTCGAGTCGCAGCCGGGCGCGGACCTGAAGGGCGCGCTGCTGCGCAACCGCGTGAGCGCGGGCGCGCCGATCCGCGCGGACAACGTGATCGCGGCCGGCGCGCCGGATTTTCTCGCGGCGGCGCTGAAGCCCGGCATGCGGGCGATCTCGGTGCCGGTCGACGACGTGTCGGGCAACGCGGGCTTGATCCAGCCGGGCGATTTCGTCGACGTGCTGCTGACCCAGCAGATCGGCGGCACGACGGCCGAGCCCGGCGCGTACGAGGCGGAGACGGTCGTGCGGCGCGCGCGCGTGCTCGCGGTCGGCTCGGAATTCCAGCGCGCGAAGGGGCCGGCCAGCGGCGCGGACGCGACGGTCCACGCGCGCACGGTCACGCTCGAGGTCGCGCCGCGCACCGCGCAGGTCGTGCTGGTCGCGACGCGTCTCGGCTCGCTGTCGCTCGCGCTGCGCAGCTTCGCGACGAGCGACCGGCGGCAGCCGGCGGGCGGCGACGAGCAGGAGCCCGACACGCCGCCGGTGTGGGCCGGCGACGTGTCGCGCGCGTTCCGCGACGCGACGCGCGCGCCGGGCGCCGCGCCGGATGCCGGCGCGCGGCTGCCCCGGCAGAACAATACGGTGGTGATCTACCGCGGCTCGACGGTCGACGACGGGGCGCGCGGCGGCGGCATCGGCATGGCCGGCGTGCCGCCGCTGCCGTCCGGGTTGCCGGGCCTGCCCGGCGTATCGAACGGCGCGTCGAACGGCGGCAACCTCGCCGCGCAGGCGCCACAGCCGCCGGGGACGGCCACGCAGTGACGGATCGGACCGGCCGCGCGGCGACCGGCATTTGGGCATTTGACGAGAAAACGCATGGTGCGCATGGTTCGTTGGATCGCTCTGTGGTGCATGGCTTGCGCATTCGTGTCCGGCGCACCCGGCGTCGCGTTCGCGCAGCGCGCGAGCGCGCCGGATGCGGGCGCGCCGCTGACGCTCGCGGCCGGCAAGGGCGACCTGCTGTCGCTGCCCGAGCCCGCGGCCACGATGTTCGTCGCCGATCCGTCCATCGCCGACATCCAGGTGCCGTCGCCGCGCACCGTGTTCGTGTTCGGCAAGAAGGCCGGCACGACGACGCTGATCGCGCTCGGCGCGAACCACCGGCCGATCCTGCGCAAGACCGTGATCGTGCAGGCCGATACGCCGTCGCTGCAGCGCGTGCTCGACAGCCGCTTTCCGCAATGGCAGCTCAAGGTGTCCGGCGCGCCCGGCTCGCTGATGGTGTCGGGCAAGGTGCCGAGCGGGGCCGACGCGGACGCGGTGATGCAGTCGCTCGCGCCGTACCTGCAGGACAAGGAAAAGCTCGTCAACCGGCTCACGCTGTCGCGCCCGATCCAGGTCAACCTGCGCGTGAGGGTGACCGAGGTGAGCCGCAACATCACGCAGCAGCTCGGCATCAACTGGAGCGGGCTCGGCGGCTCCGGCAACTTCATCGGCGGGCTGTTCAACGGGCGCACGCTGTTCGACCCGACCACGAGCCTGTTCAACCTGTCGCCGACGGGCGCGTTCTCGGTGCTCGGCGGGTTCCGCGCGGGGCGCTGGTCGATCGACGTCGTGCTCGACGCGCTCGACCAGGAAGGGCTGATCACGATGCTCGCCGAGCCGAACCTGACCGCGATGTCGGGCGAGACCGCGAGCTTCCTCGCCGGCGGCGAGATTCCGATTCCGGTCGCGCAGAGCGGCACCACGACCGGCGCGATCACGGTCGAGTTCAAGCCGTTCGGCGTGTCGCTCGACTTCACGCCGACCGTGCTCGCCGAGAACCGGATCAGCCTGAAGGTGCGGCCCGAGGTCAGCGAGATCGATCCGACCAACAGCGTGACGACCGGCGGCGTCAAGGTGCCGGCGCTGAGCGTGCGGCGCGTCGAGACGACGGTCGAGCTGTCGAGCGGGCAGAGCTTCGCGATCGGCGGGCTGCTGCAGAGCCAGACGAGCGACGTCGTGTCGCAGATCCCGGGGCTCGGCCGGCTGCCGGTGCTCGGCCGGCTGTTCTCGTCGAAGAACTTCCAGGACAACAAGACCGAGGTCGTCGTGATCGTCACGCCGTACATCGTGCAGCCGGCCGGGCCCGGCCAGCTCGAGCAGGCGATCGACACCGTCGCGCGGCCGAGCAGCGACCTGGAGTTCGCGGTGCAGCGCAACCTCGGGCTCGACCTGCTGTCGGGCGACACGCCGCGTCTGGTCGGCGCCGCGGGCTTCGTCTACTGACTTCGGGAGGGCGCTCATGCGAATTCGAACGACCGTCGCCGCGCTGGGCCTGCTGACGCCGCTGGCGCTCGCGGGCTGCCTGTCGGCGCCGCCGCCGCTGAGCCTGCCCGATACGACCGCGATCGGCTTCGACGGCGCGCGCGCGGTGCCGCCCGACTGCATGAAGCTGATGCAGCCGTCGCATCTCGTCGATGCGGGGTTCGGGCGCGCGGGCGTGCCGTTCGGCTGCGCGACCTATCGCAACCTCGCGGCGATGCTCGCGCGGCCCGAGGATCTCGTCGCGCCGGCGCCGTACGGCGGCGCCGACGCGGAAGCGGCGGCCGGCGCGGTGCGCCGCTACGTCGAGGATCGCGTCAAGCAGCCGGCGCCGGGCAAGACGCTGACGACGACCGGCTCGCCCGGCCGCTGATCCCACCTACGCCTCTTTCACGCCGCCATGAAAGTCCTCGCCAGCCGGAATGCCAAGCGTGCCGCCCCCGCCGGCGCGGCGGACCTCGTCGCGGTCGTGTCCGACCCGGGCAGCGAGGACGTGATCCGCCGCGTCGCGAAGGATCTGTCGATCACGCGCGCGCACCTGCAGCCCGGCGGGTGCGACGACGCGATCCGCCTGCTGCAGCAGAACGAGCGCTCGCCGCGCCAGCTCGTCGTCGACGTGTCGGATTCGGTGCTGCCGGTGTCGGACCTGATGCGGCTCGCGGAGGTGTGCGACCCGTCGGTGCGGGTCGTCGCGGTCGGCACGCAGAACGACGTCGGGCTGTTCCGCAACCTGCTCGGCATCGGCGTGCAGGACTACATCGTCAAGCCGCTGACGGTCGAGCTGGTGCGGCGCGCGCTGACGGCCACCGAGTCGGTCGTGCAGGCGCGCACCGGCAAGACCGTGAGTTTCGTCGGCGCGCGCGGCGGCGTCGGCGCGACCACGATCGCGGTGAGCCTCGCGCGCTGCCTCGCGGGCGAGAAGCGCCGGCGCGTCGCGTACGTCGACCTGAACCTGCACGGCGGCGGCGCGAACTCGATGCTCGGGCTGTCGAGCAACAACGGCCTGATCGAGCTGCTGAACATGGAGCAGCGGCCGGACGACGCGCTGTTCGAGCGCATGTTCGTCACGAAGGGCGACCGGCTGCACGTGTTGTCGGCCGAGCTGGCCTACGGCGCGGACGTGCCGCTGCGCGACGCGGCCGTCGCGGGCCTCGTCGACATGCTGAAGGACCGCTTCCACTACGTGCTGCTCGACGTCGGCAGCGGGGCCGGCCGGCTGTTCGAGGATGCGCTCGAAGCGTCCGATCTCGTATACATCGTCGCCGACCGGTCGGTGCACGCGGCCTACGAAGCCGCGCGGCTCGCGCGCTTCACGCGGGAGCTGCCCGGCGAGCGGCTGCTGTCGATGGTGCTGAACAATCCGCTCGCGCCGGTGGCGGGGCGCGTCGAGCCGGCCGATTTCGAGGAGGCGTTCGGCAGCGTGAAGCTGCGCGAGCTGCCGCACGAGCCGCAGACGCTCGCCGTCGCGGAAAACCTCGGCGAGCCGATCGACAGCGCGAAGCGCCGCGGCTTCCTGGACGAGATCCGGCAGATGGCGAACGGCATCACCGGCGAATCGATGGCCGTGGCCGAGCCGTGGTATGCGCGGTTCGTCAAATGGAGGACAGGCACGTGATGAAATTCGGCACCCGCAACCGGCCGCCGGCGGACCCCGCGCCGGCCGAGCGTGCCGAGCGCACCGAGCCGATCAACGCGCCGCGCCCGCCCGCGCCCGCGCCGATGCCGACCCGCGCGGCGGCCGACCACCACGAGGCGCTGATCCGGTCCGGCAAGTTCGACGCGATCCGCGCGGCCGTGTTCGCGTCGATGAACATGTCGGCGGCGCTGATGAAGACGCGCGACGAGGTGCGCGCGGGCATCGAGCAGGTGGCCGCGCACACGGTGGAGCGCGAGCAGCTCAAGATCACGGCCGGCGAGCAGGTGCTGATCGTCGACGCGATCCTGAACGACATGTTCGGCGTCGGGCCGATCGAGCCGCTGCTCGCCGACGAGACGGTGACCGACATCCTCGTGAACGGGCCCGACCAGGTCTACGTCGAGCGTGCGGGGCGGCTCGAGCTCACGACGCTGAAGTTCCGCGACGACGCGCACGTGACGAGCGTCGCGCAGCGGATCGCGGCGGCGGTCGGGCGGCGCGTCGACGAGAGCAGCCCGATGGTCGACGCGCGCCTCGCCGACGGCAGCCGCGTGAACGTCGTGCTGCCGCCGGTCGCGATGCGCGGGCCGTCGATCTCGATCCGCAAGTTCGCGAAGCGCGACATCACGCTCGCGCGCATGGCGCAGCAGGGCAACATCTCGCCCGCGATGCTGCAGGCGCTGAAGGTCGCGTGCACGTGCCGGCTGAACGTCGTGATCTCCGGCGGCACCGGCTCGGGCAAGACGACGCTGCTCAACGCGCTGTCGCAGCATATCGAGGAGCACGAACGGATCGTGACGATCGAGGACGCGGCCGAGCTGCAGCTGCTGCAGCCGCACGTCGTCAGCCTCGAGACGCGGCCCGAGAACACCGAGGGGCTCGGCGGGATCTCGCAGCGCGACCTGGTGCGCAACGCGCTGCGGATGCGGCCCGACCGGATCATCCTCGGCGAGATCCGCGGGCCGGAGGCGTTCGACGTGCTGCAGGCGATGAACACGGGCCACGACGGCTCGATGACGACGATCCACGCGAACTCGCCGCGCGACGCGATCAGCCGGCTCGAAAGCATGGTGATGATGGCGAACGCGAACCTGCAGTTGCTGTCGATCCGGCGCCAGATCGCGAGCGCCGTGCACCTGTTCGTGCAGGTCGAGCGGATGCGCGACGGCGTGCGCCGCGTCACGCGGATCACCGAGATCGTCGGGATGGAAGGCGAGGTGGTCATCACGCAGGACCTGTTCGCGTTCCGCCAGGACGGCGACACGACGCGCGACGCGGTGAAGGGCGTGTTCGAGGCGTCGTCGCTGCGGCCGGCGTTCGCCGCGCGCGCCGCGTACTACGGCGTCGAGGACGTGCTGGCCGAGGTGTTCCGGCAATGAGCGCCGCCGACCTGTTCGCGGCCTGCGCGTTCGTCGCGCTCCTCGGGATCGGGCTCGCGATCTCGTCGCTGCTCGAGCGCGCGCGCAACGGGCCGGCGCAGCGCATCCGCGCGCGGATGCGCCGCCTGTCGCCGGCGCATGCGGGCGGCGACGCGGGCGCGGCCGCCGGCTCCGGCCTCGCGCTGCTGAGCCTCGAGCGCCGGCAGAGCCGGGCGCGCGCATGGCTGCAGCGCTACGTGTCGCGGGTGCGCGCGGTCAGCGGCGACGGCGGCGTGCGGATCGTGATCGCCAGCACGATCGCCGGCGCGCTCGCCGCGCTCGTCGCGGTGAAGCTGATCGAGCCGCCGGGGTTCGTGCGCCCGTTCGTCTACGCGGGGCTGCCGCTCGTCGCGCTGCGCAGCAGCTATCTCGCGCTGATCCGGCGTTTCCGCCTGCGCTTCCTCGAAGCGTTTCCGGATGCGATCGACCTGATCGTGCGGGCGGTGCGCGCCGGCATTCCGGTCACGCAGGCAATCAGCACGGTCGGCGACAGCGCGGCCGAGCCGGTGCGCTCGACATTCCGGACGATGGGCGACAGCCTGCGCGTGGGCGCGGACCTGAAGGACGTGCTGACGCAGGCGGCGGACCGGCTGATGATCGCGGACTTCTCGTTCTTCACCGTCTACCTGCTGCTGCAGCGCGAAACCGGCGGCAGCCTGGGCGAGACGCTCGACGAGCTGTCGAGCATCATCCGCTCGCGCCGCGACATCCGCCTGAAAAGCCGCGCGCTGACCGCCGAAGGGCGAATCACGACGAACATCATTTCGGCGGTGCCGTTCGTGATGATCGGCGCGCTGTTTCTCGTGAACCGCCCGTACATCATGCTGCTGTTCACGACGCACGCCGGCCATACGATGCTGACGATCGCGGCCGCGCTGCTCGTGATCGGGCTGCTGGTGATCCGCAAGATCTCGAGAATGGAGACCGCGCGATGACGCTGTCGATGCTGGCCGCCCGCGGCCTTGAACTGCTGTTGTTGCTGCTGCTGTTGCTGGCCTGCGTCGCGCTCGCGCTGGCGCCGCCCGGCGGCGGCACGCGCAAGCGGATCGCCGCGCGCGTGCGGCAGGCGGCCGGGCAGCGCGCGGCGTCGCCGGCGGCGCTGTTCCTGCAGCCGGGCGACGTCCGCCAGGACGTGACGCGGCGGCTCGCGCAGCTCGGCGAGCGGCTGCCGGTGCTCGACCCGATGCAGCGCGTGAAGCTCGGCCTGCAGCTGACGCGCGCGGGCTTTCGCGAGCGCCGCGCGGTGTCGTCGATGATCGGGATCAAGCTGAGCGCCGGCGTGCTGTTCGCGTGCGTCGCGATCGTGTTCAGCCCGTACATTCCGCGGCTCGGCGAGTACTTCGTGATCCGCGCGCTGGCGATGGTCGCCGCGTTCGTGATCGGCGTGATCGTGCCCGAGTACGTGCTCGGCGCGATGATCCGGCGGCGGCGGCGGATCATCGCCGGGTGCCTGCCGGATGCGCTCGACCTGCTGGTGATCTGCACGATGGCCGGCAACAGCCTCGCGTCGGGCGTCCGGCGCGTCGCGCACGAGCTGGCGCGCATCTGCCCGCCGCTCGCCGACGAGCTGTCGGTGTGCGCGGACGAGCTGACGCTGAGCGGCGACGTGGCCGCGACGCTCACCCATTTCGCGACGCGCGTCGACCTGCCGTCCGCGCGCTCGCTCGCGACGACGCTTACGCAGTCGCAGCGGTTCGGCACGCCGATCACGCAGGCGCTGCGCACGCTCGCGCGCACCGAGCGCACCGAGCAGATCGTCGCGCTCGAGGAGCAGGCCGCGAAGCTCGCACCGAAGATCACGCTGCCGATGATGCTGTTCATCCTGCCGACGGTTTGCCTGATCGCGGCGGGCCCGGCGGCGATCCGCCTGCTCGAGGTGTTCAGATGACACGATCCGTCGCACGCGCGTTCGCGCTCGCGGCCCTGCTGCCGGTGCTGGCCGCCGGCTGCGGCGCGCCGGGCATCCAGCCGAGGCCGGTGCTGTCGCACAAGAGCGACGATCCGCAGGCCGAGATGCGCATCGCGGACAGCGCGCTGGCCGGCGGCAACGTCGAGCTCGCGGCGACGCTGTACGAGAAGGTGCTCGCCGCGCATCCCGATGCGCTCGCGGCGCGCGTCGGGCTCGGCGACGTGAATTACCGCACCGGCAACCTGGAGCGTGCGCGCATCCTTTACGCGGAAGCGGCGCGCCAGGCGCCGGCGGAGCTCGGCCCGCAGCTCGGGCTCGCGCGCGTCGCGCTGCGGCAGCGCCGGCTCGACGAGGCCGGCGAGCGGTATCGCGCGCTGCTGGCCGCGCAGCCGAACCATCCGCTCGCGGCCGAAGGGCTCGGCACCGTGCTCGACCTGCAGGGGCGCCATGCGGATGCGCAGGCCGTGTATCGCGAAGCGCTGCGCGCGCATCCCGATGCGCAGGGGCTGCGCGTCGATCTCGGCCTGTCGCTCGTGCTGGGCAACCGGCCGCGCGAAGGCGTGAACGTGCTGCTCGACGTCGCCGGGCTGCCCGACGCGCCGTGGCAGGCGCGCCAGAATCTCGCGTTCGCGTACGGCGTGCTCGGCAACACCGATTCGGCGAAGAAGCTGCTGTCCGCCGACCTGCCGGCGTCGGCCGTGGCCGACAACCTGCGCTTCTACCAGGCGGTGCGCGCGCGGCTCGGGTCGCGCGGGAGCGCGGCAGGCGCGCGGCCGGCGCTCGCGCAGCCGGACGCGGAAGCCGCACAATGACACGCCGGGCGACAGGCGAGCGCCACGCGCGCGGCGTCATCTCGCTCGAGTTCGTGCTGATGCTGCCGTTCCTGCTGATGGTGCTGCTCGGCATCATCGACGTGAGCCTGATCCTGTGCGACAAGGCGGTCATCACGAACGCGAGCCGCGAGGCGGCGCGCGCGGGCGTCGTGGTGCGCGTGCCGATGCTGACCACGACGCAGGTCGCCAACGTCGCGCTCAACTACACGCAGAACAGCCTGATCACCGGCGGCGCCGCGACGACGCCGACCGTGAACGTCACCCAGGCGAACGGCACGACGTCGGGCAGCGCGCTGACGGTGACCGTGACCTACACGTACACGGGGCTCGTGCTGGGCTCCGCGTTCAGCGCGCTGACCGGCCCGGTCACGGTGTCGGCGACTTCGGTGATGCTCTATGAATGACGCGGGCCGCGACGAACCCGCATCCGCGCGGCAGCGCGGCTCGGTCGCGCTGTTCTTCCTGCTGTTCCTGATCCCGCTGCTGATGTTCGGCGCGCTGGCGATCGACGTCGCGTGGGTGGCGGTGGTCCGCAACCAGTTGCAGAACGCCGCCGACGCGGCCGCGATTGCGGGGGCGGACGCGCTGATGTCGCCGAGCGGCGGCGCGTTGAACTGGTCGCGGGCGGCGACGGCCGCGAGCGGCGCGGTCGCGCAGAACGCGGCGGCCGGCAGCGCGCTGTCGACCGGCACGATCGCCGCCGGCTACTGGAACCTGGGGCGCAGCCCCGCGACGATGCAGGCGGCCACCATCACGCCCGGCACCTACGACGCGCCGGCGGTGCAGGTCACCGTGTCGCGCGCGCCGGGCGTGAACGGCGGGATGATTCCGCTGCTGCTCGGCGGCCTGCTCGGGATTCCCGGCGCGTCCGGCAGCGCGACCGCGGTGGCGGTGCTGGCGGCGCCCGGCGGAGTGGCGGCCGGCGGCCTGTTCCCGGTCGCGATCGACCAGTGCGTGTACAACCAGTACTGGAATGCGGCGACCAACCAGCCGCTGATCAATCCGCTGACGGGCCTGCCGTACGAATTCATCATCACGAACGGCCAGACCTACGGCGCATCGTGCGTGGGCGGGCAGTGGACGTCGTTCCAGTCGGCCGCGAACGACGTGACGACGATGGCGGGCCTGATGGTGAACGGCAATCCCGCGCAGCTCAACATCGGCGACTCCATCTGGCTCGCCACCGGCGTGAAGGCCACGCTCTACACGTCGGTGCCGGTCGGCACGACGGTGGTGCTGCCCGTCGTCACGCAGACGGCCACCAGCACCTACGTTCCGGTTGTCGCGTTCGCGGCGTTTCACATCGACGTGTCGCTCGGCGGCACCTACAAGTACATCCAGGGCCACTTCGTCGCCGGCGTCAAGATGACCGGTGTCGCGAGCGGCGTCGGGCCGTATTACGGCGTGTATTCGCCGCCGAGGCTCGCGTTGTGAGTTAGGGTCTGTTCACATATGGAACGCGCGTGCGAATGCCCGAAATCGCCCGCAGGGCAAGGAGCAAGGAGCGCCGTTTGGCCGAGCCAAACAAGCGACGCGCGACGCCGCCATGCGGGCGATTTCGGGCATTCCCGTGGAACGTATTTTTAAATTTGGGGTTGCCACGAGAAGGGCCGCTCGCCGCGTTGCGCTCCTTGCGAATACGTCCAGTATTCGCGGCGTCGCGCGCCTCGCGAGCGGCCCTTCTCGTGGCAACGCACGCGCGTTCCATATGTGAACAGACCCTAGACCGCGCGCGGCGCAGCAGCATGAGCAGCGCGCCCAGCGTCACGGCCGGCCCGACCTGCGGCGCGTGGAACACCGGGTTCAGGTATTCGTACAGCGGCAGCGCCCACATCAGCGCGATCACGGCCTGCTCGCCGCGCAGCCAGCCGTCGCGCCAGCCGATCGCCAGCATGCACGCGAGCGCGACGCCGAGCCACGCGAGCTCGTAGTGCCACACGTACGGATTCGACGCGAGCGTCGCGACCATCAGCACCGCCGCGCGCAGGCGCGGGTCGCGCGAGCGCGCCCACACGACGCACGCGGCCGCGATCGCGATCGCGGCGACGCACGCCTGCGCGGCATACGCGGCCGCCACCGGCAGGCCCGCGAGGCGAAACGCCGCGAACGGCGTCGGCGACGCGAACCAGAACACGATGCCGTGCTCGAGGATCAGCGCGCGGGCGAGCCCCGTGCTGGCCACGAACAGGCGCAGCGATTCGACGCCGCACACCAGCACGCTCAGCGCGGCGAAGCCGGTCGTCGCGAGCGCGGCCCACGCGAACGTGCGCCACGCGCGCGCGGCCACCAGCACGAACGGAAACAGCAGCGCCATCTGCGGCTTGACCGACAGCAGGCCGATGCAGAGGCCGGCCCACGCGGGCCGGCGGTCGGCCCAGCAGACGGCCAGCGCCGCGCACGCCGCGGTCAGGAACGCGTTCTGCCCGAACATCGCGGTGACGAACACGCATGGGCTCGCGACCAGCGCGAACGCGCCGACGCGCTTCATGCGGGGGCCGGCGCCGGGAATCGCGGCGAGCCCGGACACGCGCCAGACGGCGGCCCCGAGCAGCGCGACGCCGAACGCGACGAACAGCGGATAGCCGACCGCGAACGGCAGCAGCGACAGCGGCGCCACCATCATCAGGTAGGTGGGCGGGTACAGCCACGCGAGAAAGCCCTCGCGGTGGAAATGCGGGAACATCCGGGCCGACATCCGCGAGAAGGTCGGGAAATCGTAGGCCTGCGACGGGTCGCCATGCAGCATCACGTAGGACGCCGACCAGAACACCGAGTAGTCCGAGCCGGGGCGCGACGCGACGGGCCCGTGATGCACGACCCACGCCCAGATCGACAGGAAGATCGCGTAGAACGCCAGTACGAACGCGCTGTACGCGACGACCCGCGCGGGCGTCAGCCAGGCGCGCACGGGGCGGTTCGCCGCTTGCGCCGATTGTCGGGGGATGTCCATGGGCGGCATGCGGGCTTGCGGGGTTCCTATTTGGCCGAGAGCTTCCGGGCGGCGTGACCGGCCGTCGCCGGCGCGGCCGGCCGGCGGCGCGGGGCGGCCGCGCGCTGGGCCGCGGCCCGCTTGACCGGAAACTGCAGCAGCTTCGACGCCGGATGCGCGTGGCCGTGACGCTCGGGCGGCGCGTCCGCGTGGCTGTCGGCGCCGTAGCGGCGGCGCACGAGATAGACGGGGCGCTGCTTCGACTCGTGGTAGATGCGGCCGAGGTATTCGCCGATCACGCCGATGCCGATCAGCTGGATGCCGCCCATGAACAGCACGACGGAGATCAGCGATGCATAGCCGTGCACGGGGTTGCCGAACAGCAGCGTGCGCACGACGATGAACGCGCCGTACGCGAGCGCCAGCAGCGCGAACGCGAGGCCGACGTAGGTCCACACGCGCAGCGGCACGGTGCTGAAGCTCGTGATGCCTTCGAGCGCGAAGTTCCAGCGCCGCCATCCGGAGAATTTCGAGTGGCCGCCGCTGCGCGGCGCGCGCGTGTATTCGAGGATCGCGGTGCGGTAGCCGACCCACGCGAACAGCCCCTTCATGAAGCGCCGCCGTTCCGGCAGCGCGCGCAGCGCGTCGATCACCTGCCGGTCCATCAGGCGGAAATCGCCGACGTTTTCCGGCATCTCGACTTCGGACAGCGCGTTGTGCACGCGGTAGTAGAGCGCGGCGGCCGCGCGCTGCATGAACGGATCGCACATCCGGTCGGTGCGCTTCGCGGCGACGACCTCGGCGCCGGCGCGCCAGTGCTCGATCATCGCGGGGATCAGCGCGGGCGGGTCCTGCAGGTCGGCGTCGAGCAGGATCGCCGCGGCGCCGGCCGCCTCGTCGAGGCCGGCGGTGAGCGCGGCTTCCTTGCCGAAGCGGCGGGTGAGGTCGACGATGCGCACGCGCGGGTCGCCGGCCGCGACGGCGATCAGCCGGTCGAGCGTGCGGTCGCGGCTGCCGTCGTTGACGCAGACGATCTCGAAGCGGGCCGAATCGATCGAATCGAGAATCGGCAGCGTGGCGGCGAAGAATGCGCCGATCGCTTCGTCTTCGTCATGAAACGGCACGACGAGCGATACCAGCGGCTTTCTGGCGTGCGTGGACATGCGTTCCCCCGAAAGATCGGTCGGCGCTGCATTGCGTGGCAGGTTGCCGGCCATTTTACGCAGGAAACGGCGATTCGTAACATGGATGCGCGGGTTTGTGCGGAGGCCGTTGCGCCGGTGCTCGTCATCGGCGGGAACAGGATGCAGGAACGATCAAGTGGCCCCGCCGTCGATGCCATATCGTTCGTCCCGTATGCAACGGACCCTAGCGACGCGGCGTCTCGTTCGACTCGCGATCGGCACGCATGCGCGGTTCCAGGCGCACGCGGGCATTCTTGGGGCGAAGGGAGAACCAGCCTTGCGGGGTCACCGGCCCCACGATCGTCATGTCCCAGTGCTCGATCCAGTAAGCCAGCGATACGGCCAGGTCCATCATGGCCATTCCGGTGCCGGGGCAGGCTCGATCGCCGACGCCAAATGGAAAATACGCACCCTGCGGCCAGGTCGGGGCTGCCAGGAATCGCTCGGGCCGGAACGCCTCGGGCTCGGGAAACCAGCGTGCGTCGCGATGCGTGATCCAGCTGGAAATCATCACGATATCGCCGCGCCTGAGCGGGGTTCCCGACACGGTCATCGCGCGCGACAGCTGGCGCGGCACCAGCGCATAAGCCGGCGGATACAGGCGCAGGGTTTCCTGAATCACGGCGCGCAGCAACGGAGCCCGGTGCAGGTCCTGCAATTGATTCACGCCGGACCAGTCGATCGCGGCGAGCTCCGTGCGTAGCGCGGCCAGCACCTCGGGATGCCGGGCCAGCAGCAGTTGCGCCCAGGCCAGCGTTGCGCCGGTGGCCTGGTGCGAGGCCATCAGCAGCGTCGCGAGGTCGTCGCGATGCATGGCCAGCGGGCGTTGCGATTCTTGTGCGACCTGCTCGATCTGCGCACGCATCACGCGGAGGGCCCAGCGCTTGCGCGGGCACATCTTGCTCGGAAACCAGTGGCCAAGGGGCAGCCCCGTGCTGGATTCGAGCAATGCGACGCGCGACAGGATACGCACGGCCTTCGCAATGGTTACCGCATTCGGGCCAAGATCGATGTCGAACAACGCATGGCCGGCCAGCGTGACGCTGTAGGCGGCCATTTCCAGATCCAGGTCGATCACCTGGCCCGGCACGATCCGCGCCGACCAGTGTCGGGCGATGCGCTGAATCTCTGGCACTGCCGGCGACTGAATATGCGGGCGCACCGTCTGGCGCTGACGACGTGCCGCTTCGCCTTCCTTCATCATGAAACTGGACCCGTTCCACTGGCGCATGATGCACAGGCTGGGTTCCCAACGGCGCAGGTCGGCGCGATGGGAGACCATCAGTTCACGGATCGCGTCGGGATGAAACAGGCACCAGAGCTGCTTCACACCCATCCGCAGGCTCGCGAGATCGGGCGAGGTCCGGTGCATGTCGGCCAGCCACTTCAATGGGTCGCGTTGAATGTCCAGCCAATGATTGACGCCGGCATCCGGCAACTTCCAGTATTTGCGGCGCAAGGCCAGACGCTTGCGGACAGGGCAGGTCGTGATGGTCGCGGTGTCGGTGCTCATTCGACGGGTTCAGGGAGGGGTTCTCGGATTCGTCGGCCGCCTCTGCGGGGCGGTGGGACGGGCGTCGTGAATTCTATTACAACAGGCTCGAACGGCATGTCGCGCGCCGGGCCGCCGCCGCGCGAACGCCGCCCGGCGCTCATCCGCATCATTCGGCCCGCGCCACGCTCCGCAGGAACGCGCGCACGGCGGGCGCCTTCTCGAAGCGCCGGCACGCGAGCGCAAGCTCGGACGTGATTGGCTTGCCCGCGAGCGGCCGGTAGACGACGCCCGGCAGCGACACGCAGCGGGCGAGCGCGTCCGGAATCACGGCGACCCAGCCGTTCACCGACACGCAGGCCAGCACCGCGAGCAGCCCGCCCGGGCGCGCGGCGATCATGGGCGCGAAGCGCCCGCGTCGCGCGACTTCCAGCGTGCCGAGTTCCTGCTCGGGCACCGCGAAGCGCGCGCCGGCCAGCGCGGCGGCCTTGATCGTCGCCATCGCGGCGAACGGCGAATCGGCCGGCACCGCCGCGACGAACACGTCGCGCTGCAGCGTGACGGTGCGCAGTTCGCCGGGCAGCGGCATCGGCGGCCGCACGTAGGCGACGTCGAGCCGGCCCGCGTCGATCTGCTTCGCGACGTCGTCCATCGGCACCTCGCGCAGGTTGAGCTCGATGCGCGGATGCGCGGCGCGAAACGCGCCGACCGTGCGCTGCAGCGTGCCCGAATAGACCGCCGACGACACGTAGCCGACTTCGATCCGCCCCAGCTCGCCGCGCTCGGCCAGCGCCGCGAGCTCGCGGCCGCGCTGCAGGTGCTCGAGCGCGGCGCTCGCTTCGCCGAGGTAGGCCTCGCCCGCGGCGCTCAGCGCGACCGCGCGCCGCGACCGGTGAAACAGGCGCACGCCCAGCAGCCGTTCCGCTTCCTGGATCTGCCGCGTGAGCGCCGGCGGCGCCATGTCGAGTTCGTCGGCCGCGCGGGCGAAGTGGAGATGGCGCGCGACGGCGAGGAACGCGCGGACATGACGGAATTCGAGGCGGTCCATGATTGCGGAAATCGTCAATAAAACTGCGTGGGAATATCAATGACGGGCAATACGGGCGAAGCCTAGCATAGGGCTCGTCCTTCCTGTTCCGGAGCCCCCGATGTCCCAGTCCTCCCCGGCGCCGGCCACGCGGCGCGCCGCCGTCCGCCTGCCCGCCGCCGCGACGCTCGCCGTCGCGTCCGCGACCTGTTCGCTGATCGTGCTCGACACCAACGTCGTCGCCGTGTCGCTGCCGAGCATCGCGCGCAGCTTCCACGCGAGCTTCGCCGACGTCGAGTGGGTCGTGAGCGCGTACATGACCGCGTTCGCCGCGTGCCTGCTGCCCGCCGGCGGGCTCGCGGACCGCTTCGGCCGCAAGCGGATGTTGGCCGCGGGCCTCGCGATCTTCTTCGTCGCGTCGCTCGGCTGCGGGCTCGCGCCGTCGGCAGGCTGGCTGATCGCCGCGCGCGCGGTCAAGGGCGGCGGCGCGGCGCTGTTGCTGACGGCGGCGCTCGCGGTGATCGCGAACCGCTTTCCGGAAGGGCGCGAGCGCACGCGCGCGTGGGCGGTGTGGGGGATGTGCATGGGCGTCGCGACCGCGATCGCGCCGCTCGTCGGCGGCGCGATCACGCAGTGGATCGGCTGGCGCTGGGTGTTCCTGCTCAACCTGCCGGCGTGCGCGCTGCTGGCCGCGGGCGCGCGCGTCGCGATCGACGAGTCGCGCGATCCGCACGCGAAGCGTGTCGACATCGTCGGCAGCCTGCTGTTCGGCGCGGCGCTCGCATGCGGGATCGACGCGCCGTCGCACGGCTGGCTGTCGCCGGGCACGCTCGGCCGCTTTGCGCTCGGCGCCGCGCTGTTCGCGGGCTTCGTCGCGGCGGAGCGCTGGCAGGCGCGGCCGATGATCGACCTCGCGCTGTTCCGCGCGCCGCGCTTCGTCGGCGCGGTGCTGGCGATGTTCGGCTACGCGGCGTGCGCGCAGGTGATGATGACGTTCCTGCCGCTCTACCTGCAGAACGCGTTCGGCATGTCGGCGATCGACGCGGGGCTCGGCATGCTGCCGTTCGCGTTCGCGATGATCGTCGGGCCGTCGTTCGGCGCGGCGCTGGCGGCGCGCGTGTCGTCCGGCGGCGTGCTGGCCGGCGGGCTCGCGCTGATCGGCGCGGGCAACCTGCTGACCGCGGCGCTCACCGCGAGCGGCGACTATCGCCTCGTCGCGCTCGGGATGTTCGTGACGGGATGCGGCGCCGGCGTCATGAACGGCGACACGCAGAAGGCGATCATGGCGTGCGTGCCGCCGCACCGCACCGGGATGGCGTCCGGCATCAGCACGACGACGCGCTTCTCCGCGATCGTGACGGCGGTCGGCGTGCTCGGCGCGGTGCTCGCCGCGCGCGCGCACGTGCAGCTCGACCGGCTGGTCGCGGCGACGCCCGGCCTTGGGCGCGTCGTCGATGCGCCGTTCATGTCGAGCCTGCTGGCCGGCGATCTGGCGCGCGCGCTCGAGCGCGTGCCGCCGCAGGCGGCGAAGACGCTCGCGGCGGCCGCGCCCGCGGCGTTCGCGAGCGGGTTTGCCGATGCGCTGGTGTTGAGCGGCGCGCTTGCGCTCGTCGGCGCGGTCGTCGTGATGAAGTTGCTCGCGCAACCGATGAGGCAGGAGTGACGCGCGATGCGTTGCACACGCGTTGCTGCCCGGTCGTCGCGATCAATGCGTTTTCGGCGCGCCGCGATGCGCGCGCGCCGCGCGAGCGATGGTTGCCGGGCGTCGTTTCCCGCAGCGCGGCTCGGGTTGCCGCTCGTGACGCGGCGCGGTTTCCTCGGTCGGCGCAGCCTGCATCGCCGCCGCGCTGATCGCCGCGACGGCCGGCAGCGCCGCGTCGGCGTCCAGCCAGCCGCGCGTCGCCTGCGCGATCAGCGCGCGCAGCCAGCGCACGCCGTCGACGCATGGCCCGGCTTCGTCCCACGTCATCCGGTAGACGATGTCCGGCGGCTGGGCCGGCAGCGCGACGATCGCGAGCGGCAGCAGCTTCGCGTAATGCCGCGCGAGGCGCACCGTGGTCGTGAGGATCAGGTCCGAGCGGACGAGCGTATGCGCGGCGAGCTCGAAATGCGGCAGCGTGACCGCGATCCGGCGCCGCAGGCCGACGTGTTCGAGCTGCCGGTCGATCGCGCCGGACGCTTCGAGCCACGACGGCGTCGGGCACAGCTGCGGCGCGTGCGCGTAGTCGGCGGCCGTCATCGTCCCGCGCTTCGCGTGCCGGTGCGTGGCGCGCATCAGGCAGACGACGCGGTCGTCGAACAGGTCGTCCTGCCGGAATCGCGACGCACGGGCGGGGCGGTTGTCGATCACGACGTCGAGCTCGCCGTCGGCGAGCGCGCGTTCGGCGTCGAAGCCGTCGCCGAGCGGATGGAACACCAGCGTCGCGTGCGGCGCGTGCTCGCGGAACAGCGCGACGAGCTTCGGCACGAACAGCACGTTCAGGTAGTCGGGGCAGCCGATCCGGTAGGTGCGCACCGACGTGCGCGCGTCGAACCTCGGCTGCTGGTGGCGGATGAAGTCGATCACGCGCAGCGCGTTGCGCAGCGGCTCGACGAGCCGCGCGCCGAATTCGGTCGGCACCATCCCGTAGCGGCTGCGCACCAGCAGCGGATCGCCGAGCAGCGTGCGCAAGCGCTTGAGCGCCGCGCTCGTCGCCGGCTGTGACAGATTCAGGCGCACCGCCGCGCGCGACACCGTGCGCTCGGTCAGCAGCACGAGCAGGAGCCGCATCAGCCGCGCGTCGAGCGCCTCGAGCACGCCGGCGGCCGCGTCGTGCGGCCGGTTCGCGTCTAGGTCGTCCTGCATCGCGAGCGGCCGAAACATGATGCAAAGCGGCGCGCGAGGCCGGCGCGGCGAGTGGCTTCAGGTGGCACGCCGAGGTCTCCTTCCATGTGGGGCGCGAGCGCGTGCGGCGCGTGCGCGCGGTTCGGGCCCGGATGCCGCGGATGTCATTAGCCGGATTCGTCCGCGAGTATGGGCGGCGGGCGCGGCAATGGGAAATTAAATATTCGGGTGAATGGCATTTGGAATATGAATGGAACCGGACCGGCGCCCGCGCGTGACGCGCATGACCCGCGCATGATCCATGTGGCACGGGAATTGCGGGTCCTGGTGTGCCGTTTCCTACAACACGGGAGGTGTCATGCAAGGTGATTCATTTCGTATCGTGTGGCGCGCGCTCGTCGTCGGCCTCGTCGCGGCCGGCTTCGCGACAGGCGCGGGATGTTCGAAGCGCAGCGAAAACGCAACGGATTCGAACGCGACTTCGTCAAGTAGCATGGCGCCTGCCCCGGCCACGCCTCCGGGCGGCGGCACGCCCGGCAGCGGCGCAGCGGCGGGCGGCGGCATGAGTGGCGGCGCGACCGCGCCGGGAGGCGCGACGTCCGCACCGGGCGGCGCCATGTCCGCACCGGGAGGCGCGGCGTCCGCGCCGGGAGCGAGCGGCGGCTAGGGATGATTGGCCGGGACCGGGAGGAATGCAACGTCCGGCGCGGTCCGCGATGGACATGTCGCGCGTGAGAGCACGCGACGCGGGCGCGCCGGCCTTGCATCCGGCACAACGAACGGGCGCATTGCAACAGCGCCCGCGCATCCGGGGGCATGACACGCAAAAACTTCAACGAATTGCAGATATTGACCGCCGTCGCGCGCCGCAGAGCGCCTTGAAGCGACGGCGGCTTTTTGTCTGCTCAACGCAGGTTCGCAGGGTCGCGATCGGTTTGGCGCATCAGCGCGAGCCGGTTGTAGAGCGTCTTGAGGCTGATGCCGAGCGCCTTCGCGGTGAGCGGCTTGTTGCCGCCGAAATGCGTGAGCGACGCGACGATGAAGCGCTGCTGCGCATGCGCGAGCGTCGCGCCGAGCGGCAGCGTGATCGCGCTTTCGTGCACCTCGTCGCACGCCGGCGCACGGCGCGGCGGATGAATGTCGATCTGCTCGTCGGCGAGGATGAATGCGCGCTCGATCGTATTGCGCAGCTCGCGCACGTTGCCCGGCCACGAATAGCTGCGCAGCGCGCGCAACGCCTGGCCCGACAGCCGCTTGCGCGTGTGATGGCGTGCGTTCAGGCCGTCGACCAGGTCCTGGGCGATGGCCGCGACGTCGTCCTCGCGCTCGCGCAGCGCGGGCACGCCCAGCGCGAACACCGCGATGCGATAGAACAGGTCTTCGCGCAGCCGCCCGTCGCGAATCGCTTCGGCCGGATCGTGATGCGTCGCCGCGACGACGCGCACGTCGAGCGGAATCGCATCGATGCCGCCGACGCGCGTGATCGTGCCGGATTCGAGCGCGCGCAACAGCTTGATCTGCAGTTCGCACGGCATTTCGGCGATTTCGTCGAGAAACAGCGTGCCGCCGCGCGCGGCTTCGAAAAAGCCCACATGCTGCGAGGCCGCGCCCGTGAAGCTGCCTTTCTCATGTCCGAACAATTGCGATTCGGCGATATCGGACGGAATCGCGCCGCAATTGACGGGCACGAACGGCGCGCGCCGGCGCGAGCTCAGATCGTGCACGAGCCGCGCGGCAATCTCCTTGCCGACGCCGCTTTCGCCGACGATCAGCACGCTGGCGCGCGTGGCCGCCACTTTCTCGATCTTGTTCAGCAACGCGCGTATCGGACGCGAATCGCCGAACAGCTGCTGGTTCTCTTTTCCGCGATTCGACATCGATGGCTCGCTGTACCGAAAGAGGCGCGCGACAAATGCGCTGCGATGAAATCGGAAGAATTGCGTACGGAATCACTTTCGCTTTCACTAGCGTAGCGAATTCAACCGAGCGGGGAATTGAATCTTGCAATGTGCCCGTAGCCACCGGATAGTAATTATCGATAACGGCTGACAGCGTAGCGTCGTTTCCTATACTGAAAGCGTTGACGGGAGGAAAGTCTTCTTCTCGAGCCGATCGCCGCGGGTGCGGCGGCCGGCTGTCCCATCGGCCGCGGCGGCGGTCGGTCCAGAACCGCCTCGCATTGCGAAGCGTGACAGTTGCAGCGTGCGACGCAGCGTGTGCAACGGAGAATCGATGCCCTACATCCTGATCGTCGAAGACGACGCCGACACGCGCGCGATGCTCGCGGCGCTGGCGCACGCGCAGCACCTGACGTGCGACGCGGCAGCCACGCTCGAGGAAGCGCGCGCGCTGATGTCCGCGCACACGCCGGACCTCGTGCTGTGCGATCTCGTGCTGCCCGACGGCAACGGCATGAAACTGTTCGACGAATTGCCGAAAGAATCGCACTGCGAAATGGTGCTGACGACCGGCCACGCGAGTCTCGAGACCGCGATCGACGCGCTGCGGCGCGGCGCGACCGACTATCTGGTGAAGCCGATCAACATGCAGCGCCTGCACAGCATCTTCGCGCGCGTACCGCGCACCGGCGTGCTGCATGCCGAGATCGACGAGCTGCGTTCGGAGCTGAAGCGGCTCGGCCGGTTCGGGCGGATGCTCGGCAGTTCGCCGCCGATGCAGGCGATGTACGACGCGATCGGCCGCGTCGCCGGCACCGAGGCGTCCGTGTTGCTGACGGGCGAATCCGGCACCGGCAAGGAGCTCGTCGCGCAGACGATCCACGACCTGAGCCTGCGGCGGCGCGACCCGTTCCTCGCGATCAACTGCGGCGCGATCGCCGCGAACCTCGTCGAGAGCGAGATGTTCGGCCACGACCGCGGCAGCTTCACCGGCGCCGATCGCCAGCACAAGGGTTTCTTCGAGCGGGCCGACAACGGCACGCTGTTCCTCGACGAGATCACCGAAATGCCGGTCGAGTCGCAGGTCAAGCTGCTGCGCGTGCTGGAAACGGGCCGGCTGACGCGGCTCGGCTCCCCGCACGAGATCGACGTCGACGTGCGCATCATCGCCGCTACCAACCGCGATCCGGACGAGGCGATGGCGCTCGGCAAGCTGCGCGCGGATCTCTATCACCGGATCAACGTGTTTCCGATCGCGCTGCCGCCGCTGCGCGAGCGCGGCGACGACATCCCGATGCTCGCGGAAGCGTTCCTGCGCGAGCTGGACAAAGAGAGCGGCCGCCACGTGCGCTTCGCGCCGGCCGCGCTCGCCGCGCTGAGGGAGTATGACTGGCCCGGCAACGTGCGCGAGCTGCGCAACTTCGTGCAGCGCGCGAGCATCTTCAGCGACGGCGACGTGATCGACACGCTGCCGCCGCCGATCATGGAGGAAGCATCGGTCGCCGGCGAAGCGCACGACGATCGCGTCACGGTGCCGTTCGGCACGACGCTCGAGGAAGTCGACAGGCGCGTCATTCTCGGCACGCTCGCGCAGTGCGGCGGCGTGAAGGCGCAGGCCGCCGAGGTGCTCGACATCAGCCTGAAGACGATCTACAACCGGCTCGCGCGGCTTGAAGACGCGGGCGACGACGCGGCCGACGAGCCGGATACGTGATGCGGCGGCGCGCGCGTTCCCGTCCGTGCCGCTCGCATCGCTTCGCGCGCCGCCGGGAGCCGCTGCGATGATCCGCATCGAACGCGGCCGGATCAAGCGTTGCGCGATGGCGATCGTGATGGTTGCGATCGCAACGGTGTTGCAGGCGATCGCGGTCCGGTTCGGCGGCGTCAACCTGCCATTGCTGCTGTATTACCCGATGCTCGCGGGCGCCGCCTGGATGACGTCGTTCGGCGCCGGGCTGCTCGCGACCGCGATCAGCGCGGCGCTCGCGTGGATGCTGTTCCTGTCCGATCCCGCTGCCTACACGGGCACGCTGGCCGAGCGGCTGGTCCGGCTCGGCACCTTCGTGCTGGTCGGCGCGCTCGCCTGCGCGATCGCGTCGGCGCTGCGGCGCATGGGCGATGCGCAGCGACACCGCGAGTCGGCCGAGCGGCGGCATGACGAAACCGTGCTGGCGTCGCTTCCGCAAGGGGTGGTCGCAACCGATCCGGACGGGCGGCTCACGTTCATCAACGCGACGGCCGCGGAGCTGGCCGGGTGCCGGCTGGACGATGCGCTCGGGCGGCGCGCGCAGGACGTGCTGCGCGTGTGTGACGCGCAGGGCCGCCGCGTGCAGGCGACGCCGCTCGAGCGCGTGCTCGACGGCGCCGCCGGCGCGATGTGCGACCGGCACTGGCTGGCCGGCAGCGGCGACCTGGTGCCGATCGTCGAGATCGCGGCGCCGATACGCGACGCGGACGGCAACGTCGACGGCGCGGTGATGCTGCTGCGCGACGCGCGCATGGAGCGGGTCCGCGCCGACGCGAGCCGGACCTTGCGTGCCGTCGTCGATGCGTCGCCCGATGCGCTCGTCGGCGTCGATGCGGCGCGCCGCATCGTCAGCTGGAATCCCGCCGCGCAGCGGATGTTCGGCTACGACGCGCACGAGGCGCTCGGGCGCGACGTCGCGATCCTGGTGGCGGCGCGCTGGTGGCGTCGTCATCCGCTGGCCGACGGGTCGCGCCACAGGCGCGACGACCTCGTTCCGACCGATTGCCTGTGCGTGCGCCGCGACGGCTCGCGGTTTCGCGCGACGGTCCGCGCAAGCCCGGCGCGAGGCGGGGCGCGGGATGACGCGCGCGAGCGCGTCGCGCTGTCGCTGACGCTGCGCGCATCGGACGAGCAGCGGCGGCGCGACCGGCGCACCCAGCGTTCGCTGCGCGGCGCGCGCGACGCGCGGCAGCAGGCCGACACGTCGAACCGGCTCAAGGACGAATTGCTCGCGACCGTGTCGCACGAGCTGCGCACGCCGCTCAACGTGATCTACGGCTGGGTCGAGGTGCTGCGCCATTCCGGCGACCAGGCGCTGCAGCGGCAGGCGATCGACGCGATCGATCGCAGTGCGCGGTCGCTGACGCGGATGGTCGGCGACATTCTCGATGCATCGTCGCTGGCGACCGGCAAGCTGCGAATCGATGCGATGCCGGTCGATCTCGTGCGCATCGTCGGCGAGGTCGTGGGGGCGTTCCGCTCGGCCGCGGCGGCGGACGGCATCGCGCTCGATACGAACTGCGCGCTCGACACGTGCGTGGTGTCGGGCGACGGCGAGCGGCTGCGGCAGATGCTGTCGAACCTGCTGTCGAATGCGCTGAAGTTCACGCCGCGCGGCGGACGTGTGACGATCCGCCTCGCGCGCAAGGACGGGCACGCCGAGCTGAGTGTCGCGGACACGGGGCAGGGCATCGCGCCGGAATTCGTGCCGCACGTGTTCGACGCGTTTCGCCGCGCGGACGATTCGCCGGCGTCGTCGCGCCGCGGCCTCGGCCTCGGGCTGTCGATCGTCCGCCACATCGCCGAGCTGCACGGCGGCACGGTGACGGTGGACAGCGCGGGACGCCATCGCGGCGCCACGTTCACGGTGACGCTGCCCACCGGGTGGCAGCCGGCCGGCCCGATGGCGTGGGGGGCGGTCGAGCCCGCCGGCAACGGCGAGGCGACGATGCTCGACGCGCAGCGCGTGCTGCTCGTCGACGACGACGCGACGACCCGCGTGAGCCTGGCCGCCGCGCTGAGGACGCTCGGCGCGGCGGTCGACGTCGCGTCGTCCGGCCGCGAGGCGTTCGCGAAAGCGGCCGGGATGCGGCCGACCGTCGTGCTGTCCGATCTCGCGATGCCGGACGGCGACGGCTACTGGCTGCTCGACGCGCTGCGCCGCGACGTCGCGCGCGGGCTGGCCGGCGTGCGGGTGCTGGCGGTCACCGCGCATGTCGGGCAGGCGGACGAGCGCCGCGTGCTCGCCGCCGGCTTCGACGGCTATCTGCGCAAGCCGGTCGACGTCCGGCAGCTCGCGCGGGCGATCGCCCGCGCGACCGGCGGCCGCCGCGCGTGAGCCGAGTACTGAAATATTTACAACGCGGCGCGTGACCCGCGCCGTGGCGGCGCGCATCCCGCGCGCGGCACGAATCTTGCGCCCTCGTGACATGGCCGGCACGACGCCGGCACGAAGCATGGAGGTCACGATGAACGCGGCACAGTGGCGAGCCCGGTCCGGCCGGCCGGCGCGCCGCGCGGTGAAACGGCCGTGCGTGGCGGCCGTCGTCCTGACGGCGATCGTTTGCGGCGTCGCGCCGCGCGCGATGGCGGCGGGCGACGGCAGCCTGTCGGCGCTGCTGGCGGCCGCCGGCACGGAGCTTCGCGACACGGCCATCACGGTCAAGGCCAAGGCGGCGCTCGCCGGCAAGGAAGCCCTGTCGTCCGGCGACATTCACGTCACGACGCGGCGCGGCGACGTCGTGCTGACCGGCAGCGTGCCGGACCGGAGCCAGCGTGAAGCCGCCGTCAACATCGTGAGACAGCTCGACGGCGTGCGGGGCGTGAGCGACCAGCTCGCGATCCGCGCGAAATGACGGCGACCGCCGGCACGGCACACCCGCAGGCGCGCCGCGCGATCCCGTTTTCCCTTCAATTTTTCGGGAGAACCCGCGATGGCATCGCATCTGCATGGCGTTCACGAACCCGGTCAAGCGCACGTCCTTGACGACGAGCCGGTGCAGCAGGGCCACGACGCGGGTGCGAGCGGCAAGCCGCCGAGCCCGATCGAGATCCAGAAGGCGCTGAAGGGGATGGTTTACCCGGCCGGCAAGGCGGACCTCGTCCGATGCGCCGAACACGCGCATGCGAGCCGCGACGTGCTCGACCTGCTCATGCGCATTCCCGAGCGGGAATACGGCACGCCGGCGGCGGTGTCGAAAGAGCTGGGCCGGCTGCCGACGCCGCGCAAGAAATGACGAGGAGGTCGTGGATGAGACCGAGTATCTGGACGATCGCGGCGTGCGCCGCCGGCGCGTTGCTCGCGCCGGCCGTCACGCTCGCGCAAACGTCGGGCGCGGCGCCCGCGTCGCCGGTGTTGGGTACGCGCGCAACGCCCGACGTGATTCGGCCCGCGTCGGGGCCTGACGATACGCAGATCACGAAACGCCCGCAGGGCATCGACGCGGAATTCGTCGACACCGCGGGGCAGGCCGGCAAGCGCCAGGTGCAGGCGAGCCAGCTCGCGCTCGAGAAAGCCGCGTCGCCGGACGTGCGCGCGTTCGCGAAGCGGATGGTCGCCGATTACGGCGCCCTGAACGCGAGGCTGCGCGGGCTTGGCGCGCGCAAGGGCCTGCCGGTGCAGACCGTGCAGATCGTCGATCCTGACGTCGAGGCGTTGCGCGGCCGGAACGGCCCGGCGTTCGACGCCGCTTATGTCGCGGTGGCCGGGCCGGACGCGCATCGTCACGCGATCCGGCTGTTCGAGGACGAGGCGCACAACGGCCGCGACCCCGATCTGCGCGCGTTCGCGAGCGGGGCGCTGCCGACCCTCATGCGCCACCTGGCGGCGGCGCAGGCGCTCGTGCACAAGGTCGGCGCGCGCTGACGCGCACGACGATACAGGAGTTTGTCGAATGACTATCCAACGTAGCGACGACGACGTACTGCTGTGGCGCTCGCCCGACAGTGTGCCGGCGCGCCCGCGCCGCGTGCTGGTGGCCGACGACTATCGCGATGCGGCGGACGCGCTGCGCCTGCTGCTCGAGGCCCGCGGCTTCGCGTGCCGGGTCGTCGACGATCCGTTCGCGGTCTGCGACGTCGCGCGCGACTGGCAGCCGTTCGCGGTCGTGCTCGACATCGCGATGCCGGGGCTCAGCGGCCTGCAGATCGCGCAACGCCTGCGCGACGATCCGCGCACCGCCGACATGCTGCTCGTCGCGTGCAGCGCGTTCGCGTCGACGCGTGACCGCGAGCGCGCGAAGGAAGCGGGTTTCGACGCGCATTGCGCGAAGCCGCTGACGCCGTACCGGCTGCTGAACTATCTCGAAGCGGCGAGCGGGAACGGCGCGCCGCCCGCGGGGGATACGGGACGGCGAACGTAGCACGTAGCGGCCCGCGCGGCTCAGCGCGGACCCGAGCCGCGCTCCGGCCGGTCCGGCGAGGCCTCGTGCGGCGGCGCATCCTGCTCCGAGTCGAAGTCGTCGTCGCAGCTCCACCAGAGCGTGCCGCTGCCGTCGTAGCGCGCCGCGCCGACCCATTGCGGGTCCGCGATGACCGGCCAGTGATCCTTGTCGAACCCCGGCGCGTTGCGAATCCGCTCGGACGACGCCCACAACCGGAAGCAGCGGCGCTCGGCGTCGAGCGTGAGCGCATCCCATGGAATCGCGAGCAGCCTGTCGCCGATGCCGAACAGGCCGCCGGTCGACAGCGCCGCGTAGGCGACGCGGCCCGAGTCCACGTCGAGCATGATTTCCTTGATCCGGCCGACGTACACGCCGTCGGCCGTGACGACCCGGTCGCCTTCCAGCGTGCCGGCGCCCATCACGTCCGGGCCGGGGCCGCGCGCCGTCTCGCGATCCTTGCGGATGATGCGGGCCGGGCCTTCGTCGGGGTTGTGCACGGGCTTGTACATGTCATGTGCTCCTGTCGGGGCGCGCACGCGGCCCGTGGCGGGCCGCGTGTCGCATGGGTGGATGTCCGGGCCGGCGCGGTGTGCGCCTACGTCCGCTTCGGCTGCGATACGCGCTCGAGCGTGTTCACGAGTTCGTCGCGCGACGCGTCGGCGGCGCGTGTCGCGATGTCGCCGAGCGACAGCATGCCGACGAGCCGCCGGTCGTGATCGACGACCGGGATGCGGTGCAATTGCGCGTCGGCCATGTAGCGCTGGATCTCGTCCAGCGAGTCGTCGTCGAAGCACCATTCGATCGGCCCCGACGCGACCTCGCGCACCCGCGTTTCGGGCGGCTTGCCCGCGGAGACCGCGCGCACCGCGAGATCGCGGTCCGTCAGCATGCCGACCAGGCGGTTGTGGTCGCACACCGGCAGCGCGCCGATGTCGTAGCGCGCCATCAGTTGCGCGGCGTGGCGGATGGTGTCGGTCGGCGCAACGCGCACGACGTCTTTCGACATGATTTCGCTGACGCGATGCATGAGCGGTTCTCCTGGCTGGCTTGCGCAATGCGCAAGGCGTTCGTCGCGGCATGCGACCAGCGTCGCGCGACGTGCGCCGAGGGGCAGGGTGCGCCGGGTGGGCCTATAGGCCGCCGTGCGGAAAGCCGATCGCGGCGATCAGGCCCATGACCAGCGCACATTCGACCGCGGCAATCGCGGTCACGGCAAGCGCGTCGTGTACGGCGCGCCATCTCTTCGGGTTGCGATGCATGTTTTTCTCCTGGCGAATGAGCGCGCGATCATCGGCGGAACGCGCGCGCCGGATGGATTCATGCGGAGCTGGCCGCAAGCTGCGTTCCCGCGCCGCCCGGGCACACGGCTTGCCGCATGGATGCAGGCCTGCCGCGACGCTGCGCGCCGGCGGGGCAAGTACGAGGAGAGGGTGATGACATTGCGGAAGCGGGCGCCCGAGGTGCACTTCGAGGTCAACGTATGCGGCGGCGGTTTCGACGTAGTCGGCAACCGCTTTCTCGAGTGGAAGCAGGAGCCGCTGATTTCGCGGCCCGGCCGGCGGATGTTCGAGGGCAAGACCGACGTCCGGCGGCTGAACGACCGGACGTTCGACAGCACCGAGGTGGCGCGTCGCGCGCTGGAGCACGCCAGCCGGCCGCAGGACGATTTCGCGCTCGCGGCGCCCGTGAATGAAGAGGGCCGCGCGTTCTGGATCGTGCTGGCGGCCTACGAGGCATGAACCCGCGGCGCGGCGTGAAAGATTTGCAGCGGCGCATGTAGCGATTTCAAACGCGGGCGGTGCGCGGCATTCGGCGCGCACGCGCGGGCCGGCACGCGGATTGCGGATCGGCGGCATGCCCGTCACGACCGGAGGACGCATGGAATTTCGACACCTGACATCGCTGCACCGGCCCGAGCCGCCGATGCCCGATGTCGATCCGGACTCGGACCCCGAACTGCCGGAGCCCGACGACGATCCGCCGCCCGATGCGCCGGAGCCGTATCGGCATCCGGAGGGCGATCCGCCGCACCGCCGGCCGCCGCTGCATGCGCCGCCAGCAGGCGCGGCGGCGCGGCAGGCACGCGCGCGATGAGCATTCGCGTCGTGCCCGGCCTCAAGCGCGAGATCGCGGAAACGCTCGGCCAGTACTTCGAGGCGCGCGGCATGCCGTTCCATATCGAGGAGCGGCCCGCCGGCGTGCTGCATGTCGGTTTCGAGGCCGACGGCCATCCCGCGGCCGTGACCGTGACGTTCGACGAGGACGCGTTCGCCGCGTTCGAGCAGTGGGACATCGGACAGAAGCGGCTGGCGCTGGTGCGCCTCGCGACCGAGTTTGCCGAGCTGATGGCGCAGCGCAGCCCGACCGCGTGTGCGGGGGATTTTCACGTCAACCGGTTTTAGCGGGCGCCGAACGGCGGGCCTGCGGGCCGTCATTTCCCAGGAGGATCGTTCGATGAAACCGAACTCCGCGCCGACACATGCCGCGCGCCCGGCCGGCGCGCCGGAGCGGCTGTCGCCGGAAGCCGTCGCCGCGAAGACGCCGACCGGCCTGCCGCCGATCGACGTCGACGCGCGCACGAGCGACAGCGGCGATCCGGTGCGGCGAGCCGCGAGCCGGATCGTCACGCTGGACAACGCGAACATGGCGGCGACCGACAACAGCGTCGACGTCGACGGCAAGGGCATGGAGGCGCGCCAGGGCGCGTCGAAGTGGCAGGACAACGTGATCTATTCGAACGCGTCGCTCGACGAAAGCGTCGACACGCCCGATGAAGGGCTCGGCGGGTTCGAGAGCCGCCCGGGCGGCAGCCTGCCGCAGATCGCGCCGCGCGACGGCTGGCGGGTGCGCCATGTCGGCGTCGTCGAGATCGAGCGCGGCGACGGCAAGCGCGTGGAGCACGTGATTCGATTCGAGCGGGCCAACTGACGCGCGCCGCGCACGACATCCCGACATCCGGTTGAAATGCTTGCACGGGGTCCGGCTCACGCGCGCCGTGCGCGTGAGCCGGATATCAGGTCGGCGCGTGAACGAACGACGAACGCGAACGACGAACGCGCGAACCGGCGCTTCCCGTCAGATCGGCAACTGCGGCACCGTCACCGACGTGCCGGCCGGATCGAGCGACAGCTCGGTGCCGGGCGTCGGCCGCAGCGTCGCCTCGTTGTCGCTCGACAGCACGACGAGCCCGAGCCGATGGCCCGCTTCGAGCCGGTAGTCGCGCGGCATGAAGGTCAGGCGCAGGTCGTACGGCATGCCGGGCAGGACCGGCTCCGAGAACCAGCTCGACACGCGGTTGCGCGGATCGGTCCACGCGCGGGTGACGATCGTCGCGCTGCCGTCCGGCGCACGGTCGACCAGCAGCGCGGTCACGTTTGCCACGGCCGAGAACGTCAGCCGCACGCGCGCGGTCGCGGTGCCCGAGATCCGCGTCGCGCTCGCGAGCGGCGCCGTCTCGAAGCGGGAGCGATGCTCGCCGGTCGTCGCGTTCGCCAGCGTGAGGGCAGTGATGCGCGCATCGTCGGTGAACTTCACGAGCGGACCGCCGGTCGGCGTGCTCAGCAACGTGCCGGTGCCCGCGCCGTCGCCGCCCGCGAAATACGCGACGCTCGCCGCGCCGCGCGCGGGCCAGCTCGCCTCCTTCAGCAGCGTGCCGTCCGCCTGCTCGATCACCGCACCCGGATCGCGCTCGACGCCGTTGTCGAAGCCGAGCAGGTAGCGCGTGAACCAGCGGTTCACCTGCGCCGTCCACGCGGCGGCCATCGCCGGCACGCGGGTCGGATCGGTGTGCTTCAGGCGGTGCAGCCACAACTGCGCCGGCACGCCCTGGCGCCGCATCGCGAGGTACCACGAGGTCGACTGGTCGACCCTGACGTTGTCGTCGGTCAGCCCCTGCGCGACGAGCGCGGGCGCGACCGCGAGCGCCGTCGGAATGTCGCGCGCCGCCCAGAACGCCGAATAGTCGCCCGAGGCGCGATCTTCCTTCTTCAGCGCGTCGTCGACCAGATGCGTGCAGCGCTCCGGATGCGGGTTCGTCAGCAGCGCCTTGATGTAGACGTCGACGTCCTCGCCCTGGTAGCCGTCGGGCGCGCGCACGAGCCCGCCCGAGCGGTAGTAGCCGTACATGTTCGACAGGCCGGCGACCGGCACGATCGCGTCGAGGCCGCGCGTGCGCAGGCTCGCGACCATCTTCGGCAGCGTGCCGTCGTACGACACGCCGTACATGCCGACGTGGCCCGTCGACCAGCTCGCGACGACCGGCTTGCCGCTCGCGTCCTTCGCGCTCGCGCCGCGGCCGAGCCAGCGGATCACCGACGCCATCGCCACCGATTCGTCACGCGTCAGGATCGTCGGGCAGCCGTCCGAGCCGGCGGTGCCGAGCGAATCCGCATACACGATCGTGAAGCCGCGCTGCACGAAATACCCCTCGATCCACGAACGCCCCGCGGCGGCCGCTTCGACCTGCTGCAGGATTCGCGTCTGCGGCGCGGCGGCCATGATGCGCGCGGCGCTGGAGGCGGCGGGATGCGGCGTGCCGTCGAGCTCGACGTCGACGTTGTGGTTCGGGCTGTCGGCGAGGTTGTTGTAGTAGGGGCTCGCCAGCACGATCACCGGCGTGCGTGCGCCCGACGCGGTTTCGGTCGGCCGCACGACGCGCACGTGAATCCGGTCCCTCGCGCCGTCGCCGTCGGAGTCGACGGGCGTCTCGACCCACGCCTCCTCGTTGATCGTGGCGCCCGACAGCGACGGCTGCACCTGGCCGTTCTGGATCACGGGCGGGTAGCGGCCGCCCGACAGGGCGGCATACGGCACGCCGGACGGCGAGAAGCGCGCGGCGAGCGGCTGCGCGTCGGCCGCGGGCGCGGCTGCCCCCTCCTGTCGGCCCTGGGCAAGCGCGGATGCGCCCGGCGCGCCTGCGCCGTCCTCGCCGCCGCATGCGGCGAGCGTCGCGGCGGCAACCAGCGCGGCCAGCCACGCGCGCCGCGGTTCGGTTCGTTGAAATCGCATTGTTGTCCTCGTTCTTCTAGTTTTCGATGCTCATGTGGAAACGCGCGTCCCGGGCGGGACGGCGGGGTGCAGTACCGGCCGGCGGACGCCGCCGGCCGCGGCGCGTCGCGCGGCGTCGCCCGGGCCAGGCCGGGCGCGTTCGCGCTCGCTTACTTCGTGGCGGCGGCGACCGCGTTGCCGGCGTCGAGCAGCCCCGCACCGCAGGTGCTCGTCGAGCAGTTCGAGCCGCTCGAGAACGGCCGCGCGCTCGACTGCAGCCGCTGCAGGACCTGCGCCGGCGTGAGCGCCGGATTGACCGCGAGCATCAGCGCGACGGTGCCCGCGACGTGCGGCGTCGCCATGCTGGTGCCGTTGTAGCTCGCGTAGCTGTCCGCGCCCGGCGACGTCGTGCCGGCATTGAGCGTCGACAGGATGCCGACGCCCGGCGCCGCGATCTTCACGGCCGGGCCGTAGTTGCTGAAGCTCGCGCGCACGCCGCTGCTGTTGACCGCGGCGACCGCGATCACGCCCTGGCAATTCGCGGGCTGGCTATTCGCGACCGGGCCGCCGCTGTTGCCGGCCGCGACGACGACGTTCGCGCCGCGCGCCGTGATCGCGTCGATCGCGTTCTGGTACGTCGTGCTGCAGGTGCGGCTGTTGCCGCCGAGGCTCAGGTTCAGCACCTTCGCCGGCGTCGGGTTCGCCGGCGCGCCCGGCACCGGCAGGCCGGCGGCCCAGCGCATGCCGTCGGCGATGTCGCTCACCGTGCCGCCGCACTTGCCGAGCACGCGCACCGGCTGCACCTTGCCGACCCACGAGATGCCCGCGACGCCATTGCCGTTGTTCGTCACCGCGCCGATCGTGCCCGCGACGTGCGTGCCGTGCCACGAGCTGTTGCGCGCGCCGCAGCCGTAGAACGGGCCGTTCGGGTCGGCATCTTCCTGAGCGGTCACCCAGTCGCCCGGATCGGACGCGCTGTTGTCGCGGCCGTTGCCGTCGTTCGCGGTCGCCGGATCGGAGATGAAGTCGTAGCCGGGCACCAGGTTCGCGGCGAGATCCGCATGCGGGCGATAGCCGGTGTCGATGACGCCGACGACGATGTTCGGGGAGCCGGTCGTGCGATCCCATGCCTTCGGCAGGTTCGCGCCGCCCGCCGGGCTGGAGTAGCCCCATTGCTCGCCGTAGCGCGTGTCGTTCGGCACGAGCAGCGGAACCATCCGCGCGTCCGGCTCCGCGTACTCGATCGCGCCGTCCGCCGCGAAATCGCGGGCGAGCCCTTCGGCCTCGGCGAGCGACACGCGACGCTGCAGCGACAGCACCGTCGCGCCGCCCGACATGTCGCGCTTGATGCGGATGCCGGCGGCCGGGTCGGCCGGGTTGCCGGGCGCCGAGGCGGCGGCGGCGCCGAACGCCTGGCCTGCCGCGCGCGCGCGGCGGGCCGCGAGCACGCGATCGATGACCGCCTGGACGTCCGCGTGCCCGGCGGTCGCGGCCGAAGCAGCAGACGTGGCGGACGGCGTCTTGGCGGTGCGCAGCTTGACGATCAGCTGGTTCACCGCATCGGCCGGCCCGGGCACGGGCGCAGCCGCGGTTTGCGCGTGTGCGGCGCAGGCGAGGCCGGCCAGCGCGGCACCGAGGACGGTCGCGTTAAGCGAAGCAGTGCGAATCAATTTGGACATGCCGATACTCCCCCCGACAGGATTGAACGGAATGCATCGATGCTGCTTGTCTTGTTGCTGTCTTGTAGCTGCTTGCTTCGCTGCGCTGCCGGCAGGCGTCGGATTGGCGTCAGGGAGCCGGGCGAAACGTCGATCTTTGTTCACGCTGGGCCGCGCCGTTTCTTTCCGGAAGCTTGCGCAGAAATTAGCTCATTGAAATGCGTGCGTCAAACATTTTTAATTCAAATCAAAAAAAGTTTGATTCTTTCGCAATCTGGAACGCCGACCGACGGATACGCCGGTGCGGATCGGTGATCATTTAACCATTGGAAACAATCTGTTTACTTTACGGGGCATGATCTTCGGCGAATCGGCAGGCATACTTGCGGAAATGATGTGAAATGCCGTTGATCCGGCGCATAACCGCTTCCCATGACGAATCCTGTCCCTTTCCGATCCCTGCGCTGGCTGCCGCTCGTGGCCGCCGCCTGCCTGCTTGCCGCTTGCTCGACCACGTCCGACGTCACGGCGACGTCGAATCCGAACGTGTTCACCGTGTCCACGCGCACGGTCGGCGTGTCGACCAACTGGGCGACCGCGCACGAGAACGCGGTCAACGAGGCGATGAACTTCTGCTCGCAGCGCGGGATGCGCGCCAGCATGAAACAGGAGTCGCTGAGCGCCGGCCGCGGCGTGAGCGGCCGCTCCGAACTCGCATTCGAGTGCCATCCGACTTTCGAGGCCATGGCGGGCCCGCGCGGCTGAACGATTCCGGCGACATACGGCGGCGGGGCGGCACGTAACGCCGCGCCGCCGTCCCGGCGTCACGCGGCCGGCGCCTCGTACAGCTTCACGCACGCGGAGAAGTCGAGTCCGCCCAGCCCCTGCTGGCTCATCGACTGATAGAGCTGCTGCGCGAGCGCGCCCATCCACACCGGCTGGCGCGCCTGCCGCGCGGCTTCGGTCGCGAGCCCGAGATCCTTCAGCATCAGGTTCGCGGCGAAGCCGCCGCTGTAGCCGCGCGCGGCGGGCGCCGCGGGCAGCACGCCCGGGTACGGGTTGCAGCTGTCCGAGCTCCAGCAGCGGCCGGTCGACGTGTTGATGATGCCGGCCAGCACCGCGGGCTCGATGCCGAGCGCCGCGCCGAGCGCCATCGCCTCCGACACGCCCATCATCGAGATGCCGAGCAGCAGGTTGTTGCAGATCTTCGCGATCTGGCCGGTGCCGGTGCCGCCGCAGTGCACGACGTTCTTCCCCATGTCGAGCAGCACCGGGCGGATCTGCTCGAACAGCGCGGCGTGAGCACCGACCATGAAGGTCAGCGTGCCGGCCTGCGCGCCGGCGGTGCCGCCGGACACCGGCGCGTCCGCAAGCGGATGGTCCTGCCGCGCGGCCGCGTCGGCGATCGCGCGCACCGTGCCGGGGTCGATCGTGCTGCAGTCGATCAGCGTCGCGCCGGCGCGCGCGCCCGCGAGCACGCCGTCGTCGCCGAGATAGACCTGCTGCACGTGCGAAGCTGCGGGCAGCATCGTGATCACGAGCGCGGCGCGCGCCGCCGCGTCGCGCGGCGAGCCGGCGGCGGTCGCGTCCGCGCGCACCGCGGCGTCGAGCGCGTGCGCGTCGAGATCGAACACCGTCAGCGCGTGGCCGGCCTTGAGCAGGTTGGCGGCCATGGGGCCGCCCATGTTGCCGAGCCCGATGAATGCGATGTCCATGTTCCGGCTCCTCGCGTCAGCGCAGCGCGATCGTGGTGTTGACGCCGCCCGACGTCGCATCGTCGTCGAACCAGCGCGCGGTGACGGTCTTGGTCTGCGTGTAGAACTGCACCACCTGCTTGCCGTACGGGCCGAGATCGCCGAGCTTCGAGCCGCGCGAGCCGGTGAAGCTGAAGTAGGGCACCGGCACCGGGATCGGGATGTTGATGCCGACCTGGCCGACGTCGATTTCGCTCTGGAACTTGCGCGCGGCCGCGCCGCTCTGCGTGAACAGGCCGACGCCGTTGCCCATCGGGTTGCGGTTGACGAGCGCGATCGCGTCGTCGAGCGTGTCGGCTTCGAGCACGACCACCACCGGCCCGAAAATCTCTTCCTTGTAGATCGACATCTCGGTCGTCACGTTCGAGAAGATCGTCGGGCCGACGAAATTGCCCTGCTCATAGCCCGGCACCTTCACGCCGCGGCCGTCGAGCAGCAGCGTCGCGCCGGCCTTCACGCCTTCGTCGATCAGCCCCGTGATGCGCGCGTGCGCGGCCTTCGACACGACGGGGCCGACGTCGGTGCCGGCCTCGTGCCCCGCGCTGACCTTCAACTGCTTTGCCTTCTCGACGAGCTCCGGCAGCCAGTCGCGCGCGGCGCCCACCAGCACGACCACCGACGTCGCCATGCAGCGCTGCCCCGCCGCGCCGAACCCGGCGCCGACGAGCGCGTTGATCGTCTGCTCGCGATGCGCGTCGGGCAGCACGACCGCGTGGTTCTTCGCGCCCATCATCGACTGCACGCGCTTGCCGTGCTCGCTGCCGAGGTTGTACACGTGCGTGCCGACGCGCGTCGAGCCGACGAACGAGATCGCCTTCACGTCCGGATGCGTGCACAGCCGGTCGACCGCGGTCTTGCCGCCGTGCACCACGTTCAGCACGCCCGGCGGCAAGCCGGCCTCGATCGCGAGCTCGACGAGCTGCATCGTCGACAGCGGGTCCTGCTCCGACGGCTTCAGCACGAACGTGTTGCCGCACACGATCGCCATCGGGAACATCCACAGCGGGATCATCCCGGGGAAGTTGAACGGCGTGATGCCCGCGCACACGCCGATCGGCTGGCGCAGCGTGTACGTATCGACGCCGCCCGCGACGTTCTCCGCGAATTCGCCGAGCTGCAGCGTGCCGATCGAGCACGCGTGCTCGACCACTTCGAGGCCGCGGAAGATGTCGCCCTGCGCGTCGGGCAGGGTCTTGCCCTGTTCGGCGGTCAGCGTTTTCGCGATGCGTTCGAGGTTGCGGCGCACGAGGTCCTGGAACTTCAGCATGATGCGCATGCGCGCGCCGATCGGCGTGGTCTTCCAGGTCTGGAACGCGCGCTGCGCGGACGCGATCGCGGCGTCGACCTCGTCGACGGTCGCATACGGCACGCGGCCGATCGTTTCCTGCGTCGCGGGGTTGACGATGTCGCCCCATTCGCGGGTGTGCGATTCGACGAACTGGCCGTCGATCAGCAGCTTGGCGGTGGGCAGCGCGACGGTGGCTTGAGGTACGGCGGCGTTCATGAACAATCTCCGGATAAAGAAGCGGCAATGCGATGAAAGGAGGCGGCCGCCGCGCATGCGCGCCGGCCGGCAGGTCAACGAATGGGGAGCGGGGCGGATCGTGCGGTCAATCGCGCGCGCGGCGCATCAGCCCCGTGCAGATCAGCGCGAACGCGCCGAGCCCGACGAGGTAGGCGATCACGTAATGCGGCTGGCCGCCGCCCGTCTTCAGCAGCGACGTCGCGATCATCGGCGCGAAGCCGCCGCCCAGCACGCCCGCGAGCTGCACCGACAGCGAGATCCCGCTGTAGCGGATCTCCGCCGGGAACTGCCTGGCGAACAGCAGCGATTCCGGCGCGTACAGGATCGGAAACACCACGCCGAGGCCGAGCACGATCGCCCACCACGCGATCGACGTCTGCCGCGTGCCGAGCATCATGAAGAACGGCGCGACGAACGCGCACATCAGCACGAGGCCGATCGCGAACATCCGGCGCTGGCCGATGCGGTCGCTCAGGTGGCCGCACAGCGGCATCGTCACGAGCGACAGCACGGCGCCTGCCGTGATCGCCTCCAGCATCGCGGCTTTCGGCAGGTGGAGCTGCTGCGTCGCATACGCGAGCGCGAACGTGACGACCATGTAGAACCACGTGTTCTCGGCGGCGCGCGCGCGCCGACGATCGTCAGCACCTCGCGCGGATGCCGGCGGATCGCTTCGAGCACCGGCGACTTCACCGCCTTGCCCTGGTGCTTCATCTTCTCGAAGTCCGGCGATTCCGGCACTTTCGCGCGGATGAACGCGCCGAGACCGACCAGCGCGATGCTCGCGAGGAACGGGATGCGCCAGCCCCACGACAGCATGTCCGCGTCGGGCAGCGCCGCCACCGCGGTCATCGCGAGCGACGACAGGATCAGGCCGAGGCCGACCCCCGTCTGCGGCAGGCTGCCGAACAGCCCCTTGCGGCCCGCGGGCGCATGCTCGACCGCCATCAGCACCGCGCCGCCCCATTCGCCGCCGACCGCCATCCCCTGCAGGAAGCGCATCGCGATCAGCAGCGCGGCCGCCCAGTAGCCGATGCTGTCGTACGACGGGATCAGCCCGATGACCATGCTCGGCACGCCCATCAGCAGCAGCGTGACCATCAGCATCGACTTGCGACCGATGCGGTCGCCGAAGTGGCCGAACACGATGCCGCCCATCGGCCGGCCGATGAAGCCGACCGCGAACGTGCCGAATGCGGCGAGCGTGCCGGCCACCGGGTCGAGCGACGGGAAGAAGATGCGGTTGAAGACCAGCGCGGCGGCGGTGCCGTACAGGAAGAAGTCGTACCACTCGATCGTCGTGCCGGTCATGCTGGCCCAGCCGGCCAGCAGGTGGTCCTTCGCGGTTCGGGTGGGCGCGGGCGCGGCAAGCTCCGCGTGCTCGTCGAGGGTGGATCGGGTCTGCATGGCGTCTCCATCGTTATTTGCCCGCGGCTCGTGGTCCGCAGGTCACGGTCGAGTATAGTTATGCGCAGAATCCTGTAGTACCGACAAAGAATCCGGTTGGATGTGCAAATTTGCATATCGGCGGCCGGCCCGGAGACCCTCCCACCTGAACCCCGCCCGCCGATGCGACACCACCCCGAGCCGGTATCCGGCAACCTGAACTGGGACGACCTGCGGTTTTTCCTGGAAGTGGCGCGTACGCAGCGCGCGAGCGGCGCCGCGAAGCGCCTCGGCGTCGACTACACGACCGTCGCCCGGCGCATCCGCGCGCTGGAGGAGGCAATGGGCACGCTGCTGTTCGACAAGTCGCGCTCCGGCGGTTTCGTGCTGACCGCCGAAGGGCAGCGGCTCGTCGCGCATGCGGATGCGATGGAGACGACCGTGCAGTCGGCCTGCGACCAGGTCGCCAATACCGGGCATGCGCTGTCGGGGCATGTGCGGATCGGGTCGACGGAAGGTTTCGGGTGCTTTTTTCTTGCGCCGCAGCTTGCGCGGTTTCGCGCCGCGCATCCGCACGTGACGGTCGACCTGCTGCCGGTGCCGCATTTCGTCAGCCTGACGAAGCGCGAGGCCGATCTTGCGATCACGCTCGAGCGGCCTGAGCGTGGGCCTTACGTGTGCACGAAGCTCTGCGATTACCAGTTGCGGCTTTATGCGACGCGGGCGTATCTGGCGAGTCATGCGCCGATTGCGGGCGTGGGCGATCTTGCCGCGCACACGTTCATCAGCTACGTCGACGATCTCGCGTTCAGCAGCGAGCTGCTGTATCTGGAACGCGCGGTGCCAGGGGCGACGGCCGGGCTGCGCACGACGAGCGTGATCGCGCAGTATTTCGCGGCGCTGCAGGGCGGGGGACTGGCGATCCTGCCTTGCTTCATCGCCGCGCAGCAGCCGGCGCTCGTGCCGGTGCTGGCGGACGAGGTGGTCGTGACGCGGTGCTTCTGGCTTACCTGTCGGGAGGATTTGCGCAAGCTGCGGCGGGTGACGGCGCTGTGGGATTACCTGCGCGCGGCGGCGGATGCGAATCGCGCATTGCTGGCGGGGGAGTCGGGGGAGTTGCGGTTTGTTGGGGCGCCTGATCCGCTGGCCTGACCTGCATGGCGCGCGTCGAGCGGCTTGCCGGGCCGTGCGAATCCAGTGGCGTGGCCGCCGTGATGTACAGTTGCCTGTCGCATCAGCGACGTCCGCCAATCCGGCGCAGAACCCCGAATCGATTCGAAGTTTCCGCTACCTCGACACATGTGCTCACTCCTTCCGTCTCCTGGCGCCGTCCTGTTGCTGATCGACCTGCAGCGAGCGATCGACCATCCGAGTTGGGGAGAAAGAAACAACCCTCATGCGGAGTCGCAAATTCGCCGGTTGCTCGTCCATTGGCGCAGGCAGGGCTGGCCGGTATGGCACGTTCGGCACGACTCCACACACCCGGAGTCTCACTACCGGCCGGGCCAGCCGGGACACGAATTCAAGCCGGAGGCCACTCCGGTGGCCGGCGAACCCGTCATCCCGAAACAAACGAACAGCGCGTTCATCGGAACCGATCTGGAAGCCCGGCTTCGGGCCGGCGGCCACGATGCGCTGGTCGTGGCCGGCGTCATCACGAACAATTCGGTCGAGGCGACCGTTCGCATGGCCGGCAATCTCGGCTTTCGCACGTGGCTAGTGGCTGACGGCTGCTTCACGTTCGCCCGGCCCGACTGGAACGGAACGCCCCGAAGCGCCGACGATGTTCACGCGATGTCGCTGGCCAATATGCATTCCGAATACTGCACGGTCGTTAGCGCGGATGCGCTGCTAGTGTTCCGTCCCAGAAATAACTTTACATGGAATTGTGTTGCTCTATGATCAAGCGAAATTGAGTGGAGGTGATCATGGCGCGCAAGAGAATCGAGGTGGTGATCTCGGAACTGGAGCGGGAGCAATTGCTGTCGATGAGCCGCTCGCGTTCGCTGCCTCATTCGCTGGTGCGCCGGGCAAAGATTGTCCTGATGGCGGCTGACGGTCGTACGAACCAGGAAATCGCAGCGCAATGTGAAGTAACGTCTCCTGCGATCACGCACTGGAAGAAGCGGTTTGTCGCGCATGGGCTCGCCGGTCTGCATGACGAAGCACGCCCGGGGCGACCGCGCGCGCATGACAATGAAGCCGTGGCGGAGTTGCTGGCGAAGGTACTGCATGAGAAGCCCGACGGGGCAACGCACTGGAGTGTGCGTTCTGCTGCTGCGCAAACGGGTATTTCGAAGAGTTCGGTGGCCCGGTATCTGTCGCTGTTCGGTGTCCAGCCTCATCGCTCGAAGAGCTTCAAGCTTTCGACTGATCCGTACTTCGTCGAAAAGGTGCGCAATATTGTCGGGCTGTATCTGAGCCCGCCGACCAACGCCTTGGTGCTGTGTGTCGACGAGAAGAGCCAGTGTCAGGTGCTCGAGCGTACGCAGCCGGTGTTGCCGATGGGGCTGGGCTATCTTGAAGGTGTTACGCACGACTATATACGGCATGGCACGACCACCTTGTTTGCAGCGCTCAATGCGGCGACGGGCGAAGTCATCACGCAATGCAAGCCGCGTCATCGACATCAGGAGTTTCTGGCGTTTTTGAATCACATTGATCAAGCGGTTCCGGAAGATCTTGACGTGCATCTGATCGTCGATAACTACGCAACGCACAAGCACCCGAAGGTCAGGACATGGCTGGCGAAGCACCCGCGTTATCACATGCACTTCACGCCGACGTATTCGAGCTGGCTCAATCAGGTGGAGCGCTGGTTTGGCCTGATCACGCAGCAGGCCATCCGGCGCGGCTCGTTCAAAAATGTGCGCCAGCTGATTGCCAGCATCGAGCGCTATGTTGAGCAGTACAACCAGCACAAACGTCCGTTCGTCTGGACGGCAACCGCCGATTCCATCCTTCAGAAAGTGGCTCGGCTATGCAAAGTTATTTCTGGGACGGAACACTAGGGTCTGTTTACATACGGAACACGCATGCGAATGCCCGAAATCGCCCGTAGGGCAAGGAGCAAGGAGCGCCGTTTGGCCGTGCCAAACAAGCGACGAGCGACGCCGCCATACGGGCGATTTCGGGCATTCCCGTGGAATGGTTTTTTGAAATTTGGGGTTGCCACGAGAACGGCCGCTCGCCGCGTTGCGCTCCTTGCGAATACGTCCAGTATTCGCGGCGTCGCGCGCCTCGCGAGCGGCCGTTCTCGTCGCAACGCATGCGTGTTCCGTATGTAAACAGACCCTAGGCACGTCCAGCCAGGCAGAGTGAATTCCGGAGGGCGGCATTCGCAGGTCGACCACACGTTGGCGTCGCGGCGCCATGCTACGATCGACCCGATCCGACTTCCACCCGGTGCGCAATGACGACGCTATACGAATTGCTTGGCGTGCGCGAGGACGCCTCCGACGAGGAAATCAAGCGCGGCTACCGGAAGGCCGCGATGAAAGCGCATCCCGACCGCAACGTCGGACGCGAGGCGGCCGCGCATGCGCTGTTTCAGGAGATCAAGGAGGCTTACGCGATTCTCTCGGACCCCGCGCAGCGCCGTGTCTACGACACCGTCTATGCGGAGGAGATGCTTCGCCACGCGCGCCTGCGCGAAGAGGAAGAGCGGGCGCAGGCGGAGCGTGATGCGCAATACGCACGGTTCGTGACGCTGGCGATGCGCTTTGCCGAGCAAGGGCACAACCGCGACGTCGTGTTCGGCGTGTTGCTCGGCCGCGATTGTGAAGCGCCGCTCGCCGAGCGCATTGCCGGCAGCGTGGTCGAGCTGCATGCGTCGCGGCAGGCGGGGGCGTCGCGGGATGCGCAGAGCGACGAGCCGGCGCCGCGACACGACGAGAACGCGGCGCAGACGGCGTCGGCCCGGGACGCACGAGAGCCGGACGGCGTGTCGCAACCGGCGTCGGAGCAAGCGTCGAAGGACGACATCCGAAAGAGCGACGAACGCGCGGAACACACGGATTTCTTCAGCGTGCTGTGGCACAGCATGTTCGGGCTGCGCCAGTGAATCCGCATGCGATCGATGCCGGTTTCGAAAAATTCCCTTTCCTCGAATCACGTCGCGCAATGACGGCTGTCGGCTGCCGGCCGGCCTTGCCGTAAACGTTCGGCGTTTCCTCCCGCTCTCCGTCAAAGCACCGAGCCACTTTGGGCACGCCGATTGCTGCCCGACGGACAGATGTAACCGACTCTGACCGACCGGTTGTATCGAATCCCGTCCCGCTTCGGCTGCATTCGCATGTGCGCGTCCGATCCCGCATGTCGCTCGTTGTGGAGGGTCGCGCACCGTGAAACGTGCGCTTACACGTCTCGACAGGTTTGCACGTCCGTCGCGGGTATCGTGAATTCATGTTGCCCATAGCAAGGAGGCTGCGATGCAGATCCGTTCAATCATCTCCCACGCCGCGCTGGCGGCGGCCATGGCAGGCGGCGTCTCGCTGAGTGCGGGGACCGCGATCGCGCAGGAAGGCCCGGCGCCCGGCACGTATGGTCAGGCGCCCTCGATTCCGGCCGCCGATGTCAACATCACGATCGGCATGCATGGCGACCGCTATTGGGATGGCCATCGGTACTGGCGGCACGAGGAATGGGTGCATGAACATGCGCGCGAAGAACACGACCCGTGGCGCCGCGACGAGGAATCCGAGCACATGCGGCGTCGTTACGACGAGCCGCGTCGTGATTATTGACCCGCGCATGAGCTGAAGCGGTCGAGGCAGGTGCCGCCGCGTCCGTTGACGGGCGTCAAGCGTCATCAGCCTTCACCGGAAGTCGACCGCCTGCACGTCAGCGCGCCGCCCGACTGCGGGCGTTCGAACACCATCGGCGCGGCGCGCATGCCACGCGCATACATGCTGATGACGTGGTCGTCGAAGCCGGGCAGCCGGCGTTGATACTTGCCGACCAATTGCGGCTCGAACGTCGCCTGCCGATCGCGCGGAATATCCAGCTTCAGTTCGCCGTTGGGCGTCAGGACCGTCTTGGGGCTGGTGCCGTTGCGGTGGTTGCCGGCCTTGCCTTGCTCTTCTTGGTCACTGTTGCATCGGTCATGGGACGTTAGTTCCGTTTTCGTCTCATGACCTCGGCACACTAAAAATCTGACAGGCTCCGACGTCACGATCCAACACACTGCTTGCCGCACATTGGTGCTTAAGCGTACCGGTACTGCGGCACGACGCCCGCCGAGCCTCCGTCCGGTTTTGCCACCCATCGGCGTAAACCCGGATGCGGAAACCCGCGCGCCGTCACGATATAACGAATCAGACGTCCCAGACGCGACCAAAAACCACACGTCAGGTTTTCACCTTGGATACCGAACCGCAAAGCCCGCGCTACAGCCTCGGCCTCGCGGCCGAAGTGCTCGCGTCCGAACAGAGCGTGCTGCGGCTGATCACGCGCAACACGCCGCTGCCCGAACTGCTGGCCGAAGTCTGCCGCCGCGCCGAGGCGCTGCTCGGTACGGGCGCCTCCTGCACGATCATGCTGCTCGACGACGACGGCGTGCACATCCGCGTCGGCGCCGCGCCGTCACTGCCCGCCCATTACGGCGCGGCGATCGACGGCGTCGCGATCGGGCCCGTCGCGGGCTCGTGCGGCACGGCGATGTACGAACGCCGGATGGTCGCGGTCGAGGACATCGCAACGGACCCGCTGTGGGACGCCTACAAGGGCCTCGCGCTGCCGCTCGGCCTGCGCGCGTGCTGGTCGGTGCCGTTCCAGGACGAAGCGGGCGCGGTGCTGGGCGCGTTCGCGGTCTACCATCGCGCGCCGCGCCGGCCGACCGACGAGGAAACGGCGCTGCTGCGCGACATCAGCAACAGCGTCGGGCTCGCTGTGCACCAGGACCGGATCGCCCGGCAGCTGGCGCGCAGCGAGGAACATCACCGGCTCGTGGTCAACAGCCTGAACGAGGGCATCCTCGTCGTGTCGCGCGACGGCACCGTGACCGCGAGCAACCCGAGCGCGCAACGGATGCTGCGCGTGCAGGGCAGCATCGTCGGTTGCCGGCTGTGGAGCCTGGTGACGAGCGCGACCCGCGAGGACGGCACGCCGATCCCGCTGGACGACTGGCCGAGCCGGCGCGCGCTTGCCACCGGCGCGCCGCAGCCCGGCTTTACGATCCGCCTCGGCCTTGCCGACGGCGACATGATCTGGGTCAGCGGCAACGCGGTGCCGATCGTGAAGCCGGGCGACGCGCAGGCCGGCTCGGTGCTGCTCTCGTTCAACGACGTCGGCCCGATGCGCGAAGCGCAGCAGAAGCTGCGCTACCTCGCGACGCGCGACGCGCTGACGGGCCTCTACAACCGCCGCTGGCTCGCGGATCGAATGCGCGACCTGTTCGGCGCGCACGACGGCGCCGCCGAAGCCGCGCGCGTCGCAATCCTGTTCATCGATCTCAACGGATTCAAGAAGGTCAACGACACGGCCGGCCACGATGCGGGCGACGCGCTGCTGCGCGGCGTCGCGTCGCGGCTCGCGGGCTGCGTCGGCGAACGGCATGCATTGACGCGCGTCGGCGGCGACGAGTTCGTGATCCTGGTCGACGACTACGACGCGCCGGACGATCTCGCCGCGCTCGCGCGGCGGGTGATCGACGCGATCGCGCGGCCGTTCGACGTGGCGAACAACGAGTACTACCTCGGCGTGTCGATCGGCATCAGCCTCGCGCCGCGCGACGGCGACGACGCGGCAACGCTGATGCGCAACGCGGATTCCGCGATGTACGACGCGAAGCAGCACGGGCGCAACACCTTCACGTTCTTCACCGCGCAGCTGAACCAGCGGCTGCAGCGCCGTTTCGCGATCGAGCAGTCGCTGCGCCGCGCGCTCGCGTCGAACGCATTGCGGCTCGCGTACCAGCCCGTCGTCGACGGCCGCAGCGGGCGCACGGTCGGCGCGGAGGCGCTGCTGCGCTGGACCAGCGCGGAGCTCGGGCCGCTGTCGCCGGCGGAGTTCATCCCGGTTGCCGAGGACACGGGGCTGATCGTCGCGATCGGGCAATGGGTGCTCGAAACCGCGTGCCGCCAGGCGGCCGAATGGCGCCGCACGATCGCGCCGGACCTGATGATGGCCGTCAACCTGTCGCCGCGGCAGTTCCACGACGGGCTCGTCGAATCGGTCGACCGCTGCCTCGCGAAGGCGGGGCTCGACCCGTCCGCGCTGGAGCTGGAGATCACCGAAGGGCTGCTGATGTACGACACCGACACGGTGCTGCCGATGCTCCGCGCGCTCGCCGACATGAACGTGCGGATCTCGGTCGACGATTTCGGCACCGGCTATTCGTCGCTGTCGTACCTGAAGCGCTTTCCGCTGCACAACCTGAAGGTCGACCGCTCGTTCGTGTCGGGCGTGCCGGAACACCGGGATGCGGTCGCGATCACGCAGGCCGTGGTCGCGATGGCGCATTCGCTCGGGATGAAGGTCACGGCCGAAGGCGTCGAGACCGAAGCGCAGTCGTCGTTCCTGCGGCAGATCGGCTGCGACAAGCAGCAGGGCTACCTGTTCAGCCGGCCGCTCGAGCCGGCCGAATACGCGCGCCGGCTCGTCGCGCCGTAAGCCGCGCGAAGCCGCGCGCGGCGCGCCCCGGCGTCAGGCGGGCGGCGTGCCTCCGTGCGCGCCGCCTTGCCCCGCCGGCGCGGCCACGTCGATCGCGACGCGGTTCTTGCCGTCGCGCTTCGCTCGGTACAGCGCGCGGTCCGCGGCCTCGATCAGCGACGTCGTCGGCGCATCGGCCGCCGGCACGATGCTCGCGCCGCCGATGCTGATCGTCACGTAGCGGCCGGTCGACGACTGCTCGTGCAGCAGTTTCAGCGCCTCGATCGCGAGGCGGATCTTCTCGGCGAGCAGGCGCAGGCCGCCCGGCGACGTGCCGGGCAGCACGACCGCGAATTCCTCGCCGCCGAAGCGCGCCGCGAGATCGCCCGCCCTGCCGAGACAGCGCTCGACGGTGGCCGCGATCTGCTTGAGCACGTCGTCGCCGGACACGTGGCCGTAGGTGTCGTTGTACAGCTTGAAGTTGTCGACGTCGATCATCAGCAGCGACAGCACCGCGTGCTCGCGCGCGCCGCGCCGCCATTCGGCGCTCAGGTATTCGTCGAGATAGCGCCGGTTCGACAGCCCGGTCAGGCCGTCCGAGTGCGTGAGGCGGCGCAGTTCGAGGTTCGCCTGCAGGAGCTGCTGCTGCGACTGCCGCAGCGCGCGGTAGGCTTCGTCGCGCTGCAGCTGGTTCACGTAGGAGCGCGAGTGGTAGCGGATGCGTGCGACCAGCTCGATGCGGTCCGGCAGCTTCACCAGATAGTCGTTCGCGCCGGCGGTGAACGCCGCGCTCTTGATTTCCGGCTCGTCCTTCGTCGACAGCACGATGATCGGCACGTCGCGGGTCGCCGGATTCGCGCGGTACGCCTTCACGAGGCTCAGCCCGTCGGTGCCGGGCATCACGAGGTCCTGCAGGATCACGGTCGGCCGCGTCTGGACGGCCGCGATCATTGCGTCGTGAGAATGCGTGCAGTAATGGAAGTCGATGTTGTCTTCGTCGGCGAGCGCGCGGCGTACGGCTTCGGCGACGATCGTCTGGTCGTCGACGAGCAGCACCATCACCGGCACGTCGGTGGCCGGCGGGGTCTGCAGCGCCTTGCGCGCGGCTTCGAGCGCGGCGTCCGCGGCGTCGGCGGCGGGCGTCCCGCCGTCGTCGCACGGGCTTCGCGTGGTGTCACTGGTCATGTCGATACCTGTTTCTGCTAGGGTCTGTTTCCATACGGAACGCACATGCGTTGCCACGAGAACGGCCGCTCGCGAGGCGTGCGACGCCGGGAATACTGGACGTATTCACAAGGAGCACAACGCGGCGAGCGGCCGTTCTCGTGGCAACCCCAAATTAAAAAATTCATTCCAGGGGAATGCCCGAAATCGCCCGCATGGCGGCGTCGCGCGTCGCTTGTTTGGCTCGGCCAAACGGCGCTCCTTACTCCTTGCCCTGCGGGCGATTTCGGGCATTCGCATGTGCGTTCCGTATGGAAACAGACCCTTGTCGCGCGTGTTCATGGGGTTCAGGCCCGGGCGAGCGCCATCAGCTCGCCCGCGATGCGGTCGAGCGGCAGGATCGCGCGCGCCGCGCCGAGCGTCGCGGCCGCCTTCGGCATGCCGTACACCGCGCTCGTCGCCTCGTCCTGAGCGATCGTATGGTAGCCCTTCATGCGCATCGCCTTCAGGCCGATCGCGCCGTCGCGGCCCATGCCGGTCAGCAGCACGCCGATCACGTCGCCGGGCCAATGCTCGGTGACGCTGCCGAAGAATACGTCGACCGACGGCCGGTAGGGCGTCTCGACCGGCTCGCGCGTGTATTCGAGCGTGCCGTCGCGCGCGATGCGCAGGTGGTCGTTGGTCGCGGCGAGCAGCGCGACCGACGGCTGCGGCCGCTCGCCTTCGCGCGCGATGCGCACCGTGAGCGGCGTCTGGCCGTCGAGCCACCGGGCCATGCCGTCCGCGAACGCCTGGTCGACGTGCTGCACGATCACGATCGGCGCGCCGAAATCGGCGGGCAGGCCGCCGAGGATCGTCGCGAGCGCGGTCGGGCCGCCGGCCGACGCGCCGATCGCGACGAGCGGCCCGCTGTCGCCGCGCGCCGCGCCGGCTGCGCGCGCGGCGCGCGGCGGCTTGTCGAGCAGCCGGCCGATCTGGTCGATCTTCGCGAGCAGGAGCCGCGTGGTGTCGCCGTTCGCGCCTTCGCCGAGGCGCGGCGTGTCCACCGCGTCGAGCGCGCCGGCGCCCATCGCCTCGTACACGCGCCACGCGTTCGCGCCGATGCTGCTCGTCACGACCAGGATCGCGCACGGCCGGCCCGACGACATGATCCGCCGCGTTGCCTCGACGCCGTCGAACTTCGGCATGATCAGGTCCATCAGCACGACGTCCGGCGGCTGCGCGGCGCACATCTCGACGGCCTGCGCGCCGTCGGTCGCGACCCACAGCACGCGGTGCTCGGGCCTGAGCGCGATCGCGCGACGCATCGCCTCGACGGCAAGCGGAAGGTCGTTGACGATGCCGATGTTCACGGGCGGGCTTCTCCTATCAGGTCGCGTACTGCATCGAGCAGGGTTTCATCGTGGAAACTGCTTTTGGCGAGGTAGTAGTCGGCGCCGGCATCGAGCCCGCGGCGGCGGTCTTCCTCGCGATCCTTGTACGACACGATCATCACCGGCAGCGCTTTCAGCGCGGCGTCGCGCCGGATCAGCGTGACGAGCTCGATGCCGTCCATGCGCGGCATGTCGATGTCGGTCACGACGAGATCGAACGCCGCGCCGCGCAGCGCGTTCCAGCCGTCCATCCCGTCGACGGCGACCGTCACGTCGTAGCCGCGTTTTTCCAGCAGTTTCCGTTCCAGCTCGCGCACCGTCAACGAATCGTCGACCACCAGCACGCGCCGGCTGCGCGCGACGGCGGCATGCTGCTCGCGCTGCACGCGCTCGAGCCGGCCGCCGCGCACGAGCTTGTCGACCGAGCGCAGCAGGTCCTCGACGTCGATGATCAGCACCGGCTCGCCATTGTCCATCAATGCGGCCGCCGCGATGTCCTTGACCTTGCCGAGCCGCCGGTCGAGCGGCTGGATCACCAGCATGCATTCGCCGAGGAAGCGGTCGACGGCGACGCCGCAGGCGTCCCACTCGTCGCCGATCACGACAGTCGCGACGCTGTCGCGCGCCGGGTCCGGCGCGCGGGCGCCGAGCAGCTGGTGGGCGGTGACGAGCCCGATCGCGCGGCCGTCGAAGCGGAAGTGCTGCTGGCCTTCGAGCGTGTCGATGTCGTTGCGCGCGAGTTCGAGCGTGCGGCGCACGTGCGCGAGCGGGATCGCGTATGCCTCGCCGCCGACCTCGACGAGCAGGCTGCGCACGATCGACAGCGTCAGCGGCAACTGCAGCACGAAGCGCGCGCCGCGCCCCGGTTCGGTGAAGATCCGCACCGCGCCGCGCACCGCCTTCACCATGTCGTGCACCGCGTCGAGCCCGACGCCGCGGCCGGACACGTCGGTCACGCGCTCGCGCATCGAGAAGCCGGGCAGCAGCAGGAAGTCGAGCAGCTCGTGATCGGACAGCCGCGCCGCGGTGTCCTCGTCGGCGAGCCGCCGCCGCACGACGGCGGCGCGCAACGCGTCGAGGTCGATGCCGGCGCCGTCGTCGCTGACGGAGATCAGCAGCTGGCCCGCGCTGTGGCGCGCTTCGAGCGTCACGCTCGCCTCGGCCGGCTTGCCGCATGCGATGCGCGCGTCGGGCGTTTCGACGCCGTGGTCGAGCGCGTTGCGCAGCAGGTGGCCGAGCGGCGCGTCGAGCATGTCGAGGATGTCGCGGTCGACCTGCGTCGTCTCGCCGACGATCGAGAACCGCACGTGCTTGCCGAGCGAGCGCGCAAGGTCGCGGACGATGCGCGGATACGCATGCGCGGCATCGCCGAACGGGCGCATCCGGCAGCGCAGCGCCTCGTCGTAAAGCTGCTGCGCGAGATGGGTGCTGCGGCGGTCGAACCGGTCGAGTTCGTCGATGCGCGCGCCGAGCTGCAACTGCAACTGGCCGAGCCCCTGGCGCACGTCGTTCAGCGCCGCGAGCGCGGTCGGGTCGAGACGCTCGGCGAGCGTTTCGACGACCACGTCGAGCGCGCGCGCGACGTCGCGCTGCATCCGCTTGATGCGCAGGATCGACCCGGTGAACGGCTTCAGCCAGTGCGATTCCACCAGCGACTCGCCGGACAGGCCCAGCAGCCGGTCGAGCTGTTCGGCGCGCACGCGCAGCATGCGCTGCGGATCGTGGCGCGCGCCGGAGTGGGGCGGCGACGGCGGCGGCGCGCCTGCGTCGTGCGCCCGAGCGGCCGGTGCGCGCGGCGCATGCCGGTCCGGCGCGGCGCGCGGCGTGCCGGATGATTCGTCCGCTTCCGGCATCGCGGGCATCGGGCCTGCGTCGCGCGTATCCGGCGCGCCGTCCGGCGCTCGCCCGGCCAGCCGCGCGGTGAGCGCGTCGATGTCCGCGCGCGCGACCGCCGTCGCCGGATCGGCGTCGCCGATGCGCAGCAGCAGGTCCACGCCGTGCAGCAGATCGTCGATATGCGCGGCCGTCAGCGTCAGCGTGCCCCGTTGCGCGGCGACGAAGCATTCTTCCATCGCGTGCGCGACCTTGACGCCGTCGTGCAGGTCGATGATGCGCGCCGCGCCTTTCAGCGAATGCGCGGCGCGCATGCACACTTCGAGCGCGGCGGCATCGGTGCTCGCATGCTCGAGCGTGAGCAGCCCGTCCGCGAGCGCCTGCGCCTGGGTCTGCGCTTCCTCGCGGAACAGGTCGAGCAGCGACAGGCGCGTCAGGTCGTCGTCGGTGCTCATCGCAGGCTCCGGGCGAGCGAGTCGAACACGCGGTCGGCATCGAGCAGCCCGAGCGTCGTGTCGCGCCACGCGAGCAGGCCGCGCGTGTGCATCGTGGCGGCGTGGGCGAGCGTCGTCGGCGCCGGCAGCAGCGCGGATGCCGCGAAACGCAGCACGCCCTCGACCTCGTCGACGGGCAGCGCGACCGTGTCGCCGCGATGCTCGACGACCAGCAGCCGCGCATGCGCGTGGCGCGACGCATGCCGGCCGGCGGCGTCGTGCTCGAGGCCGAGGCCGAGGTCGAGGCCGAGAAGCGCGCCGAGCGACGCGGCGATCGTCAGCGTGCCGCGGACGTTGACGAGCCCGAGCACCACGCCGTTGCGCCGATGCGGCAGCGGATGGATCGGTCGCGGCCCGTCGATCTGGCGCAGCGCGGGGACGGGCAGCCCGAGCCATTCGTCGGCGATGCGGAACGCGAGCGCGGTTTGCGGCGCGTTCGCATCGTCGGCGCGCGCATCCGGCGGCGCCTGATGAGTGTCATGGGCCTCATGGGCCGTGCGCGCGGCTTCCGCGAAATCCGCGTCGGAGAGCGGCCGGTCGAGCAGCGTCGCGGCGGCCTGCGCGAACACCGGGCAGTTCAGGCAGCGCGTGTGCGCCGCGAGGCGCGGGCACGTACCGTCGCCGCGCGTGCCGATGCGGTTCCAGCAGTCGTCGATGCGCCGCGCCGGCGCGCGGTCGTCATGAGCGGCGTGAACCATCGGTTCCTCCGCGATCGTCCGTCAGGTCGGCCGTCGGCGTGCCGCGCAGCGCGCTCGCGCGTTGCGCGCGCGCCATCAGCTGCCGCGCGCCGTCGGCGTCGCCGGCCGCGTCGCGCAGCGTGGCGAGGTGCGTCAGCGCTTCGTAATGGGCCGGCTCCAGATACAGCGTCTTGCGATAGAAGTCCTGCGCGTCGGCGTCGAGGCCGCGCGCATCGGCGATCAGCCCGAGCAGGTAGAACGCGTCCGCGTGCGGCCCGTGCACGATCGTGAACGCGTGCGCGGCGCGCTCGGCTTCGTCGAGCCGGCCCGTGTCGGCGAGTTGGCGGGCGTCGTCGAGCGTCGGCGTGGCGCCGGCGGGCGACGAGGCCGGCGCGCCGCGAGGCGGCAAGCGTCCGTCGGGCAGGGCCGCCCGGGTGCGCGCGACCGGTGCGGGCGCAGGCATGTGCACGGCGGCGGCGGCGCGGGCCGCTGCCACGAACGGCGCCTGCGCCGGTCGCGCCGGCTGCGCGCGCGCGGCGTTCGGCGGCTTACCGTCCGATGCGATGACGCCCGCCGTCGTCGGCGTCATCGCGCCCGGCGGCGCGCGATGGAACGCGAACGCGAGCGGGATGCGCGCGGGCGTCAGCGGATGGCGCATCATCAGGCCGGTCTCGGCCGGCCCGACGAAGATCGTGCCGCCGTCCGCGAGCTGCTGGTCGAGCAGCCGGATCGACTGGTCCTGCGCGTCGCGGTTGAAGTAGATCAGCACGTTGCGGCAGAAGATGAAGTCGTAGCGCGCGGCGGCGTCGAGCGGCAGGTCGAACAGGCTCGCCCGCACGAACCGGACCGGCTCCTGCACGCGCGCGTCGAGCTGCCAGCCGCCGGCCGTCTCGCGGAAATGGCGGTCGCGGAATTCGAGCGGATGGCCGCGAAACGAATTGCGGCCGTAGAGGCCGTCGCGGGCGCGCTCGATCGCGCGCGCGCTGATGTCGATCGCGTCGACGCTGAAGCGCGACGGGCCGATGCCGGCGTCGAGCAGCGCCATCGCGATCGAATAGGGCTCCTCGCCGGTCGAGCACGGCGCGCTCAGCACCCGCAGCGTGCGCGCCGGCTCGCGCACGAGCCGCGCGTCGGCGAGCCGCGCGAGCGCGGCGAACGCCTCGCGGTCGCGGAAGAACCACGTTTCCGGCACCACCAGCGCCTCGATCAGCGCCTGCCGCTCGTCGGCCGACGCGTTCAGCAACTGCCAGTAGGCATCGATCGCGCCGTCGCCGGCGGGCGGGCGCGCATCGCCCAGCGCGACGCGCGCGCGTTCGGCGACGGCGCGCGCCAGCGCATTGTTGCCGAGCGTGGCGGGGTCCATGCCGGTCTCGCGCGAGAGCCACGCGTCGAAGCGGGGATCGTCGGCGTTCATCGCGGCGGTCATCCGGAGGCCGCCTGCGGCAGCGGCTGCGCGGGCGGGAACAGCAGCGCGCGGGCGTCGTCGTCGAGCATGCGCCGGACGTCGACCCATTGCACGAATCCGGACGCGTCGCCGGCAACCGGCCCGAGCCAGCGCGCATGCGGCGTCGCGATCCCGCTGTCGGCGAACCGAGCGGGGTCGATCCGGCACGTCTGCGTCGCATGCTCGACGATCAGCCCGAGCATGCGCCCGGCCGCGCTACCCGAGTCGGGCGGCGCATCGGGCTGCGCATCGGGCTGCGCATCGGGCGTGTAGCAGCGCACCACGACGAGCCGCGTCGAGCGCAGCCGGCGTGCCGCGCGCCCGAGCGCGAACTGCGCGACGTCGATCACCGGCACCGGTTTGCCGTGGCGGTCGATCGCGCCGGCGATCCACGGCGGCGCGCCGGGAATCGACTTCACCGGCGCGAGCGCCAGCACTTCGACGATCCGCGTGGCCTCCAGCGCGTAGCGTTCGCCGTCGAGTTCGAAAAGAAGGAAGAGCATCGCGTCGTTCGGCGCGTCAGCCGTCGATCTTGAAGCGCGACACGCCGGTGCGCAGCTGGTTCGCGACCAGCGTCAGGTCGTCGATCGCCTGCGACGACTGGCGCAGCGATTCGGCCGTCTGCTGCGCGGCTTCCGAGAGCTGCGACAGCGCCTGCGTAATCTGCTCGGCGCCGCTCGCCTGTGTCTGCATCCCTTCGTTGACCATCTGGAAGCGCGGTGCGAGCGCCTGCGCCTCGTGGATGATCTGCGACAGCTGCCCGCCGACCTGCTGGATGTCGCGCATCCCGCGCCGCACTTCCTCGGAGAAGCGGTCCATCCCCATTACGCCGGCCGACACGGCCGACTGGATCTCCTTCACCGTCTGCTCGATATCGTCGGTCGCCACCGCCGTCTGGTCCGCGAGGCGGCGGATCTCGGTCGCCACGACCGCGAAGCCGCGGCCGTATTCGCCGGCCTTCTCGGCCTCGATCGCCGCGTTCAGCGACAGCAGGTTGGTCTGGTCCGCGACCTTCGTGATGGTCGCGACGACCTGGTTGATGTTGACCGCCTTCTCGTTGAGGATCGCGAGCTTCGCGTTCACCGAGCCGGCCGCCTCCATCACGCTGCGCATCATTTCCTCCATGTGCGCGAGGCCGCTCTGGCTCGCGCCGGCGAGCGCCGCCGACTGCTCGGCGACCGACGACACCTCGTTCATCGTATGCAGCAGGTCGCGCGACGTCGCGAGGATTTCGCGGGAGGTCGCGCCGATCTCGGTCGTCGTCGCGGCCGTCTCGTTCGCGGTGGCCTGCTGCTCCTTCGACGTCGCCGCGATCTCGGCGACCGACGTCGTGACCTGCAGCGACGATTGCTGCGCCTGCGCAACGAGGTTCGCGAGCTCGTCGCTCATCCGGTTGAAGCCGTCCTGCAACGTGCCGAATTCGTCCTGGCGGCGCAGGTCGAGCCGCCGGGTCAGGTTGCCGGTGCGCATCGCGTCGTGCACTTCGACGAGGTGCGCCATCGGCCCGGTGATCGCGCGATACAGCGCGTAGCCGAGCGCGAGCGCGGCCAGCAGCACGACGCTCAGCGCGGTCGCGACGGTGACCTCCGCGCCGGTCACCGACTCGTGGATCAGTTGCGCCGAATCATCCGCCTGGGCACGGTTTTCGTCGACCAGCGTGTCCGCGGCGTGGATCACGCGGTCCCACGCCGCGCTCAGGCGCGCGAAGCCGGCCCGCGCGGTCGCGCGGTCGCCCGCCGCCGTGCGGGTCAGCTCGTTCGCGAGCAGTAGGTACGCGTCGTATGCGGCCCGGAATTCGCGGAACCGCGCCTTGTCTTCGTCGCGGAACAGCGTGGCTTCATATCGCGTCGACGCCTGATCGAAATGCCGCAGCGCGTCCGGCATCCGGTCGAGGTCGCGCTTCGCGGCGTCAGCGTCCGGATCGACGAAGATCGCCCGCTGCAGGATGACGTAGCTTTCATTGGCGGCGGCGCGCAGCGACGTCGACAGGAACAGGCCCGGCACCGAATCCCGCTTGAGGCTGTCGGCCTCGTCGTCGATGGCCTTCAAACGGCTGTATGAAATCGCGGCCATGACGAGCATCAGCACGAAAATCGTGCCGAAGCTGAGCACGATGCGCGTGCCGAGCGTGAACCGTCCGCCGCGCAACGGGGCGGGCAGCAGGGGGATGCCGGCACGGGGCGTCGCAGTGGCCATGGGGTGTCTCCCGGAGGATGGTCGGTCGTAGGGCGCCCGCATGCTGTCATGCGGGGCGTCCGATCGCAATCGAATTTTCCGCGCATTGCATCGCGCTTTTTCATGCCATTAAAGATAGGTGATTGTTCGGACGATTGTCGTAATTCGATCGGCAAGAACGTGCGGGTTTTATGCGCAGGCGTCGGCCGGCGCAGCGCGCATGTGTGGCGGGCTTGCCCAGTAAGACGATTGCAATGAAAGCAGCGTGCGCGTCGGTGAACATTTGCCGCCTGAATTCCGATCGGCAGGCGATGCGACATCGCATTCGATCGGGAGTGGCTGCCGAATCGGCGGGGCTATGGAAAGGGACGTGACGACGCGATGAACGGCGACTGGGGCCCGTTCGCCGTCGCGTTCCTGGTCGCGGGCGCGCTCGGCGGGCTCGTGGTGATCCTGGTTGGCCTGTTCGACTCCGATCGCACGGCGGACGGCTGGGCGGACGCCACGTCATCCGATGAGGCCGCGCTGATCGTGATGGTCGTGGCGGTGCCGCTTCATTTCGTGCTGCGTCGCTTCTGCGAGCGGCGCTAGCGTGCGCAACCAGCGTCGGCCGTCAATGGCTGCGCGCGTACCCCTGGATCAGCGCCCGCATCATTCCTTCGACGGTCGCGTCGCGCAGGTCGTCTTCCTGCTCGACGTCCTCGACGAGCGCGGCATAGGCGGTGGCGAGCGTCACGCGGTCGACTTCATGGCGCTGTTCCATCAGCGTCACCATGCCGTCCTTCGCCAGATGGGCGGAGAACGCGCGGCTGCCGATGGTCTCGTATACGTCAATCATGGCGGCTCTCCCGAGTGCTGCGGATGTTTTCCAGTGTAGTTGCTGCATGGGGGCTCCGCCATGCGGGCGCCCCGCCCGGCGGGGCGGGAGCGGCGTTTCCGGACGGCCGCCGGCGCGTGGCGAATCGTCGGACGAATGCGCGGCGGGCGGCTTCTGCGGTACGCTGGCGACGCAAATGCCCGCGAGCTTCGACATCGCGCGCCGACGTGCTACGGATGCCCGCGTCCGTTTCCGTTATCGACGAACCGACGAGAGGACCATGACTGCACGACTCACGCCCGACATCGCGTCGAAATTCGCGTCGCTCGCGCTCGCGCACCTGACGCGCGAATACCCGAACCGGCTCACGCATTCACTTGCCGGCCCGCAGGACGTGCAGGGGCCGCGCGCGCTGCATCCGATCTTCTACGGCAGCTACGACTGGCATTCGTGCGTGCACGGCTACTGGCTCGTGCTGCATCTGCTCGAACGCTACCCGACGCTGCCGGAGGCGGAGCGCATCGTCGCCGTCGTCGACGCGCATTTCACCGACGCGCACGTCGCGGGCGAGCGCGCGTATCTCGCGCTGCCGCATAACGGCGGCTTTGAGCGGCCGTACGGCTGGGCGTGGCTGCTCGCACTTGCCGCGCAGCTCGAGCGGCTCGCGCTGACGGGCGCGCTGCCGCAGGCCGCGCGCTGGGCGAAGGCGTTCGCGCCGCTGACCGACGCGTTCGTCGCGCGCTTCGAGGTGTTCCTGCCGAAGGCGACCTATCCGGTGCGCGTCGGCACGCATTTCAACACCGCGTTCGCGCTGGCGCTGGCGCTCGAGTTCTCGCGCGACACGCGGCGCGACGGGCTTGCGGCGCTGATCGCCGATACCGCGAAGCGCTGGCACCTGAACGACGCCGCGTGCCAGGCGTGGGAGCCGTCGGGCGACGATTTCCTGTCGCCTGCGCTGATGGAGGCGGAGCTGATGCGGCGGGTGCTCGCGCCGGCCGAATTCGATGCCTGGTTCGCGCGCTTCCTGCCCGATCTCGCGCGCGGCGAGCCGGCGACGCTGTTTTTGCCGGCGACGGTGAGCGACCGCAGCGACGGCAAGATCGCGCATCTCGACGGCTTGAACCTGAGCCGCGCGTGGTGCCAGCGCGCGCTCGCGAACGCGCTGCCGGACGGCGATACGCGCCGCGCGCGCCTGCTCGACGCGGCCGACCTGCACCTGGACAGCGCGCTCGCGCATGTTGCCGGCGACTACATGGGCGAGCACTGGCTCGCGACGTTCGCGACGCTTGCGCTGGAGGCGTGACGCGCAAGGCTCCGGCATCGCGACGCCCGCCGGCATCACTGATAGAAGTTCAGCGTCACCATCGCCGAGCGTCCCGGGGCCCACGTCGCGTAGATCGGATACGCGCTCGCGTAGTACTTCTTGTCGAACAGGTTCTGCACGTTCAGCTGGACGTCCATCGTCTTGTTCACGCGCCACGTGGCGGCCGCGTCGAAGCGCGCGTAGCCGGGCGTCCACTTCCTGACCGTCGGCGTCACCGACGCGTAGGTCTTGCTCATCACCGTCGCGCCCGCGCCGAGCGTCAGCTTCGGCATCACGTCATAGCTCGTCCACAGCGTGAAGTTGTGCTTCGGCACCATCACCATCGGCAGGCCCGACGCGCCGGGGCTGCCGGGGCCCGCATCGGTCGTGACCGCGTTCATGTACGTGTAGCCGCCGAACATGTGCCACTTGGGCGTCAGGTTGCCCGCGAAGCCGAGCTCGACGCCGCGCACGCGCTGCGTGCCGGCATTGATCGTGTGGCCGAGCCCGTCGCTCACGCGCGCGTTGGTCTTCTCGGTCTGGAACAGCGCGGACGTCAGCGACAATTGCTCGTGGAGCACGTCCCACTTCGCGCCGATCTCGATGTTGCGCGAGCGCTCCGGCGACAGGTCGCGGTTGGCCGCGGTGATCTGGTCGGTGCCGCCGCCGAGGCCGCCGTTCGCGCCCGGCGGGTTCGACGACGTGCCGTACGACGCATACAGGCTCACGGTCTGCACCGGCTTGAACACGAGGCCGAACTGGTAGCTGAACAGGTTCGACGTGTTCGACAGGTCTGCCGCGCCGGCCTGCTTCGCGGTGATGTCGTAGCGGTCGAAGCGCAGGCCGGCGTTGAAGCGCCACCGCTCGGACAGCTTCACGGTGTCGAACACGTACGCGGACGCGGTGGTCGTGCGCGTGTTCGTCGTCGCGCCGGGGAAGGCCTTGTCGCCGTTCAGCACGATGCTGCCGGTCCACGGCATGTTCGGGTTCCAGCCGCCCGCGAGCGGCGTGCAGTTGCCGGCAACCGAGCACGGGCCGCCCATGCGGATGTTGTTGCCGGCCGCGTCGGTGACCAGATAGCCCTCGTAGCGGTTCTGTTCCTGGCCGAACTCGACGCCGGCCGTCAGCGTGTGCTGCATGCCGAACAGGCTCGCGCGGCCGGTGACTTCGGTCTGGTTCGCGAAGCCGTTGGTCGCGTACTTGCCGCTCTTCGCCTGCAGGCCGAGCAGGTTCGGATTCGACGCGAGGATCTGCGGATTGGTCGCGACGAAGTCGAGCGTCGTGCGCCCGAACATCGTCGTGTTCTTCAGCTTCCAGTTGTCGTCGATGCGATGCTCGACGCGGATTTCGCCGGTGTCGGTCTGCCCGTAGCGATAGTCGCGCGTGTTCAGCCCGAAGAACCGGCCGCGATCGGTCTGCACCGGCGTGCCGCCCGACGTGCGGAACGGCGCGCTGAAGTCCGGCATGTCGTACGAATTCATGTGGTAGTAGCTGAGCGTGACCGTGGTCGGCGTGTTCAGCCCGAACACGATCGACGGCGCGACGCCCCAGCGCTTGTTGTACACGTCGTTGCGGCCGGCCTGGTTCGCGTCGTGGCCCATCACGTTCAGGCGCACCGCGGTCGTGTCGTTGAGCTTGCGGTTCGCGTCGATCGTCGCGCGCTTGTAGCCGTCGGTGCCGAAGCCGATGCTGCTGTTGATGAAATCGTCGTTCTTCGGCGTCTTCGTGACGATGTCGATGCTGCCGCCGACCGAGCCGCGGCCCGCGTAGACGGAATCCGGACCCTTGATCACGCTGATCTGCTCGACCGCGAACGTCTCGCGGTTCTGCAGCCCCGAGTCGCGCATCCCGTCGACGAAGATCGAGTTGCGCGATTCGAAGCCGCGGATCACGGGGCGGTCGGCTGACGGGTTCGCGGCCGCGTCGCCGCCGAGGAACGTGATGCCGGGCACCGAGCGCAGCGCGTCGGCGAACGTCGTCACGTTCTTCTCCTTGATCAGCTGCTCGGGGATCACCGTGACCGAGCGCGGCGTGTCGAGCAGCGGCGCGGTGAACTTGTAGGACGGCGAGCGCTTCACCTGCATGTCCGACAGCGCGGACGACTGGACCGCGATCGCCGGCAACGTGGCGGCGGAATCGGCGGCGGCGTTGGCGGCGGCGTTGGCGGCGGGCGCGGTTTGCGCGGTGGCGAGAAGCGGCGTCAGGAAAACGGAGCAATACAGCGCGGACACGAGGGCTCGCGGTCGCGTGTTGAACTGGGCAGGCATAGGAGAGGCAGCGGAAGTATCGGTGATCGGCGGCGTGCAGGCGGCGGACGCGGTCCGGGGCAGTCCTGCACGTCAATCGTAATGCGTATGATTCGCATTTGCGTCCGCGATTCTAGGGATTGTCGCCAAATATGTAAACAGTCGATTGGTTTTTGTACTGAAGCGGTTGACGCGCTCGTGCACGATAGCGAGCGTCTTTGCACCGGGCGCAACACCACTTTCCATCCGCGCCTTCGCCCGGCGCGGAGGGGACTCGATACACTTTCGCCTCGATTTGACGAGGCCCGGTCACGCGGCCGTGAGAAATGGAGACAGGATGGATACGAACGGCGCGGCGGTAGTCACGTACCGTGGAAAGGCGATCGAGAACACGCACGCGGCGCACGTCGCGGTGGTGGATGCGCACGGCAGGCTGCTGTATCGGCTGGGCGACCCGTTCCGGATGACGCTCGCGCGCTCGGCGGCCAAGCCGGCGCAGGCGTTGTCCGTGCTCGAGACGGGCGGCCCCGACCGGTTCGGCTTCGACGAAGCGGACCTGGCGCTGATGTGCGCGTCGCACAGCAGCGAGGACCGGCACGTCGAGCGAACCCGCGCGATGCTGGTCAAGGTGCACGCGCAGGAATCGGACCTGCGGTGCGGCGGGCACGCGCCGCTGTCCGACGCGGTGCTGCGCTCCTGGATCAGGCGCGACTACACCCCAACCGGGGTGTGCAGCAACTGCTCGGGCAAGCATGTCGGCATGCTGGCCGGCGCGCAGGCGATCGGCGCGGCGATCGCGGACTACCATCTGCCCGACCATCCGATGCAGGTGCGGGTGAAGCGCGCCGTCGCCGAAGCATGCGGGCTGCGCGACGACGAGGTCGAGTGGGCGATCGACGGCTGCAACCTGCCCACGCCGGCGTTTCCGCTCGATCGCCTGGCCCGCATCTACGCGGGCCTCGCGCATGCCGCGGACGCCGTGGAAGCCGGGAATGCGCACGACGCGCGCATCGGCGCGCTGGCGCGGATTCACCACGCGATGACGCGCCATCCCGAGATGGTCGCCGGCGACGGCCGTTATTGCACCGTGCTGATGCGGGCGTTCGGCGGCAGCGTCGTCGGCAAGCTCGGCGCGGATGCGTGCTACGGGCTCGGCGTGCGCGCGTCCGGCGAGACGCGCCGGCTCGGCGCCGACGGCGCGCTCGGCATCTCGGTCAAGATCGAGGACGGCAACATCGACGTGCTGTACATGCTCGTCAGCGAGCTCCTGGAGCGGCTGCAGATCGGCACGGCGGCGCAGCGCGAGCAACTGGCGGCGTTCCATCGGCCGCCGATGCTGAATACGCAGGGCGTCGAGACCGGTCACGCGGCGTTCCCGTTCGAACTGCAGGCGGCCTGACCGGCAGGGCCCCGGCGACGGCGCTCAGCGCCGTGCGCCGCGGATCTTCTGCATCTGCGCTTCGGCAAGCTCGCCGACGTGGGCCAGTCGTTCCGCCAGGAATTCGCGCAGCACCCGCAATTTCGCCGAGCTGCGCCGGTTGGCCAGATACGCCATGTAGATGAAGTCGCCGGTCAGCTTGTTCTGCAGCCGATAGCGGGGCAGCACGACCTCGAGCTGGCCGCTCGCCAGCAGATCCCGCACCAGCCAGATCTCGAACTCCGCGATGCCGAGCCCGGCACGGGTGGCGTCGAGCAGCAGCTCCGAGTGGTCCGAGACCAGGTTCCCCGCCGGCAGGATGCTGTGCCGCGCGTCTGCGCCGACCAGCTCCCAGCGCGGGTCGCCTTCCGGGTGGACGTAGCGCAGGCAATTGTGGCTCGCCAGTTCGTGCGGCTCGGCCGGACGCCCGCAGCGATCGAGATAGGCGGGCGACGCGCACAGGATGCTGTCGTTGCGCGACAGCCGCTGCACGACCAGGTTGTCGAGGTAGTTCTCGCCTTCGTGGATGTCGAGGTCGAAGCCGCCGGCGACCAGGTCGTTGTGGTTGTCGGTCAGCCGCACATCGAGCTGGATCGTCGGGTACTGCGCGAGAAACGGCGCGATCAGCGGCGCGAGATGGCGCCGGCCGAACGCAACCGGCGCGGTGAGCTTGAGCGGGCCGCTCGGCCGCGCATTCAGCTCGGCGACGACGCGCAGCGTGTCGTCGAGATCCGCGATCAGCGTGACGGCCCGTTCGTGATAGATGCTGCCGGCTTCCGTCAGCGTCACGCTGTGCGTGGAGCGGTGCAGCAGCGGCACGCCGAGCGCCTCTTCGATCGCCGACACCTTGCGCGCGACGGTGGACGTCGACACGCGCATCTCTTTCGCAACCGCGGAAAAACTCCCTGTTTCGACCACCCGCACGAATGCGCGCATCGCGCCGAGGTGATCGACGCCAGCCTCTCTTGGCCCCTTCTTCATGCCTGCCTCGCTATTGCATGTGACGCAAAACCGAATTCGATAATAACGAAATGAGTATTTTTTTGCAAAGACATAGAATGCGAACGCGTCGCGCGGGCGGCAGGCCGGCGAAGACCGGTTCGGCTTCGCGGCGCATGAACCGAGGGCCTTTTCGATGCCGGCGTCCGCCGGCGAGACCAAACTGGAGAGACACGATGGCAGGCATCGACTTCCGCGTCGAAACCGATCTTTTAGGTAAACGAAATGTACCGGCGGACGCCTACTACGGTATCCACACGCTTCGCGCGAAAGAGAACTTCGACATTTCCGGCCGCAGCATCGCGTCGTTTCCCTACCTGATCATCGCGCTGGCGGCCGTGAAGGAAGCGGCCGCCGACGCCAACTGCGAACTCGGGCTGCTGCCGCAGGCGTACCGCGACGCGATCGCCGCGGCGTGCGTCGAGATCCGCGAAGGCCACCTGCACGACCAGTTCGTCGTCGACATCATCCAGGGCGGCGCGGGCACGTCCACCAACATGAATGCGAACGAGGTGATCTGCAACCGGGCGCTGGAAATCATGGGGCATGCGCGCGGCGAGTATGACTATCTGCACCCGAACGAGCACGTCAATCTCGCGCAGAGCACGAACGACGTCTATCCGACCGCGCTGCGGATCGCGACGTGTTTCGCGATCGAGCATCTGCTCGAGGCGATGGTGCACCTGCGCGACGCGTTCGACGAGAAGGCCCACGCATTCGCCGGGCTGCTGAAGCTCGGGCGCACGCAGCTGCAGGATGCCGTGCCGATGACGCTCGGCCAGGAGTTCTCCACCTATGCGGTGATGCTGACGGAGGACATCGCGCGCCTGCAGGAGGCGGGCGCGCTGATTCGCGAGATCAATCTCGGCGCGACGGCGATCGGCACCGGGATCACCGCGCATCCGGAGTATGCGGCCAAGGCGCTCGCGGCGCTGCGGCGCATCACCGGCGTCGACCTGAGCACCGCGCCGAACCTCATCGAGGCGACGCAGGATTGCGGCGCGTTCGTGCAGATCTCCGGCGTGCTCAAGCGGATCGCGGTCAAGCTGTCGAAGACCTGCAACGACCTGCGGCTGCTGTCGAGCGGGCCGCGCGCCGGGTTCGGCGAGATCAACCTGCCGCCGATGCAGGCCGGCTCGTCGATCATGCCCGGCAAGGTGAATCCGGTCATCCCGGAAGTCGTCAACCAGGTGGCGTTCGAAGTGTTCGGCAACGACCTGACGGTGACCTTCGCCGCCGAAGCCGGCCAGCTTCAGCTCAACGCGTTCGAGCCGGTGATCGCGAGCGCGCTGTTCCGCAGCTTCAGCCACCTGACGGCGGCCTGCATGACGCTCGCCGACAAGTGCGTGAAGGGCATCACCGCGAACCCCGAGCGGCTGCGCGAAACCTTGGAGCGCTCGGTGGCGCTCGCGACCGCGCTCAATCCGTACCTTGGCTACAAGCGCGCGACGTCCGTGGCCGCCGACGCGCACGCGAGCGGCAAGACCATCCGCGAAGTCGTGCTCGGCCGCCAGCTGATGACCGAGGCGCAGCTCGACGAGGCGCTGCGGCCCGACGCGCTGATCCAGCCCCGCGTCTACTGAGCGCGGCGACCCCGTTACCGCAGCAGCCGCCGGGCCGTCGTTCGCGCGCTGCGGCTGCGCGTTGTCCATTCAATTCCAATTACATCGGAGACACATCATGAAACATGCCAGCGAGCGCCCGGCTGACACGGCCGGCGGCGCCGCCTCCCATCATGCCGACCGGGATGCGCTGTTCGCGTCGCACGAAACCGGCTATGCGAAGCAGCTGAAGCCCAGGCACGTGCAGATGATCGCGATGGGCGGCGCGATCGGGACCGGGCTGTTCCTCGGCGCCGGCGGCCGCCTGCAGCACGCGGGGCCCGCGCTGGCGCTCGTCTATCTCGTCTGCGGGATCTTTGCATTCCTGATCATGCGCGCGCTCGGCGAGCTCGTGATGCATCGCCCGACCAGCGGCAGCTTCGTGTCCTATGCGCGGGAATTCATGGGCGAGCGGGCGTCGTTCGTCGCGGGCTGGATGTACTACCTGAACTGGGCGACCACCGGCATCGTCGACATCACGGCGGTCGCGATCTACATGAAGTACTGGGCGGTGTTCTCGGACGTGCCGCAATGGGTGTTCGCGCTCGGCGCGCTCGCGATCGTGTCGACGGTGAACATGATCGGCGTGAAGATGTTCGGCGAGATGGAGTTCTGGTTCTCGCTCGTCAAGGTCGGCGCGCTGGGCGTGTTTCTGCTGGTCGGGAGCCTGTTCCTGGCCAGCGGCCGGCCGCTCGACGGACACCTGCCGGGCCTCCACCTGATCGCGGACGGCGGCGGAATCTTTCCGCACGGGCTCCTGCCGGCGGTGCTGATCGTGCAGGGCGTCGTGTTCGCGTACGCGAGCATCGAGCTCGTCGGGGTCGCGGCGGGCGAGACCGCCGATGCGCGCAAGGTGCTGCCGAAGGCGATCAACAGCGTGATGTGGCGCATCGCGCTGTTCTACGTGGGCTCGGTCGTGCTGCTGGTCACGCTGCTGCCGTGGTCCGCCTACAGTGCGCACGAAAGCCCGTTCGTGACCTTCTTCGGCAAGCTCGGCGTGCCTTACGTCAGCACCGTGATGAACGTCGTAGTGCTCACGGCCGCGATGTCGAGCCTGAACTCCGGGCTCTATTCGATGGGGCGCGTGCTGCGCGCGATGGCGATGGGCGGCTCCGCGCCCCGGTTCGTTTCCCGGATGAGCGCGCGCGGCGTGCCTTACGGCGGCATCCTGTTTACGGTCGCGATCAACGCGATCGGCGTGCCGCTGAACTACATCGTGCCGGCGCAGGCGTTCGAGATCGTGCTGAACATGGCGTCGCTCGGCATCATTGCGACGTGGGGCTTCATCGTGATGTGCCAGATCCTGTTCCGCCGCAAGGTCCGGCGCGGCGAGCTGCGCGACGTGCCGTTCCGGATGCCCGGCGCGCCGTTCACGTCCTGGCTCACGCTCGCGTTCCTGCTCGCGGTGCTGGTGCTGATGGCGTTCGACTATCCGGGCGGCACCTGGACGATCGCGATGATTCCGGTCGTCGCGCTCGCGCTGACGGTCGGCTGGCGTCTGGCGAAGCGCGGCTCGGTGCGCGAGGCGGCGACGATGCATCGGTCCGTGGCCGATCGGGTGAATCAGGCCTGATTTCGCAACGAAAGGGGAGACGGCAGCCTGCACGGGCTGCCGTCGCGCGCAGGCGAGCGCGAAATGCGCGGCGGGGCATTTCCTCGATTCGTCAAAATGATTCGGAAAAGCAATCCGGCGATGCGCTTATTCCATGCCGTGATTCGTTCGATAAATTAAATGGCGATCATTCGCAAACGTTTTTCTGATCGCCATGAATATCCCGTCATGCAATCTCGCGGTCGATAATTCGCGTCGCGTGAAAGGCAGGCGCAAAGCCTCGCCGGCTGGTGATTCCGGCAGTTTCCGAGCAAGTGCAACCGTGCGTTAACGGCAAGCCGCAAAGGAACTTTAGGATTTTCGTCCTGAAATTAATCATTTCAATTTACGCGCGAATCGATTTGCGCATGGTCATCCGACGGTCATAAATCATCCTCGATAATTCGGCGCTCGGCCATTCAATCAACAGAACGCACGAGCGTTTGAAGCCGGATCGCTACGGGGAGCTGTACACATGACCATTCGTCATCGCATCACGTTGCTTGTCGTCCTGACCTTTCTCGCGTTGTCGGCGATCGGCGCCTATGCCGTCTACCAGACGCGCAAGAGCGCGTCCGAGGTCCGGCAGGTGACGCAGGGCATCGTGCCGAGCGCGCTCGCGTCGGCGGACGTCGTGTCCGACGTGAAGAACATACAGATCGCGACGATGACGCTGATCTACGCGCCGGACGCCAGCACCGCCGCACAGGCGCGCGACGAGCTGAAGGTGAAGGAGGCGGCGCTGCGCGCGGCGCTCGACGTGCAGGCGAAGTCGGCCGCGAGCCATGCGCAGGAAGGCCTCGTCGCGCAGGCGAAGGACAGCGCCGCCAACTATTTCGCGGCGATCGACGACACCGTGAAGATGAAGGCCGACGGCAAGGCCGAGATGGCGCAGGCCTACCTGTTCGCGAACGTCGCGCAGTATCGCGACGAGCTCGAAGGCATCGTCGAGACGCTGCGCGTCGAGAAGAACCGCCAGAAGGACGACGCGATCAGCGCGCTGAACGGGATGCTGGCGACGACGGCCACCGCGATCGCCGGCGTGGCCGGCACGGTGATCGTGCTGCTGACCGCGCTCGGCTTCGTGCTGTACCGCCAGATCACGCGCCCGCTCAGCCGGATGCAGACGATGATGAGCGAGATCGCGACGAGCCAGGACTTCACGCGCCGCGTGCCGGTCGGCCGGATGGACGAGATCGGCCACTCGATCGTCGCGTTCAACGGGATGATCGAGAAGATCCAGGAGAATTCCGCGCAGCTCAAGCAGAAGACCGCCGACATCCAGGCGATGCTGCAGAACATGCAGCAGGGCATCCTGACCGTCGTCGACGGCGGCGTCGTGCATGCCGAATACTCGGCGTACCTCGAGACGATCTTCGAGACGCAGGACATTGCGGGCCGCGACCTGATGGCGCTCGTGTTCGACGATTCGAACCTCGGCTCGGACGCGCGCTCGCAGGTCGAGGCGGCCGTGCATGCGTGCCTCGGCGAGGACAGCATGAACTTCGCATTCAACGAGCACCTGCTCGTCAACGAAGTCGCGAAGCGCATGCCGGACGGCCGCGACAAGTGGCTCGACCTGAGCTGGTCGGCGATCACCGACGAGACCGACACGATCGTGCGCCTGATGCTGTGCGTGCGCGACGTGACCGAGCTGCGCGAGCTGACCGCGCAGGCCGGCGAGCAGCAGCGCCGCCTGGAGATGATCGGCGAGATCCTGTCGATCAGCCAGGACAAGTTCCACCAGTTCGTGAACAGCGCGAAGGGCTTCCTCAGCGAGAACGAACGGATGATCCGCCAGCACGAGCGCGCGGATCACTCGATCGTCGCGGCGCTGTTCCGCAACATGCACACGATCAAGGGCAACGCGCGCACGTACAGCCTGCAGCACCTGACGAACATCGTCCACGAGGCGGAGCAGGCCTACGACACGCTGCGTCGCGCGGACGCGGGCCCCGAGTGGAACCGCGATGCGCTGATGGACGATCTCGCGCGCGTGCGCGATGCGGTCGAGCATTACGCGACGATCAACGCGGTCACGCTCGGCCGCAGCGGCGAGCCGGCGCAGCACGCGAGCGAACACTACCTGATGGTCGAGCGCGCGCACATCAGCGAGAGCCTGCGCGTGCTCGACGGCGTCGATCCCGCTAACGCCGCCGACTGGCGCGCCGCGCGCGATGCGGTGCGCCGCATGCTGAGCCAGCTCGGCACCGAGAGCGTCGGCGATGTGCTCGGCGGCGTGCTGGAATCCCTGCCGTCGCTGGCGGCGGAGCTCGGCAAGGCGTCGCCCGTCGTGCGGATCGACAGTCACGGCTATCGCGTGCGCAGCGAGATCGGCGGCACGCTGAAGAACGTGTTCATGCACCTGCTGCGCAACGCGATCGACCACGGCATCGAGTCGTCGGACGAGCGTCGTGCGGCTGGCAAGCCGGCGGCCGGCACGATCGACATCGCGGTCGACGTCGCCGACGGGATGCTGCAGTTCACGCTGGGCGACGATGGCCGTGGCCTCGCGCTCGACCGGATTCGCGGCATCGCGCGCGAGCGCGGCTGGATCGATGCGGACAACGCGCGCATGCTCGGCGACGAAGTGGTTGCCGAGCTGATTTTCCGGCCGGGCTTCTCGACGGCGCGCGAGGTGACCGAGGTGTCGGGGCGCGGTGTCGGCATGGACGCGGTGCGCAGCTTCCTGAAGCGCGAGGGCGGCGATATCGCGCTGCGCTTCGCCGACGACCGGCGCGGGGCCGCCTATCGCGCGTTCCGCACGATCGTGTCGCTGCCGGCCGCGTTCGCGGTGGAGGGCGCCGGCGTGACGCAGGACCACGCGCGCGCCGGCTTCGCGGACGCCAACGCGACGGAGTGATCGTGCAGGCATTGACGCATATCGGCGCCGTGCTGGCGGGCGCCATCGTCGCCGCGATCGTCGCGGCGGTCGTGTTTCGCGTGCATCGCGCGCGGCTCGTCGCGCGGCTGGCTGCCGACGCGGATGCATTGCGCGACGCGCTCGCGCAGGCACAGGCGCGCGCCGGCGAGGCGGCGGCCGCGCATGCGGCGCGGGCCGATGCATGGGCGCGGAAGGAAGCGGAGCTGGCCGACGCGCTCGCACGGCAGACGGCCGACGCGGAGGCGCAGCGCGATGCACGCCAGGCGCTGTCGGCGGAGCGGGACGCGCTGTCGCAGCACGCGGCGCGGATCGCGCACGAGGCCGCGCGCCTGCGCGGGCTCGCCGGCACGTTCGAGCGCTGGCACGAGCAGATGATCTCGCTGACCGCGCAGAACCAGGACATGCGCGCGAAGAACCTGGAGCTGTCCGCGATCGTCGCGCACGTGTCGATCGTGTCGCTGAACGCGTCGATCGAGGCGGCGCGCGCCGGCACGGCCGGCCGCGGGTTCTCGATCGTCGCGAGCGAGGTGCGCGGGCTTGCCGCGCGCTCGCAGGAGCTGTCGAACAGCTATCGCGACAGCCTGAACCGCAACGACCTCGTGACCGCGGCGACGTTCCAGGACATCCAGGCGGGCGGCAAGATGATCACCGCCGCGCTCGCGAGCGTCGAGACGCTGGCCGGGCAACTGAATGCGCGGCTGGAAGGAGCGGCGGCGTGATCAGCGCGCAGGCGAAGGCGAGCTTCGAACGGATTTTCTTCGACGCGGCGCGCACGCGGCTCGCGACTGGCGGCGGCGCATGCGACATCGCGCCGGCGGCGGACGAGCCGCCGCGCGAACGCCGGTCGCGCGCGAAGCCGGCCGCGCAGGTCGCGGTGCTGACGATCTCGGCGCTGCATTTCCGCCTGCTGCTCGCGCTGCGTTTCAACGACGATGACGCGACGCGGCGCTATTACGCGGGCGGCGCGGAGGCGGGCGGTGCGCAGCCGTCGCTGCAGGAGGCTTTCATGGAAGTCGCGAACCTCTGCTGCGGCGCGATGAACCAGGCGCTGACCGTCCATTTCCCGGATCTCGGCATGTCGACGCCTTACCTGTTGAGCGACGCGAGCATCGAGTATTTCACCGCGCTGGCGCCCGGCCATGTCGCCGCGTTCGACGTGACGCTCGGCGACGGCGTGCGGATTCGCGCGACGCTGTGCATCTGCGCGAACGCGCCGGTCGATTTCCATGCGCCGGCAATGGCGGCGGTGGATGCCGGCGGCGAGCTCGAACTGTTTTGACCGGACCGTTCCGGAACCCGAACCCAAGGAACCCGCGCCATGACCGAAGGCAAACCCGTCAGCAAGGTGCTCGTGCTCGACGACAGCCGCGCGCACGCCGACGCGATCAAGCGCTTCTGCGACGACCACAACCTGATCGGCCTCACGGTGCGCCGCAACCGGCTGCTGAAGGTGCTGCGCTCGAACATCGATCTCGGCGCGATCCTGCTCGCCGAGGATTACGGCGGCTCGTCGGCCGAGAGCGCGATCGTCGCGACGCAGATCGACGCGCTGCGCCCCGAGCTGCCGATCATCCTGCGCCGCGACGCGCAGGCGTCGCGCGACGGCCTGCCGGACGCGCTCGCGCGCGTCGCGTGCGCGACCTACGTCGCCGACGACATGACGCCGCTGCGGCGCGTGATCGACGAATACATCTTCAGCATCGATTATCCGAACGCACTCGTGCGCGGCATCTCGGAGATCACCGAGGCGCGGCTCGACAGCATGTTTCCCGGCATGACGATCAGCCGCGACACGCCGTGCATCGTGCGCGACCGGATCATCTTCGGCGAGGTGTTCAGCCTGATCGCCCTCGAAAGTGCGTGGTGCCGCGGCTACATGCTGCTGCAGACGAGCGAGCAGCCGCTGCTCGACATGCTCGGCGGCGTGCGCGCCGACGGCCGTGCGCCGGACTTCCGCGACGTGAACGGCGCGCTCGGCGAGCTCACCAATCTCGTGTGGGGCGCGTTCAAGGACCGCTACCTCGGCGATGCGGAAGCGCTCGCGCGTCATACGGTGCAGGTGCCGCTGATCGTCAATCACAAGCAGAAGTTCATCTCGTTCGGCGGCGATTGTCCGCAGCTCTGCTTCAAGTACCGGATGACCGATCCGGCGTCGGGGCAGGCGGTCTGTATCGACCAGCGCTTCGTGTTCAGCCTGAGCTGGTCGCCGGAGGATTTCCGCGAAGTGGTGCAGGACGTCGGGCCGATGGTCGAATCGGGCGAACTCGAATTGTTTTGAAGTTTTCAGGCAAGTTCAGCAAGAAGAAAAGGGGAATGACGCATGGCAAAGATTCTGGTGGTTGACGATTCGGGCACGGTGCGCGACGAAGTCGCGGGCTTCCTGCGCAATCACGGGCTGGACGTCGCGACGGCGGTCGACGGCAAGGACGGGCTCGCGAAGCTGAAGACGACGCCCGGCATCCGGCTCGTGATCAGCGACGTCAACATGCCGAACATGGACGGCCTGACGATGGTCGAGAAGATTCGCGGCGAGCTCGGCAACGCGGCGGTCAACGTCGTGATGCTGACGACCGAAAGCAGCCCGGCGATGAAGGAGCGCGGCAAGGCGGCCGGCGTGAAGGGCTGGATCGTGAAGCCGTTCAAGGGCGATGCGGTGGTCGAGGCGTTGAAGAAGCTGGCGGGGTGACGCGTGCGGCCGGGCCGCCGCAGCGCGGCCCGATTGTTTGCAGGGCACGGGATGGGTGTTGCTGCGCTCCGCACGGCTGATCAGGTTCATCGAGCATAGGGTGGCGGACACGCGGGTCGTGCGGCTCATCAAGAAATGGTTGCACGCCGGTGTGCTGGAAGAGGGTAGGTTGACGCGGAGTGAGGTTGGAACCATTCAGGGCGGAAGTATTTCGCCGCTGTTGTCGAACATCTACCTTCACTACGCGTTCAACTTGTGGGTAAAGCAATGGCGTGTGCGACAAGCCGTAGGCGATATGATGGTTGTGCGCTATGCCGACGATTGGGTCGACACTGATTTCTTCCTGCCCGTCGCCGTTCAGATCGGCAACATGCTTGACCGCGAAGGCGAATGCCGCGCTCGTCCACAGATATGCGCTTCGCCCGGCATCCCGCACGTTCTCGGTGTAATTGAACGCGCGCACGGACAGCGTATCGGGTCCGTAGGGCAAGCGGGCGAGGAAGCGCGGCATCGTCAGCGCGACGTAGCGCGCATCCTCGGTTTCACGGAAGCTCTTCCATTTCAGGTATTCGGCCCGCTCGAACCAGATCGGCAGGTCTCGGATGCCTGCGACCGCCTCCATAGTGGGTTTGTCGAAGAAGGCCGGCGAGGCCGCGCCGATAAACGGCATGTGAGCGGCCGCGGCGACTTTCGAGATATTGCGCAATAGAGCGATGTCCTGCGCGCGATGGTCGAATTCAAACGCCGAAATTATCGCGGCGATGGGCTGTCCGCCAGGCATGTCGTATTCGCCAACGTAGGTCAGTCTGAACAAGCCGCTCTGGATGATATCGGGCGCATCTTCGAAGTCTTGATGGAGTGCTTCCTTTGAAACGTCGAGTACTTCGATTTTGACGTTTTGACGGAAATCGGTGCGATCGACCAGAAACTGCAGGCCTCGCCAAGTCGATTCGAGTGCCTGAAATGCTGGGTGGTGCAGGATGGCATCAAGTTGACGGCCGAGTTGTTCGTCCAGGTCCGCCAGACACCAATCGAGAAAATCCGGATCTATGCAAGTCATCGCATTCGAATTTGCTCTTGCATGCGTATCGGAGACTACGGCGATTTTGGTGTGCTGATCGCTTTGAAATTCTGCGCTCATTGGACGTCGTAGTGGGTATGGCCGGACATCAGCGGAGAGCGACGTATAGCATGGCAATCATCTCAAAAACAGGGCATACGTGAACAACTGTTACGTTTCGACCAAATACAACAATCCGCTCGAATAATAGGAGTCCACGCTTCCCGAGTCTGGGTGCGTGCGGCTATCGTTTGTCGCTCAATCCATGCATCGCACGCAAGCAACGATGCTGCCCATGACGGCAGTGCGTAGCAGTGCTATCTGGACACGGGGTGAACAACAATGGCCAGCCTGTTTGACGATGCGAAGCGGTTCGTGTCGAACCTGAGAGATGTATCGGGGCGTCAGACGTATTTCCTCGACGTGCCCGGCACCGATTCCGCAGCCGCGCTGTCGGTGGTGTCAGTTTTCGCGACTGAGCGGATGGGCGCGCCCACCGAGGTGCGTGTCGTGCTCACGCATCCGCTGCAGCTCGCACGCACCGAGTACCTGAATCGCGACGCGGCTTGCACGATCGTCTCCGACGGCGGCGTGCCCCGCCGGTTCTCCGGCTTCATTGCCCGTTTCTCGACGCTGCAGACCACGCGCGATTTCACCAAGTACTGGCAACGTATCGCTACGGATCTGTCCTCGCCGTCCGTCTGATTCAATTACCTCATCGCGCACCCATGACTCTTCCACCCTGTCCGTATTGTGAAAAAGAAGGCTTGCCGATCCTGCTGACGCGCTACGGCATCGCACCGGAGAAGGCGTTCATGGCCCGGCCCGGAAAGCCACCCGTCACCCGGCCCGCACCGAAGGCGGCGTCTTCCGTCGGCGACCCGACGCCCGCCATTGCGCTGGGCAAGACCACCGACGCGCATTACACCGTTCGAAGTTTGCGAGGCGGCTATGTGTACGTCTACTACGAGGTCGGCAAATCGTGGGAGGCCTACGCGGTCGATCAGGAGGGGCGGCTGGCGCAGGTGCCGGTAGAGAGTTACATGCCCCCGGAGGCAAGGCCTTTCCATCAAGGCTGCGTACAGAACATGCAGAAGGTGGCGAGCGCCTCGCTGATCACCATTCGCGACCCGAAGACTGCCGGAAAGGTATGGTTCGGCTTTTCCGACGCATGGTGGACGCCTGCGGTTCGCAAGGACAACGAGTCTGAAGGGATTCGCCGGCTGCATATGCGGTGCGTCGATGTTCAGCGCTGGTACAACGACGGTCAGCCCGCGAAGGCGCCCCCGCATGCCAGTGCCGTCGCCAACGTCGATGCGGTCGTCGCCGATTACGCGATGTCCGACGAGGATAGCCGGCGTCTGTTTTTCTGGAGTCCGTTTCCGGCCCCGAGGCAGGGTTCGCTCCAGTTGCCCCGCGCGACCATTCTGAAGGCTGAATCGCAGCGATTGCTGAAGGACAAGGGGCTGATCGTCGTGCTGGACGATCCCGTTGCGATCCTGCAGGAAATTTCGGCGTATATCGACAAGCGCTGGTTCAGCTTCGTTTCGCAAAACGATGCGGAAGATCCGGTCCACCCCGATCAAACCTGGCATCGCAAGTCCGCGCTCAGTTCGTCCCTGGAGACGCTCAGGCTGCGTGTCGAGCGGGAAGCGGAGGTCAGTGTCTATGGCGAAGCAAGACAGGCGCGTCGAAACGTCGAATGGATCGACGGCGGCGATGGCAAACGCGTGTACAACACGGGGCTGCTTGTGCCGGAGTACCGCAAGGCGGCTCAACCGATCCTCGACGAGAAGGTGACCCAGGCCCAGCTGGAGGCGGCTCGGGCCGAGCGCTGGGGGGCGTATGAGAAGCTGTTCGATCGTACGCAGCGGGAAGCCTTCGAAGCGCGCTTTGAAAAGGCGTCCGCGCGGCACGATGCGGCGTACACCACGCCGCTGGCCATCGCGCATGCCGCATGGCTTCGCAGTGCGAAGCTGCGTGCCGTTCTCGACCATCATTTCGACATGCGCGATATCAACAGCGGCGCCGCCTTCGCGGGCATGACGTTGTCGTGCATCCGCGGGACGGGCGGGTTGGGCGCCTGCATGAACGTTTATAGCGATTGGTTCGACGAATCGATCGAGAAAAGTCCGCTCTGGCGAGCGCTGAACCTGAATCATCGACCGCTGCTGCAGGCGGTGGACGAGGTGTCGAGCGGCTCCGGCGAGCCGTTCGGCAATCCGGATGACTGGATCAACCTGTTCGTCGTCTATTCGGCTGCCGCCAGCAAGATCAGGGAACTCGGCGCGGCCATTGGTGCGCTCGGCGTGAAACGCAACACGGTCATGAGTTCCGATGTGTTGCCCGCGCTGCTGCAGGAACTGGGGGTGCTGCCAACGAACATCCTGCGCAAAGGCGGAAAGTCGGGGACGGCCCTGCGCGCGACGCTCGGCATGCGCAGTGGCCATTCGATTCGCGTAGTGGAGGTGGCGGCGACGCGACGCGATCTGTACCAGACCATCCTCGAGGTGATCCTCAAGTCGCAAGCGGGGCGGGGTATCTCGCTGGGACATTTGCAGTACTCGCTTGCCGATCAGCTGCGCACGTTCGAGATCGAAGGCGTGCCGCTGGACGAGAAGGTGCGGTTCTGGAGCCTGGTATTCGACGAGGAAGCGCAAACCAGTCTGGCGAACGGTCGTGTCACGCCCGCGCAGCGTGGCGATGCGCTGGGCAAGACGGTCAAGGTGATCGGCGTCGAGAAGTTCGCGGAAGGTACGGTCGGCAAGGTCATCGAATCGGCCGCGCATCCGGGGGTGCTGGCGGGCGTCGGGCTGACGCTGGCGATGGTGGGGCTCACGCAGGCGGCGAGTGCGGATGCGTCGATGAAGCATCTTGGGACGCGGGCGACGTTGAAGATCGCTGCGCTGTATAGCGCGGGGGCGGGGAGCTTGCTCGATCTGGTGCGGGTGGGGGCGCGGGCGGTGGCGGGCAGAAGGGTTCCGATGCTCAGTCCGTGGCTGGGTACGCGATTGGGGCAAAAGGGGTTTTTGATTTGGGAAGGATTGGGAGGGGTGGCGGGTGGGGTTGGGACGATCATGCTCGGGGTAATTGATGTTGGAAACGCCGTGGAAGCAAGAAGCCGAGACCAGACTGGCATGTACGCACTGTATGTAACTAATGCTGTATCTGAAATTATTGTCGGTGGCTATGCAGTCGCTGCCGGAATTAACTTCATCTTTAGCGATATTAGCCTCATCTTCAGACTCGGTTCGGTATTTTCTGAATTCAATCCCGTCATCTTTGGGTTGACGATGGTCATTCTTGTCACCAGTGTAATCATCGAGATTGAAAAGGATCCGCCAACTATGGATTGGGTGCGCCAGTGCCTGTGGGGCAAGGAAAATAACTACAAGAATGCGGCTGAAGAAATCGGCAACTTTAACAAGGCGTTGAACGGATGAAATCCTGGATTGCATGGCTTCTGGTGCGGAACAACGGTATCGTGATGTCGGGGCGTTATTTGCGCGAGCCGGCGTGGACGCCGAGTGAGCAGTTCGTAAAAAGTCGGCTTTATCAAAGGCAACGGTCCATGTCTGAACCTTGCACGCTCGGCAGTGTCGTAGCGTTCAACGAAAATTATATTGACGTTGTTGATTGGGCTTACCAAAAGGTTGGGCCGCCAGAAATTATCTGGGTGTTTGTATTTTTTTTGAAAGCGGGACTTTTGGCTTATCTCTATGTCGACACAATTTTCGGTCCATCAAATCAGAATGCATTGTTCTATAATTCGTTTTCTACTGTTGCATTTCTTCCGGGTGTTATCTGGTTCAGTCGGATCTTATACAACACATTCACCGGTTGCACATACTATCCGGTTCGCCTTGACCGAAGGAATCAGATGGTCCACGTTTTCCGCCACAACGGGGAAGACGGGGTAAGCAGTTACCGCTGGCGCGACATTACGTTCGGGATGATCGGTGGCGGGGCCTTGCAGCGCAGCTTCGTGAAAGGGGTAATGGCCGGATACGTACGGCGTCCTGACGGCAGCTACGACTACTTCCGGCTGGGCGTGATGTGGCCCACGGAAGAGGGCATGCGCGGGCAATGGGAATACTTCCGGCGCTACATGGAAGAAGGCCCCGATTCATTGCCCGAGCCGGAAATCCTGCTGCCGATCGAAAACAAGCGGGAATCGTTCCGCATGGGCGCGCAACTGTGCTGGTTCATGGCCGGCCCGATGCTCGGTCCGGCGATCTTCCTTGCGCCGCTCACGGTGCCCGGCAGCCTGCTGCGCTGGTTCATCATGCACGTCACGCGGCGCCTGCCGCGCTGGCCGCAGCACATCGTGGATCTCTGCCCGATTTCTGCCGACGACAAATACGCACACAAGCCGCCCAAGTCGCTGGACGTGTCGCTGGACCTGGCGTTCTTCGTGACCGCGGGTGTGCTCGCACTCGACGCCACATTGATTTGGTGGTTCGTCGATTGGCTGTCGCAGCCGGGCTATCACTGATAGGGATGAACGGATGAAACCCAGGATGGCTTGGCTGCTGGTACGGAACAACAGCATCGTGATGTCGGGTCGATATCTGCGTGAACCAGCGTGGACGCCGAGTGAGCAATTCAATCAGTCTGTACTTGAGAAAAAACGACGTACTGCTGTCGAGCCGTGCACGCTTGGTGGTGTCATTACGTTCAACGAAAACTATATGGATGTGGTCGATTGGGCCTATCAAAAAGTCGGACCGATTGAGATTATTTCAATGGTTGTGATGTTGGTTCCAATGGCATTCTCATCATTTGTTTATTTAAATACATTTTCTGGCTGGAACAGGGATCCGGTATTTTACAATGCGGTGGCGACTATTTTTTGTCTTCCTTTCCTCATCTGGTTCAGTCGGATCCTATTCATGACATTTACTGGCTGTACGCACTATCCGGTTCGCCTGGATCGAAAGAACCAGATGGTCCACGTATTCCGCCACAACGGGGAGGGTGGGGTAAGCAGCTACCGCTGGCGCGACATTACATTCGGGATGATCGGCGGCGGAGCCTTGCAGCGAGATTTCGTCCAAGGGGTAATGGCCGGATATGTACGACGTCCTGACGGCAGCTACGACTACTTCCGGCTGGGCGTGATGTGGCCCACGGAAGAGGGCATGCGCGGGCAATGGGAATACTTCCGGCGCTATATGGAAGAAGGTCCCGATTCATTGCCCGAGCCGGAAATCCTGCTGCCGATCGAAAACAAGCGGGAATCGTTCCGCATGGGCGCGCAACTGTGCTGGTTCCTGGCCGGCCCGATGCTCGGTCCGGCGATCTTCCTTGCGCCGCTCACCGTGCCCGGCAGCCTGTTGCGCTGGTTCATCATGCACGTCACACGGCGCCTGCCGCGCTGGCCGCAGCACATCGTGGATCTCTGCCCGATTTCTGCCGACGACAAATACGCACACAAGCCGCCCAAGTCGCTGGACGTGTCTCTGGACCTGGCGTTCTTCGTGACCGCGGGTGTGCTCGCGCTCGATGCCGCGCTGATTTGGTGGTTCGTCGATTGGCTTTCGCAGCCGGGCTATCACTGATTTGTTTGCAGGGCGTGCGGATTGCCGTTCGCCCAGCGAAAGACTTTATCGAAAAAGCTTCGCGCAGGCGATGCCGCGTTCGGCGTGCGTGCAGGCTGGTCGATCCCTTATGCGGGCGGCGGGGCGTCGTTCGCCTGTTCCGGATCGACGGCAACACGTTGCGCGTCGTATTCGCGCAGCCGAAGATGTTCTATCGGAACATTGCCGGCGACTGTCATCCTGACGGCACGCGCGATCACGACATCACGGACGGCAGCAACGCGCTGAACGTGCTGCCGACATCAACGGACGGTTTCCGCGACTTGCAATTGCGCCAGCGCGGCGGCAAGTGGCATCAAACGTTTCGCTGGTCGGCGCGCGACGGCGAGTATCCGCCGCGCTGAAGCGACGGCGACTGGCGCGGACCGTGAACCGGCCGGTCGGTCCCGGGCGCCGACATCCTCCAGCCGCGCCCCGATTGGACTATATTGATCCGCTACCGCACCGCGATCACTCTCAATCCGGGGACCATCATGGATTCGAATCCCGCTTCATCGGAACCCCTCCTGCAGCGCGAAGCCCGCGACGGCGTCGTCACGCTGCGCCTGAACCGTCCGCAGCAATTCAACGCATTGTCCGAAGCGATGCTCGCGAGCCTGCACGACGCATTCGAATCGCTCGCGGCCGATCCGCACGTGCGCTGCGTGATCCTCGCCGCCGAAGGCAAGGCGTTCTGCGCGGGCCACGACCTGCGCGAGATGCGCGGCAAGCCCGACCTCGACCATTACCGCGCGCTGTTCGCGCAGTGCAGCCGCGTGATGCTCGCGATGCGCGCGTTGCCGGTGCCGGTGATCGCGCGCGTGCACGGCATCGCGACGGCCGCGGGCTGCCAGCTCGTCGCCGCGTGCGATCTCGCGATCGCGGCCGATACCGCGCGCTTCGCGGTGTCCGGCATCAACGTCGGCCTGTTCTGCTCGACCCCGGCCGTCGCGCTGAGCCGCAGCGTCGCGGCGAAGCGCGCGTTCGACATGCTCGTCACCGGGCGTTTCGTCGACGCGGCGACGGCCGCCGCATGGGGCCTCGTCAACGAAGCGGTGCCGGAAGACGCGCTCGACGCCGCCGTCGCGCGCAAGGTCGCGGAGATCGTCGCGAAAAGCCCGGCCGCCGTGCGCTACGGCAAGGCGATGTTTTACCGGCAGCGCGAGATGCCGCTCGACGATGCCTACGCGTACGCGGGCGACGTGATGGCGCGCAACATGATGGAAGAAGACGCGGGCGAGGGCATCGACGCGTTCCTGGAGAAGCGGCCGCCGCACTGGCGGACCTGACGCGCGGCGACGCCGCGCGCCGGATTTACCGCCCGTAGCTGCCGGTGCGCAGCGGCTCGTCCTGCGCTGCCGACGTGCCAGACGTGCCCAGCGGCTCGACCACGATCGGCACACGGGGCGCGACCGCGCACATCAGCTCGTAGCCGATCGTGCCGCTCGCCTCGGCGACGTCGTCAACCTTCACCTGATCGCCCCACAGCTCGACGTGCGAACCGATGTCCGCGTTCGGGCACGGCGTGAGGTCGACGGTGAGCATGTCCATCGACACGCGGCCGACGACGCGCGTGCGCACACCGTCCACCGCGATCGGCGTGCCGGTCGGCGCGTGGCGCGGATAGCCGTCCGCATAGCCGCACGCGACGACGCCGATCCGCATCGGCCGGTCGGCCGTGAAGCGGCGGCCGTAGCCGACGGTTTCCTGCGGCGCGAGCGTCTGCACGCCGATGATCTTGCTCGTGAGCGTCATCGCGGCAATCAGCGGCGTATCTGCGATGTGGCGCGCGGCGCCGGTCGGCGACGCGCCGTACAGGATCGTGCCGGGGCGCACCCAGTCGCGATGCGCGCGCGGATGCCACAGCACGGCGGCCGAGTTCGACACCGAGCGCTCGCCCGGCATGCCGGCCGTCGCCGCGTCGAACTGGTCGAGCTGCCAGTCGATCTCGCCTTCGTCGGCGTTCGCGAAGTGCATCATCAGCGTGATCTTGCCGATCGACGGCGCGCCGGCCGCGCGCTCCCACGCGGCGCGGAACGCGTCGGGCCGGTAGCCGAGCCGGTTCATGCCGGAATTCATCTTGAGCTGGATGTCGATCGGCCGTTGCGGCTTCGCGGCGATCAGCAGGTCGAGCTGCGCGTCGCAGTGGACCGCGACCGTCAGCCGGTGGCGGCCGGCCAGCTCGACGTCGGCCGGCTCGAAAATCCCTTCGAGCAGCAGCACGGGCTTGTCCCAGCCGAGCGCGCGCACGCGCACCGCTTCGTCGAGGTCGAGCAGCGCGATGCCGTCCGCTGCCGCGAGCCCCGGATAGATCCGCTCGATGCCGTGGCCGTAAGCGTTGGCCTTGACGACCGCCCACACGCGCGATGGCGAGACGCTCCGGCGAATGAATTCGAGGTTGCGGCGGACGGCGGCGGGACGGATGTGGGCGACGATGGGGCGGGGCATGGCGTGGGCTCGGATCGATGGTCGGTCGGTCTGGCGCGGATCGGCGCCAGGCCAGCAATGAACGCTATGTTATTGGGGATTGACCAGTTTGAATTAATGTTTTTGTCGGCAATTTGGTGGAAATTCCGGTGCGGTATGACCGGCCGAGCGCCCCGTCTAGAAAACCGGTGCGCGCTCGCGGCGGGGCGATGCTAAGCTTTCGGCGATCTTGTCATTGAGTAATGTAATCATAAACACGGAGGAGGCTTTGATGACGACGTCCCAGCTGTGCCTGTTCATCGTGGCGGTGCTGCCGTTCCCCCTGACGATTCTCGCGAAGGCGAAGAAGGGCTACGACAACCACGCGCCGCGCGAATACCTCGCGAAGCTCGAAGGCTGGCGCGCCCGCGCGGCGGCCGCGCACCACAACGCGTGGGAGGCGCTCGCGCTGTTCACGGCCGGTCTCGTCATCGCGTGGCAATCCGGCGCCGACGCACATCGCGTCGACCAGCTCGCGATCGCGTTCGTCGTGATCCGCGTCGTCTACTCGCTGCTGTACCTGCTGAACTGGGCCGCGCTGCGCTCGCTGACGTGGTTTGCCGGCATGGCCTGCGTCGTCGGGCTGTTCTTCGCCGGGCCGTGACCGCACGCCGTCCGGGCGACCGGGCGGCCGTTCGCAACGATCGTTTCATCACGCCGCCGTGCCTTCGGGCACGGCGGCGTTTTCATTTGCGCGCCGTTTCGTCTGAGCGAAGCGCGGCGACGCCCCCGCGCCGATGCCCGGGTTTTTCTCGATGCAATCGCCTGTTGCGCGTTTTTTTGTTGTCGTAGTATCGGTGTTGACAACACATGTTGCACTAAGGTGTAATTCGACATCGCATGTTGCGGTGCGGCTTGCTGTCGTCGTTCTACCCGGCCGGGGTGCCGGGCCCATCGCCAATCAATGCGGAGAAATGCCATGAGTCGCCGTTCCTTCCTGAAAACCGCCGTGGTCGTCGCGATGCTCGGCGCGAGCGTCGCGCATGCCGACACGAAGACGCTCGTCGTCGGCACCGACACGTCGTTCATGCCTTTCGAGTTCAAGCAGGGCGACAAGTACGTCGGCTTCGATCTCGACCTGTGGGCGGAGATCGCGAAGGACCAGGGCTGGAAATACACGATCCAGCCGATGGATTTCGCGGGCCTGATCCCGGCGCTGCAGACGCAGAACATCGACGTCGCGCTGTCGGGCATGACCATCAAGGAAGAGCGCAAGAAGGCGATCGATTTCTCCGCGCCGTACTACGACAGCGGCCTCGCCGCGATGGTGCAGACCGGCAACACGACGATCAAGTCGATCGACGACCTGAACGGCAAGGTGATCGCCGCGAAGACGGGCACCGCGACGATCGACTGGATCAAGGCGCACCTGAAGCCGAAGGAGATCCGCCAGTTCCCGAACATCGACCAGGCGTACCTTGCGCTCGAGGCCGGTCGCGTCGACGCGGCGATGCACGACACGCCGAACGTGCTGTTCTTCGTGAACAACGAAGGCAAGGGCAAGGTGAAGGTCGCGGGCCAGCCGGTCAGCGGCGACAAGTACGGGATCGGCTTCCCGAAGGGCAGCCCGCTCGTCGCGAAGGTCAACGAGGGGCTCGTGAAGATCAGGGCCGACGGCCGCTACGCGCAGATCTACAGGAAGTGGTTCGGCGCCGAGCCGCCGAAGATGTGAGCGTGACGGTGCATCATGGCGCGGCCGAGCGGCCGCGCCGGTCTTGAATCGAACGGGGAGCGGCAAGTGAATTTCGATTGGTCAGCGATCTGGGCGGCGTTGCCGGACTTGATGGACGGGGTCCGGCTGACGGTGTTCATCGCGTTGTTCGGGTTATTGGGCGGCTTCGTCGTGGGCATGATCGCAGGCATGTTCCGCGCGTACGGGCCGAAGGCAATGAACGTGCTCGCGCAGGTGTACATCGAGCTGATCCGCGGCACGCCGATCGTCGTGCAGGTGATGTTCCTGTATTTCGCGCTGCCGCTGCTCGCGCACATCCGCATCGACGGGCTGACGGCCGCGATCATCGCGATCACCGTGAACTCCGGCGCGTATCTCGCGGAAGTGGTGCGCGGCGCGCTGCTGTCGATTCCGAAGGGATTGACGGAAGCAGGGCTCGCGATGGGGTTGTCGATGCCGCGCGTGCTGCTGAAGGTGGTCGGGCCGCTCGCATTCCGGCGGCTGATTCCGCCGCTCGGCAACCAGTGCATCGTGAGCCTGAAGGACACGTCGCTGTTCATCGTGATCGGCGTCGGCGAACTGACGCGCAAGGGGCAGGAGATCATCGCGGGCAATTTCCAGGCCGTCGAGATCTGGACCGCGGTCGCGGTCATCTACCTGATGCTGACCGGCGCGATGACGCTGACGCTGCGCGTGGTCGAGAAGAGGATGAAAATTTTATGAGCATGGTCGAATTCCAGAACGTGTCGAAGAGCTTCGGCCACGTGCCGGTGCTGAAGAACATCGACCTGAAGATCGACGCGGGCGAGGTCGTGGTCGTGATCGGCCCGTCGGGCTCGGGCAAGTCGACGATGCTGCGCTGTATCAACGCGCTCGAGAAGATCACGTCCGGCGATCTGCTCGTCGACGGCCAGAGCGTGCGCGGCCACGCGGCGACGATCCGCAACATCCGGCTCGAGGCCGGGATGGTGTTCCAGCAGTTCAACCTGTTTCCGCAGATGACCGCGCTCGAGAACGTGATGTTCGGGCCGATCCAGGTGCGCGGCGCATCGCGCGCCGACGCGCGCGACCAGGCGATGGCGCTGCTCGACAAGGTCGGCCTCGAATCGCGCGCGAATCATTACCCGTCCGAGCTGTCGGGCGGCCAGCAGCAGCGCGTCGCGATCGCGCGCGCGCTCGCGATCCGGCCCCGGCTGATGCTGTTCGACGAGCCCACCTCCGCGCTCGATCCGGAACTGCGCCACGAAGTGCTGAAAGTGATGCAGGATCTTGCGACGGAAGGCATGACGATGATCGTCGTCACGCACGAGATCGGCTTCGCGAAGCGGGTCGGCACGCGCCTCTTGTTCATGGATCAGGGCGGCATCGCCGAGGACGGCCACCCGGCCGACCTGATCGACCGGCCGCCGACGCCGCGCCTGAAGGAATTCCTGAAACACGTGTCCTGAGCACGACCCCGACGTCCGACATGCAGCTTTCCCTTTCTCCCGTCATCGCCGGCGCGCCGTTCGACATCGGCGTGCGTCTCGGCGAACTCGCGCGGCCGGTGTTCGACGCGTACATGCAGCAGAGCAGTGCGTGGCAGGCGGTCAGCCGCTGGCGCGGCCATCCGTTCGTGCACGCGTTGCGGCAGGCGGCGCTCGCCGCGTACCCCGATCTCGTCGCGGAGCTCGACGGGATGGCGGCCGGCGTCGGCTGGCCGGCGGAAGACGTCTTTCTGTGGAATTGTCGCGGCGAGCTGATCCACAACGCGCCGGACGGCTGCACGACGCTCGCCGCGCGCGGCGCGGACGGCACGCGCTGGATCGCGCACAACGAGGACGGCGACCCGTTCCTGCGCGAGCGCTGCCTGCTCGTCGACGTGCAACCTGCGGCCAAGCCCGGTTTCGTCAGCTTCTATTACCCGGGCTCGCTGCCGGGCCACACGTTCGCGGCGAATCGCGCGGGCCTCGTGCAGGCGATCAACAATCTGCGCATCGAGACGCCGGCCGCCGGCGTGCCGCGCATGATTCTCGCGCGCGCGGTGCTCGATGCGACGTCGCTCGACGCGGCAGTCGACGTGCTGCGCACGCATGCGCGGGCGAGCGGCTTTCATCACACGCTCGGCACGACGAACGACGCGCGGCTGCTGAGCATCGAGGCGAGCGTCGCGCGCTGCTCGGTCGTCGACGTTGCGCGGCTGTCGGGCCACGCGAATCATCTGGTGCATCCGGGCTGCGAACGGGAAGGGCAGATCGTCACGCAATCGTCGGCGGATCGTCAGCGGCGGGTCGATGCGTTGGCGCCCGGCATCGACGCGATCGGCGAAGATGCACTGCTGCGCGTGCTCGGCGATCGTGCGCCCGACGGCCTGCCGATCTACCGCGACGACCCGGCCGATCCCGACGACGAGAACACGCTGGCGACCGCGGTGTTCGCGATCGACGCAGCGGGCATCGACATCACGATTCATCAACACGGCACGCAGCGTTTCGCGACGCGCATCGTGCCGGACAGGCGCGCGACAGACGCGTCCTGAACCAAGAGGCAACGCATGACAACCGTTTTTCATCGCGCGCCGCGCGCGACACTCCCGGTCGCCGTCGCCGGCGACGGCATCGAGATCATCGACTCGACCGGCAAGCGCTACATCGACGCATGCGGCGGCGCCGCGGTGTCGTGCCTTGGGCACAGCAACCAGCGCGTGATCGACGCGATCAAGCGCCAGGTGCAGCAACTGCCGTACGCGCACACGTCGTTCTTCACCACCGACGTCGCCGAGGCGCTGGCCGACCGGCTCGTCGATGCCGCGCCGGCGGGGCTCGACCATGTGTATTTCGTGTCGGGCGGCTCGGAGGCGATCGAGGCGGCGCTCAAGCTCGCGCGCCAGTATTTCGTCGAGAAGGGCGAGCCGCAGCGGCGTCACTTCGTCGCGCGCCGGCAGAGCTATCACGGCAACACGCTCGGCGCGCTCGCGATCGGCGGCAACGCATGGCGGCGCGAGCCGTTTCTGCCGATCCTGATCGAAGCGCATCACGTGAGCCCGTGCTACTCATATCGCGAGCAGCGCGCGGACGAAACCGAAGAGGCGTTCGCGCAGCGTCTTGCCGACGAACTCGAACAGAAGATTCTCGAACTCGGCGCGGACAGCGTTGCCGCGTTCGTCGCGGAGACGGTGGTCGGCGCGACGGCCGGCGCGGTGCCGCCGGTGCGCACGTACCTGAAGAAGATTCGCGCGGTATGCGACAAGTACGGCGTGCTGCTGATTCTCGACGAGATCATGTCGGGGATGGGACGCACCGGCTACCTGTTCGCATGCGACGAAGACGGCGTCGCGCCGGACCTGCTGACGATCGCGAAGGGGCTCGGCGCGGGCTACCAGCCGATCGGCGCGACGCTCGTCAGCGACGAGATCTACCGGACGATCGTCGGCGGGTCGGGCTTCTTCCAGCACGGCCATACGTATATCGGCCATGCGACCGCTTGCGCGGCGGCGCTCGAAGTGCAGCGCGTGATCGCGGAAGAGCGCCTGCTCGACAACGTGAAGGCGCGCGGCGAACAACTGCGTGCGTTGTTGCGCGAGCGTTATGCGCAGCATCCTCATGTCGGCGACGTGCGTGGGCGCGGGCTGTTCGTCGGCGTCGAATTCGTGCGCGATCGCGCGAGCAAGGCGGCGTTCGATCCGGCGCTGAAGCTGAACGCGGTGATCAAGCGCGAGGCGATGCAGCGCGGTTTGATGGTGTATCCGATGGGCGGTACGATCGACGGACGCCAGGGCGACCATGTGCTGCTCGCGCCGCCGTTCATCTGCACCGCGCAGCAGATCGACACGATCGTCGAGCGCCTGGCGGGCGCGATCGACGCCGCGGTGGCGGCGGTCGGCGCATGACAAATTCGGTGAACGGAAACCTGATGACTTCGAGACTTCCCCCATTCGACCCCGCATCCGCGACCGATGCGCAGAAGGCGGTGCTGGCCGAGATTCTCAGCGGCCCGCGCGGCAACCTGAACGGCCCGTTCCTCGGCTGGATCGCGAGCCCCGAGCTTGCGCAGCACGCGCAGCGGCTCGGCGCGTTCTGCCGGTATCGCACCGGCTTGCCGCTGCGCCTGTCGGAGCTCGCGATTCTCGTCACCGCCGCGCGCTGGCGCTCGCAGGCGGAATGGCACATTCATCATCCGATCGCGCTCGATGCGGGCCTGCCGGCCGCGACCGCCGAAGCGATCCGCGACGGCGTCGAACCGGTGTTCGAGTCGGACGACGATGCGCTGATCTACGCATTTGCGAACGAGCTGTACGATGCGCGGCGCGTCAGCGACGCGACGTTCGCGCGCGCGGAGGAGCGCTTCGGCCACGAGGTGGTCGTCAATCTCGTTGCGCTGCTCGGCTATTACGCGCTCGTCGCGATGACGCTCAATACGTTCGGCATGCGCGCGGAAGGGCAGACGGAATTGCCGTTTCCGGAGTGAGCGGCCCCGGCGCGATATCCGGCACCGACCCCATGGGAGCGTGGGGTCGGCATCGATGCAACCAAATGTATTCGTCGGATATGACGCGCCGGCGGTCGTTTATCATCGATCGTTCACTTCGATTGGACGACCGGTGAGCGAAGCATGACGAATACCCGTAGGAAAGTGATGATCGCCGGGGGGCTGCTGGTGGTCGCGACGAGCGTGTCGTACCTGATGCTCCTCAGGGCGGACCACCGTGCGATAGCGGAAGCCGGCTTCGGCGAGGCCGCGCCGGCCGCACCAGCGCAAGTGACCGAACCCCGAGCGGGCGACGATCACGCGGTGCAGGGCAGCATTGGGCAACCGGCGTCCGCCGCCGCAACCGCGACGCATGCCGACGCGGCACCGCAACAGCCGCCGGTCACCGTGAGCGCGGTGCCGCCGCCGCCACCCGTGAGCGCCGTGCCGCCGCCACCGCCGGCACCCGTGAGCCTTCTGCAGAAGCCGCCGCCTGCGCAACCACCCGAGCAGCCGCCTGCGCGCGTGAGCGCGACGCTCGTACAGGGGCAGGCAGTTCCGAGCGTCAGCGAGAAACCTCAACCGCCGGTCCAGCCGAGCGAGCCGCCGTCCGCCGCTGTCGCGTCGGTCGATGCGCAGAAGTCGGCCGCTTCGCCCGCGAATCCGGCGCAACACGCGTCGCGTCAGCGCGACGGCTTGGCGCGTCACGCCATGACGAATCCCGCCAAAACTTCCGAGACGCCCGAGACCGCCGCGCTGGTCAGGGAATCGGCGAAGCTCGATCCGTCGTTGCCACCGCCGCAACTTCCGGCGGGTGCGGGCGCAGGCACGGATCGGCACGGCTCGTCCACGGGTTCGAACGCAGTCGCCGCTGCGATGACCGAGCGGCTCGTCAGGGAATCGAGCAGTTTCAAGCCATCTTCTCCCCCGCCAAAGGACAATCCGGTCGCACCCCAGTGATCCGGGCGGCGTGTGTAAATGCACGCCGGTTCCGCCAATCCGGGCAGCACAAAAAAAGACCCCGCACGCTGACCAGAGCATGCGGGGCCAAGAGAGACAACCTTGGGTATGACGGGTATTACGCGGCGACCGCCTCCTCGACGGCCGGCTTCGCGTCGACGGCCGCGACGTCCTGCCGGATCAGGTGGTCGAACGCGGCGAGCGATGCCTTCGCGCCTTCGCCGACCGCGATCACGATCTGCTTGAACGGCGCCGTCGTCACGTCGCCGGCCGCGAACACGCCGGGCACCGACGTCGCGCCGCGCGCATCGACGACGATCTCGCCGTGCTTCGACAGCTCGACCGTACCCTTCAGCCATTCGGTGTTCGGCACGAGGCCGATCTGCACGAACACGCCTTCGAGATCGATGCGCTTCACGTCGCCGCTGCGCAGGTCCTTGTAGACGAGGCCGTCGAGCTTGCTGCCGTCGCCGGTCAGTTCCGTCGTCTGCGCCTGCGTGACGATCGTCACGTTCGGCAGGCTGCGCAGCTTGCGCTGCAGTACTTCGTCCGCGCGCAGTTGCGCGCCGTATTCGATCAGCGTGACCGCCTTCACGATGCCCGCGAGATCGATCGCGGCCTCGACGCCCGAGTTGCCGCCGCCGACCACCGCGACGCGCTTGCCCTTGAACAGCGGGCCGTCGCAGTGCGGGCAGTACGCGACGCCGCGGTTGCGGTATTCGCGCTCGCCGGGCACGTTGATTTCGCGCCAGCGCGCGCCGGTCGCGAGGACGATCGTCTTCGCCTTCAGCACCGCGCCGTTCGCGAGGCGGATCTGGTGGACGGCGCCGGGAATCAGCGCATCCGCGCGCTGCACGTCCATCACGTCGACGTCGTACTGCTTCACGTGCTGTTCGAGCGCGGTCGCGAACTTCGGCCCTTCGGTTTCCTGCACCGACACGAAGTTCTCGATCGCCATCGTGTCGAGCACCTGGCCGCCGAAGCGCTCGGCGACGACGCCGGTCGCGATGCCCTTGCGCGCCGAGTAGATCGCGGCCGCCGCACCCGCCGGGCCGCCGCCGACGATCAGCGTGTCGAACACCGGCTTGGTCTCGAGCGCCTTCGCGGCGCGGGCGCTCGCGCCGGTGTCGAGCTTCGCGAGGATTTCCTTCACGCTGCTGCGGCCCTGGCCGAACGATGCGCCGTTCAGGAACATCGTCGGCACCGCCATGATCTGGCGCGCCTCGACTTCGTTCTGGAACAGCGCGCCGTCGATCGCGACGTGACGGATGCGCGGGTTGATCAGCGACATCACGTTCAGCGCCTGCACGACTTCCGGGCAGTTCTGGCACGACAGCGAGAAATACGTCTCGAACGCGTAGTCGCCGTCGAGCGCGCGGATCTGCTCGATCACGTCGTCGTCGAGCTTGACCGGGTGGCCGCCCGTCTGCAGCAGCGCAAGCACGAGCGACGTGAATTCATGGCCCATCGGAATCCCGGCGAAGCGGATGCCGGCGGGCTTGCCCGGTTCGCCGATCGAGAACGACGGCTTGCGCTCGGCGTCGCCGCGGCGTTCGACCACCGTCACACGCGTCGTCAGCGACGCAATCTCGTTGAGCAGCGCGAGCAGTTCCTGCGACTTGGCGCTATCGTCGAGCGACGCGACGAGCTCGATCGGGCGCGTGATCTTTTCCAGGTACGCTTTGAGTTGGTTCTTGAGATTGGCGTCGAGCATGGCGTTTCGGATTCCGTATTGATGATTCTGGTCGGGCACGTCGTGCCGGAGGGGAGGGCGGGCCGCACGATGCGGCGGCCGGCCGTTGCGCGCCTCGCATGAGGCGCGCGGGGCGTGGCGTCAGATCTTGCCGATCAGGTCGAGCGACGGCGTCAGCGTCTCGGCGCCCGGGGTCCACTTGGCCGGGCACACTTCCCCCGGGTGCGCGGCGATGTATTGCGCGGCCTGCACCTTGCGCAGCAGTTCGCCCGCATCGCGGCCGATGCCGTTGTCGTGGATCTCGCACAGCTTGATCTCGCCTTCCGGGTTGATCACGAACGTGCCGCGCAGCGCCATCCCTTCTTCCTCGATCAGCACGTCGAAGTTGCGCGACAGCGTGAGCGTCGGGTCGCCGATCATCGGGTACTTGATCTTGCCGATCGTGTCCGACGTGTCGTGCCAGGCCTTGTGCGTGAAGTGCGTGTCGGTCGACACCGCGTAGATTTCGACACCCAGCTTCTGGAATTCCGCGTAGCGGTCGGCGAGGTCGCCCAGCTCGGTCGGGCAGACGAACGTGAAGTCGGCCGGGTAGAACACGACGACGGACCACTTGCCCTTGAAATTCTCGTCGGAGACGGGCACGAAATCGCCGTTGTGGTAAGCGGTTGCCTTGAACGGCTTGATTTGGGTGTTGATGATCGGCATCTGGTTTTCCTTGCTCGTTGCGGTGTTGAATTAACGAGTCGCCAGTATCCGGGTTCACCCTGAGTTTGTGAAATTGCTTGTTTCAATCCGCGGGATCGTGAATTTCTATCTGCCTGCGCCGGTTCGCGCAGGAGAGGCGAAGGGCGCGGCGGATTGTCGCATTCAGCGCGTCGGCGCGTCGCCGTAGAACTGCTCGATCAGCTCCTCGAGCAGGTAGCGGTGGTGCGCCGACAGCGTCTCGATCTTCGACGCCAGCTCGATCGTCTCGCGCGTCGGCGGATAGCGCTCGTCGCGCGGCAGCGGCGGCGGCGTCATGCACGACGCGGCGCTCGGCGGCGGGCCGTAGCGCAGCCAGTGCAGGTCGACGCGCAGCCACGTCGCGAGCGTGCGTAGTTTGTCCGGCGTCGGGATCGTGCGCCCGGTCAGCCATTTGTGCACTGTCTGCGTCGACACCGGATGCGCGCCATGGTGACGGAGATTGAAGTGCCGCGCCAGATCCGTCGCGCCCGCGACTTTATGCGGGCCGCGTTGCAATGCGAATTTCAGGCGTTCGCTGAACGCCGCTTTTTCTTCGGGTGTCGGCATGGCGCGATTGTGCATTTCGGCCGACACGCGCCGGGCAACCGGTCGGGTGAGATGTATCCCGCGGGCTGGTCGGCAGCGACGCCACGGCGCGCGCCACGCTCGCCTATGCAGTCGAACGAGGCTGGGGCAGGGCGATGTAGACGATGCCAAGGGCGCCCGGCATCACGCCGCCGCCATGTGCCTCAGCCACGCCGCGAGCCGCCCGGCGCCGTCCGGCAAGTCCGTGTCCTCCCGGGTGCACAGGTAGTAGTCGCGCCCGTCGTCGAGCACGTGATCGAACAGCCGCACGAGTTCGCCGCTCGCCAGCTCGCGCTCGACGAGCGGCGCGCGCAGCAGCGCGACGCCGAGATCCGCGCGCGCCGCGCTCAGCGTGAGCTGGCCGTCCTCGAACATCGGGCCGACCGCGTGCGACACGTGCCGCACGCCCGCGCCCTGCAGCCAGTTGACCCACGCGCTGCGATCCTCGTCGTGCACGAGCGGCGCGTGCGCGAGATCGGCCGGGGTGCGGAACGGCCCGTGACGCTCGAGGAACGACGCGCTGCACATCGGCGTCATCGCGCCCGGCAGCAGCCGCTCGCAGCGATAGCCGGGCCAGTCGCCGGTGCCGAAGCGGATCGACAGGTCCGACGCATCGCTTCGGTAGTTGCGGTGGTGCGCATACAGCACGGTCACGTCGACGTCGGTGTTCTCCGCGAGGAACGCATGCAGGCGCGGGATGAACCAGCCGATGCCGAACAGCGGGATCAGGCTGATCGTGATCTGCCCAGCGACGAGCGGTCGCGCACGAAGCGCGTCGCGCTGCGCAGCACCGAGAACGCGGCGCTGATCGACCGGTAGTAGTCGCGGCCTTCGTCGGTGAGCGCGAGCAGGCGCCCGTCGCGCACGGTCAGCGGCGTCTGGATGAACGCGTCGAGCAGATGCAACTGGTGGCTGACCGCGGACGGCGTGATGTCGAGCTCGGCCGACGCGGCGGGCAAGACGATCGGCGAGGAGCTCGCGCGGATCGGCTATGCGGGCAGCGAGCCGGTCGGCGGCTATCCGGTGCACGCCGCCTACGAGCTGCATATCGAGCAGGGCGCGATTCTCGAGCGCGCGGGCAAGACGATCGGCGTCGATGCGCACGCGGGCACGACGCCGATGGAATTCCGCCGCGACGCGCTGGTCGGCGCCGCGCGGATGATCGCATGCGTCGACGCGCTGGGCCGCCGTCATGCGCCGCATGCGCGCGCGACGGTCGGGATGATCGACGCGCGCCCGAACTCGCGCAACACGGTGCCGGGCGGGTGCTTCTTCACGGTCGAATTCCGGCATCCGGACGACGCGGTGCTCGACGCGCTGGACGCCGCGCTGCGCGCGGAACTCGCGCGCGTGGCGGGCGAGGCCGGCCTCGGCGCGCAGATCGAGCAGATCTTCAGGTATCCGCCGGTGCCGTTCGCGCCGGCCTGCATCGGCGCGGTGCGCGACGCGGCCGACGCGCTCGGGCTGCCGCACATGGACATCGTGTCCGGTGCGGGCCATGACGCGTGCTATATCGCGCGCGTCGCGCCGACCGGGATGATCTTCGTGCCGTGCGTCGATGGGCTGAGCCACAACGAGGCCGAGGCGATCACGCCAGAGTGGGCGGCGGCGGGCGCCGACGTGCTGCTGCGCGCGGTGCTGCAAAGCGCGCAGGAAGCGGGCCGCTGATCGAGCCGAGGCGGCCGGGCGCCGCCAGGTCGAATCGCGCGGTCAGGCCACTTCCACCGGCCCGTGGTCGTCGCAATGATCGCCATGCGGGTGATGGAGGCGGCCGTCGACCAGATAATCGACATGGTCGCCATGCGGTACCGCTTCGTGCCCGCATCCCGGCCCGTGGACGTGACTCGCGTCGTGGCCGCCGCAGCCCTGCGTGCACTGATCCGGATTCCTTGGGCTGACTTCGAGCGCGTGTTCGTCGACATGGTCGCCGTGCGGATGGTGCAGATGGCCATCGTGCAGGTAATCGACGTGGTCGCCATGCCTGATTGCGGTATGACCGCAGCCCGGACCGTGCTGATGCTCATGTTGGGCATGATGCGGTTCATTGCATGTGCTCATGCGTATCTCCTCGATCTGCCGGGTGGCGCGGACGTCGCCGACCCGTTGGAGATAGTCTAGTGCGCACCAACGCGGATTTCGACCACGCGATGCGATCCGGCGCGGCGCCGCGCTGCCTTTCCCGAGCGCCCACGGGCCTGCCACCCGCCCGGGGAGCGGGCCGATGCAAATTGGCCTGCAGGCGAAAGGGGCATTGCGCGCGACAAATGCAACGTTATATCATCTCGGCGTTCGGCCCGACGCGACCTGTCAGCGCGCTCATGCCGGTCAGAGGCCTTCCCGTAATGGGAAGGTGCGCGTCGATGATGATACGTTATATCATTTCGGATCCGATTCGGTGCGCTTTTTCAACGCGTTCCCACGCGAAAATTTCCGAACATCACGGTCGCCCGTCGCGTTGCGATCGCCCGCGCGAAGCGTTGTCATCGACGATCGGAACATGGCGCTTCCGACCCGGCAAGCGCCGTTTCCCGCCCCTGTTCGAAATCGGCTTCCCGCACGCCCGACGGCGTCAGCGACACGAAGTGCATGGTCGTGTCGCTGGCCGGGAACGCGGCGATGCCGGTCGTGCCCCACGGAATCGGCGAGCGTTGGGCGCCGCGCACGGTGATTTCCGCAGGCGCGAGCGCCAGCGTCAGCAGCCGTCCGTCGTGCGTCGGCACATAGGCGTTCGGGCCGGCGACGCCGATGCCGGATTCGCGCACCGTGGCCGGCAGGCAATCGCGCTGCGCCGTGCGGCGGCCGTCCGGGGCGATCAGCATCGCGACGCCGCGCTGGTCCGCCGTCGTCGTGACGACGATGAAGCGATCGATCGCCGGCACGTAGGCCGACGAGTAGACGTAGTACCGGATCGCATCGTTCAGCCGCCCGAGCTTGTCCAGCTTCGCCGTCACCGGATCGAACATCGCGTATTCGAGCGTCGCGTCCGTGCTGCCTTCGATGAATTTCTGCCAGACGAGCAGCGCGTTGCGCGGCGAGCCCGCGATCACGGGCCACCACTCGCGGCTGTGCGGCGCGACCGGGACGTGGTTCAGCAGCCGCCCGGCGGCATCGTAGGTCTTCAGATAGACGCCGCCGCCGGTGCCCAGGTTGTCGACGCCGCCGCCGTCGACCCAGTCGGCCGAATAGAACACGACGAAGCGCTCGCCGACCGCGGCGACGTGCCCCGAGTGGCCGCCCGACTCGACGTCGTTCGGATACGGCTTGACCGGCTTCAGGTCGCGTCGATACACGCCGTACCGCTGGCTGACTTCCTGCGGCGCGTTCCAGCCGTCCTCGAACGTGACGAAGAGGTCGCCGCGATCGTTCTGCGCGACCGACACCGGCTCCTGCGCTTCGGGCCGGCTGATGAACGTGCGAACATGCGTGATGTGGGCACTGCCGGGCGACCACTCGCCCACGTATACGTCATGCGGCCAGTTGCCGTTGGCCAGCGCGCCGCGCGGCGGGATGCCCGAGCTGCTGAAGAAGATCCAGCGCTTGCCGTTGCCGGCGTCGGCCACGCCGATGCCGTGCATGAAGCGTCGCGGGTCGCCGGTGTCCTTGCGTTGCGCGGACGGGTGGGGCGCGGCCTTGTGTCTGGCGGTCGCGCCCGCGAGCGCGGCCGGCGGGGCCACGCTCGCCGCGACCACGAGACAGCAGGCGGCGCACAGCGCGCTTGCGACGGCCCGCGCCGCTTTGCGCCGATCCGCCTTCGATCCGGCCATGATCCGCGCGCGCAGCGGCGTCATTCCACGGTCACGGACTTGGCGAGATTGCGCGGCTTGTCGACGTCGGCGCCGCGCGCGCAGCCGACGTGATAGGCGAGCAGCTGCAGCGGCACGACGTGCATGATCGGCGACAGCACGTCGCCCGGCTCGCGCAGGCGAATCAGGCGCGTGTCGTCGGTGTCGTCGATCTCGAGATGGCTGCCCGCGAGCACGTAGAGCCGCCCGCCGCGCGCGCGCACTTCGGCCATGTTCGACTTCAGCTTCTGGAACAGGCCGTCGTCCGGCGCAATCGTGACGACCGGCATCGCGCTCGTCACGAGCGCGAGCGGGCCGTGCTTCAGCTCGCCCGCCGGGTAGCCCTCGGCGTGGATGTACGACACCTCCTTGAGCTTCAGCGCGCCTTCCATCGCAATCGGGAAATGAATGCCGCGCCCGAGGAACAGCGCATTCTCGCGCTGCATGAAATCGGCGGCCCAGCCCATGATCTGCGTTTCCAGGGCCAGCGCATTGCCGACGCGCGCCGGCAGCCCGCGCAGCTGCTGCAGGCAGGCTGCCGCGCGCGCCGCGTCGAGCCGGCCGCGCAACTGCGCGAGCGTCACCGTCAGCAGGAACAGCGCGACGAGCTGCGTCGTGAAGGCCTTGGTCGACGCGACGCCCAGTTCGATGCCGGCCTGCGTCAGGAAGCGCAGCGACGCGTTGCGCGCGATCGTGCTCGTCGCGACGTTGCAGATCGCCAGCGACAGGTCCTGGCCCAGGCCGCGCGCGTGCTCGATCGCGCCGATCGTGTCGGCGGTCTCGCCCGATTGCGAAATGCCGACGACGAGCGTGCCCGGGTCGGCCACCGATTCCCGGTAGCGGTATTCGCTGGCGATCTCGACCTGGGCCGGCAGGCCCGCGATGCTCTCGATCCAGTATTTCGCGGTGAGCCCCGCGTAATAGCTGGTGCCGCAGCCGAGCAGCAGCACGCTCCGCACGCGCGACAGCAGCGCCTGCGCTTCGTCGCGCGAGCCGAACAGGGCCGGGGAGATCGTGTCGACGCCGGCCAGCGTGTTGCCGATCGCCTGCGGCTGCTCGAAGATCTCCTTTTGCATGAAGTGCTGGAACGGGCCGAGCCCGGCATCGCTGTCGCGCGCCTTGACCTGGCACAGCGGGCGTATCGCGTCGCGCCCGAGCGCGTCGACGATCCGGATGTGCTCCGGCGTGAGCAACGCGACGTCGCCGTCCTCGAGATAGATGAAGCGGTCGGTCAGGTCGCCGAGCGCCGCGCAGTCGGACGCGAGGTAGTTCTGCTGCGCGCCGATGCCGATCACGAGCGGCGAGCCCGCGCGCGCCGCCACGAGGCGCTGCGGCTCGCGCGCGCTCAGCACCGCGACCGCGTACGCGCCGCGCAGGCGCTTGACCGCGCGCACGACGGCGTCGAACAGGTCGTCGCGATACTCGCCGTGAATCAGGTGGGCGATCACTTCGGTATCGGTCTCGCCGCGAAAGACGTAGCCGCGCTGCCGCAGTTCGGCCCTGAGCGCCTGGTGGTTCTCGATGATGCCGTTGTGCACGACCGCGATCGAGTCGCCCGACATGATCGGGTGCGCGTTGGCCTCGGACGGCGCGCCGTGGGTGGCCCAGCGTGTATGGGCGATGCAGGTTCCGGCTTCGAGGCCGAGCGTCATCACGCGTTCCTGAAGGTCCATCACGCGCCGCAGCGTGCGCTCGCTGCGCAGGTTGCCGCCGTTCTGCAGCGCAATCCCGCACGAGTCGTAGCCGCGGTATTCGAGCCGGCTCAGCGCCTTGACCAGTTGCGGCACCTGATTGCTCCGGCCGCTTGCTCCGACGATTCCGCACATGGATCACCTCGTCCAGAAGAAGTTATCGGAACGCCCGCGCGGTGCGGCGGACGTCGATGTCAGGTGCCGTGACGCGTCGTCCGGCCGACGCCGCCCCAGACTGTCTCGTTCGATTCCTCGTCGTCCCATTCGCGCGCGTGCGGCGCGGCACGGCGCTCGTGGCGCTTCCATTCGAGCGCGGAAATCGAGCCGTCGGCGTCATGCGATGCGACGAGTATGCGCGATGCCTGCTTACCGTCGGGGTGTGCGGATTTCGCGAGAGCCGTCGTCGGTCCCGGCTTCGACTTCAGGCTGGCCGAGCGCCGCAGCATCTTCGTGACGTGCCACCGGAAGGTGAGCGGGTGGATGACGCGGGCGGCGATCAGCCACGTGACCAGCGCACCGGCGATGAGCGAGATGCAGGTCACGTAGAAGACCAGTTGCTCGATCGGCATTTCGTCGTCGTTGATCGGCAGCAGGTAGCGGTACGTATAGATGCAGATCGACGCCCATACTGCGCCGACCAGTGCTGGCCGAATGAAGCGAAACCACACGATTTGCGTGCAACCGGCGATGATGCCGCGATCGGCGATCATCCGGGCGGGCGAACGGAGCGAGAGGTCAATAATCGGCGCGTTCTTCATGCTGAATTCCTCGGTCGGGGCTGGTCCATATTGCGCGTTTGCCCCGGCCTCGCAACACGATGGCGGGCAGGGCGACGACGGTGGTGATCATGCTGATCAACCAGAAGGCGACGGGATACCAGACGGTGTCCAGGAAATACATCAGGAGCTTTTCGTCGTAGCGGCGATCGATCATGCAGCCGACGATCAGCTGCAGCACGCAGGTCGCCACCAGCAGCATGCCGTGCCAGCGCGGCACCAGCGACACGTGCCAGTCCGGCGGCAGCGGATGGAACAGGCCGACGACCGACAGCAGCAGGATGAACGCCATCGAATACGCCCACGCGATGCCGATCAGGTACTCGGCGTAGAGCGGCCACATCATCATCTGCGCGGGCCGCGCGACCGTGCTCGCATATTTGAGCAGCACCTGGATGCCGCCCTTGGCCCAGCGCAGCCGCTGGCGGTAGAGCCCCCGGATCGTCTCCGGCATCAGGATCCAGCTGAGCGCATGCGGCTCGTACATGACGCGCCAGTCGCGGCACTGCAGCTTCCAGCTGATGTCGATGTCCTCGGTCAGCATGTCCGAGCTCCAGAAGCCCACATCGGCGAGCGCGGTCTTGCGGAACATCGTGATGACGCCGGACACCGTGAAGATGCGGCCGTACACCTGCTGCGTGCGCTTGATCAGCCCGACGATCGACGAAAATTCGCCGACCTGCATGCGGCCGAGCAGCGACGTGCGCGTGCGGATGCGCGGATTGCCGGTGACCGCGCCGACGCCGGGGTCGGCGATGAAATGCTCGAGCATCCAGTCGATCGCATCGTGCGCGAGCAGCGAATCGCCGTCGATGCAGAGCAGGTACTCCGCATTCGACACGGCGGCCGCGGTCGTGAGGCCCACCGCCTTGCCCTCGTTGCGCGCATGATGAATGACGATGAGCCGCGGGATGGCGGCGGCCAGCTCGTTGAGCATCTCGCCGGTGCGGTCCCGGCTTCCGTCGTTGACCGCGATGATGTCGTAGTTGCGATAGTCCATGCCGTTCAGGTGCGTGATCACGCTGCGCACGTTCGCTTCTTCGTTGAAGCAGGGCACGACGATCGACACCTTCGGCATGCCGCTCGCCGCGAGCATGCGCTTGGACAGCACGCGGCCCTCCTCGAGCAGCAGGAAATGCACGACGCCCCCGATCATCCACAGATACGACATGAAGAACGGGTAATAGAAGACGAAGTCCTGCAGGCGCCGGATGAAGTCATGTGTGATCATTTTGCCGGCTTCCCCTGGTTCTGTTGCGCCTGCATCAGCGCATTGATCGAAGTCGGGTCGAGGCGTGACTTGAGCGACATGGCGTTGCGTATGGTCGCGAGTTTCGGCTGATCGTGCAGGAAGTTGTCCGGGTAGTAGCCGAAGCTCAAGGCTCCGCGGCTTCTCAGCCGCCCCATCTGCGCAAGCAGCGTGGTGCTGGAAATCTCCTTGCGGGCGCGCCAGTCGTAGGCCTGCAATTCGAACACGGTCTTCGCGAAGCCGTGCTGCCTGGTGGCGACGACGTCGGCGAGCTTGTCCAGCCAGCGATCCGGGTCCGATGCCTGCTCCATGTACGGCATCGCCATCAGCGCGACGAAGTCGTACGCCTTGAGGAAATCGTCGTAGTTTTGCGCGTACCACGCTTCGGATTCGGGGTTCAGCACCGGCTGCGCGAAGATGTTGCGCGCGGTGAGCACGTCGCCGGCGTTCTGGTTCGCCAGGATGATCTGTTGCAGTTGCCGCGTCAGGTCCAGCAGATAGCGGGTCTTCTGCCGCGTCCAGCGGTTCATCAGGTCGGGCTTCGCGCGAATCTGCCCGATGTCGCGCGGCAGCCCCCACTGCGCATACAGTTGCAGCGCGTGCCGGCTCGCATCCTCGTAGTCGTCGAGCACGGCGTCGTCGCTGAAGAGGATGCCGTTGAACGACGCATACTTGCTGAGATCCTCGTAAATCTGCTCGATCAGCAGCCGGGCGTTCGGGTCGAACGGACTCAGGCGAAACACGCGCGTGCCGTTCTCGCGTGCCGGCGCGCCGCTATAGGCGGTGACCGTCTCGAGGTTGCGCATCTTGTCCGGCGGCGGATGGAAGGCCAGCACCGGCATCCACGCATAGACCTGGACATTGGACCGGGTATTGAGCTGCCATGCGGCGCGAGAGAACAGGTCGGCCCGCATCGGCAGGTGCCGGTTCGGAAAATAGACGGACTCCGCGACGCCGGTGCCCTTCGGATCGGCGAACGCCTGCAGGTAGACCGACTTCGGCTGCATCCGGTAGATGCGCTCGACGAGCTCGCCGAGATTCTTTTCCTGTTGCGCCGGGTTGGGGTCGTACACCTGGTCGAGATCGACCTGCACGATCCGCTCGGCGCCTTCGACTTCGCCGCGGTTGGTCGCCGGCTCGCGCATCGAGCGCTCGAACCCGCCGATATCGACGTCATACATCATCAGGATGCGCCGCAAGCGATCGAGCGGCACGTCCGGCGTATTCGGTCCGGCATCGAGACTGAACTGGATATCCATGCCGAGCGACGTCGAGATCTTTTGCACGGGCTGGTTTTCCGCGCCGTACGGCCAGACCATCGAGCGCGCGACAAGCCCGGTGCGTTCGCGAATCTGCCGGATGCAGGTCTGCAGGTCGTCGTGCACCCGCGCCTGGAATTCCGCATCGGTTTCGTAGCGCTTCTCGCTGGCCAGATAGAGGTGCGACGTGGTGGCGGGCAACTCGTTGCCCTGCGGATTGGCCACCGCGCCATGATGCAGGTTGTGCGTGTGGCAGGCGAGCTCGACCAGCTCCGACGAACCGAGCTGCTTGACCTCGTCCCACGACATGAAGTAATCGCGCGGCAGCTGGATCCTGTCGCTGATGCGGATCGGCGCGTCGGCGGGGGCGTCGATCCAGGCGGTGACGATGCCCATCACCGCCGGATAGCGGAACCGCTTCAGCAGTGGCAGCACTTTCGTGAAGTGGCTGCGAAAGCCGTCGTCGAACGTGAGGAGCACGGAGCGGGGCGGCAACGGCTTGCCGCCGTGCCGGGAGGCCTCGATCTGCTTGACGGTGATCGTGTGATAGTTGTTGGCCTGCAGCCAGGAAAAGATCGCGGTCAGCGTGCCGGTGTCGATCGCGTACGGATCGATTATCGTGGCGCTCGCGTACGTCGACAGCAGGTTGTCGCGCACGTCGTGCATGCAGATCACGCGGAAGGTCTTGCCGTCGGCGGGGTCCGACGGCGGAAGGAGGTCGATCATCCTTGCCTGGGTCACGCCCGGAAACAGCGAACAAGCAGCAGCTGTGCCAAGGCAACCACACATGAAGGTACGTCTCGATTGCATTCGCCGGGCTCCTGGTTCTAGAACGGCAGGTTGAGTGCGAGGAAGCCCGTTTCCGAGCGCTCCCGCTGGCCGTCGTACGCATGGCTGCTGACCTCGATGCCGTAGGTCAGCGTGATGTCGTGCTTGAACGTCCACGCGTGTTCGAGGCGCGCGCTCCACAGCGCGCTGGTGCCGAATCCTCTCTGGTTGTATGCGCCGCCGGAAGCGGAGATGCGCTGCCGCATCGACATGTCGCTCTTCTTCCAGGCCAGCCATTGATGCATGACGGTCGCCGCGACCGCGTAGTCGCGGCTCGGGCTGAAGTAGGGGGTGTTTTGCCGCGTGTTGCTGTCGGTGCCGGCATTCAGTGAAACGTTGACCAGCTGGTTCGCGGACGTGTACACGCGCTGCGTGCCGGTCGCCGCGATTTCCTGGTGGAAGTTCGAGTCCGAGTAGCGGCTCACGCCGTAGCTCAGCTTGACCTCGCGGCGATCGTTCTGGCGGTACCCCACCTCGACGTTCGCGGATTTGCCCCAGATGTGCGCGACGTAGGCTTTCCACGGCAGCGAGTTGTCGTTGCTGTCGAGCCCGGCTGCCACCGACCAGTAATCGTCGAAGTTGTAGCTGACGGAACCGCGGCCGCCGGTGCGCCCGTCGGTGCCGAACGAGCGCGTGGCTTCGGCCTGCAGGCTGAGCGGCCCGTGCCGGTAGTCGCCGCCTACCCCGGTGCGCGTGCGGCTGATCCTGCCGAGGTCGGTTTGCGCATACCCGAAGAACGTATGGGCAAACACGCGCCAGTTGTCGCCGAACGGTTGCGAATACAGATAGGTATTCGACGTGAAGCTGTTGTCCGCCAGCGTGCTGTTGCCGTGCTCGTAGCTCAGGTCCGTCGTCAACACCGGGCTGCGGTACGCGTTGTAGTCGCGCTTGAACTGGCGGACCGCGCCGTTGTCCGGAAACGTATTGCCGAAGGTCTGGTCGATCTTGCGCGCGGCTTCATAGTCGTCCGCCGCGAGCGACGCGCGGCCGAGCCCGGCGAGGTTTTCGACGCTGTCGGGATGGTCGGTCAGCGTCGCGTGGTACATCGCGATGGCCTGGCGCGGGTGCGACTGGCTCGATATCGCATCGGCATGGGCGGCGCTGATTTCGGAGTTGAACGGCACTTCCTTCTCGATCTTCTCCAGCTCGGCAATCCCTTCCTCGGTCCTGCCCGTGTTGAGCAGGAGCTGCGCGCGCAGCCGGTAGTAGCGCAGGTAATCGTCGGTTGCCGGGTCATGTGGACGAACCTGAGCGGCCGGCGGCAGCGACTTGCCCATCTCGTCGAGCACCTTGCTCGCATCCCGCGCCCGCCCCTGATCGATATACGACCAGAACAGCCCTTCGCGCAGCTCGATCGGGCGCGTGCGTGCGCCATACTGGTAGCCGCGCGTCGCGTGGTCGGTCGGCGACGCGCTCGCCTGCGTCAGCGCACGTCGATAGACGGCCTCGGCCTTGCCCGGCTCGCCCAGGTACAGATAGGCGTCGCCCGCGCCCGCCAGCGCATCGATCGAAATCTCCGCGTCGGGCGGGATCGTTTCGAACGACGCCACCGCCTTTTTCATGTCGCCGCGCGCGGCGTAGGCGACCGTGCGATCTCCGGCGAGCGCCGTCCTGACCGGCGAATACTCGGGCGTGATCGGCATTTTCGCGTTGAGCTCGTCCGCCGCGCGCAGCGCGGTGTCGAGCCCGTCGAAGCGATCGGGGCTCGTCATCGAGCGCGCCTTGTCGCGTCCGCCGCGCACCTGCTGGCGGATCGAGAGCTCCTCCAGTTGCGCGAGATCGAATGCGGAAAAGATGTCGGGCCGGGACTTCGCCTCGTCGAGCGCCTTGACGGCGCCGCCGCTCGTGGCGAGACCGAACACTTCGTCGCGCACGGCTGCTGCGTCGGCCGGCTGCGCGCGCGGGGCGCCTTGCGCCTCGGCGACGTTGCGGGGTTGGCTTGACTCGGCTCCGCCTTCGGCGGCGACGCAGGCACCGGATGCAACCAGCAGCAGCATGAGCGGCGTCTGAAGAAGAATCCGCCGGTTGCGCGGAATGGCAGTGAGTCTGCGATTGTTGATATTGGCCACGGGGTGTCCTCACTTCGAAACGGTTAGATCGGTCGTGCGCCGATCAATGCGCTCGATCTGCCGTCGAGTTTGTTGGTGGTTCTGGTTCCCCGAGTACAACGTCAAGGATGGTTTCGGATGGCCTCCCCGAGCAGTGCCCGCGATTCGCCGTTCTGCGGGTCGATGGCGAGCACCCGGCTCGCGTTCTGTTCAACACAGCCCCATTGCTCGAGCACAGCGCACGAGCGCGCCTTCGTGAGCGCACGTGCGCTCTCCAGCTCCTCGTGCGTGACGCCTGCGGTGTGCGCGTGTCCGTCTTCGCTGAACGAATGCGGCCTTGCCGTGACGATCATGCGTGTCCTTGTATTGGCAACGTCATGAGGCCGTGGATGCCGATGCTGCTGGCGATGCATGCCGGCATGCCTTGCGTTGACGGCGCCGCCGGACGGTGCAGCGTGTGCCGCATGCGCGTTGGTCGCGGCGACAACAGGCGGGGCGACAACAGGCGGCGCGGGCACGGGCGGCGTTGCCGTCGCCTGCGCGTCGACGCGCGGCGCGGCCTCCGGCTCGATTTCGATCGTCACCGGCGACGTCATGCCGGTGGGTGGTGCCGATGCAACATCCGGCCTGTCAGTGCTCCTGACTGATATGCCGACCACGCCCGATGTCTGGTGCGATGCCGTGGAAACCTCGTCGACGACATCCCGCTTGACATAGGCGAATATGCCGAAAATCACGGCAAAAGCCGCGAAGCTGAGCGCCGCGTTCTTGCCCGGGCCCCAGCCCGGTTTTGGATGGCCGGTGGAGTGCATATGCTGTCGATTCACACTGGTCATGCATCGCTCCTCGATTCAGTGCCGTTGCCGGTGGAAGGCTTACCACCGTAGTTGCGTATTCAGCACGCCTGTTTCGACGATCGCGAATTTCGTTTCGCCCTGGTACGTGCCCTCGATCCGGTAGCTGGCATCGGGAACGCTGAACAGGCAGCGCGGTCCTGCCGCGTTGAATTCGGCGAGCACGCGACCGTGGCGTCTCAGCCGCACTTGAACGTTGACGAGCGGATTGCCGGATTGGGCGGAAGCAAATGACACGCCCAGGTTGTAAGGACGTCCGTCGGGTGGAAGCGGTGCGGTGCCGTCGATCCGTGCGTCACCGCAGATGTATGAAATCACATAACGCTGCGTGTCCGGCTCGGACGCGGGAGCCGTCTGGGCCATTGCCACGACGCCCATGCAAAGCATTGAAGCGGCAGTGGCTGCAGCAGGAACAGCGTGCTTTCGAAACGAAGATAACATCGAGACCTCCGTTCGCGTTTGATAGCAAGCATACATTCCGGAACGAAAAACGCAAAGGCCATTCGCTATTTTCCAACAGGCTATTCACTTTCATGGGTCGATTAATAAAATACCGCGCATGACGTGGAAGTGGCGATGTTCGGGAACATAATATCTGAAATGAGAATGACGGCGGTTTCGTGCGATCAATAACGACCGAAAAAACAAACCTCCCCGGATTACGGCCTCGCGTGGCCGTTTCAACTTGCAGAACATAATATGGAAAGAAGGTTGCCGCGCGCTTTGTTCCGATTACGTGGCGTGACGAATGGAAATTTTGCCGCCCATCCGTCTGCCTTATTGCGCGACGCGGGATGTTCGAGGGGCGGCGCCCGCTAATGGGGTTGCGAGTGAATTTGCATCACTGATAACGACTGACAATTGAAGATTTTCCGCCATGTGGAAGGGGGCGTTTTGAGCTGGCGTGTGGAATTGTATTTTTGGTTCTGGTTGTTTGGTTGAATAAATGACGTGGTTTCAAGGGTGAGGAATTTTGATGATTGGCCGTTCCATTTGTGATATCGAAATGGCATTTGTGTGATTTCAATGAAAATCCCCGTGCGGCTACGAGGTGGGCGTGTCCGGGAAAAGGGGTTTTCGCGCCTGATTGATATTCGGCATTTGAAATGGATTGTCGGTGTTAACGCCGACGGGATATTTACTTATTGGCAGCGAATTACGACTGAATATTGGCCGGGAGCGGCGACGCAACCTGCCCATGCGCGGGCGCGGCATCCCGGGAATGGTCCCGGAGGCGACGCGCTGAAACGCGAGGAGGAGGTGCTATCGCCAGACCAATTCGGTGCGCGGCAAGTCGGGCAGGGCGCCGTGCGCGATCAGGGCAGGAAATTCGTCATCCTGATGGAAGCGCAACGAAGAGGCTGGTTTGAAATGGTGCGGGCCGATATTCCCCTGCGCAACCGGTCGACGGCACCGCACCCGCCCGGCCTGCACTACCGCCCGCCGCCGCTCGCAGTCCGTCTCGCGACCCGCGTCGCCGGCGCCGGCGGATCGGCCGTTGCCGTCGCCGCGCCGCGCGGCCGGTTCATGATGTACGTCCAAAGCTGCTCCGCCGCCAGCCCGCGCTTGCGCGCCGACCGATACAGCCGGATCTCCAGCTCGGTGATCCAGTCGGCCGATCCGGCGCACACGAGGCTGCCTTCCGCGAGTTCCCTCGCGACGCAGCTTTCCGGCAGCCAGCCGATCCCGTGGCCCGCCACCACCATCCCCTTCAGCGCCTCGGACATGTGCGTCTCGAAGCAGCGGTGCAGCGCGTACGGCTCGGCCGCGTTCAGCAGCAGCATCTCGACGACGTTGCCGAGGAAGGCCCCCGACGAATACGCGAGCAGCGGCAACGGCTCGCCCGGCCGGCCGGGCAGCTGGAACAGCGGCTTGCCGTGCGCGTCGGGCGTGGAGACGGGGAGAATCCGCTCGACCCCGAGGTTCACGAACGGGAAATGGTTCGGGTCGAGCACGATCGGCAGCTGCGGATGGTGATAGCCGAGCAGCATGTCGCATTCGCCCTCGACGAGCTGCTGCACGCCCTCCGGCACGTTCACCGCGTTGACGCGCGCGGTCACGTGGCCGACTTCGCCGTTGAGCTGCTTCAGCCATTCGGGGAACAGCGTGAACACGAGCGTATGCGCGACCGCGAACCGCACGACCTGGTCGCTCGCCGCGAACTGGTCGTAGCCGTTCACCAGGTTGCGCGCCGCATACATGCTGCGCAGGATGTCCGCGGCCAGCCCGCGGAACATCTGTCCGGCCGGGGTGAGGGCGACCGGCGTGATGCTCCGGTCGACCAGCTTCGCATCCATCCAGGTCTCGAGCGACGCGATTCGCCTGCTGAATGCCGATTGCGTGAGATGCCGGTTACGCGCTGCCCGGGAAAAACTCTTGGTATCTGCAAGGCTCAGGAAATCTTCCAGCCACTTTGCTTCCATATCGATCGTCGTCTTTTATATAGTCGGGCGCTTGCCGAAGCCGGCGCGGGTTTTCTGCACGAACCCTAGGGTCTGTTTACATACGGAACACGCATGCGTTGCGACGAGAACGGCCGCTCGCGAGGCGCGCGGCGCCGCGAATACTGGACTATCGCCAAGGAGCGCAACGCGGCGAGCGGCCGTTCTCGTCGCAACCCCAAATTTTAAAAGCCATTCCACGGGAATGCCCGAAATCGCCCGTATGGCGGCGTCGCTCGTCGCTTGTTTGGCACGGGCCAAACGGCGCTCCTCCCTCCTTGCCCTACGAGCGATTTCGGGCATTCGCATGCGTGTTCCGTATGTAAACAGACCCTAGCCTACCGCGCCTCGTGTCGAGCATACCGATGTTTTTTTTCGATGGGTGTTAGTCGAAATATGCATGAGCGTTGTCGCCATAAATACGGCTGCATAACGTTGTCATGCCGGACAAGGCTAACCGGTTAGTTCATCTCGCGTCTGAACCCGCCGGCTGGCCGTGGACGGTACTTCCCCCAGGGCTCGGCTGCGCCGTGCGCGCGTCGGCCCGCCTCTTTCGCCGACGCGGTGCGGCAACCCGGTGCGCGGGGCATCGCGCCGGAGCGGCCGCGCGGGCCGGCCGGCCGCGAATGCTGCACCGCAGATTGCACATTGATGACACGCGGGAGAACCATGATCGTGACACGCGGCGCACCGATGCCGCGAATCGCGTCGCGCGCTGCACCGTCGTGGTGCGGCATGCCGCCGGAGCGTGCCGGCGGCGCGGCGAAATCGGGGAATGGCAAGGCACGCTCCTTGCTCAGCAGTCGTTACGCCGGTCCGGCATGCGCAATGCCGGGAAAAACGATGGAGAACAAATCGATGAAGCCATTCGATGAAATGCTGCAATCCGGCGACATGGTCAGGGCGCCCTACGCGCGCCTGAAGCAGTGGCTCGACACGCAGAACCCCGCGAGCCTCGCCCAGAAAGCCCGCGACGCGGAGAACGTATTCCGCAAGACGGGCATCACGTTCGCCGTCTACGGCGACGCGGACGCCGCCGAGCGGCTGATCCCGTTCGACATCGTGCCGCGCATTATTTCCGGGAACGAGTGGAATCGGCTGTCGCTCGGCATCGAGCAGCGCGTGATGGCGCTCAATGCCTTCCTCGACGACATCTACCACCGCCAGGAAATCGTGCGCGCCGGGATCGTGCCGAAGCACCTGATCGCGCACAACGACGCGTTCCTGCCCGAGATGATCGACTTCCGGCCGCCGGGCAACGTCTACACGCACATCATCGGCGTGGACATCGTGCGCACCGGCGAGAACCAGTTCTACGTGCTCGAGGACAACGCGCGCACGCCGTCCGGCGTGTCGTACATGCTGGAAAACCGCGAGACGATGATGCAGCTGTTCCCCGAGCTGTTCCAGCAGGTCAAGGTGCGGCCGGTCGAGACCTATCCGCAGATGCTGCGCCAGTCGCTCGCGGCCGTCTGCCCGCCGGGCGGCAACGGCGACAACCCGACCATCGCCGTGCTGACGCCCGGCATCCACAATTCCGCGTACTACGAACATTCGTTCCTCGCCGACCAGATGGGGGTGCACCTCGTCGAGGGCAGCGACCTGCAGGTGATCGACGACCGTGTCGCGATGCGCACCACCGAGGGCTTCCGGCCGATCGACGTGCTGTACCGCCGCGTCGACGACGCGTTCCTCGACCCGCTGACGTTCCGCCCCGATTCGGTGCTCGGCGTCGCGGGGATCATGGACGTGTACCGCGCGGGCAACATCACGATCGCGAACGCGCCGGGCACCGGCATCGCCGACGACAAGGCGATCTACTCGTACATGCCGGAAATCGTCGAGTTCTACACGGGCCGCAAGGCGCTGCTCGAGAACGTGCCGACCTGGCGCTGCGGCGAGGCGGACAGCCTGAAGTACGTGCTCGATCATCTCGACGAGCTGGTCGTGAAGGAAGTGCACGGCTCGGGCGGCTACGGGATGCTCGTCGGGCCGTGCGCGTCGAAGGCCGAGCTCGAGGCGTTCGCCGCGAAGCTGCGCGCGCGGCCCGCGAACTACATCGCGCAACCCACGCTGGCGTTGTCCACGACGCCGATCCTGACCGACGCGGGCCTCGCGCCGCGGCACGTCGACCTGCGGCCGTTCGTGCTGGTGTCGGACCGGATCCGCATCACGCCGGGCGGGCTCACGCGCGTCGCGCTGAAGGAGGGCTCGCTCGTCGTCAATTCGAGCCAGGGCGGCGGCACCAAGGACACCTGGGTGCTGGCCGACTGAACGCAACGCGGCGACGGCGCGCGCCGGCAACGGCCGCGCGCGAACGGAAAACAGACGGAGTGGACACAAGATGCTTCTTGGACGCACAGCGAGCGGTCTCTACTGGATGTACCGCTATATCGAGCGCGCGGAGAACACCGCGCGGATCGTCGACGCCGGCCTGCGGATGGCGCTCACGCGCACGTCCGACGCGCCGGCCGAATGGTCGTCGGTGCTCGTCAGCTCGGGCTCGGACGACGGCTACCGCGAGAAATACGACGCGTACGCGGCCGACACCGTGACCGACTACCTGCTGCGCGACCGCGACAACCCGTCGAGCGTGCTGTCGTGCATCGAGGCCGCGCGCTCGAACGCGCGGATGGTGCGCACGGCGCTCACGCGGGAAGCGTGGGAGAGCGTGAACGGCGCATGGCTGTCGCTCGGGCGCGTGCTCGCGCAGCCGGTGCCGGAGGGCGAGCTGCCGGCGGTGCTCGACCAGGTGAAGCGCGAGACCGCGCTGATCCTCGGCAGCTTCTACAGCACGATGCTGCGCAACGAGATCTTCGATTTCGCGCAGATCGGCGCGTTCGTCGAGCGGGCCGACAACACCGCGCGGATCCTCGACGTGAAGTACCACCTGCTGCTGCCGTCGGTCTCGCACGTCGGCACGATCCTCGACAACTACCAGTGGGAGACGATCCTGCGCTGCGTGGCCGCGCACCGCTCGTACCGCTGGGTCTACGACGTGCAGTACAAGCCGCTGAACATCGCCGACTACCTGATCCTCAACGGCCGGATGCCGCGCTCGCTGCGCTATTGCTACGGCCGCGTCGTGTCGAGCCTCAACCTGCTCGCGAAGGACTACGGCGTCACGCACCCGTGTCACGACACCGCCACGAAGATCCTGCAAATGTTGTCCGACACCAGCGTCGAGCGGATCTTCAAGAGCGGCCTGCACGAATTCCTGACCGACTTCATCGGCCGCAACAACAGCCTGGGGCTCGAAATCGCCCAGGCGTACAACTTCGACTGAGACTTGCCATGCGACTCGCCATCCGACACATCTCGCGTTATCAGTTCGACGATCAGGTCACCCACGTGCTGCAACGGCTGCGGCTGCGCCCGCAATCGGGGCCGGGCCAGACGGTGCGCGCGTGGCAGGTCACGATCGACGGCGTCGAGCCGACGCTCACCTATGCCGACGGGCTCGGCAACCGCACCGACCTCGTGCGGCACGACCGCGGTGCGAAGCCGGAGATCGTGATCGTCGCGGCGGGCGTCGTCGAGACCCAGGACCGCGCGGGCATCCTCGGCCACACCGAGGGCTACGCGCCGCCGTGGATCTTCGAGCGCGAGACCGCGCTCACGAAAGCGGGCGACACGGTGCGCGCGCTTGCCGACGCGCTGCCGATCGAGCAGCGCAGCCTCGATGCGCTGCACTGGCTGATGACCGAGGTGCACGGCCGCATCGCGTATGCGCCGCATGCGCCGGACACGCCGGTCGACGCGGAAACCGCGCTGCAAAGCGGCGAGGGCACGAGCCGCGACCATGCGCATGCGTTCATCGCGGCCGCGCGGGTGCTGAAGATCCCGGCCCGCTACATCTCCGGCTACGTGCTGGCCGACAGCGCGATGCAGCGCATTGCGGACGCGAAGCAGCACGGCGGCGGCGCGCAGGAGGAAGAAGCCGTCGCGATGCAAAGCGGTGACGGGATGCAGCAGGCGCTCGGCCAGCGCGTCGATGAAGCGCACGCGTCGCAGTCGCAGGGCATGCCGCGGCCGGCGCTCGGCGCGCGGCAGCAGGCGGCCGCGCCGATGCAGCAGCCCGCCGGCCACGCGTGGGCCGAGGCGTATGTCGACGGGCTCGGCTGGGTCGGCTTCGATCCGTTCATGAACCGCTGCCCGGACGAGCGCTACGTGCGCATCGCGACCGGCCTCGACTCCCGCGACGCACAGCCGGTGACCGGGGCCGGCGCGACGCCGGTCGGCATCGAGATCAGCGTCGTGCAGTCGCCGGAACTGGTCTGACGCGCACGTCAGCCGACGAACCCGTCGCGCCGCGTCGCCGCGCCCGATCCGGCGCGGCGCGACGGCCCGATCCAACCTGAGCCGAGCCGCTTTGCCATGCCCATTCACGTCGCGCTGCATCACACCACCCGTTACCGCTACGACCGGCTCGTCAATCTCGGCCCGCAGGTCGTGCGGCTGCGTCCCGCGCCGCATTGCCGCACGCCGATCGTCGCGTATTCGATGACCGTGCGGCCCGCGCAGCACTTCATCAACTGGCAGCAGGACCCGTTTGCGAACTACCTGGCCCGGCTCGTGTTTCCGGAGCGCACGCGCGAGTTCGAGATCACGGTCGATCTCGTCGCCGAGATGTCGGTCTACAACCCGTTCGACTTCTTCCTCGAAAGCAGTGCCGAGCAATACCCGTTCCAGTACGACGATGCGCTGCGCACCGAGCTCGCGCCGTATCTCGCGTGCGATCCGCACACGAGCGCGTCGCCCGCGTTCCGCGCGTATCTCGACGGAATCGACCGCGCGCCGGCCGGCACCGTGAACTTCCTCGTCGCGCTGAACCAGAAGCTGCAGCACGACATCCGCTATCTGGTGCGGATGGAGCCGGGCGTGCAGACGCCCGAACGGACGCTCGAGCTCGCGTCGGGCTCGTGCCGCGACAGCGGCTGGCTGCTCGTGCAGCTGTGCCGGCACCTGGGCATCGCCGCGCGCTTCGTGTCAGGCTACCTGATCCAGCTCACGCCGGACGTCAAGTCGCTCGACGGCCCGAGCGGCACGGCGGTCGACTTCACCGACCTGCACGCGTGGTGCGAGGTCTACCTGCCGGGCGCGGGCTGGATCGGCTTCGACCCGACCTCGGGCCTGCTCGCCGGCGAAGGGCACATTCCGCTCGCGTGCACGCCGCAGCCGACCAGCGCCGCGCCGGTCGAGGGGCTGATCGACGAATGCGACGTCGCGTTCGAGCACGAGATGGCGGTCACGCGCGTGTACGAATCGCCGCGCGTGACGAAGCCGTACACCGACGCGCAATGGGGCGCGGTGCGCGCGCTCGGCGCGCGGGTCGACGCGGCGCTGACGGCCGGCGACGTGCGGCTCACGCAGGGCGGCGAGCCGACCTTCGTGTCGATCGACGACCGCGACGGCGCGGAATGGAACACCGACGCGCTCGGGCCGACCAAGCGCGGCTATGCGACCGAGCTCGTGCAGCGGCTGCGCGCCGAGTACGGCCATGGCGGCTTCCTGCATTTCGGGCAGGGCAAGTGGTATCCGGGCGAGCAGCTGCCGCGCTGGGCGCTGTCGATCTTCTGGCGCGCGGACGGGCAGCCGGCGTGGCGCGATCCGTCGCTGTTCGCGGACGAGCGTGCGCCGTCGGCCCTGACGACCGGCGACGCGAAGCGCTTCATCGACGCGCTGGCCGCGCGCCTGAACCTGACCGGCGAATTCATCCGGCCCGGTTACGAGGATGTCTGGTACTACCTGTGGCGCGAGCGCCGGCTGCCGGTCAACGTCGATCCGTTCGACGCGCGGCTCGACGACGAGCTGGAGCGCGCGCGGCTGCGCAAGGTGTTCGAGCAGAAGCTCGACAGCGTGGTCGGCTACGTGCTGCCGCTCAGGCGCGCGGATGAATCCCCGGGGCTCGAAGGCCCGTGCTGGCAGACCGGCCCGTGGTTCTTCCGCGACGAGCGGATGTACCTCGTGCCCGGCGATTCGCCGATGGGCTACCGGCTGCCGCTCGACTCGCTGCCGTGGGTCGGCCGCGCCGATTATCCGGTCCTGGTCGAGCGCGACCCGTTCGCGCCGCGCGAGCCGCTGCCGGACGCCGACGCGTTCCGCGCGCGCCATGCCGGCACGGGCGACGCGCCGCGCTATCTGGCCGGCGTGCATCGCGAGGCGCCCGCGCAGACCGTGATGCAGTGGCGCGACGATGGCGCGGCGGGCGACGCGCGCCGTGCCGCTCCGGACGCGACGCGCCGTCCCGAGCGCTTCGAATCGGCCGCATGGATCACGCGCACCGCGCTGTGCGTCGAGGTGCGCAACGGCATCCTGTACGTGTTCATGCCGCCGCTCGCCGCGCTCGACGATTATCTCGACCTGCTGGACGCGATCGAGCTGACCGCCGGCGCGCTCGGCGTGAAGCTCGTGCTCGAAGGCTATCCGCCGCCGCGCGACGCGCGCCTGAAGCTGCTCCAGGTGACGCCGGACCCGGGCGTGATCGAGGTCAACATCCATCCGGCGCACAGTTTCGACGAGCTCGTCGGCCATACGGAATTCCTGTACGACGCGGCGTGGCAGTCGCGGCTCAGCAGCGAGAAGTTCATGGTCGACGGCCGCCACGTCGGCACGGGCGGCGGCAACCACTTCGTGCTCGGCGGCGCGACGCCGGCCGACAGCCCGTTCCTGCGGCGTCCGGACCTGCTCGCGAGCCTGATCGCGTACTGGCACAACCATCCGTCGCTGTCCTATCTGTTCTCGGGCCTGTTCATCGGCCCGACGAGCCAGGCGCCGCGCGTCGACGAAGCGCGCAACGACCAGCTCTACGAGCTCGACATCGCGTTCGCGGAGATCCAGCGCAACCGGCTGCTGCACGGGCACGACATGCCGCCGTGGCTCGTCGACCGCGTGCTGCGCAACCTGCTGATCGACGTGACCGGCAACACGCATCGCAGCGAGTTCTGCATCGACAAGCTGTATTCGCCCGATTCGCCGACGGGCCGCCTCGGCCTGCTCGAACTGCGCGCGTTCGAGATGCCGCCGCATGCGCGGATGAGCATCGTGCAGCAACTGCTGCTGCGCGCGCTGGTCGCGCGCTTCTGGGCCGCGCCGTACACGACGCCGCTCACGCGCTGGGGCACCGCGCTGCACGACCGCTTCATGCTGCCGACGTTCCTGAAGATGGATTTCGACGACGTGCTGGCCGAGCTGCGCGACGCGGGTTTCGATTTCGATCCGGCGTGGTTCGCGCCGCACTTCGAGTTCCGCTTCCCGCTGTTCGGGCAGATCGCGGTGAGCGGGATTCAGTTGTCGCTGCGCGGCGCGCTGGAGCCGTGGCACGTGATGGGCGAGGAGGGCGCGAGCGGCGGCACGGTGCGCTACGTCGATTCGTCGCTGGAGCGGCTCGAGGTGCGCGTGACCGGCCTGAACGAAAACCGCCATGTCGTGACCGTCAACGGCCGCGCGCTGCCGCTGCAGCCGACCGGCACCGCCGGCGAATACGTCGCGGGCGTGCGCTACAAGGCGTGGGCGCCGCCGTCCGCGCTGCATCCGACGATCGGCGTGCATGCGCCGCTGACGTTCGACATCGTCGATACGTGGATGCAGCGCTCGCTTGGCGGCTGCCGGTATCACGTCGCGCATCCGGGCGGGCGCAACTACGCGACGTTCCCGGTCAACGCGTACGAGGCCGAGAGCCGGCGGCTCGCGCGTTTCGTCGCGATGGGGCATACGCCGGGCCGGATGACGGTGGCCGCGGCCGCGCCGAGCCGCGAGTTCCCGTTCACGCTGGACCTGCGGCGGCCCTGAGCACTGCATGCATGGAGGAGACCCGATGACGATGCGCGGACGGCCGGGGCGACCGGGACGACGGCGCGCGCCGGCCGATGGCGGCCCCGCCGGAATGCTAGGATGCCGGCAGAGCGCGGTCGCGCACGCGCGTGCGCGTGCCGCCTGCTGTTCGTTTCTGCTGACTCGCGCCTCCTGACTCAAGACGGACCGATACCGTGCCGCCCATTCACCCCGACGATCTCGCCGCCGCCGACGCGATGCACACGCTCTTCGATACCGGGTCGCAGCCCGACGCCGCGGAGCTCGCCGCCGCGCTTGCCGCGCCGGCCGCCGCCGGCCGCTACGACGAGCTGCGCGGCAGCGCGGCCGGCCTGCAGGCGCCCGCGCTCGCGCCCGCGTGGCGCGCGTTCTTCACGCACCTCGGCAGCGACGGCGTCGCCGATCTCGACCGCCGCGCGGATGCGCTGCAGCGGCGCATGCGCGAGAACGGCCTGTTCTACCAGCTGCACGAGCAGCGCGCCGGCGACGGCGCGACCGGCCCGTGGTCGCTGGACCTGCTGCCGCTGATCGTCACGTCGCAGGACTGGGCCGCGATCGAGCGCGGCGTGCTGCAGCGCGTGCGGCTGCTCAACGCGATGATGGCCGACCTCTACGGGCCGCAGACCATCCTGCAGCGCGGGCTGCTGCCGCCCGCGCTCGTCACCGGGCATCCCGGCTACCTGCGCGCGATGCGCGGCGCGCGGGTGCCCGGCGACACGTGGCTGCACGTCGTCGCGTTCGATCTCGCGCGCGGGCCGGACGGCCAGTGGCGGGTGATCGCGCATCACACGCAGGGCGCGGCCGGGCTCGGCTATCTGCTGGAAAACCGCCTGATCGTGTCGCGCCTGCTGCCGCGCACCTTCCGCGGGCTGCGCGTGCAGCGGCTCGCGGCGAGCTACCGCGCGCTGCTGCAGAGCATGCAGGCGCTGAGCCCGGCGGGGAAGAACTCGCGGATCGTGCTGCTGACGCCCGGGCCGCACAGCGCGACGTATTTCGAGCATGCGTATCTCGCGCGCTACCTCGGCCTCACGCTGGTCGAGGGCGGCGACCTGACCGCGCGCGACAACCGCGTGTTCCTGAAGACGCTGCGCGGGCTCGAACCCGTGCACGGCATCCTGCGGCGCGTCGACGACGCGTGGCTCGATCCGCTGGAGCTGCGTCCCGATTCGATGCTCGGCGTGCCGGGGCTGCTGCAGGCGGTGCGCGCGGGCAACGTGCTGCTCGCGAACGCGCCGGGCTCGAGCTTCCTCGAATCGCCGGGCATGCTCGGCTTCCTGCCGCGTCTCGCGGAAAGCCTGCTCGGCACGACGCTGACGCTGCCGGCCGTGCATTCGTGGTGGTGCGGCGAGCCGGCCGCGTGCGACGATGCGCTGCCGCAGCTCGCGCGCTGCATCATCAAGCCGTCGTTCCCGCCGGACGTGCAGGCGGGCGGCGGCTTCGAGCCGGTGATCGGCGCGCGGCTCACGCACGCGCAGCTCGCCGAATGGCGCGCGCGAATCCTCGCGAATCCCGCGCACTACACGGTGCAGGCCGACCTGCCGCTGTCGCAGGCGCCGACGTGGCCGGGCCACCGCGAGGCGGGCGACGGCTACGGCAACGGCGGCGCGCGCATCGTGCCGAAGCCGCTGCTGCTGCGGGTGTTCGCGCTCGCGGACGGCGCCGCGCGCTGGCGCGTGCTGCCCGGCGGGCTGTCGCGGGTCGGCGCGCGCGACGCGCTGTTCAACGCGCCGATGCCGCGCGGCGGCAGCACGGTCGATACGTGGGTGATGACGGAAGGCGTCGTCGATGCGACCACGCTGCTGCAGACCCACCTCAGCGCGGACGACCTGACCACCGCGCAGCCGCGCGCGATCGCGAGCCGCGCCGCGGAGAACCTGTTCTGGCTCGGGCGCTACACCGAGCGCGCGACCAACCTGATGCGGCTCGCGCGCGCGGCGCTCGAACGGCTGCGCGGCGAGGACGACGCGGACAGCCCCGCGCATCTGGAGCTGATCGACACGCTGTGCCGCGACACGGGCTTGATCGCGGCCGACGCGCCGAGCGCCGTCGACGCGCCGCGCGCGTTCCAGCTTGCGCTCGCCGCATCGCTGACGCGCGGCGCGGACCACGCGGCGGGCATCGCGTCGTGCCTGTTCGGGATGCGCGGCGCAGCGGCCGCGATCCGCGAGCGGCTGTCGAGCGAGCAATGGCGGCTGATCGACGACGCGACCCAGCTGTTCGCCGACAGCACCGGCAACGCGGAAGCGGAAGAGCAGCTCGGCAACGAAGCGCTGCAGCTGCTCGAGCGGCTCGGCTTGCTGCTCGGCGCGATCACCGGCGCGCAGACCGACAACATGACGCGCGACGACGGCTGGCGGCTGCTGTCGATCGGCCGGCAGATCGACCGGCTGGACTTCCTGTGCAGCGTGCTGCGATTCGCGTTCGAGGAGGGCGCGGTGCACAAGCAGGACGGCTTCGAGCTGGTGCTGGAGCTGTTCGACAGCGCGATCACGTTCCGCTCGCGCTTCCAGCGCGGCTTCGACGTCGCGCCGCTGCTGTCGCTCGTCGTGCTCGACACCGACAATCCGCGCTCGCTCGCGTGGGTGGTGCAGGCGATGCGCGGGCGCCTGACGAAGGTCGAGCGCAGCGAGGGCTACGCGCTGTCCGAGCTGGCCGACGCGATACCGGACGTGCCCGGCTGGTCGCTGCACGAGTTGTGCGAAACCGGCGACGACGGCCGCCACGACCGGCTGCTCGAGCGCCTCGACACGACCGCGAAGGCCGTGTGGGAGCTGTCGAACCGGATCGGCGAACGCTATTTCAGCCACGTGCGCGAGGCGGGCAGGACGCTATGGTGACGACGACCAAATCCGCGGCGAAGGCGCCGCCCGCACCGGACGCGGCGGTGCCTGCCGCGCCCGTTGCCGGCCGGCTGCTGCGCGTCACGCATGACACCGAGTACCGCTACGCGGCGCGGGTCGAATCCGCGCAGCACCAGGCGCGCCTGACGCCGCTCGCGACGCCGCGCCAGCAGGTGCTGTCGTTCGCGCTCGACATCGAACCCGCGCCGGAAAGCGTCGGCACCGAGACCGATGCGTTCGGCAACGCGCGCACGTCGTTCGCGCTGAACCAGCCGCACGACGCGCTGTTCGTGCGCAGCCGCAGCGTCGTGCGGGTGACGCCGCCCGTCTGGTCGGCCGGCGCGCGCGGCGAGCCGCCGCCCGCGATCGCGCAGCCGGACCCGGCGCAGGCGAGCGTGTGGGAAGCGGTGCGCGAGCGGTTCCGTTTTCGCGCGGGGCAGCCGTACGACGAGGCGAGCGAATTCGTGTTCGCGTCGCCCCACGTCGCGTGCGATCCGGCGCTGGCCGCGTATGCGGCGGTCAGCTTCACGCCCGGCCGGCCGCTCGTGCAGGCGGCGTGGGACCTGATGCGGCGCATCCACGCGGAATTCACGTATGCGCCGAACAGCACCGACGTGACGACGACCGCGCTCGATGCGCTCGCGCTGCGCCAGGGCGTCTGCCAGGATTTCGCGCACGTGATGATCGGCGCGCTGCGCTCGCTCGGGCTGGCCGCGCGGTACGTGAGCGGCTATCTGTTGACGCAGCCGCCGCCGGGGCAGCCGCGGCTGATCGGCGCGGACGCGTCGCATGCGTGGGTCGAGGTGTACGACCCGGCGTGGCCGGAGGACGGCGGCTGGCTGCAGCTCGATCCGACCAACGATCGCGCGCCGGGCGACGACTACGTGATGCTGTCGATCGGGCGCGACTACGCGGACGTGACGCCGCTGCGCGGTGTGATCCGCGGCGGCGGCGCCGATCAGGAGCTGAGGGTGGGGGTGACGGTCGAGCCGCTGGAGGAGGACGGCGACGGGTGAATGTTCGGGGTTTCGCGTGCCGGTGACGCCTGCCGGCTGACTAGTTCGCGAACCGGTCCGTCGCCGCGAGCAGCGCCTTCAGGATTCCCGGTTCGTTGTACGCATGGCCGGCATCGGGCACGATCTCGAACGACGCGTCGGGCCATGCCTTCGACAGATCCCACGCGGTGCGCGCGGGCGTCGCGATGTCGTAGCGCCCCTGGACGATCACGCCCGGAATGCCGGCCAAACGATGCGCGTCGCGCAGCAACTGCCCCTCGTCGACGAAACCGCGGTTCATGAAGTAGTGGTTTTCGATGCGCGCGAACGCGAGCGCGTAGTGTCCGTCGCCGAAATGCTCGGCGAGCGCGGGATCGGGCAGCAGCGTGATCGTGCGGCCTTCCCACAGGCTCCACGCGCGCGCGGCTTCCAGCTTCGCGGCTTCGTCGTCGCCGGTCAGGCGGCGGTGGTACGCGGCCATCAGGTCGCCGCGCTCGTGCTCCGGGATCGGCGCAAGGAACTGGTCCCACAGGTCCGGGAACAGCCACGACGCGCCTTCCTGGTAGTACCACAGCAGTTCCGCGCGGCGCATCGTGAAGATGCCGCGCACGATCAGCGCGCTCACGCGTTCCGGGTGGGTTTCCGCGTAGGCCAGCGCGAGCGCGCTGCCCCATGAACCGCCGAACACGAGCCATTGCTCGACGCCGACCATCTCGCGCAGGCGCTCGATGTCCGCGACCAGATCCCAGGTCGTGTTGTGGTCGAGGCTCGCGTACGGCGTCGAGCGGCCGCAGCCGCGCTGGTCGAACAGCAGCACGTTGTAGCGGGCGGGATCGAAGAGCCGGCGATGGTCGGGGCTGCAGCCGCCGCCGGGGCCGCCGTGCAGGAACACGGCCGGCTTGCCTTGCGGGTTGCCGCACAGCTCCCAGTAGACCTGGTGGCCGTCGCCGGTGTCGAGGTAGCCGTGGGCATAGGGTTCGATGGCTGGGTACATGGAATTTCCCCCTGGAATGAAGGACGCCCGGCTGCCGTGGCAGCGAGGCCGGAAGCGATTCGCCATTATGCCCAATCCGCGTTGCCCGCGGCCGGCCGTTGTGCGACCTGAATGGCGTGTCGTTTAAGCCGGCATTTTTTTTAAGAGATTTTATTTCGATATTTTTCGACGAAACTGGCGACGACATATCGGCACGCCATTCAGAAACACGAATCAACAAACCGGCCATTCGCCATTCCGATGGAAACGAGTCCATGACACATCGCGTCCAGCAGCTTACCGGGTTGCGCGCCGTCGCGGTGGCGATGGTCGTCGTCGGGCATGCGGAGCACGTCACGCCCGGCGGCTATACCGGCTGGCTCGCGCCGCTGCGGCTGCTCGCCGACGGCCGGCTCGGCGTGCTGATCTTCTTCGTCCTCAGCGGATTCCTGATCACCAACGTGCTGCTGGGCGAACTGAAGCGTACCGGGAGCATCGCGCTGGCGCCGTTCTATGTCCGGCGCGTGCTGCGGATCTGGCCGGCATGCTATGCGTATCTCGCGGTCGTCGCGCTCCTGGCAGTGGCGGGGTGGATCGACGTCAGCCCGCGCCAGTGGGCGCTTGCCGCGCTGCATCTGTGGAACTATTCGGTCGGGCTTGGACTTACCGCCGACACCGCGCTGCATCCCGACGGCGCGTGGTATCTCGGCCATTTCTGGTCGCTGGCGCTCGAGGAGCAGTTCTACTGGTTCTGGCCGCTGCTGCTGCTGTTCGCCGCGCGGCGCAACAACACGCGCTGGCTGGCGGCGCTGATCCTGATCGTGCCGCTCGTCCGCGCGGGCACCTATTTCGCCGCGCCGGCGCTGCGCGGCCAACTGCGGATGATGTTCCATACGGGCATCGATCCGATCCTGATCGGCTGCTACGTGGCGCTCAACCGGCAGCGGCTGGAGGCGTGGATCGGATCATGGCGCGGCGAGTCGCGCATCGTCACCGCGATCGTCTGCATCATGCTGTTCGCGATGCCGGTGATCGAATCGGAACTGCGGGGAATCTGGAATATCACTTACGGCGTGACGATCGAAGCGGCATTGATCGGCGTTCTGATCGTCGTGCTCAATTTTCGAAATGATTTATGGTGTTCGCGATTGTTGCAAACCAGGCCATTGGTGTTTGTCGGCACGATTTCATTCAGCCTGTATTTATGGCAGCAACCGTTCGCCAATCCGAATTTGCCGATCCCGCATGGCTTTCCGCTCGGCATCCTGGAAGCGTTCGCGGCGGCCACCGCCAGCTATTTTCTCGTCGAAAAACCGTTCCTGCTGCTCAAGGAGCGCTATTCGGCGCGGGCGGGGCGGCGTGCTGCGGGCGATGCGATGAGGATGCCGGCGTCGTCCGACGGCATCGGGCCGAAAGTGGCGGAGTAGGTGAGGTCCGTCCACGTCGCCACGGACAGGATGCGAACCATCCTTTTCATCGCCGCAAAAAAAGGCCCTTGCGGGCCTTGTTGCGACGAAGCGTGCGCGGGCGTCAGCGCGTGAGCGCCGTAAACCCATCCAGCAACCGCTCGACATCGGCCGCCTCGATCGCGCCCATCGTCGAGATGCGGAACAGTTCCTTCGACAGCCCGCCTTGCCCCGCGTAGATCACGAAGCCGCGCGCCTTCAGCCCGTCGTGCAGTTGCTCGTACGTCACGCCCTGCGGCAGGCGGTACGCGCGCAGCACGACCGACGACGCGCCCTCCGGCAGCACGAGCGGCATCCCGCGCGCGGCGAGGCCCGCCTGCGCCTGGTCGGCGAGCGCCTTGTAGCGCGCGTGGCGCGCGCGCCAGCCGCCGGCTTCGTCGAATTCGCGCAGCGCCTCGACGAGCGCGTAGTACGCGTGCACCGACGGCGTGAACGGCGTATTGCGCTGGTCCTGCAGCTTCGCGAGGCGGCCGAGGTCGAGGTAGTACGTGCGGCTCGCGGCCTGCGCGAGCGCGCTGCGGCGCGCGATCACGAACGCCGCGCCCGGCACGCCGTGCAGGCACTTGTTCGCGGTCGCGGCAACCGCGTCGATGTCGCCGCCGGCAAAATCGATCGCCTCCGCGCCAAAGCTGCTGACGCCGTCGACGAGCAGCTTCACGCCGCGCGCACGGCACACGTCGGCGATCGCGCCGAGATCGTTCAGGCGGCCGGTCGTCGTTTCGTGATGGATCACGGCGACGTGCGAGAAGCCGCCCGCGTCGAGCCGCGCGGCGATCTGCGCGAGGTCGGGCGCCTGCATCCACTCGTGCTCGAGCACTTCATGCGCAATCGCGTACTGCGTCGCGATCTGCGCGATCCGCTCGCCGTATACGCCGTTCTCGATCACGAGCAGCTTGCCGCGCTGCGGGACGAGCGCCGCGATCATGCTTTCGACGGCGGCGGTGCCCGAGCCCGTCATCAGCACGGCGGCCCATTCGGCCGGATCGAGGCCGTACGCGGCGACGAGGCGCGCGCGCGCGCCTCGTCCTGCAGGTCGAAGAACTCGCTTTCGCGATGGCACAGGTCGGGTTGCAGCAGGCTGCGGCGCACGCGTTCGGTCAGCGTCACCGGGCCGGGGTTCAGCAGCAGCATCAAAGGGCTCCTTCAGCGTGGGTTTCGGCCTGCGCGGCGCCGATGTGCCGCATCAGGCGGGTCTTGACCTCGACCGGCGTGACGGTCGGGCGGGGCAGGCCGTCGGGCACGCCCGTGCGGATCGCGAGACGCACGAAGCGCGTGCCGTCCGCCGGATGCGCCGCGTCGAGCGCCGCATCGAGCACGTCGAGCGATTCACCTTCGACCGCCGACGCGTAGCCGCACGCGGCGGCGACGCCGGCGAACGACACGTGCTGCGACACGGTGGCCTGGCCGCCCGTCGATTCGTGCGCGCCGTTGTCGAGCAGCACGTGCGTGAGGTTCGCGGGGCCGTAGGCGCCGAGCGTCGCGAACGCGCCCATGCGCATCAGCGCGGCGCCGTCGCCGTCGACCGCGACGACCTTCAGGTCGGGCCGCGCGAGCGCGAGGCCCAGCGCGAGCGGCGTCACGCAGCCCATCGAGCCGACCATGTACAACTGGTTCGGGCGATCGTCGAGCGCGTACAGCTCGCGGCCGCAGAAGCCGGTCGATGCGAGCACGACGGTCGAATCGACCGGCGTGTGCGCGATCACACGCTGCAGCGCGTCGTGGCGGGTCGGCCGCGCGTCGGCCGATTCAACTCGCGCCGCCGACTGCGCGGCGACGTGCGCGCGCGGCGTCGCCGCCGGATTGGCCTTCAGCTCATACGGCGCGACGCTGCCTTTCTGCATCACGAGCGCATACGGGCGGCCGGTCGCGTCCATGTGCGCGATCGCGCGGTCGAGCGCCGGGCCGACCGCGTCGGGATCGGTCGGGAAGGTCTCCCACGGGATCTCCATCGTGTCGAGCATCGCGGGCGTGATCGGCCCCATCAGCGCGTGCTGCGGTTCGTCGGGCACGCCGGGCTGGCCGCGCCACGTGACGATCAGGAGCTGCGGCAGGCGGAACGTCCACGTGAGCGACGTGAGCGGGCTCACCGCATTGCCGAGCCCCGAGTTCTGCATCATCGCGATCCCGCGCTTGCCGCCGAGCGTCGCGCCCGCGATCAGAGCGACCGCGTCGCCTTCGTTCGCGGCCGACACGTAGTGCAGCGTCGGGTCCTGCAGCACGTAGTTGATGAACGGCGTCAGGTACGAGCAGGGCACGCCCGCGTACCAGTCGAAGCCGCGCGCGCGGGCGGCCTCGACGAACTGGGCCGCTTCGATCATTGCGCGCCTCCGTTGCCGGCGCCCGGTTCGGACAGCGGCGTCTGGCCATGCGCGAAGTCGCCCGCGCGGCGGAAATCTTCGAGATCGTTGACGCCGCGCCAGTGGCCGTGCACGTACTGCACCTCGATCTTCTCGCCGGCGGCGATCAGTTCGTTGAGGAGCGTGGGGATGTCGAGCGTGTCGAAATCGGCGCGCGCCTGCAGCGTCGCGAGCATCGCCTTCAAGCGATCGACACCCGCGCCGCGCACGTTCAGCAGGCCGATCCAGCGGCCGTGCGGCGTGCCTTCGGCCACATCGCTCGACACGCGCTGCAGATAGGTCTTCTGGCCGAACAGGCCGCGGTCGTCGGCTGCGGAGCAGAGCGCGAAGTCGCGCACGCTCTGGTTCGTCGGTTGCGTCAGCGACGAATCGACGACGACGCTGAACTCGGCCTCGCTTTCCGCGAGATCGCGCAGGATGTAGCTGCGGAACAGCAGGTCGCCGTACGAGATCACGGTGTCGCCGGTCAGGCGCTCGGCCGCGCACGCGAGCGACGCGAGCTCGCCCGTCTGCGCATGGCGCTCGTTGACGACGAGCTTGATGCCCGACGTGTCGATCGCGTCGGCGCGGTAGCCGCCGACCACGGTGATGTCGTTCACGCCGTGCTTCTTGAAGCCGTCGACGAGCCAGCGCAGCAGCGGCTTGCCGGCGACCGGCAGCATCACCTTGGGCTTGTCTTCGGTGACGGCTTCCAGCCCCTTGCCGCGGCTCGCGGCGAGCACGATCGCGGCGTTCGACGCGCGCGACGACGACGACAGGTAGATGCGCTCGGCCGCCGAATACTCGTCGGCGTCCTGCAGGCGGAAGATCTCGTTGACCGACGCGACGCGGTCTTCGACGTTGATCAGCGTTTCGTTCTCGTGGATCTCGCGCGCGACGGCCTGCATCGCGGACGCCGATGCGCGGATCAGGTGGTTCGCCCAGATCACGGTGCTGATGCCGGCCTGGCGGAACACGTCGGTCGGCGTGCTGTAGTACTTGGTCGGCACGATCACGAGCGGCGCCTTGCCGCTCCATTCGCGCGCGAACTGCAGGATCTCGTCCGGGCGCGACAGCTTGCTGTGGATCAGGATCGCGTCCGCGCCGGCTTCCGCATACGCGTTCGCGCGGCGCAGCGCCTCGTCCATCCCCCAGCCGGCGATCAGCGCCTCGACGCGCGCGACGATCGAGAAGTCCGGGTCGCTCTGCGAATCCTTGCCGGCCTTGATCTTGCCGCAGAACTCGTCGATCTCGGCGAGCGGCTGGCGCTCGCCGTCGATGAAGCTGTTGGTCTTCGGGAACTGCTTGTCCTCGATGCACACGCCGGCGATGCCGCGCTGCTCGAGCTTCTTCACGAGGCGGCGCACGTTGTTGAAGTTGCCGTAGCCGGTGTCGCCGTCGAGCAGGATCGGGAGGTCGCTCGCGTCGGCCATGAATTCGAGCACGTCGACGACCTGGGTCCAGCTCGCCTCGTTGTTGTCGCGCACGCCGAACTGCGCGGAGATCGCGAGGCCGGACGCCCAGATCCCCTTGAAGCCCGCCTCGCGGACGATCCGCGCGGACAGGCCGTTGTGCGCTTCCATCAGGAATTCGAGGTCGCTGCTGACGAGCATGCGGCGCAGGCGCGCGCTGCGCGATTCGGTGAAGTTGGGTTCGCGTGCGTTCATCGTGCAGCTCCGGCGGTGGTGCGTTGAATCAGGGGGAGGATGTCCTGCGTGGCGCGCGCGACGTCGTTCGGGAAGTCGATCTCGATCCACGGCGCGCCCGTCACGTCGGCGACGTCGAACGAATGGCCGCCTTCGAGCAGCAGGTCGCGCACGGCTTCCTCGTGCGGCATGTTCGCGCGGCCGCTGTCGACGTAGCCCGCGACGATCGCCGCCAGGCGCCGCGCGGTGCCTTCGGTGAAGCGGAAGAAGCCGACCGATTCGCCGATCGTGTCGTAGTCGAGGTCGACCGCGAGCTGCTTGCGCAGCTCGACGGGCACGCCGTTCTTCAGGCACAGCTTGACGGGCTCGTCGCCCGCCTCGAAATCGCGGTCGATCAGCAGGCGGTCGACAGGCTGGTCGGGGTTGGCCACGAGCGCGTGCAGGATGCTTTCGTCGTACAGCACGTCGGCGTCCATCAGCAGCACGTCGCCGCCGCGCGTCATCGCGTCGGCGACGGTATGCACGGTCAGCACGCTGCCGAGATCGTAGCGGTCGTTCAGCACGATTTCCGCGCGGCGGCCGAGGCGCTTCAGTTCTTCCTCGACCTTGCCGGACTGGAAGCCCAGCGCCAGCACGATCTCGTCGACGCCGGCCGCGTCGAGCACGCGCAGGTGGCGTTCGAGCAGCGAGGCGTCGTCGAAGCGCAGCAGACACTTCGGGAATTGCGCTTCGGGAGGTTGCTGCAGGCGCAAGCCGAGGCCTGCCGCAAGAATGATGGCTCGCATGTGTTCTCCAACCAAAAAATCGACCGATCGATGCTTGACCGATCAGTCGGCGAGGGGCTGCGGCGCACGGCGCCGCTGCCAGTTTCTTTCACTGAAATGCAGATAGAGCAGGCCGGGCAGGCCGAGCGCGAGTTCGCGCGCGCGCTTCGCGAGCGACAGCGCGAGCGCTGCGTCGGGCGGCAGGCCGACGAGCGGCGCGAGCAGCAGGTAGCCGCCTTCCTGCGCGCCGAGCGAGCCGGGAATCGCGAAGGCGGCGCCGCGGATCGCCTGGCCGACGCTTTCGAGCAGCAGCGCGTCGAGCCAGCTCACCGGATGCCCGAGGAAATGCAGCGCGAGCCACACTTCCGCGGTGCCGACGATCCAGCCGACGAGACTCAGCGCGAAGGTCGACGCCACCTTGCGGCGGTCGCCGTACAGCGTGCCGACCGCCGCGTCGATCGCGTCCGCGCGGGTTGCGAGCGACGACCAGTCGCGCGGGCCGAGCAGCTTCGACGCGACGCGCAGGCCGCGGCCGAACAGCCCGCGCCGCTGCGCGGCATAGAACAGCACCGCGCAGCCGCCGAGCACGCCGGTCGCGATCAGCGCCGGCGTGCGCAGGTGCGCGGCCGATTCGTGCGTCGCGACCATGCTGAATGCGGCGATGCCGAGCAGCGCGAACGCCATTTGTGCAAGCGCCTGCATCGTCGTGCTGACCGTGATCGCGGCGGCGGCATCGGCCATCCGGGTGCCGCGCTGCGCGAGGTGGCGCACCATCAGCACCGGGCCGCCGATCTGCCCGGCGGGCAGCAGGCTGTTGACCGATTCGCCGACCCAGCGCGCGCGCAGCGCATTGCCGAGCTCGGCGCCGGGCTCGCCCTTGCGGAACATCGACGAGATCGCCGCCGCGTCGATCACGAGCGGCACGACGTGGAACGCCGCGACGAGCGCGAGCCCCCAGCCGGCCGCGAGGAACGTCGACGCGACCGCGCCGACGCCCTGCCACGCGAGCAGGGCCACGAACAGGGCCGTCCCGAGGGACAGCAGGATCATGCCGGCGCGTGTCATGAGCCCGTCGCGCGTCGCGTCGCCAGCTGCTTGAACACCTGGCGGAAACCGAAGTACGCGATCGCGTCCTTCATGTTCGAGATGAAGCGCTTCCACGGTCGCATGCCGGGGTCGGTCACGTATTCGAACGTGAGCGACACGCGCATCTCGTTCTGGCCGAGCGGCGTGACGCGATGGCGCAGCTTGTCGCCGTCGAACAGCACGATGCCGCCGTCGGCGATCTGCACCGTGCCCGGTTCGTCGGGCACGTCGGGGTTGCGCGTATGCAGTTCGTAGTCGAGCCGGCAAGACGAGTCGTCGATCACGCCGATCAGCAGCGTGTAGCGGCGGCCGTCATAGTACGACGTGTCGTAGTGCCAGCCGATGTGGTCGCCCGGCTTCGTGTAGTAATACAGCGCGTAGGCGTGCGGATCGTCGTCCGGCGACAGCAGCAGCGTGTCGCCGGTGAGCTTCTCGAGGAGGCCGATCAGCGCCTTCGAGCGGTACAGCTCGGCGATGTACGGCGCCTTCGCGTCGATCGTGTGGCGGCTCACGCTGCCGCCCTGCTTGTGGCCGGGCAGGTAATTGCGGTTGATGTCGGCCATGAGCGCGCGCGCGGCGTCGGCGAGCTTCGCGTGCGCGTCGGGCGGCAGGAATGTGTCGAGATACAGGAACGACCCCTGGCGCGTGTAGTCGTCGCGCAGGCGGCCGACGTCGAGCCGGCCGACGCAGTCGGCCACGGTGCGGTCCGCGGTGGCTGCCGCTGCGCGCGCAGGCGCGGGGCGTGCCGGGTTCAGCACGGAGTCGTCGCGTGTGCTGGGAGTCATTTGCTTGCCTGGATTTCGGTTGGGTTCTGCGGCAGCGCGCCGCGACGGACGATGCGCCACCAGTCGATCACGACCCAGGCGGCGAACAGCGGCGCGCCGATCGACGCCGCCAGCAGGAACGGTTCGACGCCGTTCGTGAGCGTCACGAGCGGCAGCAGATAGAGGACGTCCTCGGTCTCGAAGCCGCCGACGAACGCCTGCTTGGTGCCGGCCTTGCCGGCGAACGACTCGATCCGCATCCGCAGATAGAAGATCAGCGCGACCGCCGCGCCGGCCGCCGCGCCGAGCAGCACCGGCGACGCGGCCATCTGGCCGCCCTGGGCGATGATCCCGACGCCCATGCTGACGAACAGCGCGATCGTGACGAGCGCATCCGCCGCGAGGTCGTAGAAATGGCCGATCTTGCTCGACTTGCCGCTGATGCGGGCGAGTTCGCCGTCCGTGTGGTCGACGAAGTTCGACAGCACGATCAGGAATGCGCCGGCGTTGCTCCAGCCGTAGCCGCCCTGGGCAAGGCACCACGCGCCGGCCAGGCCGATCAGCAGGCGGACGGTGGTGAGGTGATTCGGAGTGACGGGGGTGTCGACGAGCGGCCGGACGAGGGCGCGCGCGAGCCGCGCATCCCACGTGCGGGGTAGCGGTGGCTCGGAACGTTTGGCGGTTTTTCTTTGGTCCATCGGCGAAATATATACGGATTTGTAAGTTGTTGCTTTTTTCCGCTCAATCTCCTGACATTTTCCGGTGTTACCGGCCATTTCGGAAGGACTTTGCGCGCCATGCGTGCGCGGCAGGCACACATATGGTGCGCACGGGGCCGTTCCGCTCCGTCCGCGCCGAAGCGGCGCGTTATGTTGAAGTTTCGTCGTCGCCGCCCGCATGCGCAAGGCGCGTCGTTGGCGAACCGGGCGGGGGCTGGAGGCCCGCGCCACGCACGCTTGACGCCGATCATGCCGGCCGTGCGCGCATCGGGCGACAATCCGCCGCCTGTCACAGAACGGCTGTCCGATACCCGGCAATTTCCGAAAGGGTCTTTTGCATCCGGCGGACATTTCGCCGATGCGGCCTCTGCGATACTCCGGTCGTACCTGTGGTGCCGGCCGCCGACCGCGGCCCCAAGGTTTCCACGCCGCTCAGGAGACACCCCCCCGCGGCGTCAACGACAGACCAAAACGCATTCGTTCAAACTGCCATGTCTTCATCCCGCATCCTCGCTCCCGCCCTGCGTTCGCTCGTCCGCACCGCCGACGAAGCCGCTGCCCTGATCCGTCCCGGCATGACCGTCGCCATGAGCGGCTTCACCGGCTCGGGCTACCCGAAGGCCGTGCCGGCCGCGCTCGCCGCGCACATCGAGGCGGCGCACGCGCGGGGCGAGGCATTCCGCATCAACGTGCTGACGGGCGCATCGACCGCGCCGGAGCTCGACGGCGCGCTCGCCCGGACGAACGGCATCTCGATGCGCCTGCCGTACCAGTCCGACCCGACGCTGCGCGACAAGATCAACGCCGGCGAAGTCGACTACCAGGACGTCCACCTGAGCCACGTCGCGCAATACGCGTGGTTCGGGCTGTACGGCGATCTCGACGTCGCGATCGTCGAGGTCGCGGGCATCCGCGAGGACGGGCTGCTGATTCCGTCCGCGTCGGTCGGCAACAACAAGACCTGGCTCGACCGCGCGAAGCACGTGATCCTCGAGGTCAACGCGCGCCAGCCGCTCGGCCTCGACGGGATGCACGACATCTATTACGGCACCGCGTTGCCGCCGCACCGCAAGCCGATCCCGCTGACGAAGAGCGACGACCGCATCGGCGAGCCGTACCTGCGCTGCCCGGCCGAGAAGATCGTCGCGATCGTCGAGACCGACGCCGCGGACCGCAGCAACGCGTTCTCCGCGCCGGACGAGACGTCGAAGCAGATCGCGACGCAACTGATCGATTTCCTGCGCCACGAAGTGAAGCGCGGCCGTCTGCCGGAGAACCTGCTGCCGCTGCAGTCGGGTGTCGGCAACATCACGAACGCGGTGCTCGCGGAACTGAGCACGGCCGGGTTCTCGAATCTCTCCGCGTACACCGAGGTGATCCAGGACGGCATGCTCGACCTGCTCGCGGACGGCACGCTCGGCTTCGCGTCGGCCACCGCGCTGTCGCTGAGCCCGGACGCGGTCAAGCGTTTCGCCGACGAGATCGCGACGTTCCGCGAGAAGATCCTGCTGCGCCCGCAGGAGATCAGCAACCATCCGGAGCTCGTGCGCCGCCTCGGCTGCATCGCGATGAACGGGATGATCGAGGCCGACATCTACGGCAACGTGAACTCGACGCACGTGATGGGCACGAAGATCCAGAACGGCATCGGCGGCTCGGGCGACTTCGCGCGCAACGGCTACCTGTCGTGCTTCATGTCGGCGAGCACCGCGAAGGGCGGCGCGATCTCGCGGATCGTGCCGATGGCGAGCCACGTCGACCACACCGAGCACGACGTCGCCGTGGTCGTCACCGAGCAGGGCCTCGCGGACCTGCGCGGGCTGTCGCCGAAGCAGCGCGCGCGCAAGATCATCTCGACCTGCGCGCACCCGGACTTCCGGCCGATGCTCGACGACTACTTCGAGCGCGCGTGCCGCGAGAGCTTCGGCAAGCAGACGCCGCACCTGCTCGGCGAGGCGCTGTCGTGGCACGAGCGGTTCGTGCGGACCGGGTCGATGAAGGGCTGACCGGGCCCGGCGTCATGGCATCAGCGTGAGCACCTGCGCGGCGACATACAGCCCCAGCCCGTAGGACAGATGCGTGACGAGGCTGCGGCGGCGCGCGACGCTCGGCTGCGGCGTGCGCGCCGCGGCGATGCCGAAGCCGAATGCCGGCTGCATCACGAAGAACGGCGCGGCCACGCTTCCGATGCCCGCGGCGAGCGCGGGCAGTAGCGTCGGCGCGCTGATCCAATGCGTTCCCGCGAGCGCGACCGGCAGCCCGGCGAACGCGATGCCGATCGCGTAGTGCGCGAGCCAGCCGAGCGGCCGTTCGTGCCGCACCGGCGCCGCCGCGACGATCGACGCGTGCCGGAACCGGCCGCTCGCCATGTGGCCGAGCCAGCGGCCGACCAGCGCGTAGTCGAGCGACGGAACGCCGAACGCGCGCCGTCGGAACAGTGCCCAGAGATCCATCACGAGCGTGCCGCCTGCGCCGATCAGCAGCAGGTGGAGCAGGGTGTCGGCCGTGTCGTTCATTGTTTGCCTCTGATGTAGGGGCTGGATGCGTCGGCGCGACGTGGGGTTTGGATCGGTTTCATGGCAATTCCGGCTTGTTTCAATGGGAGCGAGCGGCTATCTTGCAGCTTCAAGTTCACTTGAGGTCAAGCATGGGCTGTCTGGATATCGCTGACGTCGCGCGTCATGCGGGCTTGCCCGCGTCGACGCTGCGCTACTACGAGGAAAAGGGGCTGATCGCTTCGAACGGGCGTCGCGGGTTGCGGCGGCAGTACGATCAGGCCGTGCTGCAGCGGCTCGCGCTGATCGCGCTCGGTCGCGAGGCAGGGTTCTCGCTCGACGAAATCGGCGCGATGTTCGGCGCGGGCGGCGAGCCCGAGATCGACCGCGCGAAGCTCGACGCGAAAGCCGACGAGCTCGATCGCACGATCCGCCGGCTCAGCGCGGTGCGCGACGGCCTGCGGCACGCGGCGGCGTGTCCGGCGCCGAGCCATCTGCAATGCCCGAGTTTCCAGAAGCTGCTGCGTATTGCCGAGCACCGCGGTGGCACGCGTCGTGCGAAGCCGGTCGGTGTGGACGGAGCGTGAATCCAGCCTGAGGGGGCGCGATGAGCGTGCCGATCGAGTGGGTGCTGTTCGATATGGAGGGCGTGCTGACGCACTACGATCGCGCGGCGCGGGTCGCGCGCCTGTCGGCGCTCACGGGCCGGCCGCCGGAGGCCGTGCGCTACGCGATCTGGGAGTCCGGTCTTGAAGCGCGCGCGGACGCCGGCGAGATCACGCCGGATGCGTATCTGGATGCGCTGGGTGATTTGCTGAAATGTCGCGTCAGCCGCGATGCGTGGCTCGATGCGCGTCATGCGTCGATTACGCCGAATCCTGACACGCTCGCGCTGGCGGAGCAGGTTGCGGGGAGGTGTCCGATCGCGGTGCTCACGAACAACTGCCGGCTTGTTACCGATCATCTCGACTATCTGAATCCGCAGGTCGCGCGGCTGTTTGGCGCGCATGTGTATTCGTCGGCGTCGTTCGGTGCGGTCAAGCCGGCTGTGCGTGCGTATCTTGGCTGCGTTGGGGTGCTCGGTGCGCGGCCGGATGCGACGCTGTTTATCGACGATACCGATGCGAATGTCGCGGGGGCGGTTGCAGCGGGGCTGCTCGGGTATCGTTTTGTCGACGCGGGGTCGCTTGCGGACGAGTTGCGGCGGTACGGGTTGATTTAGCTTTTTCGTGGATGTCGGTTATCGACCCGAAACGGTCGGTCGTCACAGCGCGCTTGTAACGGCCGCTTGTGAGGCATAGCGGCCGTTCATATTCCATGCTCGGAATTGTCCGTAAACGGTACGTTTAGTGGCCTCCCAGCAAACAGTGCGCCCTTCAATACGGGGCGCCTCCGCCTCGCTCGGTATAGTCGCGCATCATCGCGAGGAGATTGTCTTTCGTCCGAGAATGCTCGAATTGGTTAAGAAATACGAAAAAACCGGCGCGGTCATTTATTCCTAAATTTTCGAAATTGACCGGAAAATCCGAGCGGTTCGCGAGATAGATTTTTGAGACTAAGCCTTCAAAATAAAAACGAACATGGGTCAATCTGCGGTCAGGTTCTCCCTCGATTGTGATCGTGTCCTCCTCCATAAATGGCGTCCGGTTATGCGGTGCGCCGAGATTGGAAATTTGATGGAGAAAAATCGGGTAATCCTCTTGGGCGCCGGGGTCGCGATTGAAGACTCTTTGCCGAAGGTCTTCGGTCTCCTCGGGTGTGAGGGCAACATGCCTAAATTCCGAAAGGCCGGATGCTCCGGCTCGCCACAAAAGGCTAAGGAAGAACAGTCTGAGGTTTCTCGTGTTTTGCAACCGGAGTTCCCTGAAAGGACTGTCGGAGTCAATGCCTAGAAGGGCTTGCAATGATTCGTGTCCTTCCCAGCCGCTCCAGATCAGATGATTCTCGCGAAGTTCCTTGATGCCAACGTCATCAATATCGGCAAGAATATCTTCGCCTAATCGTACGACTAGTTTCAGGTCATACCAACTGTCCGGAACCCGCGCCATGCGCTCTCCAATACCGGACTGAATGAACTTTTCGCCGGTGCGGGACAGGCGTGTCAGCGCGCGAGGTATCAGGTGCGACTTTACGAACTGGCCATACTCGCCGGTCAGCGCGCAAGTGCCAAAAAATTTCTTTGCCATTTCTACCTTGATAGAGTTAGGTGAATTGGAATGCGCGTCGCAGCCGTCATTGTAGGCTGGTCGAAGCTGGAAATTATAACGGCGATCATTGACACCGAATTTAGTTAGTAGCGTTTGAGCATCTGGCTGTTTCGCACAAACGGCTCGTTCCTAGCCGTTGCCTTGACTGGCAATCTGTGGTCGACAACATGCTCGGCGCTGGTTGCGGTCAAACGGCTGTTCACAGCGGCGAAGCGGTTGCATGAATGTCGATCTGACAGCCAGATCAATGGCGCGTCTTGGCCGGCTACCGCCCGATGCAATCGGCCGCAGCCAACCCGAAGTTGCCAATCAGGCTAAGCTAAAACGGACATTCAACGCTTAAATTTAAGAAAGACTAGATACCGTTGAGGTAACCATCGACGACATCCCATGTATCAGTCAGCAGCTTTGCACGGTCTTGAGAGGTCCCGCCAGACGCTTCGCCGTGTCGTAATGGATCGGCAGCCAATTTGATGCTGCGAAGAGTGTCCTCGGTGGAGCCCGAAACCTCACGAAATTTGTCCCATTGCCTAGCCTTGCCTGCGTCGGTTAATCCATGCAAGGTTGCACAATGGTGCCGTAGTGACTCAATAGCACGGTAGCAGTAAAAGCCAGTGTCATCGGCATGCTTCATTGATGAAACAAGATCGGCGAAACAGCGGCTGAGGAACACGCCGTTCTCGCCGATGGTCTTATCACGGAGCTGCATTAATGAATCTTGTACATCTATTCCCTTGTTTCGCTCTGTAAGACAAGGAACGTCGATGCCAAATACATAATCAATGCCTCGACTCTGATTCAGAACGCGAGTGATTTCAAAATCATAGGCGATACCCGCGAGGTAGCCAACCATAGCCAAGTGATTTTGGATGATATTTTTAACGACGTTTCTCAGGTCGAAAATATCCCAATCATGCTCGCTATCGACGTGAGCGGCTACCTGATTAAGAATAATACTTACCTTCGCGGCGCCACCGACTCCGGATGTAAGGTGAGAAAATCGCACACTGAATTGAAGCGACAACTGCGCACGTTCGGGGAGAACAACGCCGAAGAACAGGTAGGGTTCCATAATGGAGCTGTTTAAGTTGTGGGATGTCATCACCGATTGTCGACAATTTGCGCCATGGTGTCGAGCGACCGTTCGTGGCCGTACGCCGACGCTCCGCCCCGCATTCCCCGGCAAGCCTCGATGAACCTTGATTTACGGACCATCCCACCACCTCACCCAGCGTAATACACCTCACACTCCCTTTCCCGCCCCCGCACGACCCGCTTGCCAGCCAGCGCACCATGCGCTTCGGTAAACACCGTACGCTCATGCTCCCTTAGCACGTCGTCATAGAAGTACATCGCGACCCAATCGGCAGTGCCGACCGACTCATGCGCGCGCCCCGTATGCATAAACAGCGCTGTGAAATGCCATCCACCTTTCGTGAGATGCAGCACGGGAAGCGGCGGCCGAGCGTCCGGTACCACGCGCTTCGGCGCGATGGTCGGCAGCACCCCGGCGGCGGCCCGCGCGCGATAGAGGCGATCAACATACAGCAACAGCTCGACCGGCGGCTCCGCGCCGAGACCAGCGTCGCGCGTCGAGCCATGCCACCGCCGCCGGCGGCTCAGCACCTCGTCGAGCGCCGCGCGAATGCCCGCCGCGCGGCGCGGGCCGACGCCTGCGACGGTTTCGAGCCGGCCGGTGCGGGCCGCCGCCTCGAGGTCCTCTAGCGTACCGATGTGCAGCGCATCATGAATGCGCATCGCGAGTTCGCGGCCGATGCCGGGCACGGCCTCGAACGGCGACGCCGACGCCGTGTCGCCGCGCAGCCGTTCCAGCTGGCGCCAGCGGCCGGCGAGCAGCAACTCGGCGATCGCCTGCGCAATGCCGGTGCCGATCCGCGGCAGCGCGTCGAGCGCATCGACCCCGCCGGCATTGAAGAGCGCCCGGACATCCTGTCCGAGACCGTCGATCGTGTCCGCCGCCGCGCGGTATGCGCCGGCCCGGTACGCGTTCGCTCCCTGGTCGGCCAGACGCTCGGCCGCCTCGCGCAGGCAACTGGCGATCTGCCTGTTTTCCTCGTCGATACGGCTTTCGGTCGTCTGCATGGGCGATCAAGCGCGTTGAGTGCAAACAGAGGGCGCGCGTCGCGCCGTGTCCGGGCCATTCACGATTGTCCGGAACACAAAACGCGAAAAGTTGATGCGCGTCAATGGCAAACGTTGCACAGGCGCGCTGCCTGCGCGGGGGCATGATTCCCCGGCCCGGCCGCGCGGCGTTACGCTATACGACAGGATGCAACGCGGGAGGGCTGCGATGCAACGGACGCTTCTGATCTGCGGATTGCTGCTGATCGCGGCGAGCCTCGGCTGGCGCTGGCTCGCGCGGATTCCGTTCGGCCGCCTGCCGGGCGACTTCCACATCGTGCGCGACGGGTTCAGTCTCTACGTTCCGCTGGCGACGTGCGCGGTGCTGTCGGTCGCGCTGACGGTGCTGGTGTGGCTGTTGCGGCGATGAGCGCGGCGCGCGACGCGCGGCCCGCAGGCTGCGCGCGCCTGTTTCTGTGCGGCGACGTGATGACTGGGCGGGGGATCGACCAGATCCTGCCGCATCCGGGCGACCCGCGCCTGTTCGAGCCGGTATGCGGCTCCGCGCGCGACTACGTGCGGCTCGCCGAGCAGGCGAACGGCCGGCTGCCGTCCGCGCGCGACGACGCGTATCCGTGGGGCGACGCGCTCGGCGTGCTCGAGCGCGTGCGGCCGGACGCGCGGATCGTCAATCTGGAGACGGCCGTCACCGCGAGCGACGACCGCTGGCCCGGCAAGACGGTGCTGTACCGGATGCATCCGGACAATGTCGGCTGCCTGCTGCGCGCGGGCCTCGACTGCTGCGTGCTCGCGAACAACCACACGCTTGACTGGGGGCGCACGGGTCTCGCCGACACGCTCGCGACACTCGCGCACGCGGGAATCCGGCCGGTCGGCGCGGGGCGCGATGCAGCGGAGGCGGCCGCGCCGGCCGTCGTCGAGTGCGCGGGCGGCGTGCGGGTCCGCATCGGCGCGTTCGCGTCGCCGAGCGCGGGCGTGCCCGACACGTGGGCCGCGCGCGGCCCGCACGCGGGCGTGAACCTGCTGCCGGACCTGTCGCCGGAGCGGGCGGAGGCGATCGGCAGCGACCTCGCTGAAGCCCGGCGCGCGGCCGGCGACGTGAACGTCGTGTCGCTGCATTGGGGCGGCAACTGGGGATACGCGGCGAGCGCCGACGAGCGCGCGTTCGCGCACCGGCTCATCGACACGGGCGGCGTCGACATCGTGTACGGCCATTCGTCGCATCACGTGCGCGGGATCGAACGCTATCGCGGCCGCTTGATCCTCTACGGATGCGGTGATTTCCTGAACGACTACGAAGGCATTGCCGGCTACCGCGCGTACCGGCCCGATCTCGCGCTGATGTACTTCCCGCTGGTCGACACGGCAAGCGGCGCGCTGTGCGACCTGTTCATGGCGCCGATGCAGATCCGGCAACTGAGCGTGCGTCGCGCGCCGGACGAGGGCGTCGCGTGGCTCGCCGACACGCTCGAACGGGAAAGCGCGGTGTTCGGCACGCACGTGCGCGCGGACGCGACCGGGATGTTGACGCTGCGGGACTGACGCAGGCCGGAGCGCGCTTCGGCGGCGCGGGCTGGCCCGCCGGCGCATGAAACAAACAGTAACCGATCATACGTATCGAAATGTGCGGGAGACGTAAGCTAGAAGCGTGGCGCGCGCCGGATTGCGTCGCGCCGATTCTGCCGGAGCGTGACATGAAACCGATTTCCGCGATCAGGCCCGCTGCCGTTGCGCTGGCTGCGCTGACGCTCGGCGGCTGCTATTACTCGAGTCCGTACGGCTACGCGCCGTACAACACGCCGTATTACGCACCGGCGACGGTGTCGCAGACGCCCGCCACGCCGGACAATGCAACCACGCCGCCTGATGTGCAGGCCACGACCGTACCCGTCTATCCGGCGCCGGTCTATGCACCGTATCCGTACCCGTATTACTACCCCGCCTGGTACGACTGCTGCTGGCCGCCGCTCGCGATCGGCTTCGGATTCAGCGGCCGGTTTGGCGGCGGCCACTTCCATCATCACCACATGGGTGGCGGACACTGGGGGGGTGGGCACTGGGGTGGCGGCCACTGGAACACCGGTCATTTCGGCGGCGGACATGGGCGCTGAGCCTCGCGCGGCGGCGGGCGGCGCGACGTCCGGTGACACGATGCGCGCCCGTGCGGTGCAGGAGAACGCTATGAGAAACATGATCGTCCGATGTCTGTGCATCGTCCTTTTCGGCCTGCTGGGCGTGCCGGGCGCGGCCGACGCGCAGACCGCGGCGTACACGAACGCGCCGGCCAACCTGCGGGCAGGGCCGGCGCAGGATTATCCGCTCGTCGCGCAGCTTCCGGAGGGCACGCTGGTTTCCGTGATCGGCTGCATCAGTGATTACACGTGGTGCGACGTCGCCGTGCCGGGCTTGCGCGGGTGGATCTACGCGGGGCTGCTCGACTATTCGTACCAGGGCGGCGAGGTGCCGCTGCTCGATTACGGGGCCGAGCTCGGCTTCCCGATCGTGGCGTTCGCGATCGTGCCGTACTGGGACAATTTCTATCGCGACCGGCCGTTCTTCCACGACCGCGACCGCTTCATGCACCGCCACGCCGAGCCGCGTATCGGCCCGGGGGGCGTCGGGCCGGGGCGCGGGCATCCGCAACTGAACGAGCCGCCGGCCGTCGTGACGCCGGGCGTGGGTGGGCGGCCGCCCGAGCACGGCGGGCGTGACGGCGGCCACGATACGCGGCCGTCGGCCACGCGCGGCGGCTGGACCGGCGGCATCCGCACGCCGGCTCCGGCTCCGATGCCTGCGCCTGCGCCGATGCCCGCACCGCAAGGCGGCGGGAACATGCACGCACCGGGCCCGGCGGCTACCACGCATGCACCGGCGCCGGCGGTCGTGATGCCGCCGCAAGGGCATCAAGGCGGCGAGCGCGGCAGCTTCGGCGGTCATCAAGGCGGAGGCGGCGGCGAACGCGGCAGCTTCGGCGGCCATCAAGGCGGCGGAGGCGGTGGTGGTGGCGCACGCGGCGGGGAATTCCGGCACGAGTGACGGGACCGGGCTTGCCGCCTGACCGAGGTGCGACGCAAAAAAAGCCCGGATGCGCCGGGCTGAAAACGGGCGATGCGTGCCGCCGGCGGGCACGACATCGCTTCGCGTGGAACCGTGCGTCAGAGCATCCGTGCGAGCACGCCGTCCTTCAAGACGAAGCGGTGTGCGAGCGCCGCGCACGCATGCAGGCCGATCAGGATCGCGAGCGCAGTTGCCCACGCGCTGTGCAGCTCGCCGATCGACGCGCCGAGCGAATGCGGCGCGGCGATCGCCGGCAACGGAATCGCGCTGCCGAGCCCGACATGCCAGGTGCGGCCGTTCGCGTTCAGCCAGCCGAGCACCGGCACCACGATCAGCGACGCATAAAGCAGCTTGTGCGTGACGTTCGCAATGAACGCCAGCGCCGGAGGCTGCTCGACCGGCGCGATGGGCTTTCGAGCGCCGGACCACAGCAGGCGCGGCGCCGCGATCAGCAGCAGCAACACGCCCAGGTTCACGTGCAGCAGCACCAGCCCGAGCGGTGGCGCGGTGCCGTGGACGTCCGGCATCGTCCAGCCGATCGCGAACTGGACGGCCACCAGCAGCACCATGCTCCAGTGGAACAGGCGCGTGAGCCGGTCGTGGCGGGCGGTCTGGCGCGGGGTATCGGACATGGCGGCTCCTTCGGGCGGATCAGTTGAGCGGGGGCGCGGCACGACGAACGGGCGAGAGGCCGCTGCTGACGGGATCATCGTAGCGCGAGCCTTATGACAGCCTTAAGGTGCGCGAGCGCGCAGCGGTCGTGTGTGGCGGGGAAAGCAGAGACGACCGGGGGAAGCGAAGTACGCAACAGCGGGCGATACCGCATCGTCCGCGCGCATTGCGCCCGCGGACGATGCGTGTCGCGCATCAATCGAGCAGCGCGAGGATTTCCTCGTAAAGCGGCCGTGGAATCCGCACGCCGTTCGCCGCGCTGCGCGCGCGGGCGTCGAAGCGCCGTTGCGACGGCAGCCGCGCGCCCTGCGCGACGATCGATTCGAGCATCCGTTCGCCGCGCGCGAGCCCCGCGTCGAGGTCGTCGCCGAGAAACACCTTCGGGTCGAACGCGATCACGAGCTCGCCATGGCACGGGGTCGCGCCGACGCCCTCGTCGAAGGCCATCGACTCCTGGCTCGTCAGGTCGCCGATCAGCGCGCCGCCGAGCAGCTCGACCATCGCCGCGAGCGCCGAGCCCTTGTGGCCGCCGAACGTGCGCATCGCGCCCTGCAGCGCGGCCTTCGGATCGGTGGTCGGTTGGCCGTCGGCGTCGATCGCCCAGTGCGGCGGGATCGGCTTGCCTTGCTTCGCGTGCAGCTCGATGTCGCCGCGCGCGATCGCGCTGGTCGCGAAATCGAACACGAACGGCAGGCCGCCCGGCCGCGGCCACGCGAACGCGATCGGGTTGGTGCCGAACACGGGCCGGTTGCCGCCTTCCGGCGCGACCCAGCTATGGCTCGGATTCATCGCGATGCCGGCGAGGCCCTCGGCCGCGATGGCCTCGACCTCGGGCCACAGCGCGGAGAAGTGATAGCAGTGGTTGATCACCATCGCCGCGATGCCGTGCTGCTTGGCCATTTCAACCAGCACCGGCAGGCCCGTCTCGAAGCTCAGCAGCGAGAAGCCGCGATGCGCGTCGACCGCGACGATCGACGACGACAGCCGGCGCAGCGTCGGCACGGCCTGCGGATCGACCTTGCCCTTTTTCAGTGAGCGCACGCAGACGAGCAGCCGGTACACGCCGTGCGAATGGCATTCGTCGCGCTGGCCTTGCGTGATCACGTTCGCGATCGCGCGCGCATGCGCGTCGGACATCCCGTGGCGGGTCAGCACGCGCAGCGCGAGCGCGTGCACGTCGTCGAGCGGCAGGACGGCTTCGTTCGCGTCAGACATCGCGCGCCTCCTTCGGCAGCACCACGGCGCCGTCGATGCGCTGCGCGACGTGCAGCGGATTGTCATCGCGCAGCGCCGCCGGCAGCAGCGCGGCGGGCACGTCCTGATACGACACCGGGCGCAGGAAGCGCTCGATCGCGCGTGCGCCGACCGACGTCGTGCGCGTGTCGGACGTCGCCGGGAACGGGCCGCCGTGCACCATCGCATGCCCGACCTCGACGCCGGTGCCGAAGCCGTTGACGAGAATCCGGCCGGCCTTGCGTTCGAGCGTCGGCAGCAGCTTTGCGAACAGCGGCGCGTCGCCGTCGGCGAGATGCGCGGCGATCGTCAACTGGCCTTCGAGCGACTTCAGCACGCGGTGCAGCGTGTCGGCGTCCGGGCAGCGGACGATCAGCGACGCGGGGCCGAACACTTCGTCGCGCAGTTCGTGGCGCGCGATGAACGCTTCCGCCGACGTCGCGAACAGCGCGGCGCGCGCCTGGTAGCGGTCGCCTTCGACGCCTTCGGCGAGCGTGTCGACGGCAGCGTGCGCGCGCAGGCGCGCGACGCCGTCGCAGTAGCTCGCGTGGATGTGCGGCGTCAGCATCGTCGCCGCCGCAGCCGCGCGCGCCGCGGCCGCCGCGGCGGCCTCGAACGCGCGCAGTGCGGGCCCGTCGACGCCGAGCACGAGGCCCGGGTTCGTGCAGAACTGGCCGGCGCCGAGCGTCAGCGACGCGACGAACTGCTGCGCGATCGCATCGTGCCGCGCGGCGAGCGCGTCGGGCAGCAGCAGCACCGGGTTGATCGAGCTCATTTCCGCATAGACGGGAATCGGCTCGTCGCGCCTGGCCGCGATGTGCATCAGCGCGACGCCGCCGCGGCGCGAGCCGGTGAAGCCGACCGCCTTGATGCGCGGATCGGCGACGAGCGCCTGGCCGATCTCGCGCGACGCGTCGAACAGCAGCGAGAACACGCCGGCCGGCAAGCCGCATTCGCGCACCGCCTGCTGGATCGCGCGGCCGACGAGCTCCGACGTGCCCGGATGCGCGGAATGCGCCTTGACGATCACCGGGCAGCCGGCCGCGAGCGCCGACGCCGTGTCGCCGCCCGCGACCGAAAACGCGAGCGGGAAGTTCGACGCGCCGAACACGGCAACCGGCCCGATCGCGACGTTGCGCAGCCGCAGGTCGACGCGCGGCAGCGGCTTGCGCTCGGGGCGGGCGGGGTCGATGCGCGCGTCGAGGAAGCCGCCGTCGCGCACGACCGACGCGAACAGCCCGAGCTGGCCGACCGTGCGGCCGCGCTCGCCCTCGACGCGGGCGCGCGGCAGCCCGGATTCGGCGACGCAGCGCTCGATCAGTGCGTCGCCGAGCGCCATGATGTTGCGGCCGATCGCGTCGAGAAACGCGGCGCGCGCTTCGAGGCTCGTCTCTCGATACGTGTCGAACGCGTCGTCGGCGAGCGCGCAGGCCGTCTCCAGGTCGTGCAGGCTCGCGCCGCCGAACGCGGGTTCGAGCCGTTCGCCGGTCGCGGCGGCGATCGCGTGGAGGGTGCCGTTCTGCCCGGTGACGGCAGCGGAGCCGATCAAAAGCTGACCTGTGAGTCGCATGGTTCTCCTCGAAAAAAGTGCGGGCCGGGCGCGCGGCCCGGCCGATGAGAAAAAAGGGAAGGGGGCGTCAGCCTTCGTCGTCCTCGAGCTGCAGCTTCGCGGACGGCACGCCGGTATGCGCGCCCCAGTAATAGATGACGAGCGCGATCGCCGCGACGACGAGCGTGTCGTACGGATGCGCGAGCTGGCCCGTGCCGCCGAAGCCGCCGAAATACGACGCGACGATCATCGCCGCATGGAACGCGATCAGCCACGCCGACGAGCGCACCTGTTCGGCGAGGCTCAGGTGCGCGGTCGGCACCCAGCGGCGGCACGCGAGATAGATGACGAACATCGCGATCTGCAGCCCGAGCAGCCAGGACACGGTGCTCCAGCCCGACCAGTAGACGATCAGCGCGGCGATCACGAACGACGCGGGGCCGGTGATCGCGAACGCGCTCGCGCGGAACGGACGCGGCAGGTCGGGCGCGGTGCGGCGCAGTGCTGCGACCGATACCGGCGCGACCGCATAGCTGAGCACCAGCGCGGCCGACACGATGTTGATCAGCGCTTCCCACGACGGGAACGGCAGCGTCCAGAAGATCGCGAGGCCGAAGGTCAGCCACAGGCCCGCGCGCGGAATGCCGGACGCCTCGTCGATGCGCGTGAACACCTTGAAGAACGTGCCGGTCTTCGCCCAGCCGTAGACGACGCGCGGCGTCGCGTTCATGTAGATGTTGCCGCAGCCGCTCGGCGAGATCATCGCGTCGGCGACGACCATCACCGCGAGCCAGCCGACGCCGAGCGCGAGCGCGATGTCGCGGTAGGGCAGCGAGAACGCCTTGCTGACGTCGTGCCAGCCGGCGGCGAGCATGTCGGTCGGAATGCTGCCGATGAACGCGAGCTGCAGCAGCACGTAGATCAGCGTCGACAGCAGGATCGACAGGATCAGCGCGATCGGGATCGTGCGCTGCGGGTTGCGCACCTCGCTCGCGACCGACACGATCGGCGTGAGCCCGAGATACGCGAAGATGATGCCGCCGGCGGACACCGCCATCTCGATGCCCGGCATGCCGAACGGCGCGAAGCCGTGCACGGTCAGGTTCGCGGGCTTGAAGAACGTGAACAGCACCGCGATCACCGCGAGCGGCACGATGAACTTGAAGAGGCTGATGATGTTGTTCGCCTTCGCGAACGTCTTCACGCTCGAATAGTTCAGGTAGAAGAAGAAACCGAGGAGCGCGGCCTGCACGAGCCAGCCGAGCGTGGTCGGGTCGCTCGACCCTTCGGCCGTCAGCCCCGGAAACCACGCGGCCGCGTACTGGCGCGCGGCGACGACTTCGATCGCGATCAGGCTCGAAAAGGCGATCAGCGTGATGAAGCCCATCAGGTAGCCGAGCAGCGGCCCGTGCGAGAACACCGGATAGCGGACCACGCCGCCCGCGCGCGGCAGCGCGGCGCCGAGCTCGCAATAGACGATGCCGAGCAGCAGCACGGCGAAGCCGCCGAGCAGCCACGAGAAGATGCCGGCCGGGCCCGCGATCGTCGATACGTGACTTGCGGCGAACAGCCACCCCGACCCAAAGATGGCGCCGAGACCGATGAACGTGAGGTCGGTCAGCGACAACTGTTTCTTGAACTTGCCGTGACCCGCGTCGGGGTGCGCGGAACGGGAAAGCGGCACGGACGGTTGTGCATTGCCTTGGCCTGGCATGGGCTTTGTCTCCTATGGGAATGTCGGCACAGGCGGAAACCGCGCCGCGCTCCGGCGGAGCCGCGGCGCGCGCCTGCCGGCCGGCGGCGCCCGGTTCGATCGACCGGGGCGGGCCCGTGCGGGCCATGCCGGACCGAGGGCGGCGGCGCGACGGGGATAGCCGTTGCGCCGCCGCCGGGGAAGCCGGTCAGAGACCGACGTCGGGCAGCGTCGGGCGCGTTTCGAGCGCCTTCGCGACGATCGCCTTCACTTCCGCGAGCGTGTCGCCCTGCAGCGCGAGGCGCGGCGGGCGCGTGACCGCGCTGCCGCGGCCGACCAGCTCTTCGCACAGCTTGATGCACTGCACGAGGTCCGGGCGCGCGTCGAGGTGCAGCAGCGGCATGAACCAGCGGTACACCGCGAGCGCTTCGTCGAAACGCTTCTGCTTCGCGAGGCGGAACAGCGTCTCGCCTTCCTTCGGGAACGCGTTCGACATGCCCGACACCCAGCCCTGCGCGCCGACCGCGATGCTCTCGACCACGACGTCGTCGAGGCCCGCGAACAGCACGAAGCGGTCGCCGACCGCGTTGCGCAGGTCGATGAAGCGGCGCGTGTCGCCCGACGAATCCTTGAAGCAGACGATGTTCTCGCAGTCCTGCAGCGCGATCAGCACGTCCGGCGTCACGTCGTTCTTGTAGATCGGCGGGTTGTTGTAGACCATCACCGGCAGGTCGGTGCCCGTCGCGACCGCGCGGAAGTGCGCGGCGGTCTCGTGCGGCTTCGCCGAGTAGACGAGCGCCGGCATCACCATCACGCCGTCGACGCCGACGCGCTGCGCTTCGCGCACGGTGTTGCGCGCGAACTCGGTCGTGAACTCGGCGATGCCGGCGATCACCGGCACCTTGCCGCCGGCCGCGTCGCGCGCGGCCTCGATCACCTGGAGCTTCTCGCTCGTCGTCAGCGACGTGTTCTCGCCGACCGTGCCGCAGACCACGAGGCCCGACACGCCGTCGTTCACCAGGTTCTTCACCACGCGGTGCGTGGCGTCGATGTCGAGGGAAAAGTCCGGCTTGAACTGCGTGCTGACGGCCGGGAAAACCCCGGTCCACTGAATGGCGTTTCGGCTCACTGAAATCTCCTACGTTCGTATCGGTCGGCCGACAGGGGTGTCGGTGCGGCAACCAGTATCGCCGTGCAAACGCCCGTCGCGCTTGAGTCGTTTCCCGGAGCAACATGACGAAATCGGCACAGTCTCGGAAAGGGGCGCGCAAGGCGCCGCGCACTATGCCGATTTCGTCGTCGTCCTCAATGAAAATCCACAAGCGGGCGGACGCGCGACGGAGGAAGCTGTGCTCCTTTCCCCACTTTCGGACGACGCATGATGAAGCGCATCCAGATCATCGATTCGCACACCGGCGGCGAACCCACGCGGCTCGTCGTGTCCGGTTTTCCTGCGCTCGGCAACGGCTCGATGGCCGAGCGGCGCGATCGGCTCGCGCGCGAGCACGACCGCTATCGCACCGCGTGCATCCTCGAGCCGCGCGGCAGCGACGTGCTGGTCGGCGCGCTGCTGTGCGAGCCGGTGTCGCCCGACGCGGCCGCCGGCGTGATCTTCTTCAACAACAGCGGCTATCTCGGCATGTGCGGGCACGGCACGATCGGCGTCGTGCGCACGCTGCACCACATCGGGCGCATCCAGCCGGGCGTGCACCGGATCGAGACGCCGGTCGGCACCGTCGAGGCGACGCTGCATGACGACCTGTCGGTCAGCGTGCGCAACGTGCCCGCGTATCGCCATGCGAAGGACGTCGTCGTCGACGTGCCGGGCCATGGCCCCGTGAAGGGCGACATCGCGTGGGGCGGCAACTGGTTCTTCCTGATCAGCGGCCACGGCCAGCGCGTCGCCGGCGACAACGTCGCGGCGCTGACCGCGTATGCGTCGGCCGTGCGCGCAGGGCTCGAATGCGCGGGCATCACCGGCGCGAACGGCGGCGAGATCGACCACATCGAGCTGTTCGCCGACGATCCCGAGCACGACAGCCGCAGCTTCGTGCTGTGCCCGGGCCTCGCCTACGACCGTTCGCCGTGCGGCACCGGCACGAGCGCGAAGCTCGCGTGCCTCGCGGCGGACGGCAAGCTCGCGCCGGGCGTCGTGTGGAGGCAGGCGAGCGTGATCGGCAGCGTGTTCCACGCGAGCTATGCCGAAAGCGACGGCGGCATCGTGCCGACGATCCGCGGCACCGCGCACCTGAGCGCGGAAGCGACGCTGCTGATCGAGGACGACGATCCGTTCGGCTGGGGCATCGTGTCGTGAGCGACATGAAGACCGACGTCGTCGTGATCGGCGCGGGCATCGTCGGCGCGGCGTGCGCGCACGAGCTGGCGCAGCGCGGCCTGCGCGTGCTGGTGCTCGACGACGCCAGCGGCGGCGCGACGGGCGCGGGCATGGGGCATCTCGTCGCGATGGACGACAACGCGGCGGAGCTGGCGCTCAGCCATTTCTCGATCGAATTGTGGCGAGGGCTGAGCGGCGCGATGCCGGAAGGCTGCGCGTATCGCAACTGCGGGACGCTGTGGCTCGCGGCCGATTCGAACGAGATGGACCTCGCGCGCGCGAAGCAGGCGACGCTCGCCGCGCATGGCGTGGCCGGCGAGCTGGTCGACGGCGGCGCGCTCGCCGCGCTCGAACCGATGCTGCGGCCCGGGCTCGGCGGCGCGCTGAGGATTCCCGGCGACGGCATCCTGTACGCGCCCGTGACGGCGAACTGGCTGCTGCAGCGCGTGCCGGGCATCGTGTTGCGCCGCGACAAGGCGGTCGCGGTCGACGGGCCGAGCGTGACGCTCGCGAACGGCGACGTGCTGCGCGCGGAACGCGTGGTCGTCGCGAACGGCGTCGCCGCGCGCACGCTGCTGCCCGAACTGCCGCTGCGGCCGAAGAAGGGGCATCTGCTGATCACCGACCGTTACCCGGGATGCGTGTCGCACCAGCTCGTCGAGCTCGGCTATGCGGCGAGCGCGCATGCGAGCGACGGCACGTCGGTCGCGTTCAACGTGCAGCCGCGCCCGACCGGCCAGTTGCTGATCGGCTCGTCGCGCCAGTTCGACACGGAAGATCCACGCGTCGAGCCGCCGGTGCTCGCGCGCATGCTGCGCCGCGCGGTCGGCTACCTGCCGGCGCTCGCCGACCTGAACGGCATTCGCTCATGGACGGGTTTCCGCGCGGCGAGCCCGGACGGCCTGCCGCTGCTCGGCGAGCATCCGGCGCGGCCGGGCGTGTGGCTCGCGGTCGGGCACGAGGGGCTCGGCGTGACGACCGCGCCGGGCAGCGCGCGGCTCGTCGCCGCGCAGATGTTCGGCGAGCGGCCGCCGATCGACGTCGAACCGTATTTGCCGGGACGTTTCCTGTCGACGTCCCCTGTAGTCGGAGCGCTTTCATGATCATTCATCTGGACGGCCGCGCGCTGACGGTGGCGGACGGCCTGACGGTCGCCGCCGCCGTCGCGTCGAGCGGCGACGACACGACGCGCACGTCTTGCACCGGCGCGCCGCGCGCGCCGTTTTGCGGGATGGGCATCTGCCAGGAGTGCAGGATGACGATCGACGGACGCCGCCGGCTTGCGTGCCAGACGCTGTGCCGCGACGGGATGCAGGTGGAGCGCACTAGATGAAACACGAGATTCTGAGCGTCGACGTCGCGATCGTCGGCGCGGGGCCGGCCGGGCTGTCCGCCGCGCGGGCGGCGGCGCGAAGCGGCGCGTCGGTCGCGATCGTCGACGACAGCCCGCGCGCGGGCGGGCAGATCTGGCGGCATGGGCCGGGCGTCGCTGCGCCGCCGGCCGCGGCCGCGCGTTTCGACGTGCTGCGGCAACCGAACGTGCGGCATCTCGCGGCGACGCGCATCGTCGCCGAAGCGAGCCCGTGCACGCTGCTGCTCGAAGACGACGAACGCGGGCTGCTGCTCGAATACCGGACGCTGATCCTGTGCTGCGGCGCGCGCGAGCTGCTGCTGCCGTTTCCCGGCTGGACGCTGCCGGGCGTCACCGGCGCGGGCGGCTTGCAGGCGCTGATCAAGCACGGCCTCGACGTGCGCGGGCAGCGCACCGTGATCGCGGGCAGCGGGCCGCTGCTGCTGGCGAGCGCCGCGACGGCGCGCGAGCGCGGCGCGCAGGTGCTGCACGTGCTCGAACAGGCCGCGCGGGCGGATGTGATCGGCTTCGGAGTCCGGCTGTGGCGCTGGCCGTCCAAGCTCGCGCAGGCGGCGCGGCTGATGACGCCGGTGTACCGGCCGGATGCTTATGTCGTCGAGGCCTTCGGCGGCCAGCGGCTCGAAGGCGTGCGGATCAGGCAGGCCGGCCGCGAATTCGACGTCGAATGCGACCGGCTCGCGTGCGGATTCGGACTCGTGCCGAACACGGCGCTGCCGAGCCATCTCGGCTGCCGGATCGAACACGGCGCGGTGGCGGTCGATGCGCACCAGCGTACGAGCCGGGAAGGGCATTTCGCGGCGGGCGAATGCACGGGCGTAGGCGGCAGCGAGCTGGCGATGGTCGAAGGCGAGATCGCCGGTTGTGCGGCAACCGGACAGACGTCGCGGCTTGCCGGGCTGATTGCACGCCGCGCCCGCTGGCAGGCGTTCGCGGATGCGGTGCGCGATCGGTTCGCGATCCGCGAGCCGGTCCGCAAGCTCGCGCGGCTCGATACGCTCGTCTGCCGCTGCGAGGACGTGCGCTACGACGCGCTCGTGAACGAAGCCGGCTGGACGGCCGCGAAGCTGCAGTCGCGCTGCGGAATGGGCGCGTGCCAGGGCCGCGTGTGCGGCGCGGCCGCGCAGGCGCTGTTCGGCTGGACGCCGCCGGCGCCGCGTCCGCCGCTCGTGCCGGCGCGAGTGGGGACGTTGGTGCTGGATGGGGGCGACGACGCTTGAGTCGAGGCCGGTCGCCGGCTTGGGGCGGGAAAAGGCGCAGCGGCGGGGATGCGCTCGTCGCGTTCAACGGCCGCGTGGCCGGGATCAGCGGCATCGTCGGCGGTTTGCTCGCGCGCCGTGCGGACGGGCGCGACTGGCGGCTGGCGTTCGTCGCGGGGCTGATCGTCGCGCCGCTCATGCTGCGCGCGACCGGAATCGGGGCGGCGCCGCAGGTCGACGCGAGCTGGCCCGTCGTCATCGCGGCCGGCCTGCTGGTCGGAATCGGCACGCGTTACGCGGGCGGATGCACGAGCGGCCACGGCGTGTGCGGGCTGTCGCGCGGGTCGCTGCGCTCGCTGGTCGCGATGGCGACGTTCATGGCCGTCGGGTTCCTGATCGTGTTCGTGCAGCGGCATGTGCTGGGAGGCTGACATGGCGGCGTGGTTCGCATTCCTTGCCGGGCTGGCATTCGGCGGCGGGCTCGTCGTGTCGGGCATGGCCAATCCGCAGAAAGTCCTCGGCTTTCTCGATCTCGCGGGAAGCTGGGACCCGTCGCTTGCCTTCCTGATGGCCGGCGCGACGGGCGTCGGCGTGCTCGCATTCGCATGGGCGAAGCGCCGCTCGCGGTCGTGGCTCGGCCTGCCGATGCAGTTGCCGGCCGCGCGCACGATTACCGTGCGTCTGGTGGCGGGCGTCACGACGTGGCCGTCCGCCCGCGGCGCAAGCGCGCCCGCCACGCGTCGAGCACGCCGCGCCATCCGGCACGCGGCTCCGGCGCGACCACAGCCGTACTGGCCGCCGTCGCGCCGGCAGGCGCGAGCGACGCATGGCCGGCCGTTTCGATCGTCAGGCAGTCGCCGGCGTCGAGCACCCTGCGGATGTAGTGCGGCGCGTCCGGCAGCCAGTCGAGACCGCCGTGCCGGAGCGTGACGGCGAGCGCGCCGTCCAGCACGATGACCTGGCTGCCCTTGTCGAACCACGCGATGTGGCTTTGGCCGGCGTCCAGCCGGAAGTGTCGAGTCCGCATGGCGATTCCTTTCCCGGTTGCGCGCCGTCGCGTCGTGCGCGGCGATCGCATGTCGACAGGTTAGGGACGCCCGCCCGGGCGCGACAGATTCAGGGGGCGGGAATCTGTTGCGGTGCAAGCGTCAATTCGCGCGGCTGTATCGGTCGGTTTTCCCGGGATCTGTATCTGGCAGCAGAACAGCCGCGCGGGCACGATGGCCCGCATGAATTCTTCCCGCGACGCCTTCCGCCAGCATCTGCCGATCGCCGGCGAGCCGCTGTACGAACGCCTCGCCGAGCACTACCGACGCATCATCGCCGCCGGCACGCTGGCGCCCGGCGACCGGATGCCGTCGGTGCGCGCGATGATGGAGCAGCACGGCGTCAGCCTGTCGACGGCGATCCAGACGTTCCGGCGGCTCGAAGACGCCGGCTGGTGCGAGGCGAAGCCGCGCTCCGGCTACTTTGTCCGCCGTCGCGCGTCGGCCGCGCTCGAGACGCTGCGCGAAAGCGACGCGACGCCGCTGACGGTCGCCCCGCCGTTCGCCGGCCTGCACGAGCGCGTATCGCGGGTGATCGACCGCGCGAACGCGATGCCCGATGCGCTGAATCTCGGCGGCGCGTCGGCGTCGTCGGCGCTGTATCCGACGGCGCGCCTGCAGGCGCTCGCGATCCGGCTGCTGCGGCGCAAGCCGACGCTGCTCACCGATGCCGGCCCGGTCGGCGGTTCGCCCGAGTTCCGGCAGACGATGGCGAAGCGCGCGCTGGCGTATGGCGTGACGGTGTCGCCGGACGAAGTCATGTCGACGAGCGGCGGCGTCGACGCGGTGAACCTCGCATTGCGCGCGGTCGCGCGGCCGGGCGACACGATCGCGATCGAATCGCCGGCGTTCTTCGGGCTGATCCAGCTGCTCGAAAGCCTTGGCCTGCGCACGCTCGAAATCCCCGCCAGCCCGACGACCGGGCTGTCGATCGAGGCGCTCGACGTGGCGCTGTCCGCCTATCCGGACATCAAGGCGGTGGTCGTCGTGCCGAACCTGCAGAACCCGCTCGGCAGCGTGATGCCCGACGACCGCAAGGCCGCGCTCGTCGCGCTGTGCGCGCGGCACGGCGTGGCCGTGATCGAGGACGAGCCGTACCGCGAGCTGGTCGAAGCGCCGCAGGCCGTGAAGCCCGTCAAGGCGTGGGACCGCGACGGCACCGTGATCTACTGCCCGTCGCTGAACAAGGTGCTCGCGCCCGGCATGCGGCTCGGTTGGATGAGCGCGGGGCGCTGGCATGCGCGCGTGAAGATGCTGAAATTTGCGCACAGTCGCCACAACGCCGCGCTGCTGCAGGCGGTCGCGGCCGAATTCGTCGGTTCGGGCGCGTTCGACCGCCATCTGCACCGGTTCCGCGAGCAGTTGCGCGCACAGCGCGACGCGACGATCGACGCGATCGCGCGCCACTTTCCGGCCGGCACGCGGCTGAACCAGCCGCCGGGCGGCCTGATGCTGTGGGTCGCATTGCCGGACGGCGTGTGTTCGGAGGCGCTGTTCAATGCGGCGCTCGAACAAGGGGTGCGCATCGCGCCCGGCGCGATCTTTTCCAACACCGACCGCTTCGACGCCTTCATCCGCATCGGCTGCGCGCGACCGTTCGACGCGCAGCTCGAAGCGGCTTTCGGGACGCTTGGCCGCCTCGTGCGCGCCGCGGCGGCCGCGTAAGCAGCCGCGCCGTTGCGCCTGCCCGATCGGCCGCCCGGCTCAGCGGCTGGCGGTGTGGGCGGCGAGGTGCTGGCGGATCAGCGACAGATAGCGATCGCCGACCGAGAAATCGCGCACCGCCCGCGGCCGAGCCGTGTGGCGCAGCGTCGCCGGCGCGCTGACGCCCAGATACCGGCACAGGGCCGACGGAAAGGGCTTGCGGGTGTGCCCGAGCTGCCGCGCCGCGCGCTCCACGCGCGCATCGCCGACTTGCGTACGCAGCCAGGCCAGCACTTGGCGATCGGTGTCGTTGACGATCCGGACCAGATGTTCCATCGCGCACCTCACTGTTTATAAATACAGTACTGTAAATATAACCAGTATCTCGTGCGGCAGCAAGCGGCACGTATCTGTCCGATGCGCGAGGCGGTGATTCGGGACGATAGGGGGCGATTCGGGCGTGGAGGGAAGGGAGGCGCCGTGCGAGCCGAAACGGTCTCGAACGACGGCAGGCGAGTGTGCTAGCGATGCCGGTTCGCCTTTTCGATCGCGTCGAGCCGTGCCAGCAGCGTGTCGACTTGCGGCTGCAGCCCCGGCGGAAGATCGGCAATGCCGTTGATGCGTGCACGCCAGTAGTCCGGCTGCGTCACGATCGTTCCTTTCCAGTCGAGGCGCTCACCTTGAACGAGCTGTTCGAGTCGCGTGACCATGGCAGCGATGTGTACCAACTCCTGCGCCGCGGGATGGTGGTAATTCATGCCTTTTGCCAATGGCGCACGCCATCGTTCCGGCGCGCATCGACATCGCGTTGGTGATGCATGCCGTTCACAGGTGAACGGCATGCGGCAATGCCCGTCAAGCCGGCTATGGCTATCGCTTGGCTGCCTGCCGTTCCTGCTCGATGGCGCGCTTGGCGTTCTTCGACGCCGCCGCGGCGACCACGTCGATGTTGCTTCGCGCGACTTCGACCGCCTGCTGCCCGGTTTTTTCCAGCGTCTGGTAGAGCGTATTGGCGGCGACGATCGCCGAGTTCCATGCAGCCACGGCGGCCTCGGAGCCGGCCGGCGCGTGTTTCGTCGCGTCTTCGACGAACGTCTGGACGCGGCGCACGCAAGACTCGTTGCCGGCCTGGGCGGCCTTCAGCACTTCAGCCTGGGCGGACGACAGGATGCCGAAAAATTCGCGGCTGTAGGACTGAACCTTCTCGGCCAGCGGCGCCGCGATCGAGCGCTGGATCGCGATCCAATCCTGTGGTTTTTCCGCCGTGCTCCGCGCGACTTCCAGCGCGACTTCCAGCGCGTCTTCCAGCGCCGATTGCGTGAAGCGCGCGTTGAGTTCCGCCAGCTTCCCGACTTCATCGACCATCTTGCCGACCAGACTGAAAACGACGTCGAGATTGGCGCGCTGCGCGCTCGAAATCAGCTCATGGGCTTGCATGATCAGCGATCTCCTGGATTGATCGAATTTCCGTGGACCCGCGCTATTCGGCGTGCCGAATGAGCCGCATCGCAGCCATTCGAACCTCGGTCCGTGATGGGGATGACCCGCCCGGCGGCCCGGGCGACGGTCAGCGTTTTCGCGTCATCGCCCGCAGCAGCAGTTCACCGTCATTCGTCACGCGTGGACGGCGCGCGCCGGAAACGAGTCTCTCGAGAACGACGAGCCGTTGCTCGAGCAGGGTGTCGAGTTCGTCGCGGCTCATGTCGATCTGGTCAGGCGATGACTTGACCAGCATGAGCGCCGCAAATTCATGGGGGCTCAGCATTGTTGTCTCCGATATCTGAAATAAGCAGGCGTTGCCGCTCGGCACTGAGTCGGCTTTCGCGACATCGAGTCGCGTGCACTGCTTGCGCGTCGCGTGCGATCAATCCTGCCCGGAACGCGCAATGTGATGCGTGATATCCCTGACTATCGTCAGCTTCGGATGGGGGCGCGCGATCGGGAACGAATCCGCGGCTTCATTTGCATCTTCCTTCTCGTGTCGATGGGTTGCGGGATTCGAGACCACGTTCAAATGAAACAGGGTGAGGCTCAATTCCAGCGGTGTCTCGATGAACATGTCGGCGATGTCGGCCGTGCACAGCGGCCCGGACTCGACAAGATCGACCGTCATCGATTCCACGCCGGTGATGCGATCGACGCTGATGCTCCAGCGATAGACCTTTGCTCTGCTTTTTGCGAGGCATCGCCACACCGAGATGACTCGCAGCTTGCCCTGGGCGGCGCGGAACGACAGCCTTTGAACGATCATCTTTGATATCCCGTGAGGTGACTTTCTCGAGCGGAAAATGACCGTACCAAGCATATGACAGGGCCGGCGGAAAAGTACACGACGGGAATGTGTCCGTATGGTCGGCTTTACGGACAGGGGCGCCGGATGCAGGCAGGCGCTGCGTTTCGCCCGGTCGTCGAGGAGCAAGCGCGGCGTCACATGCCGGTCAGGTACGGTCCGATGAATCGGCGGTGCCGCGACGCGCGGTCTCGCTATCACGTTCGAATGTCGATGAGATGGCATGCGCGCAATGTACGGTTGCGCAAAACTCCGAGACGGCGTGCAATGGAAACGGATACGTTCACCGCAACCTGATCCGGCGAGCCGGCCGAATCCCGCCGGGGTCGGACGTTCATATCCGCGCGGCAGACTTCGCGACATGCAGGCGCGGGCACGCGTATTGCTGCACGTAAACGATTCGCGGATTGGAGCCCGAATGACCCACCGAGACTTCATCGCAATAGGTGCGTCGTCGGGGGGCGTGGATGCGCTTCGTGTTCTTGCCTCCCTGCTTCCCGGCGACCTGCCGGCGACCATCGCGATCGTCGTGCACATCGGCGTCCATGACAGTTGCCTGCCGTCGCTGCTGTGCGACTCCGGGCCGCTGCGCGCCGAGCATGCCAAGGATGGCCAGACGTACCGGATCGGCAGCATTTACGTAGCACCGCCGGATCGGCACCTGATCGTCGAAGGCGCGCATTTTCGCTTGCTGAACGGGGCGAAGGAGAACTTTGCGCGACCGGCGATCGACCCGCTGTTTCGCAGCGCGGCCGCCGAGATGGGTGCGCGCGTCATCGGCGTCATCCTGACGGGCACGCTGGACGACGGCGCGGCCGGTCTCGAGGCCATCCAGTCGTGCGGGGGCTCGACGATCGTCCAGGACCCTGCCGAAGCTTTCGCCGGCGAAATGCCGCTGCATGCGGCTCGCTACGCCGATCAGGTCCTGTCGCTCGACGGCCTCGCGCACCGGCTGATCGAGCTGACGACAGGCGGCGGCGGCTGACGGGATCGCGCGGCAGCGTGCCGTCGAGTGCGCGTTGCGCGAGAGCGAAAGGAGGCGCGGCGACAACGCGGCGACAACGCGGCGCGCAACCGGCGGGAGGAGGCGGCAAAGTTCTTGCAGTCGATGCGCGGCGAAGGATAATAGAGGTCTCAGCGCATCTTGGCGCAAGCAGGCCAGGAGCCTCCCCGGCCTTGGTCGCGACTCACACAATTATTCATCGAACAGGACACGCAGCAATGCCGAAACGACGTGGGCAGACTCTCCCGAGCCAGGCAGACTATCCGATCGTCGGCATCGGCGCATCGGCCGGCGGGTTGAGTGCGCTCCTGGAATTCTTCGAGGCGCTGCCGGCGCACACGTCGATGGCGTTCGTCGTGGTCGTGCACCTGGCGCCCGATCACGAAAGCAATCTGGCTTCCCTGCTGCAGAAGGCCACCGGCATGCCCGTGCTGCAGGTGACGACCGCCACGCCGATTCAGCCCGACCATGTCTACCTGATCGCGCCGTCGCTCGAACTGACGATGGTCGACGACTACCTGCGCGTTGCGCCCAGCCGGCCCGAGGAAGGCGGGCGCAGGGCCGCCATCGACCTGTTCTTCCGCACGCTCGCGGAAACCCACCGCGAACGCGCGATCGGCATCGTGCTGTCCGGCGCGGGCTCGGACGGCTCCGTCGGGCTGTCGCGCGTCAAGGAAATGGGCGGCATCACGTTCGCGCAAGACCCGGCCGAAGCGGAATACGACAGCATGCCGCGCAGCGCCATCGCCACCGGCATGGTCGACTTCGTGCTCACGGCGGCCGAGATGCCGCAGCGGCTGCTGGATCTGTGGCTGACCGCAAAGGAAATTCACCTGCCCGCCGTCGAAGACGAGGAGCGCCAGGAAGACTTGATGAACGAGTCGGCCGAGCGTGCGTTGCGCGAGATCATGATCATCCTGCGCACGCGCACCGCGCACGATTTTCGTCATTACAAGCGGGCGACCGTGCTGCGCCGGATCGAGCGCCGCCTGCAGGTGAACGGCATCACCGATCTCCAGGCGTATCGCGACTATCTCCATCTGCACCCGGACGAAACCCAGGCGCTGCTGCAGGACATGCTGATCAGCGTCACGAACTTCTTCCGCGACAAGGAAACGTTCGACGTGCTGGAGCGCGAAGTCCTGCCCCAGTTTTTCGAGGGGCGCAGCGAGCAGGACCGCATCCGCGTCTGGTCCGTCGGCTGTGCGACCGGCGAAGAAGCGTATTCGCTCGCGATGCTGCTGCAGGAACGATCGCTGAAGTCGTCCGAGGGCATTTCGTTCCAGGTCTTCGCGACCGATATCGACGAGCGGGCGATCTCCTTCGCGCGCGCCGGCCTCTATCCCGACTCGATTCTCGCCGACGTGACGGCGGGCCGCGTGCGCCAGTTCTTTTCGAAGGACGCCGCGCACTATCGCATCAAGAAGGAACTGCGCGAGCATATGCTGTTCGCGCACCACAACGTGCTGAGCGACCCGCCGTTCTCGCGGCTCGACCTGATCTGCTGCCGCAATCTGCTGATCTATCTGGACCGCGAGGCCCAGATCGAGATCCTGAAGATGTTCCACTTCGCGCTGCGTCCGGGCGGCGTGCTGTTCCTCGGCAGTTCGGAGTCGGCCGACAGCGTCAGCTCGATGTTCAGCGTGATCGACAAGCGCAACCGCATCTATCGCGCGAACGTGGCGGTGCGCGGCGACACGCCGATGCCTGTCGCGATCACCGGAACGATGAGCGCGCGGCCGGTCGTCGCGACGGTGCAGCTGCCGGGGCGCCGCCGCTTCTCGTTCGGCGACCTGCACCAGCGCCTCGTCGAGCAATACGCGCCGCCGAGCGTGCTCGTGAACCGCGACTCCGAAATCGTCCACCTGTCCGATCGCGCGGGGCGGTTCCTGCAGTATTCGGGCGGCGAGCCGTCGCACAACATCATCGCGGCGGTGCGCCCCGAACTGCGGCTCGAACTGCGCACCGCGATCTACCAGGCGCTGCACACGAACCGCAGCGTGGAAGCGCGGCGCGTGAGGATCGAGCGCGACGCGCGGTCGTATTTCGTCAACATGACGGCGCGCCCGGTGCACGACCCCGAAGCCAATGCGGATTTCGTGCTGGTGCTGTTCGATGAAGTCGAAGACAGCATGAGCGGTGGGGAGACCGCGACGGCCGACACGCAGAAGGACCCGATCATCACCCAGCTCGAGCGCGAGCTGCAGCGCACCAAGGAGCAACTGCAGTCGACGATCGAGCAATCGGAAACGTCGACGGAAGAGCTGAAGGCCTCCAACGAGGAGCTGCAGGCCATCAACGAGGAGCTGCGTTCGGCGACGGAAGAGCTCGAGACCAGCAAGGAGGAACTGCAGTCGATCAACGAGGAGCTGACCACCGTCAACGCCGAGCTGAAGTCGAAGGTCGAGGAAACCGGCAAGATCAACGACGACTTGCAGAACCTGATCGCCGCGAACGACATCGGCACGATCTTCGTCGATCGCAATATCTGCATCAAGCGCTACACGCCGCGCGCGACGGACGTGTTCAGCATCATTCCGTCCGACATCGGCCGGTCGCTGCTCGACATCACGCATCGGCTCGAATACGACAAGCTCGCCGACGACGCGGCCGAGGCATTCGATTCGCTGCGCCTGATCGAGCGCGAGCTGAAGAGCAACGACGGGCGCTGGTATCTCGCGCGCTTCGTGCCGTACCGGACGACGGAAGACCGCATCGACGGCGCGGTGCTGTCCTTCATCGACATCACGGACCGGCGGCGGGCGGAAGAACGGCTGCGCGAAGGCGAGCGGCGCATGCGGATCGTGACCGAGGGCACCAAGGACTACGCGATCATCACGTTCGACGACGACGGCGCCATCACCAGCTGGAATGCGGGCGCGGAACGAATCTTCGGGTACGCCGCAGCGGAAATGATCGGGCAGTCCGCCGAGGTGCTGTCGACCGACGAGGACCGGGCCGGCCACGTTGCCGAGCGCGAGTTCGCGCAGGCGCGCGCGAACGGGCGCATCGAAGAGGCGCGTTGGCACCGGCGCAAGGACGGCACCCGTTTCTTCGCGAGCGGCGTGTTGTCGCGTCTCGACGAGCCGGGCGTCAGCGGGTTTGCAAAAATCGCCCGCGATCTCGGGGAATCCACCCAGGCCGCCACGGTCGGCCGAGACGCACAGGTCGAACAGCTTCGCGTTTCCCGCGAGCAGGATGCCGAGCGGCGTCGCGACGAATTCCTCGCCGTCGTCTCCCATGAGCTGAAGAACCCGCTCAACCTCATTTCGGCGAGCGCGGAGCTGATCGCGCGTTCGCCGGAGGCGCGGCAAAGCCTGAACATCTCGCGCGCGACCGAGACGATCCGGCGCACGGTGATTGGCCAGGCGCAGATCATCGACGATCTGCTCGATGTGTCGCGCGTGCGGACCGGCAAGCTGTCCGTGGTGCGCACGCCCGTCGACATGCGCGAGATCGTGCGGCGCGTCGCCAGCGCCGTGCAGGACGAATCGAACCAGCGCGGCCTCGCGCTCCAGGTCGCGATGACCGAGTCGCCCGTCATCATCCTCGCGGACCTCACGCGCATCGAGCAGGTCGTCTGGAACCTGATCAGCAATGCGCTGAAGTTCACGAGCCACGGCAGGGTGGACGTGTCGCTGCAGGTCAACGGCCATGCGGAGGCCGTGCTGCGCGTGGCCGATACCGGCAGCGGCATCGAGCCGGCGCTGTTGCCGCACATCTTCGACATGTTCCGCCAGAGCCGCGACCCAGCCGCACGCCGCGCCGGCCTCGGCATCGGCCTCGCGCTGGTCCGGGAGCTGGTGAGTCTCCATGGCGGCACGGTGCGGGCGGAGTCCGAGGGCGCCGGCCGCGGCGCGACGTTCACGGTCACGCTGCCGACGCATCGCGCGCATGCCGATGCGAATGCGGCCGGCGGGATGCTCGCCGAATCGTTGCATGGCTTGCATATCCTGATGGTCGACGACGATACGGAGACGGTCGAGACCTTCAAGCTCCTGCTGGAAAGCGAAGGCGCGATCGTTCGGACGGCGACCAGCGGCGAACAGGCGCTGTCGATGCTCGACGGCAACGTGCCGGACGTCGTGCTGTCCGATATCGGCATGCCGGGCATGGACGGGCTGGCGTTCGTCGGGAAGCTGCGCGAAGCGCCGGCCATGAAATCGGTGATCTGCATTGCGCTCAGCGGCTTCGGCCAGGAAGCCGACGTCAGGCTGGCCGAGCAGGCGGGCTTCGATGCGCACCTGAAGAAGCCCGTGACGCTCGAAAACCTGCAGTCCGTGTTCTCGCGGCTGCGCGGCTAGGGCCTGTTCCCGCTAATAACGGGCTTGCGCTGGCCGCCAGAAGGGCCGAGCGCGAGGAGGCCCTTGCGCACGCCGACCCGGGCCGCGGAGGCGGAGCGTCGCCGTCGCCGTCGAAGCGGCGGCAGTGCGCGAGGATTGCGCAGGCGGCGCATACTGCAACTGGATGACATGCCGCGGGACGCGTCGCGACATGCGTTGCCCAGGCTCGGATGTCGGTTCCGACCCGTACCGAGCGACGGAAGCCCAGCGAGAAATGACGAACAGCATCGACAATCGCGACAAGGATGCGAAGGCGCAATTCGACGAAGCCGCCCGGCGGCTCGAGGCCGCGGAGGCCCGCTTGCAGGCGCTGCTCGCCAATCCGTTCGCGGACGAAACTGCGCGGCAAACGGCGCTGGAATCCTACCAGGAGGCTCGCCTGCTCTGGCTGAGCAGCGAAGCCGTATTGCGCAGCGCGGCGATCGTCGACGACCCGCCACGGCACGCGGGCAAGAGCGTCGTGATTCTCCGGGGCAACCCGCACGTCGGGGAATCGATTGCGCTGTTGTTGCGCTTGCGAGGATTCAGCACGACCGTGCTCCCGAAGCATCGCGTCGAGGAGACGGTCGCGCACGGGCCCGTCGCGGCGGTGATCGTCGACATCGAGCGAGATCCGCACAGGGCGCGCGAGCTCGCCGTCGACACGCTCAGGACGTACCCCGGCGCCCGTATCGTCGGCATGATTCCGCAGACGCTGGCGCGCTGCGACTGGAGGGAGTTTCACGCCGTCATCGTGAAGCCGGCCTCGATCGACATGATCGTGCGGGCCATCGCAGGCGATGCCGGGGCATCATAGAACAAGGTAGCGAACCACGGATCGGCCGACAGCGTTGCGTCCTTCGGAGCTGGCTTTGCAGCGAACCTACTTCTACATCAACAGTGCGGCCGATGGCCATGTTCCGGAGCAGGAACTGATTGCGTTCGACAAGGCCGGCTACACCATCGTGCTCAATCGCATCGCAACCGATCATGTGCCGCCGCACGTCGCCGCGGCGGAGCGGCCCGAACTCAAGGGCCTGTTGAGACGCGCCGCGCCCGGCGATCTGCTGGTGGTGCTCGAACTCGCCGCGCTCGGGTGCAGCGCGCGGGACGTGCTGTCGACCCTGATGCATTGCCGCAGCGAAGGAATTTCGGTTCGATGCGTCGAACTCGGCAACGTCGACCTGGCCGGCCGTTCCGAACCGCAGGCGGTCAAAACGCTGAAGGCGATCGTCCGGATGGAGATCGTGACGAGAAGCCAGCGCAGCAGGGAAGGGTTGAAATCCGCGCAGGACAGCGGGCGACGCACCGGCCGGCCGGCGTCGCTTTCGCACCATGATCGGGAGCGCGTGATGCGCGCGCTCGACAAGGGTCTGTCGATCAGCGAGATCGCGCGCAGGTTCGGCACCTCGCGTCAGACCGTCATGCGGATCCGGGCGTCCGCTGCGGCGGCTGCCGCAGCGCAGCGCTGACGCGAGTTCGGTCGCGCCGATCTTGTGCAGCAGCGCGGCCGTCGCTGTAGTGACTTTCAGGTCGCACCTGCGTCAACACAGCATATTTCCGTCCGCAACCGGCTGGACGTTTACTCTTTCGAAACAAAGCCTGAAAGATTCGTAATGTGAATAATCGCGATGCATCCAAAGAATTTCATGGCACCGGTCCACTTTGATATGATTCGTTTCCATTGAATATATTGTGTAGGATTTGCAAATATTTAGAAGGTATGCGGCATAGTTTTGCCATTGTTATTCTTGTTGAGCATGTCGAGTCATGAATCTGATCGATAACGAGAGGTCCTATCAAATCAAGCTTGAATCATTTTGAACAGAGGCTCACACGGATATGATGCAAACGTCAATCATGCTCGGTGTTTCACGAAATGAACTCGGATTGACCCTGTCATGGCCGAGTTCCTCGACTGCCTCCATGCTGATGATCGGCGCGAACGGCGCATCGCCAATCCGAGCCGCTTCAGCTGGCATCGCGTGCTGACCTTCGTCACGCTCCACCATCCGAGCCGGCGTCTGGAAGAGGCCTTCCGCCGGCTCAAGCATCGACCTGATCTTGAAGTCGTCACCGGGACTGAATTGTCTGCCAGCGCTGGCTGCACGATCGGGCTCTGCCCGACGCCGAAAGTCTGAGCCGACTGTTTCTTCAGCTCGCCAGTAATATTATTCGTTTCGTTGCCGACCGCATGCGCGATTGACCTCGAAAACCCATATCCCACAATGCTTTTGCGGCACAGCTCATTATGTAGTGGTCCTTAAGTTGGCAGGATTGGAAAGGAGGAGACGAATAGAGATAAATCCTGATTGGCAGCCGATTACCCCGTCGTTAATAACTCCGTTGATATGGAAAGGTTGCGAATGAGTACGACAGCTCGATACGATTCGATTGGCGGACTGTTTGAGGATTTCACGCAGTCTGCCGCGCAGCGGGCCATCGAGGTCCGCACGATTTTCCACATGATTGGTGATGTTTCCGGCAAGTCGGTGCTGGATCTGGCTTGCGGATTCGGTTATTTCGGACGCGAAATTTACCGGCGCGGCGCGGCCGCCGTGGTCGGCGTCGACATCTCCGAGAAGATGATCGACCTGGCTCGCGAGGAGTCGCGCAAGTATGGCGATCCGCTCGAATTCCACGTGCGCGACGTCACGAACATGGAGCCGCTCGGGCAGTTCGACCTGGTCAATGCCGCCTGGCTTTTCAACTACGCGGATTCGGTCGAGAACCTGCGCAAGATGTTCAAGGTGGTGCGCGCGAGCCTGAAGCCGGACGGCAAGTTGGTGGCCTATACGGTAGATCCCGACTTCTCGCTGGCCAACGGCAATTTCACGAAATACGGCGTGAACGTACTCAACGAGCGCAGCTGGGGCCCCGGCCATCGCCATGACGCCGAGTTCGTCACCGATCCGCCCAGCCAGTTCAGCTTCTACCGCTGGACGCGCGCCGACTACGAAAGCGCGATCGCCGATGCGGGTTTCGGCCACTTCGAATGGCAAAAGCCGCTGCTCGGTGCCGACGATATCGCCACCCATCCGCCCGGCTTCTGGGACGTGTTCCAGAACAACTGCCTGCAGACCGGGTTGCTCTGCAAACCCTGATATTCCAGAGGCGGCCCGATCCGCCCCGTTCGTCCTGACTCTGCGCAAATCGGCAAGGCATGCCTGCCCGCTGGCGTATTTGCCGATGCGCGCGCATCTCCTCAACCTGAGAGGCCGAGCCCGTGAACCAATCCAATGATCATTCCGGCGTGAGCATCCGCACACGCATCAAGGTGCCGATTCGTCCGCGTTCGAGCGCAACGGCATTTGAAACCGAGATGGTGACCTTCAACGGTCTTTGCGACGCCGCCGAGCATATCGCGCTGGTGTTCGGCAAGATCGGCGAGGCGCCGCTGGTGCGCCTGCATTCCGAGTGCCTGACCGGCGACGTGTTCGGCTCCGTGCGCTGCGACTGCGGCGAGCAGCTCGACGAGTCGGTCGCGCTGTTCGGCGAAAGCGGCGGCATCCTGCTCTATCTGCGCCAGGAAGGGCGCGGCATCGGGCTCTACAACAAGCTCGACGCCTATCGCCTGCAGATCTCGCAGGGGCTCGACACGTTCGCGGCCAACCGCGCGCTCAACTTTCCCGACGATCTGCGCGACTTCCGCGTGGCCGCGCAGATGCTCGAGGCGCTCGGCGTTCGCGAGGTATCTCTTGTCACCAACAACCCCGACAAGACCGCACAACTGACCAATCACGGCATTAAGGTGCGCCAGGTGAAGTTGACCGGCGTGTTCGCGAACAGCGTCAACTTCGGCTATCTGTATGCGAAGGCGACCCAGCACCAGCATGCCATCAAGCTCAACGGAGAAGTGCAATGATTGCCCATCGCAGCCCGATCAGCGGCATTGCCGCTCACCGCGACCAGTACGTGTTGACGGCCGGCTACGACAACCAGGTGATTCTGTGGGACGCGAAGACGCAGCAGCCGCTGGCGCGCGCGATGCACGACCATCTCGCCAACCAGGGCGCGTTCTCGCCGAACGGCGACTACGTGGTTACCTCCTCGTCCGACTACACCGCGCGTCTGTGGACCGTGCCGAACCTGCGCCTGGTCGCCGTGTTCGCCGACCAGGAGGACGATGTCGAGATGAGCGTGTTCCATCCGTCCAAGCCGCTGGTGGCGACCGCTTCGCGGGATCACCGCGTGCGCGTCTATGATTTCTCCGGTCGGCTGGTGCAAACATTCGTGGGCCACGCCGCCGACGTGATTTCGGTCGAATGGATGAGCGATGCCGACGAACTGGTCTCGTCGAGCGACGACGGCACCATCAAGCGCTGGTCGCTCGCCACCGGTGGCCTGATCGGCGATATCGACCTGAACGGCATCGAGACCGATACCATCGTGATCGCCCCGGACAGCCGCATCTTTGCCGGCAACGACGAGGGCGAGATCATCATGATCGACGGCGAGCGGCGCGCCACGCTGAAGGCGCACGACGCCGGCGTGAAGCGCCTGGTGCTCGACGGCCGGCGCGGCCTGTTGGTCTCGCTGTCGTACGACCGCACCATGCGGCTCTGGAAGGTCGGCGAGGGCATGCCCGAGGCGAGCGGCGGCACCCAGCTGCCGCCCGAGGTCTGGCCGCGCTCCTGTTCGTTCGAGGGCGACGACCACGTGGTGTTCTCGACCTTCCACTCGACCTATCGCCGCTACAACTGGAAGCTCTCGCGCTGGGACAGCAGCGAGATCGCGCCGACCCACGGCGCCAATGCCGCGATCGCGATCGACGGCAAGGTCTGGACCATCGGCGATGCGGGCGTGGTGCGCGTCGACGGCGTTGAACACGCGAACACCCGGAGCCTCTGCAACTTCCTGAGCGTGGCGGGCGAGGTGGTGCTGACGGGCGGCCAGCTCGGCAAGGTGTTCGATGCGCGCAACGGACGCGAGCTCTACCAGCATCGCTCGCCGCTCAACTGCGCGGTCGGTTTCGTGCACGAGGGCGTGACGCATGCGATCGTGGGCGCCTATACCGGCGAGGGCATCGTGCTGCGCATCGAGGGCGACGAGGTCAGGCACGTCAGAGACCTGCCGCTGCATCCGAACGCGGTCAAGGGCGTGGCGCGGTCGGGCGACCTGCTGTTCTCGGTGGCGGCCGACGCCTCGGCGACCTGGGTGCGCTGCTCGACGCTGGAGATCGTCGCCACGCTGCCGGACGCGCACGACAAGATCGCTAACGGCTGCGCCGGCCTCGGCGACGGCTACTTCGCCTCGATCAGCCGCGATCTCAAGCTGCGCATCTGGTCGCCCGACCAGCAGGCAGAGGTGATCGACACGCCGCACACGCATTCGATCAAGTGCGTGAGCGCGAGCGGCGACGGCCGTTATATCGCGACCGGCAGCTACTACGGGCGCGTCGCGATCTACGACCGCGTCGAGCGGCGCTGGAGCTTCGATGCGCGCATGACGACGGCGGGCGTGTCCTCGCTGAGCTTCGATCCGCTGTCGCGGCATTTCCTCGCCAGTTCCTACGACGGCCAGGTCTACCGCGTGCCGGCGATTCCGCACTGAGTCAGGCCCGACCGGCAGCCGTCCGATGCGGCGGCCGTCGGCGGGCGTTCCATCCCGGCGCGCGGCGGCCGGTTTGTCGCGCGCGATTTGCCCACCCGATCCTGCTACCGACCATGACTCCCATCCTGGCTGACAATCCGAACCGCCTCACCGACCGCGAGGCCATGGGCCTGCCCGAAACCTTCCTCGCGCGCACGCCGGCCGCGCTGCTCGCCGGCCACGAGGACCTGCTCGGCGCCGGCGCGTCGCGCCTGGTCGAGGTGGTCGAGGATCCCGCCCAGCCGTTCGCGCGCCGTCATGCGGCGGGCGCGTTGCTGGGCCTGCTCGGCGATCCGCGCATCCGCCCGCTCGATCCGGCGATGCGGCGCATCGAGGCCGCCCGGGTGCGGATCGGCCTCGATCCGGGCGAGGTCGGGCGCGTGGTCGCCGAGTGGGGGCGCGTAGGCGTGATCGAACCGTGGATCGCGAAGGAATGCCCGGCCCATTTCGTGGAACTGGCGTCCTATGCCCTGATGCGCTACCCGGTCAGCAATCTCGAATACCGCCTGTTCCTCGAACAGACCGGCTCCACCGAGTTGCCGAGTTCCTGGGTCTTCGGCGTCTATCCGGCCGAGCGCTCGAATCATCCGGTCTGGTCGGTGTCGGCCGAGGCGGCCGACCACTATGCGCGCTGGCTGACCGAAAGGACGGGGCGCGCGTTTCGCCTGCCGACCGAGGCCGAATGGGAATATGCGGCCGCTGGCGGCGCTTCGCGCGAATATCCGTGGGGCGACGGCTTTGATCCGGCCGCCGCGAACACGGTCGAGGCGGGGCCGCTCAGCACGACGCCGGTCGGTATCTTCCCGGCCGGCCGCAGCGTGTTCGGCATCGACGACCTGGGCGGCAATGTCGAGGAATACGTCGCTGACGACTATCGCGCCTATCCCGGCGGCGATGTGATCGACGACGATCTCGCGCTGACTCAGGGCGCCTACCGCATCGCACGCGGCGGCAGCTTCACGCGTTTCGGCGATCTCGCGCGCTGCACGCGCCGCCACGGACGCTATCAGCGCGACATCTACGCGATGGGCTTCCGGCTCGCGGAGACGCTTCGATGAGCGGCGCGCTGCGCAGCAGCGACGTCCACGACGAGGCCTCGCGCGAGGCCCTCGACCGTGCCTGGATGGCGGAGGCGCTGGCCCTTGCGGCGGGCGGGCTGTACACGACCACGCCGAATCCGCGCGTCGGCTGCGTGATCGTCAAGCACGGCAGCGTGATCGGCGAGGGTTACACGCAGCCGGCCGGCCACGATCATGCCGAGGTGCGCGCGATGAAAGACGCGCGCTCGCGCGGCCACGAACTGCGAGGCGCGACCGCCTACGTGACGCTCGAGCCGTGCAGCCATTACGGCCGCACGCCGCCGTGCGCGAAGGCGCTGATCGAATCCGGCATCGCCACCGTGGTGGCCGCGATGGAGGACCCGAATCCGCAGGTGTCCGGACGCGGTTATGCAATGCTGCGCGAGGCGGGCATCGAGGTGCGCGACGGCGTGCTAGAGGATCAGGCGCGCGAGCTCAATATCGGCTTCGTGTCGAGGATGACGCGCGGGCGGCCCTGGGTGCGCATGAAGATGGCCGCCTCGCTGGATGGCCGCAGCGCGCTGCCCGACGGCGCGAGTCAGTGGATCACCGGCGCGGCCGCACGCGCGGACGGCCATGCCTGGCGCGCGCGGGCCTGCTCGATCCTGACCGGCATCGGCACGGTGCTGGCCGACGATCCGCAACTGAACGTGCGCGGCATCGACACGCCGCGCCAGCCGCGGCGCGTGCTGATCGACGGCCGGCTCGAGCTGCCGCATCAGGCTCGGTTGCTGGCAGGCGCACCGCCGCTGGTGTTCTGCGGCGAACTCGATGCGCCCGTGCGGGCGCGCGCCGAGACCCTGCGTGCGTGCGGCGTCGAGATCGTGTCGCTGCCGAACGCGCGCGGTTCGGTCGACCTGGCCGCCGTGCTGGCGGAACTCGGTCGGCTCGGCAACAACGAACTGCACGTGGAAGCAGGACGCACTTTGAGCGGGGCGCTGCTGCGCGCGGGGCTGGTGGACGAACTGCTCGTCTATGTCGCACCGAGCCTGCTGGGTGCCGATGCGGCGGCGATGTTCGAACTCCGCGCACCGGCCTCGCTGGCGTCGCGTATGCGGCTGCGCTTCCATGATGTCGAGCGTGTCGGCGAGGATCTGCGGATCCTGGCGCGGTTCGCGCGCGGCACGTGAGTTGGGGGGAGCGAAGCGCGCCGCACATGGTCCGGCGATTTCAGGGCCTGTTGTTACGGCGGCCTGGCCGGGTGGCCGCCTCAGCCCGCCGTCGCCGGCCGCGCATCGGTCTCGCGCGGCCGGTCGCCGGTGTGCTCGATCCAGCCGCCGCCCAGTGCCCGGTACAAATCGACCAGGTTGGTCCAGCGGTCCAGTCGCGCCGAGATCAGCGCGGTCTGCGCCGTGTACAGGTCCGTCTGTGCCGTCAGCACGGTCAGGTAGCTGTCCACGCCTTTGCGGTAGCGCAGGTCCGACAGATCGTAACGACGCTGCTGCGCCTGCTCGTTACGCTGCAGCGCGGCGATCTGCTGGTCATACGTACCACGTGCCGCCAACCCATCCGACACTTCGCGGAATGCCCTCTGAATCGCCTTCTCGTAGTTCGCGATCTCGATGCGCTTCTGCACGTGCGCGAGATCGAGGTTCGCGAGGTTCGCGCCGCCCTCGAAAATCGGCAGGGCGAGGTTCGGCGCGAACGACCAGGCTGCCGTGCCGGGCTTGAACAGGCCGCCCAGCGTCGGGCTGGCCGTGCCGAACGCGGCCGTCAGCGAGATCTTCGGGAAGAAGGCCGCGCGGGCCGCCCCGATGTTCGCGTTGGCGGCCAGCAGCGTCTGCTCCGCTTCCATGATGTCGGGGCGACGCGTCAGCAGGTCCGACGGCAGGCCGGCCGGGATGTCGGTCAGCAGGTTTTGCGAGCCCAGCGGCAGGCCGGCCGGCAGATCGCCGGGCAGCGGCTCGCCGATCAGCAGCACCAGCGCATTGACGGCCTGTGCACGAGCCCGTGCTTGAGCCTGCTGGTTCGCCAGCGCCTGCTCGACCACCGTCTGCGCCTGGTGCAGGTCCAGCTCCGAGCCGGTACCGTTGTCGAACTGCAGCTTGGTCAGGTTGTAGGAGTCCTGCGCGGTCTTCAGCGTGTTTTCGGTGACCTTCAGCAGGTCGTCCGTCGACTGCAGCGCCAGGTACTGATCCGCCACCTGAGAAACCAGCGAGATCTCCTGGGCCTTGCGAGCCAGGGCCGTCGACAGATACTGTGCCAGGGCCTGGTCCTTCAGGCTCTGGATCCGGCCGAACAGGTCAAGCTCCCAGGACGCGGACAAGCCGACGTCGTAGGTACGCGAGATGAGCGGGGCTCCCGTGGTCGAAACACCGGCCGGCAGCCGTTGCGTATTGCCGGTGCCGGTGCCCTCGAGCGTCGGGAACAGCTGCGCGCGCGTGATCTGGTACTGCGCGCGCGCCGCCTCGATGTTGAGCACCGAGACGCGCAGGTCGCGATTGTTCTTCAGCGCGATCTCGATCAGCGCCTGCAGGCGCCGATCGGCGAAGAAGTTGCGCCAGCCGATGTCGGCGGCGGCCTGGCCATTCGCGCTGTGCGAGCCGTTCGCGCGCGGCTGCGTCGCGTAGACGCCGTCGGACGGGAAGGCGCCCGACACGGGTGCATCGGGGCGCTGGTAATGCGGCGCCATCGTGCAGGCGGCGAGCAGCAGGGCTGCCGCGCCGGCCGGCACGGACGGCTTGATGGCGGGGAGGCGATCGAAGGCAGGCACGGTGCGTCTCAATGCTGGGTGGCGAGCAGGCGCTCGCGTTCGGAGGCGCGCGCGGCGCCGTGATTGCGCGCGATGAAGGTGTAGACGGTGGGCAGCACGAACAGCGTGAACAGCGTGCCGACCAGCATCCCGATCGAGACCGTGATGCCGATCGCGAAGCGGCTCGCGGCGCCGGCGCCGCTCGCGAACACCAGCGGCACCAGGCCGGCCACCATCGCGGCGGTGGTCATCAGGATCGGGCGCAGGCGCACCGCGGCGGCGCGTTCGATCGCGGCGAGCCGGTCGAGCCCTTCGTCGCGCTGGAGATCGTTGGCAAAGCTGACCATCAGGATACCGTGCTTGGTGATCAGGCCGATCAGCGTGACCAGGCCGATCTGCGTGTAGATGTTCAGCGTCGCATAACCGAGGTAGAGCGGCACCAGCGCGCCGCATACCGACAGCGGCACCGACACCAGAATCACCAGCGGGTCGCGCAGGCTCTCGAACTGCGCGGCGAGCACCAGGAAGATCACGATCAGCGCGAACACGAAGGTGACGGTCAGGCGATTGCCTTCCTGCACGTATTGCCGCGATTCGCCGAGCCAGTCGATCGAATAAGCGTGCGGCAACGGCTGCGCGGCGAGGAAGTCGACCGCCTGTCCTATCGTCACGCCGGCCGCCGGCACCGCCGACAGCGTGACCGCGTTCATCTGGTTGAACTGGCTCAGCATGCTGGCCTGGTTGCCGGTGCTCACGCGCACCACGGTCGACAGCGGGATCATCGCGCCGCTGCGCGTCTTCACGTAGTAGCGCGCCAGCGTCTCGGGCGTGAGCCGCTCGTTGCGCGCCACCTGCGGGATCACGTCGTAGGAGCGGCCCTTGAAGTTGAAGCGGTTCACGTAGTTCTCGCCGACCAGCACGGCGAGCGTGTCGGCGATGTCCTTCATCGTGATGCCGAGCGCATTGGCCTGGCTATGGTCGATGCCGAGATTGACGGCGCGGCTGTCGAAGGTGAGGTCGCTGTCGACGGTGGAGAACAGCCCGCTGCGGGTCGCGGCCGCCTTGAGCTTCTCGACCGTGTCATACAGCTGCGGGTAGTCGGCCGGCGCGCGCACCACCATCTGCACCGGCAGGCCGCCGCTCGAGGCCGGCAGCGAGGGCAGCAGGAAGGTGAAGATCTGCTCGCCCTCGATCGCGCCCGCGCCGTTCTGCACGATGCCCTGCAACTGCGCCGCGCTGCGCTTGCGCTTGGACCAGTCCACCAGGTTGACGCCGGCAAAACCGAGATTGCTGCCGTTGAAGCCGTTCAGGATGAAGCTGGTGTCGGCCTCGGGAAAGGCGCGGAACGCGCGTTCGAGTTCGGGCGCATAGCGTTCCATGTAGTCGAGGTTGGCGTACTTCGGTGCCTTCATGACGGCCATGATCGAGCCCTGGTCCTCGGGCGGCGCGAGCTCGCGCTTGACGCCGGAGAACAGCAGCACGATGCCGGCCAGCACCGCCACGCCCACCATCAGTACCAGCGGCCGCGCGGCGAGGCTGGCGCGCAGGCCGCGCCGGTACCAGCCGGTCAGGCGCGCCATGGTGTGCTCGATGCGGCGCACGATGCGGCCCTCGGAGAGCTGGGGCGTGAGCAGCAGGGAGCCCAGCATCGGCGAGAGCGTCAGCGCAATCACGCCCGACACGAACACCGAACCGGCCAGTGTGAACGCGAATTCCTTGAACAACGAGCCGGTCAGTCCGCCCATCAGGCCGATCGGCGCGTAGACCGCCACCAGCGTGCCGGTCATCACGATCACCGGCATCACGATCTCGCGCGTGCCGATCAGCGCGGCGCGCACCGGCGGCTCGCCCGCCTCGATATGACGGTGGATGTTCTCGACCACCACGATCGCGTCGTCGACCACCAGGCCGATCGCCAGCACCATCGCCAGCAGGGTCAGGATGTTCAGGGAGAAGCCGAACAGCAGCATCAGCAGGGCGGTGCCGACCAGCGACAGCGGGATCGTGAGGATCGGGATCACCACCGCGCGGAAGCTGCCGAGGAACAGGAAGATCACCACCACCACGATCACCACCGTTTCGGCGAGGGTGGCGCGCACCTCGTCGATCGACGCATGGATGAAACGCGCGACGTCGAAGCCGTCGGCGATGGTGAGCCCGGCCGGCTTGTTGCGTTCCATCGCCGGCAGCAGCGCCTCGATGCCCTGCACGATCTCGAGCGGGTTGCCCGAAGGCGTCGCGTTGACGGCGATATAGACCGCGCGCTTGCCGTTCATCAGCGCGCTCGAATCGTAGTTCTGGCCGCCGATCTCCACGGTGGCGACGTCGCGCAGCCGCACCAGGCTGTAGCCGTTGTCGGCCGCGCGCACCACCAGATCGCCGAACGAGCGGGCATCCTGCAAGTCGGTGTTGGCGCTGATGTCGGCCAGCGTCAGCGCGCCCTTGATCCGGCCCGGCGCGGCCTGCACGTTGTTGGCCTTCAGCGCGGCCGACACGTCGCCGGCCGATAGGCCGTGCGCGGCGAGCCGGTCGGCGTCGAGCCAGACGCGCATGGCGAGATTCTGGCCGCTTAGGATATCGGCCGACGCGACGCCCGAGACGGTGGTCACCAGCGGCTGCGCGACGCGCACGATGTAGTCGGTGATCTCGGGAATCGACAGCGTATCGCTCGAGAAACCGAGGTACATCACCGCGGTCGGCGCGTCGGTCAGCTTCGTGATGATCGAGTCGTAGGCGTCGGCGGGCAGCTTGTATTTGACCTCCTGCACCTTCGCCATGATTTCCGTCATGGCGCGATTCGAGTCGGCGTTCAGGCGCAGGCGCGCCTTGATCACGCTCTTGCCCTGGGTGGTGCTCGAACTCAGATAGTCGATGCCGTCCGCGGTCGCGATCGACTGCGCGATCGGGGTGGTCACGAAACCCTGCATCAGCGCCTGCGAGGCGCCCGGATAATCGGTCTCGACGCTGACGGTCGCGCTCTCCAGCGCCGGGTACTGGCGGATCGGCAGCGACATCAGCGCGCGCAGGCCGACCAGCAGGATCAGCAGGCTGACCACCAGGGCCAGTACCGGGCGGCGGATGAAGATATCGGTGAAGGCCGGTTGCGAACGATGCGCGTTCATTGCGCCGTCCCCGCGTTGCCGGTGGCGTTCCGGCCTGCTTCGCGGCCGGCGTCGCCTCCGTCCCCGTCGTGCCGGTCGTAGGCGATCTTCACCCGGGCGCCGGGCGCGACGCGCACCTGGCCCGCCGTCAGCACCACCTCGCCCGCGCGCAATCCGTCGAGCACCTCGACGCGGCCGCCGCCGGCGATTCCGGTGCGCACCTTGCGGAACGCGACGGTGCCGACGCCCTGCGTGTTCGGCTTGTCGACCACGGCGACGATATCGCCGTCCTGCGAACTCTGCACGGCCGTGTCGGGCACGGTCAGCACGTCGGAGCGCGACGGCAGGTTCAGCGTGACATGCGCGTACATGCCGGGCCGCAGCGGATGGCCGGTGTTCTCCAGCGTGGCCTGCACCGTGACGTTGCGGGTGGCGTCGCCGACGCGCGGCTCGATCGTCGTGACCTTGCCGACGAAGTCGCGGCCCGGATAGGCATCGGCGGTCAGGTGCACGGCCTGACCGGCGCGCAACTGCCCCAGGTATTTCTGCGGCAGGGTGAAGTTCGCGTAGAGCGTATCGAGGTCGGTCAGCGTGGCGATCGCATCGCCGGCGTTCAGGTATTGCCCGAGATTGACCTGACGGATCCCGATCTCGCCGGCGAAGGGCGCGCGCACCAGCTTCTGGCGGATCACCGCCTCGACCTGGCGTGCATCCGCGCTGGCCGACTGGTAGTCGAACTGGTGCTGGTCGAAGGTGCTGCGCGGCTCGGCGCCGACCGGCGCGAGCGTCTGCGAGCGCGCCAGCTGATTCTTCGCGAATGCCGCCTTGGCCTGCAGGCTGGAGAGCTGGGCGCGTTCGGGATCGTCGTAGAGCTGGACCAGTGCCTGGCCCTGACTAACCTGGCTGCCCGGCGTGAAATGGATCGCGGTGATGCGGCCGGCCACTTCGGGCGCGAGCATCACCTGCCGCACCGCGACCAGGGTGCCGATTGCATCGAGCGAGGACGGCGCGGTGCCGGCGCGCACCACGCTGGCGGTCACGCTCATCGGGGGGGAAGGAGGGGGCGCCTCGTTGGCGACCGCCTCGCGGCCGTTGCGCCACAGGAACAGGCCGCCGAATACGACTGCCATCGCGGTGCCGGCAAGGATCAGTTGCGACGATTTCATGGGTGTCTCGACTACGCGGGGATCCGCTGGATCAGGCTGGATCAGGTGTGGGGATGCGCGCTCGGCTCGATCTCGCGCGCGGCATGGGCGCCAGCCTCTGCACTCGCGCCGGCATGGCCGGCCGCCGGGCGCGGCGCCGGCGTGAACCACTGCACCAGCAGCATGCCGGCGAAGATCATCAGCACGCCGGCCACCCGGCCGGGATTGGCGGGCTTCACGGGCAGCCCCATCAGCCCGTAGTTGTCGATCAGCAGCGAGGTGAGCATCTGGCCCGCGATCACGCTGACGATGAAGGTGGTCGCGCCCAGACGCGGCGTGAGCACCAGTGCCGAGGTGATGTAGATCACGCCGGCGACGCCGCCGAACCAGACCCACACCGGCAGTTGCGCCGTGCGGCTGAGCAGCGGCGCATGCGCGTGCATCACGAACAGCGCCGGCAGCACGCACAGCAGGCTGACCAGCAGCGAGGCGACGGTGGCCCACAGCGGGTGACCGAGCGCACGGCCCAGGGTGGCATTGCTGCCGGCCTGGAACGGAACCAGTGCCCCGGCGACCAGGGCGGCGCAGGCGAGGGCCACGGTAGAGAGCGAAAGAGAGGTCGGCATCGTTCGTTCATCACGCAGTGGTTGTGTTCGAGCCGATTCTCTTATATTAATAATCTGAATGAAAATTCGTAGTATTTATCTCGGCAATTCAAATCATGAATAATCTGAAGCGGATCGACCTCAACCTGCTGGTGACGCTGCAGGCCTTGATGACGGAGAAGCACATCTCCCGCACCGCCATGCGGCTGCACAAGAGCCAGCCCGCGATCAGCCACGCGCTGGCCCATCTGCGCGAGATCTTCGACGACCCGCTGCTGGTGCGGCGCGGCGGCGGGCTCGAGCTGACCTCGCGCGCCAGTGAGCTGATGCAGCCGCTGTCGGACGCGCTCGACCAGCTCGGCTCGCTGCTCGAGCCGCCCCAATTCGATCCCTCGCAGGCGCAGCGCGTGTTCCGCGTGTCGATGTCCGATTACGGTGCGCACATCGTGCTGCCCAAGCTGGTCCGCATGCTGCGCGCCACCGCGCCGGGCATCGAGCTGGTGGTCAGCCAGGCCACCCGCGAGGCGATGCGCATGCAGGTGATGGACGGCGAGGTCGACCTCGCGCTCGGCGTGTTCCCGCCGCCGACCGCCGAACTGCACACCGAGACGCTGTTCGTCGAGACCTTCGCCTGCCTGGCCGACGTGGCCAGCATGCCGGCCTCGCGTACGCTCGACCTCGAGGCATGGCTGGCGCGCCCGCATGCGCTGGTGGCGATGCGAGCCGGCACCGACAACGAGATTGATCGCGCGCTCGCGCAGTTGCGCGCCGAGCGTCGCATCGCGGTAATCCTGCCGCACTGGGGCGTGGCCAATGAACTGATCGTCGATACCGACCTGGTGCTGACGGTGGCGCGCCGCAATCTCGACGCGGTGCGCGACGACTCGCGCTTATGCGTGTTCGATCCGCCGTTTCCGGTCGAGTCCTTCGAGTTCCAGCAGATGTGGCATCAGCGCCGGCAGGGCGACCCCGCGCACTGCTGGCTCCGCCAGGTAATTGTGCGCGTGGTGCGCGACCAACCCTGTCAACTCAAGCGGGAATCCTTGTAAACAAAGGCTCGCACGGATAGCCACATGCTGAATCGACGCTTCTGGCCGGTCCGGAATGGTTGAAGAAGCCGGCCCGCGGAAGCTATGGACTGAATCGCCCTCGTCATGACGTCGGTTCTTTAGCGGGTTTTGGCGTGGGCGCTGGCCGCATAGCGCGCGTCGGTCAACGTGCCGAGGAACGCGACGAGATCGTCGATTTCCGCTTCGGTCAGCGCGGGCGGCGTGCCGGGGCGGCGGTTCATCGGCGTCGAGTTGACGTTGATGTTGCCGCGGTACGCGGGCGGCACGTCGTCGAAGGTCGCGGCGCCGTGATACCAGTGCTTCGGATCGGTCGAGCGGGTGTTGTAGAACGCCACCGCGTCGCGCAGCGACGTGAACACGCCGTTGTGCATGAAGGTCTGCTTCACCGCGACGTTGCGCAGGCCCGGCGTGCGCAGGTAGCCGCACCATTGGTCCGGCTCCGGCCAGCGCAGCCGGCGTGCGGTGTCGCACAGGCCGTTGTCGAAGTGGCGCGGGTCGCGGTTGGCCGGCAGCGCGGGGTTGCGCGGCACCGCAATCGCGTCGTAGCCGAAATCGGTGAACAGCGAGCGCTCCGGCCGGCTCGACGTGTCGGACAGCGTATGGCAGCTCATGCAGTTGCCCTTGTCCGGATTCCTGAACAGCGCGAGGCCGCGCATCTCCTGCGGCGCGAGCGGTGTGCGGTTGCGCAGGTACGCGTCGAAGCGGGACGTGAACGGCGCCATCTCGTCGCTTTGCAGATACGCCTGGACCGCCGCGCCAAGCGCGCGCACCATGCGCTCCGGATCGCGCCGCACGCCGTCGCCGAAGCGCTCGGCGAGCGCGGGCGCGAGCTCGGTTGCGTCGACCTTGCGCAGCAGCGCGGCCGGCGACCGGTTGTTCATCTCGTTCGGATCGAACAGCGGCCCGCGGATCTGCTCGGCGAGCGTGTCCGCGCGGCCGTCGCTGAACAGGCCGCCGAACGGCGACGGCGCTGGCGCGTCGTCGTCCTGGTAGAAGTGGCGGCGCGGCACGTAGCGCACGTAGAGCAGCGACGGCGCGTTGCGCCGGCTGAAGCGCCCGGGGCGGCTGCCCTGCGGCACGCCCGGGCCCGCGAGCGCGGCCGCGGACAGCGTCGGCGCGAACGCGCGGCCGGGATCGTGACAGCCGGCGCACGACATGCCGCGCGGCTCCGACAGGCGCGAGTCGAAGAAGATGCGGCGGCCGAGCGCGACGAGCGTCGGGTCGGGCGCGAAGCGCGCGGCGGCCGCATCGATCTTGTCGGCGACCTGCGGCGTGCCGTTGCCGATCGTGCCGACGACGCGCGCGGGCGGGACGCCGGGCAGGAGCACGGTGTCGGACGGCGCGGCGCGGCCGGCAAGGGGCGCTGCGGCGGCGAGCGTCGCGGCCGCGAGCAGGGCCGTGAGGGCCGAGCGGGCAGATTGACCGGAGCGGCCGCTGCGTGCGGAACCTTTCGTCACGGCGCGATGAACCCCGTCTTGTCGCAGGCGAGCGTCGTGCCGGCCTGCGTGCACGACGCGAGCAGCTTGCCGGCGGCCGAGTACGCGTGGAATATCCAGCCCGTCGCCGGTGCGGGGCGGCGCTCCATGATCAGGAAGCCGAAGCTGTTGTTGTGCGACAGCTTGTCGATGACGGCGCCGGGCGCGGGCGTCAGGCCGGCCGGGAACGGGTCGGGCAGCGCGACGTCGAGGTTGTCGCCGCCGTTGCCCGACACGATCGTCGCCGGGTGGCCGGACGCGAAGTTGATCGCCTGGAAGTCGTGCACGTGCCCGTGCAGCGCGACGTGCACGCCGGGCGGGTAGTACGCCTGCGCGTTCAGGCTCGACATCACCGACTGCAGCGCGAGGTTGCCCGGCGCGGGCGTGCTGCCCGCGATCGGCGCGAACGCGAGGATCGGATGATGGTTCGTGAAGATCGTCGTCGACATGCCGGCCTTCGACGCGAGCGCGGCCACCGTCTGGAACTGCTTCTGGTAGATCTGGAATTGCGTGTCGGTCGTCTTCAGCGCGTTGCGCCCGACCTTCGCGGTATCGAACACGATCACCTGCGTGCCGCTGCCGAGCGACACCGCATAGGGCTCCGAATAGTTCGCGTTGCCGTCGTTGGCCGGGTCGTTGCACGAACGCGCATCGCTGTACGGGCGCGGATCGAGGAAGCGGAACCAGCCCTGGCCGGCGCGCGCGCATTCCTCGTGGTTGCCGCGCACGACGACCCACGGCGCCTGCGCGAAGAGCGGCGCGGCCGGACGGAACAGGTCGGCCTGCCACGTATCCCAGCCGTAGCCCCACGGGCTGTCCTTGCAGCCGGCGATGTCGGGCGGGCACGCGTTCTCGCGGTAGTGATAGTCGCCGACGTGCAGCACGAGATCCGGCGACAGCTTCGCGACGCTCGCGGCGATCGTGTCGAACGGCCAGGCCGTCGAATCGTTGCATGCCTGCCATGCGTTGTCGGCCTTCTTCATCCGGCAGCCGGTGTCGGCGATGATCGCGATGCGCTGCGGCTGCGCCTTCGGCAGCGGCAATGCACGGCCGGCGACGCTCGCGCTTTGCGCGCCGTCCGGCAGCGTCATTTCGCAGACCGAGACCGGGAAGTTCGACGGCTTCGAATCCGCCGGGGCGCTCGCGGTCGGCCGCTGCGGCGCGGTGGCCGCGCCCGCGCGCAGCGACATGCGCGATATCTTGCCGTCGACGACGAGCTGCGGGCACAGCGGATCGCCGGCGGATGCCGGCACGAAGTTGGTGACGACGCGCGCGATCGGCTGGTTCGCATCGCCGATCTCGACCCATGCGGCCTGCACGTTGATCGCGGCGCTCGCCGGGTCGGCGGGCGTATCGATGTGATTCGAGCACGCCGGCAGCGTCGCGAGGGCCGCGATCGCCGCCAGCGAGACCAGGGGCGCGGTCACGGCGCGCGGGGAGAGTCGTCGCATGGTGGTCACCGGTGAAAAGCCGTCAACATACGCAACGCGAATGTAAGAAATATGAAAACGATTCGGCGGGGCGCGGCGATTCGGCGCGCCGTCGACGCATTGTGCGCGATTCGGCGAACACGGCTTCGGTCGATCCCCTGCGTGGCGTTCGCCGCGAAGCGCTAGTCAGTGGGCAGCCGGTGTGTCCCGAGTTGCCGACGCGGCAATCATCGCGCCATTTCGGGCATGCGGGCCTTGCTCGAGCAGCGTCTCGACCACGCTCTTGTAGGAAGTTCCGCCGCCTTCAGCCTGGTTCGCGTGGAAGTTGAAGTCGAGCGAGATCCAGTACTGCAATTTCGACGCGTAGTTGTCCGGGTATTGTGCTTGCTCGATCGCCGGCAGGCCCTTGTAGTGCTTGAGCACTTCGGCAAAGAAGCCGTTCTGCTTCCCGGTTCCTTGATATTCGAGATCGCCTTGCGCAATGACCCGAACGCGCCAGGCCTGTTCCTGATCGTAGGCTTCGTGCCAGGCTGCATGCCGCTCGTTGACGGTAAATTTGCCGCTGTCGTCATAGGCAATGGCATCCAGCTGCTCGCGAGACATGCCCTTGAACGGGTTGGCGCCGATGCCATGGGAAAAATCCGTTGCTTGCCTGGCCAATGCCAAAGCTTGCGGGTCGTCCGATTTCGGGCGCTCGGCATCGTGTCTGGCCCTGTTCGCGGCCCAGGTCTCGCCGGCGATTTCATCAACGATGGTTTCGGCCCTTGCGCCCAGTTCTTTTCGGCCGGGTGTGCCATTGCGTGCTTGAGCGCGCCACGAGACGGTAACGGAACCTGCTTTGGTCGCGGTGCCGATAGACGATTTTTCCTGACTTGATGCGGATTGAGCCTGAGTTGGCGCATACCGCGGCGTGCTGCTGGTGATGGCGATCGCCATGAAACCCTCGTTGTTGTTGGAATATGCGCCCGACGACGTGCTCTCAGGACTGTCGAAATAGAGTTGGTGGATGCTCATCAACCCCGGGCATCATTTGCTTCATGTCGAATTCGGCTGCCAGCCATGCAGTCGGTGTTGCTTTCAATCCATGAAGGGGAGTCGCAAGAAAGATTAACGGCAGCTGACTGCCAGGGTTTAGGCCACTCGCAAAATCAATTGACGGTTGTCGTCGGGCTGGCCGTGCTTCCGCCCCCGTCTCGTTTCGAAAGGCGTTTGCGCCGATGGCGTCCGCCGCCGCTTGACTTCAAGCCGGCTTGAAGCAGCACACTGGCGGTTCGCCTTTCGAGGGCAAATCCACAGGAAACACGATCATGAACCACACTCAGCCAGCCAACGGCGAACTGGCCGCACTCTGGAACGGCCCGTCCGGCCGCGCGTGGGTCGACATGCAAGCGGTGCTCGACCGGATGTTCGAGCCGTTCGAGGAACTGCTCGTCGAAGCGGCCGCGGCCACGGGCGCGCGGCAGGTGCTCGACGTCGGCTGCGGCACGGGCGCCGTCACGGTCGCCATCGCGCGGCGGCTCGGCGCGCAGGGGCACTGCACCGGCGTCGACGTATCGGCGCCGATGCTCGCCGCTGCGCGGGCGCGCGCCGAGCGCGCAGGCGTGGGCGCCGGGTTCGTCCGCGCGGATGCGCAGACGCACGCGTTTGCACCCGCGAGCTTCGACCTGATCGTGTCGCGCTTGGGCGTGATGTTCTTCGACGATCCGGTCCGTGCGTTCGCGAACCTGCGGCACGCGGCCGCCGACGGCGCGGGGCTATGCGCGATCGCGTGGCGCAGCGCGGCGGAGAACCCGTTCATGACGACCGCCGAGCGCGCCGCGGCGCCGCTGCTGCCGGGCCTGCCGCCCCGCATGCCGGGCGCGCCCGGACAGTTCGCGTTCGGCGACCGGGAGCGGGTCGCGGCGATGCTCGACGCGAGCGGCTGGAGCGGCATCGACCTTCGGCCGATCGACGTGCGATGCGTGCTGCCGACGCACGCATTGGCCGATTACGTGTCGCGGCTCGGCCCCGTCGGCCTCGCGCTGCGCGACGTGGACGACGCGACGCGCGTGCGCGTGGTCGAAACGGCTTGTGCGGCGTTCGAGCGTTACGTGCACGGCGACGAGCTGCGTTTCGACGCCGCGTGCTGGATGATCCGCGCGCACAAGCACGCCGCGTAGCAGACGCACGGGCGGTTCGGGGCGCTGCCGCTTCCGTCGGCGCGAGCGCGCCGGGACGCGCATTACAATCGCGTCTTCGGCTTCGTCGCAAGGATAAAGAACGATGAGTGCGGAGATGGAGGACGACGACCTCGGCCGGTTCGCGGCGCATGGCGCCGCGCCGCTGCCGGCGGCCGGCTTCGAGGGCTGGCTGGAACACGACGGCGCGCGCATCTGGCATGCGTGCTACGGCGACGGGCCGCCGGTGATCCTGCTGCATGGCGGCCTCGGCCACGCCGGCAACTGGGGCTATCAGGTGCCGGCCGTGCTGGCGGCCGGCTATCGGGCAGTCCTGATCGACAGCCGAGGCCACGGCCGCAGCACGCGCGACGGCCGGCCTTATTCCTACGAGCGGATGGCGTCGGACGTGCTCGCGGTGATGGATGCGCTCGGCCTCGACCGGGCCCGCTTCGTCGGCTGGAGCGACGGCGCGTGCATCGCCCTCGTGCTGGCGTCCAGGGCTCCCGCACGCGTGGAAAGCGTGTTCTTCTTCGCATGCAACATGGACCCGGGCGGCGTGAAGGCGATGGCGTCGAGCGCGGTGGTCGACCGCTGCTTCGCCCGGCACCGGAACGATTACGCGGCGCTGTCGGCGACGCCGGACGGCTTCGAGCCGTTCGTGGCGGCCGTCAGCGAGATGATGCGCACGCAGCCCGACTACTCGGCGAAGGAACTCGCCGCGATCGACGTGCCCGTCGCCATCGTGCTCGGCGAGCATGACGAATTCATCCGGCCCGAGCATGCGGCTTATCTCGCCCGCACCATTCCGGGCGCGACGCTGACGATCCTGCCGGGCGTCAGCCATTTCGCGCCGCTGCAGCGCCCGGCCCGATTCAATGCGGCGATGCTGGCGTTCCTCGATCAAACGCGGGGCTAGGGCTCCCGCCTCGCGCGCAGCATCAGCCACGCGCATCCGGCCGCGACCATCGCCAGCCCGCCGAGCACCGCTTCGACGCCGAGCGCGAAGCCGCCGGGCATCTCGCCGAGGTTCGATCCGGGCGACTGCCCGGCGAACATCGCGCCCGCGCCGCCGATCAGCAGCGCCGCGCAGACGATCCAGTAGACCTTGCCGCGCCGTCCGGCCGCACGGATTCGCCAAAGCGCAAGCCCGAGCCCCGCGAGATACAGCAGCGCGAACGTGCCGAGCGCGATGGTGTCGCCGACGAGATCGTGCGACACGCCGCTCATCGCACGCCCGCGGAAACGAAGCCCGCCGTCATTGCGCCTGCGTCGTCGCATGTCCGGGCGCGCGGCATCGGCAGATGCGCGCGCTTGCCGGCCGCGAGCGACGGCGGGACGACCTGCGGCCTGAACGTCGTTTGGGACAAGGGGCGGGAGTCTGACATGGTAGGCATCGAGAAAAGAGGCACGAGACGGAACGCCGGCCGCCGCACGCATTCGCGCGGCAAGCCCGGATGTGGCGGACTCGCGTGATGTTACCCCGTGAACGGGAAGCGCATCCGCTCGCGCGCGCCGCATCGGGGAATCCCTGAGTCGCTGGAAATTTATTTTTTTCCTAATGTGGATTGTGTAAGTTTACTTTCACTTTCATTTGCCTGACCGTCGCCGTCATGCCGACACCTGATCCGTCCACCGCGTCCGATGCCGAACCGTCGATCGCCGCGCGCATCGCGTCGGCGATGCCGTCGCTCACGCCGATTCACCGCCGGATGGGCGAATACGTGCTGGCCAATCCGTTCCGCGCGGCGACGATGCGGATCGACGAGCTGGCCCAGGCCGTCGACGCGTCGATCGCGACCGCGAACCGCTTCGCGAAGGCGCTCGGCTTCGACGGCTATCCGGCGATGCGCGCGGCGCTGGTGCGCGGCTTCGAGGCGACGCTCGCGCCGGTCGAACGGCTGCGCTCCGCGCAGGAACAGGAAGCCGGCGTGCGCGACGCCGCGTGGATCGACGCGGTGTTCAACCAGGCGGTCGAGAACATCGAGGACACACGTGCGCAACTGAACGCGGCCAATATCGAGGCGGCGGTCGAGGCGATCGTCGCTGCGCGCCGCGTGCTGATCCTCGGCGCGGGATCGAGCGCGTTTCTCGCGGGGCTGATGGAGCACGGGCTGTCGGTGTGCCACGACAACGTGCAGTCGCTCGCGCTGCTCGGCGGGCCGTCGCATGCGGCGCGGCGCCTGTACACGGCGGACGCGCGCGACCTCGTGATCGCGATCGCGTTTCCGCGCTACGTCGAGGACACGATCGAGCTGGCGCGCCGCGCGGCCGCGCGCGGCGCGCGGGTGCTCGCGCTGACCGACGGCCCGCATTCGCCGCTCGCGCCGCTCACGCCGCTGACGCTGTTCGTGACGGCGCAGCGGCGCTTCGCGGCGACGTCGGAGGCGGCCGTGCTCGCGATGATCGAGGCGCTGATCGACGCCGTCGCGCTGCGCACGCATCGCTCCGCGAAGGCCGCCGCGGAAATGACCGAATTCCTGTTGCCGTGGCTCACGCAGCCGCAGGCGGCGCTGCCGGCGACGGACCCTTCATCCACCGGTTCGAGGAAATCATGACTTCACCCGCGATCGTCGCGATTCACGGCGGCGCAGGCACGATCCTGCGCGAAGCGATGAACACCGACACCGAACTGCAATACCGCGCGGAACTGGCGGCGATCCTGCGCGCCGCGCAGGCCGTGCTCGCCGACGGCGGCAGCGCGCTCGACGCGGTGAGCGTCGCGGTGCGGATGCTCGAGGACTGCCCGCTGTTCAACGCGGGGCGGGGCGCGGTGTACACGGCCGACGGCACGCACGAGCTCGACGCGGCGATCATGGACGGCGCGACGCTCGCCGCCGGCGCGGTCTGCTGCGTGACGCGCGTGCGCAATCCGGTGCTCGCCGCGCGGCGCGTGATGGAGGCGAGCGAGCACGTCATGTTCGCCGGCGCGGGCGCCGACGTGTTCGCCGCCGCGCACGGGCTGGAACTCGTCGAGCCCGGCTACTTCGGCACCGAAGCGCGTCATGCGCAGTGGCTCAAGGCGCGCGACGCCGCCGGCGCGCTGCTCGATCACGACGCCGCGACGTTCGCGTTCGGCGACGGCGCGCCGCTCGACCCGGACCGCAAGCACGGCACGGTCGGCGCGGTCGCGCGCGACCTGCACGGCCACGTCGCGGCGGCGACGTCGACGGGCGGGATCACCAACAAGCAGCCGGGCCGGGTCGGCGACTCGCCGATCATCGGCGCGGGCTGCTACGCGGACGACGCGACCTGCGCGGTGTCGTCGACCGGCACCGGCGAGATGTTCATCCGGATGGCGGCCGCGCACGACGTCGCCGCGCAGATCGCGTACCGCGGCGTGTCGGTCGCCGAGGCCGCGTACGACGTCGTGATGAACAAGCTGCCGCGCATCGCGGGCCGCGGCGGGATCATCGCGGTGGACGCGCACGGCAACGTCGCGATGCCGTTCAACACCGACGGGATGTACCGCGGCTACGCGCGCGTCGGCGCCGCGCCCGTCGTCGGGATCTACCGCGACGACGCGGCCTGATTCCGTTTCGCCCCCGATGCAGGAGACGCACGCATGACTCCGAACCGAACTCCGAGCGCACTCGCGTTGCCCGAGCAGCGCGTCGTCGCGGTCGACGACCTGTCGGTGACGTTCCAGCGCGAGGGCGCGACGTTCGACGCGGTGCGCGGCGTGTCGTTCCACGTCGATCGCGGCGAGACGCTCGCGATCGTCGGCGAATCCGGCTCGGGCAAGTCGGTCACGTCGCTCGCGCTGATGCGGCTCGTCGAGCACGGCGGCGGCACGATCGCGAGCGGCCGGATCGCGTTCCGGCGGCGCAACGGCGCGCTGCTCGACCTCGCGCGGGCGAGCGCCGCGACGATGCGCGGCGTGCGCGGCGCGGACATCGCGATGATCTTCCAGGAGCCGATGACGTCGCTCAATCCGGTGTTCACGGTCGGCGACCAGATCAGCGAGGCGATCGCGCTGCATCAGTCGAAGCGTGCGTCGGACGCGCGCGCCGAAACGCTGCGGCTGCTCGATCTCGTGCGGATTCCGGAGGCGCGCCGCGTGTTCGCGCGCTATCCGCACCAGCTGTCGGGCGGGATGCGGCAACGCGTGATGATCGCGATGGCGCTGTCGTGCCGGCCGGCGCTGCTGATCGCCGACGAGCCGACCACCGCGCTCGACGTGACGATCCAGGCGCAGATCCTGCAACTGATTCGCGGGCTGCAGGACGAGATGAACATGGGCGTGGTGTTCATCACGCACGACATGGGCGTGGTGGCCGAGGTGGCCGATCGCGTGCTCGTGATGTATCGCGGCGAAAAGGTCGAGGAGGGCGAGTCGGAGCGCATCTTCACGGCGCCCGCCCATCGCTACACGCGCGCGCTGCTCGCGGCGGTGCCGCGGCTCGGGTCGATGCACGGCACCGACGCGCCGGAGAAATTCCCGCTGCTGAAGGTCGACGTGGCCGCACCCGCGAACGCGAACGGCATGGCGGTTGCGCCGGCGGCCCCGGCCATCGCCGAAGTGGCGGAGGATGTGAACGAGGTGGCCGCGCTCGCGCAGCCGGGCGTCGATCCGCACGCGCCGCCGATCCTGCGCGTGCGCGACCTCGTCACGCGCTTTCCGGTCAGGAGCGGCCTGTTCGGCCGCGTGTCGCAATACGTGCATGCGGTCGAGCGCGTGAGCTTCGAGCTGCGCGCGGGCGAGACGCTCGCGCTCGTCGGCGAATCCGGCTGCGGCAAGTCGACGACCGGGCGCTCGCTGCTGCGCCTCGTCGAGTCGCAAAGCGGCTCGATCGAATTCGACGGCCGCGACATCAGCGCGCTGAAGGGCCCGGACCTGCAGGCGCTGCGCCGCAATATCCAGTTCATCTTCCAGGACCCGTTCGCGTCGCTGAACCCGCGCCTCACGGTCGGCTTCTCGATCATGGAGCCGCTGCTCGTGCACGGCGTCGCGAGCGGCGCGGCCGCGCAGCAGCGGGTCGACTGGCTGCTCGACAAGGTCGGCCTGCCGGCGGAGGCCGCGCGCCGCTATCCGCACGAATTCTCCGGCGGCCAGCGCCAGCGGATCGCGATCGCGCGCGCGCGCTCGCGCTGAACCCGAAGGTCGTGATCGCCGACGAGTCGGTGTCCGCGCTCGACGTGTCGGTGCAGGCGCAGATCGTCAACCTGATGCTCGACCTGCAGCGCGAGCTGGGCGTCGCGTACCTGTTCATCTCGCACGACATGGCGGTGGTCGAGCGCGTCAGCCATCGCGTCGCGGTGATGTATCTCGGCCAGATCGTCGAGATCGGCCCGCGCCGCGCGGTGTTCGAGGCGCCGCAGCATCCGTACACGAAGAAGCTGATGAGCGCGGTGCCGGTCGCCGATCCGGCGCGCCGACACGCGCCGCGCCAGCTGCCGGCGGACGAGGTGCCGAGCCCGATCCGCGCGGCCGGCGACGAGCCGGCGGTCGCGCCGCTCGTCGCGGTCGGCCCCGATCACTTCGTCGCGACGCATCGCGTCGGCGGCGCGTACTGACGCGCGGAGGCGGCGATGGACCGCAGTTGCGCGCGCGCCAGGCAGAGACGGTTGTTTCCCGAGCGGAGGCAGTCATTCCGCGATTCCCACCACGCGTCACCGAATCACGCACAGGAGCCAGCCCACATGAACAAATCGCATTCGTTCCCGATGTTCCGTCCGCGCGCGCTGCTCGCCACGGGCGCGAGCGCGTTCGCGCTGGCGGTCGCGCTGCCCGCGTTCGCGCAGCAGACCGCGGTGATCGCGGTCGGCGAGACGTTCACGACGATGGACCCGTACGATTCGAACGACACGGTGTCGCAGGCGGCCGCGAAGTCGTTCTACGAGGGCCTGTTCGGCTTCGACAAGGATATGAAGCTCGTCAACGTGCTCGCGACGGGCTACACGGCGTCGCCCGACGCGAAGGTCTATACGGTGAAGCTGCGCCAGGGCGTGAAGTTCCAGGACGGCACCGATTTCAACGCGGACGCGGTGAAGGTCGTGTTCGACCGCGTGACCGATCCGGCGAACAAGCTGAAGCGCTACAACCTGTTCCGCGTGATCGAGAAGACCGAGGTCGTCGATCCGTATACGGTGCGGTTCACGCTGCGCGAGCCGTTCTCGGCGTTCATCAACACGCTCGCGCATCCGTCCGCGGTGATGATCTCGCCCACGGCGCTGAAGAAGTGGGGCCGCGAGATCGGGCTGCATCCGGTCGGCACCGGGCCGTTCGAGTTCGTCGAGTGGAAGCAGACCGACGACATGAAGGTGAAGAAATACGCCGGCTACTGGAAGAAAGGCTATCCGAAGATCGACATGATCGACTGGAAGCCCGTGATCGACAACAACACGCGCGCGGCGCTGATGAAGGCCGGCCAGGCCGATCTCGCGTTCCGGATTCCTTATGAGCAGGTCGCCGACCTGAAGACCAATCCGAAGCTCGACGTGGTCGAGCGTCCGTCGATCGTGGTGCGCTACATCTCGCTGAACACGCTGCAGAAGCCGTTCGACAATCCGAAGGTGCGCCAGGCGCTCAACTACGCGATCAACAAGGATGCGCTCGCGAAGGTCGCGTTCTCGGGCTTCGCGATGCCGGCGCCGGGCGTCGTGCCGCCGGGCGTCGAGTACGCGACGAAGACGGGCCCGTGGCCGTACGACCCCGCGAAGGCGCGCGCGCTCCTGAAGGAGGCCGGCTATCCGAACGGCTTCGAGTCGACGCTCTGGTCGGGCTACAACAACACGACGTCGCAGAAGGTGATCCAGTTCGTCCAGCAGCAGCTCGCGCAGGTCGGCGTGAAGGTGCAAGTGCAGGCGCTCGAATCGGGCGAGCGCGTCTCGAAGGTCGAGAGCGCGCAGGACCCGGCGACCGCGCCGGTGCGGATGTTCTACATCGGCTGGTCGTCGTCGACCGGCGAGGCGAACTGGGCGCTCACGCCGCTGCTCGCATCCGCGTCGAAGCCGCCGAAGCTGTTCAATACCGCGTACTACCAGAACGGGCTCGTGGACGAGGGGCTGGAGAAGGCGCTGTCGACGACCGATCACGCGAAGAAGGCCGAGTACTACGCGGGCGTGCAGAAGCAGATCTGGGCCGACGCGCCGTGGATCTTCCTCGTGCAGGAGAAGATCGTCTACGCGCGCAGCAAGCGGCTGCAGGGCATGTACGTGATGCCGGACGGCTCGTTCAATTTCGACGAGATTTCGCTGAAGTAAGCGCATTCGGGCGCGTCACGGCGCGCCGCCCTGGTTCGGTGCCATCATGCTGAATTTCATCGTCAAGCGCCTGTTCGGCCTCATGCCCACGCTCGCGATCGTCGCGGTGCTGGTGTTCCTGTTCGTGCACCTGCTGCCGGGCGACCCGGCGCGGCTCGCGGCCGGCCCCGAGGCCGACGAGGCGACCGTCGCGCTGGTGCGCGCCGATCTCGGCCTCGACAGGCCGATGCCCGCGCAGTTCGCGAACTTCTTCGTGAAGATCGCGCACGGCGACTTCGGCAAATCGACGCGCAGCAAGCGCGCCGTGTCCACCGAGATCGGCGAGCGCTTCATGCCGACGCTGCTGCTGACGATCGTCAGCATGGGCTGGGCGACGCTGTTCGGGATGGCGATCGGCATCGCGTCGGCCGTGTGGCGCAACCGCTGGCCGGACCGCGTCGGCATGACGTTCGCGGTGTCGGGCATCTCGTTTCCCGCGTTCGCGCTCGGCATGCTGCTGATGGAGATCTTCTCGGTGAAGCTCGGCTGGCTGCCGGTCGTGCCGGACGGCACGTGGAAGAGCTACGTGCTGCCGTCGCTGACGCTTGGAGCTGCCGTCGCGGCGGTGATGGCGCGCTTCACGCGCGCGTCGTTCGTCGAGGTGCTGAACGAGGATTTCGTGCGCACCGCGCGCGCGAAGGGCGTGCACGAGCCGATGGTGGTGCTCAAGCACTGCCTGCGCAACGCGATGATTCCCGTCGTCACGATGATGGGGCTGCAGTTCGGCTTCCTGCTCGGCGGCTCGATCGTCGTCGAGGCGGTGTTCAACTGGCCGGGGCTCGGGCGGCTGCTCGTCGATGCGGTGACGATGCGCGACTACCCGGTGATCCAGGCGATCGTGCTGCTGTTCTCGCTCGAATTCATCCTGATCAACCTGACCGTCGACGTGCTGTACGCGGTCATCAACCCGACCATCCGGTTCAAGTGAGGCCAGCATGAACGCGACCGTCCAGACCGCGGCGAGCGCCGCGTCCTCCACGATCCGCACGCCGTGGCGCGAATTCTGGCGCAAGTTCCGCAAGCAGACCGTCGCGCTCGTCGCGGGCGGCTTCGTGCTGGTGCTCGTCGTGCTGGCGTTCGTCGGCCCGCACGTCGTGCCGTTCGACCCGGAAAACTATTTCGACTACGACGCGCTGAACGCCGGGCCGTCCGCCGCGCACTGGTTCGGCGTCGATTCGCTCGGCCGCGATATCTTCAGCCGGATCGTCGCCGGCACGCGCATCTCGCTCGAGGCCGGCTTCTTCTCGGTCGCGCTCGGCGCGGTGGTCGGCACGTTCTTCGGGCTGCTCGCGGGCTATTACGAAGGCTGGTGGGACCGCATCACGATGCGCATCGCCGACGTGCTGTTCGCGTTCCCGGGCATCCTGCTCGCGATCGGCGTCGTCGCGATCCTCGGCAACGGGATGATCAACGTGATCTGCGCGGTCGCGATCTTCAGCATCCCGGCGTTCGCGCGGCTCGTGCGCGGCAACACGCTGGTGCTCAAGCACATGACCTACGTCGAGGCCGCGCGCAGCATCGGCGCGTCGGACCGGACGATCCTGATGCGGCACATCCTGCCGGGCACCGTGTCGTCTGTCGTCGTGTACTTCACGATGCGGATCGGCACGTCGATCATCACCGCGGCGAGCCTGTCGTTCCTCGGGCTCGGCGCGCAGCCGCCGACGCCGGAGTGGGGCGCGATGCTGAACGAGGCGCGCGCGGACATGGTGACGGCGCCGCACGTCGCGATCTTTCCGAGCCTCGCGATCTTCCTGACCGTGCTCGCGTTCAACCTGCTCGGCGACGGGCTGCGCGACGCGCTCGATCCGAAGCTCGAGCGCCGCTGATGGCCGCGCCGACGATGTGGGCCGCGACGCTGCCCGCGGGCCCGCGCGGCACGATCGCCGACGTGCCCGGCGTGACGGTCGGCCATTGCACGCTCGATGCCGGCGCGGTGCAGACCGGCGTCACCGTCGTGAAGCCGCACGCGGGCGACGTGTATCGCAGCAAGGCGCCGGTCGGCGCGGCGGTGATCAACGGCTTCGGCAAGAGCGTCGGGCTCGTGCAGGTCGACGAGCTCGGCGTGCTCGATACGCCGATCGCGCTGACGAATACCTTCGGCGTCGGGGCGGTCGCGCACGCGCAGATCCGCGCGGCGATCGCCGCGAATCCGCGGATCGGCCGCGACTGGCCGACCGTCAACCCGCTCGTGTTCGAATGCAACGACGGCTACCTGAACGACCTGCACGCGTTCGCGGTGGGCGCGTCGCACTACGACGACGCGTGCCGCGCCGCGACGCGCGACGTCGTGCGCGGCGCGGTCGGCGCGGGGCGCGGGATGTCGTGCTTCGATCTCAAGGGCGGGATCGGTTCGGCGTCGCGGATCGCGGCGGCCGCCGGGCGTTCGTATACGGTCGGCGCGCTCGTGCTCGCGAATTTCGGCCGGCTGCCGATGCTGACGCTCGGCGGCGTGCCGGTCGGGCGGATCGTCACCGCGCGCGCGGCGGCGGAACAGGCCGCGCCGCCCGAACAGGGCTCGATCATCATGCTGCTCGCGACCGATGCGCCGCTCGACGCGCGGCAACTGGCGCGGCTCGCGCGCCGCGCGGCGGCGGGGCTCGCGCGCACGGGCTCGGTCTACGGCCACGGCAGCGGCGATATCGCGCTCGCGTTCTCGACCGCGTACACGATCGCCCATGACGCGCAGTTCGTGGCGCTGCCGGCGCTGCTCGCCGACAGCGTGCTCGATCCGCTGTTCCAGGCCGCGGCCGAAAGCGTCGAACACGCGATCGTCGATGCGCTGCTGCAGGCAGTGACCGTTACCGGGCGCGACGCTCATGTGCGGCAGGCGCTGCGCGACGCCGTTCCCGAGCTCGACCGCCTGCTCAACGAAGGACCCGCCACGCATTCATGAAGATCCTGATCTCGACCGATATCGAAGGCGTCGCCGGCGTGTTTGCCGTCGAGCAGACGCGGCCCGGCAATCCGGAATACGAACGCGCGCGCCGCTGGATGACCGCCGAGGCGAACGCGGCGATCGAGGGCGCGTTCGCGGGCGGCGCGCAGGCCGTCTGGGTCAACGATTCGCACGGCGGCTTCCGCAACCTGCTGCCCGACGCGCTCGATGCGCGCTCGCGCGTGGTGCTCGGCAAGCCGCGGATGCTCGGCATGATGGCGGGGCTCGAGCAGCGGCCCGACCTCGTGTTCATGATCGGCTATCACGCGAAGTCGCAGACGCGCGGGGTGCTCGCGCATACGATCAACAGCTTTGCGTTCACGCAGGTCTGGCTGAACGGCGTCGAGCTCGGCGAAGCGGGGCTGTACGGCGCGCTGGCGCAGGAATACGGCGCGCACGTCGCGCTGGCGTCCGGCGACGACGTGTTCGCCGAGGAGACGCGGCCGCAGTTTCCGGCCGCGCGTTTCGAGACGGTCAAAACGGCGGGCGGCGCGTCGTGCGGCGACACGCTGACGCCCGCGGCCGCGTGCGCATGCATCGCGGCCGCGGCGCGCGAGACCGTCGCGGGTGCGGCGGCGGCCGGCCTGCGCGCCGGCGCGCATCGACCCGCGCCGGCTGCGTGCACGCTGCGCGTGCAGAGCGCCGCGCTCGCGGACCTGTTCGGCATGCTGCCGGCGCTGGAACGGATCGATGCGGTGACGCTGCGCTTCGATGCGCCGTCGGTCGAGCATGCGGTGCGCACGCTGAACAGCCTGTCGGCGATGTCGTTCATGCTGCGGTGATCGGCGCGCGAACGGAAGCCCGCGCGCCGGCCGTCAACGCTTCGTCAGGAGCGCTTTTCGAGTTTCACGATGGTCAGGGTGCCGTTCACCTCTTCAACGCGCACCTTGACCTTGTCGCCTTCCTTGACCTGCTTGACCATCGCGGCATCCTTCGTCTTGAACCCCATCGTCATCGGCGGCATGCCGACGTTTTCCAGCGCGCCGTGCTTCAACGTGACCATGCCGGTCGCCGCGTCGACCTTCCTGACCTCCGCGTCGGTGAGCGCGTTGCTCGACGACGCCTTCATCGAGGAAGCCTTGGTCGGCATGTCCATGCCGGCCATGTCGTTGCCGGCGAATGCGGGCGTGGCGAAAGTGGCCGCAAGGGCAGCGGATACGACGATCATCTTCTTCATCAGACTTCTCCAGTTTGGTTGACGGGCACGTTCGTGCCGGAAGGGACTGCGTGGGGAAAATGGACGGCACTGGCCTGTCGTGCGCGACGACGCTGCAACAGGAACCACGCGGCGGGAATCACGAACATCGACAGAAGCGGCGCGGTCACCATGCCACCGACCATCGGCGCGGCGATACGCTGCATGACCTCCGACCCGGCGCCGTGTCCGACCATGATCGGAACGAGGCCTGCGAGCACGACGGCCACCGTCATGGCCTTCGGCCGCACGCGCAGCACGGCGCCTTCGCGAATCGCGTCGAGCAGCAGCGCCTCGGTGAGCGGCTCGCCGTCTTCCAGCCGGCGGTTGAGCGCGCCTTTCAGGTAGAGCAGCATGACCACCCCGAACTCGGCAGCGACGCCCGCGAGCGCGATGAAGCCGACCGATGTCGCGACCGACACCGCGTGGCCGAGTATCCAGACGAGCCAGAATCCGCCGACCAGCGCGAACGGCACGGTCGACATCAGCAGCAGCGCATCGGCGGCCGAGTTGAACGTCAGGAACAACAGCACGAAGATGACGGCCAGCGTGACGGGGATGACGGTTCGCAGCCTGGCCGCCGCGCGTTCCAGGTACTCGAACTGGCCCGACCACGCAATCGAGTAGCCGGGCGGCAATTGGACCTGCCGGGCCACGGCCTTCTGCATTGCCTTCACGGCGGACTGCAGGTCGGTGTTGCGGATGTCGACGTAGACGTACCCGGAGAGCCGCGCATTCTCGCTGCGTATCATCGGCGGACCGTCGGCGATTGCGATGTGCGCAACGTCGCCGAGCTGGATTTGCGCGCCGCGATCCGTGACGACCGGCAACTGCCGCAGCTTCTCGAGCGAGTCGCGAATTTCGCGCGGGTAGCGGATATTGATCGGGAAGCGCTCGCGGCCGGCAATCACCTCGCCGACGTTCTCGCCGCCCACCGCCGACGACACGACCGACTGGATAGCGGCTACCGACAGTCCGTAGCGGGCTGCGGCGAGCCGGTCGACGTCCACGTCGATGTAGCGCCCGCCGTTCAGCCGTTCCGCGAGTGCGGACGTCACGCCGGGAATGCCCTTGACGGCCGTTTCGACCTGCGTCGCGATGCGGTCGATTTGCGTCAGGTCCGATCCGGAAATCTTGACGCCCACCGGCGTCTTGATGCCGGTCGACAGCATGTCGAGACGATTGCGGATCGGCGGCACCCACACGTTCGACAGGCCAGGCACCTCGACCGTCCGGTCCAGCTCGTCGACCAGCTTCTCCGGCGTCATGCCCGGCCGCCACTGGCTGCGCGGCTTGAACTGGATGGTGGTCTCGAACATCTCGAGCGGCGCCGGGTCCGTGGCCGTATCCGCACGGCCCGACTTGCCGAACACCGTCGCAACCTCGGGCACGGTCTTGATGAGCCGGTCGGTTTGCTGCAGCAGTTCGCCGGCCTTCCCGGCGGAAATGCCCGGCAGCGCGGTCGGCATGTACAGCAGGTCGCCTTCGTCGAGCGGCGGCATGAATTCGCCGCCGAGACGCGAGATCGGCACGATCGTGAGCAGCAGTGCAACCACGGCGAGGCCAATCGCCGCCCATGGCCGGCGCAGCGTCGCGTCGAGCAGCGGACGATACAGCCGGATCAGCACGCGGTTGATCGGGTTCACGTGCTCGTGCGGAATCCGGCCGCGGATCAGGTAGCCCATCAGGACCGGCACGAGCGTGACCGACAAGCCGGCGGCCGCGGCAATCGTGTAGGTCTTCGTGAACGCCAGCGGAGAGAACAGCTTGCCTTCCTGTCCTTCCAGCGAGAACACCGGAATGAACGACAGCGTGATGATGAGCAGCGAGAAGAACAGTGCAGGCCCCACCTCGGCGGCCGACGTCGCGATGAGCTCCCAGCGCTGCGCCGCCGTCATCCGCGCATTCGGATGCGCATGCTCGAACGCCTCCAGGTGCTTGTGCGCGTTCTCGATCATCACGATGGCCGCGTCGATCATCGCGCCGATGGCGATCGCGATGCCGCCGAGCGACATCAGGTTCGCGTTGACGCCCTGGTAGCGCATCACGATGAACGCGGCCAGCACGCCGAGCGGCAGCGACAGAATGGCGACGAATGCGCTGCGCAGGTGAAACAGGAACACGGCGCAGACGAGCCCGACGATGACGAACTCCTCGACGAGCTTGTCCGTCAGGTTGTCCACCGCGCGTTCGATGAGCTGCGAGCGGTCGTAGGTCGTGACGACTTCGACGCCGGGCGGCAGCGAACGCTTCAGGTCGGCGAGCTTCGCCTTGACGGCATCGATGGTCTTCAGCGCATTCTTTCCCGAGCGCATCACGATGACGCCGCCGGCGACCTCGCCCTGGCCGTTCAGCTCGGCGATGCCGCGGCGCATCTCGGGGCCGATCTGGATGCGCGCGACGTCGCCCAGCAGCACTGGCGTGCCGGCGTCGTTGGTGCGCAATACGACCTTGCGGAAGTCGTCGAGCGAGCGCAGATAGCCGGACGAGCGCACCATGTACTCGGATTCCGCCAGCTCGACGACCGAGCCGCCCGACGCCTGATTCGCGTTGCCGAGTGCATCGGCCACCGCGGCCTGCGTGATGCCGTACGCGCGCAGCTTGTCCGGATCGAGCACGACCTGGTACTGGCGCACCATGCCGCCGATGCTCGCGACCTCGGAGACGTCCGACACCGCCTTCAGTTCGAACTTCAGGAACCAGTCGTTCAGCGCACGCAACTGCCCGAGGTCATGCTGTCCGGTCCGGTCGACCAGCGCGTATTCGTACACCCAGCCCACGCCGGTCGCGTCCGGCCCGAGCGAGACCGTCGCGCCCTGCGGCAGCCGGCTCTGCACCTGGTTCAGGTATTCGAGCACGCGCGAACGCGCCCAGTACGGGTCGGTCTTGTCGTCGAACAGCACGTAGACGAACGCATCGCCGAACGACGAGTACGCGCGGATCGTCTTCGCGCCCGGCACGCCGAGCAGCGTCGTCGCGAGCGGGTACGTGACCTGGTCCTCGATGACCTGCGGCGCCTTGCCCGGATACGATGCCTTGATGATGACCTGGGTATCGGAGAGGTCGGGCAGGGCGTCGAGCGGCGTCTCGGCGACCGAGTACAGGCCCCAGCCCGTCACGAGCACGGTCGCGAGCAGCACCAGGAAGCGGTTGCGGATGGACCAGCGGATGAGCCGGGCAATCATTGCGCGCCTCCGATCGGTTCGACCTTCGTCAGCTGGTAGCCGTCGTCCGACTGCTTGAAGACGAAGTGCACGGTCTGTCCCGCCTTGACGTCGGGGAATGCGCCGGGCGCGGGCTTGCTGAACGCCATCGTCATCGCGCCCCAGCCGAGCGCCGGCACGGGTTGATGGGAGAACGTGATGTCCGCGGCGGTCACGTTCTCGACCTTGCCGGTGGTCTCGTAGCTTTGCGCAGCAGCGGCAGGCGCGGCCGCGTCCGCTCCCGTGCCGCCCGCCAGCCTCGGCAGAACGGACTTCAGGCTCGCTTCGGAATCGATCAGGAACTGGCCGGACGCGACGACGGTGTCGCCGTCGTTCAGGCCGCTCAGCACCTCGGTTTCGTTGCCGATGTCATTGCCCACGGTCACCGTCGCCGGCTGAAGGCGCCCGTCGGCGTTCTTCACGATGACGACCGAGCGTTTGCCGGTCGTGATGACCGCTTCGGAAGGCACCAGCAGTCTCGACACGGCCTTCTGGCCGGCGACGCGCACGCGCATCAGCATGCCCGGCGTCAGCCTGAGCGCGGCATTGTCGATTTCCAGGCGTGCCTGCAGCGTGCGGCTCGTGGTGCTGATGCCAGGCAGGATCTCGCGGATGCGTCCGTTGAAGTGTTGTGTCGATTCGCCTGCGAACGTCGCGTCGACCGTCATGCCGGGCTGCACGTTCAGCGCGAGGGCCTCGGGAATCTCGACGACGAGCCAGAGTGTCGACAGGCCCGCTATCTTCGCGAGCGTCTGGCCGGGCGCGACCATCGCGCCGTCACGGACGTTCAGTTCGCTGACGACGCCAGCCTCGGGTGACGTCAGCACGACGTGCGTCCGGGCCTTGCCGGTTCGGTCGAGGCTCGCGATGATGCCGTCCGGAATCGACATCGCGCGCATCCGCGCACGCGAGGCTTCGAGCAAGCCGGCATCCATCCCGCCGCGCTTGAGCGCGAGATATTCCTCCTGCGGCGCGAGCCAGTCCGGGACGAACAGCGACGCGACCGGCGCGCCCTTCGCGATGCGCTGCATCGGCGCGCTCGCATACAGCCGGTCGATGTAGCCGGTGACGCGCGACTGCACGACAGCCGCGCGCGATTCGTCGAATTGCGTCGTGCCGACGGCGTCGAACCCGCCCGCCGTGTCCTGCCGGCGCACGCTTGCATAGCGAATGCCGAGATTCTGCTGCAGGCCCGGGTCGATCCTGATGCCGGAAGCACCGCCGCCTTCGTCCGCGTAAACGGGCTCCAGTTGCATGTCCATGAAAGGCGACTTGCCGGGCTTGTCGAAATGCTGGTTCGGCACCATCGGGTCGTGCCAGTACAGCACCTTCCTGCCGGTCTTGGGGTCGGTCCTGTCGCCCGGCGAGGCAGCGGCAGTCGAGGCTGCCGCGGCGGGGGCGGCCGCGCTGCGTGTCCCCACGACGTATCCTGCGCCGAGCAGCGCCGCAGCGGCGAATAGTGCCGACGCCGCGCGCACCAGTGGTTTCTTGGTCATGTTGTTCTCCGTCACCGAGCGGCGGCCATCGTCGATGGCACGACCTGATATTCGAGTTGAGCCCAGGTCAGCGATACCTCGCGCTTGAGGTCGAGCACCTGCAACTGCGCTTCCAGTTGCGCTCGGCGGGCCGCGAACGTGTCCGCGAGCGAGCCGCTGCCCGCGCGATAGGCGGCATTCGCGAGTTGCACGCGCTGGTCCGCGGCGGGCAGCAACGACCGGCCCAGATTGGCGATGCGCTCGCGCCCGCTCGCCAGGATCGCGGATTGTGCGCGGATGTCGGCCTGCACCTGTCGCAACGCGTCTTCGTACATCAGCCGTGCCTTCGTGGCGAGTTCGGCTTTCTCCGCGACGTCGCGGTTCTGTCGGTTCTTCCGATTCAGCGGCAACGGAATGGTGACGCCGACCGACACCATGTTCGAGTACGCACCGCCGCGTTGCTGGTACGCGACCTCCCACGTCCAGTTCGGGCTGCGCTCGCTGTTGGCGACGGCCGTATCGGCTTCGGCGACTGCGATGTCGTCAGCGGCGGCGACGAGCGTCGGTTGCGACAGGCGCAGTTCGTCCGGCGGGAGCGACGACACGAAAGACTCGGGCGCCGGCGGTTCGCCAGTCACCTCCGAAACCGGAACGGCCGTCCAGCGCGACAACCCGATGAGCGCGGTCTGATAAGCCTGCTGCGCCTTGAGCACCTGGTCCTGAGTCTGCGCGAGCATCGCCTGCGCCTGCACGACGTCGGCGGCGCTCGCCTTGGCGCCGCGATACGACGCGTTCGTCGCCGCCAGCTCATGGCGCATGTGGTCGAGCAGCGCCTGCTGCAAAGCGAGCGCCTTGTTCGCATACACGGCGTTCAGCCAGGCCGCGGCGGTTTGCTGGCGAACGTTGGCGAGTTGCGCGAGATAGCCGGCGCGCTCGCGCCCGACCATCTCGTTGGCCAGCGCGGAACGCAGCCGCCGCTTCTCGCCGGACACCCATTCCTGTTCGATGCCGATACGGCGCATCGTCATGAAGTCCTGGCCGATGGTGAAGCGTTGCGGACCGTTGACCGGCAGGTTGTCGATGCCCGCCTTGAGCATCGGGTCCGGCAACTGGCCGGCCTTGACGGCCGCCTCCGAACTGGCGCGCACCGACGCCTGCGCGGCCTGCATCGATGAAGAGCGATCGGTCGCCGCCTGCAGCGCGGCGTCCAGCGTGAATGGCGCCTGCTGGGCGTGAGCGACGCCCGCGACGAGAAGCGCGGCAACAAGCGTGTGCACGCGACACGGAACACGCCGACGCAGCGGCGTGCCGAAAATGAATGGCATGTTCTAACCCCAAAGGCGAAATCCCATAGGGATTCCACGTCCGGCATAGGACGAACTTCACCGCAACCGCGGTGAACCTGTCAGCGAGGGATCAGACGAGACGCGGAGGTCGCCACAACCCGTTCGGGTCGCGGACCGGCAGAGACTGGATGTAGTGGAAGACGACGGGCGTACCTGACACAGCCGGCCGGCTGATGTCGGCCGTGGCGGCCGGATGGTAGAGGCTGCCGAACTGGCATTGGGCCGTCACTTTGCAGAACGCGCCCTTGGCCTTGGCTTTGTCGACGGACGATGCCTTCATCGATTCGCAGCCCGGCATGTCGGACTGGCCGGCGTCCGCGCCCATGGCCGTGGTTTGCTGCATCGGACATTCACCGGTCAAGCCGCTGGCTGCCAGCCCGCTGATGGGCAGCACCGCGCAGAGCAGCAGCAGGATGAAGGTCCGGAGCAGTTTCATGGCGGCGATTATAGCGTGTAGCCCGGCGATCAGTGTCCCCTGGACGTCGAAGGGGAACCTTCGGCCACGCCCGGATTCGCCGCGGCCCCCGACGACGGCGCCGCCGCGCCGCTGGTCGCTTGCGCCGCGCGTCCGGCAGGGGGCATCCCCAACACACCGGAAGCTGCCTTCATATACGCCGGCGCCGGTGCGGGTTTCTTTCGCACGCCCGGCGGCGGCGCCGTCGGCCGCTTTTCCATGTCGGCAAGCATCTGCTGGCATGGCAGGGGCCGGTTGTTGCTCGGCTGAATCAGCGCGATGAGCGACGCGAACGGATTGAGCAACCCCAGTCCGACCACCGCGCCGCCGCGTGCGATCAGCGCGCCCGGCTGAACGCCGACGTGCGGCTGCTTGAACGTCCCGCGCACATACAGCGGCGAGCGCAGCGAAATCACCCGGAGGCCTTTGGTATGCGGGTGTATCCGCAGATTCATCGTCTCGTCGCGCATGTTGATGTTGCCGTCCATGTCGATCACGGCGTCGTCGGTATCGATTGCGAATACGCGCGAATCGAACACGCCGTTGGTCGCCACCAGGTCGGCCGCCGCGCAGTTGATCTTCACGTCCCGCTGGCCGAACAGCTTCTCGTACACGACGTTCGCGACGTTCAGTCCCGCCGCTTCCATCAGCAGCCGGCTGACGGTGCCGTCGGTGACCAGCGTCTTCACCTCGCCGTTGGAACTCGCCGCAAGCGCCGCCGGCGAATTGCCGGTCGCCGACAGCGCGATATCGCCGTTGATTTCGCCCAGGCTCGTCTGCATCACCGCGAAGGTCGGAAAGAGCTGCTTGAGCCGCAGGTGCCGCACTTGCATCGACACGCGCGCCTTCAGGGGCGCGGCGTTGCCGTCGAGGCGCATCGTCGATGCGAGGGTGCCGCCGGCGACGTCGAATTTCAGCGGATCGAGCGTCAGCACGCCGTCGCGCAGGATGACGTGCGTGTCCAGCGCGGTGACGGGCAGGTTGACGTTCTTGATGATGCGCCGGCCGGTGAACGTCACGTTCGCGTCGATCGCTTTCCACCGCTCGGTATGGAAGGCCTCGACCGGCACCGCCTTGGCGGCGGGCTGGTGCGCGGCCTCGCCGCGGCGGCTCTTGCTCGCGTTCGAATCCGCGCCGATGATCGGCGCGAGATCGGTGAACTGAAGCAGATTCGACGCGGTCTTGCCGTACAGCACCGGTCTCGGCTCGCGCGCCTCGTAGGTCAACGAGCCGTTCAGGTCGCTGCCGCCCACGCGGCCGGTGAAGTTGTCGTACTTGAAGATGTTCCCCGCTTCGCGAAACTGGCCGACCAGCCGGCCCTCGGTCGCGAACGGCCGCGTTTCCGGCAACGTGACGCCGCCGATCTCGTACAGATGCGCCATGCTGATTCCCGCCAGCCACAGGCGCAAGTCGAGCGCCGCGAGGTGGGCCGGATCGGTCAGCGTGCCGACCAGCGCGATGCGCGTGTCGCCGATGCGCAGGCTCGCCTGCACCGGGAACGGCCGCCGCGCGTCCTGCAACGCAAGCACGCCGCCAACCTTCCCGCTGCCGCTCAGCGGCATCGTCCGGTACGTTCCATCGACGGTCCAGCCGATCGCATAACCCCCGATCGCGCGTTGAACGGAAGGCGAGCCCGCACGGCTCGCGCCGGATGCCGCGGCGGCGCTTGTGGTCCCGGACGCCGTCGGGGGCGCGGCTGCGGAAGGCGAGGGCGCGGGCGCCGCCGGCAATTCGCCGGAGGCCGGGGGCGCGCCTGACGCCTTCGACGCCCCGTGCGCGGTCTTGGCCCGCACCTGTGCGTTGAGCTTCGTTGCGTTCGCGCTGCCGACGACTCCGGCCGATTCCTGGCGCGAGTTTTTCTCCTGCTGCCTGAGCACGTCGCCGAACGGAATCGGCTGGCCGAGCGTATCGATCGCCGCCTTCAGGTCGGCGCGCTTGACCTCGTCGTAATAGGCGGCGCGGCCCTTCATGAATGCGATGTCATGCAGGTCGAGCGTCCACGTGCGCGGCCTGGCGGCGGATTTCAGCTTGAACGTCCAGTTCTCGCGCCCGTCCTTCAGGCGTTCGAGATCGACCGACGGATTGACGAGCTCGATCGACGGAATGACGATGCGCCGGTCGAGCAGCGGCAGCGCGGCCACGTCGAAGCCGATGGCGTCGAGCGTCGCGAAGTCCTTCGCGCGCGCCCAGTCGGGGTTCGCGATCACGATGTTGCGCGCGGTGAACCTCGGCCACGGCACCCACGCACGCCATCCGTGCTCGAACGGCGGCCGGTGCCAGTCCACGCGCAGGTCCCCGTTGATCGAAAACTGCCGTCCGATGGCTTCGGACACCTTGTCATCGATCCACGGGCGAGCGCGGTTCCAGTCGAACGTCTGGACGAAGACCGCCAGCGCGCCGACCACCACGGCGACAGTCACGATGAGCGCTGCGACGATCTTGCCGAACGGGCGTGCGATGCGCATTGTCCACTCCGGGTTGCCCACGAACGACAGCTACCCAGCAATCCGTGTTCCTGCATGCGGGTCAAGAACAGGCGTTCGACCAATCCGTCTACGCGACCGGGTACGCGGATTGCGCGCCCACTCGTTGCTTCCGCCGGCAGGACGGCATGAAACGGTCTGCGCTGGAAGCGACCAAGGAGAATTGAAATGAACGCGTCCCACCCGAGGCAGTGAAAGCAGAGGAAGTGGGTGGATCCTCACGGGCCGACGGCATCGAAGTGCCCAGGTGGAAAATGCAAGCATTTCCCGGCAACCGGAGGATCCACGATGAACAGTATGGCCGTAGGCGTAGATATCGCCAAGCAGGTTTTCCAGGTGCATTACGTCGATCAGGAAAGCGGAGAGATCGTGAACAAGCCGATCAAGCGGGCAAAGTTTCTGGAGCACTTCGCCAACCGTGCGCGGTGCCTGATCGGAATGGAGGCGTGTGGTGGCGCGCACCACTGGGCCCGTCAATTGACGAAGCTGGGTCACGAGGTGAGGCTGATGCCGGCGCAGTTCGTGAAAGCGTTCAACATTCGCAACAAGAACGATGCGGCGGACGCGCGGGCGATTTGGCTGGCGGTGCAGCAGCCGGGCAAGCCGGTGGCGGTGAAGAGCGAGATGCAGCAGGCGATGTTGGCGCTGCACCGCATGCGTGAGCAGTTGGTGAAGTTCCGCACGATGCAGAGCAACGGACTGCGCGGTTTGCTGACGGAATACGGCGAGGTGATGAGCAAGGGCCGGGCGAAGCTGGACAAGGAAATACCGGCCGTGCTTGGCCGGATCACCGAGCGCTTGCCGGCGGCGCTGATCGAGACGTTGCGCGAGCAGTGGAACGGGTTGGCGAGGCTGGACGAGCAGATTGCCGAAATCGAGCGCCGGATGCGCGACTGGAAGAAGGAAGAGCGGGCCGTAAAGGCGATCAGCGAGATACCCGGCGTCGGGTTGCTCACGGCCACGGCGGCGGTGGCGATGATGGGCGATCCGAAAGCGTTCAGCTCGGGGCGAGAGTTCGCGGCATGGGCCGGATTAGTGCCCAAGCAGACCGGCTCGGGCGGCAAGGTGAACCTGCACGGAATCAGCAGGAGAGGCGACACATATTTGCGCACGCTGCTGATCCATGGTGCGCGAAGCGTGTTGACGCATGCGAAGGAGCCCGGCCCGTGGGTCGAGCAGATGAAGAAGCGGCGGCCGATGAATGTGGTGATCGTCGCGCTAGCGAACAAGATGGCGCGCACGATCTGGGCGGTACTGGCCCATGACCGGCCGTATCAGAAGGACTACTTGAGCGTGAAACCGGTCTGAACGGCTCAGGCGAGGTAGAAGACCAACGTTTAACACAGGGTGAACGTCGAAAGGTTGCGCAGCAATCGAGTGTGATGACAAGTCAGGTAGGACCGGGACTTGCTAAACCTGAATCACGTGACGAGCTTCGAGCTCGCCAGGAGAATGAGGGGCGAGTCAGCGGATTTCATAGAGGCCCGCAGCGGCAGGATCGGCTGCAACAAGGCCGGATATAGAGCTGCAGCCATCCTGTCTGTCTGAACATTCGAAAACTGTTGCAAACGGGACGCGTTCATATAGAGACGTGATGCAAAAACGATATCCCGGCCGGCCAATGGATCGACGCGGCCCGCAGAAGTGGCAAGAGCGCAACGAACGCGCGTACTGGGGCGCCGGCGAACGCGACGTGCCGAACTACGACGAATCGCTGTTGCCGGAGGACGAATACGAGTCCGCATATCGCTTCGAATCCGAACGGACGGACCCGGAGGACTGGGGCCGTGAATGGGGCGGCCGGGCGGATCGCGTACCGCGTGCTCCTGGTCGGCGCGCCTACGGCGCCGATCGCTACGACGGCCGCCAATACCTGCCGTCTTTCGGCGGCCCGGGCATCGAACGCAGCGTCCCGCGCTGGCGTCGAGGGCCGAAAGGCTATACGCGCTCGGACGAGCGCATTCGCGAGGATGTCTGTGAGCGGCTCGCCGGCGCGCTCGGCATCGACGTGAGCGACGTCAGCGTCACGGTGCAGGATGGCCGGGTCGAACTCGACGGCACCGTGCCGGTGCGCTGGATGAGGCACGGCATCGAGGACATCGCCGATAGCTGCATGTACGTGCGCGACATCGAAAACCGCGTGAAGGTCCGTCGAGCCGAGGACGACAACCGGCCGCAAGTGTTGCGTCCGGATCAACGGACCGTGACGCTGACGCTGCAACCCCGCAGACAGGAACCCGACGGCGCCCCGTCCGGACGAAAGCCGCGCCGCTGACATTCGCCTGATAAACCGTGAGTGCATCCGTCTGACGCGTGCATGCGACGCCTATGCGCTCGTGCCGGAGAGGCGGCGGGGCGAATTTACAGCGCGGTTATAAAAACGCCCTCGATGATCGCGACACGACGCCGATGCCGCGGCCGGGGCGAATTCGATGACCGGCAGGCACGGAAATCGCTCATTCCTGTTCAGCGGCGCGTTCCTCGACGAACCACGCTCGCCATTCCTCCCGCGTTGCTCTTCTGGCCTTTCACGCGGGCGCGGGGCGCTGCATTTCAGGGTGCTGTTGCCATGACATACGATCATTCGTTGCCCGAATTCCCTGGCCGACCTCGCATCGCAGTGTTCCGGGCACTGCAACTCGGCGACATGCTGTGTGCGGTGCCCGCATTGCGCGCGTTGCGGCGCGGTGAGCCCGAAGCGCGCATTACGTTGATCGGCCTGCCGTGGGCGCGCGAATTCGCATCGCGATTCAGCGAATATATCGACGATTTCATCAAGTTTCCCGGTGCGCCGGGCTTCGTCGAGCAAGCCGAGCCGGATGCGGCGCAATCGGAGGCGTTCCGCTCGACATGCCTCGCGCGCGGGTTCGACCTCGCGCTCCAGCTTCACGGCAGCGGCGAGCAATCGAACGCGGTCGTCGCCTCGCTCGGCGCGGCGCGCACCGCGGGCTTCGTGCCGGCGAGCGGCCATGCCGTGGCGCTCGACCACGCGATTCCGTGGCCCGCCGACCAGCCGGAGATCGCGCGCTATCTGCAACTGATGCACAGTCTCGGCTACGACGATTGGGGCGACTATCTCGAGTTTCCGCTCGGCGGCCTCGACTATGCGATCTGGCAGGTGCTCGGCGAGAAGCACGAGCTGAAGCCCCGCCGCTATGCGGTCGTTCATCCGGGCGCCCGGATGCCGTCGCGGCGCTGGCCGGTCGAGCGTTTTGCGGGCGTCGCGCGCTGGCTCGCGGAGCACGGCCTGCAGATCGTGCTGACCGGCACGCGCGGCGAGGAGGATCTCGCGGCCGCATTCGTCGCGAGCCTCGGGCAGCCGTGCGTCAATCTTTGCGGCGGCACGCCGCTCGGCGCACTCGCGGCGCTGATCGCCCGCGCGCGGCTGCTCGTCTCCAACGACACCGGCGTGTCCTACATCGCGGCGGCGCTCGGCACGCCGAGCATCGTGATCGCCTGCGGCAGCGACGTCACCCGCCGGGCGCCGCTCGATGGCGAGCGGCATCGCGTACTGGCGGTCTATCCCGCCTGCCGGCCGTGCATGTTCGAAGCATGTCCGTATGAGCACGTGTGCGCGGCTGCGATCGGTGTCGACGAAGTGATCGGCCAGGCCGATCAGTTGCTCGGCAAGGACGGGCGCCACGCACGGTGAGCGGCACGCGATTTGCGTCACCGTGAGCGGATCGGCGCAATGCCGGCATGACGAAGGAGGTCAAGATGAACGCAAGACAGTTGCAAACCTGGACCGAATGGCTGAAGCGCCATCCGGCGAAACGGCTCGGCGCGGCGGTCGCGATCACGACGGCCGCGTTCTGCGCCGCCGCCGCCCCGCACGTGGCGGCGGCCGCCGACAACGACGCGTCGTCGGCGCTATCGACGGCCGGCGCCAGGATTCGCGACGCGGCGATCACGACCAAGGCGAAGGCGGCGCTCGTCGGCACGGACAACCTGTCGTCCGGCGACATTCACGTGAAGACGCGGCGCGGCAACGTCGTGCTGACGGGCAGCGTGCCGGACTTGCAGCAGCGCAAGCTCGCGGTCGATACCGTGAAGCAGGTCGAAGGCGTGAAGGACGTCCACGACCAGCTCACGATCCGGCCGAAATGACGGCTGAACCCGGCAGGACGTCCATTCGGTGAATGGCGCGCTCCAACCGGCCGGCGGCCGGCGAACGCGCTCGTCCGCCCTGCGACGTCAAACGGGAACGAAGGGGCACGTGCGGCGCCCGCGACGATGCAGCCGTTGCCCGTCAGCGCGGGCGTTCGTCGCGCCCGGGGTAGTTCGGCGGCATTTCGTCGTTCGGCATGTCGTGGCCGAACTCGTCATCGTCGCTCTCGTAAGGGGCGCTGCGTGAGTCGTCGTGAATCGGCCCGGCCCATTGCAGATCGGCCAGCGACGGCCAGTGGTCCTTGTCGAATCCCGTAGCGCTACGAACCTGTTCGGTCGACGCCGACAACAGGAAGCACTTGCGCTCGGTGTCGAGCGTGAGCGCGTTCCACGGAACCGCGAGCAGCTTGTCGCCGATCCCGAGCAGGCCGCCGCTCGACAGCACCGCATAGGCGATACGGCCGGAACCGACGTCGAGCATGATTTCCTTGACCTTGCCGACGTCGTCGCCGTCGGTGGTGAGGACCTTGTCGCCTTCGAGCGTGCTCGCGGTCATGAGGTCCGGGCCGGGGCCGCGCGCTGTTTCGCGTCCCTTGCGGATGATGAGGGTTCTGCCTTGGTCGGGTGTGTTCATGGAGATCCTCCGGGCTGGCGCGAACGTTACCCATGCCGGGCGGTGTGTCGCGCGGGGGCGTGTCCAGGCCGGCGTGGCGCGCGGTGCGTCGTCACGTCCGCCTGGGGCTTCGATACGCGCTGGTGCGCGTCGAATCAACGAGCATGTGGCGTGCCTTGGCGCGAAGCGCATTCGGGCATCGTGTCGGCGACTACTTCCGGCTCGGCTTCGACGGATCGATGCGCGTGACGCCGCCGATCGCCGGCGGATCGCTGGCAGGGAACGTGTTGTCGAGCGCGTCGTCGATGTGACGCTCCGAATGGCGAGCGTGCGTGTCGCCGTGATGTTTCCGCGGCGGCGGCGAATGCCGGGTGCGCCGCCCGTGGGCCGGCGCATCGCCGCCGGCGTGTTGGGACTTCGTCATGTCCGTCGCTCCTTCAAGGGGGCATGCGTTCGCAAGTGCAACGGGCGTTCCCGCGGGACGGCGTGAGCGCCTTGCGCCGGTTGAAAGTTTTGCAGCGGTCGAAGCAGGTATTTCAACGGCCGGCGGCTCGCAGCTGCAGACGTGCGGCTCGGCGACGCGCAGCGCAGGCGGTACGCCGCTTGCGGCTCGACGGGACACCGTGGCGGCCGGTACTTCGACGAGCGTGGCGTTTCCATATCGGGGAACATCCTGGCCAGGCTCATGGGCGGCTACATTTTCTGGAGGACTCCGATGAAACCGAATCTGATACACGGCGCTGCCGCATGGGCGATCGCCGCCGCGTGCGGTGTCGCAGCATGCTCGCATACGAGCCCCTATGGATCGCGTCCCGACGTCGCCTCGCAGCAAGGCGAGCAAAGCGGCGCGATGCAGTCTCCTTCGATGCAAGACCCAGACAGCCGTTACGACACGAGTCCCACAACGAGCGGAACGGCACCGGCGCCATCGACGGACGAACACCGCAACCCGGGCTCGCAGCCGCCCACGGTTTATTGACGATTGCCGGCGGGCGCGCCGTCGCGCACCCGCCGCCGTTACCACCGGCGCATCACTGCGGCCCGAGTTCGATGGCCGACGTATCCGCGTCATTGCCTTGCGCGACCAGCACGTGAATGTCGTTCGGCGTCACGTCGGCGATGCCGCCCGACGGAATCGTCAGCAGCAGCCAGTCCGCGTTGTTGCCGAGGTTGACGGGCGCGGTCTTCAGGATCGGCGCCTTGCTGCCGGCCGTCGTGACGATCACCTGATAGGTGCCGCCGTTCAGGTAGATCGAATCCTCGCCGGACGACGGCGACGCGTTCTGGTACGCGGCGCCGCTCAGCGTCGGGCTCTGCATCGTGATGTCGGTGCCCGGCGCCACGACGTAGACGTCGACGTTCTGCGCATTCGGCGACGCGTTGAAGCTGCGCACCCGCGCCTTGTCCGACAGCAGGGGCTTGGCGAACGGATCGTCGATCACCGAGATCAGTGACGACTTGCTCGGCAGCGCGATCGTCGTGTAGTGGTGCCCGTTCGCGGCGCTGAAGGTCTGCGCCGCGATGGTCGTCGTCGTGCCCGATACGTCGTAGCTGGCGTTCTCCGTGCCCGAATCGATGTCGTGATAGCGCGTCACGCCCTTGTACGCGACGCCCGACGCGTCGATCTTCGCGTTCAGGTAGTAGTCGAGGTTCGGGCCGCTCGGCACCGCGTTGATGAAGCGGCCCTGCGGATGGGAGATGCCGAGCTCGGTGCCGACGTCGTTGCCGCCGCCGCATGCCGCGAACGCGGAGATCACGGCGCACGCCGCCACAACCATTCGGATGGATGTCATGTCGTCCTCTCGTATGGGGAAACCCGCTTGCCTTGCGCAATCGACGCATGGGCGCGCAAATCGCTACACAGGTCGTTGGTTGGAACGAATGCCGCAATGACGCGACGCGCGCCAGACGGCGCGCCAACCCGCGCATCACCCGTACCCGCACCGTGAACCCGGATGGATGAGCGATCCGGCTCGCATGGGCCGGGCATGACGGGCAAACTTGCCGATCGCTTGTAAAAAAGTGAGGAAACCGGCCGCGACGCGGGGGTGCGAACCCGCGCGGGCATCGGCAGGCACGCGCGCCGGCGCCATTGGCGCGGATGTTGCGTGCCATTCGCACACCGATGCGATGAACAGCAGGAGGGTGTCGATGTCCGTCACGCTTGCGCTCCAGATGCGGCAGCATCTCGCACTCACACCGAGGCTCCAGCAGTCGCTGCGCCTGTTGCAGATGTCTTCGCTCGAGTTCCAGCAGGAGTTGCGGCTGGCGCTCGACCGCAATCCGTTTCTCGAGGACGTCCGGACCGACGACGATGACGGCGCGGCGGAACCGTCGTCCGCGGCCGAGGCATCCGAAGCATCCGCGCCCGAAACCGCCGCGCTCGACGGTGCGCCGCCGCCGACCAACGAGATCGCCTATACGGCCGAGCCCGCGGCGCGCGGGCCAGGCCGCGCGGACGACGACGCGCCCGATGCGGCGGCCGGCGAATGGAGCGCGGCGGAACCGTCGCTGCATGCGTACCTGCACGACGCGCTGCGGCTCTATCCGCTGAACCGGCGCGATCGCGCGGCGGCGCGCCTGATCATCGACGCGCTCGACGACGACGGCTACCTGCGCCAGGCGCTGCCGGAGCTCGTGCTCGCGGCCGACCCGGCGCTGCTGCTGAACGAACGGGATCTCGCGGTCGCGCTGCGGCTCGTGCAGGCGCTCGACCGGCCCGGCATCGCCGCGCGCACGCTGGCCGAATGCCTGCTGCTGCAGCTCGATGCGCTGCCGGCCGGCACGCCGGCGCTCGCGCAGGCGAAGGCCATTGCCCGCGACCATCTCGAACGTCTTGCCCATCGCGAGACGGCCGAGCTGCAGCGGCGGCTCGGCTGCGACGCGCCGACGCTGCACGCCGCGTGCGCGCTGGTGCGCGGGCTCGATCCGCGTCCCGGCGATCACTACGGCAGCACGCGCGGCGACTACGTCGTGCCGGACGTGATCGTGCGCGAGGTGCGCGGCGAATGGATCGTGACGATCAACCCGGCCGTGCTGCCGCGCGCGCGGCTGCACCAGCGGTACGCGGAACTGTTCGCGCGCGCGAGCGGCGAGCGCGATTCGCCGCTCGGCCAGCAGCTGCAGGAGGCGCGCTGGCTGATCCGCAATGCGCAGAAGCGCTTCGACACGATCCAGCGCGTCGGTGCCTGCATCGTCGCGCGCCAGCGGGATTTCTTCCGCTACGGCGAAATCGCGCTGAAGCCGCTCGTGCTGCGCGACATCGCGGACGAGCTCGACCTGCACGAATCGACGGTGTCGCGCGCGACCGGCAACAAGTACATGGCGACCCCGTACGGCACGTTCGAGTTCAAGCACTTCTTCCCGCGGCGGCTCGAGGCGGCCGGCAACGGCGCGTGCTCGGCTGCTGCGGCGAAGGTGCTGATCCGCGACATGATCGCCGCGGAGGGGCACGCCGAGCCGCTGTCGGACGTCGCGCTCGCGCAGCGCCTCGCCGGCCGCGGCATCCTGCTCGCGCGCCGCACCGTGACCAAATATCGGCAGGCGATGAAGATTCCGCCCGCCGGGCTGCGGCGGCGCGATTCGGTCTGACTCGGGCCTGACTCGCGCCTGACGTTCACGCAATCGAACACGAGCATCGCCATGCCGGCGAAATCCCAGGCTCGACAACGCGCGGCGGGCGCCGCGCAATGGACGATCGATATACGCTGCACGCTCGGCTCGAGCGGCTGGCACGCGACCCGTGGAACGGCTATCGCGGCGTCCGCCAGCGCGTGACCGCGCAGATGCGCTCGCAGCTCGGGCCGCCGTGACGGCGTCGTGACGAATCAGTGCCGGCGCGGACGCCGGTGATACCGGCTCATCAGCGGCGTCGCGGACACCCCGTGCGCGATCACCGATGCGGCGATGACCGCGAGCACCGGCGCCGCGAGCGGTCGCACCGCGTCGGCGGGCCCGTGCTCGAGCACGAACGCGAGGTAGTAGAACGAGCCGATGCCGCGGATGCCGAACCATGCCATCAGCCGCCGCTGCGCGCGCGTGGCGTGTGAGCCGGCGAGCGAAAGCATCACCGAGGCCGGCCGCACCACCAGGAACAGCGCGGCGGTCAGCGCGGCCGTGCGCCACGTGAACACCGGGCCGGGCAGCGTCGCGAGCACGCCGCCGACCATCGTCATCACGACCGCTTCCGCGATGCGTTCGAGCTCGATCGTGAAGCCCAGCACCGATTCGGCCATGTACGCATGCGCTTTTTCAGGGTGCTGCTCGGTGGCGACGACGTCCGCCGCGTCGATCTTGCCGATCACGTCGTGCGGCGCGCGGTCGCCGCTCGCCTGGTGCTCGACGCGCCGCATCGCGACGCCCGCGGCGAACGTCGCGATGAAGCCGAAAGCATGCGCGAGCTGAGCCGCGCCGAACGACAGCACGATCAGCGCGAGCGCGAAAAATCCTTCGAGGCCGAGCGCCTGCGCGTGTTGCGTGCGCAGCCAGCCGATCGTCTTCGTCGTCGCCCAGCCGAGTGCGCCGCCGATCGCGGCGGCGCCCGCGATGCCCCACAGCGTCGCCAGCGCGAAGCCGGCGGACAGGAGCGGCATCCGGTGCGTCGCGTCGGGATTGCCGCACAGCGCGAGCCCCGCGAGCGCGAACGGCAGCGCAATGCCGTCGTTCAGGCCGCCTTCGCCGGACAGCGCGAAGCGCACGAGGTCGCGGTCGCCCGGGTCGCGCACCTGCACGTCGTGCGCGAGCACCGGGTCGGTGGGCGCGAGGATCGCCGCAAGCAGCACCGCGGGACCCCAGGCGAGCCCCAGCGCGACCACCGCGCAGCCGGCCAGGAGCGGCACGGTGACGATCATCGCCAGCAACCCGAGCCGGCACGGCATGCGCCAGAGCGGGTCGAACAGCGGCACGCGCAGCCGCAGCCCGATCGCGAACAGCGACACGAGCAGCGCGACTTCGACGACGCTGCGCAGCAACGGCGCGTCGCGTTCGAGGTCGAGGTGCAGCAGCCCCGCGCCGGCCGGGCCCAGCAGCACCCCGAGCAGCAGGTAGATCATCGCCGTGCTGCACGGCAGATGGCGCAGCGCCGAGGTGGCGATGCCCATGCTCATCAGCACCGCGCCGACGATCAGGTACCACAGGGTTTCATGCATGCGCGGTCTCCGTGCAGACGGCCGCGGACCGCGTCAGGGCTTGCGGCCGAAGGCCTCGCGCAGCTTGCGCTTCGCGCGCTCGAGCGTCGCCCGTCGCGATTTCGGCAGATTGCGGCCGGCGCGGTTGACGTAGAAGTTCAGCATCGACATGGCCGACTGGAACGGCGTTCCCTTGCGCCGCCGGCTGCGCTCGGCCGAGCGCTTCAGCGACGCCGCGACGGCCTCCGGATCGTCGGATTTGAAGATGTCCGGCTCAATGTCGAGCACGTCGCCGGCACGTGTGACTTCGGCGGACCAGCGCCTGCGCTGTCGTGGATCGGCACTGCGGCTACGGCCGGCGCGTCGCGTCAGGCGCTTTCCATGGCCTTGTTTTCCATGGCCGTGTGCTGCTGAAGGATGAGTCATCGATGAGTCCCCGTCGAAGCAGGTGAAACGGTCCGGCGCGATGGCGCGCCTCGCCGCATGCAGCAATGCGCATGCCGCACGGCACGGGGCAATGGGCATGATGCTTGCGGGAATCTGAACGGATGCGTGTTTCCAAGGAGGACGTACACGATGGTATTCGCAATCCGACCCGGACAATGATCGAGCGCCCCTGGCGCGTCGACAGAGGCACTGCACGATGCGCCGCCGACGGATGGATCGTTCGGTCAACTCAACGGAGAACATCATGCATTCGAATGCCGAAAGGGAACTCGACACAACCGTCCGCTTCGACCCGGAGACGGGCACGATCACTTTTCATGCGGCGTGGGCCGCCGCGGCTCATACCGCGTCCGGCGGCTCTCCCGGTCCTGCAATCGACGTCGTATTCGATTGCTGGGTGATGGAGCGCTATGCCAATCTTGATGCCGCCGCACGCGGGCGCGTCCATGCACTGCTGCACGACGCCGTGGAGCAGACGGTCGAATGCCTGCCCGAACAAGCGGACGCGTGCAGGCTGACCGTCGAAATCACCGACGCGCTGCTTGATGTGGCGACCCGCCTGCATTGACGACACTCGGGCGTCGCGCATTACATCCGATTGAAAAGAATTCACGCTGTTCCGTTCGGGGCGCGATGACGTGCGTTACGTCACCGCGACCGTCCCAGGCGGGGCCGGCACGCGCATGCGCGCGACGAGCGGGTAGTGATCCGACGCGCGGCGGGCGCGTGCGGAGCGATGCACGGCCACGTCGATCAGCAGTTCGCCGGGATGGATCCAGATCCGGTCGAGCGCGAACAGCGGATAGAGGGTCGGGAAGGTGCGCGGCGCGGGCGCGCGCCGGAAGCGCGTCACCAACGTGCGCAGTGCGCGGCCGCGCATCAGCCATTCGTTGATGTCGCCAAGCAGGATCACGGGCATCGCTCCCGTATCGAACGCAGCGAGCAGGCGCTGCACCTGCTCGCTGCGTTCGGCGGCCGACAGCCCCAGATGGGTCGCCACCACGCGTATCAGGCCTGCGCCGCAATCGATGTCGGCGTCGAGCGCGCCGCGCGGTTCGCGATGGCGGAACGACAGGTCGAGCGTGCGCGCCGCGCGGATCGGGCAGCGCGACAACACCGCGTTGCCGTAGCGCCGTTCGGTGGTGTCGATCGTCACGCCGGCCGCCGCGTTCAGGCCGGTGGCCGCGCGCAGGTGGGCGAGCACGTCGGCGCCCCGCGAGCCGCCGAGCGGCACTTCCTGCAACGCGATCACGTCCGCGTCGAGCTCGTCGATCACCGCGGCGATGCGGTCGGCGGCCGCCGCATGCCAGATGCCGAAGCCGCCTCGAATGTTGTACGTGGCGATGCGCAGGTCGCGCGCGCCGGGCGGGCGCGGCGGGCTTGGGGAAGGGGCGGCGGCACTCATTGCAGCCGCCGCAGGATTCGCACCAGCAGGACCGACGCGCCGATGAGCACGGCGCCGATCGCGGCAAGCCACGCGAATGCCGCCGGCCCCGGATGCGCGAGCGCGGCGCCGAGCTGGTGCGCGAACGTCACGGTCAGCGCGATGCCGGGCAGCATGCCGATCGCGGTGCCGACCAGGTAATCGCGCAGCCCGATGTGCGAAGCGCCCGCGACGAGGTTCACGACCGTAAACGGCGCGATCGGCAGCAGCCGCAGCAAGGTCATCGCGACGATGCCGCTCCTGCCGAGATGCCGGCTCAGCCGGTTCGCGCGCGCGCCGGCAAGCCGGCGCACCGCGTCGCGCCCGAGCCAGCGGCCAAGGCCGTAGGTGGCGGCGGCCGCCGCCATCGTGCCCGCGGCCGCATACGCGAAACCGGGCCACGCGCCGAACACGAGCCCCGTGACGGTGATCAGCAGCGTGATCGGCACGGACAGCGTTGCCGCGACGACGTATCCGGCCAACAGGATCGCGGGCGCGACCGGCAGGCGCGCGATGCGCAGCGCCGCTTCCGACAGCGTCGCGACGTTCACGTGCGCGGCCAGCGGCGAAAAGCGCCACGCAGCCGCGAGCGCGGCGATCAGCAGCACGCATGCGCCGAGCACGACGAGACGCGCGCTCAGCGAGCGGCGCTGTTCCAGCGGCACGAATTCGCGCACGAGCCGCTCGGGCTCGATCGGCCGCTCGGGGTCGAGCCGCGCGCTGACGGGCACGAGCGCGTCGAGCTGCGGCGCGACCGCCGGGTCCAGCGGCAGCAGCGTGCGGCCGCGCGCCGCGCGCAGCCGCTCGATCGCTTCGTTCGGCCGCGGCGCGAGCGCCAGCGCCTCGGCGACCCGCTCGACGGTCGTGCCGAGGTGCTCGGCGAGCAGCCGGTTGCGCGTGTGCGCGATCGCCGCGCGGATGCGCGCGTCGCCCGCGGCGACGAGCGCGATGTCGCATTCGGTGTCGAGCAGCATCGAGCGATTGTTGAGATTCGCGCTGCCGATCACGAGGCACTCGTCGTCGACGATCATCACCTTGCTGTGGACGTTCACCCAATCGCGGTCGAGACCGTCGACGTGCGGATACAGCAGCCGGTAGCGATCGAAGCGGTCGGCCGCGACGAGCGCGGCATGCAGGCGTGCGCGCAGCACGCCCATCGTCGCTTCCTGCAGCCAGCCGCTGTGGGCGGGCGGCGCGACGACGGTCACGTCCGGCGCGCACGCGTCGGCGAGGCGCGGCGACAGCGTTTCGCGCACGACGGCCGCCGTGAAGTACTGGTTCTCGATGTACAGATGCCGCCGGGCCGCGCGGATCGCGTCGGCGACGAGCGCGCAGACTTGCCGGACCGGCTCGCGGCCGCGTTGCGCCGGCGCCGTATAGGCGACACCGACGCGCACGTCACGCACGTCGACCGGCGTGCCGGGCGGCCACGGGTCGCCGCCGTCGTTGCGGCGCCGCTGCGCGCGGATCGCGACGCGGCGCCCGCATGCGTAACGCCAGCGCTGGCGCGCCTGCTCGCCGATCGACGCCGCCGCGTCGCCGTCGAACATCGCCTGGATGTCGTGGAACGGCCGGTATGACGCGCCGTCCGCGTCGCGGCGGCGCGGCTCGTCGGCCGCGTGCGACGGCGTGTCCCAGCGCGCGCGTGTCAGGTCGAGCCCGCCGACGAATGCGACGCGGTCGTCGATCACGACCAGCTTCTGGTGATGCGACGCGCCGCGCGGATGCGCGCCGTCGAGCTGGAACACGATCCCGCGATGGGATCGCCACGCCGTGCGGTACACGGGCGGCCAGTCGCGCTCGAGCGCGTAGATCATCGCGAAGTCCCACGCGAGCACGTAGATGCGCAGGCGCGGACGGGCCGCCGCGAGCGCGCCCAGAAACGCGCCGAGCGGCTCCGGAAAGCCGTCGTTCGCGCCGTCGGGCACGAGCCGCATCCGGCTGTCGATGTCCCATCCGACGATGAACACGGTATGGCTCGCGCGAACCAGTGCCGCGCGCAGCGTCGAGAAATAGGCGGCGCCGTCGATGAGGGTGGTGAAGCGGTCCGCATGACGGATCACGTCGCAGTTCCGGCCGCATTCGAGCATGCCGTGACGCCCCGCATCGCGCCGGGCGTTGCGCGTTTCGGCGCCGTGATCCGGGTGCCGCGATTGCGTCGCGGACGTCATGACGCGTCTTCGCCGTCGCCGTGGAGGTGTTGCAGCAGCGCTTCGCAGCGTGCGCGCAAGGCTTTCAGTTGCGGCGCGTCCAGGTTGGCAGGGCTGCGGCCGCCGTCCTCCCGGTCGTCGCGCGCGGTCGCCATGTCGTAGATGTCGTGCGAGAGCGTGACGGATGCCGCACCGATCCGGACCCGTTCAAGCCAGTCGTATTCGATCCGGTGGTATGACAGCCAGGTGCGCATGGTCGCGACGAGCACATCGGGCGGGAGCCAGCGGCCGGTCCGGATGCGGGCGGCGAGCTGGCTCGTCACGAGATGGGCGAGCAGGTCGAATCGGGTCATGCGAGCCTCCTTGGGTGCCGCAGATCGCCGGGCAGTCGATGGCCGGCCCGCATATTGCGTTCCCGCTGCGTTCCGTCGCAGCGATCGGCCGGGCCGCCGGCACGGCCGCGCGCGTTACAGCGCCGTTGTAAAAAAGCGCACGCACGCGACGTGCGCAACCGTCCGGCTGTGGCGGCAGGAAGCTTGCTTCAAAGCGGGTGGGGCTGCGGCGCATGCAGCGTCAGGGAGGAGCCCACGGCCCCCATCGGACATCGCAACGCAAGGAACGCGAACATGAAGCGCGCCACGATCGGGCACGCGGGCCGCCATGCGCGCCGCGACTACCGGGGCGGCCGGCAGCGCACCGCGCCGTCGGCCGCGTTCGCCCGATCGCGGCGACGCGGGTGGCACCGATGCGGATCGAGGATTACGCGGCCATCGTCGACGGCTGCCCGGGCGGCGAAGGCGCATTCGTCGCCGCCGGTTTCTGGCTCGCGCAGGTCGCGCTGGTCAACGTGCGCTCGCGCTGTCGGGCGCCGGGCGCGACGATTTCGGCGCCGGCGCGTGAAGTCGCGACGCGACGTGCGCAGTTCAATGGATACGTCCGCCGAACAGCCCGAGCATCCCGATGACGATCAGGTAGATCGCGACGATGAAATTCAGCAAGCGGGGGACGATGAGGATGAGAATGCCGGCGATCAGCGAAACCATCGGGCCGGCGCTGGTGAGAATGTTCATGGTTCGTCCTCCGCAAGATTGACAATGCGCGGGCGCAGCCTGCCGCCGTCAACGTGCTGTCCGCGAGCGCGAACGCGTCAAGGGGCGCAAGCGCCGTGCCCGGCCCGGCGTTCCATCGCGGCGCGGGACATGCTTGCACAGTTCGGGCATCCGTCAACTTCAAGGCGCCATGCCATGAACAAGGATCAGGTGAAGGGCCGCATCGCGGAAGCGAAGGGCAAGCTGAAGGAGGTCGCCGGCAAGACACGGGCGTCATTCGGCGATGCGAAGGAGCGATTCAAGAAGTGATCGCGAGGCCTGACGGCGCGGATCGAACCGCGCTTGCAAAACGCACGGAAACCATGAACATCCCCGTCAGCCGGCCGGCACCAGCAGCGCGACCGGCAGCGTATGCAGCACGTCGCGCAACGCGAGCGCGCCCTCGGACGGCACATGGATGGATGACGTGAGCGCGTCGCGCCATGCGGCGGGCTGACCTGGCATTGCGGGCAACGCGGCGGCGCTCGACGCCGATGCCGCGGGACGCGTGAGGAGGATGGCCGTGTCGCGCCAATGGTGCGGCGCAATGCGAGGCGCCGCGCCTGCCTGGAGCCAACGCGCGGCCAGCCGGCTCGCCACCGCGACGACAGGGCCGCCGGTGCGGTCGCCGGCGCAACGGGCAAAGGCGATCGCATGGTTGGCCGCCGCGCCGGTGACCGGCAGCGGCATATACGCGCCGCCGTCGAAACATGCCGCGTGGGCGCGTCGAATCGCGAGCACGTCGCGGATCAGCCTCAGCTTGATTCGGCCGTCATGCCAGTGCGCGAGTTCGTCGAGCCCGGCAGCCCGCGACGCATCGCTCATCGGCGCGAGCGCGGCCTGCCGTGCGGCGAAGTCGACCGGCCGGCGGTTGTCGGGATCGACGAGGCTTTCATCCCAGAATTCGCATCCCTGGTAAAGATCGGGCACGCCCGGCGAGGTCATGCGCAGGAACGTCTGCACCAGGCCGTTGAGCGCGCCTGCCGCGGCGATGCCGCGCACGAATTCGTCGAGCCCGGCGACGAACGGGGGCGCATGCAGGATCGCAGCGACGAAACGGCGGCAGCCGGTTTCATAGGCGTCGTCGGGCGCGAGCCACGACGTGCGCAGCTTGGCCTCCCGAATCGCCTTCAGTTGCCACGCGGCGATGCGTTCGCCAAATGCGTCGATCCCGGCAGGCGCCGTGGCGTCGCGAGCGGGCTCGGCAAGCCATGCGGCGGGCCACGCGCCGATCAGCGTCTGGTAGAGCATCAGCTCGTCGGCCGGCGAGGGCGCGGGGCCGGAAGCCAGCGTCGCCCGATGGCGCGCATTGTCGTCGAACCATCTCGACACGGCCGCCGCGAAGCGCTCGGGCACTTCGCTCAGCACGGCCAGGCGCGCGCGCACGTCTTCGCCGCGCTTGTGATCGTGGGTGGCGGTCGTGAGCATCGTGCGCGGGAAGGTGGCGCCCCGCGCCGCGTTGGCCGCATGGAAGGCGGCGACGGAGATGCCGAGCGTGGCGAGGTCGGCGCCGACCTCGTTGCGCGACAGCGCGCGGGCCCAGCGATAGCCGACCGTGTCCTCGACCGATTTCGCCGCGAGCGGCGCGGTGACCTGGGCAAAGCGGATCTGGGCCTCGCGCAGCCGCCGGCGCCGCCCCGGCGCGTCGGCGCCGAGCCAGCGGTCGAGCTGCGCAAGCACCGGCCGGTCGAGCGGATGCAGTTCGGCCCGCGCGCGTGGCAGCGCCGCCGCGAATGCGGCCGCGTCGGTCGCGCTGCGCGGGCCGGCGCACGGATACGCGCGGTAGACGGGAAAGTGGCGCGCCAATGCGCGCACGCACCGCTCGATGGCGGCCGGGCTGGCATCGCACCCGGACGGCTCGCGGCCGGCGATATCGCCGAGTACCGTCATCAGCCGCGCGACTTCGCTGCCGAACGTCTCGTCGAGCAATTGCGCGCGGGCGGCAACGACGTGCGTCGCGAGGTCGCGCGCGTCGCCGGCATGGTCCCGCCAGATCCCGGCGAGCGCCTCGGCGCCCGTGTCGTCATGAAGCACGGCGGCGACGTCGTTCATGAAATCGTAGCCGGTCGTGCCGTCCGTGCCCCAGGCCAGGTCGAGCGTCTCGCCGCGCATGAGGATCTTCTCGACGAGGACGTAAGGCTGGCGGCGGCCCGCGCGCCGCAGCGCGCGCACCAGCCGCCGGCAATACGCGCCCGGATCGGCCAGGCCGTCGACGTGATCGATGCGCACGCCGTCGATCAGGCCGTCGCCGAACAAGCGGATCAGCAGCGCATGGCTCGCGTCGAACACCGCCGGATCGTCGACGCGCACGGCCGCGAGCGTGGTGATGTCGAAGAACCGCCGCCAGTTGAGCGCATCGCGCGCGAGCGGCCACCAGGCGAGCCGGTAATGCTGGCGTTCGAGCAGCGCATGCCAGTCGTCGGCCGAGCGCATCGACGATGCCGCGTCGCGCGTCGCCGGGGACAACGGGAACCGCTGCCCGGCATAGTCGATCTCGAATTCGCCATCGGTTCCCCGCGCCAGTTGCAGTTGGCCGCGCGCGAGCACGACGGCGAGCGGCTCGGCGAGCACCGGCAACAGAACCTTGCCGCGCGCATCGAGCGCACGGCTCGCCCAGTCGATGTCGAAAAACGATGCGTAGCGGCTCGCGCGGCCATGGGTCAGCACGTCCTGCCACCAACGGTTCGCGGCGCCGATGCCCATATGGTTCGGCACGATGTCGACGATCAGGCCCATGCCGTTGTCGTGCAGCCGCGCGGCAAGACGCCGCAAGGCCGTCTCCCCGCCGAGCTCGGGATTGACGAGGTTCGGATCGACGACGTCGTAGCCATGACGCGAGCCGGGCTGTGCCGCGAAGATCGGCGACGCATAGAGATGGCTGATCCCCAGCGCCGCGAAATAGTCGATCGCAGCTTCCGCGGCGCTGAATGGGTAACCGTGGTGAAACTGGAGCCGCAGTGTCGCTGTCGGCTGCGTCATCGCGCTGCCTCGTCGCGCGCCTGCGCGAACGCCCGCAGCCGCGCGGCGACGCGGGCGTCGGCCAGCAGCCGCGGCGCCGCGGCCGGCAGGCGCCGACGCCAGTTCGGGTGGCCCGTCGCCACGCCGGGCAGATTGACCGGCTCACGCTGGCCGATCGCGTCCTCGAGCGGCAGCAGCGCGAGCGGCGCCGGCGTGCGGCCCACGAACGCGGCAATTTCCGCCAGCGGCGGCTCATTTGGCGGCTCATTTGGCGGCTCATGCGGCGGCTCATGCGGCGGCTCATGCGGCGGCGTAACCGGCGCGCCGGGCGCCAGCCCTTCGTCGCGCAGCGCGTGCCACAGCGCCATGCGTGACGTGCGTCGCTCGCGCCACGCGTCGCGCGCGAACTCGCTGGACCCGCCGTGCCCGACGCGCTTGCGCCACGCGATATCGCGCCCTCGCCACCAGCCGGCAACGGTCGGCAAATCGTGCGTGCTGGTCGTCGCGACGGCATCCGCGCGCCACCGGGCGGGCGACGCGAAGCCATCGCCGTTGCGGGCGAACCAGAGCACGTCCAGGCCGAGCAGGCCGGCCGCCGACAAGTGCGCGCGCAGGTCCGGCGGCACCGTGCCGAGATCCTCGCCGAGCACGATGGCGCGATGGCGCCACGATTCGAGCGCGACCAGCGCGAGCATGTCCTCGAGCGGGTAGCGCAGATACGCGCCGCTGGCGGCCGGCATGCCGTCGGGCACGATCCACAGGCGCGCGAAGCCGAGCACGTGATCGATGCGCACGCCGCCCGCATGGGCGAGCACGGCCCGCAGCATGTCGATGAACGCGCGGTAGCCATGCTGCCGCAACGCCCACGGCGCGAAGGTCGACAGGCCCCACGATTGCCCGAGCGGATTGAACGGGTCGGGCGGCGCGCCGAGCGCCACGCCGTTCAACATGTCGTCGGCGTGGCACCAGCGCTCGCTGCCGGCCGGGTCGACGCCGACCGCGAGATCGGCCAGCAGGCCGATCGTCATGCCCGCGTCGCGCGCGGCATGCTGCGCCGTCGCGAGGCCATCGCGCGCGAGCCACTGCAGGAATACGTGAAACGCCACCTCGTCGCGATGCTCACGGGCCCGGCGTTCGACTTCCGGCGATTCGGGCGCGCGCACGTCGGCCGGCCAGTTGCGCCAGTCGTCGCCATGCTCGCGGCGCAGCCGGGCATGCAGCATCTCGAAGCGGGCGTGATGCTCGAGCGGCGCACCGCCCGCGTCGCGGAAGGCGTCCAGCGATTCGCGTTGCGCGCGGCTCAACCACCGGTCTCGCCGCGCGAACAGAAACCGCAGGACGCGCAGCCGCGCGCGCACCGCCGGCGCCCACGCGACGAGCGGCTGCGACTCGCGGCGGGCGAAGCCGGCGGACAGTGCGAGGGACGCCACAGCTTCACGCACGGCATGCGCGCCGCAGCATGCGGCCGGATCGACGTGAGCCACGTTGTACCAGCGCCGGTTCGAAGGCGAATAGGGGCTGTACTGCGCCGGACGCGCCGCGAACATCGCATGGACCGGGCTCACGGCGAGCGCCTGGGCGCCGAGCGGCGCCGCCGCTCGCGCCAGCTCGGCCAGCGCGCTGAAGTCGCCGAGCCCGCCGTCATGTGCGCGCCGCAGGCTGTACATCTGCACCGCCAGGCCCCATCCGCGTGCGCGATCCGGCAACTCATGGCAACGGGGCGGCGCGACGGCGACCGTCAGGCGGCTGCCGCCGATTTCGAGGCCGTGATAACCGGGCCGGGCGAGCGGCGGCAGCCGCGGCGCGTCGCCGCCGGCGCGTGCGGCGACGTGGCCCTCGTGCGTGCCGCCGTTTTCCCAATCGAGCCGGTAGCGCATGCGGCCCCGCCCACCGAGCCACGGCAGCGGTGTCGGCTCGCCGCAGGGCGCGATCAGCAGCGGCGGCGCGTTGACGACCCGTTCCGCCTCGCGCAGCCGTGCCGCGCTCTCGCCGCATTGCCGGGCCGTCATGCACGGCAGCCCGAACGCCGACAGGATGGCGCGCACCGTATCCGGGTCGACCCGGCGCGCGTTGCCGGCGGCGTCCTGCCAGTCGATCGCGAGGCCGGCTTGCCGGGCCAGCTGCACCAGCGCGTCGCGAGCGGCGTTCACGGCGGCGCCTCCAGCCACGCCACGCAACTGGCCGGCGCCAGCTCGCCGGCCGCGAGCCGCTTCGCCGCGTCGTCGGGTGTGCTGCACAACACCGTGCCGGCCGGCATGGCGGTGCAGCCGGCGGATTGCCGGTGCAGGTTCACGTACAGGGTCAAGGCGGCGCCGTCGTTCATGCGCCAGCGCGCCCGCACGGCGCCGGCGCTGATCACCTCGGCGCCGAGCGCGCGGGCGCCGGGCAGGCGCGGCACGAGCATCGCGCGTCGCGTGGCCAGCAAGGTCCGGTACCAGGCAAGCCACGCGGCGTGCGCGGGCTGGTTCGCGTCGCTCGGCGTGGGGCACGAGCGTGTGAACGTGCCGACATCGTTCGGGTCGGGAATCGCCGCGCGCGCAGCGGGGTCGGCAAACGCGCGCTGGTGCGCGAACTCCGTGCGCCGGCCTTCGCGCACCGCGTCGGCCAGCGCGTCGTGGTAATCGGTGAAGTAGAGGAATGGCTGCGTGCAGCCCCATTCCTCGCCCATGAACAGCAACGGGATCTGCGGCGACAGGAGCAGCAGCGCGACAGCCGCGCGCAGCGCCTGCGCGTCGCACAGGGCCGTCAACCGTTCGCCGTGGGCACGGTTGCCGACCTGGTCGTGATTCTGCAGGAACATCACGAACGCGGTCGTCGGCAGCCACGCGCTCGGTTCGCCGCGCCGGCGCCCGAGGCGCGCGACCTGCTCGCCCTGGAACGCAAACCCGTCGGCGAGGCAGCAGGCCAGTCGCGCGGTCGGGGCTTTGGCGAAGTCGCGGTAATAGCCGTCATGCTCGCCCGTCAGCAGCACGTGGATCGCGTTGTGCGCATCGTCGTTCCACTGCGCGGTGAAATCGTGCGCGAGCAGGCTCGCGCGGTTGTCCTCGTTCTCGAGCACGAGGTGGATGTGCCGGTCCGGCTCGCGCAGCGCCGTCTGAGCGCGAACCCGGCGGGCCAGCTCGACGAGAAACGACGTGTCGCCGATCGCATGGACGGCGTCGAGGCGCAATCCGTCGAAGCGGTATTCGAACAGCCAGTACAACGCGTTCTCGATGAAGAATTCGCGTACCGCCGGCTGGCCGAAATCGATCGCGTCGCCCCACGGCGTGCGTCGCGACGCGTCGAAGAACGGGGCGGCCAGACGGCCCATCGCGTTGCCGTCCGGGCCGAAATGGTTGTAGACGACGTCGAGGAACACCATCAGGCCGAGACCATGCGCGTCGTCGATCAGCGACTTGAGCGCGTCGGGCGAACCATAGGCGGCTGATGGCGCGAACGGCAGCACGCCGTCGTAACCCCAGTTGCGCGTGCCGCCGAAGGTCGCGATCGGCATCAGCTCGATCGCCGTGACGCCAAGTGCGGCGAGCCGCGGCAGTTGCGCGGCGACGCCCGCGTATCCGCCCAGCGCGCCGGCGTGCAGCTCGTACAGAACCGTTTCGTGCCAGGGCCGGCCCCGCCAGGCGGTGTGGCGCCAGCGAAACACGCCGGCGTCGCAGACGATGCTCGCGTCGTGCGGGCCGCCATCCTGGGCGCGCGAGGCCGGGTCGGGCAGCGCCGTCCCGTCGGCGAGCACGTAGCGGTAGCGCGCGCCGGCGGCGCAGGCCACCACGGCCTCGTGCCAGCCGTCGGCCAGCGCCGTCATCGGCACGCGGGCCTGGCCTTCGACGGCCAGCATCACCGCCGGGTGGCTCGGCGCCCACAGGCGAAAGCGCGTGGTGCCGTCGGCTTGCGGCGCGGCGCCGAACGGCAGCGGATGGCGATAGGTGCGGGTCGTCATGCGGTGTCCCCGCTGTCGGGCGCGGCCGCCGGCGGGGCGTCGCCGGCAGGCGCCGCCGGCGCTTGGGCCTGATCCTCCGGCGGCGCGGCCTCCGGCGGACGCCAGTCCTTGCGGATGCAGCCCGTCACGATGGCCAGGCTATGCGCGGCGATCTCGATGGCCGGCGTATGGATCGCATGCGGGAGGATCTCGGGCTTGGCCGTGCCGATTTCCATGCGCCAGTGCGCGCCGGGGGCCGGCAGCGCGAACGACAGCGGCACGCCGGCGCCGTTCATGAGCCACAACGCCAGCTCGACATCGCCGTGCGCGTTGCGCGCCGCGCGCCGCAGCACGAGCGCGCGGCCCTCGGGGTTGTGCCAGTCGTCGGGCGTCAGCTCGACGCCGCGCTCGTCGAACCAGGCGGTGCCTTTGACGTTCGGCGCGACATCCCTGGCGTCATGCACGAATTGCTTGACGCGCAACAGCGGCACGGCGCGCCGCAGCGCCGTCGCGCGCGCCACGAATGCCGTCAGCGCCGCGCCTTCGGGTGACGCGGCCCGGTTCCAGTCCAGCCACGACAGCGGGTTGTCCTGGCAGTACGCGTTGTTGTTGCCGGCCTGCGTGCGGCCGAACTCGTCTCCGGACAACAGCATCGGCGTGCCGCTCGCGAGCACGTTGGTCAGCAGCAGCGAGCGCCGCACGCGGGCGCGCACCGCACGGATGGCCGGGTCGTGCGTCGGGCCCTCGACACCCCAGTTCGCGCTGAAATTGTCAGGCGTGCCGTCGCGGTTGTTCTCGCCGTTTGCTTCGTTGTGCTTGTGCTCGTAAGCCACCAGGTCCGCCAGCGTGAAACCGTCATGCGCCGTGACGAAATTGATCGACGCCCACGGCTTGCGGTGGCGGCGGTCGAACACGTCCGCCGACGCCAGCAGGCGGGCGGCGAGCTCGGGCCGCGTGCCCTGGTCGCCGCGCCAGAAGCGCCGCACCGTGTCGCGAAAGCGCCCGTTCCATTCGGCGAAGCCGGGCGGATGGTTGCCGAGCTGGTAGCCGCCCGGTCCGACGTCCCACGGTTCGGAGATCAGCTTGAGGCGCGACAGCACGGGGTCCTGCAGGATCGCGTCGAAAAAGCCCGCGCCCGGATCGTAGCCCTTGCCTTCGCGACCGAGCGTGACGCCGAGATCGAAGCGGAATCCGTCGAGGTGGAGCGCTTCGACCCAGTAGCGCATCGAATCCATCACCATTTGCAGCACGCGCGGATGCGACAGGTTGAGCGTGTTGCCGCAGCCCGTGTCGTTGATGAAACGGCGCTCGTCGCCGGGGATGAGGCGGTAATAGCTGGCGTTGTCGAGGCCGCGCCACGAGATGGTCGGCCCGAGCTCGTTGCCTTCGCAGGTGTGGTTGTACACGACGTCGAAGATCACCTCGATGCCGGCCGCATGGAGGCTGCGCACCGCGTGGCGCATTTCGTCGAGCCTGCCGCTGGCGAGGTAGGCCGGCTCGGGCGCGAAGAAGGCCATCGTGTTGTAGCCCCAGTAGTTGCGCAGGCCGCGTGCAAGCAGGAAGCGGTCCTGCATGAACGCATGCACGGGCAGCAGCTCGATCGCGGTGATGCCCAGGCGCTGCAGATGTTCGATCACCCGCGGCGACGCGAGCGCTTCGAAGGTGCCCCGCGCCGGCCCGCGCAGCGTGTCGAGCTGCCTCGTCAGGCCGCGCAGGTGCGCCTCGAGGATGACGGTGTCGTCCCACGGTATGCGCGGCCGGTCCGGGTCGTCCCAGTGGACGCTGTCGTCGACCACCACGGCCTTCGGCATCGCGGGCGCACTGTCGCGCCGGTCGAACGAGAGATCGGCGCGATGCGATGCGAGGCGGTAGCCGAACAGCGCGTCGGACCACCGCAGCCTGCCCGTCAGCTGCCGCGCATAGGGATCGAGCAGCAGCTTGGCCGGGTTGAAGCGGTGGCCGTGCACCACGTCGTAGGGGCCGTAGGCGCGATAGCCGTACGCGAGCCCGGGCCCCGCGCCGGGCAGGTAGCCGTGCCAGATCTCGTCGGTGCACTCGGGCAGGGTCATGCGTGCGAGTTCCTTGCGGCCGCCGTCGTCGAACACGCACAGGTCGATGCGCGACGCGTTGGCCGAGAAGACCGCGAAATTCACGCCGAGGCCGTCCCAGCGCGCGCCGAGCGGCGCGGCCGCGCCGGGCAGGAGATGGTCGGCAAAGCGCGCCATCGACTCACTCCTCCGGGAGCAGAAACACGCAGGCGAGCGGCGGCACCGTCAGGCTGAGCGAGGCGGGCAGGCCGTGGCTCGGTTCCGGCACGGCCGTCACGCCGCCCCCGTTGCCGATGCCGCTGCCGCCGTAGCAGGTCGCGTCGCTGTTGAGAATTTCGCGCCAGCGGCCCGGCCGCGGCACGCCGACGCGATAGCCGACGCGCGGCACCGGCGTCAGGTTGAGCGCGACCAGCACCGGGCCGGACGCATCGGACGCGCCGCCGCGGCGCAGGAACACGAACACGCTGTTGTCGCGGTCGTCGCCGACGACCCACGCGAAGCCGTCGGCCTCGGCGTCGCGCGCATGGAGCGCGGGGAGGCCGCGATAGCAGCGGTTCAGGTCGCGCACGAAGCGCTGCACGCCCCGGTGGTCCGCATCGTCGAGCAGGTGCCAGGCCGGCGAAGCATCGTGATTCCATTCGGAATCCTGGCCGAACTCGCCGCCCATGAACAGCAGCTTCTTGCCCGGATGCGCCCACATGAAGCCCAGGTAGGCGCGCAGGCCGGCGAAGCGCTGCCAGCGGTCGCCGGGCATGCGGCCGAGCAGCGAGCGCTTGCCGTGCACGACCTCGTCATGCGACAGCGGCAGCACGAAGCGCTCGGAAAACGCGTAGATGAGGCCGAAGGTCATTTCGTCATGGTGATAGCGCCGGTAGATCGGGTCGCGCGACATGTACTGCAGCGTGTCGTGCATCCAGCCCATGTTCCATTTGTAGCTGAAACCGAGCCCGCCGGCGGCGACCGGTGCGCTCACGCCGGGCCACGCGGTCGATTCCTCGGCGAAGGTCGCCGCGCCCGGGCACCGTTCGGCGACGACCGTGTTGAACCGGCGCAGGAACTCGACGGCTTCGAGGTTTTCGCGGCCGCCGTGGACGTTGGGCACCCACGCGTCCGGCGCGCGGCTGTAGTCGCGGTACAGCAATGACGCGACGGCGTCCACGCGCAGGCCGTCGACGTGATAGCGCGTCAGCCATTCGAGCGCGCTGGCGAGCAGGAAATTGGCGACTTCGTTGCGGCCGAGGTTGTAGATCAGCGTCTGCCAGTCCTGGTGAAAGCCTTCGCGCGGATCGGCGTGCTCGTAGAGCGCGGTGCCGTCGAACTGCATCAGGCCGTGCGGATCGGTCGGGAAGTGCGCCGGCACCCAGTCGAGAATCACGCCGATGCCGGCGCCGTGGCAGCGGTCGACGAAGCCGGCGAAGGCAGCCGGCTCGCCCAGGCGCGCCGTCGGCGCGAACAGGCCGAGCGGCTGGTAGCCCCACGAACCGGCGAACGGATGCTCGGTGATCGGCAGGAATTCGATGTGCGTGAACCCCATGTCGGCGACGTACGGGATCAGCCGGTCGGCCAGCTCGTCCCAGCGCAGGCTGCGCGCGCCGTCGCCGGAATCGCGCAGCCACGAACCGGCGTGGACCTCGTAGATCGACAGCGGGGCGTTTGCGGCCTGGCGCTGCGCGCGCGTCGCGAGCCACGCGTCGTCGCTCCACGCGAACGGCGCGGGATCGGCCACGCGCGATGCGGTCGCCGGCGGCAGCTCCGTCGCGCGCGCGACGGGGTCGGCCTTCGGGTGGAGCAGGCCGCCGTGCGGGCCGATCAGCTCGTACTGGTAGCGCTCGCCGACACCAAGGCGCGGCACGAACAGTTCCCAGACGCCGGCGTGATGGCGCAGGCGCATCGGATGACGCCGGCCGTCCCAGCTGTTGAAGTCGCCCACCACCGACACGCGCCGCGCGTTCGGCGCCCACACGGCGAAACGCACGCCCGCCGTGCCGTCGATCGTCATCGGCTGCGCGCCGAGGCAGTTGCCGAGTTCGAGATGCCGGCCTTCCGCGAGCAGGTGCAGGTCGAGGTCGCCGAGCAGCAGCCCGAAGCTGTACGGGTCCTCGGCCACGTGCTCGGCGTCCGGCCAGCGCACGCGCAGCCGGTACGCGGGCGCGGCGGCCTGGCCGCTTTCCGGCAGCGCGCCGACGAACAGGCCGTCGGGGTGCGCGTGCGCCATCGGCACGCGGATGTCGCCGTCGAGCTCGAGCGACGCCGCGAGAGCGCCGGGCAGAAACGCGCGCACGAGCCAGCGGCCGTCGACGCGATGCGGCCCGAGCAACGCGAACGGATCGGCGGCGCGCCCGCTGATCAGGGCTTGCAGGCTCGCTTCGCAGAGTCCGGCGAGCGGGTCGGAGCGGTCCTCAGCCACGGGGCGCCTCCCCATGCCGGGCAAGCAGCCGCCGGGCGAGCTCGGCCATCCCGCGCAGCGGCACCGGCACCCACGCCGGACGATTGCGGAATTCGTAGACGATCTCGTAGGCGGCCTTTTCGAGCAGGAACGCATCGAGCAGGGCCGCGCGGCCCGCGGATTCGGCCAGGCCGGGCGGCGCCGTGCCGACGGCGGCGCGGTACGCGTCGAGGAACGCCGTGGCGGCGCGGTCCATCGCCTCGCGCAGGAACGCATCGCGGCGCGCCAGCAGCGGCTGCGGCATCTGCTCGCCGGCATGGGTGACGGCGTAGCCGACATAGTCGAGCGAGCGCAACAGGCCGGCCACGTCGCGCAGCGGGCTGGCCTTTTCGCGCCGCTCGGCAAGCGGCCGCACCGGCTCTCCCTCGAAATCGATCAGGCAGGCGTCGCCCTGCGCCACGAGCACCTGGCCGAGATGGAAATCGCCGTGGATGCGCTGGCACGACGTGCCGGCGCCATCCCGGCACAGCCGTTCGGCCAGCGCCAGCAGCGGCGCGCGCTGATCGACGAGCCGCCGGGCCAGTTGCGCGGTCGCCTTGTCGCTCCATTGCCGGTCGAGCGCGAGCAGATCGAGCGCATCGTCGACCTGGGCCCGGACCCGGGCGGCCCAGACGTCGCAGTCGTCCGGCGTGGCCCGTCGCGGCGCGAACTCCGGCTGCTCGCTCGGCTGCGCGAGCACGCCGTGCATTTCGCCGAGGCGCCGCCCGACCACGCCGGCAAAGCGCGTGTAATCGGCGGTGTCGTCGTCCGATGCGTCGGCGACGTCGGTTTCGTGCGACAGTTCCTCGGTCAGGCGGGTCAGCGTCTCGAACGCCCAGTCCCACGCGTTGCCCTGGTTCTCGACGAAAGCCTGCAGGATGGCAAGGGTGTGCGGCGTGCCGGCGGCATCGCGGCGGCGCACTTCGCCGAGCCACGCCGGGGCGTTGGCGAAGCCGTGCTCGCTCAGGTAGCGCCCCATTTCCGCCTCGGGGTGGACGCCCGCGACGACGCGGCGCACGAGCTTGAGCGCCAGCGCGTGACCGATCGCCAGCGTGCTGTTGGTCTGCTCGGCGGCGATCCAGTTGATCTCCGCATCCGCGCGATACATCTCGGCCGTGAGCGCGGCCGACGCGTCGCATTCGATCACGTCGCCATCGGCGTGGCCGCCCACGGGCAGGCGCGCCTGCCTGCGCATCGCGTCGCACAGGGCGCGCGCGAACGGCGCGACGGCGAACGCGTCGGTCAGGAAGCCGACCTGCGGCCCGCACCGGATGCGCGCCAGCGCCAGCTGGCCGGGCAGCGGCGGCAGGCCCGGCTGATCCCACGCGACCGCGAGCGGCAGCAGATAGTGCTCGGTGGCGGCCTTTCCATCCGTCTCGATTTCGCTTTCCACCTCGCACAGGAACGTCGGCGTCGGCGTGCCTTCGAGCGCCGTGATGCCTTCCAGGCGGGCGCGATGCAGCTTGCCGTTCTTGGACGCGAACCAGCGCCGCCTCGGAAGGTACTGAGGCAGCGCCTTCTGCTCGAGCGCCTGGCGGTGCGCGCCGCTGAGCACCGGTTCGCCGGCGCGCCAGACCAGGGTGATGAATTCCGGCAGTTGCTCGGACGGCTCGGCGTTCCACCGCGGCGCCTGCGTATCGTCGCTGAGCTCGAACCAGTAGAACCCATACGGCGGCAGCGTCAGCAGGTAGGTCAGCTGGCCGATCGACGGAAACGCCGAGCCGCCGAGCAATTCCACCGGCGTGCGCTTCGCGAAGCGCGAAAGATCGAGCTCGACCGCCTGCGAGGCGCGCGACAGATTGGCCACGCACAGCAGCGGCGGATCGTTCTCGTATTCGCGCAGGTAGGCGAGCACCTTGCGATTGACCGGCTGCAGGAACTCGATCGCGCCGCGCCCGAACGCGTGGTGGCTGCGCCGCGTGGCGATCAGGCGCCGCGTCCAGTTCAGCAGCGAGTGCGGATCGCGCGACTGGCTCTCGACGTTGACCGATTCGTAGCCGTACAGCGCCCCCTGGATCGGCGGCAGCGTCAGTTGCTCCGGATCGGCGCGCGAGAACCCGCCGTTGCGGTCGAACGACCATTGCATCGGCGTGCGCACGCCGTCGCGGTCGCCGAGGTGAATGTTGTCGCCCATGCCGATCTCGTCGCCGTAGTAGATCACGGGCGTGCCGGGCATCGACAGCAGCAGGCTGTTCATCAGTTCGATGCGGCGACGGTCGCGTTCGAGCAGCGGCGCGAGGCGGCGCCGGATGCCGAGATTGAGCCGCGCGCGCCGGTCGCTCGCGTAGACCTCCCACAGATAGTCGCGCTCGCTGTCGGTCACCATCTCGAGCGTCAGCTCGTCGTGATTGCGCAGGAAGATCGCCCATTGGCACGTCGGCGGGATCTGCGGCGTCTGCCACAGGATGTCGGTGATCGGGAAGCGGTCCTCGCGCGCGATCGCCATGTACATGCGCGGCATCAACGGGAAATGGAACGCCATGTGGCATTCGTCGCCGCTGCCGAAATACTGCTGCACGTCCTCGGGCCACTGGTTGGCCTCGGCGAGCAGCATGCGGTTCCGGTATCGCGCATCGAGATCGGCGCGGATGCGGCGCAGGATCTCGTGCGTCTCGGGCAGGTTCTCGTTCGACGTGCCTTCGCGCACGACCAGGTAAGGCACCGCGTCGAGGCGCAGCCCGTCGACGCCGAGGTCGAGCCAGAAATGCATCACGCCGAGCACTTCCTTGACGACCTGCGGGTTGTCGAAGTTGAGGTCGGGCTGGTGCGAGTAGAAGCGATGCCAGAAGTACGCGCCGGCGACCTCGTCATAGGACCAGTTCGAGACCTCGGTGTCGAGGAAGATCACGCGCGTGCCCGCATATTCGCGGCCGGTGTCGGACCAGACGTAGTAGTTGCGATGCGACGAGCCGGGCTTGGCGCGGCGCGCGCGCTGGAACCATGGATGCTCGTCGGACGTGTGGTTGATGACGAGCTCGGTGATCACGCGGATGCCGCGCGCGTGCGCGGCGGCGATCAGGCGCTTGATGTCGCCGAGCTTGCCGTAGTCGGCGTGCACGTCGCGATAGGCGGAGATGTCGTAGCCGTCGTCGCGGCGCGGCGACGGGTAGAACGGCAGCAGCCAGATCGCGTCGACGCCGAGCTCGGCGATGTAGTCGAGCTTGGCCTGCAGCCCCGCGAAATCGCCGATGCCGTCGTTGTTGGCGTCGAAGAACGACTTGACGTGCAGCTGATAGATCACCGCGTCCTTGTACCAGAGCGGATCGGCGGTGAGGCGTTCGAAATACGGTTCTCGTTTCATGGTGAGGCCTCGCCGTCAGGCGGGCGCACGGCCCAGATCGCGTAGGGCGCGTCGGGCGCGAGCCGCACGTGCTGGCGCTTGCCGTGGAACGCGAAGCGCGTGCCGTCGAGCAGGTTCTCCGCGGCCAGCACGGCGTCGTCGGCGAGGCCCCACTCCCATAGCGGCACCTCGAAGTCGGCCTCGTGCGCGGCGAACGGGTCGAGATTGATCGCCGCGAGCACGACGTCGTCGCGGCGCGGCGTGGTCTTGGCGAAGTAAAGGATGTGCGGGTCGAACGCGTTGTGGAAGGTCAGCCCGCGATGCGTGTGCAGCGCCGGATGGGCGCGCCGGATGCGATTGAGCTGCGCGATCTCCCGCACGATGTTGCCGGGCCGGTTCCAGTCCCACGCGCGCAGCTGGTACTTCTCGGAATCGAGATATTCCTCGCGGCCGGGCAGTGCCGCCGATTCGCACAATTCGAAACCGTTGTAGACGCCCCATAGCCCGGAGAGCAGTGCCGCGAGCGCGGCCCGGATCAGGAAGCCGGGCCGGCCGCTCGTCTGCAGGAACAGCGGATTGATGTCGGGCGTGTTGACGAAAAAATGCGGCCGGAAGTACGCGGCGATGTCGGGCCGGGTCAGCTCGCCCAGGTAGTCGATGAATTCCTGTTTCGAATGGCGCCACGTGAAATAGGTGTACGACTGCGAGAAGCCGATCTTGGCGAGCCGGTACATCATCTTCGGCCGCGTGAACGCTTCGCTCAGGAACACCACCTCGGGATGATCCGCGCGCACCGTCGCGATCAGCCATTCCCAGAATGGCAGCGGCTTGGTATGCGGGTTGTCGACGCGAAACAGCGTGACGCCGTGCCCGATCCAGAACAGCACGATGTCGCGCAGCGCGAGCCACAGGCCCGGCATGGCGTCGTCGGTATAGAAATCGACGTTGACGATGTCCTCGTATTTCTTCGGCGGGTTCTCCGCATAGTGCAGCGAGCCGTCGGGGCGCCAGTCGAACCAGCCCGAATGGGACGTGAGCCACGGATGGTCCGGCGAGCATTGCACCGCGAAGTCGAGCGCGAGGGCCAGGCCATGAGCGTGCGCGGCCTCGTTCAGGCGGCGGAAATCGTCGAACGTGCCCAGCGCCGGGTGCAGCGCGTCGTGGCCGCCTTCCTCGGCGCCGATCGCATACGGGCTGCCGGGGTCGCCGGGTGCCGCGGACTTGCTGTTGTTGCGGCCCTTGCGGTGCTTCGTTCCGATCGGATGGACCGGCGGAAAGTAGAGCACGTCGAAGCCCATCGCGCGGATCGCCGGCAGGCGCGCGATCACGTCGTCGAACGTGCCGTGACGCGACGGGTCGTTGCTCTGCGAACGCGGGAACAGCTCGTACCAGCTCGCGAAGCCGGCCAGCGCCGGCTCGACGTCGACCGGCTGCGGCGGCAGGTGGCGCAAGACGTACGGGCGGAAGCGGGCCGCCGCCACCGCGTCGGCCAGCGTCGGGGCCGTCAGCGCCGAGAGCGTGTGGCCGGCATCGAGCGCATCGTCGACGCGGCACGCATGCTCGAGCGCCAGCCGCGCGCGGGCGGTGACGGCGTGTCGCGCGACGTCGGCAAGGATCAGCGCGCCTTCGCGCAGTTCGAGCGTGATGTCCAGCCCGGCATCGACCTTCTTGCCGACTTCGCGGCACCAGTTGACGTAGGGATCGCGCCACGCCTCGATCGTGAATTCGTAGCGGCCGATCCGGTCGGGCCGGAATTCGGCCGTCCAGCGATCGTTGCCGAGCGGCGCCATGTCGACTTCGCGCCAGTCGGCCGCGTCGACCGGGCGCCAGAGCAGCACGGCCGACGGCACGTCGTGGCCGTCGATGACGACGTCGGCCTCGACGCGGATCGCTTCGCCCGCGACGCACTTGACCGCGAAGCGGCCATTGTCCACGGCGGGCGTGATCGCATCGATGAAGAGGCGCGGTGCGCGCACCGCGTCTTCCGCGGCCCGCACGGCCTTGTCGGCGGCATGACCGCCGCCGTGCGCGCGCGCGGCGCGGCCGGCCACCGGCGCCGGGCGCGTGGCGCGCCACGCGCGCACCTCGCCGGGCGCCAGCCTCACGGTGTCGAGCGGCTGCGGTGCGCCGACCGGTGCGTCGTCGTCGTCGAGCGGCTGCACGTGCGTGCAGTCGTGCCACGACCAGCCGGCTGCGTCGAGCGACGCGGTGTCCGACAGGCTGATGTTGGCGGCGACGATCCGTAGCGGCTCGCGTCGCCGACGGTCGCAGGGCACGCGCGCGAATACCGCGATCGGCGCGGACGGGCCGGCCAGGCGTTGCAGCTCGACACCGCCGTGCAAGTCCACCCTGTCGGCGGCCCGGCGCGCAAGGCGAGCGTTCCCGCGTGCGATGGCGTGACCGAGGTTGAACGCTGCGGCCTGCCAGGCGGCACTCAAGTCGGCGGGCGTGCGAATGGCGCGCCAGACCGGACCGGACCACGCGAACTCCATTCCGGCCGGCACGAGGATGCCGTCGCCGAGCTCGAAGGCGACGGCGAGTGCGCGCTGGCACGCCAGCATGCGGTGCCGGGACGGCACGGCGTCGAGCGCGCGCCCGCCGAAAGGATCGTCGGCCAGCGCGATGCGGCACGGGCTCGTCGCCAGGTCCGCATGCTCGTCGAGCAGCCATGCGGCCCGCAAATCCCACCAGCACGACGACAGGAACACACCGTCAAAGCGGGCGGCGGCGTCGATCATGCGCGCGCGAGGCAGGCCCGGCGTCCACGCAAAAAACGCGGTGCCCGGCCGCGCGGCGCGCACGCGTCCCAGGCAGTCCGACCATTGCGCGATCGGCATCGCGTCGACGCCACGCAGGCAGAAACCGGCAACGCCATACCCGGCCAGGGCGATCAAGCGCTCGGCCAGGTCGTCGTCATGCGGCGCAGCCGGCGCGTGGGGCGGCGATGCCGCGACCGGCGGCGCGCGGCGCGGGTCGGGCAGGGGATCATCGGCGCATGCGCCGTCGACGGCGAATGACGGCGCAGCGGGAGCGGCCTGGCGCTCGATCACGAGATCGAGCGCCAGGCCGCTGGCGCGCGCGGCGTCGGCGTAAGCGGCGAGCGGCTCGACGGGCTCGCGCAGGGACGCGCCGCACGCGGCGAGCGTCGTCAGGATGCGCGAGAAGCCCATCTCGGCGGCACGGCCAACGCACTGCAGCCACGCGTCGCGGTCCAGTGCGAACGCAAGCGGCAGGCAGTAGATGCACGGAGCACCGCTGGTAGTGCTTGGCGGTCGTGTCATCGGCGACGATCTCCGGAATGGACGGCACCGATGGGGCCGCGCAATTTCCGTGCCGCTGCGTGACCGGATTCGATTCGTCCTGCGTCGAAGCACGACGATTGCCGCAGGAAAAACACACGCCGCCTGAAGCGGCGGGCGGGGCGAAAACGGGCGCGCCCGCGCTGCGGGGCACCGCGTCGGCGCGGTCCGTTTCCCCGTCAGGAAAGAACTTCAATCGCTTGTAGAAGTTGGCCGTGCAACCCGCGCGGGCAAAAAAACGCGCGACTGCCATATGGTCGGACAGCCGCGCTCAAAGGCACTCGGTTGAACATCCACGCCAATCCGCGGTTGAGCGGCAGCGCATGCCGAACGGAATTATTGCTCGCGATGATGCAATAGCGTTCGTCGAATGCCGATAGCATAGGCTATGCCGCATAACGCGCAAGGGAAATCGCGGCAAACGGTTGCAATATCCGCCAGAGCCCCGTTTGGCGGGGCTGAGCGGCCTTTCATCCGACTTTCCGTTGCTGCGCAATTCGGCGTTTGCCGAATGACGCCGCGCTGCCGCCCGCAAAACGAAACCGCCGCGCGCGACGATGCTGAACGCATCGCCACGCGCGGCGGCGGGCAAGCAACGGGGCCGGCCTGCGCCGGCGCATCGCTCAGACGTCGAAGAACACCGTTTCGTCCGGACCCTGCATGCGGATGTCGAAGCGATAGATCGTCGGTCCGCCCGGCTGCGTTTCGCGCTTCGCGACGAGCGTCGCGCGGCGCTCGGCCGGCACCGCGTTCAGCACCGGGTCGGCCGAGTTGGCCGCCGCTTCGTCGTCGAAGTACACGCGGGTGAATGCATGGGTGAGGATTCCGCGCATCATCACCGTCACGTTGACGTGCGGCGCGGCGTCGTTGTCGGCGGCGGGGGTCCGGCCCGGCTTGACCGTTTCGACGACGAAGCGATGCTGCGCGTCGGTGCCGGTGCCGACCCGCGCAAAGCCCGCGAAACCGGTCTGCGCGATGTCGGCGCGCGACGCCGGATAGCGGCCCGCGCCGTCGACCTGCGTGAATTCGAGCACCGCGTCGCTGACGACGTTGCCGTCGCCGTCGAATACCCGGCCGACCAGCAGCACGTGCTCGCCCGCCGCGTGCGGCGCGGCGATCGTCGGCGTGAACAGGCTCTTCAGATCGTAGTTGTACTGCTGCGGGCACAGGCCGTAGGCGAAGTACGGGCCGACCGTCTGCGAAGGGGTTTGTTTCAGCGTCGTCATGGTTCAGCGCTCCATCGGGGTGGCGTCGCGGCCGCGCAGCACGATGTCGAATTCGTAGCCGAGCGCATAGCCTTCTTCGGTGATGTCCAGCGAGAAACGCGAGATCAGCCGGTCGCGCGCCGCTCCGGGCGTGCCCTGGAAGATCGGGTCGTACGCGAGCAGCGGATCGCCGGGGAAGTACATCTGCGTGACGAGGCGCGAGCCGAAGTAGTCGCCGAACAGCGAGAAGTGGATGTGATTCGGACGCCACGCGTTCGGGTGGTTGCCCCACGGATACGCGCCCGGCTTGATCGTCAGGAAGCGGTAGCGGCCTTCGTCGTCGGTCAGGCAGCGGCCGGCGCCGAGGAAGTTCGGGTCGAGCGGCGCGTCGTGCTGGTCGACCTTGTGCACGTAGCGGCCGGCGGCGTTCGCCTGCCAGACCTCGACCAGCGTGTTGCGGACGGGCTTGCCGCCTTCGTCGAGCACGCGGCCCGTGACGACGATGCGCTCGCCGAGCGGCTCGCCGTTCTTCACCGCGTTCTTCGTCAGGTCGTGGTCGAGCGCGCCGAGGTCTTCGGCGCCGTACACGGGCGCGTGCTGGTCGCGCAGCTTCTCCTTCAGCGGAATCAGCGGCCGGGTGGGGCCGCGCTTCACCGACGAGCGGTATTCGGGGTGGATGTACGCGGGATGCGACGGCCAGTCGCGCGGCGTGAGGATCGTGGGGGAATCCATCGGGCGTCTCCTGATAGGTTTTCGACAGAGGTGATGGGAGGACTTTAGCCAATCCGGAAAGTTATGCAAAATGACGTTTTTTCGCTGGACGCATAACCAATCGTTATGTGATGCGCCAATGAAGAAACCGCCGGACGGCGGCTGCCGCTCCGGCGGATAAAGCGATCGGGCTCGCGTATCGTCGGTGACGAACGTTGCACGGCCCTCCAGCCAGCCCGTCGCTGCTTGTTTTTCGTTTTTCTCGTTGTTGTCCTGCGTGGTCTCCGTCGCGCTCGACGTATTCGGCGCGTCAGCCGCGGCGCGGGTCGAACACGATCCCGTCGAATTCGAGCGTCAGCCGGCCGCAGCGCAGCAGGCTCGCGGGCGTGACCGTCTCGCGGGCCCACGGAATGCGCCCGAAATACCACAGCCGCCAGAAGCCGAGCTTCGCGCCGGGGCGGCGCGCGAGCAGCGTCGAGAACGTCTCGACGTCGCCGACTTCGATGCCCGTCGCGTCGCCGAGCACCTCGCGCACGTAGCGCGAGCAGAACTGGCGCCGCGAGCGCAGGTTGAAGCCGGTGTCGTACAGCGTGCCGATCCGCCGTTCGGCGGCGGCCTGCATCCGGCGCTGCTCGTCAGCGGTGGGCGGCGTCGCGAGCCGCGCCAGCGCGAGGCGGCCGCCTTCGGAGCGCTGGACGAAGCGCGTGAGCGGCGTCAGCTTCGCCCACGGAAACGTGCTCTCCGCGACGACGGGTTCCGCGCCCGACGTGTCGACGACGATCCCGACATGGTTGGTCCACGTCCCCGTCGCGTCCGCCACTTCGCGGAACAGGCGCACCGGCACGCGGATGAACACGAGATCCCCGACGTGCGCGCTTGCGGCAAGCGTGCGCACGGTCGCGAGCGGCAACGCGCGATCGGTTTCGCGGGCGTCGCGCGGCGCGGCGCGATGCGGGGCGGCTGCGGCGGTTTCGGTTCGGATCGTCATCGCATCTCCGTCGATCAGTGACAGGTCGGAGCGGATTATGCAGACAAGTATCGAAAACCGTGCGACAGTACGCGCCGGTAGCCTGGAGTTTTACTTTAAGCATCATTTTTAGATACCGACCATGACTGAAATCGCCCAGCTCATCGATACGCTGAAGCGCCTGCTGAAGGCGCAGGGCATGACTTACCGCGACGTCGCCCGTTCGCTCGCGGTGTCCGAGACAAGCGTGAAGCGCCTGTTCGCGAGCGAGCGCTTCACGCTCGAGCGCATCGTCCAGATCGGCGAACTGCTCGGCTACACGCTCGCCGAGCTCGTGCAGGAAGCGTCGGCCTCCGCGCCGCGGCTGCACGTGCTGACCGAGCAGCAGGAAGCGCTGCTCGTTTCGGACGAGAAGCTGCTGCTGGTCGCCGTCTGCGCGATCAATTACTGGACCGTGGACGACATCGTCGCGGCCTATCGCGTGACGAAGGCCGAATGCCTGAAGTACCTGCTGATGCTCGACCGGATGAACGTGGTCGCGCTGCTGCCGGGCGACCGGATCCGCGTGCGCGTCGCGCGCGACTTCGACTGGCTGCCGGGCGGCCCGATTCGCCGCTACTTCCACGCGCATGCGCTCGGCGATTTCCTCGACAGCCGCTTCGACGGCCCCGGCGAGACGATGACGTTCTCGCAGGGGATGCTGACCGAGGCGGCCGCCGCGGAGCTCGAGCAGGAGTTGCGCCGGCTGCGCAACAAGGCGGCCGCGCTGCATGCGGAATCGTCGTCCGCGCCGCTCGGGCAGAAGCACGGCACCGGGCTGCTGATCGCGAAGCGGATCTGGGAGCCGGCCGGTTTCGAGGCGCTGCGGCGGGCGGCGTGACGGGGCGGCGGCGGGCGGAGAGCGAACGACCCGCAGCGGCGGACGAAAATCGGAAGGCAGCGCTTGGGCGTACGCGAAAAGTTATGCAAAATGGCCATTCACGATCATTTGCATAACCATTCGTTATGACTAACCGTATCGCCGACGGCCGCGTCAAGTTCCGGCACCTGCAGTGTTTTCTCGCGGTCGCGCAGTTGGGCGGCGTGCAGAAGGCGGCCGAGAGCCTGTCGATCACGCAGCCGGCCGTCTCGAAGACGATCGCCGAGCTGGAGTCCATCCTCGGCGTCAGGCTGTTCGAGCGCAGCCGGCAGGGTGCGCGCCCGACGCGCGAAGCGCAGCTTTTCATGCCGCATGCGAACGCGTGCGTGCTCGCGCTGCGGCAAGGCGTCGGGCTGCTCGCGCACGACGGCGGCGGCGCGGCGGCGACGCTCGAGATCGGGATGCTGCCGACCGTCGCGGCGTCGCTCGCGCCGGCGTTGATGAAGGCGCTTGCCGTGCACTGGCCGCGCGTCGTCGTGCGGCTCGCGACCGCCGCGAATGCCGAGCTGCTCGAACGCCTGAAGGCGGGCGCGATCGAATGCGCGATCGGGCGGCTGTCGGAGCCGGAGCGGATGGTCGGGCTCGCGTTCGAGCAGTTGTACAACGAGCCGCTCGTCGCGGTCGTGCGCGCCGGACACCCGCTGATGGCGAGCGTCGCGCCGGCCGCCGAGCTTGCGCGCTACCCGGTCGTGCTGCCGCCGTACGGCACGCTGATCCGGCAATCGGCCGAGCAGTTGCTCGGCGCGTGCGGCGCGCCGCCGCTGGACGCGTTCATCGAAGTGCTGTCCGTGTCGGTCGCGCGCGCGCTCGCGCTCGAGAACGACGCGGTCTGGTTCGTGCCGCAGTATGCGGCCGAATACGACCTGTCCACGGGTGCGCTCGCGCGACTGCCGCTGCCGTCGGCCGGCACCGACGAGCCGGTCGGCCTGATCCTGCGCACCGATGCCGAGCCGTCGCCCGTCGCGCGCACGCTGATCGACGCGGTGCGGGAGATTGCGCGGGCACGGTTCGGTGACGGGCGGCCGGGGGAAGCGTCGCCACGCGGCCGCAAGCGGACGCGCGGCGACAAGGCAACGGAATAGCGCCGAATCGCACCGCGGCGCCTGCCGCGCGAGATTGGCCGGACGGTCGAGGTTCGCTTTCGCCGCACTTGGCATATCGTATCAATTTTGGTACGCTTGGTGTCAGGACGATGACGAGGCAACTGTTACAGGCGACGTTGAGCGTGCGGTTCTTCTGCACGGCTGGCGGAAGCGAACCGGTCCGCGAATGGCTCAAGGGGCTCGATCAGGCGGAGCGGAAGGCGATCGGCGAAGAGATCAAGACCGTTCAATTCGGCTGGCCGCTCGGCATGCCGCTGGTCCGGAAGATGTCGAAGGATCTGTGGGAGATCCGGGTCACGCTTCCGACGCGAATCGCGCGAGTCTTCTTCACCGTCGTCGACGATGCGATGGTCCTGTTACACGGGTTCATCAAGAGGTCGCCGACCACACCGCCGGACGATCTCGACGTCGCAAGGTCTCGACTGAAAGCCGTGAGCAACGGCATCTGAATTCCGCGTGCGCGGCGCCGGTTGGTGCCATCTGGGACGACCGGGCAGCGGGCAACGCAAAGCAAAGGAGTACGACATGACGACCACGACCAATCGCCACATCGGCGGTGACTTCGACGCTTTCCTCGAAGAGGAAGGCCTCCTCGAGGCGGCCACCGCGACCGCCATCAAGCGGGTGATCGCGTGGCAGATCGGGCAGGAAATGAAGGCGCAGCACATCACGAAGACCGCGATGGCCGCGCGGATGAAAACCAGCCGCGCGGCGCTCAACCGCCTGCTCGACGAAACCGACACGAGTCTCACGCTGACGACCCTCGCGAGCGCTGCCGCGGCGCTCGGCAAGCGCTTGAGCTTCGAGCTGGTGCCGGCCTGAGTCAACGCCCGCGGCCGGCCACCCGCAGATAGAGCAGGGCCGCACTCGCCAGCAGCAGCGGCCGGACGATATACCACCCGGTCGTCAGGAACAGCCCGGCGACCGCAACCAGCGAGATCCACGCGCAGCGATGTGCGATGCCGCTGCACGGCAGCAGTTTCAGCGCCGGCATGTAGGGACGTCTCCGGAATCGTTGGAATCGGCGCGGGAAGCCGGCGCAGCAGAACGCCCGATGGTAGCGGAACGTCCTGCCCCGTGCGTGCGGCCGTTCAGTAGTCAGCGGATGTCAGGAGCGGCGTGCGAGCCGCACGCGCGCGTCCTCGCGCGCGGCGGGCGACAGGTCGGGCGCGTAGTGGAATGCGCCGGCGACGAGCGACGCGACCGGCACGCCGTCGCGAAACAGCACGCGATTGCCGGCCAGCGCGGGCACCTTGTCGCCGGGCAGCAGCGTGCCGGCAAGGTTCAGCGGATCGGCGCCCGTCACGCAGACGAACTGGCCGCTGCCCGGCTGCCGCCGCAGCTCGCGCAGGATCGGGATCGCTTCGGGCAGCGCGAACTGTTCGCCCGCCAGCCCGGCGACGAAGCGCCCGCCGCGAATCTCGCCGCGCGCTTCCAGCCGCTGCAGCACGCGCACCAGTTCGCGCCAGCCCGGCAGCCAGTCGGCTTCACGTTCGAGCAGCCGCCAGAACACCACGCCGTAACGGCGCAGCAGCGTCCACGCGATGTGTTCGAGCGCGTCGGGATCGGTCGCGGCGAGCGTGCGCGCCGGCGGGCGCTGCGGCGTGCCGGCGGGCGGCGCGGGACGCTGCACGAGCGCCCAGCGCCCGGCGTCGTCCATGCCGCCGATCAGCGCGCCGCCGCGCCGGGTGCGCGGTGCATGGATGGCGCTGCGCTTGACCGCCGGCTTCAGCAGCGCGCGCAATCCCGCGAAGCTGTCCGCGTTCACGAGGCCCGCGGACACGAGTTCGCCGAGCGCTTGTTCGAGTTCGACGGGCAGCATGTGCAGGTCGCCGAGCAGTTCGTCGAAGAACATCGCGCCATGCGCGGCGAGCGCGTCGCGCACCTGCGCCGCGCGCGCCGACAGCGCGGGCTGCGCGGCCGGATCGCGCAGCGCCTGCCACGCGGCGAGATCGCGGCGTGGCAGCAGCACGATCGGCGTCGTCTTCACGGGCGTGCCCGCCGCGCGCGCCGGCGCGCCGATGCGGGTCCACACGAGCTTGCCGGAGCGGCACAGCTCGTCGAGCCCGCCGGTCACGTAGTCGGCCAGCCGCGCGGGCAGCAGCGCGTCTTCCCATGCGCTCGCGGCCGCTTCGTAGCCTTCGAGCTGCTCGACGACGGCGGCGAGCGCGTCGCGGCCGGCGCCGCGCGTGTCCGGCGTCAGGTGCTGCCAGTGAAACAGGAACCGCATGAAATCGGCGCGCTCGACCGGCTCGATTTCGCGACGCAGGCGCTTCACCGTGTAGCGGTGGATGCGCGCAAGCAGGTGGCGTTCGCACCATTCGTCGCCGGCCGCGGCCGGCGTAAACCGGCCGCGCATCACGTAGCCTTCCTGCTCGAGCGCGGCGAGGGCGGTCGTGACCGCTGCGACGGGCAGGCCGAGCGGCCGCGCGATCGCGTCGAGCGCGAGCGGCCCGAAGCCGGTCAGCCGCGCGCGGATCACGTCGACGAGCGCGGCGTCCGCTTCCCATGGTTCGGCGCATGCGGCCGGCACTTTCAACGCGGGCGTGCAGCGCGCGTCGGGATGCAGCGCGCGCAGGCAGACGAGCCGCTCGACCGGCACCCACAGCGCCGCGCCGCCCGGCGCGGCCAGCTTCGTCGCGCGGCGGCGCTCGGCCAGTTCCGCGAGCCACGCGGGCCAGCCGTCATGCGCGCGCGCTTCGTCGTCGGCGATGCAGGCCAGCGTGAGCAGCGCTTCGTGCATTTCGTCCGCGTCGCGCACGAGCGGCCACGCTTCGTCGCGCACCGCGGCGATCGCGTCGGCGTCGAGCGCGCCGAGATCGTCCGCGGATTCGGGGTCGCTCCAGCGGCGCGCCTGCACCGCCTGCGTGCGGCGCTCCTCGAGCGGCGCGTCGTCGAGGAACGCGTACGGCTTCGCGTTGAGGATCTCGGCCGCGAGCGGCGACGGCGCGGGCAGGTCGCGCGCGACCAGCTCGATCGCGCCGCTTTCGATCCGGCGCAGCAGCGCGAGCCAGCCGTCGGTGTCCATCGCGTCGTGCAGGCAGTCGTCGAGCGTCTGGTCGACGAGCGGATGCGACGGAATCTCGCGCTCGCCGACGATGTTCTCGAGGCACGCGACCTGATCGGGGAACACCGTCGCGAGCAGGTCGTCGCTCTTCATCCGCTGCAGTTGCGGCGCGGTCCGCTTGCCGCCGGTGAAGCGCGGCAGCGCGAGCGCCGTCGTCGCGTTCCAGCGCCAGCGCACGCCGAACAGCGGCGCGTCGAGCAGCGCCTGCACCAGCACGTGCTCGGCGCTCGCCGCGCGCAGGTAGCGCCACACTTCGTCGAGCGCGAAGCTGTGCGCGAGCGACAGCGACAGGATGATCGCGTCGTCGGTCGCGGCGGCCTGCAGCTCGAAATTGAACGTGCGGCAGAAGCGCTTGCGCAGCGCGAGCCCCCACGCGCGGTTGATGCGGCTGCCGAACGGCGAATGGATCACGAGCTGCGTGCCGCCCGATTCGTCGAAGAAGCGCTCCATCACGAGCGTGTCCTGCGTCGGCAGCGTACCGAGCGCCGCGCGGCTGCGCGCCAGGTAGTCGACGATCTGCCGTGCGGCGTCGGGCGACAACTGCAGCGCGTCGACGAGCCAGCGCAGCGCGGGCGCGAGGCGGCCCTCGGCGGCGCCGGCGCCCGCCTGCCGGTCGCCCTCGGCGAACAGCGCGTCGAGCCGCGCGCGCAGCCGGCCGACCGCGGCCGACAGCTCGTCGCTGCGTCCCGGCGCCTCGCCGAGCCAGAACGGAATGTTCGGCGACTGGCCCTGCGCATCCTCGACGCGCACGCGGCCCGTCTCGACCCGGATGATCCGGTACGACTGGTTGCCGAGCTGGAACACGTCGCCGGCCAGGCTCTCGATCGCGAAATCCTCGTTGACGGTGCCGACCTGGATGCCCTGCGGCTCGAGGAGCACCGCGTAGTCGGCCATGTCGGGGATCGTGCCGCCGGACGTCGTCGCGGTCATCATCGCGTTGCGCCGCCCGCGCACCGTGCCGCCGACCACGTCGCGGTGCAGGTACGCCGCGCGCACGCCGCGCCGGCTGGTGAAGCCTTCGGCCAGCATCCTCATCACGTCGTCGAAGCGCTCGCGCGACAGGCGCGCGTAGGGCGCGGCCTGCGTGAAGCTGCGGTACAGCGCGTCTTCCCGCCATTCGGCGCACGCGACCTCGGCGACGATCTGCTGCGCGAGCACGTCGAGCGGTGCCTCGGGAATCCGCAGCGTGTCGAGCTCGCCGCGCCGCACGCAGTCGAGCAGCGCCGCGCATTCGACGAGCTCGTCGCGCGACAGCGGGAAGAGGCGCCCCTTCGGCACGCCGCCGACGTGGTGCCCAGAGCGGCCGACGCGCTGCAGGAACGGCGCGATGCCGCGCGGCGAGCCGACCTGGCAGACGAGGTCGACGTCGCCGATGTCGATCCCCAGCTCCAGCGACGCGGTCGCGACGAGCAGCTTCAGCTCGCCGCGCTTGAGCCGCTGTTCGGCGTCGAAGCGATGCTCTTTCGCGAGGCTGCCGTGATGCGCGGCGATCGCGTCCTTGCCGAGCCGGTCCGCGAGATGGCGCGCCATGCGCTCGGCGGTGCGCCGCGTGTTGACGAACACGAGCGTCGTGCGGTGCGCGGCGGCGAGCCCGGCGATCCGGTCGTACACCTGTTCCCACACGTCGGTCGCCATCACCGGTTCGAGCGGCACGTTCGGCAGCTCCAGCGCGAGATCGCGCTCGCGCGTGTGGCCGGTGTCGACGACCGTGCAGTCGCGCGGCGCGTCGGCGGGCCCGCCGACCAGGAAGCGCGCGACCGCGTCGATCGGCTTTTGCGTCGCCGACAGGCCGATGCGCGGCAGCGCGCGTCCGGTCAGCGCGTCGAGCCGTTCGAGCGACAGCGCGAGATGGCTGCCGCGTTTGCTGTTGGCGAGCGCATGGATCTCGTCGACGATCACCGAGCGCACGCTCGACAGCATCTGGCGGCCCGACGTCGACGACAGCAGCACGTACAGCGATTCCGGCGTCGTCACGAGGATGTGCGGCGCGCGCTTGCGCAGCGCGGCGCGTTCGGCCTGCGTGGTGTCGCCGGTGCGCACCGCGGTGCGGATCGCAGGCACCGGCAGGCCGAGCCGCGCGAGCGATTCGGCGATGCCGGCGAGCGGCGCGTCGAGGTTCACGTGGATATCGTTCGACAGCGCCTTCAGCGGCGACACGTAGACCACGAGCGTCGCGTCCGGCAGCGTGCCGTCGTGCGCGAGCGCGTCGCGCACGAGCGCGTCGATCGCGCAGAGGAACGCGGTGAGCGTCTTGCCGGAACCGGTCGGCGCCGCGACGAGCGTCGAGCGGCCGGCCTTGATGTGCGGCCACGCGAGCGCCTGCGCGCCGGTCGGCGCGGCGAACGTGCGCTGGAACCAGGCGGCGACGGCGGGGTGGAACACGTCGAGCACGCTGGCGGCGGGGCGGGTGGCGGTGACGTCCATCGAAGCGGCTAAATAGGGCTCAAGCAGGGCTCAAGCTCGGCTCATGCGGGGTGCAAGCGCGCCGATGCCGCACGGCGCGCGCGAATCGTCAGTGTGCCAGACGCGGCGCGTGCGCGCCGGAAACCGCTACACGCGATGCAGCCACCCGAGCCAGTGCTGCAGCGCCGGTGCGCGCGTCCACAGCGACTGCGCGAGCCACAACGCGCCGCCCCACGCGGCGGCGACGACGATCAGGTCGCAGCTCCCGCTATTCCACAGGTTGAGCGAATGCCGCCGCCAGATCCACGGCACGCCGAGCGGGTTGGGCCAGTCGGCGAGCAGGTGCATCAGGCCGCCGCACGCGAAGCCGAACAGCGGTGCGGCCCACAGCGGGTGCGGATGATGGGTGAGCGCATGCCACGCCAGCGCGAGCAGCGCGGCCCAGCCGACGCCCCAGTGCGTGATGGTGCGGTGCGTGATCCACAGGCGGCGCTTGCGGCTCCACCAGGCGATCTCGAGCCAGTCGGGCGCCGTGCCGCCGGCGACGCCGGCCGCGAATGCGGCGGGGATGCCCAGGTGCCAGGGGCCGGTCGCGCCGGCCTGCGCGACGAGCACGGCTGCGATCAGGCCGGCCGCGAAGCCGCTCGCATGATGTGCGTTGTGTGATGCCATACGGAAAGATGAAGAAAAACGCGCGGCGCGAAAACGACGGGGCGCTATCTTCGCAGATCGGCGCGCGTCGTGGGCGGTTGTCCGGCGAATTTCGCGTTGCGATGCGCTGCATGATGCAGTGCGTGATGCGGAATGCGGGCCTTTCATCGTTGCCGCCGTGTTTGACCCTTTTTGTCCCCCTATACTACGAAGCCGGTGCATGGCCGTCGGCGCGCCGGCGGCCATCAGCGGATCAGGTGCTTTTTCCAGCCTGAAAGAGATCGACATGGGAGACATGCAATGACTACGCTGAATCGCTTCAAATCGTCCGCCGTTGCGCTCGCGACGGTGGCCGGCATCGGCTTCCTGCCGAATGCGCCCGTCTATGCAAAGGGGCCGCAGCCCGCGATCCTGACGAGCTCGGCGGTCGCGGTCGCGGACAAGTACAGCGCGGATGCCGCGGAGCGGATCTTCAAGGAAGGCGGCAACGCGATCGACGCCGCGGTCGCGATCGCGTTCACGCTCGCCGTCACGTATCCGGAAGCCGGCAACATCGGCGGCGGCGGCTTCATGACCATCTACAAGGACGGCAAGCCGTACTTCCTCGACTATCGCGAGCGCGCACCGCTCGCGGCGACGAAGGACATGTATCTCGACAAGGACGGCAACGTCGTCAAGGGCATGAGCCTGTACGGCCCGCGCGCGGTCGGCGTGCCGGGCACGGTCGCGGGCATGTGGGAAGCGCAGAAGCGTTTCGGCAAGCTGAAGTGGCAGCAGGTGATCGCACCGGCGATCCACTATGCGCGCGACGGCTTCGTCGTCGACGAGCAGCTTGCGCAGCGCGGCGTGGACGCGTCGAAGGAATTCGGCGGCAAGACCAACTTCGACAAGTACTTCGCCGGGATGAAGGCGGGCGTGAACTTCAAGCAGCCGGATCTCGCCGACGTGCTGACGCGGATCTCGAAGGGCGGCGCGAAGGGCTTCTATGAAGGCAAGACGGCCGAGCTGATCGCCGCGTCGATGAAGACCGGCGACGGCAACGGGCTGATCACGACCGAGGATCTCGCGCAATACCGCGCGACGTGGCGCCAGCCGGTCGAGGCGAGCTGGAACGGCTACCGCGTGATCACCGCGCCGCCGCCGAGCTCGGGCGGGATCGGGCTCGTGCAGCTGCTGAAGATGAAGGCGGACCGCAAGCAGGACTTCGAGGGCGTCGCGCTCAACTCGCCGCAATACATCCACCTGATCGCGGAGATCGAGAAGCGCGTGTTCGCCGATCGCGCGCAATACCTGGGCGACCCCGACTTCTACAAGGTGCCCGTTTCGCGGCTGACCAGCGACGCGTACATCTCGAAGCGCGCGGCCGAAGTGAATCCGAAGGAGCCGTCCGACACGAAGAGCGTGCAGCCGGGCCTCGGCACGGAGATGCCGGAGAAGGCGGAAACGACGCACTTCTCGGTGGTCGACAAGTGGGGCAACGCGGTATCGAACACGTACACGATCAACGGCTATTTCGGCTCGGGCGTGATCGCCGACGGCACGGGCATCGTGCTGAACGACGAGATGGACGATTTCTCCGCGAAGCCGGGCGTTGCGAACATGTTCGGCGTGGTCGGCAGCGACGCGAACGCGATCGAGCCGAAGAAGCGCCCGCTGTCGTCGATGTCGCCGACGATCCTGACCAGGGACGGCAAGGTGTCGCTCGTGATCGGCACGCCGGGCGGCTCGCGGATCTTCACGTCGATCTTCCAGGTGATCAACAACATCTACGACTTCAAGATGCCGTTGAAGGAAGCGGTCGGCGCGATGCGCTTCCATCACCAGCTGCTGCCGCCGAACACGATCTTCTGGGAGCCGTACCACCCGATCGAGGGCGACCTCGCGAAGCAGATCGAGGCGCGCGGCTATACGCTGAAGGGGCAGGATTTCAGCGGCGACATCCAGGTGATCAAGATCGACGGCAAGACGCCCGAGGCGGTCGCCGATCCGCGCGGGCGCGGGGTGACGCGGGTGATTCACTGACCGCACGCGTGCGCGTTCGTGCAAGCGGACGCGCATGCGCTAGATGGCCTGAGCCGCTTCGGTGAATTCCGGAAGAGCCCCGGCCTTGCGAAGAACATCCTGGCCGCCCGTCTGCGCAACCTGGTCGCGCACGGCATCCTGGATGCGGTGCCCGCGGCCGACGGCGGCGCGTATCACGAATACGTGCCGACCGAGAAGGGGCGTGGGCTGTTTCCGCTGCTCGTGGCGCTCCGGCAGTGGGGCGAGGATTTCTTCTTCGAGCCGGACGAGGCGCACGTGCTGCTGGTCGACCGGAAGAACGGCTTGCCCGTCAGGAGGCTGGAGCTGCGCGCGCAGGACGGGCGCGTGCTCGGGCCGGAGGACACGGTCGTGCTGCTGCCTCCCACGGCGGATGCGCCGCCACGGGACTGACGCGGCACTCGTCACTCCACGCGCGCGCCACCTGCCGCGTTGCTCTGCGGGAAGCTGTCCACCGCCACCAGCGATTGCTCGTCGAGCGTCCCCAGCACGCTCTTCAGCTTCAGCTGCAGCTTGAGCGCGTCGAGATAGCTGTCGAACAGCTTCTGCCGGATGCTCATCACGTCGCGCCGCGGGTTCGGCGTTTGGTGCTTCGTGCCGACCGGTTCGATGAGATCACGGTGTGAATACCGGACGGTCGGCAGTTTCCGATCGACGTGCAGCGAGCCAACGGCATCTTCATCTGGCACTGCTGTTATCGAGCAAGCCACGAATCGGCTTTGTGTCACGTTCAATGCGGTTTCGGTTCTCGTCGCTCGACTTACCGCGGTGCGACGCATTGAGTGGCGAGAATGTATTGCAAACGGGCAGAATTCAGCCTATAGCGGCCGCACGGCGATCGATGTCACGTATATGCGCAACCTCTCCGGGTGCGATAAAGAACATCGAAAGAAGTCGGAATTTGACATTGAGCATGTTTTTTTGTGTGTCGCATTGTCCGGTTATGCTGAATTCTTTGCCCCACTGAAAATGGGGCGTCGGTTTCCGTGAACGTTGATACCAGGCCGCCGGCAGCGGGGGCTAGTGCTAACCGTGCTTGGCCGAATTGAGATTGTCGGGATTTAACAATTTTTTGTAATCGACTGTCCGAGTGGTCGACGGTGTAAGTGCCGCTTGAACTTATCGGATATTTATGGATTCGTTTCCCGTGTAGAATGCGTGTCGGAAAATCTTATGGCAGGCATTTGCCCGCTCGAAAAGATTGGTTGCGGTCACCGGGATAAGTCGGTCTGAATGATAGAGGCTTGAATAGACCCGCGGTTTTCGACAACGCAAATTGTCGTTCCATCTTCACTTTCCTTAAGGATCCGCATGCTCAGAAGTACTCGATTCTTGATGGCCGCACTGGCCTTGTCGACCGCGATTGGTGCCCACGCCGCAGACTCCCGCGTGCAGGTACTTAGCGCAACCGTCAAGGACCAGAAGATAGCCGGCGCGACGGTCATTCTCCAGAAAAACGGCGAGCAGTCGGTTACAGCCACGACGGACGCGCAAGGCCAGGTGTCGATTGATGCCGGCCCGCTGTCCGATGCAGCGTCGCTGATCATCATCAAGAAGGACGGTTATTCGAATCTCGTTGCCAAATGCCCGTGCACCGGCCTTACCTACGCGTTGAGCCCGGTGATGCGCAATCTGGACGGCCTGCGCGTGGTATTGACTTGGGGCGCTACACCGCGAGACCTCGATTCGCACATCGTCTATCCGGGCAATCACGTTTACTTCAGAAGCAAGCGTGGCGCCGATGCAAACCTCGATGTCGACGACACCGATGGCTATGGCCCGGAGACCGTCACGCTCGAGCGCAAGCGCGACGGCGACACCTACGTGTATGCAGTGCACGACTATACCGACCGCGACGCCCCGGGCACGATGGCACTGTCGCAGAGTCAGGCGAAAGTGTTCGTCTACGTAGGCGAATCGCTGGTACGCACCTACTACGTGCCGCGAAACCAGCCGGGCAATCTTTGGACCGTGTTTCGCATCTCTGGAGCAGGCGAGTTCCAGGACATCAATACGATGCGCGGTGTGAGAGTAGGCCCCGAAGATGTCCTGAACACGCTCGCCGACATTGGCGATGAACGCAACCGTGTCGTGGCCGCCAACCAGGCGCCGATCGATTCCGAACGCGCACGCGCGTTCAATCAGTCCGGTGAAAAGGCTTATCGCAACGGTCAACTGGACGAGGCGATCGTTCTGTACGGTCAGGCTATCGAGCAGGATCCGAATTACGGGCAGGCTTATAGCAACCTCGGCCTGGCCTATCAAAAGGCAGGGCGCAGTGCAGAGGCGATCTGGGCCAACCGCAAGGCGATTGCACTGGCCAGCGGCGCCACCGCCGCTACGGTGCGCGCGAGCTCTTACTACAACATCGGCCGGATGTACGAATCCGCCGGGCAGTTTGCCAGCGCGTTGGAAAACTACCGAGCGGCCAAGCGCGAAAAAGACAATCCGGTCTACGACAAGGCCATCCAGCGCGTCAGTGCGCGTTCGTAATCAACCTGGCCCCCGCGAGCGGGGGCCTGTTTCGTAAGAGTTCCGCATATGCGCAAACGCCTTGCCGTATTCAGTCTGCTGGCGATGGCTGGTCTGGCTCAGGCGGCCGGCCCAAGCGCGGTCGCGTCTGTCGACCGCAGCCTCTGGCCGGATCCTGCCGCTTCCCCGGCGGGTTTCGACCGGGCCTCTCGTGCAGAAATGCTTAGCTTTGCGCATGCATTGAGCGAAAGCGAGCATGACGGCGACGGCACGCTGCGCGATCGGCTCAAGCTGAAGCAGTTCGACAAGGATGCGATCGACCGTGCGCGCAAGATTTACTGGCGTCGTCTGACGGCGAACTACACATTGGCATCGGTCCATTGTGTCCGGGACGAACCGTTCTGCCTCGGGGCGCTTGACGAGGCGGCGTTCAGGAAGGCAGCGGCGGCCTTTACGCGCGCCCCCGACGATCGTTACGCCGCGTGGTTCGCGGCGTCTCAGCGGTTCCACCGCACCTATCTGGACGAATTGCTGCGTCTTGCGTCGCTGTTCCCGCGCATCAGCAGCGAAGTGGCGACCTATTCGAGCAGCGAACTGAGCGGCGGCGAATTGGCCGATCGGCATTTCCTGCTCACCTTCGACGATGGTCCCACACCCACTGGCGGTAACACCGACAAGTTGCTGAATACACTGCGCAAGCAACATCTCAACGCAACCTTTTTCGTGCTGGGCGAGCCGTTGCAGACGCGGCTGCAGCAAGACGCGCCCGGCGAACTCTCTCGCACCTACCAAGGTATGTGCGTGGGCTCGCATGGCTGGCAACACAAGTCACACAGCGCCTGGCCGCAATGGCAGGACTCGGTTACGCGCAGCATTGGCCTTGTCAAGAACAGCTTGCCTTCCAGCTATGTACCGCTGTTTCGGCCTCCGTATGGCCAGCGTCGCGCTGACAGCGGCGCGTTCTTCGATGCCCGAGGCTTGCATGTGGCGCTGTGGAACATCGATTCGCAAGACTGGAACAGCAAGGTGGATGCCGATCAGGTCAAGCAGCGAGTGTTGACGCTGATGCTCCTCTGGCGTCGTGGCGTCATTCTGTTTCACGACATCCACGAGAAGGCGCAGACCGTTGTGCCGTGGCTGGTCGAGCAGACCAACGGTACGGATCTCCACTGGGTTGACTGTCATACGTACGGACTCGATAGTTGACGCGCCGCGACGCCGTTGGTCCAGGGTTGGCGTGTCGACGCCGACACCCGGGCCAGCGCCGGCGTTCGCGACACGCGCCACGCTGCCGGGTCGCCGCGCTTGCGGCCTGGCGCGGGACGACGGCGCGGACGGGATCGGCTTCGACGTCGACATGACAGACGCCGGCGCCTGCGGGGGCGGCGGTGGCGCACGATGATGCACGTGCGGCGCAGCCGGCCGGCGTCGTGCACGCGGACCGGATGCCGTACGAGCTGCGCCTGATCGATCCGTCGTGGCTGCCGGACCTGCCCGCCGCGCAGGCGCCGTCGCTGATGGAGCAGCTGACCGGCGACGACCGCAACATGGTCGGCCTCCGCTGGCGCTTCGTCGCGACGACCGGCCGCTCGACGCCCGTCACGACGCACACCGATGCGCTCGGCCAGAACAGTTTCGAAAAAAACGCGGCTCGAGCCTGTCGCTCAGCAACACGAACACGCCGGCGTACACGTTCACGCATTTCTTCAGCGAAAGCTGGGCGACCGAACTCGGCGGGGGCATTCCGCCCGTGCTCACGCTGCGCGGGCACGGCAGCATCGGGCTGCCGCTCTACCGGATCTTTCCGGGCGTCAAGGGGCGGCTGCCGCTGATCGATCTTGCCAATCCGGACAGCAATCCGCTCGTGACCACGCGCGCGTGGCTCGCCTCCGTCGTGTTCAAGTACTACCTCGGCGAGCGCGACGACCGGTTCCGGCCGTTCGCGGGCCTCGGGGTCAGTCCAGCGGGTGTGGAACGCCGGCGGCGACCTGCTGCTGTCGGGCCGCACCAACGTGTCGGCGAAGGTGAAGCGCGTATGGGAGCCCGTGTTCATGCTGGGCGCGAGCTATCAGGTCACGCGCCGCTTCTGGATCACGGGGATGGTCACGTACATTCCGCTGCGCACGAAGATCACGCTGGACATCAGCCAGCAGAACCGGACGCTCGCATCGAATACATTCGACATTTCGGCGAATCCGGTGCTGGCGACCGTGCTGCTCAATTTCCGCTTCTGAGTCCGCTTCCGAGCGGGCGGCGCCACGTCGGGCGCTGACATGTGGCTTTCATCATTCTGGCGCGAGCGCCTGCGATAATGGTGCGGATTCGCTGCGTCACGGAAGGAGGCCCCATGAGCGACAACGACAGCCGTATCGATATGGAATCGGCCGAGGCGCGCCAGCGCCGGCTCGAGGAAGATCTCGTCGACGCGTACGACGAGGAACTCGAGATGGAACTCGACGATCGTCGCTTCGACGATGACGGCACGCTGTTTTCGCCGGAGCGGCGCGAGGCGCGCAAGCAATATTTCCGCGAGCTGTTCCGGCTGCAGGGCGAACTGGTCAAGCTGCAGGACTGGGTCGTGAGCACCGGGCACCGGCTCGTCGTGATCTTCGAGGGGCGCGACGCGGCGGGCAAGGGCGGCGTGATCAAGCGCATCACGCAGCGTCTGAATCCGCGCGTATGCCGCGTGGCCGCGCTGCCCGCGCCCAACAACCGCGAGCGCACGCAATGGTATTTCCAGCGCTACGTCGCGCACCTGCCGGCCGGCGGCGAGATCGTGCTGTTCGACCGCAGCTGGTACAACCGGGCGGGCGTCGAGCGTGTGATGAATTTCTGCACCGACGACGAGTACGAGGAGTTTTTCCGTTCGGTGCCGGAATTCGAGAAGATGCTGGTGCGCAGCGGCATCCAGATCGTGAAGTACTGGTTTTCGATCACCGATCCCGAGCAGGAGCGGCGCTTCCAGAACCGCATCGAAGATCCGCTGAAGCAGTGGAAGCTGAGCCCGATGGACCTGGAAAGCCGGCGCCGCTGGGAGGCGTACACGGCCGCGAAGGAGGAGATGCTCCAGCGCACGCACATTCCCGAGGCGCCCTGGTGGGTCGTGCAGGCGGTCGACAAGAAACGCGCACGGCTGAACTGCATCCACCATCTGCTGAACCAGGTGCCGTACCACGAAATCCCGCGCTCGCCGATCGACCTGCCGCAGCGCGAGCATCACGAGGATTACATCCGCCGGCCGGTGCCGGCGGACATGATCGTGCCCGACGTCTATTGAACCGATCGCGGCGCCGGGCCGCGCGCGCCGCTTCGCGCGGCGCGGCCGTTACTCCCGGATCAGGAACGCGGACCGGTCGCGCCCGACGATCCACGACGGCGCGCGCCCGCGTCCGCTCCACGTCGCGCCGGTCACCGGGTCGCGGTACTTGGGGCCGACCGTGAACAGCTTCGCGCGGTCGCTGTAGCCTTGCCCGAAGATTTCCCGCGCGGTCAGCGCGTAGCTCGTGACCAATTGGCGCGCCTGCATCAGCGCGTCGTTGCGCTCGTCGCGGCGAGCCGCCTTGATCCGCTCGTCGAGTTCCGCAAGCTGGGCTTGCAGTTTTTGAATAGTCTGCATGCGTCGTTTTTCCGTCGCTGAGATTCGATTATTGATGACGCTTCATGCGGATCCCCGCCCGTCGGCGTGCCGGGCCAAGGCGCGCCAGTCCGGCTGGCCGGCGAAACGTTTGCGCGGCGACGATCCGGAAAACGGGATGAGATTAAATATCTGCAAGTAATTTTTCTATGGGACTTTTCCGAAATTTCGGGAAAATCGGCCGAATTGCCCGGTCTGATGCCGATTGTTGCAGTGCGGAGTGGGGGATCGACGGGCCGTACGGGCCGGATGTCGGGCGCAGCGGTGGGCGCGGCGGCGGGCGCCCGTGCTTACAGTTCGGGGAAACCCGAGCGGCCCTGCGTGAGGTCGAACAGGGCGGTGCGCGCATCGGCCTCGGCCGTGACCGGCAGCCGGATCACGAGGCGCACGGTCATTCCGTATGCGCTGTCGGCCAGTTCGTAGCCGGCCTGCTCGATCCAGCGGCGCACGCGCGCTTCATCCGGATAGCCGATTTCGATCGCGAGCTGCGTGCGGCGGATGCGTTCGACGCGCTCCGCGTCGAGCAGCGCCGACGCGATCGCGTCCGTGTACGCGCGCACGAGCCCGCCCGCGCCGAGCTTGACGCCGCCGTAGTAGCGCACGACCGCGCCCAGCACGCCGTCGAGATCATGGTGGCGCAGCACTTCGAGGATCGGCCGGCCCGCGGTGCCGGACGGCTCGCCGTCGTCCGACATGCCCGACTGGCCGCCGGCGAGCAGCGCCCAGCAGACGTGCGTCGCGGCCGGGTGTTCGTCGCGCAGGCGTTGCAGCGCCTGCATGGCGGCGTCGCGATCTTCGACGGGGATGGCGTGCGCGATGAAGCGGCTCTTGCGGATTTCGAGCTCGCGGCTGTAGGTGGTGGCGAGTGAGTAGGTCATGTCCTGTATGCCGGGAAACCACCGGGTGGATTCAGCGGCATCGTTCGTTTCCGGCCAGCCGGGGCGAGCGGCATCGGTGCGGAAGCGGGCGGGCAGCGGGTGGCTGCACGCGGTGCATCGGTCGAAAAAAGTAATTTTACCGCGAGGCGCGTCGATCATTGCGTTGCAGCGTGCGCAGGCGAGCGCCGGCATCAGCGTCCGGACGTCGCTCCTGGCATCGCGCCATGACCGATGCGGCTCAGTGATCGCTCGTGGCTCCAATGACTCGATCAATCCTGGGTCTACAAACAGAGCCACGCTTGCCCTATCGTGGCGCCTTTCACGAACACCTGAGAGGATTCCCGCCGTGACCGTCACCGAAACAACGTCGCCATCCGCGCGTACCCGCATCCGCCGCATCGCCAAACTCGGCCGCTATGACCGCGCGACGCTCCATGCGATCGTCGATGCGGCGTATGTATGCCACGTCGCATTCGCCGACGAACACGGCGTGCACTGCATTCCGACCGCGTGCTGGCGTGACGGCGATCATCTTTACATCCACGGCTCGAACGGCAGCCGCATGCTGAAGCTCGCGACCGACGGCGCGCAGGTGTGCGTGACGATCACGCATCTGGACGGACTGGTGCTTGCGCGTTCCGCGTTCGAGCATTCGATGAACTATCGCTCGGCCGTGATCTACGGCGCGTTCGACGCGGTGGAAGGCGAGGCCAAGGCCGCGGCGCTCGATACGTTCCTCGAGCGGCTTGCGCCCGGTCGTTCACGCGAGGTGCGCCCCGGCGACGCGAACGAGCTTGCCGCGACCACGGTGCTGCGCATTCCGCTGGAAGAGGCCGCGTGCAAGGTCCGCTCGGGCGGACCGGAGGACGGCGAAGACGACCTGTCGTTGCCGGTGTGGGCGGGTGTGTTGCCGCTGGCGCTGCAACCGCAGGCGCCGGTCGTCGATGCTGCGCCGACGGGGACGCCGGAGTATGTGAAGCAGTGGCGCGTGCACGCGTAACTGCGCTCGTTGGATCAGGGCTTGGGAGCGGACGCTCAACGCTCGCATATGGCAGCAGTTCTCGAACTGCAACTCGCTCAGTGAAACCTCAGTGAAACATATGGCCGCGCCCACCGACCATCGCCGAGCGCCCGGCCGGCATCGGATGCAGTCGCCGGGCGCGCGTGTGCCGCTTACTCGTGCCCCGCGACCGCGTGCGGTACGTACGGCGCTTCGAGCGCCGCGAGTTCCTCGGCGCTGAGTTCGAGCGACAGCGCCGCGACCGCGTCATCGAGATGCCGGGCCTTCGACGCCCCGATGATCGGCGCGGTCACCCCGGACTTCTGCAGCAGCCACGCGAGCGCCACCTGCGCGCGCGGCACGTTGCGCGCACGCGCGATCGTCGCGACGGCTTCGACGATCGCGCGATCGTTGTCGGCATACGCTTCGTAAAGCGTCCGGCCGTAGGCGTCGCTCTGCAGCCGCTCGCTCGACGCATCCCAGTCGCGCGTGAGCCGGCCGCGCGCGAGCGGGCTCCACGGCAGCACCGCGATGCCCTGGTCGGCGCACAGCGGCAGCATCTCGCGCTCTTCCTCGCGATACAGCAGGTTCAGGTGATCCTGCATGCTGACGAACTGCGTCCAGCCGTTCAGCTTCGACGTGTAGAGCGCCTTGCTGAACTGCCACGCATGCATCGACGACGCGCCGATATAGCGCGCCTTGCCGGCCTTCACGACGTCGTGCAGCGCTTCGAGCGTCTCCTCGATCGGCGTGTGATAGTCCCAGCGATGGATCTGGTACAGATCGACGTAATCGGTGCCGAGACGCTTGAGGCTATGGTCGATCTCGGTGAGGATGGCCTTGCGCGACAGGCCTGCGCCATTCGGGCCGGGGCGCATGCGGTGGAACACCTTGGTCGCGATCACGACGTCGTCGCGCTTCGCGAAGTCGCGCAGCGCGCGGCCGACGATCTCTTCGGACGTGCCGTCCGAATACATGTTCGCGGTGTCGAAGAAGTTGATGCCGGCGTCGAGCGCCTGGCGGATGAAGGGACGGCTCGCGGCTTCGTCGAGCGTCCACGGATGCGTGCCTCGTTCGGGCACGCCGTAAGTCATGCAGCCGAGACACAGACGCGAAACCTGCAGCCCTGTGGAACCGAGCCTGACATATTCCATTGCTGATGCTCCTTGCGATTTTCCGGTTGGACGTTCGCCGCGCGGCGCGCGCGGCGAACCCTCGCAAGTGTATTACCGCATGCAAGAACGCGTCGGACGTCGAAACGCCGGGCGCCGCAGCGTCGGGCGCTCAGCGCCCTTGCAGCCGGATGTCGCGCGACGACGCGCCGACGAACACCGTCCCGCCCGGCACGTAGCGCCAGCCGTTGCGCGATGCGTCCCACACGCTCTGCATCCGCGGCGGGACGGTGATGCGCACGCGCCGCGCCTCACCCGGGTTCAGGTCGATCTTCTCCCAGCCGACCAGCCGGCGCGGCGGCTCGTCCTTGTACGGCACGCCGAGGTATACCTGCGGCACGTCCGCGCCGGCCACGGGCCCGTCATTGCGCACGGTGAACGACACGCCGAGCGAGCCGTCGCGCTGCCGCGACACGGACAACCCCGAGTACGAGAAGTGCGTGTACGACAGGCCATAGCCGAACTCGAACATCGGCTTGACGTTGTTCGCGTCGTACCAGCGATAGCCGATGTTCAGCCGTTCCGCGTAAACGGGATCGTTGTCGAACGCGCCGCCCGCTTTCCAGGTCGGCGTGTCCTGGTCGCGCGCGGGGAACGTGACGGGCAGCCTGCCGGACGGGTTGACCTTGCCGAACAGCACGTTCGCGATCGCGTTGCCGCCGCCTTCGCCCGGGTACCAGGCCTCGACGATCGCGGCGACGCGGTCCTTCCACGGCATCAGCACCGGATTGCCGCTCTGGACCACGACGACCGTATGCGGATTCGCGCGCGCGACGGCGTCGACGAGCGCGTCCTGGTTCGACGGATTCGCGAGGCCGAGGCTCTGCAGGTCGCCGAAGTCTTCGCCGGCCGGCTGCGCGACCACGACGATCGCGACGTCGGAGCGAGCGGCGAGCGCCGCGGCCTGGTCGATCTCCTGCTGCGTGTACGGACGGAACGGGGCCTGCTGGTCGCTGTTGCCCGCGAACGTGACCTGCGCGGCGGGCGCGAGCGCGCGAATCGCCGCGACGATCGGCACGTCGACCTTCAGCCACGGGTTGCGCCACCAGCTGCAGCCGGCCGATGCGCCGAACGCGAGGCCGCCGCAGCCCGCGAACGAACCCGTGACCGGGTCGCGCGTGTTGCCGGAGCCGCCGCCCGACAGCACGGCCGCATCGGCATGGCCGCCGATCACCGCGATCCGCGCGAGCGCGGCGGCGGCGAGCGGCAACTGGTTGCCGTCGTTCTTCAACAGGACGATCGACCGCTCGGCGGCCGCCTGCGCGAACCGGCCGGCGGCCGCGAAGTCGATCGCGCCGCCGCCCTTGGGCGGATCGTCCATCACGCCGGTGCGGATCATCACGAACAGCTTGCGCCGCACCATGTCGTCGAGCCGCGCCGTCGACACCGAGCCGTTCGCGATCGCCTGCTTGACCGCCGCGGGCGTGAGGAACACGCTCGGCCCGACGTCTTCCTCTTCGTCGAGCCCCGCGTTGACCGCCTTCGCGGTGCTGTGCGTCGCGCCCCAGTCGGACTGCACCTGGCCCTGGAAGCCCCATTCGTTCTTCAGCACGTCGTTCAGCAGATGCGCGTTCTCGCACGCGTAGTCGCCGTTCAGCCGGTTGTAGCTGCACATCACGCTGCCGGGCTGCGCGCGTTTCGCGGCGATCTCGAACGGCAGCAGATAGAGCTCGCGCAGCGTGCGCTCGTCGATCTGGCTGTTGCCGCCCAGCCGGCCGTGTTCCTGCTCGTTGCCGGCGTAATGCTTGATGGTCGCGATGACCTTGTGCCGCTGCGTCGCGAGCGTGCGTTCGGCGAGCAGCTCGCCGGCAAGCAGCGGGTCCTCGCCGAGATACTCGAACAGCCGGCCGCCGCGCGGCTCGCGCGCGAGGTTGGCGCCGCCGCCGAGGCCCATCCCGAATCCTTGCGCGCGCAACTGGATCGCGACCTGCGTGCCGTAGTCGTACGCGAGGCGGCGATCCCAGCTCGCGGCGACGGCGAGCGTCGCAGGGAACGTCGTGCTCGCCTGCGACGTGCTGCCCGAGCCCGTCGCCGAATCGACCATGTTCAGGTCGGGGATGCCGAGGCGCGGCACGCCCTGGATGTAGCCGGCGCCGCCGCCGGGCACCTTGGACATTTCGTACTGCGAGTGAATGAAGCGGAGTTTCTCGTCGAGCGTCATCTTGCGCACGAGCGCATCCGCGCGCCGGTGCGCGGCGCTCGACGCGAACGTGTCGACGCTGTCGGATGCGTTGCCGAAATCGGTCGCACCGGCGCAGGCGCTGCCGCAGAATGCCGCCGCCAGTGCGGCGGCTGACCAGAAAGTTGCCCCCATGTTGCTGTCTCCATGATCGTGATGCCGGTTGTTCGGGTGAGGTCAGGAGCTGCGCGCGTCCGGTGGAATCGCACCGGATGCTTCCGGCCGGCGATGCAGGGTGGCTTCCGTGTCGGCATGCCGGGCCGGGCAGGGGATCGTGACGGCCGGTTAGGCGCGGCCGGCCAGGCACGGTCGGGTTGGCCCGATCGCGTGCCGCCGGATCGGGTGTAGCGATCCTCTGCAGCGACCAATGGTATGAATGTAGTTTGACTACAGCATCGGTGTTTCTACCGATACGTCGGATCTTTTGCGTGATCGCCCTTCATAGCAACGAAGAAGCAGTCAACGTTCCCGATCAGGCGTCGCGCGCGGCGTAAGAAGTACCGGCGCGACGTAGCGTATCGCGCCGTCGCTGAGTCCTGGACGAGCGTGCGCAGCATCGTCTGGCGCGTTACGGCTTTTGCGCGCCGGTCGCGCTGTCTTCCGCGTTGGCGAACGCGAGGTCGCCCGAGCCACCGGTCGGGGCGTCGGCGACGCGCGCGACCGCATGGCGCGCGCGTCGCCGAGCGGCGCATCGATCATGCGGACGGCGCCTCGGCAGCGCGCAGGTGCGGTGGTGTGCGATGCCCGAACGCGCTTGTGCGGTCGAGCGCACAAGCGCGCCGCACATGCTGACGGCACGGCAAACCGCATCCCGCTCGCTGCGGGATGGCGGCGGCGCGCGGTCACGTCGCCGCCATCGGGGCAGGCACGGTCATGTCAACGTTGATTCGGGAACGGGAAGGGGCGCGTGCGGCACCTGAGGCGCACGCCGCGGGCGGTCGCCGCGTCCGCGCGGATCGCGCAGGCGTGTGCCGCAGCGAATGAACGCCGTTCGGCGTTAAAGCGTCCGGCGGCGCACTGCAAAGCCGGACGCATTTAAATTAATTCGCAGTCCGTGGCAATGGCGCCGGAAGCCGGCGCGGACGATGCGCAGGGCCGTCAACCCGATGGCGCCGATGCGTCGGCATGCGGTGCGCCGGGAGCGGCCTCCTTCGGCTGCGCATCCGGCGCGACGGGCATGCTGGACGGCGCGATGGCGTGCTGAATCGTCGGCACGACCATCGTCGGAAAGAGGGCCGCGAGCGCGACCCATATGATGACGCCGAAAACCATGGCTGTCTCCCGCGTGTCGATCAAAGGACATGCGCAAAAAACGCACGCGCGCTCGTTCGCACGAACCGCTCGTGCGATCTGTCCCAGTCGTCCCACTCTACGGCGCAGCTTTATGCAGGGGATTGATCGATCTCAAGCCGCGGTGCGTCAGACGATTGCCCTTCGCCTGTCATCGCGTTGACGATTGACGGTCAGACTTCCGTCAAACGAGGTTCCTACACTTGCAAAGACAAGGACGCGCGATCGCGACGACGAGACTCGCGCGTCGACACCGGAGCCGACGATGGCATGCAACGACGAGGACGAGCGCGAATTGCGGCATATCGCGGCGATGATCGACGAGCTGTCCCGCGTCGATGTCCGCGACCGGCCGGTCGCCTCGACCTCGGTGATGCGCCCCGCGTATTGGCGCGCGCGCCTCGACGCGATCCGCGCGCGGGTGCGTGCAGGCAGCCGCGCGGCAATGCTGGCGCAGATGCTGGGCGATCGTCTCGACGAACTGGAACGCAGGCAACGGCGTGACGGTTCGAGCGGAAATCGCAAACGTTAGCGTGCCTGATGCGGTCGCATGTGCGTCTTGCGACACGCATCGCGCTTGTCGAATGCGAGGTGAGACCTGCACGGCGACAAGCATATCGTCGGCCATTCCGATGTCGTGGAAATCACTCACTGTTCCGCGGGAATCATTCCCGTCAAACTGCGCAGCACGGTTCGCGCCGTCACTTTCGTGCCAGAAGGCACGGCGCGACATTCGTCACGAGGAGCTCGTCAAGATGCTGACCCCGCACGAATTTTCTACGCTGCTGCTGGTCGCGCAAGCACCGCAGCATGTCGATTGCTTCAGTCCCGATTTCGATGCGCTCGTCGCGCAGTCGTTCGTCGAACTCGTCTCCGATGCGCCGGGCGAAGCGCCGCATCCGGCGCTGACGCCGCAGGGATGCGGCCTGCTGGCGCGCATCGGCGTCGACACGTCCCGCCATCCGTCGACGGGCGTGCAGGGCGCAAGCCGCGAAGTCCGGCGGCTCGCCGCACGCAGCGCAGCACGCCAATGCGAAACGATTTCGCGTCGGTCCCCGCTTTTTGCGAACGAGGCCCGCTCCCGCTTTGCATGAGGTCGGTCAACACGCGCCAGCGCATTGGGTTTATGCTGCGTCGGAAGCGTAGCGTCCGGCGATGCTTGCGATCGGACGCAGAAGCGGACAGGCGGAACCCGAACAAGGAGAACGACGATGGCGCTCGACGAATGCGAATGGCAAACCCTGCATCGACGATTGACCGAGTGCGAGCAGACGCTGCGCGCGGAGATTCGCGCGAGCGAGCACCAGCGCGCGTCGGAGTCGTATGCGGACCTGGCCGGCGCCGCGCCCGACGAGGGCGACGAAGCGAACGCCGATCTGTTCGTCGACGTCGATCATGCGCTGATCGGCATGAAGCTGGCGGAGTTGCGCGCGGTCGCGCGCGCATTGCAGCGGATGCGTGACGGCAGCTACGGCGATTGTGTGGACTGCGACGCGCCCGTCGACTACGAGCGCCTGCTCGCGCGGCCGACCGCGGAGCGCTGCGCCTATTGCCAGAAGCTTCACGAACGGCGGTACGCGACGGGCACACGCGCGTCGCTCTGACGCCGCGCCTCGTTCACGCGCCGGCGCACGGCGGCGCAACCGGGGGACGCGATGCGGGAAGTCGACTACCTGGCGATCGGCGGCGGGGTCGCGTGCGCGACGGCCGTGCAAACGCTGCGCCGCGAAGACGACGCGGCTACCATCGCGATGCTGTGCGGCGAGCCGGTGCCGCCGTATCGCCGTCCGCCGCTCACGAAACTGCCGGACGTCGGCGATGGCGCGACCGGCATCATCCTGCACGACGCGGCGTTCTACGAGCAGCAGCGGATCGCGCTGCTGCTCGGCGCGCGCGCGACGCACGTCGATCGGCATGCGCGCATCGTGCGCACCGATACGCAGGGCGAATTCCACTACGGAAAGCTGCTGATCGCGACCGGCACGTCGCCGCGTTTGCCGTCGCTGCCGGGCCTCGAGCTCGGCGGCGTGCATTGCCTGCATACGCTGGCCGACATGCTGGCGCTGCGGCGCGAAGCCGGGCGCGCGCAGCGGGTCGTGATCCTGGGCGCGGGCTTCATCGGCGTCGAGGTCGCCGCGACGCTGCAGGCGCGCGGCGTGCACGTGACGCTGGTCGAGCGCGAGCCGGACGTGATGCCGATGCTGCAGGCGCCCGTGCTGTCGCGCTTCTTCGCGGCGTGCTGCGCGGCGCGCGGCATCGCGGTGCGAACCGGTTGCGAATTGCGCGCGCTGGTCGGCGACGGCCGCGTCGAAGCGGCGCTGACGAGCGACGGCGCGACCTTGCCGTGCGACCTCGCGCTCATTGCGATCGGCGTGACGCCGAACTGCGATTTTCTCGCGGACAGCGGCCTGCCGATCGGCGACGGCATCGAGGTCGACGCGTTCCTGCGCAGCGCCGATCCGCACATCTACGCGGCGGGGGACGTCGCGAATTTCCCCGACCCGGTGTTCGGCGTCCGGCGCCGCATCGAGCACTGGGACAACGCGATGCGGCAGGGCAGGATCGCCGCGCACAACATGGCCGGGCGGCCGGTGCCGTATCGCGACGTGTCGATCTTCTTCGGTGACGTGTTCGGCCTGACCTACAACTTTCTCGGCGACCTGCGCGGCGCGACGGAGACGATCGAGCGCGGCACGCTCGGCGACGGCCCGTATGCGCTGCTGTACCTGAAGGACGACGCGCTGCGCGCCGTGTTCGCGGTCGCGCAGCCGCCCGCGAGCATCGCGTCGCTGGCCGATGCGATCTCGATGCGGCTCGACCTGAAGGCGGAGCGTGGGCGCCTGCAGGATGTCCGTTTCCCGCTCGACCGACTGCCGGTGCAGACGCTGCTGATCCTGCAGGGCGGCGGCGCGCTCGGCGCGTTCGAATGCGGCGTCGCGCGGGCGCTCGACGAGCACGGCATCCGGCCGGACGTGGTGTCGGCCGTGTCGATCGGCGCGTTCAACGGCGCGATCATCGCGAGCCATCCGAAGTCGCCGTCGCGCGCGCTCGACGCGTTCTGGCGCGAGCTGGCGATTCCGCTGCCGTCGACGGGCGACCCGCGCTGGCAGCAGATGCTGGTGTCCGCCTACGTGTTCTGGTTCGGGGTGCCCAATTTCCTGGCGCCGCGCTGGTGGAATCCGCTGAGCTGCGTCGACTGGCTCTACGGCCGCGGGACGAGCCTGTACGACGCGCGCCCGATCGTGAAGCTGATCGAAAAGTATGTCGATTTCGCTGCGCTCGGCTCGAGCCCGACGCGCCTCTTGATCAGCGCGGTCGACGTGAAGAGCGGCGAGCCGCGCATCTTCGACAGCTACGTCGACCGGCTGACGCCCGAGCATCTTCTGGCGAGCGGCAGCCTGCCGCCGGGCATCCCATGGACGAAGCTCGACGGGCATGCGTACTGGGACGGCGGCATCGTCAGCAATTCGCCGCTCGACCTGATCGTCGAGCGCTGCGGCCGGATCGGCGGGCGGATCTTCATCGTCGACCTGTTCAGCGGCAGCAAGCGGATGCCGGAAAACCTCGTCGAAGTGATGCTGCGGCGCGAGGAGATCAGCTACATGGACCGCGTGCGCAGCGACCTGCGTTTCGAGGAATACGCGAACGACTTCAGCGATCTCGTCGGCAACATCATGACGCACGTCGACGAGCCGGCCGCCAGCATGATCCGGCAACTGCCGCTCTACATCCGGCTGATGGGCAACCGCGCGCCGATCCGCGTCGAGCGGATCGCGCTGCAGCGCACCGGACCGGTGTCGTTCGTCACCGACTACGATTTTTCCGCCACGACGATCGCCGAGCTGCAGGCGCGCGGCCATGCGGCCGCGGTCAAGGCGCTGGCCGATCGCGACGCGGCGTGACGGCGAGGCGCACGAATCGATCCCGGTCACGCAATCGCGCTGCCTCGGTCCATACTGAAGGTGTCGTGCCGGACGCCGTGCGGACCGATCGTCGCGCCGTCGGCCGGCGGGCGTCGCCGCCCGCGTTCCGGCACGACCGTTGCATGTCGAGGGCCGGTGCACGCCAATAACGGTCAGGCGCACATGCGTTCGGTCGGCCTTCAGCACGGACGGCGCCGCGAGCGTAGGATGGGATCGGGCGCCCGGCGTTGGTCGTCAACGCGCCGGGCGGGCAGGCGCCGCCGCATGGCGCGCGGCGCGATCCACGTGGAAGGAGCCACGCCGATCATGTCGATCCACAATGCCGAGTGTGCGGCGGTGTTCGCCGAGATTGCCGACATGCTCGAAATCCAGGGCGCCAATCCGTTCCGGGTGCGCGCGTATCGCAACGCCGCGCGCACGATTACCGACTATGGCCGCGACATTCCGACGATGGTCGCGCACGGCGACGACCTTGGCCGGATTCCGTCGATCGGCGTCGACCTCGCATCGAAGCTGCGCGAGATCGCCGCGACGGGCACCTGCGAGCTGCAGCAGACGCTGCGCCATGCGCTGCCGGCTGCGATCGTCGAGTTGCTCGACGTGCCGGGGCTCGGCGCGAAACGCGTGAAGGCGCTGCATGAAGGGCTGCACGTCGATACGCTCGAAGAGCTGAAGGCCGCGGCGAAAACCGGACGCGTGCGCGAACTGCCGGGCTTCGGCGCGAAATCCGAAGCGCACCTGCTCGAAGCGCTCGACGCACGCCTCGATCACGCGCAGCAGCGTTTCCTGCTGCCGTTCGCCGAACAGTGCCTGACGCCGCTGCTCGAACGCCTGCGCGCAGTGCCGGGCGTCGGCGACACGGTGCCGGCCGGCAGCTTCCGCCGCCGGCGCGAGACCGTCGGCGACCTCGACATCCTCGTCACCGCGAGCGACCCGGCCGCGGTCACCGACGCATTCGTCGGCTACGCGGAAGTCGAGCGCGTGCTCGCGAGCGGCGCGACGCGGTCGAGCGTCGTGCTGCACAGCGGCATCCAGGTCGATCTGCGCGTCGTCGACGCGGACGCATTCGGCGCGGCGCTCGTCTACTTCACGGGGTCGAAGGCGCACAACATCGCGCTGCGCCGCATCGCGCAGGCAGGCGGCCTGAAGATCAACGAGTACGGCGTGTTCCGCGACGACGAACGGATCGCCGGCGCGACCGAAGCATCGGTCTACGAATCGATCGGGCTGCGCTGGGTGCCGCCCGAGCTGCGCGAGGATCGCGGCGAGATCGATGCGTCGCGGGTCGGCCGCCTGCCGGCGCTGGTCGAGCGCGGGCAATTGCGCGGCGACCTGCATGCGCATGCCGGCCCATCGGACGGCAAGGACGGCCTGGACAGCTTGCGGGCGATGGCGGAGGCCGCCCGCGCGCGCGGGCTTTCGTATCTGGCGATCACCGAACCGGCGCGGCGGCCGGGCGCGCGCGGCGGCGACGGCGAGCGGCTCGCGCGGCGGCTCGACGACATCGACCGCGTCAACGCGTCGTACGACGATTTCGTGCTGCTGAAGGGCGTCGAAGCCGGGATTCTCGAAGACGGCAGCCTCGACGTGCCGGACGACATGCTCGGCCGGCTCGATCTCGTCGTCGGCGTGGTGCGCGACGCGCTCGACCTGCCGCGCGCCGCGCAGACCCGCCGCGTGCTGCGCGCGATGGACCATCCGCATTTCACGATCCTCGCGCATCCGACCGGCCGGGTGCTCGGCGAGACCGACGGGTGCGACCTCGACGTGCCGCGCGTGATCGAGCACGCGCGAGCGCGGGGCTGCTTCCTCGAACTCGATGCGCAGCCGCAGCGGCTCGACCTCGCGGACACCTGGTGCCGCGAGGCCGCACGGGCCGGCGTGCTGGTGTCGATCGGCTCGGACGCGCAGCGCGCCGACGAACTGGACGATCTCGGCCTGGGTGTCGATCAGGCGCGGCGCGGCTGGCTGACGCGGGGCGACGTGCTCAACACGCGGACGCTCGCGCAGTTGCGGCCGCTGCTCGCGCGCACGATGGGCGCGGGCCGCGCATCGGCGCCGCGCCGCGCGAAGGGGGGCTGATGGTTGACGGCGACAGCGTGCTGCTGACCGATCTCTACGAACTCACGATGTTGCAGGCGTATTTCGACGCCGCGATGAACGACGTCGCGAGCTTCGAGTTCTTCGTGCGCGCGCTGCCGCCGCAGCGCAACTTCCTGATGGCGGCGGGGCTCGCGCCGGTGCTCGACTACCTGGAGCGCGCGCGTTTCACCGACGCCGACCTCGCGAGTCTCGCGCGGACCGGGCGCTTTCGCGCCGACTTTCTCGCGTCGCTCGCGGACTGGCGGTTCACCGGCACGGTGCACGCGATGCCCGAAGGCACGGTGTGCTTCGCCGACGAGCCGCTGCTGCGGATCACCGCGCCGCTGCGCGAGGCGCAGCTCGTCGAGAGCCGCGTGATGAACCTGCTGCACTACGCGACGCTCGCGGCCAGCAAGGCGGCGCGCTCGGTGCTCGCGGCGCCGGGGCGCCTGCTCGTCGATTTCGGGCTGCGCCGCGCGCACGGCGCGGAGGCGGGCCTGCTGTCCGCACGGGCGAGCTACCTTGCAGGCTTCTCCGGAACGGCGACGGTGCTGGCCGGAATCGCGTACGGCATTCCGACGTTCGGCACGATGGCGCATTCGTATGTGCAGGCGCATGGCGACGAGGCGCAGGCGTTCGCGCATTTCGCGCGCTCGCAGCCGGACAACGCGGTGCTGCTGATCGATACCTACGACGTGGAGCAGGCCGCGCAGACGGTCGTGGCGACCGCGCGCATGCTGGCGCCGGAGGGGATCGCGATCAAGGGCGTGCGTCTCGACAGCGGCGATCTCTTGATGCAAGCGCGGCGCGTGCGCGAGATTCTCGACCGCGGCGGGCTTGCGAACGTGACGATCTTCGCGAGCGGCAATCTCGACGAATACGGGCTGCAGGACCTGCTGGCGCGCGGCGCGCCGATCGACGGCTTCGGCATCGGCACGCGGATGAACACGTCGTCCGATGCGCCGTCGCTCGACTGCGCGTACAAGCTCGTCGAATACGCAGGCGTGCCGCGCCGCAAGCGCTCGGAAGGCAAGGCGACGTGGCCGGGCCGCAAGCAGGTGTTCCGGCGGCTCGACGCGAGCGGGCGGATCGACGCCGACTGCCTGGCGCTGGACGGCGACGCGCAGCCGGGCGATGCGCTGCTGCGGCCGGTCATGATCGACGGGGCGCGACTCGCGTCGCCGTCGCTCGACGCAAGCCGCGCACATGCGGCCAGCCAGCTCGCGACGCTGCCCGCGCGCACGCGTGCGCTGACGGCGGCGGAGCCGGTCGCCGTCGACATTTCAGCGGGGCTGGCGGCGCTCGTGAAGCGGATGGACGACGGCGCCGCGTGACGGCGCGGCGCCCGCGCGCGGGCCGGGTCACGCCAGCATGCCTTCCGCGGGCACGTAAGGCAGCCCGAGCGCGCGGGCGACCGCTTCGTAGGTGATCTGTCCGTCGCACACGTTCAGGCCGGCGCGCAGGTGCGCGTCGTCGGCCATCGCGCGCTTCCAGCCCTTGTCGGCGAGCGCGAGCGCATGGCCGATCGTCGCGTTGTTCAGCGCGAACGTCGACGTGCGCGCAACCGCGCCGGGCATGTTCGCGACGCAATAGTGGACGACGCCGTCGACCACGTAGGTCGGCTTCGCATGCGTGGTCGCGTGCGACGTCTCGAAGCAGCCGCCCTGGTCGATCGCGACGTCGACCACCACCGCGCCGGCACGCATCCGCGCGATCATGTCGCGCGTCACGAGCCGCGGCGCCGATGCGCCCGGCACGAGCACGGCGCCGATCACGACGTCCGCGTCGCACACCGATTCCTCGATCGTCTGCGCGTTCGAGCAGACCGTCGCGATCCGGTTGCCGAACACCAGGTCGAGCTGCCGCAGGCGGCCGACGTTGTTGTCGAGCACCGTGACACGCGCGCCCATGCCGACCGCCATCTGCAGCGCGCCCGTGCCGACCACGCCGGCGCCGAGCACGACGACGTGCGCGGCCGGCACGCCGGGCACGCCCGCCATGAGCAGGCCCATTCCGCCACGCGGGCTCTCGAGATGGGTTGCCGCGACCTGGATCGACATGCGTCCGGCGACCTCGCTCATCGGCGCGAGCAGCGGCAGGCCGCCGCCGGGGCCGGTCACGGTCTCGTACGCGATGCACACCGCGCCGGACTTGACGAGCGCCGCCGCCTGTTCCGGATCGGGCGCGAGATGCAGGTACGTATAGAGGATCTGGCCGCGCCGCAGCATCGCGCATTCGGCCGGCTGAGGCTCCTTGACCTTGACGATCATGTCGGCCTGCGCGAACACGTCGGCCGCGCCGTCGCACAGCGTCGCGCCGGCCGCCGCATAGTGGTCGTCGTGCAGCCCGATCGCCGTGCCGGCGCCGCGCTGCACCAGGACCCGATGCCCATGACGGGTCAGTTCGCGGGTGCCGGCCGGCGTGAGCCCGACGCGGTATTCGTGGTTCTTGATCTCCTTCGGCACTCCGATCAGCATGGGTCACCTCCACGGGCCTTCGTTATCCGTGTTCCACCGCGGCCCGGGCGGGCGGCCGCGTTCGTCCGCGCGCACGGCGATGCGTGCGCGTCGGCGCGTCCTGTCGCGGCGGCCTGTCGCGACGGCTTTATGCGGTCTTCGCGATCGGGTCCGCCCGTTCCGCCGGCGCCGCGCGCTCGGCGCGCGATTCCGCGGGCTGGATGCCCGCGCCGAACCACGGCACGTCGGCCGCGAGCGATTCGACATAGCGTGTCCAGCCGCGCGGATTGCCGGCGAACAGCTTCCCGCAGACCGGCGCGGCGAGCGCGTCGCGATCGAGCTGCGCATCGAGCAGCAACTGCGGCCACAGGCAGAACGCGTGCAGCACGGCGCTCGCGAATTCGCGCACCGTCATGTGATCGAACACGTGTTCGAGCAGCGGCAGGTCGGCAAGCATCGGCCGCGTCGCGATCAGCGCGCCGATCGCGGCGTCGTCGCGCTCGCTTTCGAGCAGGCAACTGAGGGTACGCATCACGCTGCCGAGATGCAGCAGCAGCGCGCGGCGTTCGAGGGCTTCGTTCATCAAGCGGTTCCTCCGGCAGGCAGGCGTGAGCGATTTCGCGTTCATGCCTCGACTGCAGTCCTGGAATAAAAGGGTAGTAGCGCACGGATGGAAGTCAAGCGGCGGCGCGCATGAACGCCGCGACGCGGAGGCTGGCAATGCAGCGAGCGGCCTTTGCTGCTGCGCAGCGGAAAGCGCGCGCATGGCCGGGTGTCGCTCATGGAGCGCGGCCGCGACGGAAGGCCGACGCGAAGCGGCGTCGGCCATTGCCGGACCCGCGACCGGACGCCGCAATGCACGGCGCGCGCGATTTCGGTATCGTCATACGCTTCGCGGCATGCACGCCGCGCGCCGGATCGAGGGCCGGCGAATTACCGGGACACAAGGAGACGGATTCACCATGACCGCTGCGTATTTCATCGTGCCGACGCTGTGCGCGATCGCGCTGATCCACGTCTATTGGGCATGCGGCGGCCGAGTGGGCAAGGGGGCGGCGATTCCCGAACTCGACGGCGAGCCGGTGCTGCGGCCGAGTGCCGCCGGCACGTTCGCGGTGGCGGCGGCGCTGCTCGCCGGCGCCGGCGTGATCGCCGCGCGGGCCGGCTGGCTGGGGGCGAGCCCGCATGCGAGCGCGGTCGCGTTCGCGACCGTTGCGCTCGCACTGATCTTCGCGGTGCGGGCGATCGGCGACTTCCGCTACGTGGGTTTCTTCAAGCACATCCGCGGATCACGATTTGCGCGGATGGATACGCTCTGCTATTCGCCGTTGTGCGCGGCGTTGTCGCTGTCGATCGCGTCGATGTTCTGGGTGCGCTGACCGTTGCCGCGAGCGCAGTCTGCCGCGGTGCGGCAGCGGCGTTCGCCCGGCATGACGCGGTGCGCGGCCGCGCAGTCGGTTCAGGCGGCGGGCGTGTCGAGCGTCGACAGGAACTCGGCAGGCACCGCGTCGGTGAGCCACACGCCGTTCTCGGCCACGAAGAACCTGAAGCCGCGCGCGTGCATGCGCTGCGCGTCGATCGCGAGCACCACCGGCTTGCCGTAGCGCGTGCCGACCGCGATGGCCGTCGTCACGTCCCGGGACAGATGCACGTGATGGCGCGCGCCGGCCTTCAGCCCCTGTTCGCGAATGGAATCGAGAAAGCGCGTGGCGGTGCCGTGATAGAGCACGTCCGGCGGGCGCTGCTCCGGGTATTGCCGCTGCACGGCCGGCGTCGAGTGGCCTTGCACCGCACGAATGCGCCGGCCGTCGCCGGATAGCGCGAAGCGCTTCTTGTCGTTGGTGGCGACCACGGCCTGAATCGTCGCCCGATCGAGGGCGCGCCCGGCGCGGGATGCGCCGGCGATGAGCGCATCGAGATCCGCCCAGCCTTCCGGGTCGAGCTGCAGGCCGACTGCCTGCGGCGCGTGGCGGAGGACGTAGCTCAGGTATTTGCTGGTCTCGTCGAGAGCCTTCTTGGTATCGGTATTCATATCAAGGCGCAAGCCTAGCAGATTTCGACGGATGACCGTCGCGCGCCGGCCGTCAGCCTACAGTTTTCCTCATCTTTACGCCCCGCAACACCCGAAGCGTTGCGATTGTTGCATTTTTCGATCCAATGAGTTGCGTTAAAACACTTTGAAATGGAACCGGTTCCATTTATGATTCGCGGGGCGTCGATTCAGGCCGTCGAGCGGGGCGCGTTTATCGGTTCTTACCGGCTTTGCCTTCGCCGGAACCGGCGACCAGGCAAAGCCGGTCCGGCGGCGCGAATTTGTCTGACGATAAGGTCCGCAAGAGGCTTGACCCTTTGGAGTCCGATGGAACGTGCCGAAAGCGGCTGCACGGCGGCGGGCGGTGCGCACTGCGCGAATCCGCCGGCGGCACCAAGGTAATTCGCAACACGAAATAAAAAGGGCGGCCGGGTGTATCGCGGCTCGGCCCGGCCGTCGCGCGCGGCACCGGCTGTTTGCGCGTGTTCGAAGCGCTGTCCCCAACATCATCAACCGACCATGTCCACGCCACCCGACAAACCCAATTCGCGCCGTCACTTCCTGCGCTCGTCGGTCGCGCTCGTGCCGCTCGCGTCGCTCGCCGGCTGCGACCTGCGGCCGTCGTCGGCCGCCGCGACCACGGCCGGCGGCGCGCGCGCCGCATCGGCCGACGCCGCGCAAGCGCCGTACAAACCGACTTTCTTCGATGCCCGGGAGTGGGCGTTCGTCCAGGCGGCCGTCGACCGGCTGATTCCAGCCGATGCCGAAGGCCCCGGCGCGCTCGAGGCCGGCGTGCCGGAATTCATCGACCGTCAGATGGAAACGCCATACGCGCACGGCGCGCTGTGGTACATGCAGGGGCCGTTCCAGCAGGGCGTGCCGGAGCTCGGCTACCAGCTGAAGCTCGTGCCGCGCGACATCTATCGGCTGGGCATCGCGGCCGTCGACCGCTTCTGCACGAAGACGCACGGCAAGGCCTTCGCGGATCTCGACGCGGCGACGTGCGACGCGGTGCTCGGCGCGCTCGAAAAGGGCAGCGCGCAGATCGACGACGTGCCGCCCGCGGTGTTGTTCGGACAATTGCTGCAGAACACGCGCGAAGGTTACTTCTGCGATCCGGTCCACGGCGGCAATCGCGGGATGGCCGCATGGAAGATGATCGGCTTCCCCGGCGCGCGCGCGGACTTCATGGATTTCGTCAACCAGAACGGCAAGCCGTATCCGTACGGGCCGGTTTCGATCAACGGGGAGCGCACCTGATGGCCGCAGAGAAGAAGCCGCACGTCGACGCGGTCATCGTCGGCTTCGGCTGGACCGGCGCGATTCTCGCGAAGGAACTGACCGAAGCGGGCCTGAACGTGGTCGCGCTCGAGCGCGGCGAGTATCGCGACACGTATCCGGACGGCGCGTATCCGAACACGATCGACGAGCTGACCTACAACGTCCGCAAGAAGCTGTTCCTCGACCTGTCGAAGACCACGGTGTCGATCCGCCACGGCGTGCAGGACACGGCGCTGCCGTATCGCCAGCTCGCGGCGTTCCTGCCGGGCGAGGGCGTCGGCGGCGCGGGGCTGCACTGGTCCGGCGTGCATTTCCGCATCGCGCCGGAAGAGCTGCGGCTGCGCAGCCACTACGAGGAGCGCTACGGCAAGAAGTTCATCCCCGCCGGGATGACGATCCAGGACACGGGCGTCAGCTACGACGAGCTGGAGCCGTACTTCGATTTCGCCGAGAAGGTGTTCGGCACGTCGGGGCAGGCGTACAAGGTCAACGGCCGGGTGGTCGGCGACGGCAACGTGTTCGACGCACACCGCAGCGACCACTTCCCGTTGCCCGCGCAGCTCAACACGTATTCGGCGCAGCGCTTCTTCGACGCGGCGAAATCGCTCGGGCTGCATCCGTACCGGCTGCCGTCGGCGAACACGTCGGGGCCGTACACGAACCCGTACGGCGTGCAGATGGGCGCGTGCAACTTCTGCGGCTACTGCAGCGGCTACGCGTGCTACATGTACTCGAAGGCGTCGCCGAACCTGAACATCCTGCCCGCGCTGAAGCAGGCGCCGCATTTCGAGCTGCGCTCGAAGTGCCACGTGCTGCGCGTCGATCTCGACGACACGAAGAAGCGCGCGACGGGCGTCACCTACATCGACCCGGCCGGCCGTGAAGTGCACCAGCCGGCCGATCTCGTGATCCTCGCCGCGTTCCAGTATCACAACGTGCACCTGCTGCTGCTGTCGGGCATCGGCAAGCCGTACGACCCGATCTCGGGCGAGGGTGTCGTGGGCCGCAATTTCGCGTACCAGAACCTGTCGACGATCAAGGCGTTCTTCGACAAGGACACCTACACGAACCCGTTCATCGGCGCGGGCGGCAACGGCGTCGCGGTCGACGATTTCAACGCGGACAACTTCGATCACGGCCCGCTCGGCTTCGTCGGCGGCTCGCCGCTGTGGGTGAACCAGGCCGGCGTGAAGCCGATCAGCGGCATCGCGACGCCGCCCGGCACGCCCGCGTGGGGCGCCGCGTGGAAGAAGGCGGTCAAGGACAACTACGCGCACACGATCTCGATGGACGCGCACGGCACGAACATGTCGTACCGCGACGTGTATCTCGATCTCGATCCGACCTACCGCGACTCGTACGGCCAGCCGCTGTTGCGGATGACGTTCGACTGGAAGGACAACGACGTCAGGATGGCGCAGTACGTGACCGGCCAGATGAAGAAGATCGCCGAGGCGATGGGGCCGAAGGCGATCGGCGTGTCGACGCGCGAGTTCGGCAAGCACTTCGATTCGCGCCAGTACCAGACGACCCACCTGGTCGGCGGCGCGGTGATGGGCAACGATCCGAAGACGAGCGTGCTGAATCGCTATCTGCAGAGCTGGGACGTGCACAACGTGTTCGTGATGGGGGCGTCGGCGTTGCCGCAGGGCATCGGCTACAACCCGACCGGGATCATCGCGGCGCTGGCTTACTGGTCGGCGCGCGCGATCCGCGAGCAATACCTGAAAAACCCCGCTCCGCTGGTGACCGCATGAAGAGAACAACGACAGACAACGCCGCGAGCCGCACGGTGCGCGCGCTGGCGACCGGCGCGGCGTGGCTGGCGTTCGGCCTGGCGAGCGGGGCGGCCGTCTCGCAACCGGCGGCCGCGCCTGCGGCGGCCGCATCCGCGCCGCATGCCGCGGATGCGCTCGTCGCGCGCGGCGCGTACCTGGCACGAGCCGGGGACTGCGTCGCGTGCCACACGGCGAGCGGCGGCAAGCCGTTCGCGGGCGGGCTGAAGTTCGACACGCCGATCGGCGCGGTCTATTCGACCAACATCACGCCCGACCCGAAGACGGGCCTCGGCGGCTGGACACTGGACGAGTTCGACCGCGCGCTGCGCTCGGGCGTGCGCAGGAACGGCGACACGCTGTATCCGGCGATGCCGTTCCCGTCGTATGCGCGCCTCACCGACGATGACGTGAAGGCGCTCTACGCGTACTTCATGCACGGCGTCACGCCGGTGCAGCAGGAAAACCGCGCGGTCGACATCGTGTGGCCGCTGTCGATGCGCTGGCCGCTCGCGTTCTGGCGCAAGCTGTTCGCGCCGGCGCCGAAGCCGTTCGACGCGGCGCCGTACCCCGATCCGGTCGTCGCGCGCGGCGCGTACCTCGTGCAGGGGCTCGGCCACTGCGGCGCGTGCCACACGCCGCGCGCGCCGACGATGCAGGAGCGCGGGCTGACCGACGCGGACGGCCCGGACTTCCTGGCCGGCGGCGCGGCGATCGACGGCTGGGTGCCGACGAGCCTGCGCGGCGAGCCGCGCACGGGGCTCGGCACGTGGACGGAGGCCGAGATCTTGCAGTTCCTGAAGACCGGCCGCACGCCGCGCACCGCGGCATTCGGCGGGATGACGGACGTGGTCGGCCACAGCATGCAGCACATGACCGACGACGACCTGACCGCGATCGCGCGCTACCTGAAGAAGCTGCCGCCGAAGATGCAGGGCGAGACGCGTTACGCATACGACGCCGCAGCCGCCAACGCGCTGCAGGCCGGCGACGCGAGCAAGCCGGGCGCGGCGGTCTACCGCGACAACTGCATGGCCTGCCACCGCAGCGATGGCCGCGGCTACACGCGCGTGTTTCCGGCGCTCGGCGGCAACCCGGTCGTGCAGGGCGGCGATCCGACCTCGCTGATCCACGTCGTGCTGGAAGGCAGCGCGCTGCAGGGCACGCACGCCGCGCCATCGACCTTCACGATGCCGCCGTTCGGCTGGCGTCTGTCGGACCAGGAAGTCGCGGACGTCGCGAACTTCGTGCGCACGAGCTGGGGCAATACCGGCGCGCCGATCTCGTCCGCGCAGGTCGCGAAGGTGCGCAAGACGACGCCGGGCACGCGGCCGGAGCCGCCGCCGGGCGCGCGTTATCCGCAAGCCGCGCGCTGAGCGGGCGCCCGCGGCGGGCCGTGGCGCCGGCCGCGTCCGTCGCGCCGAGCGCATCCGTGGCCGGCATCGCGCCGAATTACCGCGGATTTCCTCCCCGATGCCCCGACATTCCCCGCGTCGCGCCGCCGCCCGTGAATTTTTCGCGGCGGCGCGCCATTTTCCCCACCTCATCCCTTATCCTTGAACCTTACTAAACGGTTACATCTACAGGGGAGAGGGGATGCCACATGACGTCAGCCTGATTGCTTTGCTCGCGGCCGGTTTCGGTCTCGCGATGGTCTTCGGTTATCTCGCGTCGCTGCTGAAGATGCCGCCGCTGGTCGGCTACCTGCTCGCCGGGATCGTGATCGGCCCCGGCACGCCGGGCTTCGTCGGCGATCTGTCGCTCGCCCAGCAGCTCGCCGAGGTCGGCGTGATGCTGCTGATGTTCGGGGTCGGCCTGCATTTCTCGCTCGGCGATCTGCTCGCGGTGCGCAAGATCGCGCTGCCGGGCGCGATCGTGCAGATCTCGGTGGCCACCGCGCTCGGCGGCGGGCTCGCGCTGCTGTGGGGCTGGAGTTTCGGCGCGGCGCTCGTGTTCGGTCTCGCGTTGTCGGTCGCGAGCACGGTCGTGCTGCTGCGCGCGCTGGAGGGCCGGGGGCTCGTCGAGTCCGTGAACGGGCGCATCGCGGTCGGCTGGCTGGTCGTCGAGGATCTCGTGATGGTGCTCGTGCTCGTGCTGCTGCCGCCCGTCGCCGGGCTGCTCGGCGGCACGCCGCCCGGCGACGCGCACGCGGGCGGCGGCAGCGTGTGGGGCACGCTCGGTGTCACGATGCTGAAGGTCGCCGCGTTCATCGCGCTGATGCTCGTGGTCGGCAAGCGGGTGTTTCCGCGCATCCTGTGGCTCGTCGCCCGCACTGGCTCGCGCGAGCTGTTCACGCTGTGCATGATTGCCGCGGCGGTCGGCATCGCGTTCGGCGCGGCGAAGCTGTTCGACGTGTCGTTCGCGCTCGGCGCGTTCTTCGCCGGGATGATGATGCGCGAATCCGAGTTCAGCCGGCGCGCGGCCGACGAGACGCTGCCGCTGCGCGATGCGTTCTCCGTGCTGTTCTTCATCTCGGTCGGCATGCTGTTCGACCCGCAGGTGCTGCTCGACGAGCCGCTGCACGTGATCGAGGTCGCGGCGATCGTGCTGGTGGGCAAGACGCTCGCGGCGGTCGCGCTGGTGCTCGCGTTCCGCTATCCGCTCAATACCGCGCTGACGGTCGGCGCGGGGCTTGCGCAGATCGGCGAGTTCTCGTTCATCCTGGCCGGTCTCGGCCGCGCGCTCGGGCTGCTGTCGGCGGAAGGGCAGAGCCTGATCCTCGCGGTCGCGCTGATCTCGATCGCGCTGAATACGCTCCTGTTCGCGATGATCGATCCGGCGCTCGCATGGATCCGCCGGCATTCGGCGTTCGCGCGGCGGCTCGAGGCGCGTGACGATCCGCTCGCCGCGCTGCCGATGTCCACGCCGCAGACGCACCTGACCGGGCAAGTCGTGATCGTCGGCTACGGCAAGGTCGGCGCGCGGATCGCCCAGGCGCTCGACGAGCGCGGGATCGCCTGCGTGGTCGTCGAGCAGAATCGCGAGATCGTCGAGAAGCTGCGCGCCGACGGCGTCGCGGCGGTGTCGGGCGACGCGATCGAGCCGATCGTGCTCGTGCAGGCGCACATCGCGCGCGCGGGGATGCTGGTCGTCACGCTGCCGGACGTGTTCGACGTGCGGCAGATCGTCGAGATCTCGCGCACGCTCAATCCGTCGCTCGAGGTCGCGCTGTGCACGAACAGCGGCGACGAAGCGGCGCTGCTCGCGAGCGAGGGCGTCGGCACGGTGTTCATGGGCGAGACGGAGCTCGCCCGCGGGATGACCGAGCACGTGCTCGGCAGGATGACGAAGCCGGCCGCGGCCGCGCATGCGCATTGACGGCGGGCGGCGGCCCGCTTCCTGGTAGAACGTGTCGAGCGTCAGCTCCTGCGCCATCACGCGATTCCCGGCCAGCAGGCCGCCGTCGACCGGCAGCGCCACGCCGGTGATGATCCGCGCGGCCGGCGAGGCGCGGCCGGCGAGCACAGAAACAGCGCGGCCTGCGCGACGTCGTCGGGCGTCGCGAAGTCGTCGAGCGCACATCACTTCCTCAGTTGCTCGAATATCTGCGGGTTGCGCCGCACGCGCGCTTCCCATGCGGCCGTCTTCATCGTGCCGGGCAGCACGAGCGTTATCCAGCGGAATCGCATGCGTCTCTTGTTGTACTTGTTCGCGTGGGCAGGGTGCCTGCGGCGCGAAAAAATTGCAGGGGCGCGCGGCGGGAACGCTCACATGTTGCGAGGCGTTCCTGGAAAATGGGATGCCGGCGGCGGCGAAGGGCTCGCTTTACGAGCGCGCGGCCGCCGTCGTCTGGGCCTGCACGGCCGGCTCGGGCGGCGCGAGCTTGTCCGCCTCGACCGGCACGTCGGGCGGCACGCCCAGCAGTTGCAGCGAGCCGCTCGTGACCGACGAGAATACCGGCCCGGCGACGGTGCCGCCGTAATACCCCTTGCCGCGCGGCTCGTCGATCATCACCGCGACGATCAGGCGCGGGTTGCTCATCGGCGCCATCCCGGCGAACAGCGCACGGTACTTGCCCTGCGCATACGACTTGCCGACCTGCTTGCGCGCCGTGCCGGTCTTGCCGCCGATCCGGTAGCCGTCGACGCGCGCGCGGCGCCCGGTGCCGCCTTCGCCGACCGCCATCTCGAGCATCGAGCGGATCGCCGCCGCCGTCTGCGGCGTCGTCACGCGATGGCCGCGATGCGCGTCGATCGTCTGCCTGTCGGTGCCGTTCTTCAGCAGCGACACCGGATGCAGCGTGCCGTCGCCGGCGTACGCGGTGTACATCTGAGCAATTTGCAGCAGCGACATCGACAGCCCGTAGCCGTACGCCATCGTCGCCTGCTCGATCGGCCGCCAGCGCTTGTATTGCCGCAGCCGGCCCGACGCGACGCCCGGGAAGGTCAGCTCCGGCGCGCGGCCGATTCCGTATTCCTGGTACTTGTTCCAGATCGTCTCGGCCGGCAGGTTCAGCGCGAGCTTCGCGAGCGCGACGTTGCTCGACTTCTGCAGCGCCTGCGCGACGGTCAGCGAGCCGTGGTTCGACGTGTCGTGGATCACGGCCGGGCCGATCTTGTAGGTGCCGGGCGACGTGTTGAGGATCGTGTTCGGGCGCACCTTGCCTTCGTCGATCGACAGCGCGACGACGAGCGGCTTGATCGTCGAGCCCGGCTCGAACGTGTCGATCACCGCGCGATTGCGCAGCTGCTGGCCGGTCAGGCGCGCGCGGTCGTTCGGATCGAAGGTCGGATAGTTCGCGAGCGCGAGGATCTCGCCGTTCTGCGCGTCGAGCACGACGACGCTGCCGGCCTGCGCGTTGTTCTCGAGCACCGCGGCCTTGAGCTGGCTGAACGCGAGCTGCTGGATGCGCCGGTCGATCGTCAGCTCGATCGTCGCGCCATGCTGCGCGGGCACGAGCGGCCGCGTGTCGGACACGATGCGGCCGAGCCGGTCGCGGATCACCTCGCGCTGCCCGGCGGTGCCCGACAGCGGGCTGTTCGCCGCCAGTTCGACGCCTTCCTGCCCCTGGTCCTCGACGTTCGTGAAGCCGACCACATGCGCGGCCGATTCGCCTTCGGGGTAGTAGCGCTTCGAATCGGCGATCTGCGTGATGCCCTCGATCGCGAGCTTGTCGAGGCGGCTCGCGGTGTCGGCATCGATCTGGCGCTTGAGCAGCACGAACGTGCGGTCGTTGCGCAGGCGCCGCTTGACCTCGGCGAGCGGCATGTCGAGCAGCTTCGCGATCTGCGGGTAGTCGGTCTCGGCGACCTGTTTCGGGTTCGCCCAGATTTCGTAGGTCGACAGGCTGACGGCGAGCATCGCGCCGTTGCGGTCGACGATGCGGCCGCGCATCGCGCCGAGTTCGATCGTGCGCTGGTAGCGCTTCTGGCCCTGGCCGACATAGAAATCCTGGTTGGCGATCTGGACCCAGAATGCACGGGCGAGGAGCGCCGCGAACGCGAGGAACACGATGATCACGACCAGCTTCGAGCGCCACATCGGCAGGCGTGACGCGAGCATCGGGTGCTTGGTCGCCGTTGCGTACGGATCGGCGGGATGGGTCTTCTTTTTCACGCTCATGCGAGGGCCGGGGCGAGCCGCCAGGCGGCGGGCTGTCAGTCTGAATAATGCGATTGTAATAAATGAGTAATCGTCATGTGGGGGAAATTGCGTGATTCCGCCCCGATTTTTGGGATGCGGATGCGGGCTGAAGCCGGGAGGGGACGCGTGAAACCCGCTTGCCGAAATCGGACGAGTCCTGAAACCGAACCGTCCCTGATTAATTTTCTTGATGCGGATCAATTGAAAACGCCCCCGGAGGGGCGTCGATATTTTCAAAACAGGAAAAACAAAATAGATAAAACTGGAATAAACCCGAAACCCGCAGACAATACGCGTCAAAAATACCTGACTATCGATCGACGGAAATAAATTCCCGGTATTCCGGCTGGACCGTGCAAGTGTCGATTTCCTGCAGCCGCCAGGCCCCCTCATGCTCGCCGGCGAGCACGGCGGTGCCCTGTTCGCGCTGCGTCGCGTCGAACGACAGCCCCTGCAGCTTGCAGACGGCCTTGCCGCTGTCGGCCGCGCAGAGCGCCATTGCGCCCTCGACGTCCTTGACCTTGCCCCACGTCGGAAGATCGATGCCTTGATGTGCCTCGCGAGACCACAGCCCTTCGTCGGTGTCCACCCACAGCACTGCAAAAGACTGTCGAGTTGCCGCTTCGCTGCCATTAATCCGAATGGTGAGGCGCATTGGATCGTCTCCTAATAAAAAATGACTCATTCGACCAGGTTAGCTTGGATAGTCTAGATAGACTGCGGTGAAACGCAAGACGCAATGCGCAATAAATCAACATCGCGCACATCCGCATTCCACATGAAATGACGTCTGACAAAAAGCGCTGCGCAGCCGCGCCTGCCGCGTGACGCCCGCCGCAGGCGGCATTGCGCTGGGTCGCGGTGTGTCGCGCCGCGTCGCGCAACTGCGCGCGGGGACCGCGGGCGCGTCGATGTGTCGCGCCTGATTCGAGGGGGCCGACTTCGGCCCGGACCGCGCGCGGCCGCCAGAGCCACACACGCAGACAATCTCATACAAATCCGCACACTTTCGCAAAACTTTCAGGACAGACTTGTCCCGAACCCGGCCCCACACTGGCAAGGTCCCGACTGGCGTTGCTGCCCTCATTCGCGGCGCCGCCCGCGTCGCCCCTCGTGCCGACTCGTCGCGCGGCGGATGCCGGATCGGGACGCCGGGCACGCTCGACGGCCCGCAGACCGACAGCCGCACGTCCGGCGCCAGTGCGCCGGGCGTCGCGCCGTCCGGCCGATTTTTCGAAGGAGATTCCCGTGCTGATCTGGAAAACCGCCCTGTCGCTCAACTGGCGCACGAGCCTCGTATCGCCGGCGTGCGCGCCGGTCGCCGCGGCGAACGTCGGGCGACTGGTGCTCACGGGCCCAACCGGCTTCATCGGCAGCACCGTGCTGACGACGCTCGTCAATGCGGGGCTGCTCGACCGCATCATCTGCGTCGTGCGCGCGCAGGACCGCGGTCACGCGGTTTCGCGGCTGCGCGAGGCGGCGCTGCGCGCGGGCCTCGCGCCATATTGGGCGTCGCGCCTGAGCGACGCGAACGTGGTCGTCGGCGCGCTCGGCGACGTCTGGGAGGGCGCGGACGCGGCCCGTCTGGCGCAGGCAACGCATGTGATCCACTGCGCGGGCCACGCATCGACGGCGGACGGCGCGCACCTGCAGGCCGACGTCGACGAGTCGCTGCGCTTCGCCGCCCGGTTTGCGCACGCCGCGCAGCTGCAGCGCTTCGTGTACGTCGGCACCGCGTTCGTGCACGGCGGCCGGGGCGGCACGGTGCTGGAGGACGCGCCGTCCGGCGCGGCACACGCCGCCGCGGATCCGGGCGCAGCGCTCGCGGGCGCCGTGCTGGCGGCGGACTACCTGCGCGCCAAGCGCGAGACCGAGCAGCGCCTGCGCACGCTCGGGCTGCCGCTCGTCGTCGTCCGTCCGTCGCACGTCGTCGGGCATACGGTGCTCGGCACGCGGCCCGCGCCGAACTCGTTCTGGGTGTTCCGTCTCGCGCACGCGGCGCGTCGCTATACGGCGCGGCCGATGACGCGCATCGACATCGTGTCGGTCGACGACGTCGCGCGCGCGACGATGCTGCTGGCGGTCAAGCCGGCGCTCTCGCACGACGTCTATCACGTGTCGGCGGGCGACGAGGCGCCGATGGTCGCGCAGATCGTGCGGGCGATGGACGAGGCGGCCGGGATGGCGGGCGCGCCGCGCTACGCGGCGTGCGCGGCGGCGGAGCTGCCGCTCGTCGTGCGCGACGTGCTGGGGCGCGCCGATCCGGCGCTCGAGCGGGTGGTCGGCAAGGCGCTGCGGCGCTTCGCGGAATTCGCGGCCGTCGATCGCGTGTTCGACAACCGGCGCGTGCGCGACGAAATCGATTTCGAACCGCTGCCGTTCGTCGACTACGTCGAGGAATGCATGCGCACGTCGCGCGGCGTGCCGCTCACCGCGCTGATGCGCGGCGAGGCCTGAGCCCGCGCGCGGGGCTGGGGCTTAGGGCGCGCTGTCGCCGAGCTCGATCAGCCGGTCGAGCGCGCGGTAGATGTCGTCGAGCGCATCCTGGCCGAAGCGCGCCTCGAGCAGCCGGTACTGTTCGTCGATGCGCGGGCCGATTTCCGTGACCAGCTTCCGGCTTTGCGGCGTCAGGCTGACGAGCAGCCTGCGCTGATCTTCCTGCGCGCGCGTGCGCTTGATCAGGCCGTCGCGCTCCATCCGTTCGAGCACGCCCGTCAGGCTCGGGCTCAGGATGCAGCAGCGCCGCGCGATCTGTCCCGCTTCGAGCGCGTGCGACGGCTCGCCGTCGAGCACGCGGATGATCCGCCATTGCTGTTCGGTCAACGCGAATTCCTTGAGAATGGGGCGGAACCGCCCCATCAGCGTTTCGCGGGCCTCGAGCAGCAGCATGGCCAGATTGCGGTGGTCGAGCGTACGGTTCATCGAAATGAAGGGGATGGACGGGGACGCGCCAATCTTAACAGGCGGTCGCGGCGAATTTCGTGTATCAGGGTAATCGAGGTTGTCACCGCCCGATTGTTTACTTAAGATGTTAAATATTAACGATGCGCCGCGACGCGCGGCAGGGGAATGACGCATGGAGCTGTCTTGCACGACCGCCGCGGCGCCGCCGCTGCCGGTCGCCATCGGGACCGTCTACGGTGCGCTGCTCAACGAGCGCGCCGCGCTCGACGCGCTCGGCGATGCGGTGCGCCAGCCGCCTTACGGGCGGCCGCCGCAGGCGCCGATCCTGTACATCAAGCCCGCCAACACCCACGCGGCCGACGGCGCGGCCGTCGTCGTGCCGGCCGGCGTCGACGCGCTGGAGATCGGCGCGTCGGTCGCGGTCGTGTTCGCCCGCCGCACGACCCGCGTGGCGGCCGGCCGCGCGCTCGACTACGTACACGGCTTCACGCTCGCGAGCGACGTGTCGGTGCCGCATCCCGACTACTACCGTCCCGCCGTGCGCTTCAAGTGCCGCGACGGGTTCTGCCCGCTCGGCCCGGCGATCGTCCCGCCCGGCGCGTTCGACGACGTCGACGCGATCCGGCTGACCGTGCGGATCGACGGCAACGTCGCGCAGTCCGCGTCGACGGCGACGCTGATCCGCCCGGTGCGGCAACTGATCGCCGACGTGTCGGCATTCATGTCGTTCGATGCCGGCGACGTGCTGCTGCTCGGCGTGGCGGGCGGCGCGCCGCGCGCGAAGCCGGGCAGCCGGATCGAGATCGCCGCGCACGGCATCGGCACGTTGCGGCATGCGCTGATCGCGGAGGCGGCCCGATGAGAACCGCACGCGTGATCTACAACGGCGCGCAGCATGCGGCCGAACCGGCCGGCGACGGCCTGATTCGCCTCGATACGGGGCGGGTCGTCGAGGAGCGCGCGGTGGCCTGGCTGCCGCCCGTCGCGCCGCGCACGACGTTCGCGCTCGGCCTGAACTACGCGGACCACGCGAAGGAGCTCGCGTTCAACGCGCCGAGCGAGCCGCTGATCTTCCTGAAGGGCCCGAACACGTTCATCGGCCACCGGTCGCGCACCGTGCGGCCCGCCGACGCGACCCACATGCATTACGAGTGCGAGCTGGCGGTCGTGATCGGCCGCCCCGCGCGGGGCGTGCGCCGCGCGCAGGCGCTCGACTACGTCGCCGGCTACACGGTCGCGAACGACTACGCGATCCGCGATTACCTCGAGAACTACTACCGCCCGAACCTGCGCGTGAAGAACCGCGACACCTGCACGCCGCTCGGGCCGTGGCTCGTCAGCCCCGACGAGATCGGCGACCCCGGCGGCCTGGCCTTGCGTACGACGGTGAACGGCCGCGAGACGCAGCGCGGCAGCACGCGCGACATGATCTTCGACGTGCCGGCGCTGATCGAGCACATCAGCGGCTTCATGACGCTGTCGCCGGGCGACCTGATCCTCACCGGCACGCCAGAAGGGCTTGCGGATACGCAGCCGGGCGACGAGGTCGTCACCGAAATCGAAGGCGTCGGCCGGCTCGTGAACACGATCGTCGCCGAACACGACTACTATCGCGCCGGCTGAGCCCGCCGCACAAGGAGAGCAGATGACCATCAAGCACTGGATCGACGGCCGCGAAGTCGAAAGCCGCGACACGTTCACGACGCTGAATCCGGCGACCGGCGAAGTCATCACCGACGTCGCGTCGGGCGGCGAAGCGGAAGTCGACGCGGCCGTGCGTGCGGCGAAGGCCGCGTTCCCGAAATGGGCGAACACGCCCGCGAAGGAGCGCGCGAAGCTGATGCGCAGGCTCGGCGAGCTGATCGAGCGGAACGTGCCGGCGCTCGCGGCGCTGGAGACGCAGGATACGGGCCTGCCGATCGCGCAAACCAGCAAGCAGCTGATTCCGCGCGCGTCGGAGAACTTCAATTTCTTCGCGCAAGTGTGCGTGCAGATGAACGGCCGCACGTATCCGGTCGACGACCAGATGCTGAACTACACGCTGTACCAGCCGGTCGGCGTGTGCGCGCTGATCTCGCCGTGGAACGTGCCGTTCATGACCGCGACGTGGAAGACGGCGCCGTGTCTCGCGCTCGGCAATACCGCGGTGCTGAAGATGTCCGAGCTGTCGCCGCTGACCGCCGACCAGCTCGGCCGGCTCGCGCTCGAGGCGGGCATTCCGCCGGGCGTGCTGAACGTCGTGCAGGGCTACGGCGCGACCGCCGGCGACGCACTGGTGCGGCATCCGGACGTGCGCGCGGTGTCGTTTACAGGCGGCACGGTCACCGGCAAGAAGATCATCGAGCGCGCGGGCTTGAAGAAGTATTCGATGGAGCTCGGCGGCAAGTCGCCGGTGCTGGTCTTCGACGACGCGGACTTCGACCGCGCGCTCGACGCGTCGCTGTTCACGATCTTCTCGATCAACGGCGAACGCTGCACCGCGGGCTCGCGGATCTTCGTGCAGCGTTCGATCTACGACCGCTTCGTGCAGGAATTCGCGCGCCGCGCGAACAATCTGGTGGTCGGCGATCCGGCCGACCCGGCGACGCAGCTCGGCGCGATGATCACGCGCGCGCACTGGGAGAAGGTGACGGGCTACATCCGCATCGGCGAGCAGGAGGGCGCGCGGCTCGTCGCGGGCGGCGCCGACCAGCCGGCGAACCTGCCCGCGCACCTGCGCAGCGGCAACTTCGTGCGGCCGATCGTGTTCGCCGACGTCGACAACCGGATGCGCATCGCGCAGGAAGAGATCTTCGGCCCGGTGGCCTGCCTGATTCCGTTCGACGACGAGGACGAAGGGCTGCGCCTCGCGAACGCCACGCGCTACGGCCTTGCGTCGTACATCTGGACGCAGGACGTCGGCAAGGTGCATCGCCTCGCGCGCGGCATCGAGGCCGGCATGGTGTTCGTCAACAGCCAGAACGTGCGCGACCTGCGGCAGCCGTTCGGCGGCGTGAAGGAGTCGGGCACCGGGCGCGAGGGCGGCGAGTACAGCTTCGAAGTGTTCGCCGAGATCAAGAACGTCTGCATCTCGATGGGTTCGCATCACATTCCGCGCTGGGGCGTGTAAGCGGCGCGAGAAAGAACGAGACGCAGACTGACGGAGACTCACGATGGGCAAACTGTCCCTCGCCGCAAAGATCACGCACGTGCCGTCGATGTACCTGTCGGAGCTGCCGGGCAGGCATCACGGCTGCCGAGCGGAAGCGATCCGCGGCCATCAGCTGATCGGCGAGCGCTGCCGCGCGCTCGGCGTCGACACGATCGTCGTGTCCGACGTCCACTGGCTCGTCAACGCCGGGTATCACGTGAACTGCAACGCGCGGTTTTCCGGCGTCTACACGAGCAACGAGCTGCCGCATTTCATCCGCGACATGGCCTACGCGTATCCGGGCAATCCGGCGCTCGGCCGGCTGATCGCGGAAACCGCGACCGCGCGCGGCATCGCGACGCGCGCGCACGAGATCGACAGCCTCGAACTCGAATACGGCACGCTCGTGCCGATGCGCTACATGAACGCCGACCAGCATTTCAAGGTCGTGTCGATCGCCGGCTGGTGCATGTGGCACACGCTCGACGAGAGCCGCCGCTTCGGCGAAGCGCTGCTCGAAGCGATCGAGAAGAGCGATGCGAACGTCGCGTTCCTCGCGAGCGGGTCGCTGTCGCATCGCTTCAACGACAACGGCAGCCCCGAGGAATCGATCCACCAGATCAGCCGCGAGTTCTTCCGGCAGGTCGACCTGCGGGTCGTTGAATTGTGGAAGCAGGGCGATTTCGCGACCTTCTGCAAGATGCTGCCCGAGTACAGCCAGCACTGCTTCGGCGAAGGCGGGATGCACGACACCGCGATGCTGCTCGGCCTGCTCGGCTGGGATCGCTACGACAAGCCCGTCGAAATCGTCACCGACTACTTCGCGAGCTCGGGCACCGGGCAGATCAACGCGATCTTTCCGTTGCCCTGAGCACCGCCACGCCGTGCATCTGACAGATCTGACAGGAGAATCGTCATGCCACACATCGTCGTCGAGTACACCGCGAACATCCGCGACGACGCGCGCATCCCCGCGCTGCTGCGCACGATCAACGCGACGCTGATCGCGCAGGGCGGCGTGTTTCCGACCGGCGGCATCCGCTCGCGCGCGATCGAGCTGCGCGACTATTGCGTCGCGGACGGCGCCGGGGACGATGCGTTCGTCCACGTGACGCTGAAGATCGGCGCGGGCCGCAGCGATGAAGTGAAAAAAGCCGCGTGCGACGCGCTGTTCGACGCGATCAACGCGCATTTCGCCGAGCTGTACGCGAAGCGCTATCTTGCGCTGTCGATGGAGCTGGCCGAGTTCAGCGAGAGCGGCTCGTACAAGCACAACAACATCCATGCCCGCTACAAGCGGGCCGGCTGAATCCCATTACCGACCCGACCATGTTCGATACCGCGACCATCGACCTGCTCGCGCGGCGCCTGCACGACGCCGAACGCGAACGCAAGCAGATCCGCCAGATCTCGCTCGACTATCCGGACATCACGATCGACGACGCGTATGCGATCCAGCGCGCGTGGGTGAGCCTCAAGCTCGCGGAGGGCCGCGTGCTGAAGGGCCACAAGATCGGCCTCACGTCGAAGGCGATGCAGAACACGTCGCAGATCGACGAGCCCGACTACGGCGCGCTGCTCGACGACATGTTCTTCGAGGATGGCGGCACGATCCCGACCCAGCGCTTCATCGTGCCGCGCGTCGAGGTCGAGCTCGCGTTCGTGCTCGGCAAGCGCCTGAGCGGGCCGAACTGCACGATCTTCGACGTATACGACGCGGTGGATTACGTCGTGCCCGCGCTCGAGATCATCGACGCGCGCAGCCAGTCGATCGACCCCGATACGCAGCGCCCGCGCAAGGTGTTCGACACGATCGCAGACAACGCGGCGAACGCCGGCGTCGTGATCGGCGGGCGGCCCGTGCGGCCGGCCGACGTCGACCTGCGCTGGGTCGCGGCGATCATGTCGCGCAACGGCGTGGTCGAGGAAACCGGCGTCGCGGCCGGCGTGCTGAACCATCCGGCCAACGGCGTCGTGTGGCTCGCGAACCGGCTCGCGCGCTTCGACGTCGCGCTGGAGCCCGGGCAGATCGTGCTCGGCGGGTCGTTCACGCGGCCGTGCGCGGCGCGCTCCGGCGACACGTTCAGCGTCGACTACGGTCCGCTCGGCACCATTCAATGCCATTTCGGGTGACGCGTGATGAAGATGCCATCGAATCCCTTCAAGGCCGCGCTCGCGCGTGGCGACGCGCAGATCGGGCTGTGGCTCGGTCTCGCCAGTCCGTACAGTGCCGAAATCGTCGCGGGCGCCGGCTTCGACTGGCTGTTGATCGACGGCGAGCACGCGCCGAACACGGTGCCGACGATCCTCGCGCAATTGCAGGCGATCGCGCCGTATCCGTCGCATCCGGTCGTGCGCGTGCCGTGGAACGACCCGGTGATCGTCAAGCAGGTGCTCGATCTCGGCGCGCAGACGCTGCTCGTGCCGATGGTGCAGAGCGCCGCCGAGGCGCGCGCGGCAGTGGCGGCGACTCGCTATCCGCCGGAGGGCATCCGCGGCGTCGGCAGCGCGCTGGCGCGGGCGTCGCGCTGGAATCGCGTCGGCGACTACCTGCCGCGCGCGAACGGTGAAATGGCGGTGCTCGTGCAGGTCGAGACGCGCGCGGGGCTCGACGCGATCGACGCGATCGCGCGGGTGGAGGGCGTGGACGGCGTATTCATCGGCCCGGCCGACCTCGCGGCGGATCTCGGGCATCTCGGCAATCCGGGGCATCCGGACGTGCAGGCGGCGATCGATCATGCGATCCGCGCGATCAAGGCGGCCGGCAACGCGCCGGGGATTCTCAACGCCGATGAGGCGGCGGCGCGGCGGTATCTCGAAGCGGGGGCGTTGTTCGTCGCGGTGGGGGTCGACACGACGCTGCTGGCGAGAAGTGCGGAGCGGTTGGCGGCGCGGTTCAAGGGGAAACCGTCCGACGCCGCGAAGCAGGGCGACGGCACGTATTGAAGGCGCGGCGAATCGAATGTCGCCACCGTCGATGCGTGCATGTGAGCGCGCAATGACGCGCTACGCGGCGTCGCCCCGGCGTCCGTCGTGTCCGGCTTCCATATACCGCCCCGGCGTCGTCCCCAACGCGCGCCGGAACATGTCGATGAACGCGCTCACGTTGTCGTAGCCGAGATCGAGCGCGATCGTCGTCACCGGCATGCCGTCGGCCACCTTCTCCAACGCGCGCAGCAGCCGCGCCTGCTGGCGCCACTGCGCGAACGTCAGCCCCGTTTCGGCGACGAAGCGCCGGCTCAGCGTGCGCGGCGCGATGCCTGCCCACGCGGCCCATTCCTCGAGACGGCGGTTGTCCGCGAGATCGGCGCTCAACGCGTCGGTGATCCGTCCGACCCGCGGATCGCGCGGGCGCGGCAGGCCGAGCGTGACCGGTGGTGATGCCGCGATCTCGTCGAGGATCACTTCCGCCACGCGCGTTTGCGCCGCGTCGAGCGTGCCGCCGCGCCAGCTTGCCGCGCGCCGTACCGCCTCGCGCAACAGCGCGGAGGTGCGGATCGCGTGCGGCGCCTGCGGCAGCGATTCGCAGCGCGGCTCCGCAACGAACACGCTCCAGCCGGAGAACGGCCCGAACGAGCGCAGCGAATGCACGCAATGCGGCGGAATCCAGATTGCATGAACGGCCGGCACGACCCAGTCCTGGTCGTCGAGGCCGAGCGACAGCAAGCCGGTCAGCGCGCCGACCAGTTGGCCGCGCGCGTGGCGATGCGGCGCGGTCACGCGTGCGGCGCGCTGCGTCAGCTCGGCGGCGGCGACGAACGGGCCGTCGGAAGACTTCACGAGGCCGGCGGGAAGAAGCGGATCGTCAGGCATGGCTGGAATTCGGTATCGAATGGCATTTATACCGGAGTTCGGCCGTGTTCGCATCCGTACACTGGGTGCTCGTTCAACACTTCAGGAGGGCCGCGCGATGCGAGCCGACGAAATGCTTCCCGACCACCTCAATCAGCTCGACCTCAACGGCACGACGATCCGCAAGGGCAGCGTGGGCGCCTTTCTCGCGAATGCGCGGGTGCTCACCGACCCGCATGCGGACGAGGCCGAGCGCTCCCGCGCGGCGGCCGATGCCGCCGACGTGCTGCCGGCGCTGCGCGCGCTCGGGCTGTTCGACGTGTTCGAGATCCGCGACGCCGCGTTGCGGGCGTGGGTCGATGCGCGGTGATGGCGCGGGTCATCTGAAGGAGCACCCATGAAAGCAGCAGTCGTCAACGGGGCGGGCGCGCGCCCCGTTCATGCCGAGTTCGAATCGCCGCACGCGTTGCCCGGCCACCGGCTGATCGACGTGACCGCGTCCGCACTGAGCCGGCTCGCGCAGGCCCGCGCGTCCGGTTCGCACTATTCGTCGACGGGCGGCTTTCCGTTCGTCGCGGGCGTCGATGGCACGGGGCGCCTCGAAGACGGCCGGCGCGTCTATTTCTTCGGGCCGCTCGCGCCGTTCGGCGCGATGGCCGAGCGCACGGTCGTGCCCGACGCGCAATGCGTGCCGCTGCCCGACGCGCTCGACGACGTCACGGCCGCCGCGATCGCGATTCCGGGGATGTCGTCATGGGCCGCGCTGACCGAGCGGGCGCGCCTCGCGGCCGGGGAGACCGTGCTGGTCAACGGCGCGACCGGCGCGTCCGGGCGGCTGGCCGTGCGGATCGCGAAGCACCTGGGCGCGGCGAAGGTGATCGCCACAGGACGCAATGCGGCGGTGCTGGCGGCGTTGCAATCGGCCGGCGCGGACGCCGTGGTGTCGCTGCAGCAGGACGACGCGCATCTGGCGCGCGCGCTGGAGCCGCACTTCCGCACGGGCGTGGACGTCGTACTCGATTATCTGTGGGGCGCGAGCGCGCGGGCGCTGCTGGTGACGGCGGCGAAGGCGACGCCGGAAGGCCGGCCGCTGCGCTTCGTGCAGATTGGCTCGATCGGCGGCGCGGAGGTGCCGCTGCCCGGCGCGGTGCTGCGCGCGACCGCGATCACGCTGATGGGCAGCGGGATCGGGAGCATTGCGCTGCCGCGCCTGCTGGACGCGGCGCGTGCGGTGTTCGACGCGGTCGAGCCGGCGAGCCTGCATATCGACGTGCAAGCCGTCCCGCTGGCGGATGTCGACCGGTATTGGGATGACGTGAACGCGCTCGTCCGTCCGGTGTTCGTGATGCGTAGGGACGCGTGACGAAGCGGCGCAGCCGGTTCGCGATGCTGCCGACCGGCTGCGCCGTCATGCTCAGAAGCGCTGCTGAATCCCCACCGTCGCCCCGACCTGCGTGGTGCCATATCCCGCGAAATCGCGCGACACGCCCACCTTCTGCCCGTGCTGTGCGATCGCGAAGCCGCCGGACGCGTACAGCACCGTGCGCTTGGACAGCGCGTAGTTGGCCCGCACCGAGACCAGCGTCGGATCGGCATCGGTGCCGCCCTTGATGTTCTGGTGATACACGGCCGCGATCAGCGAGAACGCCGGCGTGAACTGGTACGACCCGCCGACCCAGTACATGTCGCTCAACTGGTTCGCCGCCGCGGTGCGGAACGTGCGCTTGTAATTGCGGTAGCCGGCCATCGTCTTCAGGTTGCCGAAGTCGTAGCTCAGGCCCGCGTGGATGCCCTGAATGTAGTTCACGGGATCGGCCGGCGTGATGCTATCGGCCGCGCCGTTCTGCCGGTCGAACGTGACGACCGCGGCGAACGGCCCCTTCTCGTAGCCGAGCGCGAAGTCGTACTTCGAGCTGGTCTTCACGCTGCCGGCCACGTTGCCGAACCCGTACATCGCGCCGAACTTGAAGCCCGCGTATTCGCCGTCGTAGCGCACCGCGTTCGACGAGCGCGTGAACAGGCCGTCCTTGCGGCCGCCGGTCGCCGTCGACGAAGTCGCCCACGAGTAGTTCTGCGCGTAGCCCATCGGGTCGAACGGCAGCATGTAGTCGTAGGTGACGGTGAAGTTGCGGCCCAGCGTGAGCTCGCCCCATTTGCCTTTCAGGCCGACGGTCGCGCGGCGCGCGAAGATCGAATCCGGGCCGTCGTCGAACGCGCCGTTCGCGAGGTCGATCCCGCTTTCCAGACGGAACACGGCCTTCAGCCCGCCGCCGAGATCCTCGACGCCGCGCAGGCCCCAGCGCGACGTGTTCTTGTTGCCGGACTTCAGCTTGAACGCATTGCCGCCTTCGGGAGCGGCATGATTCGCGAATTCGATGCCGGCGTCCATGATCCCGTAGATCGTGACCGACGACTGCGCGTAGGCGGCGGGCGCGGCGACGCACGCGGCTGCGGCCGATCCGGTTAGTACTACTGTGCGAAAGGAACGTGCTGCGCAAGACTTCATTGACGGTGTCTCCTTGGTTATTGTGGGTGAGGGAAATCGTGGCGCGCACGGCGCCTCGGCGGATGCCGGGCGACATCCGCCGAGGTCGGCCGCCGCGCGGGTCAGCCCGCTTTCGCGAACGCCCAGCAGTCGTTGGTCGGGAATTCGAGCCAGTGCTTGCCGGCCGCGCGCGGCACGTGGCCGAACGCGCGCAGGCGCAGGTCGCCGCAATGGAACAGGTATTCCCAGCGGTCGCCGAGATACATCGACGTGACGAGGTCGGCCTGCAGCCGGTTCGCGCCGGGGCCGTCGGCGACTTGCACGCGCTCGAGGCGGATCACCGCCTGCGCGTCCTGGCCGGGTGCGAGCGTGTCGCGGGCGAGCGCGCGCAGCTGCCAGCCGTCGCCGGCGAGCGTCACGCACGCGCCGTCGACCGCCGTCACGCGCGCATCGATCCGGTTGTTGCTGCCCATGAATTCGGCCGTGTACAGCGAGCGCGGCGCGCCGTACAGCTCGGCGGGCGTGCCTTCCTGTTCGATGCGGCCGTTGCGCAGCAGCAGGATGCGGTCGGACATCGCCATCGCCTCGGTCTGGTCGTGCGTGACGCAGAGCGCCGACAGCCCGAGCGACACGATCAGCTCGCGCAGCCATGCGCGCGCTTCCTCGCGCAGCTTCGCGTCGAGGTTCGACAGCGGCTCGTCGAGCAGGATCACCGGCGGGTTGTAGACGAGCGCGCGTGCGATCGCGACGCGTTGCTGCTGGCCGCCGGAAAGCTGGTGCGGATAGCGCTCGGCGAGATGGCCGAGGCCGAGCTGGTCGAGCGCGCTCTGCACGCGGCGCTTCTGCTCGGCGGGTGCGACGCGGCGCAGCTTCAGCCCGTAGCCGACGTTGTCGGCGACGGTGCGGTGCGGCCACAGCGCGTACGACTGGAACACGAGCCCGAGCGAGCGCTGCTCGACCGGCAGGTCGACGCGTTGCGCACCGTCGAAGAACACCCGGTCGTCGAGCTGGATGCGGCCGCCGGACGGCTGCTCGAGGCCCGCGACCGCGCGCAGCAGCGTGGTCTTGCCGCTGCCGGACGCGCCGAGCAGGCACACGACCTCGCCGGCCTTGAGTTCGAACGACACGCCCTTGAGGATCGGGTTCGCGCCGTAGCTCAGATGCAGATCGTCGACGATGAGCTTATCCATGAAGTTTCACTCCGAAGCGCAGGGCCACGCCGAGACCGGCGCCGACCATCGCGATGTTGATGACAGAGAGCGCGGCGACCTGGTCGACGGCGCCGGTCGCCCACAGCGACACGAGCAGCGCGCCGATCACTTCGGTGCCGGGCGACAGCAGGTAGACGGCGGTCGAGTATTCGCGCTCGAAGATCATGAAGATCAGCAGCCACGCGGCGAGCAGGCCGAAGCGCACGAGCGGCAGCGTCACGTCGAGCGACACGCGCCCGCGCGTCGCGCCGACGCTGCGCCCGGCTTCCTCGAGCTCCGGCCCGACCTGCAGCAGCGCGCTCTGGATCAGGCGCATCCCGTACGCGAGCCACACGACCGTGTACGCGATCCAGATGCTCCACATCGAGTTCTTCAGTTCGCGCAGCCCCGGCACGAACAGGAAGATCCACAGGAACGCAAGACCGGCGAGCAGGCCCGGCACCGCGCGCGGCAGCAGCACGAGGTAGTCGAGCAGCTTCGTCGCCCAGTCGTGGCGGCGGTGGCCGGCGAACGCGACGAGCGAGTAGAAGCCGATCGCGATTGCGCCGCCGATCACGCCGATGCCGAGCGTGTTGACGATCGCGCGCACGAGGTTGTCCTGCTCGAACAGCTCGACGAAGTTCGCGAGCGTCAGCACCTCGGCGAGCGCGACGCCTTCGCCCCAGTTGGTCACGAACGCACGCAGCACGATGCCGGAGATCGGCACGATCACGGTCAGCGCGAGCCACGCGGCGACGATCGCGAGCGCGACCCAGCGCCACACGCCGAGCGGCAGCACGGTCGTGCGGCCGGCCTTGCCCTTCACGGTGACGAAGCGGTTCGCGGTCTTCAGCAGCCGGCGCTGCAGCAGCACGAGCGGGAACGTGATCGCGACGATGCACACCGCGACCGCCGCCATCAGGTGATACGACGGCACGCCGAGCTTGTTGGTCAGCTTGTAGAGGTAGGTCGCGAGCACGAGATGGCCTTCCGGGTCGCCGAGCACGAGCGGCAGCCCGAACACCTCGAAGCCGAGGAAGAACACCAGCACGCCGGCGAACAGCAGCGCGGGCATCGTCATCGGCAGGCTCACGTCGAGCGCGACGCGAAACGGCCGCGCGCCGGTCACGCGCGCCGCTTCCTCGACGTCGGAGCCGAGATTGCGCAGCGCGGCCGACGAATACAGGTACACGTGCGGCACGTGCGTAAGGCCGACGATCAGCGTGATCGCGAAGATCGAATAGACGTTCCAGGGCACGGATGCGGCGCCGAACAGCTCCTTGAACCACACCGAGTAGAAGCCGACCGGGCCGACCGCGACCACGTAGCCGAACGCGAGCACCATCGGCGACACGAACACCGGCGTGAGCAGGAGCGGTTCGAGCCAGCGGCGGCCGGGCAGGTCGGTGCGCACCATCAGGAACGCGAGGATGCCGCCGAGCGGGATCGAGATGAACAGCATCCCGCCGGCGATGATGAACGAGTTCTTCACGGCCGACCAGAAGTCGGGATCGCTGAAGATGAAGCGGAAGCCGTCGACGCCGAGCGTGCGGTTCGCGTCGAAGAACGGCGCGGACAACAGGCTCTGGAACAGGATGAAGCCGAGCGGCAGCGCGACCGCGAGGGTCAGCACCGCGATGACGATCCAGCGCAGCATGCCGGCGAGCGGCTGCAGGCTGCTGGCGCGCAGCGCGGGAATCGCGCCGCCGCCGGTCTGCGGCACGGCCGGCGGGGTGCCGGAGGTGCTGGTTGAAAGCATGAGTTCGCCCCTGCGGCCCGCGGGCCGCATCAAGAGAGTCGTCGGAAAGGGGAGGTGGCGTCGCCCGCGGCGCGGGCGACGCGCTATGCGGCGATCAGCGCTTGATCGACTGCTGCCACTGCTTGAGGAACGCGAGGCGCTTCGACTGGTCGAGGTAGACGAGCAGGCCGGTGCCGATCTGGATCGGCTTCAGCGAATCGCCGAGCTCCTTCGTGAGGCTCGCGGCGGACGTCTCGCCCGTCACGTCCGCGCGGATCGCATACAGGTTCGCCTGGTTCGCGATCAGCGTCTGGCCGCGCTGCGACAGCAGGTAGTCGACCCACAGCTTCGCGGCGTTCGGGCTCTTCGCCTTCTTCGAGATCGTCGCGAGGCGGCTCACGACCTGCGTGTAGTCCTTCGGAAACACGTAGCCGATCGACTTGTCCTTCTTCGCCTTCGCATATGCATACGAGCCGATGATGTTGTAGCCGACCAGGTTCTCGCCGGACGAGATCCGCTCCATCATCGCGCCGGTGCTCGACTGCAGCTTCGGGCCGGTCGCGCCCATCGCCTTCACGAGCTCCCACGTGACCTTCTCGTTCAGGTGCGCGTCCTGCGTGAGCGCATTGAAGCCGACGCCCGACTTCTCGATGTCGTAGGTCGTGACCTTGCCCTTGAACCTGTCCGGCTGCGCGGCGAGCAGCTTGATCAGGTCCGCGCGGGTCTTCGGCACTTCGCCGTCGGGAATCAGCCGCTTGTTGTAGACGATCGCGAGCGGCTCGAACGTGGTGCCGTACGCCTGCTTCTGGTATTGCGCCCATTGCGGCACGTGCGTGCTTTCGGGGGAATCGTACGACGCCATCAGGCCGTCGTTGACGAGCTTGACCTGCAGGTCCATCGCCGAGCTCCACAGCACGTCGGCGCTGGTGCCGTTCGCCGCGTTCTCGCTGATGTAGCGGTTGTACAGCTCGGTGCTGTTCATGTCGTTGTATTCGACCTTGATTCCGTACAGGCTTTCGAAGTCCTTGATCAGCGGGCGCACGAGGCCCGTGTCGGTCGTCGAATAGACGATCAGCCTGCCTTCCTTCTTCGCGGCGTCGACGACGCCCTGGTAGTTGCCCGGGTATCCGGCCGGAACCTGCGCCCAGGCGGCGCCGGCGACGATCGACAGGATGGCGGCGAGGTGCTTCGGTGCGAACGGCATGTCTTCCTCCAATTGCGCGTCTGTGTTGTTCGAGTGACGCGGATGGTAATTGCGGCGCACTTTCAGCCCGCTTTCATTTCTGTTCACAATGGCGCGGTTTGTGTCATGGATTTCCCGAGGTCGGCGCCAGCAGCTTGCCGAGGAGCCGGCCGCCATGCCGCGCGTGCGCGGCGGTCAACGCCGCGTAGCCGACGATCACGCCCGCCGCGAGCTCGGCACTGCGGCAAAAGCTGCGGATCGGCTGCAGCGACACGCCGGCCGCCTGGGCCCGCGCGACGTACGACGCGTCGTCCATGCCGGGCGGCAGCCACAGCACGAAATGAAAGCCCGCGTGCTCGCCCGACACCGTGTACTGCCCATTGCCGTGTTTCGCCAGTTGCTCCAGCACGAGGTCGCGTCGATGGCGGTACGCGTGACGGCTCGCGCGCAGGTGCTTCGCGAACTCGCCGCCTTCGATGAAGCGCGCCAGCGCGAGCTGCGGCGCCACGCCGACGGCGCGCGCGGTCACGCGCCACACGGCCGACAGCGCCGGCCGCAGTTCCGCCGGCACGACCATGAAGCCGACGCGCAGCCCGGAGAACAGCGTCTTGTTGAACGAGCCGCAGTAGATCACGCGATCGCACGCGTCGAGCGACTTCAGCGCGGGAAGCGGCGCGGCCTGGTAGCCGAACTCGCCGTCGTAGTCGTCCTCGATGATCCACGCCCGATTGCGCTGCGCCCAGTCGAGCAGTTCGAGCCGGCGGGACACCGACATCGTGACGCCGAGCGGCGCCTGATGCGCGGGCGTCACGTAAGCGGCGCGCGCTTCGGGATGCCGGTCCAGCGCGGCCGTCTCGATCCCCTCGCGGTCGACCGGCACGTCGATCACGGTCGCGCCCGCCATCGTGAAGATCTGCCACGCCGACGCGTAGCCGGGATCTTCCATCAGCACCGTGCTGCCGGGCGAGAGCACGGTGCGCGCGACGAGATCGATCGAATGCCGGATGCCGGTCGTGATGAAGATGTCGTCGGGCCCGCAAGCGATGCCGCGGTATTCGCGCAGGTAGCCGGCGATTTCGGCGCGCAGGCTTTCGATGCCTTGCGACGGCGTCGAACCGAGGTCGCTCGCCGTGGCCGCAAGCAGGCTCGCCCCGACGGTCTTCTTCCATTGCTGCATCGGCAGCAGGTCGGGATCGGCGAGCCGTGCGATGAACGGCACGCCCGGGCGCACCGCATGTTCCGGCGCGGCCGTGTCGGGCGCTGCTGCCGGCTCGGGGGCCGCGACGGAGGGGCGGGGGCCGCTCTCCCGCGACTGCGCGGACGCGCGCAGATAGCTGTCCGGCACCACCGCGCACACCCGCGACCCGGACCCTTGCGTCCGCGCGATGTAGCCCTCGGCGCACAACCGGTCGTAGGCCGCTTCGACCGTGCCCCGCGCCACGCCCCAGCGCGCGGCGAGGGTCCGGCTGGACGGCAGCGGACTGTCGCCGGCCAGCAGGCGTTTCAGGATCGCGTCGCGCAGCGCGTCGGCAATGCACTCCTGCTTCGACTGCGGGCTTTGCGTCGACAGCCCGGGCGGGCACGGCAGATCGAGCGGAATCGCGGCTTTGCCTCGCGTCATAGTGGTCCAGTCAGAGTTCGAATTAATGGCCCTTCAGCTTATATCACTTTCCTCCTAGATTCTTGCCGGTGACATTCCGAAACTGCTGGAGATGGATACGCCGTATGAAGGCCCGCTCGTTGCCCCAGTGGGGCTGGTTGCTCCTGTTGATGCTCGTCGTCTGCCTGCCGCGCGTGACGATCGACGCCTACCTGCCGTCGCTGCCCGCGATGGCGGACGCGCTGCACGGCACCGATGCCCAGATGCAGCTCACGCTGACCCTGTACATGGCCGGCTATGCGCTGTCGATGCTGGTGTCGGGGCCGTTGTCGGATCGGTACGGCCGCCGTCCCGTCCTGCTCGGCGGCCTGTGCCTCTACGTGGCCGCGAGCGTCGCGTGCGCGTTGTCGACGAGCATCCCGGCGCTCGTCTGCGCGCGCATCTTCCAGGCGCTGGGCGGCTGCAGCGGCACGGTGATCGGGCGCGTGATCGTGCGCGAGCGCTTTCCGACCGCGCTGCAGGCGACGATGCTCAGCCGCATCTCGGCGGGCATGGCGCTGTCGCCGGTGATCGCGCCGCTGGCCGGGAGCGCGGTCGCCGAATGGTTCGGCTGGCGCGGCGTGTTCGCGTGGCTCGCGGCAGGGGGGCTCGTCGCGACGGCGATGGTGCTGCGCCATCTGCCCGAGACCCGCGAACGCGACACGCGCCCGGCGCCGGGCCCGGGGCTGCTGCGGACCTACGCCGGGCTGCTCCGCGAGCGCCGCTTTCTGCGCTACTCGCTGGCGATCAGTCTCGTCTACTGCACCTACTTTCCGTTCATCGCTGAATCGTCGGCGCTGTTCCAGCGGCAGATGGGCGTGTCCGGCCCGGTCTATGCCGCGATCTTCGGCCTGACCGTGCTCGGGTATCTGATCGGATCGAGCGTGTTCCGGCGCAGCAGCGGCCGATGGAAAGCCGATTCCGTGATCGCGGCGGCGGCCTGCATCAACGTGGCCGGGGCCGTCATGCTGTGGGCCGGCGGCGCCGTCGCGCCCGCGTCCGCCGCGGCCATCGTCGTGCCGATGTCGTTCGTGATGGTCGCGGTCGGGATCGCGATTCCGGCCTGCCAGTTCGCGGTGATGCAGCCTTACACGACGATCGCCGGCACGGCGTCCGGGCTGTTCTTCTTCATCCAGATGGCGATCGCCGCCGGGTGCGGCGGCGTGCTGGCGTGGTGGTCGGACGGCACCGCCCGCCCGATGATCGCGGTGACCGTCTGCGCGAGCGTCGCGTTCCTGGGCGTGGTCGTCGGCCTGCGCGAGCGCAGCGCCGGGCCGGCCGGCGGCGCCGGCGCGGAGAAGGCGGAGGCGGCCGGCTGACGCGCGATACCGGTGTTTCCGAGAGGCGTCACGGCGGAAAGGATCATGTAATGTAGCGGCCTGACGTTTGCCTGACAGGAATCCAGATGCGTGTGCTGCTCGTCGAAGACAACCCGATCCTGGCGCAGTCGCTGTCCGACGCGCTGGCCGCCGCGCGCTTCGCGGTCGATCACATGGCGGACGGCGAGGCGGCGGACCACGTGCTGCGCACGCAGGATTACGCGCTGGTGATCCTCGACCTGGGGCTGCCGAAGCTCGACGGGCTCGAAGTGCTGCGGCGGCTGCGCGCGCGGCGCAATCCGGTGCCGGTGCTGATCCTCACCGCGCACGGGTCGGTGGAGGACCGCGTGAAGGGGCTCGATCTCGGCGCCGACGACTATCTCGCGAAACCGTTCGAGCTGACCGAGCTGGAGGCGCGCGCCCGCGCGCTGATCCGGCGCAGCCTCGGGCACGAGCATTCGAAGGTCGAATGCGGGCCGCTCGCGTTCGACAGCGTCGACCGCAGCTTCCGCCTGGCCGGCGACGCGCTGCCGCTCACGCCGCGCGAGCGCTCGGTGCTCGAGGTGCTGATCCTGCGCAACGGCCGCGCGATCAACAAGGAGACGCTGTCGGAGAAGATCTTCGGGCTCGACGAGTCGGTCAACGCGGACGCGATCGAGATCTACGTGTACCGGCTGCGGAAGAAGCTCGAGAACAGCGGCGTCGCGATCGTCACGCTGCGCGGGCTTGGCTATCTGCTCGAGGCGAAGGCTGAATGACGCGGCCGAACCTGCGGACGCAGGTCGCGCTGTGGCTGCTGCTGCCGCTGCTCGGCCTGCTCGCGCTCGATTCGTGGCTCACCTACCAGCGCGCGATGAGCGCCGCGCACGTCGCGTTCGACCGCACGCTGTCGTCGTCGCTGAAGTCGATCCGCGAAGGCGTGCGGCTCAACCAGGGCGAGATCGAGGTCGACCTGCCGTATCTCGCGCTCGAGATGCTCGAATCGAGCGACGGCGGCAAGATCTTCTACCTGATCCGCGAGGACGGCGGCCGCGCGGTGACGGGCTACCCCGACCTGCCGCTGCCGCGGGGGCGCGACGTGGGCGACGGCGCGCTGTTCGTCACGCGCTACTACGATGCGGTCTATCGCGGCGAGCGGCTGCGGATGGCGGCGTTGCGGCTGCCGGTGCACGACGTGCCGAGCGCGCAGTCGCGCATCGTGTGGGTGATGGTCGGCGAGACGATCGAGGCGCGCCAGGCGCTCGCGCGCGAGATCCTGATGGGCTCGCTGCTGCAGGAAGGGCTGCTCGTCGTGCTCGCGCTCGGCATCGTATGGCTCGGCGTCGGGCGCGGGCTGCGGCCGCTGAACCGGCTGTCGGCGACGGTCGCCGCGCGCGCCGAGGACGATCCGACGCCGCTCGACACCGGCGGGATGCCGAGCGAGCTCGCGCCGCTCGTCGATTCGATCAACCAGTACATCGGCCGCACGCAGCGCATGCAGGTCGCGCGGCGGCGCTTCTTCGCGGACGCCGCGCACCAGTTGAAGACGCCGCTCGCGGCCGTGCAGGCGGGCGTCGAGCTGGCGCTGCGGCCCGCCGAGCAGCCGCGCGTGAACGTCCATCTGCGGCGCGTGAACGGCGCGGTGCGGCAGGCGGCGAAGATCGTCCAGCAACTGCTGTCGCTGTCGCGGCTCGATTCGGACAGCGGGCACGCGGTCGCGCACCAGCCGGTCGCGCTGCACCGGCTCGCGCGCAGCGTGACGCTCGACTGGTCGCCGGTGGCCCGCGCGCGCGACATCGATCTCGGCTTCGAGCACGAGGCGGACGTGGGCGTGCTGGGGCAGCCCGATCTGCTCGGCGAGATGGTCGGCAATCTGATCGACAACGCGATCCGCTATGCGGGCGACCATGCGGTGATCACCGTGCGCGTGTCGCGCGACGATGAGCACGCGCGGCTCGACGTGATCGACAACGGGCCGGGGATTCCGGCGGAAGAACGCGATGCGGTGTTCGAGCGGTTCCATCGCGGCAGCAAGACGCAGACCGTCGAAGGCACGGGGCTCGGGCTGTCGATCGTGAGAGAGATCGCGCGGGTGCATCAGGGGAGGGTGGAGCTGGGCGATGCGGCGGGCGGCGGGTTGATCGTCACCGTGACGCTGCCCGTGCTGCGTGAGGTGGCGTAGCGGGGGCCCGCCGGGCAGCATCCGCCTTCAGTCGCCGAACCCGATTTCCGCTTCGAGCGCCTGCCCGACTTCGAGAAAACGCCCCGCGCCGCGCACGACGATCGCGTTGTTGCCGAACGTCAGCGCGCCGTCGAAATTCGGGTTCGCACGGTAGGTTTGCAGCGTGTCGGTCGGCTCGTGCGGCCATGCGGGATCGGGCGCGCCGGTGCGCTGGTCGATCGTCGGCACCGGGCAGCGCGTGCACAGCTTCACGAGGCGCAGCCGCACCGGCGTGTCGCCGTCGGCGTCGAGGTGCTCGATGTAATCCTCTTCGAACGCGTCGATGCCCGACACGACGAGGTTCGGACGGAAGCGGTCCATCGGAATCGCCGGCGCGCCCTTCGCGACGAGGCGCGCGTTCAGGTCGTCGAGCGATGCCTGGCCGATCACGAGCAGCGGGTAGCCGTCGGCGAAGCGGGTCGATGCGTCGAGCTCGCCGGTCCATTTGCGGTTGCACGCGCGCCGCGCATCGGGCGCGAAGCGCGCGAGCTTCGCCGGCATGCCGAGGAATTCGCTGAACCAGGCGGCGGTGGCGGCGCCGGTGTCGATCGCGTCGACGGTGTCGCGCCAGACGGTCGCCGCCATCTTCGGCGTTTGCGCCGACGCTTCGCCGTCGAGCGGCGTGCGCAGCTCGGGCATGCCGGGCGCGTTCAGCACCAGCGCGTCGCCGTCGAATGCGGGCTGCACGAGCGCGAGGCGCGGATGCGTGCGCTGCGTGATCATCTCGCCGGCCGGGTCGGTCACCATCCAGTGACGGTCGTATGCGAGCCCGGTGTCGAGCAGCAGCGCGCGGCGCAGCGCGATGCCGCCGCAGGATTTGATCGGGTAGACGAAAAGTTCGCTGATGGCTGGCATGGTGCTGGCTTCGACCGACGGGGAAAGTCAAAGCGCGATTGTGCCAGATCGCTCCGTGACACGTTGGTGCCTCTTCGTCAGGCCGGCAGCGGAAAGCCGCGATCGAACGTCGGACGCACGTCGAGCGGCTGGCGCAGCAAACCGGCCTTCAGGTAGAAGTCGGCCGTGCGCTGCTGCTCGGCGATCACGGTAGCGTCGATCGGCTGCCAGCGCGTGCGGCGTCGTTCGAACTGCAGCTTCGCGGCCGGCTGCGGGATGCCGATGATGCGCGCGAGCGTCGCCGAGAACGCGTCGGCATGCCGGTACGACCAGGCCTGCGCGCGCACGACGCGTTGCAGGAAGTCGCGCAGCACGTCGCGTTTCGCGGCGAGCGCGGCGTCGGTCGCCGCGACGTAGCTGAGCCCCGACCACAGGCCGCGGCCGTCGACGAGCACGCGCGCGCGGCCGCTCGTTTCCGCGAGCGCCGTGTACGGCTCCCACGTCGCCCACGCGTCGATCGAGCCGCTCGCGAGCGCGAGCATCGTGTCGGCGGGCGGCAGGAAGCGGAACGACACGTCGTCCGGCGCGAGCCCCGCCGCGTCGAGCGCCTTCAGCGTGACGAAATGGCCGATCGAGCCGCGCGTCGTGCCGACGCGCTTGCCTTTCAGGTCGGCGGCGGTCTTCAGCGGCGCGTCCGGCCGCACGACGACGGCGGTGCCGTATGGGTCGGAGCGGCTCGCGCCGATCACCTTGATCCGCGCGCCCGATGCAAGCGCGAAGATCACCGGGGCGTCGCCGATCGGCCCGCAATCCACCGCGCCCGCGTTCAACGCTTCGGCGAGCGGCGCGGCGGCCGGGAACTCGGTCCACGCGACGTCGTAGGCGAGTCCGTTCAGTTCGCCGGCCGCTTCGAGCAGCGCGCGCAGTCCGCCTTTCTGGTCGCCGGCGCGCAGCAGCGGGCGTGCGCCGGATTGCGCGCGCAGGGTGAGCGGGGCGGCGGCGAGCGTCGCGCAGGCGGCGGCTTGGGTCAGGAAATGGCGTCGGGTCGGGTTCATCGTGGGGCTCGGTCGGTCAAGGGAGGCGTCCGGTCGTGGCGCGGCCGTCAATGCGGCAGGCCGGCCTGCACGTCGCGCACCGGATCGGCGTCGAGGCGCAGCAGCAGCGCGGTCAGCGGATCGCCGCCGGCGGCCGGCGCAGAGGTTCGCGCGGAATCGGACGCGCTGCACAGCAGGTCGGCATCCGACCAGCCGGCGCTGCCGGGCTTTGCCCGCGCGCGCAGCCAGCCGCGGCGGTCGGCGAGGAATTGCGTGCCGCCGAGCGCATCGGGCGGCGTCCCCGCGATCGTCGCGAAAGCCAGCCACGCGCCGGGCGTCGCGGCGACGCAATCCGCCCGCCCTGCGACGGCCGGGACGGCGGCCGGCTCCTGCGCGATCACTAGCGTCTGCCAGCGCGCGTCCTCGGCCGGCGGCGGCGCGCCGCGCGCGAGCGCGACGACCCGCACGCGCTGGCCTTCGCGCCAGCGTTCGAGCGGCAGCGTCGCGCGCTGCCCGCCGCAGCGCACGTCGAGCGCGGGCAGCGCGACGGGCACCGGCCATGCGCCGTCCGCCTGCGCGCCGCTGCCCGCGGCGAGCGCCTTCAGGTAATCGAGCACGGCCCACGTGTCGCGCGGGCTGAGCGTCGCGCCGAAGCCGGGCATCGATTCGGCGCCGTGCGCATCGCGCATCCCGTGCCGCACGCGCCAGGCCAGCTCGCCGTCGAGGCGGCGCGCCAGCAGCGTGCCGGCGAACGTCGGCGGCCAGTGCGCGAGCGACGCGGCGAGCGGCCCTTCGCCGCGTCCGTCGGCGCCGTGGCATGCCGCGCAATGACGGTCGTACAGTCGCGCGCCATGCACCACGCTCGCCACCGAGAACGGCGCGGTATTGCGCTGGAAACTGGTCGGCGCGGCCGGCGCGAGCCACAGCGCGGCGCTCGGCCACGGCGCGCACCATGCGGCGAGCAGCGCCGCGCCCAGCGCGACGATGCGATGCCTGCGCGAAACGAGCGCGATGAACGCGAGCATTGCTGCGAGCGTTACCAGCCCGAACGCGATCGCGAGCTGCCGCGTCAGGCCCGCATCGATGCGCAGCGTCTCGATCGCGATCCGCCGCGTCCATGGCCACGCGGCCTGGCCGTCCGCATCGGCGGTCAGGCCGACGGCGTGCAGCAGCTGTGCGAGCGTCGATTGCAGTCGATACAGCGCTTGCAGGAACGCGAGCGACCATTCGGGGAACGGCGGCGCGCTCATCGGCGGCGCGCCCCGGGCAATGCTGCGCCGCGCATCTACCAGCTCGCATCGAGACCGAGATGGCGCAGCGCGTCGTGCCGCAGCGCGGCGAGGCGCGGATCGCCGCGATGGCGCGGATACGGCAGGTCGACGCGCAGTTCCGCGACGATCCGCGCGGGCCGCGGGCCGAACACGATCACGCGCTGCGCGAGGAACAGCGCTTCCTCGACGTCGTGCGTGACGAGCAGCGCGGAGAAGCGCTCGCGCTGCCACAGCGCGGTCAGCTCGGCCTGCATCGTCAGCCGCGTCAGCGAATCGAGCTTGCCGAGCGGCTCGTCGAGGATCAACAGGCGCGGATCGTTGACGAGCGCGCGGGCGAGCGCGACGCGCTGCGCCATCCCGCCCGACAACTGATGCGGGAACACGTTCGCGAAGTCCTGCAGCCCGACGCGCGCGAGCGCATCGTCGACGCGATGCTGCGCGGTGCGCTGCACGCCGCGCGCCTCGAGGCCGAGCGCGACGTTCGCGCGCACGCGGCGCCACGGATAGAGCGTCGGGTCCTGGAACACGACGATGCGCGACGGGTCGGGGCGCGCGATCGGCACGCCGTCCTGCGCGATCGTGCCGTGCCGCGCGGCGTCGAGGCCCGCGACGAGCCGCAGCAGCGTCGATTTCCCGCAGCCGCTCGGGCCGAGCAGCGCGACGAATTCTCCGGCGTCGACCGACAGCGTGACGTCGTCGAGCACCGGCAGCGCGCCGCCCGCAGCGTCGAACGCATGGCTCACGCGGCGCACGTCGATGCGCGCGCCGCGCGGCGCTTCGGCGGCCGGCGCCGACGAAGCGGAGACGGGGGAGTCGAGCGCGGCGCTTACCATTTGACGGTTCCTTTCTGCCATGCGAGCGTGCGGTCGCGCACCGCGAACAGCAGCGCGATCAGGCCGGAGAACAGCAGCGCCATCACGAGCAGCGCCGCGTACATGTTCACGTACGACGCCCAGCCCTGCGCCCAGCTCAGGTACCAGCCGAGCCCGGACTTGACGCCCATCATCTCGGCGACGACGAGCACCGTGAACGACGCGCTCAGGCCCATGAAGATGCCGACGAACACGTGCGGCAACGCGGCGGGAATCGCGACGCGCAGCACGAGGAAGCGCGCGTTCGCGCCGAGCGTGCGGGCGACGTCGTAGTACTGCTTGTCGACGCTCGCGACGCCGGACCAGGTCAGCACCGCGACCGGGAAGCCGGTCGACAGCGCGATCAGGAACGTCGCGGCCGAATAGCTCGACGGAAAGAAGTAGAAGGTGAGCGGCAGCAGCGCGGTGGCCGGCACCGGCCCGAGCACGCGCAGCAGCGGATGCACCCAGTAGCCGACCCGGCGCGACCAGCCGATCGACACGCCGAGCGCGAACCCGGCCGCGACGCCGTACGCGAACCCGACGCCGAGCAGCTTCAGCGTGTTGCCGGCGCTGCCCAGCAGGCGCGGCCAGTCGTCGACGTAGACCTCGATCAGCGCCTGCGGCGGCGCGAAGAACGGCGTCGGCAGCCAGCCGGTTTTCGCGGTGGCGATTTCCCATGCGGCCAGCACGAGCGGCGCGGCGACGAGCCACGGGCCGGCCGGCTGCACGCGCGCGAGCGGCGCGGCCACGCGCGGGCCGAGCGTCGCCAGCGCGAGCAGCAACGCGGCAATCGCCCACGCGGCCGTGCCGAAGGTGTCGGTATACGCCCAGTCGCTGAAGCCGGCGATGCGGTTCGGCCACAGCCGCGTCACCGCGCCGAGCGCGCCCCAGGCGAGCGCCGCGGCGATGCCGGCCGGCCAGGCGCGCGCACGGCGGGCGTCGGCCGCCGCCTGGGCGGTTTCGCACGTGGAGCAGGCGACGCGGGATGCCGGCGCAGCGACGAGCGTACCGGCCGGCGCCGACGTGGCGCGCGCCACGGAAACCTGTTCGAGCGTCGACATCGCGTCACCCCAGCACGTTCGCGTAGACCTGCTGCGCGAAGCGCTGCGGGTCGGTGCTCTTCTTGATCACGCCGATCCGGCGGAAGTCGTCCGCGTAGAACGCGATTTCCTGCTGCAGGTCGACGCTGGTCGGGTGGTGCGTGTACGTGAGCGTCGCATACAGCTTGCGCAGGTCTTCCGGATCGATCTTCGGCGAATACTTCGCGAACACCTTCGCGGCTTCGTTCGGATTGTCGTGCGTGAACTCGGTCGCCTGCACGATCGAGCGCGCGAGCGCGGCGGCGGCCGGCCGGTCGTTGCGCACGAGCTCGCCGCGTGCGCCGATCACGCAGCACACCTTGCGCGCGTATTCGCCGGACAGGTTCGTCGCGAGCTCCGCGTACTTGCCGGCGCTGCGCTTTTCGAGCAGATACAGGTTCGGGTCGCCGTCGGCGATCGCGTGGATCTCGCCCTTGTCCGCCGCGACGCCGAGCAGGTCGGCCGGATATTGCCGCCACGTGATGTCGCGCTCCGGATCGATGCCGTTCTTCGCGAGCAGGATCGAGAAGAAATGCTTGCCGGGCGCCGCGAGATCGCTGACGCCGACCGTCTTGCCCTTCAGCGCCTGCAGCGTCGTGACGCCGGCCGCCTTCGCGCCGATCAGCCGCACGCAGCCGCCGTGCGAGCTGCCGACGATCTTCACGTCGAAGCCCGCTTCGAGCGGCTTGAGCCAGCGATGGATCATCCCGACCGCCGCGTCGGCCTTGCCGGTCGCGATGGATTCGAGCAGCTGGTCGGTCGAGCCGCTGTAGTTGATCAGGTCGACCTTCAGGCCGTTCTTCTCGAAGAAGCCGCGCTCCTGCGCGACGACGATCGGCGTCAGGCAGAACGCGTTCTGGTTCCACGCGAACGTCAGCTTCTTCAGCGGCGTCGCGGACCACGCGCGACGGCCGAGCGTGAGCGCGGGCGCCGCGAGCGCGGCTGCGCCGGCGGCGCGCAGCAGGCGGCGGCGCTGGTCGTCATGCGCATCGTGCGTCTTGGGCGTCTTGGGCGCGGTGGCGGCGGGGTGTGTCATCGGCAGGTCTCCGGTCGTGCGGGGTGATGCGTGACGCTCAGTCGAGCAGGTCGGGTTCGTCGGCGACGATGCGCGCGTACAGGCTGTCGAACGCATGCAGCGCGCCGTCGGGGCCGCCGATCTGGCCGTGCGTATGGCGGGCGGTGTCGGCGTCGATCGGTTGCGGCGCGCCCGCCGCTTCGGCGAGCAGCTGCGTGTGCGCGGCGTTGTCGAGCGCGATGTACCACCACGCGGCCGCCTCGACGCTCGGGCCGGCGGTGAGGATGCCGTGGTTCTTCAGGATCGCGCCCTTGTGCGTGCCGCCGCCGGGCTTCGCGAGCGCCTGCGCGATCCGCGCGCCTTCGCGCGTGTCGACCACCATCCCGGTGAAATCGTCGAACAGCGCGTGATCCTCGTAGAACACGCATGCGTCCTGCGTCAGCGGATCGAGCCGGCGGCCGAGCGTCGACCATGCCTTGCCGTAGGTCGAATGCGTGTGCGCGGCGGCGACGACGTGCGGATGCGCTTCGTGGATCGCCGCATGGATCGCGAACGCGGCCTGGTTCAGCGGCCGGGCGCCGATCGCGGTTTCGCCGCGCGCGTTGACGAGCAGCAGGTCGGACACCCTGATTTGCGAGAAATGCACGCCGAGCGGATTCACCCAGAAGTGATCGGGCAGCTCCGGATCGCGCGCGGTGATGTGGCCGGCGAGGCCCGATGCGAAGCCGTGGCGCGCGAACACGCGGAACGCGGCCGCGAGGCGCTCCTGCCGATGGCGGCGCTCGGCGGCGACGTCGGCGCGCGGCGCGGGCGGGTCGAACCAGAAATGCCGGCGCGGCGCGGCGGCGAGCGCGAGGCCCGACGCGGTGCGGGTGGGCGAGGGCAGGACGGCGGACATGGCGGTCGTCTCCCGTCGTCAGGCGGCGCGGCGCGCGGCGACGGCCGCGCGCACGCGCGGAATCAGTTCGCGGCCGTAGTCGATCGCGTCGTCGAGCGGATCGAAGCCGCGGATCAGGAAGGTCGTCACGCCGAGGTCGTAGTAGTCGAGCAGCGCGTCGGCGACCTGCTCGGGCGTGCCGACGAGCGCCGTCGAATTCGAGCGCGCGCCGGTCAGCTTCGCGATCTCGGTCCACAGCCGCTTGTCGACGCGCGCGCCGCGCTCGGCGGCGGCCAGCAGGCGGCGCGCGCCTTCGCTCTGCAGCGGGCCGCCGGCGCCGAGGCCGGCCGCTTCGCGCAGCCGGCGCGTTTCGTCGAGGATCCGGTGCGCGCGCGCCCATGCGTCGTCCTCGGTCGCGGCGAGGATCGGGCGGAACGACACCGAGAAGCGCACCTGCCGGCCGTGCTTCGCCGCTTCGGCGCGCACGCGCGTCGTCAGGTCGCGCACCTGGTCGAGCGATTCGCCCCACAGCGCGTAGACGTCCGCGTGCTTGCCCGCGACCGCGAGCGCCGCGTCCGACGCGCCGCCGAAATAGATCGGCACGTGCGGCTTCTGGTGGGGCCGCACGTCGGAATAGCCCTGGCGGAAGCGGTAATGCGCGCCTTCGTGGTCGAACGGCTGCGCGTCGGTCCAGATCCGGCGCAGGATGCCGAGGTATTCGTCGGTGCGCGCGTAGCGGGCGTCGTGGTCGAGGAAATCGCCGTCACGCTGCTGTTCGGCGTCGGAGCCGCCCGAGATGATGTGCACCGCGAGCCGGCCGCGGCTGAACTGGTCGAGCGTCGCGATCTGGCGCGCGGCGAGCGTCGGCGCGGTGAAGCCCGGACGATGCGCGAGCATGAAGTGAATCCGCTCGGTCGCGGCGGCCGCGTATGCGATCGTCAGCGTCGCCGACGGCCCGGTCGAGTGGTGCGGCACGAGGATGCGGTCGAAGCCGGCCGTCTCGTGGGCGCGGGCGAAGTCGCGCACGTAGTCGGGATCGACCGCGTTGCCGGTCGGCGGATGAATCTCCGATTGCTTCTGGCTCTGGATCATGCCGATGAATTCGACGCTCATCTGGGGCTCCGCTGGGTCTTCCGGTACAGGGCTCCGGCAACGGGCCGGACTGGAGCGCAGATTACCGCCGGGATCATGCGTAACGGAAATAATCAATCTCGAATTGAATATCAGATTTGCATGGTTTGATCGATCGGGCGGCGCGCCTACGCTTGGCGTTCGCGCTCCGCTTGCGCCATGTTCTTTTCGATGGAATCCGTTTCGATGCCTGCCCGCCTTGCCGTTTCCCCGCCACCGTTACAGCCGCACCTGCAGCCGCAGCCGTTGCGGCACCTGCCCGCCGCCGACGACTACGCCGACGACTACGCCGACGCGCGCGTCGCCGCGCTGCTCGACCGGCTCGCGCCGGAACTCGCGGCCGACGCCGCGCGCAACGACGTGCTCGGCCGCTTCCCGCACGAGAACTTCGCGCGACTGCAGCGCGCGGGGCTGATCGCGCAGGTCGTGCCGCGCGACTACGGCGGCGCGGGCGCGACGCTCGCGCAGGCGAGCCGGATCGTCGCGGCGGTTGCGCGGGCCGATCCGGCGGCCGCGCTGGTGCTGACGATGACGTACCTGCAGCATCGCGCGCTCGGCCGTGCCGACAGCCGCTGGCCCGAGTCGCTGCGGCGCGCGGTGTTCGACAGCGCGGTGGCCGACGGGGCGCTGATCAACGCGTTGCGCGTCGAGCCGGCGCTCGGCTCGCCGACACGCGGCGGCCTGCCCGAGACGGTCGCGCGCCGCGACGGCGACGGCTGGCGGCTGTCCGGCCACAAGCTGTACAGCACCGGCATCCCCGCGTTGCGCTGGCTCGCCGTGTGGGCGCGCACCGACGAGCCCGAGCCGCGCGTCGGCGTGTTTCTCGTGCCGCGCGATCCGGTGCGCGGCGACCCGGGCATCCGCGTGATCGAGAGCTGGGATCATCTGGGCCTGCGCGCGTCGGGCAGCCACGAGGTCGTGTTCGACGGCGTCCGGCTGCCGGGCGATCACGCGGTGGACGTGCGCGCGCCCGACGCGTGGGCCGCGTCGGCGGCGAGCCACGTGGACCTCGACGCGCAGGGCGACCAGCAGGCGTGGATGGTTGCGCTGCTCGGCAGCCTGTACGACGCGGTCGCGCGCGCGGCGCGCGACTGGCTGGCCGGATTCGTCGCGACGCGCTCGCCGAGCGGGCTCGGCGCACCGCTCGCGACGCTGCCGCGCGTGCAGGAAGCAGTCGGCGAGATCGAGGGCTGGCTGCACGCGAACCGCGTGCTGCTCGACGACGCGATCGCGCGCGCCGACGCCGGCGCGCCGCTCACACTGACGACGAGCGGGCTCGTGAAGCGCGCCGTCACCGAGCACGCGATTCGCGTGGTCGAGCAGGCGTTGAAGCTGTCGGGCAATCACGGGCTGAGCCGCAGCAATCCGCTCGAACGTCACTATCGCGACGTGCTGTGCAGCCGCGTGCATACGCCGCAGGACGATGCGATCGCGGTCGCGGCCGGGCGAGCGGCGCTCGACGCGGCGCGGGAGGCGGAAGGCGGCGCGCAACGGGAAGCGCGTGCGCGGCGGCGCGACGGTGCGTAAGCCGCGCATGGCAGCCGTTGCCGGCGGGATGGCCGGGCCGGGCGTGAGCTTACGCAGCCTCGTCGTTCGCGTGCGCGGGCAGGCTGAACGCGGCGCGCGCCTGTTCGGCCACCGACGCGAGCGGCGCGGCGAGACGGGCCGCGTCGTGCCGCCGGAGCAGCCACAGGTCGATCTGCGGCTTGAAGTCGGCGAGCGGCACGATGTCGAGCGCGTCGCGCAGCGGGCTCTGCTCGACGAGCGGCAACGGCATCAGGCCGAGGCCGACGCCGTTCGCGGCGCTCTGCAACTGCAGGTCGCGGCCATACGCGTCGAGCGTGACCTGCAGCGGCAGGCGCTGCGCGTCGAGCGCGCGCCGCAGGCTCGCGCGGAAGCCGCAGCCGTCCGGGTTCAGCGCCCAACCGTGCGCGTGGCAGTCGGCGAGCCGGTAGCTGCGGCGCGGCCAGTCGCCGTGGCGGCCGACCACGACGAGCCGCGTGGCCAGCAGCCGCTCGCCTTCGACCTGCGGCGGCAGCACCATCTCGCGCGCAAGGAACACGAGCGCCGCATCGAGCTCGCGCCGCGCGACGCGCTCGACGAGCGCGCCGCCCCACGCGGTCGTGACCTGCGGCGCGAGCGCGGGCCAGCGAGCGCCGAGCGTTTCGAGCAGGCCGGGCAGCATCAGCTCGCCGAGGCCCTGCGTGAGGCCGAGACGGAAGGCGCCGGTGGGCGGCCGTTGTCCGGCGGTCAGCTCGCGCAGCGCGTCGACTTCGCGCAGGATCGCGCGGCATTGCTCGAACACCTGCCGGCCGATGTCGGTCGGCCGCGGCGGTTTCGTGTTGCGGTCGAGCAGCACCACGCCGAGCGCTTCCTCGAGATTCTGCACGCGCCGCGTGATCGCGGGCTGCGTCATCCCCAGCTCGGCGGCCGCCTGGCTGAGGGTCTGGCAGCGGACGACCGCTGCAAAAGCATCGATATCGCTAATTTTCATGTTTGTTCTGCATGATCATTCAGGTGCATCATGACGATCCATCATATTCGAAGAGGCTGCCGATGAATACGCCTGCGTTGCAGCACACGCCGTTGCGCCCGTTCGTCGACGGACTGGACGCGCTGCTCGCGTCCGGCGCGAACGAGGCGCGCATCCTGGACGAGGGCGGCGCGCTGCTGGCTGCGCTCGTCGCGCACGACGACTGGCTGCCCGATGCGTTCGCGCAGCCCGATCCCGAGCGCTACCGCCAGTACCTGCTGTATCTCGATCCGGACGAGCGCTTCTCGATCGTCAGCTTCGTTTGGGGGCCGGGCCAGGCGACGCCGATCCACGACCACACGGTGTGGGGGCTGGTCGGGATGCTGCGCGGCGGCGAGTTCTCGCAGCCTTACCGGCTCGACGCGCAGGGGCGGCCGGCGCCGGCCGGCGACGCGGTCCGGCTCGCGCCGGGGCAGGTCGAGGCCGTGTCGCCGCGCATCGGCGACATTCATCGCGTGAGCAATGCGTTTGCCGACCGCGTGTCGATCAGCATCCACGTGTACGGCGCGAACATCGGCAAGGTCGAGCGCGCCGTCTATCTCGAGGACGGCACCGTGAAGCCGTTCGTTTCCGGCTATTCGAATGCGTGACGCGCGGCATGGCCGAGGATTCCATTCACTTCTTTCACCGACTTCATCCGACATCGTGACGCAACCCACTGATTCCCCCCAACGCTTCGCCGCCGCGTCGTATCAGGACGTGCGCGCCCGCCTGCTTGCCGGCGACGAGATCGCGCTGATCGACGTGCGCGAGGAAGACCCATATGCGCAGGGCCACCCGCTGTGGGCGGCCAATTTCCCGCTGTCGAAGCTCGAACTGGACGCGTGGACGCGGATTCCGCGCCGCGACACGCCGATCGTCGTGTACGGCGACGCGGCCGGCGAGGATCTCGCGCCGCGCGCGGCCGCGCGGCTCGCGCAACTTGGCTACAGCGACGTGCGGCTGCTCGACGGCGGCCTCGCGGGCTGGCGCGCCGCGGGCGGCGAACTGTTCATCGACGTCAACGTGCCGAGCAAGTCGTTCGGCGAATGGGTCGAGGCCGAACGGCATACGCCGTCGCTGTCCGCGCAGGAGGTGCAGGCGCTGATCGACGCGCGCGCGGACGTCGTGATCGTCGACGCGCGCCGTTTCGACGAATACCGGACGATGAACATCCCGACCTCGACCAGCGTGCCGGGCGCGGAGCTCGTGCTGCGCGTGCGCGCGCTCGCGCCGGACCCGGCGACGCGGGTGATCGTCAATTGCGCGGGTCGCACGCGCAGCATCATCGGCACGCAGTCGCTGATCAACGCGGGGCTGCCGAATCCGGTCGCGGCGCTGCGCAACGGCACGATTGGCTGGACGCTCGCGGGGCAGGCGCTGGAGCACGGCGCGGCGCGCCGCTTCCCCGACGAGATCGACGCAACGCTGCGCGCCGATGCGCGCTGCGCCGCGCGCAAGGTCGCCGAACGGGCGGGCGTGCCGCGCATCGCGCTTGCCGACGTGGCCGCGCTCGCGGAGCCGGGCCGCACGCTGTACCGCTTCGACGTGCGCACGCCGGAGGAATACGAGGCCGGTCATCTGCCGGGCTTTGCGAGCGCGCCGGGCGGCCAGCTCGTGCAGGAGACCGACCATCACGCGCCGGTGCGCGGCGCGCGGATCGTGCTCGCGGACGACGACGGCGTGCGCGCGGACATGACCGCGTCGTGGCTCGCGCAGATGGGCTGGGACGTGCGGGTGGTCGAGGCCGACGCGCAGGCTTTCGGCGAGACCGGCCAGCCGCCGCGCGACGTGCCGGCCGCGCCCGGCGTCGCGGAAGTCTCGCCCGCGACGCTGGCGGGCTGGCTGCGCGAAGCGGCGCCCGACGAGATCGCGATCGTCGACGTCACGGCCAGCGCGAATTACGTGAAGCGCCATATTCCGGGCGCGTGGTTCGCGGTGCGCGCGCAGTTGCGCGACGCGCTCGCGGCGATTCCGGCCGCGCGGCGCTACGTGTTCACCTGCGGATCGAGCCTGCTTGCGCGCTTCGCGGCGGCCGACGCGCGCGCGCTGCTGCCCGCGTCGGCGCAGATCGTGGTGCTGGCCGGCGGCACCGCGGCGTGGATCGACGCGGGCCTGCCGGTCGAAGCCGGCGACACGCGGCTCGCGTCGCCGCGCATCGATCGCTACCGGCGTCCGTATGAAGGCACCGACAACGCGGCCGCCGCGATGCAGGCGTATCTCGACTGGGAATTCGGGCTGGTCGAGCAACTCGAGCGCGACGGCACGCACCATTTCCGCGTGATCTGACGCACGGCGGCGCGGTGTGGCGCGCGCCCCCGTGCGCCGCGTTCAACGCTGGAACGTGTCGACCGCCGTGCGGCCGACGGCCGGATCGTCGGTGAAGAATCCGTCGATGCCCGCGCGCAGGTACGCCTGGATCTCGCGCACCGAGCCGGCGGTGTTGCGCGCGCTCGCCGCGCCGCCGTCCTTCAGCGACGCCGGCAGGAAGTTGTTTTCCGGCCGGAACGTATACGGATGCACGACGAGGCCCGCCTCGTGCGCGTAGCGCACGTACGGGGTCGGCTGCTGCAGCGTGCCGTCCGCGCCGACCGCGATGATCGACGCCTTGTACGGGCCGACGCCGTTCGCGTAGGTCGCGACCTCGCGCATCCCGTCACGCGTCGACAGGTCGCCGTACGTGCGCTTGTCGTTCGCCTTCACGAAGTCGTACGGACGCTGCGCCGCGTCGTCCATCAGCTGCACGAGCTTCCAGTTCGGCTGGCTCGACCCGATCCGGTTGCGGATCGCCTTCAGGTTCGCGACTTCGAACGACTGGATGTAGATGGTCGCCGTGCGCGCGGTGTACGGGTCCTTCTGGAGCGCATCGACCAGACGGTCCTCGAGCGGCAGGCCGATCGACTGGAAATAGGTCGGGTGCTTGGTCTCCGGATACAGGTGGATCGTGCGGCCGACCTGCGCGGACATCTGCTTCGCGAGCGCGACGATCTCGTCGAAGGTCGGGATCTCGTACTGGTCGTTGTACGCGGTGTTCGCCGGACGGAACTGCGCAATGCGCTCGCGCGCGCGCAGCGTCTTCAGCTCGGCGAGCGTGAAGTCCTCGGTGAACCAGCCGGTCAGCGGCACGCCGTCGATCGTCTTGGTCGTCTTGCGGCTCGCGAACTGCGGCAGCGCCGACACGTTCGTCGTGCCGGAGATCTCGTTCTCGTGCCGCGCGACGAGCACGCCGTCGCGCGTGGAGACGAGGTCGGGCTCGATCACGTCGGCGCCGTCCTCGATCGCCTTGCGGTACGACGCGAGCGTGTGCTCGGGGCGCAGCGCGCTCGCGCCGCGATGGCCGACCACCTGCACCTTGGCGGACAGCGGCTGGGTGGGGTCCCGGGTGATTTCGTCGCCGCCGCAGCCGGCGAGCACGAACGTGGCGGCGCAGGCAACGGGGACGCAGCGGAGGGCGAACGAGCGCTTGAAAAACATGTCGGTGAACCTTCGGAATGGAAATGACGGATGTCGGGGCGCCCCGCGCGCGATGTGATGTGCGCGGGCGTGTAAACGATGCCGAACGGGACGCGATCGTCTCATCGGATCATTACATCTATATTACTCGTCGCTTTCTGGCCGATTCGTGCTGCGCAGGCTGGCCGGTGGGCAGGTCTTGCGCCGGATGCACTAAACTTGCGGGAATTTTGCATCGCCGGGTCGGGCGGACCGCCGGCCGCGCCGGGCGATGCGGCGACTCGCGGACGGGGGCGGGCGCCGGCCGCCGCGCGCGTCCGGCCCGCGCTCCGGCCGAATTTCCCGGACCCATGACGAACCACACCGATTCCGCCTATCTGCTCGGCGACCTGCTGAAGAACGTTTCCCGCTCCTTCTACCTGACGCTGCGCGTGCTGCCCGACGGCATGCGCGACCCGGTCGGTCTCGCGTACCTGCTCGCGCGCGCGGCCGACACGATCGCGGACACCGCGCTCGTCGCGCCCGACCGCCGCGCGGCGCTGCTGACGCAGTTGCGGGAGAACATCGAGCGGCTCGACGACGGCGTCGCGCTGTCGCAAGCGCTCGAAGACGTGACGCGGATGCAGACGGATTCCCACGAGCACGTGCTGCTCGGCTCGATGCAGCCGATGCTCGCGCTGCTGCGCACGCAGTCGGCCGCCGACAGCGCGGCGATCCGCAAGGTCGTCGCGACGCTGACGTCGGGGATGGAATTCGACCTGCGCACGTTTCCCGACGAGCAGGCGGGGCAGGTCGCCGCGCTGCCGTCGCGCGAGCTGCTCGATCGCTACACGTACCTGGTCGCCGGCTGCGTGGGCGAGTTCTGGACCGACATGACCGGCATGCATACGCGGGCCGCGCGGCGCTGGGACCTGCCGGACATGCGGGAGAAGGGCATCCGCTTCGGCAAGGCGCTGCAGATGACGAACATCCTGCGCGACTGCGCGAAGGACCTGCGGATCGGCCGCTGCTACCTGCCGCAAGAGGTGCTGGACGCTCATGGGCTCCGCGTGCCGGACCTGCTGGCGCCGGACGCGTCGCCGCGCGCGCGGGGCGTGCTGTTCGACCTGCTGCGCGTCGCGCTCGCGCAGTACCGCGACGCGTGCCTGTACACGGTCGCGATTCCTCGCCGCTTCGTGCGGCTGCGGCTCGCGTGCCTTTGGCCGATCCTGATCGGCCTCGAGACGCTGGAACTGCTCGCCGGCCACGACGCGTGGCTCGATCCGGCGCGACCGGCCAAGGTGACGAGAAAGCGCGTCTACCGGATCATGGCGTCGTCGCTCGCGATCGTCGGCTCGAACGCCGCGATCCGCGCGCGGGTGACGCGCCTCATCGACGCGGTCGACGCGTTGATCGGGACGGCGGCCCGTTCCTGAGCAATGGGGAAGGCGCCGGCGTTTTCATTCGTCCCGGCGCAATGCCGGGCGCCAGCGCTTCGCCATCCGCAACGTTGCGACTCACGCAACACCGCAGTGCAACGTTTCGGTTGTCGAAATACGTTTGCCACATTCGTCAGCCATCCTGCGCGGCCATGCGAAACGCAATGAAAGCCTGCGTCGGCCGATTCGTCAGACGAGCCGGGCACGCAGGCGTCTGACGACGTGAGACGGGCGCGGCGCGCACGTAAAAATGTAAAGCTAGGGTTTTCACTGGGAAACGCCTGAAACCGGTGCCAGTCGTACCATTGCGGGCGATTCCTAACTGTTTGGTGAACCCTCGCGTTGCGTCGATCATACGATGACCGACTATGTGTGTTGGGAAATAATCGGTAATCCGTCAGAATTGCGTCCGCATGTACTCGCACATGTGTCACAACCACACCAGATAAGAATTCATTCTTTGAGGACGGAGAATCAATGAAAAAGCGCGTCGCTGTCGCCATGACGGCAGCTGGCCTTGCGGCCGTCACCACCGCACACGCACAGAGCAGCGTGACCCTGTACGGTATCGTCGACAACGGTATCGCATACCAGAACAACTCGTCGTCGACGGGCGCGACCACCGGCGGTCACTCGAAGGTGCAGATGTCGACTGGCGTGTGGGCAGGCAGCCGTTTCGGCCTGAAGGGCTCTGAAGATCTGGGTGGCGGCACGAAGGCGGTGTTCCAGCTCGAAGCGGGCGTGAAGACGAACGACGGCACGTCGCAATGGGCGGGCGGCATCTTCACTCGCCAGGCATGGGTCGGCCTGACCAACCCGACGTACGGTACGCTGACGGCCGGCCGTCAGTACACCGCGTACTACACGCTGCTGTCGCCGTACAGCCCGACGACCTGGCTGACCGGCTACTACGGCGCGCACCCGGGCGATATCGACTCGCTGGATACCAGCTACCGCGCGAACAACTCGATCGTCTACATTTCGCCGAAGTACTACGGCTTCACGGTCGGCGGCTCGTACTCGCTCGGCGGCGTGCCGGGCAGCTTCAACCGCGGCTCGACGTGGAGCGCGGCAATCCAGTACATGAACGGTCCGGCAGGCATCGCGGTCGGCTACCAGCGCATCAACAACGCGACGCTGGGCGGCGGCAACACCTGGGGTGCAAACTCGACGGCCGAGAACGGTACGTCCACGGACGCGAACGGCAATACCGTCGGCAACCAGCCGGCCGTGTCGTCGATCAACAACGGCTATAAGTCGGCTCAGTCGCAGCAGCGCGTCGCAGTGACGGCGGGCTACCAGTTCACGCCGGCATGGGACATCTCGGTGTCGTACTCGAACGTCCAGTACATCCCGGGCACGTTGTCGACGTTCCGCAACACGGCGACCTTCAACACGGCCGGCGCCGTGCTGCACTGGAAGGCGAACGCGCAGTGGGACTTCGCGGCCGGCTACTCGTACACGGCAGCAACGCAGTCGAACGGCATCACCAGCGCGGCCAAGTACCACCAGGTCACGCTGTCGCAGTACTACAGCCTGTCGAAGCGCACGGGCCTGTACGCGGTTGAGGCTTACCAGCACGCGAGCGGCAACACGCTGAACGGCAGCAATGTCATCAAGGCAACGACCTCGATCGGTGACGGCGTCGGCGCGGGTTCGAACCAGAACCAGATCGGCGTCGGCGTCGGCCTGATCCACCGCTTCTGATTCCGCGCGGCGCGCGAGCGCCGCATCCGGAACGCGGTACAGAAACCGGCCTTCGGGCCGGTTTTTTTCTTTTCGTGCGTCGGTAGGGCGCACTTACTCCGATATCGGCGCGCGCGCCGTCATCGCGCATCATCCTCCATCCGGCTTCCCCCCAGCGCCTGAAACAGCGCTGCCGTGTCGGCGAGCCGGTCCGCCTGCGCGCGCGTGCGGTCGAGCGCCGTCTGCAGCGCCTGCCGCTGCGCATCAATCCAGCCGAATTCGCTGAGCCCGCCCGCAGCATAACGGTCGGCCGAAATCGCATTGCCGGCTTCGGCTTCGCGCGCGGCCACGTCGCGCGACTGCAGCGCCGCCGCATCCTGCTCGACGGCGCGCATTGCATCTGCGACCTGCTGCAGCGCCTGCAGCACGGTCTGCCGGTAGACGGCGAACGCCGCGTCGTAGGCCGCTTCCGCCGCGCGCTTCTTCGCGCGTAGCTCGCCGCCATGAAATAGCGGCTGCGTCAGGTTCAGCCCGATGTTCCAGATGTTCAGGCTGTTCACGATGTCCGCGATGCGCATGCGCTCCGAGCCCGCGCCGGCCGAGATCGCAAAGCGCGGATACAGGTTCGCGGTCGCGACGCCGACGTTCGCGCTCGCCTGATGCAGCAGCGCTTCGGCCGCGCGGATGTCGGGCCGTTCGCGCGCCAGCGTCGACGGCAGCGTGACCGGCAGCGTGCCGGGCAGCGCGAGCGCGTCGAGCGGCACGTCGGGCAGGTCCGCGTCCGGCGGCGGCACGCCGAGCAGGATCGCGAGCCGGTGCCCGGCCTGCGCGAACTGGGCCGCGAGCGGCGGCAGCGACGCCTGCGTCTGCGCGAGCAGCGTGCGCTGCGCGTGCACGTCCGCGAGCGGCACGCCGCCCGCTGCGTGGCGCGCTTCGACGATGCGCAACTGGCGCGCCTGCGCATCGGCGAGCCGGCGGGTCAGCTCGATCTGCTGCGCGAGCGACGCGCGCCGGATCACCGTCGCGACGACGTTGCCCGCGAGCGTCAGGCGCGCCGCATCGAGCTCGTACGACCGGTAGTCGACCTGCGCGCGCAGCGCCTCGAGCGCGCGCCGGTTGCCGCCGAACACGTCGAGCACGTACGACACGCTGACCGACGCGTTGTACAGCGTGAACGGCCCCGGCGGCGGCACATTGGCCGGCAGCCCGAACGCCGCGATATCGACTTGCTCGCGCGTGGCGGACAGCTTCGCGTCGATGCTCGGCAGCAGCGTCGCGCCGGCTTCGGCGACGTAGCTCTGCCGCGCCTCGTCGAGTCGCGCGCGTGCTTCGTCGAGCGTCGGGCTGTGCCGCAGCGCGTCGTCGACGAGCCGGTTCAACGCAGCGGAGCCGAATTGCGTCCACCACCGCGGCGGCGCGTGCGCGGCGTTCGAGAAGGTCTGCGCGGTGCCGGCCGCGCCGCTCGCGGCAGCCGTCGTCGCGGGCGGCTCGCCGCGCGTGTAGCGCTGCGTCGGCGGCGCGGACGGCGGGTTGAAGTCGGGGCCGACCGCGCATCCGGCGAGCAGCGAAACGGCGATGGCGGCGGCAACGGCGACGCCGCGTGCGGCAGCGCGGGCGCGGCGCGGGGCGGGCGGCATCGTCATGCTTCTAGTCCAGCGTGCGCCGGTAGAAGCGCAGCGCGATGGCCATCACGACCACGGTGAACACGGCGACGGGCCACACTGACGGCCACAGGTCGGCCCAGCCGTTGCCCTTGAGCAGGATGCCGCGCACGAGGCGGTTGAAATAGGTGAGCGGCAGCAGGTTGCCGAGGAACTGCGCCCACTTCGGCATTCCGGCGAACGGGAACATGAAGCCGGACAGCAGGATGTTCGGCAGGAAGTAGAACACCGCGAGCTGCATCGCCTGCAACTGGTTCTGCGCGAGCGACGACAGCGTGATGCCGACCGTCAGGTTCGCGGCGATGAACAGCAGCGCCGACAGGTAGATCGCGAACACGCCGCCGACGAACGGCACGTCGAACACGAAGCGGGCGGCCGCGAGGATGATCGACACCTGGATCAGCCCGATGAACACGTAAGGCACGATCTTGCCGGTCATCACCTCCAGCGGCAGCACGGGCGTCGCGAGCAGGTTCTCCATCGTGCCGCGTTCGCGCTCGCGCGTGATTGCGAGGCCGGTCATCATTACCATCGTCATCGTCAGGATCACGCCCATCAGGCCCGGCACGACGTTGTACTGCGTGATGCCTTCGGGGTTGTACAGGCGGTGCAGCACGACGTCGAACGCGGCCGGGCGGCCGTTCAGGCGCGCGAGCGGGCCGGTAAGGTCCTTGTCGGCGACCGGCTGCACGAGCCCCGGCAGCGCGCCGAGCGCGGACGCGGTGGCGACCGGATCGGTCGCGTCGGCTTCGACGAGCAGCGCGGGCCGTTCGCCGCGCAGCAGCCGCCGCGAGAAATCGGCGGGCACCGTCAGCACGAACTGCACGTCGCCGCGCGCGAGCGCATGCCGGCCGGCCGCTTCGTCGGGCAGCGTCTCGACGATGTCGAAGTACGCGGAATTGCGCATCGCCGCGATGAAGCTGCGCGAGAACGGGCTCGCGTCGGCGACGATCACCGCGGTCGGCAGGTGCTTCGGGTCCGTGTTGATCGCGAAGCCGAACAGCGTGAGCTGGATGATCGGCACGCCGACGATCATCGCGAACGTCACGCGGTCGCGGCGCAACTGCAGGAATTCCTTCAGCACGATGCTCCACCAGCGCGCGATCGAGAACGACAAGCGGAAGCGCGACGGCGTGCTCATCGCGCGGCTCCGTCGGCGTGGTCGGGCGTGCGGCTCATCAGGTAGATGAACACGTCCTCGAGGCCGGTGTCGGCCGGCTCGACCTTCAGCGACGCATCGCCGGCCGCGACCTGCTCGACCGTCGCCTCCAGCGCGCGGCGGTCGCGGCCGCTCACGTGCAGCGCGGCGCCGAACACGACCGTCTGGTCGACGCCCGGCATCGCGCGCAGCCGTGCGGACAGTTCCGTCAGGCGCTCGCCGCCGATCGCCCAGGTCGCGAGCCCCTGCGACGCGACGATCTCCGCCGACGTGCCTTGCGCGAGCAGCTCGCCGTACGCGATGTACGCGAGCTTGTGGCAGCGCTCGGCCTCGTCCATGTAGTGCGTGCTGACGAGCACCGAGATGCCCTGCGCGGCGAGCCGGTGCAGCTCCTCCCAGAAGTCGCGGCGCGCGGCCGGATCGACGCCGGCGGTCGGCTCGTCGAGCAGCAGCAGCTCGGGGCCGTGCAGCATGCACGCGGCGAGCGCGAGACGCTGCTTCCAGCCGCCGGACAGCGCGCCGGTCAGCTGGTTCGCGCGGCTCGCGAGGCCGAGCGTGTCGAGCGCGCGTTCGACGGCCGCCTGGCGGTCCGGCATCCGGTACACGCGCGCGACGAAGTCGAGGTTCTCGCGGATCGACAGGTCTTCCCAATACGAAAAGCGCTGCGTCATGTAGCCGACGCTGCGCTTGATCTGCGCGCTCTCGCGCACGATGTCGTAGCCGAGGCAGGTGCCGCTGCCCGAGTCGGGCGTGAGCAGGCCGCACATCATCCGGATCGACGTCGTCTTGCCGCTGCCGTTCGGGCCGAGGAAGCCGAAGATCTCGCCGCGCGCGACGCGCAGCGACACGTCCTTCACGACGTGCTTGTCGCCGAAGCGCTTGTTCAGCCGGTCGACGTCGATCGCGTACGGGACGCCCGGCGCGCTCATGGCACCCTCACGGCGACCGGCTGGCCCGGGTGCAGCTTCGGCGCATCGGCGACGGCCGGCCGGGCTTCGATCATGAACACGAGCTTGGTGCGGCTTTCGTTGCTGTAGATGACGGGCGGTGTGTACTCGGCCTGGCTCGACACGTAGGTGATGCGCGCGGGAACGTCGGCCGCGCAGCCGTCGCAATGGATCGCGACCGCGCGGCCGGGCGCGAGCGATGCCACGGCGGCTTCGGGTACGAAGAAGCGCACCTTGACGTTCTGCGGCGGCAGCATCTGCACGACCGGGCTGCCGGCCTGCACCCATTCGCCGAGCCGGTACAGCGTGTCGTAGATGCGCCCGGCAGCGGGCGCCGCGACGCGCTTCTGGTCGAGCTTCCATTGCGCAACGGCGACGGCCGCCTGCGCCGCGTCGACCTGCGCGGCCTGCGCGGCGATCTGCTGCGAACGGCCGGGCAGGCGTGCGACGTCGACCTGGCTGCGCAGCTCGCGCACCTGGGCGGCGCTCGTGCGCGCCGCCGTGCGTGAATCGTCGAGCTGCTGCGCCGAAATGCCGCCGGCCCGGTATTGCCGTTCGTCGCGCGCGAGCTGGTCGGCGGCCTTGCCGGCCTGCGCGACGGCCTGGGCCAGCTGCGCTTTCGTGACGTTCACTTCCGGCGGGCGCTTGCCGGTCCGCAGGTCGGCGAGCTGCGCCTGCGCGGCCGCGAGCTGGTGCTGCGCCTGCTGCAGCGCCGCGGTTTCGTCGACGGCTTCGAGCGCGAACGCGGGCGTGTTCGCGGCGACGCTCTGGCCGCGCTGCACGGCGAGCTGCGCCAGCGTGCCCGATTGCGACGACGACAGATAGACGAATTCGCCTTCGACATAGCCCTGGTAAATCGCGCGCTCGTCGGCGCGCTGCCCGCAGGCGGCGAGCGCGATGCCGGCGGCCAGCAGGAGCGACGTGGCGCGCAGCGCGTTCACGATCGCCTTCCTGAGCGGGGCGGAGGCTGCATGCCGAAGCCGAGCAGCGCGCCGACGTGCCGCTGCAGCACGCCGCGGTCGATTGGCGGCAGCCCGCGCGCGCTTTGCCACAGCTTCGCGGTCGCGAGCGGCAGCATCACGAGCGCGATGATCGACTGGAACAGCAGTGCAGGTTCGAGCGCGGGGTTCACGACGCCTGCCTGCTGCGCGAGCCGGATGCGTTCGGCAAAGCGGCCGATGTGCTCGAGCGGGATGCGCCTGACCATCCGCTCGCGCAACTGGCCGCCTTCGTTGACGATTTCGCGCAGCCACAGCGACGGCAGCCACGGCATCCGCGCGGTGACGTCGAAGAAGCGGTCGACGAGCTCCGCGACGAGCGTGAACGGATCGTTCTCGGCCTGCGGCTCGGTCGGCCGCCAGACGAACGCGATTACCTGCGCGAGGCGTTCCTCGACGATCGCGTCGAGCAGCTGCTCGCGGTTCGTGAAGTAGTAGTGGACCATCGCCGACGTGACGCCGGCCGCCGCCGCGATCTGCGCGACCGTGGTGGCCGCGATGCCGCGCTCGGCGAACAGGCTCGTCGCGACGTCGAGCATGTGGTTGCGCAGGTCGAAGTCGTCCACCGACGGGCGGCGCCCGCGAGGCCTGGCGACGGCGGATTTTGCGTTCATGCAGACGACGCTAATTGACGGGTTAGTTAATTTCAAGGAAGGGTTTTCGACGAAGTTGACGGTCGTCAGGCGGAGTGCGAGGCGGGGCGCGGGTGTGCGGGGCGGGGCGGGGCGGGGGCGGGACGGTGCGGTGGGGGACGGTGTGGGAATGAAGGGAGCGGCTACGGAAATGTGGCGGTTCCGGTTCCGGCGGATCGGCGGGGTACCGATCCGCCCGTGGCGGCGTGCGGGATAGCTACGTACGCTGGATCGCGCCTACTGATCCATCGCCGACTTCAGCGGCTCGTGCTCCCCCGTCAACCCGAACACGACGATCTGCGCCGGCTCGGTATCGCTCGCATTGCGCGACACGAGATGCCGCGAGCCCGGCGGTTCATACCAGCCTTCGCCCGCGCGGTAGCGGCGCAGCGGGCCGTCGTTGACCTGCGACAGCACTTCGCCCTTCGACACGACCGCGAACACCGAGCCGAGATGCCGATGCGGCTCGGACGCCTGGCCGGGCGCGTAGTCGACGGTGGCGACAACGGCCAGCTTGCCGGGCGCTTCCGGCACGGCCTGCTTCATGACGGAGCGCACATTGTCGCCGCCGTCGTGCGCGTGCGCGGCCGGCATCGTCGCGCCCAGCACGAGCGCGGCGCACGCGGCGGCGCGCATGAAAACGTTGCGAGTCATGGCCGCCTCCTTACTCGGGCATCTTGCGGAACGCGATCGCGAAGCGATTCCACGCATTGATCGTCGTCACCAGCAGCGACAGGTCGAACAGCTCCTCGTCGCTGAAATGCGGCTTCACGGCTTCCCAGACAGCGTCCGGCACGTGATTGTCCGCGACCCGCGTCAATGCCTCGGTCCATTCGAGCGCCGCGCGCTCGCGGTCGGTGAAGAACGGCGTCTCGCGCCAGACGACGACCGTCGCGAGGCGGCGGTCGGTCTCGCCGCCCTTGCGCGCGTCGGTGGTGTGCATGTCGACGCAGAACGCGCAGCCGTTGATCTGCGACGCGCGCAGCCGCACGAGCTCGGCGAGCGGCTTCTCGATCGAGCTTTTGGCGAGGAACTCCTCGGCGTTGCGCATCACCTTGATGGCATTCGGGCTGGCGGTGTAGAAGTTCAGGCGGGGTTGCATGGCAGGTCCTCGTTCGGTTGATGCGCACGTTGGCGCGACAGGACCCAGATTAACGAGTGGACTGGCCTGCTGGAATAACCAATTTTTTGTAAATCGAGGTGGCCAATGACGCCTGGTTACCCGGCCGCCCGCAGCAGCGCGGCGAGCTGCGCGAGCGCCGCGTCGATGCGCGTCGCGTCGATGCCGCCGTAGCCGAACAGCAGGCCGGCCTGGCGCGGCGCGTCGACGTGGAAGGCGGCGATGCCGTACAGCCCGATGTCGTGCGCGCGCGCCGCGGCGATCAGCGCGGCTTCGTCGACACCGGCCCTGAGGCGCGCGGCGAGGTGGATGCCCGCAGCCGGCACGATCGCGTCGAGCCACGGCGCGAGGCTGTCGCGCAGGTGCGCGATCAGCACTTTGCGCCGCACGTCGTAATGCTTCTGCACGCGGCGCAGATGCCGCGCGAAATCGCCGTCGAGCATGAAGCGGGCGAGCGCGGTCTGGGTCAGCGTGCAGGTATGCCAGTCGGCGATCTGCTTCGCCTTGCACAGCGCCGGGTGCAGCGCGGCCGGCGGAATCGCGTAGCCGATCCGCAGCTCGGGAAAGATCGTCTTCGAGAACGTGCCGACGTACGCGACGAGGCCCGCGCGGTCGAGGCTCTTCAGCGATTCCATCGGGCGTCCTTCGAAGCGGAACTCGCCGTCGTAGTCGTCCTCGATGATGACGGCCCGCCGCCGCTGCGCCCATTCGAGCAGCGCGACGCGCCGCTCCAGGCTCATCGGCATGCCGAGCGGGAACTGGTGCGACGGCGTCACGTAGACGAGGCGCGCGTCGTCGGGCAGCCGGCCGGCGACGAGCCCGTGCGCGTCGACCGGCACGCCCACCACCGTCGCGCCGAGCGACGCGAACGCGGCGCGCGCCGGCGGGTAGCCGGGGTCCTCGACCGCGACGACGTCGCCGGGCCGCACGACGACGCGTGCGACCACGTCGAGCGCCTGCTGCGCGCCTTGCGTGACGATCACGTCCTGCCAGTTGCAGGCGACCGCGCGGCTGAACGCGACGTAGCGCGCGATCGCGAGCCGCAGCTGCTGGTCGCCGGCCGGGTCGTGATACTGGCCCGGGCCGCGCGCCTGCTGGCGCAGCGCGTGGTGCAGGCAGCGCCGCCACGCGTCGAACGGAAACAGCGTCTTGTCGGTCACGCCGCCGCGGAAATCGAAGCCGAGCGCGGGCAGCGGCTCGGGCATCGCGAGCGCGTCGGGCACGTCGTTCCATATCGCGCGCGCGGTCGGCGCGTCGGCCGGCCGGCGGTCCGCGGCGATCGCCGGCATGGCCGCGGCCGGCTCGTGCGGCACGCGCGCGAGGCCGTCGGCGACGAACGTGCCGTCGCCGCGCCGCGTGTGCAGGTAGCCTTCGGCGGCGAGCCGCTCGAACGCGTCGAGCGTCGTCTTGCGCGACACGCCGAGCTGCGCGGCGAGATCGCGGGTGGACGGCAGCCGCGCGCCGCCGGCGAGACGTCCGTCGACGATCGCGGCGCGCAGTTGCCGGAAGATCTGGCCGGTCAGGTCGTGACGGCCGTCGATGCGAATCGCGATGTCCATCGCAGTGGCTACCTCGTTCGGGGTGGTTTTGCCGGAATCGGCATGTCGCCAGTATGCCGGCTGAAGGGCCGCGCGTCGCGGATTGGACCGGCATGCGCGGCTGCCTTACGATCACGATTCCGATCACGACGTCCCCAGGCCGGAGCGTGTCCATGTTGTCTGAAGAAGAATTCGCGCTGCTCGATGCGATCCGCGCGACCGGCAGCCTGTCGCGCGCGGCGGCGCGCCTCGGCAAGGCGCCGTCGACGGTGTCGCATGCGGCGCGCCAGCTCGAGGCGCGCTTCGACGCGCTGCTGTTCGACCGGCGCCGCTACCGGCTGCAGCTCACGCCCGCCGGCCAGTTGCTCGCCGACGAGGCGGCGCGCCTGATGCTCGACGTCGCGCGGCTCACGCAACGGGTGCGGCAGATCGCGAGCGGCTGGGAGGACCGGTTGTGGATCGTCAGCGACGAGCTGCTCGAGTTCGAATCGATGATGCCGGTGGTCCGCGCGTTCGATGCGCTGGATTCGGGCGTGTCGCTGCGCTTCACGCACGAGGTGCTCGGCGGCACCTGGGAAGCGCTGCGCGACGGCCGGGCCGACCTGATCGTCGGCGCGACCAACGAGCCGCCAGCGATTCCCGGGCTGAAATGGTTCGAGCTGGGCGCGCTCGACTGGGTGTTCGCGGTGTCGCCGCGCCATCCGCTCGCGGCCGCGCGCGACCCGCTGACGCGCGATGCGATCGGCGCGCACCGCGCGGTCGTGGTCGCGGATTCGTCGCGGCTCGCCGCCGGCCGCGCGTACGGCTTGCTGGGTGGCCAGACGGTGCTGGCGGTGCCGTCGATGCGCACGAAGATCCTGGCGCAGCGCGACGGGCTCGGCGTCGGCTGGGTGCCGCGGCGCCGCGCCGCGACGCTGCTCGCGCGCGGCGAGCTGGTCGAGATGCCGACCGCCGAGCCGCGCGAGCCGAACGTGCTGTACGTCGCGTGGCGCGGCGATCGCGAAGGCCGGGCGTTGCAGTGGTGGCTCGAGCAGCTCCGTGTGCCGCGCCTCGCGCAGCGCCTGCTCGACGGGATCGACGTCGTGCCGTGACGGCGTGCGGCTCCGGCCGGAACACGTTCGATGGATTCGAACGTTTTCGTCGCGCGAGTCGTACGGCAGCGGGCAGCTTCGCGCGCACCATGCGTTCACGGTCATTCACCGAAATCACTGGAGAACATCATGGAACGCTTCAAAGGCAAGACGGTGCTCGTCACGGGCGGCACCAGCGGGATTGGCCTCGCGGCCGCACGGGCATTCGCGGCGGAAGGCGCGCGGGTGATCGTCACCGGGCGCGACGTGGAGGCGCTCGCCGCCGCGCAACGCACGCTCGGCGACGGGGCGCTCGCGATCCGCAACGACGCGGGCAGCGTGGCGGCGGCCCGCGAGCTCGCGGATGCGATCAGCGCGGCGGGGGCGCGGCTCGACGCGGTGTTCGTGAACGCGGGCGTCGCGAAGCTCGCGTCGTTCGCGGACGTCGACGAGGCCCTGTGGGATCTCGTGTTCAACACCAACGTGAAGGGCGCGTATTTCCAGATCCAGGCGCTCGTGCCGCTGCTGAACCGCGGCGCGTCGATCGTCATCAACGGGTCGATCAACGCGCACATCGGGATGCCGGGGTCGTCGGTCTACGCGGCGAGCAAGGCCGCGGTGAATTCGCTCGCGAAGACGCTGTCGACGGAGCTGCTGCCGAACGGCGTGCGCGTGAACGTCGTGAGCCCGGGGCCCGTCGAGACGCCGCTGTACGGCAAGCTCGGGCTCGACGCCGCGACGCTCGAGGCGACCGCCGGGAAGATCAAGGGCCTCGTGCCGATCGGCCGGTTCGGCACGCCGGACGAGATCGCGTCGACCGTGCTGCACCTGAGCGCGCCGGAGTCCGCCTTCATCGTCGGCGCGGAAATCATCGCGTCGGGCGGGATGGGGCTGCTTTGAGCGGCTGACGGCGGGCGCCCGCCGTCAGCCGGCGCGTTCGCGCGGCTAGCGCGGCGCGTCGCAAGCACGGCCGGCATCGTCCGGCCCCGCGAGGTTCGTCACCGTCAGCCCGCCGAACGTCGCGCCGCCGTGCTCCGCGAACACGGCGACGCGGTCGGCATCGCCGGGCGGGAAGATCAGGTCGGTGATCGCGGTGCGGCCGTGACCTGCGAACACTTCGACCGAGCCGCGATCGACGACGATTTCGAGCGGCAACCGCCCGTTTTGCAGCGGCAGGTTCACGATGTGCTGCCGGCTGAATGCGTTGGAGAAATTCGCCTCGCCGGATTGCGACCGGTCGAGCGTCAACGTCTGCCTCGCCGTGTCGTAGACGATCCGCGTGCCGATCGCGCCATCCGCCGAGCGCCGCACGACGAGCCCTGCGCGCGCGGCCGACTGCGGCGTGAGCGTCAGCGTGATCCGCTGCACCGTGCCGCGCGTCGCGGCCGGCAGTTCTCGCGTCGCCGACGCGACGCTCACGTTGCCGAGATGCGTTGCGGGCCGGCCGTCCGCCCACGCGTCGAACGCCGGAGCCGGCGTGACGACGAGCCGCGGCTCGCCGTCGATCGTCTTCAGCGCGAACGCGCGCGGCAGCGTCATCGCGCCGCGCCACGGCGTGGTCGGCGCCTTGGCCGCATAGTCCCAGTTGCTCATCCACGCGATGCCGACCGGTTGCGCGCCCGGCGCGCCCGAGAACGTGCCGGCTGCGTAGAAATCCGCGCCGTGATCGACCCAGCGGAACTGCGCGGGATCGGCGCCGGCCGGCGCGACGCGATCGGGCGTGAACGTGCGGCCGTCGAAGTCGCCGACGAAAACCATCGACCCCGAGCCGCCCGCGATCGACCACGGATTGACGTTGACGATCATCACCCACTTGATCCGCGCCGGATCGCCGTCGAGCGGCAGCGCGATCAGGTCGGGCATTTCCCACAGCGCGCCGTCGTGCGGCACGCCGGGCAGCGTGAAGTCGCTCAGGAACGCCCAGTGGATCAGGTCGTCGGAGCGATAGAGCTTGACGACCTGCGCATCGGCGACGACCGTCGTCATCAGCCAGTACCCGCCCGGCGCGTACCACGACACCTTCGGGTCGCGAAACTGCTTCGATTCCGGATCGAGCGTGAGCACCGGGTTGTGCGCGTACGGCCGCCAGGTCGCGCCGTGATCGAGGCTGTACGCGAGCGACTGCGCCTGCGTGCCGGGCGCGTGGCCGGAGCCCGCCTTGTAGACGCTCGTATACAGCGCGACGAGCGGCGTCTGCCCCGGCGCGCCGAGGCCGGACGTGTTGCGGGTATCGGCGACGATCGAGCCGGAAAAGAATTCCTCGGTCGCGTTCGCGCGCATCGCGACCGGCTGCTCGCGCCAGTGGACGAGGTCGGTGCTGGTCGCATGGCCCCAGGACATGTTGCCCCAGTCGTTGCCGGCCGGATTGAACTGATAGAACAGGTGATAGCGGCCGTTCTCGTAGACGAGGCCGTTCGGGTCGTTCATCCAGTTGCGCCGCGGCGTGTAGTGAATCGCGGGCCGCCATTGCGGCGTGCCGTCGGCGACGGGCGCGGCGCAGGGGGCGACGCAGGGCGCGGCGGCGTGCGCGCCGGCCGTGCACGCGAGCAGGAGCGCCGCGTGGAAGGGAAAACGGGGTAGCGTGAATCTCATGCGTGGTTCCAGGCTGCGTCCGGCGAAGCGGACCGCCGCGCGCTGCGCGCCGGATGCGGATTGGCGGCGCGGCGCGCGGCGGGCAGAGGGTGACGGCACGCGCGCGCACGGGACACGCCCGATACGCGCGCGCTGCGCGTGACTGCGCGCGGCCGTCGTCAGTGGCCGGGGCCCTGCGCGGGCAGGTTCGCGGGGATGTCGCCGTAGCCGCCGAGACCGCCGCGGCCGTACTGGCGGTCGACCGCCGTCGACGTGCCGTTGATGTTGACCTTCACCGTCGGCGCGAGCGTGCCGCCGCGGCGCGGGCCGATCGCGTCGATGAACGACTCGACGAGCCCGCCCGGCATCACGTAGTGCGAATACGACTGGAATTCGCGCGGGTTCTGGTTCGGGTCCTGCGCATACGGCGCGCCGGCCGGCGCCGAGAAGTCGGTCGGGTTGCCGAGCACGAGGCCGCTGCCGCCGTTCAGCGGCAGGAAGTCGCTGCGGATGCCGTTGCCGACGAAGCCGTAGACACCGTCCGGCCCGTCCACGCCCGCGGCCATCGTCGTGCGGTGGCTGATCGTGAACAGGTAGTACTTGCCGTCCTTCAGGTAGATCTGCGGACGCTCGGTCTGGTCGTCCACGCAGTTCGCCGACAGTATCGGCGGCAGGAACTTCCACGCGGTCAGCTGCGGGTTCGTCGCGACCGCGAGGCCGACGTTGGCCTTTTGATACACTGCGCCGGCATTCATCACCGCGTTGAGGTCTTCCTTGTACGGATCGTTCGGCGCGTAGCCGAGGTCGGCTTCAGTGCAGGTGCGCGCGCCGCGCGGGCCGCCCGTGTTGCCCTCGAACACCATGTAGGTCTTGCCCGGGTGCGCGGGATCGGTGAACACGAACGGGTCGCGGAACGAGAAGTAGGTGTTCTGCTGGCCGGTCTGGTAGTAGTTGCCGTCCGGCTGCAGCAGCGCCTTGTGATCGTCGAAGCCGCTGAACCACACGTGCTTGTCGTCGGCATGGATGTGGCCGTCGGCGCGCGTGATGATCGCCTGGGGCGGCGTGATGTCGGCGCCGCCCGGCGCCGAGCGGTTGAACGACGTCGCGGTGTAGTAGAGGCTGACGTTGTCGCCTTGCGTGAGGCGCGCGGAGCCCGACCATTCGGCGTTGTTGGTCATCGGCGAGGTGCCGAACACCTTGGCGCTCGCGCCGTCCGGGAACAGGTGGCCGCCCCAGGTCCAGCCGCCGTTCGCCGGACGCTGGGACGCGGGGATGCCCGCGCGGCGGTAGAAGAAGCCGATCCGCGCGTGCACGTGGCGGTCGTCGAACGTGTAGCCGGCATGCGGGTCGGCGGTGAGCGAGAAGATCACCTCCCAGCCCTTGTAGCTGAGCTGGTTCGCGCGCAGGTCGGCGAGCGGCCACGTGTCCCAGACCCACACGTTCGAGTTGATCAGCGGGAAATCCTGCGGGATGTCCGGCATCGTCAGGGCTTGCGGCAGCGAGTTCCGGTCGGCGCCGGCGGTGTGCGACTGGGCGACGATCTGACGGATGTCGGCGCGGGTCCAGCGCATCGTGAAGTTGCTCTCGGGGTCGTACGCCTGCTGCGTGTGCGGCGTGGGCTCCGGGGCGCCGGCGGTCTGCGCATGTGCAACGACGGCGAAGGCCGCGAAGGCGGCCAGTGCGCAGCCAGCGAGCGGCAAACGTTTGCCCTGCGGCGAGCGGAAAAAGGGGAAGTATGTCATCTCGGCGTTGTTTCGTTTGACGGTGAAAGGGAACGGCTGAAGGTGGCATCGATGTCCAAACCGGTTTGGATGCTATTTCAAACCGGTTTGGGCGTCAAAAGATATTTATTTGACGGTAATGCTTACCAAATGGAAATAATTACCCGGTCGGAGGCGGCCGGGTGGACTGGCGAATGCGAGGAACGACGGTGAAGGTGAATCTGAAGGCGCTCTCGGATGCGCTCGGGCTGTCGCGCACGACGGTCAGCCGGGCGCTGAACGGCTATGACGACGTGAGCGAGGCGACCCGCGAACGGGTGATGAAGGCCGCGCGCGAGATGGGCTACGTCGCGGACCCGACCGCGCGCCGCCTCGCGACCGGGCGCGCGGACGCGATCGGGATCGTCTATCCGTTCGGCGCGGGCGATCTCGGCGATCCGCGCTTCGCCGAAGTCGTCGCGGGGATCACCGAGCGGCTCGCCGAGCGCAACCTCGATTTCTTCATCGTGTCCGCGCGGCCGAATGCGGAGCTGGACACCTACCGGCGGCTCGTCGACGGCAAGCTCGTCGACGGGCTGATCGTCGCGCGTACGCTCGTCGACGATCCGCGCATCGCGTTCCTGGCGTCGCGCGGGTTTCCGTATGTCGCGTACGGCCGCACCGAGCGCACGGAACCGTACGCGTGGTTCGACTTCGACAACGCGGCCGGCGCGAAGGCGGCCGTCGAGCGGCTGATCGGGTTCGGGCACCGGCGCATCGCGATGATCGGCGCGCCGCTGACGCTGAATTTCGCGGCGCAGCGGCGCGCGGGCTTCGACGCCGCGCTGCGCGAGGCCGGCATCGAGCCGGATCCGGCGCTGCGGGTCGAGTGCCCGTTCACGCGCGACGGCGGCCTGCAGGCGGCGCGCGCGCTGCTCGCGCTCGCCGAGCCGCCGACCGCGATTTTCGTCGACAACAACATCGCGGGCAGCGGCGCGTTTCGCGCGATCGTCGACAGCGGGCGGCGGCTGGGCGAGGCGCTGTCGCTGATCGTCTACGACGGCGTGCCCGACGACGTCGCGCATCCGCACCGCGTGACCGCGATCGTGCAGCCGACCGGGCACGCAACGGGGCGGTCGCTCGCGGAGCTGATGCTCGGGATGATCGACGGCGGCGGCCGCGGGCAGCGGCTCGAAATGCCGGTCGTCGAAGCAGGGGACACGGACGGGCCGCCGCGCGGAAATCCATGACGGCCATAAGGTCGTATCTCCATTTTTCTAGACGACTGGTCTAATCGGCGGCTATCATCCAGCCTGTCGAATGCAGCGGCGCCCATTCGGCGCGGCTGCCGAAGTGAGGCAACGGGGCGCAGGCGGGTTTGCGCGATGTCATCGGGCTTCATTGCGGGACGTGCCGAGACGACTGGTCTAATAGAGAGTTCGCATGCAGGCCCTCGCTGACGCGGACCGCACGTCGACGTGCCATATTTGATTGACGGGCAGGCGCACGATGCGCGGCCCTGTTTCCACCCTTTCGAAGGAGTGTCCGATCATGAAGATTCTCGTTGTGCTGACGTCGCACGACACCCTGGGCGACACCGGCAAGAAGACCGGCTTCTGGCTCGAGGAGCTGGCGGCGCCGTACTACGCGTTCAAGGATGCGGGCGCGGAACTGACGCTCGTGTCGCCGCTGGGCGGGCAGCCGCCGCTCGATCCGAAGAGCAGCGATCCGTCCGCGCAGACCGACGCGACCCGCTGCTTCGAAGCGGACGCGGCCGCGAAAGCCGAGCTGGCCGCCACGCGCAAGCTCGCCGACGTGTTGCCCGACGACTACGACGCGGTGTTCTATCCGGGCGGCCACGGCCCGCTGTGGGATCTTGCCGAGGACCTGCATTCGATCTCGCTGATCGAGCGCACGCTCGGCGCCGGCAAGCCGGTCGCGCTCGTGTGCCATGCGCCGGGCGTGCTGCGCCACGTGAAGGACCCGAAGACGGCCGAATCGGTGGTGCGCGGCAAGCGCGTGACCGGCTTCTCGAACAGCGAGGAAGCCGCCGTCGAGCTGACCGAAGTCGTGCCGTTCCTCGTGCAGGACATGCTCGAGACCAATGGCGCGCGCTACGAGCACGGCCCCGACTGGGCGCCGCACGTCGTCGTCGACGGGCTGCTGATCACCGGCCAGAACCCGGCGTCGTCGGCGCCGGCGGCCGACGCGCTGCTCGCGCAGCTCAAGCGCGCGTAGCCTCCCGCGCGGCGCCGAACGTTGCGGCGCCGCCCGTTTTCGTCGCCCGCCGGCCCGTGCCGGCGGGCATCCCGGATCGGTTCGCCGCGCGTTGCGCGGCGGGCCGTACCCGTGCTGTCGTTTTGCAGGACCAATCAAAGGAGTCGTGGATGTCTGCCCTGTTCGAACCGTTCAAACTCAAGGATGTCACGCTGCGCAACCGGATCGCGGTGCCGCCGATGTGCCAGTACGTCGCCGAAGACGGCGTCGTCAACGACTGGCATCACGTGCACCTCGCCGGCATTGCGCGCGGCGGCGCGGGCCTCGTGATCGCCGAGGCGACCGCGGTGGCGCCGGAAGGCCGCATCACGCCGGGCTGCGCGGGACTGTGGACCGACGCGCAGGCGCAAGCGTTCGCGCCGTCGGTCGCCGCGATCAAGGCGGCGGGCGCGGTGCCGGGCATCCAGCTCGCGCACGCGGGCCGCAAGGCGAGCGCGAACCGTCCGTGGGAAGGCGACGATCACATCGCCGACGGCGATCCGCACGGCTGGCAGACCATCGCGCCGTCGGCGGTGCCGTTCGGCGCGCACCTGCCGAAGGTGCCGCGCGAGATGACGCGCGACGACATCGCGCGCGTGCAGGCGGATTTCGTCGCGGCGGCCAAACGGGCGCGCGACATCGGCTTCGAATGGCTCGAGCTGCATTTCGCGCACGGCTATCTGGGCCAGAGCTTCTTCTCGGTGCATTCGAACCATCGCGACGACGCGTACGGCGGCTCGGCCGACAATCGCGGCCGCTTCCTCGTCGAGACGCTCGCGGCCGTGCGCAAGGTGTGGCCGGAGCACCTGCCGCTGACCGCGCGGCTCGGCGTGATCGAATACGACGGCCGTGACGACGAGACGCTCGCCGAATCGATCGCGCTCACGCAGCGGCTGAAGGCGGAAGGGCTCGACCTGCTGAGCGTGTCGGTCGGCTTCTCGACGCCCGCCGCGCAGATTCCGTGGGGCCCGGCGTTTCTCGCGCCGGTCGCCGAGCGGGTGCGCCGCGAGGCCGGGCTGCCGGTCGCGTCCGCGTGGGGGATCGATACGCCGCAGCTCGCCGAACGCGTGGTCGCGGACCAGCAGCTCGATCTCGTGATGGTCGGCCGCGCGCACCTGGCCGATCCGCACTGGCCGTACTACGCGGCCAAGCAGCTCGGCGTCGAGCGGCCGTCGTGGACGCTGCCCGCGCCGTACGCGCACTGGCTCGAACGCTACAAGCTCGCGGCCAAGGCGGCCTGACCCCGGGCGCGCCGCCGCGCGGCGGGCCGGTACGATCGGCCGGCCGCTTGCGATGGCTGATCCGGCACCGACGCCGATAGAATGGCGGTTCGCGCGACGCACGTCGCCTGCGCGAACCGCCGTTTTTCTTTCGACCGAGGGCTCATGGGCGCAAACGTACCGCCGTCTTCCGATTCCGCCGCGCGTCCGGGCGCGCAACAGATCGCGCGGGTGGTCCTCTATGCGGGACTGCTGGCGCTCGCGCTGTGGGTGATCCGCGCGTTCATCCCGGCGATCGCGTGGGCGTGCGTGATCGCGATCGCGCTGTGGCCGCTGCTGAAGCGCTTCGAGTCGCACCGGCTGTTCCGCGAGCGGCCGACCGTCGTCGCGACCGTCATCACGGCCGCGGTGTCGCTGCTCGTCGTGCTGCCGGTGGCGATCGCGCTGATCCAGGCGATCGGGCAGGCGCACGACCTGCGCGAGTGGCTGCGCACGGTGCAGGACAACGGCATTCCGGTGCCCGACGTGGTCGCCCGGCTGCCGGTCGGCGCGCCGCAGGTCGCCGCGTGGTGGCAGGCCCATCTCGGGCATCCGCTGCATGCGGAGGCCGCGATGAAGGGCGTCAACAGCGAGACCTTCATCGCGTTCGGCCGGCACTTCGGCTCGAAGCTCGCACATGCGGTGCTCGAATTCGGCTTCATGCTGGTCACGCTGTTCGTGATCCTGCGCGCGGGCCACAAGCTGTCGGGCGCGCTGCTGCAGGGCGTGCAGCGCGCGTTCGGCGGCAACGGCGCGCAGTTGATCGAGCGGATGGCGGCGGCCGTGCACGGCACCGTGACGGGCCTCGTCGTCGTCGGGCTCGGCGAAGGCGCGCTGCTCGGCATCGCCTACGTGCTCGCGGGCGTGCCGCATGCGGCGCTGCTCGGGCTCGTCACGGCGGTCGCCGCGATGCTGCCGTTCTGTGCGCCGATCGTGTTCTGCGGCGCGGCGCTGTGGCTGTTCGTGCAGGGCGCGACCGCGTGGGCGGTGGCGGTGGCCGCGACCGGCTTCGTCGTCGTGTTCGTCGCCGAGCACTTCGTGCGGCCGGTGCTGATCGGCAGCTCCGCACGGCTGCCGTTCCTGCTCGTGCTGTTCGGCATTCTCGGCGGCGCCGAGACGTTCGGCCTGCTCGGCCTGTTCATCGGCCCCGCGCTGATGACCGTGCTCACGATGCTGTGGGCCGAGTGGGTCGCCTGACGAGCGGCGGGCCGCGTCGTGCGGTCGCAACGGCGCCGCAACATTGCTTCACGATTCGCGCGGGCGGCGAGCCGCGCCGTAGCGGGCTCTGGCACGCATCTTCAAAAAAGTTTTTCGATCCGGCCCCGAAGGTCGAGTAGCATGGGGACTTTCGACCGCGCCGGCCTGGCGCAGCAGATTTTCCGAGCATGCGATCGATCCCGATGTCCCGGCCCGCAGCGGCGCTCTCCCTGGCGGCGGGCTGCCTGATGATCAGCGGCTGCGCGTGGCTTGAAGCGCTGCTGCCGTTTTCGTATTCGCGCCTGCCGGTGCCGAGGGCCGCGTCCGCGCACGGCGCGACGCGCGCCGACGTCATTCGCGCGGGCGGCAACCCGCGCAGCGTGTGGATGGTCCGCAACGGCAGCGGCGTCTGCTACAACTACCGGCTCGACCACGGCGACCAGTATCGGCCGTATTTCGTCGTGTTCGACGACGCGGGCGTCGTCACGCGCCACGGCTTCGAGACCTGCATGGACGCCGATCGCAAGGGGCTGCTGCAGACGACGAAGGTCGGCGCGCGGTAGCGCGCCCGGCGGCCGTCACGCGATCGTATCGACCACGCCCCCATCGACCCGCAGCGCGGCGCCTGTCGTCGCCGACGCCTGCGGCGAGCATACGTACACCACCAGGTTCGCGACTTCCTCCGGCGTTGCCGGCCGCTGGATGATCGAGCTCGAACGATGCGTGCGCACGAATTCGATCGCGACCTCGTCGACGCTGCGGCCGGTCTCGTCGGCGGTTTCCTTCAGCAGCGTGCGCACGCCTTCCGACAGCGTCGGCCCCGGCAGCACCGAATTGACGGTGACCCGGCTGCCGGCCGCGAGCTTCGCGAGCCCGCGCGCGATCGACAGCTGCGCGGTTTTCGTGAAGCCGTAGTGAATCATGTCGACCGGGATGTTCAGCGCCGATTCCGACGAGATGAACACGACGCGCCCCCAGTCGCGCTCGAGCATCCCCTTCATGTAATGCCGCGCGAGCCGCACGCCGGACATCACGTTCACCTGGAAGTAATGCGTCCATTCGGCGTCGTCGATGTCGAAGAACGGCTTCAGGCCGTAGACGCCCGCATTGTTGACGAGGATGTCGGCCTGCGGCATGGCGCGCGTCACGCGTGCAGCGCCGTCCGCGTCGGACAGGTCGGCGGCGACGCCTTCGACGGTCGCGCCCGGCGCTGCGCGGCGCAGGCGCGCGAGCGCGGCCTGCACCGACGTTTCGCTGCGGCCGTTGACGACGACGCGCGCGCCGGCGCGCGCGAGCCCTTCGGCGATCGCCAGCCCGATGCCGGCGGTGGAGGCGGTGACGATCGCGGTCTTGCCACTCAGATCGATGTGCATACGTGTGAAGTGCGATGGGTGGAAGGAAGCCGCCGGGCCTGCCGCGGCGGCCGGAATTCCAAGCTTAGGCGAAACCGCGCGATTCGGTAGGGCCTGGTCACGCGATTGCTTCGGCCGGGGCAGTCCTGTACCGTATGCGCTCGCCGTCCGATCCGGGAGCCCGTCCGCGTGAGTCGTTCCGCCAAATCCGCCGTGCCGTCGCCGTTCTGGCGCGACGCCGCGCTGCCGTTCATCGAGGCGCGCACCGTCGACGACGGGCGCACGATCTGCTATGCGAAGCACACGCACGACACGTTTTCGCTCGGCGCGGTGGTCGGCGGCACGAGCACCTACGTGAACGGCGCGGCGAAGGAACGCATCGGGTCCGGCGCGCTCGTGATCATCGATCCCGAACAGGTGCATGCGTGCAACCCGTACGGGCGCGACGCGTGGGCCTACCGGATGGTGTACGTCGACGTGCCGTGGCTCGCGCGGCTGCAGCATGCGCTCGGCCGCGATCCGAACACGGATTTTCACGGCTTTTCGCAGACGTCGAGCGTGCGGCGCGACCTGTTCGCGCAATTCGGCCGCTTCTACCGGACGCTCGTCGCACCCGGCGTCGAGCCGCTCGGCAAGGAAAGCGCCGCCGTCGAGTTCTTCACGCGGCTGCACGACGCGCTCGACCCGGCCGCGCCGCGCGCGCCGTGCGCCGCCGACAATGCGAAGCTCGCGCGCGCCGCCGACTACATCGCCGCGCACTGCCGCGACGCGGTGACGCTCGACGCGATCTGCGCGGCGGCCGAGCTGTCGCCGTCGTACCTGATCCGCGCATTCAACGCGCGCTACGGGATGACGCCGCACGCGTTCCTGATCGATCGCCGCGTGCAGTACGGCCGCGCCGAGCTGCGCCGCGGACGGCCGATCGCGGACGTCGCGCTCGACGCGGGGTTTGCCGATCAGGCGCATTTCCAGCGCGCATTCCGGCGGATCGCGGCGGCGACGCCGGGGCAGTATCGCGGCGCGGCCGGCGCTTCGCGCTAGGCGCGGCTGGCTAGGCGCGGCCGGCTAGGCGTCGAGCAGAAAGAGCGCGCTGCCCGCGAGCAGCAGCGCCATCAGCCGATTGAACACGCGCATCCGGGCCGCATTCGCGAGCCGGTGCCGCAGCGACGCGCCCGCATACGACCAGCACGCGATCGACGCGAAACAGATCACCAGATACAGCGCGGCAAACTGCCAGATCAGCACCCGGTCGCCGTCGGCCGCGTACGCGCCCATCGCGGCGACGCACGCGAGCCACGCCTTCGGATTCAGCCATTGCATCGCCGCGCCCGAGGCCGCGGACGGGCCGGCGACCTGCGCGTCCGACGCGAGCCGGCCGTCGTCGAGCGCGAGGCGCAGCGCCATGTACAGCAGGAACGCGATGCCGGACCATTGCGTCGCCGTCGTCAGTACCGGCCAGCGCACCAGCGCCGCGTGCAGGCCGAGCCCGATCAGCAGGAACAGCGCGACGAAGCCGAGCGTCGCGCCGGCCGCGTAGCGCAGGCTCGCGCCGAGGCCGTAGCGCGCGCCGGCACTCAGCGCGACGATGTTGACGGGGCCGGGGGTGATCGACGACGCGAGCGCGAACGCCGCCATTGAAACCAGAATGCTCATGCCATGCCTCCATGCGGATCGAAAGTCGCATCGAGGCTAAAGGAGCGGGGCGGGCAGGTATTGAAGAAAACTGCCCTCGGCGGATGGCGCGACGTTCCGGACGGTTGTCAGTGCAGTGCGCGCGGCGCGTGCGCCGTGGGTATGCCGGTCGCGCGGGCCGGCTCCGCGGCGAGCGGTTCGCCGGCCGCGCACGGCTGCGCCGCGACGGAAAACCCGAACGTATTGACGCCGCCCGCGCACGCGACGAACACGCTGCCGCCGTGCATCTCCGCGACGGCCTTGACGATCGACAGCCCGAGCCCGTGGTTCTCCTTGCTGTTCGCGCGCGCTTCCTCGAGCCGGTAGAAGCGCTCGAACATGTGCGCGCGCTGGCCGACGTCGATCGGCTCGCCGGGGTTCGCGACCGCCACCTCGACGAGCGCGTCGCGCCGCGCGATCGTCACGCGCAGCAGCGCGCCCGGCGCCGAATGCTGGATCGCGTTGATCAGCAGGTTCGTCATCGCGCGGCGGAACAGCGACGGATCGACGCTCGCGCGCGCGTCGCCGTGCAGCTCGGCGCGCAGTTGCGCCTCGTCGAGCGGGATTTCGAGGAAGTCGAGCATGCGCCGCACTTCGTCGGCGAGCGACACGTCCTTCAGGTCGGTCGCGCGTTCGCCGCGATCGCTGCGCGACAGGAACAGCATGTCGTTGACGATCACGCGCAGCCGCTCGAATTCCTCGAGGTTCGACTGCAGCGTCTGGCGCATCCGCTCGACCGAGCGGTCGCGGCTCGTCAGCGCGACCTGGGTCTGGCCGATCAGGATGCTGACCGGCGTGCGCAGCTCGTGCGCGACGTCCGCGTTGAACGCCTCGAGCCGCCCGTATGCCTGCTGGATGCGCTCGAGCGCGCCGTTGAACGACGCGGCGAGCTCGCGCAGCTCGGCGGGCAGCGCGTCGGTCTGCAGCCGCTGGTGCCGGTTCGTCGAACCGATGGCCGCCGCTTCCTGCGACATGCGCTCGAGCGGCGCGAGCCCGAAGCGGGCGACCGCGCGGCCGAGCAGCAGCGTGACGCCGGTCGCGAACGCGATCAGCGCAGCCAGCGTCCAGCCGTAGCGGCGCAGCATCCGCTGCGTGCGCTCGCACGACGTCGCGACGCTCAGCGTCAGGTCGGGGCGCTCGCCGCTGCCGGCCACCGTGATCGTCTTCGTCATCACGTCGTAGCTGCTGCCGTTGAGCCGGTAGCGCTGGAACGCGCCGAACGGCGCGCCGTGCGGCGTGCCGTCCACCGCGCGCCCGAAGCGGAACGCGGGATTCGGGCCGTCGACCCGGTAATGCGTCGAGCCGTCCGGCGGCTCCAGGTCGGCGAGCTTTTCCTGCGTGATGTGCCAGCGCGCCGGCGTGGTCGCATGCGACACGATCATCTCGACCACCTTGGTGCGCGTGTCGAGCGTCGCGCGCAGCTCGGCGAACAACTGCCGCTCCATCATCACGAACAGGCCGCACCCGACCAGCGTGAACACGACGAACGACACGATGCCGAACATCGCGGACAGGCGCAGCGCGATCGAGCGTTTCATGTGCGCCTCTCGCCGTCGCCGTCCTCGCGCGCCTCGAGGACGTAGCCCATCCCGCGGATCGTGTGCAGCAGCTTGTCGGCGAACGGGCCGTCGAGCTTCGCGCGCAGGCGCTTGATCGCGGTCTCGACGACGTTCGCGTTGCTGTCGAAGTTCACGTCCCACACGAGCTCGGCGATGGTCGTCTTCGACAGCACCTCGCCGCTGCGGCGCGCGAGCACGCCGAGCAACTGGAACTCCTGCGCGGTCAGGTCGAGGCGCGTGCCGTCGCGCGTCGCGCGGCGGCCGATCAGGTCGACCCGCAGGTCGCCGATCGAGATCAGCGTCGATTCCTGCACGCGCGCGCGGCGCGTCAGCGCGCGCAGCCGTTCGATCAGCTCGAGGAACGAGAACGGCTTGGTCAGGTAGTCGTCGGCGCCGCCGCGCAGGCCGCGCACGCGGTCGTCGACGCGGTCGCGCGCGGTCAGCATGATCACCGGCGTCTGCTTCTGCGCGCGCAGCGCGCGCAACACGCCGAAGCCGTCGAGCTTCGGCAGCATCACGTCGAGCACCACCACGTCGTAGTCGAATTCGACGGCTTTCCACGCGCCGTCCTCGCCGTCGAGCGCGGTGTCGACCACCCAGCCTTCCTCGGTCAGACCGCTCTTCAGGTATTCGACGACCTTGAGTTCGTCTTCGACGATCAGGACTTTCATGTCAGGGTCCGTTGTCGGGTTAGTGGGAGTCCGCGACCGCGGCCGCCGCGTCGCCGTCCCAGCCGCCGCCGAGCGCCTTCGCGAGGAACACGACGAGCGCCGCGCGCTGGCCCTGGATCTGCACCGCCTGCCGTTCGCTCGTCAGCAGTTGCTGCTCGGCGGTCAGCACGTCGATGAACGGCGTCAGGCCGCCGGCGTAGCGGTCCTGCGCGAGCGACACGAGCTTGCGCGCGTCGTCGACGGCCGCGGCCGCCTGCCGCGCCGCCTCGTCGAGCACCGACAGGCCGGTGACCGCATTTTGCACCTCCTGGAACGCGGTCAGCACGGTCTGCCGGTAATTCGCCTGCGCGGCGACGTAGCCGGCCTGCGCGAAATCGACCCCCGCCTTCAGCCGGCCGCCCTCGAACAGCGGCTGGCTCAGCGACGCGCCGACCGACCACAGCAGCGCCGGCACCGTGAACAGCCCGGAGAAGCGCGTCGCGTCCCAGCCGATGTCGGGCGACAGCGTGAGGCGCGGGAAGTACGCGGCGCGCGCGACGCCGATCTGCGCGTTTGCGGCGGCCATCGCGCGCTCCGCCGACGCGACGTCGGGGCGGCGCTGCAGCAGGTCGCTCGGCACGCCGGTCGGCAGCGCCGGTGCGTTGATCGGCACGACGCGCGGCGGCAGCGAGAACGCCGGCGCGGGCGTGCCGACCAGCGTCGCGATCGCGGTCTCGACCTGCGCGCGCTGCTGGCGCAGCAGTTGCGCCTGCGTGCGGGTCGCGTCGAGCTGCGCACGCTGCTGCAGCAGGTCGAGGCCCGACACCGCGCCGAGGTCGTGACGCGCGGACACGTAATCGAGCGCCTTCTGCTGCAGGCCGATTGAGCGGTCGACGACGTCGATCTCCGCGTCGAGCGCGCGCAGCGCGAAGTAGCTCGACGCGAGATCGGCGGTGAGCACGAGGCGCGCGTTCGCGAAATCGTCGCGCGCCGCATCGGTGCTCGCCCGCGCCGATTCGACGCTGCGCCGCACGCGGCCGAACAGGTCGAGTTCGTAACTGACGCTCGCGCCGACCTGAATCTCGTTCTGCACGGTCGACATGCTCTTCACCGCGTAATTCGTCTGCGGCCGGTCGGCGGAAATCCTGAAGCGCTGGCCGCTCGCGTTCAGGTTCACCGCCGGATACTGCGCGGACGCAACCGACGCGAGCGTCGCCTTCGCCTGGTCGTAGCGTGCGGCGACGACCTTCAGGCTCTGGTTGTTGCGCAGCGCGTCGGCTTCGAGCGCGTCGAGCTGCGCATCGCCGAACGCGGTCCACCACGCCGGCGCGAGCGGCGCATGCGCGGGCGCGGCCGGATGCCAGTACGCGTCGGCCGGGTCGAGCCGCCACGCGGCGGGCGTCTCGACGCCGGGGCGCCGGTAGTCGGGGCCGACCGTACAGCCGGCGAGGGCGGCGAGCGCGACGGCGATGGCGGCCGCGCGGGCGGCCGGCCGCGGCGCGAGGCGGGCGCGCATCACGCGTTCGCTCCCGCCGCGGCGCCGGACGCGGGCTTCGGCGCCGGCTTCACGACGACGACCTGGTCGCCGTTCGCGAGCGAATCGCTCGGGTTCACGACGAGGCGATCGTCGGGCGTCACGCCGCCGTCGATCTCGAGCGTCTGGCCGATCGTGCGCACGACGGTCACCGGCTTCAGACGGACCACGCCGTGCGCGTCGACGCTCGCGACCGTGGGGCCTTCCGCGCGGAACAGCAGCGTATTGGCCGGCACCGACAGGCGGCCGACCGGCGAGGTCGGCAGCGTCGCCTGCACGTAGGCGCCGGGCAGCAGCCGGCCGTCCGGGTTCGGCAGCGTGATCTCGATCTGCAGCGAACGCGTGGCGACGTCGATCGCCTCCGACGTGCGCGTGATGGTGCCGTCGAAGGTCCGGCCCGGCAGCTCGGCCTGCGCGACCGTCACGTGCTGGCCGGTCTTCACCTGCTGCGCGTATGCCTGCGGCACCTGCACGTACAGGCGCAGCCGGTCGGCCTGCACGACGGTGAACAGCGACCGGCCCGCGTTGCCCGAGCTGACGAGGTCGCCGACGTCGACGTTGCGCTGCGTGACGATCCCGTCGATCGGCGCGACGATGCGCTGGAAGCCCTTCAGCTCGGTGAGCCGGCGCACGTTCGCGTCGGCCGCGGCGAGGTTCGCGGCGCCCTGGTTGTACGCGCCTTGCCGATCGTCGAGCTCCTGCTGCGAAACCGCGTCGCGCTGGCGCAGCTGCTGCGCGCGCTCGAACGACGTCTTCGCGAGCGCGAGCGCGGCCTGCGCCTGCTGGCGCTGTGCGGTGGCCTGCGCGAGTTCCTGGTTCAGCTCGGGCGTATCGAGCTCCGCGAGCAGTTGCCCCTGCTTCACGTGCGCGCCGATGTCGGCCTGCCAGCGCAGCACGTAGCCGTTCGCGCGCGCGAAGATCGGCGCCTCGACGAAGCCGCGCAGCGTGCCGGGCAGCGTCAGCCGGCCGCCCGACGCGGCGTCGACCGGATGCACGACGCTCACGTACTGGCGTGCGTTCTGCGCGGTCAGCGCATCGAGCCGGTTGCGGTTCATGACGTCGGTGAAGATCGTGCGCGCCGCGCCGGCCGCGAGCAGCGCGCCGACGACAATCAGCACGATTCGCGCTCGTCGCCATACGCCGGCCCGCGCGGGCAGGTCGAGCCCGTGTTCGTCCACCTGGATGCCGACGGTGCTGTGATGTTTCTCTTCCATGAAATCAACCGGTCAATATGCGAAGCGTGAACAGACCCTAGCTCGCGCGCCGTCGCGCGAGCCGCGCATGCACGCCGGCGAACACGAGCGGAACGAACAGCAGCGTCGAGACGGTCGCGAACAGCAGCCCGCCGATCACCGCGCGGCCGAGCGGCGCGTTCTGCTCGGCGCCTTCGCCGAGCCCGAGCGCCATCGGCACCATGCCGATGATCATCGCGAGCGCGGTCATCAGCACCGGGCGGATGCGGGTCGCGCCGGCCTCGAGCGCGGCGGTCAGCGGCGGCGCGCCGGCCGCGAGGCGCTGGCGCGCGAACGACACGACGAGAATGCTGTTCGCGGTCGCGACGCCGACCGTCATCACCGCGCCCGTCAGCGCGGGCACGCTCAGGTGCGTGCCGGTGATGAACAGCATCCACGCGATGCCGGCGAGCGCGGCCGGCATCGCGCTGATGATGATCAGCGGGTCGAGCCACGACTGGAAATTCACGACGATCAGCAGGTAGACGAGCACGATCGCCATCGCGACGCCCGCGCCGAGGCCGAGATACGACGTGCGCATCGTCTCGATCTGCCCGCGCATCGTCAGCGCGGTGCCGCGCGGCAGCGTTGCGCGCGCGTCCGACACGATGCGGTCGATCTCGCTCGCGACCGAGCCGAGGTCGCGGCCCTCGACGCTCACGTACAGGTCGATCGCCGGGCGAATGTTGAAGTGCGTGATCACGGCCGGCTCGCTCGCGGTGCGCACCTGCACGAGGTTGCCGAGCAGCTGCAGCGGCGCGCCGGTGCGTCCCGCCGACACGGGCGTGCCGAGCAGGTCGCCGACCGAGCCGACGTCGTATTGCGGGGTCTGGATCGCGAGCGGATACTGCACGCCGGTCTTCGGGTTGACCCAGAACGACGGCGTCGTTTGCGCGCTGCCCGACAGCGAGATCAGCATGTTCTGCGCGACGTTCTGCGCGGAGAGGTTCAGCTGCTGCATGCGCGTACGGTCCATGTCGGCTACCAGGGTCGGCTGGTCGTTGCGCTGAAGCACGTGCGCGTCGACCGCGCCGGGAATTTGCCTGACTTTTTTCATCAGGCGGCTCGCGATTGCCATGTTACTCGCGAGATCGTTGCCGAGCACCTGCACGTCGATCGCGGCCGGCTGCCCGAAGTTGAGGATCTGCGTGATGATGTCCGACGGCTGGAAGAAGAACTCGGCGCCCGGGAAGCGTTCGGGCAGCCGCGCGCGCAGCGTCTCGACGTAACGCTGGGTCGGCGCGTGGCCGGGCTTCAGCGCGATCAGGATCTCGCCGTCGAGCGAGCCGATCGTGCCCGCGTTGCTGTACGACAGGTTGATGCCGCTGATCGGCTGCCCGAGGTTGTCGACGATCGCGCCGAGCTCGTCCGGCGGCACGACTTCGCGCACCACGCGTTCGACCTGGTCCGCGAGGCGCGCGGTCTCCTCGATCCGGTAGCCGGTCGGCGCGCGCATGTGCAGCCGGATGTTGCCGGAATCGGCGTTCGGGAAGAAGTCGCGGCCGAGCGCGAGCACGAGCCCCGTCGACAGCACGCAGAAGCCGAGGAAGCACATCGCGTAGAAGCGGCGGCGCACCAGCAGCATGCTGAGCAGCACGATGTACGACGCGCGCAGCCGCTCGAACGCGTGATTGAAGCGGTGATGGATGCGCGCGAAGCGCGACGTGGAATGGTCGGGCCCGGTGCTGGCCTGCTGCGGGCGGAACAGCAGCATCGCCATCGTCGGCACGAGCGTGCGCGACAGCACGTACGACGCGAGCATCGCGAACACCACGGCCTCGGCGAGCGGCACGAACAGGTAGCGCGCGACGCCCGTCAGGAAGAACATCGGCACGAACACGATGCAGATGCACAGCGTCGACACGAACGCCGGCACCGCGATCTCGCCCGCGCCTTCGAGGATCGCGTTGTGCAAGCCTGAACCGAGATGCAGGTGGCGCTCGATGTTCTCGATCGTCACGGTCGCGTCGTCGACGAGAATGCCGACCGCGAGCGCGAGCCCGCCGAGCGTCATGATGTTGATGGTCTCGCCGAGCGCGGCGAGCGCGATCAGCGACGTGAAGATCGACAGCGGGATCGAGATCGCGATGATCAGCGTGCTGCGCCAGTTGCCGAGGAACAGCAGGATCATCATCGCGGTCAGCACGGCGGCGATTAGCGCCTCGTGGATCACGCCCTGCACGGCGGCGTCGACGAACACCGACTGGTCGAACAGCGGCGTGATCGTGAGGCCCTCGGGCAGCGTCGGCACGACCTTCGGCAGCAGCGCCTTCAGGTCCGACACGACCTTCAGCGTCGACGCGTCGCCGCTCTTCAGGATCGACACCAGTACGCCGCGCTGGCCGTTCTGGCGCACGACGTTGGTCTGCGGCGAGAAGCCGTCGCGCACGGCCGCGACCTCGCCGAGATAGGTGGTCGCGCCGTTCACGGTCTGCAGCGGGATGTGGCTGATGTCGGCGATCGTGTCGGCCGACGCGTTGGTGTCGACCCGGTACTCGGTCTGGCCCATCTTCGCGGTGCCGGTCGGCAGCACGAGGTTCTGCGCATTGACCGCGTTGACGACGTCGGCGGGCGTGAGCCCCTTCGACATCAGCGCCTTCGAATCGATGTCGACCGCGACGACGCGCGTGCGGCCGCCGTACGGGAACGGCACCTGCGCGCCGGGGATCGTGATCAGCTGCGGGCGCAGGAAGTTCAGCGCGATGTCGGCGAGCGACTGCTCGCTCAGCGTCTTGCTCGACAGCCCGAGCTGGATCACCGGGATGCTCGACGCGGAATAGGTGATCACGAGCGGCGGCGTCGCGCCCTGCGGCATCTGCCGGACGATCGCCTGCGCGGACGACACCGTCTGCGCAATTGCCGTCTGCACGTTCGCGCCCGGCTGCAGGAACACCTTGACGACGGCCGTGCCGGGCAGCGTGGTCGATTCGACGTGCTGGATGTTGTTGACGGTCGTCGTCAGCACCCGCTCATGCACCGCGGTGATGCGGTTCGTCATCTCCTTCGCAGACAGCCCGTTGTAATTCCAGATCACGCTGATGACCGGAATGTCGATCGACGGCAGCACGTCGACGGGCGTGCGCATCAGCGCGAGCGGGGTGGCCAGCACGATCATGATGGCCATCACGACGAACGTGTACGGGCGCCTGAGCGCGAGGTTGACGATCCACATGGAGGCAGCGGGGCAGGCGGCGGTCGGGCGTTGATGAGGAACGGCACTCGAATGATAGGCGGGCGCCCGGCACGGGTCACTGACGCGAAACTGGCGAAGTTGTCAGGTTGGCCCGCACGCGCGTCGCATTGAATTCGTCAGACGTAACGCGCGCTGCCGCCGCGCACTTCAGATCTGCTCCATCCCCACCCGCGCGAGCCCCGCCAGATCGACGACCTCGATCTGGTTGTACGCGAGCCGCAGCACGCCGTGCTTCTCGAGCTGCTGCAGCGCCTGGTTGATCCGCTGCCGCGACACGCCGACCAGCATCCCCAGCTCCTCCTGCGAAATTGCCAGCGACGGCCCGGTGTCCGGGTACAGGTCCGGGTTGAACAGTTGCGCGAGTGCCTGCGCGACGCGCGCGTCGACGTCGAGCAGCCGGCTGTTCTGGATCGACGCGATGAACTCGCCCATCCGGTTGTTCAACTGATGAATCACGAAGCGCGTGAACGGCAGGCTGCTGTCGAGCAGCGCGTGGAATGTATCGGCCGGCACGTACAGCACGGTCGAGCGCTGGATCGCGACCACCTCGTACTTGCGCGGTTCGCGCTTGATCACGCTGCCTTCGCCGAACCAGCCGCCCGACGGCACGCCCGAAAACGTGCAGCCGCGCCCCGACGCGTTGAAGATCGCGAGCTTCAGCAGCCCGCGGTGCACGCCGATCCAGTATTCGGACGGCGCGAGCCGCTGCGCGATCACGTCGCCCGCTTCGCGGCATTCGACGCGCGACTGCGCGAGCACGAGCGCCCGGTGTTCGGGCGCGAGCGTGCGGAACCACGCGCACTGGCCGAACAGCGCGGACAGCGGGCCGGGTTCGGGCGGCGCGGGCGTGTCGAGGGGGGCGAGAACGTCGTCGTGCATGGCTGCGGGTTTGCGAGGATAGGGATAACACGCGGGGCGCGCGGGGGACTCTGTCGTTTCGATGACAGACGCTCCACAATATCGCCCGTTAGGCTAGCCCGGATTGAACCACATCAAGACGAACCGGGGCACGTGCGCCTCGGCTCGACAAAGGAGACAGGACCATGACGCAGATGTTCGAAGCCGGCCTCGAGCGCCGCGACGCCAACTACGCACCGCTCACGCCGATCGATTTCCTGGTGCGCTCCGCCGAGGTGTACGGCGACCGCGTGGCGATCGTGCACGGCGACGTGCGGCGCACCTGGGGCGAAACCTATGCGCGCGCGAAGCAGCTCGCGAGCGCGCTCGCGCAGGCCGGCGTCGGCCGCGGCGACACCGTCGCGGTGCTGCTGCCGAACATCCCGGCGATGGTCGAGGCGCACTTCGGCGTGCCGATGGCGGGCGCCGTGCTCAACACCATCAACACGCGGCTCGACATTCCGTCGGTGCTGTTCATGCTGCGCCACGGCGAAGCGAAGGTGCTGATCGTCGACACCGAGTACGCGGAGCTTGCACACCGCGCGGCGCTGGAAATTCCGGGATTGAGGATCGTCAGCGTCGCCGACGCGATGCCGGCCGACCCCGCGCGCTTCGCCGGCGCGACCGACTACGAGGCGTTCGTCGCCGGCGGCGACGCCGACCATGCATGGACGCTGCCCGCCGACGAGTGGGACGCGATCGCGCTGAACTACACGTCCGGCACGACAGGCGACCCGAAGGGCGTCGTCTACCACCATCGCGGCGCGTACCTGGCGGCGCTCAGCAACATCCTCGAATGGGACATGCCGAAGCATGCGGTTTACCTGTGGACGCTGCCGCTGTTCCATTGCAACGGCTGGTGCTTCCCGTGGGCGATCGCCGCGCGCGCGGGCGTGAACGTGTGCCTGCGCCGGTTCGACGCGAAGACCGTGTTCGACCTGATCCGCCGGGAGCGCGTCACGCATTACTGCGGCGCGCCGATCGTGCAGAGCGCGATCGCGAACGCGCCGGCCGAATGGCGCGAAGGGATCGACCACACCGTGCACGCGATGGTCGCGGGCGCGGCGCCTGCGCCGGCCGTGATCGCGAAGATGAAGGAGATCGGCTTCGACCTGCTGCACGTGTACGGGCTGACCGAGGTCTACGGCCCGGCGACGGTCTGCGCGAAGCAGGCGCACTGGGACGGCGTGTCCGACGAAGAGCGCGCGCGCCTCAACGCACGGCAGGGCGTGCGCTATCACCTGGAGGCGGGCGCGGCGGTGCTCGATCCGGACACGATGGCGCCGGTGCCGGCCGACGGCGAGACGCTCGGCGAGATCATGTTCCGCGGCAACATCTGCATGAAGGGCTACCTGAAGAACCCGCACGCGACCGACGAGGCATTCCACGGCGGCTGGTTCCATACCGGCGATCTCGCGGTGCTGTCGCCGGACGGCTACATCCGCATCAAGGACCGCAAGAAGGACATCATCATCTCGGGCGGCGAGAACATCTCGAGCATCGAGGTCGAGGACGCGCTGTACCGGCATCCGGCGGTCGCGGTCGCGGCGGTGGTCGCGATGCCCGACCCGAAGTGGGGCGAGGTGCCGTGCGCGTTCGTCGAGCTGCGCGAAGGGATGAGCGCGACCGAGGAGGAGATCGTCGCGCATTGCCGGCAACTGCTCGCAGGCTTCAAGGTGCCGAAGGCCGTGCGCTTCGGCGAGCTGCCGAAAACGTCCACCGGCAAGATCCAGAAGTTCCAGTTGCGCAGCGCGATCGGCTCGGACAAGGCGATCGACCTGGCGGGCGACGGGAAGAAGTGAGCGGCGGCAGTGGCGTGGCGTGACGTCGATACGTCGTCAATGCGGCACGAGCCACGCGACCGCCAGATAACGGCCGACCTTCGCGAGCGTGACGATCGCGAGAAAGCGCGGCAGCGGCTCGCGCAGCACGCCGGCGATCACGGTCAGCGGGTCGCCGATCACCGGGGCCCAGCTCAGCAGCAGCGACCAGTGGCCGTAGCGCGCGATTGTACCGGCCGCGCGAGCGCGGCCCGCGGTCGCTATTCGGCGTGGCCGAGCTTGAACACGCTGACCGCGTCCGACAGTTCCGCGGCCTGGTCGCGCAGCGCCACGGCCGCGCGCTCGGCCTGCGCGATCAGCGTCGCGTTCTGCTGCGTCGCCTCGCCGATCTGCGTGACGGCGAGGTTCACCTGCTCGATGCCGGCCGACTGCTCGCTCGACGCCGAGCTGATCTCGGCGATGATGGTGCGCACCTGGTCGACCCGCGCGACGATGTCGCGCATCGTGCCGTGCGCGGCCTCGGCGATCCGGTAGCCTTGCTCGACGGTCGCGGCCGATTCGGCGCTCAGCGCCTCGATCTCCTTGACCGCCGCCGCGCTGCGCTGCGCGAGCGCGCGCACTTCGGCCGCGACCACCGCGAAGCCCTTGCCGTGCTCGCCCGCGCGCGCGGCCTCGACGGCCGCGTTCAGCGCGAGGATGTTGGTCTGGAACGCGATGCCCTCGATCACGCCCGTGATCTCCGCGATCCGGCGCGTCGCGCGCTCGATCTCGCCCATCGTCGCGACCACGCGCTGCACGGCGTCGCCGCCGCCCGTCGCCGCGTCGGATGCGCCCGCGACCAGCGTGTTCGCCTGCGCCGCATGCTCGGCGTTCTGCTGCACGGCGGCCGTGATTTCCTCCATGCTCGCCGCCGTCTGCTCGAGGCTGCTCGCCTGCGTCGCGATGCGGGCGGCGATGTCGCCGCTGCCGGCTGCGATGTCGACGGTGCCGCGCGCCATGTCGGCGGAGCCGCGGCGCACCTGCGCGACGATGCGCGCGAGGCCGTCGCCGATGCCGTCGACCGCCTGCACGAGGCGGCCGATCTCGTCCGCGCCGCGCGGCGCGACGCCGTCGTCGCGGACGCGCACGCTCAGGTCGCCGGCGGCGAAGCGTTCCGACGCGCGCGCGGCCGCTTCGAGCGGCCGGCTCACGACGCGCCGGACCACGACGACGAACATCGCCGCGAACGCGAGCACGAGCGCCGCGGCGATCAGCAGGAAGCGGTTGCGGGTCGCGCGCATGTCGGCGAGCAGCTCGTCGTCGATCGCGACGCCGCCGACCAGCCACTGCCATTGCGGAATCGTCGAGAACGACGCGAATTTCGCGGTCGGGCCGCGGTCCTGCGCGGCCGGATCGGCCGACGTGTACGCGAGCTGCCCGTGGCCCGCCGCGAGCATCTGCGCGTAGGGCGCGGCGCCGTCGCGGGCCGGTTTGCCGGCCGCCTCGGGGTGGACGACGAAGGTGCCGCGCGACGGGCCGGACGATGCGTCGATCACGAAGTAATAGCCGTGCTCGCCGATCTTCAGCTCGCGAATGCCGGCTTCGACGAGGCGGATTTCGTCCGCGACGTCGATCCCGACGAACAGCGCGCCGATCACGCGCCCGCCGGCGTCGACGACCGGCTTGTACTCGGTGATGAACGGCTTGCCGAACAGCTTCGCGAGCCCCGTGTAGCTGCGGCCCGCGACGAGCGGCGCGTAGGCGGGGCTGTTGCGGTCGAGGCGCGTGCCGACCGCGCGCGTGCCGTCCTGCTTCTTCAGCGACGTGGTGATGCGCACGAAGTCGTCGCCGTCGCGCGCGAAGATCGTCGCGATCGCGCCACTCTTCTGCAGGAACTGGTCGGGGATCGTGTAGTCGAGATCGAGCGGCCTGCCGCCCGCGGACAGCGTCGGCGCCATCACGCCGCCGCCGAGGTCCTGGGTGCGCGCCGGGTCCAGCGCGAAATCGGCCGGCAGGAAGCTCGCGAGCAGCGTCATCGAGCGATGCGCTTCTTCCGACAGCGCCTTGTCGAACAGGTCGATCATCGCGGCGATCGAGCGTTCCTTCTCGGCGATGCGCGCGTGCGCCTGGTCGGCGATCTGTTCGCCGGCCAGATGCGCGAGGGTCCACGCGAAGGCGGCAAACAGCAGTGCGACGGTTGCGCACGACAATGCGGCCAGACGAGCGCCAACGCTCACCCGGCCCAGGGAAATGAATCTCATAGAGCTTCCTGCGTGGGGGACGGAGAGGAGGCGGAACGCACGCGTCACCGCAATTTCGTCACAGGAATTACGGCAGCGCGTGCGGAATCTTTAGCGCGGAGGTTTCGGCGGATCGAGCGAAGGGGATTCAGGGGGGAAGGTTGCGTGGGCAACCAGTCAGTTCCAGCCGGCCATGACCGCGCCCATCCCGACGAGCAGGCCGCCCGTCACGCGGTTCATCGCGCGCATCCCCGCCGGCCGCTGCAACGCGCTGCCTAGCCGGTGCGAGAACAGCGCCATCGACGCGACGCCGCCCGCGAACAGCAGCGCGAACGTCGCCGCGAGCAGCAGGAACTGAAGGTTCAGGCTCCATTCGGCGTTCGCGTTGAGGAATTGCGGAAAGAACGACGGGAAGAACAGCAACGTCTTCGGATTCAGGCCCGACGTCGCGACGCCGCGCCAGAACAGTTCACGTCCCGTATCGGCTGCCGGTTGGGCGGTCTCGGCCGATGCGGCCGGCGCGTGGGCCGGCGCGCGGCTGATCCATTGCTTGCACCCGAGCCAGACCAGGTACGCGGCGCCCGTCCAGCGCAGCACGGTCAGCGCGCGCTCGTCGATGTGCACCAGCGAATTCAGGCAGAGCGCGGTCAGCGCGAGTTGCAGCAGCACGGCGAGCGTGCCGCCCCATACGCAAGGCAGCGCGCGCCGCCAGCCGGCGCGCAGCGCCTGGTTCATCGTGAGCAGGTTGACGGGGCCGGGGGCGTAGATGAGAACGAAGGAAGCGGCAAGAAACGAGAGGTAAAGCCGGAACGACATGACAGGAAGCGCAGGAACGGGGAGACGGGCGCGGCGCCGCGCACGGTCGGTTGGGTGCGCGGACGGCGGTTTCGAATGCCTGGATGCCCGGCTCCGCAACTCGTGATTGCGGCCGTGCGTCCCGTTGCGAAGGGGTTGTCGCGGGGAGCGTGCCGGGCAGCAGGCATAGGGAAAATGTATCAGGGGGCCAGGTTAAAAGGCTTCCTGTTTTCCAGTGAAATGGGTCGAAATCCGGAATACCGTTCAGCTAGAATGCAGATTTTCAGTAGAAGATTCTTCCTGTCATGGTAACGCGCGAACGCACACCCAAAACGCTCGACAATCAGGACCGCAAGATCCTCGGCGCACTGCAGAAGAACGCGCGCCTGTCGAATGCCGAACTGGCCGAACAGATCGGGATGTCGACGACCGCGTGCTGGAACCGCACGCGGCAACTCGAACTCGACGGCTACATCGACGGCTATGTCGCGCTCGTCAATCAGCGCATGCTCGGCTACGCGGACATCGTGATCCTCGAAGTGACGCTCGATCGCCACGAGGACGACGCGCTGGCCCGCTTCGGCGCGGAACTCGCGGCGCTGCCCGAGGTGCTCGAGGCCTACCTCGTGTCGGGCGAATACGATTACTGGATCAAGGTCGCCGTGGATGGCACGGCAGGCTACGAGCGGTTTCTGCGCGAGAAGCTGTACAAGATCTCGAGCATTCGCCACAGCCGCTCGATGTTCGCGCTGCGCTGCATGAAGGATGTGCCGTCGATTCAGGTGTGAGCGCGCGGAGGAAGGGGCAGCCGTTCTTCGTCGAAGAGCCGGCGCGCGCGGCCGCGTGATTGCGCGATTGCGCGGCGGAGGCGCGCAAGTGGAAACGGAACAAGGCCGGGGGCCAGATCAGGGCCGCCGGCCGGCGTCTGGTCGTTCCGTTCAGCGCGGCAGGCGCGCGTGGGCTTCAGCGATGATTTCGCAGGTCTCGAGGTGCAGTGCCCATGCTTCTGCAAGCAGCGAGCCAACACGCGAGAGCCAGCCAGCGGATTGGTTGGAACGGTCGGAGACGTTAGACGTTTGCATGACGATGCCCCATTCAGGTGGCGAGTTAGGGATAACCCTAATCATAGATGAGGCCCACCGGGTTGTGAAATGCGATTTTGTAATATGGTAATTCTTTGAGGGTTCTGTTGCCGCAGCGCAACAGGATTCATCGTGATCGTCACCGCCCGCCGATCCACCCGAACCGCCACGACAGCCGCCGCGTCGCGGCGAGCAGCGCCTGCGCGAGATCGCTGTCGGGCCCGCGCGGGAAGCCGCGCGACGCGCCGATGACCGCGATCACGAGCCGGATGCTGCCGGTGTGATCGAACACGGGCGCGGCGACCGTCGCGATGCCGGGCACCGGCGCGTCGAACGCGAAGTCGACGCCTTCCGCGCGGATCTGCGCGAGGTGCGCGCGAAACGCAGCGTCGGCCGCCGCCGTCGGACGCCCCGCGAGGCGCACGGGTTCGCCGGCGAGCAGGTCGGCCAGCACGTCATCGGTCATGCCGGCCGCGAAGCTGCGGCCGATCGCCGTATTGACGAGCGACATCACGGTGCCCACCTGCAGGCTCACGTGCTGCGGCCGCGCCGATTCCTCGAAGCGGATCACGGTCGGCCCGAGCGGCCCGAGCGTCGCGGCCGCGACGCTCATGTCGGTCGCTTCGGCGAGCGCGACGATCTCGGCTTCCGCGTCGCGCGCCGGCGACACGCGCTGCATCGCGATCAGGCCGAGCGCCTGGCTGAGCGGCCCGGCGTCGAAGCAGCCGGCCGCGTCGCGGCTCAGCAGGCCGATCTTCAGCAGGCTCACCAGATGCGGAAACGCCTTCGCGGCCGGCATGTCCGCCGCCGCCGCGAGATCGCGCAGCGGCAGCGCGCGGCCTGCCGACACGAGCGCGAGCAGCAGGCCGCCGGTGCTGTCGAGCGCGTTGATCCCGCGCTGCGCCTTTGTGTCGTCGGCCAGCGCGGGCGGCACGCGCGGCGCGGCCGAGGGCGGCGGCGCCGCCGCATCTTCCGCGCCGAGCGACGCGGTCGCCTGCCGCGCCGCATCGCGCAACGCCGCCGCGATCGGGCCGTCCCACGCGACGTCGATCGACCCCGTCGAACCGATCACCGTCAGCGCGAGCTGCAGGCGGCCGTCCGCGTCGAGCACCGGCACGCACAGCGCGCTGACGCCGGGGCTCGGCAGGTCGACGCTGCGCTCGATGCCGCGCCGGCGGATCGCGTCGAGCTGGGCTTGCCGCGCGTCGGCGTCCGGCGCCGGCTGCGCGCTTTCGGCGCCCGCGAGCGTGTTGCCCGCGCCGGCCTGGCTGGCCGCCATCGCATCGAGCTGCGCGGGGTCGCCGAACGCGCGGAATACGCGGCCGGTCGCCGTCGTGTCGAGCGACATTACCGATCCCACGTGCAGGTTCACGTGCAGCGGATAGCCGCCGTGCTCGATGCGCACGATCGTCGGCCCGAGCGCGCCCGGCACCGACAGCGCGACGCTCAGCCCGACGCTTTCCGCGAGCCGCGCCGCGTGCGGCAAGGCCGCGCGATAGGCCGGCTGCCGCTCGATCGACATCAGGCCGAGCCGCAGCGACAGCGGCCCCGGCTCGTAATTGCCGGTGATCGCGTCGCGCTTCACGAGCGCGAGGCGCGTCAGGCTCACCAGATAGGTATGCGCCTGCGCGGTCGACAGCTCCGCGGCCGCCGCCAGCTCGGACAGCCCGAGCGGCTTGCGCCGCCGCGCGAGCGCGTCGAGCAGCCGGCCGCCCACCTCGACGCTCTGGATGCCGCGCTGCGCCTTCTGCGGCGCGTCGTCCGCGCGATCTTCGTCGTTCTGCACTGCATTCACCTGAAATCGAAACATCCCGCATGGTATCCGACGCCATTTCCCGCGCCCGTCCACACGTTTACCCGTATTAAACAATAGCAAGCGTATTTGCCATTGACAAATAATCGATGCAGGATGATGATCCGCTCAACCCCTCAACACATGGCTCGCAGCCACGGAACCTCACATGGCCAAAGCATTCGCCTCTCAAGCCGACCTGGAAGAGAAGAAGATCACCTGGACCCGGCTCTCCGAAAACGCGTACGCGTACACCGCCGAAGGCGACCCGAACTCGGGCGTGATCATCGGCGACGACAGCGTGCTGATCGTCGACACCACGGCGACGCCCGCGATGGCGCAGGACCTGATCGCGAAGATCCGCGGCGTCACCGACAAGCCGATCAAGCACGTCGTGCTGTCGCACTACCACGCGGTGCGCGTGCTCGGCGCGTCCGCGTATTTCGCCGAAGGCGCGCAGAACGTGATCGCGAGCCGCGGCACCTACGAGATGATCGTCGAGCGCGGCGAGGCCGACATGAAGTCGGAGATCGAGCGCTTTCCGCGCCTGTTCGCGGGCGTCGAGACGGTGCCGGGCCTGACCTGGCCGACGCTCGTGTTCGAGCGCGAGATCACGCTGTTCCTCGGCAAGCTCGAAGTGAAGATCATGCATGTCGGCTCGGGTCACACGAAGGGCGACACGATCGTGTGGCTGCCGTCGCAGAAGGTGCTGTTCTCGGGCGACCTCGTCGAGTACGACGCCGCGTGCTACTGCGGCGACGCGCAGCTCGAACAGTGGCCGGCGACGCTCGAGGCGCTGCGCGCGCTCGGCGCCGAGAAGCTCGTGCCCGGCCGCGGCCCGGCGCTGCTGAACCCGGCCGAAGTGAACCAGGGCCTCGACTACACGAAGGACTTCGTCACGACGCTGCTCGCACAGGGCCGCAAGGCCGTCGAGCGCAAGCTCGACCTCAAGGCCGCGATGGCGCTCACGCGCGAAGCGATGGACCCGAAGTTCGGCCAGGTGTTCATCTACGAGCACTGCTTGCCGTTCGACGTATCGCGCGCGTTCGACGAGGCAAGCGGCATCACGCATCCGCGCATCTGGACCGCCGAGCGCGACAAGGAAATGTGGGCCGCGCTGCAGGACTGAGCGGCCCATGACGGCGGGGCGTCCGTAGTCCCGCCGCGTTTCTTCGATCTCACAAGAAAGCAGGGCGCACGCACGCCCTCGGAGACTGCTGCGCGCTCGAATCGCGCAGCACGTTTGGAGACAGACATGCCCCAATCCCTTCCCGCCGAAGCGGCGGTCGCGTCCGCGTCGGCTTCCGACGACCAACTGCTGTTCCGCAAGATCGCGTGGCGGATCATCCCGTTCCTGTTCCTCTGCTACGTCGTGTCGTTTCTCGACCGCATCAACATCGGCTTCGCGCAGTTGCAGATGAAGCACGACCTCGGTTTCAGCGACGCGATGTACGGCCTCGGCGCGGCCGTGTTCTACGTCGGCTACGTATTTTGCGAAGTGCCGAGCAACCTGCTGCTCGCGCGCTTCGGCGCGCGCCGCACGTTCACGCGGATCATGCTGCTGTGGGGCATCGCGTCGGTGGGGATGATGTTCGTGTCGAAGCCGTCGCACTTCTACGTGCTGCGCTTCCTGCTCGGCGTGTTCGAGGCCGGCTTCTTTCCCGGCATCGTGCTGTACCTGACCTGGTGGTTCCCGGCGAACCGGCGCGCGGCGGCGATCTCGGTGTTCTTCGCCGGCGTGGCGGTCGCGGGCGTGCTCGGCGGGCTGATGTCGGGCTGGATCATGCGCGACATGGCCGGCGTGCTCGGCCTCCACGGTTGGCAATGGATGTTCGCGATCGAGGGCGCGCCCGCGGTCGTGCTCGCGTTCGTCGCGCTCGCGTATCTCGTCGACCGGCCGCAGGACGCGGCATGGCTCACGCCGGACGAGAAGGCGCGCGTCGCGGCGCTCTGCGCGCACGGGCAGGGCCGCGAGGGGGCACACGGCGTACACGGTCCGGGCAGCTTTGCCGCTGCGCTGCTGAATCCGCGCGTCTACCTGTTCGCGTTCATCTATTTCTCGCTGACCTGCGCGTCGTTGACGCTCAACTTCTGGATGCCGCTGATGATCCGCGATTTCGGCGTGACCGACGTGGTGGCCGTCAGCCTCTACACGGTCGTGCCGAACGCGATCGGCGCGATCGGCCTGATTGTGATCGCGCGCCGCTCGGATCGCACCGGCGAGCGGCGCGGGCATTTTGCGTGCTGCACGATCGGCGGCGGGATCGCGCTCGCCGCGCTGACGCTGCATCTGCACAGTTTCGCGGCGATGCTCGCATGCCTGTCGATCGCCGCGACGCTGATCTTCGCCGCGCTGCCGATCTTCTGGGCGGTGCCGACCGGCTACCTGTCCGGCAAGGCCGCGGCGGGCGGGATCGCGCTGATCAGCAGCATCGGCATCACCAGCGGCATCGTCAGCCCGTGGGTGATCGGCCTGATCCGCACGCGCACCGGCAGCATGGATCTCGCCGTGTATCTGCTGGCCGCGCTGCTGGTTGCGAGCGGCGTCGCGCTGCTGCTTGGCGTGAAGGGCGAGCCGCAGCGGCGGGTTTGGGCTTGAGTTGAGCGCTGCGCCGTGGCCGTCCGCTGACCGTTGACGGCCGCGCCACGTCAGATGCCGTTCCCCGGCAACCGATCGAATGCGATCAAGGAGACAACCGATGTCTGCTTCTCTTCAAGCGGAGGCGGCGCGCGGCGTCGCCTCCGGCGCCGGCGCGGGCGATGATGCGCCGGACGCCGCCGCGCTGTACCGCCGCATCGGCGCGCGGATCGTGCCGTTCCTGTTCGTCTGCTACATCGTGTCGATCCTCGACCGCAGCAACATCGGCTTCGCGCAGTTGCAGATGCGGCAGGATCTCGGCCTGACGGACGCGATGTACAGCCTCGGCGCGGTGCTGTTCTTCGTCGGCTACGTGCTGTTCGAGGTGCCGAGCAATGCGCTGCTGCGCCGGTACGGCGCGCGCCGCACGTTCGCGCGGATCCTGGTGCTGTGGGGCGCGGTGTCGGTCGCGATGATCACCGTCGACAGCGTGCGGCAGTTTTACGCGCTGCGCTTCCTGCTCGGTGTGTTCGAGGCCGGCTTCTTCCCGGGCCTGGTGTTCTACCTGACCTGCTGGTATCCGGCGCGGCGGCGTGCGTCGGTGCTGTCGATCTTCTACGCGGGCGTCGCGGTCGCGGGGATAGTCGGTGGGCTGCTGTCCGGCTGGATCATGCGCGGCATGTCGGGCGTGCTTGGGCTGCACGGCTGGCAGTGGATGTTCGCGATCGAGGGCGCGCCCGCGATCGTGCTCGGCGTGGTCGCGTGGTTCTGGTTGTGCGACGGTCCCGAACAGGCCGCGTGGCTGACGCCGGACGACCGGCGGCGGCTTGCCGACGATCTCGCGGCCGACCGCGCCCGGGCGCCCGCCCATACGGCCGCGTCGCTGCGCGAGGCGCTCGCGGCGCCGCGCACGTACCTGTTCGCGTTCACCTATTTCTCGCTGACGACCGCGCTGCTGATGCTGCTGTTCTGGATGCCGCTGATGATCCGCGAGTTCGGCATCCACGACGTCGTGCACATCAGCCTGCTGTCGATCGTGCCGAACGCGATCGGCGCGGCGGGGCTGATCGCGATCGCGCGGCGCTCGGACCGGCGGCGCGAGCGGCGCCGGCATTTTGCCGCCTGCGCGATCGGCGGAGCGCTGGCGCTTGGGCTGCTGACGCTGCATCTGCCGAACATTGTCGCGATGATGGCGCTGCTGTCGCTGGCGGCGATGCTGATCTTCGCCGCGCATCCGGTGTTCTGGGCGGTGCCGTCCGCGTATTTCTCGGGCGCGGGCGCCGCGGGCGGGATCGCGCTGATCAGCAGCATCGGCGTGTCGAGCGGGATGATCACGCCGTGGATCGTCGGGATGATTCGCACGCGCACGGGCAGCATGGACCCGGCGATGCTGATGATCGCCGGGTTGCTCGCGGCGTGCGCGGTGGCGATGCTGGCGGGGACGCGGGGGGAGCGGCCGACGGAACCGGCGCGATGACCCTCAATTCCCCGAAACGAAGACCGGATTGAAAACCATCTCCCACTGATGGCCATCCGGATCCTGAAAATATCCGGAATGTCCGCCCCAGAAGGTCTTGCCTGCGGGCTTCACGAACCGCGCGCGCCAGCCCCAGGCCATCGCGGAAGAAGCGCATAGCCGTTTCCAGAACGTCGACGCCGATTGTCAGTACGCTGATTCCTGGTTTCATGTGGCGGCCTTCAAGGTCCGATAAGGGAAGCGCACCGCTCACGCCAGCAGCGTCGCGCCGGCCCACGCGATCAATACGATGCCCAGCGCGCGGCCGATGCGCTCGCCGCCGGGCAGGTTCTTCTCCACGAAGACGACGAGCGACAACGCGGCGATCCACACGAGATTCATCACGCCGCCGACGAACAGAAGCGCCATCAGCAGCCAGCAGCAGCCGACGCAGTAAAGGCCGTGGTGCAATCCGAGCCGGAAACTGCCGGCGGCGCCGGGCCGCCAATGCGTGGTGAGGAACTGCACCGGCGAGCGGCATTGCGTGAGGCAAGCGCGCTTGAACGGCGAAAGCTGATAAATCCCGGCCGCGGCCAGCACGATCGCGGAAAGGAGCGCGCTCTTCGACCACAGCATCATTGTCGAAATGAGGCCGGTTGGCTGCAGCACTTTCTGCAGCGATGCCGCAGCGATCGAAAACGCCAGCCAGGCCGTCAGGTAGCCGGCCAGCAGCGCCAGCGACGGCGCGGACGACGCCTCGTCGGCCGCGCCGTAATGTCGCAAGACGCGCCGGTACAGCAGGATGAGCGGCGCGGCACCGGGCATCATCATCGCGATCATCATCGTCCACCACATGACGATCACGGTCGCCAACGACGGGTCCATGCTGCCGATGCCGTGCGGCAGCCGATGCGGGAAGAGCGTAGCGGCCGTCATGTCGAGCGCCGACATGCCCATTCCCGCGCCTGTCCACAGGTAGAACCACGACAGCGCGACGACGGCCGCCATGCCGAGCGCGGTGACGACGCGCTCGTGCCTGAAGAGTGGATCGATGCCGATCATGCGGCAGTGCGATGCCGGATCAGCCCCGTGTTGTTCATGTGCAGTCGCGCGAACTGCGCATAGGTATCCTTGAGATCCAGTGCGATGTTGCCGCGCGAACGGCTGGTGCCGGAGCCGATCTCGGCCAGTTCGTATTCGAAGCCGTGCGGCAGGTCGATCCGGGCGCGATGTTCGGCGCCCGTCACCGGATTGCGGATCGGTTCCCCGACGACGTCGAAAACGCCTTCGACATGAATCCGGCCGCGTCGGGCGTCGACGTCCACGTCGAAGTCGATCTTCGCGAAGATCGGATCGAACGCGTGCTCGAGCGTCGACGCGAATACCGAGAACATCGTGGCGAACGGTTCGGTGTCCTGCCCCGTCATGATTTTCAGAACGGCGTCGCGCTGCGCCGGGCTGGCCCGTTCGTCGACGATCGGCTGGCACTTGCCCTTGCCTTCGTGAATGGGGCCCGGCCACTGGAACACCACCGCGAGGTTGACGCCGTCGAGCCGCACGTCGCCGTAATGACCGCAGCCGATCGAAATCGCGCCCATCGCTTCGCAAAAGCCGTTGGTCGGCGGCGCGCTGAACTGGCAAGGGCAACCGTATGAGCAATTGCAGGTCATCAGTTCCGTGCCTTGAATTTCCCAGGGCGTCATGGCAGTGCTCCTTGCGCGCCGCGTCGAGTCGCGTGGTTCGAATCTAGTGCACGCGTTGGGGGAAGTCAAAGCAAGCGCTTGCCGCCGTTCGTAGCTGCGCGAACGGCAATGGCGGTGGTTGTGCGGGCAAGGTTCCGATGCTGCGCCGGACTCAGCGCGTGACGAACGGCGCGGCGGCGTCCGGCGCCGTGCGCGCATGCTTGCGTTGCCGCAACAGCGCGACGCGGCAATTCTCCCGCGCGGTCTCGCGGCCGTCGTCGTCGAGCAGCACGAGATCGCCGCGCATCACGTTGAACGTGATCACGTCTTCGCCGTCGCTGCCAAGCGTTTGCGGCGTATGGACGGAGCCGGCCGGTTCGAGCACCGTCGAGCCGGCCTGCGCGATCCAGTCGTATTCGACGTAGCGCCACGCGCCGTGCAATGTATAGACGAATACCTGCCCGTCGTGACGATGGCGCGGCAGCGTCCGGCCGGCGGGCATCTTCAGCAGCGCGGTCAGCGTGTCCTCGGCCGCGTTGATGTGCAGGTACTTGATCGCGAGGCCGGGGAGGTCCGGGCTCATCGGCAGCCACGGCAGCGCGTCGCCGGGCAGGCACGAGATCGGCGGCAGGTCGGTCGGGAGCGGAACGGACGGGAGTGTCATGGCGGGAGCGGAGGCGAGAGATGACAGGGACGGCGGCATTATCGCAGAGGGAGGCGGCGACCTTATGGCTTTGAGTCATCCAACGTTGCGATCGAGTCGTCGCGTTGCGACGGCCGTTCTGTCACGAACATTGTTGCAAACCATTTCCATTCGCTGGACGTATGTGTGGCTAACCGCTATTCCTTCAGCTTCCGAAAAAAAGCATAACGCTGAGAGAGAACACGATGGCCCGAGAACGAGGTGCACAAGGCGCGCTGGCGCAGTGGATAACCGGTCGTCAGTCGTATTTCCTGGAAGTGCCGGGCGCCCCGCGGGCGCAAGATCTGTCGATCATGTCGTTCGCGCTCGACGAGCGGCTTGGCGAGCCTTATCGGATCGAAGTGACGCTGACGAGTCCGGTTGCGCTCGCGCGCACCGACTACCTCAATCGCCCCGGCACCTTCACGATCGAACCGCCGGGAACGGGCGGGGCCGCTGGAGCGGCGCGCAAATTCGCCGGCTGCATCACCGCGTTCGGGCAGGTACGCAAGACGCGTGATTTCGTGTCGTACCGAATCGTCGTCGAGCCGTTCGTCGCGCGTCTGCGCCTTGCTCAGGCAACGCGCATCTATCAGCAGCAATCCGTACCGGAGATCATCGAATCGATTCTGAGACGACACGAATTCCGTTCCCATCAGTTTTCGTTCAAGCTGCGGCGCGCCTATCCACGTCTCGCATTCCGCATGCAGTACCGGATGTCCGATTGGGATTACCTTCACCTGCTGATGGAGCAGACGGGCTTGTACTGCTTCTTCCGCGCCGGACAGCACGGCGACGAACTGCATTTCGGCGACGACGTCGATGCCTATACGTATCGGCCGAACGTCACCATCCCATACCGCGAAGCAAGCGGCCTCGAAACCGGCCACGAAGCCATGCTGGCGCTCGAATCGCATAGCGAAACGATCCCGCAGACGATCAAGGTCGCCGACTACAACCCGGAGAAGGCCTACGATCGGTTCAAGGCCGAAGCCAATATCGCGCGCGACGATCCGACGACATGGGGCCAGTGCTACATATACGGCTCGCACCATCTGGACGGTGACGAAGCCAGGCGCGAAGCGCAGTTGCGCCACGAGGCCGCCGTCGCGTGGCAGGTCGTGTATTCCGGCAAGAGCTCCGTAGTGGATTTTGCGCCCGGACTCGTCGTGAAACTCGACGAGAAGCAGGCCGACGCGCCGCATGGGATCGTGATCGTATCGGTGCGGCATCAGGGCGGCCGTGATACGTCGTATGTCAACACTTTCGAGGCCATTCCGTCAGGACGACCGTTCCGCCTAAAACTCGACGAGCGTCGCCATCCGACGATCGCCGGCACGTTGTCGGCGCGAATCACGACGCCGGACGCTTCGCCATACGCAAATCTGACGAGCGCCGGCCTGTACACGGTGCGCTTCGATTTCGACTTCGACGACTGGCCGGCAGGCGGCGAATGCGTGCCGCTGCGGCTCGCCAAGCCGTTCGCGGGCGGGAATCAGACCGGGTTTCATTTTCCGTTGCTGGCCGATACGGAGGTGGCTGTTGCATTCGTCGGAGGGAATCCGAATCGGCCATATATCGCACACGCACATCACCACAGCCAGGCCGTCGACCTTGTGACGGGCCGCGATGGTTTCAATTCGCGCAACGTGATACGCACGCAGGCGAACAACAAGCTTCGTTTCGAAGATTTCAAGGGGCGCGAGGGGATCAAGCTGTCGACTGACTACGGCGGGAAGACGCAGGTCAATCTCGGTCATCTGGTGGACAGCCGTAAAGCGACGCGCGGCGAGGGATTCGAAGTCCGCACCGACGAGCGTGGCGTGTTGCGCGCAGGCAAGGGGCTGTTCCTGTCAGCCGACGCTCAGTCGAACGCGGGTGGTCATGCGTTCGACATGACGGTTGCGCGGGAGCAACTCGATGCTGCCCGATCGCGAATGAAGAGCCTGGCCGACGCGGTCGCGACAGCCAAAGCGACGGTTGCCGCCTGTGAAGCCCAACAGGCGTTGCTGGAAGCAAGGATCAAGGATCTGCAGGCGGCAGTGCTGCTCGTTTCCGCACCGCACGGGGTGGCGATTACGAGCGGCGAGCACATGCAACTGGCAACCGGCGGACATCTGTTCACGACGACCGGCGGCAATGCGGATGCGGCAGTCGGCGGAAATTACACGGTCGCGGCCGGCAATGCTGTGTCGATGTATGCGAATGCGCAAGGCATGAAGCTATACGCAGGAGCAGGCAAGGTGGACGTTCAGGCGCAAGGGGATGCGCTGGAACTGACGGCCTTGAAGGGCGTGACGATTGCGAGCACGTCGGACGCGGTGACGCTGAACGCGAACAAATCGCTGACGCTGATGTGCGGGGGCGCGTACATCAAGCTGTCGGGCGGTCAGGTAGAGATCGGCAGCGCGGGCCATATCCGGCTGAAGGGGCCGTTGCGCATCGAACCGTCCGGCACCCAGCGGCAGGCGTTGCCGCTGATGCCGAAGCAGGAACAGACCGGCATGCAACTCTGGCACGCGTACCCGAACGGCGAGCCGGTGGGGCACGCGCCATACCGCGTGACGTTCCCGGACGGCTCGTGGCGCGAAGGCCGGCTGGACGCCAGCGGGCGCGGCACGCTGGCGACCGTGCCGCGAGGCGGCGGCACGGTCGAGTATCTCGAGGAAGACCACGATCTGCAGGACAGGGCGCGCAAGTGGAGCGATCCGAATGGCGCGGCGCAGCTGGACAGGGCTGCAGGCAACGCTGGCGATGCCGTTCCCAGTCTTGTTGGGCCGGCGATGGCCGCGCCGATTGCGCGGGTTGTGGAGTCGGCAACTGCGATCAAGGCGACGGTGTCGAGCGTTGCAGCAAGTGTTGCCAAGGGCGATGTCGCGGCACTCCGTCAGGCTGGATTCGACGTGCTCGAACAGCGGGCCGTAGGCTCAATGGCCAGCCATGCGACGACTTCTACGCCCGTGTTCGCCCAGAGCCTGACCAAGACCCTCGCGTCGAACTGACCGGGGCTTCGCACCCGCATCCGACTCCTCCAGACAAAGAACAAACCCATGGCCGGCACTAAAACCCTTCGCCCCCCGCAGCGCCCGATTCCCCAAGCCCTCCAGCAGAACGCCGAAGCCCGGCGCGTGATCGTCAGCCCGGTTCCCGCACCCGCGACCTCGCCGAAGGTGACCGCCGCCCGCGCCGAATCGGTGACGAACCACGGCCTCGAGATCTTCGTCCAGTGCCTGTACATGCTGCCGGTCGTCGGCAATGCGATGTCGCTCTACGACGTCGGCGTCGACATCTACCGGATCTGCAGCGAGCCCGGCGGCGCGAAGAAGGTCCTCAGCTGGAGCATCCTCGCGATCGACGCGATCGGCGTCGTGCCCGCAGCCGGCAATGCGACCCGCCCCGCCCGCGCGGTCGTCAAGGAGGTGTTGCTCGCGTTCGCGAAAGGCGCGGGCGCGGCGGCGCTGGTCGAGCTGTTCTGGGCCACGGCCGGCGGCGACGTGATCGCGTTCATGGCCGATCTGGATGCGCACCTGAAGCGATGGAAGAACGACATCGTCAAGGGCGTGCGCGACGCGTCGCAGACGGTGCGGCGCTTCGTGGTCAATCCGGTCTCGGCCGCGGAGCAGATGGGACGCATCCAAAAGAACAGCGGATTCCTGTCCTGGGTGCCGTCGACCGAGGCCATCGCGCTGCACGGGATCGATCAGCTGCTCAAGCTGTCCGGTCAGCGCGACGCGATCGTCGCGTGGCTCGACGAATTCGACCGCAACACCGGGCCGATGTTCGACGCGGCGTTCGGCGACGTGACGCAGGCCGGCAGCCTGCTGTTCATGGCCGCGCAGATCACCGCGGAGATCAAGGCGCGGCGCGCGCGCAGGGTGCCGTCGCATGTCGCGCAGGCCACGCCGGGCACGATGCGGGCGCCGCACCAGAAGCGCGGCGCGCATCGCGATTCGACGCAGAAGGGCGCGCAGCCGAGCCCGCTGCCGGCGAAGGACGGCTGCGGGTGCCCGCCCACCGCGAGCGCGAAGCCGGTCAACTACGCGATGGGCGACGAGAACCTCGAGCAGGCGGACTTCGTGCTCGACGGGATCGTGCCGATCGTGTGGACACGGCGCTACCGGTCGAGCCTCGCGGCGTACGACGCGAGTCCGCTCGGCGCACGCTGGAGCAGCCCGTATCACCTGTCGCTGGAAGAACGGGACGGCCTCCTGACGTTCTTCGATCCCGACAACCGGGCGGTGCCGCTGCCGCCGGTGAACGTGGGCGAATCAGCCGAGGTGCCGACCGAGCAGTTCACCGTCACGCGCCCGGACAGCCGGCTCATTCAACTGACCTATCCCGACGGCAGTCGGGAGGATTACGAACGGCACGGCACGGTGACGCATGCGCGCTATCGCCTCGTCTCCCGCCGGGGCCGCGACGGCCTCGGCCTGACCTTCTCGTACAACGAAGCCGGCGAACTCGCCACGCTCAGCGACGGTGCGGAGAACGCGATCCGCCTCGACTACGCCGACGGACGGGTGGCGGCAATCTACCGCGCCGGCGTGCCGGGCCTCGCCCGGGAAGCGCTCGCCCGCTACACCTACGACGCGGCGGGCGACCTGACCAGCCACGTCGACATGCTGGGATTCCGGCGCACGTATGCGTACCAGCAGCACCTGCTCACGCGCTACACGGACTTCAACGGCAACGCCGCGAATCTGGAATGGGACTGGCCGGGCCAGCGCGCCGGCGTGCCCGCGCCGGCCGACGCGCAGTGCGTGCGCACCTGGCTCGGCGACGACGGGCAGCACATGCAGGACGAGACGCGTTTCGAGTACCACCGCGAGCACTGGTACACGAAGGTCACCGATGCGCACGGCCACGCGACGATTCACCGCTACGACTATCACAACCGGATCGTACTGGTCGAATATGCGGATGGTTCGACGGACGCGTTCGAGTGGGACGCCCACCACCGTCTCGTCGGCACCCAAAACGCCCTGGGCCACACGCAGCGCTTCGACTACGACGCGCAGGGGCGCCTCACTGCCGAAACGGACGCGCTCGGCAACACGACACGCACCGAATACAACGCGGACGGCTTGCCGATCCAGGTCACGGCGCCGGATGGCCGCGTCACGCAGACCGACTACGACCCGCTCGGCCGGCCGATGTCGGCGACGGACGCTGCCGGCCGGACCACGCGCTACACCTGGAGCGGCAACGGCCGCCTGCTGTCGCTGACCGACCCGACAGGCGGCGTGAGGCGCTTCCGCCACGACAACGCGGGCCGGCTCGTCGAGTCGACCGACTGTTCCGGCCACGCGACGCGCTACGGCTATGACGAGCGCGGCCACCTGTCGCGCGTCACCGATGCCGAAGGCCACGCGACGCGCTACCGCTGCGACGCGCGGGGGCAGGTCGTCAGCGTCACGCATCCGGACGACGTCGAGGAGCGCTTCACGTGGGACGGCGAAGGCAACCTGCGCACCTACCGGAACGGCGCGGGCCAGGTGACGGAATACGCGTTCAACACGCGTCGGCAGCCGACCTGGCGCCAGGATGCGGCGGGACGGCAGCTGACGTATGCGTACGACCGGCAGTGGCGGCTGACCGCGCTGACCAACGAGAACGACGAGCAGGCCCGGTTCCGCTACGACCCGCTGGGGCAACTGATCGAGCAGACGGACTTCGACGGCAGCACGACCCGCTACCGGTGGGACGAGGCGGGCCGGCTGGCCGGCTCGACCGAAGGCGAGCTGGAAACGACCTACACGCGCGACCCGCTCGGGCGGCTCACGCGGCGCGAGATCGAAGGACCGGATGGCCGCGGCCGGGTTGCCGAGCACTTCTATTACGACGCGCGGGGCCGGCTGACGACCGCGCAGGGCACCAGCAGCAAGGTCCGGCTGCATTACGACGATGCCGACAACCTGATCGCCGAAGAGCAGACCCACTGCCCGGACACGGGCGTCGCCTACACGGCGGTGACGCGGCACGAATACGACGCGCTCGGCAACCGGATCCGCACGCAGTTGCCGAATACGCACACGATCGACTGGCTGCGCTACGGCTCGGGCCACGTGCACGGGGTGTTGCTGGACGGCCAGCCGCTGGTCGACTTCGAGCGCGACAAGCTGCATCGCGAGATCACCCGCCGTCACCGCAGTTTCGAGCAGAAGCGCGAATACGACCCGGCCGGGCGGCTGCAGCGGATGATCGTGCGCCGCGATGCGCACGCGCCGCCGACGGACTGGATCGCCGCGCGGCAGTACCGATACGACGCGGCGGGCCACCTGACGCGCATCGAGGATCGCACGCGCGGGTCAACGGACTACACGTACGACCCGGTGGGGCGGTTGCTGAAGGCGGTGACGCCCGATCTGAAGGAAGTCTTTGCGTTCGATCCGGCGGGCAATCCGGTGGACCCGGAGCAGATGACGCCGCGCCCGACCGAGGAAACACGTGAGGAGATGAGCCGGCGGCACCAGCGCATCATCGCGCAGGATCGGGCGTGGCAGGACGCGCATCCGGGCGAGCGGATGACGCCCGAGCAGATCGCGCGGCGCACGCGGATGGCAGACGAAGCCGGCCAGCTGGCCGCGTGGGAGAAGGCGTTGCCGAAGTGCATGGGCAACGTGCTGAAGGAATTGAACTGTACCCGCTACGACCATGACGCGCACGGCAACCTGATCCGCAAAACCGAGCCGGGCGGCGCGACGTGGCTGTACGCCTACGATGCGGCGAACCGGCTGACGCGGGCCGATCGCTACGCGAAACCGCCGGCGGCGAACGAGATCGACCGGCTCGAGCGGACGCAGGACGGCACCGCGTTCATTCCGGGCACGGTGCGGCCGGCCTTGCAGGTGCGCTTCGAGTACGACGCGTTCGGGCGGCGCACGCTGAAGGAGGCGGGCCGGCCGGACGGCAGCCTCGACCGGACGGTGTTCACGTGGGACGGCGACGTGCTGCTGATGGAGGAGCGCTTCCACCTGCCGCCGCGGCAGCCGGGCGAACGTGAGCCACTGACCTTCCGCCCGGTGCAGATCGTGCGCGAGGATCCGGACGACGCGGACGCGCTGCCGGTGGCGCAGCGGATGCATACGCTGAGCGAGCGGCATCAGTGGCAAGGGGCGTCGCTCTATCTGCACGAACCCGGCACGTTCGTGCCGCTGGCACGGCTGGACGAGACGCTGGTGGAGGCGGCGTTCATTGCGACGGGGACGGATGGCCGGTTCGTGCAGGTGCCGGCGAAGACGCGGCATGCGACGCTGTTTTATCAGAACGATCATCTGGGGACGCCGCAGGAGTTGCTGGACGAGTCGGGGAAAGTGGTGTGGCTGGGTCGGTACCGGGCGTGGGGCGCGGAGAAGACGGTCTGGCAGGCACAGCCGGAACGCCATGAAGCGGGGAACCCGATCCGGTTCCAGGGGCAGTACCATGATGACGAGACGGGGCTGCATTACAACCGGCACAGGTACTACGATCCGAACTGCGGGCGGTTCATTAGCAAAGACCCGATCGGGCTTGCTGGCGGCATCAACGTCTTCCAGTACGCGCCGAATCCGGTAGGCTGGATCGATCCACTTGGATTGACGAGGAAAAAATGCCCTTGCCCTGACCGTCTTCCTAACGAGGCAATTGTATGTAGAGGCGGTAGTTGTACTGCCGAAAAGTTTCGTCAGGGATCTGGTGTCACTGTCGGCGCAGACGGAAAACTAGATGGAGTCTCGGTAAGCAGTGCTACGGGAAGGTCACTAGACGAACTGACTGATGGTATCCCGCATGGGAAGGTCGGTGTTACAACGGTCGGAAATGTTAGGGCGGCAGGTGGTGATGTGGTTGCATCGCCAACTAGAAACAATCCGAATCATGCAACCTTATCGGGAATAACAGCGGAACGCGCAGAGGCACTCATGACGCCGACTGTCCGCAATCCAAATGCAAGAAAGTAGGTGGAATATGAACGATGAAATACTGAATGAAATCGAGGCTCGCTGTAAGGCGGCTACGCCAGGACCGTGGGTATCTTATGTTGAAGGAAGAGACCATGAAAGCGGTTCAAATTTCATCATGACTGGTCCGGAAGGGGATCGCAGTGACGATATCGAACTAAGTGGCGCCACCATCGCGGATCAAGATTTTATTGCGCATGCTAGACAAGATATACCACTGCTGGTTGCTGAGATTAGGAGACTCAAGGAAATGTTGATGCGTAAGTAGAAGCTGCGTTGCTTGCGGTCAAGTCATCATGACAATGAGACGTGGCTGCATTACAACCGGCATCGGAACTACGATCCGACGTCGGGACGGTACGTGTCGAAGGATCCGATCGGGCTGGCGGGTGGCATCAACGTCTTCCAGTACGCGTCGAATCCGACCGGCTGGATTGATCCGCTGGGTCTGACGTCTAAAACACCTCCGGCTTGTGGATGCTTGGATTGGTCGAGGATCAATCCAAAAACAGGAGAAACCGCACCTGAGCATGTGATGCGACATGGAGAGGGCATGCCTGATAGGAAAGTCTCGCACGGCGTTTTTGCTGATGATCCGATTGCAACAACAAATGCAGCATGGGATAAAACAGTTCACCAAAAAATTTCTCCAACCGTTGGCCCAAATGGTAACTTGGCTTACGACATTCCTTATTCGGAAGCAGGGTTGCAGGGGGGCAGGGGCTGTAGCAGGAAATCCAATACTGGATAGCGTTCGAATCGTAACTAGACCTAGTGGTACGAATAAAGTAGTCACATCGTTTCCTAGGTGAGGATTTGATGGAAGGAAGATATTGCGTGGTTGCCGCTTATGACGCCGGATTTGGTCATGGTGATGAACTGCATTTGATTACGTTATCCGATGGTCGCCTTATAGGGTATTCATCGGAGTTTGATAGCTGTACGACTGATATAGCCGATGCATGTGTGGCAGAAAGTGCCTCTTGCACCAAATGGTTTGGCTGGGATGAAGGGTGGCAGTGGCGAGCGGCGACACTTGAAGAAATCAAGGCGCTAAGGTTGGATAAATATGTGATAGGTTCGAAAAAAGATATGAAATTCAACACCCCCATTGAACCACTCTAACGATTGAAGGGCAGCGATAGCGACCTTTGGCGTCGCAATACATGTACGAGCCGCGAAGATTCACGTCGTTGGTCCGGGCGACGGGGCCGGCGATTCTGTGTGGCGGAGAAGATGAAACGCCAAGTTCGATGTGCGTACGACCCACTATTTGATCTGCTCTGGCCAACCGTCGTGCGATTTCGAGATGCCTTGTTGCGCAAGGCTCAACGACGTGTCATTTGCCGAACGTTACAACTACGACGATGAATGCGACGTGCATCGCTGCAGGAGATTGCGAATGTTGAAAGGTCGATCGTAGCGGCAGGTAGACTGGGCTGCACTATAACCGGCGTCGGTATTGTGATCTCAGCGTCGGGTGATTCATCGGCAAAGATCTCCATTGTCAATATTCGATAACTCAAGGGGGCTGCAAGATATCTTATCAACGCTCAAGCAAGTGTTTGTTTCGTCGGATGGTAATGGTGGAAAATTCACTTGTGCAAAGTTGGTTGTATATGAAAATTTGAGTCGAGGGGGAAATTGCGTTGGCTTTTCATAGATTTGATTTTGAATGGCTTGTTTGATCAAGTAAATCTTATTCTTCGTGTCGGGTAATTGATGTTTGCGGGTGCGCATGTTTCTGAAAAAATGTTGTGAATCCAGAAAAGATCGGGGGCTTGGATGTGGGATTTATTGTGTCGAGCATGGACGTGTGCATTGTTGGTAAAGGTGCGATTGGGTTGACCGTTGATTGTTGTTTGATTTATGAGATTTTTTTATGAAACCAAGAAAGGCTTCATTGATTTCTGGTCTGGTGGCGCTATTTGTATCTAATGCTGCGCAATCGGAAGAGCTGAGTTGGTTGGCTGACAAGACACTGTGCACTGCGAGCGTGCCGAATAAATTCTATAAGCCTGATGGCAACTCGGATCTTGCGAAGTTGCAACAGCTTCGCAAGTTGGTCGGGGCCGGGAAGGCTATCGCAGACGGCGCAGAGGTGATATTTGGTGTGAAGCCGGGAGTGACGCTATGGGGCTTCCCGGTGGAGTCGGTCGTGTTGCTGAAAAACGCTTATCCAGCCGGATCCAGCTTGGCGATTGACGTCAAGGGAAATATTGAAGACGTCAAGGAAAAACTTGATCGGGCGCTGACGGGTTACGAGCGCGCGGGGCCTTTTGTGAGTCGCTTCAATGATGCGTCGCAAGGGGATTCGATTGCGTATGTGCGCTCGGTCAAGTACAACCCTGGCTATGTCAACCAAGGCTTGGACGAGAAAATTGGAACGTTCAGGGTATTCCTCAGCACGTCAAAAAGCAGTTCTGATCTTCGTACGTCCGTGTATTGTGCCGTAGAGCAGGAATGACAGACTTTGAAGTGGCATCAGGTACATGTGTTGACAAGTCTCGCTCGAATACAGAGTGGGAATGGGTTGTGCGCCGAGCTTTAAGCGTCTGCGGAAGCGGACTGGAAATCGATAAACCCTCAGTAAGAAAGCGTCGCTCTCGCAACAATGTGGATATTCCCGTTGCTTTCGGACGTCGGTAAATTCGGTGCTCTGCCACTCGCTGAGACGTAACCTACTAATGTGAATTTTCCAGGAGCAAACCCATGACCTCAATTGCATGCATCGGCGACCCGACCACCCACGGCGGCTCCGTCATCACGGGCTATATGAACGCGTCCCGTTTGCAACAGTTTTCGAATGTTCAGACAGACAGGATGGCTGCAGCTCTATATCCGGCCTTGTTGCAGCCGATCCTGCCGCTGCGGGCCTCTATGAAATCCGCTGACTCGCCCCTCATTCTCCTGGCGAGCTCGAAGCTCGTCACGTGATTCAGGTTTAGCAAGTCCCGGTCCTACCTGACTTGTCATCACACTCGATTGCTGCGCAACCTTTCGACGTTCACCCTGTGTTAAACGTTGGTCTTCTACCTCGCCTGAGCCGTTCAGACCGGTTTCACGCTCAAGTAGTCCTTCTGATACGGCCGGTCATGGGCCAGTACCGCCCAGATCGTGCGCGCCATCTTGTTCGCTAGCGCGACGATCACCACATTCATCGGCCGCCGCTTCTTCATCTGCTCGACCCACGGGCCGGGCTCCTTCGCATGCGTCAACACGCTTCGCGCACCATGGATCAGCAGCGTGCGCAAATATGTGTCGCCTCTCCTGCTGATTCCGTGCAGGTTCACCTTGCCGCCCGAGCCGGTCTGCTTGGGCACTAATCCGGCCCATGCCGCGAACTCTCGCCCCGAGCTGAACGCTTTCGGATCGCCCATCATCGCCACCGCCGCCGTGGCCGTGAGCAACCCGACGCCGGGTATCTCGCTGATCGCCTTTACGGCCCGCTCTTCCTTCTTCCAGTCGCGCATCCGGCGCTCGATTTCGGCAATCTGCTCGTCCAGCCTCGCCAACCCGTTCCACTGCTCGCGCAACGTCTCGATCAGCGCCGCCGGCAAGCGCTCGGTGATCCGGCCAAGCACGGCCGGTATTTCCTTGTCCAGCTTCGCCCGGCCCTTGCTCATCACCTCGCCGTATTCCGTCAGCAAACCGCGCAGTCCGTTGCTCTGCATCGTGCGGAACTTCACCAACTGCTCACGCATGCGGTGCAGCGCCAACATCGCCTGCTGCATCTCGCTCTTCACCGCCACCGGCTTGCCCGGCTGCTGCACCGCCAGCCAAATCGCCCGCGCGTCCGCCGCATCGTTCTTGTTGCGAATGTTGAACGCTTTCACGAACTGCGCCGGCATCAGCCTCACCTCGTGACCCAGCTTCGTCAATTGACGGGCCCAGTGGTGCGCGCCACCACACGCCTCCATTCCGATCAGGCACCGCGCACGGTTGGCGAAGTGCTCCAGAAACTTTGCCCGCTTGATCGGCTTGTTCACGATCTCTCCGCTTTCCTGATCGACGTAATGCACCTGGAAAACCTGCTTGGCGATATCTACGCCTACGGCCATACTGTTCATCGTGGATCCTCCGGTTGCCGGGAAATGCTTGCATTTTCCACCTGGGCACTTCGATGCCGTCGGCCCGTGAGGATCCACCCACTTCCTCTGCTTTCACTGCCTCGGGTGGGACGCGTTCATTTCAATTCTCCGATACGATGGACGTGATGGGGCGCAAAGCCGCGCGTCGCGGCGATCTGGTGTCGTGCCCGATCGAAGGGCACGGCGTGAACCCGATCATTGAAGGATCGGACATGATTCTCGACAATGGCGTACCTATCGCCCTGCACGGTCATCGGTGCGCGTGCGGCTGTCAGCTGATCGCATTCGGAACCGACGCGACTCTTGAATAAGCACGGGCGCCGCTTGGCGCCGATCTGCTCGCCGGTCGGAAACGCCTACCCGCCGCCAGCCCCCTCCCGCCCACGCGCATGCGCCGCCTCGAGACAATTCTGAAACAACAACGCCGCCCGCGATGGCCGCGGCGAGCGCCTGAGCAGACTCACGAACCGGCACGTGTAATAAAACCGATGCGGCGCGATCGCCTGCATCAGCCCCTTGCTCTCGAAGCTCTCCGCATAATGATCCGGCAAAAACCCGAGATACCGCCCTGACAGGATCAGCGTCGCGATCGACTCCTGGTCCGACGCGGTCGCACTGCGCGTGAGCTTCGCTCGATGACTCAGCTCCATGTTCGGCGAATGGAACCCGAGCCCCGCGAATGCATGATGACGGATCGTCGTCCACGTCAGCTTCCCGTGCGGCGCATCGAACAGCGGATGCTGGCGGCCGCAGTAGAGCAGCATCCGCTCGTCGAACAGCTCCGAATAGACGAGGCTGCCGGAGCTGCGGTGCGCCGGAATGATCCCGACCTGGTAACTGCCGTCGATGATCCCGCGCTCGACCTCGTTGATCGACGCGACGTGCAGGTTCAGCGCGACATCCGGCGCCTCGTCGGCGAACTGCCGGATCGCGTCGCCGAGGCGCGCGTTCGGGTTGGTCGCGGTCTTGTCGAACACCGCGATATGCAACTCGCCGCCCATCCGGTCGTGAATCCCGTCGACCCGGCTGCGGAACGCCTCCATCGACGCCAGCAGGCGCAGCGTCTCCTCGTACACCGTCTGCCCCTCCGGCGTCAGCGTGAAGCCGGCGCGGCCGCGCCGGCACAGCACGAGGCCGAGGCGGGTCTCGAGGTCCTTCACGTGGCGGCTGATCGTCGAGATGCCGATGTTCAGCTCCAGCTCTGCGGCCGCCATCCCGCCGCACTGCACGACGCCCTTGAAGACCCGCAAGAGGCGCAGGTCCATGTCGCTGAGCTGCCCGAGCAGCGCGCGGCTCTTCGGTTTCTTTGCTTGCATAATTGCGCAAGTGAACATTGATATTGCGATATTCAAAAGACTAATTGTCGTCCCGACAATGCGCAACATCTACCAAGAAGGAGGGGCGCGCCGCGCCGACCGACATGACCGACGCCATTACCGCCACGCAACAGGAAGACACGTCGCTGCGCACCGATGCCGCGTGGCTCGACGCACACTGGATGCCGTTCACGGCCAACCGCCAGTTCAAGTCCGACCCGCGCATGATCGTGTCGGGCAAGGGCGCGTATTACACGGACGCCGAAGGCCGGAAGATCTTCGACGGCCTGTCGGGCCTCTGGTGCACGGGCCTCGGCCACGGCCGCACCGAGATCACCGACGCGGTGAGCCGCCAGGTGGCGCAGCTCGACTACGCGCCGGCATTCCAGTTCGGCCATCCGAAATCGTTCGAGCTGGCGAACCGGATCAAGGACCTGACGCCGGCAGGCCTCGACTACGTGTTCTTCACGGGCTCGGGCTCGGAAGCGGCCGACACGTCGCTGAAGCTGGCCCGCGCGTACTGGCGCGCGAAGGGCAAGGGCACGAAGACGCGCCTGATCGGCCGCGAGAAGGGCTATCACGGCGTGAACTTCGGGGGCATCTCGGTCGGCGGCATCGGGCCGAACCGCAAGCTGTTCGGCCAGGGCATCGACGCCGACTTCCTGCCGCACACGCAGCTGCCGGAAAACAAGTTCTCGCGCGGGATGCCGGAGCACGGCGCGGATCTCGCCGACCGCCTGCTCGACCTGATCGCGCTGCACGACGCGTCGAACATCGCGGCGGTGATCGTCGAGCCGTTCTCGGGCTCGGCGGGCGTGGTCGTGCCGCCGAAGGGCTACCTGCAGCGCCTGCGCGACATCTGCACCGCGCACGACATCCTGCTGATCTTCGACGAAGTGATCACGGGCTTCGGCCGCGCCGGCGCGATGACGGGCGCGGAAGCGTTCGGCGTGACGCCGGACATCATGAACATCGCGAAGCAGGTGACGAACGGCGCGCAGCCGCTCGGCGCCGTGATCGCGAAGAAGGACATCTACGACACGTTCATGGCCGCGGGCGGGCCCGAGTACATGCTCGAGTTCCCGCACGGCTACACGTACTCGGCGCACCCGGTCGCGTGCGCGGCGGGCGTCGCGGCGCTCGACCTGCTCGTGAAGGAAGACGCGGTCGCCCGCGTGCGCGCGCTCGCGCCGCATTTCGAGGCGGCGGTGCACGGGCTTAAGGGCCAGCGCCATATCGCGGACATACGCAACTACGGCCTCGCCGCGGGCCTGACGATCGCGGCGCTGCCCGGCGAGCCGGCGCGCCGTCCGTACGAGATCGCGATGCGCTGCTGGGCAAAGGGCTTCTACGTGCGCTACGGCGGCGACACGATCCAGCTCGCGCCGCCGTTCATCGCCGAGAAGCGCGAGATCGACAACCTGATCAACGCGCTGTCCGACGCACTGAACGAAGTGGCGTGAGCCGCGCCGCGGCACGCTCCACGATCGACCGAATTCACGAACGAGTCTCAACGATGAAACACGATAGCAACGTCACCTCCACCCTCGGCCACCTGATCGACGGCAAGCGCGTCGACGGCGGCAGCCGCGTCCAGCCGGTGTTCGATCCGGCGACGGGCGCATCGGACAAGAGCGTCGCGCTCGCCGACAAGCTGACGGTCGAGGCCGCGATCGCGTCCGCGCAAGCCGCGTTCCCGGCCTGGCGCAACACGCCGCCGCTGAAGCGCGCGCGCGTGATGAGCCGCTTCAAGACGCTGCTCGAGGAGCACGCGGACGAGCTGTGCGCGCTGATCACGGCCGAGCACGGCAAGGTGCTCGCCGACGCGATGGGCGAGCTGCAGCGCGGGATCGAGAACGTCGAGTACGCGAGCTACGCGCCCGAGCTGCTGAAGGGCGAGCACAGCAAGAACGTCGGCCCGGCGATCGACTCGTGGAGCGAATTCCAGGCGCTCGGCGTCGTGGCGGGCATCACGCCGTTCAACTTCCCGGTGATGGTGCCGCTGTGGATGTGGCCGATGGCGGTCGCGTGCGGCAACACGTTCGTGCTGAAGCCGTCGGAGCGCACGCCGTCGTCCACGCTGCGGATGGCCGAGCTGGCGCTCGAGGCCGGGCTGCCGCCGGGCGTGCTGAACGTCGTGAACGGCGACAAGGAAGCGGTCGACACGATCCTGACCGACACGCGCGTGAAGGCCGTGAGCTTCGTCGGCTCGACGCCGATCGCCGAGTACATCTATACGACCGGCTGCGCGCACGGCAAGCGCGTGCAGGCGCTCGGCGGCGCGAAGAACTTCGCGGTCGTGATGCCGGACGCGGACATCGGCAACGCGGTCAACGCGCTGATGGGCGCGGCGTACGGCTCGTGCGGCGAGCGCTGCATGGCGATTCCGCTGGTCGTCGCGATCGGCGACGAAACGGGCGACAAGGTGGTCGAGGGCCTGAAGGCCGAGATCGCGAAGATGAAGGTCGGCCCGGGCACCGGCGCAGGCATCGACATGGGCCCGCTCGTTACACGGCAGCATTTCGAGAAGGTGACGGGCTTCGTCGAGGCCGGCGTCGCAGCCGGCGCGAAGCTGGTGGTCGACGGCCGCGGCGTGAAGGTCGACGGCCACGACGGCGGCTACTACCTCGGCCCGTGCCTGTTCGACGACGTGAAGCCCGGCATGCCGATCTATCAGCACGAGATCTTCGGGCCGGTGCTGGGCGTCGTGCGCGTGAAGTCGCTCGACGACGCGATGGCGCTGATCGACGCGCACGAATACGGCAACGGCACGTGCCTGTTCACGCGCGACGGCGAAGCGGCGCGCTTCTTCAGCGACAACATCCAGATCGGCATGGTCGGCATCAACGTGCCGCTGCCGGTGCCGGTCGCGTATCACTCGTTCGGCGGCTGGAAGCGCTCGCTGTTCGGCGACCTGCACGCGTACGGTCCGGACGCGGTGCGGTTCTACACGAAGCGCAAGACGATCACGCAGCGCTGGCCGTCGGCCGGCGTGCGCGAAGGGACGGTGTTCAGCTTCCCGTCGAGCCGCTGACGCACGTGACGCCTGCCGGTGCGGCGGGCGGTGCAGGGCAGCCCGTGAAGGCCCGGCCGGAGTCGTTCCGGCCGGGCCTTTTTGCGCCGTGCGAGCCTACGGCGTGACGACGTGCCACATCTTGTTGTAGTTGTCGCCGTTGCGCTCGCCCTGTTTCATGTCCTTCGAGAAGAAATACAGCGGCTTGCCCTTGTACGCCCACTGCGGGCTGCCGTCGTCGCGCTTGACGATCGTATACGGGCCGACGGGCACGTCGTTCGTGCTCGCCTTGTACGGCGGCCAGAACGTTTCGCACTGGCCCGTGCACGCGCTGGCGTTGGGCTTGTCCTTGTCGAAGCTGTACAGAGTCATCCCGTTCGCGGCGACGAGCGCGCCGTTTTCGACGCTCGTGATGGCGCCCTGCGCCAACGCCGACGCCGATACGACGGCGAGCAGGGCGGAACTGGCGAGAAGCGCGGCTTTCTTGATCATGATTGCCTCCTTGTTGTCCGGTGGGCGGTCGCGATCGCTCGCGCGTGGCGGCTGGGCGGTCCGGGATCGCGATGCGGCAAGCCTCGACGCAGCAGCCCGCGGCGGGCCGCGGGGGCGCTTAATTCACGATAGGCGGTTTTTTGCAGGGACGTGAGCTCGCGCAGCGACAAATATTCCCAATTGATCCATAAAAATACTATAATGCGGGGCAATAGGTAATATTTCAGAGGGCAACTGGCGTGCAGGACGTCTTTTACACAGTCGACGAAGCGGCGCAAAAACTCCGTCTTCATCCGAAGACCATTCTTCGCTTCATACGGGATGGGAAGCTGAACGCGAGCCGCGTCGGCAAGGCCTATCGGATCCGGCATGCGGACCTCGCGGCCGTTACCGGGGACGCGGTCGAGCCGGAGCCCGTTCGCGTCACCACGGTCGTCGACGTGCCCGACGCGCGCTCCGAGCTGCACCAGTACGTGGCAAGGAGCTTGCAGGCCGTGCTGAACACCCCGACGGCGCGCGACAGCGCCGTGCATCTCGAAACGATCTTCGATCCGGAGCGACGCCGGATCAGGGTCGTCGTCATCGCGTCGCTCGGCGATACCGCCGCGCTGCTTCAGACGCTGGACACCTTGCTGCAGTCGTTTCGCGGTTGAGCGGCGGGTCGTCGGAAACCACGCGGGCGCGAGGCCCGATTCTGTCAACGGAACACGGAGTAGCGGCGATGTCCTCGCGAGCGAAGCGGACGCGATCACGTTGATCGGGGACGCATGGTCGCACGAAGCGGGCTGGGTCGCCGTGCCGGTCGCGACCATGCACGACGACCTGTTTCGGCTCGAAACCCGCCTGCTCGGCAACATCACGCAGAAGTTCACGAACTACGGCATCGGCCTTGCGATCGTCGGCGACGTCGACGCTTGGCTGGCGCGCAGCCAGGCGCTGCGCGCGTTCGTCCACGAAAGCAATCGCGGGCGCACGATCCTGTTCGTCCCGCATGTGTCCGCGCTCGAACAGAAGCTCGCAATCGGGGCATGACGCGTTCGCCGCGTGGGCAATGACCCCGCGCGGCGCATCAGCGACCGATGCGATTCGTCAGCATGACGCCCGCGATCACGAGCACGCCGCCGGCCAGCAACAGGGCCGCGATCGCGAATCGTCCGGTCGCGGCCGTCGTCGCGGGCAGCGACGCGGCGAGCACGCGGCCCGCGATGAAGGTGCCGCCCCAGAACAGCGCGACCAGGGTGAGCTTGACGTAGATCCCGATGGGCGACCGCGCGTTGGCTGCGGCGACCGGCGTGGCGGGTGCGTTCATGTCTTCGACGAGATGGGACGGAAAGTTGTGAGGGCAACGGATCGCGCCGACGGATTCAGCGCAGCGCCGACGCCGCAACGAGCGTCGTCAGCACGGCCGGCATCGCGATCGTCGCGAACAGCGTCTGGAATGCGGTGATGCCGGCCATCAGCGGCGCGTCGCCGCCGAGCTGGCGCGCCATCAGGTACGACGCCGACGACGTCGGCAGCGCCTGGAACAGCAGCGCCACCGTGAGGGCCGCGTCGCCGAGCCCGAGCACGCGCCCCGCGACGAGTGTGAGCAGCGGCATCGCGACGAACTTGAACGCCGACGCGACGCAGACCGGCTGCATCCACGCGCGCGCGGCGTCGAACGTCAATGCCGCGCCCACGCACAGCAGCCCGAGCGGCATCGACGCGGCGCCGAGTGCGCGCACGGCCGGCTCGATCGCGGGCGGGAACGTCGCGCCGCTTGCCTGCATTGCGATGCCGATTGCACAGGCAACCACCAGCGGATTCGACACGATCTGGCGCACGAGCGCGGCGATTCCCAGTCGCGCCGATCCGTAGCGCGCGAACACGAGCACACACATCAGGTTGACGGTCGGGACGATCGCGGCGACGCACACGGCGGCCAGCGCGATGCCCTGGGCGCCGAAGAGGCCCGCGGCCAGCGATGCGCCCACATAGTTGTTGAAGCGCACCGCTCCCTGGAATACCGACGTGAAGCCGGCGCCGTCCACCCGCACGAACGGGCGGATCAGCAGCAGCACCGCTGCCGCGGCCACCGTCGAGCCGACCAGCGCGAGCGCGAGCGGCATCACGGCGAGCGATTGCAGCCGGGCGCTCGCGAGTCCGTGCGCGAACAGCGCGGGCAACAGCACGTAATAGCAGAGGCGTTCGGCCGACGGCCAGAACGCGTCGCCCACGAAGCCGCTGCGCTTGAGCCCGTGGCCGAGCGCGACCAGCAGCGCGACCGGCGCGAGTGCGAGCAGGACGGCCCCGATCATCGAGGCGCTCGCGCGCGAATCACGCACATCGGCGCGGCGGTCGGGCGATGGGGCAATACGGGAATTCGTCCGGCGTGCGGCATGGCGACGAGCGTTCGAGCGAGTGGCGACGTCGCCAAGTTAACACGCGCAGGCAACAGGAATAATTGTTAATTATCGTGCGTCCAATGAGAAATTCTCATGGACGACGCGGTGACTTCCGCGGCCAGCGCGCGGGCGAAGCGCTCCGCCGGGCGCGACTGATGTTCGAGCAGCACGACGGCGCGCGCCATTTGCGGCTCGCCGAACGGCAACCGCGTCACCGCGGGCAGGCGCGCGAGCGTCGAATCGGAGAGCGCGACGATCGCGGCGCTCAGGCCTCGCGCGACCATGCGGACGATCGTCTCCGTGCTGTCCAGGACCATTTCCTCGCGCACTCGCACGCCGAGCCGGCGCAGCTCCGCGGCAATCATGCGGCCCGCCCACGCCTGCGCATCGAAGCGGATGAACGGCAGCGATTCGAGCAGCGCGCCCGCGTCCCGCTCCGTGCAGTGCGGCGGGGCGAGCAGCCAGAAGCGATCCTCGTAGAGCGGCGTCCAGGTCAGTTCGGCCGGGTGAGGTTTGACGGGGTGCGTGGTGATCGCCGCATCGAGCTCGCCGGCGGCGACGCGCTGCGCGAGTTCCGCCGACATCCCAGCGGAGACATGCACGCGCAGCGACGGATGCGCGTGACGCAGCGCGAGCAGCGCGTCGGGCAGCGGGCCGGCCAGCGCGGTCTGGATCGCGCCGATCCGCAGGCGGCCGACCAGCTTCTTTTCGTCGCTGAGCGCGTCGGGAATCCGGTCGACCATCGCGAGGATCTGCTCGGCTTGCGCGACCAGGATGCGGCCCGCCTCGGTCAGCGCGGGCTGTCTGCGCGAGCGGTCGAACAACTGGACGTTGAATTCGCTTTCGAGCGTCTTGATCTGCAGGCTCACGGCCGATTGCGTGAGCCCGATGGCTTCGCCGGCCCGGGCGAAGGTCCGATGGCGGGCGATCGCCACCAGCGTTCTGAATGCGCGTAAGGACATGGACATGCTGACGTGGGCAGCCGGATCGATCGACGCCGACGGACGCGCCAAACGGATCGGGCTGCGATCGATCCGCCTGCCGGCCGAACGCCCGACGGAAAAAGGGGCGGCAGCGTGCCGGCTCGGGCTCATCATGCCCGCGCGCCATCAATCGGGCAACCGACGCGCTGCCGCGGCCTCAAATTTATACCCGGATAATATTGACGGATGATTTATACCCGGGTATAAATTCGGCCTTCAACTTCACAATGGAAAGGAAGGGCAGCATGCAATCCGGTTCGTATACCGCTTTCGAAGGTTATCGGCGGCTCGCCACAGGTCCGCTTGCCACGGTCGCGCTCACGGTCAGACGGGCGATCGACGCGGGCTCCGCCGCCACGGTGCTGATCTTCGACGACACGACCGGCCGCTCGATCGACATCGATATGCGCGGCTCGGACGATGAAATCCGCGCGCGCTTCGAACCGTCGCGTGAAGACGCGTCCGCGCCCGCGGATGCGCAGGCCCGCGCGGACGAGCCGCGCGGCCGCGGCCGCCCGAAGCTCGGCGTGGTGGCGCGGGAGGTCACGCTGCTGCCGCGCCATTGGGACTGGCTGGGCGCGCAACCCGGCGGCGCGTCGGTCGCGTTGCGCAAGCTCGTCGACGAAGCGCGGCGCGCACGGGCGGCCGAAGACCGCAGCCGCGCGGCGAAGGATCGGGCCTATCACTTCATGTCGGCGATCGGGGGGGATCTGGCGGGCTTCGAGGAGGCGACCCGCGCGCTTTACGCGAACGATCACGCCCGGATGGGAGAACTGATCGCGGCGTGGCCCGACGACGTGCGCGATCACGCGCTCGCACTCGTGCTCGGCAAGATCCCGCCGGGCGCGGCCGACGATCATTCGCTGGAGTCCTGACGACATGACCACGTTCGACCTGAATAGCGGTGCGGTGGCGCCGGTCGCCGACGAAGTCGATCTTCATGACCTCCGCGTCACCGGGCGCATCCCGCGCGACCTCGACGGGACCTTGCTGCGCAACGGCCCGAATCCGCTGAGCGGCCGCTTCGCCGGCAACGACGTGCTGTCGTGGTGGCCGGAATCCGCGATGCTGCATGCACTTTCGTTCGAAGCCGGCCATGCGACCGGCTACTGCAACCGCTGGGCCCGCACGCGGCGCTGGGCGGACGTGTTCGCGCCGGAGCGGGCGGCGTCGCTGCCGGACACCAATCCGAGCGTGAACGTGCTGCGGCACGCGGGGGAACTGCTGGCGCTGGCCGAAGGCGGCATGCCGCTGGCGATCGACGGCGACCTCGACGCGTTCGACGTTCCAGCGCGGCATGCGGGGCTGGCGGGCGGCGTGACCGGGCATCCGAAAATCGATCCGCGCACCGGCGAGCTGATGTCGTTCCGCGCGCACTGGGAGGCGCCGTGGCTGCGTTACAGCGTCCATGACGCGCAGGGCAGGCAGACCGTCGACGTCGAAATCGACGTGCCGGCGCCGTCGATGATGCACGACATGGCGATCACCGCGACCCACAGCATCCTGCTCGACCTCAACGTCGGCTACGACTTCTCGATGCTGTCGCGCGGGCACCGGATGCCGCTGCGCTGGCACGACGAGCGCTGCGCGCGTCTCGGCGTGATCCCGCGTCACGGCGGCGTGGTGCGCTGGTTCGGCATCGCGCCGTGCTTCATCCAGCACGTCGTGAACGCGTATGACAGGGACGATGCGACGATCGTGCTCGATGCGGTGCGATACCCGTGGTTCCTGCGGGTCGGCCGGCACTCCGGCGCGTTCGAGGACAACCCGGTGGGCGTGCTGTGGCGCTACGTGATCGACCTCGACAAAGGAACGGTCGCCGAGACGCAGATCGGGGAAGCGGGCATCGAAATGCCGCGCATCAACGAAGACCGGACGGGCGACGCATACCGATTCTTCTATGCGGCCGAACAGCCGACCAATGCCGAACTTCGCGGCATCGTCCGCTACGACCTCGAGCAAGGCGTGCTCACACGTTTCGACGTGCCCGAAGGCGACCAGAACAGCGAGCCGGTGTTCGTGTCCCGTGCCGGATCGTCCGCCGAAGACGACGGCTGGGTGCTCGCATGGGTGTACCGTCGCGCGACCGATACCAGCGACCTCGTCATACTCGACGCGCGCTGCATCGAGCGCGGGCCGGTGGCGACCGTCCATCTGCCGAGGCGCGTGCCGGCGGGGTTTCACGGCGCGTGGGTGCCGCGCAAGCGCTGACCCGCGGACGTGCCGCGCAGGTCACGCCCGTCAGACCCACAGCCGATACAGCCAGAACGATTCGTCGTCGGCGAAGCGCTGCGCGAACTCGCGCGGAGAGAACCCGGTGATGCGCTTGGACGCGCGGCTCAAATGCGCCTGATCGGCGAATCCTTCGTCTAGCGCGAGCGTTGCCCAATCGTAGGGCCGACCCGCTTCGTACCGCTCCCGCGCCGCGAAGAACAGGCCTTCGGTCCTGACGAGCGCCTGCCACTCGCGCAGCGATCGTCCGCTGCAGGACTTGATGCGGCGCTCGACCTGACGCGGACTTTGCGTGCGCCGCCATTCGCGCGCCTGCCGCGCAAGGCGTCCGACCCAGTGCCGGCCTGCGTCGCGCAGCGACGACAGGCCTGAGCGTTCGCCCTGAAGCGCGCGCCAGCGCGGCGCGAGATGCCGCTCCAGCGCGGCCAGCGTGGCCGCATCGTCATCGGCGCCGGACAGTGCATCGCAGAGCGGCCGCCAGTCGCTGCCGAGCAGTTCGCGCGCATCGAGAAAGCGGTCGTGGATCGCGGGCAGCGCGATGCCGAACAGCGCTTGCGCGGCATCGGCGGTGAAACACGCGATGCCGCCGCGTCCGGTCGTCGGCGCCCAGCTCGTCAGCGGCCGCGACTGGCTGCCGGAAAGCATCACGGTGGCGCCGAACGGCTGCCAGCGCGGGCCGTCCGCCGTGCGTTCGACGAGCCCCACGCCGAGATCCCGAAACCAGGACAGGCACACGAACGGCGAAGCCGCGAAGTGGGTCAGGATTTGCGCGTCGCTCAGCGCGAAGCCGCGCGTGTCGCGGCAGATGATCGCGACGACCGCGCCGTGCAACGCCGGTGGCGCGGGATACAGCCGGCCGTGAGGCGGCCGGCCGCCGTTCAGCGCGCGGGGCGCGCGCGCGAACGGATCGGGGCACGGCGGCAAGGCCGGCAGCGGGTTGGAGGACATGACCGGGCAGTATAGGGAGGCGCGACACGCGTGTCGATGTCGTTTGCGTTCAAGACCGGCGCTCCGGGCGCGCGGACAATGCGCCGCATGAACACGCCATCACCTGACCAATGCCCGTTCCACGCGGACGCGCCGTCGCCCGCGCCCGTCCTTCATCCGCCCGGCGTGTGGCCGCCGGGGCCGCGCGCCGGCCTGACGGGGTGGGGGCTGCTGCGCGCGATGTCGCGCGACCTGATCGGCACGCTGGCCGGATGGCGGCAGACGTACGGCGACGTCGTGCATCTGCGCATGTGGCCCGAGCATGCGGTCGTGGTCACCGACCCGCAGCTCGTGCGCGACCTGCTCGTCACGCATCACGACGCGCTGGTGCGGTGGGAGCGCGGCATTCGGGTATTCGGCGAGGTCCACGGACACAGCGTGCTGATCGTCGAGGGCGGCGCATGGCGCGACAAGCGGCACGCGTTGCAGCCGGGCTTCATGCCGAAGGCGGTTCAGGGCTTCGTCCCGACGATCGCGGCGGCGGCCGGCCATGCGCTTGCGCAGTGGCCCGCGCACGATCCGCGCTGGCCGATCGAAAGCGCGCTGACGTCGCTGGCGATGGACGTGATCGTGCGAACGATGTTCTCCGACGTCATCGGCGACGACGCGCGTGACGCCGAGGCGGCCGTGCGTACGGTGAGCGCGGCGGCCAATGCCGAGTTCTACCAGCCGTGGAGCGCGCCGGACTGGATGCCGTGGAAGCGGCGCAAGGCACGGGCGTCGGCGGTGCTGAACGGCTTGATCGATCGCCAGTTGCACGCGCGTCTCGACGTGCCGGACAGCGCGTGGCCCGACGACCTGCTGTCGCGGCTGTTGCGACTGCACCGGGCAAACGCGCGCATCTGGCCGTTGCGGGCGGTGCACGACGAATGCATGACGGCGTTCCTGGCCGGACACGAAACGACGGCGGCGACGCTGACGTGGTGGGCCTGGTGCATGGCATCGAATCCGGCGGCCCAGGCCGCCGCGCGGGAAGAAGTGGAGCGCGTGCTGGGCGGCCGCGCGCCGACGGCGCAGACGCGGCCGTTGCTGCGCTATCTGACGCAGACGCTCGAAGAGACGCTGCGCCTGTATCCGGCGGCGCCGATCCTGATCAGCCGTCGCGCGTTGCGGCCGATCGCGTTGGGCGGATGGCAGTTGCCCGCGCGCACGCTGTTCATGTTGCCGCTGCAGCTCATGCATGACGATCCGAGATGGTTCTCCGAGCCGCACGCATTCCGGCCGGAGCGCTTCGACGAGGCTGGGCCGGCCGTGCCGCGCGGCGCGTACATGCCTTTCGGCACGGGGCCGCGGGTCTGTCTCGGACAGCATCTGGCGACGACGGAGATGACCGTCATTGCCGCGATGCTGCTGCAGCGCTTCGAGCTGTCGGTCCCGGCGGGGATGGCCGCGCCACGGCCGGTGCTGAACGTGACGCTGCGGCCGGACCGGCCGCTGCAGCTTGGGATCGCGGCGATCTCGCCCGATCCTGTGAAGGTCCCCGCCGATCGCTCCGTCACGGCGAGTCCTGCTTCCCCAACGCCTGAATAAACCGCGAAAACAGCTCCGGCTGCGAAGAAATCCCGAGTTTCGCGTACAGATGCCGTCGATGCACCTTCACGGTTTCCGGCGAAATCGCGAGCCGTTCGGCGATCGCCTTCGACGAATTGCCGCGCAGCACCATCCGCGCGATCGCCATTTCGCGCTCGGTCAGGCGATCCGCGCCGAAGCGCGCGAGCGCCTGCTCGACGCGCGCGCCGAGATCGCCGTCGGGCGTCGCGCGCGCGGCGTCGCCGACCAGCTTCCAGTGCTGGCGGATCGTCGCGAGCACCCACGGCATCGCGGCCGTCAGCTTGCCGAGCGGCTCGACGTCGAAGCGGCTTGCCGCACCAAGCGACAACGACAGCAGCAGGTCCGGCTGCGGCCTGAGCAGAATCTGGATCTCGTCCTCCCCGACCGCATCGCGGAAATAACTCAGGAAATACTCGCTCTGCCGGAACAGGTCGGGCGCCACTTCCTCGAGCCGATAACACCCGTCGCCAAGCCCGTCGTGCGCGGCCTGCAGAAACGGATCGAGCAGATATAACCCGTTGAGGTAAAGCGGCACCGGCGACGGCTTGTCGGTCCCGCCGGTGTCGTATTCGTCGAGCACGACCGGCACGCCGTCGCGGCCGATCGCGGTCGCGAGCGCGTTGTCGAACGGCGCCATCTCGTTGAGCAGCAGCACCAGGAAACGCCAGAAGCGCGGCTGGCCGAGATGGTCGATCGCGCGGCCGAGCGCCTGGTGCATCGCGATTTCCGAAAAGAGACGATCCATACCACCACCGGAAGGGCGTAACACGAAGGGGGAATAGCAGTCCTGAAATTGGCTTCCTAGACTGCCACGCATCTGGTGGCCCCGAGTATGGGCGTTCAAAAAAGCGCAGCACAGGAGAGCAAGATGGCGATGATGTCGGAATCGACGGGCACGCTGCAAGCATCGCCCGCAACCAGCGAAGCGCCGCGCGCGCTCGCGCAGACGCTCAGCGTGCGCGACGCGGTGATGATCACCGTGTCGGGCGTGACGCCTGCGAGCTCGATCTTCGTGATCGCGCCGTTCGCGATCCAGCAGGCGGGCAGCGGCGCGGTGCTGTCGTTCCTGCTCGGCGGCGTGCTCGCGTTCACCTTCGCGCTCTGCTATGCAGAACTGAGCGCCGCGCATCGCAGCGCAGGCGGCGAATACGTGATGGCCAAGCGCGTGTTCGGCACGCTGCCCGGCTACCTGACCTTCATCGCGGTGCTGTCCGTCAGCGTGTTCATTCCGGCCGTGCTCGCGAGCGGCGCCGCGCCGTACCTGAACGACGCGCTCGGCACGCACTTCGGCAACCAGTCGGTCGCACTGACGATCGTGCTGCTCGGCTACGTGCTCGGCATGCTCAACATCAAGACCAACGCGTGGATCACAGGCGCGTTCCTGGTCGTCGAAATCGGCGTGCTGATGCTGATCGCGGGGCTCGGCTTCGGCGCACCGCATCGCGGCGCCGACGCGCTGATCCATCCGGTCGTCGCGAGCGGCGGCGCATTGCTGCCCGCCACGGCGGCCGCGATCGTGCCGGCGATCGGCACCGCGATCTTCTGCTACAACGGCTTCGGCTCGGCGGTGTTCCTTGCCGAAGACCTGCGCGGCGGCAACCGCAACGTCGCGAAGGCGGTCCTCTATTCGCTGATCGTGATCCTCGTCGTCGAGCTGGTGCCGCTGGCCGCGATCGTGCTGGGCGCGCCGTCGCTCGCCGAACTGTCGAAGAGCGCCGATCCGATCGGCTATGTCGTGAGCGCGCTCAGCAATCCGGCCGTGTCGCGCGTCGTCAGCGGCGGCATCTTCCTGTCGGTGTTCAACGCGATCATCGCGATCGTGATCACGATGGGGCGCCTGCTGTACAGCAGCGGGCGTCACGCGCTCTGGTCGCGCAGCTGCAACCGCGCGTTTTCGGCGATCCATCCGCGCCTCGAATCGCCGTGGCTCGCGACGCTCGCGCTCGCGGTGCCGTCGGCGGGCCTCGTGTTCGTGTCGAGCCTCGACGAGCTGACCGCGTTCACGGTCGACCTGCTGCTGCTCGTCTATCTCGTCGTCGGCCTCGCCGCGCTCGCGAGCCGCTTCGTGCGCCGCGACGTCGAGCATCATTACCGGATGCCGTTCTGGCCGGTGACGCCGCTCGTCGCGGTGGCGGGCGCCGCGTATACGCTCTATACGACACTGGCGACGTCGGCAAAGCCGACCGACCTCTATATCATCGCGGGGCTGTTCTTCGTCGCGCTCGCGATGTATGCGATGTGGGCGCGCCACAGCGACGCGTTCCGCGCACTCTGACCGACGATCGAACCCAATATGGGAGGAAGGGCAACATGCGCACGAGGGATCTCGGCATCCGCATCGGACTCGGCACGCCGGGCCGCTTCAACGCAATTACCGACGTCGCCGGCGTCCGGGTCGGGCACTGCACGCTGAACGCCGACGCCGGCGACGCGTCGGTCCGCACCGGCGTCACGATCATCGAGCCGCGCGCCGGCGCCGCGCACGACGCGCCGTGCTTTGCGGGCGTGCACGTGCTGAACGGCAACGGCGATGCGACGGGCCTCGAATGGATTCGCGAAGCCGGCATGCTGACGACGCCGATCGCCATCACCAACACGCACAGCGTCGGCGTGGTGCGCGACGCGCTCGTCGCGCACGAACGCACCGCCGCGCGCGAGCGCGTGTACTGGTGCATGCCGGTCGTGATGGAGACCTACGACGGCCTGCTCAACGACATCTGGGGGCAGCACGTGACGGCGGCGCACGTGCGGCAGGCGCTCGCGGCCGCGCGCTCGGGGCCGGTCGCGGAAGGCGGCGTCGGCGGCGGCACGGGGATGATCTGCCACGAGTTCAAGGGCGGCATCGGCACCGCGTCGCGGGTGCTCGACGCGGCCGCGGGCGGCTGGACCGTCGGCGCGCTGGTGCAGGCGAACTACGGCTGCCGCGAGATGCTGCGTGTGGCCGGCTATCCGGTCGGCGAGGTGCTGCGGCACGTGCATTCGCCGTTCCGCGCGCCGGCCGCGCGCGGCGAGGCGGGGATGGGGTCGATCGTCGTCACGCTCGCGACCGACGCACCGTTGCTGCCGCACCAGTGCACGCGTGTCGCGCAGCGCGCGAGCGTCGGGCTCGCGCGCGCCGGCGGCGGCACCGAGGATTCGAGCGGCGACATCTTTCTCGCATTCGCGACCGGCAATCACGGACTGCCGGCCGCGAACTACGGACGCAAGGGCATGCCGACGACCGCTGTGCGGATGGTCAACAACGATCATATTTCGGCGCTGTTCGTCGCGGCGGCGGAGGCGGTCGAGGAAGCGATCGTGAATGCGCTGGTCGCGGGCGGTGACGTCGAAGCGAGAGGCGCGCGCGTCGAAGGGCTGGGCGGGGCGCGCTTGCTGGATGCGTTGCGCGAGGTCGGCTGGCGGCCGCGGCGGGAGACGTAAGTAAACGCGATGCGCGCCGGTTCAGGCGAAGCGGCGCGGACAGGTGATGCGGGTGATGCAGATGAGGCGAAGCGGCGATCCGGCGTTCGGGCGCATGCCCGCGCGCCGGCCAAGGGCGCTGCGGGCACGGCCGTCGCGACGCGGCGTCATGTTCAGCTGCCGAAGTAGACGTTGCAGAAGCTGACCGGGCCGACGCAGGCGTTCGGATCTTCCTTCTTCGATTTCGCCTGGTCGGCGCGGCCGGCAGCCTGCACGGCTTCGGCGCGGTTCGCCTGTTGCCGGGCCTGTTCGACCGGCGCCGGCTGGGCGTGCGCGACGGCGGCGGTGAGCGTCAGGGCAACGAGGGCGAGGTGCAGCGACTTCATTTCGATTTCTCCTGGGGGTTGCCAGCGTGGCTGGCGTGATCGAACTATAGGCGCGCACTGCCTGAAGATTAATCACCCGGCCAGGAGAGCTTATTTGCATTCCGAACAAGGATGGCGTGTCGCGCGCGATCAACGGCGATGCCGGTTGAACGGCGCATCCTTGTCGAGCAGCGCGCTGCGCACGAAGTGCAGGCAGCCGACAATGCGCTGCATTCGGCGCCGCTCGTCGGGCACCGCATGCCACGCGACCAGCGCGTGCTGCGCCGCGCGGATCGCGAGGTTCACCGATTTCAGCGTGCGCGCGTGACGGGGCGGCGTCGGGTCGTCGAAGAACGGCGGCAGCATGTCGAGCACCGCGTCGATCGACGCGGTCCAGCGCAGCGCCTGCGGCGGCTTCGTCGCGGAGAACGCCTGCACTTCGTCGCGCAGGTCGATCACCGCGTGGCCGACTTCGAGCGTCGCGAGCATCCAGCGCAGCGCGTCGCGATGCTGGCGCGTGCGCCTGACGAGCAGCGTGCGCAGCTGCGCCATCAGGTCGTGCGTGCTCGACTGGAAGCGCTGCGCGAGGCCGGCGCCCGCGCCTTCGCAGGCGAGCGTCACCTGGCGGCGCAGGTCGTGCGCGATGCGGCCCGTCAGCCACGGCATGTGCGTGGGGAACACGACCGCGAACACGATCGAGCACGCGAGCATCGCGACGACGAGCGCAAAGCCGTTGTTGATCAGCACCTCGGGCGTGTACGCGATCACGTTGTCGGGGCCCGCGAGCAGGCAGAAGAACACCGCGAAGCCGATCCCGTAGCCGGACAGGCCCGGCCGCATCGCGAGGAACGCGCCGAAGCCGAGCACCGGCGCAAGCGCCGCGCACAGCAGCGGAAAGCCGTCGATGTTCGGATACACGTAGCACAGGAACAGGTAGCCGACGAGCGTCGCGAGCGCCGCGCCCGCGCCCATCTGCGCGACGAACTTCGGCGCGCGCGGCGACGTCGAGCTGAGCGCGCACGCGATCGCGGCGCCGATGACCGCCAGTGCGCCGCTCGGCCATTCCGACGCGATCCAGAAACAGCTCGTCGCGCCGACCGCGACCACCGTGCGCAGGAACGTGAAGCCGACGAAGAACGTGTTGGTCTTCACTGCATAGTGGGTGACCGAGCGCTCGAACGCGTGATCGTCGTCGTCGAGCGACGCATAGGTGTCCGCGTAGCCGAGGAATTCGCCGACGAAGCGATACACCAGCTCGACGGCGGTATCGAAGTCGAGCAGGCCGCCCGCCGCGTGATCCTCGAGGTCGCGGCGCGACGCGCGCGCGGCCTTGGGCAGCGCGGTGTGGAAGCGGCGCAGTTCGAGCAACGCGCCGGTCGCGCGCGCCGGCCCGCGTTTCAGCTCGCCGTCGAGCGCGGCGAGCCGCCGCGCGAGCGTGTCGAGGTGCGGCGCCAGCGCCGCGAGCACCGCGTCCGCACGGCTCTCGCGCAGGCGCTTGAGCAGCTGGTGCAGCGCATGGAGCCGCGTGCATGCATTCATGAACTCGCTGTTGAGCCGCGCGAGCCGGCGGCTGCGTGCGCGGATGTGCGGGTCCTCGAACGACGCGAACGCGCGGTTCGCCTCGAAGCCGACGATCTCGTCGACGAAATCGGCGAACCGGCGCTCGAACCCGCCGCGCTCGATGTCGCCCGCGAGTGCGCCGGACGCGAACGCGACGAACTTCGCGTGACGCGCGTTCAGCGAGCGCATCAGCGCCTTCGCCGAGCTGAGCGGCAGGATCAGCGCGCTGACGACGCCGGAGCAGACGATGCCGAGCGCGACTTCCGCGGCGCGCGTCAGCGCGGATTGAAACAGCGTCTGCGGTGTCATCACCGAGGGCAGCCCGATCAGCGCGGCCGTGTAGCCGGCGAGCACGAATCCGTACCAGCGGAAGTGGCGGTTGCGCACCGCGAGCGCGATGCAGCCGCCGACCCACAGCGTGATGCCGGCCATGTACAGCTCGGGCTGCTGCGCGAACAGCCCGCCGAGCGCCAGCGCGGCGACGAGGCCGGCCGCCGTGCCGAGCACCCGGTAGAAGCTCTTCGCGAACACCATTCCGGACAGCGGCTGCATCAGCACGAACACGGTCGTCATCGCGGTGCGCGGCTGCGACATCTCGAGCTGCATCGCGATGCCCATCGCGAGCAGCGCCGCGCATACGGTCTTGGCGAGATGCAGCCAGATCAGCCCGTCGCTCGCGGCCCAGTCGCGCGCGGCCTTGCCGAGCGGATCGAGCCAGCGTCCCGCTCGTTGGTATCCGGCGGCAGGGGGCTCGATCGCAGGTTGTGGCTTCATGGCAAGAGAGGGCGCGCGCCGGCCGGGCGGCATGCCGCGGCTCGGCCGAACGCACCCGGTCGACTGGGGAGGCGCCGATTGTAGGAGCGCGGCGCGCGCGCATTAACGCAGCGCCGGGGAAACGATAGTTGCACCGGGCGTAACAATGCATCGCATTCCGTGGAGGAAAATAGCGGCTCCGACACAGGTGGCTCACAGGAATGGATACGCTTCAAAACATGCGGGTGTTTACGCGCGTCGTCGAGACGGGCAGCTTCACCGCCGCCGCGCAATCGCTGAATTCGACGACGGGCGCGATGTCGCGCGCGGTGTCGGAACTCGAGGCGCGGCTGCGCACCCGCCTGATGAACCGCTCGACGCGCCGCCTCGCGCTGACGTCCGCCGGCGAAAGCTATCTGCGGCGCTGCCGGCAGATCCTCGCCGACGTCGATCGCGCGGAAGAGGAGGCGAGCTGCGCGCACGAGCGGCCGGCCGGCGTGCTGCGCATGCACAGCTTCGCAAGCGTCGGCCATCACTACGTGATGCCTGCGCTGACGCGCTATCACGCGCAGTATCCGGACGTATCGATCGAGCTGTCGCTGTCGCAGCGGATGCCCGACCTGTTCGACGGCACCAGCGACATGGCGGTCGTGACCGCATCGTCGCTGCCCGATTCGGAGCTCGTGTCGCATCTGCTCGGCTCGACGTTCAGCATCCTGTGCGCGTCGCCGGACTACGTGCGCCAGCATGGCGCGCCGACGCGTCCGCAGGATCTCGGCGCGCATCAGTGCCTGACGCTGTGCACGCCCGCGTTTCCGACGCACGAATGGCTGCTCGAAGGGCCGGGCGGCGTCGAACAGATCCACGTGACGGGGCCGGTGCAGACCAATACGGCCGAATCGCTCGCGCTCGCGATTCGCGACGGCATCGGCATCGGCATGCTGCCGGTGTATTCGTCGATCGACGCGCTGCGCGACGGCACGCTCGTGCGCGTGCTGCCTGACCATATCCTGCAGAAGATGAACGTCTACGCGCTGTATCCGTCGCGCCGGTTCGTCGACGCGAAAGTGCGGACCTGGGTCGAGCTGCTGCGTGCCCAGGTGCCGGACATGATCGCGCACGACGTCGAGATGCTGGCGGCGCTCGGCCGGGAGCAGCAGGCCGCTTGACCGGCGGCGTAGCGCTGCATGCGCGCGCAACCGGCGCGCGCTTTCGCGATTTCCGTCGCTATCGTTCAGTTTCGTTCAGTTCAAGCGTTCCGCCCCGCATGCGCACTGCGGCGCATGCGGGGCGGCGTGCGTGATGCTTACAGCGCCGGCTTCGCGACCGCGCCCGATTCCGCACCCGCCGCGCCGGCCGGGCCGTATGCGGCTGCGCCGGCCTTGCGTTCGGCGAGGCGCTTGGCCGCAAGACGCTCCTGCGCGGCCATGATGTCGTCCGGATAGTTGCCGGCGTCGCCGACCGACGGGTTGTAGCCGACGGATTCGAGGTCGTACAGTTCCTGCAGCACTTGCGCGCGCGTGACGGGCGACTTCGCCGACTGGGCGAACGACAGGGCGGGCGCGGCGAGCAGGACGGCTGCGGCGGCTGCGGCGGCTGCGGTGACGACGAGCGATTTCACGATTTCCTCCTGGATATGCGATCGATGCGGTCCGGCAATTAGCGAGTGATCCGAACCGTTGACTGAAGTCTACGCAGCGCGGGCGTGCGCAAAAACCCCGATTCCAGGCAGTCTGCCTTCCAGAACGAGCAACATTGCGGGCCCGCATCGCGCTTCGTTCTGCATGCCGAAAAAGAAAAAACCCGCCCTCGCAGGCGGGTTTCGCGTGTCGCGAGCGTATCGCGACGGCGTTCAGAAGCGCGTACGCATGCCGATCGTGCCGACGATCTGGTTCGGCGTGCTCGACGCGCCGCCCGACCCGTTGATGAACGCCTGGTAGCCGCGGCCGGACGCGTGCTGGTACATCGCTTCCGCATAGACGTCGGTGCGGCGCGACAGCTTGTAGACGGCCTGCAGGTCGACCTGGTGCCACTTCGGGTCGGTGCCGTGCTTGCTGTCCGGGTTCGACACGCTGGCATCCGTGTACACGTACGCCGCGCCGAGGCTGAACGCCGGCGTCACCGCATAGCGCACGTTCACGTCGTAGTTGTTGAACGCGATCTGGCCGGTCGAACCGAACGAGCCCGTGTTGTCGTATTGCGAGCGCGTGTACACGAAGCCGACGGTGGCCGGGCCGAACGCGTAGTTGATGCCGCCGCCATACGAGCGCATGCGGTCCGAGCCGATCGACCAGCCGCCCTGGTTCAGGCCCTTCGCTTCGGCGACGTCGGTCGCGCCGGGGCTCGCGCTCGTCGAACCCTTCGTGCCGTTCATCTGCAGGTACGCGCCCGCGAGCTTCAGCGGGCCGTTGGTGTAGCTCGCCGCGACGCTGTACGCGCGGTTCGCGCCGAAGTTCGTCGCGTTCGAGAACGCGTACATCGCGCCGACCTTGAAGCCCGCGTACGTGTCGCTCGTGTACTTGACCGCGTTGTTGATGCGCAGCGAGTGGTTCAGGTTGTCGTTGTCGAACGGGTGCGCGAAGCTCGCGTCGCCGAAGTCGCCGGCGGTGGCCGACAGCGGCGCGACGAAGTCGACCATCGTGTCGTACTGGCGGCCGAGCGTCAGCGTGCCGTAGCCGTTCCCGCTGAGGCCGATGTAGGCGTGGCGGCCGAACAGCTTGCCGTCCTGGCCGAGCGAGCCGTTGTTGACGTTGAAGCCGTTCTCGAGCACGAACAGCGCCTTCAGGCCGCCGCCGAGATCCTCGGTGCCGCGCAGGCCGAAGCGGCTGCCGTTGACGGTGCCGCTGCTCATGCGCCACATCGACGCGCCGCCGGCGTTGTTGGTGTAGACGATGCCGGCATCGATCAGGCCGTACAGCGTGACCGAGCTCTGTGCGTGCGCGAGCGGGGCGAACAGGGCGGCGGCGGCTGCGCCGGCGAGAAGGGTTTTTTTCACGTAAAGGCTCCTGCGTGTGGGACTGCGGACAAAAAGTTCGGCGCAAGTATAGGGACGCAGGCGCCGGGATTTCGGTGGTCTGGCGCGACAGCTCCGTTGCAGATCCAGCAAGAGTGCTTCACAAAACTGCCATGTATCGTCGCGCATGCCGACGGGCTGGCCGTGTCCGCACGGTGGCACGAGCGCGGCCCGGTGCGTGCGCCGCCGGCTTGTCGCGTGCGTGCAACACGCGCATTCGGTTGGACGGCGGTTGATCGGCGCGGCGCTCGCGCGGAGAATGGGCGTCTCACGCCCTCGATCGGGAGACTGAAGATGACCACGCCCAGCCGCCGTCCCTCCGTCAGTCCAGCGGTGTTCTATCGCGATCCGTGGGCCGCGCTCGACTGGCTCGAGCGGGCGTTCGGCTTCGCGCGCAGCGTCGTCGTCAGCGCGCCGGACGGCAAGCTCGCGCATGCCGAGCTGACGTGCGCTGGCGGCACGCTGATGATCGGCGGCGAATGGGCCGAGTTCGTCACGAGCCCGCTGGGCGTCGGCGGCAGGAACACGCAGTGCGTGCATGTGCAGCTCGCCGACGGCATCGACGCGCATTGCGAACGCGCGCGGCAGGCCGGCGCGGTGATCCTGCAGGAGCCGGCCGACCAGTTCTGGGGCGACCGCACCTATCGCGCGCGCGATCCCGAGCAGCACGTATGGACGTTCGGGCAGCAGGTGCGCGCGGTATCGGCGGAGGAAGCCGCCGCCGCGACCGGGCTGAAGATCGAAGGCTGGTCGTGACGGGCGGCGCCTGCGCGCATCCGGTCGTTCCTTTCCATTCACGCGTCCGTCGCGCGCGCCGCGCGGCCGCCTCTTTCTGCCGGGACCCAGCATGAACCTGTTCAACGTACGCCTGCGCGGCCGCGACGGCCTGTTCACGATCGGCATCGACGCGGGCCGGATCGCCCGCATCGACGCCCAGCCGGCGGCGCTCACGCCCGCGAGCGCCGCCGACATCGATGCGGGCGGGCGGCTCGCGATCCCGCCGCTCGTCGAGCCGCACATCCATCTCGACGCGGTGCTCACCGCGGGCGAACCCGCGTGGAACATGAGCGGCACGCTGTTCGAAGGCATCGAGCGCTGGGCGGAGCGCAAGGCGGCGATCACGCACGAGGACACGAAGGCGCGCGCGCACACGGCGATCGGCATGCTGCGCGATCACGGCATCCAGCACGTGCGCACCCACGTCGACGTGACCGATCCGTCGCTCGCCGCGCTGAAGGCGATGCTCGAAGTGAAGGACGAGGCGCGCGGGCTGATCGACCTGCAGATCGTCGCGTTCCCGCAGGAAGGCATCGAGTCGTTCGACGGCGGCCGCGCGCTGATGGAGCAGGCGATCGACATGGGCGCGGACGTGGTCGGCGGGATTCCGCACTTCGAGAACACGCGCGAGCAGGGCGTCAGCTCGATCCGCTTCCTGATGGACCTGGCCGAGCGTACCGGCTGCCTCGTCGACGTGCATTGCGACGAGACCGACGATCCGCACTCGCGTTTTCTCGAAGTGCTGGCCGAGGAGGCGCGCGTGCGCGGGATGGGTGCGCGAGTCACGGCGAGCCATACCACCGCGATGGGTTCGTACGACAACGCGTACTGCTCGAAGCTGTTTCGCTTGCTCAAGCGCGCGGGGCTCAATTTCATCTCGTGCCCGACCGAGAGCATCCATCTGCAGGGGCGCTTCGACACGTTCCCGAAGCGGCGCGGCGTCACGCGCGTCGCGGAGCTCGACCGCGCGGGCATCAACGTGTGCTTCGGGCAGGACTCGATCAAGGACCCGTGGTATCCGCTCGGCAACGGCAACATCCTGCGCGTGCTCGATGCGGGGCTGCACATCTGCCACATGATGGGCTACGAGGACCTGCAGCGCTGCCTGGACTTCGTGACCGACCACAGCGCGACGGCGCTGCAGCTCGGCGAACGGTACGGGCTCGAAGTCGGCCGGCCGGCGAACCTCGTCGTGCTCGACGCGGACAGCGACTACGACGCGCTGCGCCGGCAGGCGAAGGCGGCGCTGTCGATCCGGGGCGGGCGGGTGATCATGCGGCGCGAGCCGGAGCGGATCGACTATCCGGGGTGAGCGGGGATGCCTGGCGACACGCGTAGATAAAGCAAATATTCACAAAACGCATGAGTCGATTATAAAAATACGTTTGTCTCATGAGCGCGGCCAACCTAGGATGCGGGCTGACGACGGCATGCGCGACGCATGCCGTTTCCCCGATTCCAGCCAGCCGATCCGATGCGCGCCGACCTCCCGCCCGTTCCCCCGTCCTCGTTGCCGCCGAGCGGCGCCTCGCTCACCTGCTTTTCCCACTCCACCCGGCTCGCCGCGGTCGCGCTGCTGACCGGCATCGGCGCGGGCCTCGGCGGCATGCTGCTCGCGCTGCTGCTGCATGCGATCCAGCATCTCGCCTACGGCTACAGCACCGCGCGGGTGATCGGCGACGAGAGCTTCCTGGCGGGCGTGACCGCCGCCGCGCCGCTGCGGCGGCTCGTCGTGCTGGGCGGCTGCGGGCTCGTCGCGGGCGCCGGCTGGTGGGCGCTGTACCGCTACGGCCGGCCGCTCGTCAGCATCCGGCGGGCGGTGCGCGCCGACGATCCGCGGATGCCGGCCGTCAGCACGACGATCCATGCGCTGCTGCAGATCGTCACCGTCGCGCTCGGCTCGCCGCTCGGCCGCGAGGTCGCGCCGCGCGAGCTCGGCGCGCTGCTCGCCGGCCGCCTCGCGCACCGCGCGGGGCTGACGCCGGCCGACTGCCGGCTGATGGTCGCGTGCGGCGCGGGCGCGGGGCTCGCTGCGGTCTACAACGTGCCGCTCGGCGGCGCGGTGTTCGTGCTCGAAGTGCTGCTCGGCACGTTCGAGTTGCGCGCGCTCGTGCCGGCGGTCGTCACGTCCGCGATTGCGGCCGCGATCGCGTGGCTCGGCCTCGGCAACGAGCACCAGTACAGCGTGCCGCCGTTCGTGCTGAGCGCGTCGCTCGTTGCGTGGTCGATCGTGAGCGGGCCGGTGTTCGGCTTCGCCGCGTACGGTTTCGTGCGGCTCACGGCCCGGGCGCGCGCGGCCGCGCCGAGGGACTGGCGGCTGCCGCTGCTCGCCCTCGTCAACTTCGCGGCGATCGGCTGGCTCGCGATGCGGTTTCCGCAATTGCTCGGCAACGGCAAGGGGGCCGCGTCGCTCAGCTTCGACGGCGCGCTGACGATCGGCGTCGCGGCGACACTGCTTGCGCTGAAGGTGCTGATCACCGCAAGCAGCCTGCGCGCGGGCGCGGAAGGCGGCCTGCTGACGCCGGGCCTCGCGAACGGCGCGCTGCTCGGCATCGTGCTGGGCGGACTATGGAGCGCCGTCTGGCCGGGCGTGTCGGTCGACGGTTGCGCGCTGGTCGGCGCAGCCGCGTTTCTCGCGGCGTCGATGCAGATGCCGATCACGGCGGTCGTGCTGCTGCTCGAATTCACGCGCGCGAGCCACGACAGCCTCGTGCCGATACTGTTCGCGGTGGCCGGGTCGCTCGTCGCGTACCGGTTCGCCGAGCGGCTGGCCGAACGCCGTGCCGCGCAACGCGTGACGGCGGAACAGCCGGCGGTCGCGGTTCGCCAGTCGTGACGTTTCGATGGGTTGTATTGATGGCGGGGTTTCTCGGAGCCAAGTCCGACGAAGATATGGCGGCCGGGCGCTTTCGGCGGCGTTACGCGTGAATATCGGGTGTCTTACTGCGCGCCGGCCGGGCCGGCGCGCCGTCGCGGCGGGCGTCAGAACGGGCTGCGCGTCGTGCTGCCGTCGGTGAAGATTGCGTCGACCACCTGATAGAAGCCCATCGAGGTGTCGGCCACTTCCCACACGGCGAGGATCACGTGATAGCCGGTGCGGACCGGCAGCCGGCATTGATGGATCGTCGGCTGCGACGGAACGAGGTTCGCGTTCGGGCTCCAGTACGGCTGGCCGGGATTCTGGATCGTGCAGAACGGCGTGGGCTCGAATTGCGCGCGGGTCAGCTTCCGCGACGGATTCCAGTCGGCGCGCGTGACGAAGTAGTTCCAGCGGCGCGTCTTGTGCACGGCGCTGAATTCCCATTTGAAGTTCTGCAGCGCGCCGGAGCGCAGCGGAACCTTCTGCCAGCGGTCCGGCGACTGTTCGTTCAGCAGCGGCACCGCGCCGTTCGTGCTGGCGCCGGCGATTTCGCCGTCCTTGGGCGGCGCGACGTTCTGCGCGTCGGCCGGCGCGAACGCGTCCGACAGGCCGCCTTGCGTGGCCGGAAAGAACTTGCCGTTTTCCATCGCATTCGCATGCCACGCGTCGATCGGGCAATTCGGGTTCTGGCCTTGCGTGCACAGCACGATGCGCGACGCCGGCTCGGTCAGGCGGCCGTGCGCGTGCGCGTCGGCCATCACGCTCAGCAGCGCCGCACCGGCCAGCGCGCGCATCATGACGGAAGAAACGGATCTTCGGATGGTCTGTTTCATGGGCCCTCACTGCGTTGAAGTCGGAATGGTTGTGCGCGCAACGGCCAGGACGCGATGCCGCCGGATCGCGCGATGACAATCGGCTTTCGCCGACTCGAACCATAGTCGTAAAAAGCGGAAAAGGAAATTGAAAACGGATTAAACGCCAATTAAATTGGCGCCGTTTCCGTTTTTGCAGATGTGGCGCGGAATGTGCCTGTTTTTAAAAGCGTATTTTTTAAAGGCGCACATGTTCGCGTGAAGGCGAAAGCCATGAATCCGGTGAAAAATCCGGTTATTGACGGCGCGATCATTTCGCTTCCGGATGCGCGCAATTCCGGCCGAAACGGGAAAGACGCCGGCCGGCTCAGCCTTCGACCGGCATCGCGCTCGTGCACTTGATCTCGTCGAGGCAGACGCTCGAATGCACGCCGCTCACGCCGGGGATGCGCATCAGCGTTTCGAGCAGGAACGTGGAGAGGCCCTTCAGGTCGTGCGCGACGACCTTCAGCACGTAGTCGATGTCGCCCGTCACGGAGAAGCACTCCTGGATCTGCGCAAGCTCGGACACGAGCTTCTGGAACTTGGACAGGTCGCGAATGTGCCCGCGCTCCATCGTCACGTGCACGAACGCGGTGACGCCGAAGCCGAGGGTGTCGGGGCAGAGCCGCGTCTCGTAGCGGCGGATCGCGCCGATCTCCTCGAGCCGCCGGTGGCGGCGCAGCGTCTGCGCGGGCGACAGGCCCACCGCCTTCGCCAGCTCGAGATTCGATGCGCGGCCATGCTCCTGCAGGATCGCCAGCAAGTTCCGATCGATGCGGTCGAGTACCGGTTCAGGCATTTTTGTTTCCTCGTCTGTCTCCCGGATGCAATCTTATCTCATAATGTAGGGTTTGCATGAACGGGTTACGAAACCCGATTTCGTCGTCGCGACGCTAAACTGACGCCGGATTTTCGTACGCGATCGCGGCAACGCGGTTGCGGGCGGCAGTCGGCGGCCGGTTGGGCGGGCTCGCCGACGGCGTTCGGGCGTCGCCGCGCGAAAATTGCAGTCCCCAACCTGGCGGCCCCACGAAGGGCCGCCGGCACAGCAAAACAGCGCGCGGCACACCGACGCGCACCGCTTCCGCCGGAAGCGGACAAAGTGGAGAAGACATGGTTTCAGAACACGAGAAGGACGGCCTGAAGCGCGGGCTGAAGAATCGCCACATCCAGCTCATTGCGCTGGGCGGCGCGCTCGGCACGGGGCTGTTCCTCGGCATCGCGCAGACGATCAAGATGGCGGGCCCGTCCGTGCTGCTCGGCTACGCGCTGTCGGGCGTCGTCGCGTTTTTCATCATGCGGCAGCTCGGCGAGATGGTCGTCGACGAGCCGGTGGCCGGCTCGTTCAGCTATTTCGCCGACAAGTACTTCGGCCACTTCGCCGGCTTCCTGTCCGGCTGGAACTACTGGGTGCTGTACATCCTCGTCGGCATGGCCGAGCTGTCGGCCGTCGGGATCTACGTGCAGTACTGGTGGCCGGGCGTGCCGACCTGGGTGTCCGCACTCGTGTTCTTCGTCTTCATCAACCTGATCAACCTGACGAGCGTCAAGTCGTACGGCGAGACGGAATTCTGGTTCTCGATCATCAAGGTCGCCGCGATCGTCGGCATGATCGGCTTCGGCGGCTGGCTGCTCGCGAGCGGCCATGCGGGCCCCGAGGCGAGCGTCGCGAACCTGTGGCAGCACGGCGGCTTCTTCCCGAACGGCGTGTCGGGCCTCGTGATGTCGATGGCGGCGATCATGTTCTCGTTCGGCGGGCTGGAGCTCGTCGGCATCACCGCGGCCGAGGCGGACGATCCGCAGCACAGCATCCCGCGCGCGACCAACCAGGTGATCTACCGCATCCTGATCTTCTACATCGGCGCGCTCGGCGTGCTGCTGTCGCTGTATCCGTGGGAGAAGGTCGTCACCGGCGGCAGCCCGTTCGTGCTGATCTTCCACGCGCTCAGCAGCGACGTGGTCGCGAACGTGCTGAACGTCGTCGTGCTGACGGCCGCGCTGTCGGTCTACAACAGCGGCGTGTACTGCAACAGCCGGATGCTGTTTGGCCTCGCGCAGCAGGGCAATGCGCCGAAGGTGCTGTGCTCGGTGAACAAGCGCGGCATTCCGCTCGCGGCGCTCGGCGCATCGGCGCTCGCGACCGGCATCTGCGTGGTGGTCAACTACTTCATGCCGGGCAAGGCGTTCGAGCTGCTGATGGGGCTCGTCGTGTCGGCGCTGATCATCAACTGGGCGATGATCAGCCTGATCCACCTGAAGTTCCGCCAGGCCAAGCGCGAAGCGGGGCTGCAGACGCGCTTCCGCAGTCTGGGCTATCCTTTCACGAATTACGTGTGTCTCGTGTTCATGGCCGGCATTCTCGTCGTGATGTACCTGACGCCGGGCCTGCGCCTGTCCGTGTACCTGATCCCGGTGTGGCTCGCGGTGCTCGCGGTCGGGTATCGCTTCCGTCAGAAGAATGCGGGCTACGCGCTGCGTGAAGGCGCGTCCGCGCAATGACGCAGGCAAGGCCGGCCATTTCTGGCCGGCCGCACCTTGCAGGCCACTAGATTTCTCATCCAACCAGACCGATAAAGCCATGTTCGAACACATCGACGCGTACCCCGGCGATCCGATCCTGACGCTCAACGAGAACTTCCAGAAGGACCCGCGCGACCAGAAGGTCAACCTGAGCATCGGCATTTATTTCGATGCCGAAGGCCGGATTCCGGTGATGGAGGCCGTGCGCGAGGCCGAGACCGCGCAGCAGCGCGAGATCGGCGCGAAGCCGTATCTGCCGATGGTCGGCATGGCGCCGTACCGCGACGCGGTGCAGGCGCTCGTGTTCGGCGCGGATCATCCGGCGCGCGCGGCGGGCCGCATCGCGACCGTGCAGACGCTCGGCGGCTCCGGCGCGCTGAAGGTCGGCGCCGATTTCCTGAAGCGCTACTTCCCGGATGCGCAGGTGTGGCTCAGCGACCCGAGCTGGGAAAACCACCGCTTCATCTTCGAGCGGGCCGGCTTCACGGTGAATACGTACCCGTACTACGACGCGGCCACGGGCGGCCTGAAGTTCGACGCGATGCTCGCGGCGATCGACGCGCTGCCGGCGCGCAGCGTCGTGCTGCTGCACGCATGCTGCCACAACCCGACCGGCGTCGACCTCGACGAAGGCCAATGGCAGAAGCTGATCGACGTGATCGAGACGCGCGAGCTGCTGCCGTTCGTCGACATGGCCTACCAGGGCTTCGGCGCGGGCCTCGACGCGGACGCGTTCGCGGTGCGCGAGCTGGCCCGCCGCGGCCTGCCGGCGCTGGTCGCGAACTCGTTCTCGAAGAACTTCTCGCTGTACGGCGAGCGCGTCGGCGGCCTGAGCGTGGTCTGCGAGGACGCTGCCGCGGCCGAGCGCGTGCTCGGCCAGCTCGCGGGCGCGGTGCGGTCGAACTACAGCAACCCGCCGATCCACGGCGCGAAGATCGTATCGACGGTGCTCACCACGCCCGCGCTGCGCAAGCAGTGGGAGGAAGAGCTTTCCGCGATGTGCCGCCGCATCGCGCGGATGCGCCAGTCGATCCACGACGGCCTGCGCGAACATGTGAGCGGCGAAGCGCTCACGCGCTACGTGAAGCAGCGCGGGATGTTCACGTATACGGGCCTGACCGAATCGCAGGTCGACGCGCTGCGCGAAGTGCACGGCGTGTACGTCCTGCGTTCGGGGCGGATGTGCGTTGCGGGGCTGAATGACTCGAACGTCGGCATCGTCGCCGATGCGATCGGGAAGGTGCTGAAGAGCGGCGTTTGAGGACGTTAGCGCTCGCAGGTGCGAAACCGGCTGTTCCTGTTGAGGGGGCAGCCGGTTTTTTTTGGGGTACTCCGTGGATTTCCGTCGATGTCGCTCACTGACCCGGCCGATATTCCGGATTGCACGACCGGGACGCAAGCAGCGCGAGGCATTCTCGATGCGGCAACAAGTTACTTCTCCTCGCAGCACTGCGCGATCGAACCCTCGCCTTTGCCACCGCACACGGAGACTGTTCTTGCAACGCGCGGCGCTTTGACCGGACTCGCGTTGATATTGGCCGCTGCAAGGGCGCTATCGTGAACTTCGGCGCTGACACGATGGTCCGGCAGGAGGCGAATCCACACGGTATTCGCTATCTCGTCGCCCATACGCCACACGCTCGATGCCTGCCGTTTTAGTGAATAGGGCGGAACGTCGACTTCCGAACGCTGGCAATTCCAGGTTCCGGACGGTTGCTGCTCCAGCCACGACATCTTGAGTCGAGCACCGGCTTTTCCGTCCGGCGATACGACAGAGAATTCACAAGTGCCGCCACGATGCCCCATGGAACATTCGGGGCTCTCTGCTTGTGCTGGTGCTGTTGGCGATCCAGCGGCGACCTCCCCGAAACCAGCGCTCCACCATGCCGAAAATACCGCGCTGGGCAGTTGATTCGACGGACTTTTCTCGGCGCCGGCCGCCGCGGCTTGTTCAATCTGCACGCGACTTACTTTCCGGCCAGAGGTGTTGAGCAGTTTCATCGCAACCCGCTGCGGTCCCAACCGGCTCGGCACCTCTTGGCGAGGTGCAAGCGACGTCCATTGTGCTTCCGGCGTACTGCAACTTGCATTGCTGAACCAGTCGGCAGCTACGCGGTTTCCGGGAAGAAAATGGAGAAACAGGATTGCGTTCTGGTTAAGCGATACAGGAACGCTGAGCGTCGCGGTCATATTGTCGTAAAACGTACGCGCGCCGACCGTTTCTCTCGATACCCAATTGACATGGAAACGATCTGTCCTCTGGGTCGATGCCGGGGTGGATGGCCATAGATCGAGGTTACCGTGCTCCGATGGACCCCACTGAATGTCATTGCGAGCGGGCAGGCCTCCTATTATCGCGACGCCTTGCAGCCGTTGCTTTCTGCCTTGGAGGAGTGGTTCTTTCTCTTCGGAGTGCCGGTTCGACCAGTAGCCGAGATCGTATTCAGCGGAAACGACCATTACGCTATCAATGCTCACGCGGGGTTTCTGCGACTCATCGCGGGCTATGACGGGTATGTTGAAGGGAGCATTGCCTTGCGCAGCGGACGCCTTGTCCTGATTCAGGTCATTTCCACATGCAGACAGCGTCGAGAGCAACATGACCAAGGCAGCCAATCTCGAATATGAAACTACGTGGCGGCTCAATATTGAAACTCCGTATTCATCGGTGCTCGGGGTCAAACAACTTCGAAGCCGTGCTTTCGTGTGAATGCTTGCCGATTCAAGCCCGTACCTGTGGCAGTGCCCGAACGGAAAGCTGGATTGTCGATGATGTACGCGACGGTGTCGACCGGCTGAAGCTCGCCGAACGCCGTCGGTCTGCCCCCGCGCTCCACGGTAAACCCCGCTGAACTTTTTTGTGCGATGCGCGATCTCGCATCGCACACCTGTCACCACCACGCACACGGCGTTACGATGTGCGCGTCGAAATCATCGAACCGAAGGAGCAATGCACGCATGAGCATCCGGATCGTACAGCTGGGGTCGCCGCGCGCGGCGGGCGAGGGCCTGCGGATCGGCACGGTGCGGCGTCCGCCGCGCGGCGTGCCGAAGGCCGAGTTCGCGTCGCGCGACTATTACGACGTGTGGCTGCCGACGCTGTCGCCGACGCCCGAGCTCGTCGCGCAGGCGCAGGCCGCCGCAACCGACGCCGACTGGCGCACCTTCGCCCGCAAGTTCCGCGCGGAGATGAATCACGGCGACGCGCCGAAAGTGCTGGACCTGCTCGCGGCGCTGTCGGCGACCACGCAGTTCTCGATCGGCTGCTACTGCGAGAACGAAAGCCGCTGTCACCGCAGCATCCTGCGCGAGTTGCTCGCCGAGCGCGGCGCGGCGATCGAGCCGGACGCATCCTGAGCGGCGCGGACTGTCACCGCGATTCAGCTCGCCGCCACATCAGGCGCATCAGGCGCCGCCCACGGCGGCAGCTCGGCCCGGCCGAGCGTGCCGGTCCTGCCTCCTTTGACCACGCCGAGCCCACGGCGTCGAGCAGTGCCTCGGGGGACTCGCTTGACGTGGGTCAAGCGTGCGGCGGCGCGCGCCTCTATGCTCACGTCATGGACATGTCGCAGCAATGACGGACGAGCCAATGCCGATGCAGATCGATTTCCCGCCGGATCCACCGGAATATTGCGCACGCGATCTGGTCGTCGCGTTCTCGGCGATCGTCGATGACAGCTGTGTGCAATGTGCGATCACAGCCGAGGCGCTCGAGGATCACTTCGGCGCGGCGTCGCTGCTCGAACGCGACCTGATCCGCGCGTTCGACGCGCACCGCCCGGAGATCGAGGACGTCGCGCGCCGGATGCTCGAGGAGATCGGCGGGCGGCCGGTGCTGTTGCACAGCGGTCATTTCCGATTCGGCGGCTGACGCGGCGTAAGGGTCTCCGTAAGGGTCTCGGGAGGGGGCATGACACTGTCGGGCAATATCCGCGAGGACGACTGGTCGGTCGAGGTCGAGACGCGGCCGGACGCCGCCGGCGGCGGGTTCCGCTGCCGCGTGCAGGTCGAGCACGGCGTCGGCGCCGGCCGGTTCCACCATGCGTTCGAGCACAGCGAGTCGTATCCGACCGAGCGCGAGGCGGTGCTCGCCGGCCTGCGGGCCGGCATGACGTGGATCGAACTGAAGCGGTCTCAGACATTCAACGTATAAGAGAAAGGGGAGCCGCACGCGGGGGCGTGCGGGCAACGCGCGGCGGGGCCGCGCACGCTGCCGGCCAGACTGCGGCCGGCAAGGACGGACAACGCAGGCAGTCACTACAGATGAATCTTCGCCGTCTCGCGGCCACGCGGGCGGCGCATATCAGGCGATCGGCACGAGGGCGGCGCCGTCGGGAGAAACAACATGGGCGTGGGCATGCAGATCGCCTACTTCGGATTCGCCGGTTCGGCCGCACTGGAGGCGGAAGCCGGCGAGCAACTGGTGCGCCTCGAACGGTTCCGCACGCTGATCAGCGGCTGCCACCTGGCGATCGAGTCGCGCGCGTCGGGCGCCGGCCAGCGCGCGTACGACGTGCGGCTCGACCTGATCACCCGCAACAACGAGCTGAGGCCGATTCCGCATTGCGTCGGCGAAGACCCGCACGAAGCGGTGCGCCGCGCGTTCGCGGCAGCCGAGCGGACGCTGATGGCGTGGGTCGGGCAGGGGACGGGGACGCCGGGCACGACCGGGCAGGGTTCGCATGCGCTGCGTTGAGCGCGAAGGGCGGCACGACGGGCGCAACAACGGGCGCGACGAGCGCGCGCCGGTTCGTGTCGACGGGTGCGTGCGGCGAGTCGCGCGGCTTGCCGGCCGCTCAGACGCGCGCGAGCCGTTCCGCGTCGATGATGCGCACGCGCTTGCCGTGCGTCTCGACGAGCGAATCTCGATGGAACCGGGAGAACATCCGGCTGACGGTCTCGAGCTTCATCCCGAGGTAGCAGCCGATTTCCTCGCGCGTCATCCGCAGGTTGAACTCGGAGGCCGAATAGCCGCGCGCCTGGAAGCGCGACGACAGGTTCAGCAGGAATTGCGCGACGCGCTGCTCGGCGGACATCGTGCCGAGCAGCAGCATCTGGCTCGATTCGCGGACGATTTCGCTGCTCAGCATCTGATACAGGAAATGCTGCATCGGCTTCATTTCGCGGCAGGCCGCCTCGAGCTGGCCGAACGGGATGATGCACACGACGCTGTCCTCGAGCGCGATCGCGTCGCAGCAATGCTGGCCGCTGCTGATGCCGTCCATGCCGAACGTCTCGCCGGCGATCTGGAAGCCCGTCACCTGTTCGCGGCCGTCGCGATGCACCATGACCGTCTTGAACGACCCCGCGCGCACCGCGTAGATGCTCTGGAACGGATCGTCGGTGCGGAACAGCGCGTCGCCCTGGCGGACATGGCGGGTCGTGCAGATGATCGAGTCGAGCCGGCCGTATTCGGCCGCGGTGAGCTGCGGCGGCAGGCACAGGGAACGCATCGCGCAGACCGAGCAGCGCGCGGCGGGGTGTTTCGGGGCGTCGGCCCGGGCAATCGCGTGAAGCGGCGTCGCAAGCCGCCGCGCGACGGGCACGGCAGCAGCGCCAACGGATGCTGATGACATGATGCACTCCGGCACTTTCAGGTGCGGTGCGCGCGACGCGAGCGCACCAGGGATTCGATGACGTGGCATGCGGCGTCGAATTCGGCGGTCTTGTCGAAGAAGTAATCCGCTCCGGCCGTCGCGCATGCCTCCCTGAACGCCGGCGCCGAATGGTTCGTCAGCACGATCGTGACGACGCGCGGCGCGACCTTCGACAGCATGCCGATCAGGTCGAGACCGCTGCCGTCCGCGAGCCGCAGGTCGACGATCACGACATCCGCCTGGCACCGGCGGATGTGCGTCCACGCACCTTGGCCGTCCTCCGCTTCACCCACGACGTCGACCCCACGGATCGCGCCGACGAGCAGCGCGATCCTGCGCCGTACCGCGACGGCGTGATCGACGAGGAACACCCGGAGCGCAACGGATGACAGGCTGGCATTCATGAAAGCCAGTATCCGGTTGCGACGCCAAAAAGGAAATCGGCCGAATTGGAAGTTTGCGTAGGCCGCTTCGCCGCGTTGTAGGGTTTTTCCTACATGCGCCGTGGCGACGGGGCCGAAACGCAGCGGGGCCGAAACCCGTGACGCACCGGCCGGGTCAGCCGGCCCGGCGTGCGTCGAGCGCGTCGCGCGCCGCGCGGCAGGCGGCGAGATCCCACGCCGCGCAGCCGACGCTCTTGAACAGCAGCGGCCCGCCGCGCACGAACGCGCCGCCGAGCACGTCGGCGAGCGAAGCCACGTTGCGCCAGTCCACCTGCGCGAGGATCAGGTCGCCCGCCTCGTGGCGCGCACCGGCCGGGTCGTCGACGACGAGCCGGCTGTTGCGCACGGTGCCCGCGTCGATTTCCGCCGCGTCGGCGGTGAACGCGCCGACGCCGACCACCAGCCGGCCTTCGCGCGCGGCTTCGCGGTAGACCGGCGTGCGGCTCGTCGTCAGCGTGACGACGACGTCGACGGTGCCCGGAACGTCGTCGCCGTCGAGCGGCGCGAGCTGCGGCGCATGGGCGCGCTGGGCGTCGCAGAACGCGGCGACGCTCGCGGCGCGGGTGCCGCGCACCAGCAGGCGCGCGCTCGGAAAGATCGTTGCGAGCGCTTCCGCGTGATTGGCCGCCTGCCGGCCGGTGCCGATCAGCAGGATCTCGCGCGGCGCGTCGCCGTGCAGCGCCTGGATGCCGAGCGCGGTCACCGCGGCGGTGCGCCGCCCGGTGACCGTCGGGCCGTCGAGCACGAAACGCATTTCGCCCGTCGTCGCGTCGCACGCGATCACCTGGCCGAGGATCGTCGGCAGCCCGCGCGCGGCGTTGCCGGGGCAGACGTTGACGAGCTTGTGGATCGCGATGTCGCGCGCGCTCGACGGCATCGACAGCATCACGCCGCCCGCCTGCAGCGGCACGACGAGACGCTCGGGGCTGACGATTCCGCCCGCCGCGTACTCGACGACGGTTTGCCGGAGGGCGGCGAGCAGCGCCGGATAGTCGAGCAACGCGGCAGTCGCGGCCGCGCCAAAAACGGGAGTCTGGGAGAGAGCGGTCATCGTGTGCGTCGGTTGAGCGTGGACGCCGGGCGGACAGCGCGCCCGGTGCTGGGTTGCCGGATACCGCGAGACGGGCACTCTGGATCGAATCTATACCAATTTCCGGCGGGGTGACAAGCCGGAAAATAAAACGCCCGGGTGCTTTTGGTTCTAATATCTGTCCAGAAGCGGGCGCGGCGACGCCCCGCTCCGGTATAGTGCGAACCCGTCCACGATCCCGAACATCCGGCAGGAGCCCCCACGATGTCGTCCGCGCGCCTCGAAATCCTCGAAAACGGCTTCCGGCCGCTGCAAATCTACGAGCAGGTTGCCGAAAAGATCCGCGACGAGATCCGCGCGGGGCGCTATGCGCCCGACACCCGGCTGCCGTCGGAGCGCGAGCTCGCGGCGCTGTTCCAGGTCGGCCGCCCGGCCGTGCGCGAGGCGCTCGGCGCGCTGCAGAACGAAGGGCTCGTGTTCACGAAGCGCAACTCGGGCACCTATGTCGTGTCGGCCCCGCTCGACGTGCTGGCGCGGCGCGGCGACCAGCGCGCCGCGGCCGAGGCCGACTTCAGCCCGACCTCGACCCTCGACGTGCGGCTGATCCTCGAACCGGCGATCGCGCGCCTCGCGGCCGCGCATCGCAAGCCGGACCCGGTCGCCGAGCGCTATCTCGCGCAGATGGAAACGATCACCGATATCGACGATCCGCGGCAGCGCGCGCTGTGGAACGAGAGCGACCGGCTGTTCCATCGGCAGCTCGCGCTGATGACGGGCGACGCGCTGATCGTGAAGATCGCCGACGAAGTCGCGAAGACGATGGACCAGCCGCTGTGGAAGCGCCTGAAGGACGACGGGATCTACGACGCGGGCCGGATCCGGCTCTACGTGTCCGAGCACCGGCTGATCTACGAGGCGATCGTCGCCGGCGACGCCGACGCGGCCGCGTTCTACGTCGAGCAGCACATCCTGCGCGTGCGGCGCGACATCGCGCCGAAGTAAGCGGGGCGTCTTTGTTCTGTTGCTCTGGTCTGATTTTTGACCAGAAGATGGGGCCGCTTTTTTAAACTGCTTGAATAATGACCAGTTGTGTCCTACATTGGTTCGACTAAAACCAATCAGGAGACACACCATGCGTCAACTCGTCATTGCGCTCGCCGTGGCCGTCGCCACCGGCGCGCTGGCTTCCGCCCATGCGCAGGAAGTCGTGATGATCGGCCATTCGGCGCCGCTCACGGGCCCGCAGGCCGCGAACGGCAAGGACAACGAAAACGGCGTCCGCCTCGCGGTCGACGAGATCAACAAGCAGGGCCTGAAGGTCGGCGGCAAGACGGTCACGTTCAAGCTGGCGTCCGACGACGACCAGGCCGACCCGAAAGCCGGCGTGCAGGTCGCGCAGAATCTCGTCGACAAGGGCGTCGTCGCGGTGCTCGGGCCGTACAACTCGGGCGTCGCGATCCCGGCGTCGCGCGTATACAGCAACGCGGGCGTGCCGATGCTGCCGGTCGCGTCGAACCCGGCGCTCACGAAACAGGGCTTCAAGAACATCTTCCGGATCGGCGCGAGCGACGAGCAGCTCGGCGGCACGATGGCCGTGTTCGCCGCGAAGACGCTCCATGCGAAGACCGCCGCGATCGTCGACGACCGCACCGCCTACGGCCAGGGCGTCGCCGAGCAGTTCTCGAACGTCGCGAAGGCGAACGGGATCAAGATCGTCGACCAGGAATTCACGAGTTCGTCCGCGACCGACTTCTTCGGCATCTTGACGAAGATCAAGTCGACCAACCCGGACGTGATCTTCTTCGGCGGCTACGCGGCGCAGGGCGCGCCGATGGCCAAGCAGATGAAGCAGCGCGGCCTGCGCGCGAAGCTGCTCGGCGGCGACGGGATCTGCTCGGCCGACATGGGCAAGGTGGCGGGCGAGGCCGCGTCGATCGTCTACTGCGCGCAAGGCGGCGTCGCGCTCGAAAAGACGCCCGCCGGGCGCGAGTTCCTGAAGAAGTACCACGACACGTACCACACCGATCCGCAGGTGTACGGCGTCAACTACTACGACGGCGTGAAGCTGCTCGCCGACGCGATGGTCAAGGCCGGCACGACGACCGACAAGGCGAAGCTCATCGCGCAGCTCGCGAAGTCGGACTACAAGGGCGTTGCCGGCACCTATTCGTTCGATGCGAGCGGCGACCTGAAGGGCGCGCCGACGAGCGTCTACGTGATCCGCAACGGCTTGCCGGTGCCGTACGGCGATTGATTGCCGCGCTCGAGCGGCTCGCGCGGCCGGCGTGCGCGCCGGCCGCCGCCGCGTTCCCGACTCAAATCCCCTGAGCAACCGATGAAAATTTCGCGATCCATTTCCACTGTCGAAGTCCACACCGGCGGCGAAGCGTTCCGCATCGTCACGAGCGGGTTGCCGCGCCTGCCGGGCGACACGATCGTCCAGCGCCGCGCGTGGCTGAAGGAGCACGCCGACGAAATCCGCCGCGCGCTGATGTTCGAGCCGCGCGGCCACGCCGACATGTACGGCGGCTACCTGACCGAACCCGTGTCGCCGCATGCGGATTTCGGCGTGATCTTCGTGCACAACGAGGGCTACAGCGACCATTGCGGACATGGCGTGATCGCGCTGGCGACTGCCGCGGTCGAGCTCGGCTGGGTGCAGCGCACGGCGCCGGAAACGCGGGTCGGCATCGACGCGCCGTGCGGCTTCATCGAGGCGTTCGTCAAGTGGGACGGCGAGCACGCGGGGCCGGTGCGCTTCGTCAACGTGCCCTCGTTCATCTGGAAGCGCGACGTGACGGTCGATACGCCGTCGTTCGGCGCGGTGACGGGCGACATCGCGTACGGCGGCGCGTTCTATTTCTACGTCGACGGCGCGCCGTTCGACCTGCCGGTGCGCGAGGCCGCGGTCGAGCAACTGATCCGCTTCGGCGCGCAAGTGAAGGCGGCCGCGAACGCCGCGTATCCGGTCGTGCATCCCGAGATTCCGGAGATCAACCACATCTACGGGACCATCATCGCGGGCGCGCCGCGCCACCCGGGCTCGACGCAGGCGAACTGCTGCGTGTTCGCGGACCGCGAGGTCGACCGCTCGCCGACCGGCTCCGGCACCGGCGGCCGCGTTGCGCAGCTGTACCAGCGCGGGCTGCTGGCGGCGGGCGACACCCTCGTCAACGAATCGATCGTCGGCACGATCTTCAAGGGCCGCGTGCTACGCGAGACGACCGTCGGCGAGATCCCGGCGGTGATACCGGAGGTGGAGGGCCGCGCGTACGTGTGCGGCTTCGCGAACTGGATCATCGACGAACGCGATCCGCAGGCGTACGGCTTCCTCGTGCGCTGAGCGCGCAGCCCGGCTGCCGGGCACGGGTCGAAGCGGTTGCAGTACCAGGCTTGGCGCGCGGTTCCGGTTGCCGGACGCGCGCCTTTTTTGCGCGCGTCGCCGGCCCGGCGGCCAGCGCGCGAACGAGCGCCGGCGAGGCGCTGTGCCGTCCGCCGGACGGCGCGCCGCGCGAGTTTTGGTACGATGCTGCCTTTCCAGCAGATCCCACATCCGCGTGAATCGCCGAAACGTGTCGTCAGTGCGTGACCTTTGTGCCAAGTGGGTCGCGCGCGCCCAACCCGTCGCGGCCGCCGCCGCCGCGTTGCTCAAGCGTCTCCTCGCCGCCGCCTGGCTGCACCTGCGTCACCCGACGCGTCGCGGCGTCCTGCTCGCCGTCGCCGCCGTGCCGGCGCTGTTCGTGCTGTACGTGCTCGCGCTGATCCCGTTCACGCCGGGCATCGGCGACATTCGAAAGGCGCGCGTCGACCAGCCCGCGCAGGTGCTGTCCGCCGACGGCAAGCTGCTCGCCGAATTCAAGCCGTCGAACCGCGAATGGGTCGGGCTCAAGCAGATCTCGCCGCACATGATCGACGCGCTGATCGCGACCGAGGATCACCGCTTCTATGAGCACCACGGGCTCGACTGGCGGCGCACCGCGGGGGCCGCGCTGCACACGTTCTCGGGCAGCCGCCAGGGCGGCTCGACGATCACGCAGCAGCTCGCGCGCAACCTGTATCCGGACGAGATCGGCCGCGCGCCGACGCTCACGCGCAAGCTGAAGGAAGCGATCACCGCGCTGAAGATCGAGGCGGTCTACAGCAAGGACCAGATCCTCGAGACCTACCTGAACACGGTGCCGTTCCTGTACAACGCATACGGCGTCGAGATGGCCGCGCGCACCTATTTCGACAAGTCGGCCGACGAGCTCGACGTGCTCGACAGCGCGACGCTCGTCGGGATGCTGAAGGGCAACAGCTACTACAACCCGGTGCTGAACCCCGAACGCGCGCTGCAGCGGCGCAATACCGTGCTCGGCCAGATGGTGAAGTACGGCAAGCTGTCGCCGGCGGCGCTCCAGCAGCTGCAGCGCCGCCCACTGCGGATCGACTTCGAGCGCCAGAAGGAGCCGCCCGGGCCTGCGCCGCACTTTGCGCAGCAGTTGCGCAAGTGGCTGATCGCATGGGCCGACCGCAACGACTACAACATCTACTCGGACGGCCTGATCGTCCGCACGACGATCGACGCGCGCCTGCAGGCGATGGCGACGCAGGCGCTCAAGCAGCAGGCGAACGCGCTGCAGGGCATCGCGAACGGCGCATGGAGCGGGCGCGACGGCTGCGGGACCGACAACGAGGTGTTCCGCGCGTTCATGCGCGAAGCGCCCGAATACAAGGCGATGCAGGACGCCGGCAAGAACGACGCCGCCGCGATGAAGGCGCTCGCCGCCGACCGCGGCTTCATGCGCGCGCTCTGCAAGACCAAGACCGACGTGCAGGCCGGCTTTCTCGCGATCGATCCGCGCAGCGGGCAGATCCGCGCGTGGGTCGGCAGCCGCGACTTCACGGCCGAGCCGTTCGACCACGTCGCGCAGGCGCGCCGCCAGCCGGGCTCGACGTTCAAGCCGTTCGTCTACGGCGCGGCGTTCGCGAGCGGGATGAAGCCGGACGACACGTTCGTCGACCAGCCGGTCGAGATCCCGCTGAAGGGCGGCGAGATCTGGCGGCCGAACGACGACGCGCCGCCGACGGGCAAGCCGATGACGCTGCGCGACGCGATCGCGCTGTCGCGCAACCGGATCACCGCGCAGGTGATGGAGAAGATCGGGCCCGCGAAGGTCGCGCGGCTCGCCTACGCGATGGGCGTGCGCGACAGCGCGCTCGAACGCGTGCCGTCGCTCGCGCTCGGCACGAGCCCGGTGACGCTCAAGGAGATGGTGGCGTCGTATGCGACGATCGCGAATGGCGGGCTGTACGTCGAGCCGCAGATGGTCACGCGCATCGAGACCCGCCAGGGCGAAGTGCTCGCCGAGTACGCGCCGGCGCCGCCCGAGCGCGCGCTCGACGCCGAGACCGACAAGACGCTCGTCGACGTGATGCGCGACGTCGTCGACCGCGGCACCGGCACGAGCATCCGCACGCGCTTCGGGATTCGCGGCGACGTCGCGGGCAAGACCGGCACGACGCAGGACAACGCGGACGGCTGGTTCATCCTGATGCAGCCGGACCTCGTCGCGGGCGCGTGGGTCGGCTTCGACGACGGGCGCGTGACGCTGCGCAGCGATTACTGGGGACAGGGCGCGCACAGCGCGCTGCCGATCGTCGGCGACTTCTTCCAGCGTGCGCTGCGCGCGCGGCTGATCGACGGCAAGGCGAAGTTCGATACCGAGCCCGCGCCGGGCTGGCTCGAATCGCTGCAGGATCGGATGACGGGCTTGTTCGGTGGCTGGTTCAAGTCCGACACGAAGACGCCGCCGCCTGCACCGAAGGCGCCGCGTGCGCCGCAGCCGGCCGAGCCGGAGGCGAGTGCGGCGTCGGAGGCGTCCGCGCCGGAAGCCGCGTCCGGCGGCATCGTCGAGGAATGGGTGCCGGCGTCCGAGGTCGCCGCGTCGGCGGCAGCGCTGTCGGGCAGCGCCGCCAGTGCGCCGCAGGCGCCGCCGTCGAACGGTGCGGGCGGCGGCAACGGCGCGCTGCCGGCCACGCCGACGTCTCCGGCATCGCCGGCTCCCGCGCCGGCTCCGCCCGACACGCAAGCGCCCGCCGGGGCGAGCGGCGCGGAGTAATCCCCGGGTAATCCTCCGATTCAGGTTTCGCGCAGGCTGCCGTAATACCGCCATCACGACAGCCTCGCGCGGCTCGTCCGCGTCCCTCCGATGCGCACTTCCTACAATTTCGTCGCGCTCGAGCACGACGATTTCCTGGCCGGTGCGCCGCTCGGCTTCGACGTCTACGATCTCGGCGGCGCCGCGTTGCTGCCGGCCGGCACGACGCTGCACGATCCGGCGCAGCCCGCTTTCCTGTTCGACCATTTCCAGCCAGCGAGAAGAGACGCGGCCGGCCTGGGCGTGGCCGGCTTGGGCCCAGCAGCCGGCCCGGCGGAACCGCAGAAAGACGGCGTGCCGTCGGTCGCGCACATGGGCCTTTGGATGGGCGCGCCGATCGGCCTGCGGCGGCGGGTCGGCGCGACGCGCACGATGCTGCGCTGCCGGCTGATCGGCCAGCGGGCGTCGCAGTCGCTGCTCGTCGAGCCTCAGCATGCGACGGCGCTCGAATTCAGGCCGGGCGACGACGTCGAGGCGATCGCGATCGGGCGCGCCGCGGCGTACCGCTTCGCGGCGACCGTCGACATGGTGCAGCCCGGCCTGGCGCCGTTCATGGCCCTGTCGCCGCCGGGCTTCATCGAATGCCTGCGGGTGCGCGCGGAGCCGCGCGTGCCGGCGCGGCTCGCGGCCCGCTGCTGCAGCGTGCGGGACGGCGTGGGCAGCTTCGGGATCGTTCGCGACATCAGCTTGAGCGGGCTGTCGGTGGCGGCGAGCCAGACGATCGCCGCGGCGGGCGAGCCGCTGCGGATCCGGCTGCCTTACGAGGTCGGCGGCAATGTCGCGTTGCTGACGCTGGACGGCACGGTGCGCCACACGCACGCCGACCCGGCCGCGCCGCAACTCGTGCTGCATCACGTCACGTATGGCGACGACATCGAGGCGGCCGATGTCGTGCGCCTCAAGGCGCTGCTGTTCGATCGGCTGATGGCGTCGGCGGAATGGGGCGGGGTGAATTGAATGACGTCGCGTCCCGCGCTCGTTTTGTGCGGGACATTCGTTGCCGCCGGCTCGATAATCATCTGATTGATTGGCCGGGCAGACGGTGATTGTACGTTTTGCGTCAACAGTGAATTTGCGATTTAAGTATTTACCCTGATTGCGGGGGCTCCTAGACTTCCACTCATCCGCACCGAACCATGAGTCCGATGCGTTTGAAAACAATCTTGGAGGTTCCAAATCATGAATTCGCTGATCAAGGCAGTTGCACTGGCCGTCATCGTGGCCGCCCCGGCCGTTTCGTTCGCACAGTCGAACCAGCAGCCGCTGACGCGCGCGCAAGTGCGCGCCGAACTGGTCGAACTCGAGAAGGCCGGCTACAACCCGAACGACTGGATCAACTATCCGGAAAACATCCAGGCCGCGCAGGCGAAGATCGCCGCCGCCCGCAACCCGGGCGCGCAGGCCGATACGACGGGCTACGGCGCGAATGCCGCCGCAGCGTCGCAAGCCGGCCAACGCGTGGTCGTGCCGGTGTCCGGCGACACGTCGTCGGTCTACCGCGGCCATTGAGCAGACGCGGCGGCGCCCGCGAGGGCGGCCGGATCGCCCCGGAATGACGGAAAGCCCGCACTCGGTTCAGTGCGGGCTTTCTCACATAATGCCCGGCGGCGATCAGCACCGCGCCGCCGAGCAGCGCGAAGTCGAGCGGCGGGTGACGCGGCGCCCCCACGCGGCATTCTTCTCGATCGCCATCGTGGCCGCGAGCGCGAGCGTCCAGTCGAGGCTGCCGGCGCCGACGACGACCATCAGCAGCATCAGCGCCCAGCAGCAGCCGACGCGACGCCGCGCGCGTGTCGACGGTGCGAACACGGATTGCGCCAAGGAATGCAGCGGTTGCGGGGAGCGGGATGGATGCGCTAGCGGGATCGAAACGGGGTTTCGATTTTCCGGTGTAGGCGGACGAGGGGCAGATGCAAGCGCGGCACTATGCGGCTGACAATTGCGCGCTCGTGCGCTAGCATCGCGGTCGATGTCGCCGCGCCGAGGCGGCCGCAGCGCGTCGACACGCGCCGGCCCGGCGCGCGGCGCCGTGCTCCGAGGCGCGGCAGGGCGGCCGCCCGGCATCGTGTTCCACGACATCAACGAATAAAAGGAGCGTCCATGCGTGTCTTGACCGGTTTGCTGTTGCTGCTGGCCGTGGCGGCGAATGCCCATGCGCAGGCGAATTGCGCGAATGCCGCCGACCAGGCGTCGATGAGTGCGTGCGCCGAGCGCGCGTACCGGAAATCCGATGCGGAGCTGAACCGGGCTTACGAGGCCGTCACCGCGCGGGTGCGGGCCAACCGGCCGCTGGCGGAGAAGCTCGTCTCCGCGCAGCGCGCGTGGGTCGCGTATCGCGACGCCGAATGCGGTTTCTCGAGCGCGGGCGCGGAGGGCGGCAGCGTCCATCCGATGGTGGTGTCGATGTGCCTCGACGATCTGACGAAAGCGCGCACCGAGAGCCTGCAGGGCTACCTGTCGTGCGAAGAGGGCGATCTCGCCTGCCCGGTGCCGGCGAAGTGACGGCGGCGGAACGCGTGCCGCCGGCGCGCGTCCGTTGCACGTCGCCCGTTACACGTCGTCCGTCTCGTCGAGCAGCTTGTGCCGCATCGCATAGCGCACCAGCGCGGCTTCATGCGGCATCTGCATCTTTTCGAGAATCCGCGTCTTGTACGTGCTGACCGTCTTCGCGCTCACGCACAGCGCCTGTGCGATCTCGGTCAGCGTCTGCCCGGCGGCGATGCGCCGGAACACGTCGAACTCGCGGTCCGACAGCCGCTGGTGCGGCAGCGTTTCCGCCGGCTCGTTCAGGCTCTGCGCGAACTGCTCGGCCATCGCGAGGCTCACGTAGACGCCGCCCGACGCGACCTTCGTCACCGCGCCGACCAGCTCGGCGCTCGCGCTTTCCTTCGTCAGATAGCCGGATGCGCCCGCGCGGAACGCGCGCACCGCATATTGCTGCTCCGCGTGCATCGTCAGCACGAGCACGCGTAGCGCCGGCTTCTCGTCCTTGATCTGCTTGATGAGTTCGACGCCGTTGCGGCCGGGCATCGACAGGTCGAGCACCAGCACCTGCGCGGGGGTCGAGCGCACGAGCGCGATCGTCGTCGGGCCGTCCCAGGCCTCGCCGGCGACCTCGAAGCCGCTGGCGTTCTGCAGAATGTGCCGCAACCCGTCGCGCACGAGCGTATGGTCGTCGGCGATGAGCACCGTGATCATGTGATTGAGGTTTCCTGTTGAATCGTGGTCAGCGGCAAGGCGACGCTGATCGAGAAGCCGCGCGAAACCGCGGTGTCGATCGTCACGGTGCCGCCGAGCATGTGTGCGCGCTCGCGGATGCCGATCAGGCCGAACGACTTGTCTTCGTGCGTCGGCCCGCCGGGCGCCGCGCCGCGGCCGTTGTCGGCGATGCGCAGCACGCAGAAGCCGCTTTCGACGCCGAGCGTCAGCGTGACCCGGGTCGCGTCCGCATGGCGGGCGACGTTGGTCAGCGCTTCCTGGACGATGCGGAACAGCGTGGTCGCGCCGGCATTGGTGAACGCGAGGCCGCCGGGCTCGATGTGGCGCTCGACGTCGATCCCATAGCGGTTCGTGAAATCGTTCGCGAGCCATTCGATCGCCGGCACGAGGCCGAGATCGTCGAGCATCACCGGCCGCAGGTCGGCCGCGATGCGCCGCACCGACGCGACCGTCGCGTCGATCAGCCGCCGCATGCCCTGCAGGTGGGTGAGCACGTCTTCGCCGGCCCGTCCGCTGTCGGGCGCGCGCAGCGTGTGCTCGACGACCGACAGGTCCATCTTCAGCGCGGTGAGCTGCTGGCCGAGATCGTCGTGCAGCTCGCGCGCGATGCGCGTCTTCTCTTCCTCGCGGACGTTCTGCAGGTTCGCCGACAGCTCGCGCAGCTCCTCGCGCGACTGCTTCAGCGCGTTCTCGGCGCGCACGCGCTGGGTGATGTCGCGCAGCATCACCGTGTAGAGCTTGCCGGACGCATCGCGGATCTGCGAGATCGACGCCTCGATCGGGAATTCCTCGCCGTCGCCGCGCAGCCCGAACAGCACGCGCTGGCGTCCCATCTGCCGCTCGGACACGCCCGTCACGCCGAACTGTTCGACATGCTTCGCGTGCGCCGCGCGGAACCGCTCGGGGATGAAGCGCGACAGCGGCGCGCCGATCGCCTCCATCGCGGACACGCCGAACACCTGCTCGGCCATCGGGTTGAAGATCACGATCGTCTGCTTCTCGTCGATCGTGATGATCGCCTCCATCGACGAGCGGATGATGCCCATCATCCGCGCTTCGTTCAGGATGCCGCTGCTGCGGGCGCCGACGTCCGCGGCGGACCCCGGCCGGCCGCGCACCAGCGCATACGCGAGCGCCGCGAACACGACCGACGCGAGCAGGCCGGCGGCGAGCACCGTGCCCGCCGCGCGCTGCGCGCCGGTCGCGCTCGGCCGCCCGTCCGCCGAATAGGCAAGCGTCAGCGTGCTGCCGCCGAAGTTCAGCACCTCGGTCCGGCGCATCAGGTCGGGCGAGAGCGACGCCTCGTCGGTGATGGTCTCCGCGCTGACGATCGGCCGCGGGTCGCCGTCGACGCTGATTCGCAGGTCGATCCCGCGCTCCGAGTCGAGCGCGCGCTCGACGAGCCGCCGCGGGCTGAGCTCGGCAAACAGCACGCCGTCGATGCCGCCTTCCCGCGAGACCGGGTGCTGCGGGTCGGCGACGGGCAGGAACAGCGTGACGGTGCGGGCGGCATCGTCGTCGGCCGCCCGGATGCCGAGCGCGGCGTTGCCGGTCTGCACGGCGCGCCGCAGCGACACGGCGTCGGCCGCACCGAAGCGCGCGGCGGGCGCCGACGACGCGGGCGCGCTGAGCGCGGCGACCGCGAGCGGCACGGCCGACGAAGGCGCGGCGGCGCCGGCGAGCTGGCCGCGCACGGCGGGCGGCAGCGGCGCATAGCCGAGCTGGCTGATCGGCGAACGGCTGTTGTCGATGGCGAGCGCGTCGACATACTGGCGCCACTGTACGGGCGTCATCTGCGGCGCGAGGCCGAGCGCGCCGCGCGCGCCTTCGAGCACGCCGACGCTGTCCTGCAGCTCGTGGAGCAGCATTGCCGTCACGTGCGTGACGCGGCGCTCGAAACGGGCATGGACGGTGTCTTGCCATTGCTCACGCACTATCAGCGCGACACCCAGCGAGAGCGTTGCGCCGGCGCAGAGCGCGACGATGCCGGCCGCGAACGGCTGGCGTAACATGGTTTGAAAGCGCGTGCGCACCGGGGCGTCGCGCGTCGGGGTTCCGCTGGCGGTCATCTACGGGCCACTCTGTCCGAGGCCGCCCTGGCACCGGGGCGACAAAGGAAAAATCGGGCGCGGTTGGCGCCCGATGCTTGGCGGTATCTGTTATCGAGACGAAATTGTGCGCGTTTTATGACTTTTTTGTAATGGGGGCAGCGGAAATTCAGACAAAAGATCGGGGGGCCTGTTGTGCGACCGTATTTGATGCGCGTCAACGGGCGTCCGGGAGCGTGGGGCCAGACTAGGAAGCATAGGGGCCGGCGGAGCCGCCGGCGATCGGATTCGAACCTGCCTTGCGCGACGCGCAAGGCTGTCCGGTGAGAGGTGCGGAACATGTACAAGCGAATTTTCGTGGCGCTCGACGACAGCCCAAGTGCGCGTCTCGCGCTGGATGAGGCGATCAGGATCGCGGTCGCGTCCGGCGGCGCGATCACCTGTGCGTCCGTCGTCGAGCACAAGACGCAACTCGTCGACGTCGACGCGGGCTTCGCGGACACACGGGAACCCGAGCCGTCGGCGCTGGACGCCGCGACGCTCGTGCTCGACGACGCGAAGGCCGCGCTCGATGCGCACCACGTGCCGGGCACGGTGCGCGCGCTGACAGCATATGGCGAGGACATCGCGGCCGTGCTGATGCGCACGGCGGCCGAGGCCGACGCGGACCTGATCGTGATGGGCACGAGCGGGCGGCACGGCTTGCGCCGGCTGCTGGTCGGCAGCGTCGCGGAGTCGCTGCTGCGCGCGGCGGACCGGCCGGTGCTGCTGGTGCGGCACGACGAGAAAACGGTAACGAAGCCCGCCTGAGCCGCGCGTGCATGAACCGGGCCGCGTGCGAGCGCGGCGATTGACGGCGCGCCGCGCAATGCGTCGTGCCGGCGCCGCATGCACTGAGCGGCGCACCTGCCGCGGCGCGTCCGTCCGCTTCGCGGCCGCGCGCGCCGCGTTCAACCGCGCTGAAGTTGCGCCGCGCGGCGCACATCTGGCAGCATCCGTGCCGTAGCCCCTTTTTTCGCTCATCGCCGGGCGCGCGTCACGCCGACGCGCGACGGGGCCGGCGTCCACGGAGCCCATCACGCATGACAATATCGACCAAGGGACTGCGGCTGGCCGAAGTGTGGTTCCAGCGCGCACTGTGGATCATCGCCGTCGTGTTCGCCGGCTTCCTGATCGGACTCGGCGGCCTGATCGTCGGCGATTTGCCGCGCGTCGAGGTGACGCTGGACCGCGACGCGTTCGTCGACCGGCAGGCGGCCGCGCCGCTGCGCCAGACGCTCGCGAAGCTGTCGGCGGACCTGACCGCGAATCGCGACGCGACCGAACAGGCGTCGATGCTGCTGACCGCGGCCGAGCAGGATACGCAGCAGGCACGCGAATCGTTTCGCACGACGATCGCGAGCCGCCATGCGACCGAGCGCGCGGAACAGGATCCGGCCGTGCTCGCGCATGCGCGCGCGCTCGAGGCGGCGACGCAGCGCGAACGCGACGCGCAGGCCCGCATCGGCACGCTGAAGCAGGCCGCGCAGGCGCTCGAGCGTGAGCAGGGCGCAACCCGGCTCGCGCTCGGCGAACTCGAAGCGCAGGCCGACCGCAAGCTCGAAGCGGCCCAGCGCGAGCAGGAACTGCGCGTGTTCGGCATCCGGCTGCTGTTCACGCTGCCGCTGCTGCTGGTCGCAGGCTGGCTGTTCGCGAAGAAGCGCGGCAGCCGCTACTGGCCGTTCGTATGGGGCTTCATCTTTTTCGCGCTGTACGGATTCTTCGTCGAACTGGTGCCGTACCTGCCGAGCTATGGCGGCTACGTGCGCTATCTCGTCGGCATCGTGCTGACGGTCGCGGTCGGGCAGTACGCGATCCGCGCGCTGTCGCGCTATCTCGAGCAGAAGCGCCGTGAGGAGCAGCAGCCGGACGTGTCGCGGCGCGAGGCGATCGATTTCGTGACCGCGTACGCGCGCATCGCGAAGAAGGTCTGCCCCGGCTGCGAGCGGCCGCTCGACACCACCGATCCGAACGCGAATTTCTGCCCGCATTGCGGCATCTGCGTGTTCAACGCATGCGGGCAGTGCCGCACGCGCAAGAATGCGTTCAGCCGCTTCTGCCCGTCGTGCGGCACGTTCGCCGGCACGACCGCGCCAGCCACGCCGTCCACCCCCGCCGCGTGACGCGCGCGGCGTCCGGCGCACCGTACAGCGCGGCGTTCGTCAATCCCGTTTAGAATGCCGGACATGCCGTCCCGGCTGCGCAACTGTCGCAGCGATCGTTGCACGGCCGGACGCCGGCGTCGGTCCGGCCCGCATGTCATCCAGGAGCGCCGCCGTGTGGCACTTTCCCGTCGCGATTCCCTCGTCGCTCGGCCCGTGGGCCGTGTTCGCGAGCGTGCTCATCACGCAGCTCGGCGTGCCCGTGCCGGCCGTGCCGATGCTGATCCTGGGCGGCACGATGGCGGCGATGGGGCAGGCGTCCTATGCGGCCATGTTCGCGGCGGCCGTCGGCGCGACGATGCTCGCCGACTCGCTGTGGTTCTTCATGGGCCGCACGCGCGGCCGGCGCCTGCTCAACGGCCTCGTGCGCTTCTCGCTGTCGCTCGACACGACGCTGCGCTTCGCACGCAACCTGTTCGAACGCCACGGCGCGCCGCTCCTCGTGCTCGCGAAATTCCTGCCGGGGCTCGGCCTCGTGTCCGCGCCGCTGCTCGGCACGACGGCGATCGGCGTCGGCGTGTTCCTGCTGTGGGACTTCGCCGGCGCGGCGCTGTGGGCGGCGTTCTGGCTCGTCGGCGGCTCGGCGGCTCATGACCAGATCGTCCAGGCCGTGCTGTGGGTGCGCGCGAGCGGCGGGACGATCCTCGACGCGTTCCTCGCGATCTTCATCACGTTCGTGCTGTACCGCTGGGTGCGCCGCGTGCAGTTCCGGCGCTGGCTCGCGCAGGTGCGCATCTCGCCGCCGCAGCTCGCCGAGATGATGACGTCCGACGAACCACCGCTGATCTTCGACGCGCGGCCGCGCGCGGTGCGCGAACGCGAGCCGTTCCGGATCGCCGGCGCGGTGCCGCTCGATCTGGATTCGCCGGAGCTGATCGATCCCGACGTGCTGAAGCGGCCGATCGTCGTTTATTGCGTGTGCCCGAACGAGGCGACCGCCAAGCGCATCGTCGCGCAGCTGCAGCGCAAGAAGATGGCGCATCACATCAAGGCGCTGAAGGGTGGCCTCGACGCGTGGGAAAAGCACGGCTATCCGGTCGAGCCGATGCCGGACGATCTGGATTCGTCGCGCTATTTCGTGCGGCCTGATCACGGCGGGCTCGACGGCGAATATACGGTGCGGGCGACGTTGTCGAAGTGATGTCCGGAGCCGCTTCCTGACGAAAAGCCGCAGTGAGGTACCGCTTCTCCACATCCAGAAGAGTCGTTTACGCATCTGCGATCGGCGACAGTTTGTCGGTCGAGACGAATTGAGCCAGACCGACGTCGGCCGGCGCGATCAGGTGGGCTGGTGCGCTCTTAGATCATGTGTTGTCAGACCTGAAAACCATTTTGACGTAAACGGTTTTCTGAATTTACTCATTCTTGGCATTATAAAAAATATTCCGCAATTAACGAGGTGGATATGATGGTGAGTAGGATTTTAATGGAGATTAGATAAAGTTTATCTGAAACGTAATCTCTAAATTTCGTTCCTGCCCATACGCCTAAGCCGACGGGTATGAACGTCAGCACGGATGATTCGATGCTGATGAATTCTAGCTGCCCATTTTCGCGAAACAGGATTGCCGCAATGAGACTCCCCATCAAGGTGATGACATTAATGGCTCTTGCTACGCTGTCCTTGGTATTTTCCCTGCTGGAGATATAGGCGGCAATAAATGAGCCGAAAATGCTGGTTGCCCCGCCGAGCACTCCGCCGACTCCGCCGACAATAGGTTCGGAAAAAAGTGGTGGCATATGGATTTTAGGCGCTATTCGCTGGATGAAAGGGGTGGAGATGAAAAATAAGATGCAAAGCCCAAGGGTCAGAGAAACGAGTCGCGCGTCAGCAGCCGTCAAAAAGCTAGTGCCCAGTATAACGCCCATGCCTTGGAAGATCACCAATTTCCAGTACTTTTTAAGGGGTGAAATAAAACTCTTTTGCATTATGCATAATTGAACGCTGCTGATCAGAACCGGCATATTCAAAAGGGCAACCGCTGACTTGACACCGATGACCGGCGATAATAGTGGAACTGCCAGAGGGGCCATTCCAAATCCAATGCTTCCCTTTACGGCGCCGGTGATGAATAGGATGACGACAAGTTCGGATATTTGTGCAATATTGAGGCTCATGCAAGTTCTTCCATTTTCTGGATTGCATTGCTTAATTTCGATTCGCGCTCAGGATGATAGAGCGTATGCATCAAATGATCCCGGCCTTCAATTGCATCAAGAACTGCGGAGGCAACGGCTGCGCTTTGAGTGAAGCCGCCCGTGTTGTGTCCGCCCGTTATCAATGCCAAGCCTTCGGTGGCGTTGCGAATCGAAAATATGCCGAGACAATTTGCAGTCCATGGACGGTGGCAGTATCGAATGGATTGCTTGCAAGAGTTGGTATGAAAATAGTGCTCGGCAAACTTCGGGAAAATCATTTTTAGCACATCCTCAAGGACAGCTCGAAATGGCTCATACTCTTGAGTTGATATTTTTCTGGGGTTTTCTCCCACGTACCCATGAACTGAGCTGATCAAAATTTCAGATGTATGGTTACTTTTTGGTGATACAAAGACATTGGCGCCCTCGGCTGCTCCGTTTGAGTAGATGCCGGATCGACTTAGTTTGAATGCAATCGCCCTGTTGGTCTTGGTTGGGACATCCAGTTTTAGCCAACCGCCAGCCACTGCGTGCATATCGACAGAATCATCCAAGGTGGACAGAACGGATTTATGGTATGCGCCGGGGGAAAATACGTAATGAGTGGCTGACGTGAGGCGTCCGTTTGCTACAACACCACGAATGTTTCCATTTGAGTCGAGTTTTACATCGTGAACCTTGGTGCAGAACTCAACTGTTGCGCCAGATTGGCGAAGATGTTCAATGATGTTCTTGGAAAGTTCATGAATCTTCAGTGTAAATCCTTTTACTCGTAGTGCTCCAACTATCGCTCCAGTTTCACAGGCATCTGAAAATATTGGGTGACGTTTTACTAAATCATCAAGCTTCACTTGCGCGATGAGTGATTCCGCAGCGCTTTCCAATTCGATTGCCGCACGATACTGAGCGTCGGTGGAGTAGAGTCGCAAAAGTACATCGTTAAAGGCTACATCTAAAAATAGATGCGGGAGATTATCACGAAGATTGAGCCAGTCTTGATGACTTTGCTTTGTGATTTTAATCAAGTCTTCATTATATACTCCACGCATCCACTGAACTTCATTGCTGCGCAAATGTTGCCAAGGCAATGATGCAAGCGCGTGCTCTCCGATTAACCAGCCGTTCTGGTCAAGTGGTTTTGTTAGTGCGCGGTGTACCGTATGTCCCGATAAATTGACGAAATGATTTCGGGTTTCGAAGAAGGAAAACATTCGCGCATTCTCTCCGCCAAACGTACACCCTTGGGTTTCCCATGATGTTTGCGAGTTCGGCTCGGGTGCGGCATCGAGAACGCGAACCCGATATCCGGAGAGTTGCAGTTTTAACGCGGTAATGAGATTCACAATTCCCGCCCCGACAAGAAGGATTTCTACGGATTTGGGGTATTTTCGAACCGTTGGGCTGCGGGAACCTGTTAGTACATTTTCTATTCGCCGCAGATGATCATGAGAGAACTCTCCGGCGACCGGGATTGTTGCGATAATATTAGGAGCATCTTTCTGTGCTTCAAGTAAGTATTTCTTGTTCTGTGGTTTGTAGATAAGGATGATTTTCGTTTCGGATGATGTGATTTTTATTTTTGATAGCGCTTTGATGTTGGTGGGGGTGGCATCGCAAACTAGTAAGTTTGGTGGTGGGGTCCACGCGAATTCCGGAATTTCTTGAATCGATTTAAAAGTGATGGTCGATGATGATTCTCTCAGGATGCAATCGAGCTTGGGGTTGACATCGGAAATCGCGAATATGGTTTTCATCTTATAATTTTGGATATTGGGGCGGGCTATTTTATTTTAACGATGCCTTTTATAATTACTGGAAGCTGATCTCGAAGTGAGTTCGCTCCAAAAACTGACCGCGCATGTTTTCCGCGTTCACCGAATATCGATGTGAGTAGGTCGGAGCACCCATCTAGTACTTTTGCGTGGTCGCGAAAATCTTCCGTGCAGTTAACGAATCCTTGTATTTCGATGACTTGGACTATAGAAGATAGGCTTCCGGTTTCCGACCGGATGCTTGATAGTAGATTAATGCAAGCATCTTTGGCGAATTCGTACCCTTGCGTCGACGTAAATTCCTTGCCGAGCTTGCCTTCCTTAATAATTCCGTCCCGAAAATATGGGCCTTTGCCAGAAAGGTAAAGGAGGTCGCCGTTGCGGATTGCGTTGACATAATTGGCGGCCGGTTTTGTTGTTGGTATTGAGATGCCAAGCTGTTGAACTCTCAAATCGTAATCATCTTGTAACATTTCACTTTAATCCTTCGGCCTAGGGGGTGGTTTAGTATTTGTGTGAGGATACATTTTTTCTGTGCTGCACACCACCGCTTTAAAAAATTCATATCTGCTTTATTGATGTATTGTCCGCTTTATTGGATATCCATTTGTTGAATTCTTTGATTGTTCATTTTTTGTATGGTCGATTTGGTCATTAATGTTTGTTTTTGAGTCAATGTGTGCGGCGCGGCCATCTTGCTCGGCTGTTGTGACCGGGATGTTGGCGTAAGTAGCAACGAGTCTGCGACGAGTAAGGCTGCGCGGCAGCCACGTCTATGCCTGGGAGTTGCAAGGAGTTTTTCGGGAAGCGCAGGTGACTACCGCCTTATCATATATACGCATAACGCGTCGAGTTGCGACTCCGAAACCCACGCCCCCCCCCCCCCCCCGGGTGTGCAAGAAGATTTCTGTCGGAATTCGTTTGCGATTGCGTGGCGTGAGAGCGACTAATTTGAAGGCCCGCAAGGAGGCTTCGAAGCACTGGTCATTCTTGGATGCCACCATTGGTAGCTAAAGCGGCGAGGTCGTTCGTACGAACACATATCCGAACGCGCGGCCCGAATCACTGCGCGGAGGATCGCAAGTTCCCGGAGAACCAAACCGCCCGTGACCGTTTTCAACCGGCCATCGCGCCACGATGGCGTGACAGGCCCGCTTGCCGAGCCGAGCGCGGCCCGCATCTCGCCCATCTGGCCCGACATGACCGGGAATGCGAAGCCACGGCTGCCAAGTCGACACGATGAGCATGAATGCCAACCCGATCAGCATGCTGATCGGGTTGTGTCGGTCAGGCTGGCCATCCCGTTACGGCCTGCCGATATGGGCGTTGTTTAGCGGAGTTATTTTTCCCACCAGTGGCGATTGGCGTCCTTCAAGTTCTTCTCCACGCCTTTGCTCACGTTGCGATTTGCATCCGCCTGAGATTGCACCGCATCCGTTTCCGCTTTCGATCGAGCGAGGTCGGCATTGATGCGATCGTTTTCGCGCGCAACTTGCGCTTCCAGCCTTTTCAGCTGCAGTTCCTTGTAGCGGTTTTCGTAGCTGCGGTCCTGATCTTCGATCGCGCGCTGACGGTTGACCGCAGCTTGCCGTTCGCGATTGGCCTGCGCTTGCGCCGCGGCATGCGCTTCGCTGCGCTTGCGCTCGGCCGCGGCTGCCTGCTGTCGCTGCCTGCGACGGTCGGCTTCGGCCTGCTGCTGCTGCGCGGCGCGCTCATGTTCGGCATTCGATTCGAGCGCCTGCATACGTGCGATGCCGTTATCGAGATTGACGGGCGCTTGTTCCTGCGCGAACGCGGGAAGTGCCGTCAGCAAGAAAAGCATAGAAATTCCGTGCTTCATTTACTTTACCTGTGCTGGTTGTTGTGCCGCGCCGACGACCGGACATTGCGAGTTCGGCTGAATGCGCGTGGTCTTGCCCGAGCCGACCATCAGCGCCGTACCCGGCTTGAATTCGCACACGCGGCCGACCTGAGCCGATGCAAATGCCGACTTGCCGTCGCGGTACATGATTTGCACGCCATCCACCAGCACCTTGTCGTTCACCATCGAACCGGCCGCGGCACCCACGGCGCCACCTGCGACCGTACCTACGCCCGTGCGGTTCCAGCCGCCGGGGCCGGTCGTACCGCCGATCGCAGCGCCCGCGATAGCGCCGAGCATCGCGCCGGCCAGTTGCGCGGTCTTCTTGTTCTGCTCGTTACTTACCTGCACTTTGCCCGGCAGGATCGTCAGGATTTCGATGGTGCGCACTTCTTGACGCTGATTCACATCGAGCACGTTGTACGCGTCTGCCTTGTTTTCCATGCCAGGCGTGGCGCAGCCAGCGAGTGTGACCGAACTGGCGATGAGGGTGAGAGCAACCTTCCTCATGAATTTCCTTTGCGTGTGGTTGTTTATTGAAGATCTCGGACTTCAAAAAAAGACGTCCACGGACTGAGTCGGTGGGCATCGCGCAGTGCGGGACGTTGAAATCCGGTTAACAGTTTACGGCAATATTACGAATTCCTTTAGGCGGTTGCGGCGCGAAATGTATTTAAAAAAACATGGGCGTGTGCGGTGACGGAAAGCACCGGCAGCGTTCGCGAGCGGCGCCGGTGCTTGCCACGCAAAATCGACTGGCGCGAATCGTCTGATCATTCATATAATCCCGCCTGCATATTGCATGCGCATCAAGGCGCACACAGGAGGCGCGGCATGCCGCGCCGAATTCGATTGAATTCCCGTTGAACGCAATGCTGGGCACGGCGCGCTTTGGCACGCCGCGTCCGGCGTGTCGGCGTGTTCCCGAAGCGGCACGAGCCGCTTTCCGGATTGTTTCGGAATATCCGGATAATGCGCGGCGATTCCGAACGGTTTCGCTCAATATCCGTTTCCTTTCCAATCCGGAAATAAGCGGCGGGAATCATTTCGTTTTCGGCGGCCTGAGCAGCACCGGCAAGCCGTGCGCTGATATCGACACAGTGACGGCGGTCGCCCACGGCCGCCAGGAGACGCAATTGAAACAACAAGAAGACCAGCTGCACCGCAGGCTGGAAGAGCGGCACATCAACCTGATGGCGCTGGGCGCGACGATCGGCGTCGGCCTGTTCCTCGGCTCGGCCACCGCGATCCGCAGCGCCGGCCCGGCCATTCTGCTGACCTATCTGCTGGGCGGCGTCGTGATTTTCCTGATCATGCGCGCGCTCGGCGAAATGGCGATCACCAACCCGGTCGCCGGCGCGTTCAGCCGCTACGCGCGCGACTATCTCGGCCCGCTCGCGGGCTACCTGACCGGCTGGACCTACTGGTTCGTGTGGATCGTCACCTGCATGGCGGAGGTCACCGGGGTCGCCGTGTACATGCACGTGTGGTTCCCCGATGTGCCGAACTGGATCTGGGCGCTGCTCGGGCTCTCGGCGATGGGCGCGGTCAACTTCGTCGCGGTGAAGCTGTACGGCGAGTTCGAGTTCTGGTTCGCGCTGATCAAGATCGTCACGATCGTGCTGATGATCATCGGCGGCGCGCTGATGATCACGCTCGGCCTCGGCAACGGCGGCATCCCGACCGGCATCTCGAACCTGTGGTCGAACGGCGGCTTCATGCCGAACGGCTGGTCCGGCGTGATCGGCGCGCTGCCGATCGTGATGTTCGCGTATCTCGGCGTCGAGATGCTCGGCCTGACCGCCGGCGAGGCGCGCAACCCGGAGAAATCGCTGTCGAAGGCCGTGAACTCGGTGTTCTGGCGCGTGCTGATCTTCTACATCGGCGCGCTGTTCGTGATCATGTCGATCTACCCGTGGAACCAGATCGGCACGCAGGGCAGCCCGTTCGTGATGACGTTCTCGCGGCTCGGCATCCCGGCCGCCGCCGGCATCATCAACTTCGTCGTGCTGACGGCCGCGCTGTCGTCGTGCAACAGCGGCCTGTTCAGCACCGCGCGGATGCTCTACAACCTCGCGCAGCAGGGCCAGGCGCCGCGCGTGCTCGGGCGCGTGAACCGCAACGGCGTGCCGGTCTACGGCGTGGCCGTGTCGGTCGCGCTGCTGCTGGTCGGCGTGCTGCTCAACTATCTCGCGCCGCAGCACGTGTTCACGTGGCTCACGTCGGTGTCGACGTTCGGCGCGATCTGGACGTGGTGCGTGATCCTGATCGCGCAGATGCGCTTTCGCCGCACGCTGTCGGCCGACAAGATCGCGCGCCTGCCGATCCGCGTGCCGTTCTACCCGCTCGGTTCGTACGTCGCGCTCGCGTTCCTCGCGCTCGTCGTCGTGCTGATGGCGTTCACGCCCGATACGCGCGTCGCGCTCGTGATCGGGCCGGCGTGGATCGTGCTGCTCGGCGTCGCCTACCTGCTGTTCTACGCGAACCGCCCGGTGGCGTCGGTCTCGACGGAATCGTAGGTTGCGCGCGTCTCGTCCGGCCTGCCGCTTGATTTCGGTCATGCATGTGCGGGCCGGGCGTTCTATGCTGTCGGCATTGCTTGTCCTCGCTTCGCGCGGCCGCCCGCCGATGCCTGCGATCGTGCGCCGGCGGCCTGATCCGCCGCGCGAAGCCCCGGCGCCGTCCCGCCAAGGACGGCGCGCACGAACGGAGGCCTTCGCCATGCAGCCTGACTCATCCGTCCCGCCGCTTTCGCGACTCGTGCTGGCCGTCGATCCGACGCCCGAATCGCTGCGCGCCGCGCAGTACGTGCGCACGCTGCTGCGTCCCGGCATGAAGTTGCGCGTCGTCAGCGTGATCGACAATCCCCGCCTGCTGCTGCCCGATATCCCGCGCGTCGATGCGTTGCTCACGTCCGCGCGCGAGGAAATGGCGCACGATGCGCAGGCCGTGCTCGACCGCATCACGCCGCTGTTCGCCGGATGCGGCGCGGACGTCGAGCAGGGCATCGTCGACGCGTCGGTCGCGGGCGGCACGATCGCCAACGCGCTCGTCGGCGACACCGTCGCGTGGCAGGCCGATGCGCTCGTGGTCGGCGCGAGCGCACATCACGGCCTGCTGCGGCTCGTCGAGGGCGCGGTGTCGGACACGCTGACGCGGCGCGCCCGCTGCGCGCTGCTGATCGTGCCGGCGAGCTACGAGCGGCCGATGGACGGCCCGCCGCAGCGGATGATGTTCGCGGTCGACGGCAGCGAGCCGTCGCTGCACGCGTTGCAGGCCGGCATGGCGCTCGCGACGCCGACGACGCTGCTCTACGCGGTGTACGTCGTCGATCGCGCGATTCGTCTGACGGACATCGTGCCGGTGCGCGCGCTCGAGGACGCGTACCGCGCCGAAGGCGAGGGCGCGCTCGCGCGGGTGGCGGCGCTGTTCGACGGATGCGCGAATCCGACCAAGCGCGGCATCATCGAAACGCACGCAACGAGCGATGACGTCGCGCACGCGCTGATGCGCGAGGCCGTGCGCTGGGATGCGGAGCTGCTGGTGGTCGGCACGCACGGCCGGCGCTGGCTGGCGGCGCTGCTGATCGGCAGCGTCGCGCGCCGCGTCGCCCACATCGCGCAGGTGCCGGTGCTGCTCGTGCGCGGCACGGACTGACGCCGGGCGGACCCATTCGGGAGCGTGCGATGAAGACCGACAGGCAGGTGAAGCAGGACGTCGAGGAAGAGCTCGCGTGGGATCCGGCGGTCGATTCGACCCGCATCGGCGTCGAGGTCGAAGACCGGGTCGTCACGCTGTCGGGACATCCGTCGAGCGTCGCGGAGAAAGTCGCGGCCGAACACGCCGCGCATCGCGTGGCGGGCGTGAGGGCCGTCGTCGTCGACATGACCGTGCATCTGCCGCATGACGAGCGCCATACCGACGAAGACATCGCGAAAGCGGTGCGCGCCGTGCTGCACTGGACGGCCGGCCTGCGCGACGACGCGATCCACGTGCAGATCGAGAAAGGCTGGATCACGCTGAGCGGCAAGGTCGACTGGGGCTACCAGCGGCAGCGCGCGTTGCGCGCGGTGTCGCAGATGCGCGGGATCGTCGGCGTATCGGATGCGATCGAGGTGGGCGGCGACGTGCTCGCCGGCGACATCGGCGCGACGATCCGCAAGGCGATGCAGCGGCACGCGGAACGCGAAGCGAACCATATCGACGTGATCGTGCAGGACGGCACGGTCACGCTCAACGGCAAGGTCGACTCGTATGCGGAGCGCGAAGTCGCGCGCGGCGCGGCCTGGTCCGCGCCCGGCGTGCGAGCGGTGATCGACAACCTGGTCGTCGAGTAGGCGCGCGCACGCGGATGCCGCCGGCACCGGACACGAACTCTCCGGCACGAGGGTAGGCCGCCGTCAGGCTGCCTTGGAGGACGGGCGGGGTGGTAGACCCCGCCCGCTTTCCTGGCCCGCGCCGACGCTTTTCCTCGTATGTAAACCGGTGACGGCCGAACGCGGCCCCGGCGTGCGCATGGCCGCGCGCACGCCTGTCGGCATGACGTCCGCCGTCGATGATGCCGCGCTGCGCGCCGGACCGGCCGGGCCGGTTCGTCAGCGCGGCAGCGGCGGCGCGCGCGATGTCAGGACACGCAGCCCGGACGGGCGCTGCGCCGCTGGCGCCCGCCGTGTCGCGCATGCGCGCGGTGGCGTGCCGTCTCGAGAGGGCAGGCGCGGCACGGCGAAAAGCGGCGCGTCCTGCTCACGCGCACGTGTCCGCGGCGCGATGCGCGCCGCACCGGCGACGGCGCGGGCGCAGCCACGGCCGCCTGCTGACGCAGCGCGGCCGCGAACCGCTGCAACGCGGCCACCGACCCGACGATGCTCTGGTACTTCTCGCGGCCGATCTGTCCGTCGAGCGTCACGAGCAGCCCTGCCTGGCGGGCGAGCGCGAGCAGCGCATCGAGATCGTCGCGGGGAGCCGGCGCGGGTTCCGCGATCGCGCGCGTCGCGCGCCGCTGTCCGTCGCCACTGGGAAAGTTGCCGAAAGCCATGGGTGGTCTCCTCCGCCTGACCCGCGTGCCCGCTCGACGGCCGGCTGCGCGATGGCCCTGCATGAACGATGTGTCCATGGCATCAGTATCGTGTGGCGGAAGAACGCTTCCAATCAGGGCGCGCTGAAGTCTGCGTCAGGAATTCCGCCGCGCCATAGGAATTTCCTGACACGCGCGCGTCGCGTTCGGCGCGCGATCGCGCGGTTTTAAGCGGGCGATTCACGGCGCAAGCGCCTTGACGCGCCTTTTAGTCCCGTCTAACTTGGTTTTTATGCCGACCGCCGATGCCTGTCCACGACAGGCTCGCGCGTCGGCGCCGCGCTTTCGGGGAAGCGTGGTTTCTCCATCGGACGATCCGTGCGGCACAAGCCCGCATCGGCCAGGTTGCAGGCGATCCGCCGTCGGATCGCGGCGCTCGACACCCGCTTGACGCTGCCGGCGTCGCTCGGGGTCGTTGATGCCGCGCAAGGGCACGATCGCGCGTCGCGCGCGGCGTTGCTGTTCAGTCTTTAGGCTAGGAATACATCCATCTTTATTTGCCTCGACAGTAAGGAGTCCGTCGATGTCACGGGACACTTTGTTGGAAGCGCTAGCGGAAGTTGCCGCGCAGCGGTCGATCAATGCAGACCAGTTGCGCGCCATGATCGACGACGAGGTGCGCGCACTGTCCTCCGACGCACGCGTGCACGACTACATCCACGTGTTTGCGGTCCGGCATCTGCGCGAGCGGATGCGGCAGCTCGACGAGCAGGCGGCGGACGGGCCGCCGGCGCGGCAGCCCGCGGAGCCGGACGTTCAGGCGAGCCGTCGCCTATGAGGGGAGGCCGCCTGCATTGCTGACCGAACGGCCGTGACGAGTCGCGCGCGGCCGTCCGCCTGACGATACGCTGACGCAATACGGCCACGCCTTTTCACGAGGGCGGGCAGATCCATGCGCGCACGTGCTGCGAGCGCGTGCGCGCGGAATTCCCCAATCCGGGACCGTATCCGCACACCCATGCCGCCCGCAATCGCCGGGCACCGGGTTTTTCCCCAATTGATCGATTCGACGCCTGCATGCAAGGCGCGTGCCGTCGCGCGTCAAACAACGAATGGTCTGACGAATTCCACCCTTAAGTAATCGCGAACGCCGCCGTTTACACGGGGAATTCGTCCACCGTGCGTTCGCGCTCCCTCATAGAGTCGTTGCCATGTTTTCGTCCATTCGCGCCCGCATCATCGCCGCGTGCGTCGCCATCGTCGCGGCCGCACTGCTCGCCAGCACGCTGATCAACTATTTCATCGCCCGGTCGTACAACGACGACGCGATCGACCGGAACCTCACGTCCGTCGCGAGCGGCCACGTGGTCGGGATCGGCGACTGGGTCGCGACAAAAAGCCGGATGATCGCGTCGCTGCAGGACGCGGCGCTGTCGCCCGATCCGCTGCCGGTCTACAAGCAGATGGCCGCGGCAGGCGGCTTCACCAACGTCTACGCGGGTTACGCCGACAAGACGTTCAAGTTCTCCGACCCGACCGGCATCCCGGCCGACTACGATCCGACCGGCCGCCCGTGGTACAAGCAGGCCGCGCAGGCCGGCAAGCCGGTCGTCACGCCGCCGTACGTCGACGCGGGCACCGGCAACCTGGTCGTCACGTTCGCGGTGCCGATCATGCGCGACGGCGCGGTCAAGGGCGTCGTCGCCGCTGACGTCGCGATGAACGCCGTGATCGCGAACGTCAAGTCGATCCACCCGACGCCGGCCAGCTTCGGGATGTTGATCGACAGCAATGGCCACGTGGTCGCGCATCCGGACTCCAAGCTGACGCTCAAGCCGGTCAACGACGTGTCGACGGAGCTCGGCGCGATCGCGCCCGCGTCGATCGTGAACGCGAGCGCGCCGGTCGAGGTGGAAGTCGGCGGCGCGGCGAAGCTGGTCCGCGCGCTGCCGGTGCCGGGCACCGACTGGTACGCGCTCGTCGCGCTCGACAAGTCCGAGGCGACCGCGGGGATGCGCTCGCTGCTGACCGCGTCGCTGATCACGCTGGTCGCGGACATCGTCATCGCGTCGCTGATCGTCGGCGCGATCACCGCGACGGCGTTCCGCCGCCTGTCGCTGGTTCGCCAGGCGATGGCGGCGATCGGCTCGGGCTCGGGCGACCTGACGCAGCGCTTGCCGGCGGACGGCGGCGACGAGGTCACGGACATCGCGCGCTCGTTCAACAGCTTCGTCGACAAGCTGCAGGAGGTCATGCAGCAGATCCGCGACGCGAGCGAATCGGTGCGCACGGCCGCCAACGAGATCGCGGCCGGCAACCAGGACCTGTCGTCGCGCACCGAGGCGGCGGCAGCGAGCCTCGAGGAGACGGCCGCGTCGATGGAGGAAATCACCGCGACGGTCGGCCAGTCGGCCGCGGCGGCGGGCCAGGCCGACCAGCGCGCCGAGGCCGCGTCGAAGATCGCGTCGCACGGCGGCGTGGTGGTGTCGGACGTAGTCTCGACGATGGAGAAGATCGAGGAGGCGTCGGGCCGGATCGGCGACATCATCGGCGTGATCGACGGCATCGCGTTCCAGACCAACATCCTTGCGCTGAACGCGGCCGTCGAGGCCGCGCGGGCGGGCGAGCAGGGCCGCGGCTTCGCGGTCGTCGCGCAGGAGGTGCGCAGCCTCGCGCAGCGCAGCGCGCAGGCCGCACGCGAGGTGAAGGTGCTGGTCGAATCGACCGTCGCGAGCGTCGAGGCCGGGTCCGGTCAGGTGCGCCAGGCCGGCGAGACGATGCGGGAGATCGTCACGAACGTCGCCAACGTGACGACGATCATCTCCGAGATCACGCACGCGGCGAACGAGCAGACCCGCGGCATCCAGGAAGTCAACCGCGCCGTGACGCAGCTCGACGAGATGGTGCAGCAGAACGCGGCGCTCGTCGAACAGTCGACGGCCGCGGCGGCGGCGCTGCAGACGCAGGCGCACGCGCTCGCGGCGACGGTCGGGCAGTTCAAGGTCTCCTGACGCGGCGCCTGTCGGACCGGGGCCGGCCGCTCGGCCGGCGCCCGGGGGCGAGCGATCGGCGCGCCCCCTGACCGCGCCGATCGCACCCGCGATTTCAGCGTGGTGAAATACGCGGCGCCATCCTTTTGCACGGCTGATGGGCCAGTGCGAATAATGCATCGCCGGCATCGAGCGGTGCGTGAAACAGCAATTGACGCGATCACTGTTTCACTCATGTCAATCAATTCGAAGCCCATTGTCCGTCCGTTCGACGGAACGCGCGGATCATAAAAAAGCGCCTTGGAAACAACGGGCGAATTCCTATACTTCGCGATATTCACCAGTCGCAGCGACGTTCACCCGATCGCATGAGGCGGCACATGGACACGGCTTCCAGAGGCTCATCCATCTTCGCAGACGACGACGCGCAGCGCGTTCACGATGCATCGAATTTCCCCCGTCGTCTTCATATCGCACAAACCATTTCCCGTTGCGGTTGACGCACAAGACCATCGACAACACGAGGTCGAGGCCGCCGGGCGTGTTCGGCTGAAACTGAAAAAGGAGGTCAGCGATGAATGCAACTACAAGCAATGATGCTGCACCCGATCAACCGCTCATCGACACAACGCCATACGGATACGGTCCGAACGATTCAATCAGCGACGTCACCGAAATTGCCGCGATTACGCACCACACGTTGAACCTCGACGGTAGGTCGATCGACTATACGGCGCGAGCAGGCCACCTGGTCACGACCGACCCGTACAGCTCACGGCCGGGCGCAAAACTGTTCTATGTCGCGTTCACCGCCGATGAATCGACGCCATCCACGCGCCCGGTCACGTTCTTCTATAACGGCGGCCCCGGATCATCGTCGGTTTTCCTGCTGCTGGGGTCGTTCGGTCCGAGGCGGATCAGGACGAGCATGCCGAACTTCACGCCCCCGTCTCCGTATGCGCTGGAAGACAACGCGGACAGTTTGCTCGACCAGACCGACCTCGTGTTCATCGACCCGGTCGGCACCGGTTACTCCACCGCGGTCGCGCCTCACACCAACAAGGATTTCTGGGGCGTAGACCAGGACGCAGGGTGCATCAAGCAATTCATCAAGCGTTACCTGACGGTTTTCAACCGGTGGAACTCTCCCAAGTATCTGTTCGGGGAATCCTACGGAACGCCGCGCACCAGCGTGCTCGCGTGGATGCTGCACGAAGACGGCGTGGACTTGAACGGGATCGTGCTGCAGTCGTCGATTCTCGATTATTCGCAGGCGGGCAACGCGGTCGGCGTCCTTCCGACGTTTGCGGCCGACGCGTGGTACCACAAGAAAGTCACGGTGTCCCCGGAGCCGACCGATCTGCCCGCATTCATGGACAAGGTGTCTGCGTTCGCGAGCGGTCCATATGCGGATGCATTGGCCGCCTACCCCAAGATCGATGACGGGGTTCTGCGGCATCTGAGCGAGATTCTCGGCATTCCGTCCACGGTCCTCAAGTACTGGCAGCTCAATCCTTCAACGGGAAATGGCGCGTCGTTCCTGACGAGTCTGTTGCTGGACGCCGGGATGGCCGTCGGCGCCTATGACGGGCGCGTCAAAGGGATAGACACCGGCATCGCCCAGTTCGTCGCGCCGGATTCGGGCGGCAACGATCCGACGATGGCTGCCGTGAGCGGTGTGTACACGGCGATGTGGAACGTCTACCTCAACGACGAATTGCAATACACGTCGGTCGCGCCCTTCATGGACCTGAACGACAAGGCGTTCGCCCATTGGGATTTCAGTCATATCGACCCGACCGGCGCCGAAAGAGGGGGGAGCGGAAGTCTCTACACGGCGGGCGACCTTGCTGCCGCGATGTCCGTCAATCCGTACCTGAGGGTGTTTTCGGCAAACGGGTATTACGACTCGGTGACGCCGTTCTTCCAGACCTTGATCACGTTCCAGGAGATGCCGCTTGCCAGCGCGCAGATCGACAGCAACCTGACGGTCCGCAATTATCCGTCGGGTCACATGATCTACCTCGACAATGAATCGAGAACCGCGATGAAGGCAGATCTCGCGTCGTTCTATGGCGGGGCGGAAACGCATGCCGCGGCAATAAGGGCAGCCGGTCTGCCCGCGAGGGCGGCAATCGAGGGCGTTGCGCGATATCGCAGGCGTTCGACCCGCACGCCGTACTGAGCCTCTGACGGAGCCCGCGCGCGGACGCTGGACCGCAGCGTCCGCCGCGGCGGCTTGCGCGTGCCGCGCCCGTGCAATCGCCGCGTCAGCCCTGATCGTGCGGTTTCGAAGGCGTGTGCGGCGGGCGCTTTTCACGTTCGCCGGACGGCTTCGACGGGTCGATGCGGGAAGCGCCGCCGATCGCCGGCGGGTCGCTGGCGGGAAACGATTCTTCGAGCCCTTCGTCGATGCGTTCTTCCGTCTTGTCGGCGGGCGGCTTGCGCTGCGACGCGAGCAGGCGGGACAGGCCGGCGGCCGTCAGTACGGTGCTGCGGCTGCCGGTGGGATGGACGATCATGGTCGAACCTCCTTCGGTCGATGGACGAATGTTCGCAGGCATCATGCCGAGCCTTCGTCGCGGCGCCGGCGCCCAGCCGCGCGCATCGTGACGAAAGCCTCCACACAAAGTCTACGTTACCGGGAGGACCTCCGCTGCGGCGCATGAAAGCCGCGCGGAAAAACCTGCGTCGAAGTGCACGCAGCGCATTGGCAGTTCACGAATTCAGCGTACACTGCATTTCATGCATGCCGCCTGCGGCTTGCCGGTACGGCAAGCGGTGCGCGGCGTTCCCCGGTTTTCATGCAGCCGTCGGATACCGCCTATGGTCATCGCTCGCCAGTTGCTGTCGCCCGGCGCACGCCGGTTCCTTTCCGGTGTGTCGACGGTCGCGGTGCTCATGGCGACCGGCCCGCAAGCCGCACGCGCGCAGACGCCGTCGCCGCTCGGCGAGTGGCAGTTCTCGGCCGGCGTGCCGCTGATGAAGCTGTTCGAGCCGAACACGCCGGACTGGCAAGTCAGTGTCGGCGCCGGGATGACGCTGGAGCCGCGCTACGCGGGCGCGGATCGCTATCACGTGCTCGGCGGGCCGAACGTCGACGTGCGCTATCGCGACCTGTTCTTCCTGTCGACCGGCGAGGGCATCGGCGCGAACGTGCTGCGCGGCCCCAACTGGCGCGTCAGCCTGTCGGTGGGCTATGACCTCGGGCGCCGCAGCGCGGACGACCTCGACCACCTGCGCGGCTTCGACAACATCAACCCGGCGCCGGTGCTCAAGCTTTCGGCCGATTACGTGATCTCGAAGGACTTTCCGCTCGTGCTGCGCGCGGACGTGCGGCGCAGCGTCGGCGGCTCGAACGGCTGGGTCGGCGACCTGTCCGCGTACATGCCGATGCCCGGCAGCAACGAGCATTTCTTCTGGTTCGCGGGGCCGACCGTCTCGTTTGCCGACGCGCGCTACATGAACAGTTGGTTCGGCGTCAGCGATGCGGCCGCGGCGCGTTCCGGGCTGCCGCGCTATTCGTCGGGAGCGGGAATCCGGTCGGTGGGCGCGGGCGTGACGATGGTCTGGTTCGTGAACAAGCACTGGTTCCTGACGATGGACGGCGCGCTCGAGCAGCTCGTCGGGCGCGCGGCGCGCAGCCCGGTCACGCAGCAGACGACGAACGGCGTGCTCGATCTGTCGGTCAATTACCAGTTCTGAACCGGACCGTTTGGGCGGAAGGGGGCCGGAAGGCGGTCGGCGCTTTGCACAAGCACGGGCCGCATGTCACGACCCGCGGCCGAACGCTTCGCGCAGTTTTTGCTTTGCGCGTTCGAGCGTGTCGCGGCGGTCTTGCGGCAGATGCGCGCCGGCCCGGTTGATATAGAAATTGAGCATCGACATCGCGGACTGGTACGGCGTGCCCTTGCGGCGCGTGCTGCGTTCGGCCGCGCGTTTCAGCGCCTGCGCGACTTCGTCGGGATCGTCGTGCGAGAACGTGCCCGGTTCGAGGTCGAGCGCGTCGCTGTGCTCGGTCACGCGTTGCGACCAACGCTGCGCGGCTGACGGTGCGGTCGTGTCGCGGGCAGGGCGCCGCGTCGCGGAATGGCCGTCTTCACGGGAACTGACAGGCGGGCGGCGAGTAGTCATGGCGAACTCCTTCGGCGCGGCGCGCCGATGTGCGCCGGACGATCCGCGTGCTTCTTGGGTGCGCTGGCCGAAGCCCGTGAGCCGTGGCGCGGTGTGATGCTTTCGATTGTGCGCGCGTGCGATCGGACGAGGCAACCGCGCCACACCCACCGCCAGTTTCACATTTGCTATGATTCCGACCTGTACAAACGTACAGTGACCGATCTCCGTGACGCCATCTTCGCCGCCTCCGCCGGCGTTTTATTACCTGACCAATTTCGAACGTGCGCTGGCCTGGCTCGGCGAGCGCTACGACGACGTGTTCGACGACAGTGAGCGGGCATTCCTGCAGGCCTTCCCGTCGCTGCCGCAGGCGTCGCGCGCGCTGCTCGTGCGGATGCTGATGCGCAACGGCCCGGATTTCCGCGCGAGCAAGCTCGCCTACGACGAGATCGGCTGTCCGCTCGCGGCGGCCGCGCCGCTCGTCGCGGCGGGCTGGGTCGATCCGGCCCCGGCGCTGACGCTCGATGAAATCTTTGCGTTGTGCACCAAGGCCGAACTGCTGCGGATGTTTCCGGCGCTCGGCGCCCATGCTGGCGAGCGCAAGAGCGAATGGCTCGACCGGCTGCGGCTCGCGCACGACATGGCCCAGCCGTTCGACGTGTGGTTTTCTGGGGCCGGCCATCCGGGGGCCGGCCAACCGGGGGCCGGCCAACCGCCGCGCGACGACCACGTGCTGCGCGTGACCGTCGGCGCGCTGTGCGACCGGCTGCGGCTGATGTTCTTCGGCAATCTCCATCAGGACTGGAGCGAATTCGTGCTCGCCGATCTCGGCGTGTTCCAGTACGAAAGCGTGCCGTTCGCGCCGTCCTCGCGCGCGTTCCAGCGGCGCGGCGACGTCGACGCGTATCTCGCGCTGCACGCGTATCGCGATGCGCTCGACGCCTGGCCCGACGACGCGCCGCTCGAAGCCCTCGTCGACGCAATCGGCACGGTCGCCTGCGGGCAGCCGTGGCTCGAGACGCGCCGCGCGAAGCTGCTGTTCGCGGTGGGCCAGGCCGGCGAACGCCGTGGCGCATGGCCGCTTGCGCTCGACGCGTACGCGCGCAGCGCGTGGCCCGGCAGCCGCCACCGGCGCATCCGCGTGCTGGAGCGCAGCGGATGCGACGACGACGCGCTCGCGCTGGCTCTCGACGCGCGCGCCGCATTCGAGAGCGACGAGGAGCGCCAGCGCGTCGAACGGATGCTGCCGCGCCTGCAGCGCCGTGCCGGCCGCGCGGTCGAGCGTGCGGCCGCCGCGCCGGACGTGCCGCGCGACACGCTCGTGCTGGCGCGCCCCGACGCGTTCGTCAGCGTCGAATACGCGGTGCGCGACCATCTCGCGCAACCCGGCGCGCCGGTCCATTACGTCGAGAACACGCTGATCAACTCGCTGTTCGGCCTGCTGTGCTGGGAGCCCGTGTTCGCCGCCGTGCCGGGTGCGTTCTTTCACCCGTTCCAGCGCGGGCCGGCCGACCTGCATGCGCCCGATTTCGCCGCGCGTCGCGCGGACGCGTTCGCCGCGTGCTTCGCGCAGCTCGATTCCGGCGCGTACCGGGAAACGATCCGCCGCCATTACGCGACGAAGCTGGGCCTGCAGTCGCCGTTCGTGTTCTGGGGCGTGCTGAGCCCGGAATTGCTCGACGAGGCGCTCGCGTGCCTGCCGTCCGCGCATCTGCGGCTCTGGTTCGCGCGCCTGCTCGCCGACATCCGCGGCAACCGCTCGGGGCTGCCTGATCTCGTCCGTTTCTGGCCCGCGGAACGGCGCTACGAACTGATCGAGGTGAAGGGGCCCGGCGACCGCCTGCAGGACAACCAGACGCGCTGGCTCGGCTACTGCATCGGCCACGGGATGCCGGTGCGCGTCGTCGACGTCGAATGGGCGGGCGACGTCGCGGTGCCCGCCGCCGCTGCGGGGCACTGCGCATGACCTACGTCGTCGCGGTGCGGGCGATGTGCGAGTTCACCGCGCGGCGCGGCGATCTCGACCTGCGCTTCACGCCCGCGCCGACCGCGCTCGAAGGCATCGCGGGGCACGGCGCGGTGACGTCGCGCCGCGGCGCCCGCTACGAGACCGAGATTGCGCTGACGGGCACGTGGGGAACGCTGACCGTGCGCGGCCGCGCGGACGGCTACGATCCGGCGGCGAACCGCCTCGAGGAAATCAAGACTTACCGCGGCAACCTCGACGCGATGCCCGCCAATCATCGCGCGCTGCACTGGGCGCAGGCGAAGGTATATGCGCATCTGCTGTGCGACGCGCGCGAATTGCCGGAGATCACCGTCGCGCTCGTGTATTTCGACATCGTGTCCGAGCGCGAGACCGTGCTGAGCGAGACGCTGGCGGCCGACGCGCTCGCGGCGTTCTTCGCCGAGCAGTGCGCGTGCTTCGTCGGCTGGGCCGAACGCGAAACCGCGCACCGTGCCGCGCGCGACGCGGCGCTGCGCGCGCTGCGGTTTCCGCACGGGCAGTTCCGCAGCGGGCAGCGCGAGCTGGCGGTCGCCGTCTATCGCGCGGCGCGCGACGAACGCTGCCTGATCGCGCAGGCGCCGACCGGCATCGGCAAGACGCTCGGCACGGTGTTTCCGCTGCTGAAGGCGTGCGGCGAGGATCAGCTCGACCGCGTGTTCTTCCTGACCGCGAAGACGCCGGGCCGCGCGCTCGCGCTCGACGCGGCCACGACGCTCGGCGCCGGCACGCCGGCGCTGCCGTTGCGCGTGCTGGAGCTCGTCGCGCGCGACAAGGCGTGCGAGCACCCGGACAACGCGTGCCATGGCGAATCGTGCCCGCTCGCACGCGGCTTCTACGACCGGCTCGCCGCCGCGCGCGACGCGGCGATCGGCAACGGGCTGCTCGACCGCGAAACGGTGCGCGCGGCCGCGCTCGCGCACGACGTCTGCCCGTACTACCTCGCGCAGGAGCTGGCGCGCTGGTCGGACATGGTGGTCGGCGACTACAACTACTACTACGACGGCAGCGCGATGCTGCACGTGCTTGCGCAGCAGAACCAGTGGCGGATCGGCGTGCTCGTCGACGAAGCGCACAACCTGCTCGACCGCGCGCGCAAGATGTACAGCGGATCGCTCGACCCGTTCGCGTTCGCGGCCGCGCGCGACGCGGCGCCGGCCGCGCTGCGCAAGGCGTTCGAGCGGCTGGGCCGCGCCTGGGGCGCGCTGAATCGCGCGCAACAGACGCGCTACGCGGCGTATCCCGACATCCCCGGTCCGCTCGTATCGGCCGTGCAGAACCTCGTCGCGGCGATCGGCGAGCACCTGGCCGACGCGCCGCGCGCGAACGACGACGCATTGCTGCGGTTTCATTTCGATGCGATCCAGTTCGGTGCGCTGGCGGATGCGTTCGACGACGCTTCGATCTTCGACGTCACGCTGCACGGCGAGCCGACGCCGCGGCAGCCGGGGCTCGACGGCGTGGCGCCGGCGGGCCGGCGGCGCCGTGCGCAATCGACGCTGTGCGTGCGCAACGTGATCCCGGCCGGCTTCCTCGCGCCGCGCTTCTCGGCCGCCCGCGCGACCGTGCTGTTTTCCGGGACGCTGCGCCCGTTCCACTTTTATCGCGACACGCTCGGGCTGCCCGCCGACACCGGTTGGCTCGACGTCGACGGGCCGTTCCGCGCCGAGCAGCTGACCGTGCGTGTCGCGAGCCACGTGTCGACGCGCTGGCGCGACCGCGACCGGTCGCTCGTGCCGATCGCCGACCTGATCGCCGCGCAGTATGCGGCGCGCCCCGGCAACTACCTGAGCTTCCTGAGCAGTTTCGATTACCTGCAGCGCGTCGTCGCGCTGATGCGGGAGCGTCATCCGGACGTGCCCGTCTGGGCGCAGGCGCCCGGCATGGCCGAAGCCGAACGCGACGCGTTCCTCGCGCGTTTCGACGCGGGCGGGCGCGGCGTCGGCTTCGCGGTGCTGGGCGGGGCGTTCTCGGAAGGGGTAGATCTGGCCGGCGAACGGCTGATCGGCGCGTTCATCGCGACGCTCGGCCTGCCGCAGGTCAACGACGTCAACGAGCAGATGCGCCGCGCGATGGACGCGCGCTTCGGCAACGGCTACGACTACATCTACCTGTATCCGGGGCTGCAGAAGGTCGTGCAGGCGGCCGGGCGGGTGATCCGCACCGAGCAGGACGAGGGCGTCGTGCACCTGATCGACGACCGCTATCGGCGGCGCGAGGTGCGGGATCTGCTGCCGCGCTGGTGGCGGATCGGTTGAGCCGCGCTCAGCTCAGAGGACGTTCAGCATCGCGAGCGCGGTTTCCTGCAGCGGCGGCAGCACGCGCCGCACGGCCGCTTCGGTGGTTTCCGCGCCGATCGGCATGTTGGTGCTCAGCGCGGCGACGACTTCGCCGTGACGGTTCTTCAGCGGCACCGCGATCCCGCGCACGCCGACCTGCAACTGCTGCTCGATCACCGCGAAGCCGTCGTCGCGCGCGCGGTCGATCTGTTCGAGCAGGCGCGCGTTGTTGGTGATCGTATGCGGCGTGAACGGCGGCAGCTCGGCGCCGTCGAGCCACGCGCGGACCGCGTCGCGATCAGGATGATGCGCGAGCAGCACGACGCCCGGCGACGTCAGCGGCGCAGGCACGCGTGCGCCGAGCACGAAGCCGGTCGTCATCACGCGCGACACGCCGTTGCGCGCGATGAACACCAGCTCCCACTCGTCGAGCACGCTCACGTACGCGGATTCGTTCAGCGTCGCGCTCAACTGCTGCAGATACGGCTGGACGGTGCGCGGCAGCCGCGCGGAATCGAAGTACGACCAGCCGACCCGCAGCACGCGGGGCGTCAGGCCGTACAGCTTGCCGTCGGTATACACGTAGCCGAGCGATTCGAGCGTCAGCAGGTAACGCCGCGCGGCGGTGCGCGTGAGACCGGTGCGGGCGGCGGCCTGGGTCGGCGTCATGCGCGCATGCTGGCTGTCGAACGCCTCGAGGATCATCAGGCCCTTCTCCAGGCCGGCGATCCAGTCGCGCTTGTCGAGGTCGGCCTTGTTCATGTCGCGCGGCGCCGCATGGCTCGCATCACTCGCTGCTGGTCCACTCGACGTTCGCGCCGACCGAACGCAGGTTCTCGACGAAGCGCGGATGCGCGCGGCGGATCGGCAGCGCGTTCATGATTTCCGAGCGGCCCTCGATGCTCGCGGCGACCATCAGCAGCGCGATCGCGACGCGGATGATGTACGGGCTCTCGACGCGCGCCGGCGTAAGCTTCAGCCCGCCGAACGTGATCAGCCGGTGCGGATCGGACAGCAGCACGTGCGCGCCGAACTTCGACAACTCGCCCGACCAGCCGAGCGCGCCGTCGTAGACCTTGTTCCAGAACATCGCGCTGCCTTCCGCTTGCACGCCGAGCGCGATGAAGATCGGCAGCAGGTCGACCGGCAGGTACGGCCACGGCGCCGCTTCGATCTTGGTCAGGATGTTCTGCGTGAACGGCCGGCGCACGCGCAGCGGGCCGTCGCGCTCCGCGCGCGACCAGCCGTCCTGATGCGTGACTTGCACGCCGAACTTCGCGAACGTGCGGTCGATCAGCGGGAAGTGCTCGGGCACCGAGTTGCGCACGGCGATGTCGCCGCCCGTGATCGCGCCGAGCGCGAGGAACGTCGCGATTTCGTGGAAATCCTCGGCGAAGCGGAATTCGCCGCCGCCGAGCCTGGCGCCGCCGGTCACGCAGAGCCGCGACGTGCCGATGCCTTCGATTCCGACGCCGAGCATCGCGAGGAACTGCGAAAACTCCTGCACATGCGGTTCGGACGCGGCGTTCATCAGCGTCGACGTGCCGGCCGCGGCGGTCGCGCACAGCGCGAAGTTCTCGGTGGTCGTCACCGACGCGTAGTCGAGCCAGTGGTCGTTGGCCTTCAGCGGGCCGTCCGAGCGCACGATCAGCGAGTCGGGCGTGCGTTCGATCTGCGCGCCGAAGCGTTCGAACACCTCGACGTGCGGATCGATCTCGCGCACGCCGAGCGTGCAGCCCTTCACGTCGTTCTCGAGGCGCGCGACGCCGAAGCGCGCGAGCAGCGGCGGGATCAGCATGATCGACGAGCGCATCGCCTCGGGCAGCCGGTGGACGGCCGGATCGAACGTCGTGTTGCGGTGATGGAGCTCGAGGATGCCGGTGTCGAAATCGATCGACACGTCGCTGCCGAGCGTGCGGAAGATGTCGAGGATCTTGCGCACGTCGGTGATGTCGGGCACGCCGACGAGCCGCAGCGGCTGGTCGGTGAGCAGGGTGGCGCACAGGATCGGCAGGACGGCGTTCTTGTTCGCGGACGGCTGGATGTCGCCGCGCAGCGGTGTGCCGCCGTGAACGATGAGATTCGACATGATATGGGGGTAGATCGGTGACTGACGTAGCCCCATATGATGCCATCGCTCGGGATGCCGGTGGAAAGTGCAAGCGGGAAAAGGGGAAATCGGGGCAGCGCTTGACAGTGTCTGACGCTGCGCGGCGCAGTTCGCACGCGCCCGACGCTTGCGCGCGGCCGGCCGTCGCTGCGGCCGGCCGCGGACAGTCAGCCCGCCGCCCGCATCCGCGCGGCGACGACCAGCGAGATCAGGCAGCCTGCCGCGAGGTAGCCGGCGACGAGGTGCCACGAGCCGCCCGCGAGGCTCACGAGCCCGACCGCGATGAACGGCGTGAAGCCGCCGCCGACCACGCTTGCGAACTGATAGCCGACGCCCGCGCCGCTATAGCGGTATTCGGCGCCGAACAGCTCGGTGAAGAGCGGTTGCTGGACGCTCACGACCATGTCGTGCGCGGCGTTCGCGAGCAGGATCGAGAAGATCACGATCCACGCGATCGAACGCGCTTCGAGCGCGACGAAGAACGGCACCGCGGACGCGAGGCCGATCAGCGCGCCGACCAGGTAGATGCGGCGCAGGCCGAAGCGGTCGGCGAGCCACGCGAAGCACGGGATCGTCACGCAGCTCACCGCGCCGACCAGCAGGCCGATGTTCAGGAACAGGTCGCGCGACATGCCGAGATTGGTCGTCGAATAGCTGAGCGCGAACGCGGTGACGATATACATCGTGAACAGTTCGGCGAGACGCAGCGCGACGATCAGCAGGAACGCCTTCGGATGGCGCGTGAGCGCTTCGAGTACCGGCAGGCGAACCTTGCGGTTCGCGTGCTCGACCTTCTCGACGAACTCCTGCGACTCGTCCATGCTCTTGCGCACCCACAGGCCGATCAGCACCAGCACGATGCTGAACACGAACGGCAGGCGCCAGCCCCACGACTTGAACGCCGCCTCGCCGAGCGTGTGGCTCAGGATCGACACGACGCCCGTCGCCAGCACGAGGCCGACGCCGTAGCCGACCTGCACGCCGCTGCTGTAGAACGCCTTCTTTTTCCGAGGCGCGCTCTCGACGGCCATCAGCGCCGCGCCGCCCCATTCGCCGCCGACGGCGAAGCCCTGGACCGCACGCATCAGCACCAGCAGCACGGGCGCCCACCAGCCGATCGTCGCGAAGGTCGGCAGCAGGCCGATCGCGACGGTCGACAGGCCCATCATCATCACCGTCAGCACGAGCATCCGCTTGCGGCCGAGCCGGTCGCCGTAGTGGCCGAACACGACGCCGCCGAGCGGCCGGAACAGGAAGCCGACGCCGAACGTCGCGAACGCCGCGAGGGTGCCCATCGTCGGGCTGACTTTCGGGAAGAACTCGGAATTGAACACGAGCGCGGCGACGATCCCGTACAGCAGGAAGTCGTACCAGTCGACGACGGCGCCGACGAAGCTGCCGAGCGCGGCCTTGCGGGCCTGGCTGCGGGCCCGGACGGTGCTTGCGGTGTCGACGGTGTCAAAGGTTGGGGTCATGGCGGTGTCTCCTGGCACGGCGCATCATGGAATCGTGGCGGCGCCGCGTCCGATGCTGCATTGAAGGCGTTGGGTGAACGGAGCATAGGGCGCGCATCGCGGCGCGGCAATTGGCCATACGGCCAAAATGCGCGATTATCGTTCAAGTCCGTGCGTTAATCGCACGATTTTCGGGTTTGCACTAGGCGGATGCCGCGCAGTCCGTTCGGCCAGGGTGCGCCGTCGTGAACGGCTTGGTTAAAATCTGCACCATTGACGACATCGCGCGGAACAGTCGCAGGCCCGGACGCCGCGCACGCCGGGCCGCGCCACGGGCCCGGCGCAACACCTCATCGACCCCGCTTGCCTTCGGAGACTGGAATGCCTGGCACTCATCCCCCCCTGACCAGCGATACGCCGCCTGTCGAGAACCCGGCCGCCAATCCGCTCGGGATGGCCGGGCTGGAATTCGTCGAATTCGCGGCGCCGGTGCCGGACGCGCTCGCGCAACGCTTCGAGCAGCTCGGCTTCAAGGCGATCGCCCGGCACGTCAGCAAGGCCGTTACGCTGTACCGGCAAGGCCGGATGAATTTCCTGATCAATGCGGAGCCCGATTCGTTCGCCGCGCGTTACGCGGAGGAGTACGGAATGGGCGTGTGCGCGATCGGCCTGCGCGTTGCGAACGCGCGGCGCGCGTTCGAGCGGGCGATCACGCTCGGCGCGTGGGCGTTCGAAGGCGAGCGGGTTGGCGTCGGCGAGCTGAAGATTCCGGCGATCCAGGGCATCGGCGATTCGCATCTGTACTTCGTCGACCGCTGGCGCGGCCGGGACGGCCAGCGCGGCGGCGTCGGCGACATTTCGATCTTCGACATCGATTTCCGGCCGATCGACGTCGCCACCGCGCACACCGACCTCGATTTTGCCGGCACCGGGCTGCAGCAGGTCGACCACTTCACGCAGACGGTCGGTGCGGGGCGCATGCAGGAATGGCTGGATTTCTACCACGACCTGCTGCATTTCCGCGAAATCCACGAAATCGACCCGCACTGGCACGTGTCCGAGGAATCGCGCGTGATGGTGTCGCCGTGCGGCGCGCTGCGGATTCCGGTGTACGAGGAAGGCACGCGACGCACCGAGCTGATGCACGCCTACCTGCCGGACCATCCGGGCGAGGGCGTGCAGCACGTCGCGCTCGCGACCGACGACATCCTGTCGTGCGTCGACGCGCTGCGCGCGAACGGCGTCGAGTTCATCGAGCCGCCCGCACGCTACTACGACACGGTCGATGCGCGGCTGCCGGGGCACCGTCTCGATCTCGATGCATTGCGCCGCCGCGCGGTGCTCGTCGACGGCGAAATCGGCGACGACGGCGTGCCGCAGCTGTTCTTCCAGACGTTCGTCAAGCGGCAGCCGGGCGAGATCTTCTTCGAGATCGTCCAGCGGCAGGGGCACCACGGGTTCGGGGAAGGGAGCCTGGCGGCGCTGGCGCAGGCGCGCGACGCTGGCTGAATGGCCGACTGCCTCAACCAGATGTGACGTGTCCGGCAGACGCGGAATCGGGCCGCTGCACGCGACGTTCCGCGATTCGCCGGCGCCGGTGCACCTGTTTTCCTTCACAGCTCACGGCTTACGCCGTTTGACTCGCTGTCCACCGGCTGTGTTTCGTACACGCCCGACGTGAATCGCCGCATCGCGATTCCGTTTCTTGGAGCGCTCGATCGCTCGCTCGGAACCGGGCTTGGGTCAGGGCGGATTGTTGCCGCCGTCCTGCGGATACCCACGGCCGCCGCACGGTTCCGCATGAGCCGACGGCGCAGAGAGGACCGCATAGGTGCCGACGGTACCGCCAACCACGGTCAGCAGGGCAACGGCAAGCAGGAAACTCTTCATGACGCGTTTCATGGCTTCTCCGCGGGGCAGCACGCATACTCATCCGAAGTCTAGTTCGTCCTATCTGATCGATACGAGCATCATCAGCGAAATCAGAAAGGGAAAGCGAACCAACAATGGGGTGCGAGCATTCTTTCGGCAAGCCGAAGCCGACGCGAGCGCCCTTTACCTGTCCGTCGTGACGGTGTCCGAGCTGCGGCGCAGCGATCCGGCCCGTCTTTGCGGCGCCCGCCGCGGCTGGCCCGGCGACGCCGTGCGACGCCACATCGCATCGCAAGAACTTGACGCGACGACCTGCACCGTGTAGTGTCCGTCACCGAAGTCTTCAAGAAGCTCGATTGCTCATCATTGGCCGCTGCCCGCGGCATTCGTTGGTCTCTCCCTCTTCAATTCTTTGTCCGCTGCCATCAACAGGCACGACCATTCATTCGTTTTAAGGAAGTATTTATGGATACCGGTACCGTCAAGTGGTTCAACGAAACCAAGGGTTTTGGCTTCATCACGCCCGACAAGGGCGGCGATGACCTGTTCGCGCACTTCTCCGAGATTCGCGGCACGGGTTTCAAGACCCTCGCCGAAAATCAGAAGGTCAGCTACGAAGTGAAGCGCGGCCCGAAGGGCCTGCAGGCATCGAACATCACGCCGCTGTAAGCCGTATCGGCACCGGCCGCCTGCAGGGGGCCGGTGCCGCAGTGCTCTTCGCGCGGCACCTGCCGCCATGGCGGACGCCGTCGATTCACGACGGCAATCGCCTCCCTTTCAAGCGTCCAGCCTCATGGACGCACACGTATCGCCGGCGAAAGAGACGGCACGTCGCGACCTTTGCGACGCGCCCATCGTCAGGCGCTCCATTCATCGCGCGTTCGAACGACGCGCAACACAACACCCCCGCGAAGCGGCAGTCGCATCGCATCGAGACAATCGAAGCAACTCAAGCACGCAGAGGCCATGCCGAAGCCGGCGCGGCCTTGATCCTGGCGGCACCCATGGCACCGCCTTCCTGATCGCACCAAGCAGCGACGCGTCGGGCTCCGATCATGAGCCGGATCTACCGCGCGTTTGCGCTCGACATCGAGCCTCCCTTGCTAGGGAAACAGCGCTCGACGGACCGTTGCAGCTGCGGTCAATCATCTTGTCTGGAGGAATTGGTTTGGCAAAAGAAGAACTGCTGGAATTGGACGGAATCGTGGACGAAGTGCTGCCGGACAGCAAGTATCGCGTCACGCTGGAAAATGGCGTGGTGGTCGGCGCATATGCGTCGGGCCGCATGCGCAAGAACCATATCCGCATTCTCGCGGGCGACCGCGTGACGCTGGAATTGTCGGTCTACGACCTGACGAAGGGGCGCATCAATTTCCGGCACAAGGATGACCGCTCGCCGGCCCGGCCGCCCCGCAGCGGGCAGCCGCGCCGCTGATCGGCCGCAGCCGGACGGGGGCGGCGGGCGGATTCCGCCGCTTGAATCCGGCTGATGCGGCGGGGAGGCCCGCCGCATCGCGACGTCGTCACGGTCAAATCCGTGACGGCAAACGACTGATCTTTACGCGAGTGCCGGCCGCACCGTACACTCGTCGGCACTCCGCGACCGACACGCTTTACAACACTTTCAACGATCGGCCACGCAGCCCGGCGAATCCAGCTTTCCCTCGAACGACGGAAGGAGGCTCCATGAGCGCAGACGCAGCGGCCGCATCGACGTCAGTCCAGTCGCCGATCCAGCATGTATTCGTGCTGATGCTGGAGAACCGGTCGTTCGACCATCTGTTTGCGTTGTCGGGCATAGCCGGCATCGTTGCCGCCACACCCGCGAACATCAATACCTACTCCGGCAACGTTTATCCGTTCGGCGGCGGCGCACCCGCGCAGATGCCCACCGATCCCGGTCATGAGTTCACGGACGTCGTCGTACAGCTGTGCGGCACGGGCGTCGAATTCCGGAAGGGCCAGCCGTATCCGCCGATCGACAATTCCGGCTTCGCGTCGAACTATGCGACGACGCACACCGAAGGCGCGCCGCCGCAGGCCGACGATGTCGGCAAGATCATGCAGGCGGTCGATACCCGCACCCAGACTCCATCGCTGTACCAGCTGGCCACGTCCTTCGTGCTGTGCGACGGCTGGCATGCGTCGATGCCCGGCCCGACCTGGCCGAACCGGTATTTCGTGCACGGCGCGTCGTCGGCGGGCCTCGACCATTCGCCGACCAGGGAGGAAATGGCCGGCTGGGAAACCGTCGGCGGCTTCCCGTACCCGAAAGGCTCGATCTTCGATGCGCTGGGCGACGGCAGCTACCGGCTCTACCAGGACCAGTCCGGGTCGCCTTTCGGACACGTGCCGCAGGTTGCATCGCTCAAAGGCATCAGCTTCTTCGACGTCGACGACCTCGCGCATTTCGAAGCGGATCTCGCGGCCGGCTACACGGCCCGCTACACGTTCATCGAACCGGGCTACGGCAACATCGTGGACGGCACGTACGAGAACGGCACGTCGCAGCATCCGATGGACGGCCTCGCCGGCGGGGATCAGCTCGCGGCACGGGTCTACAACGCGATCCGCAACTCGCCGCTGTGGGAACGCAGCCTGCTCGTGATTCTCTACGACGAGCACGGCGGCTTCTACGACTCCGTCAAACCGGGGGCCGCGCCACCGCCGAACGATGGCGCGGCGGCCACGCTGAACGCGAACGGGTTCGGGTTCGACGTCTACGGCGTGCGCGTTCCGGCGATCGTCGTGTCGCCGTGGGTCGCGCGCGGCCACGTCGACCACACCGTGTACGACCACAGTTCGGTGCCCGCGACCGTCGAGCGCCTGTTCGGTCTCCAACCGCTAACCGACCGCGACCGCAACGCGAACGACCTGCTGTCGCTGATCACGTCGACCTGCCGCGCGGATTGCCCGCCGAGGATCGGATCATGACCCACGAAGCCGCCCGTCAGAACCCGCGCGACAACGAACCGCTGCGCGACGGCACGAGCCTGGTTGCCTACCTGCACATCCTGAAGAAAGCGCATGCGGCGCTGGTCGGACACGACCGGGCGCATCAGCGCTTCGGCGAGGTCGTCACGCACGGTCAGGCAAGGAAGTACATCGAGGAACTGATGCCGCAATTGAAGCAGGAGCGCGACGTGCACCGGCGACGGCGCGGCTGATCGACCCGGCGGCCGGAATCGACCGACGGTGCGCTGCGACGGCATCGGGATGACGACCTGGCAATATGCAACCCGATGCCGCCATCGCCCCGATCAAATCGATCAGTAGGGCGAAAAGAAGGCGCGATCCGAAGCGCGACGTTCAAAACCTGCCACCCGAGCGGCGGCCTGCCGGATCGCCACCGCGGTCCGGCGGCGTATTGTTCTGATCGATCTTCGCGAGCACGAGACCGTGAGTGGAGGGCAGGGTGCCCGGCATGCGAGACGCCGTGTGCGCGATTCCGGCCTGCGCCGCGGCGCGTGGGGAACTGAATGACGCAGCGCCCGGTTGAGCGAGCGCCGAAATGGAAACGGCCGCCAGGGCGGCGGCGATCGCGTGCGTGTTCATGGCAACTCCTTTCGCGACGAAACTGCGTAACGACGCATTCAGTCTAGGTCGCGAAACTTAACGTCACGCCCTTGCGTGATGACGCAAAGGCCCGCTCCAAAAGCGTCCCGTTTCAGCCATTCCTAAGTCGAAACCCGAAGCACGTTGCGAGAAAGGAAACGATTCTGCGCTGCTCACACGACACGCGCGCACACGTACTACTCCCGATTGCCGTACGCGCTTTTTTGCGCCGTAACGTGCCGTGGTCAGATGTTTGTGTACGCAACCTAATTCAGGGTTTGCCGCACTGGCGAAAACGTGAATGTGCTCGAGATGCCGGCGCGCTCGTTGCATGCATCCGGCGCACGCCGGCCTTACCGTATCCGCGCAACCCTTGCGGGGCGGGGCTGTGCCGCGAGCATGGCAATGCAGCGCACGAATCGCGCCAGTAAAAATTACGCACGCGCAACGCACGTGCCCGCCCGCCGGCGCATGACTTCCTTGCTGCAACGCAATGCCGACGCGAGTTCGGCGATGGTATGCTGGTCATCATGTAGTTGTACGTCAGGTTGCATGCATGGCGAAACTCGCGTTCGCATATTCCAACGAGACATCCAGCCCTCTCGCCCGCGTCACGGCTCAGACACGCGCACCGCTCGCGCGATTCGTCCTGCGCGCCGCGTTCGCGGCAACCTGCCGCCCGATCATCCTTCCCATCTCGCGGGCCCGGCCCGCTTCCCCCATCCTTGCCCAATAATTCTGGAGACAATCTCATGGACCGAAACGCCACGGACGAAGCAATGCATGGCGCGAAAATCGCACCGCCGGCCTTCGTCAAGCATCGCGGACTGATCGAATGGGTGACGCGCATCGCAGAGCTCACCGAACCCGAACGTGTCGTGTGGTGCGACGGCTCGCAAGCCGAGTACGACGCACTGTGCAACGCGATGGTCGAGCAGGGGACGCTCAAGCGGCTCAATCCCGCGAAGCGCCCCAACTCGTTTCTGGCGCAGTCCGATCCGTCGGACGTCGCGCGGGTCGAAGATCGCACGTTCATCTGCAGCGCGTCGCGCGACGACGCCGGACCGACCAACAACTGGACCGCGCCCGACGAAATGCGCGCGACGCTCGACGGGCTGTTCCGCGGCGCGATGCGCGGCCGCACGCTGTACGTCGTGCCGTTCTCGATGGGCCCGCTCGGCTCGCCGATCGCGCACGTCGGCGTCGAGCTGTCCGACAGCCCGTACGTCGCGGTGAACATGCGGATCATGACCCGCATGGGCCGCGACGTGTACGACGTGCTCGGCGAGGATGGCGAGTTCGTGCCGTGCGTGCACAGCGTGGGCCATCCGCTCGAAGCGGGCCAGAAAGACGTGCCGTGGCCGTGCAACCCGGTCAAGTACATCGTGCACTTCCCGGAGACGCGCGAGATCTGGAGCTTCGGCTCCGGCTACGGCGGCAATGCGCTGCTCGGCAAGAAGTGCTTCGCGCTGCGCATCGCGTCGACGATGGGCCGCGACCAGGGCTGGCTCGCCGAGCACATGCTGATCCTCGGTGTGACGTCGCCGGCCGGCAAGAAGTATCACGTCGCGGCCGCGTTCCCGTCGGCCTGCGGCAAGACCAACTTCGCAATGCTGATTCCGCCGAAGGGCTTCGACGGCTGGCAGGTCACGACGATCGGCGACGACATCGCGTGGATCAAGCCCGGTCGCGACGGCCGGCTTTACGCGATCAATCCCGAGGCCGGCTTCTTCGGCGTCGCGCCGGGCACCGGCGTGAAGACCAACCCGAACGCGATCTCGACGCTGAAGGAAAACGTGATCTTCACGAACGTCGCGCTGACCGAAGACGGCGACGTGTGGTGGGAGGGGCTGACCGACACGCCGCCCGCGAAGCTGACCGACTGGCAAGGCAACCCGTGGACGCCGGAAATCGGCAAGGAAACCGGCCGCAAGGCCGCGCATCCGAACTCGCGCTTCACGGCGCCGGCCGCGCAATGCCCGTCGATCGACGCGGACTGGGAGGACCCGGCCGGCGTGCCGATCGATGCGTTCATCTTCGGCGGCCGCCGCTCGACGACCGTGCCGCTCGTCACCGAGGCGCGCGACTGGATCGAAGGCGTGTACATGGCCGCGACGATGGGTTCGGAGACGACCGCGGCGGCGGCCGGCCAGCAGGGCGTCGTGCGGCGCGATCCGTTCGCGATGCTGCCGTTCTGCGGCTACAACATGAGCGATTATTTCGGCCACTGGCTGACGCTGGGCGAACGGCTCGCCGCGAGCGGCGCGACGCTGCCGAAGATCTACTGCGTGAACTGGTTCCGCAAGGGCGAGGACGGCAAGTTCGTGTGGCCGGGATTCGGCGAGAACATGCGCGTGCTGAAATGGATGCTCGATCGTCTCGAAGGGCAAGGCGGCGGCGCCGAGCATGCGTTCGGCGTGTCGCCGGCCTACGACGACCTGCACTGGGACGGACTGGACTTCACGCGCGCGCGCAGTTCGACGCGGTCACGTCGATGAATACCGCCGAGTGGCGCGACGAACTGAAGCTGCATGCGGAGCTGTTCGACAAGCTGAAGCTCCGCCTGCCTGCCGCGCTGCTCGATACGATGAAGCGGATCGAACGGCGCATCGGCGCGTAACACACAGCGCATCGCGCATCGCGCCGGCTCGTTCGGCGCAATCGCGGACAAGGTCCCGCGTCGGCCACCGGTGCCGACGCGGGATTTTTTTGCGCGCGCGGTCAGCGCACGCGCGTCAACCGAGATCGAGCGCGTTCGTCAGATCCCCCGGCGGCGTCTGGCCGCGCGCGGCGAACGCCTGGTTGCGCGCAACCACGCCGTCGAGCGGCGCGAGCCCGTGTACCCGGCTGATGAAGCGCAGGATCGAGTTCGTGTCGTACAGCGTATGGTCGACGTAGCCTTTCTTCGCGAACGGCGCGATCACCAGCGCCGGAATCCGCGAGCCCGGCCCCCAGCGGTCGCCGAGCGGCGGCGCGACCGGGTCCCACCAGCCGCCGTTCTCGTCGTGCGTCATGATGATCACCGTGTTCGCCCACTGCGGGCCGCGCCGGATGTGCTCGATCACGGTCGCGATGTGCCGGTCGCCCGACGCGATGTCCGCGTAGCCCGCATGCATGTTCAGGTTGCCCTGCGGCTTGTAGAACGTGACCGCGGGCAGGCGGCCCGCATCGATGTCCGCGAGCAGGCGGTTGGTCGATGGCTCGTCGCCGAGGCCCGCGTCGCGCAGATGCCGGCGGCGCGCTTCGGTGCCCGGCGCGTACTTGACGAAATAGTTGAACGGCTGGTGGTGATACTGGAAGTCGGGCACGTCGCCGGTGTCGCGGTGCTCGAGCGCGTACTGCCATGCGCCGCTGTACCACGCCCAGTCGATGCCCTTGTCAGACAGGCGGTCGCCGATCGTCGCGTAGCCCTGCGGCGGCAGCACGCGATGGTCGTCCGGATCGGCATACGCGGCGTTGCCGTCCGCGGGCGGCGGCACGTAGCTCGGCTGGTACGGCGGCGCCATCGTGTTCACGCCGTAGCCGTCGGGCGTCAGCGCGCCGTCGCGCGCGAACTTCGGCGGGCCGTCGAGCGCGGACGCCGGCGAATCGGCGGCCAGCTTCAGGCGCGTGCCGGTCGGGTCGTCGCCTTCGACTGCCGACAGCAGCTTCGCGGCCTGCGGATGCTTGTGCGCATCCGGATACAGCGGCGGCTGCGCGCCGATCAGGTACATGTGGTTGAGCCAAGAGCCGCCGAACGCAGCCATGAAGAAGTTGTCGCACAGCGTGTACTGCTGCGCGAGATTCCACAGCCGCAGCGTGTCGGCCGAATTGCGGTAATGCCCCATCACGAGGCCGCCAGAATCGGCCCACGCGACGAACTGGTCGTTGCGGCCCGCGTTGATCTGCATCTGGTTCTGGTAGAAGCGGTGCCACAGGTCGCGCGTGATCACGCCGTTCGGCAGCGGCTTGCCGTGCGCGTCGCGGATCAGGAACGGCGCGTTGGGCAGCTTCTGGATGTCCTGCTCGGCGATCATGTAGCGCGTGCCGTCGACTTCCTGCGCCTGCGGCACGAGGCCGCCCCAGATCTTCGGCAGGACCGGCAGCGGGGTCTTGCCGTCGCGGTCGAACTGGCGTGCCTGCGCGGGCGGCACCGCGGCGAGCGGATGCTGCACGCCGGGGAAATCGCCGTACAGGTTCGCGAAGCTGCGGTTTTCCGCGTAGATCACGACGATGTTGCGCACGTGGTGGCGCAGCGCGTCGTCGAGCCGGAGATCGGCGGCCGAGCGCGGCGGCGAGGTTTCGCAGCCGGTCAGCGCAACGCCGGCGACGCTCGCACCGAGCGCGGCGATGCCGCCGAGCACGCGGCGGCGGTCGGGATCGTCGGGAAGGCCGTCGGGCCGGGCGGGGGTGTCGTTCACGTCGTGTGCTCCTCGGATGGGCGGATGGATGTTGTCATTCGATGCACGGCTGCGCGCCGGAACCGCCGCGGCGCGCCGCATTGTCACAAAACTGTCACGAACGCGACTATAACGCGGCGAGGGTCGGAGTTGAAAGGTCAGGTCCGACGAATCGCGCCGCGGCGCCCGCGTTCGCGTGACCGGCGACCGCGAACTAGACTGGATTTACGAGCTGCATGCAATTGCGGACCGGCATCGCCGGCCGCGCAGACGAAACCGCGGCATGCGGCGCGACAGAGTCGGTCAAGGGCGCGCGATCGCCGGCCGGTGCAGGGTCGCGCGAACGCGCAAGCGCCCATTCATTTGACGAAACGAGGCGACGATGAACCACTCGAACTCCACTCCCGGACAGTCGGCGATGCGGCACGACCAGCGGCCGCCCGCGCATACCGACGACAGCTATCACGCGCCGAAGCGGCTCAAGACCGCGACCCGTTGCACCACGTGCGGCGCATCCTACGACGACGGCCGCTGGACCTGGCACGACGCGCCCGTCGACGCGAAGGCGCAGCAGTGCCCGGCCTGCAAGCGCACCGAGGACCATGCGCCGGCCGGCGAACTGATCCTGAGCGGCGCGTACCTGAACCCTCGCCGCGCGGACATTCTCGCGCTCCTCAATCATCAGGCGGATGACGAAACCCGCCAGCATCCGCTCGAGCGGATCATGGAAATCGACGACGGCGATGCGTCGCTGACGGTCCGCACCACCGGCGTGCACCTGCTGCGGCGCCTGGGCAAGGCCATGCTGCGCGCCCACCACGGCAAGCTGACGCTGCATTACCCGGACGGCGAAGGCATGCTGCGGGCCGAATGGATGCGCGCGGACGCGTAGGAGAAGCGACACGCCGCGCACGCGCGGCCGGCTCGATGCCATGGACAAGAAATTCGACTATCCCGGCCTGCTGATCGCGATCGGATTCTTCATCCTGTTCGCGGTGCAGCTGCTGATGCTGCACCCGACGTCGACGCCGATCGCGTACAGCGACTTCCATCGGCTCGTCGCCGCGCGGCTCGTCGACGATCTCGAGATCGGCCAGGCGTCGATCTCGGGCACGCTGAAGATGCCCGAGGCCGGCGCGATGCTGCCGGCTTCCGAGACGTCCGTCGTGAAGGAGGCCGGCGCGCCGTGGCGCTTCTCGACCAACCGCGTCACCGACGAACACCTGGTCGACACGCTGAGCGCCGCCGGCATCCGCTATCACGGCACGCCGGACACGAGCTGGCTCGCGGCGCTCGCGTCGTGGGTGCTGCCGCTGATCGGCTTCGTGTTCATCTGGAACATGATGCTGCGACGGCGGGGCGGGCTGCAGGACTTCAGCGGCATGGGCAAGAGCCAGGCGCGCGTGTACATGCAGCAGGCGACCGGCATCACGTTCGACGACATCGCGGGCATCGACGAGGCGAAGGCCGAGCTGCAGCAGCTCGTCGCGTTCCTGCGCAACCCGGAGCGCTACCAGCGGCTCGGCGGCAAGATCCCGAAGGGCGTGCTGATCGTCGGCGCGCCGGGCACCGGCAAGACGCTGCTCGCGCGCGCGGTCGCCGGCGAGGCGGCGGTGCCGTTCTTCTCGATCAGCGGCTCGGCGTTCGTCGAGATGTTCGTCGGCGTCGGCGCGGCGCGCGTGCGCGACTTGTTCGAGCAGGCGCAGCAGAAGGCGCCGTGCATCGTGTTCGTCGACGAGCTCGACGCGCTCGGCAAGGTGCGCGGCGTCGGCATGATGTCCGGCAACGACGAGCGCGAACAGACGCTGAACCAGCTGCTCGTCGAGATGGACGGCTTCCAGGCCAATTCCGGCGTGATCATCATGGCCGCGACCAACCGGCCCGAAATCCTCGATCCCGCATTGCTGCGCCCGGGCCGCTTCGATCGGCACATCGCGATCGACCGGCCCGATCTCAACGGCCGCAGGCAGATCCTCGGCGTGCACGTGAAGCGCGTGAAGCTCGCGGCCGGCGTCGATCTCGCCGAGCTGGCGTCGCGCACGCCGGGCTTCGTCGGCGCGGATCTCGCGAACGTGGTCAACGAGGCCGCGCTGCACGCGGCGGAGCACGGCAAGCCGGAGATCGAGATGATCGATTTCGACGAGGCGATCGATCGCGCGATGACCGGCATGGAGCGCAAGAGCCGCGTGATGAACGAGCAGGAAAAGGTGACGATCGCCTATCACGAGGCCGGGCATGCGCTCGTCGCGCAATGCCGCACGCATTGCGACCCGGTGAAGAAAGTGTCGATCATCCCGCGCGGCGTCGCGGCGCTCGGCTATACGCAGCAGGTGCCGACCGAGGACCGCTACGTGCTGCGCAAGAGCGAGCTGCTCGACCGGCTCGATGCGCTGCTCGGCGGGCGGGTCGCCGAGGAGCTGGTGTTCGGCGACGTGTCGACGGGCGCGCAGAACGATCTCGAACGCGCGACCGCGATGGTGCGCCACATGGTCATGCAATACGGGATGAGCGAGAGCATCGGCCTCGCGACGTTCGACGACGGCGCGCCGCGCGCGGGCCTGCCCGGCGCGTGGAACGCCGGCGAAGGGCGCTGCAGCGAGCACACCGCGCAGTTGATCGACGACGAAGTGCGCGCGCTGCTCGCCGACGCGCACGCGCGGGTCGCCGCGACGCTCGCCGAGCATCGCGACGCGCTCGAGCGGATCGCGCGGCGCCTGCTCGAATGCGAAGTCCTCGAACGCGACGCGCTGCAGGCGCTGATCGCGCCGCCCGACGCCACGCCGCCGCGCGCGGCGCCCGGCGCCGAAGCGGAACCGGGCGCCGCGAACGGCCCCGGTGACGCGACCGCCGACGTGCACGATTTCATGACGTACGGCGCGCCGCATAAACCCGATCATTGACGGTCGGCGCGCCGGTCCGACGCCGGAATGCGCTGATCGCCCGTCAGGGCGCTCGTCGGCATCCGGCGCGAGCGGCGCGCCGATCCTTACGATTTCGACGGAGTCGCCATGAGCGAAGAGCGTGTGTCGGTCGACGTCGCGCAACGCGAACGCTTCCATTTCGAGGTCCGGTTTACCGGCACGGACCTGCCCGTGATGCTGACCGACGAGCCGCCGCCGCTCGGCCTCGGCAGCGGGCCGAACCCGGTGCGCCTGCTGGCGGCGTCGGTCGCGCATTGTCTCGCGGCGAGCCTGCTGTTCGCGCTGGAGAAACAACGCATCGATCCGCAGCCGGTCGCCGCGCATATCGACGTCGACATGGTGCAGAACGAAACCGGGCGCGTGCGGGTCGGCTCGATGGCGGTGCAGTTGACGATCGGCAAGGCGTGGGCCGATCTCGCGCAGGCGTCGCGCGCGCTCGAGCAGTTCGATGCGTATTGCGTCGTCACGGAAAGCGTGCGCGCGGGCATTCCGGTCTCGGTGGACGTGTGCGACGTGAACGGCGCGGTGCTCGCGGACGTGCAGACGAGCCTGTAACGCCGGACATGCCGCACGGCATGCGGTCGCATCACGGCTGGGCCGCGGCGGCGACCTCCGACGCATCGGCGAGCGCGTCGAGAAAGCGCGTGCGCCACCAGTGCACGTCATACTTGCGCACGGTCGCCATCAGCGCCGCGTGGCGCTGCCGGCGCTCGTCGATCGACATCGTGAGCGCGCGCTGGATCGCCTGCGCGGTGCCTTGCGTGTCGTACGGATTGACGAGCAGCGCTTCCTTCAGCTGCTCGGCCGCGCCCGCGAAGCGCGACAGCACGAGCACGCCCGGATCGGTGCCGTCCTGCGCGGCGAGGAATTCCTTCGCGACGAGATTCATCCCGTCGCGCAGCGGCGTGACGAGCGCGACGCGGCTCGCGCGATAGAGGCCCGGCAGCCGCCGGCGCGCGACCGTGCGATGGATGTAGCGCATCGGCATCCATTCGAGCTCGCCGTAGTCGCCGTTGATCGCGCCGCACAGGCTGTCCATCTCGCGCCGCAGGTCGTCGTAGGCGCCGAGATCCTCGCGGCTGGGCGCGGCGATCTGGATCAGCGTCGCGCGATTGCGGTTCTCCGGATACTGCTCGAGCAGTTGGCGGAACGCGTGCACGCGCTGCGGCAGGCCCTTCGTGTAATCGAGGCGGTCGACGCCGACGAGCAGCTGGCGGCGCGAATACTCGTCGCGCATCCGTTCGAACATCGCGATGCCGTCGCGGTCGCCCGCGAGCGACGCGAATTCGTCGACGTTGATGCCGATCGGAAACGCGCCCGCCGACAACGTGCGGCCGAACGCGCGCAGCCGGCCGTCGGGCAGGCGCGCCGCGCCGGCTTCCGCCTCGACGTAGTGCTCGAAGTGCAGCAGGTCGCTTTCCGTCTGGAAGCCGACGAGGTCGTACGCGAACAGCGAGCGCATCAGCCACTCGTGCTCCGGGATCGCCGCCATGATCGGCGGCGGCGGCATCGGAATGTGCAGGAAGAAGCCGATCGGGTTCGTGCAGCCGATCGCGCGCAGTTCGGCCGCGAGCGGAATCAGCTGATAGTCGTGCACCCACACGACGTCGTCGGGGCGCAGCAGCGGGTGGAGCTTGCGCGCAAAGAGCTGGTTGACGCGGCGATAGCCGTCCGCGAAACGTCGGTCGAATTGCGCGAGGTCGAGCCGGTAGTGAAACACCGGCCACAGCACGTTGTTCGAATAGCCGAGGTAGTACGCGTCGTAGTCTTGCGGATCGAGGTCGATCGTCGCGAGCTGAATGCCGCCGACGTTCTGGATCTGCACGTCGTCGCCGCGGCCGGGATGGTCGTCCTCGCCGCGCAACCGGCCGCTCCAGCCGAACCATACGCCGCCGGTTTCCTGCAGGCTGTCGCGCACTGCGACGGCGAGGCCGCCTGCAGCGGCTTTACGTGGATCTGCGATGCGATTGGAAACGACGACGAGACGGCTCACCAGCTCTCCTGACGAATGATGGGGAACGTGCCTGTGCGGCCACGGCGCGCGACAACCGCCGCCATCGGCTCGATGCGCGCGATGGGGCCGCGTCGGCCGAGCTGGTGTCGAGGGATGCGACTCGTCGCCCGGCCGGAGGTGCTTTTTTTAGGATACTCGGCATTCATCGGTTTTAAAAGTCTGCATGTACGCCGGTGCGGCGCGCCGCGTCAGCACGGATGCGCATCCGTCTGCCCGAACGCGCCGCCGGGGAACACTGACGGGAACGTCGGATCGGGGCGGAAGATCCTGATGCTTTTCAGGCGCTCGCGCCACGCGGCGAAGAACAGCGCGTCGATTTGCGCGAGCGAGCAGCGCCGATCGACGTTGACCGTTTTCGAGATCGCCGCGTCGACGCAGGGCTGCAGCGCGGCGAGCATCGACACGTGATCGGCCGGCGCGATGTCCGCCGCCTTCACGAAATAATCGGGCAGCGGCGCGTGCTCGCCATGCAGCTGACGAAACAGCCGGTACGCGTGATTCTCCGCACGAATCGCATGCAGGTGGTTGTCGCCGGTGCGCACTTCGCGGCGCTCGACCCAGTCGATCGCGGGCTCGATGCCGTGCGAGCAGTTGTCGCCGAACGCGACGCTCACGCTGCCCGCCGGCGCGAACGACATCAGGTGGCTGTTGCGCAGCCCGTGACGCGCGATCGTCTCGCGCACGGTGACCGGCAGCGGCGCGCGATGCGCGGCGCCGTCGAGATAGTCGGCGGCGTCGTACGCGGGAAACACGCCGCGCTCGGCCGCCAGCGACGCCGACGCGGAAAACGCGTGGTGACGCATCGTCAGCGCGATCTCGCGCGCGACCATGCGCGCGGCGCCGCAGTCGTAGCGCAGACGCAGCATCGTCAGCGCATCGGCGAGCCCCGTCACGCCGACGCCGATGCGCCGTTTCTCATGCGCTTCGCGCGCATGCGCGGCGAGCGGCCACACGGTCAGGTCGATCGCGTTGTCGAGCATGCGCACCTGCACGCGCACCGCGTCGGCGAATGCCACGAAATCGAATTGCGGCTTGCCGTCGACGCCGAACGGATGGCGCACGAACCGGGACAGGTCGATCGGCCCGAGCACGCTGCTGCCGTACGCGGGCAAGGGCTGCTCGCTGCATGGGTCCGTCGCATCGATGCGCTCGCGCGCGCGCAGCGAATCGGCCGCGTCGATCGTGTCGAGAAACAGCAGCCGCGGCTCGGAGCTGTCGCGCGCTTCGTTGACGATCACATGCCACAGCGCACGCGCGGGCACCGTCGCGTAGGTCCAGCTGCCGTCCGGCAGCGCGGTCTGCGTGCAGTCGGGCGAGCAGGGCGGCACGCGGTGCCGCAACGTCCACGGCAGGTTGCCGGCGACCGCTTCCATGAAGGCGTCGGTCACGCCCACCGCGAGGCTGAAGGTCGGCCAGCGCCGCCGGCCATGCTTTGCTTCGACGAATTCGACGATGTCGGGATGATCGCAGCGCAGGACCGCCATCTGCGCGCCGCGACGCGGGCCCGCGTAAGGCAGCGCGCGGCACACGATGTCGAAGCGGTCGATCGCCGCGCAGACGTCCGGCGTGTCGGCGCCGCGCCGCTCATAGGCCGTGGCCGGCGGCAGCGGGGAAAAATCGTAGCCGACGCCGCCGCCCATCAGCAGCGTGATGCGCGCCTCGTCGAGCGCCTGCGCGAGCGCCGCGTGCACGGCGGCGAGCGAGGCGACGCCGGGCATCGCGACCGGATGCACGAAGCAGTTGACCATCGTCCCTTCCGCGCCGGTGCCCGCGTTGGCCATGATGCGTCCGGCGCCGATCGCGCCGCGCTGCATGTTGCGATAGAACAGCTGCTCGACGCGCGCGCGCGACGCCATCGGCTCGGCGAGCGCGAGCGCATGCGCGACCCGCCGGAAAATCGCCGCGCGCGTCGTCTCGCCGGCGCGCGCATAGCGATCGGCGAGCACGGCGGCGGACAGCGGTTGTTCGACCATGGCGGCGCTTTCGTTCCGGCAATGAGGACACTTTATGAAGCGCGCGGAGATTGATTTTGATCAAACGCAATTCGTCCACGGTAGGACGAATGCCGGCAGTGCGATATGAACGGCGAAAGGGCGCGTGACAGTCCATGCGCAAGGGGTTCGCGAAACGCGAGGCTTCCACGCATGCGCGTTTACGCGTTTACGTGTACGTCGCGTGCAGAACGATTCTCCTTGCGACACGCGTTCGTCCGACGTGGCGTGACGGGCGCGCGGCATGCATGCAAGCCGCGCGCGCCAATCATCGCGAACCTCGTCACGCAGCAAGCGCACGCCAAGCGCCGGCTGCATCCGGACTGGCGCTCGACGGCGCCCGCTCGCCGGCCGGCAGCCGAAACGCGGCGACCGTCTCGCTCAGCTCGTGTCCCTGCGCCCCGAGCGCCGCGTTCTGCTGCGTCGTCTGATCCATCTGCGTGATCGCGACGCTGACCTGCTCGATCCCGCGGCCCTGCTCGGCGGAAGCGGCCGCGGGCCGTGACGTCAGAACGTCGTCCGCAAGCCGGCCATCACGCTGCGGCCGCCTTCCGGCGCAAAGTCGCGCACCACCGAGCTCGCGTAGCGGATGTCCTGGTTCGTCAGGTTGTCGCCGCGCAGATACGCGAGCCAGCGCGTCGCGCCGACGCGGAACTTGTAGGTCAGCATCACGCCGAGCGACGTGTAGCCGGCGGTCGGCAGGTCGTTGTCCGGCACGCGATGCTGCGACCACGCATGCGTGACCTGCGCGCGCGCGCCGAACGGCCCGTAGCCGTAGTCGGCCGCGAGCGTCGTGCGCAGCGGTGCGATGCGCGGCAGCGGCTGGCCGGTGTCGACGTTGCGCGCATGCGTATAGTCGGCGGTCAGCTCGAGGTCGACCGTGTGGCCGCGCCGCGCGAACGCGCGCCACTTGCCGTCGAGCTCGACGCCGTAGAACTCGGCGCGCACGCCGCGGTAGACCGCCTCGGACAGCGCGCCGTCCGTGCCCGGCGCGACCGGGTCGCCGTCGCTGTCGACGATGCGGCCCGTATTGAACTCGGTCAGGTAGTTCGAGAAACGGTTGTAGAACACGCCGACGCTGCCGCGGTTCGGCCCGCTCGCGTAGCGCAGCGACAGGTCGGTCGACACCGCCTTTTCCTTCGATGCATTCGGGTTGCCGATCAGGAACTGGCCGGTCGCGTCGTGCGGGCCGTTCGAATACAGCTCGTAGAACGTCGGCGCGCGCTCGGTGTACGCGACGTTCGCCGCGACCGACCACACCGGCGTCAGCGAGAACAGCGCGCCGGCGGACACGCTGCCCGCGTTGACGTCGCGCGGCTGCGCGCCGGCGAATTTCTCGGCGCCGGCCGGGTCGGGCTGCAGCTTGACGTGCTCGTAGCGGCCGCCGACGCTCAGCTTCAGCGCGTCCGACACCTTCCATTCCTCGAGCCCGAACAGCGCGACGCTCGTCGTGCGCGTGCTCGGCACGAGCGTTTCGTCGCCGAGCGCGGAGAAGCGGTTCTGGCCGAACTGCACGCCGAGCGCGCCCTCGAACGGGCCGATCTTGCGGTGGCGGGCCTCGATGCGCGCCTCGTAGCCGCGATTGCGGAACATCGTCGCGGTTTCGCCGTGGTCGACCTCCTTGTGCCGGTAGTCGGTGTATGCGAAATCGAACTTCAGCTGCGAGAACGGCCCGCTCAGGTTGCGCACTTCGGACGCGAGCGCGAGGCGCTCCTGGCGCATCTTCAGGCGCACGTCGTCTGCGGCGACCGAGCCGTAGTTCGATTCGTAGCCGCTGTACGACAGCCCGGTGAAGCCGTCCGCCCACGTGTACGACGCGCCGACCGAGCCGCCGTGCACGCGGCCGTCGCTGTTCGGCACGTTGCCGTATGGCTGCGGCCGGTCCGGATCGTCGAGCGCGCGCTGTGCGTCGCTGCGCGCGTAGCCGGGAATCCGCAGCTTGCTCGTCTCGCGATCGAACGCATCGACGTGGAACGCGAAGCGGCCATTGCCGCCCTCGACCTGCGCGGCGCCCGCGCGCACCGTGTTCGCGCCGCCGTAGCGCGCATCGACCGCGCCCGTCACGCCTTCGATCGCGTCGCGCGGGATGCGGTTGTCGATCGTGTTGACCACGCCGCCGACCGCGTTGCCGCCATACAGCAGCGCGGCCGGGCCGCGCACGATCTCGACGCGCTCGATCGTCAGCGGGTCCTGCGGCACCGCGTGGTCGTACGACAGCGACGACGCGTCGTAGGCGGCGACGCCGTTCTGCAGCAGCCGGATCCGGTCGCCGTCCATGCCGCGGATGATCGGGCGGCCGACCATCGGGCCGTAGGTCGTCGTCGATACGCCGGGCAGGCCGTTCAGCGTCTCGCCGAGCGAATCGGCCTGACGGCGCGTCAGCGCGTCGCCCGACAGTTGGGCGGTCGGCGCGATCAGTTGCGCATCGCCGAGCGGGTTCGCGGTCACGAAGATCGGCGCGAGCGGGCGATCGCCGGACTGGCCGGGCGCTGCGGGCCGCGTATCGGCCTGGCCGTGGGCCAAGCCGGCGAGCAGCATCAGGGAAAGCGGGGAGAGTGGGCGAAGCGGGTGACGAGGGTGGTCGCGCATGGTCGATGAATCTTGTCGAAGGGGAGTCAAACGGGGACATCGCGCAGCAACGATATATTGTTGCATTTGCTGCGCGCAGTACCCCCGTAGAAGCACGCTTTGGGCGCCCCGGCTGATCTCGAGGCGGTACGTCAAGCGGTCGTGATGATACGTTATATCATCGCAAAACGACAACCCGGCGTGTTCGTCTGATCGCGCTTGAGGCCACGCGACGCCGCGACGCAGGACCGGCGGGACACGCGGATTCCTTTTTCCTTGGAAACGTTGATTGGTGACAAGTCCGCTCAGTAAACCGGCACGACCTTAAAATTGAGATATTCCAATCTTGAAATATGGCCGTTGAATTGCCGCCATCGCCAGCAAGAAAGGCATCGTTTTGTTTGAGGTTTCCGGCTGGGACGATGCCCAGGGACATGCCACGCTGTTCGACGGCAAAGCCTAACTCGATAGCCTGGTCAAGCGGCTTGTCATTAACCCCGGGCGCACTTGTCGGCAAGACAATGCGTCGCCGGCAGCACGAAAGTGATAATGAGCGCGACGGTCTCGCGCGACAAATGCGCGTCGTTCGCAGAAAGCCGCCGCCCGGCTAGTCGCGCTCGGGCGCGCCCAACGGGAAGAAGCGCCGATACGGCCGCGCCTCGTCGACGACGCGTGCCACGGACGGGCGGGACAGCAGCCGCGCCCGGTATGCAGCGAGCGCGGCATGACGCTCCGAAATCGGATGAACCCAATCCGCATAGAACAGCGCCGGCGCGGCGGCGCAATCCGCAATCGTGAAGCGGCCGCACGCGGCCCATTCCTTCGCCTGCAGACGCGCGTCCAGCCATGCGTAGCTGCGATCGAGCAGCGCATGCGCGTCGGCAACGCCGCGCGGGTCCCGCTCGTCTTCCGCGCGCAACGCGTCGCCGACGATCCGCTGCATCGGCGCGTTGACGTAATCGTCGAACACGTCGGCCATCATCCGCGCGTCCAGCGCCTCGCGCGGGTCCGCCGGCACCATCGGCCCGCCGTTGCCATGAAACAGGTCGAGATACTCGATCACGGCGTTGCTCTGCGTGATCGCCGTGTCCCCGTCGACCAGCGCCGGAAATTGCCCGGTGGGCGAGAGCGCCGCCATGCGCGCCTGGTTGTCCGGATGATCGGGATCGACCATCCGGAGCGTGAAGGCCACCTCGCGCTCGTAGAGCGCGATCAGCGGCTTCCAGACGAACGACGCGAACGGGTGCCCGTAAAGTTCGACCGTCATAGCATGGCTCCCGATGATCGAAGGACGTTCTCGATTGCGTCGTACATGAATGCGCTCCCTTGGCGGCGATCGGCGGTGCCGTCCTTGCCGTCCAGGAACACGATCTGCTCGGTGTAGGAGACGCGCGTCCCGTCTCCTTGAGGTTCGAGTTCGAGACTCGACAACGTGACCGAATGAAAGCGCCCCGAGTGATGGAGATCGTAGCTGTAGACGAGGCGCCGGGCCGGCTCGATCAGGTGATAGCGGGCCTCGAACAGCGTCTCCATGCCGCTTTCGTCGAAGCGGCCTTCCAGCACCTCGGCGCCGCCCACCCGAAAATCCATCGAGCGGCGCAGCAGCGTCCAGCGCTCGGCCGGGCCGGTGAACCACTGGGCCTTGAGGTCCGGATCGGACCACGCGGCGAACACCCGGTCGGGCCGGGCCGCCCACACGCGGCTCAGCGTAAACGTGCCGTGGAAAAACGGGGTTTCCGTCATCATTCGTCTCCTTTGCGTTCATCGCTTTCAAGCAGTTTGCCAAGGCGGTCGAAGCGGCTCTCCCAGAGGAGGCGACGCTCGCTCAGCCAGTTTTCTACGCGCTGGACCGCCTCGCTGGAGATCCGGCATTCGCGGACGCGCCCGCGCTTTTCCGTCACGACGAGCCCGCTCGCCTCGAGCACCTGCACGTGCTGATGGATCGCGGCGAGGGACGTGCCGTAAGGCTCGGCCAGTTCGCTCACCGACGCCGGCCCGCGCGACAGGCGCTCGAGCATCCCCCGGCGCGTCGCATCCGCGAGCGCGTGGAAGGCCCTGTCAAGTTGTTCCGAATACTCAATCATTCGCTTAAGTTATGGTGCGTCCGCGAAAAAGTCAAGCCATCGCTTAAGTATCGTTGCGCGACCGGGTGCCGCGTCCGCATCGCGCCTTTCCGCCTCGTTGACACACGTCAACCGTCCCCGATTCCGCGTGCGGATACTGGTTCGCTCATTGATCCATCAGGAGCGACGCATGACGCACACCATGAAAGCCGCCGTAGTGCACGCCTTCGGCGAACCGTTGCGCATCGAGGAAGTGCCGGTGCCGACGCCGGGCCCGGGCCAGATCCTCGTCAACATCAAAGCGTGCGGCGTCTGCCATACCGACCTGCATGCGGCCGACGGCGACTGGCCCGTCAAGCCGTCGCTGCCGTTCATTCCGGGCCACGAAGGGGTGGGCGTGGTCGCGGCGGTAGGCGCGGGCGTCACGCACGTGCGCGAGGGCGACCGGGTCGGCGTGCCGTGGCTGTATACGGCCTGCGGACATTGCGAACACTGCTACTCGGGCTGGGAAACGCTGTGCCACGGGCAGCAGAACACCGGCTATTCGGTGAACGGCAGCTATGCGGAATACGTGCTCGCCGATCCGGACTACGTCGGCCACCTGCCGGCGCAGGTCGCGTTCGACGAAATCGCGCCGATCCTGTGCGCGGGCGTGACGGTCTACAAGGGGATTCGCGTCACCGATACGCGCCCCGGCCAATGGATCGCGATCTCCGGAATCGGCGGCCTCGGGCACGTCGCCGTGCAGTACGCGCGCGCGACGGGGCTGCACGTCGCGGCGATCGACATCGCGCCGGACAAGCTCGCGCTCGCGAAGCAGCTTGGCGCTGAGCTGACCGTCGACGCGTCGAGCGCCGATCCGGCCGCGGTGCTTCAGAAGGAAATCGGCGGCGCGCACGGCGTGCTCGTCACGGCGGTGTCGAGAAGCGCGTTCGCGCAGGCGCTCGGGATGGTGCGGCGTGGCGGCACGGTCGCGTTGAACGGGCTGCCGCCGGGCGATTTCCCGCTGCCGATCTTCTCGACCGTGCTGAACGGCATCACGGTGCGCGGCTCGATCGTCGGCACGCGGCGCGACCTGCAGGAGTCGCTCGACTTCGCGGCGGACGGGCTCGTGCGCGCGCACATCCACCGCGACCGGCTCGGCAACATCAACGACGTGTTCGCGAAGCTGCGCGCGGGGCAGGTCGACGGCCGCGTCGTGCTGACCGAGATGCACTGACGCCCGCGCCCGCCCGGGGCGACCACCACGGGCGGGCGGCCCGTCACGCCATCCGGCTGATGGTCAGGCGGAACCGCTTCAGCGACAGCAGGAACAGCACGCCGCCGATCGCGAGCAGGAGCGCGAACTGCGGCCACACCGCGTCGAGGCCCGCGCCCCGATAGAGGATGCGCTGCGCAAGCTCGACGAAATGGGTCGTCGGCGCGGCGAACATCACGTCCTGCACCGCCTGCGGCATGCTCTCGCGCGGCGTGAGCCCGCCGGACAGCAGTTGCAGCGGCAGCAGCACCAGCACGAGCAGCATCCCGAACTGGGGCATGCTGCGCACGAGCGTCGCGAGGAAGATCCCCATCGACGTCGTCGCGAACAGGTGCAGCGCCATGCCGGCGACGAACAGCCCGAGCGAGCCCGCGATCGGCACCTGCAGCGCGCCGCGCACGACGAACACGAGCGACGCCAGCGCCGCCACCGTCACGACGAGCCCCATCGACCAGACTTTCGCGAGCATGATCTCGGCGGGGGTGACGGGCATCACGAGCAGGTGCTCGATCGTCCCGTGCTCGCGCTCGCGGATCAGCGCCGCGCCCGTGAGGATCATCGACAGCATCGTGACGTTGTTGATGACTTCCATCAGCGCGCCGAACCACACCTCGTCGAGATTCGGGTTGAAGCGCATGTGCACCGCGAGATCGACCGGCAGGTCGGGGCCGCCGCGATAGCGGCGCACGAACGCGTCGATCTCGCCCGACACGATCTGCTGCACGTAGCCGCTGCCGGTGAACGCCTGGCTCATCCGCGTCGCGTCGACGTCGAGGCGGATCGTCGCCGGGCGTCCGGCCAGCACGTCGCGCTGGAAGTTCGGCGGGATGTCGAGCGCGAACGTGTAGTCGCCGTCGTCGAGGCCGCGATCGGCCGACGCGGCGCCGGCCATCGCGGGCAGCGTGAACTGCGGCGGAAAGAACGCGGACGCGATGCGCGCCGACAGCGGCGACGCGTCCTCGTCGACGATCGCGATGGGCGCCTTGTGCAGCGTGTCGGGCCGCGCGGTGGCGGCCGCGTAGATCGACGCGCTGAACGTGTAGACGATCAGCACGAGCATGATCGGGTCGCGCGCGAGGCTCCACAGTTCCTTGACGCCGAGCCGGTAGATCGTGAGCAGACGCTGCATGGTCAGGTTTCCTGCTTGCGGAGCAGCGCGACGGTGGCGGCCAGCAGGACCGGCACCGACGCGAGCATCGGCCAGAACTGCGGCCACAGGTCGGCGAGGCCGAGCGCCTTGTTGTACACGCCGCGGCTGATCGCGAGCATGTAGGTGGCCGGATAGAGCGTGCCGATCCACTTGCCGGCGCCTTCGAGCGACGACAGCGGCGTGAGCAGCCCGGAGAACTGCACGACCGGGATCAGCGTGCCGATGATCGTCATGAAGATCGCCGCGATCTGGCTGCGCGTGAACGTGGACGCGAGCAGCCCGACGCCGGTCGCCACCACGTTGAAGATCAGCACGGCGAGCAGCAGCGTCGCGAAGCTGCCCTTGATCCGCACGCCGAACGCGAGATCGGCGAGCACCACCATCAGCAGGAAGTTCAGCATCGCGAGCACGATGTACGGCGCCTGCTTGCCGATCAGGAATTCGGTGCGCGTGACGGGCGTCACGTACAGGTTGACGATCGAGCCGAGCTCGCGCTCGCGCACGACGGCGAGCGCGGTCAGCATCGCCGGCAGCATCAGCAGCAGCATCGGCATGATGGCCGGAATCATCGCGGGCAGGCTCTTCACGTCGGGGTTGTAGCGATAGCGCACCGCAATCTCGACCGCCGGCGCGAGCGACACGCCGAGCCGGCGTTTCGCCTCGTCGCGCAGCCAGTTCTCGTGCATGCCCACCACGTAGCCGCGGATCGTCTCCGCGCGCAGCGGCATCGCGCCGTCGATCCACATGCCGATCTGCACGCGCCGGCCGCGCGCGACGTCCCGCGCGAAATCCGGCGGAATCTCGATCGCGAGCGAAAGCTGCCCGCTGCGCATGCGCCGGTCGAGGTCGTCGTAGCCCGTCAGCGCGTCGCGCTGCACGAAGTAGCGCGAACCGGCGATGTTCTGCGTGTAGCCCTGGCTGAGCATCGTCTGGTCGCGATCCAGCACCGCGAACGTGAGGTTGTCGACGTCGAGGCTGATGCCGATGCTGATCACGCACATCAGCACCAGCGAGCCGAGCAGCGCGAGCGTCGCGCGCACCGGGTCGCGGCGCAGCTCCAGCACTTCGCGCCACGTATAGCTGCCGGCGCGCGCGAGACTGAAGCGCGGCGCGGGCCGGGCGGCCGCGATGGACGGCGGCGCGCCGGCATCCCCGCCGGCATCCCATGAAGCATCGTTCGGCGCGGCCTGCGGTGCGTCGCCCGCGCGTTGCGCGTCGACGAGGTAGCCGATGAATGCTTCCTCGAGCGTGGCCGCGCCGCGCTGCCGCACCAGCTCGGCGGGCGCATCGCTCGCGAGCACGCGGCCCGCATGCATCAGCGAAATGCGGTCGCAGCGCTCGGCCTCGTTCATGAAGTGCGTCGAGATGAAGATCGTCACGCGGTCGCGCCGCGCCAGCTCGATCATCAACTGCCAGAAACTGTCGCGCGCCACCGGATCGACGCCGGAAGTGGGCTCGTCGAGAATCAGCAGTTCCGGCTTGTGCACCATCGCGACCGCCAGCGACAGCCGCTGCCGCATGCCGAGCGGCAGGCGCTCGGGCAGCGCGTCGAGCGCGTCGGCCAGGCCGAAGCGCGCGGTCATCTCGGCCACGCGCGCGGCGACCTCCGCCTCCGGCACGCCGAACAGGCGCGCATGCAGCACGAGGTTCTGCCGCACGGTCAGCTCGCCGTACAGCGAGAAGCCCTGCGACATGTAGCCGACCCGGCGGCGCGTGTTGATGTCGCCGGCCGCGACGGGCCGGCCGAACAGCTTCGCGTCGCCCTCGGTCGCGGGCAGCAGGCCGGTCAGCATCTTCATCGTCGTCGACTTGCCGCAGCCGTTCGAGCCGAGAAAGCCGAAGATCTCGCCGCGCCGGATCCGGAAGCTCACGTGATCGACCGCGACGAAATCGCCGAACCGCATCGTCAGGTCGTGCGCCTCGATCGCGTAGCCGGCGGCGTCGTCCGCCTGCAGCGGCGTCACCCGCACCGGCACGTAGCCGCGCCGCTTCTCGTCCGGCAGCAGCGCGATGAACGCCGATTCGAGCCGGTCGCAGCCGGTGCGCGCGAGCAGCTCGTCAGGCGTGCCGGTGGCCAGCACGCGGCCGGCGTCCATCGCGATCAGCCAGTCGAAGCGCTGCGCCTCGTCCATGTAAGCGGTCGCGACCACCACGCTCATCGTCGGGCGCGCCGCGCGGATCCGGCCGATCAGCTCCCAGAACTGCGCGCGGGCGAGCGGGTCGACGCCGGTCGTCGGCTCGTCGAGGATCAGCAGGTCGGGATCGTGGATCAGCGCGCAGCACAGGCCGAGCTTCTGCTTCATGCCGCCCGACAGCTTGCCGGCCGGGCGGTCGAGGAACGGATCGAGGCCGGTGCTGCGCGTCAGGCTGTCGATCCGGCGCCGGCGCTCGGCCGCGTCGTGGCCGAACAGCCGCGCGAAGAATTGCAGGTTTTCCTCGACCGACAGCGTCGCATACAGGTTCTTGCCGAGGCCCTGCGGCATGTACGCGATCCGGCCGCACACGCGATCGCGGTGCGCGGCCGACGCCATGTCGCCGCCGAGCACGCTCACCTGGCCTTGCTGGATCGCCCGCGCGCCCGACGCGAGCGCGAGCAGGCTCGACTTGCCGACGCCGTCCGGGCCGATCAGCCCGATCATGCGCCCGGCGGGCACCGCGAGCGTCACGCCGTCGAGCGCGCACGCCGCGCCATAGCGCAGCGTCACGCCGGACAGGCGGATCACGCCGCCGTCGGCACCGCCGGTCGCGACCGGCTCACGCTCGATGAGGCCGGTGGCGTCCTGCTCGGGCGTCACTGCGGCACCTTGACCGCAAGCGCGTCCGGCCAGCTCGCGTGCGGATCGACCTTCAGCCACGCGACGCCCGGCAGCCCGGTCTTGACGAGCCGGAGATGGCGCAGCAGCAGGTCGCGGTCGATGCGCGCCTTCACGCGGAACATCAGCTTCTGCCGCTCGTTGGCCGTCTCGACCGTCTTCGGCGTGAACTGCGCGGTGCTCGACACGAACGACACCCGCGCCGGGATCACATACTGCGGCGCGGCGTCGAGCACGATCCGCACGTCGGCGCCGAGCGGCACCTTGCCGACCACGGTCTCCGGCAGGAAGAACGTCATGTAGACGTCGGACAGGTCGACGACGTTGAGCACCTTGCCGCCAGCCGGCAGCACTTCACCGGCCTCGGCCACCCGATACTGCACGCGGCCGTCGCGCGGCGAGGTCAGTTCGCTGTCCGAGATGTCGGCCTGCACGCGCGCGACGGTCGCCTGCGCGGCCGCGACGGCGGAGTGCGCGGCGACGAGCTGTGCCTTCGTCGCATCGATCGCGGCCTGGGCCGCATCGACCTGCGCGCGGGCGGCCCGCACGGTCGCCTCCATGCCACGCGCGCGGGCGCGATCGTCGTCGAGCTCCTGCATGGACGACGCGCCTTCGCGCGACAGCGTTTCGGAGCGCGCGAGCCGGCGCCGCGCGGCGTCCAGCTCGCTTTCGCGCTGCACGACGGCCGCCTCGGCCGCCGCCTTGTCGCTGCGGCGCTGCGCGACCTGCGCATCGACGCTCGCGGCCGTGTTCAACGCCTGCTGCTCTTTCGCGCGCGCCTCGTCGAGCTGCGCGTGCAGCACGAGCACGTCCATGCTGGCGAGCGGCTGGCCGGCCTTCACGAAATCGCCTTCGTCGACCCGCATCGCGCTGACGCGCCCGGGCAGCTTGGTCGCGACGTCGATCTCGGTCGCCTCGATGCGGCCGTTGCCGCTCACGAGCCCCGCGTCGGCCCGGCCGTCGCGCCAGAGGGTCCAGCCGTACCAGGCGGCGCCGAGCACGAGCGCGGCCGCGCCGAACCCGATCAGATAGTGGCGGTTGGGCATCTTCATTGGATGGAACCCGAATCGGTCGAAACGTGAGGGGAGAGGGCCGGCGCGTCGTTGCCGGCCTGCGGGGCGCCGCCGAGCGCGCCGTACAGCGCGACGCGGCTCGACAGCAGCGCGCGGCGCGTCTGCACGAGCTGCTGCTCGGCATTCAGCAAGTCGCGCTGCGCGTCGAGCACTTCGAGAAAGCGCACCGCGCCGCTGTCGTAGCGCAGCTTCGCGAGTCGCGCGCGCTCCGTCTGCGACGCGAGCGTCGCGCGTTCGACGCGCAGCTGCTCGGCCAGCCAGTCGCGCGCCGCGAGCGCGTCGGACACGTCGCGGAACGCGCCTTGCACGGTTTTCTCGTATTGCGCGACGGCCTCGTCGCGCTGCGCCTGCGACAGCGCGAGATTGGCGCGATTGCGTCCGGCGTCGAAGATCGGCATCGCCAGATTCGGAATCACGCTCCACGTGCCGGTGCCGGACGTAAACAGCTTGTGCAGCTCGCTGCTGCCCGAGCCGATCGCGCTCGTCAGCGCGATGCGCGGGAAGAACGCCGCGCGCGCCGCGCCGATGTTCGCGTGCGCCGCGCGCAACTGGTGCTCGGCCGCGATCACGTCCGGACGGTTTTCGAGCAGCGCGGACGGCAGCCCGGGCGCGAGCGCCGGCATCACGGCCTGGTCGTCGAGCGTGAGCGGCGTGGCGGGCAGATCGGGCGACGCGCCGACCAGCAGCATCAGCGCGTCCGCGGCGCTCGCGCGCGCCTGGCCCAGTTGCGCGCCGAGCGATTCGGCCTGCTGCAGCAGGATTTCCGATTGCGTCAGGTCCAGCCGCGAGATCGCGCCTTCGTCGTGGCGCCGCCGGAAAATCCGCAGCGACTCGCGCCGGCTGTCGATCGTCGCGCGCGTCAGTGCGATGCGCTCGTCGTATGCGCACACGGCCAGGTACGCGTCGGCCACCTGCGTGATCAGGCTCAGCGACACCGCGCGGCGAGCCGCGTCGCTCGCCAGATACCGTTCGCGCGCCGCGTCCTTCAGGTTGCGCACGCGGCCCCAGAAGTCGAGTTCCCATTGCGTTTCCGCGAGCTGCACGTCGTAGAGCCGGCCGATGAACGGCGACGGCGCGAGCAGGCCGCCGGGCGTGCGAAAGCGCGCGTACGCGGCGCCGGCATTGATCGACGGCCATTGATCCGCGCGCCGGATGCCATAGACGGCGCGCGCTTCCTCGACCCGTGCGACGGCCACCCGCAGGTCGCGGTTGTTCGCGAGCGCCTGCTCGATCAGCGTGCGCAGCCGCGAGTCGGTGAAATACGTGCGCCAATCGGGGACGGCCGTCGCGCTCGCCGCTTCGTCGGCCTTGCCTGCCGGATAGGCCCCGGGCACCGGCTGCGCCGGACGCGTGTAGTGCGGCGCGAGCGACAGGCAGCCCGACAGCAGCCCGCCGCACGTCAGTGCGACCGCAACGCGCGCGGCCCGTGCGAGGGCAGTGCGCGCCCGGTCAGGCGGCGGGTCGGGGAGCGCAACGTGGCGCATGGGATTCCTCGTTATCGGTTGGCAACCGTGCGTGACGTTGCCATTGCTGGGGCGCCCGGCGAGGGCCGGGCCGCGCATCACCGATGCGCTCGCCCGTTCGCCGGAACGCGTCCAGTTATAGCCGATGATTGCAGTGACAACCGTTGATCTGGGTCAGCGGCGGATGGAAGTGCGCGTCGAGGGGTTCCTCGCTTGACACGCGCGCGGCGCCGGGCGGCTGCGGCCAGGGGATGCGCCGACGAGCGCCGGCGCGAGGCGATGAAGAAGATCCTGACCGGCCGCCGCGAAGCGGCCGGTCGGCCGTCACGGCGCGAAGAACACGTCCGTGCGGTTCGCGAGATTGCCGGAGTTGGTCTGCACGAAGAACGGATGGAACGACGACGACGGCCCCACGTCGAGGCCCTGGTAGTCGCCGATGAAGAAGCCCTCCGCATTCGGCGCGACCTTCAGGTCGAACGGCCCGCCGACGCGCCGCTCGGCGACGAACGTGCGGCCGCCGTCGAGCGAGATCTTGCGCCAGAAGCCGGTCGGCAGCGTCGTCGTGTCGCCGGCCGGCAGGTCGCGGAAGTCGTAATGGGTAACCATCACCGCACCGCCTTCGTTGACGCGCACCGACGGGTTGAACGCCGCGCGGCCCGTCGGCGTGTTGACCTGCAGCGGCGCGCTCCAGGTCGCGCCGCCGTCGGTCGACGTCGACAGCGCGATCTCGTCGTAGTGGCCGCCGTTGAAGCGGCTGTCCTGCCAGACCACGTAGAGCTGCCCCGACGCCGGGTCGATCGCGGGCTCGGGAATGATGTCGCCGGTGCGCACCGGCTCGCCGGTATTCGGATCGGTCACGCCGACGGTCTGCAACCCGGCGATCACCTGCGGCTTTGTCCACGTCGCGCCGTCGTCGGTCGACTTGATGAACGCGACCTTGCCGGCGGCCTTGCTGAACGGCGGCTGGATCAGGTTGAAGAAGTTGTAGAGCGTGCCGCTCTTCGGATCGACGACGATCTGGTTGCCGATCGTCTGCTGCCGCGACGGCACGTGGACGATGACCCGCGCCTTGCTCCACGTCTTGCCGCCGTCCACCGTCTTCGAGAACAGCGTCGGCCCACGGAATGCCTGCGTGTGCAGGTTCGCGTACGGATTGCCGTTCGGCAGCTCGAGACGATCCCACACCGCATACGCGGTGCCGGCCTTCACCGGGTTCGCGGTCACCGATTCCTTGTCGTTGAAGAACTGCGTCGTCGGCTCGTTGTCGGCGATCAGCAGCGCCGGGCTGCTCCACGTCTGGCCGCCGTCGGTCGACACGGACGCCCCGACCGCGTTGCTGTTGTTCGACTGGTTGAACGAGATCGATACCGAGTACGCGGTGCCGTCCGGCCCGAACGACACCCACGGATCGGACGCGCGCTCGTAGGGCAGCCCGCCCGGCGCGCAGGCGCTGAACGGCTGCGGCGTCTGCGCCCAGGTCGCGCCGCCGTCGAACGTGTAGCCCGCGACGAGGCCGTGCGCGCCGCCGTTCGACCAGCGGTCCTGCTGCCAGACACCGATCATGTTGGTCGGACGGGCCGGATTGACCGCGAGCCACGGCTCGACTTCGGCATTCACGTACACGGTGCCGGGGCCGCCGGCCGTGCAGGCGGCGAACGGGCTCGGGCCGGACACGCGCACGGGCTCCGCGTGCGCGGCGGCCGTGAACGCGAGCGCGGCGGCAATGGTCAGCCGGGTAACGAGCGGGTGAGGCAGGGTAATGCGTCGCATGGACTGCTCCTCATTGACGTGCGGAAGCAGTGGCCTGACAGGCTGCGGCCTCGCGCGTCGTCGCGCGGGGCGTGCGCCTGGACTTCAACGCAGCGCGTCGACGCTTCGGATCTCGCGCCGGTGCGTGCCGGACAGTACGCCGCTTCTGCCATCGCAATCCGCCTTCGCTGGGTTCCGCCAGCGCATCGGTCAAGACTCCTTGTGATTCTTGTTGCTGTCGCGGCCGCTGTGCGTCTCATTCGACGATTGCCGTGAGGTGGAAGCAATGTAGGTCAACAAAACGCCGAAAAGCAGGCGATTTTTTGTAACAGAGCGTAGCCGGCAAGCGTTGCCGGAATCGCATGCGTGCGGGCAGAAAAAATTGCGGGAAAGATCGCGGTATCGCGAGTGGAGAATCGAATCGAAGTGCGAATCGAAATCGCTGCGCAAATCGCTTCGCGTTCAGCGATCCGCCGGAAAGCGCGCCTGCAGCGTGCGCAGCCAGCGCGCGACGACGTCGAGCTCGTCGTCGGAGAACCCGTCGCACAGCTTCGCGTTCAGCTCGCGCAGCAGCACGCGCGCCTTCTTCAGCGCGGCGTGGCCGTCGTCGGTGAGGAACAGGCGGGTCGCGCGCCCGTCGTCCGAATCGCGATGGCGCGTGAGCAGGCCGGCCTTCGCCATGCGATCGGCGAGGCCCGTCATCGCGGACGGCGCCAGTTGCAGCGCCGCGCCGACTTCGCCGACGAGCGCGCCGTCGTGTTTCGCGAGATGGAACAGCACGCCGGCCTGCGCGGCGCTCGCGTGCGTATCGGTTTCCGCCTTGCGGTCGACCCAGCGCTGCGCGCGCCGCTGGCCGATGTTCAACAGCAAAAACAGTCGTCGTTCGTCGCTCAAGCTCGGTTTCCTGCTGGCGTGGAGGAGGGCGCGCGGTCCGCATCGTGCGGCCGGTCGAGCGCCTGCGCGAGCCAGTCCGCGACGCCCGGCCACAGCACCGCGCCGGGCCGGCTGCGGAAGAAGCCCATGTGCCCGACCGGCCCGCTGCCGGTGGCGCGCGGATCGATCTGGCGGCGCTCGACCGCCGCATGCGTCAGGTAGCTTACCAGCAGGTCGATGGCCACCGGGTTCGCCCACGGGTCGTCGTCGAAGCCGAGCGCGAGAATCGGCAGCCGTTGCTTCGCGAACCGCTCGGCCGCGCCGAGCGTCGGATCGTCGAAAAAGTAGCGCGGCAGCGTCGTCCAGCCGCTCCATTCGCGGAACACGCCGGCCGGCAGGTCTTCGCCGAGCCCGAGCCGCCTGCCCGGCACGTAGCCGAGCAGCGTGGACGTCAGCGGCCCGAGCACGCGCAGGATCAGCCGCACCTTCAGCCGTTCGGCGGCGTGCGCGATCAGCCGCGTGGTGCCCGCGTGCGATGCGACCATCACCGCCGCCCGCAGGTGGCGCGACCCGGCCGACAGGCCGATCGCGTGGCCGCCGACGCTGTGGCCGACCGCGAGCAGCGGCACGCCGGCGAACGCGCGCCGCGCCCACGCGGTCGCCGCCTCGACGTCGAGGTCGACCCAGTCGCGCATGCGCGCACGCAGGCGGTTCAGGCGCGCCGGACGCGACGCGTCGATGCCCCGGTAGTTGTAGGTCAGCGCCGCGAAGCCGCGCTCGGTCAGGTAGCGCGCGAAGCCCGCATAGAGCCGCTCCGGCACGGCGGTCGCCGGATGGATCAGCACCAGCGCGGACGGCTCGGCGGCCGGCCGCCACAACGTGCCGCGCAACGGGTAGCCGTCGGCGGCGGAAAACTCGATCGACTGGGTCGTCATGATGCCCTCGGTTCGATGGATATTTCGCATGCGAAATATAGTGCGAAAACTATTTCGCGCACGAAATATCTGTCGAGGGATGACTCGAAATACGCGGCGTGCCGCATGCGATGCGGCGCATCGAATTCATAAAACTTTCGCATCTTTACTTAGCAGAATATTGCGTTTGTTTTACTACTCCGGAAAACGTATCGTCTGCGGTTCAACCCCGCCCGACCATTCATCCAGGAGATCACATTGCTGAGCCGAATCGTCACGGCGCTCATGCTGGCGCTCGCCGCGCAGCCGGGCATCGCGAAGGACACCGTCACGCTGCGCGTCGGTGAACAGAACTACTTCAACATCCAGGCGTCGATGGAGGCGTCCGGCGTGCTCAAGGACCTGCCGTACACGATCGAGTGGAAGCACTTCCAGGCGGCCGCGCCCGTGGCCGAAAGCCTCAACGGCAATGCGATCGACGTGGGCTTCCTCGGCGATTCCGCGCTGCTCACGCTCGCCGCGCGCGGCGCGCCGGTCAAGGTGATCGCCGTGTCGCGCCAGAGCCTCGACGGCGTCGCGATCCTCGTGCCGAAGAATTCGCCGGTGCGCACGGTCGCCGACCTGCAGGGCAAGACGATCGCCGTGTGGCGCGGCGCGTGGAGCCAGCAGCTCGTGCTGCGCGCGCTCGAACGTGCGGGCGTGCGCGCCGACGCAGTCAAGTACGCATACCTGATGCCGATCGACGCGACCAACGCGCTCGCGAACGGCTCGGTCGACGCCGTTTCGCTGTGGGAGCCGTTCGTCAGCACGCTCGCGCTGCGGCAGGGCACGCGGCCGGTCGTCACCGCGCAGGGGCTGATGCCGGCGCTCAGCTTCGTCGCGGCGAACGAGCAGGCCGTCGACGGCAAGCGCGCGGAGATTACCGACTTCCTGCGGCGCGTGGTCGCCGCGCGCCAGTGGGTCGACAGCCATCCGCGCGAATACGCGGACCTGTGGGCCAAGCGCGCGAAGCTCGAGCCGGACGTCGCCTACCGCTGGCTCAATAACGCGCACCAGCGCGTCGGCCCGGTCGACGCCGCCGCCGCGAAGGACGCGCAGAACACCGCCGATTTCCTGCACAAGGCCGGCGTGATCCCGACTTCGTACGACACCGCGAAGCTGCTCGACCGTTCGTATGCGGGCGCGTTCGCCACGCCCGCGCAGAAGGCCGCCGCGCAATAAGCGCATTTCCCATCTTCGAAGGACATTCCGACATGCCAGTCGACATCATCGGCATGATCACCGCGACGCCCGGCGCGGAACTCGACCGGCAGGGCGCGGCGGTTACTGCATAAGAGCGCGCGGCAGTCACGGGGTGCCGCGCGATGGCACCGCGTTGTTGCTGCGCCCGTCCGCCCGGCTCAGAACGCCGGCAACCCCGGCGGATTGGTCTCGGCACGCATGACAGCCTCGTTTTGCAATCCCCAGCGCGCCAGCGCCTGTCCGTACCGGCCATTGGCGATCAGCGTATTGGTGGCGAGCGTCAACGCATCGGCCAGGCCGCTGCCCTTGCGCGTCGCGATCGCGACGTCCGCATTGGCCGGCCAGCCCGCGTTGACGAGCCCGACGCGCCGCAGCTTGCGGTCCCGCGCCGCTTCATAGGCGAGCGCCGCGTCCGGGTTCAGCACCGCATCGGCGCGCCCCGACAGCAGCGCGACGCGCGCGGCCGCGTCGTCGTCGAAATACTGCAGCTCGGTCGGCCTGAGCCCCTGCGCGATGTTGCGGCGGCTCCATTCGAGCAGGATCCGCTCCTGGCTCGTTCCCGCGCCCGTGATGATGCGCAACCCGGCAACATCCTTCGGTTCGGCGATCTTCACGATCGGGCTCGCGGTGCGCACGTAGAAGCCGTGCAGCCCGAGCCGGTACGTCGTGAAGTCGTATTTCTCCTTGCGCTTCTCGGTCACGCCGACGTTCGAGATCACCGCGTCGTACTTGCCCGAGGTCAAGCCGAGCGGCCAGTCGGCCCACGCGATCGGCACCAGCGCGAGCGTGCGCCCGAACGCGTCGGCCACGAGCTGCGCATAGTCGGGGTCCGCGCCGACCACGGTGCGCGCGTCCGTCGCATAGGTCGACACGGGCGGCGCGTGCGGCGAGATCGCGACGGTGAACGCGCCGTCGCGCACCCAGCGGTAGCCGCTCGCCGCGCGAATCGCGGCCGGATCGCGCGGCGCACGCACGCGGCCCGCCTGGCGCGGGTCGAGATCCGCGAGCGCGGCGGCGGCGAACGCCGTGCGCAACGGCAGGCCCGCCGTCGCGGCGAAGGCGGCGCAGAGGAACAGGCGTCGGTCGATCATCGGCATGTGTCTCGCTGGTCCGGAGAGGAAGGCGGGCGTCACAGCACCCGCGACAGGAATTCGCGCGTGCGCGGATGCGTCGGCTGGTCGAGCACGATCGCGGGCGGCCCCGCCTCGACGATGCGCCCGCTTTCCATGAACAGCACGTTGTCCGCGACTTCGCGCGCGAAGCCGATTTCGTGCGTGACGATCACGAGCGTCGTGCCCGAGCGCGCGAGCTCCTTGATCACGTCGAGCACCTCGTTGACGAGCTCCGGATCGAGCGCGGACGTCGGCTCGTCGAACAGCAGCACCTTCGGCCGCAGCGCGAGCGCGCGTGCGATCGCGACGCGCTGCTGCTGGCCGCCGGACAGCTGGCGCGGATACGCGTCGGCCTTGTCCGCGAGCCCGACGCGCGCGAGCAACGCGCGCGCGGTGCGCTCGGCGGCGTCGCGGGTCGCGCCGCCGACGGCGACCGGCGCCTCGACCAGGTTCTCCAGCACGGTCAGGTGCGGGAACAGGTTGAAGTTCTGGAACACCATGCCGACCTCGGTGCGGCGCTTCAGCACGTCGCGCTCCTTCAGCTCGTAGAGCACGTCGCCGTCGCGGCGGTAGCCGATCAGCTCGCCGTCGATGTCGATGTAGCCGTCGTCGACGCGCTCGAGGTGGTTGATCGTGCGCAGCAGCGTCGACTTGCCGGAGCCGGACGGCCCGACGATCACCGTCACGCTGCCGCGCGGCGCGACGAACGATACGCGCTCGAGCACGCGCTGCGCGCCGAACTGCTTCGACACCGCGTGCACCGCGACCTCGCCGCCCCGTTGCGGCGCGGCCGCATCGGTGGCGGCCGGCGCCGCCGCGGCGGGCTTGCGCGCCGCGAGCCGCCGCCACAGCGCGCGGGCGCGCGCAAGGACGAAGGTGAGGGCGGACGGCGGCGGGTTGCGCAGCGCGCCGCGCGCGTAGTGCCGCTCGACCTGCACCTGGATCGCCGACAGCACCGTGAGGATGATCAGATACCAGACGGTCGCGACCATCAGCAGCGGAATCACCTCGAGATTGCGCCGGTAGATCACCTGCACCGTGTAGAACAGCTCGGGCATCGCGAGCACGTACACCATCGACGTGCCTTTCGCGAGCATGATCAGGTCGTTGAACGCGGTCGGCAGGATCGCGCGCATCGCCTGCGGCAGCACGATGCGCGTCGTCTGGTGCGCGCGCGGCAGGCCGAGCGCCGCCGCGGCCTCGAGCTGGCCCTGGTCGACCGAGAGGATGCCGCCGCGGATCACTTCGGCGGAGAACGCCGCATGGTGCAGCGTCAGGCCGAGCACCGCCGCGAGGAACGGGCTGATCAGGTCGGTCGTTGCGACGTCGACGAACGTGATGCCGGTGAGCGGCACGCCGAGCCGCACGTGCTCGTACAGGTAGCCGAGATTGTTGAGGATCAGCAGCAGCACGATCAGCGGGATCGAGCGGAACAGCCAGATGAACGTCCACGCGCTCGTCGACAGCAGCCGCGAGCGCGACAGCCGCGCCAGCGCGACGAACGCGCCCAGCACGAGGCCGAACACCGCGCCGAGCGCCGTCAGCGCCAGCGTGCGCGCGAGCCCGGACAGCACCGGCGGCGCGAAGAACCAGTCGGCGAACACCGGCCAGCCCCATTGCGGATTGCCGATGACCGAAACCAGCACGAGCGCGATCAGCGCTAGCGCGAACGCGGTGCCGGCCGCGCTCGAACGATGCCGCGCCGGCACGATCCGCAAGCGCGTGCCGGCGTCGCGCGCGGCGGGAGCAACGGGTGAAAGATGCGGCGAGGCCGCGCCGAGGTGGGTGGTGTCGCTCATGTCGGTACGGGCTCCGGTACGGTTCCTGTGGTTCCGCCTGTCTGTCTGCCGGCGCGCCGCACGCACGCGGCGGCCGGCCGAATGGTCGTCGTCAGGCCTGCGCGTCGGCCACGGTGGCGCGCTGCGCCTCGGCCGCCGCATAGCGGCTCGCCTTGCGCGGCAGCCCGAGGTGATCGCGCAGCGTGCTGCCGGGGAGGTCGCGGCGATAGCGGCCGCGCGCCTCCAGCACCGGCACCACGAGCTCGAAGAAATCGTCGACGCCCTGCGCCTGCACCGCGAAGCCGAGGATGAAGCCGTCGGCGGCGCCCGCGTCGATCCAGCGGATCAGCTCGTCGGCGACGTGCTCGGCGGTGCCGATGAAGTTCGGCCGCGGCGTCGCGACCTCGAGCGCGGTTTCGCGCAGCGTCCACCCGTGCCGCTTCGCATCGGCCTTGATCCGGTCGGTGGTCGAGCGGAAGCTGTTGCGGCCGATCTCGCCGAGCTCGGGGAACGGCGCGTCGAGCGGGTATTGCGAGAAGTCGTGGTGATCGAAGAAGCGGCCGAGGAACGCGAGCGCCTCGTCGATCGTCAGCAGGTTACGGATCGCCTGGTATTTTTCCTCGGCCTCGGCGGCCGTGCGCCCGACGATCGGCCCGATGCCCGGAAACACCTTCACGTCGTCGGCGCGGCGGCCATGCTCGACCGCGCTCTGCTTCACGCGCTGCGTGAACGCGCGCGTGTCGTCGAGCGACGGCGAATGCGTGAACACCGCGTCCGCGTACTTGCCCGCGAGCGCGATCCCCGTGTCGGACGACCCGGCCTGGAAGATCACCGGCTGCCCCTGCGGCGAGCGCTGGATGTTGAGCGGCCCCGCGACGTTGAAGAAGCGGCCGTGGTGGTCGAGCGTGTGGAGCTTGTCGCGCGCGAAGAACTGCCCGGTCGCGCGGTCGCGCACGAACGCGTCGTCGTCCCAGCTGTCCCACAGCCCCTGCACGACGCTCAGGTACTCGTCGGCGATCTCGTAGCGCAGTGCGTGGTCGGGATGCGCCTTGCCGAAGTTCTTCGCGGTGCCTTCGAGCGGCGTGGTCACGACGTTCCAGCCGGCGCGGCCGCCGCTGATCGCGTCGAGCGACGCGAGCTGGCGCGCGACCGTGAACGGCTCGCTGTACGACGTCGAGATCGTGCCCGCGAGCCCGATCTTCTTCGTCGCGGTGGCGAGGGCGGACAGCACCGTCAGCGGCTCGAAGCGGTTCAGGAAGTGCGGGATCGACTTTTCGTTGATGTAGAGGCCGTCCGCGACGAACGCGAACGCGACGCCGTGGTCCTCGGCCTTGCGTGCGATGCGCGTGACGAAGTCGAGGTTGATGCTCGCGTCCGGCGGGTTGCTCGGATGCCGCCACGCATTCATGTGGCTGCCGGCGCCTTGCAGCATCAGGCCGAAGGTGATGGATCGTCGGGTCATGGGCGGGTCACGGATGAGTGTCGGTGAGAAGGGGGAAAGCCTGCGACGACGGCGTCGTCGGTGCGTTGGGGCGTGGCCGCGAGCGCGCCGCCGAGCCATTCGACCGACGCGAGCCGCGCCGCATAGTCGGTCAGCGGCGAATCGACGACGAACTCGTCGACGTCGAGCCGCCGGCTCAGCGCGTCGAGCGCGCGATGCACGCGCTCGGGCGTGTCGGCGAGCACGGCCGGGCGCAGCTCGTCGATCCGGTAGTCGGTCGCGCCGCTTTGCCGCGCGAACTCGGCCGCCGCCTGCGCGCTGGCGAGGTTGAAGCTCTGGCCGCTCGCCAACTGCAGCTTGAAGATCCGCAGCGGCCCGATCAGCCGTTCGGCTTCTTCGCGGGTCGGCGCGGCGACCGCATACAGCGCGACGAGCGGCCGCGTGCCGCCGGCATTGCGATACGCGTCGAGCGAGCGCTCGATATTGGCTTCGTCGCCGTTGAAATGCCCCGCGTAGCAGAAGCGCCAGCCCTGGCGCGCGGCGAGCTCGGCGCTGTCCGGCGAGCCGCCGAGCAGGATCCGCTGCGGCGGCTGCGGCGGCACCGGCGTCGCGACCGCGCCCGCGAGCGGGTGGTCCTCGGCGACGCCCCAGCCGAGGAACGCGTCGAGCTCCGCGAGCTGGCCGGCGAAGCCGGGCTTTTTCGCGCGGTCGTGGAACCACTGCAGCGCGCGGGTCGTCAGCGGCAGCCCGCCGGGCGCCTTGCCGACGCCCAGATCGACGCGGCCGGGCGCGAGCGACGCGAGCAGCTTGAAGGTCTCGGCGACCTTGAACGGGCTGTAGTGCTGCAGCATCACGCCGCCGGAGCCGACGCGAATGCGCGACGTATGCGCGAGCAGGTGGGCGACGACGATCTCCGGCGCGGAGCTGGCGAACCCGGGCGCGCCGTGATGCTCGGCGACCCAGAAACGGCGGTAGCCGAGCTGTTCGGCGCGCTGCGCGAGCGCGACGGTGAAGCGCAGCGCGTCGGCTGCGCTCTTGCCGTCGGCGATCGGGCTCTTGTCCAGCAACGATAGCGAGTAAGACATGATGGGCGGCGAATCCTGCGGATGACGTTGACGATGGCGGGCGGATCAGGACTTCGGCAGGCCCGGCGGATTGGTGCGCGCCTGGTCGATCGCCTCGGAGCCGAGGCTCCAGCGCTCGAGGATCCGCTGGTACAGGCCGTTGCGGATCAGCCCGTTCAGCGCGATCGTCACCGGCTCGGCGAGGCCGCTGCCCTTGCGCGTCGCGACCGCGATGTCGGCGGTGCGCGGCCAGCCGCCGCTGATCGCGCCGACGAGCCGCGTCTTGCCCTGTTGCGCGCTCTGGTAGGCGAGCACCGAGTTCACGCTGAACACCGCGTCGGCGCGGCCCGATTGCACCGCGACGAGCCGCATCGCCTGGTCGTCGTAGTACTGGACGGCGACCGGCTTGAGCCCGTGCGCGACGTTTTCGCGGTCCCACGCGAGCAGGATCTTTTCCTGGTTGGTGCCCGCGTCGGTCACGACGCGCAGGCCCGCGACGTCCTTCGGTTCGCGGATCGACGTGATCCTGCTGTCGTTGCGCACGTAGAACCCGACCTGGTCCTTGCGGTACGACGAGAAGTCGAACTTCTGCTTGCGCTCCTCGGTGACCGTGACGTTCGAGATCACCGCGTCGACCTTGCCCGACGCGAGCGCGAGCGGCCAGTCGGCCCACGTGAGCGCGACGATCTTCACCTTGCGGCCGAGGCTGTCCGCGACGAGCTGGCTGAGGTCCGCGTCGAAGCCGACGACCGTGCGCGCGTCGGTCGCATAGGAGCTGATCGGCGGCAGGCTCGGCGCGATGCCGATGGTCAGCGTGTCCGGCTGCGCGAACCGGAACCCGGCGGGCAGCGCGTGCTCGGCCGCCGGGTCCGCGGCGCCGCGCGGGCGGCCGCGCTGCTCGGGGCTCAGGTCGAACGTCGCGGCGGCGGCGGCGAACGCGCTCAGGCCGAGCAGCGCGGCGGCCAGCGTGCGGATGACGTGGGAAGCGAAGGGAGCGGCTCGTTGCATGGAAAGCGTCCTGTTTCTATCGTGGAGGGCGGAGTCGGATGGGAAGGCGGGCGGCTCAGCGCGGCAGCACCGGCTCGGGCGCCCACAGGTCGGCGAGCGTCGACGTGCGCGACGGGTCGATCAGGTCCTTGCCGAACGGCAGATGGAAATACGCTTCGGGATCGATCGACGAATCGAACAGGCGCGCATAGCCGGTGCGGTCGTACAGCGCCCAGGCTTCGGGCTGCCGAAAGCCCGTGGTCAGGTAGACGCGGCGATAGCCCTGCTGCGCGGCGCGCGCTTCGAGCGCTTCGACGATGCGCCGCGCGAGCCCCTGGCGCCGGAGGTCCGTGCGCGTCCAGATGCGCTTGAGCTCGGCCGTCTGCGCGTCGTAGCGCTTGAATGCGCCGCCGCCGATCGTCTCGCCGTCGCGCAGCAGCAGGATGAACGCGCCTTCGGGCGGCGCGAACCGTTCGGCCGGGTAGCGTGCGAGTTCCTCACGCGCGGACGCCCGGCTATCGGGGCGGTACGCGTCGTAACGCGTGGAATACTCTTCGATCAGCGCGTCGATCAGCGGTTGCGCGCGGACGTCGAGCGACGTCGTGTCGAGGATGCGGTCGGTCGTGGCCATGGGCGTCGCGAAGGGCGCGCGACGCGGACGTTCGTTGCGGGCCTCGGGCACATGGCCTGTCCGTTATCGTCCGTTGTCGCGGCGCGGTTGTCGTGATGACGGCGGCCGATGCGCATCCTGCGATGCGAGTGGCGGTCCGCCGCCGTTTCGAACACGTTAGCGGCGCGGCAGGCAAAGGCGAACGAAGCAATTTCGATAAGGATTTCGCGGGGAACGTCAGAAGGCTTGCAGGGGAAGTGGGGTAGACGGGCGAAGGGGGCGCGCATGCGCCGAAGATCGGGTTCCGCGCATGCGCGATGTCGAATGGCGCGCGTCTACGCCGCGCGTACTTCGGCAAGCAGGTCCGGATGACGGTCCAGGATCTTCAACAACTTCACCAGCGCGAGCGGCGGGTTCGTCTTGCCGGTCTCGTAGCGGGAGAACGCATTGATCCCGCCCCCGAAGAGTTCCGCCGCCTCACGCTGATCCAGCATCAGCTTCTTGCGCACCTTCGCGATGAACTTCGGGTCGACGATGGTCGCGTTCACCTGCTTGTTGAACTCCGTGACCGCTTCGCCGAGACGGGTCGCCTCGTCGATGTCCAGCACCGACTCTCCGCAGGCCGGACAAAAATCGCCCGTTATTCCCGGGACGACCGTCGATCGACCCTTGTAGGTATAGGGAATGTCTCGTGTGTCGCGGATCAGTTTTGCGGCACCGCACGCAGGACACTTCATTTTCAATGCTCCTTGAAAGACACGATCAGCACGTCGTCGATCACTGTCAGTTTCAGATACACGTCGCCACGCACGGTGCGGCGCCGATACACGTCCTGCCATATCGTGTGGTCGGCATAGGTCGTCATGCTCTTGTGGAAATCGACGGTTGTCAGCGACATCACGACACCGATCGCGTCCATTTCGGTGAAGCCAAGTTGCCGAGCGCCGATTACCGCACTCGCGGTCAAACGCACCTTGCCGGTCTCGACGAGCGCTTTGACTCGGGACAGCTTGCAGTGAGGCGTATTCTTTTCCATCTGCGATCATAACCAAAAGGGTTAATTTGTCAAGTTGGTTAATGGCGCACGCATGCCGTCCGCCACGTATGGCAGACAGCATGGGAAAAGGAGGGATCCGGTTTTGGCCTATCGGCCGATGCTGGGCGGTTCAGCCGGCTCGGCAAGCTGGAACAGGCAGTCGCCGCGCTGCACCTGCGCCTGCACGCGCTTGCAGACCACTTCGCCGTCGCCCGCGAAGCGGTGCAGCACCGGCTCGCGCAGCGGTGTGTCGGGGAAGTGCACCCACGCGGCCGGCTGTCCGGCGCGCACCTTGTCGCCGAGCTCGGCGAGCGGCTCGTAGAGGCCGCGCTCGTACGCGTACACGTGGTGACGCTCGCCGTCGACCCGCATGAAGCGCGTGACGGCGGGCGGCGCGTCGGGCACCAGCGCGCCGTGCAGCAGGCCGATGAAGCCGAGGTAATGCAGCAGCCCGTGGCGGCCGAGCCGGATCAGCGCCGGATCGGCCATGCCCGCGCCGCCGAGTTCGGTGACGATCGAGATCGCGCCTTGCCGGCGCGCGGCCGACGCCGAATGCACGGGATTCGGCGCGTGCAGCAACGCGTTCGGCAGCCCGAACGCGACCAGCAGCGCGTTGAGCCGCGCGGCCTCGTCCGCGTCGAGCGGATCGATCGCGAGCATGTTGCCGCTGTGATAGAGCAGCGAGCTGCCGCCCGAATGCAGGTCGACGAGGTATTGCGCGCGGGACAGCAGCGCGTGCTCGATGTAATGGGCGATCATCTGCGTCGGCGTGCCGGCCGGATCGCCGGGAAAGCTGCGGTTCAGGTTGCCGCCGTCGAGCGGCGACACGCGCAGGCCCGCGTCCGCCGCGGGGAAGTTCGCCATCGGCAGCAGGATCAGCTGCCCGCTGACCATCTCCGGCTCGATCTCGCGCATCAGTTGCGACACGATGATCTGGCCTTCGTATTCGTCGCCGTGGTTGCCGGCCATCACCAGCGCGACCGGGCCGTCGCCGTTGCGGATCGACACGATCGGGATCGGCAGCCACCCGTAGGCGGAGCGGTGCACCGAATGCGGCAGGCGCAGATAGCCGGCATGCTTGCCGGGAGCGTCGAGGTCGATTTCGCAGCGGATCGGGTTGCTGGGCTGGTAAGTGGCGGTCATGTTCGTCGGAGCGGGCGTCGGGCGGAGCATGCGCCATCTTATCGGGAAACAGGCGGGACGCGGCGGACGGACGGGCTGCGCGGAGCGGTCAGGACGCGGGATGCGCCGGTCGGCCGGACGACGCGCGCCGCTCACGCATCATCGGGCGCGGCTTCGCGTCGAAGGCCCGCGCGCGTCGTTCGGCTACAAAAATCGCGGGAAGAACCACTTCGCATAACGATCGCCGCGGTTGCATCGATGAAACCATCCGGCGTCACGCCGGCGGCAGTGCATGCGCCGCGTCGCGCGCTGCCGCCTGCTTCGGCGCGGCGCCGGCGCGCGCCTGGCGTCACCGCGCGTCGGTTTCAGCTTCGATACGTCCTTCTTCCCACAACGCCCAGAAGCGGCTGCCCGCGCGATACGGATTCGCGCGGCGCGCGGCGTAATCCTCGACGCCCTGGCGATAGGCGCCGTACAGCGTCAGCGGCGGGTTGTCCATGCACGCGGTGTCGCGCGGGTCGGGACTGCGGACGGTGGTCAGGCGGCGGATCAGCGCGGCGCCGTCGATCACGCTCTTTTCATTGACCGGCTCGCTGCTGCAGATGACTTCGACGGTATCCATGATTGTGCTCCCCGAGTACGTTCGTTGTTACCCGTTGAACAGCAATAAGAATGCCAGGATGGAATACCTGGCCGATGTGCCGATCGTGTGGGCTTCTGCAGCGAACTGCACGGCGCGTTCGGCTCGATGTTACGGAACATGTAACGTGACGCCGCGTGCGGCGCTTGATTCGTATCGCGGGTGAAACCGGCCGCGCCTGCCAATGCCGCGAACGACGAGCAGAAGTTCGCCGGCGTCGAAAACATGCAGCCGATGCCGGGCTTCGCCGTGACGCTGAGCGACGACGAACTCGCGCAGCTGTCGAACTACCTGCGCGCGACGTGGGGCGGGCAGCCGGCCAGCGTGACGCCGGCCGACGTGAAGGCGATGCGCTGACGGGGAAGGGCGAGGCGGCCGGTTGCCGGCAATTCCGCGCGCGTCAACGATAGACCAGATCCGCGCGCCGGTTCTGCGACCACGACGCTTCGTCGTGACCGAGCGCCACCGGTTTTTCCTTGCCGAAGCTGACCGCTTCGAGCTGGGTTTCAGGCACACCCAGCGTCACGAGCGCGCTCATCACCGCGTGCGAGCGGCGCTGGCCGAGCGCGAGGTTGTATTCGGACGTGCCGCGCTCGTCGGTATTGCCCTGGATCAGCACGCGCTGCGACGGGTGGCGGCGCAGGTAATCCGCGTGCGCCTGCAGCAGCGTCAGGTATTCCGATTTCACGTCGTAGGCGTCGAAATCGAAATAGATGCTGCGCTTCGCGAGCGGGCTGTTCGGATTGTTGAGCTCGTCGGTCGCGACCGACGGCGGCGTGCCGAGCGCCTGGCCGCCGGCGCCCTGGTTCATGCCGGCGTTCTCGGGCGTCTTCGCCGCGTGGCGGCAGCCCCCCAGCAGCGCCAGGACCACGATCACCGCATATCGGTTCGCTTTGTTCATCGTTCGTCTCCTGCGGGGTTGCGCGTGCCACTGCAATCAGATTAGGAAAAATGTCATGACGTGACCAGTTGCGCCGAGCGGCTTGCGGCCGGCTGCGGCGGAGAGAGCAGGGGACGGGATACGCGGCTTGCGGTTCGCGAAGCCGGTGGTGCGCCATGGTTCGGGCAGCCGGTCAGCGTGACGCCAGACGACCTGGAGCCGATGCGCTGCAAAGGAAGGCTAAGGCGCCGCGGCGCGACGCGGCCGGTTTCCGGCGCTCGCGCGACGCGGGCCATATGGTTGAATGTGACGGTTCAGTATCCGCCGCCGCCCCCGCCACCACCGCCGCTTCCACCGCCGCCCGCTCCACCGTAACGGCCGACCGCGTGGTTCTGCGAAGCGCCGTTGTCGGACATGCATCCCGCGGAAAGCAGGAGCGTCAGCGCCGCAACCACGGCTGCGACAAACGCTGTCGATTTCATCTCAACCTCCTGTCGACGTGCAGGCGGCCCGGCTCCGTCATCCGGCCGACCGGCCGGACAGGGCGCCCGCGCGATCACGTAACGTTCGGGGCGGCCGGCTTATTCCATGTCCGGGCCAGCCCCGCGCTCCCTTGTCCGGGCTTCCGGCCGGCTGAGCGGGAATCCGCCGATGCGTCGCACGCTCAGGCGTGCGGCGCATCGGCGGGGTCGTCTGGCGGCGTCAACCGCGCCAGCACCTGCGCGACCACCCGGTCGCACTGCGCCCCACGAAAATCGAACGCGTCGCGCCCGGCCATGTCGAGATCGAGCGTCAGCGACGCACGCAGCATCCGCCGTGCGCGATGATGCCGGCTGCGCACTGTCGCCTCGGGCAGTGCGAGGCATTGCGCGGCATCGAGGACAGTGTTCATCTGAATTTTCCTCCGGACATTGGCTGACAGGATCACGCCGTCACGCGGACGCGGTTCGGGGCCGCTCAGTCGATTGGATGTCGCGTGCCGCGCGCCCGTTTCCGGCGCGCGGCCGGGGAGGGCTCGATAGCGCGCGGGCTTGATACACTTCGGCGGGCCGCCATTCCGACCACCGACAAGAACATGAAGACCGCCGCTCGACGTCAGCCGCGCCACCGCCATAGCCCCCTCGACCGCGTCGTGCTCGGCGTCGCCGTATTCGCGATCGGCGGGCCGCTCGTTGCCGCGCTCATCGCGCCGACGATTGCGTTGATCATCTGGTCGGCGTTCGGTCAGCCTTTCTGGGGAATCCTGAAGTTTGGCGTCGGCATGGCGGTGCTGATCCTGTTCGGCTCGTTCCGGTTCGGCTATTTCGTGCCGATTGCCGTGGCCGGCGGCATCATGGGCGCGCTCGGCACGCATGTGCGGGGCCGCTGGTTCGTGCTGCTCGGCATGCTCGTCGGCACGGCGACGATGATCGGCTACGTCGTTCTGGACGCCCTCCAGATGCACGCGCTCGACGAAGTGATCAGCGGCCTCGACGTGATCGTGATCGCCGACGCGTTCATCACGTCGGGCGTGCTGTCGGGATGGCTGCACCGGCGGCTCGCACGGCAGGCGAAAGCCAGCGAAGCGGTTCAATCGAATCGGGGCGGCGGTCCCGACGCGCAGCATCTGTCGCCGCCTGCGCCGGACCAAGCCGCGGCCGACGCCCAGCCGGGACCGGCATCGACAGATCGCGCGTCGCTATAGAGCCACTGCGAAGCAATTGCAGTGCCGCGTGGCGCCACGGCGCCCGTCACATGTTCCAGAGGAACACTTCGTGAACGTGCGACGACGCCTGCACCTGCACGTTGCGCCGCTGGGTCTGACCGTTGTAGGTCGCGGTCACCGAATAGCGTCCGGCCGGCAGCGCGGCCAGCAGGAACGGACCCTCGGTCACCGTCGACAGGACCTGACGGCCGTGCGCATCGGTGACGTTCACCGGGATGTCCGCCAGATATTCGTTGTTGCCGCTGCCGGTTCGTCCGGCGAACTCGAGCACCAGCGAATAGTCGCGCACCTGCTGCTTGAGCGCGGCCGACTGATCGCTGCCGATGCCGCCTGACACGTAGGCGACCTGGCCCTCGTGATTTTGCGGCGGCAGCGACGACGCATCGTCGGCCAGCACGGTTTGGCCGGCCAGGCCGATCGCCACGGCGGCGACGCCCAGTTTCAAGGTGGATAAGCGTTTCATCGTGACCTCCCTCCGTTGGCGCCATGCAAAGCCGCACATGAACGCGTTCGCGATGGCATCGAACGCACGGCAATGGCGCGACGGCACGCGCTGCGCCGGATGGCATCACGGCAGACATCAGGTCGGGACCGGCTATGGATTGGCGCTCGGGATAGCGCGCCGGGGCAGGCGCGGAGGAACGCCGCCGGCTCGTCATATTCCGGGCGGGTTCTGGTGTCGATGCCCGCCTTTCGACGCGGCGCCGTGACGTTTGCCGTACCGTCAAGCAGACCGTGGCGGCTGACGCGCGGCAGCGGGCGCGGGGAAAGGGGCGGTGAAACCGCGCCGCGCCAGCCGCAGCGGAGGCGAGGTGGTCACATCGAAGAGTGCAACGCGTGTTCTGCACGTTGCGTGCCATGCCTGGCTCCTGTCGCATGGCGTGGCCGTGAGCCTACGCATGACGCGCCGGGCCGCAATGGCCGCTTCACGGTACGACGATTTGAGCCTAGGTCGAAAGGATTAAGACAGGCTTAAGCGCGCACTTTTAATCGGCACGCTTTAAGCTGACGAACGACACATTGCGCGGATGCGATACGCAACAATCGGGAATGTGCCGGACCATTCCGGCTTTCAACGAACCGAGTGGAGGGCAACATGCGCTACGAGCTTTATTACTGGCCCGGCATCCAGGGCCGCGGCGAATTCGTGCGGCTCGCGCTTGAAGCGGCCGAAGCCGACTACGTGGACGTCGCCCGCCGATCCGGGCGCGGCATGGGCATGCCGGCCATGATGCGCATGCTGGAGAGCGCGACCGAGGCCTGCCTGCCGTTCGCGCCGCCGTTCCTGAAGGCCGGCGACCAGATCATCGGGCAGACCGCCAACATCCTGCTGTTCCTCGGCGGCCGGCACGGCCTCGCGCCTCGGGACGAAGCAGGGCGGCTGTGGGTCCACCAGCTCCAGTTGACGGTGACCGACTTCGTCGCCGAGATTCATGACACGCATCATCCGATCGCCGCCAGCCTTTATTACGAGGACCAGAAGGCGGAAGCGGCGATGCGGGCGGAGGATTTCCTCAAGCATCGCGTGCCCAAGTTCCTCGGCTACTTCGGCAAGGTGCTCGCGCACAACCCGCACAAGAGCGGCTATATGGCAGGCGGCGAACTCAGTTACGTGGATCTGTCGATGTTCCAACTGATCGAAGGGCTGCGCTACGCGTTTCCGAACGCGATGGCCCGCATCGCGCCGAAGCATCGCGGGTTGATCGACCTGCACGACCGGGTCGCGCAGCATCCGCCGGTCGCGCGTTACCTCGCGTCCAACCGACGGATTCCGTTCAACGAAGAGGGGATCTTCCGGCATTACCCGGAACTGGACGCGTAGCGCGCGGGCCGCGAGCTCAGGCGACCAGTTCCACCGCGAGACTCCCGAGCGCGCCGAATCGCACGGTCAGCGTCTGGCCGAGCGGGGTTTCGATCGCACCGGCATACGAACCCGTCGTCACGATCTGGCCGGCCCGAACGGATTCGCCGCGCGCGGCGAGGAAATTGACGAGCCACAGCAGCGGCCTGAGCGGATGTCCGTCCGGGTGCCGGCCGTCGATCGACCGGTTCACGCCGCCGTGCAGCTCGAGCGCAATCGCGTCGAGCGTCGCGTGCAGGCCGCCGGGCACGGCCGGCCCGACGCACAGGCCCTGGTTGAATTGCCCGTCCGCGAGCAGATCCGGCACGGTCGCCCGCGACGGCTCCGCGTAGCGGCAGCCGAGCACTTCGAGCGCGACACGCACCTCGCGGATCGCGCCGCGCACGTCGTCGTCGTCGTAGGGCCGCTCGCGCGGCGGCAGATCGCGGTCGATCACGAACGCGATCTCCGGTTCGATCCGGACGGTCGGCGCATCGGCAACGACCCGGAACCGGCCGCCTGACGCATGAATCGTCGACGCGAAGATCGGCGCGACGACGACGCGCCCCGGCGGCGGCAATGCGCATTTCCATCCGCCGACCGGCTCGCCCGACAGTTCGACGACGCGGCGCTGGATCGCCAGGGCAGTTTCGATGTCGTCGGGCCGGCAATCATCCGGCAGCAGCGGGCCGGCAACGCCGGCGCGGCGGGCTGCAAGCAGGTGGCGGGCGGCGCGTTCCACGCGTTCGGGGGTGTTCGTCATGTCGTTTCCGGGAGTCGGCGGCGCCTCGCGGCGGGATGCGGGCCGTGAGGCGAAGGGATCGATGATAGCGAGTTTGGACTGACGCCACGTTCAATCCCCGACTGCGCCGTCAAGCCGGACCGCTGCTGCTCGCCAACGTCTGGGACGTCGCAAGCGCCCGTGCAGCGAAAGCCGCGGGCTATGCCGCCGTTGGCACGTCCAGCGCGGCCATCGCCGGTATGTTGGGCCATGCAGACGGGCGAGGGTCGGAAAGATCGATTCCCGGCACCGATGGCTTGTTTCGAAACTGAAACACTTTCGTGTTTTTTCCTCGCCTTGTGTGCGAGTGGAACGGCGAACCGCAATCAAATCATTCGGTTATCCGCGCATGGCATGAACGATGCGTGCTCGCGCAGACGGAGCCGGAACCCGACGTGCTCCGGCCAGCCTCGCAGGGACATCCAACGACGCAGGCACACGACGGGCAGTCGGCTTCCCGGAGAAGATCATGCTCAAGAAACTGAAATCGAAAATCCTGACACCGCTTCTCGGCATTCTGCTCGTCATCGTTCCTGGCTTGCCCCAGGCAAGGACGGTTTCGCCTTCGCGACTCGTCACCCAGGTCATCGACGAACGCCAGACCGTGGAATTGCCCGGCAATATCCGTCAGGAGGCAACCGCCGGCAACGATCGCGGCCGGGTTGACGACAGCCTGGTTCTGGAACACATGCAGCTGCTCCTCAATCGTCCCGCGGAAACCGAAGCCGCGCTCGATCGCTTCATCGATCAGCTCTACGATCCGACTTCACACAATTCCCATCGCTGGCTCACCCCGGAACAGTTCGGGGCCGAGTTCGGTCCCGCCAAGGAGGACGTGTCGGCGGTCACGGAGTGGCTGAGCCGGCATGGCTTTACCGTCAACAACGTGCAAAAGAGCGCGATGGTGATTGATTTCTCGGGAACGGCCGAGCAGGTTCGCCGCACGTTTCAGACCGAAATCCACAAGCTCGATATCAACGGCGCTGCCCACATCGCGAACATGAGCAATCCGCGCATTCCGCAGGCGCTCGCCGGTATCGTGCGCGGTGTCGTGTCCTTGCATGACTTCCGCCCCCACGCGAGCTTCAAGCCGAGGCGCGCCTATACGATTCCATCGCTGTTCGCGACGTACAACGCGGTCGTCCCGGCCGATCTTGCGACCATCTACAATCTGCAGCCGCTGTTCGCGGCCGGAATCACCGGCAAGGGGCAGACGATCGGCGTCATCGAAAACACGAACATGTACGACGTTGCGGACTGGAGCGCATTCCGTTCGACCTTCGGCTTGTCCGGCTATGCGACGGGCTCGTTGTCGCAGATCCACCCCGGCAATTGCGCCGACCCCGGTGTCGTCGCCGGCAACGAGATGGAAGCCGAACTCGATGCCGAATGGGCCAGCGCGGCAGCCCCGGGCGCAGCAATCGTGGTCGCGTCGTGCAAGGACACCAGCACCACGTTCGGTGGGCTGATCGCACTTCAGAACCTGCTCAACAGCGGGAGCGCGCCGGCTATCGTCAGCATCAGCTACAGCGAATGCGAGGCGGAAAATGGCGCGGCCGCCAACGCGGCCTACAACGCCGCGTATCAGCAGGCGGCCAGCCAGGGCGTTTCCGTGTTCGTGGCGGCCGGCGACGAGGGGGCAGCCGGCTGCGATCCGAATGTGACGAGCGCGACGCACGGCATCGGCGTCAACGGCCTTGCGTCGACACCCTACAACGTCGCGGTCGGCGGCACCGACTTCGGCGACACCTACGCAGGGACGAACTCGACCTACTGGAGTTCGACCAACAGCTCGACTTACGGCTCGGCGCTGTCGTACGTCAACGAAATTCCATGGAACGACTCCTGCGCGAGCACGCTGCTCGCCGCGGCAAACGGCTACTCGACGACATACGGACGCGGGGGCTTTTGCAGCAGCTTGTACGGCCTGCTGTTCTACCAGACTACGGCGAGCGGCAGCGGAGGACCGAGCGGTTGCGCCACGGGTGTCCCGCGCCAGCAGGGCATCGTCGGCGGCACGTGCAAGGGCTACGCCAAGCCGTCCTGGCAGATGTCGCTCGTCGGCAATCCGTCCGACCTGGTGCGCGATCTTCCCGACGTTTCGCTGTTCGCCGCCGACGGCGCGTGGGGACACTTCTACGTGTTCTGCGACTCCGACGCCGCGGATGGCGGCGTAGCCTGCACCGGCGAGCCGAGCGGCTGGGCGGGGGCGGGCGGGACGTCGTTTGCGTCGCCGATCTGGGCAGGATTTCAGGCGCTCGTCAACGAGAAGAAGAACGCCAGTCAAGGGAATCCGAATCCGGTTCTCTACCGGCTCGCCAAGACGGAATACGGGGCTGGCGGCAGCAGCAGCTGCAATTCGAGCAACGGCAGGAATGTCGGCGGCAGCTGCATTTTCTATAACGTCACGCAGGGTGACATGGACGTGAACTGCACGGGTTCGATCAACTGCTATCGAGCGGGCGGCGTCAGCGGCGTGCTGTCGACCACGAGCAACAGCTACCGGAAAGCTTTTGGCGCCGGTGTCGGCTGGAATTTCGCGACCGGCATCGGGACGGTCAATGTGACGAACCTGGTGACCAGTTGGTGAGCCGGGGATCGTTGGCTGGTGGGAGGCCGGGTCGTGATTCCGGGCCAGTCGATCGTTGCCGGGCTTCGCGCGCCGACGCGATACGAGACCGTGCGGCCCGTGCTCGCGCAGTCGGGCCGACCAGCCGGCGAATCTGCCGTGTCGTCAGCTCGAGGCGCTCAGCCGCGCGCCACGGCTTGAGCTTGCCGTCCGCCACGTCCTGAATCACCTTGAACCTGTCCAGTTCGCGCATCGTCATCGTGATCCGTTCTGTCGCAGCCATCGAAGCTCCCGGCGCCGGACCACCGGCGGCCGGATAGCTTACGCGGCACGAAAGCGGACATTTGAACTTAGCCAGAAACGGACATTACAACTTAGCCGCTACACGATTTAACTTCGATAATTCACGTTATGTCAATTTATATGTATGCGCTTCGCCGTGCCATCCGGGCAATTCTTGCGTCGCGCCAACCCGGAATGACGCGCCGGCCAACTTTTCCCGAACCCGAAAGAGGATTTCCGTCCTCCTCTTGGCAATGAGCATGACGAGCGACGTAGTGAAGCCACCGCTCGCGTCGACGTGCGACATGGCACAACTGGGCTCGGCGCATTGGCGCCGATGCGCCGTTCTACCCGCTTCGCCAGGCTCGGCTCGACGGCGCGCCGGTTCACTTGCGGCCGGACGCGGACATCGTCGACTATGTCGTGTCACTGCGGCGGCACATCGCGCGAGTTGATCGAACACGACGAGATCAGAGCGATGCTGCTCAAGTTGAACAAGGCGGATTTCTGCCTGATCGAGGCTGGTTTCGTGTCAATACAGACAATTCGTTACTGGAGACAGGCTTGAACACATTGTCCGGATCGGCGCGCGCGCTGGATGCAGCAAGCGGTCGGAACACCTTCGTGCTCGTCGCGTTCACCGCGTTGACCAATCTCGCGGACGGCGTGACGAAGGTCGCGCTGCCGCTGATGGCGACCGCCCTCACCCAATCCCCGATGTACGTATCCGGCGTTTCATTGACGCTCACGCTGCCGTGGCTGCTCGTCGCGCTGCATGTCGGCGTGCTGGTCGATCGCGCCGATCGCCGCGTGCTGCTGTGGATCGCCAATTGCATGCGGCTCGCCGCCATCGCGACGCTCATCCTGCTGTCGCTCTCGAACAGCATCACGCTGCCGGTCCTGTACGCCGGCGGTCTCGCGCTCGGCATCGCCGAAGTGATTGCGCTGACGTCGGCTGCCGCGCTGATTCCCGACGCTGTCGCGCCTGCCGCACGCGAACGCGCCAATGCTTGGGTCGCCGGCGCGGAGACCGTCTGCAACGAGTTCTGCGGGCCGCTGGTGGGCGGCCTGCTGCTCGCCGTGGGCACGGCGTTCGCGCTCGGCACGGTGGCGGGCGCCTACCTGATCGGCGTGCTGGTGCTGTTCCTGCTGATCGGCCGCTTTCGCGTCGCCCGTGCGACGGATGCGCCGAACGCTCCGGTACGCACGCAGATCATCGAAGGGCTGCATTGCCTGTGGCGCGAGCCGATCCTGCGTCTGATAGCAGTCACGCTCACGGTGCTGTGCGCGTGCTGGGGCGCATGGCTCGCGGTCATGCCGCTGTTCGCAACGAAGGTGATGGGCCTCGATGCGCGCGGCTACGGTGTCATGTTGAGCGCGCTCGGCATCGGCGGCTTCGTCGGCGCGATCAGCGTGACCACGCTGAACCGCTGGTTCGGGCGGCGTACGGTAATGCTCATCGACCTGCTCGGCACGCTCGCGATGATGGCGATGCCGGTTGCAACGGTCAATCTGTGGGCGGTGGCGGCCAGCGCGTTCGCAGGCGGGCTGGGCGGCACGCTATGGTCCGTCAACGCGCGCACCATCAGCCAATCGCTCGTTCCCGGCTCGCTGCTCGGACGCTACAACGCCGCGGCGCGCCTGTTCAGTTGGGGCGCAATGCCGGTCGGCGCAGGGCTCGGCGGGGTGCTCGCGGAGTGGGTCGGGATGCGCGCGGCGCTTGCTGGTTTCGCCGTCGTCACGCTGTTGCTCGTCGTGCCGTTTCTGCGGGTTGCGACGCCGGCGGCGTTGAACGCAGCGAAAAGCAGCCCGCGCTGAAAGCGCTTCCATCGAACGAGGCCGGTGGTGCGCGGTTGCGACCGAATCGTGCCGGTGGATGTTTATGTGCCGGGCCGCCCACCAACTGCCGAGGCGTTGATCTACGGATTGATGCAATTGCGGCGCAAGGTATAGGCGGTTCACCTTGTGTTTCAGGCTCCTTCGGGACACGTCCAGTGGTTGAGTTTGCGCAGGAACGTGCTTGAAAAACGCTCAGGAATTTCCTTGTCGGGAAACATCGCTGTCAACCGGTTTCGCACAACCTGCAATCTGTTGGTTTCCTGTTTCAGGCTCTTTTTGGTGTAGTTGGCGGGATATAAACGCACGACCCGGTCAACCGGACTGCGACGTACCAACGTATCGCAAGGTTCCAGCGCGCCTCCGGCCTTTTCGAAGCAAGGTCGACGCTCGGTCAGAAGTGTTCCACCGCTACTCAGATCCACGGCATTTTCCGTGTGGTCTCCTCCGGGAACATTGAACGTGAACTCATAGGAACCGTCGGGCCGCAATATTCCGCCAAAGTTTTGGTAGCCCTCAAGAATGCTCTGACGGATACGTCGATCTCCGGTATTCCATTGATCGCGCATCCATTGCGTTCCCAGTTCGCCAACTGGGTGCGAGAGAAATCCTGGTATATCTATCAGCTCGAAATTGTTGATCAGGCCGGAAGGATCCGACCAGCGGATGACATTCGGAGCATAGGCGTACGGATTGTGCCCCCCCAGCAGTCCAATGGGATCTGAACTGATGAATTGCTGAGTGGTGCAATCATAGTAGCGGTTTCGGTTGTAGTGGAGCCCCGTTTCCTCATCAAGATACTGCCCCTGTAGACGAAGCGGCTGAATTGATTCGCATGACGAATCAACTGATGCATGGATGCCACATCCACTTGTGTTATCACTCTCCCACGCAATCCGCCCCGACGAATCGACGGCCCGAATCGGCATCCCATTAGGCGCCGTGTCGAAGTAGTACCAGGTCGATCCGCACACGACGGACGGATGCGCATCCGCGGTTGCCGGTTTCGCGACGCCTTTTGTGGCCGATGAATGCATCGACGCGAGCGGCCACGACGTCCCCGGATAGTAGATCCATTCGCGAATCTTGCTCCGGTGATCCCGAATGTCGGGCGAACCCGTTCCGGATGTCTTGGCATCACTCTCGTCATCCGCTGATGTCAGTTCACCAATAAGCGTATCGCCATCCCAGAAGAATCGGATGTGCCGCGAAGCCACGTGGTCCTGGCTCTCGATATACGTAGACTTTCGGACACGGCGGTGAAACACGTCGTACCCATAGTTGACGCGGATAGTCCGCGCGTCATGCCCGGCGATTTCTGTTTGGAGGCGTGTGGTGGCTGTCTCTATCAATAATCCGTCTCCATCCCAGAGCAGCATGAGATTTTGATCGGGGCTTTGCCTGGTTACCAGGTTACCCACCCTGTCGAACGCATAGTAAGAGCTACCGTCATTTCCGTCGCGGAACCGAACGTCGCCAGAGGTCGACTGCCTGATGTCCCCCATCTCCCCTATTTCGCGAACTCGGGTGCAGAGCAGGTTGCCTGCCAAGTCATGGGAAAATCGATGAACCTTACCTGCCGGATCGAGATGTGTCGTGATCCTTCCCGCCGGGTTGTACTGAAATTGGTCGAGGCCCATGCGCGTGTCGCGCTTTTCGATCAACTCGCCATTGACGTCATGGAAATACTCGGCAACAAAGAGCGCGCCGGTATCGGTGGATAGCACTTGCTTCGCGAGCAATCCATCTGATGTATATGTCAACGCTCTATGCGCGGCATCACCCAGGCGCTCGCCGACAATCCGTCCCATCACGTCTCTTTCAAACGTGATGGGCTTCGCGTCGTCAAATTGGATCGATACAACATTTCCAGACAGATCATAGGCATAGCGCACACGGCGCGAAACCATTTCACCGCAGATGTCCATACGCGTCCGACGTTCGACCCGGTTGCCTTCGTCGTCATAGTCGTGGGTGATTTCGAAGCCGTCGTCATGCACTTCCATGGCTAACCGTCCGGCCATGTCATAGTGAAAATCGATACGACTTTCAGCGTTCTCTGCGGTCACCAGGTAGCCGCTGGTGTCGTACTTGAACGCTTCGACACGAAATCCGCAGGGCTTTCCCGGATCAGGAACCTGCTTTTGCGTAATGCGACCGATCGCATCGACCTGATAGTGAATGGTGCGCCCAAGTGCGTCGGTGTTACGGATCAGCCGGTCTGCTGCATCGTACTCGTACCGTCGTGTCTGCCCCCAGTAGTCGACTTCTTGCACGATCCGACCCAAAGCATCGCGCTGCAGCCGATACACTTGGCCAAGCTCATTGAATACTGCTATCAATTGACCTTCCGAGTCGTACCGGTATTCGAGCGTGCTGCCGTCCGGCATTGACCGCCTGACAGGTCGCCCCAACGCGGAATATTCGAATGCGGTCACGTTGCCGCCGGAATCGCTCAACCGCAACAGATTGCCGCTCGCGTCGTAGTTGCAACGGACTTCGCGGCCAGGCGACTCGGTTGCCCGACACAGGTTGCCGTTACGGTCGTATTCGTAGTCGCTCAGCTGTCCGAACGGACTGACAATCTGGACCAGGTTTCCGCGTCCGTCATGAAAATAGCGGGTTCGATTTCCGCGTTCGTCCGTCACCGATGAAATGTTGCCGTCACCGTCGTAGCTGAATTGTTTGACCGCGCCGCGCGAGCTCGTGTGCGACAAGAGTTGACCGTGGAGGTCGTACTCGTATCGTGAGGTCGCCTGAATCGGCGTCGTTTCCGAGAGCAGATTTCCACGGTCGTCCCATTCGTAGCGCCATTGGCGCCCGTCGGGAACGGTGACGCATATGGGGCGGTGTTCAGCGTTGTACTCGGTCCGCACAACACTACCGTCCTGACGTTTCTGGAAAAGCAGATTGCCGAACGTGTCATATCCCCACGAGAGCGTGCGTCCCAGCGGATCGGTTTCGGAACTCGTTCGCCCTTGGGCGTCGTATCGATAGCTGGTTATGCCGCCGAGCCCATCGATCTCTGTCACCGGCATGCCGCGCGCATTCATTTGCAGGATGGTCGTGTAACCCAGTGAATTGGTCGCGCGGGTTTCCATGTGCTCCGGATCATAGGCAAACCGATAATCGAGCAGGCCATCGTCCCCCCATGCATGATCGACACGCCATATACCGTCCCCATCCTGACGATAGCTATAGTGGAAGGAGGTGCCACGAGGGGTCGTATGTCGCACCATCCGGTGATGATCGTCATACGAGAACAGATGCGGGAACGCCATTGCATCGACGACTGCGATCAGGTTTTTCTGATCGTCGTGTTCGTATGTCACGAGCCGATGTGCCCGCTTGTCCGCGTCAATGAGTGTCAGCGTCGTCAGCAGCCGGTCGGGCTTTCCGCCGGATACGTCGCACTCGATCACGCGTCCCGTTGCTTCGTCGCCTTTCCACTCGACCACACGCAGGAGACCGCCATCACGCTCGCGCTCGAATTCCCATGCGTTGTCGTGAAGATCCGCGATGCGGGTGAGAAACAGCGGCATGCGCGTATCGGAGCGCAACCTGTCCACCGAGAGTCGCCATTGCGCCGGAAGCGAAAATTCGAATGTGATGCCTTCGCGGGTGCGCAGCACCAACCTGTCGAATTGTCGGTAGAGCGCGTGTCCGTGCTGCCAGTCATACACACGCGCAGACCAGCCCTCGTCGTCCGGTACGGCATCGAAGGCTGTCGTTTGACCGGGAAAGCATGCAACCACGCCAACCGCGTCGCCATGCCGTGTCAGTTCCAGCCGAATGTCGGCTGGAGTCTGCCAGCCGAACCCTGTCGCGCCGACATAGCGGTGATTGCTCGCGTAGTGCCGCTCCCACTTGAGTATCAGCCGTCCCGACACGGAGAAGTCGTGCTGCCGCATGACTACTTCACCGGTGGTCATGTCCACCGGATCTGCCCCCAGCACCTTGCACCGCAGAAACCCCGGCTTCAAATGCAACTTGTTCGCCAACGCCCTCGCCCACTTCGAGCCACGAAACGCCTTGAACAACCCCTTCGCCAGCGCCGCCATGTTGACGATCGGCGGCCCGCCCACTATCACCGGCCGCCCGGTCGGGATCGGCAGCATCACCGACGTCGGCAGCGACAGGTGCTCGCGCTTCGCATGCGCGCCGTTGTGCGTCGGCGGCTCCAGCCCGACAGCCCAACAGCTCATCGCCGGCAACCCTGCGAACGCCATCGGATCGTTGTTCGCGAGCACGGTCTTGCTGCCCATGTACGCTTCCGAGTCGTTCGATGGATCCGGGTCCGGCGGCGCGAACGACTCGCCAAGCGGAAAATGCAACGTCGGCACATGGAACGCATGCGTCCCCGCCGTCGCCCGCAGCATCCCGTTCACGAAGATCGGCCGGCCAGCCATGCTGCCCATCCCGACGCCCGCGCCCGCTGCATTCGCGATGTCGCCCGCGAGCGCCGCGCCCTTCAGCGCTTGCGCGACGATCGGATCGTTCGCTAGCGTCCGAAGCTCGCCGGAGACGGTGTTGGCCGCGTCGTCGAGCTGCTTCGCGACGTCTGGATGGTCTTCGAGATACTGGGTCGCCTTTTCCTCGATGATCGTGAAGGCGATCGCACCAATCACGCCCAGCGCGGCGTTCACATACTCGCGCAGATCCAGCATGAAACCGACATGCGGATGGGGCAGGAACACGGGCGTCGGGCTCGGCGCGACCAGCACCGAATGCACGTCGACGCCGACAACCGGATCGAGATGCTTGACTGCGAGCAGTCCCATGCCGCGCTCCCCGCTCACCGGCCGCCGCGCAGTGCGGCGACTTTCTCGCTAAGCGCGTTGCGCCGCCGATCCAAGGCGCCGAGCTGTGACACCATCCATTCGACGACGAGCGGCAGATTGCTGTTCGCGCGCATCTGTTCGTCGATCATCAACCCCGCATCGAGTGCATTGAAACCGGCTTCCAGTGCGTGCTCGCGCTCCCCTGCCCGCTCCCAGCACACGGCACTCATGCGCCACGCCTCGACCGTCATCAGCCCGTCCCGCGCAGCCGTGGTCGAGGCCGCCGCGCGTTCGTAGCAATATGCCGAGTGCGCGTAATCCTTGTGCATCAGATGGACGCTCGCCTCGCCGAACAAGCCGTTGGCGACAAGCTTGTGCCCCGCCGGATGCCCTGCTTCGACAGCGCGCATGCCGCTGTCGGCGGCGCTCCGGTATGCATCCGTCGCACGCTCCCGATCGCGCCACTTCAGATACGCGGCACCGGCGATCAAATGCACGACAACACATTGATCGAACCACTGCTCGCGCTCCGCGACCTTCAGCGCCGCCATACGCAATTCCTCGAGCCGTGCCCGATTGCCGCCTTCGATCGTCTCGGTCAACATCACGAACAGCCGCCGGAACTCACCGCTTGAGCCGCGCTCGCCGGATTCGGCCAGCACTTCACGTGGCACGCTCGCCATCGAATATTTGCCCTGTACGACGCGCACCGCATCCTGATGCCGTTGAAGCAGCCCCGCGAGCGGCGCGACGTCCGTGCGCGGCACGACGATGCGCACGCGTTCGCCGAGCTTTGGCGCGGCGGCGATCGCCGACAGCAACCCGTCCAGCCAGCGCGACCACGCGGCTTCGTCACGTACCTGTGCCGGCTCCAGCACGAACACCAGCGCAGGAAAAATGTCGGGATGATGACGCATCAGGCTGTCGGCAGCCATGAGCAGATACAGCACCGGATTTGCGCCGTCGTTGCGCGGTACCTGCCAGTCGGCGCGCAGGCCCTGCGCATTGGACGCGTCGCGCCGGCTGTCGTAGAACGCGACGAGTTCGTCCGTCAGCACCTTTGCATAACTCGATTCGTTGACGAACGATGCGCGCATCGTCCGCACCGCGCACGACGTTTCGTCCTGGACCTGGAAATACAGCCGCACGAGCTGAGCATCCGTCTCGTCGGTCTGCCAGATCATCAGTCGCGCGGCCTTGTCCTTCGCAAAACTCATCCAGTCCATATGCGCATCCATGAACCTGCGCTCCACCGGATTGGTCGGCTGCCAGTTCAGCATTCGTGCGCCCCCCGTCACGGATTCAGCTTCAACACCGCGCCTTCGACGGTGTGCTCGCCCGTCGCCGACGACGTCACCGTCTTGCCGCGCACGCTGTGGCTGTCGGAGCCGGTCGATTCGACCTTGACGCCCTGGATCTGGATCGTGCCGTCGCTTTGCATCACGATGCTCGACCGGCCGCACACGAGCGCGAGCTGGTCGCCGGCGTTGACGAGCACCTGTCGCTGCACGTTCATCGTGTGATTCGCGCCGACATTGACCGACTGCGCGCCGCCGACGGTGAGCACATGCGCGTTCGAGATCGTCGACGTGCGCGCGCCGATCTCCTCGGTATGCGTCGCCGCGACCGTCGTCTTCATGTCCTGCGACGTCGTGTGATAGAGCTGCGCGACCGTCAGCGTCTTGCCTTCGCCGATCGTTTCGGTCTTGCCATGCGCGACGGTCTCCTTGTGGCTGCCGCCGATCGTCGCCTCGCGATCTGACGCGATCGTCACGGTTTCGTTCTTGCCGACCGTGCGAGTGCGGTTCCCACCAACCCCATGCGTCTCATCCGCTCCGATCTGCGCGACCCGGTTCTTGCCGATATTCACCGTCTCGTCCCGCCCGACACGCCTTAGCCGGTTGTTCTTCACCTGCATCGTCTCGTCGTTGCCGACCGTATGCGTATGGTTGTTCCCGATCGACAGCGAATGATCGAGCTCCGTCTCCGCGTCGAAATTCCGCTCGGCATGCATCCACAGCTGTTCCGCGCCCTTCTTGTCCTCGAACCGGAACGCGTTCGCATGCTCGGTCGTCCCGCCCGGCGACGACCTCGACAGCAGCCCGCTTTGCGTCGCGCTCCCGGGCAGCCCCCACGGCGGCATCTTTTCGCCGTTGTACACGCGCCCGGTCACGATCGGCTGATCGGGATCGCCGTTGAGGAAATCGACGACCACCTCGTCGCCGATGCGCGGGATCTGCACGCCGCCGAAGCCGCCGCCCGCCCACGGGCTCGACACGCGCACCCAGCACGACGAATCCTGGTTGCTCTGCCCGTACCGATCCCAGCGGAACTGCAGCTTCACGCGGCCGTACTGGTCGGTCCAGATCTCCTCGCCCGGCGGCCCGACGACGGTCGCCGTCTGCGGGCCGCTGGTGCGCGGCCGCGGCGTCGCGCGCGGCGACCGGTACGGCAGGCTCGACGGCTGCACGAGCACCTGCGACGCATGCACGACCGCGTCGCCACCGCCGCCGGTCGCGTACGCGTTTTCCTGGAACCGGTACTCGCACTGCACGATCAGGTATTCGCGGTTCTGGTCGGCGCGCGGGCAATGCGCGAGCGTAAACAGCCAGCCCGGCGCGATCCCGCGCACGTCGGTGCTCGCGCTCGCGCGCTCGTGCTCCGCCTGCCGCTCCTCGAGACGCACGCGGCTGTAGTGCGCGCCGGGCGCGTCGTCGCGATAGCCGCCCGGCCATTCGAACGACGCGAAGCCGTCGTGGTCGTGGCCGCGCGGATCGGCCTGCTGCGCGGACAGGTCCGCACGCGGCTTCGTGTAGTCGTAGTCGCTGGTCTGGTGCTTGCCGATGCTGACTTCCTGCGCGGGCAGCCAGCCGTCGACGTGCTCCTCGTCGGCAATCGCGGTGCGGTCGGGCGCGATGAACGGAATCGTCGCGTAGCCGGGCAGCGCCGCATGCGACGACATCGCATCGCACAGCGTCAGCGTGTGCGATTGCGCCGCGTGCCGGAAGTAGTAGTAGATCCCTTCGAACTCCATCAGGCGCGACACGAACGCTTCGTCGGTCTCGTTGTACTGCACGCAGTAGTCGCGCGGCGCATAGGCTTCGGTAAGCTTGCTCTCGATCGGAAACCCGTACGGCGCGAGCACCTCCTGCACGATTTCGGGCACGGTCTTGTTCTGGAAGATCCTGCAGTCCGAGCGGCGCGTCGCGAGCCACAGCCACGGGCGCACGACCAGCGCATAGCCGTAGTAGCGCTCCGCGCGCCGGCCGGCGAGCGACGCGCGCGCGACGATCCCGTTCAGGTAGCGCGTCGCGCCGTCCTGCTGCGCGATCCGCACCGTGACCGGCTTGCCGAGCAGGTCCTTCAGCGACAGGCTGTGACTGTCGGCGAGCGCCTCGATCCGGTATTCGAACAGGCGGCCGAGCGCTTCCTCGCCGTCGAGCCGGTGGAATTTCAGGTCGTCGCCGTTCGGGCTGTCGAGTGTGAACACGCGGGTCACGTCGTCTCCTCCTCGCCGGACTGGTCGACAAACCGGTAAACGAACTGGCCGTCGGCCGCGCTCACCTCGATCGCCGCGAGCGCGCGGCCGTCGAGCGTCGCGCGCAGGATCGCCTGGCTGATGCGCGGCAGCACGGTGTGCGTGAGGATCGCGTCGACCATCCGGCCGCCGGATTCGATCGTCCGGCAGCGCTCGACGATCAGCGCGGTGGCCGGGTCGGCGCAATGCAGCCGGATGCCGTGATGCGCACTGATGCGCCGCTCGATGCGCCTCAGCTGCAGCGCGACGATGCGCGCGAGCAGCGCGTCGGTCAGCGGGTAGTACGGCACGACGGTCAGCCGGCCGAGCAGCGCGGCCGGGAACACGCCAAGGAGCGGCGCGCGCAGCGCCTCGGCGAGCGCCTGCGCATCGGGCAGCCGCTGCGGGTCGCGGCACAGCTGCATCACGCGCTCGGAGCCGACGTTCGACGTCAGCAGGATCACCGTGTGCCGGAAGTCGATCGCGCGCCCTTCGCCGTCCTCCATCCAGCCCTTGTCGAACACCTGGAAGAACAGCTCGTGCACGTCGCGATGGGCCTTCTCGATCTCGTCGAGCAGCACGACGCTGTACGGCCTGCGCCGCACCGCCTCGGTCAGCACGCCGCCCTGCCCGTAGCCGACGTAGCCGGGCGGCGCGCCCTTCAGCGTCGACACGGTGTGCGCTTCCTGGAATTCGCTCATGTTGATCGTGATCGCGTTGTGCTCGCCGCCGTACAGCGTGTCGGCGAGCGCCAGCACGGTCTCGGTCTTGCCGACGCCGGACGGGCCGCACAGCAGGAACACGCCGTGCGGCTTCGCGGGATCGTCGAGCCGCGCGCGGGCGGTCTGGATGCGCTCGGCGATCAGCTCGATCGCGTGACGCTGGCCGACCACGCGCTCGCCGAGCGTATCGGCGAGGTTCAGCACCGCCTGCGTCTCGTCGCGCACCATCCGGCCGAGCGGAATCCCGGTCCAGTCGGCGACGACGGCCGCCACCGCGTGCGCGTCGACCGCCGGCAGCACGAGCGGCGCGTCGCCCTGCAGCGCGGCGAGCGCCGCCTGTGCGCCGGCGAGCTTCGCCTGCAGGTCCGCACGCGCCGAGGCGTCCGGCGTTTCGTCATTCAGGAGCGCAGTGCGTGCACCGACGATCGTCTCGAGCGCATCGCGCTCCGCCCGCCAGCGCGCGTCGAGCCGGTCGAGGCCGGCCTGCGCGGCGGCAAGCGCCGTGTCGATCTCGTCGAGCCGCGCCGCATCGCCGGCGCCGAGCGCGCACTCGCGCGCGATCCGCTCGCGTTCGACGCGCAGGCCGTCGATGCGCCGGCGCGCGTCCTCGACCGGCGCGGGCACCGCGTGCTGGCTGACCGCGACGCGCGCGCACGCGGTGTCGAGCAGGCTGATCGCCTTGTCGGGAAGCTGGCGGGCCGGAATGTAGCGATGCGACAGGTTGACGGCCGCCTGCAATGCGTCGTCGAACACGAGCACGCGGTGATGCGCCTCGAGTTTCTCGGCCAGCCCGCGCAGCATCGTCAGCGCGGCGTCCTCCTCCGGCTCGCTCACCTGCACGAGCTGGAAGCGCCGCGTCAGCGCCGGGTCCTTCTCGATGTGCTGCTTGTATTCGGACCACGTCGTCGCGCCGATCGTGCGCAGATGGCCGCGCGCGAGCGCCGGCTTCAACAGGTTCGCGGCGTCGCCGGTGCCGGCCGCGCCACCTGCGCCGACGAGCGTATGCACCTCGTCGATGAACAGGATCACCGGCCGCTCGCCGGACATCGCTTCATCGATCACGCCGCGCAGGCGGCTCTCGAACTCGCCCTTCACGCCGGCGCCGGCCTGCAGCAGCCCGAGGTCGAGCAGGTACAGCGCGACGTCGCGCAGCGGCGGCGGCACGTCGCCCGCGACGATGCGCAGCGCGAAGCCCTCGGCGACGGCGGTCTTGCCGACGCCCGCCTCGCCGACCAGCAGCGGGTTGTTCTGCCGGCGCCGCAACAGGATGTCGACGATCTGCCGGATCTCGCCGTCGCGCCCGACGACGGGGTCGATCTCGCCGGCGCGCGCGCGAGCGGTGAGATCGACGGCAAAGCGCGCGAGCGCCGAGCCGTCGGCGGCAGGCGTAGCGCGCAACGCCGCGTCGCCGCCCAGGCCCGCCCGTGCGGCCGGCGGCGCCTCGGGCGACCCGTCGACGATCGCTTCGAGCGCATCGGCCAGCACGTCCGGCACGACGCGCTCGAACTCGCGCGCGATCCCGTACAGCACGCTGCGCAGTTGCGGCGTCTTCAGGATCGCGAGCAGCAGCATCGCGCCGCGGATCTGCGCCGCGTCGTATTTCAGCGTCGCGTAGACCCATGCGCGCTCGACGGCGTCGTCGATGTGCGCGGACAGGTCCGACACCGAGCCCGCGCCGCGCGGCAGCCGGTCGAGCGCGGCGACGATCGCGCGATCGAGCGCGGCGGCGTCGACCTCGAAGCGGCGCAGGATGCGGTGCAGATCGCCGTCAGGCCGCTGCAGGATCTGCTTCAGCCAGTGCGCGAGCTCGACGTACGGGTTGCCGCGCAGCCGGCAGAAGCCGGTCGCCTGCTCCAGCGTCTCGTAGAGGAGCGGATTCAGTTTTCCGAACAGGGTGACGCGGCCGATATCGGACATGACGGTTCCCGCCTGGTTGATTTACGCAGGTTCACGATGACGCGCGGCCTGGCGGATGACCAGATCGCGCGCCGGCCCCGGGTCGAGCCGCCGGCCAAGCCACGCGGTGCGGCCGATCCCGTGCGGCGCGCCGAGCGCGAGCGCCGGCACCGCATCGTGCGCGAGCTCGAGCTGCACGTCCCAGTCGAATTCGACGCCGGCGTATTCGCGCACCCACTGCGCGAGCTGCCGCGCATACGCGCCGCCGGGCAGGAACCGCCGGTATGCGTCGAGCGACAGCGGGCCGAGCACGATCCGGAAGCGCGACTGCGCATCGCGAACCGCGAGGCCGAGCACCGCGCCGCCGAGCGGCTGGGTCGGCCGCGTCGCATGGAGCGCGCAGCGCTGCGCGCGGTCGATCGCCACCCATTGCGGCACGTGCTCGACGATGCGCACCGCGACGCCGAAATGGCGGCGCAGGATCTGCACGAGCCCTTCGGGGTTGCGCGTATGCCGCACCAGATGGCCCGCGTGGAAATAGCGCGCATGCGGCGCGAGCGCATCGGCCGGGTCCGCCGGTGCATCGGCCGCGCTCGCGCGCCCGATCAGGCTCGCGACGTAGCCGTCGAAGCGCGCGCGTGCGGGCCGGTCGAGGCTCACGGTCGGCTGCGCGTCGGCCCACGCGCGATAGAACAGCAGGATCAGCCGGTGATGGAACAGGTCGGCGAATGCGGCAAACGCGCGATCGCCGTGCTGGCTCGCGCGCTCGTGCGCATATTCGGTCAGGTGCGACGGCAGCGGCCCGTTCGGCCCGAACAGCCCGAAACCGTGGATCGCGATGCGCGGCACGGCGCGGCCGCCGTCATCGTCCACGCCGGCCAGCATCGCCGCCGCGAACGCGAGCGACGGCGCCTGGCCGAGCCGCACCGGCTCGTCGCGCGGGCGAGTGGCGCGGCCGAGCGGCGCATGCGCGGGCGACAGCGCGTCGAGCCAGCGCAGCGCGTCGAACAGGTCGTACCCGTGCGGCGCGGCGCGCAGGCGCGCCCAGAACGCGTCGCGGCGCGCCGCGGTGTCGGCGGCAGCGGCGGCGGGATGCGTCGCGGCCGCCGGGCCGCGCGGGTCCGGTGCGCGCGTCATATCGCGGGCCGCCTGCCGACGCGCGCCGGCCAGTGCGCGAGCCTGCCGCGCTGCACGCTCGTCAGCACGCATTCGGCGAACGCATTGATCGACACGTGCCGCGCGAAGAACTGTTCGAGCACCGCGCCGAGCAGGAACGGGCTGTCGCCGGAAAACGCATGGTCGTCGACGGTCACGTCGACCTGCACGCCGCGCCCGAACATCAGCGGCCCGGCGACCGGCAGGCGGTGGAACACCGGCGCGAACGCGACCCGCCGCACGCCGTCGATCTGCCGGCGCATCGCGGCGTCGGCCGGGTCCGCGTGCAGGCCGAGCAGTTCGCGCAGCACGTGCGCGCCCTCCTCGTCGTCGAGATCGGTCAGCGTGTGCCGCGCGAGCCCGAGATGGCGGATCAGCCGCCATGCGGTCTGCGCATCGGCGATCGGCGGGCGCGGCCGCGACGGCCCGCGGATCGCGACGATGCGCTCGACGGGCGCGGACACGCGCAGCGTGAACGTGTTCGCGTCGCCGGGCGGCTGCAGCAGCACGAGATCGCGGTTCGTGCACAGCGTGTCGACGGCCAGGTAGCGCATCGACTCGTCGTACGGCGCGCACTGGCTGTCGACCAGCGACACGTAGACCTCGCTGCCGGCGTAGCCGGTGCGCGTGCCGTTCGCGCGCGCCTGCGCGGACACGAGACGCGGCTCGCGCCGCACCGTGTAGTACGCGCCGTAATTGCCGTCGTCGCCGGCGAACGACGCATGAAACGGCCGGAATTCGCGCGGCTGCCCGCGCATCCGGCCATCGTCGCGCGGCTCGCTCGCGAGCCGCGCGACCGCATAGACCTCGTAGTCGAGCGGCCGGCTGCGATCGACGACGACGTGATGCTCGCGCGCGCCGGGCGCCACCGGGATGCGGTCGCCGCGGCGCCTGAACAGGTTCACGGCCGGCGTGCAGTTCAACGCGAGATGCCGCGCGTCGACGGCGGCCTCGAGCGCCGCGTCGTGGCGATCGAACAGCAGCGTCAGCTCGCATTCGTCGCCGCTCGCTCGCGCGAGCGCGGGCCGCAGCCCGTCGATGCTGAAGAACAGGAACCGCGCGGGAAACGCGAAATACTCGCGCAGCAGCCGGTAGCCGTGGAAGCTGCGGCCGTCGTCCGGCAGGATCGCCTGCTCGGCGTCGAAGCCCTGATGGACGACCGCGTGCGCGCCGAGCGCGTGCGCCCAGCGCGGCGGCTGGCCAGGATCGTGAACGACGACGCCGAGCGTATGCGCGGCGATCAGTTCGAGCAGGTGCAGCGCGTCCCGCTCCGGGCCGGCGAGATGGAGCATCAGCCGGTCGAGCGGCAACTGCGCGAGATGCGCGCCGCCGCGCGCGCGCAGCCGGATCCGCAGCGCGCCGCGCACGTCGCGCCGGGCCGGCACGATCCCGCGCGGCAGGTAGGCCGGCGCGCCCGTCACCGCCGCGTCCGCCAGTTCGAGCGGCCATAGCGTCAGGTCGTGCGCGGTGCGGAATTCGCATGCGGTCGGCTGCTCGGGCGACGCGGGCCGCGCGCGCAGCGCGGTGCCGGCCGGCAGCCGCCAGCCCTGTGCGAGGCTGCCCTCGTTCATCACCGGCGCGAACTGCACGATCGCCATCGACGGCAGCGGCGCGACGTAGCCCGGATACACCGCGTCGAGCAGCGCGTGCGTGAAGCGCGGAAACTCGGCGTCCATCTTGAGCTGCACGCGCGCGGTGAGAAAGCTGAAGCCTTCGAGCAGCCGCTCGACGTACGGATCGGGCGGCCCCGACTCTGGCAGCCGCAGCCGCGCGGCCACCTTCGGGAACTGCTGCGCGAACTCCGCGCCCAGCTCGCGCAGGTACGCGAGTTCGCGGTTGTAGTACTCCAGCAGGCGTGTCTCCATCGGGTCAGGCTCCCGCCGCGGATTGCAGCGACATCGCGCCGGTCTCGAGATCGAGATCCGAGCGCAGCACGAATTCGACCGGATGCGGCACCGACCACAGCGTGCCCCGGATCTCGAACAGCAGCACGTTGTGCCGCCGCTCGCCGGCCGCGCCGCCGGGCGCATCGGGCACGCTGCGCACTTCGACGCTGGCGGGCGCGATGCGCGGCTCGAAGCGGACGATCGCGTCGCGGATCGACGTCTCGACCGCGAGCCGCTCGACGCCCGACATCGGCTTGCCGACGAGCGGCCGCATCCCATAGTTGAGCACCGACGCCTGCGCGTGCGCGAACGCCGACCAGTCGACGAAGCCGTCTTCCCCGTTGCGCGTGTTGAGCAGCCACGCGAGATCGCGCAGCACCGCCGCACGCAGCCGCTCGGCGCCGATCCACTGCGCGCCGGGCGGCTCCGCGCGGCGCTGCGGGTCGGTGTCGGTCAGCCGGTCGAGCAGCGCGGGCTGCAGCCGGTCGCGCATGCCGCCGTCCCGGTCGTCGCCGGGGCGCAGGTCGTCCATGGTTCGGCCTCCGCGCCGCTACATCTCGGTGTTTTCCTTGATGTTCCAGCCGACCGACACCTCGGCGCCCTTGCCGCCGTTGTCGTTCTGCTGCCAGTACTGCTTCTTGACCTTCGCGGCCTGGAAGCCGTAGTGCATCAGCAGCCGGTCGGCAACGTCGCCCGGGTCGACGCCCGCAACCTGCGCGGACGTGACGAGCACCTCCTGCAGCGTCACGCGCATGAACTCGACCTGCGTGCCGCCGGTCTTGCACGCGGAGATCTCGACCGACGGCAGGTGCTTGCCGCTTGCGCAGTTCTTGATGATCGCCGGCGCGCCCTTGTCCATGTACGCGGCCACGACGAGATCGTTGAAGCTCGCCTTGCCCGCGTTGCCGCCGCTGCCGCTCGCCATCGCGCCCGGCTGGCTCGCGCCCCACGAGAACGTCTGGATGTCGGTCCAGCCCTTGTGCTGGGCGTCCGCCGATTCGCCGGTGACGCCGTCCACCTTCATAAACATCGCCACGCCCATTGCTGCCTCCGTCTGGTTGATTGCCGGTCGCCGCTCACTCGCCCGCGGCCTTCGCGGACGGCAGCTTCGAGATGAGCCGCAGCGACACCGTAAGCCCTTCGAGCTGGTAATGCGGCCGCAGGAAAAACTTCGATGCGTAGTAGCCGGGGTTGTCCTCGATCTCGTCGACGACGACCTGCGCGGCCGCGAGCGGCTTGCGCGCCTTGGTTTCCTGCGACGAGTTCGCCGGATCGCCGTCGACGTAGTTCATGATCCAGTCGTTCAGCCAGCGCTCCATGTCCTCGCGTTCGCGGAACGAGCCGATCTTGTCGCGCACGATGCACTTCAGGTAATGCGCGAACCGGCAGCACGCGAACAGGTACGGCAGGCGGCCGGACAGCCGCGCGTTCGCGGTCGCGTCGGGATCGTGGTATTCGGCCGGCTGGTACAGCGACTGCGCGCCGATGAACGCCGCGAAATCCGAGTTCTTCCGGTGCACGAACGGCATGAAGCCGTTCTTCGCGAGCTCGGCCTCGCGGCGGTCGCTGATCGCGATCTCGGTCGGGCATTTCTGGTCGACGCCGCCGTCGTCGGTCGGGAACGTGTGGCACGGCAGCCCCTCGACCGCGCCGCCCGACTCGACGCCGCGAATCGACGAGCACCAGCCGTACAGCTTGAACGAGCGGTTGATGTTGGCGGCCATCGCATAGGCGGAGTTCGCCCACGTGTAGCGGTCGTGGCTGGCCGCGCCGGTGTCCTCCTCGAAATCGAATTCGTCGACCGGGTTGGTGCGCGCGCCGTACGGCAGCCGCGCGAGGAAGCGCGGCATCGCGAGCCCGACGTAGCGCGAATCGTCGGACTGGCGCAGGCTGCGCCACGCCGCGTACTCGGTGTTCTGGAAGATCTTGGTCAGGTCGCGCGGGTTCGACAGCTCCTGCCACGAGTCCATCTGCATCAGCTCGGGCGACGCGCCCGCGATGAACGGCGCATGCGCGGCCGCGGCGATCTTCGACAGCTCGCCGAGCATCTCGACGTCGGGCGGACTGTGGTTGAAATGGAAATCGCCGACGAGGCAGCCGAACGGCTCGCCGCCGAACTGGCCGTATTCCTCCTCGTAGACCTTGCGGAACAGCGGGCTCTGGTCCCACGCGACGCCCTTGTAGCGCTTCAGCGTGCGCGCGAGCTCGTTGCGTGACGCGGGCAGCGCCTTGATCTTCAGCAGCTCGTCGGTCTCGGTGTTCGTGACGAGATAGTGCAGCCCGCGCCACGCGCCCTCGAGCGTCTGGAACTCGCCGTGGTGCAGGATCAGGTTGATCTGCTCGGAGAGCTTGCGGTCGATCTCCGCGATGATCCGCTTGACGCTGCCGTACGCATCGGTCGTCATCCCGACCGTGTTTTCCAGCGCCTGCTGCGCAAGCGTGCGCACGGCCCGCTCGACCGATTCGCGCGCCTCGGCGGTCTTCGGCTTGAACTCCTTCTGCAGCAGCGCGGCGAACTCGTCGCGCGCGACGGCCGGCTGCGCGGCCGGGCGCGCGTCGGGTCGGGTCTGGGCGGATTCATTCATCGCGCACCTCCGGTTGGGTCGTGCCGTCCGGCAAGGCCGGCGCATCGTTCGCCGCCGCTGTTGCCTCGTGCGGCTGGCGCGACAGCGACTTCAGCAGCTCGGGATCGTTGATTGCCTGCTCGATCAGCTGCTCGGCGCCGTGCTTGCCGTCCATGTACGACAGCAGGTTCGACAGCTCGGTGCGCGCCTCCAGCAGCCGGCGCAGCGCGTCGACGTTGCGCGCGATCGCGGCCGGCGAGAAATCGTCGATGCGCTCGAACGTCATGTCGACGTTGAGCATCCCGTCGCCGGTCAGCGTGTTCGGCACCTGGAACGCGACGCGCGGCGCGATCGACTTCATCCGCTCGTCGAAGTTGTCGACGTCGATCTCGAGAAACTTGCGCTCCGCCAGGTCCGGCAGCGGCTCCGCGCGCTTGCCCGCGAGATCCGCGATCACGCCCATCACGAACGGCAGCTGGACCTTGCGCTCGGCGCCGTAGGTCTCGACGTCGTACTCGATCTGCACGCGCGGCGCCCGGTTGCGCGCGATGAACTTCTGTCCGCTGCCCGCCCCTTTGATTCTGTCCGTCATCGTCTGCTCCTTCGCATCAAGTTGCGCCGTTCGCCGCCGCCCGCACGGCATCGTGTCATTCGCTCCGCTGGCCGCTCAGCTGGTCCAGCTTCGGCAGGCTTTCCGGAGCGAGATCCCGGATGATTTCGTAGAAGTCGAGCGCGAGCAGCCGCTGCGCGCGCCGCAACAGCAGCGGCGCGGGATGGCTCGGCTCGTGCAGCTCGAAGTACCGGCAGATCTTGTCGAGGCCGATCCGCACGTCGTCGCGGCTCGTCACCTCGGCGTCGCGCCACGCGCGGCCGTCGGGCTGCGCCGGCGCGGTGGCCGCCGCGTGCGGCGCGGCGGCTCCGGGTGCGTCGGCCGGTTCGCCGGACGCGGCCGCCTGCTGCGAGCCGGACACCGTGAGCACGTCGAGCGCGATCCGCCGCAGCGCCTTCTCGAAGTCGCTCTCGTCGGGCGCCCATTCGGCGCCGAGCTTGTCCGTCACGCGCGCGCGGATCGCGTCGAGCGCGTCCAGCACGGCAAGGCCCGCCTGCATGGGCCGCGAGCCGTCGCCGCGCGCGTGCGTGAGTTCGGCGATCAGCCGTTCGCGGCCGCCCGGCGCACGCTCCGCGTCGCCGTCGCGGCCGTCGAGCACGCGCTCGGCATCGCGCACGCTCGGGCCGCCGTCGAACAGCGGCTGGCGGCGCGCCGCGCGCGCGCAGTCGTGCGCGCCCGCCACGTCGGCCAGCGCGTTGATCCGCGGCGTCGGGTCGGGGTCGCCGTCCGCGTCGATGCGCGGATGCACGTCGTCCCACCACCGGTCGAGCAGGCCGGCGACGACGGCCAGCCCGTCCGCGTAGCCGGCCACGCCGTGCAGCTCGGTCCAGCTGCGCGCGAGGTGCGCGGCGACGCGCAAGTCCTTCGTGCGCGCCGACAGCGCGAGCGCGAGCCGCTCGACCGCGCTCCAGTCCGGCGCTTCGGCGGGGATCACGGTGTCGCCGTACTGCTGCTCCGGGCGCGGCGTCGCGCGCTCCTGCAGTTGCAGGAACTCCGCCTCGTACTCGAGATTCGCGCCGCACGGCGCGTCGGGCGCGAGGCCGGCGAGCAGGCGGTCGATCAGGTCGGCGCGCGGCGTCTGCATGCGGGCTCCGTTGGCGGGTGCGGCGGCGGCGCGCGCCGCTTCGCTGGCGTCATTCGAATGCATAGTCGATGCTGATCGGCTTGCTGCCCGGGTCGATCGTCACGGTGCGCCGTAGCGGCGGCAGCGCGCCGTTGCGGATCTCGATCTGGTAGGTGCCCGGCGCCAGCGACACCGAGCGCAGCGGCGGGCTCGCGCCGCGCCGCACGCCGCTCACGTAGATGTCGCCCCACGGCCGCACGTGAAAGCGCACCGCGACGGTTTCCGGCCGGTCGGGCGGACGCTGCTCGTCCGGGGCGGCGGCGACGGTTTCGGCGGCGGACGGGGCCGGCGGCGCCGCGGCGTCCGACGGCGGCACGGTGACGACCCGCTCGGACGCATCGAGGCTCGCGGCCGGCGCGATGCGCGAGCCGGGCGCGGCCGGCGCGGCCGACGCGGCGCTTGCGGTGTTCTTCGCGATCGGTGACGGGGGCGGCGCGGCGGGATCGCTGGCGACCGTCGTCGCGACTGCCGGCGTCGGCTCTTGCACGGATGGCGCTGCCGGTTGGCTCGACGGCGGGATGACGATCGGCGTGGGGCCGTGCTGGGCGGCGGCGATCCCGGTGTCGCGGCCCGGCTCGGGTGCCATCGCCGGCGCCGGCGTGGCTGCCTGCGGCACGCTTGCACCCGATGCCGGCGAGTCGGTCGTGCGCACCGGTTTCGCGAGATAGGCGGCGCCGATGCCGATCGCCAGCAGCACGGCGAGCGCGCCGCCGGCATAGACGCCCGCGCGGCGACCGCCGCGCCACTGTGCGCGCGCGGGGCGCCGGGCGTCCGTTCCCTGCGGGACGCCGGTCGGCGCAGCGGTTGTCGCGGCGTTGGCCGCCTTCGCGGACACGTTGGCCGTGTCGGCGACAGGCTGCACGCCGGGCGTCGAAGATGCCGGCGCCGCGCCGGATTGGCCGGATACGGCGTTTTCATCACGCGCGGGCTGGCGTTGCGTCGACGTCGAAGGCGTGTCACTCGACGCAGGCGGTGCGGCGCTGTCGACGCTGGACGCCTCATTCGACGAAGCCGTTGCGGCACTCCCGGCCCCGGCCGCCTGACGCTTCAACGCCGGTCCAGCATCCGCCGCCGGAGAAGCTTGCGCAGATGCCGGCGCATCGCCGGACGAAGCGGCCGCCGCGTCGGCCCCATACCCCACCCGACCGAACCCGCTCAGCCCCAGCTCCGCCGCGAACGCGGCCACCGATTCCGGCCGGTCCGCGATCCGCAGTTGCAGCGCGTGATCGACCGCCGCCAGGAGCCCCGGGCTGTACCGCTCGCGCGCCGGCAGCTCGCGCGTCGCGAGCGGCCGGTACGTATCCTTGATGCTGCGCACGACCGCGGCCGGCGGCAGCTCGCCGGTGATCATCGCGTGCATCACCGCGCCGAGCGCGTACAGGTCGGTCCACGGCCCCTGGCTGAACGCGGGATCGTCGGTGTACTGCTCGATCGGCGCATAGCCGGGCTTGATCATCATCGCGCCGTCGTCGACGAGGTCGCCGATCTGTTTGCGCGCCGCGCCGAAGTCGAGCAGGATCGCGTTGCCGTCCGGCCGGATCAGCACGTTGTCGAGCGCGACGTCGCGATGGAAGCACTGCGCGCGATGCAGCGTGTCGAGCGCGCCGAGCAGCGCGGCGACCACGTCGCGCAGTTGCGTCTCGCTCATCTGCACGCCGCCGTCGAGCAGTTGCTTGAGCGTGCGCCCCTCGTAGAACGGCATCACCATGTACGCGGTGCCGTGGCTCTCCCAGAAATGCAGCACCTTGACGAGCCCCGGATGATCGAACTGCGCGAGCAGCCGCGCCTCGTTGAGGAACGCGCCGCGCCCCGCGTCGAACGCGCTCGCGAAGCGCTCCGAGCGCAGCGACACCGTGTAGTCGCCGCCGCGCGTGGCGAGCATCGACGGCATGTATTCCTTGATCGCGACCGCGCGCCGCAGCGTGCGGTCGAACGCGCGATAGACGATCCCGAAGCCGCCGATGCCGAGCACTTCGTCGAGCTGCAGCTCGCCGAGCCGGTGGCCGAGCGGCAGCGGCCGCACCGTGACTTCGGCCGCGTCGCCGCGGCTCGCCGTGTCCTGTCCGTTGTCTCTCGCGAACGAATCCTTCATGTCCCTACCTCTCGATGCCGCTACGCGTCGCCGCCGAACAGCCGCAGGAACAGCCGGCTGTCCGGCGCGCCGGTATGCGCGAGCGTGCGCAGCGGCGATCCGTCGGCGCGATTGGTCCACCAGAAGCTCGTCGCGCCGTGCGGATCGAAATACCCGGACAGCCCCGGCCACGCGGGCGCCACCGGCTGCTCAGGCCGCTCCGGCCACGCCTGCGGCGACGGCGCGTCCGGGTCGCCGTCGCGCGCGGCCGGCCCCGCGCCGCCGGGCGCGAGCCGCACCCGTTCCAGCGCATCCTCGAGATCGACCGGCGTGCGCGCATGCCGGATCGCGTCGAGCAGCGCGCTGCCGATGCGCCAGTAGAACGCGTCGGCGGCGTCCGGCAGCCCGCTCCAGTAATCGGCGGTGTTCAGCGGCAGCGTCACGAGCACCGGGTAATAGCGCCCCACCCGATCGCAGCTCGGCGCGACGCAGCCGGGCTGCACGCACGCCGCGCCGGCCCCCGCCGGGATCAGGAAATTCCAGACCGGCGCGACCGTGTAATGGCGCGCGATCTCGTCCGCGCCGCGCTGGCGCAGCGCGGCCATGCCCTGCTGAAGCCAGCGCTCCCACCAGCCGGCGAGTGTGTGGGGCAGCCGGCGGTTCACGAAGTCCCCCGCGCCCGGAATCTTTCCGTACCAGGCCGGCGGTGCGCCGCCGGTCGTGTGCGCCGGTGTCGTGCTCATGGCTTCGGAGGGCATGCGAAGGACTCCATCTGGGCCAGCCTGAACGGATTGCGGACGCTGCTCGCGGTCACCAGCAGCACGATCGGCTTGCCGTCGACCGAGAAGCGCGCGACCATCTGCTCGGACCCGCGCCCGGCCGACAGCGCCGCGCGGTCGAACAGCCGGTGCAGCGCCCACGGCCCGTCGGTCGTGATGCCGTCCGCCGCGCCCGACGTGGCGCTCGCCTGCAGCCGCACCTGGTTGCTGCCGCGCGGGCCCGGCCACTGCACCGCGCTCGGCACGAGCGGCCCGTGCGCGTAGCGGACGATCTGGCCGTCGACGTCGAGCACCATCTCGGCGATCGCCGGGTCCATTTCCAGCGGCTGGATCTGCGCCTTCAGCTGCGCGGCGCGCGCGCCGCCTCCGAAATACACGTCGCGGATCACCGCGGCCTTCTCGAACGACGCGAGCATCGCGGCCGCCGCCGGGTCTGCGTCCGCATTGCGGTTCGCGAACCGCCACGGATGTGACGTCGTATCGACGATCGGCTGCAGGTTCTTCTGGAAGAAGTCGTCCATCAGGCCGCCCGGCGCGAACAGCTGCGCGAAGTCCGACGGCGCGACGTCGCGCGACGAACCGCGCGCGAACGGATAGCGGCCGTCGATCGCCTGCCGGCAGAAGTCGCCGACGTTCGCGCCCGCGCGCTGCGCGACGCTGCGCTGCTCGACGGTCGCGACGCTGCCGTTCGCGACGTTCGACAGGTCGTCGAGCACTTCGCGGAACGGCGTCGGCCGCCGGCCGGCCTGCGCGCGCAGCCGCGCCGGCGCGTCGGACGGCGGCGGCGTCGCGCCGCTCCTCAATGCGTCGTCGGTCGCGGTCAGGTACGTGTACAGCGCGTCGATCGCCTTCAGCACCGCGTCGAACGCCGCGGCCTGGTCGCCGCTGCCCGGCGCGAACGTGCGCAGGCCCGCGAAATGGCTGTCGACGACCTGTTCCGGGCTCGCGGGCGCGTCGGTTGCCGCGCCCGCGTCGCCGCCCGGCTGCCCCGCGAAGATCTGCGCGAGCGAGCTGCGCGCCTCGTCGACCTTGTCCTGCGCGCGCGACGCGAGATTGCGCGCGCCGCCCGGCGCATCGCCGAGCGCCGTGTCGCGCGCGAGCGCGACCATCAGCCGGGTCAGCGGCGAATCCGCCGACGACAGCGCGCGCGCGACCTGGATGCTCTGTGCGAGCGACGACGTGCGCTGCAGCCGGACGTCGCCGAGATAGTCGTCCCAGACCTTCAGGTAGTCGTTCAGGTAAAGCTGCCGGACGTCGCGCGCCCACGCGGCCGCGTCGTTCGCGCCCGGTATCTCGGACGCGCCGAGATTCAGCACCCACACCTCCTCGCGTCCGAACGCATCGACCGCGCCGGCCAGGCGCGGCGCGAACACGTTGCGATAGCCGTTGCGCGTATAGAGGCCCGGCACGCCGTCCGCGAGCGGCTTGCCGCTCTGGCGGCGGAACACCATCGACGCGTCGGGGCCGACCGCGCGCGCGACGCTGAAGTCGTACGACGCGGTGGCCGGCCGCAGCGTGCGCGCGAGCTGCCGGTAGAGCCGCTGCGAGAACGGCACCTGCCGCAGCCGCTCGCGCACGTCGGCGACGAGCCGCTCGTTCATCGGGAACGGCGACACCGCGACGCGATTGCCGAACAGCGCCGCCAGATGCGCGCGCAACGCCGCACGCTGCGACGGCGTGAAATCGGCGGGCAGAGCACGCTCCATCTCGAGATCGACGACGGCCTGCACGAACGCGGGGTCGTAATGCGCGCCGTCGTAGAGCATCAGGTACGCCTTCAGCGCCGCGTACGCGTATTCGACGTCGTCCGGCCGCGCTTCGCGCAGCGCCGCTTCCATCCGGCTCGCGGCGATCGGCAGCAGCACGTCGTCGAGCGCGCGCCGGTAGATCGCATCGACCGCCTCGTCGATCTTCTCGCCCTGGAACAGCCCCCAGCGATACGCGAGCGGCGGATGCGCGAGATCGACGCCGCCCGCGTTCGACAGGCTGCCCAGCGCGTCGAGCACCGGCAGCAGCCGCGCGACGTCGGCGGCGCCCGCGATCGTCGCGCCGGCGATCTGCGCGTCGACGGCCGGCACGCGCGCGGCGATCTGGTCGAGATACGCGCGGTTGTTCGAATAGCTCTTCAGCCACGCGGCCAGCATCGCGATGCACAGGAACGCGAGCGCCACGTAGCCGCCGAGCTGCAGCACGCGCCGCCGCTGATGCCAGCGCAGGTTGCTGCCCGCGAGCGCGGCCTCGCGGAAGATGTGGTCCTGCAGCAGCGATTTCAGGAAGAAGCTCTTTCCCGTCGCCCCCGACTGCGCGACGGGCGGCACGCCCTCGATCTTCAGGAAGCGCTTGATGCCGCTCATCACGCGATCGAACGCGGTGCCCTCCTGCGTGCCGCTCGTCAGGTAGACGCCGCGCAGCATCGGCATCGGCTCGAAGCTCGACACGGAGAACACCTCGGCGACGAACTGGCCGAGCAGGTCCTGCAGATCGGCGATCTGCTGCGGCAGCAGATAGCTCATCTCGCGCTGGCGCGCGTCGGTCTGCGACGCGAGCAGCTCGGGCAGCGCATCGTTGAGCCGGCGGTGCAGCAGCCGGTATTCGCGGTCGAACGCCGCGCGCAGGTCGAAGCCGGATGCCTCGGCCTCCGCGAGCGGGAACGTGAAGCCCCACACCTGCGCGCATTCCGCGCGGCCATAGCCGCCGAAATACTCGGCGAAGCCCGCGAGCAGGTCGGCCTTCGTGACGAGCAGGTAGACCGGAAAGCGGATGCCGAGCTGCGCGCGCAATTCGAGCAGCCGCTTGCGCAGCACCATCGCGTGCTGCGTGCGCTCCGCCTCGGACGCGCCGAGCAGGTCGGCGACGCTGATCGTCAGCATCGCGCCGTTGAGCGGCTGGCGTGCGCGGTATCGCTTCAGCAGGTCGACGAAGCCCTTCCACTCGGCCTCGTCGAGCGCGCGGTTGCCTTCATGCGTCGTATAGCGTCCGGCGGTGTCGATCAGCACCGCGTCGTTCGTGAACCACCAGTCGCAGTGCCGCGTGCCGCCGACGCCGCGGATCGCCGCGCGGCCGAACTGCTCGGCTAGCGGGAAGCTGAGCCCCGAATTGACGAGCGCCGTCGTCTTGCCCGAGCCCGGCGCGCCGATGAACACGTACCACGGCAACTGGTACAGGTACTGGCGCGACATCCGTTCGAGCCAGCGCGGCAGCCCCTTGCGCGCGCCGTCGGCCTGGCCGAAGCGGACTTTCTTCAGCAGCGTCGCGGCCTCGTCGAAGCGGCTGCGCAGCTCGTCGAGCTGGGCTTTCGCCGCGTCGTCGGGGCCGCCCGGGCGCGGCGCGGCGTCGCGCAACTGGTTCAGCAGCTGCGCGTTGAGCCGGCCGGCGCGCCAGCCGCGCCACGCGAGGCGCCCGCCCCACGCGGCGAACAGCACGACGATCGTCAGCGCGCGCGCCCAGCCGCTTTCGAGCGGGCGTACCTCGGCGAACGCGAGCAGCGGGCCCGCGAGCCAGATGAAGCACGCGAGCACGACGAGCCCCGCGAAGGTCCAGATGTCCCGCGACGGCAACGGGCGGACGAAGCGTGCGACGGCCTGGCTCATGGTCAGCGCGCCTCCCTGGCGGCTGCGGCGTCGCCGCCCGGCGCGGGCAGCAGCGTGATCTCGACGCGCCGGTTGCGCGCGCGATTGGCCGGCGTGTCGTTCGGCGCGACCGGGTCGAGCGTGCCGCGCCCTTGCGCCGCGAGCCGCTCCGGACGGTCGAGCCGCGCGGCGAGCAGGCTGCGCACGCTTTCCGCGCGCTCGCGCGACAAATCCCAGTTCGACGCGAAGCGCGCGGTGTGCACCGGCGTGTCGTCGGTATAGCCGCTCACGCGCACGTTGCCGGGCACCTTGTTCAGCGCATCGGCGACCCGCGCCAGCACCGGCAGGTAGCGGTCGATCACCGACGTCGCGCCCGACTGGAACAGCCCGTCGCCGCGCAGCACGATCACGCTGCGATCCGCGTCGTCGCGCACCGACACGAGCCCCGCCGCGATCTCCGGTTCGAGGAACTTCGCGATGCGCGGCGCCGGCGCGGGGCGCGGCGCCGGCTGCGCGGGCTGCAGCTTCGGCACGTGCAGCGCGTCGATCGACGCGAACAGCCGGTCCGAATGCCCGGCGAGCGCGATCCGCAGGCCCGCGAACACGCCGAAGCCGAGCAGCAGCGCGAGCGCCGCGCACACCCACAGCGGCACCGTGAAGCGCCGCGTGACGTCGCGCGTGACGACGTCGCGCCAGTGCGGCGACAGCGCCGGATCGAACTCGCCTCGCACCGAGCGGATCGTCTGCGCGAGCTGGCGGCGCAGCGCGTCGAGCTGTGCGTGGCCGTTGTCGAGCACGCGATAGCGGCCTTCGAAGCCGAGCGCGAGACAGAAATACAGCAGCTCCAGCAGGTCGAGATGCTGGCGCGGCTGCTGCGACAGCCGTTCGAGCAGGTGAAAGAACTTCTCGCCGCCCCAGGTCTCGTTGTGGAACGACACGAGCAGGCTGTGCGACGACCACACGCTGCCGCCCCACGGCGTCAGCGCGGCTGCTTCGTCGAGCGCCGTGCACAGGCAGTAGCGCGCGCCGATGATCGCCTCGGACGCGACGCCCGCTTCCTGCGCGCGCGCCTCGAACTGCCGGATCTCGACGACGAGATGCTCGCGCAGCCACGCCGGGTTCGGGTGGTGCACCGTCGAGCGGATCTGCGGCACCAGGTTGAGCAGCGGGTTCGCGGCGGCGACGAGCGGGTTCGTGCCGCTCGCCGCCCAGCGGCCCGGCCTCGGCTGCATGACGGACGCGCCGGCCGGGCCGGCCGCGGCCGCGTCGGCGGCCGCGTGCATGCCGCCCGGATTGGGCGGCACGAAGCCGCCTGCGCCGGTGGAGAACGAATCGGTAGAAAGGTTCATCGCGCGCCTCCCGCCCCTATCCGCGTATCGCCCAGAACTCCATCGAGAGTCCCGGGAATTCGCCGGCCAGATGCAGCGCCAGACCGCCGGAGCGCGCGAGCTGCTTCCACAGGTCGCCGCCCTTGTCGATCTCGAAGTAGGTATGGCCCGCGTGATACGGAATCTGCCGCGGCGCGACCGGCAGCTGGCGCATCGCGATGCCCGGCAGCTGCAGTTGCACGAGATCGCGGATGCGCTCGACGGGCCCGAGCTTCGCCTGCGCCGGAAAGCGCGCGCGCAGGCTGTCGGCCGGCACGTCCGCGCGCACCGCGAGCACGAAGCCCGCCGTGTCGCGCAGCGACGGATCGGCGAGCGTCGCGATTCGCATCCCGTTGCCCGCGTCGCGCAGCTCGATCTGGATCGCGTTCTGCTCAAGCACCGTCGACAGCGAGCGACGCAGCTCGGTCATCAGTTCCGCGAAGCTTGCGCGCAGGTCGTCGTGCCGGTAGATCGCGAGCGTCTGCGGCCGCCGGCCGGCCGCGGTGAACGTGCTCAGGTCGCACGCGAGCTTCAGCCAGTCGCGGAACAGCGTCTCCGGATGCGCGGCGACGTCCTGCTGCGCATGCCAGGTGAGCGCCAGATAGCGGTTGACGAGCTGCAGCAGCAGGAAATCCGCAACCTCCGACACGCCGCCGCGCCCCGGCTCCGACAGCCGCTCGGCCAGCGCCTCGCTGCGCTGCGTCAGCAGCCCGTGCAGCTCGCGCGTGTGGCGCAGCAGCACCGGGTCTCGCTGCGCGACGAGCCGCGGCGGGATATAGCCGTCGTCGACGAGCAGCCGCCCGTCGGTGCGCCGCTCGACGATCCGCGCGACGCCGAGCGCGTGCCAGTCGCCCGTCAGTTCCGCTTCGAGCACCAGCCGCACGTTGAGGCGGCCCGTTTGCAGCAGCGCGGGGCCGAGCGCGACCGCGTTCGCGTCGGCGATCTCGTATTCGCGCACGACGTAGCGCGCAACGTCCGCGTCGCCTTCGCCGCCGAACGACACCTCCTCCGCGCCGCCGCGCCAGTGCGGCAGCGCGAGCACGACGAGCTGGTCCTTCGCGTCGGCGGGCACGTCGAACGGCTCGGGCAGGTCGTCCGGATGCGCGAGGTCGAACGGCGTGCCGTCGCGCATCACGCCCGACGCCGCGCGCAGCGCGACCTTGCCGAGCGCGAGCAGCTCGCGATCGATCTCCAGCGCGTCGAACCCCCAGCCGAACCCCAGCAGCGGCAGGCAGCGCAGGCTCACATAGCGTTCCCAGTGCCGTTCGAGCTGCTGGAAATGCTGCGGCCGCAGGAACATCCCTTCGGTCCATACCACCCGCTGACGCAGGGCGGCGACCGGCGTCGCGGACAATGACGGTTCGTTCATGGGCGCCCCCGTGCATCGCCGCCGAGCCCGATCCCGCCGTTGCGCACCGCGATCGACAGCTTCAGCTCGCCCGGCGACGTCTGCCAGAACTTGTAGGCATTGAGCTGCTTCGCGCGCGGCAACGGCACCGTGAGCCGCCAGCGGTTCTTTTCGAGCACGCGGTATTCGGCGACGACGCCGAGCGCGCCCGCTTCCACGTTGCCGCGGTAATGCAGCGTGCGCGCCTCGCCCGGCCACAGGATGATCCGCTCGACGCCGAGCAGGTCCGCGCCGAGCACGCCCTCCGGCTTGTCCTGCAGCGAGAAGAAATCCGCGCTCTCGAACGCCGACGCGGCCTTGAGCTGGAACACCTTCAGCACGATCGGCGACGGCTTGCGGTTGAGGTCCGGATTGACGTCGGGCGCGACGTCGACCGTGATCGCATACGGCACCGCAGCGGCGCGCTCCGTCGCGCCGCATCCCGGGAGCAGCAGCACGCACCCCAGGACGATGAAACCACCGGACCGCCGTCGCATATTCGATCCTCGCAGCGCAATCAGTCTCCACCGGTTTCCCGACGACGGAAACCGGCCCGATCGGTGAATCAGGCCCAATGATTCATTCGGTAATTATGTTATTTCCATTTCCTTTCATCGCGATCCAATTCGGCAATTTATTCATTTAAAAAGCCGGGTCGAATCATCCTAGTTTTCCTAAAAATCCCGAATCGAAAAACGGAAATCAATTGGAATCGATTCCCGACCGATTCCCCGATGCGTTGCTTGCCGACGCGGCACGAATCTCGTACGCGGACACCCATCAGACGGACGTGCGGGCGCCGTCCTCCGGCCTGTAAACCGGCGGCGGCATGCGACTCGGGTGACGTGCCAAGCTGTTCACGCCGCCGGAATAAACGGCCCGCTTTTACGCACTGGGATGAGCGCTGCAAAAAACCGACGAAACCAAAAAGCACACCGAACTATAGGTTCGATTTTCATGATTCACAAGGCGCATTCCAAATCAAATCAGGCGCCTGCCCGGGATTATTGTTTCAAGATGAAACGAAACGTAACAGCCTGTCCGGTTCCGGTTATTGGCACTAGAATCCAACAGCACCGCGCGTCACCCGTCCAATCACCGGAAACCGTCCAAACAAGAATGAAAGGCCGTTCGTCGCTGGTTGTCTGCCTTGGCCTCGTGTTGCTGGGCATGAGCGGCTGCAGCAGCACGTCCACGAGCACATCGCCGACCCAGTCGGCCGCGCGTGCCGCGGTCGACGGCGCGCGCGCCGCGTACGCGGCGGGCGACTACGGCCGCACGATTGCGATCCTCGGCCGTGCGCGCGAAATCGACGGCGCCGACGTCGACACGCAGGTCGCCGCGCACAAGCTGCTCGCGTTCAGCTACTGCGTGACGAACCGCGTCGCGACGTGCCGGGCCGAGTTCTCGAAGATTCTCGATCTCAATCCGCGCTTCGAGCTGTCCCCCGCCGAGAAGGGGCATCCGATCTGGGGACCGGCGTTCGAGACCGCGCGCCGCAGGCATGCGTCGGCGTCCTGAACGAACCGGTTTCCCGGCGAGCGCTTCATCCAGCGAGCGACGTCTGACATGCAACTGATCGTGATCGAACATGCCGGCGAGCCGGTCGGCAGCGACCGCTTCGACGCCGTCGTGTTTCGCCCGCCGGGCGGCACCATCGGCCGGGACGGCGACAATCATCTCGTGCTGCGCGACGACACGCGGCAGATCTCGCGGCTGCAGGCGCTGCTGCAGGTCGGCGACGACGCGTGCCTGCTGAAGAACCTCAGCAGCGTGTCCACCATCGAAGTGAACCGCGTGCCGATCGCGTATGCGCAGGAGCGGCCGCTCAACGACGGCGACATCGTGCGGATCGGGCCTTACGTGCTACGCGCGGAGCGCGAGGACGCGGCCGGGCGCAACGATGCGGCCCCGGCGCGCACGGTCGATGTGACCGACGGTGCACACGATCCGGCTGCGCCGCACGACGATACGAACGCGACCGGCAACCGCCTGTGGGGCCGGCTGCACGACCGCTTCGCGCGCGGCAGGACGCCGGACGAAGCCGCGCCGCGTGCGCCTGCCGGCCAGGACGGCAAGCCTGCCGTGCACGCCGCAGCAGCGCCGTCGTCCACGCCGCCGCGCGACCTGCATCAGCTGTCGACCGATCCGCTCGATCTGTTCGCGCAACCGTCGGGGGGCGCCGGCCCCGACGATGCGCACCGTGCGGCCGAAGGCTCGCAAAGCTCATTTACACAGGCCGACCATGCGCCCGAATGGACGCAGCACGTGCGCGTGCAGCCGGCGGCCGCAGCCGCCGAAGCGCCCGATGTCGACGCCGATGTCGACGCCGATGCCGACGCCTCGCCGCCCGCCGCGCACGCGCCGGAACCCGCGACGCCGGACGCGCTGCTGCGCGCGTTCTTCGAAGGCGCCGGGATCGACGCCGCCGACCCGAATCGATGGTCGGCGGAGCAGTTGTACATCGCCGGCCAGTTGCTCGCGCTGTTCGCGAACGGCACGGTCGAGCTGCTGTCGTCGCGCAGCATCCTGAAGCGCGAGGTGAAGGCGCACATGACGATGCTGCTCGACCGCGAGAACAATCCGCTGAAGCTGCTGCCGGACGGCGGCGCGGTGCTGCGGCAGATGTTCGGGCTGCCGCTGCCGGGCTTCATGTCGCCGCAGAGTGCGGTCAGCGATGCGTTCCAGGATCTGCACGCGCATCAGATCGGCATGGTCGCCGGCATGCGCGCCGCGCTGATGGACCTGCTGACGCGCTTCTCGCCGCAGCGCCTGCGCGAGCGCGACGACACGCCTGCGCCGTGGTACGAGAAGCATCTGCCGGTGCTGTACAAGGCGCGGATGTGGGACCGCTACGCGGCAACGCATCGCGATACGGTGTTCGCGATCGAGGATGATTTCGCGTCGGTGTTCGGGAAGGCGTTTCTGGCGGCTTATGACGCGGAAGTCGAGAGCTATCGGGGAAGCGGCCGGCATTGAAGGAGCGATGCCGGCCGCGTCGCCATGACGCTACCCACCCATATCGTCCGATAATTTGCTTTTATTTTCCATTAAAATCGCCCTTCTTCTTACTTTAAGACGGAAGGGTTGTTTTGTTTAAACTGACGAAATCTCTCTCTCACGCGGCCGTTGCCGCGTGTGTCGCGTACACGGGGCTGATGCCCTTCTCCCAGTCTGCCCAGGCTCAGGTCGAACCTCTGAAGAATCCTGTCTACGGCGTGACGCTCGACGATCTGACAAAACTGGATGCGATCATCGCATCGCTGCAGAACTTGCCGTACCGGCCCACCGTGCGAGTCGTGTTCGACCCGGGTACGCCGGCCACGGACTACTACGCGCCTTTGTTGCGCCTGCACGCGGTCGCGTACGTCATGGGCGAAGTCTACGATTCCTACTATTTCCCGACCACGCTCGCCACCTACCAGGCGAGAACGCAGGAGTTGGTGTCGCAGCTGAAGAACACCGTCGACGTGTGGGAGATCGCCAATGAAATCAACGGCGAATGGCTGCGCAACGATCCGAACGGCACGAATTCGGTGGTCAATGCGCAAGAGCAGCAAATCGGCCAGATGGTCGCGGCGGCCAACACGATCGTCAAATCGAACGGCGGCAAGACCGCCATCACGCTGTATTACAACGACGACGGCAAGGGCACCAACTGCTGGCAAAAACCGCAGGACAACTGGAAGACCTGGCCGACTGCCTTCCTGCCCGCGACGGTTCGTCAGCAGGCCGACTATGCGCTTTTCAGCTACTACCCGTATCAGGACTGCCCGGGGCTGAACCCGACGTGGAAGAACGATTTCGCGGCATTGGAAAGCATTTTCCCGAACGCCAAGGTCGGCTTCGGCGAAATCGGCACGTCGGATATCGCTGCGCCGGCCTCGGTACAGCAGAACCTGATCAAAACCTATTACCCAATGGTCAACAGCATGACCGACCCGCGTTTCATCGGCGGGTTCTTCTGGTGGAACTACGTCGAAGAAATGCTTCCATACTCGACGAGTTCATATTTCCAGTTGTTGCGTCAAACGATCATCAACCTGAAGGCGCCTGCGTGATGCGTCACGGGCATCCCGATCGGCCTGCGCCGTATCGGGGTGCCTCGTACGCAGCGATCGGGCGTATCGACTCGGGACTCGCTGGTGTCATGCGGCGTGAACGGTCCTCGAGCCCTGCTGGACGCCCTCCATCTCCCCCAGTGCCGCGACGATACGTTCACAGGCATGCCCGTCGCCGTACGGGTTCGCCGCCTGCGCCATCCGCTGATACGCGTCGGCATCGCCGAGAAGCTCCGACGCGGCACCCAGGATCGTCAGGATCTCGGTACCGACCAGCCGAGCCGTTCCCGCCTGGATGGCTTCGGGACGTTCCGTGGTCTCGCGTGTAACGAGCACCGGCTTGCCGAGCGCAGGGGCTTCTTCCTGAATGCCACCTGAATCAGTAATCACGAAATGGGCGCGGGACATCAGGAATACGAAGGGCAGGTATTCCTGCGGGCCGAGGAGAAAGATATTCTCTTGCCCCGAGAGGATGATTTCCGCCGGCTCCCTCACCGCCGGATTCAAATGGACCGGGTACACGATCTGCACATCCGGATAGTTGGACGCAAGTATGCGCAGCGCGGAGCAAAACTGCCTGAATGGTTCGCCGAAACTCTCGCGCCGATGCCCTGTCACGAGAACAAGCCGGCGCACCGGATCCAGGAACGGAAAGCGCGAAGCGACGTCCGCGGCGAGTTGCGGCTCGTCGTCGAGTCGTCGCTTGATCGCCAACAGCGCGTCGATCACGGTATTGCCCGTGAGGACGATGCGCGCCGGCGCCGTGCCCTCGGAGAGGAGATTTTGCCGGGCCTGCATCGTCGGCGCGAAGTGCCACGACGATAGCGTGTCCGTGAAGCGACGATTCATCTCCTCCGGCCACGGAGACTCCAGGTTGCCGGTGCGTAACCCGGCTTCGACATGCCCCACCGGAATATGCCGGTAGAACGCGGCGAGACTCGCAGCCAGCGTCGTGGTCGTGTCGCCGTGAACCAGGACGATGTCGGGTTTCGCCTGCTCGTAGACGTTTCCGATATTGGTCAGGATACCGGACGTGATGTCGGTCAGGGTCTGCCTGCTGCGCATCAGGTCGAGATCGAACTCCGGCCTGATGTCGAAGAGTTCGAGCACCTGATCCAGCATTTCGCGATGCTGGGCCGTCACGCATACGCTGACATCGAAGTTCGCGCATTTCCTCAGTGCGTGCACCAGCGGCGCCATCTTGATAGCCTCGGGCCGCGTGCCGAATACGATCAATACTCTTTTCACTGTCTCCTCCAGGGGCTTGTTAGAACCACAATGTCGCGCGCACCACGAGACCACGTGCGCGTGCCGCTGACGTCAATGGAAACCGGTATTGCACCGTTACATCCACGTAGCTTGCCGGCGCGCTGTATCGGCCTTCGCGAAACCAGTACCGGAACTGGACGCCGGGCCCTGCGCCGATTGCGGTCTTGTCCGTCTGGCGGTTGTCGTGATCGCCGGCAATCGCCGCGTGCGGGTAGACGGTCAGCCGGTCGCTGATCATCGGCAAACGCCAGGTGTGCCCGTAACGCAGCTCCGAATAGATGATGTACCGGCCTGCGCTGATGAAGTACGCACCTTCGATATAGGCCTGCCAGCTGCGCCAGCTCGGTTCGGTGACCCTCAGGTCGGTACCCGCTTCCGACGAATAGCCCAGACGCATCAGCCAGTCGGTCGTCGACAGGCTGCCGACGCGGAACAGCCGCTCGGCGGTCATCACGACGTTCTGGTCGGGCAGCGGCTTGTAGCGCACCCCCGCCGAGCCCTGCACGGTCGGCATGCCGGTCACGTTGCCCGACCCGTCGTATGCCGTGCCGTAGCCGCGGACGAAGAACTGGAGGACGCGCCCGTTCCGATATCCGATCTTCGGTGGCTGCCAGTACGCCTCGACACCCGGCTGCAATACGCTGATGGTGCCCTGCGGACCGAACGCGGCCGTCTGGTAGGGCGCGCTCAGCACGAAACCCCAGGTGCGCTGAAGCTGCTCGACCTCCCGCCGATAGCCGAACTTGCGCTGCTCATCGAATGCGTGTTCGCTTTCGTCGGCGTCGAGGCTATGCTCGAAGAGATCGACGGACTGCTCATTCAATCCGACACGCTTGGCGGCATAGCCCGCGTCCGCGTAGTTCATTGCGTTGCCGGCGCCACCGTCGAAACCCTCCTGGAATGCATCGAGCGCCTCGCGATCCTTGTGTTCACGCAGGAGGTCATAGGCCTTCTGCAACTTCTGTCTCGCGGTATCGTCCACCCGCGCCACGGGCGGCTGCTCGGGCTGCCGTGCCTGCGCCGCTATCGACGCGGCCATCTTCCGCTCGGCGTCCGTCGACGCGTCGTCGGCGGCCAGGTCCGCCACGCGGATGGCGCCTTCGCGGTCACCTGCCATCAAGCTCAATTGCGCGACACGCAGCTGAATCGTGGCCGATCTTTCATCTGCCAACGGCGCCAGTGCGACGCCGGCTTCATGCAAACGATTCGCCGCGAGCGCACTGTCCGACCACGCGAGACGCAGGTTGCGCTGCTGCGCCTTGCTCCATTTCCCTGTCCCGACGGCAGCCGAGAAATCCCTGCACGCCACGTCGTAGCGCATCTGCCGCTGCGCCATGAAGCCGTGCTGAGCCAGCACGGCTGCGCTCCTCGGAAAGCGGACCGCCAGCGATTCAACCAGGGCGTCTGCTTGTTCGACTTTTCCTTCTCGCTTGAGTACATCGAGGAGCAGCAGCCCAAGCTGCTCGTTTCCAGGCTGTACCTTGAGGGCGCGCAAGGCATAATCCTCCGCACGCGCCAGGTTGCCGGCATTGATCGCCTTGTAAGCGCTATCAGCCAGCCGGTAAGCTTTGGGCGCTAGCGGCGGCGCTGCGTGAACCGGAGCCTGCCAGGCCAACGACAAGGCGATCGCCAATGCACTCGATCGGGTGCAGCGCTTCAGGCAAATCGCCATCGGGAGTCTCGAGCTTTTCATTGCTGTTCTCCCGCCGTTTTCCCAGCTGGAAATACCTGGCCATCGCCTTCGCGACCTCGCGCGAATTCGACAAAGCGCGTGTGCCGGGCGAGTTCGGCAGTAATCTCCGCATCACAGGCAATGAAGTAGGCAACATTCGTTTTGGCGCTCCGCCGCACGACATCCCGTTCGTCCTGAGTGAGGGGGCGGCCGACCGCAATGTTCAACGTTCCGTCGTCGGCGGTTGAAAACGGAACAGCCCGATACGCGTATTGCAGCTCGAATGCCAGCGAGTCCGCGAAGTGGCCTACCGCAACGTTGCCGAGGCTGACTCGGGGGAGATCCGCCTGCTCCGCGATCGCGTCCGCCAGCGATACGGCGGATATCGCACTGCTTTCGATCAACAGGTCGCCCAGCCGCTTGCCGCATGTCAGTTGCGTCTCCAGGCTTGCCTGCAATTGCTCCGGGGTGAGCACGCCCCATCCGACCAGGATCTCGCCGATCTTGCTGCGCGTCTTCCCGAGCTCCGCGTTCGACAAGTACGTATGACTGGTCTTGTCCCATGCGATCGGCTTGCCGCTCACCAGGTGCCCGATATAGATGCGCCACGCCCGACAAACCGCGTAGAAATTGATCAGGTTGTTGACGAACATCCTCGGTATCGAAAGCAGCCCTTGGACCGGGCCATTCAGCCTGCTGACGAAGTGGTAGCGCTGCCACGCCCGGGCAAACAGCATCGTGCTGTTCACCGACAGCAGCGGAGTGATCCATTCGCCCAGCGTGACGAGGGAGGCATGGACCGGAACGACATACCCGAACCTCTGAAGCGCGGCGAGCGACACGAAGTTGATCAGCACGCCATAGGCAATCACCGAAAATATCGATGTCACGACGCCCTTGCGATCATGGAAGAACATGTAGCGAGTTAGAAAATCTCCCTTCCAGCCGAGTTGCTCCCAGCCCTGAAATGCAATGCCGAGGATCCATCGCGCGCGCTGCCGGTACGCGGTCCGGAATGTCTTTGGAAAATACTCGCGCGTCGCCAGCAGGTTTCGGCTAACGGCTCGCCCATTCGTACGCGTCGCGCCGGCTTCGTGCGCGATGTCCGAAAGCGGAAAGCGTGCAAAGGTCTCCTTCATGCCCAGGTCTCTCAACCGGAAGCTGAAGTCGTAGTCCTCGGTCAGCGAGCTCGTATTGAACGGGCAACCGTCGCGTTCCTTCATCGCCGCTTCGATCGCACGCCTGCTGTAGCACGACGCGACGCCCGCACCCGGTACGACACCGGTCAAACGCGCTCGCGACGGCACATCCTTCTGGTGCGATTCGCTGAAGTCGTCCATATAGCATCCGGCCACGAACTCGTTCCATTTCCGGGGCAACGACAGGACGGGAAGCTGGATCAGATCACTGTCCGCAACTGCATGGTTGAAATACTTGAGTTCAATTGGATGAATGACGTCTTCGCAGTCGTGCATGACGACGCCCGCGAACTGGACACGATGGATCTCTTCGTAGCGCAGGATTGCAGCAATGATCCAGTTCAGGCAGTCCGCCTTGCATGTCGGACCGTCGTTCATTACCGTTGCGCGCGTCACCCTGCCGGGATACCGGCGGACCATCCGTTCGACTTCCGCCGTAGTTTCCGCATCGTTGTGATAGGTCCCGACGAAGATCACATATCGCTCATACTCCATGGTCGTCAACGTGTTTTCGACCATCTTGGCGATCACGTCATACTCTTTCCAGGCCGGCACCATGAGCGCCAGGTGGCGCTCTTCCATGGCGCGCAGCATGCCGACATCGACCGTCGGCGTTTTTTCGCGCCGGAGAATCCTCCCGATCTCGAATGCCCAATAGCAAGCGTCCAACACAAGGTCATCCAAGGTGCTGACCAGGATGACGATTGCGGTCACAACGGAAATTACGTTAAGTGCGTATAAATATGGAGTCCACAGCAAATTATTTATCATTTATTTTCCCCGAATATTCTCTTTTATGAGGCGTCATGCTCTCCCCGTACCCACGCATGACGCATACCTTCCCGTCCTCGTCGCCCCGCGTCGCTCTCGCTTCGCGACCTACGCTCCCCCCTTCCGGCAAATAACGCTTCGCTTGCTTATCCCCGTCGCCAACCTGGATCGACTCCACCTCATCGGTGCTTGCAGCCGCTGTCGACCCAACCTCTCGCGGCCCCCCGTGCACCGTCTTTTGCTGCAGCCCTCACAAAGCAAGTCGTGCGCCAGCGGAGCGCCACCCTTGATATTCCGGGCTTCCGAGCGTGCCGTACAAAACCGCAACATTGGACCAGGGCAAAATGTTTCAGCGTTGAAACACACCGCCATATGATGTGATGAAAGGTAATTTCAATTCCCGCCGTCAACGGCGGGGGCGGGCTTTGTGCAATCGCGAAAATCGCCGCGCGATTTTTTTGATAACCGGCAGGACAGACTGGTTTTCCCTGAGTTTTCGAGACCAACGTCGCCCGTCAGTCATCCGCTACCCGTTACATCGCCCATGTTTCATGGCCGAAACGTTTTGCTGCTGCAACTCAAAATGGCGATGACACGGAGCTTTGCGCCGTGCGCACTTCCGGCGCAAGGTACGATTCTCGCTAGAAAATCAAGGATTCTGGAATCGTCGCCAGCATCAAGCGCTCAGTCCACATTCACGACGAATAGCACCCAATGCTGAATGACATTTCGCCGAAATCGTTTCCCCGGAGCGGCGAATTTATTCCGCATATCAAAGGACGAAAATCATGCCTTTAACCAATAACCCATCGCGCCGTCACGTCCCGCATTCTGTCGGCGTTCTCGTCTTATTTATTTTTGCAGCGGGCCTGGCTGTTGCGGCTTCGGACGCGAATGCACAGGAAAAGAACCATGTTTCCACCACGAAGGCAAAGCCCCCCGCATTGCCGAAAAGCTCCGCTCAGGTCGTCGTGAAGCCCGGCATGTCCGACGAGGAATGGAGGAAGGCATATAAGGAAACAGGGCGTCCCCCCTTCAGCAGGAAGTCCGTCAAACGGACCGGTGGCAACGTGGAGCGCGATTGAGGAGGAACGGCCATGAAAAAGATCTTGTTCGTCATCGCCCTGCTTGTCGGAATCGCCCAGTTCGCACTTCCGGGTACGGCGCGCGCGCAGGCCACCACCGCGCACACACTCGTGCTGTACGACAATCCAGCCAACGACCCGTATTCGAAGCTGGGCCTGATATACAGCATCATGTTGCGAAACTTGCTCGGCCATTTCAATACGACCGTCGATCTGGTTCCGATCCAGCGCTATACGTCTGGAATGGTAAAGAACCACGACGTCACGTTCTATGTCGGGAACTACTACAACAACCCGATTCCGACCGCGTTCATGAGCGACGTGATGACCACCACGAAGACCGTGGTCTGGTTCAAATACAACCTGTGGCAGCTCGCGTGGAACACGGCCTACACATTCAACCAGACCTTCGGCTTCAGCTTTCTCGGCGTTGCCGGGTTGAACGCAACACCTTCTTCCAGCAATCCCAACCCCGGCTTCTATGACACCGTCACGTACAAGAACATGCCGATGGTCAAGTACTATGCCTATGACGCATCAACCGGCAGCATCAATGCCGACCCGGATGCAGGACTGACCCAGGTTCTCGATGCCACCAAGGCGCAGGCACTCGTCACGATCAAGAACAGCAAGAACGGCGCGACCGCGCCGTACATCATGCGATCGGGCAACTTCTGGTACTTCGCGGATGTGCCGTTTTCCTACATCGGTCCCGCGGATCGATACCTGGTGATATGCGACGTCCTGCACGACATCCTGAAGACAAATGCACCGGTGAACCACCGCGCGCTCGTACGTCTGGAGGACCTTGACGCGTATACGACGACGAGTTCGATGAAAACGCTGACGAATTACCTGTACTCGAAGAGGATCCCGTTCACGATGGCGACGATCCCGCTGTATACGGATCCGAACGGCTATTACAACGGAGGCGTCGCCGAAACCATCCACCTCGCCCAGGCGGCAGGCCTCAAGAGTGCGCTGAACTATGCGCTGACGCGTGGCGGTTCGATCGTGATGCATGGCTACACGCACCAGTACGATTCGACGCCGAATCTGCTGAATGCGGTCACTGGCAGCGATTACGAGTTCTGGTATGCGGTCCAGAACCGTCCCGTCGATGAGGACTCCGTTCAATGGGCAGCAGGCAGAATGACTGAAGGTCTCGCCGAGTTCACGAGCAACGGCTACAAGATCGTCGGATGGGCCGCGCCGCAGTACCAGGTTTCGCCGCTGGCTGCGTCGGCCACTGCCGCCCGTTTTCCGACGACGTTCCAGCGGGCCGTCTACTACACCGCGACCAATCCGCAACTTGGAACGGGGGCGCCCAACCAGGACTTTTCAGCCGGACAGTTCTTCCCGTACATCATCAACGCCGATTACTACGGGCAGCGGATCATCCCCGAGAATCTGGGCAGCATCCAATACAACATCTGCAATGTCGACCCCTTCTCGTGCATCACGTATACATGGCAGCAACTCGTCACGAACGCTCAATATGGTCTGGTCGTGCGTGACGGTTTCGCGTCGTTCTTCTTCCATCCGTACTGGCTCGAACCCGAGCTCGGATTGCCGGCCTATCAGGACTTCCAGAGTCTGATAACCGGCATCACGAATCTCGGCTATACGTGGGTAGACGGCACGACGGCCAAGTAATGCCGGCATGACGGCCCATGCCCCGTGCGATCCGCATCGCCGATGCGGGTCGCACGGTTGTGTTCAATCGGCTACGATGATGCACGACATTGCTTCCGGGGAGTTTGCAATGACCTTGTGCTCAATCCCGGTCGCGCGCAGGATTCAACAGCGTGTGCGCCGGTTTCGGCTGGAACTGCGACCGCATCTGCCGGTGGCCGGGCCGCGCTCCCGCGCGATCCGTGCGGCGATGCTTGCGGCAATCGGCGCGTCGCTGGGCCTGAGCGCCTGCGGCTGGACAGCGCACGACGACGTCCACGCTGACGGCATCGTCTGGCAGTTGGACAACGCGACGACGAATCCCGCCGGCAATTGGCAGACGCTCGGCATACGCGATTTGCTGATCCAGTGGGTGATCGTCGACGATACCGCGTACGTTGCCGATACCGGGATCCAAACAGCGGCGCACCTTCCCGACTGGGATCGCATCAGTCGTGCACCGTGGGCCACGAACGTCATCCTGGGCCTTGCCGGATACCAGGACGAAAAGCGTGCGCGCACCCAACTGTCGAAGCTTGCGGAGCTGTCCGCAGCGGTGGCGCACGCACCTATGCCACTGCATGTCACTGGCTACTACTTCCCGGTCGAGGTCGATCCGACCTGGCAGGACGCGCCAAAGCTGGCCGGGATTCTGCAGCGACTGCCGCGTCCGCTTTGGGTGAGCGTCTACGACCAGACCAATATCGGCGGAAAGGCACTGGCGGACTGGCTCGCATCGTGGCTTCCCCCGGATGTCGGCGTGTTCTTCCAGGATGGCTGCGGCGTATACGCGCGCGAGCCATACGTCGCGCGCACCTACCTCGACGAGCTGGCTGCGCGTCTGGGAAAACACCGCGTGCGCGTCATCGCCGAGTCCTTCCGGCCAGCCGAACGCGGAGGGTTCCGCGCAGCCGGCGCCGATGAATTGACCAGGCAACTCGTGTCCTATCGGGGCTACCAGATCTATCTGTTCGATGGCCCCCACTACGTGTCGGACGACCTCATCCGCGCGCTGACGACCGCGACCACCAAGCCGGCCGCCGCCGAGTCACGCAGTACGGGTCCCTGATCCTGCTACGCATCAGCGCGCTCGATTCGGCAGACTCGGCCAGGAGATACGGCTCGAGCGCCTCCGGCCCGCATTCGGATCCATAGTCCGAATCCTTCACGCCGCCGAACGGCATTTCCGGCATAACCAACCCACAGCCCCCTCCGCTCCACGGGCAGGTCACAACTGCTCGCCCCGAGCGTCCCTTCCTCCTGTGTCCTTCATCCCATGACGTCGGGCAGCGCTTTCGGCCCATAGGCCGTCTGCGTGCGCCTGCTTATCGTTGACGCATGCCCGCTCGTGGGCCTTCTCCCATCCACGAAATCACTGGAGTTCGTTCATGGATATCGATCGTCACCGTATCGGCGGCACCCTGGGGATCGCCGCATGTTCGTTTGCCGCCGCACTTTCTTTCGCCACGCAGGCGCAGGGGGCGACCGCCTGCTATGCCGTCGACATGCGCGGAGCGCCGCTCTACGTGACGTCGGATGTGTTGCGCGAAGCCGCGCTCAGGGTCGCGAATGCGCGCGTCCTCGCCGCCGGGAATACGCCGTTGACGCCGGTAACGCCCCCGCCCGACCCGAAACGTTGCGACGGCGCGAACGATCACCTTCCTGCGGCAGGCCCCAACAACCAGAACTACTTCGGCAATGTCGTGAGCCCGTTGAAGTTCCTGCGTCTCGCGGCCTATCAATGCGCGGGAGCAGGCGGCCAGAGCCAGTTCTTCTCGATGAACCAGGCCATTTATTATCGCCAGTGTGGCGGCGGGCAATACTCGAACTACATTCACTTCTGGGGACGCGCGAACGGGAACCCGAGCACGTGTTTCGCCAGCGACTACCCGACGATGTTTGCCAAGGCCGCCAAAGACAGGAAGCCGGCGGACCTGCTCAACGCGATGAAGACGGTTTACTCGGGCGGCCTGAGCGGAACCGCCGCGAACGATCAGGCGCTCGGCAACGCGATGGCGGCGATCCTGATCGCCGAAAGCAATCGCGACTATCTCGTCAATCTCGAGAACTACATGCTGATGGACCTGGCCGACGTGAAGAAAGCCACGCCGGAGCAAATCATCGGGGGCCACTGCGTGCCGAATGCCGGGTCCTGCCAGAACCGCGGCGAGTCGCAGAACGGCAAGCACCCGATCGCGTGGGGCGGAGCGCAGGAAACCATGATGGTGAACGGCTGGGGCCAGGCGGCAGGCGCCAATAGCCCCTTCGGCATGACGTTCGAAGGCAATCTGTCGTCCGAGTGGGCGGTCGCGAAAGGAAAGGCCACAAGCGCGAAGGTCGCCCAATGCGGCGCAGTTCCGCCAACCTACGGAAATCTGCCCCCCGACCAGCAGAGCGCAGTGAGAGCCGTCTTCGAGGGCATTCTGCCGACCCGCTGAGGTTCGCCGCCGGTCGACGCGCCAAGAAAACGCCGCCGCCCCCTACGCGGAAGCGGCGGCGTCACCACGCTCGACCGGTTGTCAAACCGCCATCACCGTCACCGACTTCGTCACGAGATACGGCTCGAGCGCCTCCGGCCCGCCTTCGGACCCATAGCCCGAATCCTTCACGCCGCCGAACGGCATTTCGGGCCACGGCGTCGCCGGCTGGTTGATCCACAGCATCCCCACTTCGAGACGCTGCGTGAGCAGATGCACGTTCGCGAACGAGCGCGTGAACGCATACCCGGCGAGCCCGTACCGCAGCCGGTTCGCTTCCGAGATCGCGTCGTCGAGCGAATCGAAGCCGCGAATCGCGGCGACTGGCCCGAACGGCTCGTTGTTGAACACGTCCGCGTCGAGCGGCACGTCGGCCAGCACCGTCGGCGCGAAGAAGTTGCCTTCCGTGCCGATCCGCTCGCCGCCCGTCTCGACGCGTGCGCCGACCGCGCGCGCGTTCTCGACGACCGACGTCATCGCGGCGATCCGGCGCGCGTTCGCGAGCGCGCCGAGCGTCGTGCCCTCGTCGAGCCCGTTGCCGACCTTCAGCCCTTGCGCATGCTTGACGAGCGCGCGCGTGAATTCGTCGCGGATGCTGTTGTGCACCAGGAAGCGGGTCGGCGAGATGCACACCTGCCCCGCGTTGCGGAATTTCGCGCCGCCGGCGGCCTTCACCGCGAGCGCGACGTCCGCATCCTCGGCGACGATCACCGGCGCATGCCCGCCGAGCTCCATCGTCGCGCGCTTCATGTGCTGGCCCGCGAGCGCGGCCAGGTGCTTGCCGACCGGCGTCGAGCCGGTGAACGTCACCTTGCGGATCACCGGATGCGGAATCAGGTACGCGGAGATCTCGGCCGGATCGCCGTACACGAGGCCGATCACGCCGGCCGGCACGCCCGCATCGACGAACGCGCGCAGCAGCGCGGCCGGCGACGCCGGCGTCTCCTCCGGCGCCTTCACGAGGAACGAGCAGCCGGTCGCGAGCGCGGCGCTCAGCTTGCGCACGACCTGGTTGACCGGGAAATTCCACGGCGTGAACGCGGCGACCGGGCCGACCGGCTCCTTCACGACCGTCTGCTGCGCGCCGAGGTTGCGCGGCGGCACGATGCGGCCGTACACGCGCCGCCCTTCGTCGGCGAACCATTCGATGATGTCCGCGGCCGCCAGCACTTCGAGGCGCGCCTCGACGAGCGGCTTGCCCTGCTCCTGCGTCATCAGCTGCGCGATGCCGTCCGCGCGTTCGCGCACCAGCGCCGCCGCCTTGCGCATCGTCGCCGCACGCTCGTGCGCGGGCACCCGGCGCCACTGCTCGAAGCCGCGCTGCGCGGCGGCCAGCGCGCGGTCAAGGTCGGCGATGCCCGCATGGGCCACCTTGCCGATCACCTTGCCGGTCGCCGGGTTGACGACGTCGATCGTCTTGCCGCTCGCGGCATCCGTCCATTCGCCGTTGATCAGGAGTTGCGTATCCGTATAAGTCACGTGAGCCATCCAGACACCCCTACGTTTGCGTCGAAAAAGGTGCGCCGCCTCGCGAACGAGCGCGCACCGGTTAACCGAAATCCGACCCGCGCGCTCAACGCGCCGCCTGGGTCGCCTTGCGGAGCTTCGCGACATCCGCCGCCTGCACGGCCGGCGCGCCGTTGTTCCAGCCGGCGCGCATGAACGTCAGCACGTCGGCGATCTGCCGGTCGGTCAGCACGTTCGAGAACGCCGGCATCGGGTACGCGGACGGCACGCCGTCGATCACCAGCGTCTCGCTGCCGTTGAGCGTCACGTTGATCAGCGACGCCGCATCCTGCTCCAGCAGGTTCGGATTGCCGGCGAGCGGCGACAGCAGCGGCGCGTAGCCGCGCCCGTCGACGCCGTGGCAATGCAGGCAGTAAGCGTTATACACCTTCGCGCCCGGATCGTTCGCCGGCCGGCCCAGCGCGACCTGGGTCGCCTTCGGGTCGTAGCGGTACGGCGGCGCGCCGTTCCCGCCCGCCGCCGGCAGCGACTTCAGGTAGCGGGCCATCGCCGTCAGGTCCTCGTCGGTGAGCGCCTGCGTGCTGTGGTTGATCACGCTCACCATCGAGCCGAACGCGGTCGCATGCCGGTTCGCGCCGGTCTTCAGGAACTGCGCGACGTCCGCCTCGCTCCAGCGGCCGAGCCCCGTATTGTGCTCGCCCGTCAGGTTCGACGCGAACCAGTTGTCGATCGGCGCGCCCGACAGGAACGCCGCGCCGCCCTCGTCGAGCGCCTTCTCCTGGAACCCGACGCCGCGCGGCGTGTGGCACGACCCGCAATGCCCGAGGCCCTGCACGAGATACGCGCCGCGATTCCACATCGCGTCCTTGCCCGGCTTGTCCGCATAGGCAGCCGTGTCGAGGAACACCGCGTTCCACAGCTTGAGCGGCCAGCGCAGGTTCAGCGGCCACCGGATGTCGGACGCGCGGTTCGGCTGCTTCACGGGCTCGACGCCGTTCATGAAATACGCATAGAGCGCCTTCACGTCGTCGTCCTTCAGCTTCGCGTACGACGGATACGGCATCGCCGGATACAGGTTGTGGCCGTCCTTCGCGACGCCTTCGCGCAGCGCGCGCACGAAGTCGCCTTCCGTGTAGCGGCCGATGCCCGTGTCCGGGTCGGGCGTGATGTTGGTCGTGTAGATCGCGCCCATCGGCGTGTCCATCTTCAGGCCGCCGGCGAACGGCGCACCATCGTGCGGCGCGGTGTGGCAGGCCACGCAGTCGCCCGCCTTCGCCAGATACGCGCCGCGCGCGACGAGCGCCGCGTCGGGCGTCGCGGCCGGTGCGGCCGGTGCGGCGGTGGCGGCCGCCAGCGCGACGGCGACTGTGACGGCGGCCGCACCGAACGCCTTCGCGGCGCGCGCCAGGGGTGTGATTTGAATCATCCGGGTCCTCGATGTCAGGCGGTTTTCAGCTGGTTGCCGACCGGCAGCTTGCGCACGCGCTTGCCGGTCGCGGCGAAGATCGCGTTCGCCAGCGCGGCCGCGAGCGCCGCGGTGCCGGGCTCGCCGATCCCGCCCGGCGCTTCGCCGCTTTTCACGATGTGCACGTCGATCGGCGGCGTCTCGTTGATCCGCAGCATCCGGTAGTCGGTGAAGTTGCTTTGCGCGACGCGGCCGTTCTCGATCGTGATCTCGCCGTACAGCGCGCCCGTGATCCCGAAGATGATCCCGCCCTGCACCTGCGCGTCGATCGTGTCCGGATTCACGGCCATCCCGCAGTCGACCGCGCACACGACGCGCTTGACCTGCACGTCGCCGTCGTCCACCGCGACGTCCACGACGATCGAGAAGAAGCTGCCGAACGCGTGCATCACCGACACGCCGCGCCCCTGGCCCGTCGGCAGCGGCGTGCCCCAGCCCGCGGCCTTCGACGCGACGTCGAGCACGTTGCGCGCACGCGGCGACTTGCCGAGCAGCGCGCGGCGGTACTGCACCGGGTCGGTCTTCGCTTGCGCGGCGAGCTCGTCGATGAAGCTCTCGACGACGAACGTGCCGCGCGTCGGCCCGACGCCGCGCCAGAACGCCGTCGGCACGTGGCGCGGCTCCTGCCGCACGTAGTCGACGAGCTGGTTCGGCAGGTCGTACGGCAGCTCGGCCGCGACCTCGACCGCGTCCGGATCGACGCCGTCCTTCACCGCGGGCGGCGCGAAGCGCGCGAGGATCGACGAGCCGACGATCCGGTGCCGCCACGCGATCGGCCGGCCGTTCGCGTCGAGGCCGGCCGAAATCCGGTCGTAGTAATACGGCCGGTACATGTCGTGCTGGATGTCTTCCTCGCGGGTCCACACGACCTTGACGGGCGCATTGACCTGCTTCGCGATCTTCACCGCCTGCGCGACCATGTCGATCTCGAGCCGGCGGCCGAAGCCGCCGCCGAGCAGATGGTTGTTCACGACGATCTTCTCGCGCGGGAAGCCGGTGATCTGCTGCACGGCGTCGAGCGCGCGCGTCGGCACCTGGGTGCCGACCCAGATCTCGCAGCCGTCGGGGCGCACGTGCACCGTGCAGTTGACGGGCTCCATCGTCGCGTGCGCGAGCAACGGCTGCTCGTAGACGGCGTCGACGCGCGTCTTCGCGTTCGCGAATGCGCGGTCGACGTCGCCGTCCTTGCGCGCGACGGCGCCCTTGCCGCTGTCCGCCGCCCGCGCGTGATCCGCGGCGATGTCCTTCGTCGACACTTTCGCGCCCGCGCCTTCGTTCCATTTCACGACGAGCGCCGACGCGCCGCGCTTGGCCGCCCACGTGTGGTCGCCGACCACCGCGACCGCGTCGTCCGCGCGCACGATCCGGCGCACGCCGCGGATCTGCCTGGCCGCCGTGTCGTCGACGCTCGCGACCGTGCCGCCGAACACCGGGCTGTTGACGATCACCGCAACCAACATGCCCGGCAGCCGCACGTCGAGCCCGAACCGCGCGGTGCCGTCGACCTTCTCCGGCGAATCGAGCCGCTTGACCGGCTTGCCGACCAGCTTGAAATCCGCGGGCTTTTTCAGCGCGACGTCCTTCGGCACCGGCAGCTTCGCCGCGGCGTCCGCGAGCTGGCCGTACGACGCGCGCCGTCCGCTCGGCGGGTGCAGCACCTCGCCGTTCTCCGCGCGGCAGGCTGCCGGATCGACGCCCCACTGTTTCGCCGCCGCGCTGACGAGCAGCGTGCGCGCGGTCGCGCCCGCCCGGCGCATCGGCTCCCACGCGTAGCGGATCGACGTCGAGCCGCCGGTGAGCTGGCCGCCGAGCAGCGGGTCGAAGAACAGCTTCTCGTTGGGCGGCGCGTGGTCGAGCGTCACGTTCGACAGCGGCACTTCCAGTTCCTCGGCGATCAGCATCGGCAGCGACGTGTAGACGCCCTGCCCCATCTCGACCTTCGGCATCACGAGCGTGACCTGCCCGTTGCGGTCGATCTGCACGAACGCATTCGGCGCGAACACGCCGGGGCGCGGCGCTTCGTTCGCATCGCCGCCGATCACCGAGCGGCGCGCGTCGCCGCCCGCCGCCGGCACGCTGAAGCCGAGCAGCAATCCGCCGCCCGCCGCCGCGCCGAGCGTCATGCCGAACTTGAGGAACGTGCGGCGCGACACGCCCCCGCCTGCCTGGCCTGCTTCGATCAGTCCTCGTGACATGTCAGGCCTCCTTCGCGGCCTGCTTGATCGCCGCGCGAACCCGGTTGTAGGTGCCGCAGCGGCAGATGTTGCCGGCCATCGCGGCGTCGATGTCGGCGTCGCTCGGGTGCGGGTTCGACGCGATCAGCGCGGCGGCGGCCATCACCTGGCCCGACTGGCAATAGCCGCACTGCACGACGTCGAGCTCGCGCCACGCCTGCTGCACCTTGCGCCCGGCGGGCGTCGCGCCGACCGCCTCGATCGTCGTGATCCTGCGCTCGCCGACCGCCGCGACCGGCAGCACGCACGCGCGCGCCGCGACGCCGTCGAGATGCACGGTGCACGCGCCGCACTGCGCGATGCCGCAGCCGAATTTCGTGCCGGTCAGGCCGACGAGATCGCGCAGCACCCAGAGCAGCGGCATGTCGGCGGGCGCGTCGACCGCATGGACTGCGCCATTGATGTTCAGGTTGATCATTCAGCCTCCGGGCTGGCGTAGTGTGGGGACGGCGCGCCGCGCGCGCCGGGGGGGCGGACAGCTTACGACTGCACGGCGTCGAGCGCCGCCAGCACCTTCACGACCGGCGGCTGCGCGAGCCATTCGCCGGCCTTGGCACGATAGGCGATGTAGTGCGGGCTCGCGCGGTGCGCTTCGAGCGCCGCCGCGTCCTCATAGACCTCGAACAGGTCGAAGCCCGGCGAACCGTCCGCCTGGCGGAACAGGTCGTAGCGCAGGTTGCCCGGCTCGGTACGCGTCGCGGCGACGAGGCTGCGCAATTCGGTCTCGACCGTCTGCGCATGTTCGGGTTTCGGGATCAGGCTGGCGATGACGTAGACAGGCATGTTGTTTCCTTCTTTCCTTCGTTGAATCGGGATGGACGATACCGCGCGCCGGGCCGGCGCGCGGCGTGGGACATGGGTTCAGGCCAGCTCGTCGGGGCCGACGCGCACGACGACCTTGCCGAAGTTCTTGCCGGCGAGCAGGCCGATCAGCGCCTCCGGCGCGGCGGGCAGACCGTCGACGACGTCCTCGCGCGCCTTCACCTTGCCGGCGGCGACCCACTCGCCCATGTCCTTCAGGAACGCGGCATAGCCCTCCGCAAAATGATCGAGGATGATGAAGCCCTGCATCCGGACGCGCTTCCTGAGCAGCGTGGACGTGAGCAGCGGCAGGCGATCCGGGCCCGCCGGCAGCGCGGTGTCGTTGTAATGCGCGATCAGCCCGCACACCGGCACGCGCGCGCCGATGTTGAGCAGCGGCAGCACCGCATCGAACACCGCGCCGCCGACGTTCTCGAAATAGACGTCGATGCCGCCCGGGCACGCGTCCGCCAGTTTGCGCGCAAAATCCGCGTCGCGGTGATCGACGCACGCGTCGAAGCCGAGCGTCCCGGTGACGTACGCGCATTTGTCCGCGCCGCCGGCGATGCCGACCACGCGGCAGCCCTTCAGCTTTGCGATCTGCCCGACGACGGCGCCGACCGCGCCGCTCGCGGCCGCGACCACCACGGTTTCGCCGGCCTTCGGCTCGCCGATCTTCAGCAGCCCGTGATACGCGGTGAAGCCCGGCATCCCGAGCACGCCGAGCGCGTACGACGGGTGCGCGAAGTCGCGGCCGAGCGGGAACAGGCCGGCGCCGTCCGACAGCGCGTAGTCCTGCCAGCCGCCCATGTCGACGACGAGATCGCCCGCGCGGTACGCCGGCAGGTTCGACGCCACGACCTGGCTGACGGTCCCGCCGACCATCACGTCGCCGAGCGCCACCGGCGGCGCATAGGACGGCGCGTCGCTCATCCGGCCGCGCATGTACGGGTCGAGCGACAGCCAGATCGTGCGCAGCAGGACCTGGCCCGGCCCGGGCGTCGGCACCGCGCCGGTTTCGGTGCGGAAGTTGTCCGGCGTCGGGGCGCCCGCCGGGCGCGAATTCAGGACGATCCTGCGGTTTGCGGTCTTGCTTTGCGACATGAAACCTCCGTCAATGGGGATGCGTGCTCTCGCACGATCCGGTCAGGAAAGGGACCCGGCGACATCGCCGATTCAGGTAAAGTAGACCAGTCGTCTATTATCGGGACATAAAACAAGGCGCGCAATGCGCGCCTCGCTTACTGCCACGCTCCGTTGCCGGCCGACTGCGGCAGATTCAGCATCCGCAGCGTCGCGGCCATCGCGGTTTCGAGCGGCTTGCGGTCGCGGTGGATCTTCTCCAGCAGCGTCGCGCCGAGCCACAGCTCATACAGCGTCGCGGCGGTGTGAGACGGATCGTCGATCCCGTGCAGCGAACCGTCGGCGAGCCCCGTTTCAATGCCGGCCGCGAGCCGCTCGATGATCTGCCCGGTGCCGCGCCGCAGGACCGAACGCATCGCTTCGGACAGATCCGCCACCTCGGCGCCGAGCTTCACCGCGAGGCACTTGCCTTCCGGATCGTCGTTGCACTGCGTGCGCAGCCAGTTGTTCCAGTAGGTCATCAGGCGCGCGGCGCCCGTGCCCGGCTGCCGCACCAGCAGGTTGTCGAGATGATCGAGATAGCCTTCGAAGTACGCTTCGAGCAGCGCTTCCCCGAACGCCTCTTTCGAGCCGAAGTAATGATAGAACGAGCCCTTCGGGATGCCCGCCGCGGCGAGAATCTCGTTCAGACCGACCGCCGAAAACCCCTTGTGGAGCATGATCGGCTTCGCGATATTCAGGATGTGCTGGCGGACTTCCGCGCCTGAAGATGCATTCATGATGGCGTATGGTAGCAACGATTAGACCGGTCGTCTAGCAATGTGCAACCGGCATTTTGAGTCGCACTTTACCTGATCCCCGATGGGTTCCCAATGCCCGGCGCCGTTCTTATTGCGCCGGTTTAGTCACCGCTTGTGGACAACGGAGTCGAGCACGAAGCTAGTCGTCATGTTTTGCACACCGTCCATCGCACTGATCGTCGCCCAGATGTCGCTGATGCGCTCGTGCGTAGCCGCCTCTATCTGCACCAGCAAATCGACCTCGCCGCTGAGGACCGCGCAGTCGCGCACCTCGGCGATCCGCTTGAGTGCGGCAAGCACGTCCGCGCCGCGCATCCGGTCCTTGCGATAAACGAGCATCACGGCACGCACGGGCACGATATCGTCGGGCAACGCGAGCCGCACCGTATAGCCTGCAATGATCTTCAGCGCTTCGAGCCGGTCGATCCGGTTCCGGACCGCCTGCCGGGACAGACCGATCCTGTCGGCCAGCACCGCGAGCGGAATCCGCGCATCGGCACACAATGCGTCGATTATTTTCTGGTCCAGACCGTCGATCTTCATCAGCCGCACCCGGTGTGCCCGGCGCCGCGCGCGTCGACCGCGCCGCGCAATGCCGCGATGTGGTCGGGGCCAATTCCGCAACACCCGCCGACGATCCGCGCGCCCAGCTCAAGCCACTGCTCTGCCCATCTTGCATAACCGGGCGGATCGATGTCGCCGCGCAAACCGTGGAGCTCCTCGTTCGCGCGCGCGTCGGCGCGCTGAGGCGGAAACGCATTCGCATATGCGCCGATCACGAGCGACGTTCCCGTTCGCGCGAGCATGCGCTGCACCGTCCCCATCGCCGCACCCATCGCTTCCGGCTGGCTGCAATTGAACAGCAGCGCGGTCGCGCGCGCGGACACGGCGGCGTCGATCGCTTCGTCGAGCGTCTGTCCCGATCGCAGTACCGGCGTGGCGCCCGCGTCGACGTCGTCGCGCAGCGTGAACGAGACCCAGAGCGGCTTCGGATTTTCACCTAGCGCGCGCCGGACCGCGCCGATCTCGTCGGTCAGGCTCTGCGTCTCGGCCAGCCAAAGGTCGACGTATGGATCGAGCCCATCGACGAGCGTCGCCAAGATCGCATCCGCGCGCGCCGCGTCGAACAGGTCGGGCCGGTAGGAGCCGCCGGTCGGCGGAAGCGATCCTGCGACGCGCACGGGCCGCCCCGCGCGATCGGCGGCTTGCCGCGCGAGTTGCCCGGCAAGTGCCGCGAGCGCGACACCGTCGCAACGGAACCGCTCCTCGCCGATATGGAACGGCACGACCGCATAGCTGTTCGCGGTGATCACGTCGGCACCCGCCGCGACGAATGCGTCATGTGCAAGGCTGACGTAATGCGGCGCTTCCATCAGCGCGAGCGCTGACCACTCCGGCTGTCTGAATGGCGCGCCCATCCGCGCCAGTTCGCGCCCCATGCCGCCGTCGAGTACCGTGATGTCATGCATAGTCCGTGCTCCGTCGTTGCAATCCGCGCATCTCGCGCCCGAATCGATTCAAAGGCCGACGCGCCGCGCGTGGGGCGTCGATCGAGCGTGCGCGCGGGTCCGTGTCAGATCTGCTCCAGTGCTTGCGCGATATCGCCAATCAGGTCGTCGATATGCTCGATGCCGACCGAATAGCGGATGAAATTGAGCGGGATGTCGGCCGCGCGCATCTGCTCCGCCGACATCGTGCCCGCCCACATGGATGCCGTATGGATCGCGAGCGAATCGACGCCGCCGAGATTGCCTGCATTCAGCGGCAAGCGCAGCGCCTCGACAAAGCGCTGCGCTTCGTCATAGCCTCCCCGCACGCCGAACGCGACCACGCCGCCGAAACCGCGCATCTGCCGGCATGCGAGCCCATGCTGCGGATGGCTGCGCAGGCCCGGATAGAACACGCGCTCGATCTTCGCGTGCGCTTCGAGGAATTCGGCGAGCGCCTGAGCATTCGCGTTGATCCGCTCGATGCGCATCGGCAGCGTGCGCAGCCCGCGCAGCAGCAGCCACGCGTCCATCGGGGACAGCACCGAGCCGAGCGTAATGTGCGTATGCCAGATCTGGTCGGCGAGCACGCGGCTCGTGCAGATCACGCCGCCGGTCAGGTCGTGATGGCCGCCCAGATACTTGGTCGCGCTGTGCACGACGATGTCGACACCGAGCCGGTGCGGCTGCTGGTTGACCGGCGACGCGAACGTGTTGTCCGCGAGTGTCAGGATGCCGCGCGCCCTTGCGATTTCAGTCACCGCGGCGATGTCGGTCACGAACAGCAGCGGATTGACCGGCGACTCGAGCACGATCAGCCGCGTGTTCGGCCGAATCGCCCGATCGAACGCGGCCGCATCGGTCTGGTCGACGAACGTCACCTCGACGCCGAACCGGCGCAGCATGTCGTCGAGCATTTTCGTCGTGCTCATGTAATGACGCGTCTGGCCGACGACGTGATCGCCGGCCTTCACGACACTGAGGATCGCGGTCGCGATCGCGCCCATGCCGGATGCCGTGACGAGCGCGGTCTCGGTGCCCTCGAGCTCCGCCATGACCGCCTTCACGCGCTCGTGAACCGGATTGCCGTAGCGGGTGTAGTTGCGCGGATGCTGCGGCACGCTCGACATCTCCGCGAATTCCTCGCTGCCGGCTGCCTTGAACACCGCCGAATAGTGGATCGCCGGCGCGACCGACTTCTCGTCGGTCACGTCGCGGTCCGCAGCCAGAGCCAGCGTTTCAAGCCTGTATCCCATTTCGTCCTCGGATCGTTCGTTGTGTCGCGTTCATGCGGCGCCCGTCAAGCACGCACGCTGCCCAGATGGCGATTCAGCAGACCTTCGACGCGTTTGAGCACGGTCGAAAGCACAGCCGTGATACCGACGTACACGATGCCGGCCAGCATCAGCGCGTCGGTCGTGTAGGTTTCGATGGAGATGCGTCGCGCGACACCGGTCAGGTCGAGCACGGTGATCGTGCTGGCGAGCGCAGTCGACTTCAGCTGCAGCACGATCTCGTTGCCGAGCGTCGGTGCGACAATGCCGATCGCGCGCGGGACGATCACGAACCAGGTGAGCATGAAGCGGCTCATCCCGAACGCGAGCGCGGCTTCCTTCTCGCCGGCGGGGACGCCGGCGATCCCGCCCCGGATGTCTTCCGCCATGTAAGCCGCGAGGTTGAGCGTCAGCGCGCACAACGCACACGAGAACGATCCGCCGACCAGCAGCCACAGAGGCGATGCACGCACGAAAGAGAACTGCGCAAGCCCGTAATACAGCACGAAAATCTGCACCAGCAGCGGCGTGCCGCGAAACACCGACAAGAACAGGCGGCTCGGTGTCGACAGCCACCGGCTCGCTGACGTACGCGCGACAGCCAACGGCACCGCGAGCGCGAACGCGAGCGTGCATGACAGCACCAGCAGCTCGAGCGTGATCCATATGCCGCGCGCGACGTCCGGGCCGGACTGCACGATGAGGGAAAGAAAGTCGTTCATCACATGGCCCTCGTCAGGTGCGTTTTGCGTAACCGCGGCCCGCGATACGCTCGAGCCACGCGAACACGGGGTTTGATGCGGCGAGAAAGCCGAAATAGACGATCCCGACCGTCACGTAGAAGACGAATGGCTGCTTGGTGAACTGCGCGGCGATGTTGGCCTTGCGCAACATGTCCTCGAGCCCGACGATGGATACCAGAGACGTGTCCTTCAGCAAGTTCTGCCACATGTTGTTCAGGCTCGGCAGGCAGATGCGCCACGCCTGCGGCAGACGCACGTACCACAGTGCCTGCAGGCGTGTCATCCCGTACGCGCGCGCGGCCTCGATCTGTCCGGCCGGCACCGCGATGAACGCGCCGCGGAACATCTCCGACGAGTAGGCGCCGAACACCACGGCGAGCGCGATCACGCCGGCGGAGAACGGGCTGATGACAAAGGCGCCATCGAATTGCGCGTTGAGCAGATGCGACAGCCCGAAGTAGCAGATCAGCAGGATCAGGAACTCGGGAATGCCGCGCAGGAAATTGGTCAGCGCATACGTCGCATGTCTGAGCCAGCCCATGCTCGACAATTTTGCCGATGCCCCGGCGATGCCGAGCAGCATGCCGACGCACAGCGCGGCGACTGCAAGCTCCAGCGTGACGAGCGCGCCGGCCGCGATCTGCGCGCCGTAGTTCACCAAGATGTCCATCGTGATATCGCTCCGTGTGAGGCCGGAAGCGCGCAGGTCGCCGTGCGGCGACCGCGCGGTCCCGATGCGCGGTTATTGCGGCGCGATGCTGAACGGGAAATAGCGCTTGTTGGCGGCGGCGAACGTGCCGTCCGCCTGCACCTGCGCGATGCCCTTGTCGAACAGCGCCTTCAGCGGCGCGTCGCCCTTGCGTACCGCGATCGCCGTACCGTCGCCGAAGATCTCCGCATCGGCGATCGGCTTGCCGACGAAGTCGAAGCCTCCCTTCCTGCCGGCCTTCGTCAGCCAGTCGTACGCGACCGTGTTGTCGGCAATCACCGCGTCGACACGCCCCGCCTCGAGATCGAGCCACGCCTCGTCGAGCGTCTGATAGACCTTCACGTTGATCCCCGACTTGCTCGCCGGCAGGCGGCGGCGCAGATAGGATTCGTGCGTCGATGCCGTCTGAACGCCGATCGTCTTGCCACGCAGCGCGGCGGCGTTATCCGTGATACCCGAGCCTTGCTTCGCGACGAGCTGCACGGGCGCCGTCGTGAAAATGCGCGTGAAGTCCACCGACTGCTCACGCTCCGGCGTCTTCGACATTTGCGCGAGTACCGCATCGATCTGCTTCGCCTTGAGCGCCGGAATCAGCGCGTCGAAATCCATCGTCACCCACTGACACTTGACCTTCATCGTGTCGCACATCCTCTTGCCGATGTCGATCTCCATGCCCTGCAGCTTGCCGGACGCATCCTTGTATTCGAACGGCGCGTAATCGGCGAGCGTGCCGATCCGCACGACCTGCTCGGCATGCGCGCCCGATCCGAGCAGCGCCGCGCCCACGCACAGCGACTGAAGCAGCTTCTTCATGGTTTCCCCTCCGGTTGGCATTGAATCCGCATCAGATGATGCTGGACAGAAACTTCTGGAAACGCGGCGATTTCTGGCTCGCGAACACCTCATCGGGACTGCCGTCTTCCTCGATTCGTCCCTGATGGACGAACACGACGCGGTTCGCGACTTCGCGCGCAAACCCCATCTCATGCGTGACGACGAGCATCGTGCGTCCCTCATCGGCCAGCGAGCGCATCACTTTCAACACTTCGCCGACGAGCTCGGGATCGAGCGCGGACGTCGGCTCGTCGAACAGCATCACGTCGGGGTCGGTCGCGAGTGCACGTGCAATCGCGACGCGCTGCTGCTGGCCGCCCGAAAGCTGGTTCGGATAGTGATCGCACTTGCCGGCGAGGCCGACCCGTTCGAGCATCGCGATCGCCTTGTCGCGTGCGTCGCGCTTCGGCACGCCGAGCACGCGCACCGGCACGAACATCACGTTCTGCAGCACCGTCATGTGGGCCCAGAGATTGAACTGCTGGAACACCATCGCGAGCTTGCGGCGCACGCGCATCACCTGCTGCGCATCGGCCGCGACGAGCCCGCCGTCGCGGCCTGCCTGCTTCAGCGCGAGCGTTTCGCCGTCCACGCAGATCCGGCCACGGTCGGGCATTTCCAGCAAGTTGATGCACCTGAGGAACGTACTTTTGCCCGACCCGCTGCTGCCGAGGATCGACACGACCTCGTGATTCTTCGCGGTCAGCGAGATGCCCTTCAGCACCTCGACACCGCCGAACGACTTGTGAATATCCTCGACCACCAGCGCGTCCGCCGCCGGCTTGCATGCAGGAATTGCTGCTGGCATCCTCGACTCCTTCCTCGATACGTTGCTCACACTGCTCCGGTTCGCGCCGCGCCGGCGCGCCAGGCGCCGGCGCTTGCGCATCAGCTCGACAGCCGCCGGTTGCGCCTGAAGCAGACCACCTTCGGCTGCGTCATTTCCGTCATCGCGAACCGAACGCCTTCGCGGCCCAGCGACCCATGCTTGAATCCACCGAACGGCATGCCGTCGAAGCGGTAATCAGACGAATCGTTGATCATCACGCCGCCCGCCTGCAGGCGCTCGGCCGCGCCGAGCGCCACCTCCAGGCGGCTGGTGAACACGCCTGCATGCAGGCAGCTCTCCGACGCGTTGGCCGCGTCGAGCGCCTGCTGCAGGTCGGTGAATTTCTCGATCGTCACGACCGGCGCAAATACCTCGTCGGTCCATACACGCGCGTCGTGCGGCACATCCGCGAGCACCGTCGGTTCATACAGCGCCCCGCGCCGCCGATGGCCGCTCAGCACTGTCGCACCGCCCGAGACTGCTGCGTCGACCCAGCGTTCGATACGGATCGCCTGTTCCTCGCCGATCATCGGCCCCATGTCGGTCGCATCGTCCAGTGGATCGCCGACGACCATCCTGCCGGTCAGTTCGACGAAATACCGGACGAACGGCTCGTACGCGGCCTCGGCGACGAAGATCCGCTGCGTGCCGATGCAGTTCTGTCCCGCCGCCCAGAACGCGCCCGACACGCAGGATTCGGCGGCATCCTTCAGGTCGCAGTCGGCCATGACGATCACCGGCGCATTTCCGCCCAGGTCCATCGCGACCTTCTTGAGTCCCGCATCGCGCGTGATGGCTTCGCCGGTCTGCGGGCCGCCGGTAAAGGTCACCATCCGGATCCGCCGGTCGCGCACCAGAGCGGACGCGATATCCGCGCCGCCATGCACGATCTGCAGCGCGTCGCGCGGCGCACCGGCTTCCCACATGACCTCGACGAGCGCCTGTGCGGACAGCGGCGCGAGCAACGAGGGCTTCAGGATGACCGCATTGCCGGTTGCGATCGCCGGCCCGAGCTTGTGTGCGACGAGGTTCAGCGGGTCGTTGAAGGGCGTGATCGCGAGAATCACGCCCAGCGGTTCCAGCGTGTAGTAGCCACTGCGATCCTCGGAGCCCGGATACCCGTCGAACGGGATCGTCTCGCCGGTGAGTCGTTTCGCTTCCTCGCCTGACAGGCGCAGCGTGTTCACGCAGCGCGCGACTTCCTTGCGGGCCTGCCGCAGCGGCTTGCCCGCTTCGAGCGCGATCGTGCGTGCAAATTTCTCCGCTTGCGCCTCCACGCTCACGGCTGCGCGAAACAGGATGTCGGCCCGGCGGCTGCGTGGCATGGACGCGGCTGCACGCGCGCCTTCGAGCGCGCGCTCGACGAGGACCGGCGCCGCGTCGGCACGCGACAGGCGAACCTGGCCGACGATCGAGCCGTCATACGGCGACCGAACATCGGCTACGCCGGCTCCCGTGCAGTCGGTTATCACCACATCGCGCGCGCTCATGCGGCCACCTCGTGCGAGGCTGCGCCAATCCTGTCCGCCAGCTCGATCAGGTCGGAGAGGATCGCAAACGCCGTTTCCTCGCGCCCCGCACCGGGCCCGCTGATCGTCACCCCGCCGAGCACGTCGGTGTCGAACGTGATCGCGTTCGTCACGCCGCTCGCGGCAAGCAACGGATGGCCGGCCGGCAGCTTGCGCGGTTCGACGCTCGCGGTGACGGTGCCGTCCGGATGGCGCATGGCCGATCCGATCAACCGCCAGGACATGCGCTCCGCCGCCGCCGCGCGCACGTCGTGCTCGGTCAGCTCGACGATGCCGCGGCACCTCACGTCGCCACGCTCGAGGCCGGCATTCCACAGCGCGTTCGCCAGAATGACGACCTTCAGCTGTACGTCCGAACCGTTGACGTCGGCCGCCGGGTTCGCCTCCGCATAGCCGCGCTGCTGCGCATCCCGGATCGCCGCATCGAAGCTCGCGCCGGCCTCGACCTCACCGAGCACGAAATTCGACGTGCCGTTCAGGATGCCGGCGAAGCCGTTGATGTCGCAGCCGCGCAGCGCCGTCGCGAGCTGCCGCAGCACCGGCGTGCCGCTCATCACCGTGCCCTCGTACATCACACAAGCACCCGATTGCGCGGCGATCCGCGCCAGTGCCGGCTGTGCGAGCGCGATCGGCCCCTTGTTGGTCGTGATCACGTGCTTGCCGCATTCGAGCGCGGTACGGCAATGCGACAGCGCCGGCTCACCGGTGTTCGGGTCAGTGAAGGTCGCCTCGATGACGACATCCACGTGTTCCGATGCAATAGCCTTCAGCACGGCGCCGAGACCGACATCCGGCGACACCAGCGTGCCGGGATCGCGGCGCAGTGCCTCGGCGTCGACGCCCCGCCGAGCGGTTTCGTCGAGGACGTCCAGCGCGATGCCGCGGGGATTCGTCGCGATCCCGAGCCGCAGGTCGGCGACCATCGTCACCGACACGTCGAGTCCCGTCGCACACAGCATCGCGCGTTTCTTCTTGAGCAGTTCGACCAGTCCCTGATTGACTCCGCCGAAACCGACCAGTGCCAGTTTGAGTTCCATCTTGATCATCTCCTGTTCATTGACTACAGGACATAGATTAGTTATGCGAATCGATCATCAAATTAGACGTTTTGACCAATTCAGGTGCTCACCCGTTGCGGTTTGTCACGCGGGACGGGCGGATCGGCCGTCGCCGCGCGAACCGCCCGCGTCAGGCGGCAGACGGATCGTCGTCGCTGTCCTTGTCGACCGGCACGAACATCCCGACCTTGACCGCGCTCAGCACGACATTCGTGTTGATCCGCCGGATCATCGGATTGCTCTGCATGATCCGCGCGGACAGCCGGTCGTACGCCTCGACGTCGGGTGCGGTGATGATCGCGATCAGGTCGACGGAGCCGGTCACGTAGTAGATCTGCTGGATTTCGTCATGCGCCTTCGACCACTCGCGGAACCTGGCGACCGTCTCGTAGTTTTCGCGTTCGATCTCGATCGCGGCGATGAATGTCATGGGTCGGCCGACCGCCGCGCGATCGACCACCGCGATTTCCGCCGAAATGATCTTTTCGGTGCGCATGCGCTTCAGCCGCTTCTGCACGGCCGACGTGGACAGACCGATCCGTTCGGCAATGGCATCCGCAGTCGCGGTGCAATCGCGTTGGACGATAGTCAGGATCTTGCGGTCGAAGGTGTCGAGTGCGTCGGTCATGGCGTGGCCTGCCGGAGAACGGGTGCTTGCGTCAAAGATAGAAAGGTCGGACCGATCTGAGCCCGACCAGATGCCGGACGCGGTCGAACGCGGTGACGAGCGTTTCGCGCCACTGCGCCACTGGCCCGCGGATGCATACGGGTGCGAAATGGATCGTATCCACACCTGCGGGAATACGGAACGGTCGCTCGATGCCATCGTCCGATTCGGTCACGAGTGCAGTGCCGTCGACTTCCGTCAGGCTCATCAACAGATGAGCGGGTGCAGTCGCACCAAGCAGGTCGCGCAGAGGCGACACGTTCGCGGACAACTGCTCGAGCAGCGGCAGTTCGTACGCGCCGGGCCACCAGGTGTCGTGCTCGTCCAGCCACGGGCCGACGCCCGGCATTCCGACCATCTCGAGTATCCGGTCCGCGCCGAGATGCGCATAGGCTCGACACCGACCGGTCCCGTCGGTCGAAGAACGCGCCAGCCAACCGCCGGCGCTCGCGACAGGGTCCGTCAACACGACGTTCGCAGGCTTCAATCGACCGAGCATTCCAGCCGCGCTTGCAGCGGATCGGTGTCCTTCGCAGGACCTCTGCGCGTGATCCGGGACGATCCGGCACACCCACTTGGGCCCATCCTGCAAGGCGGCGGGGACGTCGCCGGCCCGGACTTGAGCGGTTCGCCTGCGGGCGTGTTCAACGATGACGATTGGCGTGTCCGGCATACGACTCTCTCGTGCTTGCGGGGCCGCGTCGCAGCGATGCTGGCGCGCTTCGCGGATTGGCTGACGATGTTGGGGCTGGAGAAATCATATCGTCTCGATGCGACCAAAAAAATCTCAACCGCATGGAACATCGACGCAAAACGTCGAAAAACACGACTCTCCGGACGTTTCGCATCCAATCAGACGCCGGCCGGTCCGGCGTCTATCGCGAACGCCGAAGCCGCAGGTCAATGCGAAGCACCGAACAGTTGAATCACGACGCCGCGCAGCCACCGGTTGCCCGCCTCATGGTGATATCGCGCATGCCAATGCTGCCGTACCGCGAAACTGTCCACCGGGATCGGGCACGCATGAACCGCCAGATCGCTGGCCTGAGCCAGTGTCTCGCCGATATGACGGGGTAGCGTCGTGATCAGGTCGGTCGTCTGGACGATCGCCCCCAAACCCAGAAAACCCGGCAACTCCAGCACCACGTCGCGCTCGATGCGCGCCTGCCGCAGCGCCTGCTCGAGAAGTTGCGCGCCCGTTCCCGCCGTAATGGCGACATGTCCTTCCGAACGATACTGCTTTGCCCCGAGGCGACCGTGAATCCTCGGGTGATGCCGGTTGGCCAGGCATACCCAGTCCTGGTCGTACAGCTTCTGCTGGTAAATGCCGCCGCCGAGCCACGGCACATAGCCGATCGCGAGATCGGCTTCGCCGGATTCGAGCGCGCGTTCCGTATTGCCGTCGATCCGTGCGGCTTCCAGCCGGACGCCGGGCGCCTGCGCACGGACATGGGCCAGCAGCCGCGGAAGCAGCGTGACGTGGCTCGCGTCGGTCATGCAGATGCGAAACCGTCGCTGGGCCGTCGCAGGATCGAACGCGATCTCCCACGCGGTGAAGCGCCGCAGCGACTCGAGAATTTCCCGACATGGCCCGATCAGCGCGTCGGCTTGAGGGGTCGGCGCCATGCCGCCGGGCGTTCGGATGAAGAGCGGATCGTGCAGGTATTCCCGCAAGTGCCCGAGCCAGATGCTGACCGTCGGCTGGCTCTGGCCCAGTTGCTCGGCTACGCGCGTGACGCTGCGCACGTCGTACAGGAGATCGAAAAGCTGAAGCAGCTTCAGGTCGGGGAGGTCGGCGGGCATCGTGGCGTTATTGTCCATGGCAATGACGCCATTGTATCCATTGCATTGTCGACATGAACGGCGACTCTTATCGTGAGGCCATACGTCAAGGAGAAGCCATTGAAAATCGCGATTCTGGGGGCTGGCGCATTGGGCTGTGCGATCGGCGCCACCCTCACCCAAGGCGGTCACGAGACCTGGTTGATCGACCGCTCGCCCGCGCACGTCGATGCGATGCGTCGTGACGGCCTGCGCGTCGACGACGCCGTCGGCACCCGCCACGTACGCGTCCACGCGACGACTCGGGCTGCCGATGTCGGCGTGGCCGACCTGGTGGTGGTGCTGGTCAAGTCGTTCCACACCGACGCGGCCATCCGCGGCGCCCAATCGCTGGTGGGGCCGGATACCGCCGTGCTGTCGCTGCAGAACGGCCTCGGACACGAGGACATCCTGATCGACGTCGTCGGACGCGAGCGCGTACTCGCGGGCAAGACCTACGTCGGCGGCGTGCTGCGCGGCGCGGGTCACATCGAATCCGGCGTGATCGGCAAGTACACGTATATCGGCGAACTCGACGGCCGCATCACACCGCGTGTCCAGGCGATCGCCGACGCGTTCAATGCCGCCGGCCTCGCCACGACGATCAGCGACAACATCGTCGGCACGATGTGGGACAAGCTGCTGGTGAATGTCGCGACGGGCGCGCTGACCGGGCTCACCGGCCTCACCTACGGGCAGCTTTACGACGAACCGCTGCTGAAGGCAACGTCGCTCGCGGCCGTGGCCGAGGCGATCGCGGCGGCGCAGGCGGCCGGCGTGAAGCTGTCGATGACCGATCCCGAGCAGGCATGGACGCTCGCCGCCGAGGGGCTGCCCGCGACCTTCAAGACCTCGATGCTGCAAAGCCTGGAGAAAGGCTCGATCACCGAGATCGATTTCATCAACGGTTCGGTCGTCCGGTGGGGGCAGCGCTACGGCGTGCCGACCCCGGTCAATGCAACGCTCGTCGCCTGCATCAAGGGGCTGGAACGCGCGATGGCCGATCGCCAACGGAAGGAGGCCGCCGCATGAATGCCCCGAAAGCCTATCTCGAACACGTTGCGATCTGGGTGAAGGACATCCGCTGGCACATCCGCTTCTTCGAGGAAGTGCTCGGCATGACCCTGCGCGAAGTGGACGGCACGCTCGACGCGCCGCGGCAGTACTGGACGCTCGGCGGCCTGCAGTTCATCCACGCGCCGGAACACGATGGCCCGGAAGGTCGGCTCGCCCATCTCGGCGTGATGTGCGAAGACCTGGAGGCCGCGCTGGCCGCGGCACGACGATTCGGCGTGACGGAAATGCCGCAGGGGCGCAACTGGCTTCGCCTGCCCGACGGGCTCGCCGTCGAACTGATCCAGGCCAGACCGGCATCAAGCGTCGCGCAGGTGCTGGCAATCAACCCACGCGCGGAGGCGTGACCATGACGATCGTCGAAAAATACTGGGACGACGCCCGCGAGGGTGACGTGTGCACGAGTCCGAGTTACATCGTGACCAAGGAGCGCATTCTCGCGTACGCCGACCTCACCGGCGACCATACGCCCGTCCACGTGGACGAGGACTACGCGAACGCCAGTCATTTCGGCTGCCTCGTCGCGCACGGGCTGTTCGGCCTGTCCATCGCCGACGGCCTGAAGACGCAGAGCGACTATCGCTTTATGCCGGGCATGTCGCTCGGCTGGACCTGGGATTTTCTGCTGCCGATCAAGGTCGGCGACGTGCTGCACGTGAAGTTCCGCGTCGGCTCGATGCGGGCCAGCAAGAGTCGCCCGGACTGGGGCATCGTGGTGCTGCCGTCGGAGCTGATCAATCAGGACGGTCAGGTCGTTCAACGCGGCGAGCATCGCCTGATGGTGCCGCGCCGCCCGGAGGCACTGTAATGCAGGCTCGCCCACTCGAAGGCATTCGCGTCGTCGACTACAGCCATTTCCTTGCCGGTCCGTATGTCGGCCGCTGTCTCGCCGCGCTCGGCGCCGAAGTCATCAAGGTCGAGCGTCCCGGCGCAGGCGACGCCGGACGCCAGCACGCGACCGTGCTCGACGACCAGCAAAGCGGCTACTTCCTGCAGCTCAACATGGGCAAGCGCGGCGTGAGCGTCAACATGAAGGATGCGCGCGGCAAGGCGTTCATGCAGCGGCTGTGCGACTCCGCCGACGTGTTCATCGAGAACTATCGGCCGGGCGCGCTGGACAAGCTCGGGCTCGGCTATGCCGAATTGTCGGCGCGCAATCCGGGCCTCGTCTACTGTTCGATCTCGGCGTATGGGCACACCGGTCCCGATGCGCATCGCGCAGGCTTCGGGCTGATCGCGGAAGCCAAGAGCGGAATCATGCAGATGGTGGGCACGCCGGGCGAGCGGCCGCCGCTGCTGCGCATCTCGCTCGGCGACATGTACACCGGCATTCATGCGGTCGCGGCCATCAACGCCGCGCTGCTGGGGCGCGTGAAGAGCGGCCGCGGACAGCACGTCGACATGGCGCTGTACGACACGCTGGTATCGATGCACGAATATGCGGTGCAGTGCTACACGCTGCAGGGCGTGCTGCCCGAGCAGACCGGGCACGACATGCCGACCTCGACGCTCTATGGCGTGTTCCGCGCCGCGGACGGCGATCTCGTGATCGCCGCGCAAGTCGACGACGCGTGGAAGCGCTTTGCCGAGCTGATCGCGACGCACGGCGGCCCGGCGGGCTTCGGCGCCGACGCACGGTTTCACGACAGCACCGGCCGCAACGCGCACCGCGCGGAGATTCTGTCGGTGGTCGAGCCGTGGGTGGCTGCACGTTCCGTCGCGTCGGTGCTCGAACTGCTGGACGGCATCGACGTTCCCTGCGCGAAAGTGCAGCGCATCGACGAGGTATTGAACGATCCGCAGATCCAGGCCAGAGGCATGGTCGTCGAGCAACAGCATCCGCGCTACGGGACACTGCGCCTGCCCAACCTCCCGTTCCGGTTTTCCGATTGCGATACGACGATTCGCGACGTCGCGCCCGATCTCGGGCAGCACAACGCGGAAGTCGCTCGTTCCCTGGGTTTCGATTCGGCCGAAATCGACGCGATGCAGGCCGACGGCGTCCTCTATTCAAAGGCGAACCAACGATGACTGACAGGTACGCAGTGATCGGCAATCCGATCGGGCACACGAAATCCCCGCTGATTCACGGCCTCTTCGCGCAGGAGACGCGGCAGGACATCAGCTATACGGCCATCGAGGGGCCGATCGAGCCGGCAGGCGCTTTTGCTGCCGCGGTTCGTGCGTTTTTCGAGGACGGCGGCAAGGGCATCAACGTCACCGCGCCGTTCAAGCTCGACGCGTTCGCGATGTCGGACGAGCGAAGCGAGCGCGCGATGCTGGCGGGCGCGGCCAACGCGCTCAAGTTCGACGGCGGCCGCATCCTGGCTGACAACTTCGACGGAATCGGACTGGTTCGCGATATCGAAGCGAACCTTCATCTTCCGATGGCCGGCAAGCGTGTATTGGTGCTCGGTGCAGGCGGCGCGGCACGCGGCGCGCTTTTGCCGTTCCTTGAAGCCGCGCCGGCTGAACTGGTCATCGCGAATCGCGACGTCGACAAGGCGCGCGCACTGGCCGGGCAGGTTGCCGGACGCGGTTCCCTCGTTGCCGTCAGCTACGCGGACCTCGCGCGGATGGGGCGTTTCGACCTGGTGGTCAATGCGACGTCGGCCAGCCTGACCGGTGACCTGCCGCCTGTCCCGCCGAGCGTGTTCAGTCCGGCCGGCACGGCCTACGAACTTGCGTACGGCAAGCGTCTGACGCCGTTTCTCCGGCTCGCGAAAAATGCGGGGGTGCACGGGATCGCGGATGGCGTCGGCATGCTGGTCGAGCAGGCTGCCGAGGCGTTCGCGTGGTGGCGCGGCGTACGCCCCGAGACCAGTTCGGTGATCGATCGGCTGGCCGTGCCGTTTGATTGAACGCGCGATGGAGATTTGCATGAAGAAGATCCTGATGCTGCACGGCATCAATCACAACATGTTCGGCAAGCGCGATCCGGCGCAGTACGGGACGATCACGCTCGCGCAGATCGATGCGCGGCTGCAAGGGCTCGCCGCGGAACTGGGTGTACAGGTGGAATCGTTCCAGACAAACAGCGAGGGAGCGATGTGCGAGCGCATTCATCGCGCTTTCGAGGAACGGCAGGATGCGGTGCTGATCAACGCGGGGGCATGGACGCATTACAGCTACGGCATTCGCGATGCCCTTGCCATCCTCACGTGCCCGATCGTCGAACTGCACATGTCCAACATTCATGCACGCGAGCCGTTCCGGCATCACTCCGTCCTGGCCGAGATCGTCAGCGGGCAGATTTGCGGCTTCGGCGTCCAAAGCTATCTGCTGGCGCTGAGGGCCGCAGTCTCGGCGCTCGGCGAGGATTAGGGCCTGTTCACGCTAATAACGGGCTTGCGCTGGCCGCCAGAAGGGCCGAGCGCGAGGAATGGGACGAAGCGAATACCGAGCGTATTCGCAAGGAGCATGACGCGGCGATCGGCCCTTCTGGCGGCCAGCCCCACAAATGAATTTTTTTAATCACGGGAACGTGCCTTGCCGGCCGTATTGCGGCGTCGGGCGTCGCTTGTTTGGCTCGGCCAAACGGCGCTCCTTCCTCCTTGCACTCCGACCGGCAAGGCACGTTCGCAAGCCCGTTATTAGCGTGAACAGGCCCTAGGCCGATTCCCGCATCGGCTGCATTGCCCGGCACGCATATCAATATCTGGAGACGACGATGACCACGACCTTGCGAGACGAGCCCCGGGGCAGGCACCAATCGAGAAAGGCCGCCGTCAGCGGCTGGATCGGCTCGGTGCTCGAATACTACGATTTCTTCATCTACGCCACGGCATCGGCGCTGATCTTCCCGCAGATATTCTTTCCGCACGGCAGCCCGACGACTGCCATCATCGCGTCGCTGGCCACTTACGGTGTCGGCTATGTGTCCCGCCCGATCGGCGCGTTCGTGCTGGGTCATCTCGGCGACACGCGCGGACGGAAAACCGTCCTGCTTTTCTGCATGTTCCTGATGGGTTTCTCGACCGTCGGAGTCGGCCTGCTGCCGACCTATCAGCAAGCCGGGCTGATCGCGCCTGCATTGCTGGTGACGCTTCGCCTGCTGCAAGGTTTCGCCGTGGCCGGCGAGATTACCGGCGCGAGCTCGATGATCCTGGAACACGCGCCGTTCGGCCGACGTGGATACTTCGTCAGCTTCACGCTGCAGGGCGTGCAGGCAGGACAAGTGCTGGCAGCCGCCGTGTTCCTGCCGCTCGCCTACTACATGCCGTCCGCGCAATTCGACAGCTGGGACTGGCGCATTCCGTTCCTGCTGAGTGCGCTGGTCATCGTTGCGGGCTGGATCATTCGCCGCGAGGTCGACGAGTCGCCGGCCTTCGACGAAGCGGTACGCAGCCGGCCGCAAGCCGGCTCGCCCGTTGCCGACGCTTTCAGGCATCACTTTCCCGACATGGTGCGCGTTGCCTGCATGTCGATGATGAACGTGATTCCGGTCGTCGCCACGATCTTCGGCGCAGCCTATGCAGTCCAGCCGGCATACGGAATCGGGTTCTCGAAAGACGTCTATCTGTGGATCACGGTGGTGGGCAATATCGTTGCGATGATCGTGATTCCGTTCGTCGGCAACCTGTCCGACAGGGTCGGCCGCAGGCCGCCGATCATCGTCGGCTCGCTGGCGGCCGGGCTGCTCGCGTTTGCCTACCTGTATGCGATCAGCATCCGGAACGTGCCGCTTGCATTCGTGATGTCGATGCTCATGTGGGGTGTCGTGTACCAGGGCTACAACGCCGTATTTCCCGGCTTTTATCCGGAACTCTTCCCGACCCGCACCCGCGTCTCGGCAATGGCGATCGCGCAGAACCTCGGTACTGCAGCCACGGCGATGCTGCCGGCTCTGTTCACGGCGGTCGCGCCGCCCGGCGGACACCACGTCTGGCTGATCGTCGGTGCGATCGCGTTCTGCATCACCGTGATTGCGTCGCTTGCGGCATTGAGCGCACGCGAGACCTATCGCGTCCATATGAACGACCTGGGGCGAGCACACGCGCAACCAGTCGACAACGCAGAATACGAACGACCGCGCGTCGAAGCGATGTCGCGCAATCGCATCGCGCGCGAACCCGTGCCAGGATCTTTGAGCGGCTAGCCAGCGTTCGGCGGGGCGTCGGGTTCGACGCCCCTTGCGCCGAGCATCTCCGGCTTGCTGCCGCCCCCCTCACCGGCAGAGCGATCTTGCGTTGCCGCTGTCTTCACCCGACGCCCGATACCATGCCGAAATCCGTCATGCCGGACACCACGCGCCCCGCTCGCCTGAACTTTGCGCTCCTGTTGCCGCTTCTGCTGGCGGCCCAGCCGGTGGCGACCGACAGTTACCTGCCGGCGCTGCCTGAAATCGCCGCAACGCTGGGCTCCGCCAGCGTCAGCCTCACGGTTTTCGCACTGATATTCGGTATCGGGCAATTGCCGATGGGCAGTCTTTCCGACCGATTCGGCCGCCGTCCCGTCTTGCTGACCGGTCTTGCGCTCTATGCGCTGGCAGCGCTGGCAGCTGCGCTCGCTTCAAGCGCAGCCATGCTGGTGGCCGCTCGTGCAATGCAGGGCTTTGCAATGGCCGCGATACTGGTATGCGCACGCGCGACGGTGCGCGACCGGTATTCGGCGGCCGATGGTCCGTACGTGATGGCGCGAGGTTTCATGGGAATGGGGATGATGGCGTTCCTCGCGCCGATTCTCGGTGCGTATGTCACGCAGCAGGCCGGATGGCGATGGGTGCTTGCAGGGATGAGCCTGTATGCGTTCGGGCTGCTCGTCATGTGCTGGTACGGCTTCGAGGAAAGTTTCTCCAGAATCGCTTCGAGCCGGGGCTCGACCCGGGACGTGCGCGAGATATTCGGCAATGCCACGTTCAGGGTGTGGGCGCTGCTGGCCGCCTCGACGTACACCGGCATGTTCTGCTTTCTATTGCTTTCTCCCGCAATCTACATCCGGCATCTCGGCCTGTCGCCCCAGCGATATGGCTGGATACCGGCGAGCGGTACGCTCGTCTATGTCCTGAGTACGTATGGCTGCCGCCTGTTGCTGCGGCGTCAAAGCATGCTGCGAACGGTGCGACAAGGTGCAACGTTGAGCCTTTCCGGCGCGGTGATTCAGGCATTGGGGTGTGCGCTGCTTCCCGGAAGCATCTGGCCGCTGCTCGTGGGGCATGGCGTGTATTGCCTCGGCCACGGAATCCATCAGCCATGCGGCCAAGCAGGAGCGGTCAGCGGTCTGCCCCATCTTGCAGGCCGCGCGGTATCCTGGTCCGGCTTCATCATGATGTTCTTCGCTTTCAGCGTAGGACAGACGGCGGCGGTTTTCACCGATCCGCGCTATCAACTGGGCGCGTGGCCAATGGTGGTGCCGATGCTCATCGTCGGCGTGACGCTGGTAGCGATTGCGTTTGCCTGGCTGCCCGAAATCATCCACGCGACTTCGGTCGCTACAACGGTTCCGGCACGTGCGGCCGCGCCGGCGCGCGCATTGAAACAACGGTAGCCACGCCGTCAGCTCGACGCTTCGTCGACGCGCTTCCTCGCACGCGGCTTGCGCTTGCCCTCGGCCGCGGCGGGCGTTTTCCTGGCGGCACGCCCCGGCGGCGTGCGGCTCGCCATCGCCAGCGCCCCGATCTCCCGCCTCAGCGTATCGAGTTCGTTCCCATATACCGCATTGGTCGCCTGCGCGCCGTCGAGCTGCCCCTGAAGCACCCCGCATCGATGCAGCGCATCGCCGAGCTGCGCCTGCAACGCAGCCACGTCGTTCCGATACTGGACGTCGCGCTGCTCGGCGCGCGCGGACAGCGCGTCGAGCTCCTTCTGCAGCCGCGCGGCCGTCACACGCTCGCGGTCGATCTCCTGCAGCGCGCGCTTCTCCGACGCGCGCAGGCGCTCTTCGGCACGATTCGCGTCGTCGCGCAGCCGGTCGAGCTGCGCGGTGAAATCCGCACGCGCCTGCGCAAGCGCGCGATCGCCTTCCGCGTTGTCGGCCTTCACGCGCTCGATCTCGGCCGTGAGCGCGCGCTGCGATGCGCTGTCGGCCGCACGGGCCTGCTCGAGCTCCTGAATCCGCACCTGCGCCGCGAGCAGCGCGGCCGTGCGCTGCTCGAGCGCCGTCTCGGTGCGCGCGAGTTCGGCCTGCAACGCGGCGACCTCGTTCTTCGCGGCGGCCCGCTCCGCCTCCACCTCGGCGCGCAACGCATCGAGCGACGTCGTGGCCGCGGCCGTCGATCGGCTCCACAACGCCGCCACCAGCTCGCCCGCCGCCGCCTGCAGGTCGGCCGGCAAGTCCGGATGCTCGATCCGCACGCGGCTCTTTTCCCGCAGCTCCGCCCAGAACTCGCCGAGCACCGCCGTCGGCGTGCTCATGCTGCCCCTGCGCACCAGCTGATACAGCCGGTTGGCGGTCGGCGTGATGCCGAAGCGGAAGAACAACAGGGCACACACCTCGCGGTACAGCTCGCGGGTTTTCGGGAAGTCAGTCTTGAGCCGCTCGATTTCTGCGGCGACGCGAGTTTCGTCAGGGGCGAGGTCGGACATGGTCGGGATTTGCGAGAGATTTTGTTAATAATATAACGTAAACCGTCATATATCCAACTAATCACCCACACATATTTGACATTATTTCTATAGTGTCAAATATTGACCTCCACACCTCGGGATGAAGTTGCCCGTGTAACGATGGCCGGCCAGCCCGCTGCGTCATGCGTGCTTCAGAATGCGTGGCGCAGCCCCACCATGCCCACGAACTGCGAGGGCCCGGACGACGGCGTCGTATTCTGGGAATCACCGACGACCGCCACCGCGTCCGCGATGCTGGTGCCCGCGCCCGACGCGATCAGCGACTTGCCGCGCGCGTGTTGATAGGCCTCCAGCGCATAGATCGTCGTGCGCTTGGACAGGCTATAGGTCTGCTCGAGCGAAATCTGGTGATAGCGCGCCGGGTCGGTGATCCCGTTCGACTTGCTCGCCATCGTGTAGCTGTATCCTGCACCGACCGTGATTGCGGGCGTGAAGCGGTACGTCGCGATCACGCCGTACGTGTTGAACACGGCCTCGCTCGCGAACAGCGACTTCGAGCCCGGCGCGTACTGCACGTTCGAATAGTTCACGCCGACCATCAGGCTGTTCATTTCGTAGCGGGCCGCGGCGGCGATCAGCTGCACGCCGCGTGCCGTTGCATAGCCGTTGTTGACCGGCGAATTGGCCGCGAAGCTGCCCAGCGCCTGACTCGTCGCAATGTCTTTCAGCTTTACGTAACCGGCCGCCACCGAAAAGGGCCGGTAGTCATAGCGCAGCGCCGCGCTGAAATTGCTGCCGCTCGCGACGCTGCCCGGCACGCCGCCGAGCGCGTACTGGCCGCTGAACACCAGGCCGCCGAAGGTCGGCGACACGTAGGTGATCGAATTGTTGAAGCGCAGCGTCGTATCGAGCGCGTCGACATCGCCCGGGTGCGCGCCCGTCGCGCCGGTCAGCACGCCTGTCGGCCCCAATGCGCCGACCATATTGAAGTACGGCGTGTACTGGCGGCCGAGCGTCACCGTGCCGTACTTGTTGTCGCTCAGGCCGACATAGGCCTGCCGGTTGAACATCACGCCCGCGCTGCTTTGCGCGCCGGTCAGCGAGTTGAAACCGCTTTCGAGCCGGAAAACGACCTTCGTGCCGCCGCCGAGATCCTCCTCGCCAAGCAGGCCGAACTTGCTCGCCTGCAGGTTGCCCTGGCTCATGTAGAAATTTGAATGGCCGCGCTGGTTGCTCGAATAGGCGAAAGCATTGTCGACGACACCGTACAGCGTCACGCTGCTTTGCGCGAATGCGCCCGTCGACAACGGTGCACCGGCCAGCGGCAGGCACGAGAGGACAACCGCACGCGCACGCGTGCATCCGATTTTTTTCATGGCTCGAAGATCTCCAAAATGTCATGCGGCCGGCCGATCCGGCCGGTCGATGTTGTTATCGACGGGAAAGAGGAATGCTCAGGTGGCGCCAGCCGTCGGCCACGCGCTCGTCGGCGATGTCGCCGTGCGTGCAAACGGCGTTACGCCGGTCGGCCGACGGCACGCTCACCCGCACGTGCGTCTGGTTGCTGCGCATCGGGCCGGCGCGATCGACCGAGATGCGCAACGTGGCCGTATCGCTCGCCACGGTGACGTTCCATCTCCCCTGCTCGCCGCCGCGCCACGCTTCGGTTTCGCCGTCGTCCTCGACACAGCCGCCCATCGCAACGCCGCTGCCCGCATGCGGCACGACGACGAATGCGCGCTCGTCCGCGGGGCGATTGAAATGCTGTTCCGCGATGTTCAGCGGCAGCACGGCGCCCTCGCGCAGCAGCATCACGGGCTGCTCGAACGGCGCCGGCAAGGTGACCGTCCGGCCGCCGTCGAACGCCTCGCCGCTCCAGTACGACACCCAGCGCGTGCCTGCCGGCAGATACACTTGACGCTCGCGCTGCCCTTTCTCGACCACGGGCGCGACGAGCAACGACGGGCCGAGCATCATGTCGTCGCCGTCGACGAGGCACTGCGGATCATGCGGAAACTCGGCGAACGTCGGCCGCAGCACGGGCTCATATGCGCTGTGCGACTGCCACAGCAGCTCGTACAGGTAAGGGATGAGTCGATAGCGCAGCTTGATCAGCCCGGCGATCTGGCCGGTCACGTCCGGATACATCCACGGCTCGTTGACGGTGCCGTCGTCGTTCCACGAGTGAATGCTGAAGCGCGGCAGGAAGCAGCCGAACGCGACCCAGCGCAGCAGCAGTTCCGGTTCTGGCGCCGGGCCGGCGAAGCCGCCGATGTCGTGGCCGCTGTTCGACACGCCCGACATCGCGAGGCCGAGCCCCATCTTCAGGTTGTAGCGCAGCGTTTCCCACGACGTGTAGTTGTCGCCGGACCACGTCTGCACGTACCGATGCATGCCGACGCCGCCCGAGCGCGACACGAGGAACGGGCGCCGTTGCGGCGCATGTTCGCGCTGCGCGTCGCGCGACGCGCGCATCATCAGCAGGGTCTGCAGCACCTTCGCCTCACGCGCCGGGAACGGCCGGCCGAAGCCCTGCGCGATCGCGTCGGGCGACCAGATCTCGAACTCGTTGTTGTCGTTCCACGTCGCGGCGATGCCGTGACGCAGCAGGCTTTCCTTCACGCGCGCCTTCCACCAGTCGATCGTCGCGCGATTCGTGAAGTCGAGATAAGCGCCCACTTCGTCCCAGAACTGCACCCACGCGGGATCGCCGTCGCGCGCTTCGATCAGCAGGCCCGCTTCGGCGGCCTCGCCGAAAGCCGGATGGTCCTGCAGCAGGCACGGCTTGATGTTCGCGCACAGCCGCACGCCGTGATCGAGGTAGCGCCGCACGAAGCCGTCGACGTCCGGGAACTTGTCGCGATTCCAGTGGAATACGTAGCGTTTCGGGCCGATCGACGTGTAGCCCGACGACAGGTGAAACGAGTCGCACAGGATGTCGTGCTCACCGCACCGCGCGAGGAATTCGCCCATCCGCTCCTGCGCGTCGGGCGCATCGGTGTAGCTCATCGTCGAGCCGGAATAGCCGAGCGCCCATTTCGGCATCAGCGCCGGCCGGCCCGTCAGCCACGTGAAGCGCCGGACCGCGTGCAGCGGCGTGCCCGGCGACGCGATGAAGTAATAGTCGAGATCGCCGTGCTCGGCGACGAAATGGCGGTAGTGCCCGTGATAGTTGTCCAGCTCGCGCCCCATGTCGAAGCGGCAATCGGCGAGCGTGTCGTAGAACAGGCCGAACCCTGTCGCCGCCTGAGGCTGCCACGTCACGTAGAACGGGATGTGCTTGTAGAGCGGATCGCTCGTGCGCGCGCTATAGCCCATCGCATCGATATTTCGCATTTCGAAGCTCTGGTTCGCGCGATCCAGCGCGCCCGCACGCTCGCCGAGGCCGACATACATCTCGCCCGGGCGGCGCTCGACGTAGTGATACGCGCGCGCGTCCCACCAGCCGAAGTTGTATGCCTGCGTCTTGCGATCGTTCATCACGCGCTGCCATGCGCCGTCGTGCAGGATGTCCCACGCGCAGAAGCCGCCGTCGAGCGCGACCGTGAGCCGCACGCGCGCGGTTTCGATCGTCACGCGATCGGCATCGACCGCCGTCGCGTACGGCACCGCGTCGAAACCGCTCATGTCGCGCCGGTCGCGCCCTTCGAGCGGCACGTCTTCCATGCCGGGCGCGATCGCCCACGTGCGCGGCCCGCGCAACGCGCCGTCGGGCAACACCAGGACGCGGATGATGTCGTCGGCGAGGACGAACAGTTCGATCCGGCAGCCGTCGGCGGCCGTCAGAACGAGGTGATTGCCCTGTCGGGCGGACAACGCGAAGCGCGGTCGATTCTTCAAGGTGGCCATGATGGATGTCGAGGTCTGGTCAGGCGGCGGAATGCGCGCCGTTGTCGATCTTTTGCGGGCTCGGGTCGCGCGTCACGCCGCGCATCAGGAGCACGAGCAGCGCCGCGCCGATCAGGTCGAATGCGCCGAGCGCCCCGAACAGCGGCCCGTAGCCGAGCTTGTCGGCCAGCGCGCCGACGAGCAGCGAGAAGCCGAGCCCGCCGGTCCACGCCGCCATCCCCGCGAAGCCCGCGGCGGTGCCGACTTCGCCGGGCTCGAAGACGTCGGCCGCCAGCGTGTTCACGAGCGCCGAAATCATCTGGTGCGCGAAGCCGCCGACGCAGAACAGCGCGATCGCCTGGTACGGCGACGAGACGAGCCCGATGCAGGCCGGGCCGATCATCATGAACGCGCCCAGCACGACGCCGGCGATCCGCGACCAGATCAGCGGCATGCGGAACCGCTTCATCAGGAACGGCGACAGGTAGCCGCCGAACAGCCCGCCAAGGTCGGCCGCGAGGAACGGCAGCCACGCGAACAGCGCGATCTGCTTCAGGTCCATGTGCCGTTCGGTCGCGAGATACAGCGGAATCCAGAAACTGAACGTCTGCCACGCCGGCTCCGCGAAGAAGCGCGCCTGCGCGATCGCCCAGAAGCGGCGCGTGCCCAGCACTTCGCGCACGCGGCGCTTGTCGCGCGCACCGGACGCCACCGGCGTCTGGCCGCCGACGATCGCGTCGCGCTCCGTCGTGCTGATGCGCGCATGATCGGTGGGCGAGCGGTAGAACAGATACCAGATCGCGGCCCAGACGAACCCGAGCGCGCCCGTAACCGCGAACGCGCTCTGCCAGCCGTAGCGCAGCGAAAGGAACACGACCAGCGGCGGCGCCAGCAGCGAACCGAGCGAGGTGCCGGCATTGAAATAGCCGACCGCGACCGACTTCTCGCGGTTCGGAAACCATTCGGCGACGACCTTCATCCCGGCTGGAATCGCGACGGCCTCCGATAGCCCCATCAGGCCACGCAGCGCCGCGAGCGACAGCCAGCCGCCCGCGAAACCGTGCAGCACGCCCGTCAGCGACCAGAGACACGCGAACACCGCAAAACCGATGCGCAGGCCGATCAGGTCGATGATCAGTCCGCACACCGGTTGCATGATCGTGTAGCCGACCTGAAATGATGCGACGACATATGAGTATTGCTGCGTGTTCATGTGCAGCAGGGTCTTCAATTCGGGCGCCATCACACCGAGCGCGTTGCGCGACAGGTAATTGACGATGGTCCCAACGCATACGAGCGCGATGATCCACCAGCGCAAGCCCATGATTTTTCGCAAGATTGTCTCCATCCATATACGGGACTGCGGCCGGCCCCGCTCGGCGACGTGGGATCGTCCGATGCTCGAATTCGAACATCGAATCGATATCCCACGTCGGTCATCGTATCACTTGAAAACTCGGCCGACATCAGGGAAAACCATGCCGGAAAGCCGGCGGATGGCCGGCAGGCCTTGCTGGATTGGACAATCGTGACGTCTGGGCCGAGCGGCGGTCGGATCTCGCATGCCCCAAGGCTTGTTCGTTTTGATGTTCGAATCCGGCTTCATGTGCGAATTGGAACTTATTCGAAATGTAATGCCCCGGGTTGGCGTGGCGCGGGGGGCCAATTTGATGCAAAAAGCCTTTGCATCAATTTGTTCTTCCAGCTCGCAACCGTGCGCCTCGATTTTCCACCGGACCTGCCGTTAACTCGGCTTTCGCCTCCCCGCCCGGACTAACCAGACCGACCACCCGACACCCGTTCAAGCATGTCCGCATCCATTTCAATCGAGAAAATTGCCGACTGGGCCGGACGGCACCATCTCGTCGTCGGCGCGCTGGGTACGTTGATGTCGTTGGCTGCCGTCGGTGTCAGCGTGATCACGCTTTGGGCCGCGAGAAGCGAAGTCGTCGCGCACGCGCACGAGACGTCCCGGAACGTCACCGCCGTCCTGGTCAGCGAGATCGAGCGGACCGTGGAAACGGCCAATAGCGCCCTCGTCGTCCTCGCGTCCGAAGTCGACAATCCCGCCGTTCGGCGCATGGATCCTCTATTGCGGCACGATTTGCTGTTCCAGCGCACCGCCGCACAATACGTTACCGGGATGGGCGTAACGGACCTCTACGGTCAGCTGATCGACGGCTGCTGCAGCACACCGCATATTTGGGATTTCAGCGATCGCGACTATTTCACCGTCCATCGCGCGTCGGCGGACGTCGGTCTTTACGTATCGGAGGCCTATCGGGCCCGTTCGCGCGACGGCAAGGCATCCATCGCGCTGTCCAGGCGAATCAACCGGCCGGATGGTTCATTCAACGGCATAGCGGTCGTCGCCATCGACCTGAACTACTTCGGCCGACTCCTTTCCAGGCTGAACGTAGGGCCCCACGGCATCAGCGCAATCATGCGTGCGGACGGCACCATCCTGGCCAGGAATCCTCCTCTCAGCGAGCACCAGTCGAACCGGCTGCGCAACTCGAAGGCATTCGAGCGCATGGTCAGCCGCGATTCCGGGTTCTATGCCGCCCACTCGCCCATCGACGGGATCTTGCGGCTGTATACGTTCCAGCGCGTTCCGGGTACGCCGCTCATCGCCGTCGTTGCGCCGGCCGAGCGGGACGTGCTGGACAACACCACGCGCATGTCCTGGAAAGTCGGCATTTCCGCTTCCCTGATCGCGGCATTGTTCTGCGCGGTGGTCTGGTTGCTGGCATTCGCATTGCGAGACAACCTTCGCAAGCAGCGCCTGTTGACGGATCTCACCCGGACCGATCCGCTGACCGGCCTGCGAAATCGCCGCGCACTCGACGCGGCTCTCTCGGACGAGTGGGAAAGACTCCGTCGCAGCAGCAGCGGCTGCCTGTCCCTGCTGTTTATCGACGCGGATCATTTCAAGCAATACAACGACCGTTACGGACATGCGCAAGGCGATACGGCATTGAGATATCTCGCCGAATGCATCCGGAAGCATACGCGGCGCCGCAGCGATATCGCAGCGCGCTACGGCGGCGAGGAATTCGTCGCCGTCTTGCCGGACACCGACGAAATCGGGGCCGCGAAGGTTGCAGAGGCCATTCGCGACGAAGTCGAACGCAATCGGCTGTCCGGATTTCCTGACGCCGTGCCCCCTTTCACCGTCAGCATTGGCTGTGCGACCGCCCGCAACTCATGGCCTGCTTCGCTCGACGCGTTGGCGAGTCACGCGGATTCAGCGCTGTATGCCGCCAAGCGCGAGGGAAGAAACCGGGTTTCGAGCAGCAAAAACACACTATCCTGAACCCCGGAAAATCGAGAGCGGATTACGACGCAGGTTCGCAATCCGTCCAATACGCAAAGGGATCACGATGATCGGGGTAGTGCTCGTCCAGCCATTTCAGCAATGTCGTTCGCGCACGGTCCAGATCGGCTTTCAACGACGAACTCGTCATTTCATGCACTTCGCCGGATTTCTCCCGATCGATCACGAAGCAGTGCCAGTCGGGGCCGTCCAGTTCAGGATCATCGGCAGCGATCGATGATCGTCCCCAGGCAAACCCCTTGCGTGCGTCGATATAGTATCGAGGATGCACTTTCAGATAGGACATCTCGCCACCCTGCAAGCTGCTCTCCGCTCGCAGTACGTCGTGCCTGTCGACGATCTGCGTGACGCCCGGAAGCTGGCGGAATCGCCATCCGGCAGGCAGCCTTGCCACGGCCTGAACGCTGTCATATGCGCCCCACTCCAAGCCCCAGGCTTCGGCCATGCGCTTCATGAACGCGTCCGCATTCGGGTAGCCGCGCAGCTGAATTCTTGTCGACAGCGCGACTTCGACTCTGCCGCGAACGCCTGGATCGACATCGGCGCTGTCATCCGGCGCGTCGAACGGACTGCCGGAACGTGACGCGCGATTCGCTTCCCCGGGCGGAACGCCCGAAAACAGCTGGTCAAGTGCCGCGCGTGCTTTTGCCGACTTGTCTGACCGATCCATCACTCACCTCTCGCTCACATGGGGAATCTCGCTTCGAAACACTAGCACGCATTTCCGTCCGGGCGTCTCAATGCGGACCTTGCAATGCCCCCTCCGGCGGCGGCTGCCTGAACCATCGCGTAAGCCACGCCAGACAGGCGACCCCGAGCACGAACCACGCGACCCCGAGCACGATCGCCGCACCCGCTCGCCGCAGGCAAACCCGACCGGCTGACCTAGAATGGTTTTCGGGCTTTGTCCCTTTCTCGCGGTCGTGCCGTTGCCGTGGCAAAGCCTGCATTTCCCTTTCCACGTGTTCTTGCTTCCGGTGCTCGCGCCCCGGTCGAACGACGGCGAAGGGTCGCCGTCCGGCCCGGCGGAACCGGATCGGAGATAGCAGATGCCTACTTCAATGTCGCGGCGCGCCTCCGTGGTACTCGCCGGGCTCGCGTGCGCGGGATCGATGACGCTCGCGCAGGCGGCGCCGATGTCGTTTTCCGTGCCGCTGGCCGGCTCGCAGGAAGTCCCGCCCGTGCAGACCCAGGGCACGGGCACGGCCGACCTGACCTACGATCCGGACACCCGCGTCGTCAAGTGGACGGTCACCTTCAGCGGCCTGTCGAGCGCCGCCATCATGGCGCACTTCCACGGCCCGGCTCCGGTCGGCAAGAATGCGTCGCCCCTGGTCTGGCTGTCGCAGAAAGGCGCGATGTCGGCCGAGAGTCCGCTCACCGGCCAGGCGACGCTGTCGCCGTCCGACGCGCAGGCGTTCCTGGCCGGCAACCTGTACGTCAACGTGCATACCAAGGATCACCCGGCCGGTGAAATCCGCGGTCAGGTGGTGCCGCCGAAGTGAAGCCGAAAGGCAACTGACGGCCGCGGCGCGGGAATCGCGCATTCGACGCGTGCCGCTCACTTGCGCGTTGCGGCAGGGCCGCCCCCCATCGATTCGAGCAACGGCCGCAGCGCGTCCAGCTCGGCGCCGAAGCCGGCCCAGTCGCCCGCCTTCAGCCGTTCGAGCGCGCGCGCGTAATGCGCGAGGGCCTCGCGGGCGCGCGCATCCGCCGCGCCCGGCGGCGGCGCGCCCGCCGACGCCGTCTCCTTGAACAGCGCCGCGAGCGCCGCGCTCAACGTGTCCTCCATCACGACGCGCTCGCCGTACGCGGCGATCACGCGCTTCAGTTCCGGCAGTTGTCCGGACGCCGCGCGCAGATAGAGCGGGGAAACGTAGAGGATCGAGTGCTCGATCGGAACCACGACGAGATGGCCGCGAATCACGCGCGAGCCCATCTGGTTCCACAGCGAGATCTGCTGCGAGATCTCGGTGCTCTGCTGGATGCGCGCCTCGATCTGAAACGGCCCGTAGACGAGCTTGTCCTTCGGGAACGTATAGACGATCAGCTTGCCGTACTCGGGCGGATCGCAACGCGCCGCCAGCCACGCGATCATGTTCTCGCGCTGGCTCGGCACCATCGGCAGCATCAGCACGAACTCGGCGCCTGCGTCGCCCGGCAGGCGCATCATCGTGTAATACGGCGCCATCCGCGTGCCCGCGGCATCGCCGCCGTCGATATCGCTCAGCTCGCGCGGGAACTGCCACAGGTCCTCGCGGTTGTAGAAGACTTCCGGCGTATCCATGTGGTACGCGCGGTACAGGTTCGCCTGGATCAGGAACAGGTCCTCCGGGTAACGGACATGCCGCCGAAGGTCCTGCGGCATCGCCGCGAGCGGCTTGAACATGCCGGGGAAGATGCGCGCGTAGGTCCGCACGAGCGGGTCGGCCGGATCGCTGACAAAGAAGTCGACCGTGCCGTTGTACGCATCGACCACCACCTTGACCGCGTTGCGGATGTAGTTGTCGCCGTCGCCGACGCCCGGCGGCGCATACGGGAACCAGCGGCTGGTCGTGTAGGCATCCTGAATCCAGAACAGGCGCCCGTTGCTCACGACCGGATACGGATCATGGTCGAGCGATAGAAACGGCGCGATCGTGCGAATCCGGTCGCGAATGTTGCGATGAAACAGGATCCGGCTGTCACGCGTGACGTAGCGGGTCAGCAGGATGTTGGGATCGTCGAACTGCCACGCGAACAGGCTGCGCCGCGCGATGCCGCCGATCGCGACGCCGTCGCGCCCGCCGTACGTCGTGTAAACGTTGCCGTCCCCTTTCGGGTAGTCGAATTCGGGCACGCTGCCCTTCACGATCACATAGCCCTGCTCGCCTTCGCCGAAATAGACGCGCGGCTCGCTGATCGCCGGCCCGCCGTCGGCGACGGGCGGAATGTCCCGCAGATAGAGCGAAGGCAGGCCTTCCGCGGATTTCTCCGTGACCGGCGACATCACGACGCCGTTGCCGTGCGTGAACAGCAGGTGCAGGTTCACCCAGATGCGCGCGTTCCCCGCGAGCATCGCCGGCTCCAGTTCGCGCGCCGACAGCATCACCTGCCGGTAGCCGGACGCGAGCGCGTAGCGGTCGATATCGACGGAGAAGAACTTGTAGTAGGTGCGAATCTCCTGCAATTGCGCGTAGGTATCCATCAGCGGCTGCGCGTCCCACAGCCGGATGTTGTCGATGGTCGCGCGATTGGCCGCGAGCGACGCGGGATTCAGGCCCTGCCCGGCGTCGAACGGCTGGACTGCGATCTGCGTGAGGCCGTAGGCCTGCCGCGTCAGCGCGATGTTGTGCGCGAGATACGGCGTCTCGAGCTGCAGTTCGCTCGGCTTCACGTAGAAGCGCTGGAACAGCGCGGGATAGACGACCCCGAGCGCGAACCCGCCGCCGAACACCAGCAGCGCGGCGGCGGCCGGCAGCCGATAGCCGGGTCGCCGCAGGTTGACCGCCAGCGCGGCGGCCGCCGCGATCGCCACGCCGATGAGCAGCCACAGCACCGGCAGCACGACGTGGACATCGGTATAGCCCGCGCCGACCACGACGTCGTTGTTGTCGTAGAGCAGCAGGAAACGGTCCAGCCACCACGACCACGCCTTCAGCAGGAACAGGAGCGCCAGCAGCACCGAGCCGTGCACCGCTGCGGCCGACGCCATCCCTTTCGGCGCCCGCAGCACGAGGTCGCCGCGCAGCCAGTAGACGGCGCCCGCGACGAGCGCGCTGCACACGAGCAGCTGCAGCAGCCAGTTCCTGATCGCGATCCACGCTGGCAACGAGAACAGGTAGAAGCCGATGTCCTCGCCGAAGATCGGATCGCGTTCGCCGAACGGCACCTGATGAACGAAGCGCAGCGCGATCGGCCAGTTCGACATCTCGTTGCCGGCGATCGCCAGCGCCAGCACCGCCGCGGCGACCGCGATCACGAAGCGCCACGGAATGCGCGCCAGGACTTGCCCGGCCAGCGCCCGGACGGCCTCCTCCGCGCGCGTCGACAACGCCTCCTCCACTTGCCAGATCTCGATGCGCGTCGCGTATCGATGCGCGAGCAGGCCCGACGCGCCGATCGCCGCCGCCGATGCGGCGAACGCGACGACGAACAGCAGCACCCGGGTGAGCAGGATCGTCCAGAACACGCCCGTGTAGCCGACCGACGCAAACCACAGCCAGTCGACCAGCACACCGGTGACGCGCCCGACGGCGATCAGGCCGGCGACGACGATCGCGGCCGCGATCGCATAACGTCTGACGCGTGACGCGGAAGTCGCTTGCGGGCGCATCGAGGCTCCTTTGCCGGCCCGTCACGCGCGGCCGGCCGCGACCGGTCCGTGGTGCACGGCTGCCCCGCCAGGATCGCGGCTGGCCGGATTCCTCATGCTACGCCTGTCGCCGGCGCGCGGCCATCGGGCGGGACGCGGGGCGCGGCGCGCAATTGCATGCCCTCCGGACCCGGATCACAATGAACGTCGCCACGGCTTGCCGCGGCGGGATGGACGGAGGGAGACATGGACGATCCCTATGACCTTCAGCGCTTCGTCGATGCGCAGGATCCGGTGTATGCACAGGTCTGCGACGAACTGCGCAGCGGGCGCAAGCGCAGTCACTGGATGTGGTTCGTCTTTCCGCAGATCGAAGGGCTCGGCGACAGCGTCATGGCGCAGCGCTACGCGATCGCGTCATTGCGCGAAGCCGACGCGTATCTTCGGCATCCGGTGCTCGGCGAACGGCTGCGCGAATGCACGCGGCTCGTCAACCACGTCGACGGCCGCTCGATCCAGGAGATCTTCGGCTATCCGGACTATCTGAAATTCCGGTCGTCGGTCACGCTGTTCGCGCACGCGACCTCGGACAACGCGGTGTTCGTCGAAGCGCTCGAAAAATACTACGGCGGCGAAGCCGACCACGGTACGCTGGCGCGGATCTAGGCTTCGCGCCTTCTCGCGCCAGCCGCGACACACGCTACGCCGCGCACTGCTCCATCTCGCCCGCGGCGTCGCGCGACCTGCCCAAATACGCATCGACCCGTTCGGCGACCTGCGCCACCGTCGCGCGCGGCGCAAGCCGCAACTGGCGATCGTAGAGCGCCAGCAGGCCGCCGATCGCGTCCGATGCCGCAGCGCTCGCCGGCGCGCAGGCGCCGGCCACGGCCGCGGCCGGATCGCACCGGTTGATCGCGTCCTGGGCCGCGTCGAACGTCGCGCGGCGCTCGCGATCGTCGCTCACCCCCGCCTCCAGCAGGAAGTGCGTCGCGACGAGCGCGTGCGTCAGCACGGTCAGCGTATGGCAATCGCCCCGGCCGGAGCGGAGCGTGCACAACGCCATATAGCATTCGAGCGCGATCCTGTCCCGTTCCGCGGCGGGGATGGGCAGCAGATCGCCCTTGGTTCGAACGGCGGTCTTCAACGGTCTCATGTGAACAGAATGGCGGGCGCTATCAAACGTTTGCGATAGCCGGTGATAACGGCAGGTGCGCCCCACAGCTTTAGGGTCGCTTTACCGTCGTCATCGTATGGTCATGGTCGGCCGTCACGACGATCAGCGTGCTCGACAGATCGACCTTCGACAGCGCAACGCGAATCGCATCATCGAATGCGGCCGTCGTGCCGGGCGTCGGTCCGTCGCCGCTGCCGCAGCCCGCCAGCGCGAAGGCGCTTGCACACAGCAGCGCCGCCAGTCTCGTTCCCTTCATGTTTGCGGCGATGAACCTGCGCCCGGTCGCGCTCCCGTGCGGTTCTACAGGACTTGCTTGTGCATCACGTCAATGCGCGCGGGCGGGATGTTTCTCCAGACGATAGGGCTGCGCGTGACCACGAAACCCGGGTATCGGGATGGGCGGTAAGCCGGCGACCGCAAGTCGTAGGTGAACTGAATCATGACGCCGTCACTGGACAGCGCCTGGTGGCATTGCCCGACGATGGTCGACACCACCTGACGCGGCAGCGAGCGCAGCGGCAGGCACGACACGATCGCGTCGACCCGCGTATCGGGCGGCAGCAGGCGATCGAGCTCCGCCGCGTCGCCGTGCGCGATCGTCACGGCTGGAAACCGCGCCTGCAGGTGTCGTGCGAACACGTGCGAGCGCTCGACCACCACGAGCCGCTCGGGGGCGATGCCGTGCTCCAGCAAGGCGCGCGTCACCGCGCCGGTTCCTCCGCCGAGTTCGATCACGAGCCCTTCGCCGGCCGGCACCGCGGATGCGATCTCGCAGGCGAGACGCGGCGAACTGGGGCACAGCGCCCCCACCGCGGCGGGACGGTCGACCCATTCGCGCACGAACAGCGCGGACACGCGCCATGCGTTCGGCCAGATCACCGGATGTCCTTGGTCAGCCTGACCTTCACCTTCGTTGCGGAGCCCATGCGAGCGGGAACGGCCAGAGCAAGCGCGATGAATGTCACTTTCATGGGAGTCCTCCGTGATGAACAGGTCGCGCGCCGGGGGGAGCGGCGATCGAGCGAATTCTAGGAAACGCAAACTTAAGCCCACGTGAAGACGTCGCGCTGCCATGGTTGGGCGACAACCTCCGTCTCGAATGATAGCTTGCGACCGCGCGTCGACTTGCCCGGGTATGTCCGGAGAAATTGCCGCTTGCCGCCCGACGGATCGGGCGCGCCAACCTTCAGACGACTTCACGATGACCGTGCAACCCGCTAACATCGCTCGTGGCACGCTCTTCCGGCCACGCCGCAAAAAGCTGACATAACGCTTTCAAATGGCGCGGCCGCGCGTCAATGAATCCCCGCCATGACCCGCACCACATCACACCCCGCCCTGCTCTGGATCGTCGCGTCCGCGTTCTTTATGCAGACGCTCGACACGACGATCGTCAACACCGCGCTGCCTTCGATTGCGCAAAGCCTGCACGCGTCGCCGCTCGCGATGCAGCCGGTGGTGGTCGTCTATACGCTGACGATGGCGATGCTCACGCCCGCATCCGGCTGGCTCGCCGACCGCTTCGGCACGCGCCGCGTGCTGTCGGCCGCGATCGTGCTGTTCGTGCTCGGCTCCGTGTGCTGCGCGGCCGCCCGCAGCCTCGACCAGCTCGTCGTCGCGCGGGCGCTGCAGGGCGTCGGCGGCTCGATGCTGCTGCCGATCGGCAGGCTGTCGGTCCTGCGCGGCGTGCCCGGCGAACAGTACGTGTCGGCGCTCGCGTTCGTGTCGATCGGCGGGCAGCTCGGCCCGATCTTCGGGCCGACGCTGGGCGGCTGGCTGTCGGAAGCCGTGTCGTGGCACTGGATCTTCCTGATCAACGTGCCCGTCGGCGCGGTCGGCTTCGTCGCCGTGCAACGTCATCTGCGGCACGATCACGCGACGCAGCCGCCGCCGTTCGATTTCATCGGCTGCGCGCTGCTGTCGGCCGCGATGATCCTGCTGTCGCTCGCGGTCGATCCGCCGGCGCAAGCGCGCCACGCCCTGTGGCCGGCGGGCTGCGCGGCGCTCGGCGTGGCCGCCGCGCTCGCCTACGTTCCGTACGCACGACGGCGCGCGCGGCCGTTGTTCAGGCTCGCGCTGTTCCGCGAGCCGAACTTCGGCGCGGGGCTGCTCGGCAACCTGCTGTGCCGGATCGGCTCGAGCGCGGTGCCGTTCATGCTGCCGCTGCTGATGCAGGTGCAGCTCGGCTACACGCCGACGCGTTCGGGCCTGATGCTGCTGCCCGCCGCGATCGCGGGCGTGCTCGCGAAGAACCGGGTCGCGCCGCTCGTGAAGCGCTACGGCTACCCGGCGTTCCTCGTCGTCAACACGGTGATCATCGGCGTGACCATCGCCGGGTTCGCGCTCGTGTCCGGCCAGTCGTCGCCGCTGCTGGAAGGCGCGCTGCTCGTCGTGTTCGGCGCGGCCAACTCGATGCAGTTCGCGGCGATGAACAGCGTGACGCTCAAGGATCTGTCGCACGCGGACGCCGCCAGCGGCAACAGCCTGTTCACGATGATGCAGATGCTCGCGATGGGGCTCGGCGTGTCGATCGGCGGCGCGCTCGTGAACCTGTTCGCCGCACGCTCGGGCTCGGCCGCGAGCGGGTTCATGCTGGCCTTCGTGTGCGTGGGCGCGATCACGCTGCTGTCGGCGTTCGTGTTCCGGCGGATCGGCCTGCCCGCGCCTCAGCGCGGGCGCGCGAGCCGGCTGTCGGGCGGCACGACGGCGAAATAGGCCGGACTCCCATGACCACGCCCGTCCCCACCGATTCCGCGCTGCGCCCGCTGCCGATCGACGCGCTGACCGTGCCGGCCGCGCTCGACGGACGCGCCGGCGCCAACCGCTCGCGCACGGGGCACGCGCAGATCGCCGCGACCAACGACCTCGACGCGGTGCGCGCGTGGCTCGCACGCTTCGTCGACACGCCGGCCACGTTCCAGAACTACCGGAAGGAAGCCGAGCGCCTGCTGCTGTGGGCCGTGATCGCGTGCGGCAAGCCGCTGTCGTCGCTCACGCACGAGGATCTGCTCGTCTACCGGCAGTTCCTGCTCGCGCCCGCGCCGGCCGACGTCTGGTGCGCGAGCGGCGGCCGCAAGCATCCGCGCGGCGATCCGCGCTGGCGGCCGTTCTACGGGCCGCTGTCGCCGGCCAGCCAGCGGCAGGCGATGGTGATCCTGAACGTGATGTTCGCGTGGCTCGTGCAGGCCAGCTACCTCGCCGGCAATCCGTTGTCGCTGTCGCGGCAGCGCATGCGCAAGCCCGCGCCGCGCGTCACGCGCCACCTCGGGCCCGCGCTGTGGCAGTCGGTCAAGGATGCGATCGACGCGATGCCGCGCGACGATGCACGCGCGTGCTTTCACTACGACCGCGCGCGCTGGCTGTTTACGCTGCTGTATCTTGGCGGGCTACGGATCGCCGAAGCCGCCGACAACACGATGGGCGGGTTCTTCTGTCGCCGCGACGCCGAGGGGCGCGATCGCTGGTGGCTCGACGTGACCGGCAAGGGCGGCAAGCAGCGGCTCGTGCCGGCCACCGACGAGATGATGGCCGAGCTCGCGCGCTACCGGCGCGCGCATCAGTTGCCTGCGTTGCCGGGCCCCGGCGAGGATACGCCGCTCGTGCTGCCGGTCGGCCACGCGCGCAAGCCGCTCACGCGCGCGGCGCTGCATACGATCGTCAAGAGCGTGTTCCGGCACGCGGCCGACCGGCTGCGCGCGCAAGGCGACGCGGGCGAGCAGCAGGCGCGCGTGCTCGAACAGGCGTCCGCGCACTGGCTGCGGCACAGCGCCGGCTCGCACATGGCCGACGGCCGGCTCGACCTGCGCATCGTGCGCGACAACCTCGGCCACGTGTCGCTGACCACGACGAGCCAGTACCTGCACGCGGACGACGACGTGCGGCATCGGGAGACCGAGGAGAAACATCGGATCGGCTGGTGAGCGGTGATGGCGCCTGAGCCCCCGAAGCCGTCTGGCCGGATCGGCAGAAACTTGAAAACCGCACGCAATAAAAATGTCAGCTTCTGCGGCCCGCTTATCCATCGCGCAACATTTTTCAATGCTTTCATAAATGATGGTCCTGCACATATAGATCGCAAATGTTTCAATTGCCGATCATTCGCAAAACATGTGCCAAAAACCATCTTCGTTCTGCCCGGGAAAATACCGACCGTATTGAGAAAATACAGCCACTAATCTTAATTCCAATCACGGAATCATAAGAACAAGAGACTGTTACCGGACCACTGAACTGCCATCTCACGGTTCCTATTCAGGCGACGTCGTTCGCTCGTCGAGCGACGCCCTCTTGCGTGCCCGCTCCCGTGAATTTGCGCGCCTGTTGATTGCGCGGTCTTCCGCGAAAGAGCCCAACACTCGGTGACGTGTTGAGGCGATGTCACGCCCAACCAGTCCACGCCGTGCGTGGATGTGTCACATAACCCAAGGAAGCGAGACATGTCGCATTGCACAGTCTTTCGGCGGGCCTTGTGTATAGGCGGTCTGGTCGCGGGTTTGGCTCAGTCCGTGCCGCTCGGCGCTCAAGTTGCGAAGCTGCCCGCATTCAACGTCGATATCAAACAAACGTCGGTTTCAGGCCTGTCGTCAGGCGGATTCATGGCGGTCCAATTCGACGTTGCCTACTCGTCGATCGTGAAAGGCGCCGGCATCATCGCCGGAGGCCCTTACGCGTGCTCCCAAGGAAGTCTGGTCCTCGCCATGATGGCCTGCATGAATGCCATCATGCCGACCGACATTCCCACCCTGATTCGGATAACGAAAGCGAATGCGCGCAGTGATGCGATCGATTCGACCGCCAATCTGGCCAACCAGAAGATCTGGATGTTCTCGGGGAGTCAGGATTCCGTCGTCAAGCAGTCCGTGATGAACGACCTGCGGACCTATTATCGGCACTTCATCAGCGCCGCCAACATCAAGTACGTAAAAAATGTCCCGGCCGAACATGCGATGCCCACGGATTTCTTCGGGAATACCTGTGATTTCAAGGGCAATCCGTTCATCAACAACTGCCACTTCGACGCATCGGGCGAGTTGCTGAAGTGGATCTACGGCCCCCTGAATCCCAGGAACACCGGCAGCCTCGACGATCAACGCTTTATCGAGTTTGACCAGAGCGAGTTCATCGGCAACCCCCGTCAGCACAGCATGGCCGACACGGGCTGGATCTACGTGCCCGCCAATTGCGCCAATGGGCAAGCATGCCGGCTGCACGTCGTGTTCCACGGGTGCTTGCAGTACCCCGCCTTTTCGGAAGGCGAAGCCACTTTCGGCACGACGTACGTCAGGAATACCGGCTACAACCGGTGGGCGGATACCAACAACATCATCGTGCTCTACCCACAGTTGTTCATCGGCCAAGGCGACCCGGAGACGTTCAACAATCCCAATGGTTGCTGGGACTGGTTTGCTTACGACGATCCGAACTTTGCCACCAAGACGGGAAATCAGATGAAAGCCGTAAAGGCAATGATCGACAGAATCTCGAGCGGAGCGCATTAAGCGTCGCGAACCAGTACAAGTCATCCATGGCAAGCGTTCCGGGCGCCCTCCCGAATCCTGCGCCGCCCTCGAATGGGCGAGCGCAGGGATTTGCGGCTTCAAACCGCCTTGAACGGCCTACTTGGGCGTTGCAAACTTGATAACTCCTAAGCCCGCGGTGCCGTCGAAGATCGTGTAGTAACCATTCATGAGCGGCAAACCAAGGATTGCCCCGCCATCCGCCTGCGCTGGCGAAATGGCGGCAATCGCTTGTCCTGCTTCGCCGGCGTCGAGTTGCCAGTAGTTCTCCGGCGGCACTTGCAGTGTTACGTCGTGCCCGCCGCTTATTCCCTGGAGCGTGAATGACAGCGTTGGCCACTTCGAAAGGTCCAGATCGGTGTTGGGTATCAACTTCCCGCCCATCGATCTCTTGAGCAACTCCTGCTGAGCCGTTGGCAGAACCGACAGGATACGGTTGATGATCGTCGGACCGAGGACGAGCGTGTTCGTGCCGCTATCGACAATCGAGTTTGTCGGCATACCTGCCTGGGGCCGCGATGAAACAGGGAATTGCTGATCGCCAATGCCCACCGACACGAGGTTTGTGCTGTACCAGTCGTCCGCCAGAACCGCAGCAGTTTGAAAAGTCCCGGAATAGAGATCGGTCGCCTCCTCTCCTCCTCCAAGGATAAACGTCCCCTCGTTCAAGGGATCCGTGCCTGGAGTGGGACCGACCCTCACGAATGAGCGACGTGTACGAAAGGCCATCTTCTCCAGCAGCAAGCCCTCGTTGGCCAGTTGCATCAGGCACGGGACAACGGTCGTCCGCTTGCCGTGCTCGATCTGTGACGGCGTGTACTTTTCCGGCCACGTGACGCCAGGTAGCAAAAACGCATCGTCGAGCCCCTGATAGGCCAGGCCCAGAATGCCATCCGCGCCGCGGAACATGGAATCCGTAGCGTCGTAGGCAACCGCAACCGGGACATTCGTACCGGCAACATCGCCGATTTGGACGGTGTCGCGTAGGACCGCGCCCGCAAAGCTGCTTCCATCACCGTAGGATTCGACCTGGCCCAGGTTCGTCGCTGCTGTCCCGGTGCCGAGTACAGGCGAATACTTCTTGTCGCTTACCGCCAAGGCGCTGCTACCCGTGTCAAGAATCAAATTCAAAGATCTGGCGCTCTCGCCGACACCGACCGTGACGACACCGGTATAGTCACCGCCCATGTTGATGTTGGTGATGGGTATCCGTACATAGCTTGGCATAATCGACTCCTCTCCGAACAAGTTTGAGGATCCGCGTCTCCGAGTCAGGTTCTTTCCCTCGACGAAGCCGGGAGTTGCACAGCAACACCTACAACAGATCTAAACAAGGGCGTGTCGCAAAACGCCTCTCCAATGCATCGTCCTTTTCGGAATTCATGCAGTCGTTGATGTCGTTCTTATAACCTCGCGACAACCCCGCACGCTGCTGATGCCTCATTGAAGTGCGTGTACGGCCGTATGCGTCGTTGACGGCCGACGACCATGCGTCCCTGGCGTCCGGGACAATGGACCCTCATTCCCATAGGGAGTAGAGACCGCGCAATCAACATGCGCACAAGTGCAATGGCGCGGGCGCACAAGGGAAACGTCCCTCGAAGCGCAAACGGCGTCGCAAAAATTGAAACCGAGAATGGAAGCCCCGTGGTCATGTCTAGTGGCCAATTAAAGTTTCTAATTCTTTCAGCCATGTATGGCGTAAAGATTAGCCCACGACCCTGGCATTTCTGTTGGTATTTTCCCGGATAAATGGAAGACGGCTATTTGGCATCGTTATTGCGCCGTCCGTTACCATGCCACCTTGCCGATGTCCAGCATACAGACTGTAAACACATTTTCATCCAATTTCGCTTTTTTAAAATCCCTCTATGCAATGGCCCTTCATATAAAAGCAGGCTCTGTCGCTCCAGTTAATTCGTCTAACTAGCAGAAATTTCCGGAACATATCGTTCCCCAAAGAACAGGACGATGCATGGGACCAACTCGCCGAATAAAAAAACGCCAACCCGTCATGGGTTGGCGTTTTGCTCTGGGTATGACCGGTATCAGGAGAACTGATTCATGGTGTTGTCCTTACCCGCCGCCTTCAGCGCCGCTTCGCCGCTGAAGTATTCCTTGTGGTCGTCGCCGATGTCCGAGCCGGACATGTTCTGGTGCTTGACGCACGCGATGCCCTGACGGATTTCCTTGCGCTGCACGCCGGCCACGTAGCCCAGCATGCCCTGGTCGCCGAAGTATTCCTTCGCCAGGTTGTCGGTCGACAGCGCGGCGGTGTGGTACGTCGGCAGCGTGATCAGGTGGTGGAAGATGCCTGCTTCGCGCGATGCATCGGCCTGGAACGTGCGAATCTTCTCGTCGGCGAGCGCGGCCAGTTCCGACTGGTCGTATTCCACGCTCATCAGTTGCGCGCGGTCGTACGCCGACACATCCTTGCCCGCGGCCTTCATCGCGTCATACGCCTGCTGGCGGAAATTCAGCGTCCAGTTGAACGACGGGCTGTTGTTGTACACCAGCTTGGCGTTCGGGATGACCTTGCGGATCTCGCTGACCATGCCGCCGATCTGCGCGATATGCGGCTTTTCGGTTTCGATCCACAGCAGGTCGGCGCCGTTTTGCAGCGACGTGATGCAATCCAGCACGCAGCGCGCTTCGCCCGTGCCGGCGCGGAACTGGAACAGGTTGCTGGGCAGGCGCTTCGGACGCAGCAGCTTGCCGTCGCGCTTGATGACGACGTCACCATTGCCCAGTTGGTCGGCCGACAGTTCTTCGCAATCGAGGAACGCGTTGTATTGGTCGCCCAGGTCGCCCGGCGTGTTGGTCACGGCGATCTGCTTGGTCAGGCCGGCGCCCAGCGAGTCGGTACGGGCCACGATGATGCCGTCGTCCACGCCCAGCTCCAGGAACGCGTAGCGGATCGCGCGGATCTTGGCCAGGAAGTCCTCGTGCGGCACGGTGACCTTGCCGTCCTGGTGGCCGCACTGCTTCTCGTCGGACACCTGGTTTTCGATCTGGATGCAGCATGCGCCCGCTTCGATGAACTGCTTGGCCAGCAGGTACGTGGCTTCGGCGTTGCCGAAACCCGCGTCGATGTCGGCGATGATCGGCACGACGTGGGTGACGTGGTTGTCGATCTTTTCCTGGATGGCGGCCTTGGCGGCGGGGTCAACGGCTGCGTCCAGCTCGCGGAACAGGCCGCCCAGTTCGCGGGCGTCGGCCTGGCGCAGGAACGTGTACAGCTCGCGGATCAGCGCGCTGACGGCGGTCTTTTCGTGCATCGACTGGTCCGGCAGCGGGCCGAACTCCGAGCGCAGCGCGGCCACCATCCAGCCGGACAGGTAAAGGTAGCGGCGCTCGGTGCTGTTGAAGTGCTTCTTGATGGAGATCATCTTCTGCTGGCCGATGAAGCCGTGCCAGCAGCCGAGCGACTGCGTGTACTTCGACGGGTCCGCATCGTAGGCGGCCATGTCGGCGCGCATGATCTTGGCGGTGTACTTGGCGATGTCCAGGCCCGTCTTGAACTTGTTCTGGGCGCGCATGCGGGCGGCATACTCGGGGTTGATGGCATTCCAGGCGCTGCCGTGGTTCTCTTTCAAACCAGCAACTGCCTTGATGTCGTCTTGATATTGGGACATGTCTATCTCCTGGGAACGAAGCGCATTTGGGTAAAGGGTTCAGCGTGCCCGCCTCGTCTGTCGAAGCGAACTGCATGACCAAATGGTAGCGCTGCTTCGCTGCATTGCGGCGAAGTCTTATATAAGACATAAGATATAAATTTCGCTTATTTTTCAATGATATAAGCGGCAGCTTTTGCGATGCAAAACATGTTTTCAGTCGATGAAAAGGCGGTGACGCGGGAATTCGAAGTGGATTCCGCAATGCGAAAAGCGCTTTCGGCTGCTGGAGGCCGGACGGGCACGTAGGCCGCCGCCCCACTGTCACAACGCGGCAAAACTCCCCGTCAACAATGCGTGTCGCCGGGATCCCGCTCGTTTCCGGCCCACGCATGCGCCAGCCCGTGTTGCGCGGACTGGGCCGCTTCCCGTCCTCGTGCTCCTTTCACCGAGAATCCCGACCATGTCGAACCAGGACAACGCCCCCGATCAACACAACGAACCGGTCGCCGCCGTCTCGCGCCGCGGCTTCCTGAAACTCGCCGGCGTGTCCGGCCTCGCGACCGCGGCGGGCGGCCTCGCGGCAGCCGGCAAGGCCGCGGCGTCGAGCCCGGACGGCACGCCCGAGCAGATCCACCTGACGTGGGGCGACGACCCGGCATCGGAAGTCGTGATCTCGTGGGCGTCGCTCGCGCCGGCGGTCAATCCGCGCGCGCGGATCAGCGCCGACGGCGAGCATCCGCGCGTCGTGCACGGCGTGCAGCGCCTGTATACGGACGGCCTCAACGGCGAGACGGTGTTCACCTATCACGCGCGCGTGCACGGCCTCAAGCCCGGCACCCGCTACCAGTACGTGCTCACGGCCGACAACGACGGCAACGCCGCGCAACCGTTCACCGCGAGCTTCACGACCGCGCCGCGCGGCCGCGCGCCGTTCCGCTTCACGAGCTACGGCGATCTCGCGACGCCGAACGGCGCATGGGTGCTGTCGTCGCCGCAAAGCCGCTTCGCGGTGCAGGCGGTCGAGCAATTCCAGCCGCTGTTCCACCTGCTGAACGGCGACCTGTGCTACGCGAACCTGAACCCGGCGCACCAGCCCGAGGTGTGGCGCGACTTCGGCAACAACAACCAGACGTCGGCCGCGAATCGCCCGTGGATGCCGTGCCCCGGCAACCACGAAGTCGAATTCAACAACGGCCCGCAGGGCTTCGATTCGTATCTCGCGCGCTACGAGCTGCCCGGGAACGGCACGCACTTTCCGGGCCGCTGGTACAGCTTCCGCGTGAGCTCGGTGCTGTTCGTCTCGCTCGACGCGGACGACGTGGTCTACCAGGACGCGGGCGCGTTCGTCGCCGGCCCGAACCCGCTCGCACCCGCGGCGAGCACCGGCCATCCGCCGATCGAGCCGGGCACGTCGTTCTACATCCGCGGCTACAGCCGCGGCGAGCAGACCCGCTGGCTCGAACGCACGCTGCACCACGCGTCGAAGGACGACGGCATCGACTGGATCGTCGTGCAGATGCACCAGGACGCGCTGAGCTCGTCGAAGACCGGCAACGGCTCGGACAAGGGCATCCGCGAAGCGTGGCTGCCGCTGTTCGACCGCTACGGCGTCGATCTCGTGCTGTGCGGCCACGATCACGACTACGAGCGCAGCTACCCGGTGCGCGGCTGCAACCACCGCGCGGGCGTCGACGCCGCGACGGGCGAAGTGGTCGACACGCTGCAGCCGCGTCCGGCCGTGCCGGCCGATCCGGCACGCGCGACGTTCGACACGAGCCACGGGACGATCCACCTGATCCTCGGCGGCGGCGGCACCAGCGCGCCGCTCGACGTATACGGCGAAAACCCCGCGACGGGCTTCGCGCAGGCGAAGGTGTTCACCAAGCCGAACCGGCCGGTGCCGGGCGCGGCGCCGAACACGTTCGTGCGCAAGCCGGCCGACGCACTCGAGGACGCGATCTGGTCCGCGCGCCGCGATACGGGCACCGGCTACGGGATCGCGGTGTTCGACCACGATCCGGGCACGCCGGGCGGCGACACGACGATCACGATGCGCTACTACCATGCGCCGGGCGCGGACCAGCAGCCGACCGCGCAGTACGAGCTGTTCGAGACGATCGTGATGAGCAAGAAGCGCCGCGAACGATAAGCAAGCGGCGTGCGGGTTGCGCGGCATCACGCGCGCCACCCGCCGGCGGGCGGCGTAGCGAATGGTTTCCGCGTCTTGCGGCGACGCGCGTCGACGGGTCGATTTCCAGACATGGAATGCGTCCCCCGATCATGCTGGCATTGATAAATAATCCACGCCGAAAAACGAAACGACCATCCTCTTCCATCAAAAATCCTCCAGACAAACACGACGGCACACCTGATAAGTCAGGCAGCTTGCTTGCCAAAAATTTCCGCGACGACAATACTCCATTGGCAGCAAATACACGGGACAGGCCAGCATTTCATGGACGACCAAACAGGAGCCGATAATGTCTCAACCTTTTGAAATCGCACATCCCGCGGAAAACGAGATCGTTGCTCCAGGAGCACTGCGCATCCGGGGCTCGGGCCCTGCCGACCACAAGGTTCAGGTTCGCCTCATGAAAGCGGGAAAAATCGTGACGGATGGCGAATGGAAATTGATGATCGACGCCGATGGCGAATGGAAAACAACTTATCCATCCGTCACCATTGGAGAGGATTGGAGCGTTCACGCATCGCTTATAACAAACATTCCAATCGCACCGGAAAATAGATCAGTTAATTTCAAGGTCATATAGCATTCCAATATCGGCGCGAGATGACTTCTTAACATTCGCTTGCGCGTGTCCTATGCTGACTGAGATCGAATGGAACATGCCGTTCGTTCGATTATTTTTCATCCCTTGACCGATATCGCACACGTGCTGGCCCGCGCGCCGCGCGCGGTTCGTCGTCGATGCGATTCATGAGCCATTCAGGAGCCGAACATGAACCGGACAACCCGGGCCGTGCTGTGGTGGCTGTGCCTTTTCATTGCGCCGCTCGTGCTGGCGACGATCGAACTGTTTCATCCCGCCGGATTCACGCATGACCCCGGCATGTTCGATTACCTGTCGAAGCCCGAATACGATCACAACCACGCCGCGCTGGCGTATTTCGGCCCCGCATGGTGGTTTGCGCTGCACATGATCCAGACGCCGTGCGTCGTGCTCGTCTGCATCGGGCTCTGGCTGCTCGTCGGCGACGATCCGGGCCCGGTCGCATGGCTCGCGCGCCTGTCGACCTTCGTTTTCCTGGTTGCCTACACGGTGCTCGACGCAGTCGGCGGCATCGGGCTCGGCCGCTTGCTGCAGATCGCCGCGCAGATGACGCCCGACCAGCACACGGCCATCGCGACGCTGCTGAACAACTTCTGGGTCGACCGCTGGACGGGCGGTGTCGGGTCGTTCATCAGCCTGACCGGGTCGTGGGCGGCGTTTTTCGCGACGGCGTTCGTCGGGCTCGAACGCTGGCTGCGCCGGCGCACGCGGGCCGCCGTGGTGCTCGGCCTCATGCTTGCAGCCGCGGGATACCTGCTGCAGATCAGCCATGCCGCGATGACGGGCCCCGCCGCGTTCGCGTTGCTGACGATCACCGCGCTGGCGATGCATTTCCTTGAAAGGCGCGAAAACGCGAAAGCGCCGCAAGCGGCCGCCGACACCCTCGCCGCGCCGCCCGACACGCGCCAGCCCGAGCTGGGAGCATGAGCGCATGCGGAACACGTCGCGGATTCTCGACCCTTTGTCTGCCGGGGTCGCGGCAACGCAAGACGCGTTAGACTGTCCGCCATGGACACATGCCGTTATTGCCAGAGAATCCGTGACGAATGGGACTGCCACGGGGACGAATGCCGCCGGGCAATCGCGAAGGCGCTGCGCCGGCAGCGCGCGGGCCTGCCGATGGTGGCCGACCGCATCCGCAACGAGCTCCCTTCCGGCGCCCCCACCCAGCAGGTGATCGCCGTGCTGTCACGCCAGCGCCTGCGGGCGCGCCGCGGCAACGAGGAGCGCCGCGAGCGCAAGGAAATCGACGACGCCGACAGCGTCTGACCCGCCGCGTCACCCTGGCCGCGCCGCCTGCCCCGATCCATTGCAAAACGCGCCCCAATCATTAGGGACAGACGGGATTTTTCTCGAAATTATTGACTTACGTGTAACTATCTTTCGCCAAAACTCGCGTTTACCCTGAATCCTCCGACGCCTACGATGTACTCAACCGCTTACGACATGGTGTCGAACGCGGAAAGCCAGACAAACATCGGAGGTCATCATGAAATCGCTCATCACCGCAGTCGTTGCCGCCGCCGCCCTGTCCGCCTCGTTCGGCGCATTCGCGCAAAGCACCGTAACCCGCGCGCAAGTGCGCAACGAACTGGTCCAGCTCGAGCAGGCCGGCTACAAGCCGAGCGTCGCGAGCCCGCACTACCCGGACGACATCCTGGCCGCGCAAGCCCGCGTGCAGGGCGCCGACAGCACCGGCTACGGCGCGCAGGCCGCACCGGTCGTCCAGGGCGGCGCCCCGGCGATCAACGCACGCAACCCGCGCGACTCGGTCTACTTCGGCCACTAAGTCCGTCGCTGCGCGCCCGGTGCGCAGCCCCGCTCCCGCGACGAGCCCGTCCGACGACGGGCTCGTCGCATTGGCGGCGCCTACGAAGGCACATGCCGCGCGCCATCCGCGCATGCGCCGGCGACCAGATCCTGGTAGCGCACGTACTCGCACTGCGCCGACGCCTTCGCCGCGTACATCGCGGCATCCGCCTTGACCAGCAGTTCCTCGGCCGACGCGCCGTCGACCGGATACTCGCTCACGCCGATGCTCGCGCCCACCGCCATGCGCCGCTCGCCGAACTCCAGCTCCTCGGCCATCACGGCCTGGATGCGCGACGCGATGTCGCCGACCAGCCCCGGCGAGCGCACCCCGGCGATCAGCACGATGAACTCGTCGCCGCCGAGCCGCGCGGCCATGTCGCCGCTGCGCAGCACCAGGTTCAGGCGCTTCGCCACCGCGACGAGCGTGCGGTCGCCGGCCGAATGCCCGAGCTGATCGTTGATCTGCTTGAAGCGGTCGAGATCGACGAACATTATCGCGAGCCCTTCGTTCGTCGACGCCGCGTGACGGATCGCGCCGTCGAGCCGCTCCATGAACAGCATCCGGTTCGGCAGGCCCGTGAGCACGTCGTGCCCGGCGAGATGGGTGAGTTCCTGCTGCTTCGCGCGCAGCATCGTCACCTGCGTGCGAATCTCCACGCGCATGCAGTCGAAGCAGCGCGCGAGAATGCCGATCTCGTCCGAGCGCCCGACCGGCAGCCGCTCGGCCGCGGGATCGTCGAACACGTGCATCGCCGCGCGCGCGAGCGCCTGCAGCGGCCGCGTGATCGCGCGCGCGAACAGGATCGCCAGGATCACCGCGAGCACGCTCGAGATCAGCACCATCCGCACGATCCGCTCGCCGAGCATGCCGGCCGGCGCCAGCACCTCCGACAGCGGCCGGGCGAGCCCGAGCACGACGAAGCGGTTGCCTTCGCCACGGCTGAACGGCGTGCGCGCGAACGCGAGCATCTGCCCGATCGCCTGCTCGGGATCCGCGAGGCCGTTGATCGTCGCATGCGTGCGCGCCTCGTCGAACAGCGGACGCGTGACCGGGAAGCTGTCCTGCATCAGCACGCGCCGCCCGCGGTCGAAGCCGAACGCCTGCGCGGGATCGGGATGAACCAGGAAATCCCCCCACTCGTTCGCGAGATACACGAGATAGCTTTCCGGCAGGTCGCGCTCGAGCCGCGCAAACACGCGCGTCAGGTCGATGTCGATCACGAGCGCGCCGACCGTCTCGCCGAGCGCGTCGACGACCGGCGTGCCGACGCGCAGGATCGGCTGCCCTTCGGCGGCGTGCGAGCCGATCTCGTGGTTGATCGCGATCGGCGACAGGTAGACGTGACCCGGTGCGGTCGACAGCGTATCGAATACGTAGGAAAACTGCCCTTTCTCCTGCAATGCGCTCCCCGGCAGCACCACGACGCCGCGCGCATCGCGATCGACGCGAATCCGCTCGATCCCGTAGTGCGCGCGCGCGATCAGGCGGATCTGCATGTATTCCGGATGATGCGTCATGAAACTGTAGTACACCTGCTCGAGCCGCAGGCGCTGCCCGTCGCCCGCCTCGTTGCCGCTCGCGACGTCCGGCGACGACGGCATCGTCGCGAGCACCAGCGCGTCGTCGGCGACGTCGCCGAGCGCGGCGGTAAAGCGCTGCCCGAGCAGCTGCGTCGACATCAGCAGGCTGTGCTGCGCCTCCTGCACGAGCATCGCGCGATTCGCGCGGTACGTGTAATAGCCGGTCGCGCCGGACGCGATGACGCCGATGCATGCAAGCAGCACCGACAGCTTCGACGTGAGGCCGAGCTTGATCATTTGTCGAAACGCTCCGGCCGGTCGCCCGACACGATGCGGCTCCACAGCGCTTCGCGGCGCGCGATGTTCTCGACCGGGTGGATCCACACCAGATGCTGCCGGCCCGCGTCGAGGCCCGGCGGCGGCGTGAGCGTATTCGCGAGCCCCTGGCGCTGCGTGAGCAGCGAGCCGATCGCCGGCTCGAGCATGTAGTTGATCCACGCGAGCGCCAGCTCCGGATGCTCGACGCCGCGCGTCATCGCCCAGCAGTCGAGCCACGCGAGCGCGCCTTCGTCCGGAATCACGTAGCCGACGTCCGCGCCGGCGCGGCGCAGCAGTTCGACCTGCTGCGTGCCGTAGTTGCCGAACATCAGCGCCGCGCGATGCAGGACGAACAGCGCGGTCGCCTCCTCGGGCAGCGTGTAATAGGTCAGCAGGTTGCGGCGCAGGTCGATCAGCTTGCGCGCCACGATGCGCGTCTGCGCCGGCGACAGGTGGAACGGATCGGCATAGCCGAGCGCCAGCGCGGTGAACGAGAAATTGTGCTGCGCGCTGTTGAAGTCGAGCACCTTGCCGCGATAGCGCGGGTTCCACAGCTCGAGCATCGAATGCGGCGCGACCGGAATCTGCTTGCGGTCGTAGATCAGCCCCATCGACGAATACGTAAACGGAATTCCGTATGTCACGGCGCCGTGCGTGAGCCCGCCGATGTTCGCGACGTGCTGGAAGTTCGGCAGCTGCAACCGCCGGTTCGGTATCCGCGACAGGTCGAGCGGCGCGAGCAGATTGTCGCTCGCATAGCGCTGGATCTCGGCGGTGTTCGCCGCGAGCACGTCATAAGGCGGCGGCGATGCGCTATGCATACGCGACCATAACGCTTCGTCGGAATCGACGAGCGTCACTTCGACACGAACATGGAAGCGCGTTTCGAATGCGCTGACGACGTCGTTGTCCGCGTAACCCGGCCACGCGAGCACGCGCAACACGCTTTCGTTTGCGGACTCCGGCGCGGCAAAGCCCGCCGGGCACGCCACCCCCAACGTCAAGATGACGAGAATCGTGCGCAACGCTACGTTGACCCCGCGCCAACCCGCGCCGATTCCCCTGAACAATCGGACTGTGTCCGCAACACCTGGCTGCATTCGACTGTCCTTTTTTCTCTAGTCGATGCGATAGCTTGAGCTTGCTACAAGACCATAAAAAGAATCCCCACGCAATAAGCACTCGCCGCATGCGCATTCATTTTTACGGTTTATTTCCTGGAAAATGGAATGATTCGCGATACGGATTTAATTCGATATCCTGATTCGTTGTGCCCGCAAGCGAATCACAATTGGCCGGGACAGTTGCGTGCGGGATTCACGCTGATCGCAATCTTCCTATCAACATATCAATCGGCGGCGCGCGCGACGGATGCGCGCATCGCGGTGATCATCTGCAGCAGCCCGACAAGCTTTCCTTTTGCCAACAGCCATTGGACAATGAGCCCGCTTGCCGCACCCGGCTCCTGTCCTGTTCGATGAAACGCTACGAAACCCTCGCCCACACGATCGCCGACGAGATCCGCAACGGCAACCTCGCGGTCGGCACGCGCCTGCCGTCGCTGCGCCAGATCATCGCGCAGCACGGCGTCAGCCAGTCGACGGTGTTTCGCGCGTATTACCTGCTCGAACAGTGGGGGCTGATCCGCGCACGCGAGCGCTCCGGCTACTACGTCGCGCCGGGCGCCAGCCCGAGCGCGAAGCGGCGCGCCCCCCGCGCCGCCGCGACGCGCAAGGTCGACATCAGCGACCTCGTGTTCTCGGTGCTCGACGCCGCGACGCAGCCCGGCATCGTGCCGCTGGGCTCCGCGTTCCCGGCGCCGCAGCTGTTTCCGCTGCCGCGCCTCGCGAAGTCGATCGCGCAGGCGACGCGCCTCGTCAGCCCGTGGAGCACCGTGGTCGACCTGCCGCCCGGCAACGAGCAGCTGCGCCGCCAGATCGCGCTGCGCTATCTCGCGATGGGCGTGTCGCAGCCGGTCGACGAGATCGTCGTCACGAACGGCGCGCTCGAAGCACTGAACCTGTGCCTGATGGCCGTCACGCGGCCCGGCGACGTGGTGGCCGTCGAAGCGCCCGGCTTCTACGCGGCGCTGCAGGCGATCGAGCGGCTCGACCTGCGAGCGGTTGAAATTCCGGTCGACCCGCGCACCGGGCTCGACCTCGTCGCGCTCGAGAACGCGCTCGACCGGCACGACGTGCGCGCATGCTGGTTCATGACGAATTTCCAGAATCCGACCGGCGTCACGCTGACGGCCGAGAAAAAACGCGCGCTCGTCGAGCTGCTCGCGGCGCGCGACGTGCCGCTGATCGAGGACGACGTCTATGGCGAGCTTCACTTCGGCCCCGACTATCCGCTGCCCGCGCGCGCGTTCGACAGGCACGGCCGCGTGATGCACTGCAGCTCGTTCTCGAAGACGCTCGCGCCCGGCTACCGGATCGGCTGGGCCGCCGCGGGCCGCCATGCGGAGAAGGTGCAGCGGCTCAAGCTGATGACGACGCTGTCGGCCAGCATTCCCGCGCAGGCCGGCATCGCGAACTATCTCGAGCACGGCGGCTACGACCGCCATCTGCGCAAGCTGCGCGGCGCGCTTCAAGGGCAGCTCGAACGGATGGACGACGCGCTGCGGCGCTGGCTGCCCGAGGGCGTCGAATGGGTGCGGCCCGACGGCGGGTATTTTCTGTGGCTCGAATTTCCGCAGGCGATCGATGCGATGGAGCTGCATCGGCAGGCGATCGCGCGCGGGATCAGCTTCGCGCCGGGGCCGCTGTTTTCCGCGGCGCACGGCTTCGAGCGCTGCGTGCGCGTGAATTTCGGCCATCCGTGGAGCCGCGAGATCGAGCGCGCGATCCGCGTGCTTGGCGAACTGGCGGGGGAGCCTCCGGTGCGCAAGGCGGGTTGAGCGCGCCGCCGTCTTCATCTGCTGCGCAGATTGCACCCGCATCTGCTGCTTGTTCGCCCGCCCCGCCTTCCCTACCCTGTCCTTCCGTCGCGCCTTCCCCAACAAGCGGCCAGCGTCCCGCGCGTCGCCGCTTTCCACGCATCCGACGTCAATGTATCGATATACGGCATTCGACCGCGCGCTCGTCCGCAGCCGCGCGGCCCAGTTTCGCGACCAGCTCGAACGCTGGCAGCGCGGCGCGCTGAGCGAAGACGCGTTCCGGCCGCTGCGCCTGCAGAACGGCTGGTACGTGCAGCGCCACGCGCCGATGCTGCGCGCCGCCGTGCCCTACGGCGAGCTGTCGAGCGCCCAGCTGCGCGTGCTCGCCCGGATCGCGCGCGACTACGACGTGCCCGACCCGGCAACCTACCGCGCCGCCTGCGACGCGCAGGCCCTGCTCGGCACGACGCGCCTGCCGACCCGCAACGCGCACTTCACGACCCGCACCAACGTGCAGTTCAACTGGATTCCGCTGTCGAAAGCGGCCGACGTGATGGACCTGCTCGCGACCGTCGACATGCACGGCATCCAGACGAGCGGCAACTGCATCCGCAACATCTCGTGCGACGAGCGCGCGGGCGTGGCGCCGGACGAGATCGCTGATCCGCGCCCGTTCGCCGAAGTGATGCGGCAATGGACGACGCTGCATCCCGAGTTCGCGTTCCTGCCGCGCAAGTTCAAGATCGCGATCACCGGCGCAATCGAGGATCGCGCGGCGACCGACTGGCACGACGTCGGCCTGAAGCTCGTGCGCGACGACGCGGGGGAACTGGGCTTTCGCGTGAGCGGCGGCGGCGGGATGGGCCGCACGCCGATGACCGCGACGCTGCTGCGCGCGTTCCTGCCGTGGCGGCACGTGATGAACTACATCGAGGCGATCGTGCGCGTGTACAACCGCTACGGCCGCCGCGACAACAAGTACAAGGCGCGCATCAAGATCCTCGTGAAGACCGAGGGGCAGCGCTACATCGACGACGTCGAAGCGGAATTCCGCCAGATCGTCGAGCATGACGGCGGCCCGCATACGATTCAGCAGGCCGAGTTCGACCGTGTCGCCGCGTGCTTCGTGCCGCCGTCGCGCGAGCCGCGCCGCGTCGACCTGCACGACGCGAACGCGCGCGTCGCCGCACACGCGCACCGGCATCCGGACTTCGCGCGCTGGCTCGCACGCAACGTCGCCGCGCACCGTGACCCGGCGCTGCGGATCGTCACGCTGTCGTTCAAGCGGCGCCTGCAGGCGCCCGGCGATGCGTCGCCGGACCAGCTCGACGCGCTCGCCGATCTCGCCGAGCGCTACTCGGCCGGGGAGGCGCGCGTCACGCATGCGCAGAACGCGGTGCTGCCGTGGGTGCACGTCGACGACCTGTTCCTGCTTTGGGAAGACGCGCGCAAGGCCGGCCTCGCGAGCGCGAACATCGGCCTGCTGACCGACATGATCGCGTGCCCGGGCGGCGACTTCTGCGCGCTCGCGAACGCGCGCTCGATCCCGATCGCTGACGCGATCGCCGAGCGCTTCCAGGATCTCGACGAGCTGCACGACGTCGGCGACATCGACCTGCACATCAGCGGCTGCATCAATTCGTGCGGCCATCACCACAGCGGCCACATCGGCATCCTCGGCGTCGACAAGGACGGCGCCGAGTGGTACCAGGTGACGCTCGGCGGCTCCGACGGCTCGGCCGCGAGCGGCCCCGCGCAGCCGGGCAAGGTGATCGGCCCGTCGTTCTCCGCGGACGAGATCGTCGACGTCGTCGACGCGCTCGTCGCCACCTATCTCGACGCGCGGCGCGACGTCGGCGGCCGCAGCGAGCCATTCATCGACACGGTGCGCCGCATCGGCCCCGAACCCTTCAAGGCCGCCGCCAACCACGCGCGGCATCTCGTCGCGAACGCATGATGAACGAACCCCAGCGCATCCGGCTGCTGACGCCGGCCGAACACGATGACGAAACGCGCGACGCGACGCTGACGATCGCGAACGACGACGATCTCGAACCGCATGCCGCGCGAATCGCGCAGGCGACGCGCATCGACCTGCAGTTCCCGGCGTTCACCGACGGCCGCGCATACAGCCAGGCGTACCTGCTGCGCAAGCGCTTCGGGTTCGCCGGCGACCTGCGCGCGACCGGCGAGGTGCTGATCGACCAGTTGCTGCTGATGGAGCGCACCGGCTTCTCGAGCGCGGTGCTGGGCGCGGATGCCGATCCGGAAGATGCGCGGCGTCAGCTCGAGCGATTTTCCGGGTTCTATCAGCGGGATGTGCGATCGGCGGCGCCGAATTCGCGCCGGAACGGCAGAGCGGACGAATAGCCCGCGCGCGACGAAAGCATTCGTCAGGCCAACCCGTTCATTACCCGGCAATATCCGCGCAATCCCGCGCTCGATCCTTGCATTGCTTGACATTTCGGGTGCGTGACCTAGCTTGACTCTACGGATCAAATGCGCGGCGCCTGTCGCACGAATGGCCGCCACGATAACCACGTCTTACAAATTCATTCCACCGAGGGGACCCGCCATGGACAAGTCATCGTCTCTCGGCGTATCGAACACTGCCGCATACACTCCGCTCCGAGACGGATCGCGCGTGCGCGTATCGCATCTGCTCGCCCCGTCAGGCTGATCCCGCTGCCTCGTTCCTGATTCGCGCCATCGAAGCAAAGCAACGCGTCCCGCCGATCGCCGTCGGTGCGTGACTTTTGCCCGCCTTCCGCACGCCGGACCGCGCGCGGAAGCAGGCGCGATCACTCGCGAGCTTGCATATGGACAACTCGAACCCGTTCGAAGCACGGCCGCCGATGCGGCCACCGGTGCAAATGCGCCACTGGACGGCGCGTGGCCGCGCCGTTTCATTGGTCATCTACCTGCTTCTCATCAACGCGACAGGTGCGTTGATCGCGACGCATGCGATCAATCAGCCGGTTCCCGACGGGAACATCTGGGAGCGGCTGCCGGGCACGATCATCCTGGTCAGCGCGATTTCGACCGTACTGGTGGGCATGCCGCTGATCGCATTCCTGTGCCTCGGCTGGTACGCGCGCTATGACGAATTCCAGAACAGCCTCAAGAACGACGCGCTCGATGCCTACCTCAAGCGTTTCTGGTCGAAGTGGCTGCTGCAGACGATCCAGTTCGCCGAGCGGCAGGAACGCAAGACGCCGACGGCGATCGGCAATGCGGACCGCTGGAACAGGTTCTCGGAATACTGGCCGGCACTGGGCGATCGCCTGTTCGCGAACATCTATCACGAGCAGTACGGCCTGTGGGCCTTCGCACCGCCGTTTCTCATTCTGCTGGCGGTGACGTATGCGATCACGGCGATCGCGACGTGGCTGTGTACGCAGGGGGCGTGCGCGTCGTCGGACCAGGCGACCTGCATTTTCGGACTCAGCGCCCCGCTGATCGTCTCGGCGATCGCCGGCGCGCTGATGTTCGTCGTCAGCGATTCGGTACTGAGCATCCGGCGGCGCGCACTCAACGCATCCGACGTGTACTGGTATTCGCTGCGGCTTTTCCTCGCGATACCGCTCGCGCTCGTCGCGGAATATGCGCCGTCGGCCGGCAGCCCGCCGCATGTCGTGATCGCGTTCACGCTGACGATCCTGCCGGTCGACCAGATCATGAAGACGGTTCGCCGGCTCGCCGCGAAAAACGTGACCGAGCTTGAAAAGAAAGAAGACCCGCCGGACGAACTGCTCAACCTGAGCGGCGTCACGAAGTCCGTGACCGCGTCGCTGCACGCGGAAGGCATCACGTCGATCGAGCAGATGGCCGCGGCCGATCCCGTCACGCTGTCGATCCGCACCGGATTTCCGTTTCGCTTCACGCTGCGGCTCGGCTCGCAAGCGATCGTGCGCCGGCATTTCGGTCCGAACGCGGCGAACTTGCTGCCGATCGGCCTAGCGGACGTCGTGCCGATCTATCTGCTCGTGCAGGCGCTCAACGGCACGTCGCAGCCTGACACGCCGGCCGAGCCGCCGCCCCAGGTGCCGCGGCTCGATACCCCGGAAGCCATCGTCGCGGCAGCGGCCACCCTGCTGTTTGCCAAAGCCGACCCGGCGTTGCCGCAGGAGCAGGCGGAAGCCGTCGTGAAAATGAAATTCCGCCAGATCGCGGCGGAAGAGTACACGTTGATGCTGGCCCGGATCACGCCGCTCGACCCGGCGCTATAGCGTGTCCCGCTCCCGAACGACGGCCGGCGAAACGCGCACGCGTCCCGCCGGCATGGCAAGCGCTTAGTTGCCCGCCACCTGCTTCTTGAACGCCGCGAGAATCTGCTTTTCGAGCGCGACATAATCGCGGCCGAAGTGATGCTCGCCCTGCGTCTTGATCACCTGGATGCCGGTGTTCGCGAGCACCGGGCACATCGTCTCCTTCTCCTGCTCGCCGTAGAAGCACTGCACGATGCCCGGCGGCACCTTCGCGATCTCCGGCGCGACCTTCAGCGCCTTGTCGCTCGCCGGCATCCCGAGCCAGCCCGTCACGCGAATCTGGAAATCCGCGGCCGGCGCGAAGCCGAGCAGCGACATCACCGACACCTTGTCGCGCAGCGCGGCCGGCAGCCGGTTGTACGCGAACGGCATCACGTCCGCGCCGAACGAGTAGCCGACCAGCGCGACGCTCGTCGCGTTCCAGCGCGCCATGTAGGTGCGCATCACGCGCGCGAGATCGCGGCTCGTCTGCGCGGGCGGCTTCTCGCTCCAGAAATAGCGCAGCGCATCGATGCCGACGACCGACACGCCGTCGCGCTGCAGCGCCTCGGCGATCGTCTTGTCGAGATCGCGCCAGCCGCCGTCGCCGGAAATCACGATCGCGAGCAGGTTGCTGCCGCCCTTGGCCGGCAGTTCGATCAGCGGCAGGTCCGACACGTCGAGTTCGTCGGCGGTGCCGTCGCGCAGATGCGGCTTCACGAGCGCGACGAGCTTCGCGGCATCGCCCGCCGCCGCGGTTTCGACGAAGCCCGGCATCGCGCGGCGCACGATCGTCGGATCGGGCGGGCACGGCTTGAAGCGCGGATCGAGCTTCGGCGCCGGCTCGACCGACACCATGCCGGCAATCGTGTTCTCCGGCGCCATCGACAGGATCTGCTTCGCGATCGCGCCGCCCTGCCCGACACCCGCGACGATCGGCGCGTAATACCGCGACGACTGCGCGAGCCGCTCGAGCTGGTGGCTGACGGCCTCGGCGTCGCCGTCGAGATGGTGGCAAGTCTCCTGCGTCGCGGCCAGGTTCGCCGCGTACCGCTCGGCATCCACGCCGACCGTCATCGCGCCGGCCTTCGCGAGCGCATCGGCGGCCTGCTGGTCGGCCGCGCTCCAGCCGCTGCCTTGCGAGAACATCACGACGAAGCCGCGCATCGCGCCATTCGGCTTCGTCACGGTCACCGGCCCATAGCGGCCGCCGGACACGGTCTGCACCTTCACCGCCGCCGGCTGCGTGGCGAACGCGCCGCCGGCCAGCATCATTCCCGCGCAGGCGACCACCGCCCGCGCGATTCCCTTCTTCAGCATCATGAACGCCGACCTCCAGCCAGCAAAGACAGATCCGCCAGCGTGACGAACACGCCGACCGAGCCCGAAGCCGCGAGATAACGCGGCTCCCAATGCGGCTCGAACTTGCTCTTGAACGCGCGCAAGCCGCGGAAATTGTAGAAACGGCCGCCGAAGCGCCACACCATCAGCCCGACCCGGTGCCACGGCGACGGCATCTTCGCCGCGCCCATCCCCGAGAACGGCGCGATGCCGAGGCTCAGCTTGCGGAAGCCCGCTTCCTTCAGGTGCAGCGCGAGCTGCGTGAACAGGTATTCCATCGCGTACGGCGACGCTTCGGGCAGATGGCGCATCACGCCGACCGTCGCCTCGGTGTTGAGATCGGTCGTCATGAACGTGACGAACGCGATCGGCTTGTCGGCCTGGCGCACCAGCATCACCGACTGCGTCGCGAGATAGCCGTCATGGAACGCCGCGACCGAGAAGCTCTTCTCGCGTGCGTCGCGGCTGTCGAGCCAGCCGTCGGAAATCCCGCGCAGCGCGGGCAGCGCAGCCGGCACGTCGTTCGGCGCGATCACTTCGACGGTGAGCGCATCCTTGTCGCCGCGGCGCAGCGCATAGCGCAGGTGCGAGCGGTGCGAACCCTTCAGGTCGAACTCGTCGAGCGCGACGTGCGCTTCCTCGCCGAGCTTCATCAGCGTGAGCCCCGCGTCGAGATACAGCGGCAGCGCGTTCGCGCGCACCTGGTAGAACGCCGCGCGGCCGCCATGCTGGTGCGCGAGCGCGATGAACTTGCCGATCAGCGCCGGCCATTCACTGCGCGGGCCGACCGGGTCGTGCAGCGCGGCCCACGTGCGGCCGTGCTTCGCGTACATCAGGAACGCCTCGCGCGATTCCGAGAACAGGAAGCTCTTGTCGCCCATCAGCGCGAGGCCGGCATCGCTGCATTCCTGCGCGCGGATGATCCGCTCGGCGTCGAGCAGGTCTTGCGGCGCCGGCTTCACGAAACGGCCCGCCGCCGGCCGCAGCATCTGCCACAGCGCGAACATCGCGACGAACACGCCCGCGGCGAGCGTCGCGCGCAGCGCCCGCGGCGCGCGTGCGTCGAACGAGAAGTGCGACCACAGTTCGCGCGTGTACGGCACGTCGCGGAACGCGAAGCACAGCACCCACACCGCAAGCATCAGCACCATCGCGACCGACACGAACCAGCCGATCGTGAAGCGCTCCGCGAACAGTGACGAATGGCGCTTGAAGCGCCGGCGGCTGACGAGCAGCAGCACCAGCAGCGTGCCGAGCACGCCGGCTTCGACGAACGCGAGCCCCTTCGCGAGCGACAGCGCGAGGCTCGCGAGCGTCAGCGCGAACGTCATCCACCATGCGGCGTCGAGCCGGCGCAGCAGCCCGCGCGCGACGAACAGCAGCGCGACGCCGAGCACGCTGCAGATCACCTGCGAACCTTCGAGCACCCACAGCGGCACGATGCCGCGCAGGATCGCGATCCGGTGCCAGAACGCCGGCGTCGCGCCCGAGATCACGAGCATCGTGCCGGTGGCGAACGTCACGAGGCTGAGGAACAGCGGCGCGAGCTGCGACACGCGCGCGGCCTGCCGCGTCACGAGGCGCCGGCGCAGCGCGCGGCCCTCGAAGCCGGCGAGCAGGCCGGCCGACAGCACGAACGGCACGCCGAAGTAGATCGCGCGATATGCGATCAGCGCGGCGACCATCTCGTGCGCGGGCACGTCGTGGCCGAGCGTGAAGACCATCGCCGCCTCGAACACGCCGATTCCGCCCGGCGTATGGCCGATCATGCCGAGCAGCAGCGCGGCCGCGTAGATGGTGATGAAGCTCGCGAAGCCGACCGGCGCGGCGGGCAGCAGCACCCACAGCGTCAGGCCGGCCGCGACCACGTCGAGCACCGCGTAGACGACCTGCGCGACGAGATCGCGCCGTGCCGGGACGTCGAACGCGAGCCACTTGAAGCGGGTCTCGACCGGACGCGCGACGCGCCCGCACGCTGCGACCATCACCGCCATCACCGCGAGCAGCGCGGCGCCGCCCCAGGTGAGCACGCCGGGCGCGACGTGCAGCATGTCGGCCAGCGTCCGCGGCTCGCAGACCATGCCGACCGCGGTCATCAGCACCAGCGCGAGCGCGAGCGTGCCGCTCGTGAACACCGTCATGCGGCCGATCTGGGCGGGCGTGACGCCGGACACGCCATAGACGCGCGCACGCACCGCGCCGCCCGTCAGCGCGCCGAAGCCGGTCGCGTTGCCGAGCGCCGAACCGGCGATCGCGGCGGTCCAAAGCGCCGCGCGCGGCACCTTGGCCGCGATGTAGCGCAGGCCGACCGCGTCGCGGGCGACGAGCGCGAGATAGCTGAGGGCCGTCGCGCCGAGCGACGCGCCCCATTCGGCGGCCGACATGTGGCGCAGCTGGCGGATCACCGACCGGTAATCGACGGACGCCGACAGGTGCTGGAAGACCACGATCAACAGCAGCCCGATGCCGAGCGCAAGCAGCGGCGACAGCGCGCGCTCGTTGCGCAGCAGTGCCGAGACGCGGCCGAACATTGCCGCGGCACGGCTGGGTGAGCCAGGGTGGCGGGAAGACATAAGTTATTGGCGGTGGTGCGTAGCGTGCCGCGCCGCCGGGCGGACCGGACGGCGGCGAATCTGGTTGTTCTGCGTGGGCGGCCCGCCGATGTGCCGATCGGCGGCGCCTGATTCAGAAATTACAAGTATACAGAATCACTATTACAAATTCTTTCTCGCCGGATGGTGCCGCGCCGGTCAGGCCGTTCTTCGGAACGCGGTATCAAAATCAGGCGATCGGCACGTGCGAGATGCGCATCATACCGGGAACCGGCGCGATTTTTTCGTCGGATGAATGACCTGCGATGCAATTGGGGAAAATCTTCCAGGCCAGCCCGCTTCCCTGAATCGTTTCGCCTTCTCCCCCAGTGAGAAAACGCGATGGCGCCATGCAATGCGCAGGGTTTTTGTACCTTGCGTTGGCACGCATATCTGCCATTCTGAATCGGACAACGGACACACTTTGACGCGGTCGGCCAGACGCGGTCGGCTAGACGCGAGCACTTGGGTGTTGAAGTTGAACCGCCAGCAAGGAGGTCGTATGGAACTGCACATTCAATCACACCATTGGGAACGGCGCGTGCCCGACTGGCTCGCCGCTGCCGTGGCCGGTCTTGCCGGCGGCGCACTGGTGATCGTGCTGGAATTCTTCTGGTCGACCATGGTGCTGTATGAAAGCCCGTGGCAACCGACCCACAAGATCGCGGCGATGGTATTGGGCCGTAGCGCGCTCGAACAGATGTCCACCTTCAGCTTCGGCATCGTTGCGACGGCGCTGGTGCTGCACTACGTGCTCGGCGCCGTGATGGGGATGATTCTCGCGGCGATCATCGCGCCGTTCCGCTTCGATTCGAGTGTGGGCATGGAGGCTGTCGTCGGCGTGGCCTTCGGGATCGTCGCGTATGCGTGGAACTTCTATGTGATGACGGCCGTGTTCCCATGGTTCGTCTCGGAGCGAGGTTCCGGCCCCTTGCTGGCAAACCTGCTGTTCGGCGTGGTCACCGCCATCGTCTACGGCATGCTGGAGCGGCGCAGGTCGCGCACATGAACAGCCCCTGAACACCCGGTGCCCTCCGGGGCACCGTATATATGGGGCGCGCGTCCCCTCTGGGCTTCCTTGCACGATGCGGAGGAGAGGACTACCTTTCCTCTAGAGTCGCTTACAACACGCAACACGCAGCGAAGCGGCTCCAGCCAGTGACTCGCAGCGAGGCGGCCTATGGCGCTTGCGATTGCCCTGATCCTGATCATCGTATTGGCGGTGGGGTTTCACTTTGCCAGTCCGTGGTGGATCACGCCGATCGCGTCGAACTGGGTGCGCATGGACGACATGCTGACGATCACGATCGTCATCACCGGCGCGCTCTTCATCGCGGTCAACCTGTTCATCGTGATCGCACTGGTGCGCTACCGCCACCGCGGGGGGCATCGCGCGGCTTACGAGCCACACAACAGGCGGCTGGAGTGGTGGCTGATCGGCCTGACCGCCGTCGGCGTCGCTGCGTTGCTGGCGCCGGGGCTGTTCGTCTACGCGGACTACATTCGGCCGCCGCGCAACGTGCTGCAGATGGAGGTGCTCGGCCAGCAATGGCAATGGCGCTTCCGCTTTGCCGGCCCCGGCGGCAAGCTGGGCACGACGGACGTGCGCTACATCAGCAACGACAACCCGTTCGGCCTGAACCCCGGCGACCCGAACGGCCGCGACAACTACCTGATCGAGACGCCCGAGGTGCACCTGCCGCTCAACCGGCCGATCCAGGTCCTGACGCGCTCGCGCGACGTGCTGCACGACTTCTACGTGCCGCCGTTCCGCGCGCGGATGAACATGGTGCCCGGCATGGTGACCACCTTCTGGTTCACGCCGACCAAGGCCGGGCGCTACGACATCCTGTGCGCGCAGCTTTGCGGCATCGGGCACGCCAACATGCGCGGCGTGGTGGTGGTGGAAGACGAGGCCTCGTTCTCGCGGTGGCTCGCGCAGCAGAGCACGTTCGCGCAGCGGCAGCAGGCCAGGGTGCAGGCCGCGGCGGGCGCCGCAGGCGGCAGCGCGCAGGCGCTCGCCGACCAGGGCAAGACGCTCGCGACGGCCAAGGGCTGCGTCGCCTGCCATAGCGTGGATGGCAGCCCGCGTGTGGGCCCCACCTGGAAGGGCCTGTACGGCAAGACCGAAACGATGGCCGACGGCAGCACCGCGAAGGTGGACGAAGCCTATCTGCGCGCGTTCATCCGCGACCCGACGGCCCGCGTCGTGAAGGGCTTCGCGCCCATCATGCCGCACTTCGACCTGAGCGAGCAGGAGCTGACCGCGCTGGTGGCCTACATCGAATCGCAAGGCGGCCCGGCCGCCGGCAGCGCAGCCAACTAGCGGAGCACATGCAATGCCCTACGCACACACCGACCACGTCCCGCAAAGCTTCTGGACCCGCTATGTCTGGAGCCAGGACCACAAGGTCATCGCGGTGCAGTATTCGCTGACGGCCATCGCCATCGGCCTGGTCGGCATGGTGCTGTCGGACCTGATGCGCTTGCAGCTCGGCTTTCCTGGCAAGTTCAGCTTCATCGACGCCAACCACTACTACCAGTTCGTCACGATGCACGGGATGATCATGGTGATCTACCTGCTGACGGCGCTGTTCCTGGGCGGCTTCGGCAACTACCTGATCCCGCTGATGCTGGGCGCGCGCGACATGGTGTTCCCGTTCCTCAACATGCTGAGCTACTGGGTCTACCTGCTGGCCGTGCTGGTGCTGACGGCGAGCTTCTTCGTGCCGGGCGGGCCGACCGGCGCGGGCTGGACGCTGTATCCGCCCCAGGCCATCCTGCCGGGCACGCCGGGCGTGCAATGGGGCATCGTGCTGATGCTGGTGTCGCTCGCGATCTTCATCATCGCGGCGACGATGGGCGGCCTGAACTACGTCACCACCACGCTGCAGGCGCGCACGCGCGGCATGACGCTCATGCGCATGCCGCTCACGGTGTGGGGCATCTTCGTCGCGACCATCATGGCGCTGCTGGCGTTCCCGGCGCTGTTCGTGTCGGCGGTGATGATGCTGCTCGACAAGACGCTCGGCACCAGCTTCTTCATGCCGGCCGTGGTGTCGATGGGGCAGACGCTCAAGCAGGCTGGCGGCAGCCCGCTGCTGTTCCAGCACCTGTTCTGGTTCTTCGGGCATCCGGAGGTCTACATCGTCGCGCTGCCGGCCTTCGGCATCGTGTCGGACCTCATCAGCACGCACGCGCGCAAGAACATCTTCGGCTACCGGATGATGGTGTGGGCCATCATCATCATCGCCGTGCTGAGCTTCGTGGTCTGGGCGCACCACATGTTCATCGCCGGCATGAATCCGTACTTCGGCTTCTTCTTCGCCACCACCACGCTCGTCATCGCCGTCCCGACCGCCCTCAAGGTCTACAACTGGGTGCTGACGCTGTGGCGCGGCGACATCCACCTGAGCGTGCCGATGCTGTTCGCCATCGGCTTCGTCAGCACCTTCGTGCTGGGCGGGCTGACCGGCCTCTACCTCGGCAACGTGAGCGTGGACATCCCGCTGTCGAACACGTACTTCGTGGTCGCGCACTTCCATATGGTGATGGCCGTGTCGCCGATCCTGGTGGTGTTCGGCGGCCTCTACCACTGGTATCCGAAGGTGACGGGCCGCATGCTTGACGACACGCTCGGGCGCGCGCACTTCTGGATCACCTTCGTCGGCACCTACGCGATCTACTTCCCGATGCACTATCTCGGCATCCTGGGCATGCCGCGGCGGTATTACGCGTACGAGGGCTACAGCTTCATTCCGCCTTCGGCGCAGACGCTCAACACGTTCATCACCGTCGTCGCGCTGATCGTCGGGGTGGCGCAGCTGCTGTTCCTGTACAACCTGGCGTGGAGCCTGGTGCGCGGCAAGCGTGCCGACGGCAACCCGTGGCGGGCCACCACGCTGGAATGGCAGACGCCGCAAACGCCGCCCGTGCACGGCAACTGGGGCGCCGCGCCGCCCGTCGTCTACCGCTGGGCGTACGAGTACAGCCCGCTCGGGCACGACGAAGACTTCGTCCCGCAAAACCAGCCGCCCGCGACGCCGCCTGAACCCGCGCCCCCGGCGCACCCGACGCTTCAACCCGGCGAGGCACGCGAATGACCACCCTGCCCCGCCCCTTCGGCCCTGACGCGCCGCCGGTCCTGCCGAATGCGAGCCGGGTCGGCCTGATCGTCTTCATGGCGGTCGCCACGACCTTGTTTTCACTGCTGCTGCTCGCCTATGGCATGCGCATGCGCGAGCCCGACTGGCAGCCGATCCCGCATCCGGCGCTGCTGTGGTGGAACACCGGCGCGCTGGCGCTGGCAAGCCTTGCGATGCAGCGCGCGCGGCAGTTGACCTTGCACCGCGCGGCGTGGCTCGCGTGCGGCGGCGTGCTGGCGGCCGTGTTCGTGATCGGGCAGCTGACCGCCTGGCGCATGCTGTCGGCGGCCGGGCAGACCGTCGCCGTCAATCCTTCCAACAGCTTCCTCTACCTGCTCACCGGCCTGCACGGCTTGCACGTGCTGGGCGGGCTCGTGGCCTGGGCCGTGACGATCGCGCATCTGCGGCGCGCGGACCCGTTCCGGGCCCAGCGCGCGATCGCACTGTGCGCGATCTACTGGCATTTCCTGCTGGCCGTCTGGCTCGTGCTGCTCGCGGCGATGTGGTGGATCACCCCCGAGATCGTCGCCGCCATCTGCGGGCCGCTGTATGGAGCCGCGCCATGACCTCGCCCACGCTCCCCACCGAACCTGCCGACGCCTCGCCCGCCGACGCCGGCCCTGACGGCTGGCGCGGCATCGTCACGGACTGGTCGGCCGACCGCGAAGCCTTCAAGGTGCCGTGGGGCAAGGCGATGATGTGGATCTTCCTGCTGTCGGACACCTTCATCTTCAGCAGCTTCCTGATCGGCTACATGACGGTGCGCATCTCGACCACGGTGCCGTGGCCCGACCCGTCCAAGGTGTTCGGGCTCACGGTGGGCGGCGTGGACGTGCCGTTGCTGCTGATCGCCATCATGACGTTCATCCTGATCACCAGCAGCGGCACCATGGCGATGGCCGTCAACTTCGGCTACCGGCGCAACGCACGGCGCGCCGCCGCGCTGTTGCTGGCGACCGCGCTGCTGGGCGCGAGCTTCGTGTCGATGCAGGCCCTCGAATGGACCAAGCTGATCGTCCACGAAGGCATCCGCCCGTGGGGCAACCCATTGGGCGCGGCGCAGTTCGGCGCGAGCTTCTTCATGATCACCGGGTTCCACGGCTTTCACGTGACCTGCGGCGTGATCTACCTGCTGCTGATCGCACGCAAGATCCTGCGCCCGGGGTTCGCCGAGCACGGCAACTTCCAGATCGTCGAGATCGCCGGCCTGTACTGGCACTTCGTCGACCTGGTGTGGGTGTTCATCTTCGCGCTGTTCTACTTGTGGTGAGGCACGCCATGGACCACACCGATCCCGCCGATCGCCCGGACGCCGCGCACGGCCAGCAGCATCCGATCGGCATCTACCTGAAGATCTGGGGCCTGCTGTTCGTACTGAGCACGATGTCGTACCTGGTGGACTACTTCCGCGTGCAGGGCCTGATGCGCTGGACGCTGATCGTCGTGCTCATGCTCGCCAAGGCCGGGCTGATCGTGTCGATTTTCATGCACATGATGTGGGAGCGGCTGGCGCTGGTGTACGCGATCCTGATACCGCCCCTGTGCCTGCTGGTGCTGATGGTGCTGATGGCCGCCGAAGCGCATCACACCTTCGGCATGCGGGAACTCTTCTTCCATTGACCCGTTCGGCGCGGTTCGGCGCAATCAGCAATCAGTACACGTCCCGCACGTAACGCCGCTCCTTCGCCAGCCGCGCGACGTACTCGCCCGCCTTGTCGTCCGACATCCCGCCGTGCGCGGCGACCACCGCCTTCAGCGCCGCGTCGACGTCCTTCGCCATCCGCGCGGCGTCGCCGCACACGTAGAAGTGCGCGCCCTCCTCCAGCCACGCGAACAGTTCCGCGCCATGCTCGCGCATCCGGTCCTGCACGTAGACCTTCTCCGCCTGGTCGCGCGAGAACGCGAGATCGAGCCGCGTCAGGAAGCCGCTGTCGCGCATCGCGATCAGCTCGTCGCGGTAATAGAAATCGGTCTGCGCGTGCTGCTCGCCGAAGAACAGCCAGTTGCGGCCGCGCGCGCCGCGCGCCTGGCGCTCGTGCAGGAAGCCGCGGAACGGCGCGATGCCGGTGCCGGGGCCGACCATTACGATCGGCGCGTCGCCGCTCGCCGGCGGCCGGAAATGCGCGGACTTCTGCACGAACACCGGCACGCGGCCGTCCTCCGCGCGATCGGCGAGGAACGTCGACGCGACGCCCTTGCGCGCGCGCCGGCCGTTGTGGAAGCGCACCGCGGACACCGTCAGGTGGATCTCGTCGCGATGCGCCTTCGGGCTCGACGCGATCGAGTACAGGCGCGGCTGCATGCGCTTGAGCATGCCGACGAGCTCCGCGCCCGACAGCTCGACCGGGTATTCGTGCAGCACGTCGGCAAGCTGCTGCCCCCACAGCCAGTGCTTCAGGTCGGCCTTGCGCTCGTCGGCGAGCAGCGCGTTGAGCGCGCCGTTCGCGCTGCGCGCGGCGATGAACGCGAGCGTATCCGGATGCGGACGCGTGATGTCGAAGTGGCGTGCGAGCGCGTCGCCGAGCCGCAGTTCGCCGACGCCGCCGACCGTCACCGGCGTGTCGGCCTTCAGCGCGGTGAGCTCGAGCAGCTCGTCCACCAGCGCCGGGCAGTTGGTCGGCCACACGCCAAGCGCGTCGCCGGCTTCGTATTCGAGGCTCGCGCCCTCGGTCGACAGCGACACGTAGCGCGTGTCCTTCGCCGCGCCCGCGTGATTCAGCCGCAGGTTCGCGACGAGCCGCGACGGCGCCGGATGCGCCTTGGTCGGCAGCGCGCCCGGCGGGATCATCCCTTCCGCCGGCACCGCGTGCAGCACCGCGTCCTCCTCCTTGATGCGCGCGACGACGCGCTCGAGCCAGCGGTCGGCGTCGGCCTGGAATTCGACGTCGCAATCGACGCGCGGCGACAGCCGCTTCGCGCCCAGCTCGGCGAGGCGCGCGTCGAGCCGGCGGCCGTGGCCGCAGAACTGGTCGTAGTTGCGGTCGCCGAACGCGAGCACCGCGAAGTGCACGCCGTCGAGGCGCGCCGCGCCGTCGGCGCGCAGCGCGTCCCAGAACTCGCTGCCGTTGTCGGGCGGATCGCCGTCGCCGAACGTGCTCGTCATCAGCAGCACGTATTGCGCCTTCGCGAGCGACGCGAGCGGGTAGTCGGACATGCAGGTCGTGCGGATCTCGAAGCCCGCGTTCATCAGTTGCGTCGCGTAATCCTCGGTCAGCGATTCGATGTTGCCGGTCTGCGACGCCCACAGCAGCACGACCTTCGGCCGCGTGCGCACGATCCGCACGCCGCCGGGCGCAGCCGCATCGGCGGCGTCGGCGCGCGCGCCCGCGAGCGCCGCGGCCGGCTCGCCCTGCGCGGGCAACGCGCGACTGAACAGCCCGGCGAGCATCCCGTCGAGCCAGCGGCGCGTCGGCGCGGCGAGCGGCGCGCTCGCCGGCAGCACGGGCACGCCGCCCGCGCGGCGGCCCGCGTCGCTGCGCAGGCCGCTGACGAAGCCCGCGACGTACTGGCGCTCCGCGTCGGAGAGCGCCGGCGGCGCCGTGTCGGCAATGCCGAGCGCGGCGGCGAAAGTATCGATGTCAGCCATGTCGAGTTCCTCGAACGCAGGGGCGCCGTGCGCGTCGGCCGTGCCGCGCTGCGGGGTGTCGTCGTCCGCGTGCGCGGCGCTCGCCGCGGCGACCCGGCTCAGCGCGACCGCGCAGTATTTCAGTTCAGGTTGCTGCGAAACCGGGTCGATCGCGTCGCTCGTGACCGCGTTGATGCACAGGTCGTCGCCGTACACGTCGTTCCAGTGCATCGGCGCGAAGCAGTTGCCGGGCTGCACGCGGTCCGTCACGACCGCCGGCAGCACCGCGCGCCCGCGCCGCGAGCGGATCTCGACGCTGTCTTGCGCGGCGATGCCGAGCGTGCGCGCGTCGTCCGGATGAATCTCGACGAACGGGCGCGGGTTCAGCTTGTTGAGCATCGCGACCTTGCCCGTCTTCGTCATCGTGTGCCACTGGTGCTGCAGCCGGCCGGTGTTCAGCACGATCGGGAATTCGCGGCCGGGCAGCTCGGCCGGCGCGCCGTGCGGCCGCGCGAAGAACTGCGCCTTGCCCGACGCGGTCGGAAACGCGAGACGCGGCACGCGGCCGTCCGCCGCCGTATGCAGCGTCTGGCTCACGCCGTCGTTCAGGTAGCGAACCGGATTGCGATCACGTACCACGCCCGCCGCGCCCGGCGCGCACGGCCACTGCAGCGGCGCATCGGCGAGCGCCGCATGGCTCGCGCCGCGCAGGTCGTAGCCGGTGGCCGGATTCGAGAAGCCGACGATCTCGTCGAACACGTCGGCAGCCGACGCGTAGTCGAACGCGTCGCCGAATCCCATCGCGCGCGCGACCCCGGCGACGATCCGCCAGTCCGGCAGCGCGTCGCCGGGCGGCTCGATCGCCTGCCGCATCAGCGTCAGGTTGCGCTCGGAGTTGACCATCACCCCTTCGCCCTCGGCCCACAGCGCGCCCGGCAGGAGGATGTCCGCATAGCGGTTGGTTTCGGTGTCGAGGAACGCGTCCTGCGCGATCACGAGCTCGGCCGCCTGCAGGCCGGCGATCGCGTTGCGCCGGTTCGGCACCGTCGCGACCGGGTTCGTGCAGATGATCCAGCACGCCTTGACGTCGCCGGCCGCCATCCGTTCGAACAGGTCGACGGTGCCGTGGCCGGTCTCGGTGCGCAGCGTGCCGCGCGGCACCTGCCAGCGGTCCTCGACGAACTGCCGGTCCGCGTCCGACAGCACCGAGCGCTGGCCCGGCAGCCCCGGCCCCATGTAGCCCATCTCGCGCCCGCCCATCGCGTTCGGCTGGCCGGTCAGCGAGAACGGCCCGCTGCCGGGCCGGCACAGCTTGCCGGTCGCGAGGTGCAGGTTGCAGATTGCATTGGTGTTCCACACGCCGTGGGTGCTCTGGTTGAGCCCCATCGTCCAGCAGCTCATCCACTCCGGCGCGTCGCCGATCCACTGCGCGGCGAGCCGGATGTCGGCTTCGGCCAGCCCGGTGATCGCCGCGACCTTCTCCGGCGTGTAGTCGGCAAGGAACGCCGGCATCGCGTCCCACCCTTCGGTGAATTCGGCGATGAACGCGGCGTCGGTCTTGCCGTTCGCGTGCAGCAGATGCAGCAGGCCGTTCATCAGCGCGAGATCGGTGCCGGCGCGGATCGGCAGGTACAGGTCCGCCTTGTCCGCGGTGCCGGTGCGGCGCGGATCGACGACGATCAGCTTCGCGCCGGCCTTCACGCGGTCCATCATCCGCAGGAACAGGATCGGATGGCAGTCCGCCATGTTCGCGCCGATCACGAAGAACAGGTCCGCGCGATCGAAATCCTCGTACGACCCGGGCGGGCCGTCCGCGCCGAGCGACAGCTTGTAGCCGCTGCTCGCGCTCGCCATGCACAGCCGCGAGTTCGACTCGATCTGGTTGGTGCCGACGAAGCCCTTCGCGAGCTTGTTGATCAGGTACTGCGCCTCGATCGACATCTGGCCGGACACGTAGAACGACAGCGCGTCCGGGCCGTGCGCGTCGAGCACCGCGCGCAGGCGGCGCCCGGTTTCGCCGATCGCGTCGCGCACCGGCAGCGGCACGAGGTCGTCCCCCCGCGCGCGGCGCACGAACGCGCCTTCGAGCCGCCCGGACTGCCGCAGCGCGACGTGCGCCGACGAACCCTTCGTGCAGAGCCGCCCGAAGTTGGTCGGGTGGTCGGGATCGCCGGACACCTTGACGACCTCGCCGTCCTCGACGTGCAGCACCATCCCGCAGCCGACGCCGCAGTACGGGCACACGCTCTTCACGTTCGTGGCGCTCATGTTCGCTCCGGGTCCGTCAGCCCGCGACCCACACGAAGCCGTCCTCGACGCGCGACGGATAGGTGCTCACCGACTGCTCCGGCACTTCGAGGCACTCGCCGGTGCGCAGGTCGAAGTGATGCTTGTACAGCGGCGACGCGACGACGATCCGCTCGCCGAGATTGCCGATCAGCCCGCGCGACATCACCGCCGCGTGCGACGCCGGATCGACGTTGCCGATCGCGAACACGCCGCCGTCCGCATGCGCGACGTGGAACACGGCAACCTGCTCGCCGTTGACGAGCGCGCACACGCCGGTGTTCGGCACGATCTCGTCGAGCGCGCACACGGGGGTCCAGGACACGGGAATACGATCGTTGCTCATGGCGTTCTCCTTGCTGACGATGAACACGGCTCAAACGGTTTCGGTGTCGACCACCACCGGAATCACGACGGGCTTGCCGCGCATGCGCTCGTCGGGCGTCGCGGGGCGGATCTGGCCGCGCGTCTCGACGAAGGCGATGTTCGCGTCCGGCGCGTCGCTGTTCACGAAGTGACGGAAGCGCTTGCGCGTGTCCGGATCGGTGACGGCCTTCTTCCATTCGCATTCGTAGGTGTCGACCACGTGCTGCATGTCGGCCTCGAGTTCGGCCGCGAGCCCGAGCCTGTCGTTGACGACGACGTCGATCAGGTAGTCGAGCCCGCCTTCGAGGTTGTCGCGCCACACGCTCGTGCGCTGCAGCCGGTCCGCGGTGCGGATGTAGAACATCAGGAAGCGGTCGACGTAGCGGACCAGCGTCGCGCGGTCGAGGTCGGCCGCGAGCAGTTCCGCGTGGCGCGGCTTCATCCCGCCGTTGCCGCACACGTACAGGTTCCAGCCCTTCTCGGTCGCGATGATGCCGACGTCCTTGCCCTGCGCCTCCGCGCATTCGCGGGTGCAGCCCGACACGCCGAACTTCAGCTTGTGCGGCGCGCGCAGGCCCTTGTAGCGGTTCTCGATCTCGATCGCGAGGCCGACCGAATCGTCGACGCCGTAGCGGCACCACGTCGAGCCGACGCACGACTTCACGGTGCGCAGCGACTTGCCGTACGCATGCCCCGACTCGAAGCCCGCGGCGATCAGCTCCTCCCAGATCAGCGGCAGCTGCTCGACGCGTGCGCCGAACAGGTCGACCCGCTGGCCGCCCGTGATCTTCGTGTAGAGGCCGTATTTCTTCGCGACCTGGCCGACCGCGATCAGCCCTTCCGGCGTCACCTCGCCGCCCGGCATGCGCGGCACGACGGAGTACGTGCCGTCGCGCTGGATGTTCGCGAGGTAGTAGTCGTTCGAATCCTGCAGCGCCGCGTGCTCCTTCTTCAGCACGAACTCGTTGAAGCACGACGCGAGGATGCCCGCGACCGCCGGCTTGCAGATGTCGCAGCCGAGGCCGTGGCCGTGCTTCGCGAGCAGTTCGCCGAAGGTGCGGATGCGCTCGACGCGGATCAGGTGGAACAGCTCCTGGCGCGAATACGGGAAGTGCTCGCAGATGTGGTTGTCGACCGCGAGGCCGTTCTTCTTCATCTCGGCCTTCATGATCTGCGTGACGAGCGGCACGCAGCCGCCGCACGACGTGCCCGCGCCGGTGCACGACTTCATCGCGGCGATGCTCGTCGCGCCGTCGCCGACCGCCGCGCAGATCTGCGACTTCGACACGTTGTTGCACGAGCAGATCTGCGCGCCCGCCGGCAGCGCGTCGACGCCGAGCGCCGGCTTCGCCGCGCCGTCCGACGACGGCAGGATCAGGAATTCCGGCTGCTCGGGCAGCTCGATGCGGTTCAGCATCATCTGCAGCAGCGTGCCGTATTCGGCCGCGTCGCCGACCATCACCGCGCCGTGCAGGAACTTCCCGCAGCCGGACACGACGAGCTTCTTGTACACCTGCCTGCGCTCGTCGGCGTACTGGTAGGTGCGGCTGCCGGCCGTCGCGCCGTGCGCGTCGCCGATGCTCGCAACGTCGACGCCCATCAGCTTCAGCTTCGTGCTCATGTCCGCGCCGGCGAACGCCGCGGCTTCACCGCTCAATTGCTTCGCGACCACGCGCGCCATGTCGTAGCCCGGCGCGACGAGGCCGTACACCATGCCGTTCCACGCCGCGCATTCGCCGATCGCGTAGATGTCCGGGTCGCTCGTGCGGCAGCCGTCGTCGATCGCGACGCCGCCGCGCGGGCCCAGCTCGAGCCCGCACGCGCGCGCCAGCTCGTCGCGCGCGCGGATGCCGGCCGAGAACACGATCATGTCGGTGTCGAGGTGCGAGCCGTCGGCGAACTTCATCCGGTGCGTGCCGTCCTCGCCGTCGACGATCTCGACCGTGTTCCTGCCGGTGTGCACCGTCACGCCGAGCGCCTCGATCTTCGCGCGCAGCATCCGGCCGCCGCCGTCGTCGACCTGCACCGCCATCAGGCGCGGCGCGAATTCGACGACGTGCGTGTCGAGCCCCAGGTCGCGCAGCGCCTTCGCGCATTCGAGGCCGAGCAGCCCGCCGCCGACCACCACGCCGCGCTTCGCGTGCGCGCCGCACGCCTGCATCGCTTCGAGGTCCTCGATCGTGCGGTACACGAAGCAGTCCGCGCGCTCGCGCCCCGGCACCGGCGGCACGAACGGCCGCGAGCCGGTCGCCAGCACGAGCTTGTCGTAGGCGAGCGTTTCGCCCGACGCGAGCGTGACCGTATGCGCGTCGCGGTCGATCGACGCGACCTGCGCGTTCAGGCGCAGGTCGAACTGCGGGTGCTGCTCGAAGAAGCCCGGCGCGACGAGCGACAGGTCGTCCGCCGACTTGCCCGAGAAGAATTCCGACAGGCGCACGCGATCGTACGCGGGACGCGGCTCCTCGCCGAGCACGGTCACCTGCGGCGCGCCGGCGGGTTCCGCCGCGACGCACTCGAGCAGCTTGTGACCGACCATGCCGTGACCGATGACGATGAGTTTCATGGTGGTGTTCCTCGGACGTTCAATCAGTTCGCGACGCCGCTCGCGGCCAGCGCGCGTTCGCGCAGCGCCGCCTCGCGGGCCTTGTGTTCTTCGCTGAAGCGCACCGCCATCGCGCACAGCGCCGACGCGGTGACGACGAGCCCGAGCAGGCTCAGCGTGTGCTGCACGTCGCCGACGCCCTTCAGCAGGAAGCCCGCCGCGACCGCGCCCACGTTGCCGCCCGCGCCGACGATGCCCGCGACGCCGCCGAGCGCCTTGCGGTCGATGAACGGCACGAGCGCGTAGGTCGCGCCGCACGCCATGTGCGTGAAGAGGCCGAAGGTCAGCATCGCGGCCAGCGCGACGCCGACGCTGCCCGCATGCGAGAACCAGACCAGGCCGAGCCCCTCGCCGATGATCAGCGCGCACAGCAGCGTCGCGCGCACGTCGAGGCTGCGGCGCGCCGCGACCTTGTCCGACAGCCAGCCGCCGAGCGCGCGGGCGAACAGCGCGAGCAGGCCGAACAGCCCGGCGGCGAGCCCCGCGTCCTTCAGCGACAGGTGGAAGTGATCGACGTAGTACAGCGCGGCGATGTTGTGGATGAACACCTCGACGCCGAAGCACGCGCCGTACGTGACGAACAGCATCCACACGCGATAGTTCGCGCACGCCGCGAAGAAGCTCGCCCAGCCGCCCTTCTTGCCGCTGTCGATCGTCACGCCTTCCTTGCGCAGCGCGATGAAGTCGCCTTGCGGGCAGTCCTGCGTGTAACGCGCGTACACCCACGCCATCACGAGCATCGCGACGCCCGGCACGACGAGCGCGACGCGCCACGCGGATGCGTCGCCGAAGCCGAGCAGCATCGCGGCCGCGACGAGCAGCGGCAGGCACGCCTGCGCCGCGCCCGCGCCGGCGTTGCCCCAGCCGGCCGTCGTCGCGTTCGCGGTGCCGACGACGTTCGGCGCGAACATCACCGACGTGTGGTACTGCGTGATCACGAAGCTCGCGCCCACCGCGCCGATGCCGAGCCGGCAGATCAGGAACGTCAGGTAGTCATGGCTGAACGCGACCGCGATCACCGGAAGCGCGCCGGCCGCGAGCAGCCCCGCATAGACGCGGCGCGGGCCGAAGCGGTCGCACAACGGGCCGACGACCAGCCGCACGACGATCGTCGCGGCGACCGCGGCGATGTTGATGTTCGCGACCTGCGCGGCGCTCAGGTGGAATTCGCGCGCGATCAGCGGCATCAGCGGCGCACACGCGAACCATGCGAAGAAGCAGACGAAAAACGCCATCCACGTCAGATGGAACGCGCGCATCGGCGCGCTGCCGAAACTGAGGAGATCGATGCGGGTAGCCTTGTCGGACATATCTCATTCACCAAACAAAAACGGCGTCCTGCGAACCCGGTCTCGTGTCGAGACCCGATGCGTAGGACGCCGTTGCCCAGGGAGCCCGTTGCCGGGCATGTCGGTAATCGGTGCTGCAAGCCAATCGTCGTTGATTGACTCGATCGAGATAACGCAAGCCCCGTGCCATGTCGGGCTGAATTCCGTCGTATGGCGGTTTGCGGCGTGTTCAAGCGGATCGGCGCCCCGCTTTGCGCGAGATCGGCGACGCGTCACGATGCAGCGAGGCACAGTTGTGGTGCGATGCAGCACTGTCGACGTGCGGCAACACGGTGCACGCTTCTGGTGAATGGCGCACACGCTTGCGGCATCGCACCGGCGCGCATCCGCGCGGCGGGGTGCAGCGCGCAACACGCCGCGTTCAAAGGCTGGCCCGGATATTGCTGAAAGATCGGAAGACATCGGCAATGGCGCCGATGCGCGGTACTCGCAACACGCGCGCCCGCCGTCGCTGACGGGGACGCACCCGGACAACGGCGTCCCTCCGTGCAGCACGCACGGGCGGACGCCGTTGTCGCTTCGGCGCGCGCCTGCGGCCAACCGCACCGGGACCCGCATCGCAATCGACCGCCACGCACGCGTGGCAATGGAATTCATCATGACGACTGGCAAGGTCACCCTGCTCGGCGCCGGCCCCGGCGATCTCGACCTGCTCACGCTGAAGGCCGTGAAGGCGCTCGCCGCCGCCGACGTGCTGCTGCTCGACGATCTGGTCAACCCGGAGATCGTCACGTTCGCCCCCCAGGCGCGTGTCGTGCGCGTCGGCAAGCGCGGCGGCTGCCGCTCGACGCCGCAGGCGTTCATCGAGCGGCTGATGCGCCGCTACGCGCTGCGCGGCGCGCACGTCGTGCGCGTCAAGGGCGGCGAGGCGCTGCTGTTCGGCCGCGCCGGCGAGGAGCTGAAGACGCTGCGCGACGCGGCGATTCCGGTCGAGATCGTCAACGGCATCTCGTCGGGCTTCGCGGCGGCCGCGATCCTCGGCGTGTCGCTCACGCATCGCGATCACTGCCAGGGCGTCACGTTCGTCACCGCGCACCTGCAGGACCACGGCGAGCCCGACTGGCCGCGCGTTGCGGCAACCGGCACCACGCTCGCGATCTACATGGGCATGACGCGCATCGAGCGCATCGCCGCCGGCCTGCTCGCCGCGCTGCCTGCTTCGACGCCAGCCGCGGCCGTGCAATGGGCCGGCACGCCCGCCGAGCGCCGCTGGATCGGCACGCTCGGCGCGCTGGCCCAAGGCGTCGCGCAGGCCGGGCTCGGCAGCCCGGCGGTGATCCTGGTCGGCGCGGCGATCGGCGAAGCCTCGGCATTGACCGGCGTGAACGACGTCGACGTCGATGCCGATTCCGCCGCCCGGCGCGCGGCGTAGGATGCGGCGCGCAATGCGGCGCATGCCGCCGATCTATATTGAAAGCGCCGGCCGCCGGCGCGCCGCTCACCTGTTTCATCGGCTTGCATCATGAGTGCGTCCGCTACACCCGTCAGGCTGCGCGTGCTGCTCGTCACCGATACGCAGAAACCGATCGGCGACCTGCGCGACGCGCTCGCGCGCCTCGGCTACGAGATGCTGAACGAAGTCGCGACGCCGGCGCGGCTGCCGGCCGCCGTCGAGGCGCAGCGGCCCGACGTCGTGATCATCGACACCGAATCGCCGTCGCGCGACACGCTCGAACAACTCGCGGTGATGAACGCGACCGCGCCCCGCCCGGTGCTGATGTTCAGCCACGACGCCAACCAGACGCTGATCCGCGCGGCGGTCGGCGCGGGGGTCAGCGCGTATCTCGTCGAAGGGCTGTCCGCCGAGCGGCTCGCGCCGATCCTCGAAGTCGCGCTCGCCCGCTTCTCGCACGACGAAGCGCTGCGCCAGCGGCTCGCCGACGTCGAGCGCGAACTCGCCGACCGCAAGCTGATCGATCGCGCGAAACGCCTGCTGATGGACCGCCGCCACCTGTCCGAGCACGATGCGTACGCGATGCTGCGCAAGCGCGCGATGGACCAGGGCATCCGCATCGTCGACGCCGCGCGCCAGGTGCTCGCGGCCGATCCGCAACCATGACCGTCACCGCCATGACCTCTTCGACCGCCGCCGCGCCGGAACGCGCGCATCTCCGTCTCGGCTTCGTCGCGCTGAGCGACGCCGCCCCGCTGATCGTCGCGCAGCGCCTCGGCCTCGGCGCGCGCCACGGCCTCACGCTCGAACTGAGCCGCCAGCCGTCGTGGGCCGCGGTGCGCGACAAGCTGCTGTCCGGCGAGCTCGACGCCGCGCATGCGCTGTACGGCCTCGTCTGCGGGATGCAGCTCGGCATCGGCGGCCCGCAGGCCGACATGGCCGTGCTGATGGTGCTGAACCGCAACGGCCAGGCGATCACGTTCTCCGGGCCGCTCGCCGACGCGTTCCGCGCGCGCGGCAACCTGCGCGACGCGCTCGCGACGCTCGGCCGCCCGCCCGTGTTCGCGCAGACCTTCCCGACCGGCACGCACGCGATGTGGCTCTACCACTGGCTCGCGTCGCACGGCGTCGATCCGCTGCGCGAGATCCGCAGCGTCGTGATTCCGCCGCCCGAGATGGTCGCCGCGCTCGCGCAAGGCGAGCTCGACGGCTTTTGCGCGGGCGAGCCGTGGCATGCGGTCGCCGAGGCGTGCCGCGCGGGCCGCACCGTCGCCGCGACGAGCGAGGTCTGGCCCGATCATCCTGAAAAGGCGCTCGCGTGCCGGCGCGATTTCACCGAGTTGTATCCGAATACCGCGCGCGCGCTGATCCGCACGCTCGTCGACGCGTGCGCGTGGCTCGACAGCCCCGCGCACCGCCGCGAGGCCGCGGACTGGCTCGCGTCGCCGGACGCGATCGGCGTGCCGGCCGCGCTGATCGCGCCGCGCCTGCTCGGCGATTACGGCGCGGGGCCGTTCGCCGCGCCGCCGCTGCCGGTCGCGTTTCACGCGAACGGCGCGGTGAACCGGCCTTGCGCCGACGACGGCCTGTGGTTCCTGTCGCAGTACCGGCGCTGGGGCATGCGCGACGGCGCGCAGGACGACGACCGCGCGCGCGTTGCTGCGATCGCGCAAACCGCGATGTATGATGCTGCCGTCGCCGAAATGGGCGCGACGCACGCCGACTGAGCCATGCGTTCGGGGTAAGTCCCCGAACGGCTTCCATGAACGGCGCGCGTGCCGCGCGCCCGCCCCGGTTCCCCATTGGAATCCGATCCGCGCGCAACTCGCCGCGAAACCGCATCCCCGCAACGCCTACCCCCGATGCCGAACCGACCGCGCGCGCCGCTCGACGCGCTGCTTGCCGAAATCCGCGCGTGCCGCGTGTGCGAAGCCGAGCTGCCGCTCGGCCCGCGCCCCGTGCTGCGCGCGCACCGCGACGCTCGCATCCTGATCGTCGGGCAGGCGCCCGGCGCGCGCGTGCATGCGAGCGGCATCCCGTGGGACGACGCGAGCGGCAAGCGATTGCGCGACTGGCTCGGCGTCGACGCCGACACGTTCTACGACGCATCGCGCTTCGCGATCGTGCCGATGGGCTTCTGCTATCCGGGCCGCGGCGCGAGCGGCGACAACCCGCCGCGCCCCGAATGCGCGCCGCTGTGGCTCGACCGCCTGCTCGCGGAACTGCCGGCGATCCGCCTGACGCTGCTGGTCGGCCAGTACGCGCAGCGGCATTTCCTGCGCGACGCGCGCAAGGCGACCCTGACGGACACCGTGCGCGCATGGCGCGACTACGGCCCGGCGGTGCTGCCGCTGCCGCATCCGTCGCCGCGCAACACGGGATGGTTCAAGCACCATCCGTGGTTCGACGCCGACGTCGTGCCGGAACTGCGCCGCCGGGTTGCCGCGCTCGTCGAGCCTTGACCTGAACCCCGAATCCGACCAGGAACCCTGAGTGAACGACATCGATTTCGCGTGCACGACCTGCGCCAAGTGCTGCCACGACCTGCGTCTCATGCTGACGATCGACGAAGCGATCGCGTGGCTGCAACGCGGCGGCCGCGTGGAACTGCTGTGCGACGCGATCCCGTGGCCCGTCGAACCCGAACCGGACAACGCGTTCGCCGCGTACAAGCGGGCCCGCTCGACGCCCGCGCTCAGCGGCGCGCTGCCGGTGCGCGTGACGACCGTGCTCACCGCGTCGTATGCGGGGCCCTGCCCGAACCTGCGCGCCGACATGCGCTGCGGGATCTACGACGAGCGGCCGCTCGTGTGCCGGATCTATCCGGCCGAAATCAATCCGTTCGTCGAGTTGTCGCCGGAAGGCAAGGCCTGTCCGCCCGACGCGTGGCGCACGACGCCGCTGCTGCGCGGCGGCGCGATCGTCGACGACGACACGCGCCGCAACATCGAGCGCTCGCGCGCGGCGAACGTGGCCGAGGCGCCGCTGCGCGCGCAGGTGTGCGCGGCGCTCGGCGTCGCTACGGCGGCGGTGGCCAACGAAGGCTTCGTGATCCATGCGCCGCCGCCGGACGCGCTGCTCGCCGCGCTGAACGGCGTGCGCGCCGCGCGGTCCGCGAGCGAGATGGACGACGCGGGCGCGCAATGGACACTGCTGTCCAATCGCGCGGCGACGGTGGACGCGCTCGCATCGACGGGCGCCGCGGCCGGGCTGACGGCAAGCGCGGCCGACGACGCCCGGGCGTTCCGCTACCTCGGGTTCTTCCCGGACGCGGCCGCGGCGTGACGGGCCACGCCGGCGCGGCCCGTTCCGGCCGCGCCGCGTTCGCTGTACCATCGCGGCTTCATTTGCGTCACGAATCGCCGAATCCGTCATGTCCTCCTCCGCCCCGCCGCGCCTGTACGGAATGCCCGAACGCAGCGACCGGCTCGATTTCTACATCCGCGACCAGGCGTCGCGCCAGGCGATCACCGAGCCGCACCGGCACGCGTACTTCCAGATCCAGTTCAACCTCGGCGGCGACACCGAGCAGCGCATCGGCGGCGTCACGCGGCCGTTTCCGCGCGGCGCGCTCGCATTCGTGCTGCCGTACCGCGAGCACCTGATTCCGCATCCGGAAGGCGCGCACTTCATCGTGATCAACTTCAGCCAGGCGTTCCTGCGCGCCGATCTCGACGTCGATCCGCTCGACCTCGAGGACGTGCCCGCGCACCGCTTTCCCGAGCTGACGCCGTTCCGCTTCCAGGAGCATCTGGATTTCATCCTCACCGGCGACGCGTTCGACGAGGCGCGCCGTCTCGCGCTGTGCATGATCGACGGCGATCGCGCCCGCACGTTCGGCTCGACGACGCTCTTGCGCGGCTACCTGCTGCAGCTGATCGGGCTCGTCTGCACGCAGTACGCCGGCGCGCTCGACAAGCTCGCGCAGCGCGGCGCGCACCGCGCGGGCCGGCGCGACGCGCTCGCGCGCGTGCTGCGCCACGTGCGCGCGAACCTGACCCGCGAAGACCTGACCCTCGCCGCCACTGCCGAGGCCGCGTTCCTGTCGCCGAACTATCTCGCGCACCTGATCCGCAAGGAGACCGGCAGCACGTTCACCGATCTCGTGACCGAGCGCCGCATCGCGCTCGCGCAGTCGCTGCTCGCGCACACCAGCCGGCGTATCGCCGAGATCGCGCGTGCGGTCGGCTTCCGCGACGAGGGGTATTTCGCGCGGCGGTTCCGCGCGCGGGTCGGCGTGTCGCCGAAGGCGTATCGCGACGCGAACGCCGCGCTGCCGGACGGCGACGCGTAGTTTTGTCCCGGAAATGCGCAGTTGCGTCGCATCCCGCGCGACGCGCGTCGGGTATCGTTCACGCATGCCGGCCGCCGCGCGACGCGCGCGCCGGCTCCGTCTTCCACCCGAACGAGGCTATCCGATGTCCGAATACGTCATCGACGCTCCCGAGCGTCCTTCCGTCGCTGTCGACCAGTCGTCCGCGCGCTTTCCGGTGCGCCGCGTGTTCTGCGTCGGCCGCAACTACGCCGAGCATGCGCGCGAGATGGGCTCCGATCCGACCCGCGAGCCGCCGTTCTTCTTCACGAAGCCGGCCGATGCGATCGTGCCCGCGGCCGGCGCCGTACCGTATCCGCCGCTGACGAACGACCTGCACCATGAAATCGAGCTCGTGGTCGCGATCGGCCGCGGCGGACGCGCGATCGCCCCTGCCGATGCGCTGTCGCACGTGTGGGGCTACGGCGTCGGCGTCGACCTGACGCGCCGCGACCTGCAGGCCGAAGCGAAGAAGCTGAGCCGTCCGTGGGACTGGGCGAAGGGCTTCGACGCGTCGGGGCCCGTGACCGCGCTGCGGCCGGCCGCCGCCACCGGCCATCCGGCGGCGGGCCGCATCTGGCTCGCGGTCAACGGCGAAACCCGGCAGCAAGGTGACCTCGCCGACATGATCTGGCCGGTGCCGGACATCATCGCGGCGGTGTCGCGCTCGGTCGAGCTGAAGGCCGGCGATCTGATCTTCACCGGCACGCCGGCGGGCGTCGGCGCGCTGCAGCCGGGGGACCGCGTGACCGGCGGGGTCGATGGGGTTGCGCAGTTCGAGTTCGTGGTGGGGGCGAAGGTGTAAGCGGCCCGCCCTCATCCGAACCGGACGCAATATACCGGCGGCAGATGCGCGGAAATCAACCGCCAGCTTTCGCCGCCGTCGCCGGACGTCCATAGCCCGCCGGTCGTCGATCCCATCGCGAGGCGCGTGCCCGAGTCGTCCACCGCGAGCCCGTGCCGATATACGAGGTCGTACGCCGGCGCCGGCGGCAATCCGTTCGAGAAACGCTCGAACGTGCGGCCGCCGTCACGGGTGCGCGTGACGACGAACTGACCGTTCACCGGAATCCGGCATGCGTCTTTCACGGCGGGCACGAACCATGCGGTGTCCGGCTCGCGCGGGTGCACGGCGACCGCGAAGCCGAAGCTCGACGGCTGCGCCTCGATGCGCTGCCAGTGCGCCGCGCCGTCGGTCGAGCGGAAGATCGCGCAATGGTGCTGTGTCCACAGCACGTCCGGGTTGGCCGGGCATTGCACGACGCGGTGCGGGTCCTGCACGTTGGCGTCGCCCCGCCGTTCCGGCGGCATGTAGTCGGCTTCCATGCCGTCGGCGCTCACGCGCCAGGTCGCGCCGCCGTCTTCGGTCTGCCAGACGCCGCCGCACGACACGCCGATCGACACGTGCCGGCTGTCGCGCGGATCGACCATCACGGAATGGATGCCCGGCGCGTCGTAGCCGCCGCCGAACCATTCGCGGCGCTCGGGGCGATCCCAGAGCGCGCGGTTGAGCGTCCACGAGTCGCCGCCGTCGTCGGAACGGAACAGCCCGCCGGGGATCGTGCCGGCCCATAGAACGCCCGGTTCGTCCGGGCCGCCGGTTTCGAGCGACCAGATTTGCTGGAGTGTCCATGGGGGGGATGGGGGGACGGGGGCGGGGTCGCCTGTTGCGTTGTCCGGATCCGCATTTGCGCTCGTGCTCGCGGGCGCATTGCCATCGGTACGCGCTTCGTCAGGAGGCTGCGGCGGGTATGCGGGGACTGCGCACTCTTCCCAATCTGGCGCGCCCGCACGCCGGCGATGCAGTTTCACGCCGAAGTGGCCGAGGTTGAGCGCGGCGTACAGCGATCCGTCGCGCGGATCAGCCAGCACCATGCTCACCGGCTCGCCGACGAAATGCGGTTCGCCGAGCGTCCAGCCGCCCTTGCCGTCAGCCTGTAGAACGAACAGCCCCTTGCGGGTCGCGACTAGCAATCGATCGTTCATTTGTGCGCCTCTTCGTCTTTCGGGTAACGATGGCTCCCCTTAGCCGCCTGATAGCGCCTGTACGACGTAGACACGGCTTTCCTTGCCGAGCGCGTCGGACAAACGTTGTCGATCACGAATCCGCTGGCCGTCGACGAATACGGCGAGATGCGCGCGCAACGCGCCTTGGTCGTCGAGGATGTAGCCGCGCAGTCGAGGTTGTTCAGCGAAGACCGCTTCGAACGCTGCGCCGAGCGTGCGCGCGTCGATCTCGCGCTCGGGGGTTGCGATGTGTCGTTGGATCGAGGCAGCGAAGAAGATGTGTGCCATGACTAGGGAACCCGACGGGGTGGCCGTGCGGGGATGGCCGGGGTCGTCGGTTCTGTAGTTTAGGTGATTCGCTGGGGGACATTTGGCTGCGTGTCGGCAGCGGACTGGGCCGGAAAAGCAGTTCAGGGTCAGGGCCTTCCGTACGCGTGGGGGTGCACCCTCCGAGCGATGCTGCGGGAGCGTCTGTTCGAGTTCGGTCGAAGCTGTGTGAAAGCGTACGCCCAACGCCCCTGTCGAAAAACTCAACTCTTCAGATCGCGCCGTATCGGCTTGGTGGCAGTCCGGGAAGGGGAAAGTGACGCCCGAAAACCGAGTGGTTTCGCGTTTTCACACGGCCTCGGCCAGGAAGGGACCTTCGTCCGATGCGTCACGAAGACGTTCACGGAGCGGGGCTGGCCACTCAAACAGCGGCTGAGCTGAAGTGCCAATGAACACCGCACTAGCCCACGCAGATATCCTGCAAAAAAAATTTTAGCGACACGCTCGTGCAAACGCAACAACGGCTAAAATAATTGCACAGCTGTGGGCGGCACCCTCAAACTCGATGAAGCAAGGCAAAAATTTAATACCCCGAGAAAACATGATCGAAACGATTAAATTTGAAAATTATAAAGCGTTCCGGACTGGTGAGCTGCCAATCAAACCAATAACCATACTCCTCGGCCCCAATAGCAGCGGCAAAAGCAGCCTCTTAAATCTATTGCTCCTACTCCATCAAAGCATGGAAAGCCCTGCCATTGGAAGAGCATTCAAATTTAACGGAAATTTCGCTTCATTTGGCGAAGCTTTAAACGTTGTACGAAAAAGAGATGCCACCACACCATTCGAGTTAACCTTTAAGATTTCACCAGTACCTGCGATAAATTACTCTTGGTATCGCAGTATTGCCCAGCAGATACTGGTAGCTTATAGCCATAACAGCCCTTCGCATCGACAATCCGATTCATTTCAGTTTGCCCTTGGCCTTTTTACAAAAGAAATCAAAACCGAGCAGCCCCTCAACGATAATCGATCCCTCGTAGAGGCATTGGCGAAAATCGTCGATGAGATGAGTCGCGACAAGAAAAATGAACGCAGACGGCGAGCAACCTCCGATAAACAAAGAAATATCGAAGAGAATCTGTCACAGATCGCGAAAACGGTCGATGAGACATTCAGCGTCAATCAGGTTCTCGATCACCTAAAAGATCTCTTCAAAATTCTGCTTGCGCTCCCCGAGAGTGCAAGCATTGATACCCTTCAGTATCGATTTTTCTATAACAAATCATCGAAGAATTTCGAAGTTAGCGCAGTCAAGCTGATCTCTGAAAACAGAACCCTCCTTGCTTATTCATGTCGGCGAGAAAATGGGCGTCGCGGATATGACCTCAGCAGCGAACTCATTGATTCGCAGATGCTTTCGACGCACCGCACTGCCACCGGCAAGATGCTGAATTTCGCTGGCATGTCGCCGCTACCAAATCGAGAATTGTTTTTCGGCTTGACTCTACCGAAAAACGCAGTTGCATCATTATTTTGCAACATGATTTCCCTTGGATGTAATGCAGTAACAAAGGATTTTGGAGACGAAAAAATCAATCACGTTAGTCCTTTGCGCGCGTTTCCCCAACGATATTATCTGATTGATCAATCCCATAATCGCAACAGCCTCAACACACGGGACGGCGATTCGTTAGCAGATATCCTTAAGAGAAAAAGTGACGTTCGCGACCAAGTCAACAAATGGATGCGAAGATTTAAGCTTGTTATTGAAGTTGAAGATGTAAAAGAAATCATTCATTCCATCCGCGTTCGCCAAAATGGACTTGAACTCGATCTCACTGATGTTGGATTTGGCATCTCCCAAGTTTTGCCAGTAATTGTTCAAGGATTTCTGGCTGCCGAGAAATCCATTACACTGATTGAGCAGCCTGAAATTCACCTTCACCCCAAAATGCAGGCAGACATAGCTGATCTGGCGATAGATATAGTCAATTCCAAAGATCGTCGATTGATCATCGAGACTCATAGCGAATATTTACTTAAGCGACTTCGCAGGCGCATCGCAGAGGGAGAAATTCGAGCAGAGGACGTTGCTATCTGCCTAATACACGGAAGCGATTCGCCAAATGGCGCCTCCAGGATCGAGAGCATTCCGATTACTGAACTTGGATCGTTTCCTTGGCCGAAAGATTTTTCCGAGACCGAACTTGACGACACGATAGCGTTTGCCAAACTTCAAGTTTTGTCAGAGTCCGATGATTCGGATGAAATCGACGCAGAAAAGTAAAAATGTCAAAATTTACCGTTTGTCCGCGTTACGTGCACGGCTCGACACCGCAAGAGATTGCGGATATTCTTTTTTCGTTCATCCAATCAAACCCAAACCGACTTCTGGTAGATGCCGACCTAGAAATTATTAATCGATACAAACTCACAGGCGATAAGGATGGCCTCTGTGACGCATGGGTGAAATTTCTGTTGAACGACGCATTACGGTCACTCAGGAGCGTTGTTCTTGCGCAGGATGCGCAGACATTGTCAGATGAAAACCTATCCGTGGAAATCGCGAAGCAGGCGGTCACCGACAGAAAAATTATTGTTGATGATCGCGATGACTACATCACGTTATCCGCAGCCATTGCGGCACATAGTATTCGGCTCATCGAGCGCGAGTTTGCAGCGACTGCGATCACCGCCTCAGCAGGTCCGTTTGATTATGAGGAGTTGACGAAAAGCCTTCTTCGAAAGGCTGCACGTATGACTGAGCGACGAGCGACGAGGTCAATTGAGGACGTGCATAACGATGCAGTTGCTGACTTCTTGCGCGATAAGGGGTATAGCGCAAGTGATCAATCGAGAAGTGGACAATCCGGCTCCAGCTCCGGCTCCGGCTCCGGCTCCGGCTCCGGCTCCGGCTCCGGCTCCGGTTCCGGTTCCGGTTCCGGGGAATTGGATATTGCAATCCGCTCCAGCGATGGCAATATTGAGTCAGTAATCGAGGCTCTTCGCCTCAGTTCTTGCGGCCCAGATAACAACACCGTTGCGGAGCATTTAGAAAAGCTGATTCACCGCTACGATACTGCGGGACTCAAGCGACACTTCGTTATGATTTATTCCGAGGCAGCTAACTTCCAAGCACTGTGGAAAAACTACAAGCGTTACATCAACAACTTGAACGCAAACGCGACCTTTGTCGGTCCATGTAAGCTCGACACGTTTGTAGACGTCAGTGAAGACTACAGCTGCCCGGTCAATGTGCGGGCTGCGATGGCTACGCATCGCCGCGTTCCCGAGCCGCTCGAGGTTGTCCACATCTTCATAAACATGGCAATCATCGAGAATATCAACTCAGCATAATGGATCGCCATAATTTAATATGGCCGTCAGAGATACCCGACCGCTTTCTCACGCGGTTCTTCTCATGTCGCACTTGCACCAATGCTATGGCAATGCCTGCGCGCCGCTTTCCGATCCGTCGAAGGTCAACCTCGAATATACGTAGTCGGCCCTGAACAATCCGGGGCGAGCGCCGATCCAACCGCAGCATGCAAGCGGCGAAGCGTAACCGCCCTCGCCGCACCGCCCGCATCGACGTCCGCACCGCGCCCTCACAGCGCCCCGATCCCAAACCTCTCCAACACCAAATCCGCCGTCTGCAACGCCCCCTCCACCCACCCCTGCGCATCCGAATACGCTTCCCCGCAGATGAACAGCGGCCTGCCGTCGATCGGCTGGACGATCTTGTGCTTCACCTCCCAGCTCTTCACGCCGATATTCCAGCTGTTCCATCCACCGCCGTACGGATCGTCGCCCCAGTCCCGGAACGCCGCGTTCCTGACTTCCGGCGTATGCGCCAGCCCATGAACCGTCGCGAGTTGCCGGGCCACCTCGGCCACCATCCGTCGCGGCGCGTGATACCGGAACCACGGCAATTCGTCGGCCTGGTCGGCATCCGCGCCGATGAACGGATCCGCCACCTCCGCCACTTCGCGGCCGCCTTGCCGCACTTGCCGGCGCTGCGGCCGCAAGCCGTCCCAGAACCCGACGTTGGTGCCGTCGTCATAGCTCGCGAGCAGCATCGACGGCCCGCCGGTCGCGGCCGTTCCATCCGACTTCGGCCAGTAGTACACCTGCCGCACCGGCAAATCCGTCACCGACCTGCCCAGCTCCACGGGCACGTACTCCGACTCGCCGGTCGCCGTCGTCCGCGTATAACCCGACGCGCGCCACCACGGGTTCGCATACGTCGTGAACAGCTTGAACAGCGGCCGCGGTGTGACGCTCGACGTCAATCCGCTGATTTCCTCCAGCATCGCGCTGCTTTGCGCGAGCAGGTCGATCGCCCGCCGCGGCATCGCCAGAATCACCTGGCGGGCGCGGATCCGCTTGCCCTGCGCGTGAAACTCGAACGCGCCGTCGACCCATTCGAGGCCGGCTACCGTCGCGCCGAACCGCACGTCCCCACCAGCTTGCATGAAGAGCCCCGCCACCGACTTCGGCACTTCCTGGAAACCCTTCTTGAAGCCCATGTACGACGCACCGACACCGAAGTCCGACAGGAACCACGGAATCGCATCTGCCGCGTTCCAGTTGGTCAGGGTCGTGTTGTAGCCGCCGGCGTCGACGCCGAGCTGGTACGCCTCGCCGTCGATCACGCGCAACAGCACGTTCCAGAAGCCCTGCTTGTAAAGCGGCACGCCGCCGAAGCTGGCCTGCTGGGCCATTTGCCTGCGCTGGTCCTCGGTCAGCCCTGCATCGGTGATGCCGGGCACGATCTGCTCGATCGCATTGATGATGATGGCGCCGGCCGTCTCCCCGCGATCGAGGAACGACAACTGGTACGGCACCTTGGCCGGCTCCTGCGTGAAATCCGACAGCCGCAGATGGACGCCGCGCAGATACGCGAGGTTGACCGGCTCGTCGACCGGGAACTTGTAGAGATCGATATGCTGGCTCGGCGGCAGGATCGGATTGAGCGTGTCGATCAGCTTCTTGATCAGCGGCTGCACCTCCGGCAGGATGCGCATCCCCCCGAGCTCCGCCACCATGTTGTCGATGCCCGGCGGCCTGACCGACAGCAGCCGGCCGCCGATGCGATCGCTACCTTCGAATACGACGATCTTGCGCCGCGAATCGGCCTGCTGAAGACGCCACGCACTATATACGCCCGATACCCCTGCGCCCACGATCGCAATGTCGATCAGTTCGTCGGCCATGATCTCCTTCCTCCTGTTGTCTGATACGGGTGGATGGTGCTCCGCGCGGAATGCGCTTGCTTCGATGCAAATCCGGCCGCCGGCGGACGGCGGCCGCGCCGGTCAGAAGATCACGCGCAGGTTCGGCGTCGGCGTGCCCTCGCCGTTCGCGCCGAGCGCGCTCACCGCCGCTTCGTGGAACACGTCGAGCGGCGGCTGCGCGAGATAGCGCTGCAGCGCCTTGGCGCGGGCCGCTTGGGGCGTGGGCGGCGTCGGCGGCGTGTCGCCGGCGGTGCGCACGTCGAGGACGTACGGCTGGCGCTTCAGCAGCACATGGTCGATGCCGCGCTTCACGGCGGCGCGCACGTTCTCCGGCAGCCGCACGATTTCGCCCTCCGCGCCGCCCAGCGCCTTCGCGATCGACACGAAGTCGGGCGCGGGCCGGTGAATGCGCAGGTAGTCGGGATCGTCGGTCTTCGGCTTCCAGCCATATCCGGGCGACGAACCGTACGCCTGGATCACCTGCTGCAGCCCCAGTTGCAGCGTGTGGTACTCGTGGTTGTTGGTGACGATGTAGAGCACCCCGAGGTCGTGATGACCGGCGGTCCACCATGTCTGCGGATAGAACAGCGACGAGCCGTCGCCGACCGCGTTGACGACGAGGCTCGTCTCGACGCTTTGCCAGCCGTCCCGCTCGAGCTTGATGCCGAGCGAGGCCGGCATCGACCAGCCGAGCGAGCCGCCGCCGACGCAGTAGTAGCTGATCGGCGCCGCGCTCTCGGTGCCGAGCGGCAGCAGATACTGGAACGGCGCGGAATCCGACACGGCCTCATGCACGTAGACGAACTTCCTGCCGAGGCCGCGCGCCTGGATTTCGCGACGCAGCGCGTCGGCGACGACCACCGCCCAGATCTCGTCCTGCGTCATCGCCTTCGCGAGGTACTGGTCCCACGCGACGCGCCGGCTGGCGTCGAGCTCGCGCAGCCGGTCGTTGCGCGCGTCCGCGCCGGCGGGACGGTGCTGGCGCACGATGTCGCTGACGAGCGGCAACGTCGCCTTGATGTCGCCGAACAGGGCCGATTCGCCATAGAAGTTCTTGCCGATGTCCCAGGTGTTGTTGCTCAGGTAGACCTGCCTGACGCCCGGCGGAATCAGCGGACCGTCCGAATACTTGAAGACGGCGACCTGCGCCTGGTTGCTGAAGCCGACCAGAAACGCGACATCGTGCGCGCCGAAAGTCTGCCGGACGCCCTGCTGGGTGCCCGGCAACTCGCCCTGCCAGTGATAGTCGTCGTTCGGGAAATTGGCGAGGCTGCTGAACGATTGCAGCACCACCGGCGCGCCGATCAGCTCAGCCAGTTGCTGCAGCTCGTGCCACGCGCCGGCGTAGCCGACCGCGTCGCCGCCGACGATGATCGGATTCTGCGCGTGGGCCAGCAGCATCGCCGCTTCGCGAATCGCATCGGCGTCGGCGGTGAAGTGCGGCGAGATTCGCGTGATGCCGGGCAGGCGGTCCGCGTCGCCGATGCGGCGCATCGTGAATTCCCACGGAATCGACACGAACACGGGCCCGTTGGGCGGCGACATCGCCTCCTTGAACGCGCGCTGCAGCACGAGCGGCAGCTCTTCGGCGGTGCGCACCTCATGCGCCCACTTCGTGAATTGCCGCGCGATCTCGACCAGGTTCGACGCGAGCAGCGGCTCCTGGGTCACCAGCTCGTTCTGCTGCTGGCAGCACAGGATCACGAGCGGCACCTGCGAGCGTGCGGCGTTGAACAGGTTGCCGACCGCATGCGCGATGCCCGGCGTCACATGCACTACCGCGACGCCCGGCTTGTTGGTCATCCGCGCCGCGCCCATCGCGGCGCCGATCGCGATGTTCTCGTGCAGGCACTCGATGTATTCGACGTGGTTCTCCGGGTAGGAAGTCCCGTCGATGATCGGAATCTCGTTGGTGCCCGGCACGCCGAAGATGTAATGGATGCCGATGTCGCGCATCGCGTCGAATACGTAATCGCGCGCCCAGCGCTGCTGGACAGCTTGGGTTCCGGTGGTCATGGTTGCTCCTCGAAAGAAAATCCCGCTCCGCGCGGGCGACGAATGCGCTTCAACCCTCGTGCGGCGCCCGGCTGCCGCTTTCGACGTCTGGATCTTCCCGAGCGTGGCCACCGAGACATGCGGCCCGCTCAGCCTGCCACTCGATTCGTTAACCTAATTATTTCAATGGCTTGTCCCTTACGCCCGTATCCGGTCCGCCGCTGATGCGGCTGAACAGGATGCTGGATGGCTAGCTGGAATCGACTGTGCTTGACATGCGTCCCCCGTGACCCGTCCGGATTGGCGCAAGAAACGGAACAATGCGTTCCGGCGCCGACAAAATCATTCTTTTCAAGCCGTGCGAATTGTTATCTTTCTATCTACGATCATTCACGTCATCCAGGAATAATTCGCTTGCGAGCATTTATTCTGATTCATCATTTTTTATAAAATTAGACTACGGATCATCCGGCGTCACCCTGATTTTTCATACAGGTCGAACGCCGAAAACGGGCGCGCAGCAACGTCGCGCGCCGTCTTTCGGCAGCGGCTCGCGAGGATTTTTAAATACACATTTATTTACGCATTAAATGCGTGAATATAGCCGTGGCGCAAACTCTTGCCGTGCATAGAGTCAAGAGCCAAACCAGCCAGCGACTTCAGGATGACCGCGGCGACGCGGATCTGGGAATTCGCTACGGGCGCGGCAACTGGCGCGAACTCGAGGTCAAGCCGTTCATGCCGGAGACGCTGTATCCGGTCGCGAATCGCGCGCTCGCCGCGCAATTGACGAAGCAGCGCCATCGACGCGGCGACGCCGCGCTACTCGACGTGCCGCTGCTGCACGACGGCGACGCGACAGGCTGGCGCGCGTGGTTCGGTGCGCTGGACATTCCGCTCAAGCCGCGCGCCCAGGATCGCCGTTTCGAGGACTACACGGTGGTGCTGGCCGCCGCGGAGGCCGGGCTCGGCATGGCGCTGGCGCGCACGCCGCTCGCCGCGGCCTATCTCGAGCGTAGCGGCCTCGTACGCGTAAGCCGCCATGAGGTCGCTTCGCCGCTCAGCTATTACTTCGTGCATGCGAAGGGAGAGAGTCGGCCGCACGTGCTGGCGTTGATCGAGCGGATGCAGAGGGTTCTGGCGGCGGCGCCGTCGAAGTAGACGGGCGCCGCGCCGGTTGGCCGCACTTGCTCGCGCGGCGTGCCGAAAATCATCGGAATGCCCCGCGCCGCCCCCACTCCACCGGCTATGGGATAATCTCCCGGTTTGCCCACAGCGCAGCTCAAGAGGTTGTTCGCACGGGCGCGAGTGGCCCTTACCCGCAAGGCCCGCTTCCTTTCTGCGATCGATATTTCTCTACAGCAACCACAATGCCCGCATACCGTTCCAAAACCTCCACCGCCGGCCGCAACATGGCGGGCGCGCGTTCCCTGTGGCGCGCCACCGGCATGAAAGACGACGACTTCTCGAAGCCGATCATCGCGGTGGTCAACTCGTTCACCCAGTTCGTGCCCGGGCACGTGCACCTGAAGGACCTCGGCCAGCTCGTCGCGCGCGAGATCGAGGCCGCGGGCGGCGTCGCCAAGGAATTCAACACCATCGCAGTCGACGACGGCATCGCGATGGGCCACGACGGCATGCTGTATTCGCTGCCCAGCCGCGACATCATCGCGGATTCGGTCGAATACATGGTCAACGCGCACTGCGCCGATGCGATGGTGTGCATCTCCAACTGCGACAAGATCACCCCCGGCATGCTGATGGCCGCGATGCGCCTCAACATCCCGGTGATCTTCGTGTCCGGCGGCCCGATGGAAGCCGGCAAGACGCGCCTCGCCAATCCCGTCACCAAGACCGTCGAGCTCAAGAAGCTCGACCTGGTCGACGCGATGGTGATCGCGGCCGACCAGGCCTATTCCGACGCCGACGTCGCCGAGGTCGAACGCTCCGCCTGCCCCACCTGCGGCTCGTGCTCGGGCATGTTCACGGCCAACTCGATGAACTGCCTGACCGAGGCGCTCGGCCTGTCGCTGCCGGGCAACGGCACGGTCGTGGCCACGCACGCGGACCGCGAGCAGCTCTTCAAGCGCGCCGGCCGCCGCATCGTCGAGCTGACCCGCGAATACTACGAACAGGAAAACGAACGCATCCTGCCGCGCTCGGTGGGCTTCAAGGCGTTCGAGAACGCGATGACGCTCGACATCGCGATGGGCGGCTCGACCAACACGATCCTGCACCTGCTGGCGATCGCGCGCGAAGCGGGCATCGAATTCACGATGACCGACATCGACCGCCTGTCGCGCGTCGTGCCGCAGCTGTGCAAGGTCGCGCCCAACACCAACAAGTACCACATCGAGGACGTGCACCGCGCGGGCGGCATCATGGCGATCCTCGGCGAGCTCGATCGCGCCGGCAAGCTGCACACCGACGTGCCCACGGTGCACGCCGCGTCGCTCAAGGACGCGCTGGACCAGTGGGACATCACCCGCACGCAGGACGAAGCCGTCAAGACCTTCTACCTGGCCGGCCCGGCCGGCATTCCGACGCAGGTCGCGTTCAGCCAGGACACGCGCTGGCCGAGCCTGGACCTCGACCGCGCCGAAGGCTGCATCCGCTCGTACGAGCATGCGTTCTCGAAGGAAGGCGGCCTCGCGGTGCTGACTGGCAACATCGCGCTCGACGGCTGCGTGGTGAAGACCGCCGGCGTCGACGAGAGCATTCTCGTGTTCGAGGGCACGGCCCACGTCACCGAGTCGCAGGACGAGGCGGTCGAGAACATCCTCAACGACAAGGTCAAGGCCGGCGACGTGGTGATCGTCCGCTACGAAGGCCCGAAGGGCGGCCCCGGCATGCAGGAAATGCTCTACCCGACGAGCTACATCAAGTCCAAGGGCCTCGGCAAAGCCTGCGCGCTGCTGACGGACGGCCGTTTCTCGGGCGGCACGTCGGGCCTGTCGATCGGCCACTGCTCGCCCGAAGCGGCGGCCGGCGGCGCGATCGGCCTCGTGCGCGACGGCGACCGGATCCGCATCGACATCCCGAACCGCACGATCGACGTGCTGCTCTCCAACGAGGAACTGGCGCGCCGCCGCGAGGAGCAGAACGCCAGCGGGTGGAAGCCGGCCAAGCCGCGTCCGCGCAAGGTGTCCGCGGCGCTCAAGGCCTACGCGAAGCTGGTGATGTCGGCCGACAAGGGCGCGGTGCGCGATCTGTCGTTGCTGGACGATTGAGCCTGCGGCGGGCTTCGGGCCCGTCCGCCTGTTCGCCAAGCCGCTCTACGGAGCGGCTTTTTAGTTTATGCGGCGGCGGAATGGGATGGGTGATTGACGCATCAGCATGCGGATAGGCTAGTCCGGGCCTGCGTGATAACGTTGCACCTCTCACCGATCACAATGCACTCAGCGCAGCCTCGCATGGCTCGAATGCGCGAAACGCTTCCACTTCTTCAATACGTTCCATGTCGCCGACACTGTTTCCTGCATTGCTCGACGAAGTACTGCGCACCGTCGATCGCCGCTACCGGCTGCCGCCGCTCGTTCCCGCATCGTCGCTGTCCGACGCCGCGAGTCCGGCCACCACTCTTGCGATCGTGATCGAAGAGGCCCGCAGGACGCTGGTCGGCGGCCAGTCTCCCGGCGCGGAGCTGCAATGCCGCTTCATCGACGCACTCGCACGCATGATCCGCGACGCGATGGACCCTCGATCCGGAGATCCCGCGTTTCAGGCCGTGGTGCTTCGGCACAATGCGGCGAGCGTGCGCGAATACGCATCGTTGTCCGCGCGCGCAGAACAGGACCGACGGACGTTGCGTTCAGCCGTCAACGCGATCGCCCATCCGGCCAAGCGCGAACGTCACGCGCACGCGTGGCGACGCGACGCGCTCGCCCGGTTGCATGCTGCTGCGGACGCTGCGTCGTGGGCCGAGCTTCACGCCACGTTGCAGCGCCTGCTCTTGCTGCCGGAGACGGCGACCGACGCCGCCTTCGAGTGCGACATCGCCAAGTTGACAGGCAGCCCCGCGCTCGAACGCTTGCTGCGCCTCGACGCACTGGCATCGGATGAGCACGTATGTCAGTACCTGGCGCTCTGGGAACGCCACGGTCCGCACTCGGGCAGCTCGCTCGCCGCAGCGCAGGGCGTCAGTTCGCATCAACGGGGCGCGGCCGTCGAAGCATCGGCCGCGCAGGCGCTCGAGGCACTGGCCGGGCGGCTCAATGCCGCGGATGAGCAGCGCACGTACCGCGTGGTCACCTCCATGCGTGTGCCGTCGTCGATACCCGGCCGGCACGACCGCGCGAAAACCGAATGGGACGCGGTCCTGCTCGAACGCGCGCGAGACGATGAGCCCGCGCCTGCCTGGAATGTTCGCTTCCTCGTGGAAGCGAAGGCCTCCGCGGACGCAGCAACCACCGATTTGCCGAGGTTGCTGCGTGGCTTGAGCCTGCTCGCCCAAAGCGACAGGAACACGATTTATTCGTTCGAGACGCGCCAAGGCGCGGTGCGCCTGCACGGCGCGTCGCTCTGCGCGCTGACGACCGACGACGCGACCTTGCAACGAGAACTGCTCTACTGCTGCGATGCGCCCGCGGACGCGACGCCCCGTCTGTTGAGCGCTGCGAGCCGGATGCAGTTGCTCTCCGCGCAGGCCAGCGTCGACTATGCGAGCGCGCTGGCGCAGCGGGCGGATGCCGACCCGCACGGCCTCGGCGCGATATGGGATGCGCTACTGGGGCAATCGCAATGGCGCGCCGTGCTGCATCAGTACCCTATGCTGCTGCAAGGCCGAGAGTTGATGGTTCGGACCGTCGACCTGCTGGCTGCGATCGATGGTGCGACGGGCAGCGATACTGCAATCGACGCATGACGCGTGGTAATCAGTACGCGCCTCGTGACGTCTGCCGATATGACCGTCCGGATGGTTTTAAAGCAAGCGAACCGGCCGATCGCATCGACGTATCGCGCCCGGTCATGACGCGCACGATTCAGGGCATGTGGTGGACGGCGGCACACGCGCCTGCCGTGACCTGCGCCGCTCGACCGGCTTGCCGCCGGTCACACCCCGATTCCCGCTCGCCAGAACCAACGCGGTTCCCCGTACAATCCCCGGCAAGCAAATTGCCCCTCGACCCGCGTGACGACCACCCTCGCCCAACTGCGCGCCGGCCAGCTCGCCGGCGCCCGCCACCTCAAGCTCGCCTGCGGCCTGACCGAATTCCCCCGTGAAATCTTCGATCTGGCCGACACGCTGGAAACCCTCGACCTGACCGGCAACGCGCTGTCGACGCTGCCGGACGACCTACCGCGCCTGAGCAGACTGCGCATCCTGTTCGCCTCCGACAATCGCTTCACCGAATTGCCCGAAGTACTCGGCGCGTGCCCGCAGTTGAGCATGATCGGCTTCAAGGCGAACCGCATCCGCACGGTCAGCGGCAAATCACTTCCGCCCCTGCTTCGCTGGCTGATCCTGACCGACAACGAAGTCGACACACTGCCCGCGGAAATCGGCAACTGCGCCCATCTGCAGAAACTGATGCTCGCCGGCAACCGCCTGCGCACGCTGCCGGAATCGATGTCCGCGTGCTCGCGGCTCGAACTCGTGCGCTTGTCCGCGAATCAGTTGCGCGCGTTGCCCGACTGGCTGCTGCGCTTGCCGCGGCTGGCATGGCTCGCCTATGCCGGCAACCCGCTCGGCGCGGCGCTGGAAGCGGCAGCGTCGGCCGATTCGAGCATCCCCGAGGTGCCGTGGGAAACGCTGGCGCTGGAGCAAAAGCTCGGCGAAGGCGCGTCCGGCGTCATCCATCGGGCACGCCGCCTTCCCGATGCAGCCGACGCGTCGCGGCACGTCGCCGTCAAGCTGTTCAAGGGCGCGATGACGAGTGACGGGCTGCCGGACTGCGAGATGGCGGCCTGCATCCATGCCGGCCAGCACCCGAACTTGATCCCGGTGATCGGCAAGGTGAAAGACCATCCGGCGCACGCGCATGGTCTCGTGATGGAACTGATCGATCCCGCGTTCGCGAACCTCGCCGCGCCGCCGAGCCTCGCGTCCTGCACGCGCGACGTCTATGCGGACGACGCACGATTCGATCCCGCATCGGCATTGCGTATCGCGCACGGCATCGCGTCGGCGGCGCATCATCTGCATGAGCGCGGCATCCTGCATGGCGATCTGTACGCGCACAACATCCTGCATCGCGGCGCGGGGCAGGCGTTATTGGGCGATTTCGGCGCGGCGTCCTTTTACGACGCCAACGATGCTGCACTCGGCGCGGCGCTGCAGCGGCTCGAAGTCCGCGCATTCGGTTGCCTGCTCGACGAACTGATCGAACGCTGCGACGCCGCCAGGCTGCCCGCCCGTCGCGAGCTTGAAGCGCTCGCGGCGGCTTGCCTGAGTGAAGATGTCGAGAGCCGGCCTTCGTTCGACGCGATCGCGTCCGGCTTGCAGACTTGGGTGAACCTCGCGTCGACACAGCCGCGATCGTCCTGAAACGGCCCGGCCCGCGACGACGCATCTGCCGCCTCGCATCCCTTCGCAACAACCTCTAGCGCATTCGCACCGATACGAATTTGCGCGCGTTGTTGCGCTGGATCAGCACCGCGATCACCTTCCCGCCCTTCGCTTCGAGCGCCGCGACGTCGTCCGGCGTTTCGAGCAGCGTGTCGTTGAGCTCCAGCACGACATCGCCCGGCTGGATGCCGGCGGCGGCAGCCGGGCCGCGCGCGTCGTCCACCATCATCCCGACCGCGAGCCCCGTCGACCGGCGCTCTTGGTCGGACAGCGGATGCATCGTCAGGCCGAGACGATCGCCGCCGCCTTCGGCCGGTCGCGCGCCGCCGCCCATGTCGGCGCCCGCTTCGGCCGCGCCGGCGGCCCCCGCCGGGCCGCCCGCGCCGGCCGTCACCGTCAGCGTGATCGCCTTGCGGTTGCGGATCAGCCTGAGCGGCGTCTTCGCGCCTTGCGGCAACGCCGCCGCATAGTCGCTCAGTTCGGCCGAGTGACCGATCGGCCGGTTGCCGATCTGCACGATCACGTCGCCGGGCTTCACGCCGACCGCGGCGGCCGGCGACCCGGGCTCGACCGCGTTGACGAGCGCGCCTGCCGGCCGCGGCAGGCCGAACGCGGCCGCGAGCCCCGCGCCGACGTCCTGCACGTCGATGCCGAGCGCATTCCCCGACGGATTGCGCTGCGCCTGCATCTGCGTCTGCAGTTGCGCGCGCACCCTGGCCGCCAGGCCGATCGGAATCGCGAAGGTCAGGCTCGAATAGCGGTCCGCGCCCGTATAGACCTGCACCGCGATGCCGATCACCTCGCCGGCGCGATTGAACACCGGCCCGCCCGAGTTGTCGGGATTGACCGCGATGTCGGTCTGGAAGAACGGGAAGGCGCTGCCGTCCGGCAGCGTATGCGCGGTCGCGCTGACGATGCCGGCGGTGACCGTGTTCCCCGTGCCGTCCGGCGAGCCGACCGCGATCACCGTCTCGCCGACGCGCACCTTCGACGAATCGCCGAGCCGGACCACCGGCAGCTTGGTCGCGTCGATCCGCAGCACCGCGACGTCGCTCTGCGCGTCGACGGTCAGGACCGTCGCCTTGAACTCGCGGCGGTCGGTCAGCCGCACCGTCACGTCGGTGGCCTGGTCGACGACGTGCGCGGACGTCAGGATCATCCCGTCGGCGCTGACGATGAACCCGGAGCCGCTGCCGGACAGCGTGCGCGGCGCGGTCTCCGGCGTCGGCGGCGGCTGCGGCACGCCGCGCCGGAAGAAGGCAGCGAGCGGATCGTCGGGATCGAGCGCCGCGACGCCCGGCGCGGCAGGCGCAGGCGCTTGCGGCTCGGCGGAGGCCGCACTGATGTACACGACGGCCGGGCCGTAGCGCTCGACGATCGCAGGGAGATCGACGGGCGACGCGGCGGGCGGCGCCGCGCGTCGTTCCTTCGCGGGGCTCGCCGCGTCGGCCACGGGCTGCAGGCCCAGGCAGACGGCAAACACGCCCCCGATCAGCGCGGCGCGAAGCACGGCGCGGACAAGCGTCAGGCGAACCACGGTGCACCTCCCCCGGGCAGTCGCCGCGCCGCGCGATGCGCGAAACGCGCAGGCGGCCGGCAAGCACCAGCACACGACTCCATTTATAGTCCACGCCGCGCGCCAGAGCATACGAATCGACGACGGCTCGAACAGGCCGTGCATCGGCCGCGAAACGGCGGCGGCATTCGTTCCGGTCAAACAGGCCGCTTCGTCAATCCGCACAACTCCGACGGTTCGCCAACCCCGCCGGCGACGGCCGGATCAGCGCCCGCCGATCCGTTTCGCCAGCACCGACAGCGTGCGCAACAGCGGCTCGAACGCATCCGCCGACGTGTTGCCGAAACCGAGCACGAGCCCGTTGAGCGCCGTCTCCGCGCGCATCGAGAAACCCGACAGCGGATACGGCACGATGCCGTGCGCACGCGCGGCGTCGACGAGCGCGCGATCCGGGTACCGCGTCGGCAGGCGCAGCGTCAGATGCAGGCCGCACGGCCCGCCCTCGACGCGATGCGGGATGCTCAGCGCGCTGTCGAGCGCGGCCAGCAGCGCGAGGCGGCGATCGCGGTACAGCCGGCGCATGCGTCCGAGGTGCCGCCCGTATTCGCCGCTCTCGATGAAGTCGGCCAGCGCGAGCTGCACGTGACGCACCCCGCCGCGCAGCAGCTCCGGCAGCACGGCCCGCACCGCGGGCAGTAGCGCTTCCGGCAGCACCAGGAAGCCGATGCGCAGCGCCGGAAACATCGTCTTGCTGAACGAGCCGACATACAGGACCGGCGAATCCTGCGCGAGCCCCTGCATCGCGCCGATCGGCTCGCCGGTGTGGCGGAATTCGCTGTCGTAGTCGTCCTCGATGATCCACGCGCGATGCCGGCGCGCGGCGTCGAGCAGCGCGAGCCGGCGCGAGATCGACAGCACCGCGCCGGTTGGAAACTGGTTCGACGGCGTCGTGTAGACGAGGCGCGGCGTCCGGTCGCGCCAGTCGCCAGCCTCCCCGCGCAAGCCTTCCGCGTCGACCGGCATCGGCGCCACGTCGAGGTCGCCCGCCTGCATCGCGGTGCGCGCGCCGCGGTAGCCGGGCTCCTCGACCCACACGGTGTCGCCGGGGTTGGTCAGCAACTGCACGCACAGCGCGATCGCGGCTTGCGCGCCCTCGGTCATCACGATCTGCTCGGGGTCGCAACGCACGCCCCGCGTCACCGCCAGATGCCGGGCGATCGATTCGCGCAGCGCGGGCTCGCCGAGCGGATCGCCGTAGCCGAGCTGCTCGCGCCCCGCGCGGCGCAGCGCGCGGTCGATCGCGTGGCGCCACGCATCGACCGGAAAATGCGCCAGCGCGGGCACGCCCGGACGGAAGCCGTCGAATTCGCCGCCCCCGTCGATGCGGGCCGGGCGGATGCGGCCGAGCCGCTGCGCGACGGCCGGCGGCGCCGAGCGCCGGCGCGGCTCGGCCCGGCGCGCCAGCCCGACGACGCGCGTGCCGCGGCGGTCCGATTGCAGGAAGCCTTCGGCGACGAGCTGCTCGTAGACAGCCGTCACCGTGTTGCGCGAGATGCCGAGCGTGTCGGCCAGCGCACGCGTGCCGGGCAGCCGCGCGCCGGCCGGCATCGCGCCGCCGAGTATCGCGTCGCGCAAGCGGCGCAAAAGCTGCCGCTGCAACGAAGGCGCGCCCCGCGCACGCGACAGCGGCGCATCGAGCTGCGGAAGGACGTCGTCGGAAGGCAAGGCGGGAGTCATGAAAGGCGTGGCACCATAAATTGTGGAGTCGCTGGCGCTTTTCATGGTACCTCGCCGGCACTACGATCGTCTTCAGGCCGGTACGTCGCCGGCCGTGTCCACGAAGCGAGATCGACCTTGTCCACGACCAACGCCTACCAACAGCCAGTCGGGCAGCCGCTGCCCGACTGGTCCGCCCGCCCACGCCCGCAGCCCGTCACGCTCCACGGGCGTCATTGCCGCATCGAGCCGCTCGACGCCGAGCGTCATGCGGCGGATCTGTACGCCGCGTACGCCGCGGCCCCCGACGGCCGCAACTGGACCTATCTGGCGCATGGGCCGTACACGGACGAAGCGAGCTATCGCGCGTATGCGCACACTGCCGCCGCCAGCACCGACCCGATGCATTTCGCGGTGATCGACGTCGCGAGCGGCCGCGCGGTCGGCACGCTCGCGCTGATGCGGATCGACCCGGCCAACGGCGTGATCGAGGTCGGCTCGGTCACGTTCTCGCCGGCCTTGCAGCGCACGCCGATTTCGACCGAGGCGCAGTACCTGCTGATGCGGCACGTGTTCGACACGCTCGGCTACCGGCGCTACGAATGGAAATGCGACAGCCTGAACGCGCCGTCCCGCCACGCGGCCGAGCGGCTCGGCTTCCGCTACGAAGGCACTTTCCGGCAGGCGCTCGTCTACAAGGGCCGCAATCGCGACACCGCGTGGTACTCAATCGTCGACGGCGAATGGCCCGCGCTCGCGGCGGCGTTCGACGCGTGGCTGTCGCCCGCCAACTTCGACGGGGAAGGCGCGCAGCGCGCGTCGCTCGCCGCGATCCGCCACGCGCAGGCGAACGCGCGCGACGCCGCCCGCCGCGCGGACAGCGCGACGCGCATCGCGGTCAGGCCGCTCGAGGCCGCCGACGAAGCCGCGTGGCGGCCGCTGTGGTGTGCGTATCGGCGCTTCTACGACACCGCGTCGAGCGACGCCGTGCTCGCGATGACCTGGGCGCGCCTGATGGACCCCGCCGAACCGATGTTCGTGCTCGGCGCGTTCGACGACGCGGGCGCGCTGGTCGGCATCGTGCACGCGCTGTACCACCGCTCGTGCTGGACGGAGGGGCCGTACTGCTATCTGCAGGACCTCTACACGGCCGCCGACGCGCGCGGACGCGGCGCGGGCGGCGCGCTGATCGAGGCCGTGTATGCGCGGGCGCGCGACGCCGGCGCGAGCCGCGTGTACTGGCTCACGCACGAGACCAATACGACGGCCCGCGCGCTGTACGACCGGCTCGCGACCAACGCGGGTTTCATCCAGTACCGGAAGGACCTGGAGTAACGCGAGCGCGACGGCCGCCCGGTGAAACGCGCACCCGGGCGGCAATGCGGCGCGCACCGGGAGGAACCTCCCTATCCGGTCCCGTCCCACCTGCAGACGGCGCGTGAATCTCGATATACTGGATTCCATTCGGTTCGGGCATCCGAACCCATCATCTGGAATCCCACCGTGAAAGCGCGCGCCGGCCTGGCCCTCGAACTCGTCGTCAACCTGCTGCTGCCTTGGGTCGCCTACCACTTTGCCCATCCCCATTTCGGCGAAACCGGCGCGCTTTATGCGTCGGCCGTCCCGCCCGTCGTCTGGTCGATCGTCGAATTCGTCCGCGCGCGCCGCGTCGATGCGGTGAGCGCCGTCGTGCTGTTCGGCATCGCGCTGTCGATCGTCGCGATGGCGCTCGGCGGCAGCCCGCGCGCGCTGCTGATGCGCGAATCGTTCGCGTCGGGGGCAATCGGCATCATCTTCCTGCTGTCGCTCGTGCGCGAGCGGCCGCTGATCTTCTATCTCGCGCGCGCCACCGTGGCCCGCCAGATGGCGGGCGGCGCCGCGCGCTTCGAGGCGGTCTGGGACGAGCAGCCGGTGCTGCGGCAGACGCTGCGCCTGATGACGTTCGCGTGGGGCGCCGGGCTCAGCATCGAGATGCTGCTGCGCTGCTGGATGGTCGTGAACTGGCCGGTCGAGCGCGTGCTGGTCGTGTCGCCGGTCGCCGGCTATTCGATCTTCGGCGGCCTGCTGATGTGGACCTTCTGGTACCGGCGCCGCATGCGCACGCGCAACAGCGTCGACATCCCGACCCGCGAAGGCTTCACCGAACCCGCCGGGCGCTGACGGCCGGCGCACTTGCTGCGGGCGCGCTTTTGTAGACGCGCTTTTGTAGATGCAATACGCAGTCCTGTATGATGCGCGGCATTTCATCGGAGGAATGCCGCCGCTCATGTCCGTATCGACCGTCCCGTTCATCGCAACCTGGATCGCCATCTTCGCCGCCGCGGCGCTCGCCTGGTGCCGCCCGCTGCGCGTCCCCAGCCTGATCCTCGGCGCAGCCGGCTACGCCGGCGCGCTCGCGCTCGGCCAGCTCGCGCCGCTCGCGCTGGCGCCGCTGGCGTTGCTCGCGCTGGCCGCGTGGGGCGTCGCGCCCGCGCGTCCGGCCGCGGTGCGCTTCACCGCGCATGCCGTCTTTCTCGCGCTCGCAATCGCGCTGAGCCTGCACCTGTTGCCCGGCTTCCACAATCCGCGCGTGATCGACCCGATCCGCTTCACGCCGGACGCGGCGCCGTTCACGATGTACCTGAATCTCGACAAGCCGCTCGCCGGCCTGTGGCTGCTGTGGGTGCTGCCGTGGGTCCATCCGGCCGTGTCGCCGGCCCGCGCGCTGCGTGTGGGCATCGTCGCCGCGCTCGCGACGTCCGCCGCGTGCCTCGCCGGCGCGACCGCGTTCGGCATGGTCGGCTGGGCGCCCAAATGGCCGGCGGCCGGCTGGCTCTGGCTCGCGAACAACGTGCTGCTCGTGACGCTCGCCGAGGAAGCGCTGTTCCGCGGCTACCTGCAAGGCGGCCTGACCCGCGCGCTCGGCGCGTTCTCCTGGGGACCGTGGGCCGCGCTGGCCGCGGGCGCTGCGCTGTTCGGCGCGGCCCATGCGGCGGCCGGCTGGCAATGGATCGTGCTCGGCACGGTGGCCGGCGTCGGCTACGGCATCGCGTACCGCCGGGGCGGCCTGTTCGCCGCCGCGCTCGCGCACGCGGGGCTGAACGTCGTCCACTTCGGGCTGTTCACGTATCCGATGCTGGCCGCGGCGCGCTGAACGCCAAGGATGCTTACTTGACCTGGTCGGCGATCGGCTGCAGGAACTCGGAGAACCCGGTCAGCATGATCTGCACGCCGATGCACAGCAGCAGGAATGCCGACACGCGCATCGCGACCTTGGTGCCTTCGGTGCCGAGGTAGCGCGCGAGGAACGCGGAGCGGCTATAGGTCTGCCAGATCACCAGCGCGACGAGCGCGGACACCGCGATCGACACGAGGCTCGACAGCGCGAACTCCGACAGCTTGTGCGTGCGGTTCGCGTTGAGCGCGATCGCGGTGGCGATCGAGCCGGGGCCGGTGGTCAGCGGCACTGTGAGCGGGAAGAACGCGCGCTTCATCACGGTGGACACGTCGATCGGCTTGACCGGCGTATCGCCGCCACCCGGCACGTCGGGCTCGTTGAGCATGCGCCACCCCGCCACCGCCACCGCGAAGCCGCCTCCGATGCGCAGCGCTTCCATCGAGATTCCGAAGAAATGCAGCACCGGCGTGCCGGCGAAGAACGCGACGAGCAGCACGATGAACGAATTGAACGCGACCTTCTTCGCGAGCATGTCGCGCTCCTGCTCGGTCAGCGACTCGGTGCGTTCGAGAAACAGGAAGGCGATGCCGATCGGGTTGATGATGCCCATCAGGCCGGTGAAGCCGAACAGGATCTCGGAGATAAGACGGTTGACGATCATCGGACGGGGAATCGGTCAGGTCGGATTCGGCGGCGCGCCGCGGGTCACGCATTGTAGAGCAACCGTCCCCGATTGCGGCGCGGCGGATGAGCGTCGGCAGCCCGCCGCGCCGGGCGTCCTCGCTTACGCGCCGCCCGCCTCCCAGGCCGGCGCCCGCTTCGCGAAGAACGCGGCGAAGCCTTCCTTCGCTTCGTCCGTCGCGCGCACGCGCGAGATCGTCTGCGCGGTGAACGCCGCGCGTTCGTCGGACGGCGGATACTCGCCGATCGTATCGAAGAAGCGCTTGATCTCCATCAGCGCGTGCGGGCCGTTGCGGCTCAGCTCCGTGAGCGTCCTGGCGAGCGCATCGTCGAGCGCATCGAGCGGCACGGCCTGATGAATCAGGCCGATCGCGACCGCCTCGCCCGCGCTCAACTGCGTCGCGGTCAGCGCGAGCCGGCGCGCCTGGCGCTGGCCGACCGCCTCGACCAGATACGGGCCGATCACGGCCGGCAGGATGCCGAAGCGCGCCTCGCTGACCGCGAAGCGCGCGTGGTCGCTCGCGATCACGATGTCGCACGCGGCGCACAGGCCGACGCCGCCGCCGAACGCATGCCCCTGCACGCGCGCGACGGTCGGTTTCGGGCACTGCCGGATCGCGCGCATCATCGCCGCGAAGCGCTCCGCGTCGCGCAGGTTCGCCGCCGCGTCGTTCGCGCTCGCGCGCTGCATCCATTGCAGGTCGGCGCCCGCGCAGAACGCGCGGCCGTCCGAGCGCAGCACGATCGCGCGCACGTCGTCGCGCGCGCCGAGCGCGGTGAACGCGTCGGTCAGCTCGGCGATCATCGTCTCGTCGAACGCGTTGAGCACGTCGCCGCGCGCGAGCGCGACGGTCGCGATGCCGCGCGCATCGACGCTGACGGCCAGGGTCTTCAATCCATCCATCGAACAGGTTTCCTCGGGTAGTCGCTCAGGTAATCGGTCAGTCAATGGGGTCACGCGGCATGCCGCCGGTCGATCACGCGCCTGGCCTTGCCGGTCGCGGTCGCCGGAATGCCGCCCGCCGGCAGCACCGTGACGCCCGCGGACACGCCGACCATCGTCTTGATCCGGTGCTGCAGCTCGCGCGCGATCGCGGCGCGCTCGCCGTCCGGCACGCCGGCGCCCGCTTCCGAACGCAGCTCGACCGCGAGATCGAGCCGGTCCATGTGGCCGTCGCGCGAGATCGTCAGCTGATACTGGCCGGACAGCTTCGCTTGCGCGACGACCAGCTCCTCGATCTGGCTCGGGAACACGTTCACGCCGCGGATGATCATCATGTCGTCCGAACGGCCGGTGATCTTCGCGAGGCGGCGCATCGTGCGCGCGGTCGGCGGCAGCAGCGCGGTCAGGTCGCGGGTGCGGTAGCGGATCACCGGCATCGCTTCCTTCGTCAGCGACGTGAACACGAGCTCGCCCTCGCTGCCGTCCGGCAGCACCTCGCCCGTCACCGGGTCGATGATCTCGGGATAGAAATGGTCTTCCCAGACCACCGGGCCGTCCTTGGTCTCGATGCATTCGCACGCGACGCCCGGGCCCATCACTTCGGACAGCCCATAGATGTCGAGCGCGTCGATGCCGGCGCGCGCCTGCACTTCCTCGCGCAGCGCCTGCGTCCACGGCTCGGCGCCGAAGATGCCGATCTTCAGCGACGACTCGGCCGGGTCCATGCCCTGCCGCACCATCTCGTCGATCAGGTTCAGCATGTACGACGGCGTGACGAGGATGATCCTCGGCTCGAAATCGCGGATCAGCTGCACCTGCTTCTCGGTCTGCCCGCCCGACATCGGCACGACCATGCAGCCGAGCCGCTCCGCGCCGTAATGGATGCCGAGGCCGCCCGTGAACAGCCCGTAGCCGAACGCGTTGTGCAGCGTGTCGCCGGGGCGGCCGCCCGCTGCGCGGATCGAGCGCGCGATCACGTTCGCCCAGGTGTCGATGTCGCGCGCGGTGTAGCCGACCACGGTCGGCTTGCCGGTCGTGCCGCTCGATGCGTGCACGCGCACCACCTGCTGGCGCGGCACCGCGAACAGCCCGAACGGGTAGTTGTCGCGGAAGTCGGTTTTCGTCGTGAACGGGAATTTCGCGAGATCGGCGAGCGTCGCCAGGTCGTCCGGATGCACACCCGCCGCGTCGAACGAGCGACGGTAGTGCGGGACGTTGTCGTACGCGTGGCGCAGCGACCACTTGAGCCGCTGCAGCTGCAGCGCCTGGAGTTCGTCGCGGCTCGCGGTCTCGATCGGGTCGAGCGCGGCCATCGGATGCGTCGGGGCAGTCATCGGGGAGCTCCTCCAGTGGAGTGATGTCGTTATCGTGATCGGGGGAAAGCGGCGGTCAGGACCGGAACGCGCGGCCGGCCGCGCGCAGCGCGGCGATGCGCGGCGACACGCGGTAGCGATCCTCGCCGTAGCTCGCGGCCAGATGCGACAGCACGCGATGCACGCGCGCGATGCCGATCGCGTCGGCCCACGCGAGCGGGCCGCATGGATAGTTGACGCCCTTTTCCATCGCGAGATCGAGGTCGGCGGGCGAGCACACGCCCTGGTTCACCGTGTCGGCCGCTTCGTTCGCGAGCATCGCGACGGTGCGCATCACGATCATGCCCGGCACGTCGGCCAGGCCGACCACGCGAAAGCCCGCCTGCTGGAACAGGCCGACCGCGTCCGCATAGGCCGCGTCGCTGCACTGGAGCGCACGGGTCAGCGCGACGAGCCCGGCCTGCGCGTAGTCGCGTGCGAGGTCGACGAGCACGAGGTCGGCCACGCCCGTCTGCGCGGCCCGTTCGGTCGCGGTGCGGCCGTCGGTCAGCGCGATCGACGCGCGGCCGGCCGTCGCGAGCAGGTCGTCGGGATGGGCATCCGCGTGCCGCGCGCCGGCCACGCGTTCGGCGACGCGCGCGCGCAGCGCATCGGCCGGGCCGTCCTGCGCGAACAGCGTGACGGCCGCGGGCGCGTCGCACGGCGGCTCGACGTCCGGCGCAGGCGGCGTCGCGCCGTCCGCATACGAATAGAAGCCGCGGCCGGACTTGCGGCCGAGGAAGCCCGCGTTGACGAGTTCCTGCTGGATCAGCGACGGCGTGAAGCGCGGATCGTTGAAGTACGCGCGGAACACCGATTCGGTCACCGCGAAGTTCACGTCGTGGCCGATCAGGTCCATCAGCTCGAACGGCCCCATCCGGAATCCGCCCGCTTCGCGCATCACCGCGTCGATCGACGCGGGCGCGCCGCCCTGCTCGTTCAGCACGCGCAGCGCCTCCGCGTAGTACGGCCGCGCGACCCGGTTGACGATGAAGCCCGGCGTCGACTTCGCCAGCACCGGCCGCTTGCCCCACGCGGCGGCGGTGTCGTACAGCACCTGCGCGACCTCGGGCGCGGTCGCGAGCCCGCTGACCACCTCGACGAGCGCCATCAGCGGCGCGGGATTGAAGAAATGCAGGCCGGCGACCCGCTGCGGCGCGCGCAGGCCGGCCGCGATCGCCGTGATCGAGATCGACGACGTGTTGGTCGCGAGCAGGCACGCGTCGTCGACATGGCGTTCGAGCGTCGCGAAGATCTCGCGCTTCACGTCGAGCCGCTCGGCCGCCGCCTCGACGACCAGCGCGGCGGGCGCGAAGTCGGCCAGCGCGCGCACCGCGCTCACGCGGTTCGCCGCGGCTTGCGCCTGCGCCGGGTCGAGCCGGCCCTTCTCCGCGAGACGCGCGAACTGCGCGCGAATCCCGGCGAGCGCCTTGTCGCAGGCCGCTTCGTTCAGGTCGTACAGCAGTACCGGATGGCCGGCCGCCGCCGCGACCTGCGCGATGCCCGCGCCCATCGCGCCCGCGCCGATCACGCCGACGACCGCCGCCGGCGCCAGCGCGCCCGGGTTTACCGATTGTGCAGAGAAAACAGCCATCGCTTGCGATCCGTCAGGAAGTGGGAATGTCGGCGATTATAAACCGACCGGTCGGTAGATTTATGTCAGGGCGAGCCCGGATTCGTCACGTAAAAGACCGTTACCGAATCCGCAATGACGAAAAATGAAAATTCATCGGCACTTTTTTCGAACCGAAAGGTCAACGTAAGAATTCGATTTTCGGATAGCGGCGCGCATCCGCCTGATAAAATCCCGCAACCCGCGGGATTTCAGGGAGAAACCGCATGCCACGCCGCCATTGCCGCGCATCGCCGGCCATTCCTTCGGGGCCGGACCAGAGCCGCTGGCCTTGCCGGGCGGCGATCCGGCCCTGCTTCCGGCGGCCAGTCGCATCGAACCGGTTCGATGCGACCGGCGCCGGCGCGACGGGCTCCGGCCCCCTCGCCACCTGCCGCGTCGCAACGGCGAACCCGGCCCGGCGCTTGTCCGCGCCGCCGCCTTTCAGTTCCATCGCTCTCGTTCGGCGGTTGTCCGGCCGGGCTTCGTCCAACCCGTGACGGCGCATCGAACGCCGCCACTCGAATAAGGAAAACCCTCCATGCCGATGTCGTCCAACCTGCTCCCGCGCTGGACCCTCTGGGCCCCGCTTGCCGCCTGGCTGGTGCTCGCGCTGTCGCGCGTCGTGCCGGCCGATGGTCTCGTCATCGCACTGTTCGCGGCCGCGCTCGCCGGCGCCGTGTTCGCTGCGGTCCACCATGCCGAAGTCGTCGCGCACCGCGTCGGCGAACCGTTCGGCACGCTCGTGCTCGCCGTCGCCGTGACCGTCATCGAAGTCGCGCTGATCGTATCGGTGATGCTCGGCGCGGGCCCCGAGAAATCCGGCCTCGCGCGCGACACCGTGTTCGCCGCGGTGATGATCATCTGCAACGGCATCGTCGGCCTGTGCCTGCTCGTCGGCGCCTGGCGGCACGGCGAGCAGGACTTCCAGGGGCGCGGCGCGAGCAAGGCGCTCGCGGTGCTCGCGTCGCTGTCGGTGCTGTCGCTCGTGATGCCGAACTACCTGAGCGCCGCGCCGGGCCCGCTGTTTTCGCGGTCGCAGCTCGCATTCGCGGGCGTGTCGTCGCTGGTGCTGTACGGCGTGTTCGTGTTCGTGCAGACCGTGCGCCACCGCGACTACTTCCTCGCCGACCACGACAGCGCGAACGAATCCGTCCACGCGGCGCCGCCGAGCAGCCGCACCGCGCTGGTCAGCCTGCTGCTGCTGTTCGTCAGCCTCGTCGCGGTCGTGCTGCTCGCGAAGCTGCTGTCGCCGGCCGTCGAGCACGCGGTGCTGCAGCTCGGCCTGCCGGAAGCCGCGGTCGGCATCGTGATCGCCGCGCTCGTGCTGCTGCCCGAAGGGCTCGCGGCCGTCGCCGCGGCGCGCGCGAATCGCCTGCAGACCAGCATGAACCTCGCGCTCGGCTCGGCGCTCGCGAGCATCGGGCTCACGATTCCGACGGTCGCCGCGGTGTTCATCTGGGTCGGCCAGCCGCTCACGCTCGGCATCGGCGCGATGGAAACCGTGCTGCTGTCGCTGACGCTGCTCGTCAGCACGCTGACGCTCAGCGCCGGACGCACGACCGTGCTGCACGGCGTCGTGCACCTGTCGCTGTTCGCCGCCTATCTGTTCCTGTCGGTCACGCACTGATCAAGCGTGATGCGAAACCTTCCCGTCCGGCTGCTCGGCATCCTGCTGACGCTGCACCTGTCCGTGGGGCACGCGCAGCCGGCCGGCGCGCCGGACGATGCCATCGGAGCCTGGCATTTCGACGATCCGTTGCTGTATTACGGCGACATGGACACCGACGGCAACGTGCTCTACGTGATCTGCGAAGCCGGGCGGCTTCGGGCCTCGGTGCTGGTGAACGGCGCCGATCGGCATGACGGCCAGCGCGTGCGCGTCACGTTTGCGTCGAACAGCGCGCGCGTTTCAAGCCGCGGCGCCCTCGCGCCGTCCGATCTCGACATGTACGCCGTCGCGGAAATCACCGACCGCGCGCGGTTCTATCGCCTGTTCGACGACGACCGGGAACTCCGGATCGACGTCGAAGGCGAAGGCGATCCCCTTCGCCTGCCGTTGCGCGGCGCGCGCGATCAGGCCGCTCGACTGAAAGCCGCCTGTCCGGTCAGGCGAGGACGCTGAAGGCCGCGTCCCGCCCACGTCATGGGTTGCGCGCGGCGGCGCCCGCTTTCCCGCATGCGTCCGGCGTCCGGTCGGACGCTCCCGCACACTGCCGCCACACCGCGTCCGGCATCGCCGCGACCACGACGAGATCCTGTCCCGGCGCGTAGTTCCAGATCACACGCCCCGGCCGGTCGCGCGCGGCTTCCCAGATCCTGCGCTTCTGCGCCGCGCTCAGGCGGATCGCGCCGCCGTTCCGGCCGCTCTTGCCGGCCGCGAGCAGCTGCAGCTCGTCGTCCCTGAACGCAATGATGCCGCCGGCCGACTCGTCGCCCGGCAACAGCAGGAAACGCCACGCGTAATCGTCGGAATCGACAGGTGGAATCGTCCAATTCGGGCCGTCGAGCACCAGCGTGCGCTGCTCGCGATCGGACAGGCTGTACGTGTACGCGCCGCGGATCTCCGGCAAGCGATGCGGCAGCGCCTTCTGCCCGGACGACGCGAGATAAAGCGCGCCCGGCTTGCCCTGCGCATCGAAAGTTTGCACCCGCACGGCGCCGTCTTCGCGCCGTATCACGCGCAGCAGGCGGCCGTCGGCGTCATGCACGTAGACGAGCCCAGCCTGATCGCCGGCGCGGCCGTCGCACACGTCGGCGCCCGACGCCGCCAGCCAGCCGTGCGCGTCGTAGCGCAGGCAAACGCGGCCGGTCTGCGCCGGCGGCGTGCGTTCGCCGGCGTCGCGGTCGCGGCTGAAGGTGTCGAAGCCGGCCAGCCGCCCGGCGCTGTCGTAATGCAGCACGAGCTTGCGTTCGAGCCGGTAATCGCCCGGCTCCGCCGCGCGCGCGTCGGCGGCGCGATTGCCGGCCCCGCCATGCCGCCGGTCGTACGCGTAGCGATCGCTTTCCTCGCGGGTCAGCAGCGCTTCGCGCTTGTCCTCGAACGCGTCGGTGAACCCGTTTTGCTCGACGCGGCACAGATGGCGCGTGCCATCCGCCGCCTGGTCGAAAAACAGCGTGGTCGGGCCAACGCGCTTGCCCGGCAGGCGGTAGGCGGACCAGTCGACCTGCTCCGCCCACAGCGTCGGGCGCGCGCGAGCGTCGAGCGTGACGCGCAGCGGATCGTCGAGGTCCGACGACTTGACGCGCGAACCATCCAGCCCGAGCAGCGCGCCGGCGTCGTCCAGCGGAAAATCCACCGCGACGGACGTCATCGCGGCCAGCGCGGCGTCGGACGGATCGCACACCGCGTGGGCGAACGGCGCGGCCGCGAGGCCGGCCGCCAGTGCGAACGCATGGGCGCGCAGGCGCCGGCGAACGTTATTGGAATTGTGTGCCATGAAGCGTCGCAATCAGGTTCCAGAATTCGGCGCTGACGCCGCCGAGCCGCAGTGCGCCGTGCCGGTCGTCCATCAGCAGGAACGGATAGGCGTTCCGTTCGAGCGTCCCCGGCGGCGGCAGATGGTATGGCTTGAATCGCTTCGGATCGCTGAAGTAGCGTTCCGCGGTCTCGCCGCCGGTGCCGATGTGCATGTACCACACGGTCAGGTCGCGCGCCGCGATCTTCGGATCGGTCTCCGGATAGATTCCGCCTTCGCCCGCCGGCACCGATTCGCGCAACACGTCGAAGAAGATGCGGCCGGCGCCCGCGACCGCGAAGCCCGCGCCCGCGCTGATGCCGGCATGCTCGGCGACCGTTTTCAGCAGCGGCACCGCGCGTGATTTCGGCACGACGGATTTCGCGAAGATCCGCTCGAACTCGTCGTCGGAAATCGGCCCGCCGGACGCGCTGCGTTGCTGCAGCGTCGTGAAATCGGCCTCGAATTGCGCGAGCCACGCGCGGTAGCGTTGCGCTTCGGCGGCGCTGTCGAAGGCGTCGGCGAAGGCCGGTTGCGCGGCCAGCAGGACGGCGATCCAGGCAAGCGCGGCGAAGGCCAGCACGCGCAGGCCCTGCCGCAATCCCTGCAGATGGCGCGGACGTTCTCTCATGATGTTGTCTTTCTTCGAGTGATGGCTGCGCCGGGTCGTCCCGGCGCACGCGGCGATACGATCCGGGGCACCGGCCGATGTCCCGTTATCGCAAAAAGGGGCAGTGTACTGAATCCCGGCGCGCGTGACATCTCCCGCGTGGATGCGCGACGCTCAACAGCCGCCGCCCGACGCCGTGCGCGCCAATGCGCGTCGCTGCGCATCGTCGAACAGGCTCGCGTCGTCATACCCGGCCAGCTCGCTCGCGACGGCGGGCGGCAGCGGCGCCTCGCCGCCGTCGTCGTGCACCACCCACGCGCTGCCGTCGCGAAAGCCGATCGCCAGCCATCCGTCCCGCACGCCTGCCCGGCTCAGGCTCTCGTAACGCGCAGCGCTTCGCTCCACGCCGTCGACATCGACGATGCCCCAGCACCCGCCGCGCCGAAAGCGCAGCAGCACCCCGAGCGCGAACGTCGCGATCTCGTCGACCGCCCCGGGCGCGATCAGCGCATGGCCGTTCTCGTCGACGAGCGCACTGCGCGCCACGCCGTCTTCGCCGGCTTGCGGCAACAGGTAACGAAACGCCTTGCCGCCGTTTACGTCGCTCGCCTCGACGACCTCGACCTGCTCTTGCGGCGCACTCCCCACCCGCACCAGGCGACGGGTATAGACGTCCGGCACGGTCCTGCCGGCGGGTGTCGTGAAGATCACGCCGGTCGAATGGTCGATCGCGTCGAATTCGGCCGGCAGCCGCCATTGCCCCACGGCGTCGACGACACCCCACAGCGCCTGCTCGCGCGCTGCCCAACAGCATTCGCCGAAATGGAGCAAGACCGTCAATTCCGCGTAACGGCACGGCACCACCTCCACGCCGTGACGATCGACGACGCCGAACTTGCCGTCCCGCTTGACCCGCGCGAACTCGCCATGCCAGAACGCCCACACCTGCTCGTACCGCACGGGCGTGATCTCCCGCCCCGTCGTGTCGACGTGGCCGTACCGGTCGCCCTGCCTGACGATCGCGACGTCCGTCCAGGCATCGAACTCGCCGATCTCGTCATAGCGCGCCGGCGCGAGCACCTCGCCCGTCACCGCCATCACGCCCTGCCGCCCGTCCTGCTCGAACACCAGCGCTTCGTCGTAGATGATCGACGTCAGCGGCTCCCAGCCGTAGTCGTAGTGCGGCTGATTGATCAGCTCGCGGAAGCTCGTCACGTCCTCGCATGCCAGCCCTTCGCAAGCGTCGAGCAGCGCGGGATCGTCCGCGTCGATCGCGGCGCGGATCCGCGCGTTGTCGCGTTCGATGCGCGCCAGCAGCGCCTGCGCCTGGCCCGCGTGCGTCTCGTCGGACAGGTTGAACACGTCCCATGCGTCGAGATGGAAGTAGCGATGCACGGCGCGATTGCCGAGGAACGCGAGAATCTTCCGCTTCGCTTCGCGGAACGCGTCGGGATCGTCGATCAGGCGCTCGGCGTGGCGCTCCAGGAACGCATAGAGCCGCGCCATCAGCGCCTTGCCGCCCGCCGCGTCGGCATAGAGGCCGTCGGCCTCGCCGGTGTCGTTGCAGCGGTTGCGCGCCAGGAACGGCGACGACGACAGCAACGGGCTCAGTACGGTCGGAAAGTCGTAGTTCCATTCGACCATGCCCAGGCATGGCGCGCTGGTCCGGCCGACGTCGTCGAGGTTGTACAGATACAGGCGATGCGCCATCGAATGTCCTCCTGAAAAACGGCATGACTGCCCGCGGGTCGTCAAACGTCCGAATGAACGACGACGTCGAACTTCGCGCCGACCGTCGTCGCGATTGCCTCGAGCGCGGGCACCCATGCGCGCATCGGCTCGAGGCTGTCGCGGCAGTCCGGACCGAGCTCGAAGAATGCGCGCTTCACGTAGGGACCGTTGACTTCGGCGGGCATGTTGCGCGGCTTCACGTCGAACCACAGCAGCCCCTGGCATGAGCCGGTGCCGGGCTCGCGAACCGAATCGATCGCGAAGATTCCGAGGGTGGTGATCGCGCCGTGGCGAAAGCGGAAGCTGTCGCCGCCGCAACGCAATCCGGACCATGCGCGATCGCGCGTGCGAAACACGACGAGCGCGTCGTCATCGTCCGTCGTCGACGCGGCCGAGCCGTCGGTTCCGGCGTCGACGTCCACGTATTGTTCGATCACATGCCGGAGTTCATTGAACAGATGACGGGCGCCGCCTGGTACAGCCAGTCTTTTGAACTGCGCCGCGTCGCGATCGACGCGCGGTTCGACCGACGCGTCGCGTTTCGCGAGCCTCGACAGGATGGCGGTCTGTGCGATCAGCACCGCGACCGCTGTTGCGCCGCCGGCCAGCAAGCCGTAGCGCGACACCACCACCCACGCCGCGATCGCGGCGGGAATCAGGTAAAGCAACCAGATCAATCTGTGCCCTCGTTATTGGTCTTATTTCGACGACGCATCGTTCGCCGGTTTGTCGACGACAGCGTCGACGATATCCCCGATCCAGTCCAGATCGTGGTTTTCCCGGCGCGCGTTCTGCATGTCCATCTGCGCGCCTATCAAGTCAAAACCCTCGCGCGCGTCGTCACGCCGTTGCGGCACGGCGACGCCCTTCGCCATCTGCCGCCGTGCGAGATCCGCCGTCGCCTTTTGATGCCGGGTCAGCTTCTTCTTGCCGGCTCGTCGTGGCTTCGCCTTCGGCTTCGCCGGCGGCGCATCGCCTTGTTGCCGCGTCGCGGCCGCCGCGATCTCCCGCTTCAAGCGGGCGCAGAAATTCCGGATGGCGTCGATCAGCATCGTCTGATTCCGTCTTCGGTGGTGCGAAATGCTTCGGACCGAAGTGTGCCATGCAACCACGCCGCGTCACACCATCCCGTCTTCCGCACGCTCGGCGAAAAACGCGTCGACCATCGCGTTGAAGCGCGGCAACGCGGGGTTGTCCTCGTCCGTGCGCCACGCGAGATACAGCTCGGCCGGCTGCTGCGTTCGAGCAGCGCGATGCCGAGCACGTGCTCGAGCAGCTGGATCTGCCGGCTGAGCGGCGGCTGCGTCATGAAGAGCCGCTGCGCCGCGCGGCCGAAATGCAGTTCCTCGGCGACCGCGACGAAGCAGCGGAGCGGGTGCAATTCAATCATTCAGATGCCGGATCGATCGATTGGCTCGTGATGCGCGGGCATCGCCGCACTCCGCCGACGGCGCCACGCTCACGCGCGCTTGCGGCCGTCCGGCGCGTGCTCGACGGTCAGCCGGTCCAGCTCGCGCAGGTCTTCCTCCAGCGCGGGCGTGAGCGTCGTGCGCAGGTGTTCGAGGAAGGTGCGGATCTTCGCGTCGAGATAGCGGCGCGTCGCGTACACCGCGTAGACGCTCAGCGTCTGCAGCCGGTATTCCGGCAGCACGCGGATCAGCCGCCCCTCGCGGATATCGTCGAGCACCGTATACAACGCGACGCACGCGATCCCGCGCCCGGCGCGCACGGCAACGCACAGCGCGTCCGGCACGTTGACCTGGAACGGCGCGGGCGGCAGCTCGAACACCTGCTCGTCGCCGTCCTTGTGCTCGAGCCGCCATTCGCTGGCCGGCGACGCCGGCGTGTCGAGCCGCAGGCAGGTGTGCTTCGGCAGGTCTTCCGGCGTCTGCGGCGTGCCGTGCCGCGCGAGGTATTCGCGCGACGCGACGAGCACGCTGCAGCTCGTGCCGCAGGTTTGCGCGACATAACCCGAATCCGGCAGTTGCGACGCGGTGACGATCGACACGTCGTAGCCTTCCTCGACCAGATTCGGCATCCGCTGCGCGAGCGTCAGCTCGACCGACACGTCCGGGTTGTCCTCCTGGTAGCGGACGATCGACGACACGACGTGGCTCTGCCCGAGCCCCGTCATCGCGTGGATGCGCATCTTGCCGGTCGGCCGCAGCAGCGCGTTGCGCGCCTCCGCGTTCGCATAGTCGATTTCCGCGAGGATCGATTTCGCGCGCTCGAAATAGCGCTGGCCGCTCTCGGTGAGGCCGAGGTGGCGCGTCGTGCGATGCAGCAGGCGCGTCTGCACGTGCGCCTCGAGGTTCGAGACGGCGCGCGACACCTGCGCGGTGGTCGCGTCGATCTCCTTGGCGACCGCGGTGAAACTGCCGGCTTCGACGACGCGCACGAACAGGCGCATGTTTTCGAGCATGTCCATTGAATTGGCTTGGGGGAAAGTAAGTGGGAAGGCGTCGGCCGCGCTCGCGTCAGGTGGGGAACGGAACACGGACGGAAACCACGACGACGCGATTCCCCATGCCGGAGAAGAGGCGGGAGAGCGGGCATCGCATGCGTGGTCGGGACGTTCGGGGGGAAATCGGTGCGCGGAATTGTACGCCGCTGCGGACGAACGTGCGCTGCTGCGCCCGAAGTTTTCATCCGGCGAAAGCTTCCCGAAAGCATCGCTTGGCGCGCGCCCGCAACACCTCGCAACACCTCGATGCTGCGCCGCAATTTATATCACAACGCGATATAATGCCGCACCCCCGTACCCCAACACGCGCGCATCGTCCCCTTCTTTCTTCACGGATTCCATGTCGTCCGGCTCCTCCACGTCCCGTCGCACGCTGCAGCAATGGCTGCACAGCTTCACCCCTCTTCCGATGACCCTCGGCTGGCGCGAGCGCCTGCGCTCGTGCGCCGGCGCGCTGGTCGGCATCGCGACGGTCGGCTTCACGATGAAGGTCGTGCCCGGCGTGCCGGGGCTCGTGCCGCTGCTGGTCGCGCCGATGGGCGCGTCGGCGGTGCTGCTGTTCGCGGTGCCCGCGAGCCCGCTCGCGCAGCCGTGGTCGATCATCGGCGGCAACCTGGTCGCGGCGACGGTCGGCGTCGCGTGCGCGCAGTGGATCGCCGATCCGGTCACGGCCGCCGCGGTGGCGGTCGCGTGCGCGATCGGCGGGATGTTCGCGCTGCGCTGCGTGCACCCGCCGTCGGGCGCGGTCGCGCTGACGGCCGTGCTCGGCGGGCCGGCGATCCACCGGCTCGGCTTCGGCTTCGTGCTCGAGCCGATCGCGCTGCAATCGGCGATCCTGCTGTCGGCGGCGCTCGTCTACCACGCGCTGACGGGCCACCGCTATCCGCACGGCGGCGTGCGCCCCGATGCGAAGCCGCAGGCGGGCGGCGCGCCGGCGCGCGCACGCGGCGGCTTCACGCGCGAGGATCTCGACGCGGTGCTCAAGCGCCGCGGCGAATGGCTCGACGTCGATCCGAACGACCTCGAGGCGCTGCTGCGCGAAACCGAACTTCAAGCCTACGCGCGCACGTTCGGCCAGCTCACCTGCGCCGACCTGATGACGAAGGACGCGATCAGCATCGCGCCGTCGACGTCGGTGACGGCCGCCCTCACGCTGCTCGACCGCCATCGCGTGAAGGCGCTGCCCGTCGTCGATGCGGACCGCCGGCTGGTCGGCATCGTCACCCGCGCCGACCTGACGCGCTACCTGCGCCGCCCGACGGCGCTGTGGCAGCGCCTGTCCGCGCGCCTGCCGGAATCGTTCGGCGGCCAGCCGGCGAGCGTCGACACGGTGATGAGCCGCGACGTCGCGTCGGTGCCGCAGACGCTGCCGCTCACGGCGCTCGTGCCGCTGTTCACGCACTCGGGCCACCACCACATTCCGGTCGTCGACGCATCGCGCCGGCTCGTCGGCATCATTACCCAGACCGATCTCGTCACGGGCCTGTACCAGCAAACGCAGATGCTCGAAGCCGCATGACCCGACGCCGCCGCGCGGCGCGTTCCGCGCCGCCGCCGCCGGTGCAATTCGCGCATTTGTATCATGTTGTGATATATATTCGCTCGACTGTTTTCCCTTCTCCATCACGATGACCGACATCCGACGCGCGCTGCACAAATCCGATTTCGAGCAGCTCTCCGAATTCCGCTACCAGATGCGCCGCTTCGAGCGCTTCTCCGAGCGCGCCGCGCAAAGCGAAGGCGTGACGCCGCTGCAATACCTGCTGCTGCTGCACATCAAGGGCTATCCGCAGCGCGAATGGGCGACCATCGGCGAGCTCGCGGAACGCCTGCAGGCGCAGCATCACGGCGTCGTCGCGCTCGTGTCGCGCTGCGAAGCGCTCGGGCTCGTGAAGCGCAAGCCGAGCGACACCGACCGCCGCCAAGTCGAGGTCCATCTCGAAGCCGCCGGCGAAACCCTGCTCGCGCGCCTCGCGGCGATGCACCGCGCCGAGCTGAAATCGCTCAAGGGCGCATTCCAGGTTCCCCAACTCGATTACTGACGCCGACGTCCGACACGATGAACGCCCCGCACAAACGCGATTTCGCGACCAACGACCGCCTGCCCCGGATAGCGCTGCTCGCCGCCGTGATCGGCGTGCTCAGCACGCTCGCGGCGTTCGTGCTGTTGAGCCTGATCCACCTGTTCACGAACCTGTTCTTCTTCCAGCGGTTCTCGTTCGCCGACCATTCGCCGGCCGGCAACGCGCTCGGCGCGTGGGTAATCGCGGTGCCGGTGATCGGCGGGCTGATCGTCGGGATGATGGCGCGCTTCGGTTCGGAAAAGATCCGCGGCCACGGCATCCCGGAGGCGATCGAGGCGATCCTGTTCGGCAAGAGCCGCATGTCGCCGAAGGTCGCGGTGCTCAAGCCGCTGTCGTCCGGCGTCGTGATCGGCAGCGGCGGCCCGTTCGGCGCCGAGGGGCCGATCATCATGACGGGCGGCGCGCTCGGCTCGCTGATCGCACAGTGCGTGAAGGTCACCGCCGCGGAGCGCAAGACGCTGCTCGTCGCAGGCGCGGCGGCCGGCATGACCGCCGTGTTCGGCACGCCGGTCGCCGCGGTGCTGCTCGCGGTCGAGCTGCTGCTGTTCGAATGGCGCCCGCGCAGCTTCCTGCCGGTCGCGCTCGCGTGCGCGGTCGCCGGCTTCGCGCGCGCGGTGTTCTTCGGCGTCGAGCCGCTGTTTCCGCTGACGACCGCCGCGCCGTCGCCGGTCGCGCTGCTGTCGTGCGTGGTCGCGGGCCTGCTGTCCGGGATGCTCGCGTGCGGGCTGTCGGCCGCGCTCTACCGCGTCGAGGACGCGTTCGCGAAGCTGCCCGTGCACTGGATGTGGTGGCCCGCGCTCGGCGCGATCGTGATCGGCGTCGGCGGCTGGCTGCAGCCGCGCGCGCTCGGCGTCGGCTACGACGTGATCGGCGACCTGCTGCATCAGCACATCGCGCTGCAGATCGCGCTCGCGCTGCTGGTCGTCAAGGCGGTGATGTGGGTGATCGCGCTCGGCTCCGGCACGTCGGGCGGCGTGCTCGCGCCGCTGCTGATGCTCGGCGCGGGGCTCGGCACCGTGCTCGCGCCGGTGCTGCCGGGCGGCGATCCGGCGCTGTGGCCGCTCGTCTGCATGGCCGCGACGCTCGGCGCCACGCTCGGCGCGCCGCTGACGGCGATCGTGTTCGCGTTCGGCCTCACGCACGACACCAACGCGCTGCTGCCGCTGCTCGCGGCGACGCTCGTCGCGCACGGCTTCGCGACCGTCGTGATGAAGCGTTCGATCATGACCGAGAAGATCGCGCGCCGCGGCTATCACATCTATCGCGAATACGGCGTCGATCCGCTCGAGCGGCACGACGTCGCCGAAGTGATGACGCGCGCCGATGCGATCGTCGCGATCGATGCCGCGACGACGCTCGCGGAGGTCGATGCAACGTTCTTCGGCGCGCGGCAGACGCACCGCGCGTATCCGGTCGTGCAGGACGGCCGCCTGCTCGGCGTCGTCGATCGCGCGCTGCTCGACGCGCAGCGCGCGAGCCGCGCGCCCGGCACGCCGATCGCGGACGTGCTGGCCGATCGCGCACCCGTGGTCGCACTCGCGCATGAAACGTGCCGCCTCGTCGCGACGCGTCTCGCGGTGCACGGCCTCGAGCGGCTGCCGGTCGTCGACGACGCGCAATCGCTGCGCATGACCGGCCTCGTGTCGCGCAGCGACCTGATCAAGCCGGCGCTCCAGCACTTCGACGACGAACACAAGCGCGAGCGCTTCCGCCCGATCGTGCCGGCCAACGCGCGCAAGGCCGGTTGACCCGCGCATTTGAACTTGCTTGACAGTTCGATCTGCGAAAGTTTGTCATCATGGGCTCCATGCGACGGGGCCTGCAATCATCCATCCCACGATAACGAGTCGACGCGCGGCATTCGCACGAATGCCGCACGCGGCGACCCTTCACCCATCCCACGCTCGGGCAGCGAGACGACCAGGGCGCGGCACTGGATCAGCCGTTTGGCAAGCGCGTTAACATCTTGTTGCGCAATTGCTTGAACCCGATCCGCGCTGTGCGATCTCACTTGTGCAGTTCTGCTGCGCATCCCACTCAATCAATCACGACCCGAGGGAGATAACGTGAAATACTTACCGCTCATCGCACTGACTATCGCAATTTCCGCTCACGCGGCCGATCCGTCGCCTGCCGTGCAAAACGTGGGACAAAGCCAGAAACCTGCTCAGGAAGTCTCGGCGTGCATCGCGAAAACCTGGGCAGACAAATCCCAGCAACAGGTCGTCTCGCAGTACGTGCTCGCGAATGGCCTCGCGACCGATGTCTACGCGCCGGGCCAGCAACCGCCGAACGGCGCGGCCGCGCTGGTGCGCCCGGCCCAGACCGCGGGCGCGAAGACCTGGGTCGGCTTCCGTGCCGGCAGCGGTGCGGGCGCCGATGCCGCAGGCGACATCAACGCCTGCCTGTAACGCGTCCGGCGCACGGCCTCGCACGGCCCTTCAAACAACGAGCCCCGCAATCGCGGGGCTTTTTCATTGAACGGCGGGCGGCGCGCCATGCGCGCCGACGTCGTCAGAGATAGCTGCAGACGTAGTCGAGCGTTTCGAGCACTTCGATGTCGAAACGGCTCTTGCCCGGCACCGAGAACGACTCGCCCGCGCCGTAGGTCTGCCATGCGTCGCTGCCGTCGAGCTTCACGCGGCACTTGCCGGCCTGCACTTCCATCAATTCGGGCGCGTCCGTGCCGAAGTTGAGCGCGCACGGCAGGATCACGCCGAGCGTCTTGCGCGTGCCGTCCGGAAACAGCACGGTATGCGATACGCACTTGCCGTCGAAGTAGACATTGGCACGCTTGACGACCGACACGTTGTCGAATTGGGTTGCACTGGTCATGTAACGCCTCTGGTTGCTGAATCTGAAAGTTGGCGATGGTTGGAGAGCGGCCGGCGGCGCCGGCCGGCCGCTATGATACCGGCTCGCCGGCCGCGCACGAAAATTGCGCCGGGCCGCCGTTCATCATGCGGCCCCAATGCTCAGGATGACTGGCAAAGCGCGTTTGACCCGTGAACGTCCCGTTCACCGCAGCCCTTGCCTGCGCGCCGAATCGCGCAGGCAATCGAGCAGCATCGATGCGGCCGGCGTGAGCGGGCTGTCGCGGCGCGTCACCACCTGCACCGACACGGCAGGCAGCCGGTCGCGGATCGGCAGCACCACGAGCCGGTCGCGCGCCCAGTCGGCATCGAGCAGTTGCTCCGGCATCGACGCGAGCAGGTCGGAGCCCGTCATCAGGCTGTGCGCGAGCCCGAAGCTCGGGCACTCGACGATGCGCGACGGCACCGGCAAGCCGTGCGCGACGAAGCAGTTGAACAGCGCCTGCGTCGAGCTTTCCGGCGACGGGTTCATCAGCCAGTCGGCGTCGACGAGCTCGGCGAGCGACGTCGCCGACGCGAGCGGATGCCCGTTGCGCGCGACGATCAGCGAGCGGCTCGCATACAGCTCCGCGTGATCGAACTCCGCCGCCAGCAGCTCGGGCACGACCACCGCCACCGCGAAATCGAGCGAGCCGTCGTGCAGCCGCGGCAGCGCGACGCCCGGGAAACCTTCGATGAAACTCACGCGCGCGACCGGAAAACGCCGCCGGAACGCGCGGAACGCGTCGGGCAGGATCGTCACCGCCGCAGCCGGCGTGATGGCCGCCGCCACCGAGCCCGTCGTCGCGCCCTGCGCCTGCTCGATGTCGTCCCGCGCCCGCTGCATCTCGGCGACGATCAACCGCGCGCGCACCTGGAGCTGCTGGCCGAAGCCGGTCAACTGCACGCCGCGCGCGGTGCGCACGACGAGCGACACGCCGAGCGCATGCTCCAGCTCCTTGACCGCCTTGGTCAGCGCGGCCGGCGACACGTTGAGGCGGCGCGCCGCCGCGCGGATGCTGCCCTCGTCCGCGACGGTGACGAACGCTTTCAACTGGTGATATTTCATGGCGATGCGTGATCCGTGGAAACCCGGACACCGGGCCCGGCAGCCGATCTCAGGGTGTTCCCTAGCGGCAACCTGTGGTGAGCACCGAAGCAATTTATCAGCTTCTGGTAGGCGACAGAAATTTATATGCTTCGACGTCATACGTACGTCAAACACCCCTTCGGAGACACCATGCAGCCTGCAAACCCCGTCATCCCCGGCATCGCCGCGATCGCGCCCGACCTGATCGACGTGCGCCGCCGCATCCACGCCCATCCCGAGCTGGCGTTCGAGGAAACGCAGACGAGCGATCTCGTCGCCGAGCTGCTCGCCGGCTGGGGCTACGAGGTCCATCGCGGCCTCGGCAAGACGGGCGTCGTCGGCGTGCTGCGCGAAGGGCAAGGCGCGCGCACGATCGGCCTGCGCGCCGACATGGACGCGCTGCCGCTCGCCGAGACGACGGGCCTGCCGTACGCGAGCCGCCACGCGAACAAGATGCATGCGTGCGGCCACGACGGCCACACCGCGATGCTGCTGTGCGCGGCGCGGCACCTCGCGGCGACGCGCCGGTTTTCCGGCACGCTGAACCTGATCTTCCAGCCGGCCGAGGAGAACTTCGGCGGCGCGCAGGCGATGATGAACGACGGCCTGTTCGATCGCTTCCCGTGCGATGCGATCTTCGCGATCCACAACATGCCGGGCTGCCCGGCCGGCGACATGGCGTTCCGCGCGGGCGCGGCGATGGCGTCCGCCGACCGCGTGACGATCACGCTGCGCGGTGTCGGCGGCCACGGCGCGATGCCGCACTTCGCACGCGACCCGATGTCGGCGGCGGGCAGCATCATGGTCGCGCTGCAGACGATCGTCGCGCGCGAGATCGACGCGCAGCAGGCGGCCGTGATCACGGTCGGCAGCGTGCAGGCCGGCGAGACGTTCAACATCATTCCCGAGACGGTCGTGATGAAGCTGTCGGTGCGCGCGCTGGACGCGGACGTGCGCGCGCTGCTCGCGCGCCGCATCGAGGCGCTTGCGAAGGGCCAGGCCGAGAGTTTCGGCGTGACGGCCGAGGTCGACTACAGCTACGGCTACCCGGTGCTCGTCAATCATCCGGAGCCGACCGCGTTCGCGACCGACGTTGCGCGCCGGATGCTCGGCGCGCAACGCGTCGACGCCAACGCGGCGCCGCTGATGGGCAGCGAGGATTTCGCGTACATGCTCGAAGCGCGCCCCGGCTGCTACGCGTTCATCGGCAACGGCACCGGCAGCAAGGGCGGCTGCATGGTGCACAACCCCGGCTACGACTTCAACGACGACATCCTCGCGATCGGCGCGAGCTACTGGGTCCACCTGGCCGAAGCCTGGCTCGCGGCCTGACGGCCCTTCATCACGCGCTCTCGCGCTCATCGGGGAATTGCATGGAAACGTCCGCTCTTGCTCTCGCCGGCGCGCCGGCCGACGCGCGCGCCGGCGCGCAAAAGCGCCGTCTGATCGCCGCCGCCGCGGTCGGCAACGCGCTCGAGTTCTACGACTTCACTGTCTACAGCTTCTTCGCGATCCTGATCGGCAAGCTGTTCTTCCCGGTGCAATCGTCGTTCGGCCAACTGATGCTCGCGGTGGCGAGCTTCGGCGTCGGCTTCGTCACGCGCCCGCTCGGCGGCCTCGTGATCGGCATGTACGCGGATCGCGCCGGCCGCAAGAAGGCGATGATCGCGACGCTGCTGCTGATGGCGCTCGGCACCGCGACGATCGCGGTCGCGCCGACCTATGCGCAGATCGGCATCGCGGCGCCCTTGCTGCTCGTGGCCGCGCGCCTGCTGCAGGGTTTCGCGTCGGGCGGCGAGGTCGGCGCGTCGACGACGCTGCTGCTCGAACAGGCGCCGCAGCACCGCCGCGGGTTCTACGCGTCGTTCCAGTTCTCGAGCCAGGGCCTCGCCGCGCTCGCGGGCGCGCTGACCGGCGTCGCGCTGACGTCGATGCTCTCCGCCGCGCAGCTCGAAAGCTGGGGCTGGCGCGTGCCGTTCGTGATCGGCACGCTGTTCGTGCCGCTCGGCTACTGGCTGCGCCGCACCGTCGAGGAAGTGCCGGCCGCGGCGAGCGCGCAGAAGGAAAAGGTCGCGTCGCTGCCGCTCGCGGACGTGCTGCGCCATCACGGCAAGGCCGTGTTCGCGGGGCTCGGCGTGACGATCGGCGGCACGTCGATCCACTACATCATCGTGTTCTACATGGCGATCTACGGCGTACGGGTGCTGCATCTGCCGAGCTGGCTGTCGATGACGGCCGGCTGCGTCGCGGGCGCGATCATGATGGTCGTGACGCCGCTCGGCGGCTATCTGTCGGACGTGTTCGGGCGCAACCGGATCACCTGGTGGACCCGCATCGCGCTGATGCTCGCGATCTATCCGGCGTTCGTCGCGCTGAACCGCTGGCCGGGCGCCGCGTCGCTGCTGTCGATCATCGCGGCGCTGTCCGTCGTGCATTCGATCAACGTCGGCGCGACCGCCGCGATGCTCGGCGAACTGTTCCCGCGCGCGGTGCGCGCGACCGGCGGCGCGCTCGTGTACAGCGTCGGCGTCGCGATCTTTGGCGGCTTCGCGCAGTTCTTCGCCACGTGGCTGATCGCGGCGACCGGCGATCCGAACGCGCCCGCCTGGTATGCGATCGGCTGCGGGGTGCTGACGCTGCTCGCGCTGCGATGCATGGACGAAAAGTCGGGCAAGGTGCTCGACTGATACGCGTCACACGAAAAAAGGGCTTCGGCATCCACTGCCGAAGCCTTTTGCGTATCGCGCCCGCCCCGCGCCGCTCAGAACGTATGCATCATCCCGACATACGCGCCCGTCTGCGACTCGCCCGCCATCGGGCTCGTGTTCGGCGTCGCGTCGCGCGGCGTCGCCAGCAGCGAGAAGTTCGAATTGCCGCCGTTGCGCACATAGGCAACGGTGCCGTACAGGAACGTGCGCTTCGACAGGTTGTACGTCGTGCCGAGCACGTACATCATCGCGTGGCCCGACGGATCGTGCGACGCATCGCTATTGCCGTCGCCGACCTTCACGTAGTAGCCGCCGCCCGTCACCGCCCATTGCGGGTTCGCCGTCCAGGTCGCGCCGAGCCAGTAGTGATCGGCGCGATCGGGAACGCCCGCGGGGCTGTCCGGCGCCTGGTAATGCGTATACGCGCCCTGGATCTTGAACTGCGACACCTTCACGTTCGCGCCGACGAAATATTCGCGCGAGCTCGAGAAGATGTTGCTGAACTTGCCGTTGCTGTCGCGCAGTTCGTCGTACATCCCGCGCACGTCGAGCAGCGGCGAGTGGTACGAGATCATGATCCCGTCCGAGCGGCCGAAATCGCCGGGCGCACCGTAGTTGAAGCCGCGCGACTGGTTGCCGAACGCGTACTGCGCCTGCACGTCGAAACCGCCGATCACCGGGCTGTGATATTCGATGTTGTTGCTGGTCTGCTGCCAGTTGCGGCCGCGCACGAGCGACGCCGATGAAAACGCCTGCTGGACGAACGGATCGAATTCCCACACGCCGTCGCTGTCGATGAACAGGTTGCGGCCGGCCTGCAGCTGGCCCCACGTATTGCTCTTCAGGCCGACGTACGCGCGCCGCGACCACATCCGCCCGCCGCCCGTCGTGCCGTTCATCACCTGGAACGCGGTCTCCAGGTTGAAGACCGTCGACAGCCCGCCGCCGAGATCCTCGACGCCCTTCAGGCCGAACATGCTGGTGCCCCAGTCGCCGCCCTCGGCGCTGAAGCGCGACTTGCTGCCGGTCGGCGTCGCGATGTGGTTCAGGTATTCGACGCCGCCGTCGACGCGGCCGTACAGCGTCACGCTCGTCTGCGCGCTCGCGGCCGCGGGCACGGCCGCCGCCATCAGCAATGCGATTTGTTTGAATTGCAAGATATTGCCCCCTCGGAGTCTCGACCCAACGACGCGCGCCCCATGCGCGCGCCCGGTCAGCCGCGATCGATCGAAAAACGCCCGGGGCCGGCCGCGCAGAGCGCGAGCAAACCGCCGGTGATCGCGATGTTCTTGTAGAAATGAATCATGTTGCTCATCTGTTCGCCGCCCGTCATCGTCCAGTAGTGGTGGCCGATGAGCGCGGTGCCGACCGTGTAGAGCGCCAGCAGCAGCGCGAGCGGGCGCGTGTAGAAGCCGACGAGCAGCGCGATGCCGACGAGCAGCTCCATCACGACGGCGATCGCCGCCGCGATGATCGGCGCCGGGGCGCCCACCTTGCCCATGTACGCGATCGTGCCGGAAAAATGCACGAGCTTCGGCCAGCCGAACAGGATGAACAGGATAACGATCAGGATGCGGGCAATCAACAGCAGCACGTCGCGCTGGGACGCGAGAAAGGATTGTCTCGATGTCATGGTGTCGCTCAACGAATGCGATGCGCGGCAGCCACGCATCGGCGTGTCAATGAACCAGGACGGGCGGCGACGCGCGCCGCCCGTCCCAATCTGCAACCACCTTGCATCGGGCCGCCGCCCGATGCGCTGCGCGCCCTCCTCTCGAGATAGTGCTGGTGCGGCCGTCGCGCGCCGCTCAGCGCAGCTTCGCGACGTCCTGCTCGGTCACCTTCACGGCCGGATTGCCGAACTGCCCGGTCAGGTAGTTCGCGAGCGCGGCGATCTGCGCATCCGACAGCTCGTGGCGGAACGCGGGCATCCCGACGTCCTCGCTGCCGGCCTTGCGCTGCACGCCGTTCAGGATCACCTGCACGAGGTTGGACGGATTCGGCGCGCCCACCGTCGAGTTGTGGAACAGCGACGGATAGTAGCCGTCCGGCGTGCCCTTGCCCTGCATCTGGTGACAGCTCGCGCAGTTGCCGAGATACAGGCGCGCCGGGTCGATGCCCGACGACGCGAGCGCGACGCCGCGCAGGCGCAGGCCGTCCTCGGCGGGCTTGCCCCACGTGTAACGCGGCTGCTTGGCGCTGCTGTCGGCCACCGCCGGCACGGTGCGGATGTACGTCGCGATCGCACCGATGTCCGCGTCGGTCATCTTCGAGAAGCTGTGCTCGATCGCCTCGGCCATCGGGCCGGCCGCCTGCGCGACGCCCGGCACGCTGCCGGTGCGCAGGTACTGGACGAGCTGCTCGTGCGTCCAGCCGCCGATCCCCGCGTTCTGGTCCGACGTGATGTTGTAGCCGTCCCAGCCCGCCAGCACCGAGCCCGACAGGAAGCTGCCGCCCGTCTCGTCGAGCGACTTCTCCTGCATCGCGATGCCGCGCGGCGTGTGGCACGTGCTGCAGTGCGCGAGGCCCTGCACGAGATACGCGCCGCGGTTCCATTCGACGCTCTGCGACGGCTTCGGCTGGTACGCGCCGTCCTTCAGGAACAGCCAGTTCCAGATCTTCAGCGGCCAGCGCATGCTGAGCAGCGCGGGGATCTCGTTCTTCGGCGGCGCCTGCTTGACGGGTTCCACGCCGTGCATGAAGTACGCGTACAGCGCCTTCACGTCGTCGTCGCTGACCTTCGCGTACGACACGTACGGCATCGCCGGATACAGGTTGTCGCCGTTCTTCGACACGCCGCGGCGCACCGCGCGCTCGAAGTCGTCGTAGCTCCAGTTGCCGATGCCGGTGTCCGCGTCGGGCGTGATGTTGCTCGTGTAGATCTTGCCGAGCAGCGGCACCGGCATCCCGAGGCCGCCCGCGAACGGCTTGCCGCCCTTCGTGGTATGGCAGGCCATGCAGTCGCCCGCGACCGCGAGGTATTCGCCGCGCTTGACGAGCGCCGCGTCGGCCGGCTCGGCCGCGCGGGCCAGGCCGGGCAACGCGAGGCAGCCGGCCAGAAGGAAGGAGAGAGATTGTTTCAGCACGGTCAGACTTCCTTCTTCAGCTGGTCGGAGATCCGCAGCGCGAGCGCCGCGATCGTCAGCGTCACGTTCACCGTGCCGACGGTCGGCATCGTCGCGCTGCTCGAAATGAACAGGTTCGGATGGTCGAACGTGCGGCAGTCCTTGTCGACGACCGAGTCGCGCGCATCCGCGCCCATGATCGTCGCGCCGGTGATGTGGTTGTTCGGCGCGAACTCGTCGTTGAACACGACGTCCGTGCCGCCCAGCACCTGCGCGGCGGTCGCATAGACCTCGCGCGTATGCACGGCGCCGCGCTTCACGTAGTCGTCGATCGCATAGGTGATCTCGGGGCGCGGGATGCCGATCGCGTCGGTGGCCGTCTTGCTCGGCACGATGCGGTTCTCCGGCTGCGGCAGGATCTCGTGGAAGCAGTCGAACTGCACGTAGCGCGCGGAGCGGTCGCGGATCTGCGCATCGAGTTCGTCGTGCTTCAGCAGCTTGCCGGCCTTGAAGATCTTCTGCGTTTCCTGGTCGACCCGCGAAATGTTCGACAGGTGGATCTTCTTCGCCGCCTCGGTCGCGCGGAACGGGCCGTCGCGGAAGCCGATCAGCGACGTCATTTCCTGCGGGCCGCGGCCCGGCCACAGCTTCTCGCTCGCATAGAACGACACGCCCGTGCCCGGGTGGTCCATCAGGTTGCGGCCGACCATGTCGGAGCTGTTCGCGACGCCGTTCGGGAAATCGCGGTTCGCGGACATCAGCAGGATCTTCGGCGTCTCGATGCCGTTCGCCGCGATCACGAAGTATTTGCCTTCGACGCGGTGGTCGGCGCCCGCCTTGTCCTTGTAGATCGCCGCCGTGATGCGCTTGTTCGGGCCGGTTTCCAGCTTGTGGACGACCGCGTTCTCGATCAGCTTCGCGCCGGCCTGCTCGGCCTTCTCGACGTGCACGATGCCGTTGTACATCGCGCCGATCGGGCAGATCGGCATGCAGTTGTTGTTGCCGCAACAGGTCGGCCGGCCGTCGTACGGGCGGCTGTTGCGCGCGACCGGCTCGGTCACCACGTGGAGCTTCGGGTCGTGGTTGTTCAGCGCGGTCTTGATCGTTTTCTCGTTGTACGACAGCGGCAGCGGCGGCATCGGATACGGCGCCTTGCGCGGCGAGTACAGGTCTTCCTCGGGGCCCGGGCCCCACACGCCGAGCTCTTCCTCGGCGCGCTGGTAGTAGTGCTCGAGATCGTCGTACTGGATCGGCCAGTCGCGGCCGACGCCGTACACGGTCTTCATCTTGAAGTCGTTCGGGATGAAGCGCCACGCGGACGCGGCCCAGTGCCACGTCGTGCCGCCCACCGCGCGGATGTACTGCGAGTTGAACTTGTGCTCGCCCTTCAGGATCAGGTAGTCGTTCGGCGGGCCGTACTCCGGATGCGGCGCCCACGGAGTCGACGGGTACGGCGCCATGAAGTCCATCTTGTCCGCCTGGTTGCGGAAGCGCTCGACGATTTCCCCGCGCGGCAGGCGCGGGCCGGCTTCCAGCAGGATCACCGACTTGCCCGCCATCGCGAGCTGGTGCGCGACGATCGCGCCCGCGACGCCCGACCCGACGACGACGACGTCGGCTTGTTGTGTATCGGCCATCAGGCTTGCCTCTCGATCGGTTTGTCGGCCCAGAAGCCGGGTTTGTTGGGGCAATACGAGCGGATCACGAGCGTATCCGACACAACGCCGAACATTAGCGCTTCTTCGTAAGTAATCACGACGTTGTCGACGATGCCGAGATACCACGCTTCGAGAATCGCGAGCGCGAGCTTCTCCTGATCGGGGCTCAGCGTGCCCGCGGACAGCGCGCCGGCGAGTTGCGGCAGGCTGTCGGCCGTCTTGAACGAGCCCTTCTGCAGCGCCTGCAGCAGGCGCTCGCCGATCACGCGATTCAGGCGCGGCTTGCCGGTCAGCGATTCGGACAGCGTCATGAAGGTGTCGAGCGGCGCGGCGGCCGGGTTGTCGGCCAGCGCCTTCAGCGCGAGCGAGCCGGCGAGGCCCGCGGCAGTCAGCGCGAGCGCGCCCTGCAGCCATTGGCGCCGCGTAAGGCCGGCGGCGGCGTCGCCTGCGCGACGCGAGTAGGGGGTATTGTCGTTGTGCATGCTTCCTTCTCTCTGACGCCAGATTGGGGAAAACCTGTCTTGATATTTCTCAAACTTCGGCGCGGGCCTGAAATGTACGCGTACAAATCGGATCGGACAATCTTTTTATAGTCCATTAAATATTCCGCATTCCGACACAATCGAAATTTCGCCGGATTTTTGTGTCCCCTGCGCGACAAATCCGCGATGCCCTCTCCCCGTATCGCGCGACGATGGGCTGCCATGCCGGTCGGTTAGAATCGCGTCCAATCAAACAGAAAGCTTCCCTCCGAGGGCAATCGAGCGATGAAGCAGCGCGACGACAACAAGCACGAACCAACCTTTCAAAACATCACGCGATGGCTCTGGCGCACCGGCGCCGTCGCGGCGCTCGGGGCCGCCGCGGTGCTGTCGCTGCAGGCAGGCGCCGCGCGCACGGTGAGCGTGTCGCCGCAAGGCACCGTCGCCGAAGTGCGGCAGGCCGTCGTCAAGTTCGACGAACCGATGGTCGCGTTCGGCTCGGCGTCCGCGCCGAATCCCGCGCGCATGACCTGCAACGATTCCGTCGCCGGGCGCGGCCAGGGCCGCTGGCTCGACGACAAGACCTGGGTCTGGGACTTCGAGAACGACCTGCCGCCCGGCGTGCGCTGCGCGGTCGCGCTCAACGACGGGCTGCGCTCGGTCGCCGGCAACGCGGCCAGCGGCCCGCGCCGCTTCACGTTCCAGACGGGCGGCCCGTTCCCGGTGTCGGTGCGGCCCGGCTCGCGCGAGATCGAGGAACGGCAAGTGTTCGTGATCAAGCTGAACGGCCCCGCCGAAGAGCGCTCGGCGCTCGCCAACATCTGGTGCGAGGCGGCCGGCATCGGCAACCGCATCCCCGTCGCGAACGCCGACGCGGACACGCGCCGCGCGCTGCTCGATCACTTCGACCTGAAGCAGGACGCCGCGCGGGTGCTCACGCTGTCGTGCGCGCAGGCGCTGCCGTCGAGCGCGAAGATGCAGCTCGTCTACGGCAAGGGCGTCGCCAGCCCGAGCGGCATCGCGAACGACACCGAGCGGCGGTTCGATTTCACCGTGCGCGCGCCGTTCGCCGCGAGCTTCTCGTGCGAACGCGAAAACGCGAAAGCGCCGTGCACGCCGCTGCGGCCGCTCACCCTGTCCTTCAATGCGCCGATCTCGCGCAAGAACGCCGAGGCGATCCGGCTGCGCGGCCCCGACGGCTCGCAGGCGCCGAACTTCGCGGCGGACGACAAGAGCGAGGAAGTGACGACCGTCACGTTCAACCCGCCGCTGCCCGAGCAGGCCGCGCTGACGATCGAGCTGCCGTCGGACTTGCGCGACGTCACCGGGCGCACGCTGAGCAACGCCGACCTGTTCCCGCTCGCGACGCGCACCGCGCCGATGCCGCCGCTCGCGAAATTCTCGTCGGGCACCTTCGGCATCGTCGAGCGCTTCGCCGAGCCCGGCATGCCGGCGCTCGTGCCGGTCACGCTGCGCAACGTCGAGGCCGACCTGCACATCGCGGGCCTCAACGCCGGCGGCGCGCAGTTCTCGAACCTGAAGGTCGAGAACGACACGTCGATCCGCCAGTGGATGCGGCTCGTCGAGCGTTTCGACAACTGGTCGATGAGCGTCGAGGGGATCGAGGAGCAGGTTCCCGGCCTGCTCCGGCGCCGCGGGCAGCATCCCGTCTACGTGCCGCTCGCGGCCGGCGAGCGCCAGCCCGCGCCGAACGACCGCCGCATCGACGTGCGTTCGCTGTCGCTGCTCAAGGGCGAGCCCGGCGTGCAGGCGATGACGCTGCCGAAGGCCGATCCGAAGACGCTGCGGCCGTTCGAGACCATCGGCGTGCCGATCGACAAGCCCGGCTTCTACGTGCTCGAACTCGCGTCGCCGGCGCTCGGCCGCTCGCTGCTCGCAAAGCCGTCGAGCATGTACGTGCGCACCGCGGTGCTCGTCACCAATCTCGGCGTGCACCTGAAGCAGGGCCGCGAGAACAGCGTCGTGTGGGTCACCACGCTCGACAAGGGCAAGCCGGTGCCGAACGCGCAGGTGCGCGTGTCGGACTGCAACGGCGACGAGATCGCCGCCGGCAAGACCGACGCGCAGGGCCTGCTGAAGATCGACGGGCAGTTCGAGCCGAAGCACGAATGCCGGACGTCGGAGCGCTTCGACGACTACTTCGTGTCGGCCCGCGTCGACGATCCGAAGACCGGCCCCGACATGGCGTTCGTCAGCTCGAACTGGAACCGCGGCATCGAGGCGTGGCGCTTCAACGTGCCGACCGACATGGGCAGCGAGCCGACCATGCGCGCGCACACCGTGTTCGACCGCACGCTGCTGCGCGCGGGCGAAACCGTGTCGATGAAGCATTTCCTGCGCCGGGAGACGCTGCAGAGCCTCGCGTTCCCGTCGCAATACCCGACTCGCGTGACGATCCGCCATCTCGGCTCCGGGCAGACGTACAAGCTGCCGCTCACCTGGGCCGCCGACCATAGCGCCGACACGCGCTTCACGCTGCCGGCCGCCGCGAAGCTCGGCGAATACGGCGTCGAGCTCGAGGGCGGCCCCGAGGATGAGCCGACCGCCAGCTACGCCAGCGGCAGCTTCCGGGTCGAGGCGTTCCGCCTGCCCGTCCTCAAGGGCACGATCGGCGCGCGCGACGCGCAGAAGAGCCCGCTCATCGCCGCGAAGGAAGCGCCGCTCGCGGTGCAGATCGACTACGTGTCGGGCGGCGGCGCGTCGAACCTGCCGGTGCAGGTGTCGGCGCTGATGAAATGGGCGTCGCCGCCGTTCGCCGAGACCTATTCCGAGTTCAGCTTCTCGCCTTACCGCCCCGAGACCGGCGGCGAAACGGCCGCCGACGACGAGCAGGACGGCGACAACGCATCCGGCAGCGCCAGCAACGATCCCGACGCGACCAAGCTGATCGCCGACAAGCTGCCGCTGACGCTCGACCACAACGGCGCGGGCTCGGTCACGCTCAAGGGGCTGCCGGCCGTCGACGCGCCGAAGCGCATCGCGCTCGAGGCGACCTTCGCCGATCCGAACGGTGAGGTCCAGACGATCCGCGGCGACGCGATGCTGTGGCCGGCCGCGGTGGTCGCGGGCATCAAGGCGGGCCGCTGGGTGTCGGTCGGCCAGCGGGTGCCCGTGCAGGCGCTCGCGGTCGACCTGCAGGGCAAGCCGCGCGCGTCGGTGCCGATCGAGATCAAGGGCGTCGCGCGCATCACGACCACGTCGCGCAAGCGCATGGTCGGCGGCTTCTATGCATACGACAACCAGAGCGACACGCGCGACCTCGGCGTGCTGTGTTCGGGCAAGACCGACGACAAGGGCCGCATGTCGTGCGACGCGACGCTCGAACAGGCCGGCAACGTGCAGCTGATCGCGGTCGCGAAGGACGGCGACGGCCGCACGTCGAACGCATCGACGTCGGTGTGGGTCACGCGCGAGGACGAGCTCTGGTTCGGCGGCGACAACACCGACCGGATCGACGTGATTCCGGAGAAGACTTCGTACGAACCGGGCGAAACCGCCCGCTTCCAGGTGCGGATGCCGTTCCGCTATGCGACCGCGCTCGTCGCGGTCGAGCGCGGCGGCGTGATGGAGACGCACATCGTCGAGCTGAACGGCAAGAACCCGACCGTCGACCTGAAGGTCGGCGACACGTGGGGGCCGAACGTCTACGTATCGGTGCTCGCGCTGCGCGGCCGGATTCGCGAGGTGCCGTGGTACTCGTTCTTCACGTGGGGCTGGAAGGCGCCGCTCGAATGGGCGCGCGCATTCTGGCGTGAAGGCCGTCACTATGAAGCGCCGACTTCGTTCGTCGACCTGTCGAAGCCCGCGTTCCGCTACGGCCTCGGCGAGATCAAGGTCGGCACGGGCGCGCACCGGCTCGGCGTGACGGTCACGACCGACGCGACCCGCTACACGGTGCGCGGCAAGGCGCAGGCGCACGTGAAGGTCACGCTGCCGGACGGCCGGCCCGCGCCGGCCGGCACGCAGGTCGCGGTCGCGGCCGTCGACGAGGCGCTGCTGGAACTGATGCCCAACAACAGTTGGGACCTGCTCGACGCGATGCTGCGACGGCGCGCGTACGGCGTCGAGACCGCCACCGCGCAGATGGAGATCGTCGGCCGCCGCCACTTCGGCCGCAAGGCCGTGCCGGCGGGCGGCGGCGGCGGCAGCGCGCCGACCCGCGAGCTGTTCGACACGCTGCTGCTGTGGAATCCGCGCGTGACGCTCGACGCGAACGGCAGCGCGAGCGTCGAGGTGCCGCTCAACGATGCGCTGACCCGCTTCCGGATCGTCGCGATCGCGGCGGTCGGCCCCGACCGCTTCGGCGCCGGCAGCACGTCGATCCGCAGCACGCAGGACCTGCAGCTGATCTCCGGCCTGCCGCCGCTGGTGCGCGAAGGCGACGCGTTCCGTGCGCAGGTCACGCTGCGCAATACGACCGAGCGCACGATGCGGGTCGTCGTCACGCCGCGCGTGACGGGCCTCGACGTCGCGCCGCAAACCGTTTCCCTCGCGCCGAACGCCGCCGGCGAAGCCGCGTGGACGATCACCGTGCCCGAGCAGGCGCTCGATGCGAACGGCGCGCTGAACTGGCGCATCGAGGCCGCCGAGCAAGGCGGCGCACGCGCGGCCGACGCGCTCGCGGTCGTGCAGAAGGTCGTGCCCGCGCTGCCGGTCACCGTGCAGCAGGCGACGCTCGCGCAGGTCGACGGCACGCTCGCGCTGCCCGTCGCGGCGCCGGCCGGCGCGGCGCCGAATGCGCAAGGCGCGCCGCGCGGCGGCATCGCCGTGTCGCTGCAGTCGAAGCTGGCCGACGGCCTGCCGGGCGTGCGGCGCTGGTTCGAGCGCTATCCGTACCACTGCCTCGAGCAGCAGGCGTCGCGCGCGATCGGGCTGCGCGACGCCGCCCAATGGCAGGCGCTGACCGCGCGCATGCCGGTTTATCTGGACAGCGACGGGCTCGCGAGCTATTTCCCGCCGCGATCCGACGATTCGCACTACGGCAGCCCGACGCTGACGTCCTACCTGCTCGTGCTGGCGGATGAAGCGAGCCGTCTCGACCCGCGCTTCGCGCTGCCCGAAGACGTGCGCGCGCAGCTCGAAGCCGGGCTCGGGCGCTTCGTCGAAGGCCGCATCCAGCGCGACACGTGGGCGCCCCGCCAGGACCGCGACCTGCGCAAGCTCGCCGCGATCGAGGCGCTGTCGCGCTACGGCGCGGCGCAGGGCCGGATGCTCGGCTCGCTCGAAATCGCGCCGAACCAGTGGCCGACGTCGGCCGTGATCGACTATCACGCGATCCTGACGCGCGTGAAGGACATCCCGCAGCGCGACGAGAAACGTGCGCAGGTCGAGCAGATCCTGCGCGCGCGGCTCACCTACCAGGGCACGCAGCTCGTGTTCTCGACCGCGCGCGACGACGACCTGTGGTGGCTGATGACGAGCAACGAGACCAACGCCGCGCGGCTCGCGCTGGAATTCGCGGGCGACCCGGCGTGGAAGGACGAGATGCCGCGCGTGACGTCCGGCCTGCTCGCGCTGCAGCAGCGCGGCGCGTGGCAGACGACGACGTCGAACGCGCTCGGCCTGCTCGCGGTCGAGCGTTTCTCGCGAGTCTACGAAAGCACGCCCGTCAGCGGCACGACGAAGGTGACGCTCGGCGGCGACGAGCGGTCGATCGCGTGGTCGTCGTCGCCGGCTGCATCGGCAGCTCCGCCCGCATCGGCCGCAGCGGCGTCGGCGACCCCGGCGACGCGTGCCGCCGCCGCGCGCAGCGTGATGCTGCCGTGGCCGCGCGCGGCCCAGCCGGGCACGCTCAGCGTCGTGCAGAACGGCACCGGCCGCCCGTGGGCGACGATCGAAAGCCTCGCCGCGGTGCCGCTGCGCGCGCCGTTCGCGGCCGGCTACCGGATCACGAAGACGGTCACGCCGGTGTCGCCCGCGGTCAAGGGCGTGCTGACGCGCGGCGACGTGGTGCGGGTGCACCTCGACATCGACGCGCAGAGCGACATGACGTGGGTGGTCGTCAACGATCCGGTTCCGGCCGGCGCGACGATCCTCGGCTCCGGCCTCGGCCGCGACTCCGAGGCGGCGACGCAGGGCGAGAAGACGGCCGACGGCGCATGGCCCGCCTTCATCGAACGCGATTTCGACGGCTATCGCGCGTATTACGACTATCTGCCGAAGGGCAAGCTGTCGGTCGAATACACGGTGCGGCTGAACAACGTCGGCACGTTCGGGCTGCCGCCGACGCGCGTCGAGGCGCTGTACGCGCCGTCGGTGTACGGGCTGTGGCCGAATCCGCCGGTGACCGTCAAGCCGGCCGACGCGGGCAAGTCGTGAGCACGCGATGAAGGGATTCGCCTCACCGTGGCCGGCGCAGATTGCCGGTGCTGCCGGCCGCGTCTTCATCGCCGCGCTGCTCGCGGCCCCGCTGGTCGCGCACGCGCTGCCGTCCTACGACGACGTGCGCCATCGCTGGCGCAGCTCCGACTGGGTGCTGCTCGCGCGCGACGGCACGCCGCTGCAGCGCACCCGCGTCGACCTCGCCGAACGGCGCGGCGACTGGGTCGCGCTCGGCGACGTGTCGCCCGCGTTCCGCGAGGCGATCGTCGTGTCCGAGGACCGGCGCTTCTACGAACATAGCGGCGTCGACTGGCGCGGCATCGCGGGCGCCGCGTGGGGCAACCTGTGGAACGAGCGCACGCGCGGCGCGTCGACCGTGACGATGCAGCTCGCCGGCCTGCTCGGCGATTCGCCGCGCCGCTCGGGCCAGCGCTCGCTGCCGCAGAAGGCCACGCAGGCGATGAACGCGCTGCTGCTCGAACGCGGCTGGCGCAAGGACCAGATCCTCGAGGCCTACCTGAACCTCGTGCCGTTCCGCGGCGAGACGATCGGGCTCGACGCGATGTCGCGCGTGCTGTTCGGCAAGGCGCCGTCCGGGCTCGACGTGCGCGAGTCCGCGGTCGCCGCCGCACTGGTGCGCGCGCCCAACGCGAACGCCGCGAGGGTCGCCGAGCGCGCGTGCCGCATCCTGCGCGACATGCGCGCCGCGCAGCAGTGCGCGTCGCTCGACGGCTACGTGCAGCTCGTGACCGCGCGCCCGGCGAGCGCCGCGCGCGACGACGGCGCGGCGCTCGCGCCGCATTTCGCGCGGCGCATCGCGGCCGAGGTGAAGCCGGGCGCGGGCGCGCAGGTCCGCTCGACGCTCGACGCGCCGCTGCAGCGCTTCGCGCGCGACACGCTGACCCGCGCGCTGACCGAGCTCAACGCCCCCGCCCATCGACGCAACGTGCAGGACGGCGCGGTGGTCGTGATCGACAACGCGAGCGGCGAGATCCGCGCGTGGGTCGGCTCGTCCGGCGCGCTGTCGGGCGCGCGCGACGTCGACGCCGTGCTCGCGCCGCGCCAGGCCGGCTCGACGCTCAAGCCGTTCCTGTATGCGCAGGCGATCGACGAGAAGCGGCTGACCGCCGCGTCGCTGCTCGACGACGCGCCGATCAACCTCGCCACGGGCGGCGGCCTGTACATCCCGCAGAACTACGACAAGGATTTCAAGGGCTGGGTGAGCGTGCGCAGCGCACTCGGCGGCTCGCTCAACGTGCCGGCCGTGCGCACGCTCGTGCTCGTGACGCCGCACCGCTTCGCGCGCACGCTGACCGCGCTCGGGCTGCCGCTCGCGCAGGAAGGCGACTACTACGGCTTCAGCCTCGCGCTCGGCAGCGCGGACGTCACGCTGCTGTCGCTGACCAACGCGTATCGCGCGCTCGCGAACGGCGGCGTCGCACGCAAGGCCGTCGACCTGCCGGCGCCGGCTTCGTCCGCATCAGCTTCGGCGCCTGCGCCGGCGCGCGCGCCCGACGGCACGCGCGTGTTCAGCGACGCGGCGAGCTTCGTCGTCACCGACATCCTCGCCGACAACAACGCGCGCGTGCGCACGTTCGGCTTCGACAACCCGCTCGCGACGCGCTTCTTCTCGGCGGTCAAGACCGGCACCAGCAAGGACATGCGCGACAACTGGGCGGTCGGGTATACGTCGCGCTACACGGTCGGCGTCTGGGTCGGCAACGCGGACGGCTCGCCGATGTGGGACATCTCGGGCGTGACCGGCGCGGCCCCGGTCTGGTCGGCGGTGGTCGGCTACCTGCATCGCGATCTCGCGAGCCGCGCACCGCGCCCGCCCGCCGGCGTCGAGCAGCGCCGCATCACGTTCGAGCGCGATCTCGAGCCGGCGCGCGGCGAATGGTTTCTCGCCGGCACCGCGGTCGATGCGATCCGGCTCGCCGCGCCCGTCACGGCCGGCAAGGACGGGCCGCGCGCGCCGCTGACGATCGGCGCGCCGACCGACGGGACGATCTTCGCGATCGATCCGGACATTCCGCCGAAGAACCAGCGGATCTGGTTCGAGCGCACCGCGGGCCACGCGGCGAAGTTTTCGTGGCGGCTCGACGACAAGGTGATCGGGCGCGCGGACCGCGTCGCGTGGATGCCATGGCCGGGACGGCATCGGCTCGAACTCGTCGATGCGCGCGGGAACGTGGCCGATGCGATCGGGTTCGAGGTGCGGGGCGCGTTTGCGAAGCCGGGGGCGCGGCGGCCGTGAGCGGGCGGCACGCGGCAACGCTCACGCCTGCGCTTCCGGGATCACCTGCACGATCAGCGCATACAGGCGCTCGAAATCCTCGTCGAACTTTTCGCCTTCGAACGGATCGCGGTTCGCGCCGAATGCATCGTCGAGCTCGATCCAGTCCTCCACCGTCAGCCATTGCCGTGCCGCGGGCAGGATGACCTCTTCTTCGACGTGCATGTGCTTCAGGTAGAACGCGGCATATTCGTCGACCGCCGTGCGCAATTGCGGATACGCCGATTCGCCGGCCTGTTCGCAACGCGTCAGCGCGTGCTCGACGTTCCGCAGCAGCGCGTCGCCTTGCGCGTGCTGCGCCTCGAGCTCGTCGATGACTTCGTCCAGCGCCTGCGTGCGGCGGCGCAGGCGCGCGAACAGATACCGATCCTCGTTGGGATGATGGATCTGCTCCGGGTACTCGCGGATGTAGTACAGCATGGCCCGGAGCACCATCAGTCCCGGCATCGTCGCGCCGGCGGCGAGCCGCTCGACGAAGTGCTGCATGCCCGCGATGACGGTCGACAGTTGCCGATGCTCCCTGAGAATGACCTGTACCGCGCTCCTTGGCTGTGGGGCTCGCATTTCACTCACCTCCGTTGGGCGTTCGGACCAATCAGATGGTCGCGCCAACCCGGCCGGCGCACTTGACCTCGATCAACGCCCCGCGTCGGCCGTCGAATCAGCCGTCGACCTTGAACGCCGCCATCAGCCGCGACAGCTCCGCGGCCTGCTGGTTGAGGCTCTCCGCCGCCGCCGCGCTCTGTTCGACCAGCGCCGCGTTCTGCTGCGTCATCTGGTCGAGCGACTGCACCGCGTCCCCGATCTGGTCGATGCCCGCGCTTTGCTCGAGGCTCGCCTCGGCGATCTCGTTCATCAGCGCGCTGACGCCCTGCACCTGCGAAACGACGTCGCGGATCACCTCGCCGGCCTCGCCGACGAGCCGCGAGCCGACGCTCACCGTCCCGGCGCTGTGCTCGATCAGCGCCTTGATCTCCTTCGCCGCCTGCGCGCTGCGCTGCGCGAGGCTGCGCACTTCCGCGGCCACCACCGCGAACCCGCGGCCCTGCTCGCCCGCCCGCGCCGCTTCCACGGCCGCATTGAGCGCGAGGATGTTGGTCTGGAACGAAATGCTGTCGATCAGCCCGATGATCTCGGAGATCCGGATCGACGCGTTGCTGATCTGCTCCATCGTGCTCACCACTTCCCCGACCACCTGCCCGCCGCGCACGGCGGTTTCGGACGCGCCGTTGACCATCTGCGCCGCGGTGCGGGCGGTTTCCGTGTTGTTCTTCACGACGGCGGTGATCTCCTCCATCGACGACGCGGTGCGCTCCAGGTTGCTCGACTGCCCTTCGGTGCGCGCGCTGAGATCCGCGTTGCCCGTCGCGATCTGCGAGGAGCCCGTCGCGATCGACGCGGACGCCGCCCGCACGCGATGGACCAGCGTCGAGAGCGACGACACGAAGCGGTTGAACGCGTCCGACAGCTGCCCGATCTCGTCCTGGCTCTCGACCGTCATGCGGCGGGTGAGGTCGCCCTGCCCGCCGGCGATCTCGGCCAGCAGGGTTGCCGCGCGCCGCAGCGGCGCGGCGATCGCCCGGCCCACCAGCAGGATGACTGCCAGCGCGACGCCCAGCCCGGCGACGGTCGCCACCAGCGTGGCGTTGCGGATCGCACGGGTCACGGGCCCGAGCAGTTCCGCCTCCGGCGCCTGGACCACGACATAGGCGTTCACCTCCGGAATGAACGACGTCGCGATGAAGCGCGCGCCGTCCTGCCCCGCATAGCTGACGTAAGCGTAGGGCTTGCCGGCCAGCAGCACGGCCGATGCGTCGCCCGGCAGCCCGGGTTCGTCCTTCATGAAGTGCTTGCCGTCGATCAGCGCGGTATCGCGATGCATCATGATCGCGCCGTCCGGGCGCACGAGATACGCAAAGCCGGTCTCGCCGATCCGGTAGGCCGCGATGTTGCGGGCCAGCGCGTCCACCGACAGGCTCATGCCGGCCGCGCCGATCGGGTTGCCGTCGCGCTCCACGCGCGCATTGATGAACATCATGTAGCCGCCCAGCGTCACGTCGCGGTCCATGTTGACCTCGAACGGCTTGCCTGAGGCGAGGAACGCCGACAGCCACCGGTCCCCGTCGCCGAGCTTGCGCCGCAGCCCGGCCTCGGTGAAGTAGTTGCCGCTCGCCGTCGACACCCACTGCACGGACGCCGCCTTCTGCGCCGCCTTCACGTTCTCGGCGAGGCGCACCCAGTTGCGCGTGCCGGCGTCGGGTTCGCCTTCGGCCTCCCATTGCAGCAGGAACGCGTCGCCGGCCAGCAGCCGCGACGCCGCGACTGGTCCGGCGAGCTGGCGCTGCACGTCCGCGCGGATGCTGTTCAACGCCGTCGGCAACTCGTCGTGCACGACGCGCTCGCGCACCGCGCTGCCGATCAGGCGGACGCTCAGCACGCTCGAGATCGCCACGAACACCAGCAGACAGCTCGTCATGCTGAGAACCAGCTTGCGCTGAATGGAAAGCTTGCGCCAGAAGTGCATGGGGGAATTCATCGATACTTGCCCGTTTGTTACCAGCACGGGTTATCGGCACGGCGGGGCGGAACATCATGGCTGGCGGCAAATAGCCGGTATCAGGGATCGAAGATGCTGCTGACGTGTAAAGCGGCAGGTGTTTCCGAGCTGTGCTCTCTTCCCTATATCGAATCCGAATCCACGCGTTCAAGGCGGACGTGATCGGGCGCACGCCCGGTTGCGCACACAACGATCCAGCCCGCCCCGCTCAAGTCAATACTGAGCCTGGTCCGTCGGATTCCTGAAAAGCTGCCGCATCTCGGCCGACAGCGGATAGTTCAGGTTCATCCCCTTCGGCGGAATCGGCTGCGTGAACCAGCGGTTGTAGAGCTTCTCCGCGTCGCCGGAGGTCTGCATCTTCGCGATCACGCCGTCGACGACGCGCTTGAACGCCGGATCGTCCCTGCGCATCATGCATGCGTAGTTCTCGTGGACGAGCGGCGTGCCCGTGACCGTATACGCGCCCGGATTCCGGTCCTTCGCGAGTTCGCCGTAGAGCAGCGGCTCGTCCATCACGAACGCGACCGCGCGGCCGGTCGTGACGTTCATGAACGCTTCCGCGTGATCCTTCGCGCTGATGATCGTCATGTTCATGCCCTTCTCTTCGTTCAGCTTGCGCAGCAGGCGCTCGTCCGACGTGCCGGCCGTCGTCGCGACCGTCTTGCCCGCCAGGTCCGGAAAGTCCTTCACGCCCGAATCCTTGCGCGTGCTGAAGCGGATGCCGTACAAAAAGATGCTGTTGGAGAACGCCGCCTGCTTCTGCCGTTCGAGCGTGTTCGTCGTCGATCCGCATTCGAAATCGATCGTGCCGTTCTGCAACAGCGGAATCCGGTTCTGCGACGTGATCGGAATCTCCTTCACCGCGAGGCCGGGCAGGTTCAGCTCCGCCTTCAGCTGCTCGACGATGCGCGACGCGATGTCTCGCGAATAGCCGACGTTCTTCTGCTGGTTGTCCGAATACGAGAACGGCACCGACGATTCGCGAATGCCGAGCGACACGACGCCCGTGTCCTTGATCTTCTTCAGCGTGCCCGTGAGCGCCTGCGCGTGCGCGGCGTCCACCAGCGCACACGGCAGCGCGAACGACAGCGCGACAGCCAACCAGCGGTAGCGGTGGTCCATGCCTATTCTCCTGACGGATCGTTGATCGAGTTGCGATCGTACGCCCGACAAAATCGCACCGCATCAGGGAAAGCGTAAGGTGGCCGGCCATCGCGCACACCGCCGCCCGGCCCTCTTTCCGGATCGCCGCCGCGGTCGTGCACCCGGCTTGCTGCGGCGCCGCACCACCGCGCCGGCATGCCGCGTGCCGACCCCGCTGCGCGCAGCCTGACGCCGCCGCCGGCCGCCGCGCACGATCACCCGTTCCAAACGCCCGTTCGTGCGGGTGCGCAGCAACGCTATCGTTTGCGCGACCGCCATGTTTTCTTTTGAAACCGCTCAAGAAGCGTCCGCGCCGGCCGTTACCCAATGCGTGGCGCGCCGCAGCAACCCTCGCTGGCCGCCCGAGAACAACGAGAAAGGCCGGCTGTTTGCCGAACGCCGCCGCGAAGACGCGGCGGCGACCGGGCAACCACCGGCCGACCGCCACTGTCGGCACACCGGCTACCAAAGAGGAACAACCAACATGAGAGCCAAACGTTTCACTCCCGCCGTGGCCCGATTCACGCACGCGCGCGCCCTCGCCGGCATGCTGTCCGCGGCGGCCCTGCTGCCGCTCGCCGGTTGCGGCGGCGGCGGCGACAGCGCGGCGCCGTCCGCGGCCGCGCCCGCGCCCGCGCCTTCGCCCGCCCCGGCGCCCGCGCCCTCGACGCCCAACAACACCGCATGCGCGTCGCAGCAGGCAGCCACGCAGATGGTGCAACAGGCAATCGCGGCAAACGCGCCGCCGGTCGACCACCTGATCGTCAAGCTGAAAGCGTCGACCGCCACGCACGCGATGGCGGCCACCAACACCGCGTCGCGGTTCGACGCCGTGATCCAGCGGGCCATGACCCAATGGGTCGCGCCGACCGGCAGCGCGCGCGCGTACGCGAGCACGACCGGCCGTTCGCAACTGAACGTGCAGGTCGAGCACGCGATGGCGAGCGGCGCGGCCGTGCTGTCGCTCGGCCAGTCCGTCAGCGCCGCCGACGCGGCGGCGCTCGCGCAGGTCTTCGCCGCCGATGCCGACGTCGACTACGCGGAGCCGGACAGCCGGATGGGCGTGCGCGATATTCCCGCCGACCCGCTTTTCAGCCAGCAGTGGTATGACACCGATCCGACGGCCGGCGTCAACCTGCCCGCCGCGTGGACCCGCACCAAGGGCGCGCCGACCGTCGTGACTGCCGTGCTCGACACCGGCTACCGTCCGCACGGGGACCTCGCGCCCAACCTGCTGCCGGGCTACAGCTTCATCACCAACGTCAACACGAGCAACAACGGCAAGGGGCGCGACCCGGACGCGACCGATCCGGGCGACTGGGTCACGCAGCAGGAGCTCGACAACGCAAGCGGCCCGTTCTATCACTGCGCGAGCAGCCCGAGCGACAGCAGCTGGCACGGCACCCGCGTCGCGGGCCTGATCGGCGCAGTCGCGAACAACAACACGGGCATCGCCGGCGTGTCGTGGCTCGGCAAGGTCCTGCCGGTGCGCGTGCTCGGCAAGTGCGGCGGCGTGACGAGCGACATCGCGGACGCGATGCGTTGGGCGGCCGGCATTCCGGTCAGCGGCGTGCCGACGAACTCGAACCCGGCGAAGGTCATCAACCTGAGCCTTGGCGGCACCGGCGCGTGCAGCCAGACGTTCCAGCAGGCGATCGACGACGTGACCGCGCGGGGCGTGACCGTCGTCGTCGCGGCCGGCAACGACGGTCTCTCGACGGCGTTCGACCAGCCCGCGAACTGCCGCGGCGTGATCGCCGTCGGCGCGACCGACGCGACCGGCCGGCGGGCGTCCTTCAGCAACTTCGGCAGCGACGTCGCGCTGAGCGCGCCCGGCGTCAACATCCTGTCGACGTCGAACAGCGGCAAGACCACGCCCGACGCGGACGTCTACGGCCTCGCGGACGGCACGAGCCTCGCGGCGCCGCAGGTGGCGGGCGTCGTGGCGCTGATGCTCTCCGTGAACGGCAACCTCACGCCGGCCCAGATCCAGCAGAAGCTGCAAGGCGGCGCGCGTGCGGCGAAATTCGCGGCCGGCACGTCGTGCTCGGCGATGCCCGCCGGTTCGGGCATCCTCGATGCGGGCGCCGCGGTAACGGCGGCGGCGCAGTAACGCGCGTCGTCGGCGACGCGGCCGTGAACGGGCCTTCGGCGGCATGCCGAAGGCCCGTTTCGTTTCCGGCGCGCGCCGCGTGACCTAACGCGCCGTGCGTCGCAATTTCGTCGCAGGCAAAGCGTTCGGGCCATTCGAAGGAGCGCCCATGTCCCCAGCCAGCCATCACGCGGATGCGCCGCTCGTCGCGGTCCGCCCCGACCGGAAGATCGACACGGCCCAGCGCCTGCCCTATTTCGTCGGCATTTCCGCGCAAACCGCGGGCGCGACCGGGCTGTCGATGCACATCGTCGTGATCCCGCCCGGCGGACATGCGACCGCGCATGTTCACGTCGGCTTCGAGACCGCCGTCTACGTGCTCGAAGGACGCGTCGAAACGCGTTATGGCCCGGGGTTGCGCAAGTCGATCGCCACCGCGGCCGGCGAGTTCCTGTTCATTCCGCCCGGCGTCCCGCATCAGGCGTTCAACCTGAGCGACACGACCGCCGTGCGCGCGGTCATCGCGCGCAACGCGCCCGGCGAGCAGGAAACGGTGCAGCCTTACGATCCGGCCGACGACGCATGACAAGCGGCCGACGCAGGCGGAAAAAAAGTCCGACGAAAGGGTTGACGCTTCGCACTGCGGCCCTTTACCATCGCCCCCGTCTAAACACATGGAGTGTTCTGTGAACACCGATGCGAGTTGTAGTTGGTCCTTGACCAACATGACTGCCGCCTGAGGAAACTGCGCAGAGCCTCGTCTTCTGCCGCATCCCGGGAAGCAGGATGCGGCGTCCTTCCGGCCTGACCGGCCAGATTCCCGCCGATTTTTTTTGAACGATACGTGACCGCTCGCGTGGTCGCGCACGCTCGTCCCGCGCGCAGCGCTGCTGCGTGCGCATTCCGTTCGCGCGCCGTCCGGCGTGCGTGCCGTCACGCACGCATCGCCTTCGACCGCCCGCGCCGCCGACCGCCAACCAACAGGAGTGCAGATGAATTCCGACGACAGTAGTCGATTACCGCTCGCCGGCACGGCCGTGCGCGCGGCCCGTCCGATCGCGCATTGCGCGCCGGCGAGCGGTCCCCTCATCACCGATCAACAGCCGATCGCGCCTGGCGCGACGCGGCGGGGAGCGTTCGTTCGTCGATAACGTGCGCTCCTCGCCCGCCGCCTCGTGCGCAAGGAGCCACACATGACGCAACGCAACCCATCACACAAGAAACAACGCGGTTTCATCAAGACCGGCGGCGCCGGCCGGACGGCCGAACCGCGAATCATGCGCGCCGCGCAGGAAGCGGCCCGCCCGCTCGAGGACACGCTGAAGGCGCTGCGCACCAGCACGCGCGGCCTCACCTACGAGCAGGCCGCCGACCGCCTGCAACTCGACGGCCCGAACGAGATCGCGCACGACAAGCCGCCGCACTGGACCCGCCAACTGCTGATGTCGTTCCACAATCCCTTCGTCTACGTGCTGCTGGTGCTCGCCGCGATCAGCTTCTGCACCGACGTCTGGTTCGCGGCGCCCGACGATCGCGACTACGTAGGCATGACGATCCTGCTGACGATGGTGACGATCAGCGCGCTGCTGCGCTTCGTGCAGGAATTCCGCTCGCTGCGCGCCGCCGAAAAGCTGAAGGCGATGGTGCGCACGACCGCGACCGTGCAGCGCGCGGTGACCGACACCAGCGAGCCTGCGCGGCGCGACATTCCGATGCGCGAGGTCGTGATCGGCGACATCGTGCACCTGTCGGCCGGCGACATGATCCCGGCCGACGTGCGCCTGATCACGTCCCGCGACCTGTTCATCAGCCAGGCCGTATTGACCGGCGAAGCGCTGCCCGTCGAGAAATACGACACGCTCGGCGCGGTCGCCGGCAAGTCGGCCGACGCGGGCCACGCCGCCGCGAACGACGCGTCGCAGTCGCTGCTCGACCTTGGCAACGTTTGCTTCATGGGCACCAACGTCGTGAGCGGCACCGCGACGGCGGTCGTCGTCGCGACCGGCGAGGACACCTACTTCGGGTCGCTCGCGCGCAACGTCGTCAGCCACAAGCGCATCGAAACCAGCTTCGACCGCGGCGTCGCGAGCGTGAGCTGGCTGCTGATCAAGTTCATGTTCGTGATGGTGCCGATCGTGTTCATGATCAACGGGCTGACCAAGGGCGACTGGCTGAGCGCCCTCACCTTCGCGCTCGCGGTGGCCGTCGGCCTGACGCCCGAAATGCTGCCGATGATCGTCAGCGCGAACCTCGCGCGCGGCGCGGTCGCGATGGCGCGCCGCAAGGTCGTCGTCAAGCGCCTGAACTCCGTGCAGAACTTCGGCGCGATGGACGTGCTCTGCACCGACAAGACCGGCACGCTCACGCAGGACAAGATCATCCTCGAGCACCATCTCGACCTGTCCGGCCACAAGAACGAGGAGATTCTGCGGCTCGGCTGGCTGAACAGCTTCCATCAGAGCGGCCAGAAGAACCTGATCGACATCGCTGTCGTCAACCGCGCGAACGAGATCGGCGAGCGCGTGAAGCCGCAGGGCTACAAGAAGATCGACGAGCTGCCGTTCGACTTCGTGCGGCGCCGCCTGTCGGTCGTCGTCGAGGACACGCGCGGCGCGCACACGCTGATCTGCAAGGGCGCCGTCGAGGAAATGCTCGCCGTGTCGACCCACGTGCAGGACGAGGACGGCGTGCGGCCGCTCGACTTCGTCGCCCGCAAGCGGCTGCTCGAACAGGCGAACGCGTACAACGAGGACGGCTTCCGCGTACTGGTGCTGGCCACCCGCGCGATCCCGCGCGGCGACGAGCGCGCGCAATACCGCACCGCCGACGAGCGCGACCTCGTCGTGCGCGGCTTCCTGGCCTTCCTCGATCCGCCGAAGGAATCGGCCGCGCCCGCGCTTGCCGCACTGCGCGAGAACGGCGTCGCCGTGAAGGTGCTGACCGGCGACAACCCGACCGTCACGATCAAGGTCTGCCGCCAGGTCGGCCTCGAACCCGGCAAGCCGGTGCTCGGCACCGAGGTCGACGCGCTCGACGACGCGACGCTCGCGCAGGTCGTCGAACGCACGACCGTGTTCGCGAAGCTCACGCCGCTGCAGAAGGCGCGCATCGTCACGGCGCTGCAGGCGAACGGCCACACCGTCGGCTTCCTCGGCGACGGCATCAACGACGCGCCCGCACTGCGCGACGCCGACGTCGGCATCTCCGTCGACAGCGGCGCGGACATCGCGAAGGAAACCGCCGACATCATCCTGCTCGAGAAGAGCCTGATGGTGCTCGAGGAAGGCGTGATCAAGGGCCGCGAAACGTTCGGCAACATTCTCAAGTACCTGAACATGACGGCCAGCTCGAACTTCGGCAACGTGTTCTCGGTGCTCGTCGCCAGCGCGTTCCTGCCTTGGGAGCCGATGCTCGCGACCCAGCTGCTGGTGCTGAACCTCGTCTACGACACGTCGCAGATGCTGCTGCCGTGGGACAGGATGGACCCCGAGTTCCTGAAGAAGCCGCGCAAGTGGGAAGCCGGCAACATCAAGCGCTTCATGCTGTGGGTCGGGCCGACGTCGTCGGTGTTCGACATCACCACGTACCTGCTGATGTGGACCGTGTTCGGCGCGGGCGCGCTGTATCACCTGCACGGCGGCGCGAGCGGCCAGGTCGTGATGAATTCCGGCTGGTTCATCGAGAGCCTCGTGTCGCAGACGCTCGTCGTGCACCTGCTGCGCACGCAGAAGATTCCGTTCCTGCAGAGCACGGCCGCGCTGCCGGTGCTGCTGTCGACGGTCACCGCGATCGCGATCGGCTGCTGGCTGCCGTTCTCGCCGTTCGCGGACGCGCTCGGCTTCATGCATCTGCCCGGCAGCTACTGGCTGTGGCTCGCGGCCACGATGGTCGGCTACATCCTGCTCGCGCAGGCGGTCAAGACGATCTACGTGCGCCGCTACAAGCAGTGGTTCTGATTCCTTGCGCCTGAACATCGGCGGCCCCGCACGCAATGCGCGGGTCCGCCGCGCGCAACGCTTTTCGGGAGATGTGATGAAACGAATGCTACCGCTCGCCGTCGCCGGCGCCCTCTTCGCGCCGTCGGGCGCATACGCGGCCCATCCGCTCGTCAGCGACGATACGGGCACGCAGGGCGACGCGAACTGGCAACTGGAACTGAACGCCGAGGAAACGTCGAAACAGGCAGAGACCGGGCGGCACGGACTGTGGAACGCGACGCTGACGCGCGGCTTTGGCGACCGCGTCGACCTGTACGTCAACGCGCCGTATACGCACGTGCAGACGCGGTCGGACGAGAACGGCGCGGGATTCGGCGACGTCGAGGTCGGGATGAAATGGCGGCTCGTCGAGCACGGACCGTTCAGTGTCGCGCTCAAGCCCAGGGTGACGATGCCGACCGGCAACGACCGGCGCGGGCTCGGGACCGGACGCGTCGGCGCCGGCGCGACGCTGCTCGCGCAGGCCGACGTCGCGAAGGTGTCGTTCCTGGCGAATGCGGGGATCGCGTACCAGCCGAACCGGCAGGACGAGCTGACGTCGATCTGGCAGGTTTCCGGCGCGGCGATCTATCGCGCGACGGACAAGCTGCAGCTGGTCGTCGACGTCGGGATGTCACGGAATGCCGAGCCCGGCGCCGGCGCGAATCCGGCGTTCGTGATCGCGGGCGCGATCTATTCGCCGAAGCGCTGGCTCGATCTCGACGTCGGGTATCGCCGCGGCTTGAACGACCAGACTTACGACCATTCGGTGATGGGCGGGATCACGGCGCGGTGGTGACGCGCCGCGGATTCGCGGCAACCGAAGGCGGGCTGCTTGGGCGGCCCGCCTTTTTTACGTCGCATCGAAGAGCTGCGCGCACAGCGCGCGCCCTTCGTCGGTCAGCGCCGCGCTGCCCGTGCCGTCTTCACGCAAGGTGGTCATGGTCAGGCCACCGGCATCGAGCTGCGTCAGCACGCGGCGCAGCGTGCTCATCGGCAACTGCGCGCGCTTCGCGAGCTTCGGCAGCGACCACGGCTTGCCGGCAGGATCGTTGGCGGCTTCGTGCAGCGCCGCGAGGGCCGCGACAAGAGCGGGATCGAGGTCGTCTTCGTGTGATGCGGTGGTCATCGGTTTCGTGCGGCAGAGGTCGTAAACGAGGCTTGCGTCAGGAGCACAGTGCCGCCTCCTGCCGGCCATCACAATGCGTTTGCCGCCGGGCAAGCGCATTGCGATGCGCCGGCACACTATACCGCTTTCGTCTCGACAGGAAACGACGCGCCGGCGCTCAGCGGGGCCAATGCTTGCGCGACACGACGGCGAAGCTGATCGCGATCGCGCCTGTCGCTGCGCGTGCGGGCGCGTCGGGTATCGCGTCGCCGAAGCGGACGCGGCGGCCACGCCCGCCGCGCGGATCGGGACCGCGACCCGGCGACGCGTCGCGCTCGCCGCCGGCGACGCATGCGTTCACGGCGGCGGGCTCACCGGCCTCGGCAATCGGGCGCTGCATCGAAGGGCCAACAGACATGGAGGACGATTTCGGAAATGACATGTGCGTATTGAACGCGCTGCCGATCGATCAGTAAAATGAATGTTTTGACCGATACGATTCTTTTCCGGAATGGAACTGAAACTCCTCAGGACGTTCCTGACGGTGACCGAGCTGCGTCACTTCAGCCGCGCGGCGGACGCGCTGCACATGAGCCAGCCGGCGCTCAGCAAGCAGATCGGCGCGCTGGAAGCGAGCCTCGGCGGCAGGCTGTTCGAACGGGGGCGGCACGGTGCGGCGCTCACGCCGTTCGGCGAGCGCTTCCTGTCGGATGCGCAGGCGCTCGTGCGCGACGCGGACGAGATCCTGTCGCGCGCACGGGAAGCCAGCAGCGGCCGGCGCGGGCACCTGCGCATCGGCATCTGCCTGTCGGTGCTGACGATCGTGCCGCGGCTCATCGCCGAGTTTCGCCGTCAGCATCCGGACGTCGCCGTCACGCTGAGCGACCTGTCGTCCGCCGAGCAGGCGCGCCGCATACTGGCCGGCAAGCTGGATGCGGGCTTCATGCGCCTGCCGCCCGGGGACGAGCTGTCGTCGTTCAAGGTGGTCGACGAAGCGCTCGCGCTGGCCCTGCCGCCGCAGCTTCGCCATACGCGCGTGCCGGCCGATCTCGATGCGCTCAATGAAATCGGCTTCATCGCGTTGCAGCGTGCGCGCGGCGCGGGCCTCGCCGCACAGGTCGACCGGTGGTGCATCGAACGCGGCTTCGTGCCGAACGTGACGCAGCAGGCCGAAGACGTCCAGTCGGTGCTCACGTCGGTCGCCGCGGGCGTGGGAGTCGCATTCATTCCTTCGCGCGCGCAGCACCTGCTGCGGGACGCGACGGTGCTGCCACTGCCCGGCAAGCACGCGAAGTGGCGCGTCGGGCTCGCGTGGCCGTCGACGCGCGACGATCCCGTGACGTCGCGCTTCGTGTCGTTCGTGCGGGCGGCGATGAAAGGCGCGTGACGCGTTGCACACGCCGCCACGCCGGGTTCCCGGCTCGTCGCGCGCCGTGATCGCCCTTATAATCTCCCGCACCTCTTCGCCGCTCGCGCATTGCGCCTGCCCATCCCGCGTGAAAAAGGAGATTGCCGCTTGACTGGCATCATCGTGCGCGTCCCCCGCGCCCGGACCTTTCTGTTGATCATCGCGTCGCTTCTGCTGTGCGCGTTCATGTCAAACGCGTCCGCCCATCGCGCGACGCACCGTCCCGCGCAGGGGCATGCGACACCCGCCAAGCTCAAGAAGCCGCCAACGCACCACAAGCTTGGCCGACACCACCGCCCCCGCGCGCGACATCACGCGGTCAAGCACCACGCCGCGCCGGCCCCGCAACACCGTCGCGCGAAACGCGCCGCCTCGGCGCGCCCTCGCCCCACGACCAAACCCCGCCTGCTGGCGAGCTGCGGCTACAGCCCGCGCGCGGCCAACGCACTGCATTCGCGCGCCGCCTACGTGCTCGACGTCCGCACCGGCACGCCGCTGCTGGCCCGCAACGCGCGCACCGTGCGGCCGATCGCATCGATCTCGAAGCTGATGACGGCGGTCGTCGCCCGCGACGCGGACCGCCCGCTGGACGGCATGCTGCGCGTGAGTTCGCACGATCGCGACGCGATCAAGTTCACGCATTCGCGGCTGTCGGTCGGCTCGACGCTGTCGCGCCGCGACATGTATCGCATCGCGCTGATGTCGTCGGAGAACCGCGCGGCGGCCGCGTTGAGCCGCGACTATCCGGGCGGACGCCCCGCGTTCGTGGCCGCGATGAATCGCGAGGCGCGGCGGCTCGGCATGCGCCACACCCGCTTCCGGGAGCCGACGGGCCTGTCGCCGCGCAACGTGTCGACCGCAGAGGAACTCGCGCTGCTCGTCGACGCCGCGGCGCGCGACCCGCTGATCCGCCGCTTCTCGACCGCGAAGTCGGCCACCGTCCATCCCGGCGACGGCAAGCTGCTCTACGTGAATTCCGATCCGCTGGTGCGCTACGGCCAGTGGCCGATCCAGCTGCAGAAAACCGGCTTCATCAATGAATCGGGCCACGGCGTCGTGATGCGCGCGCTCGTGCGTGACCGGCCGCAAACCATCGTGCTGCTCGGTTCGCCGACGCGCGACGGCGTGACGAGCGACGCGCTGAAAATCCGCCGCTGGCTGGCCTGCTCGTTGATGTGATCGCACCGCGCTTTCCCGGCCGGCGCGGGCTCGCGCCGCCGCTCACTCCGGCATTTCGCCCGATTCAATTCGACAGTTTAACTTGCAAGTTAAACTGTCTTCTTCTATGATCCGCCCCATGACAAGCTCACGCAAACCCGGCGCCTCCGCCGAAACCGTCGTCGCCGACCTGACGCTGGCCGTCGGCCAGCTCATCCGCCGGCTGCGCTCGGAAGTCGATTCGAGCGGGCTCAACCTGTCGCAGATCAGCGCGCTCGCGCGGCTCGATCAGAACGGGCCGATGACGACCGCCGAGCTTGCCCGCACCGAATCGATGAAGCCGCAGTCGATGAAGGCCATCCTCGCGAGCCTCGAAGAAGAAGGGCTCGTGTCGCGCAAGCCGCATCCGACCGACGGACGCCAGATCCTGTTCCAGCTGACCCGCACCGGCCTCGATACGCGACGGCAGCGCACCGTCGCCAAACGCGCGTGGCTCCAGGCCGCGCTCGCGAAACTCGATCCTGAAGAAATGCAGACGCTCGTCGCCGCGATCCCGATCATCAGGCGGCTCGGCGACGCGTGAATCCGGCATCCGGCACGCCCGTCGCCTGCGCGCGTTCCGCGATGTTTCCTTCGAACCAATGGGAGTCCTCATGAGCGCCACCGTCCTCGATCCGAAATCCGCATTGATCGTCATCGACCTGCAGAAAGGCATCGCCGCCCTCCCCACCGCGCATCCGAGCGCCGACGTGATCCGGCGCGCCGCCGATCTGGCCGACGCGTTTCGCCGGCGCGGCCTGCCGGTCGTGCTCGTGAACGTGGCCGGCGGCGCGCCGGGCCGCACCGCGCAGCCCGGCCCCAAGGGGCCGCTGCCGCCGGACTGGACCGAGCTCGTGCCCGAGCTGCAACCGCAGCCGCACGATCACGTCGTGACGAAGCGGACCTGGGGCGCGTTTACCGGCACCGGTCTCGACGCGCACCTGAAGGCCGCCGGCGTGACGCAGGTCGTGGTGGCCGGCATCGCGACGAGCATCGGCGTCGAATCCACCGCGCGCCAGGCGTTCGAGCTCGGCTACAACGTGACGCTCGCCGTCGATGCGATGACGGACCTGAACGCGGATGCGCATGCCAACAGCATCACGCGGATTTTTCCGCGGCTCGGCGAGACGGCGTCCACGCAGGAAGTCATCGCACTGCTCGGCGCGCTCGATGCGTGAGCGCGGTACGGGGATGAACGACGCCGGCGCGCTTGCGTATGCATCGGCGTTCGCGCTGTTGTGCGCGCTGCACGCGTCGACCTTCGTGATGTCGCTTCGATTGCCGCTATGGTCCGACGCTGCCGGCCGGCAAGCGGCCGGAAGCGCGCCGGCCGAATCGCGCTGAACGTTCGGCCGCGATCGTACGGGCCGGCGCGACCCGCACCGTTCGTTACTTCCACTTCGAGCCGAGGCTCGCGAGCCCTGCCCGGTCGAGATCGGCCGGCAGCATCACCACGCGAAACTCGCAATCCGCGTTGAACATCAGGAACCACGGCTCCGCGAGTGCCGGAATCCGTGACGGGTCGTCGAGATCGACGATCAGCACGGCGCCGCGCGCGCCGTCCTGTTCGGTGAAATAAACCGCCTCCGGTTTGGACTCCTCGAGGATTCGCGCGATCACTTCGCCGACGCTGCCGTTTCGTACCAGACCATTGAACGGTTCGTGGGGAATTCGTATGTTGAGAAGCATGCGCATGGTCACCTCCGTGATTGAAACCCCGCATGGGGTGTTCAAAGCATAGGAGCTTTCCTGCGCCGCGCCGGGCGACAAGGAGCGTCACGTCACCGGCGGCGCGTGCCCATGATCGCCGATGCCGCCCGCGTCGTCATATTCCCGCGAGATGTCCTTGTTCGTGTAATCCCCAAGCCGCGACGCCGCGATCAAGCTGACCACCGCGCACGCCAACACATACGCCGCGATCGCATAGCCCGAGTGGTAGTACGCGAACAGCGCGGTCGCGATCAAGGGCGCCGGCCCGCCGGCAATGACCGACGCGAGCTGGTAGCCCATCGACGCGCCGCTGTAGCGCAGCCGCCCGGTGAACGACTCGGCGATCAGCGCGGCCTGCGGGCCGTACATCATCGAATGCGGCACCAGCGACAGCACGATGGCCGCGAAGATCAGCACGGGATTCTTCGTGTCGACCATCGCGAAGTAGAGGAAGCCGAACACGCCGGCGGCGGCGGCTCCGATCATGTACATCCTGCGCCGGCCGATCAGGTCGGACACGTGCCCGAACAGCGGGATCGTGACGAACTCCAGCACGGACGCCGCCAGCACCGCGATCAGCAGCAGGTCGCGCGACGCGCCGAGCGTCGACACGCCATACGTGAACACGAACGCCGTGAAGATGTAGAACGGCGCCTGTTCGGCCATGCGGGCGAACGCCGACAGCAGGATGTCCTTCGGCTGGCGGCGCAGCACCTCGAGCATCGGCGCCTTCTCGATGCGGTTCTCGGACAGCAGCCGCGCGAAGATCGGCGTCTCGAGAATGTTCAGGCGGATGTAGAGACCGATCGCGACCAGCACGATGCTGAGGAGGAACGGCACGCGCCAGCCCCACGTGAGGAACGCGCTGCCGGAAATCCAGCTCATCGCCAGCACCGCGAGATTCGCGAGGAACAACCCCGCCGGCACGCCGAACTGCGGCCACGCGGCGACGAAGCCGCGATGCGCGTTGGTGCGCGCCCATTCCATCGACATCAGCACCGAGCCGCCCCACTCGCCGCCGACGCCCACGCCTTGAATGAAACGCAGCACCGTGAGCGCGATGGCGCCCCAGATGCCGATCGCCGCATAGGTCGGCACGAAGGCCACGGCGAAGGTGGCGAACCCCATCAGCAGCAGCGTGACGATCAGCGTGGCCTTGCGTCCGATGCGATCGCCGTAGTGGCCGAAGATCGCCGCGCCGACCGGCCGTGCGACGAAGCCGACCGCGTAGATCAGGAACGCCTGCAGCGTGCCGACGAGCGGGTGCGATTGGGGGAAGTACAGCTTCGCGAAGACCAGGCCGGTCACCGTGCTGTAGAGGAAGAAGTCATACCATTCGATCGTGGTGCCGACCGTGCTGGCGATGACCGCGCGGCGCAATTGGCGCCGGGCCTCCTCGTCGGAGAGGGGCGTTGCCCCGGATTGCATGGCAGCCATTTTGCATCCCCTTGAATCAAGGGCAATAACACTAATAGACAGTTTTTGCCGTGCGTCGTTCCGGACATTGCGGCGCTGCGGTCGCCGGCTTGGCGCTGGAAAAGCGTTCAGGACTGAAACCTTTTGCTCGCCCGGTCGCGGCTCGGCGCTTCCGGCCGCCCCGTTTTTTCCCGCACTGCCCCGACAGGCGCGAACACCTTGCTTCCGACGCGCGCGCAGCCGGAACACGCCGCCCGTATTCGGTCCGGGCCGGAGGAGAGAAGAGACGGGGCGCGGCGAATGGTCCGGCAAAGAGGCGTGCGCAACCTCACCTCACCGCAAGCCGCGCGCGATGTTCCCGCCGTTACGTTACATCCATGAACGATTTCGTCGTCGGCCCGGCATGCCGGCCGCGGCGGCACGATGCCGATGCCCGGCCGCGACGCGTCGCACGCGCTTCCGTCGGCGCTGGTACGGATTCTGCATCCCGTCCGACACGAGAACGAGCACCGCGCCGTCGATCGGCGCGGACGAGTGAAAACTGCCGGGCCTGTCCACGGACACGCTCGCCGAACCGCAGAACGGGGTCAATCATGGATGCGCTGCCGAACCAGTCAGATGCGCAATTCCAGGCGTTTCTGAACCGGTTGCTCGAGCAACCGAAATCCGCCTGGACCGAGAAGCAGTGGATGGAGCTCGACATGGCGCTCGCGCTGTCGACCCAGATGCTGCAGATCGCCGAGCGCATGCGCGACGGCCAGGCCAATCTCGAGAACAGCCTCGTGCTGCTCAGGTATGCGAAGGTGCTGGACTTCATCCTGTCGTCGCTCGCGGCGCGCCGCGACATTCATCCGCAGACGCTGCGCACGATCTTCCGGCTCGCGAACATCAGGATCGTCGACGAATATCCGGAGTGAGCCGGCGCCGCGCGGCTACACGCTCCCCGGCTCGTGCGCTTCCGGCTGCACGCCCGCGGCCGCGAGCGCCTCGTGCAGCGTCGCGAAGATGCATGACGCGCCGACGATCGCCGCGATCCCGTGCCGCTCCATGTCCGCGCGCAGATAGCGGTTTACCCGGCCGAAGATCACGCCGATCCGCGCGCGCGCCAGGCTCCGGACCAGGTCGCTCACCGTGCGCGCCGCCGAATAGTCGACATCGGTGATCGCCCCCGCATCGATGATGAACCAGCGCGGCGCGACCGGCGCCGCGTCGACGAGCGCGGCGACTTCCTCGGCAAACTGGTGATCGTTCGCATAGAACAGGTCCGAGCCGAAGCGGTAGACGATCAGCCCCGGCGCCGTCATCGCGCCCGGCCAGGCCGGCACGGGCAGCCACCGCCCGTCGCCGGCCGCCGGCTCCAGCACCATCGTATGCGGCCGGTAGCTGTGCCGCACATGCCGCATCAGCGACAGCGCAACGGCCAGCAGGATGCCCTGCTCGACGCCGATCATCACGACCGCCGCGGCCGTCACCAGCGCGAGCGTGAATTCGCCCGGGCTCTCGCGGCGGATCGCGCGCAGGCTCTGCACGTTGATCAGCCCGAGCGCGATCGTGAACACGATGGCCGCCAGCACGCCATGCGGCAGGTACTGCAGCAGCGGGCTCAGGAACAGCAGCACCACGACCACCACCACGGCGAACGCGAGCTGCCCGACCTGGCTGCGCGTGCCCGCGCCGTCGGCCATCGCCGTCTGCGTCGGGCTGCCGTTCACCACGAACGTCCCGCTGAACGCGGCGGCCGCATTCGCCGCGGCGAGCCCGAGGATGTCGGCGTCGGTGTCGACCGCCTCGCGATACTGCTGCGCGAACACGCGCGCCGCCGCCGCGCTTTGCGCGATGATCATCACGAAGCACGACGCGGCCACCGGCACGAGATCGAGCAGCTGCTGCCACGTCACGGCCGGAAAGCGCAGCGCGGGCAAGCCGCCCGCAACCGGCCCGAGCACCGCCACGCCGTGCGCGGAGAAGTCGAACGCGCGGCTCGCCGCGATGCTGCCCGCCACCGCGATCATCGGCATCGGCACGCGCGGCAGCACCCGCTTGCAGCCGAGTATCGCGCCGGCCACCAGCGCCGCGAGCGCGAGCGTCGGCAGATGCGTGCGCGCGAGATGCGTGACGACGTACTCGAGCTGGGCGACGCTGCGCGACGACGGCGCCGGCACGGCCATGCCGAGCATGTCGCCGAGCATCGCGATCGACAACTGCACGCCGACGCCGGCCAGGAAGCCGACCAGCACGGTGCGCGACAGGAAATCGGCGAGAAACCCGAGCCTGAAGATGCGCGCGAGCAGCAGCATCGCGGCGGTCAGCAGCGCGACCATCGCCGCCAGCGTCACGTATTCGGCGCTGCCGAGGGGCGCCATCGCCGACACGCGACTCGCGAAAATGGTCGCGGTGGCGGAATCGGCGGCGACCACCAGGTGACGCGACGCGCCGAAGATCGCGAACGCGACGAGCGGCAGGAACACCGTATACAGGCCCGTCACCGCGGGCATCCCGGCGATGCGCGCATAGCCGAGCACCTGCGGGATATCCATGAATGCCAGCGAGATGCCGGCGAGCACGTCACGGATCGCCGCGCCGCGCTTGATCGGGAGAATGCCTTTGAGCAGGCTCACGCCTGACGACGAACTGCCGTTTGAATCGCTCATGCGTTGAATCGTGTCCGTGCCGGGTCTTGATCGCATCGTGCCCCGCGCGGGCGGCCGCTGGCAAGTGCGCGCGCAACCAATCGCGCGCCCCCGTCCAGGAACCCCGCCGCACGAAAGCTGTCCCTTTCAGATGCCCTACAATTCGGGCGCCCGCCGCGACGCGGCGTCGAATCAACGCTTGAAAAGGAACCTGCCCCACCCCATGACCGTGAATGACCTCTGGTTTGCGCCGCTCGTCGGCTCCCTCGTCCTGCTGACCGTATCGTGCGCGGCTGCGGCCGCCGTCCGCTTCCTGCTGTTCCGCGTGGTCGCGCGGCTCGCCCGGCTCTCCGCCACCCGCGTCGACGACGCGCTGTTCGAGTTCGGCGCGTTCAAATGGCTTGCCCGCATCGTCCCGTTCGTCGTGATCAAGTTCGGCCTCGGCATGGTGCCCGGCGTGCCGGCGACGGTCGCGCTGATCATCGACAAGGTGCTGTTCGCGCTGATCACGTTCCTCGTCACGATGACGATCAGCGCGACGCTATCGGCGCTCGAGCATACGTATCGGTCGAGCCGGCGCGACCAGCCGCGCCTGTCGCTGAAGGGCGCGATGCAGCTCGTCAAGCTCGTGATGTTCATCACCGCCGCGCTCGTCGTGATCGGCGAAGCAACCGGCAAGCAGATCGGCCTGCTGCTGTCGGGGATCGGTGCGATGTCGGCCGTGCTGATGCTGATTGTAGAGGCACTCGAAAGACTTCCAAGAATTCAACCAAATATCTTCCGTTTTGGTAGCCGCATGGCCTCTGAATAAGGAGATTTTCAAGGTGCGGGCAATCAAATATCTTCCGCGTGTTGCATGTTGCGACCATATCTCTTCCGTGCTCACATGCCAGCCTAGCTAAATGCTCAGGTGCAACATCACGTCCCGAGGCAAAGCGGATACACGCTTCCTCATCGGCTGGACATCCGAAACTTTTCGAGACAACGGAGGGAACGCCAGGCACGATTGAAAATTCGGATCTCGAAGATTTCGATGCCGCAACGGTGTCCGCGACATGGAAACGACGCGGCTCGACAGCCTAAGATCGGTGTTGTCGCTGGTCTGGTGCGTCGGTGAAAGTGTATGACGCAGAAGTTCGAGTGCTCGCCACCTGCATTCGCCTCCCGTATATGCTCACCATCAGGATGGGCCGCAGATCAGCCAGATCCAACCTGCCGCCCGCCCTTCACCAGCCGGCGACGGATCGCGCCGATATTGCCGCGGGCCGACTGCCCAACTCTGACGCGACCCGGCGCGGAGCACGCTATCGCCTGACGAACTCGCAGGACGGTCTATTCCGCGCCTGGCCTAGCAAGCTCTTCGGCACCGGAAATCTTGGCGAAGTTGGTATCCGCCGAGGGTATAAAGGTCAGGCGCGCTTTCACAATCGTCAGTTTTGCATAAAAATGACGCCATTAAGATAAGAAAAATTATCTCAATACATCAGTGCCCCCGGCTTGTGTCAAACTGTCTGTCATGCACCTCTCCCCGACCACGCTCCCTTGCACTAACCCTATCCGCTTCCCCAGCGCCGACGAATTGGCCGCAAGCGCGTGAGGCGATCATGGTCCGTCTGCCGCCACATAAGCGCCGGGTCGCTATCAAGGTGTTCCGGGCGTCGCACACATGTCTGGCGACGAAGAACTTCGTGCGGCGATACGCGGCGGGCACGATGAAATCCTTCGGCTTGTGCGTTTACTGCAGAAGATGTGGCCGATCTACCTTCTGAAGTGGCGGATCCCGTTATCGTCTGCAATTTTCAGCAACTGTTCTATGGCCCTGTGCCATCATGCGTCGTTACTGCGTACCGGACGACTGGCTGTTTCATAAGCCCAGCGGAGATACGCCGCTCATGCCGAGGCTTGCGCGTGAGGCATAACCCCAGCACGGCCGGCTCCAAAGTACGCATACACTGAGCCCGCATGCCTTTGCTGGCGCACCCGTCGGCTTATTCTCACGCAGTACGACTCCGACGATCAAATGGGCGCCGTGAGCCCGAAGATAAGTGACCATCCGTTTTATCAATAGGCGCCCGAGCCCTCTTCCCTTTTCGGCGAATCGCACCTCGACAGCAATTTCGGCAGTCTCGTTACCCTATAGAAAGTGGCCGAGCCGAATGATGAGGCCTTGCGATTTGGCGAGATCGCCAGAGAAACGTCAATGGCATCCCCCGACTTGATCTAGCGCAACCCCCCTCCACTTTGCCCGGATAATGTGACGAGAATGCCGACTCACACAGCGCGGGAAAGAACCGAACCGCGGGGCCTTGTCGCGAGGAATCAGATGAAGTCGCTAAGATGCCACGCTGCCGCGCACACCTTCTATCATCTCGACGAACGCGCAATCACCGGACTCGCGTGCGCGGGCCTGGCCTGTTTCGCCGCACGCGCCGACCGGCCTGAGCGCTGGCAGACGGCCATCCTCCAAAAGCCGGCGGTGTATTGTCTGGGAAAGTGCTACGAGGGGCCCAGCGACAGCGAGCACGATATTCGCCCACACGTCAGCAGCTACGCGCGTCGCACTGTGCTGCTGGACAACGTGTTTGTCGGCGGAGTTCGAGACCTCGCCGCGTATCGTGAGCGCGGCGGTGGGGTGGCGCTCTCCAGGGCCCAAACTATCAAGCCGGAGGAGTTGGTGCATCTTGTGCTGACCTCCGGACTACGCGGGCGCGGTGGAGCTGGCTTTCCGGCTGGAATCAAATGGGAGGCGGTCTTGAACGAGCCGGCCTCGACCAAGTACGTAGTCGTCAATGCCGACGAGGGCGATCCGGGTGCCTTTTCCGATCGTTTCCTGCTTGAAGACGATCCATTTCGGGTAATCGAAGGGGCTGCAATAGCAGCTTACGCTGTCGGCGCACGCCACGGTTACATCTATTTGCGCAAGGAATACCCGATTGCCGCGCAAGTCATAACGCAAGCACTGGCGCAGGTGCGCGCCGCCCGATGGCTACAGCCGGCATTCGAGCTTGAATTAGTCGTCGGTCAAGGCGCCTATATCTGCGGCGAGGAGACCTCTCTGCTGAATGCGCTCGAAGGTCGCCGTCCGGAAGTTCGACAGCGGCCACCCCAGGTCACTCGGGAAGGACTTTTTGGTGCCCCCACGCTGGTGCACAACGTAGAGACGCTGTGTGCGGTGCCGTGGATCGTCACACAGGGCGCAGCGGCCTATGCGGATCTTGGATTCTCGCGCAGCCATGGCACCAAGCTCCTGTCGCTCAATTCTCTGTTTCGCCGTCCCGGTCTGTATGAGGTGGAGTTTGGTATCCCGCTGACGGATGTCGTCGAACAACTCGGTCAGGGGTTGCGCCGTGGCAAGCTCAAAGGCCTCATGGTCGGCGGGCCACTCGCTGGGATCGCTCCTCCAGAGCTCTTGGCCACCAGGCTCGGTTACGAGGAGATGCAGGCTATCGACTGTGCGGTTGGGCACGGCGGCGTCATTGCATTTTCTGACGACACCCCGATCATGAACATCGTCGCAGAGGTGTTCAGGTTTGGCGCGCGTGAGTCCTGTGGAAAATGCACGCCCTGTCATCTCGGCACACCGGTGTTGGCAGCAATGACGGATGCCGCAGTGGCAGGCGCTCCGATCGATGCTGCCTATTTGCAGCGATTGATCGAGGCGCTCTCGGCGACAAGCTTATGCGGCCATGGACGCGGGCTGGCGGAGTTCATCAAATCCGTGCAGCGACATTATCACGCGGAGTTGCAGACATGGTTTCTCTGACCATCGACGGCATTCCTCATGAAGCGGTGGAAGGCACGCTACTAATCGACGCACTGGCTGCAGCCGGCGCGACCGTTCCGAGCTTGTGCCACGACAAGCGCTTGAAACCGTCCGGCGCCTGCCGTCTGTGCATAGTGGAACTGGAAGGCCACTCGCGGCCGGGTGCAAGCTGTGCGCTCGAGGTGAGCGACGGAATGATCGTGCGTACGCACAGCAAGGCCCTCCAGGCGCTGCGCCGCACGAACCTCGAGCTGATCGCCGCGCACTACCCGTCGTCCGCATGCACCGCCGAGCCAAATCATCCATTCCATCGTCTGCTCGCAGAGTATGGGGTACAGCCCGGGAGCGTGCGGGAGGACAGGTTGTTTCAGGACGACACTCACCCCTATCTCGGCGTGTCGATGGACCGCTGCGTTTATTGCGAGCGCTGCATCCGTATATGCGAGGAAGTTCAGGGTCAATTCGTTTGGGAGGCTCGGGATCGAAGCGAGGCCACGCGCATCGTGACAGGCAAGGGGCCGACGCTGCTCTCCGGTGGCTGTGTAAGTTGTGGGGCCTGCGTGGACAGTTGTCCCAGCGGGGCCTTGTTCGACAAGCGGGTTCGTGTCGAGCCGACCGCGTGGACGCGTACCACTTGCGTGTATTGCGGCGTGGGCTGCCAGATGAACGTGGGGACTGCAGAGGGTCGGGTGGTGACAGTGCGCCCTGCCGACAGTCCGGTCAACCGCGGTCATTTGTGCGTGAAGGGACGCTACGCGTTCGAGTTTAACCACGCTGCCGACCGCATCACGCGGCCAATGATTCGCCGCGGCGGCACGTGGCACACCGTGAGCTGGGATGAGGCGCTCGACTTTACCGCCGCGCGGTTGCGGGAGATAGTCGTGCGTGACAGCCCCGATGCCATTGGCGTGCTTGGCTCGGCACGCGCGACCAATGAGGAGAACTACCTCATCCAGAAGTTCGCCCGCGTGGTGCTCGGCACCCACAACGTCGACTGTTGTGCACGCGTGTGTCACACCCCCAGCGCCAAGGCGCTGAAGACGATGCTTGGCATCGGTGCGGCCACGAACAGCTTCGACGACATCGATCAAGCGCATGGATTTCTGGTCTGTGGGGCGAACCCGACCGAGAACCATCCGATAGTTGGTGCGCGCATCAAGCAGGCCGTGCTCAACGGTGCGCCCATCGTCGTCATCGATCCGCGCCGCACCGAGTTGGCGGAACTGGCCGACGTGCACCTGGCAGTACGCCCGGGCCACAATGTGCCGGTGCTCAACGCAATGGCCTCCACCCTGATCGAAGAAGAGCTCATCGACCGTGCTTTCCTGGCCGAGCGCGTGACCGGATTTGATGCCTTTGCCACGCACGCCCTCCGCTATTTGCCGGAGATGGTGGCCGCAACCAGTGGCGTCTCCGCCATGGCAATCCGCGAGGCCGCACGGCTCTATGCTCGTGGCCGGCCATCAATGTGCTTTCACGGCCTTGGCGTGACAGAGCATCTGCAGGGCACCGAGGGCGTGATGGCGCTCGTCAATCTGGCGCTGCTGACCGGCAACCTCGGCCGCCCCGGCGCCGGCATCAATCCGTTGCGCGGCCAGAACAACGTACAGGGCGCGGCTCAGATGGGATGCGACCCAAGGTCGCTGACGGGCGCACAGGCCATCGATAGGGCCGGCGCGCACTTCGGGCAGGTGTGGGGCGCCAGATTACCGTCCAGCCGTGGCCTCGACCTGCTCGAGATGATCGACGCGGCGCGGGCGGGCCGGCTCCAGGCCATTTGGGCGGTAGGCTACGACATCTATCTTTCGCTGGCCAATGCAAACGACACTGCCGCGGCACTGGGCGCACTCGATCTGGTAATCGTGCAGGACCTGTTCCTTAACCAGACGGCCGAGGCGTTCGGCACGGTGTTCCTGCCAGCCGCTTCGTTCTTCGAGAAGGACGGCACCTTCATGAATTCCGACCGTCGCGTGCAGCGAATCCGAGCGGCCGTGCCAGCCCCCGGCGAGGCTCGGCCGGACTGGTGGATCGTTCAGGCGCTGGCAGCCCGCTTGGGTAACGCGCACGGATTCGAGTTCGCGGGACCGCAAGCCATCTGGGATGAAGTGCGTGCGCTATGGCCCGATGCTGCCGGGCTCACGTATCCGCGGCTGGAACGCGAAGATCTGCATTGGCCTTGCCCCGATGAAAACCATCCGGGTACGCCAGTGCTGCATCTGGAGCACTTCGCTTGCGGGAAGACCGCAATGCTGGCCCCGATCGAATACGTCCCAACGACCGAGCAGCCCGATGACACGTATCCTTTGTTGCTGACCACCGGCCGCACACTGCACCATTTCAACGCCGGCACGATGAGCTACCGAACCACCAACGCCGCGCTGCGGCCGTCGGACACACTGGACATGGCGCCCGCCGATGCGGCGCGCTCCGGCGTGGCCGAAGGCGAAACCGTGCGGATATCGAGCCGCTACGGCACCACCATTTTGCCGGTCCACATCACCCCTGCTTTACAGGCGGGACAGTTGTTCAGCACCTTCCATCGGCCCGACCTGTTCGTCAACCGGCTGACCTCGCCGGTGCGCGACCGCCTGGTGCACGCGCCAGAGTACAAGGTCGCCGCCGTTAGGGTGGACAAGCTGAGCAGCGAAGCGAACGCGTAAACGCATTCCGTACTGCGGCCCGGAGGTGCGGCAAGATCTCGGTATCCGAAGTTGACCATCGAGAATTTCGCATGGTCTTTCGAGGAGGGCTATCGCCTTGTTAGACCTTCTGTTTTGAAGGGCTGAATCAAAAAGAAGCACCGCCTGGCCAGAGGCGGTGCTCTCGGCAGCAAACGAACGCTGCGCAACGTGGTTCATTGTCAGACAAGGTGGCTAATCGTAACGATTGGACGGTCTCCCTGACTCCCCGAACGACATTTGTTGCGCCACTCAGCCGCCGGCGCAATTCCCAATACAAGTAGCGTGCCACCATTGCACTTTGGACGCGATTGGCGTCGCGAAATAAGAAATTCAAGGGAAAGCGCCGGAAACGAATGAAAATGTTTCAGCGTTGACACAGGGTGCACCCTCATGCTGCAGCATACGACGATCGCCGCAACTAAGATCTGCAACGCGGGTGCGGCAAGTGCGTGGTCGCAAGCCGCCTGCTTACGCCATTTTCCATTTCTCGGTTTGGTTGCGATCTTGAAACCGGAGTCGTATATAGGAACACGTCCCCCACCAGTACGAGAGATTGGCAGGCCCGCTCGGTTGCGTGGAGCTTGGATTACAGCAGGCCAACCGGTTGCGCTGGATCGTTCCAACTGAAGATGATCAACTCGTCTCGGTCGATGGCCTCTCACGTAAATTCGCGCAAGCCGCACATGTAGCCGACGGGCGTTGCCAAATCGATCCCTGTCACTCCGCTACCCGACGCATGCAGCGCCCGTTCGATCGCGGATCGGGGCGTGCTCGCACGCAGCCGGCGCGATTTCGAGACCACGCCGTCGAGCACCTGACGCCGCGCGTCGCGAACAACTTACTGATCCGGACCACCTCCGACATAGATCACCGCGTCAATCGAGTACGTAATCTTGATCGCAGCTTCGACCAGCACCGTATCGTTGAGCGGGCGGACCGTCTCCGGCGAAACCTTCGCTCGGACGAGATCGATCAGCGTCTGGTCTGGCACGCCGATACCCTTCGCCAATATCACTGTTAGCCGCACCGCTCCCGGTTCCAGCCGATCCACCGCGACGTCGAGCACGCCGGCCGACGTGTCCATTGGCAGAGACTGATACGCGGCAAACAGGCCGGCAATGGTTGCTCGCCTTGCTGACAACTGGGCGCGAAGCGTCATGTGTATCATCAGCGTTTTTACTTCTCCGGGATCGCCAGCCAAATGGAAGCCGGCAGGTCAACGTCCAGTACGGTCCGGGCCGGTTCGGCGCTCGAAGTGTTGCGGGTATTTCTGAAGCTCGGCGTCACGTCCTTCGGCGGACCGGTCGCGCACATCGGCTACTTTCACCGGGAGTTCGTCAAGCGCCGCGGCTGGCTCGACGACGCAGCCTTCACCGACCTGATGGGCCTTTGCCAGTTCCTGCCCGGTCCGGCCAGCAGCCAGCTGGGCTTCTCCATCGGCCTGCTGCGGGCCGGATGGCGCGGCGCGCTGGCGGCATGGTGCGGCTTCACGCTCCCGTCCGTCGCGTTGCTGCTCGCCTTCGCCGCGATCGCGCCGGCGCTGAACGGCCCGGTCGGCAGCGGACTGATTCACGGCCTGAAGCTCGTGGCGGTCGCCGTCGTCGCGCAAGCCGTATGGGACATGGCCCGCCGTCTGTGCCCCGACCGTCGCCGCGCCGCGATCGCGCTCGTCGCGGTCGCGCTTCTGAACGCACTCGCCACGGTGTATGCGCAGCTGCTGGTCATCGTGCTCGGCGCGGTGCTCGGGTTCGCGTTGTGCGAAACCTCGGCGGCGGCCGCCACGGCAACCGCGCGCCGGCATGCCGACGCAGTCCGCCTATCGCGAACGGCAAGCGCAATCGCGCTGGCGCTTTTCTGCGCGCTGCTGTTCGGGCTGCCGGCACTCGCGGCGGCCGACCCGACCGGCGCCGTTCGCGTGTTCGACGCGTTCTATCGCTCCGGCGCGCTCGTATTCGGCGGCGGCCACGTAGTCCTGCCGCTGCTGCAGCAGGCGACCGTCGCGCACGGATGGGTGTCGTCCACCGATTTCCTCGCGGGATATGGCGCGGCGCAGGCGGTGCCGGGGCCGCTGTTCACCTTCGCCGCGTTTCTCGGCTGGATCATGGGGCCCGCGCCCAATCATGTGTGGGGCGCAGTGTTGGCCACTGCCGGCATTTTCCTGCCCGGCTTGCTGCTGGTATTGGCCGCGTTGCCCTACTGGCAGTCGCTGCGCGCCCGTCCCGCGGCGGTCGCGGTGCTGTCGGGCGTCAACGCCGCGGTGGTCGGCGTGCTGGCGAGCGCGCTTTACGCACCGGTCTGGACCAGCGCCGTGTTTTCCGGGATCGACTTCACGATCGCGACCGTGGGCTTTTTCCTGCTGACGCGCTGGAAAGTGCCACCGCTCGTCATCGTCGTGCTTTGTGCGGCGGCTGGCATCGCCGAGGCGATGCTGCGCTGACGCGCGCTGGCCGTTGCAGCGACCGAGCCGGCGCTACGTGCGCCGCTTTTCCTCGAGATGCGGCTGGCGCGCCGCGACGAGGCGCAGTTCGTCGAGCAGGCTTGCGGCGGCATGCAGCAGGTCGTCCAGCGTGACGACGCCGATGAGCCCGCCGTCGTCCGCGACCACCGGCAGCCGGCGCACGCCATGCCGACGCATCCGTCGCGCGAGCAGCCAGACGTCGTCGTCGCCGTGCGCGACCACGGCCGGCTCCGACATCACGTCGCCGACGAACAGCGCAGCGGCATCGGCGTCCGGGCTCACCACCGCGAGCACGATATCGCGGTCGGTCAGCACGCCGACCGGCACGCGCACGCCGTCCTGTTCGCGCACCACCACGAGGTCGCCCGCATGCAGGCCGCGCATCCGCTCGGCCGCCTCGATGACGGTCGTCCGTGGGCCGCAGGTGGCGACCTCGCGCGTGCACAACGTGGCGGCGTTCATTTGTCCTCCTTCCGGCCGCCGAGCCAGCGGGCGAACCATGCGGCGGCGAGCCGCGCGACCGCGTCGAGCGCACCGGGCTCCTCGAACAGGTGGGTTGCCCCCGGCACGATTTCGATCACCGTTTCGCACGTCAGCCGCGCGGCCGCCAGCCGGTTGAGATGCAGCACCTGTTCGTCCCTTGCACCGACGATCAGCAGCGTCGGCGCGGCCACGCGCTCGAGCGCATCGCCGGCCAGGTCGGGGCGGCCTCCGCGCGACACGACGGCGCCGACGGCAGGTTCGCGCGCGGCCGCGACGAGGGCGGCCGCCGCGCCCGTGCTCGCGCCGAACAGGCCGAGCGGCAGCGGCCGGCATTCCGGCAGCGCGCGTATCCACGCAATCGCGGCGCACAGTCGACGGGCGAGCAGGTCGATGTCGAAACATAGAGCGCTGTGACGCAGTCGACCTGCTCTTCGTCGCGATCGAGCAGGTCGAACAACAGTGTCGCGAGTCCGGCGTTCACCAGCGTCTGCGCGACCGCGCGGTTCCGCGGGCTGGAGCGGCTGCTGCCGCTGCCGTGCGCGCGCTGTGGCATCGTCAGCACACCGTCGAGCCTGGTCTGGTCGATCGGGATTGCGATCTCACATGTCTGCATGTCGCGCCTCGCTTGCCACGTACCGCGCCGGCTACGGGACCGTCAGCCAGCGGACCGCCTCGCGCACGCGCGACGCCTGTCCCACGACTCTGCGCAATTCGCCATCAGTCTTCACGATCGTTCGTCTGCGGTTGCCGTCGATGCATGTCACGGTATGTCGTGCGAAACAGGGCGAAATTGATCCAGGTCAGCCACGGATGGGTGCGCTGCGTGATGGATCAGCGCATATGCGGGGGCCGGTGATTTCCGCGCCCGCACTTGACGCCCGTCAAATCGAACTCGGGACATGCGCCGACAGTGATCGTGCAGAGACATCCGCAACTTTCTGAAGGACTTTCTGAAGGCCCGCCATGTGGTACGACCTTGTCGAACAACAGCGTCAATGGCTGCGCGCGTGGCACGCGGCGACCCGGCACGCGTGCGATGCGTGGCCCGCGGCGGCATTGGCCCATGCCGCGTCGTCCTGGTTCACCGACCTGTACGCGCCCCTGCTCGGCGTGCCGGCCGACCCGCCGCCATTCGCGATCGGCGCCGTCGCGCCCGACGGCCGCCGCGTCGACGAGCAGATCGTCGCGCGCATGCCGTTCTGCCGCCTGCGCCGCTTCGCACGCGCCGGCGCGCGGCGCACGGTGCTGCTGTGCGTGCCGCTGGTCGGCCATGTGGCCGCGATGATGCGCGATACCGCCGAGGGGCTGCTGGCCGACGGCGACGTGTGCGTCACCGACTGGCTCGATGCGCGCGACGTGCCGCTCGACGCGGGCCGCTTCGGCCTAGACGAATACGTGGCGATGCTCGACGGCTTCATCGACGCGCTCACACGCGACGGCCGGCCGCTGCACGTCATCGCCATCTGCCAGGCTACGTTTCCCGCGCTCGGCGCGCTGGCGCTGCGCGCGCGGCGCGGCTGCGCGCAGCCCGCGAACGTTACGCTGATCGGCGGCCCGCTCGACGCGCGCCTGCATCCCAGCGCGCTCGGCATCGCGGCCCGGTCGCATTCGCTCGATTGGTGCCGCCATCATCTGATCGACGTCGTGCCGGCCGGTTTCGCGGGGCACGGCCGCCGCGTGTTTCCGGCGTACCTGCAGCGGGCCGAGATCGCGATTCTCTATCCGCATCGCTATCTGTCACTAATGGAGCGCTATGCGCAGGCGATGTCGCGCGGCGACGCGCAAGCGCTCGCCGACGCGCAACGGGAATTGCGCGCGTACGCCGCGCTGCTCGATATGCCGGCCGAATACTTCCTCGATACCGTCGACGTCGTATTCCAGCGCGCGAGCCTCGCGAACGGCGACTGGCACGTCGGCGGCAAGCTCGTCGAACCGGCCGCGCTGCGCGGCGTTTTCCTGCTGACCGTCGAGGGCACGCGCGACGCGGTCACCGGGGCCGGGCAGACGCATGCGGCGCTGGAAATGTGCTGCGGTCTGGCGCCGCACGAGCGGCGGCGCCTCGACGTCGACGGGTGCGATCACTACGGACTGTTCACCGGCGAGCACTGGCGCGACGACGTGCATCCGGTGCTGCAAACGATGTTCGCGCAGGCCGAAGCCGCTCGGGCGCGGCGACGTGCCTGACGAAGCAGGGTTCGTCGCACCGGCGTGCCGGCACGCAGCGGAACCGCCCGCTAAGCGCGGAACCGTTGTTCCTCGATCTGCTGCAGCTTGCCGATTTCCGCGATCCCGCCGAACAGCGCCGCAAGGTATTCGACGATATCGTCGAACGTGACGATGCCCGCGAGCCGGCCCGCATCGTCGACGACCGGCAGGCGGCGGATGCCCGAGCGGCGCATTGCATCGAGCGCGACGCCGATCTCGTCGGTGTCGGACACGACGATCAGGCCGCGCGACATGATCTGGCCGGCCGTGACCTGCTCCGGATCGTCGCCGCACGCCATCACCTCGAGGACGAGATCGCGATCCGTCACGAGGCCGATCGGCACGGCATCGCCGTTGCGATACTCGATCACAACGATGTCGCCGACGTGAGCGCGGCGCATGCGCTCGGCCAATTCAAGGGCGCTGGAATCGACCGTGCAGGATTCGACCGGCTGGGTGCTGACTCTTCCGACATGCATGATGTGTCTCCTGTTTCGCAGACCAATGACGACATGCGCGCAAGCCGTCTGCCGGCGGCCGCACGCGGCTGCGTGAGATCAGGTTAGGTGCGGCTGCCCCGCGGTGCTTGATGCACGTCAACGCACCCGACGAGGCATAGGCTGGCATCAGCGTGCCGCGGTCGTCGGCGTCGCTTCCGCCAATCTGCGCATGGCCTGTTCGGCAAACGCCGTCAGAATCGGGCTGGCCTCGCCGTGCAACGCCTCGCGCGCGGTCACCCGACACTCGGCGAGCGGCGGCCTGGGCGCAAGCATGCGCATTTGCGCGAGCGCGGAGTCCGCGCCGCGTTGCGCGAAACTGCAGAAGAACGCGACGCGCGGCAGCCGCTGCCGATTTGCATCGAGATAGGCGAGCACCGGCGACGACACGCTACCGGCCCAAACCGGGGTGCCGATCACCACGAGGTCATAGGCGGACGGATCCTGCTTCGACGCGGCGATCTCCGCCGGTTTCCGATTGATCGCCTCGACGAGCGAACGCAGAAAGCCGAACGGGCCGATGCGGCTGCGCGTCTCGACGATCTCCTCGACGTCGGCATGCAGCATCGTCGCCAACGCGGCTCCGACCCTGCGGGTCGTGCCCGTGCGCGAGTAAAACACCACGAGGATCTTGTCGGCATACATGGCTTGCTCCTTGACATCCGCACCCACGCGGGTGCTTCCCCTCTGTGTCGAGGTTAGGTGCCGAGACGCGGCCGCTCGCTGATCGAAATCAATCGCGCATGTCGTGACGCGGCACGCCGACCATCGGCGCATCGGCCGACGTCTTCGGCCTGCCGGTCAGCTATGCGGCCCGCCCGGCCTGTTCCGCTACCGCGACATGCCGCTTGACTGCGATGAAGCTGTCGGGGCTTACCGAGATCGAATCGATCCCGCAGCCCACCAGGAATGCCGCGAACTCGGGATGATCGCTCGGCGCCTGTCCGCACAGGCCGACCTTGGCGCCCGCATCGTGGGCGGCCTTGATCACGCTCGCGATCATCCATTTCACGGCCTCGTCCTGCTCGTCGAAGAGGCTCGCCAGCTCCGCGGAATCGCGATCGACCCCGAGCGTGAGCTGGGTCAGGTCGTTGCTGCCGATCGAAAACCCGTCGAAGCGCTGCGCGAAGGCGTTCGCCAGGATCACATTGGACGGTATCTCGCACATCACGTAAACCTGCAGCCCCGCGTCGCCGCGCCGCAGCCCGTTCTCTGCCAGCACCGCGAGCACGCGGTCGGCTTCGGCCGTCGATCGGCAGAACGGAATCGTCACGATCACGTTCGTGAAGCCCATCTCGTTGCGCAGGCGCGCAATCGCGCGGCATTCGAGTGCGAAGCCGTCCCGGTAGCGCGGCGAATAATAGCGCGACGCGCCCCGGAACCCGAGCATCGGATTTTCCTCGCGCGGCTCGAACTGGGCGCCGCCGATCAGGTGCGCGTACTCGTTGGTCTTGAAGTCGCTCATACGCACGATGACCTGCGCGGGATGGCAGACCGCCGCAATGCGCGCCAGCCCGCGCGCGAGCCGGTCCACGAAATAGGTCGTCGGATCGCCGTACCCCGCCGTCAACGCCGAGATGGCCTGCCGCGCGTCGTCGTCCTTCAGCGCGTCGAAGTGCGCAAGCGCCATCGGGTGGACCCGGATGTGGTTGCTGATGACGAACTCCATGCGCGCGAGCCCGATCCCGTCAGCGGGAATTCGCCACCAGCGAAACGCTGCGGCCGGGTTCGCCAGGTTCAGCATCACCTTGGTGCGGGTGGCGGGAATGCTGCCGAAATCGATCTCGTCGACCTCGTATTGCGCGATGCCGTCGTAGACGAAACCCTCCCCGCCTTCCGCGCACGATACCGTCACCTCCTGCTGGTCGTGCAGCATGCGGGTCGCATCGCCGGTACCGACGATCGCGGGCAGTCCCAGTTCGCGGCTCACGATGGCAGCATGCGAAGTACGGCCGCCGTGATCGGTGACGATGGCCGCGGCGCGACGCATGATCGGCACCCAGTCGGGGTCGGTCGTCTGCGTCACGAGTATCGCGCCATCGACGAAGCGCGCGCTATCGCGCGGACTGTCGATCACGCATACACTGCCGGCCGCGATCGCCTCGCCGACACTCACGCCCGAAAGAATCCTGGCGCCCGTCCTGCCGAGGCGCCAGGTTTTCACGGCGCTGGCCTCACGCCGCGACTGCACCGTTTCGGGACGGGCCTGGACGACGAACAGCTCGCCGCTCGCGCCGTCCCTTGCCCACTCGATGTCCATCGGCTGGCCATAGTGCGCCTCGATCAAGCAGGCCCAGCGGGCAAGCATCAGGATCTCGGGGTCCGACAGCACGAAGGCCGCGCGCTCGGCTTTCGACGTCGGCACGTTGCGGGTCGGCGCACCGCCGTCGTGCGCATAGATCAGCTTGTGCGCCTTCTCGCCGAGCGTCTTGCCGATGATGGGGCTCAACGACGGATTGGCGAGCAGCGGCTTGAACACCTCGTATTCGTCGGGATCGACCGCGCCCTGGACGACGTTCTCGCCGAGCCCCCATGCCGCACTGATCAGAACCACCTTGTCGAAGCCGGTCTCCGTATCGAGCGAGAACATCACGCCGGCGCCTCCAAGGTCGGAGCGCACCATGCGCTGCACGCCGATCGACAGCGCGACCCGCAGGTGGTCGAAGCCCTTCTCGTCGCGATAGCTGATTGCGCGGTCGGTGAAGAGTGACGCGTAGCAGCGACGGCAGGCGTCGAGCAGCGCACGCTCGCCACGCACGTTCAGATAGGTTTCCTGCTGGCCCGCGAAGCTCGCGTCCGCGAGATCCTCGGCCGTGGCGCTCGACCGCACGGCCACGTCGACGTCGTCCTGCCCGGCACGCCGGCACAGCGCGCGATAGGCGTCCCGAATCGCATTGGCGATGTCCGCTGGCCATTCGCCGCGCAGGATTGCGCGCCGAATCGACGCGCCCGCCTCCGCGAGCGGGATCTTGTGCGCGTCGAGCTCGGCGAGCACGTTGCCTATGGTCTGCCGCAGCCCGTTCGCATCGATGAAGCGCCAATAGGCGTCGGCGGTCGTTGCAAATCCGGGTGGCACTTTCACGCCTTGCGCAGAAAGATGGCTCGTCATTTCGCCGAGCGACGCGTTCTTGCCGCCGACGCGCGGCACGTCGCCGCGCCGCACGTCGTCGAACCACGCGATGTGCGCGAACTGGTCGGTCATCGCCAGTCCCTCCCGTTCGTGTCGTGCGCCGCTAGATACTGAGATAGCCCTGGAACGTCCACGGCAGTTCCATGCGCTCCGCGGCGCCCAGGTCCTTTTCCTGCGCTCGGCACGTCCCCGAAAACCCAGGCGCGCCATCCCGCGAAAACACCGGCACGAACATGTAGATGCCGTTGATCGTCACGAGGAAATCGGGATTGAAGGCCGACGGCGCATAGATCGTGATCGTGCGGAAAAACGCGGTCGCATCGCCCCGCTCGCCGGGTCCACCCGCACCTGCCGCGAGCAAGCCTGCCGCGTCGTAGCGTGCCGGCAGGTCTTCGGTCAGCTCGCCGCGCCTGACCTTGTCGCCTGGCGTCAAGACAAGACGGACGCCCGGATACGGCAGGCAATAGGCCGGCGGAGCGACAGGGCCGTCCGGGCCGAGCACGAGCGGTGAGTAGGCCCACATTGACAGGAAAAGCGAACGTGTGCGTTGCGCAAAGTATTCAGAAAGCCAGTTCATTACCGGTCTCCGTTCGAACGGTTCGGTCGCCAGCGCACTGCGTATCACGATCGCGCGGTCGGGTTCCGCGCGCCGTCGCGCATGCACCTCCAGTGAAACCAAGCGTGGCACCATCGTCCGGCGGCGGCTTGATGAAGATCAAGCCTGCCGGGGTGAGACGCTCACGCCCACCCCGGCAGGCGCGCGGCATTCCCGGGCCGACCCGCCGCAGCCGGAATGAGCGCGAGAATCGAGCCCTTTACGGCGTTCCGGGTTCGCGCGGCTGCGGACATCCCGGACACTGGCGTGCGACGTCGCGCCGATCCGGGTCCGCCCAGTACAAGCGCACGTCGACACCACCACGGCCCGGCACGACGACATGCCGCACCTCGAGCGCGTTGCCACTCCGCGCCAGGACCGTGTAGCGCCCCGGCGGCACGCGGGTAAACAGAAACGGACCCGCCGTCTGCACGTCGAGGATGGGCTTCGTTCCCGACTTGATCGTGACGTCGATGTCAGACAGGTATTCACCGGTCCTCGACGCCAGCGTGATCCGCAGGTTGTATCGGGGCGCGACGTCGAGAAACGCGATGGCGTCGTCGGCGCCGATCCCTCCCGTGATGTACTCAATGCCGCTGAGCTCGATCCGCACGGGTGACTGGTCCGCCAACGCGGTCGCACCGGCGCCGAGCAAGCACATTGACGCGAGCAATGCGCGCACGATTCCGATCGACATCTCTTCCTCCAGATGGTCGTGACATGCATGCGCGTCGCACCGTCCGTCGTATCGCACAACGCACTGTTCCCGCGCCGCTGCATGTCCGTTTGGTAACGATGTCAGCGTCCCGCTGAATGCCGAAATCCGCTTGACTCAGGTCAAGCCGGCAGTCCCGATCGGAAAACTGGCCCGACCTCGCCCAAGCTCGCAACCGCCGACATTTGTCCGCGACGGCTATCGGCAAACATTCCGACGCACGTCGGAAATTTCTGACACGACGGCCGCACATCGGACAGCAAGTTCAGGCCACGCTGATTGTCGCTGCCCGCCCCGCCGCCAATACTGAAGGCGTGACAGGAAGCAACGTGTTCAGCGGTCACGCGACGGGCCCGGCCGGCATTCCGGCTCCGCCGACGGACCGGGCGCAAGCCGCCACGCAAGGGAGCAGGCAATGAACCATTCGATTCACACGCAATCCGGCGACGCTGCATACGGCCCCGACCTGCCGGTTGGCGCGCATCTGATGGCCCAGCGCCTCGGCTATGCGCATCACGGAATCCACATCGGCGGCGGCAAGGTGATCCACTACGCGGGGCTGTCGCGGGGCGCGAGCGGTGGCTCGGTCGAGGTGGTCTCCGTCGACTGTTTCGCCGCCGGTTCCGGGCTAGTGATCATGCAGCATGACTGCACCCCTTATAGCGGAGCCGAAGTCGCGCGCCGCGCGGCGTCGAGGCTCGGCGAATGCCATTACCGGCTGCTCACGAACAACTGCGAACATTTCTGCCTGTGGTGCCTGTTCGGCGTGGCGCGCAGTGAGCAGGTGGAAGCCTGCCTGCGCAATCCGGCCCACGCGGCGGTGGTCATCGTCATGCTGGTCATGTGCAGGATCGCCGGCACATGGCATGCAGCGACGCACGACGAAGCCACCGGGAGCCAGGATCCGTCTTGGCGATGCGCCGCCTAACGTCACGCACCGGCCGGATGAATTGACGTCGAGCCTCAACCCGCGCATCGGAACCGGCAGGCGGGTGATGCCGGAACACGCGCGCCGGAAGCCAATCCGATGTGGCGAAGCGCGACCGGGACCGCCGCTTCACCAGAGATCACGGCGTGCGGCTCGCGCGCCGGCCCAGCGTTTCGCCTGTGCGATCGCGATGCGAATCGCGCTGCCTTCGCTTCGGCCCTGCCGAAGCAACGCGTTCGCGTTCGCGATCTCGATCGCCGTGTCGCGGACCCACAGCGGCAAGTTTCGCATCGAAGGCTGGTAACGGCCGGAATCTCAGAGCATCTTCGCTTGCCGGTCAATACAGCAGAAACGCGCCCCGCTCGCGCGCGAACGCCGCGTTCTGCGCGTCGACAACCCGCTCGATCTCATCGAGCGGCCGCCCGTCGCGCAACAGGTCGGCCACCGCCTGCGAACCGACCGACGCGCGGATCGCGTCGATGTTAAAACGTTCCGGATAGCGCCGATGCAGCACCAGCGCCAGCGCAAGACCCACGGTCCCGGGCCGCCACGTCCCCGGCAGCCGCGCGATCCGCACGCCTTCGCATAGCGCGCCGCGATGCGTCCCTTCCGTCGGCACGAAGCGGATCGGTACGAATGTCGCGCCGACGTGCATCGCGCGGAGGTCGTCAGCCAGCACACGGCCATCAATCCACGGCGCGCCGATCACGCCGAACGGGGTCGCGGTGCCGCGTCCGACGCTCACATCCGCGCCCTCGACGAGCCCCAGGTCCGGATACAGCGACAACGCGGCCGCGTCGCGCAGATTCGGCGACGGCGGCACCCAGCCGAGCCCGGTATCCTCGAAGCGCATCGATCGCCGGTAGTGCTGCATCGGCACCACCGTCAGATCCGCGCCGATCCGCAGCCGTGCGTTGAACAGCCTCGTCAGCTCGCCGACCGTCATTCCGTGCATCAGCGGCAACGGGTAATAGTTCGTGAACGACGCGGGCCCGGCGTCCGACACCGGCCCGCCGACCGTGTCCGCGCCGAGCGGGTCCGGCCGGTCGAGCACGAGCACCGGCACCTGCGCGGCCGCCGCCGTTTCGAGTGCGTAGCCGAGCGTCGCAATGTAGGTGAAGAAGCGCACGCCGGCATCCTGGAGATCGAAGACGAGCACGTCCACGTCCGACAATGCCGCCGGCGCGATCCGCCGCCGCTCGCCGTACAGGCTGTGAACGGCTACGTTGGTGTGCGCGTCGAGCGTGTCGCCGAACGTCGTGTCGAGCTCGGTGTCGATCCCGTGCTCCGGCGCGAAGATCGCCGTGAGCCGCGCTCCCGGCGCCTGCGCCAGCAGGTCGATCGTGCGGCGGCCCGCGCGGTCGAAGCCGCTGCGATTCGTGACGAGACCGATGCGCTTTCCGGCGACGGCCGCGAAGCCGCTCGACGCGAGCACGTCGATGCCGGCGAGCACCGGGCCGGACGACGTGGGCAAACGCGCCGCGCGCGCAACAGCTGGCGCCGTCGCGGGCACGCGCGCGGCGATTTGCGCGCCCGACACCGGCGGCGCGCTGCTGGACACGATGCCGAGCACGGCGCCGCGCAGCGGCTGCGCGTCGCCCGCCGCATCCGGATACAGGCGGCTCGTCAGCACGACGACGAAGCGGCGGGTGACGAAGTCGATCCACAGGCCGGTGCCCGTATAGCCGAGATGCGCGAGCGCGCCTGCCGCCGGCAACCGGTAGCGATTGGCAACCAGCGGCGGCTGCAGCGCCCAGCCGGCGGTGCGGGCGTCGCCTTGCGCGTCGAGCGTCGCCGACGTTGCCAGCACGGCGACGCTCTCGGACCGCAGGATGCGCTGGCCGTCGAGCGCGCCGCCCTGCAACAGCATGCGTGCGAAGCGTGCGAGATCGTCCGCGGTCGAGAACAGGCCCGCATTGCCCGAGACGCCGCCCAGCGCCGCCGCGACCGGATCGCTGACGCGGACGCGCGCCGCAAGGTCCTCCCGCCGGCTGGTGGGCGCGATGCGCGCCGCCGCGCGCAAGCCGGGCCGGAACTGCGTATCGCGCATGCGCAGCGGCGCGAACACATGCGTCGCACACCATGCGTCGAGCGGCTTGCCGCTCACGCGCTCGACGATCTCGCCGAGCGCGACGTAGTTGATGTCGCTGTAGATCACGCGCGCGCCCGGCGGCGCAAGCAGCAGCATCGCCGCGACGTCGGCCAGCACCGCCGCGCGCGTGCGCAACGCCCGCGCCGACGACACGCCGGCCGGCAGGCCCGACGTATGCGCAAGCAGTTGCCGGATCGTGATGCCGTCCTTGCCGTGCGCGCCGAAAGCCGGCCAGTATCGGGCAGCTGGCGCGTCCAGCGCGAGCCTGCCGCGCTCCGCGAGCTGCATGATCGCCGTCGCGGTGGCCACGGCTTTCGTCAGCGAAGCGAGATCGAAGACGGTATCGGCCGTCATGGCTTCGGACGCGGGTCCGGTCGTGCGCACGCCACGCACGACCCGATCCCGCACGCCGTCGGCGTCGCCGACCAGCACGACCGCGCCGGCGAGATGGTGGTCCGCGATCTCCGCGGCAATGGCAGCGTCGATCCGGACCGCCTGCCCGCTTGCGTCGTGAAGCGTTGCATCGCGCGCCGCACCCGTGCCGGGCAGCGTCAGCATCAGCGCGCAGATCAGCGCGGCAACGTGTCGGGATCGTAGCGGTTGCGCGGGTTCCATAGCATCCACCCGTCGGTGCCGGCCGCGTCGGCGGCGTCCACTTGCGCGCGAATCTCGTCGGCATCGAATACGCGATGATCGAACGCGTAGTCGCGAAACGCCTGCAGCCACGGCCGGAAACGCACGCCGTCCAGGCCGGTGCGGCGCATGGCTTCCGTGAGCGAGCGGGACACGATCTCCCCCGGCCGGTCGGTCGGCTTGCGGCAGCCCGGCAGCCCCCACGTGAACCCGGACGGATACAGCATCGGCGAAATGTAGTCGACGACCCGCCCGAACGTCTCGATCCGCTGCCCGATCGCGGTGTCGTTGAAGTTCCAGCACACGTAGCCGAAGATGTCCGCCGACAGGTAGACGCTGTACGGCCGCAGCCGCTCGCGCGCGCCCGCGAGGAACCCGGTGATCGCCGCCACACGGTTGGCCTCGGTGTTGGGCTCGCCGAACCGCAGCCCGTTCGCGTCCGGAAAGCGCAGATAGTCGAACTGGATCTCGTCGAAGCCCATGCGGGCGGCCTCCTCCGCGACGTCGTAGTTGTGCGCCCATGCGGCGCGCGCGGTCGGATCGATCCAGCGCTGGTGCTCGCGGTCGCGCCAGATCTCGCCGGCGGCGTCACGCACCGCCCAGTCGGGATGCGCGCCCGCCAGGCGGTCGTCCTTGAACACGACGATGCGCGCGATCAGGTAGAGGCCGCGCGCGTGGAAGGCCCTGAGCAGGTTCGGCAGCTCCGCCGCGTCGCGCCCGCTGCCGGGCACCGGGTTCGCCGCGCCGGCGGCTTCGCGTGCCACGCTGCGGTAGGGCGTTGCCCCGCTGTCGCCCTTCACGTCGATGACGAGCGCGTTGATGGCGGTCCTGCCCTGCAGCGCCAGCGCCGCGTCGCGCAGCGTGCGGTCCGTGACGCCGTATGCCGACAGATAGACGGCCTTCGGCCGCAGCGCCGTCATGCGAATCGTGCGCGCGGTCGCCTGCCCGTCCAGCGTGATCGCAGCACGCGCGTAGCCGGGCGTCGTCACGCTGACAGGCGTGTCGATTCCGTCGGTCGGCACCGCAAACGCACCGTCGGCATCGGCGACGCGGGTCGCCCCCGACGCGTAGCCGACCGCGCCCGCGAGCGGCCGGCCGCTCGCGGCATCGACGACGGTGACGGTCACCGTCGCCGCCTGCGCCGGGAGCGCGGCGAGCAGCAGCAGGAGCCGTAGGATCGCGTGCCTAACCACGGCAGTCTCCGGCAGTGCGCAGCAGACCATTGATGCAGCGCGTGTCGCACGCGTCGGTCATCAGGTAGCGCGGCAGCGCCAGCGCTGGGTCGGCAAGCCGCACGGGGCGCGCGTCGAGCGTGAATGCGGCGACGTATCCGGCCTGAGCCGCGAGCTGCTCCGTGTCGGCGTCGTGGATGCCGAACGGCCAGGCCAGCAGGCGGACCGGCCTGCCGGTCGCGGCTTCGAGCCGGTCGCGCGACCGGCTCAATTGCCAGGACGCGAAGCGCCGGAAGTCGTCCGGCGTGCGCCGCGCGCGCTCGGTCCTGAAGTTCGGATGCCAGTACGTGTGGGACTCGATGTCGAAGCCGCCCGCCCCGTCGAGCGCGCGCAGTTCGTCCCAGGTCATCGCGTAGCTTGCGTTGGAGATCGCCGACGGATAGATGAACAGCGTGACCGGCGCCGGATGCTGCGCGAGCAGCGGGCGCAGCACGTCGTAGACGGAGCGATGCCCGTCGTCGACCGTGATCGCAACCGCGCGCGCCGGAACCGCGCCGGAGTCGCCGGCATGCCAGCGCACCACGTCGGCGAGCGGCACGATCCGGTAGCCGGCCGCGTCGATCGCGCGAAGGTGCGCGCGGAACGTGTCGACGCGCACCGTCATCGAATCCAGCTTCTCACTGGCGAACCGGTGATAGGCGAGGATCAGCACGCGCGGCGGCGGCGCCGGGAGCGCATCGTCGCCGAACACGGCCGACGGCGCGAACGACAGCAGGAACAGGCAGATGATCAATCGGACGGTCACGATGCACCTCGCGCAATAGCCGTTCCTCATTCTTGGCGATTGCGTCGGATGCGCGTTGAGTCAGATCAAGCGGCCGCGCAGCGCATGCGACGGCAGGTCACGCGACGGTTCCGAACCGCGCGCCGGCGCCTCCGACGAAGCCGGCAACGAGCGTGCCGTCCGCGCCCGTCGCGCTCAACGGCCGAAGGTGCGCGTATGGTCGTCGTAATCGAACAGCCCCGCGTAGCGGCCCCAATCGATCACCACGCGCAACACCTGATCCGCGTTGCGCGCGTCGAGATGATCCTCCAGCTCCAGCTCGAAGCGTGCGCGCGGCGCGCGATGCCCCTCGCGCTCGCCCAGCACTTCGTCGATATGCGCGGCGAGCGGCACGAACCGCACGAGATGCTCGCGAAACAGGCGCCGGCGCGCGTCGTCGTCGCCGCGCGCGAAAACGTGCCCGGCCGCCGTCAGACGGATCGTCTGCTCGCGCCATTCGGCGAATTCCAGCATGTGCAGCGCCGCCGCCAGCGGAAACAGCGCGTCGACCCTGAGCGCCAGCGCCGACGCGAGGCCGCCGAGCGCCGCGTGGCCTTCGTGCGGCGCGGCCGCGAGCGCGTCGATGAAACCGGCCAGATGATGGCTCGACACGTCGGGAAGCCGCGTCGCCAGCCCGCCGCGGGCCGCGTCCCCGCTGTCGCCCGCGCCGGCGGACCGGGCGGTCAGCGCCGCGTAGATCTCGCCGACGATCGCCTGGAAGGCCGGATCGCGCCGATTGCGCGGATGCGGCAGGCCGACGCGCAACGTCGCCTCGACGTGCCCGGGGCCGGTGCCCAGCACCTGGATGCGGTCGCACATGAGGACCGCCTCCTCGATGTTGTGCGTGACCATCATCACGGCCTTGATCGGCAACTGGCGCGCGTTCCACAGGTCGAGGAAATCGGTGCGCAGCGTTTCCGCCGTCAGCACGTCGAGCGCCGAGAACGGCTCGTCCATCAGCAGCAGCACCGGGTCGCTGACGAGCGCGCGCGCAAAGCCCACGCGCTGGCGCATGCCGCCCGACAGCTCGCGCGGAAACGCCGATTCGAAACCGTCGAGGCCAATCAGCTCGATCGCGGCAAGCGAGCGCTCGCGCGCGACGTCCGTGCCGACGCCGAGCGCATCGAGGCCGAGCTCGACGTTTTCGAGCACGGTCAGCCACGGGTACAGCGCGAAGGTCTGAAACACCACGGCGATACCGTCCGTCGGGCCGGCCAGCGGCCTGCCGCGATACCACACGGCGCCGGACGACGGCTTGACGAGGCCCGCCGCGATGCGCAGCAGCGTCGACTTGCCCGATCCGGAGCGGCCGAGCAAACCGAGAATCTCGCCCTCGCGCAACGCCAGGTCGACATTGGCGAGCACGCGCAGCGGCGCCCCGGACGGCATCGCGAAGGACTTGCACACGGCTTCCAGTTCGAGCACGGTCGCGTCCGTGGCCGCGGGCGCGGCTTCGATCGGCGCTTCGTCTCCAGCAAGGTTCGACATGGCGCCTCCGGGGCATCGGGTGTCAATCCAGCCGCGTGCGGCGTTCCGCGAACGCGTACATCGGGCGCCACACCAGCCGGTTCGCCGCGGTGACGAGCAGCGACATGACCGCAACGCCCAGCGCGATGCGCGGATAGTCGCCGGCCTCGGTCATCCGCGCGACGTACGCGCCGAGCCCGCCGGCGGTGAGACGCGTGCCGCCCCAGCTGACGGCCTCGGCAACGATGCTCGCATTCCATGCGCCACCGGACGCCGTGATCGCGCCGGTCACGAAATAGGGAAACACGCCGGGCAGCATTACCCGGCGCCACCACGCGCCCGGCCGGACCCGGAAGCTCTCCGCCGCTTCGCGCATGTCGGCCGGAAACACGCTCGCGCCGGCAATCACGTTGAACAGGATGTACCACTGGGTGCCGAGAATCATCAGCGGACACAGCCAGATGCGCGGATCGAGCCCGAACCGCACGATGCCGAACACCGCGACCGGAAACAGCAGGTTGGCCGGGAACGCGGCAAGGAACTGCGTGACGGGTTGCACGCGCGCGGTCAGCCCGGGCCGCAGGCCGACCGCAATGCCGATCGGCACCCAGACCAGCGACGCCAGCACGATCAGCACCGTCACGCGCGCGAGCGTCAACAGCCCTGCGTGGGCGACGACGCTTACATCCGTCCAGGACAGCGTCGAACGGCCGAACCGGACCAGCGAGACCGCCGCGTAGGCGACTCCTGCGCCGCACAGCGCGAGCCAGAGGGCATCGCCCGCGCGCGACGGCATCGCGATGCGCGGCCGCCACGCGAACGCGCCGGCCGCGAGCCGCGCGCGCGCGGCCCGGTGCAGCAGCGCGCCGGCCGGCGCGCGCAAGCGCGCGACCCACCGCGAACGCTGGAACAGTTCGAGCACCCAGCTGCGCGGCGCGACCTGGACTGCAGTGTCGCCGTAGCGGAAGCGGTCCGCCCATGCCACCACGGGCCGGAACAGCAATTGGTCGTACAGGACGATCGCGACGCTCATCGCGACGATCGCCCAGCCGACCGCGGCGAGGTCGCGATGCGCAATCGCCTGCGCGACATAGGCACCCACGCCCGGCAGGTCGATCCGCAGGCTGCCGACCGCGATCGCCTCCGACGCGGCCACAAAGAACCATCCGCCCGACATCGACATCATCATGTTCCACACGAGCCCCGGCATCGCGAACGGCACCTCGAGCCGCCAGAAGCGCTGCCATGCGGACAGCCGGAAGCTGCGGCTCGCCTCGTCGAGATCGAGCGGCACCGTGCGCAGCGCCTGGTAGAAGCTGAACGCCATGTTCCAGGCCTGGCTCGTGAAAATCGCGAAGACCGCCGCGCATTCCGCGCCCAGCACGTTGCCCGGGAACAGCGACAGGAAGAACAACACGGTAAACGACAGGTAGCCGAGGACGGGCACCGATTGCAGCACGTCGAGCAGCGGGATCAGCACCCTTTCGGCGCGGCGATTCTTGGCGGCGGCTGTCGCGTAGGTGAACGTGAACACGAGCGACGCGACGAGCGCCGCGAACATCCGCGTCACGGTGCGCAGCGTGTAGCCGGGCAGCGCCGCGGGCGATAGCGAGATCGCCAACGGATGCTCGATCGTCAGCGGCCCCGTCATCTGGCGCGCCGCCACGCCCAGCAGCAGCATGAAGCCGAATACGAGCAGCGTCGCGACGGCGTCCCGCCAGCCCGGCGCCGGCAGCGCCCAGCGCCCTCCCCGCAACACTTCCGCATGGTGTTCCACGCCGCGCCTCCCGCCCGTTACGGGCGATTCATCTTCGCGGCACGCCGCGCCGTCGCGCTTGACATGCGTCAAGCGGGATGTCACGGCATCGATTTCATCGCGGGCGCGCCGCATCCGCGCGAATTTGATGTCCGTCAACGCACCGTTGCCGCTTCGTTCGTAGATTCGCGGTGAGGGCTCCCTTACGCGCTCAGGTGGCACGATACGCGGCGCTGAGCGCGGCGACGAACGCGTCGAGGCGGTCCGGCGCGAGCCGATTGATGCCGGCCGCCCCTTCCCGCCCGCCGCCGCCCGGGAACGCGCGGCACAGCCGGTCCGCGCCGCGCGGCGCGGCGAGCGGCGCGCGCACGCTGACGGTGTAGTTGCCGTCCGGCGCGATCGTCAGCACCGCATGCGCGCGGTCGGGCGCGTCGCGCGCTAGCTGGTTCGCGAACGCGCCGCGCACCCGGCGCGCCCAGCGCGCGTCGGGCAGCACATACGCCCGCGCGCCCGGCATCACGAACGCCGCGCGCTGCCGAGCCGCGCAGGCGAGGTCGCGGCGCCGGTTGTCGTCGAGCTGCAGCGCGAGCGGCGAGGCCGCGAAATCGAGCGGATTCACGCACGAGCGCAGCGACGCGTAGACGGCGAGCGGCGGCATGAACAGATCGTCTGCGGAATCGCCGTAGGCGTTGTAGTTGATCGCTTCGCCGAGCGCCTGAAGCCGGCGCGCATCGGGCTCGGCCAGCCCGGCCTGCGCGGCGCGCCGGCCGGCGGCCTCCACGAGGTTGTCGCCATAAGCACCCACCACGGCCCACAGGCGATGCCGCCCGGCCAGGTGACGGTCGACGATGAGGCTCGTGCAAACCGTCGGCGCCGTGTCGATGCATGCATGAAGGCAAGCGTGAACCGGCACGACGCCCGGCTCGTGGTGGTCGAAGTACACAACGTCGACGCCGCCGTCGAGCAGCGCCGTCAGGGCTGCGCCGTTCGCGTCGAGCGAGATGTCGAGCACGGTCACGGCGTCGCCGCGCACGGCCGGCACGCGCGCGAGCAGCGCGATGTCGCGTTTCGGTCCGGTCACGAGAATCGACGCAGCCGGCGATGCGAGCCGCAGTTGCTGCAGCGCGCAGATGCCGTCCGCGTCGCCATTGAATACGTCGTAGCGTTGCATCGTTCGTCCCCCCGGTCACCTGAAGCGAGGATGTCCGTCATGTCGCACAGCACCTTCGATCTCTTTGCATTCTCGACCAGCCGGTCATTCGGCGAACGAATCGCCGCGCATCTCGGCGTTGCGCTCGCGCCGCACGAAGAACGGCCGTTCGAGGACGGCGAACACAAGACCCGCCCGCTCGTCAGCGTGCGCGGGCACGACGTCTATGTCGTGCAATCGCTGCACGGCGAGCCGGGCAGCTCGGTCAACGACAAGCTGTGCCGGCTGCTGCTGTTCATCGGCGCGCTGAAGGACGCATCCGCTGCGCGCGTCTGCGCGGTCACGCCCTACCTGTGCTACTCGCGCAAGGACCGCCGGACGCAACCGCGCGACCCGGTGTCCACGCGCTACGTGGCGGCACTGCTCGAAGCCGTCGGCGTCGACCGCATCGTCACGATCGACGTGCACAATCTCGCCGCGTACCAGAACGCGTTCCGCTGCCCGGCCGAGCACCTCGAAGCCAACTGCCTGCTGGTCGACTGGTTCGCCGCGCAGGCGGGCGAACTGCCGATCGTGGTCGTGTCGCCGGATGCGGGCGGCGTGCACCGCGCGGAGGATTTCCGGGCCCGGCTCGCCGCGCGGCTCGGGCGGCCGGTCGACGCGGCCTTCGCAGGCAAGCTGCGCAGCGGCGGCGTCGTGACCGCGAAGCCGCTCGTCGGCAACGTGCGGGACCGCTGCGCGGTCATCGTCGACGATCTGATCGGCTCCGGCACGACGCTCGCACACACGGCCGCGGACTGCCGCGCACTCGGCGCGCAGCGCGTGTATGCGGTTGCCACGCACGGGATGTTCTTCGACGACGCCGCCGAACGGCTCGGTGGCGACGCGCTCGACGGTGTCGCGGTCACCGACACGGTGCCGCCGTGGCGCGTGCCGCCCGGTGCGCTGCGGGACAAGCTCGTCGTCCTCGACAGCGCCCCGCTGTTCGCTGAAGCGATCGCGCGCATCCATCGCGGCGGCTCGCTCACGGACCTGCTGCGGCGCTGACGTGCCGCGCCATCCATTCGCGCTCGCAGCAGCCGATGTGCCGGAACGCGAGCGCGACGTACGCATGCGCGCGATCGCGCCAGAGCGGCGTCGCCCGAAATGCCGGCTCGCGCAGATGCCAGACGGCGAGCCGCGCGCGCGTCATCGCGCGGCAGCTCTGGTAGAAGTGCACGAGCGCGCCGTCGACGTCGTCGCTGCTGGCTGCGCGATACGCGTCCAGCAGCGCACACGCGAAGTCGGGCGCGCCGAGGCGCTCGCATTCGAGCGCCAGGAAGCCGATCTCGTCGGCCGCGTCCTGCGTGCGCAGCCGCTCGCAGAATTCGAGGCAATCGATGATCGCGATCGGCGCGTCGAGGCAGACATGCTCGGGGCGCAGGTCGCCGTGCCCGGCCACGACGCGCCCTTGCCGCACCCGTGCGTCGAAGCGCGTGGCGTCGCCGTCGAGCAGCGTGCGCTGCAACGCGCAGATCGTCCGCACGATGTCGGCGGACTGGCCGGCACCCGGCTTGCACAGCGCGCGTTCGTTGCCGTCGAGCATGCCGCGCAAGCCATCCCGGTACGACTCGGCGCCGATCCGCGCGGGCGCGAGCGACCGGTAGAACGCGCTCAGCCGCGCCGCGATGCGGCGCGCGTCGTCCGGCGTGGCGCTTTGGTGCAGCAGCGCGTGGTCGAGCATCCGTTGCGCCGGCAGGCGTTTCATCTTGACCAGCCAGTCGACGATCTCGCCCGCGCCACCCGGATGGATACGTCCGTCCGGACCGGCCGCGAGAGGCACCACGTCGAGATAGACGTCCGCCGCGAGCCGGCGGTTCAGGCGCACCTCCTCGTGGCAGAAGCGGCCGCGCGCGGCGAGCGAGCGGAAGTCGAGCTGCGGCGCCCGCACCGGCTTCTTCAGTTTCCACGCGTGACGGTCGGTGAGGAATACCCACGACATATGGGTCTCGATCGCCTGCGCCGAGCGCGTACCGTCCGGCCACACCGCCGGCTCCCGCAACTGCGCGACCTTTTCCTTCAGCGCGAGCGCGCGCAGCCGCGCGGTGTCCGCGTCGATCATGCGCCCCTCTGCGCCGCTTCCATCCGCGCGACCAGCGCGGCCAGTGCCGGCGAAATCCGGACCTCGACCGACACGACCGGCTCCAGCATGCGCACGGCGTCGGGCAGTGTCGCGAGCTCGCGCATCGCATGTCGGCGGCTGTCGTCGAGCGTCGGGACGGCGACCCGCGTGCCGTCCGCCATCGCCGGTCGCAGTAGCACGACGCCGTCAATACGCTCGCCGTCCAGTGCGAGGCAATCGACCGCGATCCGGCCGTCCGGGCCGTAGCGCCGGAACACCTGCTTGCGCCCCGGCCAGGTTGCCTTGCCTTCCGAACGCTTGCGGCGCGGCGCGCCCGCGTATTCGACCAGCTTGTACGCGCAGTCGAGATACGGTGCATCGGCGGACGTGTTCATTCGCGTGCCGATGCCGAAGCCATCGATCGGCGCATGCTGGCGGACCAGGTCGTGCAACCGATATTCGTCTAGATTGCCGCTCGCGAAGATCGTTGCGTCCGTCAGGCCGCCCTGGTCGAGAATCGCGCGGACGCTGCGTGCGTGCGCCGCGAGATCGCCGCTGTCGAGCCGCACGCCCTTGATCCGGATGCCGTCGGCCGCGAGCCGGTGCGCGAGCGCCACCACCTTGCAGGCCGCACGCTCGGTGTCGTACGTATCGATCAGCAGCAGCGCGTTATCCGGCTGCGAGCGTACAAAATGCTCGAACCCCAGCGCCTCGTCGTCGTGCGCCTGCACATACGAATGCGCCATCGTGCCGTAGGTGGGAATCCCGTATTGCAGGCCGGCCAGCAACGTCGCGGTGCCGGAAAATCCCGCAAGATAGCTCGAGCGGGCCGACAGCAGCCCCGCTTCCGCGCCATGCGCACGGCGCAAGCCGAAATCGACCAGCAGCCGCCCGCGCGCGGCGAGTACCGCGCGCGCTGCCTTGCTCGCGACGAGCGTCGCGTAATGCAGCAGGTTCATCACGCGGCTTTCGACGAGCTGGGCTTCGCGAATCGGCGCGGTGATGCGCAGGATCGGCTCGTCGGCGAAACACACGGTGCCTTCCGGCAGCGCGTCCACCGAGCCCGTGAACCGCAGGTTCGCGAGCGACGCGAGAAACGCCGGCCGGAAGCGGCCGGTCCCAGCCAGGCGCTCGATGCACGCGTCGGTGAACTGCACGCGCTCCAGGTAGTCGAGCACCGGTTGCAGGCCCGCCGCCATCAGGAAGCTGCGCTGCGGCGACAACCCGCGCACGAAGAACTCGAAGCTCGCGACGTCGTTCATTCCAGCGTCGAAATACGCCTGCAGCATCGTCAGCTCGTAGAGATCCGTGAGCAGCACGTCGTCGCAGCCGGCGTCCGGCAATCGCGTGGCCATCATGCCTCCTTCCCCGCGCCGTCCCGACCGTGCCCGAGGCGCCGGCCCGTGCCGGGTTGCACACCCGATACGCGCGCGGCCGTCCGATCTTGACGATGCCATCTTCAACGGAAGTCAGCATAAATTCCCGGGCCTCAGCAACGTTGCGCGAGATCAATCGTCCGTGGCGTGCCGCGCCTTGAACTTGTTGACTCAGATCAAGCCGCGCGGCCGGCCGGCAGGTGGAATATCCGCATCCGTCGTCGGTCGTGCTTTTGGCCGGGAGACGGATGCCTTGTGTCCGGCGTCGTCAAGTGGGAGGCGAATCGTGTCCGCTAAATCGCTGGTCTTTCATCAGGATGCGCGTCAACGGTTGCTGAACGGCGTCAACGCCATGGCCGAAGCGGTAAAGGTCACGCTCGGACCGGGCGGGCGCAACGTGATCGTCGAGCAGGCCGGCGCCGCGCCGCTCGTTGCCAATTCAGGCGTCGTCGTTGCCGGCGCAGTGGACCTGCCCGATCCGTTCGAGGAAATGGGCGCGCGGCTGCTGCGCGAGGTCGCGATCCGCACGAGTGAAGTCGCCGGCGACGGCACCACTACCGCCACCACGCTCGCCCAGGCGATCGTGGTCGAGGGCATCAAGTGCGTCACGGCCGGCCACGATCCGATGGCGCTCAAGCGAGCAATCGAGACGGCCGGCAGAACCGTCGTCGCCGAACTGCACCGCATCGCCAGACCCTGCGCGAGCGCCGACGAAATGCGCCAGATCGCGACGATTTCCGCGAGCGGCGACAGCACGATCGGCATGCTCGTCGCGCAGGCGGTAGGGCGCGTCGGAAAAGAAGGCGCGATCAGCATCGAGGACGGCACGAAACTCGACGACGCGCTCGAGACGGTGGACGGCTCGCTGATCGATCGCGGCTTCCTGTCGCCCCTGTTCGTCGAATCGGACAGCCACAACGTCGTGCTCGACGAGCCGCGCATCCTGCTGTGCGACATGAACGTCAGCGGCATCGCGCAGTTGCTGCCCTTGCTGGAGGCCCTCAGCACCACCGGCAAGCCGCTTCTCGTCGTCGCAAACGAAGTGGAAGGCGAAGCGCTTGCGACACTCGTCGTCAATCATCTGCGCGGCACGCTGAAATCCTGCGTGATCCGCTCCCCCGGATTCGGCGAAGCGCGTACCGAGCAACTGGGCGACCTCGCGGCGCTGACGGGTGCGACAGTGATCTCCTCGCAGACGGGACGCACGCTGGAGCGCACGACGCTCGACGAACTCGGCGCCGCGCGCCGTGTCGAGATCACGCGCGATACGACGACCGTCATCGCCGGGCTCGGCGAGCGCAAGCGCATCGATGATCGGACTCGCGCGCTGCGCGCACGGCTCGACGCGACACCGCCCGGCTACGAACGCGACGCGCTCGCCCGCCGCTTGACGAAGCTCGCGGGTGGCGTCGCGGTGATCCGCGTCGGCGCGGCGACCGAAACCGCGCTGCGCGAGCGCAAGAATCGCTTCGAGGATGCATTGCATGCGACGCGCGCCGCAATGGAGGAAGGCATTGTGCCAGGCGGCGGAGTCGCGCTGCTGCGCGCGCGGCACGCACTCGAAGTCGACGGCGCGAGCTTGGCGGACGTGCAGCGCACCGGCGCCCGCATCGTGCACGACGCCCTCGCGTCGCCGCTGCGCCAGATCGCCGAGAATGCCGGCGCCGATGCGCAGGCCGTCGTGCATGCGGTGGGCGCCGCGTCCGGGGCGTTCGGATATGACGCGGCCAACGCGGCGTATGGCGACATGATCGCGGCCGGAATCGTCGATCCCGTCAAGGTTGCGCGCTCGGCGCTGCAGAACGCCATCTCGGTCGCTTCGCTGCTGCTCACGACCGACTGCATGATCGCGCGCCGCCCGCCCGCCGACGCAGCGGCGGGTGGCGCAATCGGCGGAAGCTGGCCACGTGATTTTGCCTGAACCAATGTCTGATCAGCAATGTGTCACGCCAACGTTCGACATGCTGACGTGACTTTCACCGGATGCCGTCAAATCGCCGGGGAAATTGACCGAACTCGACTATGACGCATCCACCGATCGCAGAAGACATGCCCGGGGATCGAACGGGGGCACAACTTCGCGCTGATGGGTCTTAAGACTATCTCGACACCTTTGCCGCACCCGACGTCGAGACAACGTTCAAAGTCTCCGCGTGCATGCGGACGCTGGGTCATGAGAGCGTCGAAGTATTCCCGGCGGCGGAATGGGAAGCGTTCAAGGCGCTTGTCGCCGGTCTTGCTTGAGGATGCTTGCGAGCAACTTCGGCACTGCGGGTCGGGGCAGGAAAATCCGGCGCACAGCCGGCGCGTCGAGTCGCAGCCACCGGTTGACGCGTGTCAATCTTTGGCCTCGTCCGAATACCTACGCTGAAGCTGTGGGCGGCATCGTTCCGATGCGCGCGCGTTTACTGAGCGGAGGCCGTCATGCGAACCGGACATCATTTCCTTCCCGAACTCCGGCACGCGACCGTGCCGACCTATTTCGTGTCCTATCTGTTCCCGCTGTTGCTCGCGATCTACGAGGTCTATCGCGTCGCGTACTGGGTCGACAATCACGGCTGGCGATTCAGCGAGTTGTCTCAGGCGGGATACGAGTTCACGCTGATGCTGGCCGTGTTTGCGCTGCAGGTGATCCTCGACACGTCGTTCTTCATCATCGCATGGGCCGGCCGGCACCCGGACGCCCAGCACCGGCTCGGCAACATGGCGTTCGGCATCGTGTGCTCGTCGCTTGTGCTTGGGTTCGACGTCATGCTGCAGGTGGCGTTCTGAGTGCCCGGCGCATCGCGAATCGAGCGGCGTCCGGCACCGCTATTACCTGATCGCGTGGATGTCGTGAAATCCGGAAGGCGCCACACTGTGTGGCGCCTTGTCAGGTGGATCCGCCGACTGGCGCAAACAACCCGGCAGCGAAGCAGCCGATACAAAGGCACATCGGCTGCATCCGGTTGCGCGCCCTAACCTTCCACACCGAGCGCGTGAAACAGTTCCTCTTCCTGAGCACAATGAAGCCGGACAATGGCCTCCAGCCCGTACAGCAGGCGCTGAACCTCCCGCAAGCCTGCCGGGTCCGGTCCGTCGGCGGGCAAATCCACCGTCATCTGCTCAAGCACGCGGATCATCCGGAAAATCTCCCGATGCGCGCCGCTCATCGCAGCTAGCGGATCTTCCCCGCCCAGCAATGGCACAAGGCGCGGATAAATATCGACATCATCGGATCTTTCATGCGGAACCAGACTGCGGGCCAATGTCGCGTTCATGTCGGCGAGCGAAGTCCGCAACGCAGCACCGGAAAGATCCGGGAGACGGTCCGCCAGGTCCCTGATCTGTTGCAGCACCGGTGAGAGCCGGACATGTTCCGCATCCAGTCTATCGACGTCGACGGGTGCAAGCCCGCCCGCCATCGAAGTCGATCGTATCCGCAAGGCGCGCAGTGCGTTGACAATCACCGCGACGTCTATGATTTCCTGAAACACCGCGCCTGCAATCGGCGGCAGAAACCCGCACGCCGCGATGACCATAGCGACGATCGACAGCGCCATACCCGCCACGACGCTCTCGAGTGCGATCCGACGCGTCCGTCGTGCGATTCGCACCGCCTCCACGAGGCGGTCCAGGCGGTCGATCAGCAGCACGATGTCGGCTGCTTCGGACGCCGCCGCCGCACCACGCGCCCCCATTGCGACACCCACGTCGGCAACGGCCAGCGCGGGCGCATCATTGATGCCGTCCCCGACCATGATCACCACGCCTTCGCGCCGGGCAGCCTGAATGACCGCGAGTTTGTCCGTGGGGGTCTGTTCCGCCCGCACTTCAGTGACGCCGACCAATGTCCCGACGGTTTCGGCGACGTCGCGTCGGTCACCGGTCAACATCACTAGTCGCCTAATTCCCTCCCGCCGTAGGAGACGCAGCGCTCTTGGTGTCTCGAGGCGCACCTGATCGGCCAACTGGATGGCACCGATCATGACGCCGTCCACACCGACGAATACCGAGGCCCCGCCTTCGCTACTCACGCGCCTGAGCAGCGTTTCGCTCCACGGCGCGGCCGTCGCATGCGCAGTGACATGCGCAAACGAGCCGATCACGACCGCCCGGCCATCGACCTGCCCGGTCAAGCCCGCACCGGGGCTTTCATGGACAGACAATGGCTGTGACAGACTGACGTGACGCTCGCGAGCCGCGATCGTCAGCGCCTCGGAGATGACATGGCCGGACGCTTGCGCCAGCGAAGCCGCGAATCGCAGTACGGTGTGCTGAGTCACCTCGGGAGCGCTCTCGATCGCAACGAGACGAGCGCGGCCACCGGTGAGCGTTCCCGTCTTGTCGAAGAAGAGAATGGACGCTTGTGCGAGCCGCTCCAGGGCGCCGCCGCCCTTGACCAGAATGCCGCGCCTGGCGCAACGCGACATGCCGGAGACGATGGCGACCGGCACCGCCAGGATCAGCGGGCACGGTGTCGCGACGACCAGCACGGCGAGCGCACGCCCGACGTGTCCGGTCACCATCCAGCTTCCGCCGGCGATCAGCAATGTCAAGGGCACGAAAAACCCCGCATAGCGGTCTGCTAGCCTCGCTGCCGGGCTACGCTCCTGTCGGGCGGATTGCACCATGCGGACGATGCCGGCAAGCGTGCTGCCGCCGGCGCTCGCGGAGGCCACCATCTCGAACGGCGCGCCCGCATTGACTACGCCGCTGCATACGGATTCTCCCGGCAACCGACGCCGAACAACCGGCTCGCCGGTCAACATGGATTCGTCCAGTTCGGCCTCTGCGGTCAGCACGCCGTCGACGGGGACGAACTCACCGCTGCGCACAAGAAGTCTGTCACCGGGACTCACGACATCCAGAACCACTTGCCGCCACGCTCCATTTTCGAATCGCATCGCGTGATGCGGCGCGCGATCCAGCAGCGCCGTCATCTCGCGTTGCGCCCTGCTTTGGGCATATTGCTCGAGCGCACGGCCGCTCACCAGCATCAACCCGATGACCGCTGCGGCGAGATACTCGCCCAGCGCTAGCGCGAGGCCGATCGCGAGCCACGCGAGTATGTCGATGCCGGATTCGCGCCTGATCATCGCTCTTGCACTGGAAACGGTCAGCGCAAGCAGAACCGGTGTCGCGCCGGCAAGCCACATTGCTCGGGCAAGCGTGCCCATGCCAGTCATGGCGAGCGTCAGCCCCGCCACCAGCGTGGCTGTCGAGACAAACAGCAATGCAAAATCGACGATACGCGAAACGGGTGACATGGCACGTGAGCATGGTCCGCCGTAGGCCCAGAATCGGAACTGATTGGGGTGGCGGCGAATGGTGATGTCCGCTTCAGTCCAGGGATTGCAATCCAGACTTGTGACGCACGCCATTTCCCTCCTCGCTATTTCGTCCCTTCACGGGGCGGCATCCGGTATTGTTGATGCCACATCATGTTGTTCATCATTTCCTGCTGCATACGAAGGTACTGGTCGCTCATGTACTGCCGTTTCCGCAGTTGCTCGGGCGTCAGGTGAGAATAGTAGCCACCCATGTGGCCCCATCCTCCGTCGCCGGGACCGGCTCCGCCCATCATCCCGGGGCCGCCTTTTCCCATCATCCCCGGACCCATTCTGTCGTAGCCCATCACTCCCGGTTCCCACATGCTCCGCATGATGCTCATCGCGCTTTGCATTGTGTCCCAGTGCTGCTGCAAGAGCTTCTGACGCTCCTGCGGATCCTGAGTCTTGCGAATCTGGTTCATTTGCGCATTCATGACGCTCATCTGCTCCTGAAGTTGGGTCAGATTCTTGTCAAATGAATCTGTGTTCGGACTCTGAGTCTTCGAACTGCTTGGCGTCGTCGCGCTGTCTTTCGATGCGGCGTGGAGCGGAGGTGACATAAAGGCAAGGCCGATGGCCATTGAGAGCAGTATCGTTTTCACGGTGCCTCCGCTTCGACATTGGGGGAAAATCGCCGACCGTCCGGCGATCTACCTGATTACTTTTTCAATCAGCATACGGCCGGCCCCCTGACTACCTTTGACACGCATCAAAAGTACTCGCACGTTCGAGTTGCGCCAGCAGGCCGAGAAACCGCCCGCGGCACGATGCGAGGGCAGCCGCGAAGAATGATCGCGAATTCACTCTCTGCCGGCACGCAAGCTCGCCGCCGATGGAGGTCAACATGCCGATCGGGACGGAATTGGCGCCGCGGCGAGTGATGCGCCCAGGTGAACAGGCCGCGCCAACAACGCAGCCGTCAATACATGAGTTCCGCCACCAGCTCCGCATGGATCCGCTCCACGTCCTCGCGCGTGCACAGGGCCGTCCCGGGAGTCGAAACGGAAGAAGCTGATGCCGCGAGTGCGTAGCGGCACGCGTCGTCGAACGGCGCACCACGCCCGAGCGCCCAGATCATGCCGCCGACGAAGCTGTCGCCGGCGCCGACCGTGCTGCAGACCGTCATCGCTCTGCCGGGCATTCTCCATGCGCCATCCCGCGAGATCACGCACGCTCCACGCGCGCCCAGCGTCAGCGCGACGACCTCGGCGCGACCCGCATCGACGAGCTCGCGCGCCATGCGGCATGCCGCATCTTCGTCGAGCGGCGTCCCGGCCAGCGCACTCAGTTCGCCGAGACTCGGCTTGACGAGATAGACGCCGGCATCGAGGGCTGCTTGCAGCGCGGGGCCGGCGGCGTCCACGACGACTCGGCTGCCTCGCGCGGACGCCGCCCGCGCCAGCCTTGCGTACAGGTCCGCCGGCGCGCCCGCGGGCAGGCTGCCGCTCAACACCAGATAGCGCGGTGGGGGATGCATGCGCTCGAGGTGGGCGTCGACGTTCCGCCATTCGTCGGCGGCGAGCGACGGGCCCGGCATCAGGAAGCGGAATTCGCGGCCGGTCGAAGTCTCGTGCACGCAGAAGTTCTCGCGAGTCTCGCCGGCAATGGCCATGCGCACGGCGGGCAGGCGCTCGGCCTCGAGCAACGCGGTCAGCACCTGTCCCGTCGGGCCGCCGGCCGTATATAGCGCGACGCAGTCGCCGCCCAGGCGGTGAACGACACGCGCGACATTGATCCCGCCGCCGCCGGGGTCGCGCCTCGGCGCCGCGCAGCGCAGCTTGTGCGTATCGACGATGTGCTCGACCGATGTCGCGACATCGACGGCGGGATTCAATGTCACGGTGACGACGTCGGTCATCGAATGGTCAGCATGAAGGCAAGGGTTCGGATGGCTATGCAGTGCAGGCTTGCCCACGACGGCCGTGCCGACGTCGGTCGCGATGCGCCCGATCCGTTGCGGCCACCGTGGCACGCCTGCCTCGCGTCACCCTACGCTCGATGCCGCAGGTTTCGTTGACCGGCGTCAAGCGATGCCCGAAACGGCCGGAATTGCGTTCGATCAACGATTCGCCATTCGCGCCTCGTACAGTGAACCATTGATCGTCGCGGAGTCTCGCCATGGACGAACAGCCACTTTGCAAGACCGTGTTCGCCGACCGCTATGCGCGGCCCGGCGAAACGACTCGCGCCGCGGCGTTCTACCGGGTCGCGCATGCGCTTTCGCTGGCCGAGCCGGCAGCGTCGCGGGCGCAAGTCAAGCAGGCGTTTCTCCGCAACCTGCAGCGCGGCGCGATCGGGGCCGGGCGCATCCTCGCCAATGCGGGCGCCGGGACGGACTGCACGATGGTCAACTGCTTCGTGCACCCGCTCGCCATGCCCGACGAAGCGGCCGTGCACGCGGTCGACGCAGCGCTCGCGCAGGCGCTCGACGAGGCACGGATCACGCTGCTGATGGGCGGCGGCATCGGCTACGATTTCTCGCAGGTTCCGCCGGCCGGCGCGTACGAGCGGCCCGGCGCGGAACAACGAGGCGCGTGTGCGGCAATCGACCGGTTCGACGCGATGTGCCGCATGCTGCCGTTCACTGGCCCGCGCCGCGGCGCACAGATGGGCGTGTTGCGCTGCGATCATCCGGACCTGCTCGCGTTCGTCACGGCCAAGCACGGCCGGCGGCGCTGGCCGACGTTCAACCTGTCGGTCGGCGTGACGGACGCGTTCATGGAAGCCGTCGTGCACAACCTGCCCTGGACGCTCGCGCATCGCGTCCCGCCGCCCGCCGGTGCGAACGCGCCGGCCGCGCTGCCCGACGGCCGACATGCATATGCAACCGTGCCGGCGCGCACGCTGTGGCAGGCGATCGTCAACGCGGCGCGCGACAGCTCCGAACCCGGGCTGCTGTTTCTCGATACGATCCGCGACACGAATCCGCTGCGCGGGCACGAACGGATCGACGCGACGAACCCGTGCGGCGAGCAGCCGCTGCCCGCATACGGCAGCTGCGTGCTCGGGCCGATCGATCTGTCACGGCTCGTGCGGCATCCGTTCGGCATCGACGGCGCGCCGCGCTTCGATTTCGCGCTGCTCGCGGAACTCGTGCGCGTGCAGGTGCGCCTGCTTGACAACGTGCTCGACCTGACGACGTGGCCGCTCGCCGCGCATGCGCGCGAGGCGCACGCGAAGCGGCGGATCGGCGTCGGCGTGACGGGCCTCGCCGATGCGCTGACGATGCTGCAGCTCCGCTACGACGGAGCGCCCGCGCGCATGGTCGCGCGCGAGATCGCGCTGACGATGCGCCAGCACGCATTCGGCGCGTCGGCGGCCCTCGCCGCCGAGCGCGGCGCGTTTCCGGCCTACGACCCGGCCGACTATCTCGAGGGGCCGGCACACCGCGCGCCGCTGCCGCTGGCCGTGCACCACGCGATCGCGCGGCACGGGCTGCGCAACAGCCATCTGCTGTCGTTCGCGCCCGCCGGCAGCGTGAGCCTCGCGTTCTGCGACAACTGCTCGAACGGCATCGAGCCGGCCGTCGGCTGGGTGCAGCGGCGCCACGTCCGCACCGGCGACAATCGCGTGCACGCGTTCCGCGTCGAGAACCACGCGTACCGGCTGTTCCGGCAATTGCACGGCAATCGCGCGGCGCTGCCCGACTACTTCGTCACGGCGGCGCAAGTCGCGCCGGCCGATCACGTCGCGATGCTCGCGGCGCTGCAGCCCAGCGTCGACGCCGGCATCTCGAAGACGGTCACCGTCGATCAGCGCTGTTCGCTGTCGCAAGTCGACGCGCTGTTCTTTCTCGCGTGGCGCGAGCGGCTCAAGGGCATCACGATCTTCCGTCCGGATCCGCAGCTTGCGTCGGTCGTCGCCGACGACGCGGCGAACCGCGCCGACACGCCGGCGTGCATCACCTGCTGAGCCGCGTGATTCCGGTTACCCGTCATGCCTGGGTGTCAACTGTCCGGGCATCCGCCGTCGCGTCGGCCGGCGCACTCGCATCCGGCCGCCGGGCCGGCCGCGCGGCGTCGACCGGCGCCGCGATCAGCGCCACCAGCGTGTCGTGATCGATCGCCTCGCGCTGCAGCAGCCGCCGCGCGATCCGCTCGAGCGCGTCGCGATGCTCGGCGAGCGTCGCGGCGACCCGCGCGTGCGCGTCCGCGAGCAGCGCGCGCACTTCGTCGTCGATCAACTGCGCGGTGTGCTCGCTGCAGCGCCCGTCGCCCGGCGTCCACGCGCCGGGCACGCCCGCGCGCGGCGCGCCGTCGTCGAACGTCGCGAGGCCGATGCGCTCGCTCATCCCGTATTGCATGATCATGTGGCGCACCATCGCGGTCGCGCGTTCGAGATCGTTCTGCGCGCCCGTCGACACGTCGCCGAACACCAGCTCCTCGGCGACCCGCCCGCCGAGCAGCGCGTCGAGCCGGTCGAGCAGCTCGCTCTTGCGCAGCACGTAGCGGTCCTCGGTCGGCACCTGCTGCGTATAGCCGAGCGCCGCGACGCCGCGCGGGATGATCGACACTTTCTTCACCGGATCGCAGTGCGCACGGCATTGCGCGACGAGTGCATGCCCGGCCTCGTGATAGGCGATCGTCTCTTTCTCCTGTTCATTCATCACGCGGCTCTTGCGCTCCATGCCGGTCATCGCGCGATCGATCGCCTCGTCGAAGTCGGCCATCTCGATCGCCGGCTTGCCGAGTTCGGCCGCATGCAGCGCGGCCTCGTTGACCACGTTCGCGAGATCCGCGCCGACGAAGCCCGGCGTGCGCGACGCCAGCTCGGCGAGATCGACGCCGGCCGCGAGCTTCACGCGCTTCACGTGCACGCCGAGGATCTGCCTGCGGCCGTTGAGATCGGGCCGGTCGATCGCGATGTGCCGATCGAAGCGGCCCGGGCGCAGCAACGCGGGATCGAGGATTTCGGGCCGGTTGGTCGCGGCCATGATGATCACGCCGGAATTGGCCTGGAAGCCGTCCATCTCGACGAGCAACTGGTTCAGCGTCTGTTCGCGCTCGTCGTTGCCCGACATCATGCCGACGCCGCGCACCTTGCCGAGCGCGTCGAGCTCGTCGACGAACACGATGCACGGCGCCTTCTGCTGCGCCTGCTCGAACAGGTCGCGCACGCGCGCCGCGCCGACGCCGACGAACATCTCGACGAATGCCGAGCCGCTGATCGAGAAGAACGGCACCGCCGCCTCGCCGGCAACCGCGCGCGCGAGCAGCGTCTTGCCGGTGCCCGGCGCGCCGACGATCAGCACGCCTTTCGGGATCTTGCCGCCGAGCCGCTGGTAGCGCTCCGGGTTGCGCAGGAACGCGACGAGCTGCTGCAGCTCGGCCTTCGCCTCGTCGATGCCCGCGATGTCGTCGAACGTGATGCCGGTCGCCTGCTGCACGTACACGCGCGCCTGGCTCTTGCCCATGCCGCTGAAGTCCTGCAGCCCGCCCCGCCGTCGCAGCATCATGTTCCAGATGAACACGAAGCCGATCAGCGGCAGCACCCACGACGCGAGCGCCGCGAGCCAGCTCGTGTCCGGCGTGCCGTGATAGCGGATGCCGGCGGCGCTCAGCGTGTCGACCAGGTGTTCGTCGGTGACGCGGTTGGTCGAGAAGCGCCACGGCGCGCCGGCCTCCTTCACGACGGACGTCTCGGAAGCCGGCAGCATCGCGCCGGCCTCGGGCATCTTCAGCGTGCCCGAGATCGACGCCTGGCCGATCTCGAGATCGTCGACGAGCCGTGCGGTAACGAGCCGATGGAAGTCGCTGTACGCGATCGACGTCGTTTCCTGATGCGACGACAGCAGTTGCACCGCCACCAGAATGAAGAACCCGATCGCGATCAGCAGGCTGGAATAGTCGAATTGCTTGTCCATGACGGGAGGCCGGCAGCCGCGCGTCACGCGACCGTCAGCCGGTCGACGACTTCCCGGACACCCTTGACCGACCATGCCGCGCCGCACGCGGCGCGCCTGTCGGCCAGCGAATCGACGGTGCCCGACAGCGTGACGACGCCGTCAGCCGCATCGACCGAGATCGCGGCGGATTCGCGCTGCGCGCGGCGCGCGAACGCGGCGGCGATCTGCGCGCCGACGTCCGACGCCGTGTGCGCGGCACGCACCTGGATACGGTTCGCGACGCCGACGACGCCGGCCATCCGGCTCACGATCGTTTCCGCCGCAAGACGCTGGTACCCCCAGTCCACCTCGCCGTCAAGGGTCACGCAGCCGTGGTCGACCTGGGCCCGGACCGGCTGGTCCTGCAGCGCTTCCTGCCACTTGAACGCGGACATGATCGCCGCCGCGAGATCCTGGTCCGCGCGGGCGGAAGGCGGCGCCGCGACCGCCAACTCGAGCACCAGCGCGCGTGCGCCGCCGACCCGCTGGGCCGCCTTCTGCGCCGCGAACTTCTGCGCCCAGCTCGCGACCGTGCCGCGCAGCGTGACGACGCGATCACGGACGTCGACGTCGATCCGGCGCGCGTCGAGCGCCGGGTCCCAGAACAGTTCCTGTTCGACGTGCTGCTTGAGCGTTGCATCGGATTTCATGGGATTCTCCCGTCGGGCGCCGGTTTCGGCGGTGTCACGCCACGTCGAGGTTGTCGACCACCACCCGGACGCCGCGCGCCGACCACGCGGCCCAGCGCGCGGCCTCGCGCTCGGCCTTCGAATCCACCTTGCCGGAAAGCGTGACCGTGCCATCGTGCACGTCGATTTCGATGTGCCTGATCTCGCGCTCGGCATGCCGCAGGATCGCGCGCTTGATGCTGGCTCCGATATCGTCGGCGCCGACGTCGCCCAGTACCTCGATATGGTTCGTCACGCCGATCACCCCGCGCATCTGCGAGATCGTGCGCACGGCGACATGGCTCTGGTAGGCCCAATCGACCTTGCCCGACAGCGTGATCCAGCCGCGCTCGACCTGCACCCTGACCCGGTCGTCGTGCAGGCCGACGGTCCAGTGCAAGATCGAGCGCACCGCGTCCGCGATGTCCTCGTCCGTGCGCAAGTCCGCGACGGGCAAGCGCACAGTCATGTCGACGACGACGGCCTTCACGCCCGACACCCGGTTCACCGCCCGCTCCACCGCGAGTTTTTCCGCATAGCTAGCCGGATGCCCGGACAGCGTCACGATGCGGTTTGCGACCTCCACGCCGATGCGCGCCGCATCGACGGCCGGATCGAATTCAAGCTCTTCCTGCACGTCCTGCTTGAGTTGCTTGTCCGCGTTCATTGCTCGCTCTCCATCGAGACACGGCGCCGGATACCGCCGCACATGAAGCGACTGTGTGCGCCTGAGCAGCCGGTTCCCTGATGCAGGTCAACGGTTGCGTAAAACACGCGGTGCGCCCCCGCATGGCGCGCCCGCCGTTTTCGTCCGTTGATACAGATCAAGCGCGCCGCGCTCCCGCACGCGATCATGACCTCGATCGCGCGTCCGCCGGGCATCCGGAGGCCATCATTCAGGAGGACTTCATGGTACGCAAGCAATCCCGGATCGTGCTCGCAACGATCTTCGTGTTCATCGCGCTCGGCGCGTTGGCTGGCATCGTGCACGGCATGCTGTTCGACAACCAGCGGGTATTTGCATTTGCGATCGTCGCGCTGGTGGCGGGCATCGCCGCGTTCGTCGCGCTGCTCAACCCGACCGCGCGGGACGAACGATAGCGGGCGCAAACCCGCGCTAGCCGGCATCATGAACGGCATCCTGCGCCTCGCATTCAAGCTGCTCGTCAACGACAGCGCGAAATTCACCGCGCTGATCGTCGGCATCACGTTCTCGGTGCTGCTGATGATCGAGATGACGTCGCTGTTCGCGGGCATCCTGAACAAGTCGTCCGCGTCCGTGATCAACATCGGCGCGAAGATGTGGGTGATGGACCCGGCCGTGAAGACGATCGCGAACAGCATCGGCATGCCCGACTACGTGCTCGACGCGGTGCGCAGCACCGACGGTGTCAAATACGCGGTGCCGCTCTACTCGGGCGCGGCGCTCGTGAAGCTGCGTTCCGGCACCTATCAGGCTGTGACGGTGGTCGGCCTCGACGATGCGAGCCTGCTCGGCCGCCCGACGATGCTGCAGGGGCGCATCGAGGACATTTACGCGGAAAACGGCTTCATCGCGATCGACGACACCGAGTTCCGCAAGCTCGAGAATCCGGCGATCGGCACCGATTTCGAGTTGAACGACCACCGCGGCGTGATCGTCGGCATCGCGAAGGTCGCGGCAAGCGGGCTGTTCGGCACGCCGACGCTCTACACGACCTACGCGCGCGCGATCCGCTACATCCCGTCGCCGCGCTTCACGACGTCGTACATCCTCGTCGAGCCGAAATCGAACGCGGACATCCCGCACATCAAGGCGGTCGTGAAGGCGCTCGGCTATCGCGCGTACACGCGCAACGAGTTCATCGCGCAGATCGCGCGCTTCTACAAGTACGAGACGGGGCTCGGCACCAACATCATGCTGATGACGGTGATCAGCTTCATCATCGGGCTATCGATATCGGGGCAGACGTTCTATGCGTTCATCCTCGAGAACCTGGACAAGTTCGGCGCACTGAAGGCGATCGGCGCGAAAAGCCGCGAGCTCGTCCTGATGATCCTGTTCCAGGCGACCTTCACCGCGCTGACCGGCTACGGGATCGGCGTCGGGCTGTGCGTGCTGATGATCAGCCTCGCGAAGCTGCAGATTCCCGACTACGCGGCGCTGATCACGTACGGCAACCTGGCACTCGCGTTCGGCATGGTGGTCGTGATCGCGACGCTGTCGAGCTATCTCGGCGTGCGGCGCGTGCTGCGCATCGAGCCGTTCGACATCTTCCGGGGCTGACGATGAGCGGCATCGCGATCGACGCGCGCGGCGTCAGCAAGTGGTTCGGCGAAGGCGCCGCACGCACGCAGGCGTTGTGCGACGTGTCGATGCAGGCGCGCTTCGGCGAGATGCTGCTGATCGTCGGGCCGTCCGGCAGCGGCAAGACGACGCTGCTGAGCGTGATCTCGGGCATCCTGCGGCCGGAAACCGGCACAGTGTCGATCGACGGCGTCGACCTGTGGGCGCAGCCGCACGACGCGATCGCCGATTTCCGGCTGAACCGGATCGGCTTCGTGTTCCAGGACTATCACCTGTTCCCGCGGCTCACGACGGCCGAGAACGTCGCGATCCCGCTGATCCTGAAGCGCCGGCCGTGGGACGACGCGCTGAAGGAAGCGCTCGCCTACCTCGACGTGGTCGGACTCGCGAACCGCGCGCAACTGCCGCCCGTCAAGCTGTCCGGCGGCGAGCAGCAGCGCGTCGCGATCGCGCGCGCGATCGTCAGCCAGCCCGACCTGCTGATCCTCGACGAGCCGACCGCGTCGCTCGACGGCGACACGGGCCGGGTGATCATCGACTTCGTCAAGCACCAGGTGCTGAACGACACGCGCTGCATCGTGATCGTCACGCACGACGCGCGGATCTTCGAATACGCGGACCGCATCCTGAAGATGGAAGACGGCAAGCTGAACGGCATCGAACGCGGAGGCGCGCGATGAAGCACCGCCTCGTGTTCGTCATCGCGCTCGCGGGCTTTCTTGCGAGCCTCGTCGCGGCGTGGGTCTACAGCCGCCAGGAACCGCCGCAGCCGCCCGTGTTCAAGCCGGCCGCCAACCCGTATGCGCGCGGCGTCTATGCGAACGGGATCGTCGAGAGCGAGCAGCCGGCCGGCGCGAACGTCAACGTGTACCCGGACGTGTCGGGCGCGGTGACGCGGGTGCTGGTGCACGACGGCGACGCGGTGAAGGCCGGCGACGCGCTGCTGACGATCGACGATTCGGTGCAGCGCGCAACCGCCGCGCAGCTCGCCGCCCAGGCCGACGCCGCGGCCGCGATGCTCGACGAGCTGAAGGCGCAGCCGCGCCGCGAGGTGCTCGACGTCGCGAGCGCGCAGATGACGGCCGCGCAGGCGAGCCTCAAGCTCGCGCAGGACCAGTACGACAAGCAGCGCCGCGCGTACGACATCGACCCGAAGGCGGTCAGCCGCGACGCGCTCGACACGGCCGCGAACGGCGTGCGCGTCGCGACCGCGAATCTCGGCGTCGTGACGCGCCAGTACCAGCTGACGAAGGCCGGCGCGTGGAACTACGACGTGCGCAACCAGCAGGCGCAGGCGATCGCGCTGCGGCGCGGCGCGGACGCGGCCGCCGCGCTGCTCGCGCGCTATACGCTGCGCGCACCGACCGACGGCGTCGTGCTCGCGATGAACGCGGCCGTCGGCACCTACCTGAGCCCGCAGGGCCTCTACGACACCTATGCGCAGGGCAACGCGCCCGTCGCCGTGCTCGGCACGCCGGGCGACCGGCTGCAGGTGCGCTGCTACATCGACGAGATCCTGATCCACCAGTTGCCCGACCTGCGCGCGCTGAAGGCTCACATGTTCGTGCGCGGCACGTCGGTCGAGGCCGACCTGCAGTTCGTGCGCGTGCAGCCCTACGTCACGCCGAAGATCGAGTTGTCTGACCAGCGCACCGAGCGCGTCGACGTGCGGGTGCTGCCGGTGATTTTCCGTATCGTGCCGAACAAGGATGTGCGGCTGTTCCCGGGGCAGGTCGTCGATGTGTACGTGGCCGGCAAATGACGGAATGAATCGCGGGCGCGCCGCGCGGCGCGCAATGGGTGCGCTCGCGCTCGCCGCGCTGCTGGCCGGATGCGCGGTCGGCCGCGATTTCGTGCGGCCGAGCGCGCCGAGCGTGGCGCGCTTCGTGGCGCCCGACGATCCTGCCGCGACGTCCGGCGCGTGGACGGGCGGCGGCCGGACGCAAACGCTGTCGGCGGCCGAACCGCTGACGCGCGACTGGTGGACCCGCTTCGGCAGCCATGAAATCGACGCGGCGGTCGGCGATGCGCTGGCCGGCAGCCCGACGCTCGCGGGCGCGCAGGCGACGCTGCGGCGCAGCGAACACGCGCTGCGGGCGGGCGAAGGCATCTTCTTCCCGCAAGCCGATGCGCAGGCGGGCGCGTCGCGGCAGCGCTATTCGCCGCTGCGCACCGGCCAGGCGCTGCCGGGCACGATCTTCAACCTGTTCACGCTGTCGGCGACCGTCAGCTACACGCTCGACCTGTGGGGCGGCGAACGCCGCCAGGTCGAAGCGCTGGCGGCTGACGTCGACGCGCAGCGCCAGGCGCTGGCGGGCGCCTACCTGATGCTGACCGCGAACGTCGTCAACACGATGATCGCGCACGCTGCCTATCGCGACGAGATCGCCGCGACGCGCGAGATGATCGGCCTGCTCGACGAACAGATCCGCCTCACGCGCGCGCAGGTGACGGCGGGCGCGACGGCCTACGTCGCGGTGCTGACGCTGGAGTCGCAGCGCGCGTCGCTGGAGGCGACGCTGCCCGCGCTCGAGCAGAAGCGCGCGCAGGCCGACGATCTGCTCGCGCTGCTGGCGGGACGCTACCCGGCCGACTGGCGCACGCCGGACGTGTCGCTCGACGCCATCGCGCTGCCGGCGAGCCTGCCCGACACCGCGCCGTCTTCCCTGGTGCGGCGCCGGCCGGACATCCTGCAGGCGGAAGCCCAGTTGCACGTCGCCAGCGCGCAGGTCGGCGTCGCGACGGCGGCGCTGTACCCGAACGTCACGCTGTCCGCTTCAGGCGGCTTCGACAGCGTCGTCGCCGGCAAGCTGTTCGGGCCGGCCGGCCACGCGTGGAGCGTCGGCGCGGGGCTCACCGCGCCGCTGTTCCATGGAGGCGCGCTCCTGAACCAGCGGCGCGCCGCGCAGGACGCCTATGACGAAGCCGATGCCGCCTACCGGCAAGTGGTGCTGTCGGCGTTCTCGCAGGTCGCCGATACGCTGCGCGCGCTCGCGCACGACGCGTCGGCGCTCGACGCACAAGCGCGCGCGATGGCAGCCGCACGCGATGCGCTGGCGCTCACCCAGGCCGGCTACGAGGCGGGCATCACTGGCTATATCCAGCTGCTCGTCGCCGACACGCAGTTCCACCAGGCGCGCATCGCGTGGCTGCAGGCACTCGCGCAGCGACTGCAGGACACGGTCGCGTTCTATGTCGCGCTCGGCGGCGGCTGGGGCGAGGCCGCCTGACCCTGCCCGCTCAGCGCGCCGCCGGCACGGCGGGCCGTTGCCACGGCGGCAGCTCCGCCCAGCCGAGCGGGCCGTACACGGTGCCGCCGGCCGCCTCGATCGCCTCGACAAATGCCTGCAGCGTCGCGCCTCCCGGCACGGTGAGCGTCGCACCGTCGACGAAATCCTCGCTGTGCAGCCACGGCGCCGCGCCGCGATTGATCTCCTCGACGCTGTACGCGGCTCCGTGCCGTCCCGCCTCGGGCGGCAGCAGGCGTGGCGCGTCGAATGCGACCTTGAGGACCTGGGTGCGGGAATCGCTGTACGGCGGCTTTGCGACGTCCTGGTACGGAATCTCCGCCCAGCTTTCGCCGCATTGCTCGTCGAGCGACAGGCAGGTGAACCACGCCCACGGCGCGCGCACGAAGCACAGCCGGTAGCCGCTGCGGGCCCCGTCCAGATTGGCGATCAGCGTCATGTTGCGTCCCCCGTCGAAGCGACGCGCACCGCCCATTGACCCCGGTTGCGCGCTCACGCATGGGCCGACTATCCGGCTGCCGCAAGGCCCGGACGTTGATCGGCGTCAAGCTGCCGCGTCGTCGGCAGCACAGAATTTCTGTGAATGGTCGCAACCCATAACGAGGCTCCCCGATGATTTCCGATAGCTCAAGCGGCGCAATTTCAACGCGGCCCGGCCGAATCCTCGTCGCAATCGACGGGTCGGCATCATCCGGGCAGGCGCTGACATACGCACATAATATTGTCCCGTCCGGCGGGCAGGTCTGCATCGTCACCGTGGCGGACAATCCGCGCACGCTCGTGCCGACTGGCGCGGCGACGGCGGCCTATCTGGATTCGGCGCGCGCGGAGCTACTCGGAGATGCGGTCGCGGTGCTCGGCATGGCCCGGGACGCGTTCGCTCGCAGCGACGTGCATGTCGAGACCGAAGTCATCGACCTTTCCAAGCGCTGTGGCGACGTCGTGCATGCGCTGCTCGACATCGCCCGGACGTGGCAAGCCGAGCTGGTCGTCGTCGGAGCACGCCAGCATCACGGCTTGCTCCGCTGGCTCGAGGGCGCTGTCTCGGAGCCGCTGGCCAGGCAGACCGGATGCCCGATCGTCATCGTCCCCGACGGCTGCGGCTCCGTCGTCGAGCATGCGCCCCGCCGCATCCTGTTCGCGACTGACGGAAGTCCGCCGGCGCTGCGGGCCATGCGGTTCGGCATCCGGTACGCGTCGGCGGATACGGCGCTGCGGGCCGTCTACGTCGTCGACCGCGCCGTCCGCTTGACGGACTTCGTCCCTATCGATGTTCTCGAAAATGCGTTCGTCGAAGAAGGCGAGCGCGCGCTGGCGGCCGCGGCATCGGTCCTTGCGGAAGTGTCGGCGCATGCCGGCACGGCGATCGTGCATACGCACCAGACCAGCGATGACGTGCCTCGGGCGATCGCGCGCGAAGCAACTGCCTGGCAGGCCGACCTGATCGTGATGGGTTCGCACGGCCGGCGCGGCATCACTGGCTGGATGCTCGGCAGCGTCGCGTTGCACGTGGCACGCATCACGCGCGTCCCGCTGCTGCTCGCTAACGCACGGGAAACCTGACGCGTCGCGCCGACCGCAGCGAGGCCATATCGTGGGAACGCTGGCCGTACTCTTCGTCGCCATTCTTCTGCTGAATCTCATTCCGGCGTTTGCTCCGCCGACGTGGATGGCCATGTCGTGGGTCGGCTTCAGCCTATCCGACATCAATCCGTTCGTGCTCGCCATCGTCGCCGCCTGCGCCGCGACGATGGGGCGCGTGGTGCTGGCCGCTTTTGCCCGCACGCTGGTGCGAGGGCGATGGATGCGCGACACCGACCGGGAGAACATCGACATCGTCCGAACCTGGCTCTCAAGGCGAAGACGGCTCACCGCCGGCGTCTTCTTCCTCTATGCGCTCGGTCCGTTTCCGTCCAACTACCTGTTCATCGCGTACGGACTTTCCGGTCTGCCGCTCGGCGGTATCGGCGTCGCGTTCTTCATCGGGCGCGCCGCGAGCTATGCCGTGTGGGCCTATCTCGGCAGGTTTGCGGCTGCACACATCGATCTGGAGCCGCAGTGGGGCGAGACGTATCTCAGCGGCTATTTCGTCGTCTCGCAGTTCGTCCTGATCGGTTGCGTGTATGTCCTCCTAAAGATCGACTGGAAGACGCTGGTCACGGATCGCAGGCTGAGGTGGCACCGTCCGGCGGCACGCCCGGATCGCAACGATCACGAATGTTCTTCACGCAGATAGGCGCGGAAATTCATGATTTCCATCAAGGATCGGACGCGTGGCCGCGATGTAATCGAATCATCGAAACCCGCAACTTGCATCGAGACGAGCAATGAAACTGACCTTCCTGGGCGCGACCGAAACCGTCACCGGCTCGAAATACCTGGTCGAGCATGGCGGCCGGCGCGTGCTGGTCGACTGCGGCCTGTTCCAGGGCACGAAGAACCTGCGCCTGCGCAACTGGAGCCCGCTGCCGTTCCCGCCCGACACGCTGGACGCGGTCATTCTCACGCACGCGCACATCGACCACAGCGGCTACCTGCCGGTGCTGGCGAGCGACGGCTATCACGGGCCGGTGTACTGCACGGCGGCGACCGCCGAACTGTGCGAAATCATGCTGCGCGACAGCGCGCGGCTGCAGGAGGAGGAAGCCGATTTCGCGAACCGCCACGGCTATTCGAAACACCATCCGGCGCGGCCGCTCTACACGATGGACGACGCGCTGCGCGCGCTGCGCCTGCTGACGCCGCGCGCATTCGATGAATGCGTGCCGCTGGGCGGCGCGCTGTCGTTCCGGCTGCTGCCCGCCGGCCACATTCTCGGCGCGGCGAGCGTCGTGATGAACTGGAATCACAAGGTGCTCGCTTTCTCGGGCGACCTCGGCCGCCGCCACGACCCGATCATGCGCGCGCCGACGCCGCCGGCCCATGCGGACTACGTGGTCGTCGAGTCGACCTACGGCGACCGTCTGCATCCCGATTCGGACCCCGAAAGCGAACTGGCCGCGCTGTTCGAGAAGACCTTCGCGCGGGGCGGCGTGGTGGTGATGCCCTGCTTCACCGTCGGCCGGGCGCAGCAGATCCTGCATTACATCGCCCGGCTGAAGGCGACCGGCCGCATGGCGCACGTCCCGGTGTATCTCGACAGCCCGATGGCGACCGACGTGACCGAGGTCTATCGCCATCACCTCCTCGAGCACCGGCTGACCCTGTCCGAGTCGGACGCGCTCGGCCATGCGGCGACCATGGTGCGCACCGTCGATCACTCGAAGGCCATCGCCGGGCACCAAGGCCCGATGGTGATCATCGCCGGAAGCGGAATGGCGACGGGCGGGCGGGTGCTGCATCACCTGACCCGCTACGCGCCCGACGCGCGGAACACGATCGCGCTGGTCGGCTACCAGGCCGCCGGCACGCGCGGCGCGGCGCTCGCCGCGCACGAGCCGACCCTGAAGATCCACGGCGAATACGTGCGGGTGCGCGCGCAGGTCGAGACCATCGCGGCGCTGTCCGCCCATGCCGATTACGACGAGATCCTGCAGTGGCTCGGCGCGATGCAGCAGCCCCCGGTCCGCACGTTCGTGACCCACGGTGAGCCGGCCGCCGCGGATGCGCTTCGCCGGCGCATCGAGGAGCGGCTGCATTGGCCGTGCGAAGTGCCGACCTATCAGCAGACGGTCGATCTCGACGAGGTCGCGGCGGCCGGCGCGGACGAGGTCGCGGCGCTGTCGCGCTAGGCAGGTTGTGCGCGCACGGCAGGGCGGGCAACGCGTGGCCCGCCCTGCCCGAATTGCTCAGCTCACTTCGATGATGACCTTGAGCGCGTACGTTTCCGCCGCGCGGCCGAACGTGTCGTACGCCTGCCCTACGTCGTCGAGCGAGAAGCGGTGCGTGATGAGCTGCGTCGGATCGAGCCGCCCTGCACGCACGGTCTTCAGCAACATCGGCGTGCTGACGGTGTCGACCAGCCGCGTCGTGATCGCGATGTTGCGATCCCAGAGCTTCTCGAGGTGCAGGTCCGCCTTCACGCCATGCACGCCGATGTTCGCGACCACACCGCCCGGCGCGACGATCGACGTGCACAACTCGAACGTCGCCGGAATGCCGACCGCCTCGATCGCGCAATCGACGCCGACGCCGTCGGTCAGCTTCAGCACTTGCGCGACCGTGTCGCCGGCGCGGCCGTCGATGCAATCGGTCGCGCCGAAGCAGCGCGCCACGTCGAGCCGATTGCGATCCGGGTCGATCATGATGATCCGGCCGGGCGAATAGAACTGCGCGGTCAGCAGCGCCGCGAGCCCGATCGGGCCGGCGCCGACGATCGCGACCGAACAGCCCGGCTGCACCTTGCCGTTCAGCACGCCGCATTCGAACCCGGTCGGCAGGATGTCGGACAGCATCACGAGCGCGTCCTCGTCCACGCCGGGCGGCACCCGGTACAGGCTCGTCTCGGCGTGCGGAATCCGCACGAATTCGGCCTGCGTGCCGTCGATCCGGTGCCCGAGGATCCACCCGCCCGTCGCGCAGTGCGAGTACAGGCCGCGACGGCAGTTGTCGCAGCGGCCGCACGACGAGATGCACGAGACCAGCACGTGATCGCCCGGCATCAGCGTGTTGACCGCCGCACCGACCTGCTCGACGATCCCAACGCCTTCGTGACCGAGGATGCGCCCCGGTTCGCACGACGGCACGTCGCCCTTGAGGATGTGCAGGTCGGTGCCGCAGATCGTCGTGCGCGTCATCCTGACGATCGCGTCGGTCAGCGCCTGCAGTTCCGGCATCGGCCGCTGCTCGAGCGCTTTGCGCCCGTTGCCTTGGTAGATGAGTGCTTTCATTGCATTTCCTCCGTCGCAGGAGGCGCTTCCCCTGCGCTCATGAATATAGGAAGCGGACTGGCCGGCTCGCTTGACCTTCATCAAGCTGGAAGGCCCGATTTGCGCCAGGCGTCGGCGAGCAGCGCGGCCAGCGCGCATGAAGCGAGCCTCACAGCCACGCCGTCCGCCCTACTCGTCAGCACGATCGGTACGCGCGCGCCGACCGCGACGCCGGCGCTCGCTGCGCCGCCGAGATACTCGAACTGCTTCGCGAGCATGTTGCCGGCCTCGATGTCGGGCACGACGAAAATATCTGCGCGGCCCGCGACCTTCGAATCGATCCCCTTGTCGAATGCCGCGCGCTGTGACACCGCGTTGTCGAACGCCAGCGGGCCGTCGACGATTGCGCCCGTGATCTGGCCGCGTTCAGCCATTTTGGCGAGCGCCGCCGCATCGAGCGTCGAGCGCATCGCGGGATTGACGGTCTCGACCGCGCACAGCACGGCGACACGGGGACAGGGCACGCCGAGCGCGTGCGCCACGTCGATGGCGTTCTGCGTAATCGCCACCTTCTGCGCGAGATCAGGTGCGATGTTGACGGCCGCATCGGTCAGGATGAACGGCCGTGGATAGGCTGGAGACTCGATCAGAAAGCAATGGGAGATTCGCTTGCCCGTGCGGAGGCCAGATTCTGTCGCGACGACCGCCGCCACCAGTTCATCGGTGTGCAGGCTGCCTTTCATCAACGCGGCGACCCTGCCTGCCGCTGCGAGCTCAACCGCCCGCGCGGCAGCCGCGTGGCTGTGCGGCACATCCTCGATCGGCCAGCGGTCGGGATCGATACCCTCCGCTCGCGCTACGGCCAGCACCTTCGCTCGCGGGGCAACGATCAGCGGCTCGATCGACGCATGAAGTGGCGAGTCGCGCAGCGCGGCCAAGGTCGCGATGCTGGCCGCGTCGGTTGGGTGCACGACCGCGATCACGAGCGGCGGCACGTCGCGGGCGCGCGCGATCAGCGCAGGGAGCGTGCCGTCCGCGGATTGCAGCAGGCCCGGTAGGTTCGTGCTGTCGGCCGAGCCGAATGTGGCGCTCCCGTTCATGTCTCGAGGACGTAAGTGCCGGGTGCCGGTCCCGATCCCGGCGTTGTGGCCACCCATTCCCCCCGTGACGAAGGCGCCATGCTCATTTCACAGGGACGCTCTCCTGCGCCGCATGCACGCCGGCCCGGCGCCGCGCGGGCTCTGGCACCGCCGCGGCGCCGTCCTGCCGAATCGCCGCCGTCATGCCCTGCTCAAGCGCCTCCATCCAGTCGCGCCACGGCATGCTGGCCTCGTTAACCACCGCGAGCCGGCTGAGGTCAGGCAGCCAGTCCGTCTGATATTTGTCCAGCCAGCCTGTCTGGTATTCGCGCAGCCACTTTCGCCACGCCGTCGCGCTCTCATACTGTGCGCGCAGGCACGCGTCCCCGGCGTCCCGCCAGATCTCCACGCTTGCGATCACATAGTCGCGCAACATGCGCTGGACCGCTTCGCCAAACGTGCTCCAGTCGCTCGTGTCCGCGAGCGCTTCCTGCAACCGCTGCGTCGCATCGCAATCCCGCTCGATGCGGCGCCCTATCAGCGCATGCCACTCGCGCCGCCAGTCCTGGCCCAGCGCCAGCAACCGCAGCCCTGCATCGCAGCCAGTGCGCACGCCGTCGAACGGCGTTACCTTGGCGTCGTTCATCATCATCCCCCTTTCGATCCGGTCGGTTGATCGGGATCTCGTCCCGCGCCGCTCCTCGGAATTTGGCGAAGCGACCGTTTCACTGTGTGTTCGAGGCGCGTGGCCGCGGTTGATCTGAGTCAAGCGTGCGACCGGCCTGCTTCATAGACTGGATTGCACTGACGGATTCACCGTCGATGGAGCGACTGCGATGAGCTACAAGAGCATCGTTGTGCACCTCGATACGAGCGATCGCGCGCACGCGCGCCTCGAGTTTGCGTTGCGGCTCGCGCGGCGCTTTGACGCACACCTGACCGCGCTGTCCGCGATCTACACGCCGGAACCCGTTTCGTTCTACGTGATGGCCGGTTCCGCAGACTATTTCCGGGAACACCGGGAACGGCGCGACGAACGCCTTGCCGCGCTCGAGCGCCTGTTCCACGCGGAGACGACACGCGCCAAGGTGTCGGCCGACTGGATCGCCGCGGACGCGCGCGCCAACACCGTCGTGCCACGCCATGCGCGTCATGCGGATCTCGTGATCGTCGGCCAGAGCGATCCGAACGATCCCGAGACCTACATCGACGACCAGTTTCCCGAGAACCTCGTGCTGTCGGCCGGCAGGCCGGTGCTGTTCGTCCCGTACGCGGGCGACTATCCGTCGCTCGGCGAGCGCGTGCTCGTCGCGTGGGACAGCAGCCGGGAGGCGGTGCGCGCCACCCACGACGCCATGCCGTTCATCGAGCATGCGAAGCGCACGACGGTCGTCGCCGTCGGCAACGGCAACGACCCGGACGCCAACGTGCGCATCCCGGGCGCCGACGCGGCGCTGATGCTCGCGCGGCACGCATCGGACGTCAACGTGCTCGACATCGAGTGCGGCGCCGACGCGTCGATCGGCGACACGCTGCTGTCGCGCGCGTACGAGACCGGCGCCGATCTGCTCGTGATGGGCGCTTACGGTCATGCGCGCTGGCGCGAACTTGTGATGGGCGGCGTGACGCGCACGGTGCTGGCGTCGATGACGCTGCCGGTCCTGATGTCGCACTGAGCGATACGATGCGTACGCGTGCGATCCTCGTGATCAACGCGGGCTCGTCGAGTGTCAAGTTCGCGGTATTCGCGTATCCGCCGCATGGCGATCCCCAGCGCAGGCCGTTGCATGACGGCGAGGCGCTCGTCAGCAGCGACGGCGTCGGCGTGCGATTCGACGCCGAACCGCCGCGCCGTCTGGCGCCTGCCTGCGGCGATCCCTATCGCGAGATCTTCGCGCAAATCGTCACGTGGGTCCGCGAGCGGCTGACGCACGTCGCACTGGGCGCAGTCTCGCACCGCGTTGTGCACGGTGGCGCGCGTCATGCGGCGACGGTCGTCGTCGATGAAGACGTGTTCGACGCGCTCCGCACGCTGACGCCGCTCGCGCCGCTGCACCAGCCGCACTGCCTGGACGCGATCGCCGTGTTGCAAGCGGCATGGCCGGGACTGCCGCAGGTCGCGGTGTTCGACACCGCATTCCATCGCACGCTGCCCGTCACCGAGCAACGGCTGCCGTTGCCGCACGCGTGGTTCGACAAGGGCGTGCGCCGCTACGGATTCCATGGCCTGTCCTACGCCTACCTGTCCGTTGCGCTCGACGAAGCCTTCGGCACGCGCGCGCGAGGCCGCGTTATCGCCGCGCATCTCGGCAGCGGCGCGAGCCTGTGCGCGATGCGCGCACTGCGCAGCGTCGCAACCACGATGGGCTTCTCCGCGCTCGATGGCCTGATGATGGGCACGCGCTGCGGCACGCTCGATCCTGGCGTCGTGCTGCATCTTCTCGACGTCGGGCACCTGTCGCCCGACGCGCTCGGACAGATCCTGTATCACGAGTCGGGGCTCAAGGGCGTATCGGGCATTTCCGGCGACCCGCGCGTCCTCCTCGAGCGTGAAGCCGCTGGCGACGCAATGGCGCGCGATGCACTGGCGCTGTACGTCCATCGGATCGTGCGCGAGGCGGGCGCGCTGGCCGCGCTGCTCGGCGGCCTCGATATGCTGGTGTTCACGGCCGGCATCGGTGAGCATTCCTCCATACTGCGCGAGCGGATCTGCGCGACGTTTGACTGGCTCGGCATCGAGTTGGACGCGGCGGCCAACGCGCGGCATGCACATGTCGTGTCGCGCCCGTCGAGCGCGGTCGCCGTGGTCGTCGAGCCGACCAACGAGGCCTGGATCGCGGCGCGCGATGCGATATGGCTGCTACGGGACGGCCGCGGCGCTTGATCCAGATCAGCGCGACCACGCCGCGTGCGCCGATGATGAATGCATCCACGCCTGTTCAAGGGAACCGCCATGTACTCGCATATCCTGGTCGCGCTCGACGGCAGCGAAACATCCTCGCATGCACTCGATGCCGCGCTGACCCTCGCGTCGGAGACGGGTGCGCGGCTCACTCCCGTCTACGTCATCGACTTCCTGGTGCCGGCCTATGACGCGCTCGGCTACGATCCGTCGATCCTGATCGACGCGTTCCGCGAAGAAGGGCTGCGCGTCACCGACGACGCCGCGCAACGGATGGCCGAGCGCGGCGTGTCCGGCACGCCGCAGATCGCCAACGTCCAGCCGGCCGGCGAAGACATCGCGGATCGCATCCTGCTCGTCGCGCGAGAAGTGGGTGCCGACCTGATCGTAATGGGCACGCACGGCCGGCGCGGGTTCCGGCGCCTCGTGCTCGGCAGCGTCGCCGAGCGCGTGCTGCGCGGCGCCACGCGCCCCGTCCTGATGATTCCGGCGCGCTGCGCGCCGCAGCCCGCCGCCGCAACCGTCGCGGCCTCGACCGAAAAGGAGCCGTCATGAGCTACAAGACCTTGCTCGTCCATCTCGACGACAGCGAGCGCTGCGCCGCACGCGTCAAGCTCGCGCTCGATCTTGCGGAGCGCTGGAACGCGCACCTGATCGGTCTCTACATCGTCTGCCAGGACCTGTTCGAGCCGCTGTTGCGGCCCAGCGAGCCGCTCAAGCTCGCCGTGTACGAGCGGCTGTGCGACGAGCGCCGCAAGCAGGCGGAGGAGCGCTTCCTCGACGCGGCCGAACGCGCTGGGCGCAGCGTCGAATGGCGGGCGCCCGCCGGCCCCGCGACCGAGACCGCAATCCTGCATGCGCGTCACGCGGATCTGCTCGTGCTCGGCCAGCAGGCCCCCGATGACCGCATGACGTACATCGCCCGCCATTTCGTCGAGGACGTCGTGATGGCCAGCGGCCGGCCGGCCATCATCGTGCCTTACGCGGGCCAGGTGCGAACGCTCGGCGAGAACGTGCTGATCGGCTGGGACGGCGGCCGCGAGGCCGCGCGGGCGGTGGCCGATGCGATGCCGCTGCTGATGCGCGCGCGGTTCGTCAACGTCGAAACGGTCGCGCGCAAGCGACCCGATCCGGACAAGACGCCGGCCGGCGTCGACGTCGCCGCGTACCTCGAGCGTCACGGCGTGCGCGCGTCGTTCTCGACGACGCCGCGCGAGAACGACATCGGCTCGGGCATGACGCTGCTGAACCGGGCCAGCGACCTGCACGCGGATCTCATCGTGATGGGCGCGTACAGCCATACGCGGATGCACGAGCGCGTGCTCGGCGGCGCGACGCGCGCCCTCCTCGAAACGATGACGGTGCCGGTGCTGATGTCGCATTGACCGGCGCACGGGGCGGCCACATCCGGGCGCCCCGTTTTCCGTTTACAGCACCGCGGCGCCCGCTTCCGGCGCGTCGCGTACCAGCAGTACCGGCCGGTCAGCGGTGCGCAGCAGCGACTCCGCGACGCTGCCGAGCAGCGCCCGGCGGATGCCGCGGCGTCCGTGCGTGCCCATCACGATCAGGTCGGCGTCGCATTCGGCGGCGGCGCGGGCGAGCGCGCACGACACGTCCTCGCCGCACGCGTCGACCGTCAGCGCGGTGCCGCGCACCCCGCTCAGCCGGAAGGCGGTTTCCGCATCGGCCACGACCGTGCTGACCGCATCGGTGTCCAGCCCACGCCAGTCCCGCTGCTCGACGTAGCCGCTGTCGACGTTGGTGAGCCGCAGCGCATCCGAGACGACGCACACCGCCACCACCAGCCCGCCCGACGCGCGGGCGAGCCGGATCGCCTCGTCCAGCGCAAGCCGTGCGCCGCGGCTGCCGTCCAGCGCGGCAAAGATCCGTTCGTACATATCGCCTCCCGATCACGCATCCCGTTTCCCCAGTCTGGGCCGGGCGCGGCGCCGACGCTTGACGCGGGTCAAGCCCGGCCGGCGTCGCCCCGGGTCGCGCCCCGATTGGCGAATATCGGCAAAAACGCGCACAATTCCTGCCATACAAAGCCGTATCTGCCGGTTCCCCCAATCTGTTTCACGCCCGGCCGTCGCCTGTCGGCGGCGGCGACATCGTTCAGGATGATCGCCCATGACCGCGCATGTGCCTTCCTCCAACGCCGCCCCCAAGGCGCGCCGGGGCCGGCCCTTGCCGCGCGCGACCCGGGCCGCGCTGCTGACGCTGGCGATCGGGGTCGTTGCGTCGCTCGCCGCCGCGAGCATCCTGCAGATGCGCGCGCACGACGCGGCGCGTGCGCAATTCGAGCGCGACGCGACGCGCATCACCGCAGGGCTCCAGCACAACCTGCTCGACGCGACCGCCGTGCTGCGCGGCGCGCGCGGCTTCGCGGCCGCGACGGCCGCGCAACCGGGCGATGCGTGGCGGCGCTACGTCGCCGGCCTCGATCTCGACAGCCTGCAATCGCCCGTGCGTACCGTCGGCATCATCGGTACAGCCGGCGTCGCGGACGACGATCAGGCGACGCAGCGCGCGTTGCGGCGCGCGGCCGAAACCGGCAAGGTGGCGCTGGCGGCACGGTTCGTGCGGGACAGCGCCGACGCGACAGCCAACCGCCCCGACCTCGCGCTCTATCTTCCGATCGGAACGGGCGGCGACGCGCTGCCGACGGGCAACCCGCAGCGGGCGGCGACAACCGGATTCGTGTACGCCGGGCTCGACGCGCAGCGGCTCTTCGATCTGCCGCCCATTGTTCCGCTCGGCCTGCGGGCCACGGCCGACAATCCGCCGACGGTTGTCTATACCGGCGGCCTGAACGCCGGCGAAGCGCCCGCCGCCGGCGAATCCGCGCGGCGCACCGACACGTTGACGTTCGGCGGCACCACGCTTTCGCTCGCGTACAGCGCGCCCCTTCCCGACGCGTCGGGCACCGCGATCGCGGTGCTGCTGGCCGGCCTCGCGCTGTCGCTGGCGTTCGCCGCGAGCGTTCATCAGGCCATCGCCCGGGGCCAGCCCCAACCGGGTGCGCCCGGCAGCGGCAGCCCGCTCAGCGAAGCGCGCATGATGGGCATCATCCGGTCGTCGATGGAGGCCATCATCACCATCGATGAAAGTCAGACGATCGTCATCTTCAATCCCGCGGCGGAACACGTGTTCGGCGTGTCCGCGATGGACGCGATCGGCGCCCCGCTGTCCCGCTTCATCCCGGAACGCTTTCGTGCCTCGCACGCGAAGCACGTCGAGCAATTCGGCGTGACGGGCGTGTCGGAGCGGCAAATGGGGCGGCAGCGCGTGCTGTTCGGGCTGCGCGGCGACGGCACGGAGTTTCCGATCGAGGCGTCGATCTCGCAGATTCGCGACGGCGCCGACAAGCTGTACACGGTCATGCTGCGCGACGTGACCGAGCGCGTGCGCTCGGAGAATGCGCTCAAGCAGTCACGCGAGGAGCTGCGCGAGCTGTCGGCGAACCTGCAGAACATTCGCGAGGAAGAAAAGACGCGCATCGCGCGCGAACTGCACGACGATCTTGGCCAGCAGCTCACCGCCCTCAAGATGGATCTGTCCGCCGTCGAACTGGGGCTGGCGAGGCAGCCCGCCCCCGGCGGCGGCGTGCGCGACCAGTTGAGCGGGATGCACCGCCTGATCGATGCGACCGTCGCGTCGGTCCGCCGCATTGCAGCGGACCTGCGGCCCGTGATGCTCGACGATCTCGGGCTCGTCCCCGCGATCGAATGGCTCGCGAACGATTTCACGCATCGCTACGGTATCGAGGTCGAGCGACACATCGATCCCGCCGACACGATCTTTACCAGCGCCGGCGCGACCGCGCTGTTCCGCATCGTCCAGGAGGCGCTGACCAACGTCGCGCGGCACGCCGACGCGACGCGCGTCGTGCTGACGCTGAAGGTCGACGACGGCTACTGCATGCTGCGCATCGCCGACAACGGCCACGGCGCGCCGGAACGCCCGCAGGCCGTGCGCGATCATCCGTCGTTCGGCCTGATCGGCATCCGCGAGCGCGCGCACATGCTCGACGGCACGGTGACGATCGACAGCGAGCCGGGCAACGGTTTCACGATCACCGTGGCGCTGCCGCTCCACGCGATTCAGCAGAGAGGCGTGCTGTCATGATCAAGGTACTCCTCGCGGACGACCACGCGCTCGTGCGGGAAGGCCTGCGCCACATCCTGCAGAACGCCAGCGGCTTCGAAGTCGCCGGCGAAGCGCAGGACAGCGTATCGACGATCGCGCTCGCGCGCAGCACGGACGCGAACGTGCTGGTGCTCGACCTGTCGATGCCCGGGCGCAACGGCGTCGAGTTGATCAAGCAGATTCGGGAGGAACGGCCGACGCTGCATATCCTCGTGCTGACGATGCACGCGGAGCAGCAGTATGCGGTGCGTGCGTTTCGCGCGGGCGCGTCCGGCTACATGACCAAGGAAAGCGCGAGCGCCGAGCTCGTCGCCGCGCTGACCAAGATCGCTGCCGGCGGCGTCTACGTGAGCCTCACGATGGCGGAGCAGTTCGCGCAAAGCCTCAACGAGCCGGCTGACCTGCTGCCGCACCAGCGCCTGTCCGATCGTGAATTCGACGTGTTCCGCCGGATGGCGGCCGGCCAGTCGATTTCCGAGATTGCGCACGAACTGTGTGTGAGCGTGAAGACCGTCAGCACCTACAAGACCCGCATACTCGACAAGATGCAGATGCCGAACGAAGCGGCGCTCGTGCGCTACGCAATGCGGCACAAACTGTTCGACGATTCCGACGAACTCTGACGGCTGGCTCCATGATTGCCGCAATCAGGGCGCGGGAACGGACACCGTTGCGTCACATCACGACCGGTGAACTTGGGAACTCGTCGACTGGCGGGCGGGTGGCCGGAAAGTGCGTCTTCAGCAGCTCGGTAACCTGTTCGATACCCTGCAGAACACCCGACGCAGGCGGAAGCGCAGCCGCGCCTTGGCGACCGCAATCAGTACTGCCCCGGTATCCCCGGCGGCGACCGTGCAGCGGCTGGGTGCCTGTGTGCCGCTCCCCAGGGGCAGCTTCCAGTTCTTTTCGCCCAGTTCCAAAGCCATGTACAGCTGGCGAGCTACCGTCGTATCCTGCCCTTGAAGGGCTGTGTCGGGCGCATGCATTTGCGTGCTTCTTACGAGAAACGAGTCTCCGAATCCTCGTCTTACTCTAGGGGCTTACTTCCACGCCCCTTCCATAGGAAGTATCTAGCATGCTGACATGTGGAGGAGATCGTGCGCGTACTCGTCGTCGAAGATGCATGCCGGCATGCACGCGCTCACGGCCCGATCCGCCGCTGGCGAGCTGCCATCGGGCGGTGATACAGAGCTCGTCAGGTCATTCATGCAAGCGTTCCTGTCATTGTGGCGGCGACATGTCCTATCCGTCACGGCAACCCTGATTCTGCTCACCGGCAGCGCCTGGCTGTTCCTCGGTGTGCTGGAAGACGTGATTTCGCGGGATCCGCTCCTGCAGGCGGACCTCATTGTCTGGCGCGCCCTGCAGGACCTCCGGCCATCGTGGCTCGACAGCGTGATGACCGGGGTGTCCGAATTTGGCGACGCCGCGGTGGTCGTCCCCGTTGTGCTGGCCGTACTTTCGTGGCTGATCTGGCATCGACTCTGGCGCGCGGCGCTGTACTGGCTGGCCGCGGTGGGGGGCGCCGAGGTCATCGTCAAACTGCTCAAACTCCTGCTGCATCGCGCCCGGCCGCGTCCATTTGCTGCGGGCATCGAGAGTTTCTCGTTTCCGAGCAGCCACGCAACGCTTGCCATGGTCACATATGGCTTCCTCGCGTTTCTGCTCTGCGAAGGCCAGCGGCACCGGACGCGCGTCGCTATTCTCGTGACTGCGACGATCACCGTGACGCTGATCGCGGCGTCGCGCCTCTATCTGGGCGTGCACTGGTTGTCGGACATCGTCGCGGGCATGAGCCTCGGTCTTGCGTGGGTCGCGGCTCTTATCATTGCATACTCGCTCAGCACAGCCCGGCCCATCAGGTCGCAGTGCCTCACGTGGATTGTCATGATGACACTGCTGACAGGTGCCACGCTGCACATGGTCCGGTGGCACGTTACGGACGTGGCGCTCTACACGCCGCTTCGCCATATCACGCGGATGACGGCCACCCAGTGGCGCTCGGATGGATGGCGTGCGCTACCGATGGGACGGGTTGCGGTGGTTGGTCGGATCGACGAGCCGTTCGTTGTTCAGTGGGCGGGATTCTCCGCAATGATCGGGAGCGCGCTGCAGGCCGTCGGTTGGAAAACGGCTGACAGCGGGCTGGCCTGGCTGCGATGGGGCGCGCCTCGCGCGGTAACCCTCAAGTTCCATGACGGCGCTCCGCCGGCGATGACATTCGTACAACGCGATTCGGCCTCACCAGACAAGCTGTTGGTGTTGCGGTTGTGGTCGAGCGATTGCATCCTTGAACGGCCGGGCGGTCCGTCTGGCGATATGCCGGTCTGGGTCGGCACTGTCACGCGCGAGCGTGTGTCGGCACCCTGGTCATGGACGGTCTCGGTCCCGTCGGTTGACGAAGATTTCGCGTCACCCGCGAACGCGTTCGGTCAACGCTTTCCTGAAGCGCGACGCGTCACGCGCGATGACGCGGCAAGCGCTCAATTCAGGCAGTGGGATCGCCGTGTTTGGCTTGTGTGCGCTGGCGGACGCGCACGGGAGCCAAGTCACGGAGTGGCGATGAACCCAGGGTTGGATCCATGCGAGTAACAGGAAACGTTCATGCATGCCTGGCTCATCTCGATTACCAAGGGTCTGCATCGCTGGCTGGCGGCCTTGTTTTCCGCGCAAATGTGGAATCGATCGCGGCAGCCGACACAGAAGCCGGCGCGCATCCTCTTGTCTATAGCGGGTGCGCCATTCGCAGTCGTGCTGTCGGTCAAGTACGGCCTGGGGGCACGATTGCGGTAAGTGGCCGCTGACGGATTCTTCATCTCGTTACAAGACGCTCTATGGAAACCATCGAGGCATTTAACCAGGCGCTCTTCTTGATGAGCGATACCATTTCTGCAGCGACGCATGCCTGGCAAAGTTCCGATCTGCCCCGGAGAAATACGTGGACTCCCGGCCTGCCGAGCTGACGCCTCCAGCACCTGACGGCACGATCTATACCTGCCCGATGCATCCGGAGATACGCCAGGACCATCCCGGCCAATGCCCGAAGTGCGGCATGACACTGGAGCCCATACTGCCGGACCTCGACGAAGGCGAAACCCCGGAACTCGCCGACTTCCGACGCCGCATCTGGTGGATGCTGCCATTGACTGCCGTGGTATTCGTTTCGGCAATGTTCGGCCATCGGCTCGAATGGATGTCTGCATCAACCGAAAGCTGGGTCGAGTTCCTGCTCTCCACGCCCGTCGTCCTGTGGGCCGGCTTCCCGTTTTTCCGGCGATGCGTGCGCTCGTTCCTCAACCGCAGCCCGAACATGTGGACGCTCATCGGGCTCGGCACCGGCGCGGCCTACCTTTACAGCGTCGTCGCCACCGTCTTCCCGAGCGTGTTTCCGGAGACGTACAGCGCCCACGGCCGGGTGAGCGTCTATTTCGAAGCGGCGGCAGTCATCATTTCGCTGACGCTGCTCGGGCAACTCCTCGAGCTGAAGGCGCGCTCGCAAACATCCGCCGCCATCAAGGCGCTTCTCCGGCTCGCGCCCAAGACCGCCCGACGCATCAACGCCGACGGCTCCGAGGAAGATGTCCCGCTGTCTCACGTGCACGTCGGAGACCTGCTGCGCGTCCGGCCGGGCGAGAAAGTCCCCGTAGATGGTGTCGTGACCGACGGCTCGAGCGCGCTCGACGAATCCATGATTACTGGGGAGCCCATTCCCGTGACGAAGCGCGTTGGCGCCCCTGTCATCGGCGCGACGATGAACACCACTGGCAGTCTGGTCATCCGGTCCGAAAAGGTCGGCTCCCAGACCGTGCTGTCGCAGATCGTCCAGATGGTCGCGCAGGCGCAACGATCCCGGGCACCCATGCAGCGGATGGCCGACAAGGTGGCCGGTGTATTCGTCAGTGCCGTCGTCGGCATCGCGCTGCTGACGTTCGTGGTGTGGGGCCTGCTTGGGCCCGAGCCCAGCTGGGTATTTGGCCTCATCAATGCGGTCGCCGTGCTCATCATCGCGTGCCCGTGCGCGCTTGGCCTCGCCACGCCGATGTCCATCATGGTCGCCAGCGGCAAAGGCGCCTCCAGCGGGATTCTATTTCGCGATGCGGCGGCCATTGAAAATCTGCGCAAGGTCGACGTGCTGATTGTCGACAAGACAGGAACACTGACCGAAGGGCGGCCGGCCTTCGACCGGGCTGCGGGCACCAACGGCTTTACGGCCGAGGAAGTCCTTCGACTCGCGGCGAGTCTCGACCAAGGCAGCGAGCATCCGGTTGCTGCCGCCATCGTCGCGGCTGCTCGCGACAAGCGTCTGGCCCTGGAACGTGCGGAGAAGTTCGAGTCCGCGACAGGCATCGGGGTGCGAGCCCGCGTTGCCGGCCGAAAGCTGGCATTGGGCAATACGGCGTTGATGCAGGCGGATTCTGTATCCGTCGCGTCGCTCGCCAACGAAGCGGACAGCATGCGGGCGCAAGGCGCAAGTGTCATGTACCTGGCGGTCGACGGACGCCTGGCGGGACTGCTGTCGGTAGCCGATCCCATCAAGGCGACGACGCCGGAAGCGCTCGCGACGTTGAGGGAAAACGGCATTCATGTCGTGATGGCGACCGGCGACGGAGTGGTGACGGCCAAGGCCGTTGCCGGGAAGCTCGGCGTCGACGAATTCCACGGCGAGGTCAAGCCGGCCGACAAGCTTGACCTGGTGACGAAGCTTCAGCAAGCCCGGCATGTCGTGGCAATGGCGGGAGACGGCATCAATGACGCGCCCGCGCTTGCCAAGGCGGACGTCGGCATTGCCATGGGAACAGGCACGGACGTGGCAATGAGCAGCGCGCAGGTGACGCTCGTGAAGGGCGACCTGCGCGGCATCGCGCGCGCCCGGAAGCTGTCCGAGGCGACCGTCGCGAACATGAAGCAGAACCTTGCCTTCGCGTTCCTGTACAACGCGCTTGGCGTGCCCCTGGCTGCCGGGGTGCTTTACCCGCTCACCGGTTTGCTGCTCTCGCCGATGATCGCCGCGCTTGCGATGAGCCTGAGTTCGGCCTCCGTCATCTCGAACGCGCTGCGGCTGCGTCACGCCAGGATCTAGTGTCACCTACCCGTCCCTGCGGGACATGAATCAGATGAGGCATGGCGCCCAATCGTTTTCATACCGACGGCATTTCACTTCGGCATGTGAACATACAGCTCGCGCGAACGTTTCCGCAGTGACGCGATCGAAAGATCGAATGGTTTCCTTGAGGCATGTCAAGCGCCGCCGCTCATAGACACGCACGATGGATTCAACGAGCGCAATGACGGACCGCTCGAACAAGGAAACCGCTATGGAAATCTCGTTACGCGACCTGCTCACGGTCCTGCACGGCATGGGATTTGGAGCGTTGTTCATGCTGGCGTTTTCCGGTGCGCTCGCGGAGCTGTACCGGATGTCGGCGCCCGGCGCGCCGACCGTCCCCTCTCCCCGCGAGCACCGGCTGCTCATGCTTTACCTGTCGGCGATGGTGATCCTCGCTTGGACGAGCGTGTTCTCGGGCGCCTACGTCGTCTATCCGTGGTACCGGGCGATTCCGCCGGCGGGGCTGACCGATCTGGCCAACTATCCGCAACGGCTGCTCCTTGCCAGCCCCAACACGTCAGGCTGGCATAGCCTCGGGATGGAATGGAAGGAACACGTTGCGTGGCTCGCGCCGATTTCGATGACGATGGTCGCCTACGTGTTCGGCAAATACGGTCCGTCGCTCGTGAAGCTGCCGCAGATTCGCCATGCAGTTCTGGTGTTTGCAATCGTCGCGTTTGCGACCACTGCCGTCGCGGGTGCATTCGGCGCCTTTCTGAACAAGTACGCCCCGGTCCGCGGCGGCCCGGCCATTCATCTCATGACGGGAGAATGAAATGAACCCGACCGAAACCCGTGAATCTGCACAACGCGCGGCCGACCAAGGGCGTCGCCAGCCCTCCTCATCGCGCGAACATGCGCAACCGGCACACAGCGTTGCGACCGAATCCGTCGATAACGGCCCGGCCGCCGCGGCCATTCTTGCCGCCGGCATCGGTTGCTTCGCTGTCGGACTGTTTGCACTGGCCGGCGATGCTTCAAAGGCCATCGCGCATTTCTTCACGTTCTACAAGCCTACCGGGCCACTTTCCGGCGTAACGACGAGCGCGATCGTCGTATGGCTGCTCTCATGGTTCGTGCTGTCGCGCCAATGGGGCAAGACGTCGGTGACGCTCAGCCGCGTCATCTTCGTCTCGTTCGTTCTGCTGGCCCTGAGCGTGCTGCTCACTTTCCCGCCATTCATGGATCTGCTCCAGGGAAAGTGAATATCGGCGGCAGATTCTTGTGAACGGGCGCCACGCGATGTGGCGCCCTTCGTTATTTTGCGACACGGATGCCGAAACGATGGTGGAATCGCCGTCCGACAGCGGCGGCCCGCCGCTCTCGCGACAATTCGGCGTACCCCTGTAGGAATCGTCCTACGTCGCTTCCATGCCACCTACCGCATCTTCAAGCCACGCTGATTTCGCTCGGGTTCTACACCGTCCATACTGACCATCATCAAAGCCGGATAAACGTGCGCCGCCTCGAACGCCAGCGGCGTCGCCGTCCGGCGACGGTACGATCGATCGGCCCATGCCGATGCGGTTGACTTCCACGAAGACGGCGAACCATCGACGCCGCTTGCAAAATGGTGGACGCGATCTTGCCCTGGTCCCGTTCGCCACTGACCCAACGAACTGGAGCAGATCATGCTGAGCCATGTCGATGCCGTGACGGTCGCCACCTCCCGCTCCGTCATTCCGCTGTACCCGGTCGAACCTGAGGACCAGCCCAAGCGCACCGCGTCCCGCTGTTCGTCCTGCGCGCTGCGCACCGTATGCATGCCGCAGTCGCTGACGCCCGCGGAATTCGCGCGTATCGATGCGATGATCTGGACGACGCGTCATGTGAAGCGCGGCGAGACCCTCTACCGCGCGGGCGATGCGTTCCACAGCATCTACGCGGTGCGTACCGGCTCGTTCAAGACCGTCATTATGCATCGCGACGGCGACGAGCAGGTGACGGGCTTCCAGATCGTCGGCGAGCCGCTCGGACTGGACGGCGTGCATGCCGGCCGCCATAACGGCGACGCCATCGCGCTCGAAGACAGCACCGTCTGCATCATTCCGTTCGGCCAGCTCGAACAGCTGTGTCACGAACTGCGACCGATGCAGCATCACGTCTACCAGATGATGAGCGGCGAGATCGTCCGCGAATCCAGCCTGATGCTGCTGCTCGGCACGATGACGGCCGAGCAGCGCGTCGCCGCGTTCCTGCTGAATCTGTCCAAGCGCTTCAAGGCGCGGGGCTACTCGTCGGCGGAATTTGTGCTGCGGATGACGCGTGACGAGATCGGCGACTATCTCGGGTTGAAGCTCGAAACGGTCAGCCGCATGCTGTCGAAGTTCCAGCGCATGGGGATGGTCACCGCGCAGGGCAAGCAGATCCGCATCGTGGACGCAGACGGCCTCAAGCGCCTCTGAGCATTGAAACGCGCAAATGCGGCGTGCCACCATCGTGGCCTCCCTCCTCGATCGCCCTCGCACGCCTTCAATCGTGCGCGCTTGATCCGCCTCAAGGCTGGCCGCCCGGCTCGACATTGGCTTCCCTCGGCCATCCGCGCTTGACATGGGTCAACGGGCCCCGGCCGCTTACTGACAGGATGAAAATGCAATCCGCCGGTTGGCGGCTACCTGGAGATCGCCGGATGAACCCCCTTACCTCACTCGCAGCAGGTGTCCCGCTCGACGATCAATTGAGGTCGCTGCTGCGCTATGCGGTGCTGGCGCCGTCGAGCCACAATTCCCAACCGTGGCGGTTCATCGTCGACGGCAACACCATTGCCGTCTGCGCGGACCGGGTGCGCGCGCTGCCGGTCGTTGATCCGTTCGACCGCGAGCTAATCATCAGTTGCGGCGCGGCGCTGCTCAACCTGCGCGTCGCGCTCGTTCATGCGGGCTTCGCGCACATGATCGGCACGTTCCCGTCCGACGTCGATCCCGACCTGCTCGCGCTCGTGCGCGTCTGCGGCGACGGCTACGCCGACGCGAGTCTCGGCGCGCTCTTCGACGCGATCCCGCAACGGGTCACGACACGCGCGCCGTTCGCGGCCGACCCCGTTCCCGGCGCGCTGCAGCGTGAACTGGTCGAGGCCGGCACGGCGGAAGGCGTCGACGTGGGCTGCGTAGAGTCACTCGCCCGGCGGGCTCAGATCGCCGAGCTGGTCGCCGACGCCGACCGCCAGCAATTCGCGGACCCGCGGTTCCGGCGCGAACTGGCGAGCTGGGTCGATCCTCGCCGGCGCGTCGATGGCATGCCCGCGTTCGCGGCGGGCGTGCCGGCGCTGCTCGATTACGCGACGCCCATCGTCACGACCGCGGTGCGCACGTTCGATCTCGGCCACGGGCTCGCCGCGCTGCATCACCAGCTCGTCGGCGCGTCGCCGCTGCTGGTCTGCATCGCGAGCGCGCGCGACGACCGCGATGCGTGGCTCGCCGCGGGGCAGGCGCTGGAGCGGATGCTGCTCGTCGCCGCGCGCGCCGGCTACACGGCGTCGTACCTGAACCAGCCGATCGAAACGGCCGCGCTGCGCAAGCAACTCGCGCACCTGTTCGACCTCGGCGGCGAACCGCAACTGCTGCTGCGCGTCGGGCGCGGCCCGCATGCGCCGCATTCGCCGCGCCGGCCGCTCGACGAGGTGGTGTCGTAATCCGGTCCTGCCAGCCCCGCCAAGGAGCAGAACATGAACTTCACGCGCCCTCTCGCCGCCGGCCTGCTCGCCGCGGCGGCCGGCATCGCCGCCGCGCAGACGGCGGTGCCGGAGCCCACCGAGCTCGTCGACGCGCAGCACTGCATGTTCTGCCATACGCCCGACATGCCGTTTCTCGCGCCGTCGTTTCACCAGATCGCGGATCGCTATCGCGACAAGCCGCGCGCGGCCGAACAGCTCGAAATCAAGCTTCGGCTCGGCGGACGCGCGCACTGGGGCGACACGCCGATGCCGTCCGCCGCCGAGCGCGGCGGTCCGCTGTCGCGCGACGACGCGCACCGGCTCGTGCAGTGGGTACTGAGCCAGTAGCCGCGCCGGCCCCATGACGGCTGCACTCAGGGGCACGCGTGCCGACGTCGCGACGAAGACGGCGCCCGGCAAACACCGACACACGCGGCGGCGCACAACCGGCGGCCGGCGCGCGTCCCTACCGCGTTCGCGCCGGGGGCTGAACCTCGCCGCAAGCGCAGGCGTGGACGCCGACACCGCATGCCTGACGCGCCCGGCCATGCGGGGTATCCGGCTGCAGCTCGACTACTGGAATGCCGAGGAACGCCTGCAACGCGAGCGCATAGGGCATGCCGTCGTGATTTACGGCAGCACCCGCATCGTCGCGCCGGCTGTGGCGAACGCGCGGCTGGTCGACGCGAACCAGGCGCTCGCGGAGCGGCCGCACGACGCGCGCCGACGGCGCGGCCGAGCCCGTCACCGACATCGACGTCAGCGCGGCGGACCGGCTCGTCGCGCTGGCCGACGAACTTCGGGAGCGCGGGATCGCGCTGTGCTTCGCCGAAATGAAAGGGCCGGTCAAGGATCGCCTGCGCGCCTACGGGCTGTTCGACACGTTCGGGCCGGCGAACTTCTTTCCGACGGTGACGGATGCCGTCGCCCACCATGTCCGGCAACGACGGGAGGACGCGCGGGCCGGCCACGTGTCGCGCACGCGTCGCAGGCAGGTGCGGCGCAAGCTCAGGCGGCCCGCGCGACGCTGACAGCGGACGACCTCCGCATCGGGCGGGCCGGTTCGCGTCAGAGGGTGAACGTGTCCGACTTCTTCATTTCGATCCACGTCATGCCGGTTCGCAGCCCTTCCAGCGCCGCTTCGCGCTCGCTGGCGAAAATCCGGCTGTGCGCGAACGCGCGTTCGCACGTGCCGTCGGGCGCCTTGTGCGTCACATGGATCCGGCACTGGTAGCCGCCCCCGTCGGCGGCGGCCGTTTCGATCGCCACCGACCAGTCCGCTTCGTGAAGTTCGCCTGAAACTGTCATTTCCACCCCCACATCCATCCCGCGTCGGTTCCGCGCCGCGCCATCTCGAGCCGCCGCCGCTCAGTCGACCACGAGATTGTCGACGACCGCACGCACACCCCGCGCCGACCAGGCTGCGCCGCGCACCGCCTTGCGTTCCGCGAACGAGTCCACCTTACCGGACAGCGTCACGGTGCCGTCGCGCACCTCGATCCCGATGTGCTTCGCTTCGCGCTCCGCGTGACGCATGATCGCGCGCTTGATGCTCCCGCCGATGTCGGCTGTGCCGACAGCGCTCGTCACGGCGATGTGACTCGTCACCCCGGTCACGCTGCGCATCTGCGAGATCGCGCGCACCGCGAGATGGCTCTGGTACGCCCAGTCGACCTTGCCGGACAGCGTGATCCAGCCGTGCTCGACCTGCACCTTGACGGCGTCGTCGTGCAAGCCGACCGTCCAGTGCAGCACCGAGCGCACCGCGTTCGCGATGTCCTCGTCGGTTCGCACGTCGTCGTTCGGCAGATGCACGGTCATGTCAACGACGACGGCCTTGACGCCGGCCACGCGATTCGCCGAGCGTTCCACAGCGAGTTTTTCCGCATAGCTCGCGGGGTGACCCGACAGCGTGACGATGCGGTTCGCCACTTCGACGCCGATTCGCGTCGCGTCGATTGACGGATCGGACTCCAACTCTTCCTGCACATCCAGCTTCAATTGTTTGTCGGTTTTCATCGCCTGCTCTCCTGTGAGCCGCGGCGCACGAATCCGCCGCGTTACAACAAGATTTGCACGCGTGCGGCTTCGTTTCGCTGATGCAGGTCAACGGACGCGTGACGCGACCACGCAGGCGTTGCCGCAGCGCGGCTTGACCGAGGTCAAACGGCCGCTGGTCGCTCGTCCTATCGTGAGGTCGTCGCGCGCCGCGCTGCGCGCGAGTCCCTGTTTCGAGGAGACTCCTATGTCTGAACTGCAGCTATTGACCTACTCGCCTGCGCCGCCCGCCCGGCCTGCATCGCCGCAGGGCGAGTCGCCCGCGAGCATCAACCTGCCGCGTCCAGCGACCGACGGCGGTGCGCCGTTGATGACGGCGCTCGCACTGCGGATGAGCTCGCGCGAATTCGCCGCCACGCCGCTCCCGCCCACGACGCTCGGTGCGCTGCTGTGGGCTGCGGACGGCATCAACCGGCCGGCGAGCGGTGGACGCACGGCGCCGTCCGCGCATGCGTTCAACGAAATCGACATCTACGTGGCGCTGCCTTACGGCGTCTATCGTTACGATGCATCGGCCCATCGGCTCGTGCTAAAACATGCGGTCGACGCCCGCAACATGACCGGGTACCAGGATTTCGTCGGCCAAGCGCCGCTCGATCTCGTCTACGTGGTGCGGACGTCCGCAATCCTGGCGATGCCCCCACAGCAGCGCGATGTGCTTTCAGCGATTGCGGCCGGCGCAATCGCACAGAACGTTTCGCTTTACTGCGCTTCGGCCGGACTGGGAACGGTCGTCCGCGGCTGGATCGATCACCGGGCGCTCGCGGATGCGCTGAGCCTCAACGAGGACGAACTGCCGATCCTTGCGCAGACTGTCGGTTACCGGACCGATGGTGCGGAGCTGGCGGCTTGAGCCGATGCGCAACCGTCGTACCCTTACGTAGAGAATCGGCGCGCGGCTTGTGCCGCCCGCCGTGTCCTTCCCTGCGGCCCATGCGGTGTCGTATCGGTCATCATCCGGTCAACTGATCGTCAGCTTCTTCTGTCCAACCGGCGCCTTCTTCGGCAGCGTCAGCGACAGGATGCCATCCTGATAGGCCGCCGTCGCGTTTGCCTCGTCGATTTCGTCCGCAAGCGAGAACGAGCGGCTGATCGCACCGCTGTAGCGTTCGCGCCGGATCACACGCTCGCCTTCCTTCTGCTCCTTGTTGCGTTCGATCTTCGCGTTGATCGATATCGTCCGGCCGGTGACCTGAACATCGATGTCGTCCTTCGCAACGCCGGGCAGTTCGGCCTTCACCGTATAGGCTCTGTCGCTTTCGGTGACGTCGATCTTCATCGACGCAAGATCGGGCTCGTCCGTCATCGTTGTCAGGCCCCGCAGCGGCCGGAACAATCCTTGGAACAGATCGGAAACGGGTTCGATCGAGAATGGATCGTAACGCGTCAGATTGCTCATGGTTTGTACTCCTCGAACGGTTGGATGGGGCCGGCGCTTTCGTCCCGACAGGACCGGTCCGCAATTCAGAATGCGTCAGCACGACACGGCATGTCGCGCGAGGGACGAACGTTCTTCGCTACAAATCAGCGTAGCGGCAGGTGCCAGCCGCGGCTTGATGTGCGTCAACAGCACAGACCGGGTCATGTACAGAACCGGAACAAGCCGCTGTGAAGCAGGACCGGCCGTCCCCCGACCTCTTCCAGCATGCAGCGCGCCGCACGCTCGATCACGGGACGATGGCGCGCGAAAGCATCGGCGAGGTCCTGTTCGCGAGGCGACGCGGCGCCAAAGTGGTCCTCCAGCGCCTCGGCCGTGATCGCGCACCGCACGCGACCGCCTTCGACGAGCGCCGGAAAAGCCAGAACGAGATCCGGCCCACAGTACTCTGGCTTTTCGGCAGGAAACGAAATCTGCATGATGGTCACCCGATGCGCCAGTACTCGGTTTGGTGCCTGCTGCCAACAGCGTAGATTTGCCTGCCTGCGCGCGGTTGACTTGTGTCAACCCAGCCGCGCGGGAACATCGAACGGGCAAGCTACCGTTACGTCGACAGATTCCGCGGTCTCGCCCGCAATGCGCTCACTCCCAGTGAAACGCACCGTACTCGCTGATCTTCAGGCCAAACGTCTGTGCACTGCGTTCGAGGTGAGGGGTGGAGCGCAAGCGAAACGTCGCTGTTCCGGGGCGGCGCCTGGTCAGCGTCACAATCCAGGCCGGTGAACTGAGCTCGGCTCGATCGCCACAAACCTTTACCGAAGTCAATTTCGAAAAACAGCGAGACCTTCCCTTACCCTACAGCGCGCGTCTCGACTCCGACATCACCGGAACTCGGATCAAGAGCCGTGTTCGGAGGTCATCCGATACTCGATTGCTCAGGTGCTTGAACAGTTCGCTCGCGTGCCCGGCCACTGTCATTTCTGTATAGGATTACATGGGCGTGTCGTACAATTTTGGCAATACAGATGCATATTTCTTCGATGAATCGATCGCGCGGGTCGCACACCGTCTGTCAAATGATTCAGCATCCTAATCGATATTAATTTATCTGATCATGTGATGACGATGCTCACCAATTTCCAGCTACCAACACTGGTTGAAACTGGATCGTCAACGAATTGCCGAGTGGGAAGCAGCCAATTGCCCGGGACATTCTGCGAATAGCTTTGCTTCGCAATTGAGGTGCCGTTTCCGATTTCAGCTCGCGGATCGGCGCCTCCACTCAGCGACTACGCCCTGCTCTTTTAGGTACCACTCCACCCTGGATTTGCGCACTGCGCACCAACACGTTGTCGCGATGCGTGATTATCAGCCGGTACTGGTCTCGCAAGGCGGCCTCGATGCGTCGCCAACTCGGGTATGTATGCTGCTCGAGCAAGGTTTGCACCACGCGTAAGGCACACGTCGAAATTCGCTCGCGTCGCGCAATCTCGCGCGCGACTGCGGCTTCCAAGCGTTCCTGTCGGCCAAGTCGAGCAATTTGGCGCACAAGGTCAGGAAATCGTCTATGGAGCGAACTACGGTCAACTTCGAGCTTTCGCGCTACCTCGCGCATACTGCCACAGGGCCTTTCCCCCGACGCATAGCTCGATAACGCTTTCTCAATGCGCGTCCAATCCGTGTTGACGTGTGAAGTCCGGGACACCTTCGACACGATCTCGGCTGGAAGCGTTCGAAGCATCGCACGGGCCCAGGCATCTTGCCGGCCTCGCATCAGATCAACGAGCGGGATACCAAACACCCAGGAAATGCGCAGCAGCGCTCTGATTGAGGGAAAGCATTTGCGGTGCCGCCAATCCGATATGTTCCCGTTTTGGGTTGCACATAACTTGCCGAACGTTAATGCTTTCCCATGCGTGATCACATCAATCCCCGCCTCAATCATGGTTGGCCAATTCGACGGCGATAGTTCGCTCAAGCCGTCCGCCTGAAGTGCCAGCACCGCTGAAAAATTCTCGGAAATCCACTTGTCATATTGAGAGACTTGGGAGGCTTCACACGTATCCGTACACGCGCCCAGCCACGCACGACATCGTGAGCAAAATCCCGAAACACGATGCCGGTCGAGTTCATGGCGATGCTTGAATCCACAATGAGGACAGGTGTCGGTTAACTCCAGATGATGTACCGGACACGCCTTCACGAGACCAATTGACCAAATGAGCCGCTCGTATATCCGCGTCCCCTGCTCGAGATCTTCGTGCAAACACTTGGGGCACCAGCGGCGCGAGTCGGCGAGCCAGCCTGTGATATTTCCAACGGCACGCTTGATGGGCAACAGCGTCAATTGCTCCAGATCTCGCCGCGCGACAAGCGGCTCAAGGTAAAGGATCCAGGCATTTGCGGTCCTGCCCCCGCCATTGACATAGCCCAATCGCTGCCCGGAAGCAAATGGGCGTTTTTTCCAGGTCGGCGTGGCCGGCCAATCAACGAATGCGTTGACCAGCGCGCTCACTGATACCTGGGCGTCGGCTGCCATGTGTGCCACGTAGTCCGACAACTTTTGACGCGCAGCCGAATCGATTGCCTGCGGAAACGTATCAAATTGCGCCCGCGCAGGCAGTCGATAGGTCGCGTCGTATGTCAGCATATTAGTTGCAGAACCAGCCCCGGCTTGGCCTGGTCCTTCCAATCCGGTTGCGATGCGTAACGGTTTTGCTAGCCTCTGGGCTATCGTCGATGGCAGCTTCGCTTGCAACCGGCGCCGGCTCCGTGTGCCCGCGGTCTTCGGGATGGGGCGCACCCTCGACGCGCCGGTAACCTGAATAGATTTCCTGCCGGAGGCGTTCGAGCGTCGAGGGCGGATAGCAACTATGAAGCAGCACCGGATGATCAATCCGCTTTCCCTCCGCCATCGCAATCGACATCGCTTTGACGAGGATGCGCTTCAAGTGGCCGATGCACCCCAGCGACTGATCAAATAACATCTCGGCGAAGCGCCCCAATGAACAACCCTCATTAAATGGGATGCAATTCTGGAGCGCGATCAGGCCGTGCATGAACTGTTCCGCTTCGTCACGCTGATAGGGCCTGAAATGAATCACTTCACCGCGTCGCGCGAGTTGTCCGCTCTGCGTCACGAGTTCGTAAAGCTCATATGCGCCAGTCAGCAAAAGGCGCGTATCGACCCGGTTGACGATGGAGCGCAACGTGTTGGCGTGCCGCTTCACATGCTCATGCTGACTGGACAGCAAAATATTTGATGCTTCGTCAACGAAAATCAGCGCCGGTGACCGCATCACCATTGCACGTCGCAGACGTTGTCGAAGTATGCGAAGTGACGGCCGCGGATGCCGGTCAAAGACAGGGACGACCACCTCACGTCCCGCGACCATGCGCTTGACCTCGGGCACGCTTTCGCCAATTAGGGGAATTTGCAGTGCACCGAGGATGGATTCATAGAAATCCAACCAGTCAAAACGATCTCGCTCCGCTGCCCATGCCTCCACCCATGCTGCGGGAATGCGATGTGAATCGTCCGGAAACGCATCAAAATACTCCCGGTTGATCATTTGACACAAGACTTCGCCCAACGCGCTCTTGCCGACGCCCGCTGGCCCGACCAGAACCAGCATCGTTCCGCGCAAGCCGCTGTCAATCATTGACCGGAGTTCGGCGAGCTTCGCGTCGAACAACGGATGCGCCACGATGGAATTCCGGAAGAACGCCAGTTTCACGGGAGCAGCCGCCTCCTCCAGTTCACGCGGATACAAAACGTCAGTGCGTGTCGTCGACCGGATATCTGCGCCCATGAACGCCTCCTGCTGCCAGTTTCTCGAACACCGATTCCATCGACACCCCTCGCGACTCCGACTCGTCCATACGATCGACCTCCAATGGCGGAACGGTTGGTGGCAACGTCACGATCGGCAATCGATGTCTCTCCGATTCAATCATCTGTTTGGCCAGTCGTGTCGTCTTGACGATGGCCTGTTGATGGGATGCATGGGTTCTGCGACACAAAACGAGCCGCTCTTCAGCCCGTGCTTGACTTACGAAATCGGTCGTCTGTTCGTCCAGCCGCCAACGCGTCGAGTACATCGGGATCCATTCCCCGTCGACACGGGCGTACGCGATTTCCGGTCGCAGCAAATGCATTTTTACCTCGACTGGTCGCTGATGATAGCGAGCCGACTCCAGCCTTGGATTGCGATACCAGTCATAGTTCAATCTCAACCCTCGTTGCGCGTCCAGGATCCGTGTTGTTCCGTGCGCGGTCGGAAAGGCATGGGGTATGCAGTCCGCATAGCGTTTGAGACGATTGAGCCGCTCCCCGGAACTCAACATCCCGGTCTCGTAGAAAGAGCGAGGCGACGCCCGCAGCGTCCCATGACGCCGCGTATCGTAAATATCGAAGAAGAAACGTTCGAGCCCCTCATACAGGTCAGGCAACGTCAATCTTGCCAGCCGCGCTGGATTGGTTTCTGCCGTCAATTCACGGACGCAACGGCGCATCTTGGTGTTGCCCGGCAAATTGTGGAGGAGCATCGTTTGAGTCACACCGAAGTAACGTTCGATCACCGCGCCGTACCGGCAGGCAGAAGCGGGACGGCTCTTGGCTTCGATCCGCAGAAAATTCAATAGATTGAAGAAATCTCTGGAGCCGAACTCCGCACCGCCATCGAAGATCAAAGTCGCGGGCACACGTCCGAAACGACGGATCATATCCAGGACGGCCGCCATGCAACTCAAGTAGCGCGGGCTAAGCAGCGAAAGATAGAATCCCAGGATTCGGCGGCTATACGCGCAAATCAGCAACGTTAGGTACGGTCGCCCCAACGTTTCGCCGCTCTCCATCGAGACTACTTCGATCTCCAGCGGCGTATGGTCGATGTGGACAAATTGCATCGGATAGTCGCCATGGACGGGTGTCTCCCGATTCATTGTCCAATGCAACGGTGTCACCTGATAGGCGGCCTTTCTCCCCCGTCGTTTCCGCTCCATCCTTGCCCCATTCTCCCGTTTGATGCGCTTCAAGAACGTTTGCTTCGAAACGGTTTCACCGATCTCCGCCAACTCGTCGCACAGCTCGCCGTACACGAACCATTTGGACTTGCCGGTCAGCGTCTCGTATTTTTCCTCAATCGCCTTGGTCATCAACTCGTCGACTTCCGGTTTCACCTTGATGAGGCGATTTCCGCGCGCTTGCCACCGCGGCAGGAAAGCTGCCAGGACGTCGGATCCGCAGGCCGTGGCCTCGCGCTTCTTTCGCGCGTACTCCCGGTATGTTCGATCCGAGTACTCGCGAACGGCCGCGCTCCGATCTCCGGCCTCCCAGGCAGCCAGCAGATCTCGCATCTTCTGTGCATGCTGTACGGCTCGCGTGCTTGCACATCGCCACGGCGAGTCCACGGTCAACCCCGGGGGATCGTCAACGCGGTCAATGAGCACGAGGGTTCCGGACGCGTAAGCCTGCTCGACAAACGACTGCCGCAGTATCAATGGCTCTCGATCCTCTTCCGACTGCAGCAACACCTCGAGATTCCCGGACGCGGCAACGGTGTAGTGCGTACCTGCCAGCGTGAGCTTTGCACCAACAGCCAGCAGTTCTCGATGCCAAGGTGGCAAGCCATCATTCGCGGGTTGCGCGAATGAATGCTGGTACAGATCGAGCGCTACCGCGTCCCTGAAGACCATGAAGCGATTGCAATCCTTCACGAATGCACTGGACCAGTCCGAGAGAATGCGCCGCTCTGCGAGGGCCAAATAGAAATCGTCCTTCGCGCGATGAGGAAGAGCATCGAACAACTCGCCGAGCGTTGCGTATCCGTTCAACTGAAAAAATTCAGCGAGTTCCCGGTCGAATCCCCGCTCGACGGACCCGCTATCGAGCAAATAAGTGCGGAGAAAATCCTGATTACGGCTCACCCGGTCAGACAGTTCCCGGTCCGTTCGAAGGCGGTACGTCAGACCCAGAGCGATCGCCGCCGCCTCAACCTGCGGCGACCGCGTTTGATTGCCCGCCACCACAAAACGGCCGCCGCTTTGCTGGTCTGATTTTTCAGTGCGGGCGAATGGCAGCCAGTCATCCAGATAAAGCTGATCGGCCGTCATCACAAGGAACGCGGGCACATGGTTGTAGTGAATGGTTTGCCCGTTCCGACTTGGATATGCAATATTGAGAGAAATCGCCCCGTCGAGGTAACCGACCACCTGATCATCAAACATGTAACTGAGCGCGGCTCGTCGCTCGAGGGCATTGGCCACATTCACATACATACCCATTTTGGGACAGGGTAGACGGCTCGGCGCCGCGTGCGGCTTCGGCACCGTCCAGCGCGCCGGCTGGCGAAATGCCTCAAGAATGCGCTGACGCGTCGAAGGTGGGGTTTCCAAGCGATCGAACAGCGCGTACAACATATCAGGATCGAAGCGCAACATGATCGCTCCCTTTTCGCAATCACTGCGCGCGCTGCGCTGGCCCGCTCTTCGTCGCTTCCGACGTCTCAGCAATCACTTGAATGACGCAGCCTTCGGACAGGCCAACTCGCCGACCTCCCAACGCCGGATGACGTGCACACCAGCATGGCACGGTCGAGCATCGCGGTCGGCATCGACATCCACAGTAGTCGACGCCGGCAAGAGGGCTGGAGAATTCCTTCGTATATTTGCAACAAATTGCAATTTATGTAAATTCCAGTGAACCAATTCGCTTCCAAATGGAAGTTTTATGAGTTCCTCTACACTGATCTTCAAGGACACGCTGCTCGGCCTCGTCGCGGGCGTGCAGCTGTCGTCGAACGACATGCTGCGGATCGGCGACTGGATCACGATGCCGTCCGCCGGCGCGGACGGCACGGTGATCGACATCACGCTCAACACCGTCAAGGTCGCGAACTTCGATCACACGATCATCACGGTGCCGACCTGGAAGCTGATCAACGAGAGCTACCAGAACTGGCGCGGGATGACCGAGGCCGGCGGGCGCCGCGTCAAGCGCGCGCTGTTCATCGACGCGACGAGCGTGCGCTTCCTCGACGCCGGCGAGATCGCGCGGCTCGAACGCCTGACGCTGCTGAAGGACTATCTCGGGGAAAAGGCCGACACGCTCGCGCAATGGAACGGCGCGCTCGGCGCGGACGGCGCATGCGCGGCGAACCGCCGCCAACTGACGAACCTCGGCACGTTCCGCGCGTATGTGGCGAACTATCTCGCGCGGCATCCGCGCATCCGCCGCGACATGACCTGCATGGCGCGGCAGCTGCCGCTGACCGCCGAAGGCATTCCGCTCGAGCTGTACTGCTTCACCGACACGACGACGTGGGTCGATTACGAGTCGATCCAGTCGGACCTGTTCGATCACCTGATCGCGGTGCTGCCGGAGTTCGGGCTGCGCGTGTACCAGCATCCGTCGGGGTTCGACATGCGGCAGATGGCGGCGGCCTCGCCGCGCGCGCCCGCCGCGCAGATGGAGCGGGACGCCACGCCGGCCGCCTGACGCCCGCGCCGCGCCGGCCGGACCCGGCCGGCGCACGCTCACGCTTTCGCGCACTCCCCGGCCAGCCGCCCGAGCACCTTCAGCGCCTGCTCGATCTGCGCCGACCACGGATAGCTGTAGTTCAGGCGGATGAAGTGCCGGTAGTCGCCGCTGGTCGAGAACATGTGCCCGGGCCCGACGGTGATCCGCTGCGCGAGCGCCAGCTGGTACAGGCGCATCGCGTCGACCTGCGGCGGCAGCTCGACCCACAGCACGTAGCCGCCCTGCGGCTGCGACAGGCGCGTGCCCTCCGGAAAGAAGCGCCGCACCATCGCGCTCATCAGGTTCGCCTGCTGCGCATACTGCTTGCGGATCCGCCTCAGGTGGAAGTCGTATCCGTCGTGCTTCAGGTATTCGGCGATCGCCAGTTGTTCGGTCACCGGCGTCGCGAGCGTGTTCAGGAATTTCAGCTTCTCGACCTGATCGCGATACCGGCCCGGCATCGCCCAGCCGATCCGGTAGCCGGGCGACAGGCTCTTCGAGAACGACGCGCAGTGCAGCACGAGCCCGTCCCGGTCGAACGATTTCAGCGCGCTCGGCCGCGCGTCGCCGTAGTACAGCTCCTGATAGACGTCGTTCTCGATCACCGGCACCTGGTGCTTCGCGAGCAGCTCGACGAGCGCGCGCTTGCGCGCATCCGGCATCAGGAAGCCGAGCGGATTCTGGAAATTCGGCATCACCATGCACGCGGCGATCGGCTCGCGTTCAAGAATCCCAGCCAGCGCGTCGATATCGATCCCGTCGCCCGGATGCGTCGCCACCTCGATCGCGCGCATGCCCATCCGCTCGATCGCGTGCAGCATCGCGTAGAACGTCGGCGACTCCACCGCGATCGTATCGCCCGGCTTCGCGACCGCCTGCAGGCACAGGTTGATCGCTTCCGTCGCGCCGATCGTCACGACGATCTCGTCGCGCTCCACCGTGATCCCGCTCTCCAGGTAGCGCCGCGCGATCTGCCGGATCAGCTCCTGGTTGCCGGGCGGCAGGTCGTCGATCACGCCCCAGCGCGTGCGCCGGCGCGCGATCGTCTGCGCGTGCCGCGCGAGCCGCTGCACCGGAAACTGCGCCGCGTCCGGATACGGCGAGCCGAGCGGCACCGCGTCGTCGCGCGAGATCGAGCGCAGCGTCGACAGCACGAGCCGGCTCACGTCCACCGACGACGGCGCGGCCGTCGGCGTGGACGCATGCAGCTCCGCGACGGCCGCCTGCGCGATGCGCGCCTTCACGAAATAGCCGGACTGCGGCCGGCTCTCGATCAGCCCGCGGCTTTCGAGCACCAGGTACGCGCGCAGCACGGTCGTGATGCTGAGCCGGTGCTGGCGGCTCGCCTGGCGCACCGACGGAATCCGCTCGCCCGGCCGGTAGACGCCGTTGTCGATCTGCGCCTCGAGATCGTCGGCCAGTTTGTCGTAGCGCTTCACGTGAATTTCTTTCAAATTGCCTTCAGGCGTACAGTTCTGTGCCGCAATGCGTCAGATTGACGCGACTGTACTCTTTTTTGGAATGAACAGGTGTACACGCAGTGGGCGGCGGGCCGCGCGTAACCTGCGTCCATCGCTTCCCCCCCGACATCCGCATCATGAAAAAGAAGCCCGCCAACGCACGCATCGAGCCGTACACCCATCCCGCCGCCGGCTGGGGTGCGCTGAAGGCCGTCACGATCAACCTGATCAAGGAAAAGGTCTCCGGCGGCAACTACCGCACGCTGTTCCGCCAGAACCAGCCGGACGGCTTCGACTGCCCCGGCTGCGCGTGGCCGGACCGCAAGCATGCGTCGACCTTCGAGTTCTGCGAGAACGGCGTGAAGGCCGTCGCGGCCGAGGCGACCGGCAAGCGCGTGACGCGGGCGTTCTTCGCCGCGCACACGGTCACCGAACTGCTCGAGCAGACCGACTACGAGCTCGAACAGCACGGGCGGCTCACCGAGCCGATGATCTACGACGCGCGCACCGACCGCTACGTGCCGGTCGCGTGGGACGACGCGTTCGAGCTGATCGCCCGTCATCTGCGCGCGCTGCCCGACCCGAACCAGGCCGCGTTCTACACGTCCGGCCGCGCGAGCAACGAGGCGGCGTTCCTGTATCAGCTGCTGGTGCGCCGCTACGGCACGAACAACTTCCCCGACTGCTCGAACATGTGCCACGAGGCGACGAGCCGGGGGCTGCCGCCGTCGGTCGGCGTCGGCAAGGGCACGGTCACGCTCGACGACTTCGAGCTGGCCGACACGCTGCTGATCTTCGGCCAGAACCCGGCGACGAACCATCCGCGGATGATGGGCGAGCTGCGCGAATGCGCGAAGCGCGGCGCGACGATCGTGTCGATCAACCCGCTGAAGGAGCGCGGCCTGGAGCGCTTCGCGGACCCGCAAAGCCCGCTCGAGATGCTCACGATGTCGGGCACCAACATCGCGTCGACGTTCATCCAGCCGACGATCGGCGGCGATTTCGCGCTGATCAAGGGCATCGCGAAGCGCGTGCTCGAACTCGACGACGCAGCGCGCAAGAACGGCGCGGCGCGCGTGCTCGACACCGCGTTCATCGCGGAGCACACGGCCGGCTTCGACGCGTTCGCCGCCGACCTGCGCGCGGAAAGCTGGTCGGCGCTCACCGCCGAGAGCGGCGTGCCGTACGAGCAGATCGACGGCCTCGCGCAGCTTTACGCGCGCAGCGAACGCGTGATCGCGACGTGGGGGATGGGCCTCACGCAGCACAAGCATTCGGTCGCGACCGTGCAGATGCTGACGAACCTGATGCTGATGCGCGGCAACATCGGGCGCCCCGGCGCGGGCCTGTGCCCGGTGCGCGGCCATTCGAACGTGCAGGGCAACCGCACGGTCGGCATCGAGGAAAAGCCGTCGCAGGCGTTCCTCGACCGGCTCGGCGAGGTGTTCGATTTCGAGCCGCCGCGCGAGCACGGCTACGACGTCGTCGAGACGATCGAGGCGATGCTCGAAGGCCGCCTGAAGGTGTTCATCGGCCTCGGCGGCAACTTCGCGATGGCGACGCCCGACACGCCGCGCACGTGGGAAGGGCTGCGCCGCTGCGACCTGACCGTGCACATCACGACGAAGCTGAACCGCAGCCACCTGATCCACGGCCGCGACGCGCTGATCCTGCCGACGCTCGGCCGCACCGAGATCGACCTGCAGGACAACGTGCCGCAAGGCGTGACCGTCGAGGATTCGATGAGCATGGTGCACGTGTCGTACGGGATGAACAAGCCGGCGTCGCCGCACCTGATGTCGGAGACGGCGATCGTCGCGCACATCGGCCATGCGCTGTTCGGCAGCGGCAAGATCGACTGGCTCGCCTACAAGGACGACTACGCGAAGGTGCGCGATGCGATCGAGGCGACCCTCGACGACTTCTACGACTACAACGCGCGCATCGCGAAGCCCGGCGGCTTCCATTTGCGTGTCGCGTCGCGCGACCGCGAATGGCTGACGCCGACGGCCAAGGCGAACTTCATCGCGCACGCGCTGCCGTCCGACACGCCGATCCAGCGCGCCCGCGCGCTGCACGGCGCGCGCCTGATGACGCTGATGACGACCCGCTCCCACGACCAGTACAACACCACCGTGTACGGGCTCGACGACCGCTATCGCGGCGTGTTCGGCCAGCGCCGCGTCGTGTTCGTCAACCCGGACGATCTCGCGATGCTCGGCATGAAGGCCGGCGAATGGGTCGACATGGAGACGGTGTGGCACGACGGCATCGAGCGGCGCGCCGACGGCTTCCTGCTCGTCGCCTACGATATTCCGCGCGGCTGCATCGGCGCGTATTATCCGGAGACGAACCCGCTCGTGCCGCTCGACAGCGTCGGCGACGTCTGCAACACGCCGACGTCGAAATCGCTGCCGGTGCTGCTGCACCGCGCCGCCGCGCCGGCCGTGCAGGCCGCCTGAAGGAGAACGCGCGATGATCGTCCGTCCCCGCGAGCACTGGCTGCGGATGCTGTTCGTCTGGAACGGCTCGGTGCTGCAGACGATCCTGCCGCAGCTCGCGCTGACGCTGGCGATCAGCATCGTCGCGCTGTGGACCGGCGGGCGCGTGATGGGCGAGAAGGTGCCGCTGAACCCGACGCCGTTCACGCTGATCGGCCTCACGCTGGCGATCTTCGCCGCGTTCCGCAACAACGCGAGCTACGACCGCTATCGCGAGGCGCGCCATCTGTGGGGCGGCGTGCTGACCGCCGCGCGCACGCTCGCGTCGCAGACGCTCGCCTACCGCGTGTTCGACACCGACGGCGAACGCCGCGCGTTCATGCTCGCGCTGATCGCGTTCGTGTACGCGCTCAAGCATCAGCTGCGCGGCACCGACCCCGCAGCCGACCTGCGCGCGCGCCTCGACGACGCGACCTGCGCGCAGGTCGAGCCGCTGAAGTTCCGCCCGGTCGCGATCCTGCATCGGCTGCGCACGACGCTCGCCGCGCGCGCCGACGCCGGCCGCCTCGCGGACACCCGCCTGTGGATGCTCGACGCGCGGCTCGACGAGCTGGTCGCGATGGTGAGCGGCTGCGAGCGCATCGCGTCGACGCCGATCCCGTTCTCGTACGACGTGCTGCTGCACCGGACCATCTACGCGTATTGCATGCTGCTGCCGTTCGGCCTCGTCGATTCGATCGGCGCCGCCACGCCGTTCGTCACGGTGTTCGTCGCGTACACGCTGATTGCGCTCGACGCGATCGCCCATGCGATCGCCGAGCCGTTCGGCGCCGGCCCGAACCATCTCGCGCTCGATGCGATCACGCGGCAGATCGAGCGCACGCTGCTGGAGCTGAACGGCGAACCGCTGCCGGACGAAGTGACGCCGGGCAAGTACTATCGGCTCCCCTGACGCGCGCGTAATAAACCCTCACAAACGATACAAACCACCCGTCAACACGCCGGGCGCACGGCCCGTTCTTGGGTCAAGCGCCGGAAATTCCTCCGCGCAACGACAGGAGAACACACCATGCGAGCCCTCACCCGCCACCTCGCGATCGCCGCCACCCTGATGTCGGTGCTGACCGGCAGCGCGTTCGCCGACACGCCGTGGCAGAAAGCGCACCCGCGCCGCGAAGAGGTAAATCAGCGCCTCGCGAACCAGAACCGCCGCATCCACCACGAAGTCAAGGAAGGCGAGATGTCGCACGCGCAGGCCGCGCGCCTGCACCGCGACGACCACAAGATCCGCCAGGAAGAGCGGGACATGGCGGCCCAGAACGGCGGTCACCTCACCAAGCCGGAACAGCGCGTGCTGAACCAGCAGGAAAACGCGGTCAGCAACAAGATCGGCCAATGAGCGCCCGGCCTCGGTGAACTTCGGACGCCCGCTGCCGCGTTGCGGCCGCGGGCGCTTGTTGTTTCGAATCGTTTCAGCGCGTCATGCGCGTCACGCCCTGCGGGTATACTTCGCCGTCAACCGCCTCCCGCATCCGCCGCGACGCACCGCGCGATGCCGAGCGGTTTCGTTGCGAAGCTTCGCGTTTCGCCTGCCCCGCGTTCCAGCCTCGACACGAGAGACCCGACGACCCGCCATGAAACAATTCCTGCTGCTCCTCCCCGCCGTTGCCGTGCTCGCCGCCTGCGGTTCCGCGCCGACGTCCGATTCGTCCGGCTCGGCCGATTCCGGCGCCGGGGCGATGATCTACGTGTCGTCGCAGCGCCCCGCCGACGCGATCGCCAACTGCCTCGACAGCCGGCTGTCGGACGTGCAGCGCTCGCACCACGGCGGCGTGACCGACATCACGGTCGGCTCGCGCTCGTACTTCGTCACGCTCACGCCGTCCGGCTCCGGCTCGGTCATCAAGGTCGTGCGCGGCACCGCGAGCGAGCCGCCCGAGGAAGCGATGCGCTTCGCGATCGCGCGCTGCGCGATCTGATCCACCGCACCCGCGCGCGATCGCCCGATCCGCGCGCGCCGAATATTTTTACCCGGGCGTCCGTCGATGAGAGAATCGCACCACGATCTCTTTCCGATGGAGCCCGCATGAAGCATCTGCTGTCCAGGCTGTTCGTCAGCGCCACGCTCACCGCATTCACTGCGCTCGCGCCGATGGCGCCGGCCCACGCGGCGACGCCGCCCGGCATCTTCGTCGTCGCGACGCAGCTGGCCGAGTTCACGACGCTCGACCCGAGCGTGATCTACGAGCTCGTGCCGTCCGAATATGCGGCGAATACCTACGAACGGCTCGTGCGCGTCGACCTGAAGGACCCGACGCGCTTCGACGGGCAGATCGCGCAATCGTGGAGCGTCGGCGCGGACGGCGTCACCTACACGTTCAAGCTGCGCCCCGGCCTCACCTTCCATTCCGGCAATCCGCTGACCGCCGACGACGTCGCGTGGTCGCTGCAGCGCACCGTGCTGCTCGACAAGGGCCCGGCCGGCGTGCTCGGCGATCTCGGCCTCACGAAGGCGAACGTCGCGCAGAAGGTTCGCGCACTCGATCCGCAGACCGTCGTGCTCGAAACCGACCGCAAGTACGCGCCGAGCTTCGTGCTCAACGTGCTGAGCGCGTGCCCGGCTTCGGTGTTCGACCGGAAACTGCTGCTGTCGCACCAGCAGGGCAACGATCTCGGCAGCGGCTGGCTGCGCACCAACGACGCCGGCTCCGGCCCGTACAAGCTCGTCAAGTGGACGCCGAACGAGAGCATCGTGCTGCAGCGCTTCGACGCGTACCGCACGCCGTATCCGATGCAGCGCGTCGTGCTGCGCCATGTGCCCGAGGCATCCGCGCAGCGCCTGCTGCTCGAGAACGGCGACGCCGACGCGGCGCGCAACCTGAGCCCCGACAGCCTCGCCGCGCTGTCGAAGGCCGGCAAGATCAAGGTCGCCGCGTGGCCGGTGTCCGCGCTGATGTACCTGAGCCTGAACACGAAGAACCCGAACCTCGCGAAGCCCGAGGTGCAGGAAGCGATGAAGTGGCTCGTCGACTACGACGGCATCCAGCGCAACATCGTCAGCGCCAGCTACAAGATTCACCAGACGTTCCTGCCGGAAGGCTTTCTCGGCGCGTCGAACGCGCGCCCGTACAAGCAGGACGTCGCGAAGGCGAAGGCGCTGCTCGCGAAGGCCGGGCTGCCGAACGGCTTCACGGTGTCGATGGACATGCCGAACGACTACCCGTTCCTCGAAATCGCGCAGGCGCTGCAGGCGAACTTCGCACTGGCCGGCATCCAGGTGAAGCTGATCCCGGGCGACGCGAAGCAGGCGATCGGCAAGTATCGCGCGCGCCAGCACGACATCTTCATCGGCGAATGGTCGCCGGACTACATGGACCCGAACAGCAACGCGCGCGGCTTCGCGTGGAATCCCGACAATTCGGACCAGTCGACGACCAAGCTGCTCGCGTGGCGCAACAGCTGGGACATCCCGCAACTGACGAAGGACACCGAGGCCGCGCTGGCCGAACCGTCGCCCGCGAAGCGCGCGCAGCGCTACGAGGCGCTGCAGAAGGCGGTGCTCGCGCGCTCGCCGTTCATCGTCATGTTCGAGAAGGTCGTGCAGGTCGCGACGCGGCCGGGCGTCACCGGCCCGGAAATCGGGCCGATCAACGATCTCGTGTCGTACCGGACGCTGAAGAAGTAACGACCCTCGCCCGCGCGCCGTCGTCGCCGGCGCGCGGCGCGTTCAGTTGAACGCCGCCCACACCAGATACGCGTTCAGCGCGACGATCACGACCGTCGCCGCGCCCGCCGTCACCCGCAGCGGCGCACTCATCGCGTGCGCGCCCATCACGTCGCCGCGCGCGGACAGCATCAGCAGCGCGATCATCGGCATCGGCAGCACGAAGCTCAGCACGACCTGGCTCAGCACCATCGCGTGCGTGACGTCGCACCCCAGCGCGACCACGGCGAACGCCGGCGCGACCGTCACCGCGCGCCGCGCCCACACCGGCATCCGACGCCGGATGAAGCCCTGCATCACGACCTGCCCCGCCATCGTCCCGACGACCGAGCTCGACACGCCCGACGTCAGCAGCGCGACGAGGAACAGCGCGCCCGCCGCCGGCCCGAGCACCGGAACCAGCGTGTGATACGCGTCGCCGATGTCGGTCATGCCCGGCGCGCTCCGGTGGAACGCCGACGCCGCCATCATCACCATCGCGAGGTTCACGACGCCCGCCAGGCCGAGCGCTGCGACCACCTCGCGATTCGAGAAGCGCACGAGCCGGCGGCGCTCGGCGTCGTTGCGCGGCGCGGTGCGGCCCTGCGTCAGCCCGGAATGCAGGTACAGCGTGTGCGGCATGATCGTCGCGCCGATGATGCCGACCGCGATCGTCAGCGCCGCGTGATCCGGAAGCTGCGGCACGACGAGATGGAACGCCGCCGCCGGCCAGTCCTGCGGCGCGATCAACAGCTCGCCCAGATAGCAGGCGCCGATCACGCCGACGAGCGTTGCGATCGCGGCTTCCAGCGGCCGGAACCCGCGCTTCTCCAGCGCGAGGATCGCGCAAGTCGCGAACCCGGTCGCGACCATCCCCGCGAGCAGCGACAGATGGCACAGCAGCCCGAACGCGAGCGCGCCGCCGAGGAATTCGGCAAGATCGGTCGCCATCGCGGCAACTTCCGACGCGATCCACATCCCCCATACGACCGGCGCCGGAAAGTGCTCGCGGCACAGCTCGGCGAGATTGCGCCCGGTCACGATGCCGAGCTTCGCCGACATCGCCTGGAACAGCATCGCGATCGCGTTCGCGGCCAGCACGACCCACAGCAGCCGGTAGCCGTACGCGGCGCCCGCCTGGATGTTGGTCGCGAAGTTGCCGGGGTCCATGTAGCCGATCGACGCGATCACGGCGGGACCGACGAACGGCAGCAGCGCGGCGGCGCCGGTGCGGCGCCCTTCCAGGGCGGCGCGCGCCGCGTGCTCGGTCCGTTCGGTGGACAGGCCCGGCAGCGCGAGGCTGCCGGCGGGTTTGCTCGAAATGGGAAGCATGGTCGGGTTCGGTTCGAAAGAAGGAGGCGGAGGATGGCGAAGGCGACCGGCGCGCCGCTTGCCGGCCGCTCCGGCTCACACTGGCACGACGTCCGGGCGGTTGCGCGGAATCTGTGCGATCACGTCGGGCGCGAGATTCAGGTGCGCCTCGACGAGCTGCGGCGGCGTATGCGCGAGCCAGTCGGACAGCGACACTTCCGCATAGCGCTCGGACTTGAAGATCTCCAGGAACACGAGATCGGTGTTGCCGGTGTTCTGCACGTAGTGCCCGAGGCTCTTCTTCACGTAGCCGACGTCGCCCGCGCGGAAATCGGCGGTCTGCGCCTTCGGGCCCGTGTCGAACACCGTCATGCGCGCGTCGCCCTGGATGTAGTACTGCCACTCGTCCGCGTTCGGGTGCCAGTGCAGCTCGCGCATCCCGCCCGGATGCACGGTGACGAGTGCCGCCGAGACGGTCTTCGATACGTTGAAGTTGCTGCTGTCCGCGATCCGCACTTCGCCGCCGCGCGTCTTCACGACGGGCTTCAGGTCGCCGAGCGAGAAGACGAACGGCTGCGGCGGCGCGCCGCGCGACGACGCGGCCGCGCGCTGCGCCTGCGCGAGCGGGCCGGGATCGTCGCCCTGGAAGATCCACAGGTTGTCGAGCGGAATGTTCCGGAATGCGTCGGCCGGCACGCCGAAGTTGCGCGCGAGCACGTCGGGCGGCGTATGCGCGATCCAGTCGGTCAGCAGCAGCGTGTTGAATTCGGACGCGCGGCCGTTATCGAACGCGAGCAGGAATTCCGCGCCGTCGCTTCCGAGCCCCTGCAGCGAATGCGGCAGGCCGGGCGGGAAATACCACAGGTCGCCCGTCTTCACGTCCTGCACCGACGGCCGCCCCTGTTCGTCGAGCACGGTGATCCGGCAGCGGCCGTCGAGCATGAATGCCCATTCGGCCTGCTGATGCCAGTGCATCTCGCGAATGCCGCCGCGCGTCAGCCGCATATTGACGCCTGAAATGGTTTCCGAAATCGCGAAATCGTCCTGCGTGACTTCACGCGCCCAGCCGCCGTTCTGAATGCGCTTGTGCGCATTATTGAACGACGCCCAGAATAACGGCATGCCGTTGATATCGGTCGCGGGCGGATCCTGAAACGACGGAAACTGATTCGCCAATGCCGGATTCTTCGGCCCCGGATCGGTCAGGCTCCGGCGATTGCGCGCATTGACCGCGCCTTCCGGCGGGCTGTCCGGATTGCCGAACGAGGCGGCCTTCGCGGCCACGGCCAGGCCGGCCGCGGCAACCGCGCCGGCCGTATTCGCAAGCATCTTGCGTCGGGACAGATTCGTCATGATTTCCTCTTCATTTCTGCAATTAATCGAATTGCCGGCACGGGGCGATCATTCGTTTTCAGATTAACGAATGAATTGAGCAGCCAGCGACACAAGTTAAATGCAAATCGAGGAAAAAATTAAATGAATAATTAAGATTGGCTCATGATTTAAACTGATCTACTTTAAGTTTGTAATAAATGCATCGGCGCGGCAATTTGCGCGCCGTCGCCCGCCTATCCTTCACGCGTATTCCATAGTTTTTCTCATCTGGCGCGATTTTTTTGGCTTCGTTAGATGAATGTCCATACCCGTTCCGGCGACAACGATCCAACCGCCGATGACCGATGCGTCACCCACAACCGTGAACTGCAGCGCCCGTTCGACCATTTCCAATCCTGAACACCAACCGATGGAGCCCGCATGAAACTGCTGACACCCCGGCGCACCTCCACCCTGGCAGCCCTGGCCGCCGCATCCGTCCTCGCCGCCGCCGCGCTGCCCGCCGCATGCGCGGCAACGCCGAAGGACCTGTTCGTGATGGCCACGCTGCTGGACGAATTCACGACGCTCGATCCGGGCGAGGTCTACGAGCTGGTGCCGGAGGAATACGTCGCGAACACCTACGACCGCCTGGTGCGCGTCGACCTGCGCGACCCGTCGAAATTCAACGGCGACGTCGCGCAGTCGTGGACCGTGAGCCCGGACGGGCAGACCTTCACGTTCCGGCTGCGCCCCGGCCTCAGGTTCCATTCGGGCAACCCGCTGACGGCCGACGACGTCGCGTGGTCGATCCAGCGCACGGTGCTGCTCGACAAGGGCGCGGCTGCGGTGCTCGCCGGCATCGGCCTCACGAAGGCGAACGTCGTCGCGAACGTGAAGAAGCTCGACGACCTGACCGTGTCGGTCACGACCGATCGCAAATACGCGCCGACCTTCGTGCTGAACGTGCTCGGCGCGTGGCCTGCGTCGGTGGTCGACAAGAAGATGCTGCTGGCGCACCAGCAGGGCAACGACTTCGGCAACGGCTAGTTGAAGACCAACGAAGCCGGTTCCGGCGCCTACAAGCTCGTCAAGTGGACGGCCGGCGACAGCCTCGTGCTGCAGCGCTTCGACGGCTACCGGCTGCCGCTCGCGATGAAGCGCATCGTGCTGCGTCACGTGCCCGAAGCGGCCAGCCAGCGCCTGCTGCTCGAAAACGGCGACGTCGACGCGGCGCGCGACCTGAGCCCCGACGATCTCGCGGCGGTCGCGAAATCCGGCAGCGCGAAGGTTGCGCCGTCGCCGCAGGCGACGCTGCTGTATCTCGGCCTGAACACGAAGAACCCGACGCTCGCGAAGCCCGACGTGCAGGAAGCGCTGAAATGGCTCGTCGACTACGCGGGCATCCAGGGCCATGTCGTGAAGACGACCTACAAGGTGCACCAGACCTTCATGCCGGACGGCTTCATCGGCACGCTCGACGCGAACCCGTATCGGCTCGACGTCGCGAAGGCGAAGGCGCTGCTCGCGAAGGCCGGCGTGCCGAACGGCTTCTCGATCACGATGGACGTGCGCAACGACTATCCGTACACCGAGATCGCGCAGGCGATCCAGGCGAATTTCGCGCAGGCGGGCGTCAAGGTGCAGCTGATTCCCGGCGACAACAAGCAGACCCTCGCGAAATACCGGGCGCGCCAGCACGACATCTACATCGGCGAATGGTCGGCCGACTACATCGATCCGCACAGCAACGCGCAGGGTTTCGCGTGGAATCCCGACAATTCCGACAGGTCGAGCTATAAAATGCTGGCCTGGCGCAACGGCTGGGACATTCCGCAGCTCACGAAGGACACCGACGCCGCGCTGGCCGAGCCGTCCGCCGCGAAACGCGCGCAGCGCTACCAGGCGATGCAGAAGGACCTGCTCGCGCGCGCGCCGTTCGTGATCCTGTTCGAGAAGGTCGCGCAGGTCGCGACGCGGCCCGGCGTCAGCGGGCTCGAGGTCGGGCCGATCAACGATCTCGTGTCGTACCGCAACCTGAAGAAGCAATAAGATTCACCCCATGTCGACACCCGCCTCCTCCCTGGAAACCCTCCGCACGCTCCCCGCGCGGCGCCCCGGCGTGCGCTGGGCGCTGCGCGTGCTGCGCTGGGCGCTCACGCTCGCCGTCACGTTCGCCGGGCTGCTCGCGCTGACTTTCGTGATCGGCCGCAAGGTGCCGATCGACCCCGTGCTCGCGATCCTCGGCGATCGCGCGTCGGCCGACGCATATGCGGCCGAACGCATCGCGCTCGGGCTCGACAAGCCGCTCGCGACGCAATTCCTGATCTACGCGCGCGACGTGCTGCACGGCAATCTCGGCATGTCGCTGCTGACGGCGAACCCCGTGCTCGACGACATCAAGCGCGTGTTTCCGGCCACGCTCGAACTCGCGACGCTCGCGACGCTGATCGGCATCGCGATCGGCGTGCCGCTCGGCGTCGCGGCCGCGGTCAAGCACAACCGGCCGATCGATCACGTCGCGCGCTTCGTCGGGCTGATCGGCAGCTCGGTGCCCGTGTTCTGGCTCGGCCTGATGGGCCTGCTGCTGTTCTATGCGCGGCTGCACTGGGTCGCGGGGCCCGGCCGGCTCGACCCGGTGTTCGACGGGATGGTCGACACGCGCACCGGCAGCCTGCTGATCGATGCGGCGCTCGCCGGCGAATGGGACGTGTTCCGCAACGCGCTGTCGCACATCGCGCTGCCGGCGGCGATCCTGGGCTACTACTCGGTCGCCTACCTGAGCCGGATGACGCGCTCGTTCATGCTCGACCAGCTCGGCCAGGAATACATCGTCACCGCGCGCGCGAAGGGGCTCCCGGAAGCCCGCGTGATCTGGCGCCACGCGTTCGGCAACATCGCGGTGCCGCTCCTGACCGTGATCGCCCTCACCTACAGCAACCTGCTCGAAGGCTCGGTGCTGACCGAGATCGTATTCGCGTGGCCGGGACTCGGCTCGTACCTGACGGGCGCGCTGCTCAACGCCGACATGAATGCCGTGCTCGGCGCGACGCTCGTGATCGGCGCGATGTTCATCACCGTCAACCTGCTGACCGACGCGCTGTACCGCGTGTTCGATCCGCGCGCGCGTTGAGGACCGTTACCTGATGACCGCTTCACTGCTCGTTGTTCCCACGCTTCGCACGCAATCCGCGCCCACCGGAGGCCGCCGATGAACCCCGCACGCGTCACGCTGCGCGCGTGGCTGCTCTCCGACGCGCCGGCCTCGCGCTCACAGGCCGCGCTCGGCCTCGCATACCGCCGCTGGCGCCGCTTCGCCGCGAATCCGCTCAACCTGTTCGGGCTCGCGATCCTCGTCGCGCTGCTCGCCGTCGCGATCGTCGCCCCGCTGATCACGCCGCACGACCCGCTGCGCCAGGTGCTCGCCGACCGGCTGCTGCCGCCCGGCTCGCCGTCGCACTGGCTCGGCACCGACCAGCTCGGCCGCGACATCCTCTCGCGGCTGATCGGCGGGTCGCGCCTGACGCTCGGCATCGCGCTGCTGGTCGTCGCGATCGTCGTGCCGATCGGCCTCGCGATCGGCACGACGGCCGGCTATGTCGGCGGGTTCGTCGACAGCGTGCTGATGCGCATCACCGACGTCGCGCTCGCGTTCCCGAAGATCGTGCTCGCGCTCGCATTCGCGGCCGCGCTCGGGCCCGGCGTGATCAACGCGGTCGTCGCGATCTCGATCACCGCGTGGCCCGCATATGCGCGGCTCGCGCGCGCCGAGACGATCCGCATCGCGCAGGCCGACTACATCCATGCCGCGCGGCTGCAGGGCGCGTCCGGCCCGCGCATCCTGCTGCGCTACATCGTGCCGCTGTGCATGTCGTCGGTGATCGTGCGCGCGACGCTCGACATGGCGGGCATCATCCTGACCGTCGCGGGCCTCGGCTTCCTCGGCCTCGGCGCGCAGCCGCCGAGCCCGGAATGGGGCTTCATGGTCGCGTCGGGGCGCAACGTGCTGCTCGACGCATGGTGGGTCGCGACGCTGCCCGGCGCGGCGATCCTGCTCGTGAGCCTCGCGTTCAACCTGCTCGGCGACGGGCTGCGCGACGTCTTCGATCCGCGACATGGAGCGTGACATGACGACGAATCTCGACTCCACGCCGCTGTGCGAAATCGACGGGCTGCGGATCGGCTTTCGCGGCCACGACGGCGCCGTCACCGATGCCGTGCGCGACCTGTCGCTGACGCTCGCGCCGGGCGAGCGGCTCGGCATCGTCGGCGAATCGGGCTCCGGCAAGTCGCTGACGGGCCGCGCGCTGCTCGGCCTGCTGCCCGAAGCCGCGCGCTGGTCGGCGCGCACGCTGCGCTTCGCGGGCCACGACCTGCTCGCGATGGCGCCGCGCGAACGCCGGCGGCTGTGCGGCAGCCAGATGGGGATGATCCTTCAGGATCCGAAGTATTCGCTGAACCCGGTGATGACGGTCGCGAAGCAGATGGGCGAGGCGTTCCGGCTGCACGAGCCGGGGCTGCGCGGCCGCGCGCTGCGCGAGCGGATCGTCGATGCGCTCGCGGCCGTGCAGATCCGCGATCCGGCGCGCGTGGCCGATGCGTATCCGCACGAGCTGTCGGGCGGCATGGGGCAGCGCGTGATGATCGCGATGATGGTGTCGACCGGCCCGCGCCTGCTGATCGCCGACGAGCCGACCTCGGCGCTCGACGTCGCGGTGTCGATGCAGGTGCTTGCGGTGCTCGACGCGATGATCGCGCGGCACGGCACCGGCCTGATGTTCATCAGCCACGACCTGCCGCTCGTGATGTCGTTCTGCGACCGCGTCGCGGTGATGTACGCCGGGCGCGTCGTCGAGACCTGCGCGGCGCGCGACCTGCGCCACGCGACGCATCCGTACACGCGCGGCCTGCTCGCGGCGACCCCGCCGCTCGCGAACCCGCCCGACGAACTGCCGGTGCTGCAGCGCGACCCGGCCTGGCTGGCGGAGGCCACGCAATGATCGATATCAACCACGTCTCGATCCGTTTCCCGACCCGCACGGGTCACGTCGACGCCGTGCGCGACGCGAGCTTCGCGGTGCGCGAAGGCGAGGTGTTCGGGCTCGTCGGAGAATCCGGCTCCGGCAAGTCGACGCTGCTGCGTGCGCTGACGGGCCTCGTGCCGGTGGCGTCCGGCAGCCTGTCGATCGACGGCCGGCCGGTCGGCGGCAAGCTCGATCGCGCATTCCGCCGCCAGGTGCAGATGGTGTTCCAGGACCCGTACGCGTCGCTGCATCCGCGCTTCACGGTCGACCAGACACTGCGCGAGCCGCTGTCGATCCATGGGATCGGCGACGCCGATGCGCGGATCGCGCGCGCGCTCGCCGAAGTCGGGCTCGGGCCCGCGTTCCGCTTCCGCTACCCGCATCAGTTGTCGGGCGGCCAGCGGCAACGCGTCGCGATCGCCCGCGCGCTGATCGTCGAGCCGCGCGTGCTGCTGCTCGACGAACCGACGTCCGCGCTCGACGTGTCGGTGCAGGCCGAGATCCTGAACCTGCTGCGCCGCCTGCATCGCGAGCGGCGCCTCACGATGATCCTCGTCAGCCACAACCTCGCGGTGGTCGGCTTCCTGTGCCAGCGCGCCGCGGTGATGCAGCACGGCGAGATCGTCGAGCAACTGTCGGTCGAGCACGTGCGCGCCGGGCAGGTCACGCGCGACTACACGCGCACGCTGCTGCGCGCGACCGAGGGCTATCGCCGGATCGATCCGGCAATCGACGCGAGCGCCGCGTAACATCGGCGCAGCATGTCCGCGCGGGAACCCCTGCGCGTCGCGCGGGTCCATTCCGCATTCGTCAATGCAAGGAACCGGAGGTACGCATGCTGCAATTCGTCGAAACCCTGGTGGTCGGGTTCATCATCGGCCTGCTCGCCCGCGCGCTCAAGCCGGGCAACGACAGGATGGGCGTCGTGATGACGACCGTCGTCGGTGTCGTCGGCTCGCTGATCGCCGGCTACGTCGGCCACCTCGCCGGCTGGTATGCGCCGGGTCAGGGCGCGGGTTGGATCGCGTCGATCATCGGCGCGATCGTGCTGCTGGTGATCGTCGGTGCGGTGCGCAAGTGCGCGGGCTGAACGCACGCCGCGTCGCGTCACCGAACGGCCGCTCGTTTCGAGCGGCCGTTTTGCATTCGGGGTGCCGCAATGCGAAGCGCATTGCAAGCACTTCGTCCAACCGACGATCGTAATGCGCCCGGTATTACCCTGACTTGCGCCAACGCAGCGACCGCATATATTCAATCGTACAGATTCGAATTCATTTGACTTTCTCCGTTGTTTCCCTGATTTCCCCTCAAGAGGTTCGATGAACTTGCCGTTTACGCACTCAGCTTCGCAGCGTTGACGGACTGCCATTCGAGCGGCCTCGCTGCGACGCGCTTCTACCCTGGAGCCTGTCATGAAGCCACGCTTGATTGCCGCCTCGTTGCTGTTGGCTGCCCCGCTTCTGGCCACGTCCCCGTCCTTTGCCGGCGGGGCGTCCGGCGTCATCCACTTCAGCGGCATGATCGTCGAGCCGCCCTGCTCGTTCTCGCTCGATACACCCGACGCCGCACCCGCGCGCGTGCGCCCGGACTGCCCGCGTCCCGCGGCCGGGCAAATCGCGTTCGTCGACGCGGCGAGCCAGCAGGCAGTCAAGACCACGACCTTTACTCAGGCTTCGCGCGCAATCGTTTTACCTAAGCGTCCGGACAACGATCGTGCGCCGATGATCGCGGTCGTGACGTACCAGTAACGCCGGCTGCCCGCGTCGCGCGCAGCGGGCTGCGCACGCCTTCGGCGCGGTCGCGTGTCAGTCGCGATGGCGCGCGATCCAGTCGCTGAATGCGCGGATTTTCTGCTGGCTGCCGGCGCTCTCGGGATAGACGAAGAAGTAACGCGCGCCCGTTTCGAGCACGACGTCGAACGGCCGTTCGAGCCGGCGCGCGCTGACGTCGTCGTCGACGAGCGTCACGTCGCCGATCGCGACGCCGAAGCCTTCCATCGCCGCGTTCGTCGCGAGATCGAGCGTGTCGAAGCTCGGCCCGCGATCGGCATCGACCGTGCGCACGCCGGCGTGGTCGAGCCACGCGCGCCAGTCGCGATGGTCGCGCGTCGGGTGCAGCAGCGTGTGGCGCGCGAGATCGCCGATCTCGGCGAGCGGCGCCGTTTGCCGCAGTCCGGGCGCGCAGACGGGCGTGAGCCGCTCGTCGAACAGCGGCAGCGCGCAAACGTCCGCGCCCGGCGACGTGCCGTAGACGATCGCCGCATCGAACGGCTCGGTCGCAAAATCGACGTCGTGCTGCCACGCGGTCGTGATCTGCACGTGCAGATCGGGGTGCTCGCCCTGGAAACGCATGATGCGCGGCAGCATCCAGCGCATCACGCAGGTCGGCACCTTCAGCGCGAGATCGGTGCGCTGCCGCGTGAGCTTCATCGAGATGTCCTCGATCCGTGCGAAGCTCTCGTTGACGACCGGCAGCAGCTGCTCGCCTTCCGCCGTCAGCGTCAAGCCCTTCGCATGCCGCTTGAACAGCGGAAAGCCGTAATGCGCCTCCAGCGTCTGGATCTGCCGGCTCACCGCGCCCTGCGTGATGCAAAGCTGCTCGGCCGCGCGCGTGAAGCTGCGGTGACGAGCGACGGTCGAGAAGATCTGCAGCGCGTGCAAGGGCGGAAGTCGGCGCATGGCGAAGCGAAGTGAGCGGACGAAACGCGCGCCGCCTTCGGCGCGCGCAGACCGACACGATAAGCGAAACGCCGGTTTCGCGCGAGGCGGCGCCCCGGGCTGTCGGATAGCGGTGAATCGGGCAGCGGTGAAATCAGCCGGCGGCAAGCGCGGCGGCCGCGATGCGCGCGGCCTCGGCGACGACGTCCGCGCGCGGAGACGCATCGGCGCCCGGCTGCGTAAACGACGCCGCGATGACGAGCGGCGCATGCGACGGCGGCCACACCACGGCGACATCGGTCGTCGTGCCGTAGCCGCCCGTCCCGGTCTTGCCCGCGACGCGCCAGTCGGACGGCACGCCCGCGCGAATGCCCTTGACGCCGTTCGCAGTGCCGAGCAGCCACTTCGTCAGTTGCGCGCGCTCCGGTGCGCCGAGCGTATCGCCGAGCAGCAGCCGGCGCATCGTTTCGGCCATCGCCAGCGGCGTCGACGTGTCGCGCTCGTCGTCGGGCCGCGCCGTGTTCAGCTCGGGCTCCCAGCGGTCGAGGCGGAACAGCGTGTCGCCGCTGGCGTGCGCGAACTCCGTGACCGTCTGCGGGCCGCCGAGCACGCTCATCAGCAGGTTCGCCGCGGACTTGTCGCCGGATTGCAGCATCGCTTCGCACAGTTGCCCGATCGTCATGCCGGTATCCGCATGCCGCTCCGTGACGGGCGAGCCGGGCACGAGCTCGTAACGCCGATACAGGATGCGACGCGGCAGCAGCGATGCGTCGAGCGCGCTGCGCGCGAGCATCGCTGCGGCGGCAACGACCGCGAAGGTGCCGCAGAGCGGGAAGCGTTCGCGTGACCGGTGCGCGATCCGCGCGCCGGTCGCGGTGTCCAGCGCGGCGACGCCGAGCCGGCCGTTCGACGCTCGTTCGAGCGCGTCGAGCTGCGACTGCGCGACACGCAGGTGTTCATGATCGCCGACGGGGGCCGGCGCGCACGCGGCGACGAACGGCGCGGCGACGGCGGCAAGCAGCAGCGAGCGGCGTGACGGAGAGTGATCCATGGATGGCGGGTCGACTGCTTATCGGTGGCGGCCTGTCGGGACGAGCATTCACGCTTGCGCGAACGGCCGCGCGCGTGCTCGTGCGCTGGCGACAAGCGTAGCAGCGACCGCGCGCGTATTCCAGCGGCAGCCGTGCCGCCGTGCCGCTGTGCTCAGCCTTGCGTCGACGGCAGGTACGGCATCGGGTTCACCGGCTTGCCGTCGCGCCGCACCTCGAACAGCAGCGCGACGCGCGAATTGTCGAGATCGCCCATCTCGGCAATCTCGTCGCCCTGGCGAACGACGTCGCCCGTCTTCACGAGCAGCTTGCGGTTGTGCGCGTAGGCGGTCAGGAAGTCCGCGTTGTGCTGGACGATGATCAGGCTGCCGTAGCCGTTCAGGCCGACGCCGGCATACATCACGCGGCCGGCGGCGGCCGCGCGCACCGGGTCGCCGGGCTGGCCGGCGATCTGGATTCCGCGGTTCTGGCCGGGCCTGAACGATTCGATGACGCTGCCGCGCGCGGGCCACGACAGCGCGACGCCGCTCGCATGCCGTTTCATGTCCTTGACGACCTGGCGATCATTCGCCGACAGCGCGGCCGGCGGGCTCGAGGCCACCCCGCTCGCGGCGCCGGGCGCGGCCGCCTGCGGCGCCGTCGCGGCCGGCGCCTGCGGCGCTTGCTGCTTCACGATGCGCAGCGCCTGCCCTGCCCGCAGCCGGCTGTGCGCGCCGAGCCTGTTCCACGTGCGCAGGTCGGCCACGCTGCAGCCGTTCGCCGACGCGATGCGCGACAGCGTGTCCCCGCGTTTGACGATATAGCGATGCGCGACCAGGATCGGGGCTGGCGGCGGCGTGGACGCGGCGGCGGCCTCCGACGGGGCCGCGTTCTGTGCCGACGCGCCCGCGAGCGTATCGCTCGGCGGCACCGGCGGCGTGCTGGCGCAGCCGGCCATGACGAAGACGGCGCCCAGGGCCGACAGCCATGCCGTCCTGACGTTGATCTCGCGCTGTTTCATGGTCGACACGACTCCGATTTGACAATCTTTCAAGCATCTCAAAAACGTCGCGGCCGACGTGTAACCGGTTGCAAACATTGATGACAAACGATCACGGAGCGAGCGGCGGCGCAGACTCGATACCGGTAATACGGTCAAATCGGGAAAAACTTGACGCCTGGCGACAGGATTCGCGCAAAAAATTCCGGCGTCACCTCAACCATTCGGCCAGGTCCGAACAGGCGAGCGCGACGCCGACGCACAGAAAGAACAGGTGCAGCGCGATCTTGAACGCCACGCCCCACGACGGATCGACATGCATGACGGGGCTCCTCGGGTTGGTGTGCGGGCATGATCCGGCAATGTTCGCGCCCCGAAAATGCGGAACCGGCGAAGCCTGCCTCAGGCAATGCCTGAGCCCGCGCCCGCCGTTCCTGCTACCTTATCGGCAAACCCAACGACATCCGTCCCCATCATGCGCTTCGACCTGACCGACCTGCGGCTTTTCCTGCACATCTGCGAGGCGGGCAGCATCACGGGCGGCGCGGAACGCACGCACATCACGCTGCAGGCCGCGAGCGAGCGCATCCGCGGCATGGAGGACGAGCTCGGCGTGCCGCTGCTGCACCGGACCAAGTCGGGCACGCAGGTCACCGACGCCGGACGCGCGCTCGAGCATCATGCGCGCACGGTGCTGCAGCAGATCGACCACATGCGCGGCGAGCTGCAGCAATACGGCCGCGGGCTGCGCGGCCATATCCGGCTGCTGTGCAACACCGCGTCGCTCAGCGAGTACCTGCCGGACGCGCTGGCCGAGTATCTGCCGCATCATCCGAAGCTGTCGATCAGCGTCGAGGAGCGGTCGAGCCAGGACATCGTGCACGCGATCCGCAACAAGACGGCGGACGTCGGCATCGTCGCCGATTCGGTCGGCCTCGGCGGGCTCGAGCAGAAGCCGTTTCGCGAGGACTGGCTGATCGCCGTCGTGCCGGCCGGCCATCCGCTCGCCGCGCGCGACAAGGTCGCGTTCGACGAGATCGTCGATTCGGATTTCATCGGCCTCACCGACGGCAGCGCGCTGCAGGTGCATCTCGCGGATCAGGCCAGGGCGCTCGGCAAGCGGATCCGCTACCGCGTGCAGTTGAAGAGCTTCGATGCGATCTGCCGGGTGATCGAGAGCGGCGTGGGGATCGGGATCGTGTCACGGCATGCGGCGTCGCGGGCGATGCAGACGATGGATGTGCGGATGGTCGAGCTGTCCGATGCGTGGAGCCATCGGAAGCTCACGCTGTGCGCGCGGTCGTTCGATGCGTTGCCGAAGTACACGCGGGAGTTCGTCGGGTTTCTGGCGGGCGAGCCCGCATGCGAGTAAGTCCATCAGCACGCTCATTCCGGCTGCCTGCAGGTCGCGTTGCAGCCGGTGCGCCGCGTCCCGGCAAGCCTGCCGCTCCCAGTCGGTCGGCACGGCGTCGAAGGTGTTGAACGCGTCGCTGCCCCAGAATCCCCGCCCGTCGCGCTGACGGTCGAGCAACAGCATCACCAGGCGCGAGATGCCGACGCCGAAGCAGCCCATTCTGACGAATTGGGGAAGGCGCGATGGCGAACCGGCAGCCCGCCGCGCGCCATCTGGTTTTGCCTGAGGCTGCCTCGGGCGCGCGCGGCGGGCGGTTCGGCGGTTTGGCCGCAGCCGCCTCAACCCTTGCGGGAAGCCCCCCGCCCCTGCTCGCTGTCGAGGTGCGCCATCTGCGCGGCCGGATAACGGTCGCCGGCAGCCGCCCCGGCGGGCACCGCCGCTTCGATGCGCGCGAGGTCATCGGCCGTTAGTTGCATCTCAAGCGCCGTCAGCGCGTCTTGGAGTTGCGTGCGCTTGCGCGCGCCGATCAGCGGCACGATGTCGTCGCCGCGCGTCAGCGCCCACGCGATCGCGACCTGCGCCGGATTGCTGCCCTTTCCGTCCGCGACCGCCCGCAGCGCGTCGACGAGCGCGAGGTTGTGCGTCAGGTTCTCGCCCTGGAACCGCGGGCTCGCCGCGCGGAAATCGCGCCCCACTTCCCGCGCCGCCGACCAGCGCCCGCTCAGCAGCCCGCGCGACAGCACGCCGTACGCGGTCACGCCGATCCCGAGTTCGCGGCAGGCGGGCAGGATCTGCGCCTCGATGTCCCGCGACAGCAGCGAATATTCGATCTGCAGGTCGGCGATCGGCGCGACGGCCGCGGCGCGGCGCACCGTGTCCGCGCCGACTTCCGACAGCCCGATATGCCGCACGTACCCTGCCTTGACGAGATCGGCGATCGCGCCGACCGTCTCCTCGATCGGCACCGCCGGATCGACGCGCGCCGGCCGGTAGATGTCGATGTAGTCGGTGCCGAGCCGCTTCAGCGAATACGCGACGAAATTCCGGATCGCCTGCGGCCGCGCGTCGTAGCCGACGAACGCGCCCGCCGGATCGCGCAGCGCGCCGAACTTCACGCTGATCACGACCTGCTCGCGTGCGTGGCCGCGCAACGCGTCGCGGATCAGCATCTCGTTGTCGCCCATCCCGTAGAAATCGCCGGTGTCCAGCAGCGTGACGCCGTGGTCGAGCGCCGCGTGCAGCGTCGCGATGCTCTCCGCGCGGTCGGCCGGCCCGTACATGTCCGACATGCCCATGCAGCCGAGCCCGATCGCCGACACCCGCGGGCCCGTGCGGCCCAGTTGACGCAGTTCCATGTCCCGTTCCTCGCAATGTTGAGTGGATGGAGCGGATTCTGGCGGCGTTCCGGCGCGCGATAAAGGCGAAAGAATCCACCAATCCATTCGACGCTGATTAACAATGGAGCCTGTCCTCATCCGCCGGATCTCCCGCCCCGCATGGACCATCTGCACGCTATGCGCATCTTTGCGCGCGTCGCCCATCTCGGCAGCTTCACCAAAGCGGCCGAACAAATGCAGCTACCGCGCCCGACGGTCAGCAATGCCGTCCAGTACCTCGAGAAACATCTGAAGATTCGCCTGCTGCAGCGCACGACGCGACGCGTCGCGCTGACCGCCGAAGGCGCGACCTACTACGAACGCTGCGCGCGGCTGCTCGCCGATCTCGACGACGCCGAAACGCTGTTCGAGGACGCCGGCGCGTCGCCGCGCGGCGTGATCCGCGTCGACCTGCCCGAGCGTTTCGCGCTGGACAAGGTGATTCCGGCGATTCCGTCGTTTCACGCGCGGTACCCGGACCTGCGCATCGTGATGAGCACCACCGACCGCTTCGTCGACCTGATCGCCGACGGGATCGATTGCGCGGTGCGGGTCGGCGCGCTTTCCGACACGTCGCTCGTCGCGCGGCGCATCGGCGAGCTGGCGCAGGTCAACTGCGCATCGCCGGCCTATCTCTCGCGCCACGGCACGCCCCGCTCGCCCGACGACCTGCCGGAGCACGTCGCGGTCGGCTATTTCTCGAGCCGCACGGGCCGCGAGCTGGACTGGGAATATGCGGACATGGATACCGGCGAGATGCACGCGGTGAAAATGCGCAGCATCGTGTCGGTCAACAGCTCGCAGGCTTACCTGGCTTGCTGCGTGGCGGGGCTCGGGCTGATCCAGGCGCCGCGCGACGGCCTCGACGCGCCGCTCGCGGACGGCACGCTCGTCGAAGTGCTGCCGGAATGGAATGCGGCGCCGCTGCCGGTATCGGTGGTGTTTCCGCACGGCCGGCACCTCGCGCCGCGCGTGCGGATTTTCGTCGACTGGCTCGCGAACGCGCTCAGCCGGCCGGCAGAGGCCGGCTGAACAGCGCCGCAGCGGGTTCAGGCCGCGTCAGGCCGGTTGCACGCGCACGCCGGACGCGCCCGTCAGAACCCGTCAGAACTTGTGGCGAATCGCCGCGCGCACGGCGAACTGGTTCGACGACGACGACGGGCCGTCGGTGCCGACCACGTAGCCGCCGTCGGCGGCCGTGCCGGTCCGGTCGCCGGCGACCTTCTGCCACGCGCCCTGCAGATACACGTCGGTGCGCTTCGACAGGCTGTAGTCGGCCATCAGGCCCACGGTGTGGTACTTCGGCTTGATCGGGCCGGTCGCGGCGTCGAACTTGCCGTCCGTGTACACGTACTGCGCGCCGACGAAGAAATCGGACGTCAGCTGGTACTTGCCGTTGATCTCGAAATTCTGGAACTTGGTCGCGGTCAGGCCAAGGCCCGAGAACGTCGCCGTCGGCAGATAGACGGTCGACACCGGGTTCTTCACGTCGGTCTTCGTGTAGACGAAGCCGACCGTCGCCGGGCCGAACGTGTAGTTGATGCCGCCGCCGAAGATGCGCAGGCGGTCGGCGACGAAATTCGCGTCGTCGGCCGCGATCGCGCCCGCATTGCCGTTGCCCGGGCTGTTCGCCTGCAGGTAGGCCGCGGCGACCTGCAGGCCGGCCAGCGAATACTGTGCGCCGATGCTGTACTGGCGGTTGGTCGAGAAGCCGGTGCTGTTGCTGAAGCTGTAGGTGCCGCCGACCTGCAGGCCGTTCCAGTCCGGGCTCGCGTACTTCACCGTGTTGTTGACGCGGAACGAGTTGTCGGTGTTGTCGTTGTCGAACGGATGCGAGAACAGCGTGCCGCCCCAGTTGCCGTTCGCGGTCAGCGGCGCGAGATAGTCGACGAGCGCATCGTACTGGCGGCCGAACGTCAGCGTGCCGAAGCGCGACTCGGACAGGCCGACGTACGCCTGGCGGCCGAACATGCGGCTGCCCTGGCCGAGCCGGCCGTTGTTCACGTCGAAGCCGCTTTCCAGCACGAAGACCGCCTTCAGCCCGCCGCCCAGGTCTTCCGAGCCGCGCAGCCCCCAGCGGCTGCCCTGCGCATAGCCGCTCGCGAGCTGGTAGTTGGTCTTGCCGACACCGTTCACTCGGACATTGTTCGTATAGTTGAAGCCCTCGTCGATCAGGCCGTACAGCGTCACGCTGTTCTGCGCGAACGCCGGCGCAGTGAAGGCGGCAAAGGTGGCAAGCGCGGCGGCGGAAATGACGTGCTTCTTCATGGCGAATCTCCAGAACCGGATGGCCGGGCACACCCTCGAGGCGCTCCGGCGTGAGTCTTGTATGGCCCGCTCGGCGGGCGGCGCGGGGTGGCACGCCGCGCAATGTCCAAAATGGTGTCACGTCGGAAACCAATCGTCTACCGGGGAGCGGCTCCGCTTCGGCAAGCGTTGCGCCCTTCCAACTGGCCCCATTGTGCCGATTGCCGGGCAAGCCTTGCGGGCCGCGGGCGGCGACTATGCCATTCGCGTAAACCCGAAAAATGTCGCATCGATGGCACAATGCGCATCTGTTTGTCACATTTCCTCACGAATACATGCTTGACCCCGATTCATGCGCGGCGTGTGCCTGCCGCGCACGCGGCGGGCGCCGGGAGCCGGGCCGATGAGCGCCGCCGCCAAGCCCGGCCGCTACGCCGAGCTCGATTTCTTCCGCGGCCTCGTCCTGCTCGTCATCGTCATCGACCACATCGGCGGCAGCATCCTGTCGCGCGTCACGCTGCACGCGTACGCGCTGTGCGATGCCGCCGAGGTCTTCGTGTTCCTCGGCGGCTTCGCAACCGCGATCGCGTACAACTCGCTCGCCGAGCGCCACGACGAGGCCGCCGCGCGCCAGCGCTTCATCCGGCGCGCGTTCGAGATCTATCGCGCGTTCCTCGTCACGGCCGGCCTGATGCTGCTGATCACCGCCGCGCTGAGCGCGCTGGCGATCGACGGCCCGAACATGCCGACCAACGATCTCGACGGGCTGATCCAGAAGCCGCTCGCCGCGCTGCGCGACATCCTGCTGTTCCGGCGCCAGCCGTACCTGGCGTCGGTGCTGCCGATGTATGCGTTCTTCGCGCTGCTCGCCCCGCTCGCGCTGCCGCTCGCGCGCACCCAGCCGTGGCTGCTGCTCGCGTTCAGCACGTCGCTGTGGTTCGCCGCGCCGCACGCCGCCGCCTACCTGCCGACCGTCGAAGGCACGCCGTGGGACTTCAATCCGTTCGCGTGGCAGTTCCTGTTCGTGCTGGGCGTGATCTCGCGCTGCCAGCCGGTCTACCAGACGCTCGCGCCGAAACCGCAGGGCTGGCTGCTGACGGCCGCGTCGCTCGCGATCGTCGCCGCGGGCGCCTATTACCGGCTGCGCATCGAGCCGTTCCCGACCGATCCGTCGATCAAGCAGAACCTCGGCGCGCTGCGGCTCGTGAACTTCCTCGCGATCGCGTGGCTCGCGGCCAAGCTCGTGCACCTCGGCTGGATGAAGAAGGTCGCGCACGCAATGCCGTGGATCGGCACGATCGGCCGCCAGGGCCTGCTGAGCTTCGTCGCCGGCACCGCCATCTCGCTCGCGGTCGATTCGCTGCTGTACCAGGCGACCGACGGCTACCTCGACGTGCCGCTCGGGCTGACCGCCGACGTCGTCGCAATGGGCCTGCTGTATCTCGTCGCCAAGCTCTACGCGCCGCTGACGTCGCGGCTGCCGTTCCGCGCGCGGCGCTAAAGCGCACGGCCGTCATCCGCCGCTGCTACGATAGGCGGCGACACTCCTGAACCCGCTCGACATGCGCCGATTTCTCCTCCTGCTTGCCGCCGCGCTGACCATCGGCTTCGCCGACTCCGCCGAAGCCACCCCTTCCGCCCAGACGGCCCAGGCCGCCCCGATCAACGACGACAGCAGCGTCGTGATGCGCACGTTCCGTTCGGCGGCGCTGCAGCGCGACTGGTCGTACACGGTCTACCTGCCGCCCCGCTACAACCCGGAAGGCGCGCGCTACCCGGTGCTGTACCTGCTGCACGGCAATGCGGGCAACGCGAACGACTGGATCACGCAGGGCCGGCTGCAGGCCACCGCGGACACGCTGATCGAGCGGCACGACATCCCGCCGGTGGTGATCGTGATGCCGCAAGGCGGCACCGACTGGTACGTCGACCGCAAGGAGCGGATGCAGAGCGCGTTCCTCAACGACCTGCTGCCGGACGTCGAGGCGCACTTCGCGGTGTCGAACCAGCGCGCGGGCCGCGCGATCGGCGGCGTGTCGATGGGGGGCTTCGGCGCGCTGCGCTTCACGCTGCTCGAGCCGGGCCTGTTCTGCGGCGCGATGCTGCTGAGCCCGGCCATCTATGCGAACGAGCCGCCGCTGAACTCGGCGGCCCGCTATGTGGGCGTGTTCGGCGACAAGCAGTTCGACTCGCGCGTCTGGCACGAGCTGAATTACCCGGCGCTGCTGCGCGGCTATTTCGCGCGGAGCTGGCGCGTGCCGATGTTCATCGCCGTCGGCGACGACGACCTGTCGATCCAGGCCGAATCGAGCGTGCTGTATACGCAGCTACGCCGCGCGCAGAACCCGGCCGAGCTGCGCGTCGTCGACGGCGGCCACACGTGGGACGTGTGGCGCGGCCTGATCGCGCCGGCGCTCAGGTACACGCTCGAATGCGTCAAGTAGGAACGGCGGCAGGCGCGGACGACGCAAGCTTGCGCGCCTGAGCGGGTTGCGCCGGCCGGCCTGACGACGAGCCGGCCGGCGCTTCCGCTGCGTGACGGAACCGCTTCCCGGATCAGGTCACGCCTGATCCATGCGGTGCAACGCCGCCTTGTACATCGGCCTGCGCACCTCGGCGTAGAAGCCGATATTGGTCCGCAGCCTGGCCACGTCCTCGTCCGTCAGGGCTCGCACGACCTTGGCGGGTGCGCCGAGGATCAGCGAGCGCTCGGGAAACACCTTGCCCGCCGTGACGACGGCGCCGGCGCCGACCAGGCACTGACGACCGATCACCGCGCCGTCGAGCACCACCGCCTGGATGCCGATCAGCGAGCCCTCGTCGATCGTGCAGCCGTGCAACACGGCCTGATGGCCGACCGTCACATGCGCGGCGATCGTCAAAGGGCACCCTGCATCGGTGTGCAGCACGGCCCCGTCCTGGATGTTGGTGCCGGCCCCGACGACGATCGGCTCGGTATCGCCACGCAATATCGCACCGAACCAGACGCTCGAATCCGCGCCCAGCCGGACGTCACCGACAATCGTCGCCGTGTCCGCCACGAACGCACTCGCATGGACGGTGGGCACTCGGTCGCCCAATCGATAGAGAGTCATCGAACGTTCGCTCCGTCATGCGCGCTTCAGTTGCGGTTGACGCGACTTGCCGGCCGGCAGGCCGAGCATGTCCCGCACCTCGGCCGCGGTTTGCACGGCGACGCCCCTGGCGAGCAGGTCCTCGCGCAGCATGCGCACCTGCTCCCATGTGCCGCGCGCCTTGCGAACGCCCCCGGGAACCCGGCTGTCCTGCACGTTCAGGCCGTCCTCCAGGCCGATGCGCACCCCGTCCAGTTGTAACGCGTGCGCGAGATCCGCCAATAGCGCCTGCAGCGGCCCCGGCAGCAGCAACGACACGAGCGATGACGGAAAGCTGTCGCGCAGCCGTGCGACAACCGGCTTCAGCTGTTCGACCGCGAGATCGATCGCACGCTGCCTGTCGGTTGCGTCGCCGGTCGCCACGCAACGGGTGATTTCCTGCCTGACGGCAGGCGCGATCAGCGAATCGTCCTCCACTTCCCCGCTGACCGGATCGCGACGATATTGATCGACGGCCGCCACCAGCATGAACAGCACGGGCTGGCCGGTCGCTTCGAGGAACGCCCGGTACAGGGTCGTCGCGTTGTCGATGATCGTGTGATTGAATACCTCCACCTCCGGGCGCGTGCCGACGCGCTGAAAATGCGCGAACTGCTCGGCCAGGAAATCCGGCGCGTTGTCGTAGCCGCCGCCGCCCTGGAAAATCACCGCGCCCGGGCTCAGCGACGCGACCTCGGGCACCGCCGCCTCGCCGTAGGATTTCAGATGGGCGCGCCGCAACGTGCTGCGCGAGCCTTGACGGTCGCCCCGCACGCTCGTCGACAGGTTCAGGATCGCCGTCGTATCGGCACGCCTCACGGCCGGTACGATCGCGTCGTAATGATCGACGACGATCTGGTTGCGCTGCGTGCCGACCGTGACGACGCCCAGTCCGGGAATCTCGAGTTGCGCACGGTCGCCGAGTTCACGCGTATGCAAATGCACGACCGCCGCCCCTTCCCGGATCGAGCGGACGGTTTCGTCCACGATCGCATCCGGCGTGATCGGCAGAACCGGCGAGCGCCCCTTGCCCGCCTGCCAGTAACCGGCGCCGCACGCTTTCCAGCCGGATTTCTCCAGCTTCGCCAGCAGCCCCGGCGCGTCTTCGCGAATCGAATCGATCAGCCCAGGCGGGAAATAGCTGTGCAGCTTCGCGTGATCCCAGACGAGGTCGCCGCGGTCGTTGGCCACCCATCCGTAGGTCGTCAATTGCAGCACGATTCGCCTGGCCAACTCGACCGACGACAGGCCCGCCAGCCATTCACGCGGGATTGCGGCGCTGCCGGAAGCCTGCGCGGGCGGCGCATGCCAGGCTCCATCCCGATGCGTCCATCCCATTTCCTCCAATGCCAGACGAGCGGCAGGCTGGTTGAATAGTTGTGCCAAAAAATCATCGGAAATAGAAATACCATGTCCCGATTCGATTAACCATCCGCCGGCCGGAACGGTTTCCCAGCCGTCGGATTTCAAACGATCGACGATTTTCTCGGCTTGCGCGGAATTGAATAACTGGTGAACGAGACAGGACGGAATGAAAGTCGGCTCGAGCGGATCGAGCCACTTCGGCACGGCCCCAGTGGGTGCGGCAGTGATGTACATACGCGTCATGGGAAATCTTCCTGTTGGTTGAGAAGAAATACATGAAGCAACGTTGCTTACGATCAGCTTATATAAACCACCCAGAAATACAAGGCTTCTGAAGTAAAAATGATTGGAAAATGAAAGAAATATTTGAGAAACGCTGAAATGATTTGATTGATTATTTGAGAAGCGCAGAAATTGTTTAAACCAACTAAAAACTCCGGCAATTTGCAGACACGCGTGAGTCGCGATCGTGGCAAAAAAAGCGCGTACACGGCCGAGCCTGCCGACGTCACCGGCACAACCGCAAACGGCACCTGGGGCAGCGCCGAACGGTAGAAAAATATTCCCCTAAAGGTGCAATTCCCAACGAAATTTGGATCCTTTTTCCCGGTTGCACCCCGTATCATTTCCTGCACTCCAGCGCAGCAACCGAAAGAAATGAGCGAGAACAACACATTGCATTACCTCGACTACGCGGCGACGACGCCTGCCGATCCGCGTGTGATCGAATCGATGGCCGCCTGTCTCGGCGTCGACGGCATATTCGGCAACCCGGCGTCGAGTTCGCATCGGGCGGGCAGGCTGGCGCGGGCAAAGGTGGAACGGGCACGCGAGCAGGTTGCCGCGCTCATCGGCGCGGATGCGGACGAAATCGTCTGGACGTCGGGCGCCACCGAATCCAACAACCTGGCGCTCAAAGGCTACGCAGATAACGCACGCGAAAAACGCCACCTGATCACGAGCCGCATCGAGCACAAGGCCATTCTCGACACGATGGCCAGCCTTTCAAGGCACGGCTTGTCGGTCTCCTACCTCACGCCGACGCGCGACGGCGAAATCACGGCCGACGCCGTGGCGGCGGCGATTGGCCCCGAGACCGGCCTCGTGTCGCTCATGCTCGTGAACAACGAGATCGGCACGCTCACGAACATCGGCGAGATCGCGCGAGTCGTGCACGCCGCCGGCGCCCTGCTCCACGTGGATGCCGCGCAGGCGCTCGGCAAGACCCCGATTGACGTCCGCGCGCTCGGCATCGACCTGATGTCGATGTCGGCGCACAAGGTCTATGGGCCCAAAGGAATCGGCGCGCTGTTCGTCCGTCGAGACATTGCGGACCGAATCGCGCCTCAAATGCACGGTGGCGGACACGAGCGGGGCCTGCGCTCGGGCACGCTCGCCACCCATCAGATCGTCGGCATGGGGACCGCGTGCGAACTGGCGGCCGATGAACTCGGGACCGACAGCGCACGGATTTCCGCGCTCAGCGCGCGCTTAAGGGATGCGGTGCTCGCGATCGGGGACGTCGAGCAGAACGCGGCCGCGGCGCGACGCATCCCGCATACCTTGAGCCTGACCGTGAATGCGCCCGGGTTCTTCCCGTTCATGCTGGGCGACGCGCTCGCCGTGTCGTCCACCTCCGCGTGCAATTCGGCCGCCGGCACGCCGTCCCACGTCCTGACGGCCATCGGCCTGGACGCGGACGCGGCCGGCCGCACCGTCCGCATCAGCGTCGGACGCTTCACGACGGAGGAGGACGTCGATTTCGCGATCGCCTGTTTCCGGCAAGCCATCGAGCAATGCCGGTCCACCGCGGCAAACGGGTTCGCCGCGTCGCGCCAGATCATGCCGGATGACCTGAAAGCCATTCGCGACGCGGGCTTCCGCGCCGTGATCTGCAACCGGCCCGACGGGGAAAGCGCCGATCAGCCGGCCTTTGACGAGATCGCCGCCGCGGCCCGCGAACTGGGGCTCGACGCGCGATACCTCCCCGTCAGGTCCGATCACATCGGCGACGCGGAAGTCGATGCCTTCGGCGCGATGGTCGACGCATTGCCGAAGCCCGTTCTCGCCTATTGCCGAAGCGGAAATCGCGCCGGGTTGCTCTGGAATCGGCTGGCGACTCGGCGGACGGCCTGACTCGCCGGTTCGCAGCTTGAAGACCACCTCTTGTTTCAGGAGGTGGTCTGTGACCCGAGATTTAGGACCTGGCCCATTCAGCTCCCCAAAACACTCTTCTGCGCTCGCCCACAAGCTGGCGCGTCGCGGCCGCCCACCATCAAGTGTTGCGTCGCACAACGTCGTCCAGTATAATTTAGGGTTCCCCATTTAGCGCGCACCAGAATCCGCGAAGAGGCATACCGGCCTCGACTGTCCGCGCGCCATCCCACGATTTCGTTCGCACGTCGACGGGCTTGACAGCCTGTCGTATCCGCAACGATCGTCGGCCAACCTGCGGAGGAGAATGTATTGGCAAATCCAGTTCGCGACGATTCAGCATCCCGTGTGATCCCGGTCACGTCCAAGACCAGCCGCCGCGCCCCGAAGGGAAAGACCCAGGGCGTCGCCACACCGGTGGACATCGCGTCGACCGCTCGCCAGGACGAGGAGCGCCAACGCCAGATGCGTGCGCTGATCGCGCTTGGCCGCGAGCGCGGCTATCTCACCCACGCGGACATCAACGATCACCTGCCCGACAATTTTGCGCAAACTGCTGCGATGGAAACGATCGTCAGCACGTTCAGCGATATGGGCGTGGCCGTGTACGAGCAGGCCCCGGACGCGGAGACGCTCCTGCTGAACGACGCCACGGCTGCCGTTGCATCCGATGATCAGGCGGACGAGGAAGCGGAGGCCGCACTGTCGACCGTCGATTCCGAATTCGGTCGCACGACCGATCCGGTCCGGATGTACATGCGTGAAATGGGCGCCAGCGAACTGCTGACCCGCGCCGGCGAAATCGAGATCGCAAAGCGCATCGAAAGCGGCCTGCAGGACATGATTCAGGCGATCGCCGCATGCCCGACGGTCGTGTCCACGATTCTTGCCGACGCGGACCGCATCGCGGCCGGCGAACTGCGCATCGACGAACTGGTCGATGGCATCAGCGACGCCACGGATGAAAGCGAAATGACGCTTGAAGCCGACGAAGTCGAAGTGGAAGCCGACGCCTCCGACGATGATCCGGACGGCGACGACGACGAAGCGGACGCCGGCGATTCGGAGAAAGCGAACACCGCCCGCCTCGAGGAGCTCACGAGCGACAGCCTCGCGATTTTCGCGCGCGTGCGTGCGCTGTTCGAACGGTTGCCGGATGTGCCGGCTGCCGACAAGGCGCGCTCCGCGGCCGCCGTGCAGGTGCGCTCGGAGATCCAGCGCGAACTCGCGCCGATCCGCTTCACCGCCAAGACGATCGATCGCCTGTGCGCCAGCGTGCATGACCAGGTCACCGAGGTTCGTGCGATCGAGCGCAGCATCCTGGAGATCGCGGTCGACCGTTGCGGCATGCCGCGTGACGCGTTCGTCGAGTCGTTCCCGGGCCACGAGACCGACCTTGAATGGACCAGCCGCACGGCGGCGACTTCGAAACAATTTGGCGCGGCGCTCGAGCGGCACCTGCCGGCCATCCAGGCCGGGCAGCAGAAACTCATCGACATCGAGTCGCGGGTCTCGCTGCCGCTCCAGCAGCTCAAGCAGATCAACCGCCAGATGAGCGCCGCGGAGTCGAAAATGCGGCAGGCCAAGCGACAGATGATCGAGGCGAACCTTCGCCTCGTCATTTCGATCGCCAAGAAGTACGTGAACCGCGGGATGCAGTTCCTGGATCTGATCCAGGAAGGCAATATCGGACTGATGAAGGCGGTGGACAAGTTCGAATACCGGCGCGGCTGGAAGTTCTCGACGTACGCCACCTGGTGGGTCCGGCAGGCTGTCACGCGTGCGCTGGCCGATCAGGCGCGGACCATTCGCGTGCCGGTCCACATGATCGAGACGATCAACAAGCTGAACCGGATTTCACGCGAAATCCTGCAGCAGACCGGGCAGGAAGCGCATCCCGCCGTCCTCGCGAAGCGCATGGAGATGTCCGAGGAGAAGGTGCGCAGCATCCTCAAGATCGCCAAGCAGCCGGTCTCGCTCGAGACCCCGGTGGGCGACGATGCGGACGCGACGCTCGGCGACATGATCGAGGATGTCTCCGCGAGTTCGCCGGCCGAAGCCGCGATTCACGCGAACATGCGCGCCGCGATCGACGAGGCGCTCGACGGGCTGTCGCCGCGCGAGGCCAAGGTGCTGCGGATGCGATTCGGGCTCGATACGACCTCCGATCACACGCTCGAAGAGGTCGGCAAGCAGTTCGACGTGACCCGCGAGCGGATCCGTCAGATCGAGAGCAAGGCGATGCGCAAGCTGATGCACCCCAGTCGCGCGGACAAGCTGAGGCCCTTCCTCGAGCGATGAGCAAGGGCGCCGGCGCGTCCGCCCTTGCGACGCGCCGCGCCAATCGCGCAGCGATCATGCTTCGGCCTGATCGCTGCGCCGCCGCGCCGTGGTCGCGGCGTGGAAGACTTACAGCGGCTTGATGTTCGCTGCCTGCTTCCCTTTCGGGCCCTGCTTGACGTCAAAACTGACCTTCTGGCCCTCTTGAAGGGACTTGAAGCCGCTTCCCTGTACCTCGGAGAAGTGCGCGAACAGGTCTTCGCCGCCGTCGTCCGGCGTGATGAAGCCAAAACCTTTCGTATCGTTAAACCACTTGACGGTACCGGTTGCCATGTTCTGAATGTTCCACGGAAAGCTGTTTAGATAGCGCCGCCAGCGTGCGCCAGACGTGCGGCTACCTTGTATCACAGGTGAGCCGGCGCCGACAATCGAGGTTTTTCGGCCGACGATTTCATTCGGGCAGCGGATGTCGCCGATTGATCAAACACGCATGATGCGCAAATCTCACACATCCGGATCCGGAATCCGCGCCGACTGGATCACGACGAGCGTATCGCCGGCCTGGATCCGGCACGGCGGGTCTTCGTAGAACGAATGGATCTTGCCGCCGCGGTCGAGCCCGACGACGATCGCCCCCGGCACGACGTTCGTCATGCAGCCGATCTCGTGCTTCATCGCCGGCCGTTCGACCAGCGTCGCGCGGCCGCGGGTCGACAGCATGTCGTTGACGAACGGCACGATATAGCGGCTCTGCACCGCATCCGCGAGCAGCAGCGCGCCGATCTTCGTCGACGACACGATCACGTCCGCCCCCGCCTGCCGCAGCTGCCGCTGGTACAGGTTCTCCTGGATGCGCACGACGATCTTCGTGTCGGGCGCAATGCTGCGCACCGACAGCGTCAGCAGGATCGCGGTCGGATCGTCGGTCACCGAGATGATCACCGCCTTCGCGGCGCGCACCTGCGCCTGCTGCAGCAGGTCCTCGTGCGCGGGATCGCCGAGCAGCCCGGTCACGCCGAGCGAGGTCGCGGCCTCGAGCGCCTGCTGCTGCGAGTCGATCACGATCACCGTCGCCGGATCGACGCCGCTTTCGAGCAGCTCGCGCACGGCGATCGAGCCGGACAGGCCGTAGCCGCACACGACGATGTGATCGGTCAGTTGCTTTTGCAGGCGTTTCATGCGGAATTCCTCGACGACGCGCTGGATCACGAACTGATACGCCGTGCCCAGGAAGATGAACCAGATGCCGATGCGGATCGGCACGATGAAGAAGGCATCGATCAGGCGCGCCCGCGCGGTGACGGGCACGATGTCGCCGTAACCGACCGTCGCGACCGTGACCATCGTGAAATAGACGAGATCGGCGATGCCCATCGGCGTGCTCTTCGTCGAATCGCGCAGGCCGTCGCGATCGAGATACAGCACGAGGAACGCGAGCGCGCACAGGAACACGACGAGGGCAAGGCGGAACAGCAGCGTGCGATGCGGCGACGTCGCGGGGCGCGTGAACAGCGTGCGCGCGCGCGGCGCCTGCCACGGATTGCGGGCGCGGCGCAGGCGGGAGCGCAACGACCGGCGCTGGGCGGTGGGCGAAGCCAACGGACACTCTCCTGATGGATATGGGGTCGATTCTACGATGGGCCGGCACGCTTGCGGCAAGCCCGCCAGCCCCGGGCCCGCCCACGTTGCATCGGCGATACGTCGCGACGCCCCGGACGTTTCAGCGCTGAAACATTTCGAGGCCGAGCCCGGCGGCGCCCGCCAGCGCCACGGCGCCGGTCCGCCACCGCCCTGCCGCCCTACACCTTGATCCGCGCACGAGAGCGGGAACGCCGCCGCATCGCGCGGCGCACGTGCGCAACGCCACGCCAATCATTCGTATCAGATCCGAAACAAAATCACGATTCGCGCCGTCCGGCCGGTTCGCGCATGCTCGCACCGCCTTGTTGCGCGCGCCCACCGCCGCATCTGGCCCGCTACTTGCTGTTGCTCCGATGCAAAGCAGTAGTCGACAAGCAGTCGCGCCAAGCGACGAACATCGAACGAACAGCATCGGGGTAGCGCATGAGCAAGACAGAGCGCTTGACGGCGGGGATATCCGCGCCACGGGGACTGCCGCACCTGTCCGCCCGTCACCTGCGTGGCGGGGTACTGTGATGCATTCCGCCACCACGGAAGCCGCAGCGGGCGCGGCAGGCGCACGCGCATGGGATCTGCCCCACGGATCGGGCATCGAAGACGATCCGCTGCTGGGCTGCCTGCTCGTGCTGACGCGGTTGTTCGACCGGCCGGTGGGCGCCGACGCGCTCGTGGCCGGCCTGCCGCTGGCCGGCCAGCACCTGACGCCGGCGCTGTTCATCCGGGCAGCGGCGCGCGCCGGCATTTCCGCCAAACTGGCCCGGCGCGCGCTCGACGACATCCCGGACGCGGTCTTGCCCGTCGTGCTGCTGCTGAACGACGGACAGGCATGCGTGCTGGTTCGCAGAAACGCGTCCGGCACGATGCAGGTGATCCTTCCCGAAACCGGCGTCGGCGAGGAAGCGCTCGCCCCGGCCGAGCTCGCGCAACGCCATGCCGGCCTCGTGCTGTTCGCGCGCCCCGCCCACCGGTTCGACGCGCGCGACGCGGAAAGCGCCGTGCCGCGCCCGCGCAACTGGTTCTGGGGCGTGGTCGCGCAGTCGTGGCCGATCTACGCGGAAGTGATGCTCGCGTCGATGCTGGTCAACCTGTTCGCGCTGGCGATGCCGCTGTTCACGATGAACGTCTACGACCGGGTCGTGCCGAACCACGCGCTCGAGACGTTGTGGGCGCTGGCGGCCGGCATCGTGCTCGTGATCGTGTTCGACGTCGTGATGCGCACGTTGCGCGGCTATTTCATCGACATGGCCGGCAAGAAGATCGATGTGATCCTGTCCGCCAACCTGTTCGAAAAGGTGCTCGGCATCCGGATGGCCGCGCGCCCGCCGTCGGTCGGCGGATTCGCGTCCCAGATCCAGGAATTCGAAGCGGTGCGTGATTTCCTCACGTCGGCCACCGCGGCGGCGCTGATCGACCTGCCGTTTTCGATCGTGTTCATCGCGGCGATGTTCTGGGTGGGCGGCGGGCTCGGATGGCTGCCGCTGATGGCGCTGCCGCTCGTGATCGGCGCGGGCGTCGCCGTGCAGGGGCCGCTCGCGCGAGCCGTGCAGGCCAGCCAGCGCCACGCGAGCCAGCGGCAAGCGCTGCTGATCGAAACGCTGGTCGGCCTCGAAACGATCAAGGTCAACGGCGCGGAAGGGCCGATGCAGGCCCGCTGGGAGCAGTTGCTGGGCGAAATCGCGCGGCTCGGGCTCAAGTCGCGCCTGCTGTCGGGATGCGCGGTCAATTTCGCGATGTTCTCCCAACAGGCGGCCTATCTCGCCGTGGTCCTGTGCGGCGTCTACATGATTGCCGACGACCGGCTCACGACCGGCGGCCTGATCGCCTGCACGACCTTGACGGGACGCGCGCTGGCGCCGATGGGCCAGGTGGCGTCGCTGCTGACCCGCTACCACCAGTCCCGCAGCGCGCTGGCATCGATCGGCGGCGTGATGAACCTGCCCGGCGAGCGTCCGGCCGACCAACGCTTCGTGCACCGGCCGGCGCTGCGCGGCGAAATCGAATTCCGGAACGTCGGCTTTGCGTACCCCGGCCAGAGCGGCACGTCGCTCGACGGCGTGTCGTTCCGCATCGCCGCGGGCGAGCGCGTCGGCATCATCGGACGTGTCGGCTCGGGCAAGACCACGATCGAAAAGCTCATCCTGGGACTCTATCCGCCCGCTTCCGGCAACGTGCTGATCGACGGCGTCGAGCTGCGCCAGTACGATCCTGCCGCGCTGCGGCGCGGGATCGGTCACGTGCCGCAGGACGTGATGCTGTTCAACGGTACCGTGCGGGACAACATCGTGCTGGGCGCGCCCGGTGCGGACGACGACGCCGTGCTGCGCGCCGCGCAGGTCGCCGGGGTCGCCGACTTCGTCAACCGTTTGCCGAACGGCTTCGATCTCGCCGTCGGCGAGCGCGGCGAAGCCTTGTCCGGCGGCCAGCGGCAGGCCGTCGCGATCGCCCGCGCGATGTTGCTGTCGCCGCAGGTGCTGCTGCTCGACGAGCCCAGCAGCGCGATGGACAACCGGTCCGAAGAGCTGTTCAAGGCGAGGCTCGCGGCCCGGCTCGAGGGCCGCACGCTGCTGCTCGTCACGCATCGCCCGTCGCTGCTCACGCTCGTCGACCGACTGATCGTGATGGATCAGGGCCGCGTCGTCGCCGACGGCCCGAAAGACCAGGTCCTGGCCGCGCTTGCAGGGAGGACGCTCCATGTCGCTGCTGGTTGAACCCGACGGCGCGGATACGCCGACGATGGACCGCACCGCTGCGCTCAAGGCGCTGGCCGGACGGATCGGCGCGGCCCTCAAGCCGCGCGCCGACGACACGGCGTTCATGCGCGAGCGCTGCGCGGCGGCAATGGAAGGGCCGCGCTATTTCAGTCACTGGATACTCTGGGCGACGCTCGCCTTCTTCGTCGTCGCCCTCGCCTGGGCCGCGTTCGCCGAAGTGGACGAAGTGACCGTCGGCGAAGGCAAGGTGATTCCGTCCAGCCGGGTGCAGGTGGTGCAGAACCTCGAGGGCGGCATCGTTTCCGAGATCATGGTGCGCGTGGGACAGGTCGTACAGAAAGGCCAGCCGCTGATGCGCATCGACGATACGCGCTTCACGTCGTCGTACAAGGAAGGACAGGCGAAGGACTCCGCGCTGCTTGCCCGGATCGCGCGCCTCACCGCCGAGGCGAACGGCGCCGCGTTCGTCGTGCCCGATCGGCTGGCGCAGACGAGCCCCGGCCTGCTGGACGAGGAGCGCTCGCTGTTCGAATCGCGCCAGCGCGAATTGCAGTCCAATCTGGACGTGCTCAGGCAACAGGCCGAACAACATCGCCAGGAGCTCGCGGAGAAACGCGCGCGCCAGGCGCAGCTGCAGCATAGCTATGGCCTCGTCGCGAAGGAGCTGGCGCTGACGAGCCCGCTCGTGCAGAAGGGCGCGGTATCCGACGTCGAGGTCCTGCGGCTCGAACGGCAGGCCAACGACATGAAAGGCGACCTCGACGCGACGCGGCTCGCGATGCCGCGGCTGGAAGCCGCCTATCGCGAAGCGCGCCAGAAGATCGACGAAACGACCGCGCACTTCCGCGCCGACGCGATGAAGGAACTGAACCAGGCGCGCGCCGACCAGTCCGCGCTGAGCGCGGCCAACGTGGCGCTCGAGGATCGCGTCACGCGCACGCTGGTGCGCGCGCCGCTGAAGGGCATGGTCAAGCAGATCAAGATCAACACCGTCGGCGGCGTGATCCAGCCGGGGATGGATCTGCTGGAGATCGTGCCGCTCGACGACACGCTGCTGATCGAAGCGCGCGTGCGGCCATCGGACATCGCGTTCCTGCATCCGGGGCTGGACGCCACGGTCAAGCTCTCCGCGTACGACTTTTCCATCTACGGCGGCTTTCCCGCCGTCGTCGAGGACATCAGCGCCGACACGATCGTGCCCGATCGCCCCGGCGAGAAACCCGACAGCTACTACCGCGTGCTGGTGCGCACCCGGCAGAACAAGCCGAGCGGCCGGAGCCAGCCGGTCGCGATCGTGCCGGGCATGATCGCGACGGTCGACATCCGGACCGGACGCCGGACCGTACTGCATTACCTGCTCAAGCCCGTCATCAAGACCAAGGAAATGGCGTTGCGCGAGCGCTGACACGACGACCGATTTGCAGATCCGCGGGCGGGCGCCGCATGGGGCGGCGCAATGCCTGCGTCAATACACCTGAGACAGGACGGGGAGCACGACATGGCAACGACTTCGAACGGCACCGCGGTATCCATGAGCAATACGCCACAGGCGACAAACGACGTGTTTACGTCGGCGCAGACCGGGCTCACCGACAATACGCTCACCACCGTCTACCTGAACGTGATGGCGAACGATCTCGGTGGAGCGGCCAAGACGCTCTACTCGCTCGACTCCGGCACCGAAGTGACCGTCGCGCTCGAGCAGACCGCGCTGCTGACCCAGGATACGGCGAGAGCCGAAGCCGTGAGCGCGGATTACAGCGCGCACGGCGCGCACATCTGGATCACGTCGGACGGCAAGGTCGGATACGATGCGAGCCACCTCGACGCGTCATGGCTGTCGAACAGCTTCAATACGCTCGGCTACGCGCAGGACAGCTTCACGTACGCGATCCGGTTGGGCAACGGCACGCTGAGCTGGGCGACCGCCTATGTCGACATTGCGCCGCCCGCCCCTGTCGTCGCGCTGGCGCACGACACGGGCAGTTCGGCCACCGACAACATCACGTCGGACTGCACGCTTTCGGTCGGCGGAATCGCACACGGCGCGACCGTTCAGTACAGCACCGACAACGGCGCGCACTGGAATACGAGTTTCAGCGCGGTCGAGGGAACGAATACCGTGCTGGTCCGGCAGATCGATGTCGCCGGCAATGCGTCGGCCGCGTCTTCCTGCTGTTTCACGCTCGATACGACCGCGGCCGCGGCGCCTGGCGTGGCGCTGGCGGTCGATTCGGGCAGCAGTGCCGTCGATCACGTCACCAATGTCGGTACGCTGAATGTGACCGGGGTCCAGAGTGGCGCGACCGTGCAGTACAGCGTCGACAACGGTGCGCACTGGAGCACCAGCTTCAATGCGGTCGAAGGCGTGAACAACGTACAGGTGCGCCAGATCGACGTCGCCGGCAATGCGTCGTCGGCGACCTCGTTCAGCTTCACGCTCGATACGTCGGCTGCCGCCCCCGGCGTCGCGCTCGCCGTCGATTCGGGCAGCAGCGCTTCCGACCACGTCACCAACGTCGGCACGCTGAATGTAACCGGAGTCGAGAGTGGCGCGACCGTGCAGTACAGCGTCGACAACGGTGCGCACTGGAGCACCAGCTTCGGTGCGGTCGAAGGCGTGAACAATGTGCAGGTCAGGCAGGTTGATGTCGCCGGCAATGCGTCGTCGGCGACCTCGTTCAGCTTCACGCTCGATACGTCGGCTGCCGCGCCCGGCGTCGCGCTGACCACCGATTCGGGCAGCAGCGCTGTTGACCACATCACCAACGTCGGCACGCTGAATGTGACCGGAGTCGAGAGTGGCGCCACCGTGCAGTACAGCGTCGACAACGGCGCGCACTGGAGCACCACCTTCAGCGCGGTCGAAGGCACGAACAACGTGCAGGTCCGGCAGATCGATGTCGCGGGCAACACGTCGTCGGCGACCTCGTTCAGCTTCACGCTCGATACGTCGGCTGCCGCCCCCGGTGTCGCCCTGACCACCGACTCCGGCAGCAGTGCTTCCGACCACGTCACCAATGTCGGCACGCTGAATGTAACCGGAGTCGAGAGTGGCGCCACCGTGCAGTACAGCGTCGACAACGGTGCGCACTGGAGCACCAGCTTCAATGCGGTCGAAGGCGTGAACAACGTGCAGGTCCGCCAGACCGATATCGCCGGCAACACGTCGTCGGCGACCTCGTTCAGCTTCACGCTCGACACGTCGGCCGCCGCGCCCGGCGTCGCGCTGACCACCGACTCCGGCAGCAGTGCGTCCGACCACGTCACCAACGTCGGCACGCTGAATGTAACCGGCATCGAAACCGGCGCCACCGTGCAGTACAGCGTCGACAACGGTGCGCACTGGAGCACCAGCTTCAGCGCGGTCGAAGGCGTGAACAATGTGCAGGTCCGGCAGATCGACGTCGCCGGCAACACGTCGTCGGCGACCTCGTTCAGCTTCACGCTCGACACGTCGGCCGCCGCCCCCGGCGTCGCACTGACCACCGATTCCGGCAGCAGCGCGTCCGACCACGTCACCAACGTCGGCACGTTGAACCTCACCGGCGTCGAAGCCGGTGCGACCGTCGAATATTCGACCGACGGCGGCCATACGTGGAGCACCAGCTTCAGCGCGGTCGAAGGCCTGAACGACATTCAGGTCCGGCAGATCGACGTCGCGGGCAACACGTCATCGGCGACCTCGTTCAGCTTCACGCTCGATACGTCGGCCGCCGCCCCCGGTGTCGCCCTGACCACCGATTCGGGCAGCAGCGCCTCCGACCACATCACCAACGTCGGTACGTTGAACCTCACCGGCATCGAAACCGGCGCCACCGTGCAGTACAGCGTCGACAACGGCGTCCATTGGAACACCAGCTTCAGCGCGGTCGAAGGCACGAACAACGTCCAGGTCCGCCAGATCGACGTCGCGGGCAACACGTCGTCGGCGACCTCGTTCAGCTTCACGCTCGATACCTCGGCCGCCGCCCCCGGCGTCGCCCTGACCACCGATTCGGGCAGCAGCACCTCCGACCACATCACCAACGTCGGCACGCTAAGCTTGACCGGCATCGAAACCGGCGCCACCGTGCAGTACAGCATCGACAACGGCGCCCATTGGAACACCAGCTTCAGCGCCGTCGAAGGCGTGAACAACGTACAGGTGCGCCAGATCGACGTCGCCGGCAACACGTCGTCGGCGACCTCGTTCAGCTTCACGCTCGATACCTCGGCCGCCGCCCCCGGCGTCGCCCTGACCACCGACTCCGGCAGCAGCGCATCCGACCACGTCACCAATGTCGGCACGTTGAACCTGACGGGCGTCGAGAATGGCGCGACCGTGCAGTACAGCGTCGACAACGGCGCGCACTGGAGCACCAGCTTCAGTGCGGTCGAAGGCACGAACAACGTCCAGGTCCGCCAGATCGACGTCGCCGGCAACACATCGGCGGCGACCTCGTTCAGCTTCACGCTCGATACCTCGGCCGCCGCCCCCGGCGTCGCCCTGACCACCGATTCGGGCAGCAGCACCTCCGACCACATCACCAACGTCGGCACGCTAAGCTTGACCGGCATCGAAACCGGCGCCACCGTGCAGTACAGCATCGACAACGGCGCCCATTGGAACACCAGCTTCAGCGCCGTCGAAGGCGTGAACAACGTACAGGTGCGCCAGATCGACGTCGCCGGCAACACGTCGTCGGCGACCTCGTTCAGCTTCACGCTCGATACCTCGGCCGCCGCGCCCGGCGTCGCCCTGACCACCGACTCCGGCAGCAGCGCATCCGACCACGTCACCAACGTCGGCACGTTGAACCTGACCGGTGTCGAAACCGGCGCCACCGTCGAATACTCGACCGACGGCGGCCATACCTGGAGCACCAGCTTCAATGCCACCGAAGGTCTGAACGACGTGCAGGTCCGTCAGACCGACATCGCCGGCAACACGTCGTCGGCGACCTCGTTCAGCTTCACGCTCGACACGTCGGCCGCCGCCCCTGGCGTCGCCCTGACCACCGATTCGGGCAGCAGCGCCTCCGACCACATCACCAACGTCGGTACGCTGAACCTGACCGGCGTCGAGAATGGCGCGACCGTGCAGTACAGCGTCGATAACGGTGCGCACTGGAGCACCAGCTTCAGCGCCGTCGAAGGCCTGAACGACGTGCAGGTCCGTCAGACCGACATCGCCGGCAACACGTCGTCGGCGACCTCGTTCAGTTTCACGCTCGATACGTCGGCTGCCGCCCCCGGTGTCGCGCTGACCACCGACTCCGGCAGCAGTGCATCCGATCACATCACCAACGTCGGCACGTTGAACCTGACCGGTGTCGAAACCGGCGCCACCGTCGAATACTCGACCGACGGCGGCCATACCTGGAGCACCAGCTTCAATGCCACCGAAGGTCTGAACGACGTGCAGGTCCGTCAGACCGACATCGCCGGCAACACGTCGTCGGCGACCTCGTTCAGCTTCACGCTCGACACGTCGGCCGCCGCGCCCGGTGTCGCGCTGACCACCGACTCCGGCAGCAGTGCTGTTGACCACATCACCAACGTCGGCACGTTGAACCTGACCGGCGTCGAAACCGGCGCCACCGTCGAATATTCGATCGATGGTGGTCACACCTGGAGCACCAGCTTCAGCGCGGTCGAAGGCCTGAACGACATCCAGGTCCGGCAGATCGACGTCGCCGGCAACACGTCGTCGGCGACCTCGTTCAGCTTCACGCTCGACACGTCGGCCGCCGCCCCCGGCGTCGCGCTGACCACCGATTCCGGCAGCAGCGCGTCCGACCACGTCACCAATGTCGGCACGTTGAACCTGACCGGCGTCGAAACCGGCGCCACCGTCGAATATTCGATCGATGGTGGTCACACCTGGAGCACCAGCTTCAGCGCGGTCGAAGGCCTGAACGACATCCAGGTCCGGCAGATCGACGTCGCCGGCAACACGTCGTCGGCGACCTCGTTCAGTTTCACGCTCGACACGTCGGCCGCCGCCCCCGGCGTCGCACTGACCACCGATTCCGGCAGCAGCGCGTCCGACCACGTCACCAATGTCGGCACGCTGAACCTGTCCGGCGTCGAAACCGGCGCCACCGTCGAATATTCGACCGACGGCGGCCATACGTGGAGCACCAGCTTCAATGCCACCGAAGGCCTGAACGACGTGCAGGTCCGGCAGACCGACATCGCCGGCAATACGTCCGACCCGACCTCGTTCAGCTTCACGCTCGACACGTCGGCCGCCGCCCCGGCGTCGCGCTGACCACCGACTCCGGCAGCAGCGCTGTTGACCACATCACCAACGTCGGCACGTTGAACCTGACCGGCGTCGAAACCGGCGCCACCGTCGAATATTCGATCGATGGTGGTCACACCTGGAGCACCAGCTTCAGCGCCGTCGAAGGCCTGAACGACGCGCAGGTCCGGCAGATCGACGTCGCCGGCAACACGTCGTCGGCGACCTCGTTCAGCTTCACGCTCGACACGTCGGCCGCCGCCCCCGGCGTCGCGCTGACCACCGATTCCGGCAGCAGCGCTGTTGACCACATCACCAACGTCGGCACGTTGAACCTGACCGGCGTCGAAACCGGCGCCACCGTCGAATATTCGATCGATGGTGGTCACACCTGGAGCACCAGCTTCAGCGCCGTCGAAGGCCTGAACGACGCGCAGGTCCGGCAGATCGACGTCGCCGGTAACACGTCGTCGGCGACCTCGTTCAGCTTCACGCTCGACACGTCGGCCGCCGCCCCCGGCGTCGCGCTGACCACCGATTCCGGCAGCAGCGCTGTTGACCACATCACCAACGTCGGCACGTTGAACCTGACCGGCGTCGAAACCGGCGCCACCGTCGAATACTCGACCGACGGCGGCCATACGTGGAGCACCAGCTTCAATGCCACCGAAGGCCTGAACGACGTGCAGGTCCGGCAGACCGACATCGCCGGCAATACGTCCGACCCGACCTCGTTCAGCTTCACGCTCGACACGTCGGCTGCCGCCCCCGGTGTCGCGCTGACCACCGACTCCGGCAGCAGTGCATCCGATCACATCACCAACGTCGGTACGCTGAACCTGTCCGGTGTCGAAACCGGCGCCACCGTCGAATACTCGACCGACGGCGGCCATACCTGGAGCACCAGCTTCAGCGCCGTCGAAGGCCTGAACGACATCCAGGTCCGCCAGATCGATGTCGCGGCAACACGTCGTCGGCGACCTCGTTCAGCTTCATGCTCGATACGTCGGCCGCCGCCCCCGGCGTCGCGCTGACCACCGATTCCGGGCAGCAGCGCGTCCGACCACGTCACCAACGTCGGCACGCTGAACCTGTCCGGTGTCGAAAGCGGCGCCACTGTCGAATATTCGATCGATGGTGGTCACACCTGGAGCACCAGCTTCAGCGCCGTCGAAGGCCTGAACGACGTGCAGGTCCGGCAGACCGACATCGCCGGCAATACGTCCGACCCGACCTCGTTCAGCTTCACGCTCGACACGTCGGCCGCCGCCCCGGCGTCGCGCTGACCACCGACTCCGGCAGCAGCGCTGTTGACCACATCACCAACGTCGGCACGTTGAACCTGACCGGCGTCGAAACCGGCGCCACCGTCGAATATTCGATCGATGGTGGTCACACCTGGAGCACCAGCTTCAGCGCCGTCGAAGGCCTGAACGACGCGCAGGTCCGGCAGATCGACGTCGCCGGCAACACGTCGTCGGCGACCTCGTTCAGCTTCACGCTCGACACGTCGGCCGCCGCCCCCGGCGTCGCGCTGACCACCGATTCCGGCAGCAGCGCTGTTGACCACATCACCAACGTCGGCACGTTGAACCTGACCGGCGTCGAAACCGGCGCCACCGTCGAATATTCGATCGATGGTGGTCACACCTGGAGCACCAGCTTCAGCGCCGTCGAAGGCCTGAACGACGCGCAGGTCCGGCAGATCGACGTCGCCGGTAACACGTCGTCGGCGACCTCGTTCAGCTTCACGCTCGACACGTCGGCCGCCGCCCCCGGCGTCGCGCTGACCACCGATTCCGGCAGCAGCGCTGTTGACCACATCACCAACGTCGGCACGTTGAACCTGACCGGCGTCGAAACCGGCGCCACCGTCGAATACTCGACCGACGGCGGCCATACGTGGAGCACCAGCTTCAATGCCACCGAAGGCCTGAACGACGTGCAGGTCCGGCAGACCGACATCGCCGGCAATACGTCCGACCCGACCTCGTTCAGCTTCACGCTCGACACGTCGGCTGCCGCCCCCGGTGTCGCGCTGACCACCGACTCCGGCAGCAGTGCATCCGATCACATCACCAACGTCGGTACGCTGAACCTGTCCGGTGTCGAAACCGGCGCCACCGTCGAATACTCGACCGACGGCGGCCATACCTGGAGCACCAGCTTCAGCGCCGTCGAAGGCCTGAACGACATCCAGGTCCGCCAGATCGATGTCGCGGGCAACACGTCGTCGGCGACCTCGTTCAGCTTCATGCTCGATACGTCGGCCGCCGCCCCCGGCGTCGCGCTGACCACCGATTCCGGCAGCAGCGCGTCCGACCACGTCACCAACGTCGGCACGCTGAACCTGTCCGGTGTCGAAAGCGGCGCCACTGTCGAATATTCGATCGATGGTGGTCACACCTGGAGCACCAGCTTCAGCGCCGTCGAAGGCCTGAACAACGTGCAGGTCCGCCAGACCGACATCGCCGGCAATACGTCCGACCCGACCTCGTTCAGCTTCACGCTCGATACCTCGGCCGCCGCGCCCGGTGTCGCGCTGACCACCGACTCCGGCAGCAGCGCTGTTGACCACATCACCAACGTCGGCACGTTGAACCTGACCGGCGTCGAAACCGGCGCCACCGTCGAATACTCGACCGACGGCGGCCATACGTGGAGCACCAGCTTCAATGCCACCGAAGGCCTGAACGACGTGCAGGTCCGGCAGACCGACATCGCCGGCAATACGTCCGACCCGACCTCGTTCAGCTTCACGCTCGACACGTCGGCCGCCGCCCCCGGCGTCGCACTGACCACCGACTCCGGCAGCAGCGCTGTTGACCACATCACCAACGTCGGCACGTTGAACCTGACCGGCGTCGAAACCGGCGCCACCGTCGAATATTCGATCGATGGTGGTCACACCTGGAGCACCAGCTTCAGCGCCGTCGAAGGCCTGAACGACGCGCAGGTCCGCCAGATCGACGTCGCCGGTAACACGTCGTCGGCGACCTCGTTCAGCTTCACGCTCGACACGTCGGCCGCCGCCCCCGGCGTCGCGCTGACCACCGATTCCGGCAGCAGCGCTGTTGACCACATCACCAACGTCGGCACGTTGAACCTGACCGGCGTCGAAACCGGCGCCACCGTCGAATATTCGATCGATGGTGGTCACACCTGGAGCACCAGCTTCAGCGCCGTCGAAGGCCTGAACGACGCGCAGGTCCGGCAGATCGACGTCGCCGGTAACACGTCGTCGGCGACCTCGTTCAGCTTCACGCTCGACACGTCGGCCGCCGCCCCCGGCGTCGCGCTGACCACCGATTCCGGCAGCAGCGCTGTTGACCACATCACCAACGTCGGCACGTTGAACCTGACCGGCGTCGAAACCGGCGCCACCGTCGAATATTCGATCGATGGTGGTCACACCTGGAGCACCAGCTTCAGCGCCGTCGAAGGCCTGAACGACGCGCAGGTCCGGCAGATCGACGTCGCCGGTAACACGTCGTCGGCGACCTCGTTCAGCTTCACGCTCGACACGTCGGCCGCCGCCCCCGGCGTCGCGCTGACCACCGATTCCGGCAGCAGCGCTGTTGACCACATCACCAACGTCGGCACGTTGAACCTGACCGGCGTCGAAACCGGCGCCACCGTCGAATACTCGACCGACGGCGGCCATACGTGGAGCACCAGCTTCAATGCCACCGAAGGCCTGAACGACGTGCAGGTCCGGCAGACCGACATCGCCGGCAATACGTCCGACCCGACCTCGTTCAGCTTCACGCTCGACACGTCGGCTGCCGCCCCCGGTGTCGCGCTGACCACCGACTCCGGCAGCAGTGCATCCGATCACATCACCAACGTCGGTACGCTGAACCTGTCCGGTGTCGAAACCGGCGCCACCGTCGAATACTCGACCGACGGCGGCCATACCTGGAGCACCAGCTTCAGCGCCGTCGAAGGCCTGAACGACATCCAGGTCCGTCAGACCGACATCGCCGGCAACACGTCGTCGGCGACCTCGTTCAGCTTCACGCTCGACACGTCGGCCGCCGCGCCCGGTGTCGCGCTGACCACCGACTCCGGCAGCAGTGCTGTTGACCACATCACCAACGTCGGCACGCTGAACCTGTCCGGTGTCGAAAGCGGCGCCACTGTCGAATATTCGATCGATGGTGGTCACACCTGGAGCACCAGCTTCAGCGCGGTCGAAGGCCTGAACGACATCCAGGTCCGGCAGATCGACGTCGCCGGCAACACGTCGTCGGCGACCTCGTTCAGCTTCACGCTCGATACGTCGGCTGCCGCGCCCAGTGTCGCGCTCGCCGTCGATTCGGGCAGCAGCGCGTCCGACCACGTCACCAATGTCGGCACGCTGAACCTCACCGGCATCGAAACCGGCGCCACCGTGCAGTACAGCGTCGACAACGGTGCGCACTGGAGCACCAGCTTCAATGCGGTCGAAGGCGTGAACAATGTGCAGGTCCGGCAGATCGATGTCGCGGGCAACACGTCGTCGGCGACCTCGTTCAGCTTCACGCTCGATACGTCGGCTGCCGCGCCCGGCGTCGCCCTGACCACCGACTCCGGCAGCAGTGCTTCCGACCACGTCACCAATGTCGGTACGTTGAACCTGTCCGGCATCGAAACCGGCGCCACCGTGCAGTACAGCGTCGACAACGGCGTCCATTGGAACACCAGCTTCAGCGCGGTCGAAGGCGTGAACAACGTACAGGTGCGCCAGATCGACGTCGCCGGCAACACGTCGTCGGCGACCTCGTTCAGCTTCACGCTCGACACGTCGGCCGCCGCCCCCGGCGTCGCGCTGACCACCGACTCCGGCAGCAGCGCGTCCGATCACATCACCAACGTCGGTACGTTGAACCTGTCCGGCATCGAAACCGGCGCCACCGTGCAGTACAGCGTCGACAACGGCGTCCATTGGAACACCAGCTTCAGCGCGGTCGAAGGCGTGAACAACGTACAGGTGCGCCAGATCGACGTCGCCGGCAACACGTCGTCGGCGACCTCGTTCAGCTTCACGCTCGACACGTCGGCCGCCGCCCCCGGCGTCGCGCTGACCACCGACTCCGGCAGCAGCGCGTCCGATCACATCACCAACGTCGGTACGTTGAACCTGTCCGGCATCGAAACCGGCGCCACCGTGCAGTACAGCGTCGACAACGGCGTCCATTGGAACACCAGCTTCAGCGCGGTCGAAGGCGTGAACAACGTACAGGTGCGCCAGATCGACGTCGCCGGCAACACGTCGTCGGCGACCTCGTTCAGCTTCACGCTCGATACGTCGGCTGCCGCGCCCAGTGTCGCGCTCGCCGTCGATTCGGGCAGCAGCGCGTCCGACCACGTCACCAATGTCGGCACGCTGAACCTCACCGGCATCGAAACCGGCGCCACCGTGCAGTACAGCGTCGACAACGGTGCGCACTGGAGCACCAGCTTCAGTGCGGTCGAAGGCGTGAACAACGTGCAGGTCCGGCAGATCGATGTCGCGGGCAACACGTCGTCGGCGACCTCGTTCAGCTTCACGCTCGATACGTCAGCCGCCGCCCCCGGCGTCGCGCTGACCACCGACTCCGGCAGCAGTGCATCCGACCACATCACCAACGTCGGCACGCTAAGCTTGACCGGCATCGAAACCGGCGCCACCGTGCAGTACAGCATCGACAACGGCGCCCATTGGAACACCAGCTTCAGCGCCGTCGAAGGCGTGAACAACGTACAGGTGCGCCAGATCGACGTCGCCGGCAACACGTCGTCGGCGACCTCGTTCAGCTTCACGCTCGATACCTCGGCCGCCGCCCCCGGCGTCGCCCTGACCACCGACTCCGGCAGCAGCGCATCCGACCACGTCACCAATGTCGGCACGTTGAACCTGACGGGCGTCGAGAATGGCGCGACCGTGCAGTACAGCGTCGACAACGGTGCCCATTGGAACACCAGCTTCAGCGCGGTCGAAGGCGTGAACAACGTGCAGGTCCGCCAGATCGACGTCGCCGGCAACACGTCGTCCGCAACGTCGTTCAGCTTCACGCTCGATACGTCGGCTGCCGCACCCGGTGTCGCGCTGACCACCGATTCCGGCAGCAGCGCGTCCGACCACGTCACCAATGTCGGCACGTTGAACCTGTCCGGTGTCGAAACCGGCGCCACTGTCGAATATTCGATCGATGGCGGCCATACGTGGAGCGCCAGTTTCAATGCCACCGAAGGTCTGAACGACATCCAGGTCCGGCAGACCGATATCGCCGGCAACACGTCGTCGGCAACCTCGTTCAGCTTCACGCTCGATACGTCGGCCGCCGCCCCCGGTGTCGCGCTGACCACCGATTCCGGCAGCAGTGCTGTTGATCATGTCACCAACGTCGGCACGCTGAACCTGTCCGGTGTCGAAACCGGCGCGACCGTCGAATATTCGACCGACGGCGGCCACACGTGGAGCACCAGCTTCAGTGCCGTCGAAGGCCTGAACGATGTGCAGGTCCGGCAGATCGATGTCGCCGGCAACACGTCGTCGGCGACCTCGTTCAGCTTCACGCTCGACACGTCGGCTGCCGCCCCCGGCGTCGTGCTGACCACCGATTCCGGCAGCAGCGCGTCCGACCACGTTACCAACGTCGGCACGTTGAACCTCACCGGCATCGAAACCGGCGCCACCGTGCAGTACAGCGTCGACAACGGTGCGCACTGGAGCACCACCTTCAGTGCGGTCGAAGGCACGAACAATGTGCAGGTCCGGCAGATCGATGTCGCCGGCAATGCGTCGTCGGCGACCTCGTTCAGCTTCACGCTCGATACGTCAGCCGCCGCCCCCGGCGTCGCGCTGACCACCGATTCGGGCAGCAGCGCGTCCGACCACATCACCAACGTCGGCACGCTGAACCTCACCGGAGTCGAGAATGGCGCGACCGTGCAGTACAGCATCGACAACGGCGCCCATTGGAACACCAGCTTCAGCGCCGTCGAAGGCGTGAACAACGTACAGGTGCGCCAGATCGACGTCGCCGGCAACACGTCGTCGGCAACCTCGTTCAGCTTCACGCTCGATACGTCGGCCGCCGCGCCCGGTGTCGCGCTGACCACCGATTCGGGCAGCAGCACCTCCGACCACATCACCAACGTCGGCACGCTGAACCTCACCGGCATCGAAACCGGCGCCACCGTGCAGTACAGCGTCGACAGCGGTGCGCACTGGAGCACCAGCTTCAGCGCCGTCGAAGGCCTGAACAACGTGCAGGTCCGCCAGATCGACGTCGCCGGCAACACGTCGTCGGCGACCTCGTTCAGCTTCACGCTCGATACGTCGGCCGCCGCACCCGGTGTCGCGCTGACCACCGATTCGGGCAGCAGCGCGTCCGACCACATCACCAACGTCGGCACGCTGAACCTCACCGGCATCGAAACCGGCGCCACCGTGCAGTACAGCACCGACAACGGCGCCCATTGGAACACCAGCTTCAGCGCCGTCGAAGGCGTGAACAATGTGCAGGTCCGCCAGATCGACGTCGCCGGCAACACGTCATCGGCAACTTCGTTCAGCTTCACGCTCGATACGTCGGCCGCCGCCCCCGGTGTCGCGCTGACCACCGATTCCGGCAGCAGCGCGTCCGACCACGTCACCAACGTCGGTACGTTGAACCTGTCCGGCATCGAAACCGGCGCCACCGTGCAGTACAGCGTCGACAACGGTGCCCATTGGAGCACCAGCTTCGGTGCCCTAGAAGGCGTGAACAACGTGCAGGTCCGCCAGATCGACGTCGCGGGCAACACGTCATCGGCGACCTCGTTCAGCTTCACGCTCGATACGTCGGCCGCCGCCCCCAGTGTCGCGCTGACCACCGATTCGGGCAGCAGCGCGTCTGATCACATCACCAACGTCGGTACGTTGAATGTGACCGGCGTCGAGAGTGGCGCGACCGTGCAGTACAGCGTCGACAGCGGTGCGCACTGGAGCACCAGCTTCAGCGCGGTCGAAGGCACGAACAACGTCCAGGTCCGCCAGATCGACGTCGCCGGCAACACGTCGTCGGCAACCTCGTTCAGCTTCACGCTCGATACGTCGGCTGCCGCCCCCGGTGTCGCGCTGACCACCGATTCCGGCAGCAGTGCTGTTGATCACATCACCAACGTCGGCACGCTGAATGTGACCGGAGTCGAGAGTGGCGCCACCGTGCAGTACAGCGTCGACAATGGCGCCCATTGGAACACCAGCTTCAGCGCGGTCGAAGGCGTGAACAACGTGCAGGTCCGGCAGATCGACGTCGCCGGCAACACGTCGTCGGCGACCTCGTTCAGCTTCACGCTCGACACGTCGGCTGCCGCCCCCGGCGTCGCGCTGACCACCGACTCCGGCAGCAGCGCGTCCGATCACATCACCAACGTCGGTACGTTGAACCTGTCCGGCATCGAAACCGGCGCCACCGTGCAGTACAGCGTCGACAACGGTGCGCACTGGAGCACCAGCTTCGGTGCCCTAGAAGGCGTGAACAACGTGCAGGTCCGCCAGATCGACGTCGCGGGCAACACGTCATCGGCGACCTCGTTCAGCTTCACGCTCGATACGTCGGCCGCCGCCCCCGGCGTCGCGCTGACCACCGACTCCGGCAGCAGCGCGTCCGACCACGTCACCAACGTCGGCACGCTGAACCTCACCGGCATCGAAACCGGCGCCACCGTGCAGTACAGCGTCGACAACGGTGTGCACTGGAGCACCAGCTTCAATGCGGTCGAAGGCGTGAACAACGTGCAGGTCCGCCAGATCGACGTCGCGGGCAACACGTCGTCGGCGACCTCGTTCAGCTTCACGCTCGATACGTCGGCCGCCGCCCCCGGCGTCGCGCTGACCACCGATTCGGGCAGCAGCGCATCCGACCACATCACCAACGTCGGTACGTTGAACCTCACCGGCATCGAAACCGGCGCCACCGTGCAGTACAGCGTCGACAACGGCGCCCATTGGAACACCAGCTTCAGCGCCGTCGAAGGCGTGAACAACGTGCAGGTCCGCCAGATCGACGTCGCGGGCAACACGTCGTCGGCGACCTCGTTCAGCTTCACGCTCGATACATCGGCCGCCGCCCCCGGCGTCGCCCTGACCACCGATTCGGGCAGCAGCGCTTCCGACCACATCACCAACGTCGGTACGTTGAACCTCACCGGCATCGAAACCGGCGCCACCGTGCAGTACAGCGTCGACAGCGGTGCGCACTGGAGCACCAGCTTCAGCGCGGTCGAAGGCGTGAACAACGTGCAGGTCCGGCAGATCGATGTCGCCGGCAATGCGTCGTCGGCGACCTCGTTCAGCTTCACGCTCGATACGTCGGCCGCCGCCCCCGGCGTCGCCCTGACCACCGATTCCGGCAGCAGTGCATCCGACCACATCACCAACGTCGGCACGCTAAGCTTGACCGGCATCGAAACCGGCGCCACCGTGCAGTACAGCATCGACAACGGCGCCCATTGGAACACCAGCTTCAGCGCCGTCGAAGGCGTGAACAACGTACAGGTGCGCCAGATCGACGTGGCAGGCAACATCTCGAACGCGACCAGTTTCAATTTCACGCTCGATACCACCGCCCCATCGACGCTGTCGTGGCAATACAGCGGACACACGCTGACCGCCACCACCGACACGTCGAACGTCTGGAAAGTGACGGTCCACGACAACATCACCAACGCCGACTACAACGCAACGCAACAAGCCGCCGGAACCTGGACCTTCTCGCAACAGAACCTCAATCTCAAGAGTGACTCCCTCACCGTGACCGAGTGGGACACGGCTGGCAACTCGCGAACCTCGACGCACGTGGCGCCCGCCGGGTTCGCCGGATCCGAGATCAATCTGGCGCTGGCCGATCCGTCTGGCCATGCGTCCGACCTCGCGGTAACGATCGCCGGCATCCCGTCCGGCTGGTCGCTGAACGCCGGCACCGATCTCGGCAACGGCGCATGGCTCGTCCCGACGAACGATCTCGGCGCGCTCACCATCACGCCGCCCGCGTCCTTCACGGGCGCCACGGTGCTCACCGTGAACGAAACCTGGACCGGCGCGGACGGCAGTCACCAAGCCGTCACGGTCGCCGACAATGTCGAAGCGTTTGCGGCCAATGCGCCGATCTTCGCGTGGTCGGGCGACGACCAGCTGACAGGATCCGCCGGTCACGACCTGTTCGTGTTCGCGCAGCCGATCGGCAACGACACGCTGCACAATCTCGACCTCGCCGCCGACAAGATCGACCTCGTCGGCTTCACCGGCATCACGAGCTTCAGCGACGTCCAGGCACACATGACGGACGACGCCAACGGCAACGCGGTGATCGCACTGGGCGACGGCGCGACGATCACGGTGACGGGCGTTCACTCCACCGATCTCACCAGCGACAATTTCGTGTTCGACCAGGAGCCGGTCACGACCAACGCCGGCGTCATGACGGTCAACGACGGCGCAATGCTTCCCGTCGGCGGCACGATCGACAACACCGGCACGATCGCGCTCGGATCGACGGGCGACTTGACCCGGCTCGAGGTCCTGGTCAAGAGCGCGACGCTGGAAGGCGGCGGATACGTGACACTGTCCGACGACAGCCACAACGTCGTCTTCGGCAGCACGCCGGACACGACGCTCGTCAACGTCGACAATACGATCACCGGGGCCGGCCAGATCGGCGCCGGCCAGCTGACGCTCGTCAACGAAGGGACGATCGTCGCCAGCGGCGCCAACGCACTCGTGATCGACACAGGTACCCACGCTGTCGTCAATACGGGCACGCTCGAGGCGACGGGCAGCGGCGGCCTCGTGATCGACAGCGCCGTGGCAAACACGGGCAACCTGTGGGCGAACAACGGCAACCTGACGATCCAAGGCGACGTGACGGGCGCCGGCAGCGCGACGATCAGCGGCGCCGCGACGCTGGAATTCGGCGGCGCGTCCGCGGAAAACACGACGTTCGCCGACGGCGCCGCCGGTACGCTCAAGCTGGATCAGTCCGCCGGCTTCACCGGCACGGTCAGCGGCTTCGGCGCGGGCGATACGCTCGATCTCGCGGATGTCCTGTACAACGACCACACGACGCTCAGCTTCACGGCCAACGACACCGGAACGGGCGGCACGCTGACCGTCAGCGACGGCGCCCACACGGCGCAGGTTGCGCTGCAGGGCAATCTGTCGGCCGGCAGCTTCCAGCTCTCGCACGATCAAGGCAGCGGCACCGTCGTCACTTACGCCCCGCCGCCGCTGCCCCACGTCCAGGAGGTCTAGCCGACCGGAACGCCCCACGAGCGACGCGTGCACGCACGGTGGAATGCAGCATGCCGTCGCTCGCGGTGGATTGTCGACGCATCCTGCGCGGCGCCCCGACGCGAATCTCCTCACGGGAAATTCGCCGAATGGACTAAGCTGCCTGAAGGCGCAGCGTGTTTCCGGCGAGCTGCGCCGGCCGCATGATTCCGAGCATCGCGAAGTATCCGATCGTGCCTGAGCCGTGCTGCACGCTGGCAGCCGTCAGGCGACAGGAAAAAGTCGATGAACAGAAACTGCCCTCTGCTAGCCGTGCTCGCACTCGCGTCGGCGCTTGCCGCCGCCTCGCCGCTCGCCGCCGCGCAAAGCCTCCAGGAAGCGGTCGAGCAAGCGATCAGAACCAATCCCGAAGTCCTTGCCACGACGCATAACCGCGAAGCGGCGGATCAGGGCCTGAAGCAGGCGCGGGCAGGCTACTGGCCGCGCGTGGACGTCGACGCGGCGATCGGCAAGGAGCGGCGCGACGACGTGGAGACACGTCTGCTCGGCCAGAACCGGGCCACGTTCACGCAGCGCAACGCCAACGTGACGTTGTCGCAGATGCTGTTCGACGGGTTCGCGGTCAGGAGCGAAGTGGCGCGTCAGCAGGCGCGCATCGACTCGTCCGCCAATCGCGTCGCCTCCACGTCGGAGGACGTGGCGCTACGCGTGGTGGGCGCCTATCTCGAAGTGCTGCGCCGCCGGGAGACGACGGCCGCCGCCGAGGACAACCTCGATTCCCATCGCCGGATCCACGACCTGATCAAGCTGCGCAGCGACCGCGGCGTCGGCCGCCGCGCCGACCTTTACCAGGCGGAAAGCCGACTGGCGCTGGCCCAGGACAACCTGCGCTCCGAGCAAAGCAGCCTGAAGGATGCCGAGGTGGCTTACGTCCGTCTCGTAGGCACGGCGCCGGATGCGCTCGTCAAGCCGGTGGCGCCGGAAGGCGCGCTGCCGCCGACCGAACGCCTGGCGCTGGACACGGCGCTGGCAAACCACCCGTCGCTCGCCGGCGCCGAGGCGGACGTGGCCCAGGCACGCGCCCGGTACGACGGCGCCAAGGCCGCGCTGTGGCCGCGCCTCGACCTGGAACTCAGCGCGAGCCACGACCGCGACGGCGTGCTCGGCCCGACCAACGACCGCCGCGTGATGCTGCGTCTTCGCTACAACCTGTTCCAGGGCGGCGCCGACAAGGCGCGCATCGGCGAAGCGCACGCGCAGATCCGCGAAGCCGAGGAGGAACGCAACCGTACGCGCCTCGAGATCCAGGAAAGCGTTTCGCATGCGTACAACGCGTACCTCACCGCGCGCGACCGAATGATCGTGCTCAAGCAGTACGTCGATTCCAGTGCAGCGACGCGCGAAGCGTACATGCTGCAGTTCGGCATCGGGCAACGCTCGCTGCTCGATCTGCTCAATGCCGAGAACGAGTATTACAGCGCGCGCATCGATTACATCAGCGGCCAGTATGCGGAAGTCGCGAGCGCCTACCGGGTGTTCGCCGGCATGGGGCAGTTGCTCGACACGCTGCACGTCGGGCGGCCGGCCGAGGCGTGGGGAGCAGGTAGCGCGCGGCCGGCGGTCGCCTTCAATCGCGGCGCCCCGGACACCGGGAAATGACACTCGCTCGGGCGGCGCGGCCGACCGGCCCCGGCGCGTTCATCGGATCAAGGCCTCGGGCATTCGGCCCGCGCGCGCCGCCCGTCAAAGCACGCTGCGCGGCCGCACCATCGTGCCGTCGGCGAAACGCCGCGCGCGGAACGCGGCGAGATCGAGCGACGGCGCTCCGGTGTCGACCCATTCGGCGAGCAGCCGGCCGACGATCGGCCCCATCGCGAACCCGTGGCCGCAGAAGCCGGTCGCGATCGCAAGCCCCGCCGGCGTGCCGGGCGCGTCGATCACCGGAATGCCGTCGGGCAGCACGTCGATCAGGCCGGCCCACGCCTCGACGACCTGCGCGTCCTTCAGCGCCGGAAAGATCGCCTTCAGCTTCGCGAGCGCGCGCGGCGCGTGCGCGGGATTCGGCTGCGGCTGCGGATCGCGCGGCTCGATCGGCCCGGGCCCGCCGTTGACCCGCGCGGCCAGGTCGCGCCACGCGGCGCCGTTCAGGTGGAGCCGGAATTTCTCGCGCTGCGACCAGAACTCCGGCCAGAACAGGCTCAGCCCGCGCAGGTGGCCGAGCGTCAGGTCGACGTCCGCCTGCATATCGTCGGCGAGATTGATCGCGCCGTTGCTGCGCTGGCGGATGCCGAGGCCGTGCCCCCAGAGCGTCGACGCGGACACCGGCGGCAGCACGTTGGTGCGCATGCAGGTGCCGCGCACGGCCTGCTGCGGCAGCCGGATGCCGACGCCGTCGAGCAGCCGGAAGCTCGTCGCGCCGGCCGCGCAGATCACGCGCGACGCGCGGATCGTGCCGCGCTCGGTCGCGACGCCGACGACCGCGCCGCCCGCCGTTTCGATGGCCGTCACGCCGCAGCCTTCGAAGAAGCGCGCACCGGCCTCGGTCGCGCGCGCGGCAAACGCGGCGGCCACGCGCCGCGGCTCGGCCTGGCCATCGCTCGCGGTGTAGAGGCCGCCGAGCGCGGGTGCGGCGAGGCCGCTGACATGCTCGTCGATCTGCCCGCGCGTCAGCGTGCGCGTGTCGAGCCCGTGGTCGCGGGCGACGCTCAGCCACGCCTGGAACGACGCCCAGGCCGTTTCGTTGTCCGCAATATAGAGACAGCCGCCCTGCCGCCACTCGAGATCGAAACCGAGCGCGGCCTCCAGTCCTTCCCAGATCCGCATGCCGGCCATCATCAGCGGCACTTCGGGGGCTTCGCGCCCCTGCTGGCGCACGAAGCCCCATGCGCGCGCGGATTGCTGCCCGGCGAGCCGGGACTTGTCGAGCACGACGGCCTTCAGGCCGCGCAAGCCCAGGTAGTACGCGGCCGCGCAGCCCATGATGCCGGCGCCCGCGATCACCACGTCGGCATCGGTCGGAAATGCCGCGTCGGCGCGGGTCAAGTTGGCGTGCAGCGGGTAAGTCGTCGTCATGGTTTCCCGATCGTCGGTAACGCGCCGGGCGTGCGATGGCGCCCCATAAGGTTACGTCATTCTTCAACGCGACGACGGGCGCGTCATCCGCATTGGTCGACGCTGACTAACCCTCGGCCAATGGCAGGAGCACGAATTGCCGTTGTCGGTGACGTATCACGGCGACGAAGCTCAACAGAAATTTGAAAGTGCAGCAGGCAGATTGAACACGCAATAACGCCGATATTGCAATCCGACCCGACAGCACGGGTTGCTCCGGGTAGCGACGCCAGACCCTGGTTTCTACAGGCTACAGGCCCGTCTCGTCTTGAGACGCCTTGTACCTGGCATACGCTTTCGCAGCACCCATCGCTTCATGATGAGTCGCGAACGTCTCGTCGATTTTGTGCGTCATGCCAGGGATGTGCGTCTGCATCGCGGCGTGGTCACGCTTTCGTTCGAATCGCACCAGTGCACGCCACACGCCCGGAGGCTCCTCGTAAGCCTCACAGAAACACCGATAGCCGTTTTCGTCGACAACCGCATGCTCCGACATCTCAACCTCCGCATCGAATGACAAGCAACCCGCGCATGGCGCGTGGTTCGCACATCCGGCATTCCGATCGGCCCCGCCGGTGCCGGCTGCGTCGCAGACGCCGAGCTCGGCGTTTGCCCCCTTGCGGTTGAGACTAGGCCGTCGCAGCCGATCAAGCAACGAATCGATGTGGCCGGCACGCAAGCACGTCCTGTGCGCGACGGCTGCCAGATTATGTGCCAATTCGAGCGTAATCGAGCCGATACGAGTCAGGATCGGCACCTGACGTTTTGAATGGATTTAAACCGCCGTTGCCCGGCAGGGCCAGGCGCACATCCTGTGTAACGTTGGGAAACACCTTTCACACAATCGCGTGTTTTACTACGGGGAACCGATGCCATTTTGCGGTAAAGTTATCTTTTCCGCGCGTGGCCGGTCGGCTCGCTACTGAACCTCTCCGAGATTGTCCGACGAGTTCCGCCGCAAGGCGTCGTCTTGAACCGATCCGCTCCCGTAGCATGACCACTGAAGCAATAACCACGGATTCCCTCGCGGTCGCCGAGCGCGTGCGCGAGCTGATGACCCGCAACGGCATCGGCAAGCGGCAGCAGACCACCGAGCTGTGCCGTATCCTCGACCTCAGCTTTTCCCAGGGCCACCGCAAACTGCGCGGCAGCAGCCCGTGGACGCTCGCGCAAATCAAGAAAGTCGCCGAAGCCTACGGCGAGCCCGCCGCGCAGTTGTTCGGCGCGCAGACGCTCGACCCCGGCATGGTCGGCGCATATTCGCAGGAAGCCGTGCTGTACGCGGGCGTGGCCGAGATTCCATGCACCGCGTGGATCGGCGCGCCGCTCGAAGCCGGCGCGCGGCCCGAGTTCGTCGCGTACGAACAGAACGGCCACTGGCGCGTGCTGCGTCATAGCGGCGTGCTCTATCAGAACGCGTACGACGTGCACAAGATCGAAATCTATCCGCGCCGCGCAGAGAGCGACAAGCTGCTCGTCGCCGTGATCGACCCCGATCGCGTCAGCGCGACCGAACTGTGCCGCTATCTCGAACGGCAAGGCTTCGCGACGGCCACGTTCGACGGCCTCACCGCATTCGTCGATGCGCTGCAGGGCCAGGCGTTCGACGCGGTCGTCACCGAATGGCTGTTCGACGACTGCACGGCGGCGACCGGGATCAAGGCGGTGCGCACGTCCGACAACCCCGGCGCGCCGATTTTCGTGCTGACGGGCGACCTGCTCACCGGCCGCGCGAGCGAGGCGGACATCAGCGAAGTGATCCGCGCATTCGACGTGGTCTGCTACGAAAAACCCGCGCGCATGGCGATCCTCAGCGCGGATCTCGCGAAACGGCTCGTGCGGAGCTGAGCGCCCCGCCCGCCCCCATCGGCCGGATGGCCAGCGCACGCGCCGCACCGCGGCCGCGAGCGGGTTCCTCAGTACAATAGCCGCACCCGTTCACGCCCACGCCGGCAAGCGCCGCGTCCGACCTCATGGCCCGCCTCATCCCCGACGACTGGAAAAGCCTCGCCGCGACCGGCGCGGCGGAACGCGAGCGCGAGACGCTCGCCGCGCTCGAACACACGCTGCCGGACAGCTACACCGTGTACCACGGCGTGCACTGGACCCGCGCCGAACAGGGCTTCTCGGTGTTCGGCGAAGCGGCGTTCGTCGTCGTCAGCCCGGCCGGGCGTGTCCTGCTGATCGAGCAGAAGGCGGGCTTCTTGCGCGAGACGCCGAAGGGGCTCGTCAAGGTCTACCTGCAAACCGAGCGCAACGTGCCGATCCAGCTCGCGCGCACGCAGGAGACGCTGCACCGCCGCCTGACCGCCGCGCTCGGCGCGGGCGTCTACGGCGTGGAGGCGTTGCTCTACTGCCCCGACTACACGATCCGGCAGGCCGCGATCGCGGGCGTCCCGTCCGAGCGCATCGTCGACGCGACGCGCAAGGCGCAGCTCGCGCAGGTCATTCAGCAGATCCTGCCCGCCGACGAGCCGCGCGTCGCGAACGCGCCGAAGATCCATCACTTCCTTGCCGACGAGCTGGCGCTCACGCCCGATACGAGCGCGCTCGTCGGGCAGGCCGGCACGCTCGTCACGCGGCTGTCCGGCGGCCTCGCCTCGTGGGCGCGCCAGCTCGAGTTCACGCCGTTCCGGCTGCGCGTCATCGGCACCGCGGGCTCGGGCAAGACGCAGCTCGCGGTGCAGGCGATGCGCGACGCGATCGCCGCGGGCCGGCGCGTGCTCTACGTCTGCTTCAACCGGCCGCTCGCCGACTACATCGCGCGCATCGCGCCGCCCGGCGCGAAGATCGCGAACTACCACCAGCTGTGCGACTGGGTCGCGCGCGACGGCGGCTACACGCCGGATTTCGGCGCGCCCGACGCGTTCGGGCGGCTCGAGGCCCGCTTCGCGCAAACGCCGGTGCCCGAGCGCTGGCGCTTCGACGTGCTGATCGTCGACGAGGGGCAGGATTTCCATCCGTCATGGGCGAGCGCGCTGGAGCGGCTGCTCGCGCCGGACGGCGCGTGGTGGTGGCTCGAGGATCCATTGCAGAACCTCTACATGCGCGAGCCGGTCGCGCTGCCGGGCTGGGTCTCGCTGAAGGCGCTCACCAACTACCGCAGCCCGCGCGACCTGCTCGATTTCGTGCGCGACGTCGTCGGCCGCGTCGAGCCGCTGGCGGCCGAGCTGCGCTCGGGCAGCCCGTTCGACGGCTCCGATCTCGTCGTGTCCGCCTACGGCGATGCGAACGCGTCGCCCGCCGCGCTGGCCGACGCGTGCATCGACGCGACCAAGCGCGCGATCACGCAGGCGCTGTCGCTCGGGTTCCGCAAGCAGGACATCGCGGTACTGTCATACCGCGGGCGCGAAGGCTCGGCGCTCGCGGCGCTCGACCAGCTCGGGCCGCACCAGGTCAAGCGCTTCACCGGCAAGTACGACCTGTTCGGCAACCCCGAATACCATGACGGCGACGTGCTGCTCGATTCGATCTATCGCTTCAAGGGACAGTCGGCGCCGTGCGTGATCCTCACCGAGATCGACTTCGACACGCTCGACGCGCGCGCGGCCCGCAAGCTGTTCGTCGGCGCAACCCGCGCGACGATGAAGCTGCTGCTCGTCGCATCGGCGCGCGCGGCTGCGCAGCTCACGGGGGTGTAAGGGGGTCGGGTGGTTGCCCGGACCGGGCCGGCGAACCCGCTTACGCGACCCGGAACGCGCCGACCGCACGGCGCAGGCCATCGGCCTGCTCTTCAAGCGACGCGGCCGCCGCCGCCGCCTCTTCGACGAGCGCGGCGTTCTGCTGCGACACCTGATCCATCTGCGACACCGCGAGGTTCACCTGCTCGATCCCGTCGCGCTGCTCGTTCGACGCCGCCGCGATCTCGGACATGATGCTGGTCACGCGCGCGATCGCCTGCTGGATGTCCTGCATCGTCGCGCCGGCCACGCCGACGAGCCGCGAGCCGTTCGCGACGCGCTCGACCGATTCGCCGATCAGCGTGCGGATTTCCTTCGCCGCGGTGGCCGAGCGCTGCGCGAGCGTGCGCACCTCGCCCGCGACCACCGCGAAGCCGCGGCCCTGCTCGCCCGCGCGCGCCGCTTCCACGGCGGCATTCAGCGCGAGGATGTTGGTCTGGAACGCAATCCCTTCGATCGTGCCGATGATGTCGGCGACCTTCTGCGAGCTCTGGTCGATCTCGTTCATCGTGCCGATCACCTCGCCGACGACCGTCGCCCCCTTCGCCGCGATCTCGGACGCGCTGTCCGCGCACGCCTGCGCCTCGGCCGCGTTGTCGGCGTTCTGCTTCACCGTCGCCGTCAGCTGCTCCATGCTCGCGGCCGTCTCCTCGAGCGCGGCGGCCTGCTCCTCGGTGCGCTGCGACAGGTCGGTGTTGCCGGCGGCAATCTGGTGCGTCGCGGTGACGATCGCCTCGGAACCCCGCGTGACCTGGCGCACGGTGTCGGCCAGGCTGGACTGCATGCCCTGCACGCCCTTGACCAGTTCGGCCATCTCGTCACGCGACGCCCAGCGCACCTCCGAGGTCAGGTCGCCGTCCGACAGGCGGCGGAAGTGCGCCAGCAGCCGCGCGAGCGGCTGCGAGATCGCGAAATGCAGGCCGATCGCGCAGCCGAGGCATGCGGCGAGGCCGAACGCGATGCCGGCGACCGCGCCCATGCGCAGCCATTCGTAGTACGTCTGCGCGGTGTCGAACACCTCCTTGCCGCGCGCCACCTGGAATGCGTCGAGCGCATCGGTCGCCTGCGTGAGCGCGACCGACAGCGGCGGCGCGACCGTCATCAGCAGCCGGTCGGCCTCGTCGCGGCGGCCGGCCCGGATCGCGTCGGACATCGGCTTGAGCGCCTGCCCGATCAGCGCCTGGCGCGCGGCGTCCATGCGGCCGGCAAGCGCGCTCTCGTCGCCGTCGTGCGGCATCGCCGCGTAGGTGCGCCACGCGGCGTCGGCCTTCGCCAGGTAGTTGTCCGCCTTCGTCAGCAGATCCGGCACTTCGGGCGCCTCGGGATGCAGCATCGCGCGGTCGAGCGTCGTGCGCACGATCGTCAGGTTCAGGGTCGCCGCGGACAGCGCCGTCTTCGAGGCCAGCTGGCCGGAATACGCCTCTTCGAGCGCGCGGTTCGAGCTTTGCATGCCGGCAAGGCCGATCAGCCCGGAAATGACGAGCAGGCCCGCAACCAGGCCAAGCGTGGAGAAGATCCGGGTCCGGATCGTGAATCGGGAAAACAGGGCGTTCAGGTTCATGACGGAACGTGGGCGGTAAAAAAAGTCTCGCGGCGATCGGTGCGCAGCATTTTGTATTACGGATTGCCTGCAGAAAACTTGAATCCGGCCCCCTTTCGTTCCGTGATTTACGTCAAATTCGGCGCCCCGCATCGTCTTCCTGTTACGCCTGAAACAATTAAGGGATGAGCAGAAATTGACCAGGCAATCTTTAGCTTCTATATTCCCGAACAATTCACTGCCATGGCAGATATCGCCCATGCAAACCGAAACCGTCCCGCACGCGGCGGCCGCCGACGCAGCCCGCCGCGACACGCCCGTCGGGCTGATCATCGCCGCGCTGCTGCTCGTGATGCTGCTGTCCGCGCTCGACCAGACCATCGTGTCCACCGCGCTGCCGACGATCGTCGGCGAGCTCGGCGGGCTCGACCAGCTGTCGTGGGTCGTGACCGCGTACCTGCTGTCGTCCACCGTCGTGCTGCCGCTGTACGGCAAGCTCGGCGACCTGTACGGCCGCAAGATCGTGCTCCAGGCGGCGATCGTGCTGTTCCTCGCCGGCTCGGTGCTCTGCGGCGTCGCGCAGGACATGACGCAGCTGATCCTGCTGCGCGCGCTGCAGGGGCTCGGCGGCGGCGGCCTGATGGTCGTCACGATGGCCGCGATCGGCGACCTGATCCCGCCCGACGAGCGCGGCCGCTACCAGGGGATGTTCGGCGGCGTGTACGGCCTCGCGACGATCATCGGGCCGCTGCTCGGCGGCTTCCTCGTCGAGCACCTGTCGTGGCGCTGGATCTTCTACATCAACCTGCCGCTCGGCTTCGTCGCGCTCGCGGTGATCGGCGTCGCGTTCAAGCCGCACGCCGCTCACGTGAAGCACCGGATCGACTACCTGGGCGCCGCGTTCCTCGCGACCGCCCTCACCTGCATCATCCTGTTCACGACCGAAGGCGGCTCGCTGCTGCCGTGGTCGTCGCCACAGCTGTGGATGACGCTCGTGCTCGGCATCGTCGCGATCGGCGGGTTCGTCTACGAGGAGCGGCTCGCCGCGGAGCCGATCATGCCGCTCGCGCTGTTCCGCCACCGCACTTTCGTGCTGTGCAGCCTGATCGGCTTCGTCGTCGGCATCGCGCTGTTTGGCTCGGTCACGTTCATTCCGCTGTACCTGCAGGTCGTGAAAGGCTCGACGCCGTCGCAGGCCGGGATGCAACTGCTGCCGATGATGGGCGGGATGCTCGCGATGTCGGTGGCGAGCGGCCGCCTGATCTCGCGGTTCGGCCGGTACCGCGCGTTTCCGATCGCGGGGACGCTGGTCGGCGGCGTCGCGATGGCGCTGCTGTCCACGCTGTCGCTCGCCACGCCGCTGAGTACGATGTACGGCTACATGGCGCTGCTCGGCATCGGGCTCGGGATGGTGATGCCGGTGCTCGTGCTCGCGGTGCAGAACACGATCGATTTCCGCCACATGGGCGTCGCGACGTCGGGCGTCACGCTGTTCCGCTCGATCGGCGGCTCGCTCGGCGTCGCGGCATTCGGCGCGCTGTTCTCGAACGGGCTGCAGACGCGGCTCGCGACGACGCTGCCGGCCGGCGCCGAGCTGCCGCCGTCGCTTGGCCCGGCCGCCGTGCACCGGTTGCCGGACGCGGTGCGCGACGCGTACCTGCACGCGTTCGCGGGGTCGCTGCACGTCGTGTATCTCGCGGCGGCGGCCGTGATCGCGATCGCGTTCGTGCTCGCGTGGTTCGTCGAGGATGCGCCGCTGCGCAAGCGCGCGTGAACGGGCGGAGCAGACCGGCGGCCGGCCCATGCCCCGTCACGGCACCAGCACCACCGCGCCCGTCGTCGCCCGCGCTTCCAGCATCCGGTGCGCATCGGCCGCCTGCCCGAGCGGCAGCCGCGCGCCGATCTCGACGTGCATCCCGCCCGCCAGCCGCTCGAGCGTCACGCGCGCGGCTTCCCGGTAGCCGGCGACGTCGCGCGCGATGAATCCGAGCACGCTCGGCCGTGCCAGCGCGATCGAGCGCGCCGGCCCGAGTTCGTCGAGATCGATCGTCTGGCGCGCACCGACCGCGGCAACCTGCCCGATGCTCGCGACCATCCCGAACGGCCTGACCGCGCCGAGCGTACGGGTCAGCACGTCGCCGCCGATCCCGTCGATCGCGTAGTCGACGCCGGCGCCGCCGCCGAACGCGCGCGCCGCCGCGACGAAATCGTCGTCGCGATACGCCACCACCGCTTCCGCGCCACATGCACGCACGAGCGCGGCCTTGGCCGCCGATCCGACCGTGCCGATCACGCGCGCGCCGAGCGCGCTCGCCCACTGCGTGACCAGCAGCCCGACGCCGCCGGCCGCCGCGTGGACGAGCACGCTGTCGCCGGCGCCTACCGTCCGCACCTTGTGGAGCAGCATGTACGCGGTGATCCCTTTCAGCAGCCCGGCCGCGGCCGCATCGTCGCCCACGCCGTCCGGAATCGGCAACACGCGCGCGGCCGGCAGCGTCCGCGCCGTCGCGTAGCTGCCGGTCGGCAAGCCTGCGTACGCGACGCGCTGGCGGGGTTCGAGGCCGGTCACGCCGGGGCCGACCGCGTCGATCACGCCCGCCGCCTCGACACCCAGCACGCCCGGCAACGCCGGCAGCGGATGCGCGCCGCTGCGGAAATAGATATCGACGAAATTCACGCCGACCGCGGTCTGGCGAATCCGCACCTCGCCCGGGCCGGGCGGCGCAACGGGCGCCTCCACGCGACGCAGCACGCCGGCGTCGCCATGGCGGTCGATCCCGATCTGACAAGCGGTGATGACATTCACCTTCATGGTGTTCCTCGCAATCGAATGAAGTGACGCGATGATCCCATCGTGCATAATCGAGCGGAATTCACGAATCGCAAGCAGCTACTGTGCAAAATTCGACAGATGATGCGGCGGCTTCGCCGCCCGGGATGAGCTGGGACGACATCCGCTACTTCCTCGCGGTGATGCGCGGCGGCAGCCTGTCGGCCGCCGCGCGGGCGCTGCGGGTCCAGCATTCGACGGTCGCGCGGCGCATCGACGCGCTGGAGCACGCGCTCGGCATCCGGCTGTTCGATCGGCTGCCGCGCGGCTGGCCGCCGACCGACGAAGGCCTGCATCTGGCCGAGCACGCCGCGCGCCTCGAAGCGGACGCGCATGCGTTCGCGCGCGCGGCGCAGGGCGTGGCGGACCTGGACGGCATCGTGCGCGTGTCGGCGTCGCCGGTCTTCGCGAGCCACTTCCTCGCGCCGCGGCTCGCGCGGGCGCAGCGCGCGTGGCCCCGGCTGCGGATCGACCTGATCGGCGAGATGCACGCGGCCAACCTGTACGCGCGCGAAGCCGATCTCGCGGTGCGCCTGTCGCGTCCGCAGGAGCCGGGGCTCGCCGCGCGCAGGCTCGGCACGATGCGCTTCGCGCTGTGCGCGACGCCCGATTGGGCCGCCGCCCCGCCCGACACGTGGCAGTTTCTCGGCTACGACGACGCGCTCGCGCAGACGCCCCAGCAGCAATGGCTCGAACGATTCGCGGCCGGACGCCGCTTCGCGTTCGTGTCGAACGATCTGGCGACGCTGCACCGCGCGTGCCTGGCGAGCGCGGGCATTGCGCTGCTGCCGCGCTTTCTCGTCGATGGCTCGCTTGAGTCGACTGCCTCGCCCCCGCCCGCGTCGCTCGTCGAGCTGACGTCGGCGCCCCGCTGCGACATCGAGCGCGAGATCTGGCTCGTCGTGCACCCGGACGTGCGCCGCTCGTCGCGCGTGCAGACCGTCGCGGACGCGATCGCCGACGCGATCCGCGCGGCCGACGGCGGGCTGTAGCGCCCGGGCCCGCTTTACCCGGTTGGCCGACCGGCCGCATAGTAGAAACCTCACGCCCCACCACACCGCCATGCCCGCCACTCCCGACACCGCTTCATCCATCGTCCGCGACTCGACCGACGGCGACCTCGACGCGATTCACGCGATCTACGCGCACCACGTGCTCCACAGTGTCGCGTCGTTCGAAGAGACCCCGCCCGACGTCGCCGAGCTGCGCGCACGCCGCGACACGGTGCTGCGCCACGGCCTGCCATACCTCGTCGCCGAGCACGGCGGCCGGGTCGCCGGCTACGCGTACGCGACGCCGTACCGTGCGCGCAGCGCCTACCGCTACACGATCGAGGACTCGATCTACATCGACGACGCCCAGCGCGGGCGCGGCATCGGGCGGGCGTTGCTCGCGGCGTTGATCGCGCGCTGCGAAGCCGGCCCCTGGCGGCAGATGGTCGCGGTGATCGCCGATGGCGGCGCCGGCGGCTCGACGTCGCTGCATCGCGCGTTCGGCTTCGAGCCGATCGGCACGCTGAAGGCGGTCGGCTTCAAGCACGGCCGCTGGATCGACACCGCGCTGCTGCAGCGGCCGCTCGGCGAAGGCGCGCACGACGCGCCCCGCCCCCGCCCGTGAGCGGCCCCGCGCCGGCCCGTCATCGCCGGAGCACACCCCGTCGCGCTAGAATGGCCGCATGCCAAAACCGACTCACACCACACCTGACGAGGCCGCTGCGGAGACCCGCAACGAGTACACGGTCGACGAGCTCGCGCGCGTGTCCGACACCACCGTGCGCAACGTCCGCGCGTACCAGGATCGCGGCCTGCTCGCGCCGCCCGAGAAGCGCGGCCGCGTCGGCATCTACGACGACACGCACGTCGCCCGCCTGAAGGTCATCAATCATCTGCTGGCGCGCGGCTACACGCTGTCGAACATCCAGGACCTGATCATGGCGATCGACGAGGGCCACGACCTGCGCTCGATCCTCGGCCTGGAAAACGCGATCGGCGGCCGCTGGTCGCACGAGCGGCCGAAGACGTACTCGCTCGCCGCGCTCGCACAGATGTTCGGCCCGCAAACGCCCGCGCAGCTCGCGCGCGTGACCGAGCTCGGCCTGCTCGAGCGGCACGGCCTGTCGTTCGTCGCGAAGAGCCCCGCGCTGCTCGAAGCGGCGGCCGCGATGGCGAAGGAAGGCATTCCGCCGCGCGAGCTGCTCGACATGATCAGCGTCGCGCGCCCGCATTTCGACGCGATCGCGCGGCTGCTGGTGGACCTCGTCGTGAAGCGGCTCGACCGCTACGACGCCGGCGCGCTGCCGCCGCCGACCGACGTGCCCGCGCTCGTCGACGCGATCTGGCGCCTGCGCCCGCTCGCGGCCGTGTTCGTCGAAGGCGAGATGAACCGCGCGCTCGAAACCGCGGCGAGCGCGTACCTCGGCGGCCGCGTCGCGACCATCCTCGACAGGAAGCTCAGCGACGAGGCCGCGCGGCAGGCCGGCGCGCCCGATCTGCAAGGCGACGGCGACAAAGCATAGGCGCGCCGGCGTCATATTGATATCGGCAATGCTTCGTTGGTCGCCGATATCGCCCATGCGACGATTCTTCCAACCGAGCGGCGCGCCCGCCGCTCGCCCGAAGACGTTTCGCATGGAGTCCGCAAGATGATTCGTTTCACCCGCTGGATCACCCGCACCGCCGCCGCGACGCTCGTCGCGGTTTGCTCGGCATCGGCGTTCGCGCAAGGCGGCGCCGACCAGGTCGTGCGCATCGGCTACCAGAAGGCCGGGCTGCTGTCGGTCGTCAAGGCGCAAGGCGCGCTCGAGACGCGGCTCAAGCCGCTCGGCTACCGCGTCCAGTGGTTCGAATTCCCGGCGGGCCCGCAACTGCTCGAAGCACTCAACGCGAACAGCATCGACTTCGGCTATACCGGCGCGCCGCCGCCCGTGTTCGCGCAGGCGGCCGGCGTGCGCTTCGTGTACGTGGGCGCGGAACCGCCGGCGCCGCACAACGAGGCGGTGGTCGTGAAGCCCGATTCGCCGATCAAGTCGGTGGCCGACTTGCGCGGCAAGAAAGTCGCGCTGCAGAAGGGCTCCAGCGCGAACTACCTGCTGCTGAAGGCGCTGCAGAAGGCCGGCGTGCGCTACGACGAGATCCGCCCGGTCTACCTGCCGCCCGCCGACGCGCGCGCCGCGTTCGAAAGCGGCAACGTCGATGCGTGGGCGATCTGGGATCCTTATTACGCGGCCGCGCAGGACACGCTGAAGGTCCGCACGCTGTCCGATTACACGGGCCTCACGCCGACCAACAACTTCTACGAGGCGACGCGGGATTTCGCGCAGCGCAGTCCGGAGATCGTCGCCGCGATCCTGCAGCAGGCGCGCGCGACCGGCCTGTGGGTCAACGGGCATCCGGCCGAGACCGCCGCGCTGCTCGCGCCGAAGGTCGGCCTGCCCGAGCCGCTCGTCGAAGCGTGGATCAAGCGCGTGCCGTTCGGCGCGGTGCCGATCGACGAACGGATCGTCGCGACCCAGCAGGGCGTCGCGGATGCGTTTCATGACGCGAAGCTGATTCCGCAGAAGCTCGTCGTCGGCGACAACGCGTGGACGGACAAGCGCGTGGCGACCGCGCTCGCGGCGAAGTAACGCGCGGCGCGGCGCGCCCGCATTTCAAAAAAGGCCGACGGGCGCCCTGCCCGTCGGCCTTTTTTTCTTCAAACGGCTTTCACTGATACCGATAAGTGCGTTGCTGGCGGGCTGCCCACCCATGACCGCGCCAAATTGAGTGATTCACGGGGTATGTTCAGCAACTTGGGCTTTGGCAACCGAGCGGTAACGCTCAGCCCCGCCCCCCATCACCCCAGCTCAAACGACGTCACCCCAAACACGCGATCGATCGCGATCGCAGGCGCGTCTTTCGTGTACATCCGCGCGGTTTCGAAGACGCTCGTCATGCCGTGCCGTTCCGCCAGCGCGACGGCCGCAGGGTTCGTTTCGGGCACGTCGAGCACGATGACCTCGCCGGGCATGCTCGCCGCCAGCGCGCGAAACAGCCCGGTGGCAACGCCTGCGTCATCGGCGAAGAGCGGGCCGATCTTGCAGCCCGCGTTGCAGCGGCGCACGACGCCGTATCCCGCGACACGGCCGGCGTCGACCGTAGCGAGCGCAACGGCATCCGGCTGCGCAATCCAGGCGGACACGAAACGCTCGCGCGCCGCGGGAAAACACTGGCGATCGTAGGCAAGCAACTGCTCGAACGGCACATCGGCCGCTGCCGCTACCTGCGCGCACCCGATGCCTTCCACGCGCCCCTGATAGCGGATGTTGCGGTACGCGAGCCGGAACCCCGATTTCCGGTAGTTCGCCTGCTGGGCGACGACACCATCGAGGCCGACGTTGCGGTCTCCAAGATAGCGCATGCCGTGCTGCCAGATTCGCATGCCGAAGCCTTTGCCGCGAAACCCGGGTTTCACGATGTAGAGACCGATGAAGCCAAAGCGTTCGTCATAGGCGACGGCGGCGAGACACGCGACCGGTTCACCGCGCCAAACGCCGACGAAAAAACCGGCCGGGTCCGCTTCCCTGAAACATCGCGGGTCATGCCGGCCGGGGTTCCACCCTTCTGCAGCCGCCCATTCGACCGACATGGCCACCTCGCCGGCCGACATGGTGCGCACGATAAAGTCTTCGCTTTGATCCATGGTTCGTCCCAGTCGCGGCTCTCAGGACTGCCGCCTCGTACTACGGTAAGTGCATCGGGAAGCGCCGGCAAGCGGGTACCGGCCAACTGACAGAGCGGACCGTCCAACCGTGCCCTGAGCCAGGGCTGCCGCGCACGGCGAACCGGATGCGCGGCGGACGGCCCGCACCGCGACTAGAGGAGTTCGCCGGTTTTCGCGCGGCCTTTCTTCTCCATAATGACCGGCGGCCGCCCCCGCGCGCCCGACCATGACAACGACAACAAGACTCCCGGAGACGCCCGCCGTGACCGCCACGCTTCCCGCCGCCTATCGCCGCCTCTGGCCGCTCGCCGTCGCCGCCGCGCTCGCGTACGGCCTGTCGCTCGCCGCCGCACCCTATCCCGGCCAAGCCGCCGCGAAGGCCGCGATGGGCGTGCTGCTGCTCGCGACGGCCTGGGCGTGCGACGCGCCGCGCGAACGCGCGTGGCTGTGCGCGGCGCTCGCGGCCGCCGTGCTCGGCGACGTGCTGCTCGCGCTACCCGGCTGGCCGCCATCGTTCGTCGGCGGGCTCGGCGCGTTCCTGCTCACGCATCTGGGCTATTGCGCGATTTTTCTGCGCTGGCGCGCACGCCCACACGGCTGGCGCGTCGCCGCACTGGTCGGGCTGTGGCTTGCGGCCCCGGCCTTCTACGCCGCGTTCTTCCCGCATCTCGGCGAGCTGGCCGCGCCGGTCGCCGTCTACATGCTCGTGCTGTGCGCGATGGCGAGCTTCGCGCTCGCCGCGCGCACCCGCGGCCCGCTCGTCGCGCTCGGCAGCCTGATCTTCGTCGGCTCCGACACGCTGATCGGCGTCGGCCGCTTCCTCGGCGGATTCGCCGGCATCGACTACCTGATCTGGGCGCTGTACGCGCTCGCGCAGGTCACGATCGTCGCCGGGGTTTTCCATGAGACGGCCGGCCGTTCGATCCGCCCCTGATTCGATTTCAAACAGACCGTCGCGCGCCGGCGGTCTGAGCCGCCCCCGCCAACCCGCGTTCCACGGGCCTCGCTGCCCCGCCAACGGCCTCTCCGCCGTACCGTTCCAAACCCGCCTCCGCCTTTTCCCACAAGGCTTCCGGCCATTAGAGCCCACCGTCTAGCCCCTTGCGGTTTCCAGGTTCACCCACTATCGTTACATCAAGCAATGTAACATTCAAAAATGAGCCATAACGGAGACACCCGGATGAATGCTCGCACGTTGCCTTTCGGCGCCCCTGGTCACGACGGCCCCGACGAAACCGTCGACATCGCCATCATCGGCACCGGCTTTGCCGGTCTCGGGATGGCCATTCGCCTGCGGCAGACGGGCGTGACCGATTTCGTCGTGCTCGAGAAGGCGGCGTCGGTCGGCGGCACGTGGCGCGACAACCATTACCCCGGGTGTGCATGCGACGTGCAATCGCACGTCTACTCGTTCTCGTTCGCGCCGAACCCGCGCTGGACGCGCATGTTCGCGCCGCAGCCGGAAATCCGCGCGTATCTCGAAGACTGCGTGCAGCGCTTCGGGATCGGCGCGCACCTGCGCCTGAACCACGAACTGCAGCGCGCCGAGTACGACGAGACCGCGCAGCGCTGGCGCCTCGCGTTCGCGAGCGGCAAGCGGCTGTCTGCCCGCGTGCTGGTGTCGGGGATGGGCGGCCTGTCGCGCGCGGCGCTGCCGGCGATCCCCGGCATCGAGACCTTCAAGGGCCGCGCGTTCCACTCGCAGCAGTGGGACCACGACTACTCGCTCGACGGCAAGCGCGTCGCGGTGATCGGCACCGGCGCGAGCGCGATCCAGTTCGTCCCGCAGATCGCGCCGCGCGTGAAGGCGCTCGCGCTGTTCCAGCGCACGCCGCCGTGGATCATGCCGAAGCCGGACCGCAACGTGACGAAGCTCGAGCAGTGGCTGTTCCGCACGCTGCCGTTCACGCAGAAGGCCGTGAGGAGCGGCATCTACTGGATGCTCGAGTCGCGCGTGCTCGGCTTCGCGATCCATCCGTCGCTGATGAGGAACGTGCAGAAGCTCGCGCTGCGCCATATCAGGAAGCAGATTCCCGATCCGGACCTGCGCCGCGCCGTGACGCCGGACTACACGCTCGGCTGCAAGCGCGTGCTGATCTCGAACGACTACTATCCGGCGCTGTCGCGCAAGAACGTCGACGTGATCACGACCGGCATCGAGCGGATCGAAGAAAACGCGGTCGTCACGACCGACGGCAAGCGCCACGAAGTCGACTGCCTGATCTACGGCACCGGCTTCCAGGTTGCCGATCCGTTTCCGCGCGGCGCGATCGTCGGCCGCGGCGGCCTCGACATCGTCGATGCGTGGCGCGACGGCGCACATGCGTATCTCGGCACGACGCTGCCCGGCTATCCGAACTTCTTCATGCTCGTCGGCCCGAACACCGGCCTCGGCCACAGCTCGATGGTGTTCATGATCGAGTCGCAGATCGAGTACATCCTCGGCGCGCTGCAGGCGATGCGCCGCGAGCGCGCGGACGCGATCGAGGTGCGCCCGCTCGTCGAGGCGCGGTTCAACCACGACCTGCAGGGCCGGCTGAAGAAGGCGATCTGGTCGACGGGCGGCTGCAAGAGCTGGTATCTCGACCCGCGCACCGGCAAGAACACGACGCTGTGGCCGGGCTTCACGTGGCGCTTCCGGCAGGCGACCGCGCGCTTCTCGATGGCCGACTATCACGCGTACGGCGTCCCGCAACACGACACGGCCGCGCGGCCGACCGCCGCGCCCGCCTCCGCCGCTTCCGCTTCCGCCGAAGCGGCCTGAGCCTCGAACAGGAGCCAACAGACATGAGAGATTTCGCCAACAAGGTCGCCGCGATCACCGGCGCGGGCTCGGGCATGGGCCGCGCGCTCGCGGTGCAGCTCGCGCAGGCCGGCTGCCACGTGGCGCTCGCCGACAAGAACGCGGTCGGCCTCGCCGAAACCGAACGGATCGTCCGCACGGTCGCGCCGGGCGTGCGTGTGACGACGCGCGTGCTGGACGTCGGCGAGCGCGCCGCGATGTTCGCGTGGGCCGACGACACCGCGCAGGAACACGGCAAGGTCAACCTGATCTTCAACAACGCGGGCGTCGCGCTGTCGAGCACGATCGACGGGATGGAATACAGCGATCTCGAATGGATCGTGAACATCAACTTCTGGGGCGTCGTGCACGGCACGAAGGCGTTCCTGCCGCACCTGAAGGCGTCCGGCGACGGTCACGTGATCAACACGTCGAGCATCTTCGGGATCTTCGCGCAACCGGGCATGAGCGGGTACAACGCGACCAAGTACGCGGTGCGCGGCTTCACCGAATCGCTGCGCCAGGAGCTCGACATGATGAACTGCGGCGTGTCGGCGACCTGTGTGCACCCGGGCGGCATCCGCACCAACATCGCGCAGTCGAGCCGCGTCGCGAAGAACATGGTCGGCTTCATGGTCGAGAGCGAGCAACAGGGCAAGGACGCGTTCGAGAAATTCTTCATCACGACCGCCGACGACGCGGCGCGAGCGATCCTCGCCGGCGTGCGCCGCAACAAGCGCCGCGTGCTGATCGGGCGCGACGCGCGCGGCGCCGACTGGCTCGCGCGCATCCTGCCGGCCGCGTATCAGGCACTGGTTGTGTTCGCAACCAGGCACGAGGCCGCGAAAGCGCGCCGCCGCGCCGCGCGCGCGCCCGCACCGGCCCACGCAACGTACAACAACGCTGGCAATCAGGGAGGAGAACAATCATGACGACACCGCAGATGATGCCCGTGCGGCGCGACATCCGTTTCGCGCTGCCCCCGGCGCACGCGCGCGACTGGCATGTCCAGGGCGTGCCCGTCACCCACTTCATGAACGCGTTGTCGCTGCTGTTCCCGGCCGGCGAACGGTTCTTCATGGACTCGGTGCGCAACTACCGCGACCGGATCGACGACCCGGAACTGAAGAAGCAGGTGATGGGCTTCATCGGCCAGGAGGCGATGCACACGCGCGAGCACATCGAGTACAACGACCTGCTGCAGGCGTCGGGGCTGCCCGCGCACAAGCTCGACAAGCGCCTGTGGGCGATCCTCGGCTGGTTCAAGAAGGTGCTGCCGCATTCGATGCAGCTCGCGATCACGATCGCGCTCGAGCACTACACGGCGATTCTCGCGAACCAGCTGCTGTCGGGCCACGAGCACCGCATCGACGGCTCCGTCGAGGGCTACCAGCAGATGTGGATGTGGCACGCGATGGAAGAGACCGAGCACAAGGCGGTGTCGTACGACGTGTGGAACGCCGTGATGAAGCCGGGCCTCGGCAGCTACCTGCTGCGCACCGGCACGATGCTGACGACGACCTTGATGTTCTGGACGATCGTGTTCGACTTCCACGTGCGCCTGATGCTCGCGCATCGGCGCCGTCACGGGAAATTCGGCGGCATGTGGCGGCTCGTGAAGTACCTGTACAGCCCGAAGCATGGCGTGTTCCCGAGCATCGCGCGAGAATGGCTCGACTATTTCCGGCCGGGCTTCCATCCGTGGGACCACGACAACCACCAGTACCTGCAAGGGCTCGACACGCTGCTCGCGAACATCGACGCGACCAACGCGCGCTACGCCGCGCAGGCCGCGCCGCGCCGCGTGCCGCTGCATCCGGTCCCGCAGGCGTGACGCGATGGCGCGCGCAAGCGAGATGCTGACCGTCCAGTCCGGCGACGTGAAGCTCGCCGTCTACGCGAGCGGCTCGCGCCGCGCGCCGCCGGTGATCCTCGTGCACGGCTACCCCGATTCGGCGCGGGTGTGGGAGCCGATCCGCGCGCGGCTCGCGAAACGCTACCGCGTGATCGCGTACGACGTGCGCGGCGCGGGCGCCTCCGACGCGCCGCGCCGCCGCGCCGACTACACGCTCGCACGGCTCGCCGACGACCTGAAGGCCGTCGCCGACGCCACCTGCGGCGGCCGGCCGTTCCACCTCGTCGGCCACGACTGGGGGTCGATCCAGTGCTGGGAAGCCGTGACCGATCCGGCGTTGCGCGGGCGCATCGCGTCGTACACGTCGATCTCCGGGCCGTGCCTCGACCATGTGTTCCGCGCGAGGATGCGGCTCCGGCAGAGCCTGAGGTCGTGGTACATCGCGTTCTTCCACCTGCCGCTCGTGCCGTCGCTGGTGTGGCGGCTCGGCGGCGCGGCGCTGTGGCCGCGCTGGCTGCAGCTCACCGAACGGGTTCGCCCCGAGCGCGACCCCGCGCAACTGAAGAACGCGCTGAACGGCATGCAGATGTACCGCGCGAACTTCATCGCGCGGGCCCGGCGGCCGCGCGAGCGTCACGCACAGGCGCCGGTGCAGATCCTCGTGCCGGTGCGCGACCGCTACGTGACGCCGGAGATGTCGGCCGGCCTCGACCGCTGGCTCGGCGAGCACGTGCGCGAGGAAATCGACGGCGCGCACTGGATCGTGTTGCGCGACCCCGACCTGATCGCGGCGCGGATCGACCGCTTCGCGGCCGCCCACGAGACGAAGACGGCCGCGCCCGTTCAGCGGATTGCCGGCAAGCGCCTGAACAACGTCTCGTAGTCGATCACGAGGCCGTCGTCGTCGATGTCCATCTCGGCGGTGAAATCCCGGAAGATGCCTTCGTAGCGGTAGCGCCGGCCCGGCTCGATGCACGCGTATGCCTGCTGGACCCGGGTCGCCTTCAGGTCCGGCGTCGACACGTAGACGACGTCGATCGGCTGCCGCTCGCCGCGCGCAAGCCCGAGGCGGCCGATCGGCAGCGAGTTCGTGTACGGCGTCGCCGCGATGTCGATGTCGATGCAGCCGTCCAGTTCCGGCAGCGCCCGCCCGGAGCCGTCGCGCCAATGGCCGAGGCCGTCGCCGTGCAGCTCGAGCGTGCCGCCGCCCATCACCTTGAGCACCGCGTAGGTCGCCCGCCATCGCGCGTCGCAGACCACCCGGTACGCGAGCCCGTAGGACTTGCCGTACCGCTGGCCGACCACCACGCTTTCCACGACGATCCCGCCGTCGCTGCGGTCGAACGCCAGATGTTCGATCCCGTCGCCTTCGAGCGACGCCCAACGCACTTCACGCATCGTCCTGCCTCCTTGCTCGTTGTCGAATGCCGGGCATCGTCGCACAAATTCCCGGTATCCACGATTCCCTATTCCGGTGCATGCCGATCTGCCCTATCCTCGCGGCTCATCCTGCACTGCCGCCGTCATGTCCACTGCCCAGCCCGCCTCGCCGTCGATCGACCTGCGCATCCTGCTGCGCAGCCTCGGGCAGATCGTGCTGCAAGCGAACGCGCTGACGGGCGCACTGCTGCTCGCCGCGCTGGCGCTCACCGACGCGCGGCTCGCGTGCGCGGCGCTGCTCGGCGCGGCGGCGGCCAACATGGTCGCCGTGCTGACCGGCGCCGCGCGCGGCGACGTCGAAGCGGGGCTGCACGGCTTCAACGGCGCGCTCGCCGCGCTGGCCGCCGTCACGTTCGCGCCGCAGCCGCTCGCGGCCGTCGCGCTCGCGCCGCTCGCCGCGGCGGGTGCGGCGCTCGTGCAGCGCGCGCTGCGCCGGCCGCTCGAGACATGGCGCCAGTGCCCGTATTCGAGCCCGTGCCTCGCCGTCACCGCGCTGTGGCTGCCGTTTGTCGCGACGCAGCATGCGGGCGCGAGCGCAGCCGGCGTATCGTTGACGCTGCCGGCGTTCGCACCGGCGCTGCTCGCCGGCGTCGCGCAGGCCGCCTTCGCGCAAGGCGCATGGGCCGGCGCGCTGATCGTCGCCGGGCTCGCGGCCGCGTCGCGCCGCGCGGCCGCGTTCGCGCTCGGCGGCGCGGCCGTGTCGTCCGCGCTGCTGATCGCGCTCGGCGCCGGCGCCGCGACGCTCGCGGACGGTCTGCCAGGCTTCAATGGCGCGCTGGCCGCGCTTGCGCTGATGCCGCGCGGCGCGCGCGCCGCGTTGGCGGCCGCGGTGCTCGCCGCGCTGCTGCAGGCGCTCGCGATGCGCGCGGGCGTCACCGCCCTCACCGCGCCGTTCGTGCTGGCGTCGTGGCTCACCGTATGGGTCGTGCGCCGCTTCACCCTGGGAGAAGCCGATGTCGTCATTCGCTCACCGTCCTGACGCCGTCACGCCCGGCGGCCCGATCTCGGACGCCGAACGCCGGCTGCGCGTCGATCTCGCCGCCGCGTACCGGCTCGTCGCGCTGAACGGCTGGGACGACCTGATCTACACGCATCTTTCCGCGGCCGTGCCGGGCGAGCCCGGCCGCTTCCTGATCAATCCGTTCGGGCTGACGTTCGACGAGGTGCGCGCGTCGAACCTCGTGAAGATCGACCTCGCCGGCAACCGGATCGGCGACGGCGAGCACCCGGTCAACGTGACCGGCTTCGCGCTGCACGCGGCCGTGCATGCGGCGCGTCCCGACGCGGTGTGCGTGATGCACCTGCACAATACGGCCGGCATCGCGGTGTCGATCCAGCGCGACGGGCTGCTGCCCGCATCGCAGCATGCGCTGCGCTTTTACGGCGATCTCGCGTATCACGACTACGAGGCGCTGGCGTTCTCGCCGGCCGAGGGCGCGCGGCTGACCGCGAGCCTCGGCGCGAAATCCGCGATGCTGCTGCGCAACCACGGCACGCTGACGGTCGGCCGCACGGTCGCCGAGGCCTACGTGCGGATGGATACGCTGATCAAGGCGTGCGACATCCAGGTGCGCGCGCAGGCAGGCGGCGGGCCGCTCGTGCTGCCCGAGCCGGCCGTCGCCGCGCGCACCGCCGAGCAGTTGCGCGACGGCGGCGCGATCGAAGGCGAACTGGAGTGGCCCGCGCTGCTGCGCCGCGTCGACCGGATCGATCCGTCGTATCGCGATTGAATTGTTCCGAACTTTCCGACCTTCCCGACCTGACAGGAGAAACCCATGCCGACATTCAACATCCAGCTGTTCGAAGGCCGCACCGTCGAGCAGAAGCGCCGGTTCGTCGAGGCGATCACGCGCGTCACCTGCGAGACGCTCGGCTGCGAGCCGGGCTCGGTCGACATCATCCTGACCGACGTGAAGAAGGAGAACTGGGCGACGGGCGGCAAGCTGTGGAGCGACGAGGGTTGAGCGCTTCGCGGCGGCCTTTCCGCTGACGTAAGCACGTCTTACCGTTTCTCCGGCGCCGCCGTCCGTGTCTTCCCGGTGATGTGCACCCGCACATGGCGTTGTCGCGCATTCGGCGCATAATGGCCCACTGACGAAGCAGTCGATGGCCACCCGAGAGGAGAACGCGCCATGGAAGCGAAGAACGAAGAAGTCGTCGCACACCTGCTCTCCGACGTCGTCGAATTCGCGCGCGAGCGCCTGCCCGAGGCGACGTTCCGGATCGTCGAACCCTTCCTTCGCCATTACTACGACTTCGTCGACGCCGACGACCTGCAATGCCGCGGCATCGCCGACCTGTACGGCGCCGCGATGGCGCACTGGCAAACCGCCCAGAAATTCGTGCCCGGCAGCGAGCGGCTGCGCGTGTACAACCCGATCCTCGAACAGCACGGCTGGCACTCCGACCACACGGTGATCGAGATCGTCAACGACGACATGCCGTTCCTCGTCGATTCGGTGTCGATGGCCGTCAACCGCCTCGGCCTTGCGCTGCACTCGGCGATGCACCCCGTGTTCCGGATCTGGCGCGGCAAGAACGGCAATATCGAGCGCGCGGACGTGGGCGGCCTCGCGACCGACGACGGGCACTCGCAGCTCGCGTCGTTCATTCATTTCGAGGTCGACCGCTGCGGCGACGCGGCGAAGCTCGACTCGCTGCGCAACGACATCGCGCGCGTGCTCGGCGACGTGCGCGCGTCGGTCGAGGACTGGCCGAAGATCGTCGACATCGCGCGCAGCACGATCAAGGAGATGAAGGCGCGCGAGACGAGCGCCGAAGACATCGAGGCGCGCGCGTTCCTCGAATGGATGGTGGCCGACCATTTCACGTTCCTCGGGCAGCGCGACTACGCGCTCGTGTCCCACGGCGCCGGCTTCGCGCTGCGCGGCGTCGAAGGCTCGGGCTTCGGCATCCTGCGCGAAGCGCTGCGCACGCCCGGCACGCCGGACCTGACGCCGCTGCCGCCCGCCGCGGCGGAAATCATCCACGGCGCCTGGCCGATCTTCCTCACCAAGGCGAACTCGCGCGCGACCGTGCACCGCCCCGGCTATCTCGACTACGTCGGCGTCAAGCTGATCGGCCCCGACGGCAAGGTTTGCGGCGAGCGGCGCTTCATCGGGCTCTACACGTCGACCGCGTACATGGTGTCCAGCTCGGAAATCCCGATCGTGCGGCGCAAGTGCGCGAACATCGTGCGGCGCGCGGGCTTTTTGCCGAAAGGCCATCTCGGCAAGACGCTCGTGACGGTGCTCGAAACCTATCCGCGCGACGAGCTGTTCCAGGCCGACGAAGACCAGCTTTACGACATCGCGCTCGGCGTGCTGCGGCTGCAGGAGCATCAGCGCACGCGCCTGTTCGTGCGGCGCGACCGCTTCGACCGCTTCGTGTCGTGCCTCGTGTACGTGCCGCGCGACAAGTACACCACCGACCTGCGCCGGCGCATCGCGCGGCTGCTCGTCGACGCGTTCAAGGGCATCAACGTCGAATTCACGCCGCTGCTGTCGGAATCCGCGATCGCGCGGATCCACTTCGTCGTGCATGCGGAGCCGGGCACGATGCCCGACGTCGACACACGCGAGCTCGAGACGCGCCTCATCCAGGTCACGCGCCGCTGGCAGGACGACCTGTCGGACGCGCTGCTCGACGCGTTCGGCGAGGAGCAAGGCAACCGCCTGCTGCAGCGCTATGCCGATTCGTTCCCGGCCGGCTACCGCGACGACTATCCGGCGCGCACCGCGGTGCGCGACATCGAACTGATCGAGCGCGTGAACGGCACCGGGCGCCTCGCGATGAACCTTTACCGGCCGATCGAGGCCGAAGCGCGCGCGTTCCGCTTCAAGGTCTACCGCTCCGGCGAGCCGATCGCGCTGTCGCGCAGCCTGCCGATGCTCGAACACCTCGGCGTGCGCGTCGACGAGGAACGGCCGTACCGGATCCAGGCGCAGGACGGCGCGCCCGCATGGGTGCACGATTTCGGCCTCGAAATGGCGGACGACACCGAGTTCGACATCGAGCGCGTGAAGGGGCTGTTCGAGGACGCGTTCGACCGGATCTGGAGCGGCCGGATCGAGAACGACGATTTCAACCGGCTCGTGCTGCGCGCACACCTCAGCGCGCGCGAAGTCACGATCCTGCGCGCGTATGCGAAGTACCTGCGGCAGGTCGGCTCGACGTTCAGCGATGCGTACATCGAGCGCGCGCTGACCGGCAATCCGGCGATCGCGCGGCAGCTCGTCGAGCTGTTCGTCGTGCGTTTCGATCCGCGCATCGGCAGCCCGCGCGACGCACAGGCCGAGCGGCTGCTGAAGGCGATCGAGACCGCGCTCGACCAGGTGCCGAATCTCGACGAGGACCGGATCCTGCGCCAGTTCCTCGGCGTGATCAACGCGACCGAGCGCACCAACTACTTCCGGCACGACGCTGACGGCGAGCCCAAGCCGTACCTGTCGTTCAAGTTCGATCCCGCGAAAGTGCCCGGCCTGCCCGAGCCGAAGCCGATGTTCGAGATCTGGGTGTATTCGCCGCGCGTCGAGGGCGTGCACCTGCGCGGCGGGCGCGTCGCGCGCGGCGGCCTGCGCTGGTCCGACCGCCGCGAGGATTTCCGCACCGAGGTGCTCGGCCTGATGAAGGCGCAGATGGTGAAGAACGTCGTGATCGTGCCGGTCGGCTCGAAAGGCGGCTTCGTCGTGAAGAACCCGCCGCCGCCGAGCGACCGCGACGCGTGGATGCGCGAAGGCGTCGCGTGCTACCAGACGTTCCTGCGCGGCCTGCTCGACCTGACCGACAACCTCGCCGGCAATGCGGTCGAGCCGCCGCCCGACGTCGTGCGGCACGATCCCGACGATCCGTATCTCGTCGTCGCGGCCGACAAGGGCACGGCCACCTTCTCCGACTACGCGAACGCGATCTCGCACGAATACGGCTTCTGGCTCGACGACGCGTTCGCGTCGGGCGGCTCGGTCGGCTACGACCACAAGAAGATGGCGATCACCGCGCGCGGCGCGTGGGAGTCGGTCAAGCGGCATTTCCGCGAGATGGGCGTCGATACGCAGACGACCGACTTCACGGTGGTCGGCATCGGCGACATGTCGGGCGACGTGTTCGGCAACGGCATGCTGCTGTCGCCGCACATCCGGCTCGTCGCGGCGTTCGACCACCGGCACGTGTTCCTCGACCCGAACCCCGATCCGGCCGCGAGCTTCGCGGAGCGCGCGCGGCTGTTCGCGCTCGAGCGGTCGAGCTGGGCCGACTACGATTCGGCAGCGATCTCCACGGGCGGCGGCGTCTATCCGCGCACCGCGAAGACGATCCCGCTGTCTGCCGCGGTGCAGGCCGCGCTCGGCATCGACGCGGCCGCGCTCGCGCCGAACGAGCTGATCCGCGCGATCCTGCAGGCGCCGGTCGACCTGCTGTACAACGGCGGGATCGGCACCTACGTGAAAGCGGCCCGCGAGACCAACGCACAGGTCGGCGATCGCGCGAACGACGCGGTGCGCGTGAACGGCGCGGACCTGCGCTGCAAAGTCGTCGGCGAAGGCGGCAACCTCGGCTTCACGCAGTTCGGGCGCATCGAGTTCGCGCAGCGCGGCGGACGCGTCAACACCGACGCGATCGACAACTCGGCCGGCGTCGACTGTTCGGACCACGAAGTCAACATCAAGATCCTGCTCGGGCTGGTCGTCACCGACGGCGAGATGACCGAGAAGCAGCGCAACGCGCTGCTCGCCGAAATGACCGACGAGGTCGGGCTGCTCGTGCTGCGCGACAACTACTACCAGACCCAGGCGCTGTCGATCGCAGGCCGCTACACGGTCGAGCTGCTCGACGCCGAGGCGCGCCTGATGCACTGGCTCGAACGTGCGGGGCGGCTGAACCGCGTGATCGAGTTCCTGCCGACCGACGACGACGTCGCCGAGCGCCAGGCCGCGAAGCTCGGCCTCACGTCGCCGGAGCGCGCGGTGCTGCTCGCATACAGCAAGATGTGGCTGTACGACGCGCTGCTCGAATCCGACGTGCCGGAAGACCCGCTCGTGGCCGGCATGCTGGTCGACTATTTCCCGAAGCCGCTGCAGCAGCGCTTCAGCGAGCCGATGCGCCGCCATCCGCTGCGCCGCGAGATCCTCGCGACCCACCTGACGAACGCGCTCGTCAACCGGGTCGGCTGCGCGTTCGTGCACCGGCTGATGGAGGAAACCGACGCGCAACCCGGCGATATCGTGCGCGCGTGCATCATGGCGCGCGACGTGTTCGATCTCGACGCGGTCTGGCGCGACATCGATGCACTCGACAACCGCGTCGCCGACGACGTGCAGGCGCGCATGTTCGTCGACGTCGCGCGGCTGCTCGAACGCGCGGCGCTGTGGTTCCTGCGGCACCTGCAGGCCGGTGCGATCGGCGACGGCGGCGTCGGCGAACTGCTCGCGCGCTGCCGCGACGCCGCCGAGCGGCTCGCGCCGCAACTGCCGGCGCTGCTGCCGGCCGCCGATCTCGACGCGCTGTCCGAGCGGCAGCGCGTGCTGGTCGACGCGGGCGTCGACAGCGCGCTCGCGGTGCGCGTCGCGAGCGGCGACATCTCGGCCGCGCTGCTCGACATCGCCGAGGTGGCCGCGACCTGCAACCGCAGCCTGGAGCTCGTCGCGGGCGTGTACTTCGCGCTCGGCACGCAGCTCAATTACGGCTGGATCAGCGAGCGCGCGGCGGCGCTGCCGACGCCCACGCACTGGGACATGATGGCGCGCGCGGCGGCGCTCGCGGACGTCGCGCGCCTCAAGCGCGCGCTGACGACGAGCGCGCTCGGCGAAGCCGCCGAAACGGCGACGCCGGAGGCGATCGTCGACGCGTGGCGCGCACGGCGCGAGGCCGCGCTCGAGCGCTATGCACATCTGCTCGCCGACCTGCGCGCGACGGGCGGCGCGAGCCTCGCCGTGCTGCTCGTGATCGTGAGGGAGATGGCGGTGCTGGAGCGGGCGTGACCGCAGCCGGCGTTCACCGGTCCGCCCTGATCGACGGATGAGTGCCGTGCTTGGCCGATGAGATCTCGACGACGCGCCGGTCGGCCCGACACCGCGTGCCGGCGGCGGTCAATGCCTTGCCGTCCGGTCGTTCCAACCCACCATATGGGTTCCCTCGCATCATGCGGTTGCCTGCGCGACTGGCCGTAAGACGCTCGCATTTCGCTGACGGCCATATATAAACACTCCGGATTCCGACGCTTCACGAATCGCTGCCATCTCTCGATCAGCGGCCGACGCGCTTTCATCAAAAATGACAGTTGTAAAGGGCACATACGCGAACTAGTCTGTATGGGGCATACCTGAATTCTACGAAAATCGAGTTTTTCGTTTTGTGAAAATGTTCCGTCATTCGTTGACGCGATCACACGGGATATTGCAACTCCCGTCGATTCATTACGTTTGCCGTTAGAAGATCAAACAATACAGATCCGGAGTCCCTATGAACGTCAGCAATATCTCGAGTTCAGGTCGGCGTCTTTCCCGGTGGGCGGCAGCGGCGCTTTATGCGGGCGCTTTCATATCCGCGGCTGGTGCCGCCTTTCCCGCCAACGCAAAAGGCATTGGCAACGACTGCGATACGCCGACAACGCCATTCTGCGATGCATTGATGAACCCATTGCCCGGGTGGCCCGGTCACGTTTTCAAGCTATCGCAGGACTACCCCGACCACGCGCCGAAAGATTACCAACCGTGGCGCAAATACGATCCGATTAGCGATCCCAAACGCTACATCCTTTCGGCTCTCACGTATTTCTATGACGGGAACATCCGGGCGACCCCCGCAGACTACGAATACAATTTCGATCCAGCGCGCAATTCGAGGCGCAAGTGGTATCACGCCCCTTGGCAAGATTACGGCAAGGAAGGGCGTGAGTTCATCCATGGATTGACGCGGGAGCGCGTGTCGCAGCCCGGCGAGCTCGCCAAACAACAGACGTCGTATTGGAATAACTACGCGGTCGGTTTTTATAACGCGCCGGGCGGCGTCACGTTCGGGAAGGTCTGGAAAGATCATGGGAAACCGGATCCCACTGCGGGAATCTTTCCTGAAGGAACCGTTTCGGGAAAATTGCTTTTTACGACAGCGACTCCGAATGAGGTTCCCTTTCTCGCAGGCGCGCCCGAATGGAAGGCCTACGTTTATTGCGACGTGCACGACCAAAACCCGACGCTGAATAGCAAGCGTTGTGTAACGACGGTTCGCTTGCTGCAAATCGACATTGCGGTGAAGGACGAACGCGCCAAGGAAACGGGTTGGGTATTCGGCACATTCGTCTACGGCGGCGGCCCCGACTTCAAGCCACCGAAAAGAAGAGTGAACCCATTGAGGAACTGGGAGCAGGTTTATCCCGTCGGCGTCATGTGGGGCAATGATCCCGACAAGCTTACGCCGCCCGTCAAGCTGACTCAGACATGGCTCAACCCGGATGTGAAGATGCTCCATTACGGTTATCAGCCCCCTCGCCCTGCCAGCCGCCTTAATGGCCCCGTCGACAATCCCCGATCGGCCTGCATGTCATGTCACTCGACTTCGCAATGGCCGCTGAGTGCGGGAATGGTCCCGCCCAAGGACGCGCCCCCGGAAATCATTGGATGGTGGTTCCGCAACATTCCTTCAGGGACGCCGTTCGGACCGGGGACGCCGCTCCAGAACGACAATGTGAAACGTGTATCCCTCGATTATTCGCTTCAGCTTTCAGGCGGCATCAGAAACTTCTTTGAAGCCAATCCGCAGCTCATCAATAAAATGTTTCCCAACGCTTCTGCTGGCGATGTCAAGGCGTATCTTGGCAATCCGGTCAGCCGATCCGGCGACGAATAGTAGCTGGGACAGGCACGGGTAGATATTCCCCGTGCTTGCGGCCCCCGGAAAACTGCTACCAGGATCAGGAATCTTCGATCGGGAGAGGATAATATGTTGCAGCCTGGAAAATACCGTACCCGCATGCTGCTCGCTGCGACGCTGATTGCAGGGGGCGTATCGCTTGCACTTTACCCGACCATCGGAATGAGCAGCTCCCCTGATGGTGATGATACGAAAAATCCAATCAAGATCAGCTATTCGCTGCCTGACGATCTCAATAATTCCGATGCGCCGCATGCAACGCTGCAACAGGCTGCAGCTTTTGCCTGGAACCAGTTTATTGCACTGAACTGGCCTGCGCTCGCCAATAACACCAACAAGCAACCTCGAGACAAACCTGACCCGAATCAACCGTTCGGCGACCCTCAATACAAAGACCCTCTCGTCTGGCACACTTTTCGCGGAAAGGTTGAAATATTTCCAGAAGACAATCGCGCGGGGCTTGAAAAAGGAGCCGCCAGCGATTACGGCTATGACGACGCGCCGAGCTACAAGTATGCGGAGGCAGATGTTACCACCCCTTCCGGGCCGACCCCCTGGATCAACCTCGATGAAAACAGTCAAATTGGCCTGAATAAGATTTATGCCGGCGTCGTATCAAGTGAGTCGAGAGACAAATACTCGCAAATCCTCTTCATGGCAAAAGCCAATAGAAACGAGTACAAGTACATCACGGAAAACAGCTGGTGGGATCCGCGTAAACTTCAAATATTCAAGAGGACGGCCGATTTCGTCAACCTTACCAAACGCGATCCGATTGCCGGGTCCACCGATTGCGACGGCACGAGGGATCAAAAATATCCCGGAGTAAAATGCGTAAGCCTCCCCATCGACACCATTGAAATCAAGGCGGCATGGAGAAGATTGACTCCAGATGAAATGAAGTCAGGCCGGTTTTACACCACCCTGGCTCGCCACTACACGAGCCAGGACGACGGGACTCACATCAAGGCCGTAGATGAAGTCATGGGACTCGTCGGGTTGCACATCATCAGAAAAACCAAATCCGCCCCCTATTTCATTTATACGACATTCGAGCAGGCGGATAATATAACGGATGCCAACGGAAATGCGATCGAGGATGAGGACGGAAATTACAGGAGCGTGCTGAAGAACGTAACACCGATGACGCCGAACGTAATCTCCAACAATGCCGGACCCGGCACGACCCAGACTTTCGCGCCCCCCAAAAGCTATCCGGCCGGCCCGAACAAACAGCTTTACTATCAAAACATCCAATCCCAAAATGCCCCGGACAAAAATCACGGACTGCTTGACGGAGGGATAATTCTCGTCAACAAAAGAATAAACGACATACCAGATGAAATAATATACGCCAACAAGCAGGCTCACGATGCAATTCGGTCGTATGCGGCGCCCAGGAATTTCAAGTCACCGCCCGTCTGGCTGTACTACAAGCTCATCAACGTTCAGCACGTACCGCTTGGAGACAAAATTTCCGGAATCGACAGATTCCCGCGATCGACCTACTACCAGGCCAACAGCGTTATTGAAACCGACTACAATCTTCAGCGATTCAGCGGAGAGTTTGACGATTTTCGAGCTAAAAAATTCACCATTTCCGACTTTACCAAAAATGGAAACGACTTGAAAAATGTTTCGCACAGCGGGAAAAGTGTCAACATGGGTGGCTGCATGGGTTGTCATGGCAATGCCCAGGCCGCAGGATCCGGGTTTAGCTTTATCTTTCTTGATGCGCCTGTGAAGGCTCCGGAATGGGACACCAAGTCCTTGAACAGCAGCAAGTTCAGCCGATTCATCAACTACCCGGCACGCCCATAAAGACATTCTTTATCATCACCAGACCCAAACAATCAGCCCGACGACCAACCCATCTTCTTTTTTGAGAGACGACCATGGCGACCATTAACATACTCGTTGCAGTTAATGTGGCTAATGCAGTGACCGAATCGACGAACAACGGACAAAACGTCGCAAACTACGTATACATGATGGACGATGTCATCGTCGACGACATCAACAAACCCAACACCACCGAAGGCACCGACGAATTGCTCACGTACTGCAATAGTGGAGATACGCTCAGGTGGACTGTTTATTCCATTGACCCGGATCAGCACGTCAAAATTACGGGGATTACCGGCGAAATCTTGAAAAAGCTGAATTTCGAACCCAGCGCAGATAACAACGCTCAAACCGTTTGGTCCGGGACTGTTCAAGGGATAGGAGACAAGGTTCAATATTCATTGCAGCTGCTCCTGAATAATCACACCCCCGGATGCTTCGACCCGCACGTCACGTCGACATACGGTACGTCCGCCAAGCGCTAGTTTGGCAAGACGGGGCGACCGAGCTGGTCTACAGGTTTTTGCCGGCCCTTCGCCCCTAACCTTGCCCCGTCCCGGCACCTCGCACTGCAAGGCGAACTCGCACGCGATCGGCACGCCGACGACGCAGAACACCGCGCGGCCCGGCGCAAGGGCTCGGCTCCGAATTGGTCGTTACGTCTGACCGCCGCGGCTCCCGACACCGCGTGTCGGCGGCACTCAACCTTGCCCGCGCCATGGGAATCCCGTCGATCTGCGCGGCAGCAGGCACAATACGGGGCATTAGTGCCGACGACGCACCAGCGTTCGACATCCGAACCGCGTGACGGCGCGCTGCCGGAATCCGCTCCTTCCCTGCCGTCATGCCCCACTCAAGCCTCGACCGCGCCGCCGCGCCCGCGCGCGCAACGAATTCACCGCGTTTCCTGTTGCTGCTGATCTGCCTGTTCGCGTCCGCCGGACAGCTCGCGATCGACATCTACGTGCCCGCGCTGCCCGCGATGGCCCGCTATTTCGCGACGTCGCCGCAGGCGATCCAGTCGAGCGTGTCCGGCTACCTGGCCGCCTACGCGTTCAGCCAGCTCGTATTCGGGCCGGTCGCCGACGCCTTCGGGCGCAAGCGCGTGCTCGCGTTCGGGCTCGTCGTCTATACGATCGGCTGCCTGCTGTCGCTCGGCGCGACGAACCTGGAAACGTTCCTCCTCGCCCGCTGTCTGCAGGGCTTCGGCATCGCGACCACCAACCTGCTCGCGAAGGCGATCATCACCGATTCGTTCACCGGGCAGGCGCTGATGCATGCGTTCACCTACATGTCGATCGCGTGGGGGCTCGCGCCGATCGTCGCGCCGGTGATCGGCGCGCACCTGCAGACATGGTTCGGCTGGCAGGCCTGCCTGGTGTTCCTGCTCGCGTACTCGCTCGTGATGTGGGCGCTGCTGTGGGGCTATCGCGAGACGCTGCCGCGCCCCGTGCCCCTCGCGCCGCGCACGCTGATGGCGAACGCCGGCAAGGTGCTGTCGAGCCCGGTGTTCCATAGCTGCTTCCTCGCGCAGGGGCTGTGCTACAGCATCCTGCTCGTGTTCAACATCGTCGGGCCGTTCATGGTGCAGACCACGCTGCACGAGCCGCCGACCTTTTTCGGCTATCTCGCGCTCGGCATCGGGATGATGTACTTCCTCGGCGGGCTGTCGAACCGCGTGCACGGCCCGCGCCTGCCGAGCGCCGAGCGGCGGCTGCAGCTCGGCGCGCGCGTGATGGCCGGCGCCGCGATCGCGATGCTCGCGCTGGCGCTGACCGTCGGCCTGCGCGTGTGGACGCTCGCGACGCCCGCGCTCGTGATGGGGTTTTGCGCCGGCGCGATGTATCCGACGCTGATGGCGAAGGGCAATGCGCTGTTCCCGCACATCGCGGGCCTGACGAGCGCGATCCTCGGCTGCGCGCTGCTGCTCGTGTCGTCGGCGATGATGGGGCTCGCCGGCTTCGTGTCGGTGCAGGTGCTGACGCCGCTCGCGGTGTTCTTCGTGATCCTCGCGCTCACGGTGGTCGCGATGGTCGCGAAGCTGCTGCGTCATCTCGCGCAGATGCAGCCCGCGGCGGTCGTGCGCGGCGGCGGCGAGGTGGCCTGAGCGTTCGGTCCATGTCGATGCGTCCACCCGTTTCCGCATTTCGCCGCCGGGGCATGGCGCCGTTCCGGCGGCTGATCGGCCGTTCGTGACGGCCTTGTGATCCTCTCGGGGACGGCTGCCGTGCAATCGTCCCCGTTGCGGTCAGCGCTCGACAGCCCGCCCGTTCGTCACCGGACCGCGTGCGCCCGGCGACGCCGCGCTGCGCGCCGCCGCGTGCGCGAACAGCGCGTCGAGATCGAAGCCCGTCGTGTCGATCCCGATCGCATCGCGCAGGCACGCGCTCCACGCAGCCGCGTCGTCGAAGGTAGCGGTCGCCGTCACCGCGCCGGTCGCGTCGCGCTGCGTGAACACCGCGTTGAGCATCGACACGCGCCCCTCGGGCAGCACGCGGCACGCGATCAGGTCGTTGACGAACAGCGAATCGGGATACGTCGACGTGAACCAGCTCGCGCTCTCGTAATCGATCCATTCGGCCCGCTTCAGCGAGAACCTGTAGGTCGTCTGCCAGCCGTCCGGCGTCTCGCACTGCATGTCGAGCTCGCCCGCGACCGGCGCGTCGACGACGCGGAACGCGCCGTGCGGCGTCAACTGGCGCTCGCCCGGCAGATGACGCAGCGGCGCGGTCAGCGTCGCCGTGCCGAAGCCGATGTCCGCGAACCACGCGGCATCGTCGAGATCGACGCGCAGCAGCATGTGCGTCTGCGCGGTGACGTCTTCCGGCGCCTGCATCCAGCGCACGCGCGCAATCAGCGGCGTGACGCGAAAGCCGATGTGCGTGAGCGCGGCGTAGAACAGCTTGTTCAGCTCGAAGCAGTAGCCGCCGCGCCGCCGCTCGACCAGCTTGTCGACGATTGCGGGCAGGTCGAGCGCGACGCGCGCGCCGGTCAGCGGATTGAGGTTTTCGAACGGGATCGCCTGCGGATGCAGCAGGTGGACGCGGCGCAGCACGTCGAGGGTCGGCGCGACGGGGCCGTCGTAACCGATGCGGGCGAAATAGCGTGAGAGGTCGAACGAGTCAGTCATGAGCCGGCACCGTGAGCGAGGACGCCACACGATAGCACCGGCTGAAATCCCCATGCAGCGCAAGGTCATCGTAAGCGACGACCCTGCACCCGGGCGGGCGACGGCGTTACGGCAGCAGCTTCAGCGCCGACGTCGCGACCGACGGCACCGAGATGCCCTGGCTCGTCGCGAACTGGACGGCCTGGCTCAGCGTCGCCGCGAGCGACTGCAGCTGGCCGGGTGCGCTTTGCGCGATATACGACGCGGCCTGTGCGTTCTGCGGATTCAGGCCCGCCTGCAGCAGCTCGGCCGGGTTCGTCGAGCCGAGGCCGCCGAGCCCCGACTGCAGCTGCGAATACTGCGTGAGGCCCTGGCCGAGCGACGCGAGGCCGTTGCTGAACGCCTGCTTGTCGACCGGGCCGCGCGCGGCGCCGCCGGTCGCGAACGCCTGGCCCAGCGCCTGCGACACCGATTGCTGCGCGCCGCCCATCTGCGACAGCGTGGCCGGCGTGAGCACGTTGCCGCCGCTGCCCAGCAGGCTCGCCGCCTGCTGGGCCTGGCCGGCCGCGCCGGTGAGCCCCATCGCCGACGCGAGCGACGACTGTCCCGCCAGCACCTGCTGATTCGCACCGACATACGCCTGCAGCAGTTGCCCGATCGCGCCCTGCGCCGGCGCCGCCTGCTGCTGCCCGCCGCCGAGCAGCGATGCGCCCAGCGATTGAAGGTCGAGCTGCGCGTGCGCGGCGCCGCTCAGCAGCGCGCCGCAAACGGCGCCTGCCCACGCCAGACGCTTGCCCGTCGCGCGAATCCTGTTCATGTCCTGTTCTCCCGTGCCGGAATGATGAGGCGGATATTTTCGAAGCCCGCTACGCGACGCCGCAACGATTGATACACATCGATACGAAATCGCGGGTGACGGGTGTGCGCATTCGCGCGCATCCGCTGCGCGACATCACGGCCGCTGCGGCATTCGTTCCTTTTGCGCAGCAATATCCGGCCGGTCGGCGGCGGGGCCTGCCCTTGCGCCCGATCGCCGCCTACGCGGCCATCCAGCCCGGCTGCCGTCGGCCGACCCAGTCGGCCGCCTGCTCGTAGCCGCGCGCGAGCTGCAGCACCGCCAGGTCCGCGCGCGGCCGGCCGATCAGCTGCATCCCCATCGGCAGCCCGGCCGCGTTGAAGCCGACCGGCACGCTGATCGCCGGGCAGCCCGCGAGCGTCCACGGCATGACCGTTTCCATCCAGCGGTGATAGGTGTCCATCGCGCGGCCCGCGATCTGCTGCGGCCAGCGTGCGTCCACGTCGAACGGAAACACCTGCGCGGTCGGCGCGGCGATGAAGTCGTAGCGCTCGAAGAAGCCGAGCAGCGTCTGGTGCCACGCGGTGCGCTCGACGCTCGCGTCGAAGATCGCCTGCGCCGGCAGCGCGAGCAAGCCCTCGACCTCGTAGACCGCCTCCGGCTTCAGCAGCGCGCGGCGCGCCGGATCGCGGTAGTGCGCGAGCAGCCCGCCGCCGGACAGGAGGTGCCGGTGCGCGAGCCAGATCCGCCAGAGCCGTTCCGGCGCGAACGCCGGCAGCGCGGCGTCGACGTCGCAGCCGATCTCGCGCAGCGTCGCGAGCCCCGTTTCGCACTGCGCGAGCACGCCCGGCTCGGTCGCCAGATAGCCGTTCCAGTCGCCGACCCACGCGACGCGCTTGCCGCGCAGGTCCGTGTCGAGCGGCTGCGCGAACACGGCCGGGTCCTCGGCGAGCGACAGCGGATCGTGCGGGTCGTAGCCGGCCTGGATCGCGAGCAGGTTCGCGACGTCGCCGACCGTGCGCCCCATCGGCCCCTCGGTCCCGAGCTGCTGCACGAACACGTCGACGCCCGGCCAGCGCGGCACGCGGCCCTGCGACGGCCGGAAGCCGTAGACGTTGCAGAACGCCGCCGGATTGCGCAGCGAGCCGCCGAAATCGCTGCCGTCCGCGACCGGCAGCATCCGCGCCGCGAGCGCGGCCGCCGTGCCGCCGCTGCTGCCGCCGGCGCTCTTCGTCAGGTCATACGGATTGCGCGTCGCGCCGTAGACGTCGTTGAACGTATGCGAGCCGAGACCGAATTCCGGCGTATTGGTCTTGCCGATGAAGATCGCGCCGGCCGCGCGCATCCGCGCGACGCCGACGGAATCCGCCTGCGGAACGTGGTTGCGGAAGATCGGCGAACCGAACGTCGTCACGATGCCCTTCGTCATCGCGATATCCTTCGGCGCCTGCGGAATCCCGTGCAGCCAGCCGTGATGCTCGCCGCGCGCGAGCGCCGCATCCTTCTGCGCGGCCTCGGCGACAAGCGCGTCCCGGTCGCGCAGCGCGACGATCGCGTTGAGCGCGCCGTTCACGCGCGCGATGTGGTCGAGGTACGCGTTCATCGTCTCGACGCACGACACGTCCTTGCGGCGGATCGCCGACGCGAGCGCGCTCGCGGACAAGCGCACGATCGGATCGACGGGAATGGAGGCGGGAGCGAGAAGCGACGGGGCGCCGTGCGGCATGCGAGGTCTCCTGGAAAACGGACACGGATGGCAGGCGGCGCGGACGGCCGCCGCGCAAAGCCCGCGCGGGGCCGGATGCGTCGCGCCGCCGCCGACGCTCTACTCTACGCAACGCCGCGCCGGTAACTTCCGATATTTTCCGTGCGGATTCGTTGCGATTTCGACTGAATCGCCGCGGCACGGGCGCCGGGGCCGGTGAAAACGTTTATGCGCATAAACTTAAATTTCTTATATTTCTAATTAGCAGAACACGGTCGCCGGGCGTGTTAACAACATTTTTACGTCGCCGCCCGATCTCTTTAGATCGCTCCGGCCGGCCGCGCGCTACGCTGCAAGCATCTCATTCGTCGGACGTCACTCATGCTCAAGCTGCTGGTTCCGGTCGGCCACTCGTCCCGCTCGCTGCAGGCGGTGCGCCATGCGACCTTCCTCTACCGGGAACGGTGCGCATCGGAAATCGTGTTGCTCAACGTCCAGCCTCCGCTGGAATCGACCCGGCTCGAGGCCTACCATCCGCTGTCGCGGCTGCGCGAGATCGAGCAGCATTTCTCGGAAGGCGAGTTGGCGAAGGCCGAGCGGATCCTGAAGGATGCCGGCGTCGCATATCGGGTCGTCATGAAGGTCGGCCCGGTCGCCGATACGATCGCCGCCGTGGCCGCCGAGCACGGCTGCGATGAAATCGTCGTCGTCGCGCCGCGCCACGATCCGCTTCATAGCGTGATGTCGCTGTTCCGGCGCAGCGTGCTCGACCGGCTCGTGCGGATTTCGAATATTCCGGTGACGGCGGTTCAGTAGGCGGGGCGTTCGTCCCCTCACAGCGTAGGCAGCCGGTCGAAGCCTTCGAGGCGCGCAACCGGCGGTCGCACCTCGGCTACGTCGATTCCGTCGACGAGCGCGGCGGGCATCCCCTCGCTCATCCATGCGCACATCTCGTCGAGCTGCTTCGGCGAGCCTTGCAGCATCGCCTCCACCGATCCGTCCATGCGATTCCTCACCCAGCCGGTCACGCCGATCCCCGTCGCATGCCGCACGCACGCTTCGCGGTAGCCGATCCCCTGCACCACGCCGCGCACGCGCACCAGCCGGGTTTCGAGCCCAAGGTCGTCAGATTCCATGCGTGGTCCTCCCGGTCGAGCCCCTCAATCGAATCCATGCGGGTTCATTGCAATATCGAGTTGGCATTTCTACGAACCATACTAGTGGTTGCACGCCGTTCCGCTACCGGAGGATTGCCATGCCGACGTACCAATATCGTTGCGAAAAGTGCGGCAAAACGTTCGAGAGCGTCGAGCATCTCGCCGACCATCAAACGGCTCATCCGCGCTGCCCCGATTGTGGAAGCGAACAGATTCAGCACGTGCCTACGACATTCGTTCCGAAGACGTCGAGAAAGAGCTGATCGCGCGATGAACGTCGATCTGTCACCGACGGATGCGCAGGCCGTCGCACCAACCCGAGGCTGGATATGGGCCAAACGAAACTGACTGCTCACCTGCCGTCCGTCGACGTCGAGATCACGCGGCACGAATTCCCGGAACGGAACGCGGAAGCCATGACCATCCACATCACCGCGACGCCGTCGTTCGACGCCGCGGCGCAATGGCTGCTGCAGACGGGCCTGTTTCCGCTCGCACCGTCGTTTGCGCTGTGGGCCGACTTCATGCAGCGCTGGCAGCGTGCGTGGTATCCCGCCTGGCAGCCGTGGCTGTCGATCGATTCCCCGCCGGCCCGATCGCTCGAGGAGCCGGAATGACTTCCCTCGCCACGACGCAACCGCCGTTGGCGCTCAGTCAGCTTCCCGACACAAAGTATTCACAAAAGATCATTTACCCGTTACAATCCGTCCCCTCTTGCTCAGGTGGCGGAATTGGTAGACGCACTATCTTGAGGGGGTAGCGCCGCGAGGCGTGCGGGTTCGAGTCCCGCCCTGAGCACCAAGAATTATTCCGGACAGTTCCGGCGACGTTCAAAAACCCGCGACAGCTCAAGGCTTCGCGGGTTTTTTCATTCCACGGTGTTCCGGGTTAGTTCGTAGACAACCGGTGGTATGAGGTGGTATTTTGGGTGGCATCGGCTCGTTTCCAAGCCAGTCCGGCCCGGAGATACCACCATGCCGCTCACCGACGCGCAAGTCAGAAATGCCCGTTACAACCCCGACGGAACCGGCAACCGGCTATCCGACGGCGGCCGCATGTACCTCCAGCTCGACAAGTCCGGGGCAAAGTATTGGCGGATGAACTACCGGTTCGCCGGCAAGGACAAGACGCTGGCGCTCGGTGTCTATCCTGATGTATCGCTCGCGGCAGCGCGCAAAAAGCGCGACGCAGCTCGGGAGAAGCTGGCGGCCGGCATCGACCCCAATGAAGCGAAGCGCCTCGAGAAGCGCGCCGCCCGCCTTGCCGCGGCCAACTCGTTCGAAGCCGTCGCGCGCGGGTGGATGGATGAGCGGAAAGCGATCATTGAGCCCGCTCAGCAGGCAAAAACGCTCTCCCGCATGGAACATGACGTGTTTCCGTGGATGGGCAAGCGGCCGATCGCCGAGATCGATGCACCAGAGATTCTGGTCGTCCTCAAGCGCATTGATAGCCGCGGCGCCCGATTCACTGCTCACCGCATCCGCAGCGAAATCAGTCGAATATTCCGATATGGGATCAAGGAGGGGCATTGTAAGGCCGACCCGGCGCGGGATCTGATCAATGCCATCCCTCCTGCGCAGACGACCCACTTCGCCTCAATCACCGATCCCGCCAAGGTCGGCGAGATGCTGCGCTCATTCGATGGCTTTGCCGGCACCTTCCCTGTGCTCTGCGCACTCAAGCTGGCTCCCCTCACGTTTGTACGACCTGGCGAACTGCGAAAGGCGGAATGGGCGCAATTCGATCTCGACAAGGGCGAGTGGCGCTACCTCGTCTCGAAGACAAAGACTGAGCATCTGGTTCCGCTTTCCACGCAAGCGATTGCGATCCTACGTGAGTTGCATGCCCTTACCGGTGCCGGCCTCTATGTATTCCCAGGCGCGCGCGATCATAAGAAGCCAATGAGTGATGCTGCGGTAAATGGAGCACTGCGCCGGCTCGGCTACGATACGCGCACCGAGATTACCGGACACGGGTTCCGCGCGATGGCGCGGACGATCCTGCATGAGGAGCTTGAGCAAAAGCCAGAAGTGATCGAGCATCAGCTCGCCCACGCGGTGCCGGACAACCTCGGATCCGCCTATAACCGGACGAAGTTCATCAAGGAACGCCGAGCGATGATGCAAAAATGGGCCGACTATCTAGACCAGCTCAAGGAAGGCGTGCAAATGACGCCCATCATCGCGAACGCTGAATAAGGGGACTCGTAATGGCGATGACCGTATGCAAGGAGTGCGGGGGCGAAATCAGCACAACCGCCAAGGCATGCCCCAAATGTGGTGCAATCACGCCGCGGCCGAAGATGTGGCCATGGCTCATCGGCATACCGATCGCTTTGCTGGGAGCGTTTCTCCTGTTCGGGGCCAGCATTCCCGAATACGTGACAAGGGCACGACAAGTCCGGGAGGCTTGCGAACAGATCGCGGCTCTATCGCAGCGATACATCTGCGATCAGCAGTACGACGACGCGATCGCGAAGGGACGGGCCGAGGCTAATCATTAGTGCCGTCGGGTTCGCTCAGCGGTGAATCATTGGTCCGTCGGCTCTTGCGTAACCGACATGAACTGCTTGATGTCTGGCTGTCCGAGCGCGATGAGATTGAGCATGACCACACCGAGGCGTCGCGCGAATTCGTCGTCGAGCTTGTAGTCGAACTCGTCCAGCAAGATCGGTATCGCGAGCGAGTCGGCAATGGAGGCCGCAATCTTCTCCTTCTCAACGGCCCGCACGTCGAAACTGTCTCCCGTGAAGGAGAGTATGACGGAATACGGCGGATGGTTTGCCATCTATCGTCCTCTGGGTCAAGTTTTCGCGGCCCACTTTATCATCAGACCGTTACGGTCGGAAATCCGCAGGGAGATGTGACCACCGCGACTCAAGCGCCCGCATCTTCCGTACGATCTCGAGCTGCATCATCGCCAGGTTTCGCAGGAGGTCGGGGCAATCGTCCGCATTTGCGTTCACGATCCATTTGACCAACACACCATCCTGAACCTCGATGCAGATGGAGGAGGTGGCCACCTCGGCATCAGGCATGCCGGCCGGCCGCGCGCCGCTCCGCGACGTCTCATTGCCCTGATCATCCATGATCCGCCCGCCGGAAGTCCTTGGAATATCGGCATCCTGCTGCCAAAATCACTCGGCATCAATAAAAATTCATAACATTGACCGATTGGTCATAAAAGTTCGCCGTTTTCGTGATCGGCAGAGTGAATTTATGACTTATAGGTCATTTGAGCATGTTAATTGCCAGGGTGAGACGTGAAAACAGATCGGGATCTTGCAATCAATTTTGACGAATGGCTGCGCCTAAGACTAGCCGAGCTGAAGCTGACCAATCAAGGCCCACGGCCAAAAATTGGGGGCGAATACCAAGAAATTGACGAAGCTGATGCGCTACGAATCGCAATGCGCGCAGTTCGACTTTATGACGAATCGCACCCTAGGCCGCTGCAGGTGACACAAAAGCAAGCAGCCGAGATTCTTGGTCTGAGCCGGACCACCCTTGGCAAGATGGTGCGCACCGGGCAACTACGGCTAAACAAATGCGGGATGATCCCGATAAGTCAGATCGACCGCGCGCTCGCCGGCGATTGATAGCGCACCGCGGCCGCTATTTTTCGCGATTGCTGACGACGAGCCGCGGGGGCGCCGAAGGCGCGAACCTACTGGCCACCTTCTTTGCGGCATCGGCCTTTGCGTCCTTCTTTCCGCCTTCACCCATCTTGTGATGCGTGTACTGGACGGCCGCGATTGCAGCCCGAACCTGCAGCGCGGTGGCTTCGACGCGCCCGAGCGCGACGTCCTGTAGCAGCTCGAGCATGTCGCGACTTTCCAGCGGCACGGCCCTGCTCTTCGAGCGCTTCAGCGCACCGCCATGCGCCTGCGGTTCCAGAGTCGTCTTAACCGACTTCTGGTTTGCTGATTTCGGTTCGGCCTTTGATTTCCGTCCGGCACCTGGCCTAGCCCCGCCGGCATTGGCTCGCGGGCCGCCGCTGCATCCTTTTTTACCGGCCATTTGCTGATTTTCCTTTTTCAAAAAGGGGATATTTTCTGCGCCTGCGAGGATGCGCGGTGTCCCGCGCCGCAGCATGCAGAGATTCGACCGCCCCTACCCTTACGAATGCGAATCGCTCTCGTTTGAATGGTGGAGGCGGTCGCCGCGCGATGTCACAGTCCATACAGGCGGAATATGGTTCCAGAGCCGAACTGGTCCGATGATGCCAGTGAGAGGACCATTGACGTAATCGCGGACGTGCTGTTGTAGGCCACGCCGCCGCCGATGTTGGCCTTCGTGCCAGACGCCGAGTTGAAGGTGGAGAACGTGCAGCGTGTCGCGCCCTCCTTGCAGAACGTTGTCGAGGCGTACTCGTCCATCGTCAGTTCGATCATCGCAGCCAGCCCAGCTCCATTGCCGTTCTGAGTCAAGTCGCCGATGTATGCCGAACTGGCGTTCGAGGACGCGCCGAATGTATTCGATGAGGGACTACCGTTGATCTGCGTGGCCACGGAGTTGTGGTTCGCCGTGTCGCCGTTGAACTGGACGTTGCACGCCGTGGAGCTCGTCCCGGATGACGTCGTGCGGCCGTAGACCTTCAGCATGAGCCTATTGTACGTCTGCGGGATCGAGCTGAACGTGACGGTGCTCGCTGCCGAAGACAGTACCTGACTGCTGATCAGCGTCATGCCGCCGGAACTCGACGAACCCGCGCCACGCCGGGTGAACCAGTTCGTACCGTCGGTGAACGCGCGGACGCCGCCGAACTGGCTCAGCGCGATGGTGCCATTGGTCACGCCGTCGAGCTGCGCGCCGCTGGGCACGGCCACGGTGGTCGTACCCGTGCCGATGCTGGTCAGGTCGCAGAACCAGCCGTTCGGGAAGTTGCCGCTGCTGCCGGTGGCAGCCGGCAGCGTCTGCGTCACCGCGCTCGAGGAGAATTGAAATGAACGCGTCCCACCCGAGGCAGTGAAAGCAGAGGAAGTGGGTGGATCCTCACGGGCCGACGGCATCGAAGTGCCCAGGTGGAAAATGCAAGCATTTCCCGGCAACCGGAGGATCCACGATGAACAGTATGGCCGTAGGCGTAGATATCGCCAAGCAGGTTTTCCAGGTGCATTACGTCGATCAGGAAAGCGGAGAGATCGTGAACAAGCCGATCAAGCGGGCAAAGTTTCTGGAGCACTTCGCCAACCGTGCGCGGTGCCTGATCGGAATGGAGGCGTGTGGTGGCGCGCACCACTGGGCCCGTCAATTGACGAAGCTGGGTCACGAGGTGAGGCTGATGCCGGCGCAGTTCGTGAAAGCGTTCAACATTCGCAACAAGAACGATGCGGCGGACGCGCGGGCGATTTGGCTGGCGGTGCAGCAGCCGGGCAAGCCGGTGGCGGTGAAGAGCGAGATGCAGCAGGCGATGTTGGCGCTGCACCGCATGCGTGAGCAGTTGGTGAAGTTCCGCACGATGCAGAGCAACGGACTGCGCGGTTTGCTGACGGAATACGGCGAGGTGATGAGCAAGGGCCGGGCGAAGCTGGACAAGGAAATACCGGCCGTGCTTGGCCGGATCACCGAGCGCTTGCCGGCGGCGCTGATCGAGACGTTGCGCGAGCAGTGGAACGGGTTGGCGAGGCTGGACGAGCAGATTGCCGAAATCGAGCGCCGGATGCGCGACTGGAAGAAGGAAGAGCGGGCCGTAAAGGCGATCAGCGAGATACCCGGCGTCGGGTTGCTCACGGCCACGGCGGCGGTGGCGATGATGGGCGATCCGAAAGCGTTCAGCTCGGGGCGAGAGTTCGCGGCATGGGCCGGATTAGTGCCCAAGCAGACCGGCTCGGGCGGCAAGGTGAACCTGCACGGAATCAGCAGGAGAGGCGACACATATTTGCGCACGCTGCTGATCCATGGTGCGCGAAGCGTGTTGACGCATGCGAAGGAGCCCGGCCCGTGGGTCGAGCAGATGAAGAAGCGGCGGCCGATGAATGTGGTGATCGTCGCGCTAGCGAACAAGATGGCGCGCACGATCTGGGCGGTACTGGCCCATGACCGGCCGTATCAGAAGGACTACTTGAGCGTGAAACCGGTCTGAACGGCTCAGGCGAGGTAGAAGACCAACGTTTAACACAGGGTGAACGTCGAAAGGTTGCGCAGCAATCGAGTGTGATGACAAGTCAGGTAGGACCGGGACTTGCTAAACCTGAATCACGTGACGAGCTTCGAGCTCGCCAGGAGAATGAGGGGCGAGTCAGCGGATTTCATAGAGGCCCGCAGCGGCAGGATCGGCTGCAACAAGGCCGGATATAGAGCTGCAGCCATCCTGTCTGTCTGAACATTCGAAAACTGTTGCAAACGGGACGCGTTCATATAGTTCGTGATGATCGCCGCGCCGCGGTCGCCGGTGACGAACGTATGCGCGCTCGTGACGACGGACGGCAGGAGGTTGGCCCGCACACTGCCGCTGCTGGTGATCGCCGCACCGGATGCCTGGTCCGTCTCGACGCCGCCCGTCCCGCCGACGCTGGTCACGGTGCCGCCGCCCCCGCCGCTGCCCGGCGGCACGGCCCACGTTGAGTCCTCGCGGAGGAACCGCGTCGTGCCGGCGGTCGAGCCGGGGTCGGGCACGCCGCCGGTGGTATGGCTGGCGCCGGAACCGGTGAACGGCGGGATGTCGCTGCCGACCAGCGCGCGGAACGTCGGCGCGGCTGCCGCGCCGCTGGCGGGGCCCGCGAGCACCTGCGCGGCGCTCTGGCTGTTCCACACGGCGGTCAGCGTACCGCTGCCCGTCACCGGGCTATTGGACACGGCGAACTGCGACGGCATCGCGAGGCCCACGCTCGTCACCGTGCCCGTGCCGCCGCCGGTGGCCGAAGGCTGGTAGCTGCGGTAGTCGAGGTAGCTCGACGCCTGCGACGCGTTCGTCACAACGGAGTAAAGCGGCACGCTGCCGGCCGGGAAGCCGGTCGTGTTCACCGAGACCGCGCCGGTAGTGGCGTTGGCGTAGATGTAGTTCGTGGCGCTAGCCGTCAGCGTGAGCGTTCCGTTGGCAATCGCGTGGCTTGTACCGGTGTTGTCGACGAAGTTGCCACCGTAGTAGCCCCACGTCAGGCCGCTCGTCGTCATCATGCGCCTGCCCCACAGCGACGATGGGCTCATGGCATCGTACAGGCCGTTGGCCACTACCTCTTTCATCGCCTGGGTCGAACTGATCGTATCAAGCAGTGTCGTGCTATTGCTCATTCATCACCTCGTGACATAAGTGGTCATGCTCAAATGCATCAGCGGTTCGTCGAGACCGTTCTCGCCGCTTCCGTTTCTTCGAGTCTCTTTTCGACTGAGGCAAAAAAGCGCTCCATTTGCTCAATCACTTGCTGTTGTATCTGCATCAAATTGTCCGAATCACCGGACCCGGTGGCGTCATATCGCGCCGCCCTAATCAATTTGTCCGGCACGCCGACCCGAGCGGCTGGATCTCTCAAGAACCACTGCCCGTACCACTGTTCGAGCAAAAAGCTCTGAGTGCTCAGCATTGCGAACGCCGTTCGAATGTTCGACTTGATGGCTGCAATTTCATCGTCGGATCGCGTCTTTCTCATCACCCATTTCTCCGCTGCGCGATCGCTGCGCTTTCCATGATTGCGCGGGCCTGCTGCTGAGCGGTGGCACGCGTCGAGCCTGGCGGTACGGTGATGTTCATGTTGAAGATGGGAGATGCTGCCGACGACGAAGACTTAGGCGAGTCGCCACGCGACAGCAAAGCATGATTCGGGACGATGGTTCCGGATTGCGACGGAACGAACAATTCTTGTCCCTGCTCGCCGACGATATATGGCATTCCTGCGGTTACCGCGCCGCCGGAGGCGAGGAATCCAAGGCCCATCAGCGCCGAGAGACCCGTCGTTCCGTCCGTCATCATGGCCCCTGAGGCAACGGCACCAGCCGATCCAGTAACACCGGTCGCAGTAAAACCAAATGCGCCAGCCATATCGCCGCCGCCGAGACTTCCGAGCAGCGTCATGAGCGGATTTCCACCGCCCACGCCACCCGCACCGCCTATGCCAGCACCGACCAACGTCCCGACGGTCATCGTCGCTACCGTTGCGTTTGCCGCGGTCAGCGATGACGTGTTCTGAACGGCGGCCTGCAGATTAGCGACGCTCGTCTGGCCGCTCATCGTGCCGAAGCCCTTCGTCAGCTTCATCAGGTTGTCGAGCGCATTGCCGGGTAGCGCGCTTGCCGTCGTGGCCGCAGCGCCGGGATGCGATGACATGAAGCCTCCGCCAACCATGCCCCCGATGGATGACAGGTTGTCGAAGAGCTTCGCCATTACGCCATGCGCGGCCATTCTGGTGAGATCGGCGAGGATGCCGTCTGTCAGCTTCGCGAAGCTGATCTTCCCGGTCGTCACGAAGCTCACGAGCGAATCTTCCATGCTCTTGAAGCTGCCCGTGATCGCCGATTCGACCTGGGCTGCGGCGTTATTCGCCGAGTCGATGTAGTTGGCGAATGCGGCGGCAGCGCCGTTCGTCCAATCGCCTTGCTTCTGTTTCAGAGCGGCGTAGTAGTCGTCGAAATCCTTGAGGGATTGTGCCAGGCCGGCCTTAATGTCGGCCTGCGCTTGCAGATATTGCTGCGAGCCGCGCGCGCTCTTCGGCGTCTCCTTCTCAAGCTGCCATTGGAGACGCTCGTACTCTGCATAGATGGATTTGACAGCCTGGACTTGCGCCAATGCATCCTTTCCCATCCCGAAGACGTCAAGTTGACGCTGATGTTGTTCGCCCTGGTTGCGCTGATAGTTGCCGATCTGCGCGCGAACCTGCGCCGCGCGCTCGTCGAGCTTCTGAATGTCCTCTTTCAGCTTGAGCTCGCGCTCATGTTCAATGTTGATCGCGAATTGCGCCTTGATGCGGTCTTGCGCGGCGAGCAGGCTCTTCTCGTCTGCCGTGAGGATCTTGCGCTCTTTCAGATCGGCGATCTTCTGGAGAAATTCGGCTTGTCGCTTCTCTGCCTCGGTGAGCTTATCGTTCGACGTGAGTGCGGCGCGCGTCGCAGCGTCCTGATCGCGAAGTTCCTGCAAGAATCTGGTAGCGGCATCGTCGTGGTATGCCTTCGCCTGGTGGTGATTGCCCTTCGAGAAATCAATTCCCTTATGCCCCACCGGTCCGACATCAGCAGCAGGAGGCGCTGTGTTGGACCAGAGATTCTTCATGAACTGCGAATATCCTTCGCCCTCTTTCTTGAGGTTTTCATATCCTGCCTTGGCCGAATCGTATGCCATTTTGAACTGGGCCGTTCCAGCGTAATACGCAACGGTCGCGGCGGTGGCTATGACCTCCGACACTTGTTCCATGCCAACGGCGACCGTTGCAATTGCGGAGGCGGCCGCCTTCATTACGAAGCCGACTGAATTGTAGAAATCCATGAGCAGCGGCTTCATGGCCACGTTGCCGCTCATCGCCTCCGTAAGATTGAGAATTGTCGGCAGAAGCGCGGCCTTCGCGCTCATTGCCATCGCATCCATCTTGGCATGCGCGAGCTCCATATGCTCCTTGAACGCAGCCATCTGTTTGACTGCCTCACCGCCAATGACGGCTCCGGAATTTCTCGCCTCGACTCCCAACTTTGCCAAGCCAGCCGAGCCACGATCCAATACCGGGATTAGGGCATCTCCGGAATTTCGGAAGAGCTCGTTAGCAACGGCCGCCTTTCCCGCACCGTCTGCAGATTGATGAAACGCATCGGCAACTTTCGCCATTAGTTCATCGGGACTGCTGCCCCTCAGATCTTTCAGAGAAATCCCGATTGCCGCAAACGCGGCGGCGGCGTCCTTGTTGCCGTGGAGTGCCTTGTTCTGCGCTTCGCCGAGATCGCTTACCGACTTCATAGCCTCCTTGGAGTCGATACCCATCGCTTTGGCGGTGAATAGCCATTGCTGGATCGCATCCGTAGATTCTCCGGTCTTGCGCGACAGCTTCTCCACCTCGTCGCCATACTCGCCCATCGCTTCGGCGGCTTTGTATGTGATGCCGGCAGCCATCGCGACGACGCCCACAAGCGCGCCGACCGACAGAACGCTCTTGTTCATGATCAACGACATCGCGTCCGTGCGTTCGCCGAGGACCATCAACGAACCGGCGAAGCGCTTCCAGTTGCCTTGCGATGCCTCGTGCGCCAGCACCAGCATTTCGCGGCGAGCGCCAGCCGTCGCAAAGTTGAGCTTGTGGTGCGCCTGTTCCGTCTCGCGAATCTTGGCGATATAGGTCGACAAGGAGTCGCTCACGCCGAGTTGAGCGGCCCTCTGCTCGAGCAACTGGCTGCGTGTCTTGCCGGCCGCATCCGCCAACCTGGCCGTCGACTGCACGAACGAATTGATCGCACTCGCGGATGCGCGGCTACCATTGACGGCCGCCTCCGTGATTGCGTCCTGTGCGGTCTTCGTGCGCTTTGCCGCGGCTTCCTGCGAGGCAAGGAACGATTCCGCACTGCGCTTCGCACGATTTATGCCGGACTCGTAGCCAGTTGCGTCTACGGTTACGCGGACGACGGATTCGGTGCTCATGTGTTTGCTCCGGTGCTTTTCGAATCAATCAACTTTGCGATTGCGGCAGCGCGTTCCTCTTCCATCGTGAACCGGTTGCCACCGTCGACGCGCGGCGTTCCACGAGGTAGCCGTGAACGTCCCCTTTCCCAACGTGACCTGATGGGTGGCGAACTCCTTCGGTCGAATAGTCGCCATCAGTTTCAATGAGGCCATCGCCATATCTCCGCAGATTGCGACGCGCGATCAATGCTCGTTCCGCGCGTCGGCAACAGGTTCCGGGGAGCCTGGCTGAGCCCAGCCGGCGAGATATGCGGCGATCAGAGTCAGCATGACGAGGAGACCGCCGGCGATGGCGATGCCCCAACCGGGGTTGATGACAATGCCGCCCGCGAGAACCATCAACCACCCGAGCAACAGACAGATGTTGAAAATCTTGACGTCCACGGTTCACTCTCCCGCGAGATAGGATTCAGATGGAAAGCAGATCGATTTCATTGCGGCGCGCCTGAGCCGATAGGTCGGAGCGACTCGACTGGGCCGAGGGGCCCGGTCGACTGACACGCGCACCGCGCTGCATCTTTCCAACGACACCGTCAATCGACGCGATGCCGTCGATCATCCCGGCCTCGAGCGCGGCCTGAGCGCCCAACACGCGCCCCTGACCCATCCCGTTGCGTACCGAAGCGACAGACACCTTGCGCCCCTTCGCGACTGCCTTCGTGAACATCGTGTAATACTCCTGCGCGCGCTGCTCCTGATAGGCGACGGCATCGGGAGACAGGCCATCGCTGAATGGGCTCAGTTCCGTTTTGTACTTGCCGGCGCTGAACAGTTGGATGTCAACGCCCGCCATTTCCATCGCTTTTGCGATGTTCTGGTAGCCGGAATAGACGCCGATGCTGCCAACTTCGCCACCAGGTGAGCAGTAAGCCTCCGTGCACTGCGAGAGAAGCCAGTAACCGGCGGAGGCGGCAAGGCTCTGCGCAACACCGATGACGGGCTTCGACGCCTTCACGCGATTGATCACGTCGCCGAGCTCTGCCGTGCCATAGACGCTGCCGCCAGGCGTGTTGAACACCATCAGTACCTGCGATACCGATTCGTCTCTCTCAGCGTCCGTGAGTTGCTGGCTGACAACCTGCGAGCTCGTCCCGACTTCACATACATTGATGTCGCCAGGCCATTCGACCAACGCACCGAAGACGTTGACGACGGCGATGTTGCCTGATCGGTTAGAACGTGTCCGCGCCGCCGGCGTCGACGACGATGCAGCCTTGGGTGCGGCCGCGGGCAAATTGCCGGCATAGTGGGATGCCAGCACGCTTGCATATGCGGCCATCCGCTCGGGCATCAGCGCCCACGGATGGGACAAGGCCCAAGCAATCAAATGCGCGTTCATCATGGAAATCTCCTTGGCTCAGGAAGTTGCTCACTGACCATCGATGTCATCAATCTCCTTGCGATTGCGCCACCATTTCGCCGAACGATTCACCAGCCCGCTCGACGAGCTACCGCCGGATCGCGATTGGCGTGCGCGGTGAACACCCAGATCACCGATCGTCGCAGCATTGACCGAGCCCGCACCCATCGCAATTGCGGTGCGTTTCTCCTTGATGCGACTCGCCGGTGTCGAGGTCAGATCCTTCGGGTCGGGAGGCGGAAGATCTTCGACACATTCCACTCCGTTCGCTCGCAATACGAGATAATTACTCAGACGCGAATCGCTGAGTTCGACTTCGCCATCGGCATTGAGCACCGGGCACGACAGCGAAAACTTCTTGATTGTCGGTGCGATTTCCTTCGAGATCGCGATCAGACGTTCGCTAATCTCCGCGCGCAGCAGTGGCATAAGCGCCAATTCTTCGACCTTCTTTTGTGCCGCCCTTAATATGTCCATTGCGGCTTTTACTTCGCTCCCGTTCGACTCAGTCTCGAGTATCGGCCTCTGGGTCCACACGTTGTACTTCCCGGTAAAGACGAACTCTTCCCGCGTAAGGTGGTTGATCATGTTCCACGCATCGCTGATGTGCATGTAGTACTCGTCAATGCGCGTATCACGCGAGTCATACAGTTCTCGCTTAATATCGAGCTCTTCCTTGCCCTTTGCTTGCTCGATGGCCCAAACTGCTCCGCGAGCCACAACACATGCCTCTTCGGCTTCGCGAATTTGCACCGGAAGGCGTTTCCGAAGATCGTCGAGGTGGCGCTCCACCTCCCAACGTTTGGCGCTAGCCTGCTCGAGCTGCGCGTCGAATCGTTCATTCAGCGTGTCGAGCTGCTGCTTGAGTTCCGTACGCACCGCGACTTTTGCCTTATCGGCCTCGTCGATTTCTTCGCGCCATTTGGGAGAGGTCGCTATATCGTTGAGCTGGCGCGCAACTGCTTCACTGAACTGGGTGCGACCGAATTTGAGGATGCCCATATCTAGACTCCGGAGCAAAGTGGATGATTTGGTCCTGGTTGTATGTGCGGCCCATCACTCGGCTAGGATCCAGCCCGTGATACCGTTGAGAAGACGCGGGCCAGGCTCAGAGGTCACCCATGAATCGTTTCCATGTTCGTCGACGGAGTACACGGCCGGAACGTAGCGCCCCAAATTGAGAACGCCGGTGCATTGAAGGTGCGGACAGATGGTGGTGAGAACACCATTGATGACCTGCGTCTCCGTGAGTCGCACGATCACATTGGCCACGAAACCGCTCGAGTTGAATAACGGGCTGAGTTGAGCACGAGCGGTACTCGGATCGTTCCATGTAACAGGGGTTGCAGTCATTTTGTACTCCTACTCGTATCAGATAGCTTATGGAGGGTGTGACGATCGGCTGATCAGGTTTCGAATCTGGTTGTTAGGATCATGCCGCGCCGCCGCTCACTAACCTAGCGCTCGTAATGTCTGAGACATTCCTGTCTTAAATTTTGCGTAGCGTCGCTTGATGACGTCAGGCTGCGGATAGGGAGGTGGCATGCCATCCGACAAAACTGCAGCATGAATTTCCTCTGCGGTTCGATGTGTGCGTTGACTTGCGATTTCGTCGAACGCGGACCAATACGGGATAAACCGCTTGTTGGAAGTTGACCGCGCCGCGCTAGCAGCAGCCTTGATGTAGTCGTTTTCGAGCCTCAGCAACAGCTTTTCGAGCCGATTGAGCACGTCGGATCCTCCGAATCCGGATTGCGCCATCGCAAGTAGCTCGCGCGCCGCCACGTAGCGCCCATGGTTCAGGGTCCGTCCGAATTTCCCCAATGCAGCAGCATCGGCGCGTTGCGTTTCGAGCCGGCGAAGAATTGCATGTGCGGTGTCATTGTTGCGACGCTCGAGTGCGCGCATCATCTCCTCGAGATCGGCCGCGGTTTGGAAGATGAACGCCCCTTTCATCGCGCCGCCCCGTGGCGCCGCATCAACGAGGCGACGAGGCGACGCGCGTCACGCTCCGCGAAGACCTCCGCCATGCGCTCTCGATAGAAATTGAGGCTTGGCATCAAGTCGGAAATCGGTCCCCGTGCGGCGTTGCACATTACCCGGGCACGACGATCGAATGACCATCTTTCCTCGTCCGCCAGTTGATCAATCAGCCCGGCCAATTCCCAGCGCATCCGATATATATCGTCGGTCGATAGCCAAGCGCCCCACGCAAGACGAAACCCACCGCTGGCGTGCTCGCTCATGCCGGACTCCCGGTTTCATTCATCTGCGCGAGAATCCTGGCCTTGTACTGCTTCAGGCTTTCGCCCTGCCGACCTTCATCCATACCCAGCGCCTTCGCCGCCGCCTTGAGGCTCTGCTCGTCGTCGCCGAGTGCGATGCGCTTCGACGCCCGCTCCGGCGGGTTGACCATCTCGTCGACGATCTGGGCCAGGTAGTTCGCTGGGATGTGCTTGAGCTTGTACTGCTTGGCCTTGGCAATCGCGACCGTGAACTGGCCTTCCGTGACGCCGGCGCGCCGCCAGCCGATCAGGAGGTCGTTGGTATCGTCGATGAGGACGCCGCGCTGCCGGAACCATTCCATGGAGACAGGGAGCGGCGGAAGATCGTCGTTCGGCTCGCGATTTCCGGGCGCCACGCCGCTCGCGCCGCCTTCCGCGTGTCTTGAGCCATCGGATGCGTCAGCAGCCCCGCCTGCGCCCGATTCTTGGCATTCGGGGTTCTGGGTTTGGGAATCGGTACGATTCCCCTCAGTCGTCGTCTCGTTTTTTTGCTCTTCCCGGCCTTCCGCCGAGTTATCCACAGGCTCGCCGGATGCTGTGTACTGACGACGACTATTAGAAAGATTCCCTTCCACTTCCACTTCCGTCAATGAGCCATCAGTGAGCGCTCCGTTATCACTCACTGAGCCATCACTGAATCCTCCATGACTAGATTTGGAGTCCTCAATGTATGGGACACCAGGAAACGCCGGAAGGCGGCTCTTGGATGGCCGATTGATGACCTGATGCTTGCCGAACGTTCTGATGTGAAGGTATTTCTTACCGCTCACGGAGTACTCAATGAGCATTCCGTGAGCGATTAGCGAGGCAATGAGCGGTTCGCAGTCGATGTCGTCATCGGGGAATATCTGCATCTTCAGGCGCTTTGACGAATACTCGATGTTTCCGCCATCATCGGCATAGTTCCATGTGCCAATGAAGAGGAGGCGCGCCGCCGGCGAAAGCATGGCGACCTTCTCATCGGTCCAGAATTCAGGCTTGATCGTGCGTATGCGGGCCATCAAGTCCCCCTTGCGAGGTGGGTTCCGATGGGAAGCGCACCGACGTCGTGCAGCAGGGAAGCAAGGCGGTCCCAAGTCGCACGCTCTTCGAGCTCGATTGCATCCGATACAAGGCGAGCGCGACGGCGCACATTGCTCGGATCGAGGTCATAGATCTCGCCGAGCTCCTTGTAATCGATGCGGCCACCGAAGTGCCGCGCGATGAGGCGCCGCGCGAGTCCGCTTTCAACACGCTTGACCAGTTTTGCCGGCAAGGCGAAGGCGGCAATAAGCTCGATCGCGGCTCGGCGGATGCTGCTCGGATGGCCAGAGGGGAGCGCCGCGGCGATGACGACGGCCAAATCGAGGCGCGAAAGTCCGCGCAGAACCCGGACAACCGCGCCGCCGATCCCCTCCATTTCGACATTGATCAAGGCGAGCGCTCCGCTCGTCCGCTCGGTCTTCTCCACTCGTTCAAATGCCTCGGCGAGAGCAGCGGAAACGACAGTACGTGCAGTCCGGATATCGTCGACGCCTACGGGTTTTCCGGTTCGATCGTTGCTCCCACCGAGCGCATCCGAGCTATCACGCGCTCGAACGTTTTTGCGTCCAGCTCGAGCTGAGCCATCATCACGAACAGCATCTGGGCACTCATCTGCCGCGGATTGTGCGGGTTCGTGTACTTCCTCCAATGCTGATCCCCGGCCAACCAGGCAAGTTCCGCCATCTGCTTGCCGGTAAAGCCGAGGCTGTTCTTCAGGGAGGCCAGATCCTCCGGAGACGGGGGCGTGTATTTGATCGGCATAGTTGTGACCGCGAAAAGTGGGCTTCATGATGTCGTCCTTACGGGATAGCGGGACTCGCGAACGCGTTTCCCTATGGGACGAAATATAGCCCTATTGGGGCTATTCATCAAGCCATTTTCGAAGCCTTTGCGAGGGAGTGCAGTCGTCATCAACGCACCCCGCCTTCGAGTGCGCGCGCCGCCAAGCCGAGCCCCTGCATCAACGGCGCAAGGTGATCGGGCCGGATACAGATACCCTTCGTGCTCGGTTTGAAATTGCCATCAGTGCCGACATACCAGACGCGGCAGTCGACGTACCACTTCCCTCCCCGCTCGGTCAGCCCGATGCGCAAGCGTTCCCGCGAGCCTCGTTGAATTTCACAGATCGGCGGCTGGTGGTTCTCGGCCATATTTCAGCCCTCCACCTTGTAGTTGGCGGGGTCGGCGAGGAACTGCTCGATCGACGACAGTCGCCAGCCAACGGAACGCGGGCCGAGCTGGACTGCGGGAGGGAACGTGCCGGCCTTGATGCGGCTGTAAATCGTGGAGCGAGAAAGTCCTGTTGCGGCCTCCACCTGCTTGCGACGCAGAATAGTGAGTGTCGCTTGAAGTTGCGTGACCATGTGTCCTCACTGGCTGAAAGTGAGCGCCCCGAGCCCAATCTGGAACGCATGGACACCGAATATATTGACCGAGAAAATGTTACGGAAGCCGCCACAGGCCTTCCATTTTTATCGTGCTTTGGGACGCCCCCGCTTTCCTCGATTCAGCCCGACCTTCGCCGCCAATTCATCAATGGTCTTACGCGAGCGCCCGTAATTGACGACCGCACGCTGCTTTCGTTTCGTAACCGGCGGCCCATCCGGATCACTCAGATATCGCATGGCATCGACTTTTTGTGCGGCATCTTGGATCCGCTCTCGAAACGTGCCCGAGCGTCCAGTTGGACCGAGGCCCAGTATTTCCGCAGCCTCCATCCCGTTGCTTGCTGACAACAGTTTGGCTGCCCACTCATCGAATTTGGAGAGGATGGTTTCCGGGATTGGCAACCCGTGAGTGCGCCACTCGAGGTAGGCCGCCCAAACTGCGGCGCCCTCATGGCACTCGACATACGTCGTCAGCCATCTGTCGGACGAATACCCAACTAACTGCTCCTCGATCTTCCTAAACGGATCATCGTCCGTCATAGCGCGCTCCTTCAAGCGCCCTTCATTGAGGCGCCCTGCCAGGCCGGTGAAGGTGTCCGGCTTTTCGCCCGCTAAAGCTAGGCAGGGGCAATGGCGATTATGGGGCCTCCGCCGCTGTTGCCGTGCGGTTTTCTTCCGGCACGGGGTAGCCGATCTGCCGGAAATCTTTGGTGGTATTTTTGGTGGTATCTACACAACGATTTCCGTAGCAACCTAAGCCAGATAACGCCAAGCCGGATTTTATCTGGTCCCGCCCTGGCACCAGATACGATTCCGGCAAGTTCCGGAAACATGCAGAAACCCGCGACAGCTCAAGGCTTCGCGGGTTTTTTGCTATGTGTTCCCTCCAGCGAACGCACTCAGCGGTTGGCCACGCCCGCCGATTCGGCATCCGCTTCGACGCAACTGAAACTGCTGGCGAGCCGACGGCTGCCCGAGCCCTTGTAACGCGCCTGCAGCGGATAGGCACACACCGCGCGCTCGAACTTCACGCCGTCGTTCGGATTGTCGTTCGCGTACTTCGTCGAGATGAACCGGTCCGGCGCCTTGCCGCGTTCGACCCAATCCTGCAACGCGCTGACGACGTCGCGATCGGGGCTGTATTCCGTGGGCGGGGATGATCCGCCCAACGTCGTCGGCCCCGGTCCGTGACCGCAATGCCCCATGCCCGGCACCATGACCAATCGAAACGATCGCCGCGCGCCCTCCACGCCGCCCGCCCTTTCGGCGACCTTGTTGAAATACTCGATCGGCCGGGTCGGCGCATTGATCGCATCCGCCCATCCCTGAGTCATGATCAGCTTGCCGCCGCGCGCCGCGAAACGTGAAATGTCGGGATTGGTGGCATTGACGATCGGCGAAAGGTGTCGATCGACGCGCGTGGCGTCCGCACCGAAATCGAATGTGGTCCAATCCCAGCGCGCATCGCCAAAGACCGAACTGGCGAGCAGCGGCTGCGCGTAATAGGCGGCAAGTTGATGCTGGATGGCGGCCCACCCCCGCTCGCTGCCTCGCGCGAAACCCGGGTAAATCAGCTCGCCCGTCAGCGCGTTTTGGACCGGCGAATACAACCGCTTCGCCTGTTGCACCTGCGCGGCGCTCAGGCAATTCGCCTGGCTGTCGCCGCTCTTGCATTGCAGCTCGGCGGGATCGAAGCGGCATTGCGCCGGATCGTCGAGAAATCCGTCGGCGAGCGCATGCGCGCCACCGCAGTGCTGCAACACCGCGCGATTGAGCAACGCGAGCGCGTCCGTCGTCAACAGCGCGTCGGGCTGCCGCGCGGGAAGCATCGCGCCCCAAAGAAAGCTCTGCATCAACTGGCTGTAGTACACGCCGGGCGATCTGGCATCCACGCCGTCATAATCATCCGGGAAATCTTCAACCTCCCGCATCGCCTCGACGCCGCCGCAGCCGCTGAAGTACGAATACTTCGCGCTCCGGCCGTAGTACGCCTGAATGATTTCCTTCGCGGCAACGGTCATCGGATGGACCGACAGATGGGCCCAGTCGCGCAGCGCTTCCGGGTCTGCCGCCCAGTCAAGGAGTTTGCCGGGCTCGCCCGAGCCGCTCCCTTTGTAGCCGGTATCGCCATTGACCGCGGCGAACCCGCGCGCGGCGGCCGACGTCAGTTCGCTGTAGTCGATGAAACCGCCGAACCCGCTCTTGCCGGTACCGACCAGACGATCGTTCCAGTCCAGCGGCAACCAGACCTCGATGCCAAGCTTGCGCTTGGGCGCCGTGCTGACCGTCGCCACGACGCGGCAAACCGGTGCACTGGTCACCGCGACGGTGCCGTCGACATTCTCGAAACGGCTCTGGGCCGGCACGATCTGCGCAAGTTCGACTCGCGTGTCCTTGATATGCGCCTGCTGAAGCCGGCTGCAGTGCTCGATTTGCTGCGCATCGTCGTCGGTACCGGCACGCGCCGAAGCGCCGTACCCTGCCAGACCAGTGACGATCCCCGTCCATAGCAGTGCGGCCCGCATCAAATGGCGACCCGCGTTACTTTTTCCGCAACTTCCGCGCATATCGTCTACCCTCGTTTTTTCTACGGACACCCACATGGGCTATCGCCGGCCTCGTCGCATCGCGACTCCGCCGGATTGGATGCGACCGGATTCCCGGACCGTTCCCTACCGGTCCGGATCAACGATCGACAGTTGATTCGACATCCTGTTTTTTTATACGGACGTCTATCGGGTTCGGGAAGATGCCTGCACATCCCAGGTGGAATTCCGGGCATGGAACCGGCGGCCGAAACGCGAACCGCCGGTCAGTCTGCGCCATCCCCAAACAGGAATGAAGACAAGCGAATAGAGAAGAAACGTCATCACTCTGAGCATATCTGTGTCGTCCCGATCGTTCAGTCGAGCGGTATCTCGGCGCGCCAGTCGGATGTTTCGACCAGCGCCGCCTGCTCCGATTTGAATAGAACGCATGACCCGAGCACCAGAAGGTCGATCTCGGTTCGCATGAAACAGCGGAAGGCCTCCTGCGGCGTACATACGATCGGCTCGCCGCGCACATTGAACGACGTGTTCACCAGCACCGGGCAGCCGGTCCTGGCCTTGAAGGTCTTCAACAGCCGGGCATAGCGGCCGTTGCGGGCGTCCGTCACGGTTTGCACGCGCGCGGAGAAGTCGACATGGGTGATGGCGGGAAGATCAGACCTGACGTCATTGATGCAACCGAGCGAGCGCCGGGGCGTGTCGCGCTCGCGAATCGCCGCCGACACGGGCGCGACCACCAGCATGTACGGACTCTCGTTCTCGAGCTCGAAACAGGTATGGGAATCCTCCTCGAGAACGGACGGCGCGAACGGGCGAAACGATTCCCTGAACTTGATCTTCAGATTCATCGTGCGCTGCATCCCGGAATTGCGCGGATCGCCCAGAATGGAGCGCGCGCCCAGCGCACGCGGACCGAATTCCATGCGCCCCTGAAACCACCCGACGACCTTCCCCTCTTCAAGCGCGGCGGCAACGGTATCGAGCAGTTCGCCTTCGTCGAGCCGCTCGTACCGATGCCCTTCGGACTTCAGAAAGTCGACGATCTCGTCATCGGAAAATTGCGGTCCGAGGTAAGCACCGCTCATCGCGTCATTGGCCGATACGGGCGGCCGACCATCCTGCTTGATGGCGGTATCCAGCGCCGCGCCCAATGCACACCCCGCATCGCCCGCGGCCGGCTGCACCCACAAGCGTTCAAACAGGCCCGACCGATCGATTTCACCGTTGGCCACGCAGTTCAACGCAACCCCGCCCGCCAGGCAGAGATGGGGCGCGCCGGTGAGGTTCCTGGCTTCGCGCACCAGGCCCAGCACCGCGCGATCGGTAACCGCCTGTATCGATGCCGCGATGTCGCATTCCCGTTGAGTGAGCGGCGCCTCCGGCGCGCGGGCGGGACCGTCGAACAGCCGCTCGAACGCCAGTCCGGTCATGCGGTGCCCGCGCAGAAACTCGAAACAATCGAGATTCAGCGAGAACGAGCCATCCGCCTTCAGGCTCACGACATGGTCGAGAATACGGTCCACGTAACGCGGCTCCCCATAGGGCGCCAGCCCCATCAGCTTGTATTCTCCGGAGTCGACCTTGAAGCCGCAGAACTCCGTAAAGGCGGAGTACAGCAACCCGAGCGAATGGGGATAGGAAATCGAAGCGACCAGGTCCAGCCGGTCGTTCGCACCGCGCCAGATGCTCGTGGTATGCCACTCGCCGACCCCATCGATGCAGAGGACGGCCGCATTCTCGAATGGCGACGCAAAAAACGCCGAGGCCGCGTGCGAGCGATGATGAGGAATGGCGGTCGCGCGAGGGCCGCGGCCCAATCCCAGTTGATCGAGCTCCTGATCCACAGTGCGCAGCACGTTGCGCTTCCATTGGAGCCATTGAGGCAGAGCCCGGGAAAACGCCGGAAAGCCGCCTGGACCGGCACTGCCGAAGGACGACAGCATGCGTCGAAACTTGACGTTCGACTCTTCGTAATAGGTCACCGACGCAAGGTCGGACAGTTGCATCCCCGCCTCGCTCAGGCAATAACGTATGGCGTTCCCCGGAAACGCGGAATCGTGACGCTTGCGCGTGAAGCGCTCCTCCTGCGCAGCGGCGACGGGAATGCCATCCACGATCAGTGCCGCGGCGCTGTCGTGATAGAACGCAGACAATCCCAGATGGGCTTTAGGCATGTGACGGCTCCCGCGCTGTCCTTACGCGCCATGAACGCTTCTGCTGTTTGAAGAAATCGAGTTCACTACTGCGTTTCGTGACGGGTGCTAGGGCCGCGTATCCGGCCCGGATGCGATCCCATTCGTCATCCTGATCGACGAACTGAGCGGCAGCGGCCATGTGGGCGTCGATGGCATCGGCTGCCCATGCCGAGTGACCGGTCGAAACGTTGTCGATCGTGTTGTGCAGGTCGACGAACTGCGTCGAAAACCCGTGATGCTTCAGAACCTTGCGGGCGGATCGATAGCTTCCTCCGACACCGGACAACTCCATCGCCAGGTTGAGGCCGAGAATCTCGGGCCGAAGCGTGGCGGGCAATTTCCCCAGGCACAACCAGAAGACCGGCAGCCTCAGCGACTCGCTTCGCAGCCGCGGATCGTGCGCAAACTCCCGCGAACCCGTGGGCGCGAGCTCGACGCCCATCGAGACCAGGAGATCCCGATAGATTCGCGGATGGTTGATCGACCGGTCGCCGTTGCCGAGCTCGTCCCAATAGATCCGGAAAAGCGGCGCACCGACCCGGCTCGACGCATACGCCACTTCGCTGAAGCCCTGAAGCCAGGCGCCGTCGATCAACGTCAGCGGCGCGAGCTGCAGCGTCTGGTCGATCAGCGTCTCGCGGCTGGGCATCGATTGCTCCTCGGTGCGTTGAAACGCCTCATCGTGCAACGCGTGCGCATCGAGCAACCAGCTTCTCAGCAAGCCTTGTTGCCATTTTTCCGGCAACGATCGCGCCGATGCACCGATCGAGCGCCGCGCGACGGACAGCCAAAATTGCGCGTAATCGAGCGCAAAGCGGCGTGTGCGGGGCGCAAGCGCACGGCCCTGGAGCAGATGGTACGCATCGCGAATATTCTCGGGCACCGCGCCGAGCTGGAGATCGCCGGCTTCGATCGGCCGCCGGTGCTCCGGCGGCGACGCCGTCGCGCTCACGCGTGCCGGGCCCGGCTCGGCGGGGGCGTCCGGCTCCGCCAACGACAGAATCCAACGCCGGATCACGTCGAGATCCTCGGGCTGGAAAATCCGAAACATGCGTCCGTCCGGCCGCAGCAGCGAACCGAGCAACATGCTCCGGTCAGGATCGCCTCGACAGATCAGCCGGCTTCTCGCCAGCGCGTCGACCAGCGGCTGTGGATCGCTTTTCGCCTCGACGAACCAGCGCTTCAGGGACTTGCCCTCCAGCGCGAAGTCCTGGTGATAGACGGCAGCCTCGCCCGCGCGCTCCTGAATCAGCCGCGCCATCGCCCGCGCCGGGTCGGCGGCGAGCCTGACGACCGCCACGAAATCGGCCGCATCGGCCGCGAGCGCGTTGATTGCCCAGACCATGCCGTCGCGGATGCGTGAATGACGCTCCGGGCTGGTGTCGTGGCGATCCAGGATGTGACGCGACAGGGAAGCCGGAGTATGGCCGCGCGGAAGCGCATCGGTTTGCTGCACGGCCAGATCAAGGCGCTCCCACCCGGACGCATGCATGGCTTCGGCCAGCACGCGCCAGACAGGAAGCAGGCCGACCGTGCGAAGCGCATAGTCCAGCCCCGCGATCTCGGGCACGAACATCTCGCTGCGCCGGCTCAGGGCAAACAGGAGCGCGGGCAGACGAAAGACGCCATCCCGCAGGCTGCGATCCGCCACGATGTCGCTGGGCTGCCCGGCCGCACTCACCAGGTCGATGCTTCGCGCGATCCGGCGGAAGCCGTCGGTCCTGGACATCTCCGCCTGACCGGCGCCCGCGTCATCGGCCAGCAAAGCGAGCGCCTTGAGCTGCAGGTCGTCTTCGAAATCGCACGGACAGCTCAGGCCCTGCAGCCATCGGCCGAGCGAAGACGCAACCGGCGCACTGTGCGCGAACAAGCACCGAGCGGCATGCCTGGCATTGTCGCCATGCCCCGTCGCACGGACGGCCGAACGAAGCTCCGCCTCGTGGCGACGCGTGCTCTCGACGAGAAAATCGCGAAGCCCGTCGACGCTTTCGGCGACCGTCGGGGGCATCATGTCCACCGAAGCGAATCCCGCTTCGTCGATCAGGCTCCGCACGTTGCCGGACTCCAGAAACAGTTCAGGCGTCTGCGTCAGTCTGTAAATGTCACGCCACATCACCCGTATCCCGTTGGCCATCGTTGTCGATCACGGCATGCCCCGTTCGACCGCTACATGATTTTTCTATCGCGCTTCCCGGTTGGACTGGAGAAGTCCGCGCTGTCTTCGGGCCGGATGCCCAGCCACACCATGACCCCGGCGCAGACGAGCATGACGACCGACGCACCGGCCGCATCGCGCAGGCCGCTCACGATGTGATCGTCGCCGCCCGCGACCAGCGCGCCGAACACCGCCACGCCAATCGCGCCGGCCGCCTGGCGCGCCGCATTGAGCACGGCCGATGCGGTGCCCGACCACGTCGGCTCGACGCTGGCCAGGATGGTCGCGGTCATCGCCGGCACCACCAACGCCGCGCCGCCGGGAATCAACAGGAACGGCGCCAGCATCGACATATAGCTGCTGTTCTCGTCCAGCCGCGCGAGAAGCAGGTAACCCAGCGCGCCGATCGCGCTGCCCAGCAGCATCGGAAGCCGCGCCCCGAAGCGGCTGTTCAACCAGCCGCTCACCAGATTGGCGATCACGGACGTAGCCGTCAGCGGCACGAACGCCAGCCCGGCCTGCAGCGCACTGTAGTGCTTCACGTGCTGCAGATACAGGCTCAGCACGAACACCAGGCCGTAGTAGGTCAGGTTCACCGCGACACCGAGCAACACCGCCTGGCTGAAGTGAGGCAGCCGGAAAAATTTCAATGGCAGCATCGGATGCATGATTCGCCCTTCGACCAGGACGAAGGCCACACCGCTCACGACTGCCAACGCGAAGCCGCCGAGTATCAGCGGATGGCCCCAGCCCAACGCCCCCGCTTCGATCGTGACGCCGCACAGGCTCGTCAGCGCCATGACCGCCAGCACCTGGCCGGGAAAATCCAGCGGACGGCGGGTTCGAAGCGTTTCAGGCAAGCGCAACGTGAGCCCGATGCCGAGCGCGCACAGCGGAAGGTTCGCGAGAAAAATGCTTCGCCATCCAAAGCTTTCGAGCAACACCCCGCCGATCACCGGGCCGACCGCGATCGATCCGCTGCCGGCAGCCGTCCACAATGCGATTGCCCGGGCACGCAGTTGCCGGTCGTGGGCGCACGCATGATTGAGCAAGGCCAGCGAAGGCGGCACCAGCAACGCCGCGCCCAAACCCTGCACGGCGCGGGCAGCGACCAATTGCGTCACGGAAGTCGCCGCACCGCACGCCGCGGACGCGACACCGAATACCGCGAAGCCCATCAGATACGCGCGCCGCGCCCCGAAACGATCAGCCAGCGTACCCGCCGACAACAGCAGCACCGCAAACGCCAGCGTGTAGGCGTCCACGACCCATTGCAACCCGGCCAGCGGACTGTGCAGCGCGCCGCCCAGCCGGGTCAGCGCCACGTTGACGATCGTCACATCCAGTTGCACTACCGCGAAGCCAAGACCCGTGGCGATCACGGTCCACGTCATGGACGGATTCCGGTCGGTCATGCCGGGCACGGTGAATCTGACCAAAGGTTCGGCTGGATCATGGTGCGTCGTCTCGATTCGTCTGTTTGCAGGATTGCGACAAGATCACCCGCGTCCCGGCCCGCGACAGGCGGCTCGAGTCACGAAGAAAACCATCCCCCGTCAAAACATCGGATAGATGGACGCGTCCTTCTGTTTTCCATTTTTCTTCTTTTTGATCCCCAATGCCCCGAGAATGAAATTCCACACCTTTTTCATGATTGATCTCCGTTGTTCAGTTCTCGAAGAAGAAGTTTCGCGACCACGTCGGAGCCCTCGTCGGTGAAGTGAATGCGATCGACGAAGAGCCACTGGTCAGGCCGAGCCGCTTTCGCCAGCACCGAAGTGAAATCCACGAAATTGACGCCCATTTCCGTCATGCCGGGCTGCAAGCGTTTCAGGAATGCCTGGTGGGTCGTCACGGAACAGACGTCACGGTAGGTCTCCCTGAAGGAGCCCTGAGTATCGAGCTCCGCGAAAATGGCCTGTTCCTCGACCGAGCCGCGGGGGCGAACCCAGTTCGCCAGCGGCTGAAGCACGTAGGACAGCCGCGCGCCGATCGCATCGCACAGCATCCGCCACGAGTCCACGTGCCGAAGGATCAGGTCCGCCGTATAGGCGATCTGCGCATCAACCGGAAGGATGTCATCCGGCTTCGCCTCCTTGACCTCTTTCTTGAACCACGTCGTCAGCCCCGACGGCTTCTTTCCCGTCAGGCGATCAAAAAATTGCTGGCTGAAGAAAAACCCGCCATGTTCGCCGCGCAAATGCGACGGCAAACCCGACAGCACGAGATCGTTGAGTCCCGAGAAAATCACCACCTCCTTGATCGGAGGCAACTGGTGGCGGTAAAGCAGAAACTGAAACAGTTCCTGCATCGAGTTGAAAGCACGGCCGCCGAAGTTGACCCACGGCTCGGGCCGGGGATCGTTCTCGGTCAATCGCGACGACAGCGTATGACGATCGGCGGTCGCTCCCGTCCCGAACACCGTGGAGCTTCCGACCAGCAAGCGCACCGGCTCCGACCGATCCAAGGTGGTCGCGGAATGCCGTTTGTTTCGAGCCTCGGTATAGCGAAACCCCGATCCGTCGGTCGATACGATGTCGGTCTTGAAATTGGCCGGATGAAAATACATGACGTAAGGCAACCAGCCAAGGTTGTCCGGGTCCATGAACTCACCGACATAACCCTGCATTTGTGGCGTGAGATCGGAAACAGCAGACATCGGTGTCCCTTATCCTTGTTTTGATGCGCTCCAGAAACGTGACGAGAAAGCACTGCCCGTCGCGCATGTCGCACGAGAAATCCACGCTGCGCGCGAAGGACTACGCTTCGGAGCGCAGTTCCTTCGTCGTTCCGCTTTTCAGCCGGGCCAGCATCCGCCGCACGATTTCCTGCACCGGTTCGTCGTCGTGCCGCGACGGTACGAATTCAGGATGCCGGGCGTTGACCTCCTGACTCTTGCGCGTCCACGACTCGCAGCCCGCGAACTGCATTGACTTATCGGCATCGAACGACGGCCACGCGCGATACTGGTTGATGCCCGGCACGGCCGCGCCTCGAACCAGGATGGGGTTCAGATAAAGCCCTTCACTCTCGATCGTCGTGGACGTACCGATGAAGGCGATATCGAGCCCGCATCGACGCTTGGACGATCGGTTCGGATCGGAACCGTGAATGACATTCGGATGGTGCACGGACACATCGCCGGGCTGCAATTCGATGTTCACGGCGCTGCTGATATCGACGTGCCGATCCTCCATCGACGACATCAGCAAATTCGGCGTGTCGTCGCGCAGTATCAATTTTTGCAGCGGGAGCTTGTGGGTGCCCGGAACGACCCGCAGGCAGCCGTTCTCGGCGGTGCTCTCGTCGACGGCAAGCCACAAGGAGGTTGCCTCCATCGGAGACAGTTTCCAGTAGGCGCCGTCCTGATGCCAGAGAACCGCCTGACCATCCCGCGGCGGCTTGCAAATGTAGTGGGCCGTAAAGCAGGCAAGGTCGGGCCCCAGGAAAAGCTCGGCAATGTCCAGCAGGCGACTGTCGGTCACCAGCCGAACCCAGAACGCATCGTCGCGCATCAGGGGATGATGAAGATGCTCCGGGCGAAATTCGGGGAATTTTTCGCGAAGCCAAAGCAAGTGATCTCTCGCCTCGGCAATCAGCTCGGGGTCGATGACGTTTCTGAAAACGGTAAACCCGTCTTTATTATATTCCTCGAGATTACGCGAATATTGCTCTTTATTCTGCACGCTAAGCATATTCTCTCCACGCCATTGCGAGACGAAACAGTCGGATTTGGATAACAGACTCGAACACACAAGACAGACGCCCCGCTCGCACCGCGAGCGGGGCCCCTATCGCACGGCCCCATGAAAATCTCGAGTTATCACGCAGAAGTTGGAATTTTTATTTTCAGAAACGACAACGACCATCACATATGAAAAAATGGCGCCTCGTGCGCGTAAGACTCAATTCCCCCAATACCGGATCGATTCATAAATCCGCTGCACCGGGGTGTATTTATCTCCGCGCTTTATTGTCGGAACGATTATTGCCATGCGATGTTCGTGCGAACATGCACAGTTCGTGATAGTTTTGTCTGAACTGTTCAGCGAAAAAAAGAAACACTTGCCCAGACGACCTGGCCCGTGCGGCCGCTCAGGAGTATTTGATGAAGCTCGAACTCGTTCTTGACCGCGGCAGCAACCTTCCGCTTACCGACCAGATCGTCAACGGTGTCGTTGATTGGTTACAGAATCATGCAGTCGGCGCCGGCGTGAAACTGCCGTCGATTCGACGGTTCGCCGCCGACCAGGGGGTCAGCCGTTACCCCGTGATCGAAGCCTACGACCGCCTGGTTGCACTGGGGCACGTCGAATCCCGGCACGGCTCCGGGTTTTACGTGGCAAGCCATCACCATCAGCACGTCGCGGCCGCACTGGGCCTGGCCGATCCACGTCGTGCCGAACACGAATCCGAGCACATTCTCGAACAGCTCAACCATCCGAGCGAATCGCTGAAACTGGGCAGCGGCTTCATCCCGGAGATCTGGCGAGACAAGGACGGCCTCGGGCGTGCCATCCGTCACGTATCGCGCACGGAGGGCGCCAATCTGGCCGACTATGCGTCTCAGCACGGTTATCCGGGGCTGCGCGCGCATCTCCTGCACCGCATCGCCCAGTTGGGCATCGAGGCGCAACCGTCCCAGATTCTGCTGACCCAGGGCGCGAGCCAGGCGCTTGATCTGCTGATGCGCTACATGCTCAAGCCGGGCGACACGATGTTCGTCGAGGACCCCGGCTATTACAGCCTGTTCGGCTTGCTCAAGCTGCACGGCGTCAAGCTGGTCGGCATCCCGCGCACGCGCATCGGCCCCGACCTCGACGTGCTGGAAGCGCAATTGAAGCAGCATCGCCCCAAGCTCTTCTTCGTCAACACCGTGTTCCACAACCCGACGGGCACGACCGTCGCACCGCAGGTCGCGTTCCGCCTGCTGCAACTCGCGCGTGAACACGGCGTCACGCTCATCGAAGACGACATTTACGCCGACTTCCAGGCGACGCCGACCGACCGGCTCGCGACGCTCGACCAGCTCGAGCACGTGATCTATGTAGGCGGGCTGTCCAAGACCCTGTCGTCGTCGCTCAGGGTCGGCTACGTGCTTGCTCCCCCGTCGGTGATCAAGGACCTGGCCGACATCAAGATGCTGACGAGCCTGGGCGGCTCGCGTTTCATCGAAGCGGTCGCCGCGGCGATGCTCGAACGCGGCACCTATCGGAAGTATCTCGAGAAACTGCGCCTGCGCATCCAGTACGCGATCGGCGCGACCGTGCAGATGCTGGAGAGCTGCGGTTGGGAGCTGTTCGAAAAGCCGGTCGGCGGCACGTTCATCTGGGCGCGCTTGCCCCATATCGACGATTCCACGCGCCTCGCCGAATACGGCGCGCCGCACGGCGTGACGATCGCGCCCGGCAGGTACTTCCGGCCGAATGCCGAAAAATGCCCGTGGATTCGCATCAACGTCGCGTATGCCGGCGATCCGCGCGCGCAAGCGTTCTTCCAGTCGGCGGCCTTGCTCAGGCCCTGAGCCGCCATCATCAGCAGGCCGGCGACCCGCGTCGTGCGCCGACGGTCGCGAGCCGGCCTGCACGCCTACAGTTCGAGCACCAGCCGTTCGCCGCCGCACGCGCGCGAACAGCAGGTCATCATGCGGTCGTGCGCGTCGCGTTCCGCGCGCGTGAGCACCCTGTCGCGATGGTCGACCCTGCCCGCCAGCACCCGCACCTCGCACGAGCCGCACAGGCCTTCCCGGCAATCGCTCTGCACGTCGATGTTCGCCTGCTGCAGCGCCGCGAGCACCGTCTGACCGGCGGCGACCGGAATCACCAGTCCGGAGTCGTTCAGTTCGATCTCGAACGGCCGTTCCTGCGACGGATCGAAGGCTGGCTTCGTCGCCGTGAAATGCTCGACGCGCAGCGCGTCTTCCGGCCAGTGCGCGCAGCACGCCTCCAGCGCGTCGAGCATCCGCGCCGGGCCGCACGCATAAATGTGCGTCTGCGCGTCGGGTTGCGCGAACAGCGACGCGAAATCGTTCCGCGTGCCTTCTTCCGATACGTGCAGATGAAGACGCTCGCCATGCAGCGCGGCCAGCTCGTCGAGCATCGCCATCGATGCGCGGCGCGGCCCGCTGTAGTGAATCGCGTAGTCGATGCCGCGGGCCTTTGCCTCGCGCGCCATCGCGCTGATCGGCGTGATGCCGATGCCGCCCGCGACGAAGATCGCCCTGCGCACCTCGCCGGAGAAGCGGAAGTGATTGCGCGGGCCGCGAATCTTCAGCACCTCGCCTGCATTGACGCTCGCATGAATCCACGCCGATCCGCCGCGGCTCTCCGGCTCTCGCAGCACCGCGATCTCGAATGCACCGCGATCGGCCGGATCGCCGCACAGCGAATACTGGCGCGACAGCCCCGTGTCGCCGCAGAGCACGTCGATGTGCGCCCCCGGCGCCCAGCGCGGCAACGGCTTGCCGTCGGCGCAGACGAGCCTGATCCGCACGATCCGCTCCGCGCACGCCGACACGCGCTCGACCGTCACCGCGCGGCTCACCGCATGTGACGACGGCTCGCCGATCCGCACCACCGCGCGCGGCTCCAGCACCGACGCATCGCGGCGCTCGGGGTTTTGCGCCGGGTCCCATTCGACGATGAGATGCTCCGGCCCGCGAAACGACGTGTTCGGCACATACGTGAAGCGCTGCTCGGCCAGCCGCATGTGCGGCAGCCGGCGCGTGAACTCGTCGAGGAAGACCTGCATCTCCATGCGCGCCAGGTTCTTGCCCATGCACTGATGCGCGCCGTAGCCGAACGTGAGCTGGTCGCCGGCGTTCTCGCGGCGGATGTCGAACAGATCGGCATCCGCGAACTGGCGCTCGTCATGATTCGCCGACGACGTCACGATCAGCAGCTTCGAGCCCGCCGGGATGTCGACGCCGCCGATCGTGACGTCCTTCGTCGCGAGCCTGCGCCACGCGGCGACCGAGCCGTTGTGACGCAGGCACTCCTCGACCGCGTTCGGAATGAGGCTCGGGTCCTCGCAGATGTCGCGCCACGCCTCGCGGTGCTGCAGCAGCAGCTTCATCGCGTTGGCGGTCGCGTTGGCCGTCGTCTCGTGCGCGGCGACGATGCCGGCCATCATCATCGAATGCAGATAGGAATCGGTGACGACGTCGGGCAGTTCCTGCTGCTTGCGGATGCCGTACTGCATCCAGCCCGGGCCGGACGGGTCCGCGCGCATCCTGTCGAGCACCTTGCCCGCGTACTGCCAGAACTTGCCGACCGCGTGCGCGACCGCGACCTGCTCGTCCGGCTTCGGGCGGCCCCAGGTGTTCACCGTATGCGCGATCGAATACGCGCGCAGCGTGTCCATGTCCTCTTCCGGCACGCCGAGAAAATGCAGCGCCACCGTCAGCGGGACTTCCCACAGCATCTGGTCGACGAGGTCCGCGCGGCCGTCGTCGATGAAGCGGTCCACGTACTCGCGCGCGAGCCGGCGCACCATCGGCTCGTGGTGCGTGAGCGCGTCGGGCGTGAACGGGTCCATCAACGCGCGCCGGCGCGGCATGTGCGCGGGCTCGTCTTCGTTCACGAGCGTGCGGCTCATCGCGTAGCCGTACGACGCCAGCACCGCGTTCGCTTCTGGGCCGGTCGGCGTGATTTTCTCGAGCGCGATCGACGGGCTGAATGTGAGGTTGTCGCGAAAGATCGCCTTGATGTCGGCGTAGCGCGTGACCACCCAATAGCCGAGCCCGGGGCTGTAGAACACCGGCTCCTGCTCGCGGGCCCAGCGCAGGTAGTCGGGCGGGTTCTGCTGGTAGCCGTCCCCGAACGGGTCGAATGCGGCGGCGCGCGCGCTTACCGGGCAGTTGCCGGGCGCGGGCGGTGCTGCCGGCGCCGCGTCGTGGAAGGGGCACTTCGGGACACCGGGATCAGGGGTGCCTGCGGGCATGGTTGTCTCCGAATGTTGATATGCGCTGCGTGAATTCAATTCACGTTACGTATTATCTGGATCGTTGCCAAATACGAAATGGTGCACCACCGCACTTCGAATACATCGCTATCGGATAGCGCGGTATCCCTGACGTTGCAAGTCCCGGTACACCCAATTGTTGCCTTGGCACGCACAGTAGCCGTTTTTCGCAACGAGCAACAGCACGGCCGGAATCAAAAGGGCCGCGTGGCCGCGCGTGCCAAGCAGGCTGACGGCTGCATCGATTGCAATCAACCGGCCTCCCAGGGCAACCAGTCCTTCCGAGTATGCCCACATCGTGCCGAATATCAGGGCACCCCAGTTGAAGCCGCGTTTCACATGGCGCTCGGGCATGATCGGATGAATCATCAGTCTGGTCGGCATCATTGCATGTCGAAAAAATGAGTACGGGACGATTGGTTATCGTCGTGAAAATGGCACTCTTTAATGTGTTCGAGCTTGCTTGCCATATGACTGAATGTGCCATTGCCGAAATGCCCTCTCGGAACTGGACTCAGGTCTCGGTCATTGGATGAATCCAGCGCTCCGTCAATCCATGACGAACCAAAAACGAATCGGCCCAGACGTCGCCCGGGCCGCCTCGCTTGCGTCTACTCACCGGCGCGCGCCTACGCCTCCATTTACCGGAACACGCGGGGCAGACCGTCGGAGTTCGGCCAAGGCCGCCATTGCCGATTACCTCGTGAACGTCCGCTTGCGATAATCTCGCGGAATTGCCGTCGCAACGGAGAGGGTTGCGAACGACTGCGACCGGCAGGTGATAGTGCAGCGCTATACTTGGCAGCCACGTGATCTATCCCATCCATTCCGCCGGAGAGAAGCGCCATGCATGAAAGTACGTTGCTGATCTTTGCCGCTGTAGCCTTTGTAGGTATCGCCACTCCTGGACCGACGGTTCTGCTGGCGCTGACCAATGGCTCCCGCTATGGCCTTCGTCGCGCTGCTTATGGGTTTGCCGGCGCGGTCGCATCCGACTTCGTGCTGATTTTCGCGGTGGCGCTGGGTCTTGGTGCGCTGCTGGCGGCGTCGGCGTTCTGGTTCACCGTCGTCAAATGGGTCGGCGTGGTCTACCTTGCGTACATTGGCGTCAAGCTATTGATGTCAAAGGGGGCATTGAACCTCGCGAGCACGCAGGGTGAAACAAGCCGCGAAAACAACTCGGCGATTTTCCTGAAAAGCTTCCTTACCGCAGTCACCAACCCGAAAGGGTATCTGTTCTTCTCCGCATTTTTGCCCCAGTTCATCACGCCGTCCGCGCCACTTGCGCCGCAGTACGCAGCACTCGCGATAACGTTCGCGATGCTGGATTGCTTGATCATGTTCGGCTATTCGCTGCTCGGCGCGCGAGCAATTCGCCTGCTGAAGGAGTCGGGAGCGCTATGGCTGGAACGGTCCTGCGGTGCTGTCCTTGTTGTGCTCGCGGGGTCCCTGGCCATGTATCGGCGTCACACCGCTTAACGGATTCTCGGACGCGGCCGATGACATTCGGCACTTGAACGGCCGAATCGGCAAGCGACACCCACGTCAGGAAAAACCATGTTCGACCACGTCAAATTCGGAGTCAGCGACTACGAAGCGAGCAAAGCGTTCTTCCTCAAGGCACTCGAACCGCTCGGCATAGCGATTGCCTCGGAGGGGCCGCCGACGTACGGTGTCGAGCTTAGCCCGAAGGGCAAAGCTTCCTTGTGCCTGTACCAGGCCGACGAGAAGCCCGCGCATCTTCACCTGGCGTTCGTGGCCGAGAATCGCCGGCAAGTCGAAGCTTTCCATCGTGCGGCGCTGGAGGCGGGCGGGAAAGACAATGGTGCGCCGGGCCTGCGCCCGCACTACCACGCGAACTACTACGCAGCGTTCGTCATTGGTCCGGACGGGCACAACATCGAAGTGGTTTGCCACGCACCCGAGGGCTGATCCTTCCATCGAGCCCCGCCAACCGAACCGGATTTCGTCGAGAAATCGCCCCGACGAAACGCCGGCTTCCATTTTTTCGCCGCCCCCCAGCCGCACGTCAGCCCGGCACCCCACGCGCCAACCATTCCCCCACGCCCTCCGCCACGAGCTCGCGCTCGGGACTGTCGTGCCACACCCTGATCACCTGCCCGATCCTCCCACCCTCGTCCGGGTCGAGATCGACGCACAGATGATCGCCGCTGCCGTTGTGCGTGAGCGGAATCCATTTCAGGTTGTACCAGTCGCCGCGAATGCCCGGTTCAGGCTCGCCCTCGCAGTCCGCCAGATCGCCGCGCACGACCAGATCGCGCCAGATGGACCACTGCGCGAGGATCTGCCGCGCGGACAGCAGCGTCTCGCCGGCAAACGGCTCGGTGCGCCCCGCTTCCTGTCCGTCGTGCAATCGCAGGCTCATGCGCCATGCCTCCGGCAACGCGACGCCCAGCCCCGCCTCGAGCGCGCGCAGATCGTCGTCGCTCGCCGGCCCGCGAAATGGCTCCGGCGCATCGGCCGGCAGCGTGCGCCGCCAGGCGTCGAGACGCGCCCAGGCCGCCGCGATCGTGTCGTCCGGCGATGGCGCGACGGCCGCGCTCGTCGCATCCGTGCGTGCTGAATCAGGCGTTGCCGCATGCGATACATCCACCGACGGAGATCGAGCCGCTAGCGCAGCGTCCCCCCCAGCGCGCACCGGCCGGCGCGACTGGTCGAGCCGCATGAACAATACCGGCGAGCCCGCTGCCAGCGGCGTCGCCCCCGACTCGATCGCGACGAGCGCATCGGCTCCGGCGAGCGCGCCGAGCGCATCGGCCCGTTCGCCCGCGAGCGGCGTCACGACCGGTTCTCCCGCCGCCCCCGTCGCGAGCGTCGCCCAGCGCAGGTCATGCCGCGCCGGATCGCGCGACGTCGGCGCGCCGAGTACGCCCGTCTCCCAGTACGGTCCCGGCATGTCGGCAAATTCCAGCAGATCGATCAGCCGTCGCAGGATCGTGTGCGCGAGGATCGCGACGTCGCCGGGATAGCCCGGCAGGTTGACGAGCGTCGCCTGGTCGAAATAGGTGACGACGCGCGACCCGCGCGGCCGGCCCGCCGCATCGGTCAACTCGAACGTCCGGCGCTGCGCCGGCGAACGATCCTCGCTGCGGCCGAAATTGAAGCGCGCGCCACGCACTTGCGGCAGCGTCACGCGCGCCTCGCTGACCGGAAACACCGGCAACCGGTTCAGCGCGGCATCCTGGTGCGGATCGTCCGCCAGCACCCCGGTGCCGACCAGCAGGTCGTAGCGCTGCGCAAGCGCGGCAAGCTGGCGGCGAAACGCCAGCTCGGCATCGCGGGACGCCAGCGGCGGCAAGGTCATGTCGGGCGGCGCGACATATTCGAGCGACGCGTCGTAGCCCCACTGCTTCAGGAGCGCGCACAGATAGGGGCCGTTCGCGTCGGGACGCTGCCACGGCTGCCGCTCACCGGCAGACGGCACGAGGTCGTAGCTCGCGACGACCACGCACACGCGCGGCCGCCGGCTGACCTCGACCGTACGCACGCCGGCGGCGATCAGCAGCGCCTGCTGTTCCGCGCCGATGCGCTGTCCCTTGTCGAGCAGCAGCGCATCACATGCGTAATCCGCGCCACGCGCGATCACGCCCTCTCCCTCGACCGGCGGCGCGTCAAGGTCGAGGCGCGCATGCTGCTGCCCGTCGGGCGCGCGATTGCGCGAGCGCGGCACCACGGTGTCCGCATGCGCCGGCAACGGCGCGAGCGCCGGCAGCCATTCGGCATCGCCCGCCGACAGCGCACGCGCCGCCGGATCGCCGCCGCGATGAATCAGGATCGGATAGCGCCGGCGCACGTTCAGCGTCGCCGGCCGCGCGGACGATGCGTGAGCGGCGTCGATCGCGCGCAGCGCATAGCCTTCGATCGCCGCGAGCGCAAGCCGCGGCAGCGCCTCGGGCGCGGTCACGGCCTGCGCGAGCACGCGTCCGCACGCGTGCTCGACCGGCACGGTCTCGACGCGCATGCCGCCCGGCACGGCGTCGGCGCAACGGCGATAGGCGTCGGCCAGCCATGCCGGCATCGGTAAAAGCTCGTTCGTCATCGTCATGTCAATACACTACGGGCGCGCGCATCATCGGCAAGCAGCCCGATGATGCGCGCGTTCGATCAGCTGCAGCGTGGCGAATCAGCGCCGCTTCGACGTGGGAACGGCACCGCCCGGTTCGACGTCGACGTAGAACTCGTCGCCGTCGAGCACGCGCTGCGCGCTGAAGAAATTGCCGAGCAACGCGCCGGCGCGACGATTGTCGCTGGCGTCGATGCGCTTGACCGAGAACCTGCCGCCCGCCGCGCCCTGGTTGGTTGCCGCGAACGGATACTCGTCGCAATCGCAATCGCTCGGCGTTTCGTCGGAATCGCCGGTGAACGTGCATTGTCCGGTGACCCGGCCGTACTGCGCAATGCACTGCTGCTTGGACGCATCGCGATTGCTGGCGCGCAGCGCTGCGTCGCGGGTGCGCGTCAGCGCCCGCGAGTCCGACCCCGGCAGGATCGTGCCGTCGTCACGCGGCACGAAGTTGCCCGGCAACCCCTGCGCCTGCGCCTCCTTGATATGCTTCGCGGATTCGTCGACATCCGGGTTGTTGGTCTTGACCGAGCGCATCACCGCCGGCGCCTTCCAGTAGATGCATCCTTGCGTGCCGCTTTTCGCGAGGCCGACGTCGCAGCGCAACTCGGGCACGTAGCTCATGCCCGAATGCGTGGTCAGGCTCGAACCGTTCTCGAACGAGTCGCCGGTCTTCACGATCCGGTACTCCACATACGGGCGCACATACAGCGGATTGCCCCCGCTCATGTTCGGCGTGATGGTGACGATCGTTTCGCCGGACAGGCCGCCCGGCACGAGGCCTACGCCGGCGCTCGGCGACACGGTGCACTGCGACCCGCATTCGACGACCGGCTTGATCTGCAATCCGCCGCCATTGCCGGACAGGGTCGTCGTGCGGAACCGGAACCGAACCTGCCACGACAGTTGGTTGAGCGGATTATCCGAATAGGTGTAGGCGTCGATGCGGACCCGGCCGGTCTCGCTGTTGTCGTCTCCAATCAGCACCCGCTCGAAGGATTCCGACTTCTGGCAATGCGATCCGCGACCGAGCAGGGAGTTGTCGCTGGTCTCCTGGAATACCGACGTGCAAATGGGCGACACGTCGGGCGCGCCCCCCGCGTGCGCCGAAGACATGAATAACGGCCAGCATGCACTGACGACGATCAAGCCCCGTCGTATGACTCCATTCATTCATCTTCTCCTTTTTCTATTTATCGATTTCCGTTTAAAGGAGAATTGAAATTATCACCCCACTTATTGAAAGCAAACCGTTAACAATGACAGGATTGTAATAATTCCCGATTATTCCCGCGTTCGGGAGCCGCACCTGTCAAAGTTTCACCCCGGCGCGGAATCGTCCGTGCCTATGCCTCCAGCGCCTCCAGCACCTTCCCCTTCGTCTCGATCCCGACGAAATGCACGGTGACCGCGGCGATCAGCGGCACCACGCCCAGCAGGTAGAACGCCGGGCTCAAATCGCCGCCGATGATCGCGTGCGGCACCACCATCGGCGCGACGAACGACGCGATCTTCAGCCATGCGCTGCCGAGGCCGCATCCCGATGCGCGAATGCTCGTCGGATACTGCTCCGGCGTATACACATACGCGGTGATGAACCCCGACGCCATCAACCCGAGCGACAGCGAGCAGAACGTCGCGACGACGTACACCGACGCCGCGTGATAGACGCCCGCCAGCGCCAGCGACAGCGCGCACAACACGAACGACCAGACGATCACCGGCTTGCGGCCGAGCCGGTCGACGAGCAGCGCGGACGCGAGCGACCCGAGCACGCCCATCACCGAGCCGATCACCGCGAGATTCAGCGCGAGCTGCAGCGGCGCGTGATAGAAGTTCTTGTAGATCGTCGGCAGCCACGTCGACAGCCCGTACTGGATGAAGCCGCAGGTGGCCCACAGCGTCGCGACCGCGAGCGTGCGCTTCCGGTATGCGGCGCTGAACAGGTCGATCATGCGGCGCTTCGGATGCTGGCGCACCATCTCGTCGAATGCGGCGGCCTGCGTAACGGGCGCAGGCGGCAGCGGCCCCTTCACCGACGCCTCGAACACGCCGAGCGCCTGCCCCGCTTCCGGCAGCCGCCCGCGCGACGCGAGCCAGCGCGGCGATTCCGGCACGAGACGCGTGAGCACGAGCGCGAGCACGAGCGGCATGCCGCCGACGAAGTACATGATCTCCCAGCCGAAGCGCGGCACGAGCCACGCGCCGAGCGCCATCGACACGAGCAGGCCGATCGGGAACACGATCTCGTACAGCAGCACGAAACGGCCGCGGCCATGCGCGCGCGTGATCTCGTTGATGTAGGTCGCCGCGACCGGCAGCTCGCCGCCGAGGCCGAGCCCCTGCAGGATGCGCAGCAGCACGAACACCTCGAAGGTCGGCGCGAAGCCGCACGCGATGCTCGTCACGCCGATCACGGCCGAGCTCCACGCGATCGCCTTCACGCGCCCGTGCTTCTCCGCGAGCGCGGGAAACAGGAACGCGCCGATCAACTGGCCGATCGCGCCGGATGCGATCAGCAGGCCGACCTGGTTCGGCGACAGCCCCCACTTGTGAATCAGCAGCGGCAACGTCGCGGCGATCGTGATCACGTCGAAGCCGTCGAAGAACGTCGCGGCGCCGATCAGCACGCGCGCGCGGATCTGCATCGCGTTGGCGGGAAGCCGTTCCAGCCTCGCGATGATCGCGCCGGGCGTGGTGGCGGCCGTGTCCATCGCGGCCCTGCCGGCCACGACGTTGTCGAAAGTGCTCATGCGGAGTATCTCCTTGGTCTCGTCGCCCGGTCAGGCCAGTGCCTTGCTCGTGTCTGCCAGGGCTTCCGTATCCACTGCCCGGCCCTGGTTCATCCACTTGCGCGCGAGCTTCAGCTCGCGCGCGTTGTTGACGGCGATGACACCTCTCACATGCCCGTCGCCCACGAAAAACAGCGTTGCGCGCCGCGCGGCGAGCTCGCCGCGCACGACGAGCTGCGCATCGGCCGGCAGATCGCCGAGGATCTGCAGGTTCACGTCGTACTGATCGGACCAGAACCACGGAATCTCCGCGTACGGCGCGCGCACGCCGAGCACCGCCTTCGCGGCCGCGATCGCCTGGTTCTGCGCGTTCGCCCACGATTCGAGCCGCACGCGGCGCTTGAGCCAGCCGTTGTGGTGGTTCGCGACGTCGCCGCACGCGAACACGGCCGCGTCGCTCGTCATCCCGAATTCGTCGACGACGATGCCATCGTCGACCGCAAGCCCCGCGTCGGTCGCGAGCGACGTGTTCAGCGCGAGGCCGATCCCGGCCACCGCGAAATCGGCGTCGATCGTCGTGCCGTCCGCGAGCGTCGCGCGCACCTTCGACGCGTCGTCCGGCTGCGCGTCGAGCGACACGAGCGATGCGCCGAGGCGCACGTCGACGCCGTTGCCGCGATGCAGGTCGAGCAGGAAGTCCGACACGAGCTGCGGCACCGAACGCCCGCACAGGCGCGGCGCGCCTTCGACGACGACGGCCTCGACGCCGAGCTTGCGCGCGGTCGCCGCGACTTCGAGCCCGATCCAGCCGCCGCCGATCACGAGCACGCGCCTGCACGCGCGCAGCTTCTCGCCGAGCGCGGCTGCGTCGTCGAGCGTGCGCAGGTAGTGCAGATTAGCGGTCCTGACGAGTGATGCCGGCAGGCGGCGCGACGTGCCGCCGGTCGCGATCACGAGGCGATCGTATTCGACCTCGCGGCCGCTTTCGGTGCGCACGACGCGGCGCGCACGGTCGATCGACGCCGCGCGCTCCGGCTGCCACGCGTCGATGTTCAGCGCCGCGAATTCATCGGGATGCACGACGCGCACGGTCTCGATGTGCGCATCGCCGGCGAGCACGGCCTTCGACAGCGGCGGGCGCTCGTACGGCAGGTGCGGCTCGTCGGCGATCATCACGAGCCGCCCCGCGAAGCCTTCCGCGCGCAGCGTCTTGAGCACCCAGCCCGCAGCCTGCCCGCCGCCGATCACGACGACGGTTTGCACCGCGCCGGCTTCGTTCGTTGCGTCAGTCATGATTTGCGCTCCGTCATGAACTTGCCTTCCGGCGCCTTCGCATGCTTCTGGCGGCGCGTGTTGCCGTCGAGGCCGCCGTCCACCGCCCACTCGGCGAACACGGTCGGGCCCGGCTCGAACTCGCGCGGCTGCCAGTCGGGCGTCAGCACGTCTTCGTCCGCGTAGTACTCGATCAGGCCGCCGGCCGGGTTCTGGAAGTACCAGAAGTACGCGGACGACACCGGATGCCGGCCCGGCCCGAGCTGGGTCGCCCAGCCGCAGCGGTCGATGTGCATTCCGCCGCCGAACACCTCGTGGATGTCGCGCACCGTAAACGCGACGTGGTTCAGGCCGCGCTTGCCCGTAGGCAGCGCGAGCAGGAACAGGTCGTGATGGCCGCCGTGCGGCGCGCAGCGCATGAACGCGCCGCGGCCCGGATAGCGGTCCGACGTCTCGAAGCCGAGCAGCTCGTGATAGAACTTTTCCTGTGCGTCGAGCGCGTTCGTGAAGAACACGACGTGGCCGACCTCGACCGGCTCCGCGCGTTCGTAGATCGTGCTCGGCGTATCGACGCGCAGCGTCTCGCCCCACACGTTCGACAGCGAGCCCTTCACGTCGAGCGCGCGCTTGCGCGTGACCTCGATGCGAATCGCCATCCCGTTCGGATCGATGCAGCCGACCGCATCGTCGTGCGCGTAGTAGCCGGGCTGGCCCGCGAGCCTGCCGCGCAGCGCGTCGAGTTCCGCGGCGGTCGCGACGCCCCACGTCACTTCGCGCAGCGTCGGGCCCGCTTCGAACGCCGGCGGCAGCGCCGGATCATCGGCCCTGACGACCAGCACGGTGCAGCCGTTCATCGTCTCGAAGCGCGCGCGCGTGTCGTCGTGCGCGACTTCCTTGAGCCCCCAGTCGGCGAAGAAGCGCCGGCAGGTCGCCAGGTCGTCGACGCCGTACGTGATCTGCTCGATGCCCAAAATGCTCATTGCGTGATTCCCCTTCGCTCAGTTCGCCCACGGCAGCGGCGCGTCGTTCAAGCCCCAGTACAGGCTCTTCTGCTGCAGGTACTCGCGGATGCCGAGGCGCCCTTTCTCGCGGCCCATCCCGCTCTCCTTCCAGCCGGCGAACGGCGTCGAGATCGAGAACTGTTTGTACGTGTTGATCCACACGGTGCCCGTCTCCAGCGCGCGGCCGATCCGCCATGCGCGCTTGTAGTCGCGGGTCCAGATGCCGGCCGCGAGGCCGAACACGCTGTCGTTCGCTTCGGCGACCAGCGATGCTTCGTCGTCGAACGGCAGCACGACGAGCACCGGGCCGAAAATCTCTTCCTGGCAGATGCGCGCGCGATTGGTCAGGCCGTCGAGGATCGTCGGCAGGTAGAAGAAGCCCTGCTCGCGGCCGTCGCCCGCCGGACGCTCGCCGCCGCACAGCACGCGGCCGCCCTCGTCGCGGCCGAGCGCGACGTAGCGCTCGATCGACTCGCGGTGCTGGCCGGTGATCAGCGGGCCCATCTGCGTGCGCTCGCTCGCCGGATCGCCGACGCGCAGCTTGCGCGCGCCTTCGACGAGCCGGGACACGAACGCGTCGTAGATCCCGCGCTGCACGAACAGCCGCGAGCCGGCGATGCACGATTCGCCCGACGAGCTGAAGATCCCGTACAGCACGCCGTTGACCGCGTGATCGAGATCGGCGTCGTCGAACACGATCGTCGGCGACTTGCCGCCGAGCTCGAGCGACAGCGGCATCAGCTTGTCGGCGGCGAGCCGCGCGATGCCGCGGCCGACTTCGGTGCCGCCGGTGAACGACACCTTCTTCACGCGCGGATGGCGCACCAGCACGTCGCCGACCACCGAGCCCTTGCCGGGGATCACCGACACGACGCCGCGCGGCACGCCGGCCTGCTCGACGAGGCGCGCGAGCGCGAGCGACGCGAGCGGCGTCACCTCGGCGGGCTTCAGCACGACCGCGTTGCCGGCGGCCAGCGCGGGGCCGAGCTTCTGCGCGTCGGACGCGATCGGCGAATTCCACGGCGTGATCGCCGCGACGACGCCGAGCGGCTCGTGCACGCTCATCGTCAGGAAATCGCCGCGCGACGGCGTCAGCTCCTCCTCCATCGTCTCCGCGCACGCGGCGAAGTAGCGGAACGTGTTCGCCGCGCTCGTCACGAGCGCGCGCGTCTCGTTGATCGGCTTGCCGTTGTCGCGGCGCTGCAGTTGCGCGAGCCCTTCGTGGTTCGCGTTGATCAGCTCCGCGATGCGGTACAGCACCGTCGCGCGCTGGTGCGGCTTGAGGCCGGCCCAGTCGGCCTTGCGCCATGCGGCGTCGGCGGCCTCGACGGCTTCGTTCGCATCGGCCGCGTCGGCCATGTGGATCTCGGCGTTCAGCGACTGGTCGGCCGGATAGAAGTTCGGCGTCTTCGCGCCGCGGCCGTTGCGCCATTCACCGCCGACGAGGATCTCGCCGTTCGGCACGAGGGAAGAATCGAATGCAGTCATGTCGGTTGCGTCCTCGGCCGGTTCAGATCACGCAGCGGGCCGCGCGGTTGCGCAGCGCGCGGATCGCGCTGAACGCCGTCAGCGCGGAAGTCTTCGGGTTGTCGGGCAGCGGCTTGCCGCTCATCTCGAGCGACATCTCGCCGAATGCGCCGCGCGCGACGATCCGGTGCACGTTGCGCGTCACGGCCGGGTCGGCGATCAGGCGCACGTGCGTCTGGTCGAGGCCGAGCCCCGCGAGCGCGACGGTCGCCGCGACGTTCGCGTTCTTCGGGTACAGCCGCGCCGCGTCGCGCGCGGCGCCTTCGAAGATCACCCGCTCCTCGGCCATCGCATGCAGGTCGCACAGTGCCTCGGCCGGCGTGCCGAGCCAGCCGAGCGGCGGCTTGCGGCCGACGTACAGCACCTCGTCGAGGCCGCCCTGCTTCGCGGCGGCCAGCGCGTCGATCCCGCCGATCGCGCCGGACAGCAGCGTCAGCGTCGCGTTGCCTGCGTCGGCGGCCTGCGACAGCGCATCGAGCAGCGCGAGATCCGACAGCGCGCCGATCGATGCGACCGCGCAGTCGGTGCCGGCCTTCAGCAGCGGCATGACGTGATCGACGAGCGCGCTGTGGCCCGCGCATTCGAGCGCGAACTGCGGGCGATGCGCGAGCGCATCGACCGACGACACGACCTCGACCGCGCCGCCGAGCGCGCCCTGCACCGCTTCGCGCTGATGCTCGGGCACGATCACGTGCCCGACGCGCAGCGACGCGTCGTGCTCGACCGCGTGATAGACGGCCGCGCCGATCGCGCCGAAGCCGATCATCGCGACGTCGACGGGCGCATGCCTGTGCGCGTTTGCGTGCGCGTCATGCATATTGCCGCTCCTCGGGCGCTTCCTTCTTGACGGGCGGGCCCGCGAACGCCGACGCGAACGAGCCGACCGACAGCATGTCCACTTCGACGAGCACCGGGCCCTGCTTCGCGAGGCCGTCGCGCACGACGCCTTCGGCCTGGTCGAGCGACGTGATCCGGTAGTGCGTGAGGCCGAGGCTCGCGCAGAATTGCGCGAAATCCGGCTGGTGCAGGTCGACGAAGCAGCGGCGGCCGCCGTAGTGCGCGTCCTGGATGTTGCGGATCACGCCGTAGCACTGGTCGTTCATCAGCACGATCATCACGTTCGCGTTTTCCTGCACGGCGGTCGCGAGTTCGCCGACGTTGACCATCAGGCCGCCGTCGCCGACGAGGCAGACCGTCTTCGCCGCCGCGCCCGCGAGCGCCGCGCCGATCCCCATCTGCATCCCCTGGCCGATGCCGCCGCCGAGCGCATGCACGCCCGCGCGCGGCTCGAAGATCTTCAGCAGCCGGTTGCCCCACGTGCTGTTCGAGATCGTCACGTCGCGCACCCAGTTGTAGTCGCGGCCGACCGCGGCCTGCAGCGTGTCGACGAGCTGCTTGTAGGGCCCGAGGCCCTTCGCGACGTCGGCGACCGCCTGCTCGCGCGCCGCCGCCAGGTCCGCCGCGAATTGCGGATCGACGGCGAGACGCCCTTCGAGCCGATCGGCCAGTTCGGCGAGCACGCGCTTCGCGTCGCCGTGGATGAACAGGTCGTTGCGATAGCCGCGGTTGTCCGCGAGCGCGTCGGCGTCGACGCGGAACAGCGGCTGCGGCAGCGCGAGCTTGTACTTCAGCGTCTCGTTGCCGCGCAGGCGCGAGCCGACCACGACGAGCGCGTCGCAGGTCTTGTAGAACGCTTCGACCGCCGCGTGCACGTTGAACGCGCCGAGCGTCGCCGGATGGTCTTCAGGCAGCACGCCGCGGCCCTGCACGCTCGTCACGACGCCGAAGCCGAGCTTCACGAGGCGCTCGACTTCCGCGCGAGCGTGGCGTGCGCCGCCGCCGAGCCACAGCAGCGGACGGCGCTTGTGCGCGAGCGCGTCGGCGAGCTTCGCGACCCGCGCGCCGTCGTGCTCGCGCACCGCGACGTGCGCGGGCGCGAGGTCGTCGGGCCAGTCGATTTCGGCGGCCTGGATGTCGATCGGAATCTCGACCGACACCGGGCCCGTCGGCGCGGTCTGCGCGATGCGCACCGCTTCGCGGATCGTCGGCAGCACGGTCTCGACGGTGCGCACGCGGAATGCGGCCTTCGAGATCGCGCCCAGCATCGTGAGCTGGTCCGGCGCTTCGTGGATGTACGCGAGATCCTGATCCAGGTACGGCGTCTCGATCTGCCCGGTGACGTGCAGGAGCGCGGTGCCGGCGGTCAGCGCCTCGACCATCGCGCCGGCCGCGTTGCCGGCCGCCGTGCCGGTGCTCGTGAACGCGACGCCGAGGCCGCCCGACACGCGAGCGAGGCCGTCGGCCATGTTCACCGCGCCCGCTTCGCCGCGCGCGCCGACGTAGCGGATGTTGCCGCGCGAGTTGATCGCGTCGAGGATCGGCATGTTGTGGATCGAGATGACCCCGAACGCGGTCTTCACGCCGCATTGCTCGAGAAAGGCGGCAATCAGCTCGCCAACCGTGATTTTGTTAGACATGGCGTGCAAAGCCTCCAGAAACGTCGATATGGCTGCCGGTCGTATAGGACGACAGATGCGTTGCGAGATAAAAGAGCGCCCAGGCGGCCTCGTCAGGCCGGCCGAAGCGGTTCAGCGGAATGTTCTTGCGGCGGGCGAGCGCGCCCGTCCACGCTTCCCAGCTTTCGCCAGGCTGCGCCTGCGCTTCGTAGCGGCGGCGCCACTGGCCCGACTCGACGATGCCGATCAGGATCGAGTTGACGCGGATGCGCTGCGGCGCGAGCTCGTTCGCGAGCGACTTCACGAGGCTCAGCACGCCCGCGCGCGCCGACGACGTCGCGACCATGTGCGGCTCCGGCTGCAGCGCGAGCAGCGAGTTCACGCAGGTGATGCTCGGCGCGGCGGCGTCGCGCAGCATCGGCAGGAACGCGCGGGTCGGGCGGATGATGCTGAAGTACTTCAGTTCGAGCTCGTCGCGCCACGCGTCGTCGGTCGTATCGGCGAAGGTCGACACGCGGCCCTGCCCCGCGTTGTTGATCAGCATGTCGGCGCGGCCGAAGCGCGCGTGCACGGCCTGCGCGAAGCCGGCGACGTCGCTTTCGTCGAGCACGTTGCAGCGTTCGGCGAGCAGCTGCGCGCCCGGGTACTTCGCGTGCAGCCCGGCTTCGGCGCGCGCCAGCCGCTCACCGTCCCGGCCGCAGATCGCGACCGACGCGCCCGCCTGCAGGAACCGTTCGGCCGTCGCGAGCCCGATGCCGGACGAGCCGCCCGTCACCACCGCAACCTGTCCGGTCAAATCGATCTGGATCATCACAACCCCAAAGCCTTCAGAAACGTGTGCTCGTCGTCCGAGCGGTAGTTGAGCCGCCGCGACAGTTCGGCCGCCGCGCGCTGCACCTTGTCGATCAGGCCGTCCGCGATCAGCGCCGCGTCGATCTCCGGGCGCGGCACCGTCACCGTGATGCACGCGACGATCTTCTGCGTGTCGTTGCGCACCGGCGCGGTGACGACCGAGATGCCGCGCTCGAACGACGAGTTGCTGACGCCGTAGCCGCGCAACGCATCCTCGCGGATCATTTCGTACAACGCATCGACCGTGTCCGGCGTCGCGTTCGTCATCCGGTTCAGCGTGCGTTCCGGATACAGCGCGCGCAGCTCGCCCAGCGACAGGTCGCCCATCAGCACGTGGCCGTGCGTGGTCGCGTGCGCGGGCAGCCGCGTGCCGACGTTCACCCGGATCGAGCTGAACACCGGCGCCTGGCTCTGCGCCTTCGCGACGAACACCACGTCGCGGCCGTCGCGGATCACGATGTGCGTCGTGAACCCGGTCGCGTCGCGCAGGCTTTCGATCACGGGCAGGCCGAGATCGGTCAGCTCGAGCGAGCTCAGGTATTCGAAGCCGAGCCGCAGCACCGCGATGCCGAGCTTGTAGTTGCGGTCCTTGTCCGCGCGCTCGAGGAAGCCGAGCGATTCGAGCGTCTGCAGCAGCCGGAACACCGTCGTGCGCGGAATGCCGAGCCGCTTCGACAGCTCCGGCGCGCCGAGCACCGGCTCGCGCGGCGAGAACTCCGCGAGGATCCTCAAGCCCCGTTCGAGGCCCGGCACCACGTAGTTCGCTTCGCCCTTCGCGCCGTCGTTTTCATTCAGCAGCGGTTCGCTCATGCCAGCCCCCGCTGCAGGTCGCACTGACGGCAGAACGCGTCGATCAGTGCGGAATAGACGGCCGGCGCCTCGACGTAGCCCGCATGTCCGGCCTGCGGAATCACCTGCAGCCCGACGTGCGCGGCCGCCGCGATCCGCTCGCACGCGGCGGGCGGCGTGATCGCGTCGTTCGCGCCGACGGCCACCGCCGTGCGGCCGCGAAAGCCCGCGAGGTCGGACGCGAGATCGGCGTTCGCGAGCAAGTGCGTCGCCTGCGCATAGCCGGCCGGCACGATGCGCGCCATGTTCCAGCGCACCCACGCACGTGCGTCCTCGCTCGCGAAGCCGGACAGCATGTTGCCGCTGCGCTGCGCGGCGAGCCCGGCCGGGCCGAGTTCGTCGAGCATCGCGAGCCGCGCGTCGCGGCGCGACGCGCGCGTCTCGGCCGGCGCGCTGCCGTAGCCGCCCGCGGGCGAGATCAGCAGCAGCCCGGCGACGCGCTCCGGCATCACGCGGGCGAAGCCGCCCGCGACGATCGCACCGAGCGAATGACCGACCAGCACGCAGCGGTCGATGCCGAGCGCATCGAGCCACGCGGCGAGCGATGCCGCGTAGTCGGCTGCGGCCGGCGATGCGCCGTGCACCGGCGTCGACGCGCCGTAGCCGGGCGCATCCCATGCGAACACGCGCCGCGAAGCGCCGAGCGCATCGAGCTGGCGCACCCACGACGCGGCGCCCGAGCCGATCCCGTGCAGCAGCACGACGGGGAGCGTGCGGCCCGCATGCTGCGCGCCGGCCGCGCGGTAGCCGATCGTGCCCGTCGCGCCGGCCGGCGAGCGCTGCTCGGGAAACCGCTCGAGCAGCGCTGCGAAGCTCGCGATGCGCTCGCGGTCGCGTTCACGTTTGTCGATGACACTCATCGCTTCACCTGCCTGCGCTCAACGCTTGATCTTCGCGAGCGGCGAATCCGGCGGATACGTCGGCGTAATCGGCTTCGGCGAACCGAGCATCACGCACATCAGCGCGTCTTCCTCGCCGATGTTGATCTCCGTGCGATACACGCCCGGCGGCACCGAAATCAGGTCGCGCTCGCCGAGGATCGCTTCCCAGGTCTCGCCGTCGCGCTCGCAGATCACCTTCATCCTGCCGCGCAGCACGAAGAAGATTTCCTCGACGTCGACGTGGATGTGGCTCGGGCCGATGTTGCCGGCCGGGATCACCATCGTCGAGAACGTGAAGTTGCCGGCCGGCACCGTGTTGACGTCCTTCGCGACGCCCGTGCCGCCCGTGCCGACGTAACGCATCTGCGCACGGCGATACTTCGGGTCGTAATCGGCCTGGAACTTCAGCGCGTCCCAGTCGTAGCGCCGCGTCGCGTAGCGCGCGACGCGCCCTTCCATCCAGTCGGCAAAGCTCGCGCTTTCCGGTTGATCCCACGACTTGCGTTCGATATCGGCGTCCGCCATCGTCATCTCCTTGAGCATGGAAACCATCAGTTCATTACGAAGCCGCCGTTCACCGGCAGCAGTTGACCCGTCACGAAGCGCGCGGCATCGGACAGCAGGAACAGCACGGGCCCCGTCACGTCGTCGGGCACTTGCGCGCGCGCCAGCGCGCGGCCCTGCTGGTAATACGCGTGGCGCTCGGCCGGCACGTAGGCGGTGGCCTCGACTTCGGTGAGGCCCGGCGCGATCGCGTTGACCGTCACGCCGTGCGCGCCGAATTCGCGGGCCTGCGCATGCGTCATCGCGATCGCCGCGCCCTTGCTCGCGACGTACGCGAGCAGCTTCGGCGCGCCCCACAGCGCGGTGTCCGACGCAAGGTTCACGATTGCGCCGCGGCCCGACTGCGCGAGGTACGGCAGCGCCGCATTGCTCGCGAGCCACAGGCCGCGCACGTTGACGTTCATCACCGCGTCCCAGGTCGCGACGTCGAGCTCCGTCGACAGCTTGCCGCCCGAGTTCGTGATCGCCGCGTTGTTGATCAGGCCGTCGATGCCGCCGAGCGCCGCCGCGCCCTGCGCGACGAACGCGTGGACGCTGGCCGGATCGGCGAGATCGAGCGCGAAAAAATGCGAGGCGTGGCCCTGCGCCGCGAGCTGCGCGGCAAGCGCGCGGCCTTCGTCGGCCAGCACGTCGCCGAACGCGACCTGCGCGCCGGCGGCGACGAGCGCCTTCACGAACGCCGCGCCGAGACCGCGCGCGCCGCCGGTGACGAGCACGCGCCGGCCGGCGAGCGACACGACCGGAGCCTGGTCAGCCATGAGCGGACTCCGACGCGGCGTGCGCCGCGCGATGCGCATCGAGCGCGGACAGATGCTCCTGCGCACGCTGGCGCAGCATCCGGCGCACGCGCGTGATGCCGACGTCGTGCTGGTACAGGTATTCGTGATCGCGCGCGTTCGGCGCGAGGCTTTCGAGCACGTAGCGGTCCTGCTCGAGCACGTCCCAGTGCAGGCCTTCGAGGCGGTTGCGGTACATGAAGCGCCACACGTCGCGCTGCCAGCCGCTGACCTTGCGGGTGCGCCAGAAATAGACCTGGCAGTGGTCGTCGTCCACCGGCGTCGCGAAGCCGATGATCCCGAAGTTGCCGCCCGGGCCGAACTTCTGCTTGTACGGAATCGCGAGGCGCATCCACAGGCAACCGGTTTCGCCGAGCTCGACCCAGTCGAAGTTCACGTCGCGCTGGCCGGTCTTCTCGAACACCAGGCCCGTTTCCGTCTTGCGCACGCGCATGTCGGCCTGCTTGTCGCCTTCGGCCATCGAGTGCGACGTCGCGTGCAGGTATGCGCCGTGCATCGGGTCCATCACGTTGTCGATCGCGTACTGGTAATTGCACGTCCAGTTCGACATGCACAGGAAGTGCGCGTACTCGCCGGCGACCAGTTCTTCCGGCAGGTTCAGCGGCGCGGGTTCGGCATGCGCGTCGTCGCCGAACCACAGGAAGATCGCGCCGGCCCGTTCCTGCACCGGATACGACTTCACGCACTTCGTGCCTTCGAGCGGGCAGTTCGACACGGCCGGCACGCGGTTGACCGTGCCGCTGCCGTCGACCTCGACGCCGTGATACCAGCACGCGAGGTTGCCGCCGAGGTTCCAGCCGAGCGACAGGCGCGCGCCGCGGTGCGGGCAGCGATCCTCGAGCGCATGGACGTGGCCGTCCTGGTCGCGCCACAGCACGATCTGCTCATTCAGGCGCGTCAGGCCGACCGGCGCGTTCGACACCTGCCAGCTCGGCGCGACGGGATACCAGTAGTTCTTGATGCCGCGGTCGAGATAGTCGCGGACCGGGTCGTGTTGGGATGCTGGTTGTGCGGGGGACGTCATCGATGTGCTCCGGATGCGGTTGTCGTCTGGGCGGGGCGTGCGGGTCATTCCGCGAGCGCGGCCATCTCGGCGCAGAAGCGCTCGGCGGTCCACGGCGCGCCGTCCGGCGTGCGCAAGCCGATGCGGTTCAGGCCCGCGACGACGTCGTCCAGCTCGGTCGCGCCGGCTTCGAACACGCGTTCGAGCGCGTCGCCGAGATCGTTCTCGTACTGCGTCGGCTCGGCCTTGCGGGTCTGCCAGACCCGGTTCTCGACCCGGCCCGGGATCTCGATCTGCCCCTTGCCCGCGACGTTGTTCGGCTGCGGCGCCACCCACGGCTTCAGGAAGGGATTGAAGTTCACGGTCGCTTCTTTCATCGGTTACTCCACCTTGATCTGAATTTCCTCGCCGGCGAGGCGCACCGCGTACTGCTTCAGCGCGCGCCCGCCCGGCCCCTTCAGGCACTGGCCCGTCCGGATGTCGAACACGGCTTCGTGCAACGGGCACTCGACGGTGCCGTCGTCGACGAAGCCCTGCGTCAGCAGCGCATACGCATGCGGGCATACGTTTTCGAGCGCGTACACCTCGTCACCGACGCGATAGATCCCGATCTCGACGCCGTCGGTCCGCTTGAACTCGATCGGCGCGTCTTCCGACAGCGCGCCGGCATGCCCGGCGCAAATCCATTGTTCAGACATCTGTCACCCTTCCTTCTGATCGACGCTTGATTTGTTCCATATCCGGAACAGCAGTTTATGGATGGTGATTATAGGAGCGACTTTCCGGGAGAAAAATAAAAAGCTGTGCGTCCTAGGGAAAATACTGACCAGCGGGTCGGCGATCGACTCGACAGGCTTGAAGTCTCGGAAATCCGCCTATGTTTCGCGGATTTACGGGCCATGTCAGAGCGCGCCTCCGCAACGCCGGCCATCTCCGCCCGCTGCTTCGACCCGATAAATTTATTTTTTTCCGCATTTTCCGTCGCCCTATACTTCATTCCACCAGAGGCACATTGTTCCTTGTATGGAACATAAGAATGCCCGTCTTGCGGTGGATGTGCGCAGCAGGCAGGTCGGCCGATGCGCGCACCCCGCCCCGTATTCATTCGAGCGAGAGCGTCAGGAAGGAGATCAAATGGTCAAGCAAGCAGTAGCGGCGGCAGTCGTCGGGTTCGGCGTCGCGTCCGGCGCGTGGGCGCAGAGCAGCGTGACGCTGTACGGCAGCACGGATGCGGGCGTCGCCTATGTGAACAACGTCGGCGGCCACGCGAAGTGGGCAATGATCCAGGGCAATACGCAGCCCGACCGCTGGGGGCTGAAGGGCAAGGAAGACCTGGGCGGCGGCCTGTCGGCGATCTTCCAGCTCGAAAACGGCTTCTATACGAACAACGGCCAGTTCGCGACCGCGAACACGATCTGGAACCGCGCCGCGTGGGTCGGCATCGATTCCGCGCGCTACGGCACGCTGACGCTCGGCCGCCAGACGCCGCTGTCGTTCGACTATCTCGACCCGCTCAGCACCGCGTACCTCGCGGCGAGCTGGTACGCGTTCCATCCGGGCAACATCGACGGCCTCGCCGCGACCGGCAACGTGCCGTACAACAACGCGGTCAAGTACCGCTCGCCGAGTTTCGCGGGCTTCAGCGCGGCGGCGGTGATGGCGCTCGGCAACACGACGAACTTCTCGACCGGCAAGTCGGTCGGCGTCGCGCTGAACTATGCGAACGGGCCGTTCAAGGCGTCGGCCGTCTATTCGAGCGAGCACGACCGCTCGATCCTGATCGGCCAGACCGGAATCGCGAACTTCCAGGGGCAGAACACCGCGAACGGCTATCTCGCGAGCAAGGTGGAGAACATCGGCGCGGGCGCGTCGTACCAGTTCGGCGACTTCCTCGTGCACGGGCTCTACACGCGCACGAAGATGCAGTCGAACGGCCACTCGGACACGTTCCAGAGCTACGACGCCGGCGTGAACTACCGCACCAGCCCGTTCAACACGATCGCGGGCGGCGCGGCGACGTCGACGCTGTCGGGCCGGCGCTGGACCCAGCTCGAGCTCGGCGACATCTACGCGCTGTCCAAGCGCACGCAGCTCTATGCGAACGTGCTCGTCGAACACGCGTCGGGCGGCGCGAAGGCGGCATTCTTCACGGCCGGCGTGTCGAGCACGGCGAATCAGGTCGTCGTGCTGGCGGGGATCCACCACTCGTTCTGACGCGGTGGCCGTGCGTCGCGCGGCCGCGCGCGACCGCGCGTGCCGGAGCGGCTGCAGGCCGTCAGGGTTTCGGAATGCGGATGCGGCTGATCATCAGCGAGCCCGACACGCCGAACACCAGCGTCAGCGGATGAAAGAGCCCGCCGGGCGTCGCGATCTCGCCGAGCCACATGGTCGGGCCGATCCCGCCGTAATAGGTGGCGACGGCCAGCATCAGCACGATGACGATCGAGGTCGGAATCGGCGTGCCCTCGAAGTACGTCACCTTGCCGGTTTCCTGCGACAGCGCTTCCGCCGTCACGTTGTAGCGCGCCAGTCGCGACACGCCGCACGCGACGAAGTAGACGAGCAGGAACCGGTCGACCATTCCGCGCATCCCGCACCCGTAGCCGATGACGGCCGGCGCGACGCCGAACGAAATGACGTCGGCGAGCGAGTCGAGCTCGCGCCCGAGCGCCGACGATTTCTGCCGCCAGCGCGCGATCCTGCCGTCGAGGATGTCGAATACCAGTGCGGCGACGATCAGGCCGGCCGCGTAGTACACGTGCAGCACATCTTCGGTGGCGATGTACGAGATGATCGAGAAAATGGCGCTGGTGCCGCAGACGGCGTTGCCGAGCGTGAACCAGTCAGCCAGGTGGAATTCCCGGATCATCGAAAAGCGCCGGACGGGTTTGGTCTTGTTCATCGTTTCCACGAAATTTCCAGGGATCGCCATGCCGGCGCGGCCCCGCTCGCGCTGCTCGCGCGCGGCGTTCCCGCGCCGGCCGCGCATCAGAACATCGCGACCTTGTGGCGCGCGTGCGCGAACGTCGGATCGCTTTCGAGCGGACGATAGTTGAGCCGTTGCGACAGGTCGACCGCCGCGCCGCATACGGCTTCGACGAGGCGCTCCTTCTCGCCGGCCTCGCCGATCTCCGAGCGCGGCACCGTCGCGGTGATCGCCGCGACGATCGAGCCCGAATGGTCGCGCACCGGCGCGGTCACGGCCGAGATGCCGGCTTCGAACGCGGCCTCGCTGACCGCGTAGCCGAGCCGCGCGTAGTGGCGCACGCGCTCGTACAGCTCGTCGACCGTGCCCGGCGTGCGCTCGGTGAACTGCTCGAGACGCTTTTCCGGATAGAGCTGGCGCAGCGCATCGCGCGTGAGGTCGCCCATCAGCACGTGGCCGTGCACGGTCGCGTGCGCGGGCAGCCGCGTGCCGACGTGCACCTTCACCGAGCCGAACATCGACGCATGGCTCTGCGCCTTCGCGACGAACACGACATCGCGCTGGTCGCGGATCAGCAGATGCGTCGACAGGCCGGTCGTATCGCGCAGCCGTTCGAGCACCGGCGTGCCGAGATCGGTCAGTTCGAGCGAGTTCAGGTATTCGAAGCCGAGCCGCAGCACGCCGACGCCGAGCCGGAAATGGCGGTCGCCGTTCACGCGTTCGAGAAAGCCGAGCGCTTCGAGCGTCTGCAGCAGGCGGAACGTCGTCGTGCGCGGAATGCCGATGCGCTTCGACAGCTCGGGCGCGCCGAGCACCGGCTCGCGCGCGGAAAACTCGGCCAGGATCCGCAGGCCGCGCTCGAGGCCCGGCACCAGGTAGGACGGCGCGCCGCCGGCCGGCTCGTCGTCGCCGGCCGCGACGGGTTCCGGCGCGTCGTGCTCGGCCGCGGCCCGGCGCGACGGCCGCGCCTTCGCGGCAGGGGGTTTGGTCGCGCCGCTCATCGTTGGGTTGTCCATGTGCAGATGGACGGAAGGAAATCGATCACGAAACGGGTCATGGATCAGCGTGGAGATTCAGCCATGCTACCTCAGCGCGCGCCCCGGATTGCACCCGCGGGCATCGCCGGGACGCGGCACGCGTCGCCACGGTCCATTGAATAGTCAGACACGATCGAGAGGATATCAGCGATAGACGGCGCGACGCCATGCGGATATCGCCGGACGACGCGACGAGCGCGGCTCGGCCCTTCGTCGATTTGACGCAGGTTCGTCCGGTCGTTTACAGGCGCGACAGGTGTACCCGAATGTTCGTCCTGTCGTACAGGAACGTGCCGTCGTCGCCGGGGGCAAGCACGCGCGCGAGGTCTACCGGAACCAGCCACCCGTTCCCCAGGCGCCCGCCGTTCACCGCGCGTATCCTGCTGCCTCCAATGGCTATCGCGGCATGAAAGACATTGCCGTTTCGGGAGAAGCCGATTGCGGTTCCCGCGGGAATGCTTCCCCGCCCATCCCATTGATTGCCCGCCTCGAAATTGAACCGCGGTCGCCAATTCTGAGCGCTCGTGTCGATCAGCATATTGGGCGTGATAAACGCAGGCCCCTGGAGCAGATACCTGACAAAGGCGGCGGCATCGTAGCAGATACCCCTGGACACATACTCGGAGATGTTGGCCATGCCGTACATCAGCGCCTGTGCGTGTTTCTGCTTTTCGGCGAAGCCGAATTGGGCGACATGCGAGCCCAATCGAGTGAGTTCCATGGTCAGGTCCTTTCAAGGGTGAGGGTCGCCACAGTCGGGCCAGCGGATCAAGCTCATATCATATTACGAAACCAACCGGCACTATCCGGGCGTCGGCGCAGCGCCGCCCGCTGCAAAGCAAGCTTCCGGCGCAAGCGCTCGAACTGCACCCGCGCCGGCTGCCGGCCGATCCGGCCGGTCAGCGCATCCACATGCGCGGCGAATCCGAACAACACGCCGATCGCCAGCACGATCAGGACCAGCACGATCGTCATCGCGCCACGCCCGTCATGGAGCAGCCGCCGCTGCCCCGGAAGCCGCGACCGGCGCGTCGGGATTCGGCGTCAACCGCAAACGCATGCGCAGCGGCTGGCGCATGTCGGGCGGCGGCGGCTCGGCCAGCGGCCCGGCGGTCAGCAACTGCCGCAACGCGGCATCCGCGTTCGGGTCGCCGAGCGTCGCGAATTCGACGCGCGTGACCGCACCGCTCGCGCCGATCCACGCGCGCACGACGATCGCGGGCGGCGGCGCATCGGCGCTCGCGTGCAGCACACGATCCTCCAGATGCCGGTGCAGCCGGTCGGCCGCGTCGCCGTCGGCTTCGAGCCATGCCTGGAACTGCCGGCCGGCGAGCTGCGCGTAGCTGATCCATGGCGGCGGCACGTCGGCGGTCTGTGCATGCGCCGGCGCGCTCGCGACGAGCGTCCATGCGACGGCGAGCGCCGCGCCCCAGCCGCGCGCGCGCGATACCCCTGGTTTCGCTTCATGAGGATTCCTGTGCTCCTGTCCGCTTGCGCCGTCAACCCGGGTCGACCGGCACGTACAGCCGCGTGCCGCCGCGCTGCACCAGCAGCGCGATCGCGCCGCGCGCACGGTCCAGTTCGCCGATCAGCGCGCCGGCGTTCACGGCCGGCGCGCCGTTGACGGACAGCACGACGTCGCCGGCCCGCAGCCCCGCGCGGGCGGCCTGGCCGCTCGCCTGCTCGATCACGAGCGCCTGGCTCACGCCGAGCTGCCGCCGCTCCTGCTCGCTCGCCGGACGCAACGCGAGCCCGAAGCGCGCGAGCGCCTGCGCATCGCCGTTCGACGCGACGCCGCTGTCGAATGCCCCCACCGTCGCCGGCAGGTGCCTCGCCTGCCCCGCGCGCCACACCAGCAGATCCGCGCGATGCCCGGGCCGCATGCCCGCGACGGTGCCGAGCAGGTCCGCCGAATCCGCGACCGGCTTGCCGTCGATCGCGAGCACCACGTCGCCGGCCTGCAGCCCGGCCTGCGCGCCGGGCCCGCCCGGCTCGACCATCGTGACGAGCGCGCCGTCGGGATTCGGCAGGCCGAACGAACGCGCGAGCGCGTCGCTGACTTCCTGCAGCGCGACGCCCAGCCGTCCGCGCGTGACCTTGCCGGTGCGCAGCAGTTGGTCCTTCACGTCGAGCGCGAGGTCGATCGGAATCGCGAACGAGAGCCCCTGATAGCCGCCGGTCTTCGAGTAGATCATCGAGTTGATCGCGATCACGCGGCCGTCGAGACTGAACAGCGGCCCGCCCGAATTGCCGGGATTGATCGGCACGTCGGTCTGGATGAACGGAACGTAACGCTCGCCGGGCAGCGAGCGCGACTTCGCGCTGACGATGCCTTGCGTGACCGTGTTCGCGAACCCGTACGGCGAACCGATCGCCATCACCCAGTCGCCGACCTCGGTGCGCGCCGGATCGCCGGTGACGACCGTCGGCAGGTTGCGCGCGTCGATCCGGACCACCGCGACGTCGGTCAGCGGATCGCTGCCGATCACCCGCCCCCTGAACTGGCGCTTGTCCGTCAGCTTCACGTCGACCACGGCCGCGTCGCCGACCACGTGCCGGTTCGTCAGGATCACGCCGTCCGCGCCGACGATGAACCCGGAGCCGAGGCTCACCTCCTCGCGGTTGCCGATCACGCGGCGCGCGAGAAACGGCGCGAGCGGATGGTCCGGCCCGATGCCCGGCGGGAGCTGGATGCCCAGTTGCGTCACCTCGCGCGTGACACTGATGTTGACGACCGCCGCGCCATACCGTTTGACGAGCGCGGTGAAGTTCGGCGGGGCCACCTGAGGCGGGGCCGCCGGCGTCGCGGCGAGCGCCGGCCGTTCGGCGGCGACGGCCAATCCGTCCGCATCGCCCGTGCCGGTCAGCGCGATCGCGCCCAGCATCGCGAGCATCGCGCCCGCCCGACTGCAAATACCCGATTCCACGATGATCATCCTCGCCGTTTCACGCGCGAACGACGCGCGTCCGCTCATTTCGGCGGCACCGCGACCGGCTGCGCCGGGCGCTGCGGCGTCGCCGACTTGCCCCAGTTCGTGCCGAAGCGGTTGCGCTCCGTCGACAGGTTGAACGTGCCGAGCCGGTTCGACGGCGCCGTCGCGAGTCCTTCCGCTGCGGTTTGCGACGCACCCGCCTGCGGCGTCGCCTTCGGCTCGAGCTGCGCGCTCAGGCAGTCGTACGACAGTGCGCGCTTGCCGTCCACTTCCGCATCGACACAGACCGGCTTCGCCGCCGAACCCGGCTGGCTGCCGGCCGCCGACGGCCGACCGGCCTGCGCATGGACGGCGCCCGCCAGCAACGCGCATCCCCATGCCATGCTCCACTTCCGCCATCCGCTCATATCCGCCTCCTTCGATGCGCGCGTCCTCGTCGCGGCCGTCGTCAGATTGCGTCGCGCCGCGGCGAGCGGGCGACGAAGCGCGCAAACGCCGCGCGCCCGGCCGGCTCGACCGCCGGCACGGGTGCGCGCTGCTGCTGCGCCCATGCGTCGCGCACGCCGCCGATCTGCTGCCACGCCAGCACCTGCGCGCCGGTCGGAAACGGCGTCGCCTGCGGTTCCCGGTAGTCGACGCGAAAGAACCGCGGCGCGTCGGCGCCGGCCGTCCACAAATCCCCCACGTCCCGCACGCTCGCGTCGAACCAGAACCGCACCCAGCGTGCCGAACCGCCGGCCGACGCATCGACCGGCTCGTGCGCCCCCGGCGTCCGCATGAACCCGGCCAGCACGAGCAGCACGGACGCCAGGTCGTCGTCGCGCAGCGACGGGTACGACCACAGGTCCTGCACGTCCGCGCAGGCCAGCGCCGCCGTGAAGCGCGCGATCGTGAACGCCGGCCACATGCGCCGCACCAGCGCGTAATGCCGCTCCCAGTTCGCGACGAAGCGCTCGCGATGACGCGCCGACACCCGCGCGTCGCGGCCGCCGCGCACCGCCATCTCGTCCGGCTGGTACTGGCGAGTCGTCAGCACGCATTGGGCCGAGCACCGCACGCTGCGGTGGCGCGCGCGGCCCGGCATGCCGGGCATGGGCTCGAGCGTGCCGAAACAGAGCGGGCAGTGCGACGGCAGCGCGCCCGGCGCGCCGGGCCACGCGTTGGCGGCAACGGGGCGCGCGGGCGCCGGGCTGCGCGGCTCGGGCGCGGCCGGTTTCGGCGCGGAACGGGTGACGTTCATGAGCGTGCCTACCGGGCGGCGGCGAGCGCCTTCTTCAGCGCGTCTTCGTTGATCGGCGCGTCGCCGCCGAGCTTCGCGAGATACGCCTGCGCGTTCTGCTGGGTGCGCTGCGCGCGCAGCATCGCGCGCAAGCGCTCCTTCACGTCCGCGAGCGGACGCGGCGCCGCCGGCCGCGTGTCGATCAGCTTCACCACGTGAAAGCCGGTGGCCGTGCGGATCGGCGCGGACACCTGGCCCGTCTTCAGCGCGTCGGCCGCCTGGCGCACCGCGGGCAGCAGCATCGTCTCGGGCACGAAGCCCAGGTCGCCGCCGTTCGCGGCGCTCGCGGCGTCCTGCGAGTTCGCCTTCGCCAGCGCGGCGAAGTCGCCGCCGCGCGCGCGGTTCGCGAGGTCCGCGGCTTGCTTGCGCGCCTTGTCGACGGTCGCCGCGTCCGCGTCGGGCGCGACCGCGACGTAGATCTGCGCGACGCGCAGCGCGCGCGGCACGGTGAACGCCGCGCGATTCCTTTCGTACGCCGACTGGATTTCGGCGTCGGACGGATAGTCCGCCGGCGGCGCATTCACCGACGCGAGATAGCTGCGCGCGATGATGTCGCGCCGCGCCTGCTCGATCGCCGACTGCACGTCGGCCTGCTTGTCCCAGCCCTTCGCCTTTGCCTCGGCGAGCACGGCCTTCTGCGCGAGCGTCGCGCGCACGACCTGATCCATCGCGGCGGGATCGGCCGCGAGCCGCGCGCGCCCGTCGTCGCCCGCCGCCTTCAGCAGCGCGGCAATGTCCGACTGCGTGACCGACGCTTGGGGCCCGTTCGCGATCACGTCGTCCTGCGCGGCCGCCACCAGCGGCACGCTCAGCAGCAGGCCGCCCATCATCGTTGCAAAGTTCTTCACGATCGTTCCTGTCCTGTCTGACTGCTGTCCTGAACCGCAACGCGCAACCGCACGACCACCGGCTGCGTCATCCCGCGCGGCGGCGGCGCGCCGACCCGCCGGCCGACCAGCGCCGAGCGCAGGTCCGCGGCGACGTCCGGCGCGAACGCCGGCGCGCTCTCGACCCGCTCGATGTTGCCGCGCCGGTCGAGCCATGCCTTCAGCCGCAGCGCCTGGGGCGCGTCGCCGTGCTCGTCGTCCTCTCTGCGCGCCGCATCACGTTCGAGCTGCGCGCGCAAGCGGGATGCCGCCGCGTCCGTGCCGTCGAGCGCCGCAGCCAGCCGCTGCGCGACACGCTGCGCATAGTCGGCCCACGCGGCCGGCGCGTCGCCAGCCGCCACCGGGCCGCGCCGCGCCGGCCGGCCGCGTGTCAGCAGCGCACGCAGCGCTCGCAGCGCAGCGCCGATCCTGCCGGCGCCGGTCATTGCGCGGCGGCTTCCGCGCGCCCCTGCCCTGCGTCGTCGGTCTGCGCGTCGCTACCCGCGCGCGCGGCGGCTTCCTGCTCGGCGAACGCCGGACGGTTGCGCAGGTGCAGCAGGAACTCCTGGACCATGCGGTCCCACAACTCGATCGTCGAGCGCAGGTAGCGCACGGACACCCCGCCCGCCACGATCACGTCCATCTCCAGCGCAAGGAACGGCCCGTGGCTCGCGAGCCGCGCAAAGCGCTTCGTGCGGTTCCAGTCAGCCACCATCTGCGCGGGCAAGTCGCCCTGCACCTGCAGCACGCAACCGAGCGTGTAGTCGAGGTAGCGCGCAATCGCCGCGCCCGCGGCCTCGCCCTGCGGCGGCGCGGCGTTGCCGAAGCGCACCGCGAAGCCGACGCCCTGGCTCGCGCTCATCAGTTGCACCGCGCCGTTCTGCTCGGTCGCGGTCACGCGGTAGCCCGCATTGCGGAACACGTCCGCGAGTTCGTCGACGCCGATCGCATCGATCAGCGCATCCTGTGCCGGGCGGTCGCCCGACGCTTCCATCTTGCTGTCCAGCATGGCTCTCTCTTCCTTGTTTCAACGAATCGATCGGGTCGCCCGCGCGACGGAAGGCCCGTTCCGTCACTGAGCGCCGGCAGGCGCGGACGCCGCAGCGGTCGCGCTTGCCGGGTTCGCCGCGCGTGCGGCCGGGTCGTACTTGCCCGCATACAGCGCATCGCCGTAACGCTGCGCGAGGTCGTCGTACTTCACGCGCGCGGCCGCCGCGAACGGCTGCCGCGACGCGAACAGCGTGCCGATGCCGACATGCTCGTACGCATCGAGGATCTCGCGGCCCACGCGATACAGCTCCGCATTGTGGGCCTGGCAGGTTTTCAGTTGCGTGTCACGCGCGCGGATTTCGCCCTGCTGCTGCGCATGCTGCGCCTCGCGTGCGCGCGACACAGCCAGCAGGTCCTCGTAGGACGCCTTGTATTTCGCGAGCGCCTGCGCATCCTGCTCGCGCGCGGCCCGCTCCTGCGCGAGCGCGCGCCTCGCGGCCGCTTCGCCGCCCGACTGCCCCTTGGCCGCCGCGAGTTGCGCCTGCGCCGCCTTCAACTGCGCGAGCGCGTCGTCGCGCTGCCGCTCGGCGGCCGTCTTGTCCGCCTGCAACTGCGCCTGGCCGTTCTGGAGCTGGCGCAGCTCCTGCACGGTCGAACGCAGCTGGCTGCGCAGCTTGTCCTCGATGCCCTGCGCGCCGGCGCCGCCTGCGGCCAGCAGCAGCGCACCGGCGAGGCCGGCCGCGACGATCGCGTGTTGCGTGGTCTTCATCCGCGGCTCCGGTCAGAAACGGGCGTTGAGCTCGAGCTGCAGCACGTCGATCGACACCGGCGGGCCGTACACCTCCTTCGCGCTCAGGTAGCGCGCCGACACCCACGCGTCGCGCGCGACCGCATAGGCCGCGCCGATCACGTAGCCGCGCGCGTTGGTGCCGCCGAGGTGGAAGTCCGAATCGTTGAATGCGTCGAGCACGGCGTCGGGCTGCAGGTACTTGTACGCGATCGAGAAATTCCACTGCCCCTTCGCGCGCGGCTCCGGCTCGCCGAGCGTCGCCTTCGCGAGGAAGCCGTTCGGGCCGCTGCGGTAGTCGGCGCGCGTCGCGTTCACCGACGTCGACTCGTAGTTGTTGACCGGCAGCGACGCCGCGCTGAACGCCTTGTCCTCGTTGTACGCGAGGTTGCGCACGAATTCGCCGTCGAGCCGCAGCTTGAAGCGGTCGGCGACGACGGTGTCCCACTGCGCCTTCAGGTCGAGCAGCCGGTAGTTGTACGCGAGCCCGAACAACTGCGGCTGCGGCGTCATGCCCGGCGCGAGGTTCGGGTTCTGCACGATGTTGCGCAGCGCGAGCAGCGTGTTGCCGCCCTGCATGAAGGCCGGCGCCTGGTTGTCGGTGCTGCAGCTCGTCGCGCCGAGATACAGCGCGCACGGCGACGACAGCGTGCCGCGCATGTTCTGGAAGTCGTAGTACGCGACCGCGCCCTTCAGCCGGTTCTGCGCGTTGATCTTCCAGTCCGCGCCGAACTGCGCGCCGAACAGCCACTTCGTGTCGCTGCCCGCCTTGTCGGTGCTGTTCGACGGGAAGTTCTCGCTCGTGTACTGGATCGGGAACACGCCGAGCGTGCCGAACAGCGTCACGTCCGGGTTCCACGGCAGCGCATGGCGCAGGTTCGCGGCGATGCCGTCCATCATCAGGTCGTCGGAGAACACCAGGTCCGACTTGAAGAACGGGTTGTCGAAGCGGCCGGCCGTCAGGTTCAGCCATGACGTCGGCCGGTACGCGAAGTACGCCTTGTTCAGCCAGATGTTCTTCTTGCCGAAGCCGCCGCCCGCCGTGGCCGTGGTCGACACGGGCCCGTTGTCGTTGCCGCTCGCGAGCTGCAGGCCCGCCGTCAGCTCGTCGGACAGCGTCGCCGTCACGCCGAGCCGCGCGCGGTAGCGCAGCAGGTTGTTGCGGTTCCGCGTCGTGTTCTGCGTCGGCAGCTGCGTCGTGTTGGTGTTCGAATTGATGTCGAAGCCGCCGCCCTGGTTGATCGCGGCGAAGTTCGTCACGTTGTTCGCGTTGCCGCTGCCGTAGAAGTGGTATTCGTCGCGCACGCGCAGGTCGCCGTCGAGCTTGATGCGCGACACCCAGTCCGGGAACGTGTTCGGCTGCGCCCAGTTCTCGGCCTTCGCCTGCGCGATCACCTCCTGCTTGACCTGGTCGCGGATCTGCTCGCGCACCACCTGCGGCACGTAGGGCACCGCGACGTCGCCGGGCTGCGTCGGCGGGTTGACGATGCCCGCACCCGCCACGACCGGCGCACCCGGCGCGCGGGCCGCCTTCGCCTGCGCGGCCTCGGCGCGCGCCTCGCTGATCAGCTCGCTCGCATTCTGCTGCGTGAGCACGCCGCGCTTGACGAGCAGGTTGATCAGGTTGATCACCACGCTCTCGGTCGGCGCGGCCTTCCCCTTCGCCGCCTGCGCCTCGAGCGATTGCCCATGTGCGGCGGACGCGCAGGTCAGCCCGAGCGTCAGCACCGCTGCGCCGACGCACGACAGTCGCGCGGGCAGCGCGCCGCTGCGGGGTAACGCGCCCCGTCCGTTCATCTTCTGAATCATTTAAGCACTCCGGACAATTTCCGTTTCTTTTCCGGCAGCATCCGAGCGACGGCGCTGCCCCATGATTCCTGCATCGTTCGCGCCCGCGCCGTCATGCCGGCTTGCGCCCCTGCAGCCTGACGAGCACCGGATACGCGGTCGCGGGCGGCGGCGCCTCGTCCACCTTGCCGAGCGCCTCGACCGCCGCGACCACCGCCGCGTCGATCCTCGCGTCGCCGGTCGACTGCGCGATCGTCACCTTCGCGATCCGTCCCGACGGCTCCAGCCACAGGTTCAGGCTGCCCGCGAAGCGCGCGCCGCCCGCCTCCTGCACGGCCTTGTCCTGCTCGATCGCGCGCTGCAGCACGTAGACCATGTACTGCGCATAGCTCGCGTTGCCGAAGCGGCCGCCGCCGCCGCTGCCGACCATGCCCGAGCCGTCGCCCGCGCCGATGTTGAAGCTGTCCGTGCCGGCCTGCGCCGGCGCGTTCATCGTCATCTGCTTCGGCTGGTTGTCCGACGGCTTCGGCGCTTCCGACGGCTTCGGCGCGACGCTCGGCTTGTCGACCGGCGTCTTCACCTCGTCCTTCACCTTTTCGGGCGGTGGCTTCTGCTTCGGCGGCGGAGGCGGCGGGGGCAGCGGAATCACGGTCGTCACCTGCGGCGCGCTCGCGCGCTTCACGCCCGCGGTGTCGCTCGCGAAATGCCAGACCAGCGCGGCGAGCCCCGCGAGCGCCAGCACGATGACGGCCGGCTTGACGAAGCGGCCCGGCCCCTTGCTCGGCCCGCCGCCGTTGTAGGTCATTTCCATCGCCTAGCCGCCCTGCTTCGCCTTGCCGGTCACGAGGCCGACCTGCGACAGGTCGAGCCGCCGCAGCAGGTCGAGCACGTCCATCACGCGCTGGTATTGCACGGCGGCGTCGCCCTTCAGCACGATCGGGAATTCCGGGTTGCTCGCCTTCTCGGTGCGCAGCCGGTTTTCGAGCTCGTCCATCGTCACCGGATACGCATCGAGGAAGATCTGCCCCGAATCCGCGACCGTGATCGCCTTCGTCTTCGGCTTCGCGAGGCTGGCGGACGAGCTCGCCTTCGGCAGGTCCACCTTGATGCCCTGCACCGACGCGGTCGTCATGATGATGAAGATGATCAGCAGCACGTACGCGAGGTCGAGCATCGGCGTGATGTTGATGTCGTCGTACGGCTTGTCGTCGTCCTGAACCTGCATGGTGGTCTCCCCGCGTCCGTTCAGTCGGCCAGCACCGCGTGATCCGGCGAGCGATGCGCTTCGGCCAGGCGCGTGACGAATTCGTCGACGAACACCTGCATGTTCGCGGTCACGTTCTTGTTGCGGATCAGCAGGTAGTTGTAGCCGAACAGCGCCGGAATCGCGACGAACAGGCCCGTGACCGTCGCGAGCAGCGCGGCCGCGATGCCCGGCGCGATCGCGTTGACGTTCACGTCGCCCGCCGCCGCGATCGCCGCGAACGTGATCATCACGCCGACCACCGTGCCGAGCAGGCCGAGGAACGGGCCGCCCGAGATCGCGATCGTCAGCAGCACCATCGACTTCGACAGCCGCTGGTTCTCGCGCACGAGCGTCGCATCCATCGACGCGCGGATCGCCTCGATCGATTCCGTCGTGATCACCGTGCGGCCGTTGTCGTCGACGCGGCTGTGGATTTCATGCACGCCGGCCCGGTACAGGCGGTACAGCGACGACTGGCTCAGGCGGCGGCCGTCGTCGCTGCGCTCGTCGACGTGCGCGAGCCCGACCAGGTGCTTGCCCGCGACTTCGCGAAAGCGCTGCACGAAGTAATGGTTGGCCTTGTCGACCGTGCCGACGTAGCGCGCCTTCGTCCACATCACGACCCACGACACGATCGCCATCGCGAGCAGGATCGTGATCACCACCCACGCGTCGACCGTCACCGACTGCACGATCACGCCGAAGTAGCCGAAGCCGAAGCCCGACTGCTTCTCGTCGTTGCCGTACGCGACGAGCTTCGATTCGGAGCCCTGCGACAGCGCGTCGACCGCGAGCGCGGCGGCCGGGCGCGCGACCTTCGACAGGCGCAGCTCGTCGATCGCGCCGGCGTAGCCCGAGAAGCCGGCCGGCGCGCCCGCGACGTCCGCGCCGACCGCGGCCGCGCTCGACAGGGCCGGCAGCGCCGCGGCGACCTGCGCGACCTGCTTGCCGTTCGCATAGACGGTCAGGTTGCGGCCGTCGTCCGTCACCGCCAGATGCGTCCACTGGTTCGCGGCGACCGGCGCGGCGGCCGGCGTGCGCACCGGCGCCGGACTGCCGGCGGCGCCTTCGACCTGCGCGAACGGCACGCCGTTGTCGAGGCCGATCAGCAGCGCGTTCGCGCCGTCGCGGCGGCTGTACAGCAGCGCGTTCGGCGCGAGCGCCGACGGCTTGACCCACGCACTGAACGTGAAGCCGCCGCCCGCCGCGACGTTCAGCGACGGGCTGGCCGGCAGCGTCAGCGCCGCGCTGCCGTCGAACTGCGCGCCCTTGCCGACGATGCCGTCCTCGACGCTGCGGAAAGGCGCGTTCTGCGCGTTGTTCGCATACGCGGTCGCGTCCTTCGGCGGCGTGCCCGCCGCGCCGTTGAAGTGATAGACGAGCGTGGTGTCGGCGTCGAACGTCTCCGCCGGCTTGCCGCCGTCCGGCGCCTTCTTGTTGCCGTAGTACATCCAGATCGACTCCGCCGTGCCGGCCGGCAGCTTCGGAATGTCGACCCACACCAGCGCGACGCCCAGCATCGCGTCATACTGCTCGATGTGATAGTTGAGCGGCGTCTTGTCGTCGGCGGCGACGAAGCGGATGTCCGCGCCGTTGTCGGCCAGCCCGTCGAACTGGAAATTGCCCGAATGCAGGCGGATCAGCAGCGGCACGCGGCCCGCCGCTTCCGTCAGGTTCGCGCCCTTCGCGCCGGCATCGATCGTGATCGCCTTGCGGTACGACCAGTCGTTCTGCCACCACGCATGCGCGATGCCGGGCAGCACGCCCAGCATCGCCGCCAACAGTAACCCCATCACTCGCTTCACGATCCACTCCCCGAATGCGCCGCCCCCCATACGCAGATATGCGGATGCGCGGCACGATCAAAAAAACCGTCAGAACCCCAGTCGCACGTAGAAATCGAACCGGGGGCTGTATTGCTTCGTATAGACGCCCGCCTTGAGCGGCCAGCCCGCCTCGAAGTCGGCGCTCGCGTACTTCGCGAGCTGCAGCCGCGTGCCGACACCGACGCTGAGCAGGTTGAAGCTCGACGTCTGCTCGGGCAGCGGGCTCAGCAGCCACAGATGCGCGGCATCGACGAACGCATGGAAGCGCCATTCGTTGATGCGGCTGCCGATCGCGCCGCCGAGGAACTTCGCGAGCGACGGGGTGCGCAGCTCGAGCGACCCGATCACGCCGCTGTCGGCCGTGTCCTCGGCCTGCAGGTAGCCGCGCACGCTGTTCATCCCGCCCGCGGCGAACTGCTCGCTCGACACGAGCGGCGAGTTCGAGATCTGCGCGCTGACGTGCGCGTTGGCCTGCATGTCGTTCCCGAAGCGCTGCGTGTGGTTCACGTCGAACTTGCCGTAGACGAAATCCGGCGTCGCCTTGTAGCGCTTGCTGTCCCACGCGCCCCAGTCGCTGCCGATGCCGCGGATGTTGGTCACGAGCGCGGCCGAGAACGACGTCTGCGACTGCTTCAGGCTGAGCTGGCCGTTGTACGAGAACGTCACCGGCACGTAGGTCAGCGGCACCGTCGACGACTGTCCGGCGACGCTCACCTTCTCGTCGTAATGCTTGCGGTCGATCTCGATGCTCACCGACTGCGCATAGGTGTCGGACGCCGGCAGCGCATAGATCGCCGTGAACCCGTAGGTCGTGCCCTTGCCGAGCACGTTGGTGCCGCCGACCGACGCGACGTTGCTGTCCGAGTGGACCACGGTCGCGAGGAAGCTCCAGCGCGTGTCCCTGATCGGCGCGAGATACGAGAACGCATAGACGCGCGCGTCGTTCGGATGCTGCGGCGCGAGCACGTAGGTGCCGGAAATCACGTGGCCGAGCTGCCACAGGTTCGAATAGCTGAGGGTCGCGGTCGTGCGCAGCGACGACGTGCCGGGGCTGCTGTCGTTGTTCAGGTCGAGCGAGCCGTGCAGCGGACTGTGGTCGTCGACCTTCAGGTCGACGTCGACCGTCTGCGGCAGCGTGCCGGGCTTCAGCACCGGAATCACCTGGCGGTCCGCCGAGCGGTTCAGGTCGGTGAGCTGAAGCTGCGCCTGGTTGAAATCCGGCACGGCGCCTTCCGCGAGCGCCGGCACCGCGTCGCGGATGTTCTGCGGCGAGTAGTACTTCGCGCCGTCGACGCGCAGCCGCCCGACCTTCGCCTCGACCACCTGCAGCAGGATCACGCCGTTCTTCACCTGCTGCTGCGGCAGCTCGACCACGACGGACTGGTAGCCGTGGTCCTGATACGCCTTCTGCAGCGCATCGCGCGCCGCGTTCACGTCGGCCAGCGTGCGGCCGGGCCCCTCGAACGGATACACCGCCTTCTCGATCTCGATGCTCGGCAACGTCGTGTTGCCGCGCACGATGAATGCGTTCACGTCGAACGTCTGCGGCACGCCCGCCTCCTGCGCGTGGACGCCGGGCGCGAGGCTCAGCCCTCCGAGCAGCGCCGCGCCGGCCAGGCACCGGCGTCGGAGCCGCCGCGGCTCGCGTGATTTACGGTCTGCTGTTGGCGGCATGCGCCATTCCCCTTTCTGTTGCGGATCATCCTCGCGCTGACGCGGACATCCGGCACGTCCCGCTATCAAAGCGTTGTTTCAATTCGATGACGCTTTATCAGCCATCCTTAGTAAAGCGCTCAGGTTTCGGCCCTGTCCGTTTCCGCCATCGTCAGCCGGTCTCGGTCTCGCGCACGACCGGCTGCGTGTCGCCGACTCGGCCGAACTGCTGCAACGCAAAGCCCAGCAATGCGTTCAGGCAGTCCGCAAGCGGCCGGCTGCCGGTCTCCAGCACGAGGTCCGCGGCACGCGGCGCCTCGTACGGCGACGACACACCGGTGAATTCGCGCAGCTCGCCGCGGCGCGCCTTCCGGTACAGCCCTTTCGGATCGCGCGCCTCGCACACTTCGAGCGATGCGGCGGCATGCACTTCGCGAAAGCCCGCGCCGACGATGCGCCGCGCGTCGTCGCGCATCGCCGCGCGCGGCGAGATCGCCGCGACGATCGCGATGAAGCCCGCATCGGCGAACAGCGACGCCACTTCCGCGATCCGCCGCACGTTCTCGAAGCGGTCACGCTCGGAGAATCCGAGATCGCGATTCAGCCCCGCGCGTAGCCGGTCGCCGTCGAGCACCGTGGCCCGCAGGTCGCGGCGCCGCAGCAGGTCGGCCAGCGCATCCGCCAGCGTGCTCTTGCCCGCGCCCGACAGCCCCGTGAGCCACAGCACGCCGCCCGCGCCGTCCACGCCACGCGCATCGCTGCGATCGCACGCGTCTACCGGTAATGACGAAACAGGCGCGGAAAACCCGCAGTGATCGGCGTTCATCGGCGGCTCAGCTTTCATGATTCGCGGGCTCGTCCTGCTCGCGCGGACGCGTCTGCCAGAAGCCGCCCTGCATCGTCACGATCGACGGCGTCTCGCTCCACTGGTGCGGGCTCAAGATCTCGCCACGCAGCACGTTCGGCATCACCTGCACGTCGAAGATCTCGTCGACGCCGTTGAAGAACTGCAGGATTCCCAGCACGTCGCCGCTGCCCGCATCGAGCGCCGCGACGCCCGCGACGAGCGCATCCGCGTCGCGTTCGATCGGCAGGCCCTGCGGCCCGCGCTTCTCGCGCAGCTTCGACAGCCCGACGAACAGCACGCCGCCGTATTCGGCGAGGCCGTGCGTGAAGCCGGGCAGCGTCGCGAGCACGCGCTTCGCGCCCGTGTGCGGGTCGATCTGCAGCACCCGGCCGCGGCCGCCCTCGAGCACGTGCAGGCGGCCGCCGATCACGCGCGGCGAATGCGGCATCGACAGGCCGGACGCGACGACGCGCCCCGACGGCACTTCCATCACGATGCCGCCGTCGGCCATCCCGCCGCGCCAGCCGAACGGCGTGTCGGTTTGCCCGAGCGCGGTCGCGTAGCGGACCTTGCCGTCGCTGAATGCCATCCCGTTCAGGTGGCAGCGGTCGTCGGGCGCCAGCGCGGTCACGAACGGCGGCTGCCAGATCGACGTGAAATTGAAGTAGCCGTCGATCACGCAGATGGACGAATAGCGCGTGTTGACCGCCAGCACGACCTGCTTGTCGAACGCCATGTCGTGCAGGTCGAGATCGCCCGTGTAATACGCGATGCGCGGCACGAACACCGCGTCGTAATGCGCGGGACGGGCCGGATAGTGCGGCGCAAGCGTCGACACGTTCGCGAACACCATCAGCTCGTGCTTCGTCGCGACCGCAAGCCGGTTGCCGGCCACCGCCATTCCCATCGAGCGCGGCAGTCGACACGCGGACAGCGTCGGGACGCCGCCGTCGTCGACGCCGATCAGCGCGACGCCGGACGGACGGCGGCTCACCGCGAGCGAGCACTTGAGCGCGGCGAGCACCTGCAGGAAACGCCCCGTATCGCGCAGGTTGATGACCGGCGACGCGGCATCCGCGTCAGGCGACGCCGCGTCGCCGGTCGATCGGCTTTCGTCGAACTGTTCCACGTTCATGATCCTGTCGGCTGTGCGCCGCCCGATGAAATGAATACGCGTGACCGCGACCGGATGCATCCGGTCGCCGCTCACACCTACCTAGACGGAACGAGACGCGCATTGCCGCAGTTTTTTTGCGCGCGGCCCGCCGGCCCGTCGTTGCGGCCGCGCCGGCGAGCGGCCGACGATGCGCGCGCAACGGGTTCCGCGCCGGCTTCGCGCGGCACGTTGCGCATGAATGTGCGTGGCCCCCGTTTCGTGTGCTTGTCGTTCTGCCCGGCGCTGCGATGCGTCGGCCGCCGCGTTCTCGCGCGGCCCGACAATCGTCGTGTCCCAACCGGGAAGTTTTTGTGACATTCCGCTGAAGATTCGCACGAGCTTGCGCGTGCGTCCCACTTATCCGGGGCCCGGATGCGACGAAATCCTGCGGCTTGCGGCCGGCCGTTACGTCCTAGCTATTGAGAAAAACGTCAACGATGGGGAACGCCCATGTGGCTCGCTACGATGCTCGCGCGGTGGCTAGGGTCTGTTTACATACGGAACACGCATGCGTTGCGACGAGAACGGCCGCTCGCGAGGCGCGCAACGCCGCGAATACTGGACTATCGCCAAGGAGCGCAACGCGGCGAGCGGCCGTTCTCGTCGCAACCCCAAATTTCAAAAAAACCATTCCACGGGAGGGGAAGCGCGAATGCATCGATACGAACGAGAGCGGACGGCAGCCGCGCGGCGCGAACGGGGCATCGCGATCGTGACGGTGCTGCTCGTCGTCGCGCTGGCGGCCACGCTCGCGGCGAGCGTGCTGTGGCGCCAGCAGGTCGCGACGCGCGACGTCGAGAACCAGCGGCTCGCGACGCAGACGATGTGGGTCGAACGCGCGGCCGTCGAGTGGGCGCGCGCGACGCTGCGCGCGCAGAGCGCCACGTCGAACGTGACTTTCGACGGCCAGACGTGGTCGCAGCCGGTCGCCGACGTGCCGCTCGCGAACCTGCTGCCGCCGGGCGCCGCGACAGTCAACGCCGAGCTCGCGCGCGCGCGGATTTCCGGTCACGTCGAGGACGCGCAGGCGCGCTTCAACCTGATGAACCTCGTGTCGCGGGTCGCGCCCGGCAAGCCGTGGCAGACCCACGGCGAAGGTTTGCTCGCGTATCGCCGGCTGCTCGGCGAGCTGTCGCTCGATCCGGCGCTCGCGCAGCAGACGGCCGACTACCTGCTGCGCTCGCTGCGCGACGCGAACGGTCCCGGCGGCTGGCCGCTGCAGCTCGTGTCGGTCGACGACCTCGCGCGCATTCCCGGCTACGACGCCCGCGCGATCGCCGCGCTCGCGCCGCTCGTGACGATCCTGCCCGACCTGACCACCGTCAACGTCAACACCGCGGCCGAGCCCGTGCTCGTCGCCGCGATCCCGACGCTGTCGCGCAGCCAGGCGCGCCGCCTCGTCGAGCGCCGCCGCACCGCGTACTTCGTCAGCACCGGCGACGTCGCCGAGTATCTCGCGCCGGTCCAGGGCAACGCGACGCTGCCGGACGGCTCGGCCGTCGGCGTGAACAGCGGCTATTTCATCGTGCATTGCCGCGTGCAGTCCGCACGGATCAATGCGCGCATCGACACGCTGATCGCGCGCTACGGCAGCGGCAACTTTGCGTGGACGTCGGTGATCTGGGTGCGGCGCCTCACGAGCTGAGCGCGGCCACGGCGGGCACGGCGGCCGCACGCGCGTCCTGATTCGGCGACGCGTCGCCGAGCGCGACCGGGCGCAGGTTCTGCATCGCGCCCGCATAGTCGAGCGACAGCCGCGTCATGCTCGTTTCGCGCACTTCGCCGAGCAGCCGGTTCCAGTCGTCGATCGACACCAGCAGCGCGATCGGCCGGTTGTATTTCGTGACCATCACCAGCGCTTCGCTCGCATGCCGGAGCGCCTTCGACGGGTTGCTGCTGAAATCGCGCGTCGCCATCGCGATCGTGCGCAGGCTGAACACGTTCGTCGCGGCATCGTCGCCGTCGTCGTGCAGCAGGCGCTCCAGCGTCGCCGCGCGCAGCAGCGCCTGCGATTTCGCGGACAGCCGGCTGTCGCGACGCTTCCTGCGCTCGCTGCGCGGATCGACGTGCGCGGCAAGCAGCCGCACGATCTGGCCGAGCGTCGTCGCCGGCAACCGGTCGTAGCGCCGCCACCACTCGGGCGGCAGCGCGATCATCATTCCCGCGTAGGTCGCCGCGACGCCGTCGGCGATGTGCGACGGCAGGCGTTCGGCGTCGCGCGCGTCGAGTTCGAGTGCAGCGCGGACGACACTCGTCATCGCGGCAAACGCGTTGTACGCCATCGCGACGATGCCGTGCGCGAGCAGCGCGGCGCGCGCCGGCACGTCGCCGAACAGCGCGCCGTCGAACACCGGCCCGAGCGGCAGCGGCAGCGCGTCGCGCCACCGCCGGCACGCGAGCCGCACGACGTGCCGCGCATCGAACTGCGCGGCCGGCAGGTCCGTCAGCAGCATCACCACGGCGGCCGACGCGCGGCGCCATTCGATGCGCCGCAGCGCGGCCGACGCATCGTGGTCGCCCGCCAGGCCGACCGCCTGCTCGCGCACCGCGCCGCCGTCGTGCGTCCCGGCATCCCGCCAGTCGCCGAGCGCGCGGCACGCGGCCGCACGGCCGTGCTCGCGCACGATGAACGCGCCGCCGCGGCGCGGCCAGCCGGACAGGATCGCGTCCGTCTCGAAGCGGCCGTCGATGATCCACAGCTCGCCCGGCTGCACCACTTCCCGCAGCGCACCGGCGAATGCGCGCTCGTGCATCCGGCCGCGCTCGTGCGGCAGCAAATCGACGATCATGCCGAGATCCGGGTCGTAGACGGGCAGCACCCGCGCATGCGCGGCGGCCTCGCGGCCGGGATTGCCGCACCCGCAACCGCAGCCGGCGGCGTCGTGCCCGCACGGCATGCCGCCGTCCAGCACGCGCAGCCGCATGCCGCCGGTGGAGCGGGACCCTTCGCGCGGGCGCGGCGCCGTCACGGGCAGCAGCAGCTCGACGCTGTCCTTCACGAGCGCGCGGCCCCAGCCGGCGCGCAGCCGGCTCATGCAGTCGTGCAGCGCCGCGACGGCCGGACCGAATCCGGCTGCCAGGCCGCCGTCGAACGCGTGCGGCGCACGGAGCGAACTCGGCTGCCGCGCCGCGATCGCCACGATCGCGTCGACCGCCAGCGCGAACAGCGCTTCGCGGATCGCGTCGCCGTCCGGCTCGTCGTCCGTGCCGGCGGCCGCGCCGTCGATCCAGTCGTCATGCAGCGCGCATTGCAGGACGAGTCGCGCCATGATCGTCATCGGACTCTGTTCGACGAAGCGTTCCACGACCGTGCGCATCACCTGATCACCTCGTCTCGGTTGGATTGGACGCATGCGTGACGCGCTCGGGCCGGCCGCACTTGACGCGCCGCTTGCGACGCAGCAGCATCGTGAGCGACCGGATGCGCGCGACGACGTCGCGTCGCGGCGCTCCGCCCGCAATCGCTGCACGAGGCCCCGGCATGTACGTAGACCCCCGCGTGGCGCACGGCCGCGCCCGGTTCGACCTGAGCCGCTCGCCCCGCCTCTTCGCCGAGGAACGCCGCTGGGAGATCAGCGACGTCGTCACGCGCGGCATCGACGGCTTCACCGGCGCGCGCACCCGCCGCAACCTGATGCGGCTCCTCGAACGGCAGATCGCGCCGAAGCTCGCGCGGCTCGGGCTCGAGCCCTACGTGGGCGCGCTCGGCCAGCTCGAAGGGCTGTTCGTCAATTTCTCGACGATGAGCGCCGAGCACGGCCTGCGCGAATTCCAGCTGCAGCTCACGGTGCCCGATCTCGTGCTGCGCAGCTTCGCGTCGAACGCGATCCGGCCGCATGCAGTGGCCCGCTGCATGCAGCGCAACGGCGTGATGTCGCTGGCCGGGATCGAACATGAAACGCGCATCGCGTTCGTGTGCGCGCGCGTGATCCGCTCGCTCGCGCTCGCGGAAGGCTGGCGGCAGGTCGGCGTGCCGACCTCGCTCGGGCTGTTCGTCGGCGTGCTGACCGACGCGCGCGACGTGTCGATGAACACCTACCTGCGGCCCGGCGACAACGACCGGCCGTCCCGCTGGAGCGGATTCGCCGGGCTGTTCTCCGCGATGCCGCACTGGCGGCCGGACCAGGTCCGGCACGGCGGCGAGCTGCTGCAATGGATGATCAACCATATCGTGGCCCTGCAAGAATCCGCACCGCTCGCCGAACGCTTTCCGTTTCTGCGCGAGCCCCTGCGCGACGCCGACGACCCGCTCGATGCCGCGTGGGCACGCGCACGCGCCGGTGCGCAGGACGATCCGGCCACGCGCTGATGCCGCCGGCGCGCGGCTCGGCCCCTGACTGCTCTTGCCTTGTCGTTGCACTCACTCGGTCGCGGCGATCCGGGGGCCGGTCTCGCCCGGCCCCCGGTCCCGCTTCACGGCCCCTCGCTCTCGTTTACTAGGTCGTAGCAGGTTCGCGTAACCCGCAGACTTTCTTGCGACGCGGGCATCGTCGCGCATCGAATCCATCGCCAAACCGGCACCGTTACGGTAGTGTTGTCGCGTCACGCCGCCGTCACAATCACGACACTACAACGGACCTGCGACATGCCCTTGCCCAGCATTTACCTCACTGCACCGATGGCATCGACTGATTCGGAAATCTGGTTTTCGGCGTACGGATTCGGATGGGGCTATGCCGCCTACGCGCTGACGCCCGACACGCTGCGCGAGCACCTCGGCGCGGCGGACACGAGTCATCGGCAGTTGCTGCTCGCATTCGAGCTGAACCGGCAGCGGATCCTGCGTGCGGTCGCGCTGTGTCCGCTGCCGCTCGACGGCGAGCGCGTCACGCTGCTGCCGTCGGACCTGTAGTGCGGTCGCGTCAATGCACCTGCGTCGCCCCGCCCGGTTCCGCTTGCCCGAGCATGCCGAGCACCGCCCATAGCCAGATCAGCTCGTGCGCGGTGCGTGCATGCTCGGCGCTGCGCATTCGCCAGCGCCGGAAAGCGTCGAGCTCGCGCGCGGTCGCATCGCCGGCGCGCAGCCAGAGCAGCCAGCGAATGGCGCCCTCGCGAATCTCGTCGGCGAGCGCCTGCGCGTCGCCGGAACATTCATCCCGTTGCGAAATGGTCATGGTTACGCCACCGCCCGAAGCCAAATGAACGCGTTCTTCCCGTGCAACACAGCGATGCGCTGCACGGGGCGCTTTGCCACACACGCCTCGGGTCCGACGACGCTCCACCGGGCAGCCGCGAACGGCCGCCCGGCGTTTGCCGGCCCTCATTGACGATGTCGTATCGAAGACGCGCAACCCGCAGGACGCGGGACGCGATGATGGAAATGCGGCGCGTCGGCGCTCAGCTCAGCAGCACGATGTTGCCGGGCAGCCGCGTGATGTGCGCGCCGTACAGGCGGCCCACCATGTCGATCACGTCGTCGAGCCGCGTGATCGGGAATTGCGCCTGCATGCGGTTCGCGGCGAGCGCGGCGCTGCGCAGGATGACCTTGCCGGGCCGATACCGGTTGATCTCGTCGACGACTTCCGCGAGCGGCACGCCGTTGAACACGAGCATCCCGCGCCGCCATGCGCTGACGGCGCCCGGATCGATTCGCGACACGGGCTGCACGCCGCGGTCGTCGTAGGTCACCTGCTCGTCGGCACGCAGCGTGCGCGCGCCGCGCGGATGCTGCAGCGCGACCGTGCCCGACAGGCAGGTCACGCACACCTGCGCGCCGGTGCGGCGCACGTTGAACTTCGCGACCGTCGCCTGCATGCGGCCGCCGCCCGCGACCACGACGACCGGCTGCATCGCCGCCGCACGGCCGGACGCCGGCGTCGCGTCGATCTCCGCTTCGCCGGCGACCACCTCGACGCCGCGCGCGGCGACGCTCGCGGGCAGCACGTCGACCCGCGTCCGGGTGTTCAGCTCGACCGTCACGCCCGCCGCCAGCGCGACCTGGCGCTGCTCGCCGATGCCCGTATGGTAGTCGGCCGCGAGCTCGGCCAGCGACGGCCACAGCGCCATCGGCGGCCGCAGCGCGAGCCACGACGCGCCGGCCGCGACCGCGAAGCCGACGAACGCGCGCCGGCCGGTGCGCAGCGTGCGCTCCCGCTTGGCAACGTTTGCCCACGCGGCGGCCGTGCGTTCCTCCTGCGCGAGCTCCGTCGCGGCGGTGCGCAGCGTGCCCCACGTGTCGCGCAGCAGTTGCGCGGCCTGCGGACGAGCGGCGCACCAGCGCTCGAACGCATCGGCGTCGTCCCGGGTCGCGCTGCCGGAGCGCAGACGCAGCAGCCACGCGCTCGCTTCGTCGAGCGCGTCGTGTGCGGAATCGGCCTGGGCTTTCGTCATCGTCCGGATGCTCAAAATTTACGTGGCCCGCCGCGCGAACCCGTGTACGACTCACCCTCTTCCTGCATGCGCTGCAGGCAGTACTTCATCGCCGCGCTCAGCTCGCTTTCGACGAGCCGCAGCGAAATGCCGAAGCGCTCGGCGATCTCGCGATTCAGCAGCCCGTCGACGCGGGCGGCCAGCAGGATCGCCCGGCGCCGCGGCGGCAGGCCGCGCAGCACGTCCTTCAGCGCATCGACCTTGCGCCGCGCGGCGACGATGCGCTCGGGATCGGCCACCTCGTCGGGCAGCTCGAGCAGCGTCTCGACGTCGTCGTCGTGCAGGTGCCGCCGCTCGCGGCGATGCTGGTCGATCGCGACGTTGTTCGCCATCCCGAGAATATAGGCGTCGGCGTTGGTCACCTGCGTGGACACGTTCGCGTTCTCGAGGCGCAGCCAGGTCTCGTGCAGCGCGTCGGCGGCGCCGTCCTTCGATCCCGTCACGCGCTCGAGCCGCCTGACCAGGTACGCGTAACGCGACGCCAGCAGCTTCCTGAGCCCGGCGCGGGTGGTGTCGGACATGACCGCCTAGTTCCGTTCGGCTGTCCGCGGACAGCGGACATGCACGCCGTTGCCGACCGGCCGCAGCAGGATCGTGACCGGCTGCGGCAGCGCCGCCGGCGGCGCCGCGTCGAGCCTCAGCGTGCGCAGCGCGCGCAGGACCGCCGCGTCGCGCGACGCCAGACCACTCGATGCCACCATGTTGACCGCCACCACCGCCCCCTTGTTATCGATGCGCACTTGCGCGACGAGTCGATAGCTTCCCGGAACCGCCGCCGGCTGCGCGCACAGCGCATCGATCAGATGCGTCTGCAGCAGGCCCGCGAACGTGCGCAGTTCGTCCGAAGCGCCGACCCCGTCGATCGGCAGCGCGGAATCCGCCGGCGCCGCGACCGTGGCCGGCGCCGTGTCGGCCGCCGGCCGCGCGACGATGATCGCCTCGTCCGGCCGCGCGAATTCCGCGCGCAACCCCGTTCCCGCCAGCACCCTCTCCAGTGCTTCGCGCGGCAGGAATTCGCCCCGGACCGGCGCGCTCGTGCGAGCGTCGAGCAGCGGCGCGGGCGCCAGCACGATCAGCTCGGTGATCCGCGCGAAATCCTGCAGGGCCTTCGCGAGCGGCTGCGCGGGCAGATCGAAGTGCGCCGTGGCGCCCGGCTGACGTCCGGCGGTTCCGGTCTCCTGCGCGTGCACGACACGCATGAACAACGCGGCAAGGGTGAACCACGCGACGATCGCCAGGACGCCGGCCGGCGCCCGTGAACGAGTCATGAATTCCTGGACGGAAGTGAAGTTGCACGCTGCCGGCGAATTCCCAGCACCCCCGTGAGCGACTCCGCGGCAAGCGAATGACGGATTGTGAGCGGAGCATGTGACAGTCAGGTGAATTGTGACGGCGAGCGGCCAGACCGCGAGCCGTTCGGCAAGCCGTTCATAGGCCGGTCGTTCGACTGCTCAAGGCTGTCGCACGACGAAGTTGCCGATCCCCGTGCCGACGACGCGAAGCCGCGTCGAACCGGACGACAGCGTGATCGTCACCGGCACGTCGATGCTTTCGTCGCCGAGCACGACGCGCTCGATCGCTTCACCGCCGCCCGTATGGCGGACCGACACGCCGGTCACTTCGGCGCCCCAGCGGCGCGCGCGGAACAGGTCGTCGGTCATCGGCGACCATGCGCCGCTCTCCGTGCGCTGCACGAACCGGTAGCCGCCGCCGACCGGCTGCCACGCGATCGCCATCGAGCGCACCTGCGCCTCGTCGCCGGCCGATTCGAGCAGGCTCGCGAGCCGCTGCGCGTCCTCGGCCAGCTCCGTGCGCCGGTTGCGCGACGGCGCGAGCGTGACGACCGCGACCAGCAGCCCGACGATCACGAGCACGACGAGCATCTCGAGCAGCGTGAAGCCGCGCTGTGCGCGGCGTGCGCCGCAGGTTCGGCGCATTGCGTCGTGCGCCGGTTCGGTCTCGTGGTCTCGCGTCATCATGTCTTCATTCACGCTCGCGTCAGGATCACTGCACCATGTTGTTCAGCTCGATGATCGGCATCATCACCGCCAGCACGATCACGAGCACCACACCGCCCATCGCGAGAATCAGCAGCGGTTCGAGCAGGCTCGTCAGGAACATCGTGCGGCGTTCGAGCTCGCGCGCCTCGCCTTCGGCCGCGCGGTCGAGCATCGTCGTCACGTCGCCCGTCGCCTCGCCGGATCGGATCAGGTGCACCAGCACCGGCGGAAACGTCTTCACGTGGTTCAGCGCGCGCGACAGCGCGGAGCCTTCGCGCACGCGCACGATCGCGTCGTCGATGTTCCCGCGCATCGCGCGGTTCGACAGCGTCTCGCCCGCCGCCTGCAATGCGCGCAGGATCGGCACGCCGGCCGCGGTCAGGATGCCGAGCGTGCTTGCGAAGCGCACCGTGTTGTAGCCGCGCACCAGCTTGCCGGCGAGCGGCGCGGTCAGCAGCCAGCGGTCGAACGCGAGGCGCGGGCCCGTCTGCGACAGCACCTTGCGGATCGCGAAGACCACCCCCGCGAACGCGGCGAGCGCCGCCCACCACCCGTGCCGCACGAAATCCGACAGCGCCATCATCACGACCGTCAGCATCGGCAACTGCTGCTTGGTGCTCGTGAACACGTTCGCGACCTGCGGCACCACGTAGCTCAGCAGGAACGTGACGATGCCGAACGCGATCAGCGTGACGATCCCCGGATACGTGAACGCGAGCAGGATCTTCTGCTTCAGCGCATTGCTCTGCTCGATGTAGTCGGCAAGGCGCGACAGCACGATGCCGAGCTTGCCCGTATGCTCGCCCGCCGCGACGAGCGCGCGGTAGATTTCCGGGAAATCGCGCGGATGCTGCGTGAGCGCATTCGCGAATGAATGGCCGCCGACGACCTCGGCGCGGATCGACGCCATCAGCTCGCGCACGTATTCGCGCTCGGCCTGCTCGCTCAGCACCGACAGCGATTCGTCGAGCGGCAGCCCGGCGACGAGCAGGCTCGCGAGCTGGCGCGTGATGATCGCCTGCTCGCGCTGCGACAGCTTGCGGCCGAGCGCGAGGCGCCGGTTGCGTTCGCCGTGCAGCCGCGACGCGGCCAGCTCGACGACGAGCGGCGTCAGCCCCTGCGTGCGCAGCTGGCTGCGCCCCGCGCGCGCGCTGTCGGCTTCCAGCACGCCCCTCAACGTCTTGCCGACGCGATCGATCGCTTCATAGCGGAATGCGGACATGTCAGCGGCCTCCCGTCACGCGCAACACTGCCTCGAGCGACGTCGCGCCCGGTGGATTCGCGGGCAAAGACTAATGCGTGAACCGGCGCAAATTTGTGACGGATGTTGGGCTATCTTTTTGGGCGGCGGGGATTATTCGGCTTGATTCTTTTTTATCGATATTGGCGATTTTCGTTGCTCAGTAAATGAGTTAATAAAATTCCGCTTTTCAGCCCGCGCGCCGACCGACAGTATGGTCCGTAACATCTGCCACGAAAATGACTCGGGGCTGCGCTAGCGCGATTCAGGGTGACGCTCCGCCAGGTTCCATCGACCTCCCGGCCTGAATTTTCGTTGATTCGACGATTGATCAGTCGGAGCAACGCAATCGGCTTTTCATCAAAAATGTTACGGACCATTCTTTACGAAAAATTCACACGCGCATTGCGAATTCCCTCCTACAGTTACTCCGCGGCCGATATCGCATTCGGGCCGCAGCAGCAGGCTCCCCGTCGTTCATCTTCGTTCAAGGGAATTTTCATGAAATCCAGCAAGCGCAAGATCTGTCAGGTCCTGGCTCTTCTCGTTTCGAGCATCGGCGCCACGGCCGCGATGGCCGCCGGCCCCGTCATTCAAGGCGGCGGTTCGTCGCTCGTCGCGCCGACTCTCGGCTCGGTCAGCAACACCGCCACCGAAATCGGCCTGTACGGCACCGCCAACGCCACGTTCACGTATTACTCGGTCGGCTCGGGCGCCGGTCAGAACGCATTCCTGAACAACCAGCCGACGTACTTCGGCGCGGGCGTCACGGGCACGGTCCACTTCGCGAACAGCGACGCTGCGCTGTCGACCGCGCAACTCACGGCGTACAAGGCCGGCCTCGGCGCGACCAGCGGCCCGCTGATCCAGATCCCGTATATCGTCACGCCGATCACGGTGCCGGTCGTCAACGGCCCGGCCGTGACCAGCACGACGACGCCGCAGACGACGCCGGGTCAGGCGCACAGCATCGCGCTGAACGACAACGACCTGTGCGGGATCTTCTCGGGCCGCATCACCGACTGGGCCGGCACGGGCGCCAACCACACCGACGCGGTCATCAATCCGGAAACGGGCTTGCCGTACACGACGACCAGCACGCCGATCTCCGTGATCTATCGTTCCGACGGCAGCGGCACGACCGAACTGCTGACCCGCCATCTGGCCGCTGTCTGTACGACGGCCAATACGGCTCAGGGCGTCACGTTCGTCGACTCGCTGACGTTCACGGCTTCGTTCCCGGGCGGCGCCGTGCCGTCGAACTTCATCCCGGCTTCGGGCAGCAGCGGCGTGCGCGGCGCGCTGGCGGCAGCCAAGGGCAACGCGGTCGCGTACCTGAGCCCGGACTACACGAACACGTTCCTCGCGCCGTCGAGCACGGTCGTGACGGCGGCCGGCGCGCTGCAACTGCCGGTGGCAAGCCTCGTGAACGCGAAGAACGGCGCCTACTACGCGCCGACGTATGCGAATGCGTCGACGGCGCTGGGCACGATCGCGGCGCCGGCAACGAAGCTCCTGGCCTCCAACCAGGCAAACTGGGTACCGAATGCCGGCAATCCGGCCGCCGGCTATCCGGTCTCCGGCACGAGCCAGATCATCCTGAGCCAGTGCTATGCGAACGCATCGGTCAAGAGCGCCGTTCAAGACTTCCTGAACAAGCACTATACGAATGCCGGCTTCGCATCGATCGTGCATGGCAACGGCTTCGACACGGTTCCGTCGAACTACCAGACGGCCATCTCCAACGACTTCCTGAGCAACGCGAGCGGCTTCAACCTCGACATCGGCAACGCGAGCGTCTGTACGGGCACGGTGGTCGGTCGCTGAGTCAATCGACCCGCTGCGTACCGACGTCTGAGCGTCCGCGCGACTGCGCCCTTGGGAACCCAAGGGCGCAGTTTTCATTGGGACCCGCGATCCGCACGACGCACCCCGTTCGCTGACGCCGGGCCGGCCGTGGGCATCATTCATCCTGCACGCCCTATCCATTTCGAATCGGCACATGACAAAACGCGGGGCCGGTCAAACCGGCCCCGCGTCGCGCTGCCCCTGCGCCTGTCTCAGATCTTTCCCAATCTCGCCCGCTCCTGCGCCGTCAGTGCCGCCTGCTGCGCCGGCCCCGCCTGCCCGAAGCCGAGAATCGACACCGCGTTCGACGCGTCATAGCCGATCTGCTCGCGCTTGCGCTTCCTCGACCCATCGTCGCCCGCATCGCCGAACCCCTCGACCTGCACCGAGATCGTCCAGCGACGCGTCGAACCACCGGACGCGTTGTTCTTCGCGATGTCCTGCGCCACCTGGGTCGCGGCCAACGCCGCCGCGCTGGCCGCGCTCAGCGCGCCGGTGTTCACCGCCTGCACCAGCGGAATGCCGGACGCCTTGCCCGTCACCTGAATGTTGTCAGCGTTCACCACGCGCAGCGCCGCGACGTTGAGGTTGCCCGCACGAATGCCGGCATCGCCCGCGTCGACGGTGCCGCGCGGCGCGATCAGGTTGATCGTGCCCGGCGGCACGCCCGGCACGCTCTGCAGCGTGGCGATGCCGGCGCCCGTCACCTGCCCGCGCGCATCGACCGTGCAGTAATGGTTCGCGTCGCACACGTATTGCGGTGCGGGCGTATCCGCCGACGACTTCGCGCCCTTGCCGGCGTTGATGTCGCCGTTCGAGCTCCAGATCGTCATGTCGCCGCCCTGCTCGGTGAAGATCCGGCTTTGCGCGAGCAGCACGCTGCGATCCGTGAAGATGTTGACGTCGCCCTTCTCGAGCGTGAGGATGCCCATCGCCCCCGGACCCACGAGCACATTGCCTCTGAAATCGACGATCTGCGGCGGGGCCGAGGTGCTGCCGATCAGCGCCTGCCCGCCAGGCCCGAGGATCGAGACGTTGCCGCCTTGCTGCGTCTGAATGGTGGTGCTTCGAATATCCAGATCGCCGGTGTCGGCGATCCTGTTCGCGCCATTGCTCCCGCCGCCCAGATTGTTCGCCGTGTAACCGAGCGACGCCGGAAACAGCGTATTGATCGCTTCGTAACCTCTCGCATACTTCTGGAAATACGGGCTTGCCGGGTTGTTGTAGTCTTCGCCTACCCGCGTCAGCACGTTGAACAGCACATGCTCGGCAAACAGTTGCTGGATGTGCGCCGGCAGCGCCTTGAATTTCGACCACGCCTGCGCCGCGCTCATCGGCTGGACGGCTGGCCGATCCTTGACAAGGCCCGTATCGATTGCCAGCCCGGCTTCATATTGCTGCATGAACGAGACGAGCGCGGGTGCGGTACTTGGCACGCCCTGCATCGAACTCGCCGGATCGACGTACGCCGCGATGAACGCCGGGGTGTCGATGCCCGGACCTACGCCGAACAATACGTTGACGTTCGCGCTTTCATGGGGCAGGTAAGGGTTGCCTGCGTTGCCGATCGCGTCGATACCCGTGAGCGTGCGGGCGTTCCGCACGTCGAGCTGATTGGTCAACGGTCCGATGTTCCGGCCGGCCTCGATGTCGAAGGTACCCGGACCGCCTAGCGCGAGTACCGGTGCGACCGCGCTTCCAGTAGCCAATCCCGGCACATCGTAAATGTCGTGCCCTGCCACGATACGGGTCACATCCGACTTGCGCAGATTCTGCCCCAGGAACGACAGATTGACGATGTCCCGACCTGCCTGAATCAGTGCGGGCTTGTCGATCACGACGGGGACCAGATTGTCGTAGATGTCCGCACTGCCATTGCTTGTCGCCTTCCGAACGCCGTCGACGATGTCGCCGTTCAGGCTATAGATTCGCGCCGGAACGGTATCGTCGCCGTGCAGCGCGACGGAAGCATGCGCCGCCGCCGACGCATCGTTCGGGTTCGCGACGAAGACATACGGCCTCGCCGCCGACGGCATCGCCAACGGGTCGACGTCGAGCAGGCCGAATACCGGCCCCCCGGAACCCATTCCGTACATGCTCGACAGATTCACCGACTGGTCGGCGATCAGATTCAGATTGCCCGACGGCGACGGGTAGAGTGCGCCGCTGGCCGCCACCGTGATGCCGCCGGTGAACGCGGTCAAATTCACCGACGCGGGCAAGACGAACGACAGGTCGTTCATCCCCGGCGTCGCCGTGAAAGTCGCGTCTCCGCCAATCACGCCTGCGGTGAGCGTGCCGAGTGCCACGTCGCCGGTCGTCGACGCCACGTTGACGGCGGACGTCGTCGAGTACCCCTGCATGTCCGCCTGCTGACGATACGCGTTCAACAACGCATTGCCCTGCACATACGACGGATTGAACACGCGCCCGATGCTGACGCCCTGGCGCGCGTTGACGTCCAGCACGCCATCCTGCGTCGCCAGCAGCGTATCCACCACCGTGGGCGGCCGTCCGATGAAATTCGAAGGCACCGCGATATCCGATCCGATCTTCCCGCCCGCCGTGATCGTTCCCGCTCCCTTCGCGACGAAATAGCCGCCGCTCAGGATGTCCCCGCCGGCATGCACGGTCAGGTTGCCGCCGCCGACCGTATTGATCGTGGGGGTGTCGGTATTGGTGCCGGTCAGGTACCACGTCGTCGGCAGCGACACCGACAGGTCGGCAATATTCCCGCCAGCCGACACGGATACGTTTCCGCCAGCGCTCATCACGCCCTGATCGAACGCGCCGAAGTTGATCGACGTTCGAACGACCTGGGTGACAGGATTGGTCGCGCCAACGGTTCCCGTCGGATTGCCGATCTGCATCCACTGCCACCAGAACTGGCTGAAGTCCTTGCCTTGCTGCCCCGTTACGGCGCCCGTCGCGTCCACCAGACGTTCGGCGCCGGCAATGTCTCCCTGCGCGCGAATCGTGATGTCGCCCGCGGAATCCGGGTTGACGGTCGGGGTAATCAAAATGTCCGGATTTCCCGACGTTTGCGGATGCAGGATCGTGATGCCGGTGCCCACGGCGGGTGCCCCCGCAGCGGGCGCGCCCGCCGTGTAGATCACCCCGGGAACGATCATCGAATTCGGGTCGTTCTTCGGCGTCTCGGTCGCATCGAACAGTGCGACGTTATTCGCGGCAGCGACATCGATCGCCCCCATGCCGGTTCGAATCATCGTCGGCGCAAGCAACGCCAATCCACTCGCATCCACATAGGTCGTATGCGCGCCAAGCGTCACGCTTCCACTATGCGTCGTCGCGTCCGAAGGCAAAGGCGGCCGCAGCGCAAGGGGGTTCGTGCTCCCAACATCCGCGCCCGCCACCACGCGGAAGGAACTGCTCGCGCCTCCCGCCAAGGACGCCGACAACAGCGGAATCGGATTGCCCGCCACCGGGACGGGCGAAGGCGTATTGTCGGTCACCGCCGGCAAGTCGATCGTCGTCGTCGCGATCACGGCAACGGGCTGTACAGCCGGCGGCGTCACGGTATCCGCATGCGGCGCCATCACGATGCCATGTTGCACGTAATACTGCGCGGTCGCAGTCAGGTAGGTTCTGTACTGATTCAGATAGAGCAGATAGGACGCCGGATTGGCGGCCTGTTCCGCCGCCGACGGCGCAACCGGCGCGACCGGTTGTCCGGGCTGCATTCCGTTGCCGCGCATCGACGAAATGATGTCGGCGGTGGACGAGTGCGGGTTCTGTCCCAGCAACGAGCTCAGCGAGGTGGCTTGCTCCGTCAGATAGCTCGCGTATGCCGAATACAACGCGTAGTACTCGGCAATCTCGTCTGGCGTCCCGCCTGTAGGCTGCCCCGGCCCGAATGCCAGATTGTGATTCGCACTATATCCGCTTTCGCCGAAATAATTGAGCCCGAGATGGTAGAGCTCCCCCAGGACGCCCGAGGGCATCGTGTAAAGCGTCTGCGTAGCGCTGAGGGTCGACAACGGCGGCACCGGAATCGTCCCCCCGCCGCCCAGCGGGTTCGCGATCTGGAAGAACCCGTCCGTCAGGCTCGCCTTGACCTTCACGTCGTTCCCGGCGCGCAGCGTCACGATCGGCGCGTCGCCCTGGTAGCGATACGCAAGATTCGTCGGCGACGTGCCCGCGCCGAGGTTCCAGTTGGTCAGCACCTGGATGTCGCCGCCGTTGATCGCGGCGCTCGGGTTGTCGAGCTCGATGCCCGGCACGACGCGCGCGTTCGTCACGTTCTTTCCGGCGAACGGATTCGCCATCGCGCCGAGCCCGTTCTGCACGAACCCCATCAGCGTGCCTGGCGTCGTCGCGGTCGCGCCGCCCGCCAGGTAGCCGTAGAAGCTCTGATGATCCGCGTTCGCCACGCCCGTCGCCGGGGCGAAATACATGTTGTCGAGCCCGCCGAAGCCCGGCAGGAGTTGATCGGTGACGCCGCCCTGCAACTGCGCCTGCGTCACCCTGGCCGTCGCGCCCGTCGCCTGGTTCGTCACGGTGCCGCCGCCCGTGCCGTCGGGCGTGAACGAGAACGTCGCGGGCGTGCCGGACGTGGCCTGCGCGGTAAATGTGCCGGCCAGCAAATGTCCGCTGCGGTCGTACCAGCCCGCCGGATCGATGACGCCGTCGAAGTGCTTCGCGCCCGTCGTCGCGTCCGTCGTGCTCCACACCGCATAGGCCTCGAGCGTGGTCGCGCGCGACCCGGCAATGCCCTTGCCGTCGTTGAACGCATCCGGCAGGCCGACCTTCACGCCGTTGTCGATCAGCAGCGGCGCGCGGAAATTCACGGTGCCGCCCGACAGCCCGCCCGCCGTTCCGCCCGATACGTCGATCAGCGCATTCGCGCCCAGCGTGATCGCGCCCGCGTTCGCGCGCAGGAAATTCTCGTAACCGTACGTCGCGTTGTTCGCGATCGCGTTGCCGCCCGCATCGACGATCGTCGGATCGAACAGCGCGCTCGTGCCGATGTTGACCTTGCCGCCGCGCTGCTTCGGATCGGCGCCGCGCGCCAGCAGCGTGCCCTCGACATCGACGCCGTTGCTGCCGTACAGGTCGATCTGCCCCCCCGCCTTGCCCGACGCGTCGATCGTGCCGAGCACGTTCACGTTGCCGTTCGCGGCATCGGGCGCGCGGCCCGCGCCGCCGTCGGCCGTGAGCTGCACCGCGTGCGCGGTCAGCGTGTTGCCCGGCGACAGCGTCAGGTTGCCCGTCTTCGTGCGGATCGCGATCGACTGGTTCACGCCGCTCGACGCGAGCGTCTTCGCGAGCGCATCGAGATCCGCCGCGCCGCCGGTGTCGAGCGACAGCGAGCCGCCCGCGTACCCGCTTGCGGCGCCGCCCTTGATCGTGCCGTTCAGGCTCACGACCTGCTGCGGCGCCGACAGTGCGAGGCCGCCCGCCGCGCCGCCGCCGTTCGCACCCGAGAAATCGAGCGTCGAGCCGGGCTGCACGTCCACCGTGCCCGCGTCGGCCGTCAGCGTGATCAAACCGGCCGGCGCGTAGCGCGTCACGTCGAAGAACCGTTTCGACACGCCCGCCGAACTGACCGTCGAGCCGCCGCCGATCGTCAGGTCGCCGCTCGTCGCCTCGAGCGTCACGTTGCCCGCCGGCGCGCTGATCGTCGCGCCGTTGTCGGTCACGGCGCCGCCGACGAACTTCCACGCGCCGCCGACCGCATTGCGGGTCAGCGCCGTGCCCGACGCGCCATTCAGCGTCAGCGCGCCGGTCGTCTTCACGGTCGACGCCGAACTCGTATCCGCAAGATAGAGCGGCGCGTTGAGCGTGACGGGCAGCGCGCCGAAGTCGAACGTGCCCGTGCCCTGCCCGACGATCCCGCCGATCGCGTTCAGGGTCGCCGAACCGAAGCCGCTCACGTTCTTGCTGCCCGTGCCGAAGTCGATCTCCTTCGCGTTGACCGTCAGCGTGCCGCCGCCCGGCACGGCCGCGCTGCCGATCGCCCCGGTCTCGTTCGTGAACGCGATCTGCTGCGCATTCAACGTCACATGGCCGCCGTCGCTCGTGAAGGTGCCCGCGCTCAGATCCACGCTGTTGCCGAACGTCGCGTTCACGTCGCCGACGAAGCCGATCGCGCCATAGCTGCGCAGCGCGACCTGCTGCGCGTTGCCGAATTGCGCGAGCCCGGCCGGATCGATCACGAAGCCGGGCAGGTTCGCCGCGGCGGCGCCGCTCGCGTTCGTGAACGTGATCGCCGAGCCGTCCGCCGTGATCGCCTTGCCGGACAGCGTCGCCGTCGGATCGACCTTCAGGTTGCCGGACGAATCCAGCATCAGCGCCTGGCCGCCGGCGAGCGTCGCGCCCGCGCCGACGCTCAGCAGGCCCGCGCCCGTGCCGCCGGTGCGCGCGAGCGGCGCCATCGCGCCGTTCGACACGCGCAGCAGCGCGCCGTCGCCGGCAATCGCGATCGGCCGATCCTTCGCCGCCGGGTAATCGCCCGTTGCCGCGATTGACGCGCCCGCGTCGATGCGCAGGCCGTTCGCCGCATTCGAATCGGTGCCGCTGCCGTCGGTTTTCGTGACGAGCAGGATTTCCGGCCCCTTGAGCGCCGTGTTCCCGTCGTTCGACACGACCACGCTGTTCGCGATCGGCGTGATCGTGACGCCGTTCGCGGTCGCCGCACGCGTGCCGCCGATCAGCAGGCTGCCCGCGTTCAGCGCATCGAGCGCATCGCTGCCGACCTGCAGATAGCCGGGCAATGCGGCGCTGCCGTTGCCGGTGATCTGGATGTCCCGCGACGCGATGTCGACCTCGGCCGGCGCGCCGCCCGCGCCGGCGGCCGCGTTCAGCGTGGCCCCGAGCGCCAGCGCCCTCGTCGCCGCCAGCACCAGCTGGCCACCGTCCACCGGCAGCGGCGGCGTCACGTTGCCCTTGCCGGCGGCAAGCTTCGTGAAGTATGCGTTCGCCCCCGTCAGCATGTATTGCGAGTACTGCTGCCACACCGGCCCGGACTGCACGCTGAACAGCGTCGGCGTCGCGCTGCGGCCGCCCGTCAGCGCGTTGGCGAAGTAGCCCGCCGTCACGACCGTGCCGTCCGGCAGCACCTGGCTCGCGCCCGGCGCGACGTTGCCGGCGGTGTTCGATACGGTGACGCGGAACGCGCCCGGCACCGTCGCGTACTTGCCCGGCAGCAGCGTGTAGTAGCCGGGCGCCAGCCCCGGCACGCCCGACAGATACACGGCCTTGCCGACCGGATCGTTCATGCCGGCCTGGCCGACGCCGAGCGTCGCCGTCGTGGTCGTCGCCGTGCCGTTGTCATTGGTCGACGGCTGCAGCGTTTGCGCGAACGTCGGGTCATACGCGGCGACGGGCGACTGCGCACCCGGCAGGATCGCATAGACGTTGCCGGCGCCGGCGTCGACGGGCACGGCGGTCGCCCCCTTCCCACTCGCATAGCTCACGTTGTATTGCGACAGCACGTCGCGCGTGCCGCCCGTGCCCGGCACCCATTCGGCCGCCTGCAGGTCGCCGCCGCCGGACAGGTCGATCGTCGCGCCCTTGTCGAGCGCGACGTTGCCGCCGTTCACGCCCACGTACTTCGCGGGCGGCGCGCTCAGGTCGGTCGTCGTCGCGCCGACGACCGGATTGAATTGCCACTCGACGCCGTCGATCGTCGTGCCGTACGGAATGATCGCGCGGCCGTTCGAGACCGACGTCACGCTGCCGTTCGCCAGCCTGACCGAATCCGTCGCGACGAGCGGCAGGCCGGCGAACTGTGCAAGCGTCGCGCTGCTGGTCGGGTCGCCCACGCCGAACACGAGCGTGCCGGACGGTGCGCGCACGGTGCCGCCCTGCACGATGTTCGTCGCATCGACGAGCAGCGCGCCGCCTGCGGACAGCGGCGTGCCCGATGCGCCGTTCGACGCGAACGTGACCGTCGTCGGCGCCGGCTTGCCTGTCGCCGGATCGGTCGGGCCGACCGCATCGACGATGAACGTGGCACCGGTCGCCGGATACAGGTCCGCGGCCTTGAAAGTCAGGTTGCCGGGGGTGTAGAGGATTCCCGGAGCCAGACCGGACGCCCGGGACTGGCTGGCGTTCGTCGAACCCAGGCGGATATCCCCGCTGCTGGTGAAGTTCGCCTGACCGAAATTGTTCAACTGAACCTGGTTGCGAAGGTCGATGAACGACGCGTTCACGTTCAGCGTCGCATCCGACAACGCCGCGACCGGGTTGAACCCGGGTGACTGCGACGTGAGCGCCGGCCCCGACAACGCGACATACGGCGCATCGATCTCGACCGTCGTGCCGAGCGGTGCTTGCGGCGGCTGCGCGAGCAACGCATCGACGGCCGATGTGATCGTCCCGTCCGGCTTGCGCGCCGGCGTCGACAGCAGCGTCGACAACTGCCCCATGCCGATGGCCGCGATACGCCCGGCGTTCAGCGTCACCGACTCCGGCAGCGCCACCTTCACATCGCCGGCAAACAGGATCGGCGGCACCGGTACGCCGGACGGAGGAAATGACGCGGCATCGCCGAGCACCAGGTTGGCGATCCCGGACCCGCTCAACCGGTCGACGGCGAACTGAATGACGCCGGTCGGCTGGCCGATCGGCAACCCGGTCGTCGGATCGAGCGCCGACGTGAAGTCCTGCCCCGGCGCCAGCCCCGCCGGCACGAGCGTGCCGCCTTGCCGCACGACCAGGGCCGTGCCGGTCGCGCCGTCGTTCTGATGCGGCAGGATCGACAGCGTGCCGCCGCGCGCCTGCGCCGCGCCCGCATGCGCCGCGAGCGTCGCATCGACGAACAGGCCGTTCGCCGCCGACAGCGTGATCGCGCCCGCATCGCTCCACACCGGTTGCGACGCAATCGTGCCGTTCGCCTGCAACTGGTCGAAGTTCGCCGCCGCGCCCGACACGTCGATCCTCGAGCCCGCCTGCGCGACCACGTAGCCCGTGTCGCTCGACAGCGTCACCGAACCGCCGGGCAACACCTTGCCCGTATTCGGCACGACGGCCGTTCCGCCGATCTTGACCGGCGCGGCAAGCGGATTGGCCAATGCCGTGCCCGAGACGTCGAGCGACGCATCCGCGCCCAGCCAGACCGATTTCCCCGGGCTCATGAAGCCGGTGCCGAACTGCCCCGTCTGCGCAAAGGTGCCTTTCGAATCCGCGCTCAACGTGATCGACCCGCCCGGCGCGACGATCGAGCCGAGCATCGTGACCTGCGCCGGCGAGCCGAGGCCGATGCTTGCGCCGGCGTCCGCATGGATCGACGCGCCGCTCGACACCGTGACCGCGCCGGTCACGCCGGGGTACGACGGCGGCGCCGCGCCGGTCGTCGATCCGAGCCATGACGTGTAATTGCCGGCCGTCAGCACGAGGCTCGTCGCCTGCCGGTGATACGCATCGAGCTGGCCGATCGTCGTCAGGCCGCCCGCCGCCAGGTTCGCCCCCGTGCCGGCCTGCTGAAGCGCGATCGCGTCCGGGATGCGGTTCAATTGCGTCACGCCGACCGCGGCGCCCGGCGCGACGATCGTGTCGTAGAACGCATTCAGCACATACTTGCCGAACCCCTGTCGCGCGAAGAAGCGCTCGGGGAGATACACGTCCCACGGCGACGCTGCCGCCGCATCGCCGCCGATCCGGAACCCGAGCGCCTGAAGCGTCAACGTGCCGCCGCCCGAAAACCCTTCTCCCAGGATCGTGCCGCCCAGCGCGATCGTGCCGGCCGACGGCTGCGCGGTGGGCAGGTTCGCGCCGCCGTCGACGATATGGCCGAACTGTTTCAACGGCGATGCCGCATACGTGCGCAGCGACACGCTGCCGCCGCGCCCGGCCGGCACGCCGTTCTGCATCAGCATCCGGCCGTTCGCCAGCATCTCGCCGCCGCCCGACACGTCAAGTACGCTGCCCGGTTGCAGCAGGATCGAGCCCGTCACATCGGCAATGTCGGTGCCGCTCGCGGCCTGAGACCCCTGGAGCGCCGACAGCGAGACCGTGCCGCCATCGATGAACTGGCTATTGCCCGGCGTCGTGCCCGGCGCGGCCTGCACGTCGTTGTTGACCCATTGGCCAGCGGCGCTGATCATCGCCTGCGGCCCCACGACGACATTGCCGCCGCTCGTGATCGAGATCGAGCCCGACGGCGCCGACAGCCGGCCGGCCACGTCGATGCCGGCGCCCACCGCGACGCTGCTGAGCGAAATCGAGCCGCCCGGCTGCAGGTTCAGTTGCGTGCCCTGCGCGACCGTGATCCCCTTGCCGCCGACCTTGTCCTCGGTCACGTTCAGGTTCGCGAAGCCGCCGTTGTTCAGCGTCGCGACCGGCACCACCGTGGTCGACAGCACGTTGCGCGGGTCGGTCGCGGGCAGCGCCTGCAACGTCTTCGTATCGAGCGGCGTATCGATCGAGAAGCCCGGCGCGACTTCGTCGAGCCTGGGCGCGTTGTCCTGCAGCACGACGAGGCCGGCGGTGCCGCTCGCGGTTTCGTGGTTGTTCGACGTCAGGTTCGCCAGCGCCGTGCCGCCGAGCTTCGGATCGGCGCCGAGGTTGAACGTCCCGCCGGCCGGCAGGCTGTTGCCCTGCATCTGCTTCGCGCCGCCGAACGCCTGCGCGCTGATGCCGCCGTCGAGCACCAGCGCCTGCGTCGCATAGACGTCGAGCGTGCCCGCGTTGCCGCCGACGATATAGTCCGGCTGATAGACCCCGCCCGTCAGCAGCGGGTTGAACCACGACTTCGTCACGCCCCAGCGCGGATGGGATTCGGTGAATTGGCCCGCGATGCCGACGTAGGTCTCATACGGGCTGGCCTTCCCGATCGGCACGATCGCGCCGTTCGCATCGACGAGCCGCGTCGTGTTGATCATCCCGCCGTCGTAATGCACGTAGCCGCCGTTCAGGTTCATCGACGAACCGGCCGCGGTCATCACCTCGTTGCCGGACAGCGTGATCGAGCCGCCGTTGGTCAGCAGCTGGTCGACCGTGCGCGGAATCAGGTTCACGTAGCCCGACAGGTTGAGGATCGGGCTGCCGACCCACTGCACGCCGTCGCTGCGCGTGCCGGTCAGCGTGCTGTCGACGACGACGTTCTTGAGCCCGAACAGGAAGCCGTTGCGCAGAAGCGGCGAATCGGCGAGCTCGTTCTGGCCGAGCCGGTCGACCGTCACGAGCGTCTGCGCGATCGGCGCCGCGACGTTCGCCAGGCCGGACACGTCGATCGTCGCGCCGTCGTCCACGTAGATGCGGCCGGGCACGGCGGTCTGGCCGGGCGGGGCCTTCGACAACGACGTGGACGGCGTCAGCGCGGCGACGGAAACGGCCGAGCCGGGCGCCTCGATCAGCGAGCCGCCCTGGAACCAGACCGATCCGGCCGTCATGCCGATGCTGCCCGGCTTGAACGTCGCGCCCGGCGTCGACGGCGTCGTCTGGCCGTTGCCGTCCGGCATCACCGTCGTCACCGAATCCGGGCCGAAGCTCAGCAGGCCGGCGCGATGCGTATCGCCGCCGCCGCCGATCGCGTCGTAGGTCGCGATCGGGCGCCCGAGATACGCCCCGCCGGCCGGATTGTTGGCGAAGTATTCGTCGACCGTGGAGATCGTGATCGTGCCGGGCGCATTGACGCTCGTCGTCACGCCGACCACGCCGTTCTGCGCGACCCGGCTGCCCAGCAGGTTCACGTTGCCGCGCGCGGCCTCGACGATTCCGGTATTGGTCAGCGTGCCGGCCGGCGTGATGTCGGTCGCCTGGCCGTTCGGTCCCAGCAGCGTGATCTGTCCGCTCAGCTCCGGCAGCAGCACCTGCGGGTTCCCCCTGACGCCGCTGTTCGGCCGCAGGCTCACGCCCACGCCGGCCGCCAGCACGACTTGCCCGTCCGTCGCCGTGATGCGCCCCGCGTTCGTCACGTTCGGCGCGGCGATCATCACGAAGCCGCCGTCGCTGACGTTGCCGTTCGCATGCGTGGTGATCGACGCGCCCTGTTCGATGGCGACGTCGCCCCACGGCTGGTACTGGCTGGCCGACGCGAGGTTGACCTGGTTGCCGAGGCCGAGCACTTCGTTCGGAATCCTGCCGTCGCCGTTCACGCCGGTTGAACTGCCCGACTGCGGATACGCGAGCCCGCCCGTCGTCCCGGCCGGCAGGCTCAGGAACTGCCTGTTGCTCGCGACGATCCCGGCGGCGTCCTGCGCGAGACTGCCCGTGACGACCGGAACCTTGTTGACCATGGCCTGGTTGTAGTTGTTCATGTTCAGCAGGTCGAGCGACGACGCCACCAGCGAATGCACGTTCACCTGCGACCCCGCCCCGAACAGCACGCCGTTCCGGTTGATCACGTACACCGCCCCCTGCGCGGTGATGTTCCCCAGAATCTGGCTCGGCCGCCCGCTCGGGTCGTTCACGCGGTTCAGCACCGCCCAGTTGTTCGCGCCGTTCGTCTGCGTGCCGGCCGACTGGTCGAAATTGAGCGTCGTCTGCCGGCCAACGTTCATCGTCTCCCACGTCAGCACCGCGTTCTGCCCGGTCTGCCTGACGTCGACGTTCACGTGCCCGTTCGCGTCGACGCTCTGCTGCGGCGCGTTCGCGTTGAACCACAGCACCGGGTTGTTCGGATCGTTGGTCGCGCCCGCCGCGACCTGCAGCCCGCCCGGCGCGAGCCCGTTCGGCACGCTCGACGGCAGCCTGGCGGCCGCCGCGGCCGCATTCTGCTGCGCGGCGATTTGCGCGGCGATCGCATGCGCGGCGTAGCCGAGGTTGCGGATCGACGGCTGGCTCGCCTGCAGCGCCTGCTGCGGCGACACGCCGAGATTCGGCACGCCGGCCAAGCCGCCTGCGACGCCCGCGCCGCCGCCGGCCGCGCGCGCGCTCGCCTGCCCGAGGTTCACGATGCCCGCCGCCTGCGCGTGCGCGGTGACGCCCGCCGCCAGCATCACGGCGACCGCCCGGCATAGCGGACGCAGGTCCGATCTCAGGACGGACCGCGAACGAATCGGGTCATGTTGTCGTACTGCGCGTGCGCGTGCTGCCATTCTTCACCCCGAACCCTGGAAAATTGCGCGTTGCCGCGATCGCGCCGAGGCCGGCGCCGATCCATGGCCGCGCGTGTCGATGCACGTTGAACAGGCCACTGGAATCCGAAGACCATACGAAGCGCGCGTGGCAGCGGCATGGCGGGTGCTACGGACCATTCCGGCCGCGCTGAAAAGGTCCGTAGCATTTGTCATATGCGCCGGAGCACGCCGAGTCATGCCGGCTCATGCCGGCTCGCGGTGCGACCGCGCAAGCGCGGCGAGCGCCGCGCCGACGCGCGCCACGAGCGCCGGCCAGTCGCCGGGCCGCGCCTGCCGGAACAGCGTCGCGGACGGATACCACGGGCTGTCGTCGCGCTCCAGCAGCCAGCGCCAGTCCGGCACGCGCGGCAGCAGCACCCACACCGGCCGCCCGAGCGCGCCGGCCAGGTGCGCGACCGACGTGTCGACGCTGATCACGAGATCGAGCGTGTCGACGAGCGCGGCCGTCTCCGCGAAATCCGTCAGCGCGTCGTCGAACGACACGACGCCGCTCGCCGCGAAGGCTTGCGCATCCCGCGCGCGCACCTGCGGCTGCAGGCTCACGAACGTCGCGTCGAGCGTCAGCAGCGGCGCGAGCGCGGCAAACGGCAGCGAGCGGTTCTCGTCGTTCGCGTGGCGCGGGTTGCCGGACCATGCGAGCCCGACCCGCAGGCGGCGCGGCGGCGCGAGCGCATCGAGCCGGCCGGCCCACGCCGCGCGCCGCCGTGCGTCGGCGCGCAGGTACGGCACGTCGGCCGGCACCGTGTCGAGCGTGGTGCGAAACGCGTAAGGCAGGCTCATCAGCGGGCAGTGCAGGTCGAACGCCGGCGTCGGCTGTCCCTCGGTGACGACGCGGCTCACGCCGCGCAGCGTGCCGAGCAGTTCGCCGAGCGCGGCCGGCGCTTCGACCAGCACCGTCGCACCCCGGTCGTGCACGAGGCTCGCGTAGCGGCAGAACTGCAGCGTGTCGCCGTAGCCCTGCTCCGCGTGCAGCAGCACAGTCCGGCCCGCGATCGACGCATCGCCGTGCCACATCGGCCGGTCCGCGTGACGCCGGTGCAGCATCACGTCGGCGGCCTGCCAGCGCGCTTCGTGCTGGCGCCAGCCGGTGTCGAAGTCGCCCATCAGCAGGCGGCAGAACGCCTCGGCGCGGCGCGCCGCGCCGTGATGCGGATCGCGTTCGCACGCGCGCACGAAATCGGCGAGCGCCGCGTCGTGCTCGCCGAGCTGCTGGCGCGCGACCGCGCGCGTGAACAGCGCCTGCGCGGCGTCCGCGGGCGCGCAGGCCGCCGCCGCGTGGCCGGCGAGCGCGTCGTCGTAGCGGCCGAGCTGCTGCAGCGTCAGCGCGCGCTGGTAAAGCAGTTCGGTCTGCGGCCCGGTCGTCGCGAGCGCCCGTTCGTAGTGGACGAGCGCGTCGTCGAATGCGCCGAGCGCGCGCAGCGCGGCCGCGCGGTTGCGCAGCGCATCGATGTCGTCGGGCCTGCGCGACAGCGCTTCGGCGTAAGCGTGCGCGGCGTCCGCGTATCGCTCGAGCCCGAGCAGCGCATTGCCGCGGCCGACCCACGCGCCGGCGTGGCCGCGATTCAGCGCGAGCAGCCGGTCGCAGCGCTTCAGCAGTTCGTCGCGCGCATGCAGCAGGTCGAGCGCGACGCAGCTCGCGAACAGCAGTTGCACGTCGTCCGGCGTGCGGGCCAGCCCTTCGTCGACGCACGCCAGCGCGTCGGCCGGACGCCCGAGTTCGGTCAGCACGACGCCGCACGCGTACACGAGATCCGGCGTCCTGCCGCGCGCGACCATCGCAAGCTGGTAGGCATGCAGCGCCTCGTCGCGACGCCCCAGCGCGCGCAGCGCATGGCCGCGTTCGGCGTGCGCAGCCGGATCGTTCGGATCGATCCGCAACGCGCGCTCGATGCTGATCAGCGCGTCGGCGGGCCGGCCCAGCATCCGCAGCGTCTCGCCGCGCTTGCGCCACGCGAGCGCATGCCCCGGCTCGCGGCCGAGCGCGCGATCGTACGCGGCGAGCGCGGCGTCGCCGTCCCCGAGCGCAAGCAGCGCGTCGCCGCGCACCGCGTTGGCCTGCGCATGGCCCGGGTCCTGGGCAAGCGCGCGCTCGCACAAGGCGAGCGCGTCGCGATGGCGGCCGACGCCCGTGAGCGCCGCCGCATGGTTCGCGAGATTCCACGGCTGGCTCAGGCCGGAGCGCATCGAACGCGCGATCAGCGGCTCCGCGCGCGCCGGGTCGCCGACGCGCAGGTATGCGAAGCCGAGCAGGTGCAGCGCTTCGACGTGATCGGGCGCGAGCGCCAGCACGCCCTCGTACAGCCGCGCGGCGCCCGCGAAGTCGCGCTGCTCGAACCGCGCGCGCGCGTTGCGCAGCGCATCGTCGAGCGCGGCTTGCAGCACGCCGATGCCCGCGCCCGGCGCGAATTCCGGCGTCGGTCCCGGCCGCGCGGCGTGCGCGCTCATCGCGCGGCTCCCCTGACGCGCGCTCATCGCGCGACTCCGCCGACCAGCGCCGGCAGCGCGTCCCGGATGCGTTCGACGACGCTTGCCCACTGCCCGCCTTCCGGCTGCCGGAACAGCCGCGCGGTCGGATACCACGGGCTGTCGTCGCGCTCCAGCAGCCAGCGGAAATCGGGCGTATGCGGCAGCATCACCGCGAGCGGCCGCCCGAGCGCGCCGGCGAGGTGCGCGACCGACGTATCGACACTGACCACGCAATCCATCAGCGCGGTCAACGCGGCCGTATCCGCGAAATCCTCGAGTGCGTCGCCGACGAAGCGGACCGGCCCGCCTTCGAGCAGCGGGCGCTCCTCGTCGCGGATCACCTTTTGCAGGCTCACCCATTCGTAGCGGTCGTCGACGAGCGGCAGCAGGTCGGCCAGCGTCATCGAGCGGTTGCGGTCGTTCAAATGCAGCGGGTTGCCGGACCAGACGAGGCCGATGCGCGGCCGCGCGGCTGCGCCGAGCCGCTCCCGCCAGCGGGCGACGCGCGCCGGGTCGGCGTGCAGATACGGCGCGCCGGACGGAATCGACGCGAGATCGGTGCGGAATTCGAGCGGCAGGCTCAGCAGCGGGCAATGCAGGTCGAACGGCGGCAGCGGCGCGCCGCGCGCGACCAGCGCATCGACGCCGTCGAGCGTCGCGAGCAGCGCCGTCAGCTCGACCGGCGATTCGAGCACCACCCGCGCGCCGAGCGCCTTCACGAGCGGCACGTAGCGGCAGAACTGCAGCGTGTCGCCGAGCCCCTGCTCCGCGTACAACAGGATCGTCTGCCCGTCGAGCGGCATCCCGCGCGTCCAGCGCGGCTGCGCGAACGCGCGCCGGCTCGCGTCGAGCTGGCTGTCGCGCCAGCGCCATTCATACTCGGCCCAGCCGGCTTCGAAATCGCCGATCGACAGGCACAGGAACGCGCGCATGCAGTGCGCGAGCACGTAGTCGGGATCGATGTCGATCGCGTCCGCATAGGCCTGCCGCGCGTCATCGTGGCGCCGCAGCGCACGCAGCGCGTTGCCGCGATGGAAATGCGCGAACTTGTCGCGCGGCGTCGCCGCGATCACGCGCGCGAAGTCGTCGAGCGCGTCGCCGTAGCGGTGCGTTTCGAGCCGCACGCGGCCGCGCGTGAACCACGCGGGCGTGTAGTCCGGTTCCGCCGCCAGCGCGCGGTCGCACGCATCGTGCGCGTCGCCGTGGCGGCCGATCCGCATCAGCGCGCTCGCGTAGTTGCACAGCACGCCGGGATTGTCCGGCTCGACGTCGAGCGCACGCGCGTAGCTGTCGGTCGCGTCGCGGTAGCGCGCCAGATAGCTCGCCGCGTTGCCGCGATTGGCGAGCGCCCGCGCGTGCCGCGGCTCGATCGCGAGCACGCGGTCGCAGCGCACGAGCGCCTCGTCGTGCCGGCCGAGCTGTTCGAGCGCGATCGAGCTGTTGAAGAGCGCGTCGACGAAACCCGGGCTCGCGGCGATCGCCGCGTTGAAATCGGCGAGCGCAAGCGCCGGCTCGCCGAGATCCAGGTGCGCGACGCCGCGCAGGAACAGCACCTCGGCGCTGCCCGGCACGAGCGCCAGCGCGTGACCGTAGCTGTCCGCCGCGTCGCGGAAGCGCCCGAGCCCGCGCAGCGCGAGGCCGCGCGCGCGGCACGCGTCGAACGAACGCCCGGCGAGCGCGAGCGCGCGATCGCAATCGGCCAGCGCGGCGTCGCAGCGGCCGAGCGCCAGCAGCGTCTCGCCGCGCTTCACGAAGCCGTCGGCGAACTGCGGCGCAAGTTCGAGCAGGCGGTCGTAAGCCGCGCGCGCGTCGTCGTGGCGCGCGAGCTGCGCGAGCAGGCCCGCGCGCTGGAACAGCGCACGCTGGTGCACGGGGTTGATCGCGAGCGCATGGTCGAGGCGCGCGAGCGCGTCCTGCTCGCGACCGAGACCGGCAAGCACCGCCGCGTGGTTCGCGAGCGCGAGCGGCGCCGGCTGCCGCTCGATCGACTGCCGCATCAGCGTGTCGGCCTCGGCCAGCCGCCCTTGCTGGAAGCGCACCGCGCCGAGCAGATGCAGCCCTTCCGGATGGTCGGGCGCGAGCGCCAGCAACTCCGCGTATGCCTTTTCGGCATGGTGCAGCGCGCCCTCCCGATGCGCGTTGCGCGCCCGCGCCAGCAGCCGGTCGAGCTGCGCGGCATCGGGCCGACGGATCGCGGGCGGCGGCTCCGGAATCGTTGCTGCCGCGAGCGGCGTCCCTGCCCCGTTCGATGTCATGCTCTGGCCCCCGGTTGTCGCATCGTCGTCGTGTTTTGGGTCTGCTCTAACGCGTGATCCGGTCGAGCGCGGCGCACACCGCGTCGATCACGCTCGCCCAGCGGCCCGCAACGGCCTGCCGGAACAAGCGCGCGTCCGGATACCAGCGGCTGTCGTCCCGGTCGCGCAGCCAGCGCCATTCCGGCGGATCGGGCAGCAGCACCCACACCGGATGGCCGAGCGCGCCGGCCAGGTGCGCGACCGCCGAATCGACGGAAATCACGAGGTCGAGCGAGCGGACCAGCGCCGCCGTATCCGCGAAATCGCCGAACTCGTCGCCGCAGCGCCGCACCGGCGCGTTCGCCAGCAACGCGTCGTCGCGCGCGGTCACGGCCTTCTGCAGGCTGACCCATTCGACGTCGAGCGCGAACAGCGGCGCGAGCAGCGCGAAATCGATCGAGCGGTTGTGGTCGTTGCGGTGTTCCGGATTGCCGGCCCATGCGAGCCCGATGCGCGGGCGGCGCGATTCGCCGAGCCGCTCCGTCCACTGCCGGACGCGCTGCGGGTCCGCATGCAGATATGGCGTCTGGCACGGCACGTCGGGCAGCGTCGCGCGCAGCGCGAACGGCAGGCTGGGCAGCGGGCAGTGGCAGTCGAACGGCGGCAGCGATTCGCCGCGCGCGATCACCTGCGCCGGCCCTTGCAGCGACGCAACGAGCTCACGCAGCGGCGCCGGCACTTCGAGCACGACGCGCGCGCCCTGCGCGGCGAGATGTGGCACGTAGCGGCAAAACTGCAGCGTGTCGCCGAAGCCCTGTTCCGCATGGATCAGGATCGTCCGGCCGGCGAGCGGCGCGTCGCCGCGCCACGACGGCTGCGCGAACGCACGGTCGTGGCGCGCCAGCGCCGGATCGCGCAGCCGCCATTCGTATTCCGCCCAGCCGCGCGCGAAGTCGCCTTCGACGAGGTGCAGCGACGCCCGCGCGACATGCGCGTCCACGTAGTCCGCATCCAGCGCGATCGCGCGATCGTAGGCCGCCAGCGCATCGTCCGCGCGTCCGGTCGCGTAGTGGAGATTGCCGCGGTTGAGCCAGTTCGCCGCATGGTCCGGGCGCAGTTCGAGCGCGCGGTCGAGCGCGCGCAGCGCGTCGTCGTAGCGGTGCAGGTCCTGCAACACGCTGCTGCGATGAGTCCAGGCCTCGCCGAAGCGCGCGTCGTTCGCGAGCACGGCGTCGTAGCTTTGCAGCGCTTCGTCGAAGCGTTTCAGGAAGCGCAATGCGGTGCCTTGATTGCAGCGGACCTCGTGCGCGCCCGGGTCGATGTCGAGCGCGCGCGCATAGCTGTCGAGCGCGGCGTCGTGGCGCTTCAACTGCAGCAGCGCGTTGGCGCGGCACGCGTGCGCGCGCGCATGCCACGGTTCGAGCGCGAGCACGCGTTCGCAGCGCGCGAGCGCCTCGCCGGCGCGGCCCAGCCGTTCGAGCGCGACCGCACTGTCGTAGAGCGCCTCGACCAATGAAGGGTCGGCCGCGATCGCTTCGTTGAAGGCGCTCAGCGCTTCGTTCAGGCGCCCGAGATCGACGAGCGTCTGGCCGCGCATCGACAGCATCACCGCGACGCCGGGCCGGATCTCGATCGCGCGGTCGACGCACTGCAGCGCGTCGGCCGGACGCTGCAGCGCGCGCAGCACCAGCGCGCGGTTGAACCACGATTCGAACGAGCGCGGCTCGACCATCAGCGCGCGGTCGTAGGTGTCGAGCGCTTCCTGATGACGCCCGAGCGCACGCAGCGCGCTGCCGCGATTGCACAACGCGTCGAGCACGAGCGGCGACACCGCGAGCGCCCGGTCGAACGCGGCGAGCGCGGGCTCGTAGCGGCGCAGCCCGATCAGCGTGTTGCCCTGCCGCACCAGCGTCTGCACGTCGCGCGGATCGACGCGCAGCGCCGCGTCGAACTGCGCGAGCGCTTCGTCCGCGCGCCCGACGTCGCCGAGGATCGCGCCGAGATCCGACAGCGCGCGCACGCCCGCGTCGATCGCGATCGACTGCCGCAGCAGCGCTTCCGCATCGGCGGCCGCGCCGCGCTGGAATTGCAGCACGCCGTACTGGTGCAGCGCCTGCGGATTGTCCGGCTCGTTCGCGAGCACCGCGAGATATTCGCGTGCGGCGTCGTCGAGGCGCCCCGCGCTGTGCCAGTTCTGCGCGCGGGACAGCATCGCCGCCGGCGCGCGGGTTCCGGACGCATCGCGCGCGGATGCGCGTGCGTGTGCACCTTGTGAGTACTCGCCCGCCACGTTGGCCCCCTTGCCGTCTCGCGGAATCCGTTGCCGGTCGACCGTCCGGAGCGGCGGGTCGCGGCAATCGCTGTCGAAGCGAGACTAGCGGACGAGCGGTAACACGCGTATGACGAATGTTACGGACCATTTTGACGGGCGGACCGGACGCCCATCCCATGCCGCCCGCGCGGCCGATGCATGCGGTGCGCGGCGTGTGCGCGGCGGCCGCCGTGCTTACTGCCCGATCGGAATCGTCCGTTCGTATTCGACGGACGGCGCGCCGAGCGCGACCGCGAAGCGCACGCCGCGCGGCAGCGGCATCCCGAGCGACGTGATGTTGCTGATGCCGTGCTGCGCGAGAAACTGCGCATAGGTCTGCTCGATGACCGCCTGGCTGGCGGTCCATCCGCCCGGCGCGATCCACACCGCCAGCCGCATCGCGCGCGCGTCGCGGCTGACGACCACCTTCGCAAAATCATCCATGTGATGCAGCGCGTCCTCGAGCTCGGCGAGCGACGCGAGCGGCTGCGACGCGCTACGCGCCAGCTCGCGCCCCTTCAGCTGATAGCGGACCACCTGGACGTGCGTCGGCCCGCCGCCGACGCCGAGATGCCGGACGAGCACCAGCTCGTTCGGACGGAGCCGCAGCGGCGGCCCGAACACCTCGTCGGCCGTCACGAGGTTCAGCAGGTCGAATTGCAGTTGCGAGAAATAGCGGCCGAGCAGACGCGTTTGCGCCAGATTCGACGCGATATCGTCGCGGCCGCGGATCGTCGCGTCGAGACCGCGCCACGACAGCAGCGCGATCACCGCGAGCAGCGCGATCGCGACCAGCATCTCGATCAGCGTGAAGCCGCGTGCGCGCCGCGCGGCGCGCGGGTCAGCGCCGCGCTTCATCCTGCACCACGGTGACGACTTCGGCGAGCACCGTCCGGCTCGACGCCGATGCATGGACGCTCACCGTCACCTGCCGCACGAGCGGGCTGGGCAGCGCCGTCACGGACTGGCGGCACACGAACCGGTACGGCCCTTGCGGACACGCGAACGTGCTGGCGCCGACGGGCGGCCAGCTCGCGGCGATGCGGATCGCGCCGAGCGCGTTGTCGGCGCTCCACAGCGCGAGCAGCCGCATGCGGGCCGTGTCGGTGTCCGACGCGAGCGCGCCGATCGCGCGCATCACCGCGCCCAGCGCGACCGCGACGATCGCGAGCGCGATCAGCACCTCGATCAGCGTGAAACCCGTTTGCGGCCCCCGCGCCGCCGACGCCCCGCCGCGGACCGGGCGATCGTCATAGCCTGTCTTGTCGTCGCACATGAACCACGTCCGTCGGTTGTCCGTCATGCCGGCGCGGCTCGCGCAGCGCGCGTCCGGCCGGATGCGCGCCTACGTTAGGCGAAACCTGTGGCAGTCGCGTGTCGAAAGATACGGACCATTCTTGACGGGACGGGAAGGCGCACGCGCGGCGCGGCGGCCGGCGTCGCGACCGAGGGCCTGTTCACGCTAATAACGGGCTTGCGAACGTGCCTTGCCGGCTGCAGTGCAAGAAGCAAGGAGCGCCGTTTGGCCGCGCCAAACAAGCGACGCGCGACGCCGCAATACGGCCGGCAAGGCACGTTCCCCTGATTTTTGAAAATCATTCGTGGGGGCCGGCCTACGGGGCTGGCCGCCAGAAGGGCCGATCGCCGCGTCATGCTCCTTGCGAATACGCCCGGTATTCGCTTCGTCCCATTCCTCGCGCTCGGCCCTTCTGGCGGCCAGCGCAAGCCCGTTATTAGCGTGAACAGCCCCTGGGATGAAGAAAAAGCGGAAGACCCGGCCGCCGCGGCAACGCGCCACGGTCAGAGCACGCCGCAGGCGCGGGAAACGACGGGAAGCGTCAGGCGAGCACCGCGCCGTCGAGCGCCGCGCGCGCGCGTTCGCCGGCGGCGTGCGCGTCGACCTCGCGAACGAAACCTTCCCGGCTGAACGCGACCACCTTCACGCCGACGCCCGCCGTCCGCTTCACCGTCAACGCCCATTGCCATTCGCCGTCCTGTTCGAAGACGTGCAGCAAGGGTTCGAGGGATTCACTCAGTCCGGTCACGCGAAGTTCTCCCGCCGCCCGTCGTCCGGCGCCGGCCGGCCGTCGGGCATGCGATGCAGATGCAATCATTCCGGCAGCGATCGGTATGCGCCGGTCCATCAAATAGTCTACACGGAGAATGTTGCGCCGCACCATCAGCGGTTTCACTGGGCTATCTCAAAATTAAACCGATAGCCGGACCGCATCGGCCATCGGCATTCGCGCGCCGCGCTTGCGTCACGCGCCGTCCGCCGGTCCCGCGACGACCCGCCGGAACGTCAGGTTGACCCGCTCGCCCTGCACGGACGGCGCCTTCGGCACGCGATGCTGCCACTCGGCCTGGGTCCGCCCGCGCATCACGAGCAGGCTGCCGTGCGTCAGCCGGTACGCGTGCGTGACGCCGCTCGCGCGGTGCCGCAGGTCGAACACGCGCATCGCGCCGAGGCTCACCGACGCGATCACCGGCGCATCGCCGAGTTCGGGTTCGTTGTCCGCGTGCCAGCCCATGCTGTCCTGCCCGTTGCGGTAGCGGTTCAGCAGCACGCTGTTGAAGCGCGCGCCGCACGCCGCCTCGACCGCGCGCTTCAGCTCGAGCACGGCCGGCGTCCACGGCGCAGGCACGTTGCGGATGCCCGAATACACGTAGACCGCGTCCGGCTCGCCCTGCCACGCGGTGAGGCGCGGCAGCGGGATGCGGCCGCGCGGCGTGCGGATCGCATCCTGGCGCCACGCGACCTCGCCGATCAGCGCGGCCAGCGCGCGATCGGCGTCGGCCGGCGCGAGCCAGTCCGGGTACCAGTCGACGTCGGGCGCGGGGGTGTCATCGAAGAGATCGAACGTGGACATATCGGGCGGGTCAGGCGGAAAACATCGACGGGCGACGCATGATTGCATGGTAGCGAACCACGCACGCGGCCGCCATGCGCGTTCATTCGCGGCGCGGGGCCGTTCCAATCCGCTGCCGCTGCCCGGCCGACGGCTGCCGGGCATGCGCCGGCGCGTCACGCTATCATCGCGCCATGTCGCGCGGCCGCCCCTGCCCGGCCGCGCCACGTTCCCGTTCAACCCGGCCGGCGCGCTTCGCCGGCCCTTTTCCGGACCTCATCATCATGACGCTTTCCGATTCCGCGCTCGACCAGTTGTTCCTCACCGCGCGCACGCACAACGCCTGGCAGGACAAGCCGGTCGACGACGCGCTGCTCCACCGGCTGGTCGACGTCGCGAAATTCGGCCCGACGTCGGCGAACTCGAGCCCGGCGCGCTTCGTGTTCGTCAAGTCGCCGGAAGCGAAGGCCCGCCTGAAGCCGGCGCTGTCCGAAGGCAATCTCGCGAAGACGATGGCCGCGCCCGTCACGGTGATCGTCGGCATGGACATGGCGTTCTACGAGCAGTTGCCGCGCCTGTTCCCGCACGCGGACGCGCGCAGCTGGTTCGCGGGCAACGACGCGCTGATCCAGGCCACCGCGTTCCGCAACTCGTCGCTGCAGGGCGCATACCTGATCATGGCCGCCCGCGCGCTCGGCCTCGACGCCGGCCCGATGTCCGGCTTCGACAACGCGGCGGTCGACGCCGCGTTCTTCGCCGGCACCACGGTGAAGAGCAATTTCCTCGTCAACCTCGGCTACGGCGACCCGGCCGGCCTGTTCCCGCGCAGCCCGCGCTTCGACTTCGACGACATCGCCCGCATCGCGTGACGCTCGCGCGGCGCGCATGAACGCGCGCGCCGCGGCGAGTGCGCCACGCCGGCGCGGGGCGCCGGCTACGCGCCCCGCGTCAACCGGATCAGCGTTATCTCGGACGGCACGCCGAACCGGTTCGGCGGCCCCCAGTAGCCGGTTCCCCGGCTCGTATAGACCCACAGATCGCCGAATTTCCGCAAGCCGGCGACGACCGGCTGCTGCAGCCGCACGAACGGCGGCCACGGCAGGAACTGCCCGCCGTGCGTATGGCCCGAGATCTGCAGCGAGAACCCGGCCCGGCTCGCCTGTTCCGCGCTCCTCGGCTGATGCGCGAGCAGGATTCGCGTCCCGACGTCGCGCGGCGCGCCCGCCAGCGCGCGCTGCGGGTCGCTGCGGTGTGCCGGGTCGAACGCCCCGGCCGTGAAGTCGGTGACGCCCGCGACCACCGCGCGCGCGCCGTCGTGCTCGACCACCACGTGCTCGTTCAGCAACACCGTCAGGCCGATGCGCCGGAACTCCGCGATCCACGCATGCGCGCCGGCGTAGTACTCGTGATTGCCCGTCACCAGGAAGCTGCCGTGCCGGGATTTCATGCGCCCGAGCGGCGCCGTGTGCTCGCGCAGCCGCTCGACGGAGCCGTCGACCACGTCGCCCGTGACCGCGACGATGTCGGCATCGAGCGCATTGACCGCGCCGACGATGCGCTCGACATACGCGCGCTTGATGGTCGGCCCGACGTGGAGATCCGACAGCTGCACGATCTTCAGGCCGTCGAGCGCGGCGGGCAGGCCCTGCACCGGAATCGACACGCGCTTGACCGCCGCGGTGCGCCGTGCGTTCACGAACCCGATTCCCGTGATCAGCAGCGCGCCGGCCAGCACGCCCGACGCGCTGTCCGCCGCCGCCCCGCTCCATGCGCCGGCGTGTCCGAGCGCGCGCCACGCGGCCACGCCGAGCAGCATCAGGTCGCGCACGAACGTCAGCGCGAGCAGCGACGAGAAGAACCCCATCGCGATCGCGCCGGCCCAGCCGAACAACGTCGCCGCCCAGCCTTCGTCGAAACGCCGCGCGAACATCCCGACCGGAATCAGCACGCAGAAGCTCGCGAGCACGAGCGCCGCGACGACGCGCGCGGTGGTCGACGCGAACGCGTCGGGAATGATCCGCATCCCGACGTACAGATGGAACAGCAAGCCGATCGCAATGAACCGGACAAGGAAACTTCGCATGGCGCGCTCACCCACGTTGCGGCGCGACTGGCCAGCGAGGCCCGCGCCGTACGCCCGATGGTACACACATCCCGCCGAACCCGACGCCGGCGGCAGATGACGGGCCCGGCCGGCAGGATCGAGCGGATTCACGCCGGTTCACGCGGGAATGCGCGGTTCGCGCGCCGACTCGATCGCGACCGCGCATCAAACGCGTCGATTCGCTTTGCCTTCCGCGTCCTTGCAGTCATTAGCAACCCTATACGTCCGTGCGCCCGCGTCGCGCGGCCCTGACGAAAGCGCCGCCCGCCATCACGGATGCCGAACAAGCCCCGGCTGGCCGTCCACGTCGCGCTGATTTATTATCGGCACCGTATCGCGGAACCGTCGTCGCGGCGCGCCCGGCCCCCTTTCGTCAAGCTCGTCACATCATGAGAAAAACAACTTCGCGCGCGCCCCTGCGCGTCGCCGCCCTGGCGCCGGCCCTGCCGCTCGCGGGCTGCGCGGCGCGCGGCGCGCCGTCCTACGTGCTGTTCGGCGCCTACTTCCCGCTCTGGCTCGTCAGCGCGCTGATCGGCGTCGGCGGCGCGATCGTCGCGCATCGTGTGTTCGTCGCGACCGGCTGGGCGGCCACCGTGCCGTATCAACTGGCCGTCTGCACCGCGATCGGGCTCGTGATCGCCGTGCTCGTCTGGCTCACCGGCACGGGGCCCTTCGCATGAAACTCGCCGGCATCAGCCAACCCTCGACCAAAGGCCGCGCGATCGCGCTCGCGATCGTCGCGCTCGGCATCGCCGCCCTCGCCTACGCGTATCACCGCGCGACGGCCTATCCGTCGACCGACGACGCGTCGATCGACGCGGACATCGTGCACGTCGCGTCGCCCGTCGGCGGGCGCATCGTGAAGCTTGCGGTGCACGAAAACCAGCGCGTCGCGAAAGGCGACCTGCTGTACGAGATCGATCCGGTGCCGTACCGGCTGACGGTCGCGCAGGCGCAGGCCGACGTCGAGCTCGCGCGCGCGTCGCTCGACACGCGCCGCAAGACCCTGATCGGCGAGCGCTCGAACGCATCGGTCGCCGCCGAGCAGGTGAAGCGCGCGACGCAGAACCACGACCTCGCGACGCGCGACGTGAACCGGCTCGCGCCGCTCGCCGCGCAGGGCTACGTGAGCGCGCAGCAATTCGACCAGGCGAAGGTCCGGCAGCGCGACGCGGCCGTGTCCCTCGCGCAGGCGCAGGAGCAGCAGCGCGCGTCCGCGCAGACGATCGGCGACGACGCCGATGCGATCGCGACGCTGCATGCGCGTGAGGCCGCGCTCGCCCGCGCACAGCACGCGCTCGACGATACCGTCGTGCGCGCGCCGCACGACGGGCTCGTGACGGGCCTGTCGGTGCTCGTCGGCGAGACCCTCGCGCCGAACCAGTCGATCTTCACGCTGATCGACGCGCGCGAATGGTTCGCGGTCGGCAATTTCCGCGAGACGGCGCTCAAGCACATCGAAGTCGGCGACTGCGCGACCGTCTATTCGATGATCGACCGCGGCCGCGCGATGACGGGCAAGGTGGTCGGCATCGGCGCGGGAATCGCGGACAGCGACCGCATCAACCTGCCGCGTTCCCTGCCGATTGTGCAGCGCTCGGTGAACTGGGTGCACGTCGCGCAGCGCTTCCCGGTGCGCGTGAAGCTCGACGAACCCGACGGCAGGCTCGTGCGCGTCGGCGCGAGCGCGATCGTCGAGATCCGGCATGGCTCGGCCTGCCGCTGACGTCCGGCCGCCCGGCCCGCGCGAACTCCTGCGTCTGCTCGCGCCGTTTCCGGGCCGCGCGTCGATGGCCGTGCGGGTCGCGCTGATCTGCACGCTGACCGTGCTCGTGACGAGCGCGTACGGCACGCCGGAAGCCGCGATCTCCGCTTACGTGGTGTTCTTCCTGAACCGGGCCGACCGCGTGACGAGCGTCGTGCTCGCAACGGCGATGATGCTGGTCATCACGGTCGTGATCGCGCTCGTGCTCGGCGTCGCGATCTCCAGCATCGAGTATTCGGTGCTGCGGGTCGCGTGCATGGCCGTGCTGTCGGTCGGGCTGCTCTACCTGACGTCGGCCAGCAAGCTGCGCCCCGTCGGCGCGATCCTCGCGATGATCGTCGGCTTCGGGCTCGACGAGCTCGGCCTCGTGCCGGGCGGCGAAGCCGCGACGCGCGCGCTGCTCTATACGTGGCTGATGGTCGCGATCCCGGTCGGCATCGCGATCGTCGTCAACCTGCTGATCGCGCCGTCGCCGCGCCGGCTCGCAGGCGCGCAGCTCGCGAAGCGGCTGCGGCTCGCCGCGCACCGGCTGCGCGGCGAAGATGACGGGCGCGCCGCGTTCGACGCGAGCCTGCGCGAAGGCGACAAGCAGCTCCTGACCTGGCTCAAGCTGTCGAAGCTCGAAGGCACGTCGTCCGCCGCCGACGTCGCTGCGCTGCGGCAGGCCGTCGCGTCGAGCACGGCGATCCTCGTCGCGGTCGCGCTGGCGGACCGCGAGCCCGGCGCGCGGCTGCCCGACGCGTTCGCCGCGCCGGTCGCGGCGACGCTCGACGAGATGGCCGGCATGCTCGAGCGAGGCGGCTATCCGGTCGACGTGACGCTCGCGCTGCCGCCGGCCGATGCGCTGGCGCCGCTCGCCCGCGTCGTCGCGACGGACCTGCACGCGGCGATCACGCGCTTCGCGGAACCCGGCGCGACGGCCGCCGCGCCGCCCGTCGACGCGAACGCGCCCGCCGCGGGCAACGCCGCCGAACCCGCCGCGCCGCCGCCCGCCCCGCGCGGCGGCTTCTTCCTGCCGGACGCGCGCACCAATCCCGATCACATCCGCTATGCGCTGAAGACGACGGTCGCGGCGATGTTCTGCTATCTGCTGTACTCGCAGCTCGACTGGTCCGGCATCCATACGTGCTTCATCACCTGCTACATGGTGTCGCTCGGCTCGACCGCCGAAACGGTCGAGAAGCTCACGCTGCGGATCGCCGGCTGCATCGTCGGCGCACTGGCGGGCACCGCGGCGCTGGTGTTCGTGGTGCCGTCGCTGTCGTCGATCGGCCATCTGATGGCGCTCGTGTTCGTCGGCGCGGGGCTCGCCGCATGGGTCGCGTTCGGGTCGCCGCGGATCGCGTATGCGGGTTTCCAGATCGCCTTCGCGTTCTTCCTGTGCGTGATCCAGGGCGCGGGCCCGGGCTTCGACCTGACGCTCGCGCGCGACCGCACGATCGGCATCCTGCTCGGCAACGTCGTCGTGTATCTCGTGTTCACGCGCATCTGGCCGGTCAGCATCGGCAAGCAGGTCGACGCGGCGCTCGCCGCGCTGGTCGACCAGTGGCGGCGGCTCGCGCAGATCGCGCAGCCGGCCGAACGGCGCGCGCAGGCGGCCGACGCCTTTGCGCGCCACGGCGCGATCGCGCAGGATCTCGGCCTGATCCATTACGAACCGGCGTGGGTGCGGCCCGCGCCCGCATGGCTCGCCGCGCGGCGGCGCGCGCTCGCGGAACTGGGCGCGCTCGAAGGCCCGCTGTTCCTGCTCGCCGAACGCGCGCCGGGCGATGCGGCGATCGGTGCGCAACTTGCGCGCGTGGCCGAGCTGCGCGACGCGGAATCGGGAACGGGCGCCGAGCGTCATGCGCCCGCCGCTGCGCGCACGACCGGCGACGCACGGCCGCCTGCGCGGGACGCGCACCCCGACGCCCCGCCGTCGCCCCGACCGTCCGGCGAGCGCGCCGACCCCGCACGCGACGCACTGCTGAACCTGATCGACGCGCGGCTCGCATGCATCGCCGACGCCGCCCGTCAAGCCACATCGAAGGAGCCTCACCCCCATGCGCCTACCTGAACCGCCGGCCGCCTCGATCGCCGCGGCCGCCGTCGCGACCGCCGTCGCGCTGGCCGGCTGCGCGACGTCGTCGCTCGATCTGGCGCCGGAGGCGTCCGACCGCCCATGGCAGCCGCCGACGTCGGCAGCGGGCGAGATCGTGCCGGGCGCGGCGCCCTCACACGCGCCGCGCGCGCCGCACGACTACACGCTGCCCGCCACGCCCGCGCTCGCAGCGGTGCCGCCGCCCGCCGCGCTCGATGCGGCGCACGCGTACACGCTGCCGGAACTGATCGACCTCGCCGAATCGACGAACCCGTTGACCCGCATCGCGTGGAACGACGCGCGCAACGCGGCGCTCGCGGTCGGTATCGCGAAGACCGCGTATCTGCCGCACCTCTCCGCGACCGCGATGGGCGCCTACCAGAGCAGCCACGGCTCGACCTCGACGCCGCTCGGCACCGGCTCGAGCGACACGACCGTGCACGGCACGATCTCGGCGCTGTCGCTGCAATGGCTGCTGTTCGACTTCGGCGGCCGGGCCGCGCGCGTCGAAGCGGCCGAACAGGCGTCGATCGTGTCGAACGTCGCGTTCACGGCTGTCCACCAGCAGGTGATCCACGACGTGACCATCGCGTATTACCGGTACGAAGCATCGCGATCGCGCGCGCTCAGCGCGCGGCAGAGCCTCGCCAACGCCGACGCGATCGCCGCGGCCGCCCGCGCGCGGCTCAAGCAGGGCGTCGGCACCGTCGTCGAAGTCGCGCAGGCGACGCAGAACCGTGCGCAGGCCAATCTCGCGCTCGTCGAGGCAAGCGGCGCCGAGAGCGACGGCTACCTGGGCCTCGTCTCCGCCCTCGGCATTTCGCCGCTGTCGAAGCCGACGATCGCGGCGCTGCCGCCGCGGCCGCTGCCGCCGGCGCTGCGCGCGTCGGTCGATTCGATCGTCGCGGACGCGATCGCGCGCCGCCCCGACCTGCAGAGCGCGTATGCGCTCGAAAACGCCAACCGCGCGAAGGTGAAGGCGGCGCAGGCCGAGTTCATGCCGAAGGTGTTCATGTCCGCGTCCACCTCGTACAGCAGCGGCGGCACGGCGATCACCGCACTGCCGGCGGTCGGCCAGCAGGCGCCGACCGTCAACCTGAACGGCAGCCGCTACGGCGGCGGCGTGTTCGTCGGCGTGACGATCCCGCTGTACGACGGCGGCCTGCGCTCGGCGGTGCTGATGCAGGCGCGCAACGACGCCGAGAGCGCTTCGGCGCGGCTGACGCGCACGAAGGAGGAAGCGGTCCGGCAGATCGTCGCCGCGCAGAACGCGCTGCAGACGAGCCTCGCGTCGCACGAGGCCGCGACGGCGCTCGTCGCCGCCGCGCAGACGACCTACGATGCCGCGCTGACCGCGTACCGCAACGGCGTCGGCTCGGTGACCGACGCGACGCTCGCGCAGAGCCAGCTGCTCGCGGCGAAGAATGCGGACGTCGACAGCTACTGCGGCGCGTTGTCGGCCGCCGCCTCGCTCGCGCTCGCCACCGGGACGATCGGGTCCGCGCAATGAGCATCACGGGAGACGGCTTGCGCGGCGCCACCTCCCGCCCGCCGCCGAACCCGCCGCTGGCCGGGTTGACGCGCACGAGCGCCGCCCACTAGAATGCCGCCCATTCTTCCTTCAGGAACCATCGTGGACAGTTGCAGCACTCCGTTGCGTGCGCTTCTCGCCGCCTGAACGCCTGTCCGCCGCAGTTCTCCTGCCCCGGCTCGCGTTCCCGCGAGTCCGCACGCCGCCCCGTTTCACATTCGATGACGCATTCGCGCGGTACAGTACCGCGCGGCGACCGCCATCGCGCCGCCGCCCGGCCGGGCGTCGACGCGATGCCGGGCTGCATGCGCGCCCCGTACGGCAGGACAACTCATGACTTTCGATTTCGCACTTCGTCTTCTCACCGCGTTCGCCTGTGGCGTCGCGATCGGCCTCGAACGCCAGATGCGCCAGCGCACCGCGGGCCTGCGCACGATCACGCTGGTCGCGAGCGGCGCCTGCCTGTTCGTGACGCTCGGCGTGCTGACCGGCAACGGCGTCGCGGGTGTCACGCAGATCGCCGCATACGTCGTGTCGGGCGTCGGCTTCCTCGGCGGCGGCGTGATCATGCGCGACAAGGGCTCGATCCAGGGCATCAACACGGCCGCGACGCTGTGGTGCTCGGCCGCCGTCGGCGTGCTGTCGGGCTCCGGCCATTACGTGCCCGCGCTGGCCGGCACGGGCGTCGTGCTGCTCACCAACACGGTGCTGCGCGGCGTGAGCCAGGCGATCAATGCGACGCCCGTGTCGAACGCCGATCTCGTGCGCGAATACCAGATCACCGTGATCTGCCTCGCGGCGGACGAGGTGCACATCCGCACGCTGCTGTCGAATTCGATGTACGCGAAACCGCTGTCGTTCCAGAGCCTGACGAGCGAGGACGTGCCCGACCAGCCGGACCGGCTGAAGGTCACCGCGACGTTGAAGCTGCATCCGAAGGATCAGCAGAAGCTCGAGCAGATCGCGAGCCGGATGAGCATGGAGAAGAGCATCTCCAGCGTGAGCTGGACCGCGAAGGAAGCGGAACCGCTGATGGAGTGACGCGGGCGCAACCGCGCGCGCCCGCGCCGCCCGTCAGGGCGTATCGATCAGCCCGGCCGAGATCGCCTTGACGACCGCCTGCACCTTGTTGGTCGCGCCGAGCTTCTCGAGGATGTTGTTGACGTGGAAGTTGACCGTCCGCTCGGAGATGTTGAGGATCTGCCCGATCTCGCACGCGGTCTTGCCTTCGGCCGTCCAGCACAGCACTTCGCGCTCGCGCGCGGTGAGCACGACGTTCGCCTCCGGCGCCAGCTTCGGCACCATGAAGCCGCTCATCAGCGCATGCGACAGGTTCGCGAGCCAGTTGGTCTGCAGCGTCAGCATGTTGATTTCGGCGGACGTGAGCCGGTCGGCATGGCGTGCGATGCTCAACAGGCCGAACGCGCCGCGCGCCGCCCAGCTCGACTGCGCGACGCCGACCGCGAGGCCGGATGCGCGCGCATCCGCCCACAGCGGCGACGCGCCGGCCTTGTCCGCGTCCGGCCACACGATCAGGTTGGTGCTGAGCGCGCCGTCGCGAACCGTCGAATCGATGTCGATGTAGTTCTGCTCCTGGTAGTGCTCCATCCAGCCGTCCGGATAGGTGTCGAAGATCGCGACGGCCGGCTTCGACACCGGCAGCGGCACCCGAATCCCGTAACAGCAATACTCGAAGCCCAGGCGCTTCGAATATGCGGCGATCCGCTGGAAGAGTTGCTGCTCATCTTCAGCGGCGCTGAATTGATGGTAGGCATCCTGCCAACGCAGTTCCATTCGTTCTCCGACAGGTCACGCTGTCATACTTATCAGGTTTCAGCATCAGGTGAGGCTGATACATTCCGCGCATGACTTCACCTTTGCTGCAACCCATCCATGGTCCGTCCCCGGACGGTTACGTGCGTCTTTCCGAAAGCGCGCTGGCCGAGCTTGCGCTCGATCATGTCGCGAGCGGCCTGGATCCGGCGCTGCTCGCGGAACTGCAAAACTGCGCGGTCGATGCCCACCTCGCCGGCTACACCGAGTGGCAACGCCCCGCCCGCGCGGGCGTCGCCTACGTGACGCTCGGCTGGGACTGGTATCTCGAGCGCGCGTCAGGCGCGTTCGTGATCGCCGGCGGCGACGTTCGCAGCAACGTGATGGCCGTCGACGCCACCGGCGCCGACATCGGCATGTTCCGCACCGCCGCCGCGCTCGTGGCCCGCCTCGCCCGCCTCGACTGGCCCGCCGCCGTCGCGTCCGCCGTCTTCGCGCATCACGACGCGCATCATGCCCGGCCGACGCTCCAGTGACGACCCGATGCAGGAATTCATCCGACGATTGACGCCCAGGCGCTCTTTATAAGCAAATCCGCGCCGGTTTTCAATCCCGCCGTTCAAGAAACCGATACCACGTCGCGGTCGGTTTTTTTCGCTCGTCACCTGTAAGAGTTACCAGTTACCCCCCCTCGGGACGCGCGCTGTAATGCACGCACTCCAAGCAAAGACCCGAGGACAACATGCGGACCTTCGTTCACGAGGAAGGGCGATTGCCACACGAACTTGCAGCGGATATCGGCCGCTACCGGCGCCGTGTATTCGTCGAGCAGCTCGGATGGGCGCTCCCGTCGGCGAACGAAATCTACGAGCGCGACCAGTTCGACCGCGACGATACCGTCTACGTGTTCGCGCGGAACGGCAACGGCGAGATGTGCGGCTGCGCGCGTCTGCTGCCGACGACGAGCCCCTATTTGCTGAATACCTTGTTCGCGGATCTGCTCGCGGAAGGCGTGACGCCGCCGCAGTCGGCCGCGGTGTGGGAGCTGTCGCGCTTTGCCGCGACGGGCGAGGCCGGCTCGGCGGAAGCCGCCGCGTGGGCGGTGCGTCCGATGCTGGCCGCGGTCGTCGAGTGCGCGGCGCAACTCGGCGCGCGGCAGCTGATCGGCGTGACGTTCGCCAGCATGGAGCGCCTGTTCCGCCGCATCGGCGTGCATGCGCACCGGGCCGGCCCGCCGAAGATGATCGACGGCAGGATGGTCGTCGCCTGCTGGATCGATATCGATCCGCAGACGCTTGCGGCACTTGGAATCGCCCCGGGAAGCGGCGCCCGGCAAGCCATCGCCGCCTGAGCACATCCATGCCGCTCGGGCGCTATCGTATTCGAAGGAGAGTCAACGTGGACCACTCAACGGTCTTTCGCTCGATGATGCCGGAGTTGACGCGCGCCGACGGCGCGCGCATCGCCGTCGCGTACCCGTCGTTTCCCGAGCCGCTGCCGCTCGTGCGGCTCGACCGCCACGGGCTCGTATTCCGCACCGGGGGCCCTGCGCCGCTCGTCTGCGGACTGCCGCGCGCGGCCACGCTGCTGGCCCGGAACGAACCGCTCTGCTCGCTGCGCCTCGTGATTCGCGACGTCGTCGCGACCGGCGACGGCCGCCATGACCTGACGATGCAACCGTCGTGCGCCGCCAGCGATGAACTGCTGTGGCACACGCTGCGCGACCGCGAGCCTTACCGGCACATCCGGCACCCGCTCGCGCCCGTCGCCGACTCGGCAGCCAGCCCGAAAGACGATCGGCACGACCCGGCGCCCGCGCCGATCGCCGGCGCCGACGGCACCGCGCGCCTGTCGCGCAGCGCGGCGTTCCGCCTGTCGTGCCGCACCGACGCGCTGTTCTTCGCGGACTGGCTCGAGTATCACTTCGACGAGCTTCGCGCGCTGGCGCAACGGCACACGCCGCAACTGCAGCTCAATCAGCTCGAGCGGCAGCTCGCCGACGACGAGGTCGACGTGCGCTTTGTCTACGACATCGACGGGCACGCGACCCGACACGAACTGAACGACTGCGCGCGCGAAGCCTGCGCGTGGATCGAAACGGAAATGCGCGACAAGTTCGCGCTGCCGATTGCCCACGAACGGTTCCGCAGCAATCGGGCGCGCGGCATGGACATGCGTACGCACCGGGCCCATTGAGTTGCAGGAATACAACAGACGACCGATTGCCGGTTGCCGGCGCTAGGGTTTTCCCTTAAATTCACATCTGTCTCCTCCATGTCTCCAAACATGGTTTCGGCCCGCTCCAGCAGCGGGCTTTTTTATTGCCTGCGCGCGGCGCACCGCGCTACTTGCCGGCGAATTCCGAGACTGACGGTATGGCCCTGCGACGGGCCGCCAAAGCTCCGGCTTACGATCGTTCACGTTGTTTGCCGGCAACCGGGTTCGTCCCAATGTGCGGCAAGCGCATCATCGGCGCGCACACGAGCCAAACATCCGTCATCGTGTCGGCGCCGAACCTGCGTCGACGGTCATGCGCTCCAGTTGCCGGATGATTTCCGCACGCAGTTGATCCGGCATGTCCTGGCAACCCAGCAGATCCCAGAGCCACAGGCCGTCGGCAGCGAGCCTGCAGATCATCAGCGTCGCGGCCTGCTCGAGCGGCACCGGATCGGGGCGGCTCAATTCGCTGATCGGCGCTGACCAGCGTTCGCGCGCCTCCGGTTCACTCACCATCGACGCAACCAGGACGCGCAGCACATCCGTGCTGGCCGCCGGATTCTTCTGGTCGAGCATCGTGTGCATATAGGCGCGCGAAGCCGCGCCGGCCGGCTCCGGATCCGCGGCGATCCGTTGCGCCACCTGCCCGGAAAACCGCGCGACCGTTTGCTCGAAGAGCGCATCGAGCAACCCTTGCTTGTTGGCGAAGTGATATTGCAGCGCGCCCTTCGTCACGCCGGCACGCTCGGCCACCGCGTCCAGCGTGAGCGCCTGCACGCCATGCCGGGTGGCAAGATCCGACGCGGCGGCGAGAAGCTGCGAGCGCACCTGCTCCGGCGCCTTCTTGCGCCGCACGCCGGAAGCGACCGACGCGGCTGGCGTCGATGCTCGTTCTGCGGCGTGCGCGCTGGCGGCCTTCGCCACTTCGGCCTGCATGGACGCGTTGCGCGGCGCTGTGTCGGGATGTTTTTTCATAGGCGGATCTTAGCATCGCCCCCTCTCCGATCAAACATTCCATCCAGATGGTATTATCCGCGCCATGAAACCGAACCACGCCTTCTCCCCGTCCGCGCTCGACGCCGCCATCCTCCGCGGACGCGACGCCCTCTCAGGCCTCCAGCAGCCGGACGGCAGCTGGTGTTTCGAACTGGAATCCGACGCGACGATCACCGCGGAATACATCCTGATGATGCATTTCATGGACAAGATCGATGAAGTTCGCCAGGCTCAGATGGCGCGCTACCTGCGCGCGATCCAGCGTGTCGAAACGCACGGCGCATGGGACCTGTACGTCGACGGCGCGCCGGACATCTCGTGCAGCGTGAAGGCGTATTTCGCGCTGAAGGCGGCGGGCGATTCCGAGCACGCGCCGCACATGATCCGCGCGCGGGAAGCCATCCTGAAGCTCGGCGGCGCGGCCCGCTCGAACGTGTTCACGCGCATCCTGCTCGCGACGTTCGGCCAGGTGCCGTGGCGCGCGGCGCCGTTCATGCCCGTCGAGTTCGTGCTGTTCCCGAAGTGGGCGCCGATCTCGATGTACAAGGTCGCCTACTGGGCGCGCACGACGATGGTGCCGCTGCTCGTGCTGTGTTCGCTGCGTGCGCGCGCGCGCAATCCGCGCAACGTGTCGATCGCCGAACTCTTCGTCACGCCGCCCGACGAGGAGCGCCACTACTTTCCGCCCGCCAAGGGCATGCGCAGGCTCTTTCTGGCGCTGGACCGCACGGTCCGGCATCTCGAGCCGCTGCTGCCGCGCCGCCTTCGGCAACGCGCGATCCGGCACGCCGAAGCATGGTGCGCGGAGCGCATGAACGGCGAAGACGGGCTCGGCGGCATCTTTCCGCCGATCGTGTACAGCTACCAGATGATGGAAGTGCTGGGCTACCCGGAAGACCATCCGCTGCGGCGCGACTGCGAACACGCGCTCGAAAAGCTGCTGGTCACGCGCGCGGACGGCAGCGTGTATTGCCAGCCCTGCCTCTCGCCGGTGTGGGACACCGCGTGGAGCACGATGGCGCTCGAACAGGCCCGCGGCGCGACGCCCGCCGCGCCGGACGCGCAGGTCTCCGATCGCGACCTCGACGCGCGCATTGCGCGCGCGTACGACTGGCTGGCGACACGCCAGGTGAACGACCTGGAAGGCGACTGGCGCGAAAACGCGCGGCCCGGCACGCAGCCGGGCGGATGGGCGTTTCAGTACGCGAACCCGTACTACCCCGACATCGACGACAGCGCGGTCGTCACGGCGATGCTCGACCGCCGGGGCCGCGCGCAGGCCAGGACATCGGGCGAGAATCCTTACGCGGAACGCGTCACGCGCGCGCTCGACTGGATGCGCGGGCTGCAATCGCGCAACGGCGGCTTCGGCGCTTTCGATGCCGATTGCGATCGCCTGTATCTCAACGCGATTCCGTTCGCCGATCACGGCGCGCTGCTCGATCCGCCGACCGAGGATGTGTCGGGCCGCGTGCTGCTGTGCTTCGGCGTCACGAAGCGTCCCGCAGACCGGGCGGCGGCCGCGCGCGCCATCGAGTACGTGAAGCGCACGCAGCAGCCCGACGGAAGCTGGTGGGGCCGCTGGGGCACGAACTACCTGTACGGCACGTGGAGCGTGCTGGCCGGCCTCGCGCTCTCCGGCGAGGACAAATCGCAGCCCTACATCGCGCGCGCGCTCGACTGGTTGCGCGCGCACCAGCATGCGGACGGCGGCTGGGGCGAGACGAACGACAGCTACGCGGACCCGCAGCTGCGCGCGACCAACTACGGCGAGAGCACGTCGAACTGCACCGCGTGGGCGCTGCTCGCGCAGATGGCGTTCGGCGACTGGCAGTCCGATTCCGTGCGCCGCGGCATCGCCTATCTGCTGTCGGTCCAGCAGGACGACGGCTTCTGGTGGCATCGCTCGCACAACGCGCCGGGATTTCCGCGCATCTTCTACCTCAAGTATCACGGCTACACCGCGTACTTTCCGCTGTGGGCGCTCGCGCGCTATCGGCGCCTCGCCGGTGCGCAGGCCGCGCCATCCGCGCCGGGCCCCGGTACGGCCGCAACGATCGCCGATCCGGCTGTCGCGTAACTGTGCGGCCCGGCCGGCGGCCTATTCGTGATGCCGGCCGCAGAGGCCGATCAACAATTCGTTGCCCGGATTATTTCGTCGATCGCACTGCAACCGCAAAACGTTGCGCACGCGACCATCTTGCCGTGCATCACCATTGGCACGACGCATGAAAAAAGCCGGACGAACCGGCTTCGATTGCATACCGCGGCGATCCGAAACGCCGCATCGAAATGCAGGCCACGGCGACGCGCCGATGCGCGTCACTCGTTTTCCTCGAAGTAATGGCCAAACTTGGCCTGCTTGGTGCGGATATAGCGCTCGTTTTCCTCGCGCACCGGCACCGCCAGCGCGACTCGCTCGCACACGGGGATGCCGTGTTTCACGAGCGTGTCGAATTTCTTCGGATTGTTGCTCATCAGGCGCACCGACGTCACGCCGAGGATGCGCAGGATCGCGGCGGCGGAATCGTATTCGCGCGCGTCGTCGGGCAGGCCGAGGTCGAGATTCGCTTCGACGGTATCCCGCCCCTGCTCCTGCAGCGCATACGCGCGGATCTTGTTGCTCAGGCCGATGCCGCGCCCTTCGTGGCCGCGAAGGTACAGCAGCACGCCGCGGTCTTCCGCGGCGATATAGCGCAACGCGAGATCGAGCTGCTCGCCGCAGTCGCAGCGATACGAGCCGAACACGTCGCCGGTCAGGCATTCGGAATGCAGCCGCGTCAGCACGGACTGCTCGCCGGCGACGTCGCCCATGACGAGCGCAAGGTGTTCGGCGTCGCTACCCGAGACGCGGAAGGCATACGACGTGAACGTGCCGTAGCGCGTGGGCAGCGACGCGGTTGCGACGAGCGACACGCACTCGTCGGCCCGGCCATTGCCCTGCGTGGGCGATTGGGGACGCGAAGACATCATGAAATCAATGGAACGATCAGGAATATAGGAATTTTCTGGATGGCACGTGACGGCAGTTTACCGCTAATCTGCAATCTGTCACGCGCCGCTGCCGCGCACCCGTCTATACTGGATGAATCGGGTGCCGCGCATCACGCCCAGCCTTCCCTGCATTGTCCTGCACACGGAGAAAGCGTATGAGCACGACTGTCGCGCAGATTCTCAAGGCCAAGCCGGAATCCGGCCGCACCATCTACACCGTCAAGAAAACCGACCTCGTCTACGACGCCATCAAGCTGATGGCCGAGAAGGGCATCGGCGCACTGCTGGTCATGGATGGCGACGACATATCCGGCATCGTCACGGAGCGCGACTACGCGCGCAAGATCGTGCTGCAGGACCGTTCGTCGAAGGCCACGCGCGTCGAGGAAATCATGACCTCGAAGGTCCGCTACGTCGAACCCTCGCAATCCAGCGACGAATGCATGGCGCTGATGACCGAGCACCGGATGCGCCACCTGCCTGTCCTCGACGACGGCAAGCTGATCGGCCTCATCTCGATCGGCGACCTCGTCAAGAGCGTGATTGCCGACCAGCAGTTCACGATCAGCCAGCTTGAGCACTACATTCACGGAACCCCGGCCGTCACGTCCGTCTGACGGCGCTCCCGGCAAAAAAGGCCCAAACGCGCGAGCGTCTGGGCGAGAAAGCCGCCGAAATGCGGCGACGGAGGTTCTGCTCCTGCTTGCGGGCGACGCGCGTGTCACGCGCGCGTCGCTTGGCGGTGTTGGATGCGTGCGGGCAGACCCGGGATAGTTGGTTCAGTCGCCGAAATAGACCGAATTCACAGGATTCGGCGCTTCCCGCATCGGGCGGCCAGACTGCGCCGCGCCGGTCGCCACGGCGCCGTAGCCGCTCGTATCGGCGTGTGCGAGCATCGGCTGGCTCGGCTGGATCCGCTGCTCGGCGGCCTGGATATCGGCCGGATACTGCGAATCGGTAGCTTGGGGCTTATAGCCGTTCTGTTCGAGCTGGACGAGTTCCGCCTTGACCTGGTCGCGGGTCAAGCCCTGCTCCGACTGCGCGAACGACGCGATCGGGGTGGCGAGGACGGAAGCGGCAATCGCTGCGTAGATGATCGACTTCATGATGACTTACCTCCGAGTATGTTCTGTTTTTCACGTCGCTTCCGGCAGGGTTGTCTGAAGCGATTGAACTCAGTCTAGTCGCCGAACGACCAAGGGGAAACCCTTGGTTTGAACATACTGCGTTGCGTTTTTGGAAAATATCGGACGCTTCTCGGGTGCTGTCACCCACTCACTTACGCCAATTCGACAACAATCTCTGACAAATCGCTGACACTTCGATCAACGGCTTTCCGGGGTGTTGTACAATCGTAAGGTCTTATACGACTGACGATTTCTCACCCACCATGCGCGCACGCCTGCTTCCCGCTGTTTTGCCGTCCCGACAGGACGGTGTGCGCGCGTTCGCCGGCAATCCGGCGCATCCCCTCGCTCGACGCGCGGCCCAGGCTCCGCTCGCCCCTGCCCGGCGCTTGATCTGACCAGCCAGTCTCCACCCGGAGCCAAGTCAGACAGGCTCCGGGCGATCCACGTAGGTAAGCCCCGCCTGCCCCTGCCGATCATTTGGAGAACTGCCATGAAACAACGCCTTTATCAACTGACCGAACTCGACGTCGCTCGCCTCGAGAAGCACGCCGAGCACAATCCGCGCTTCCAGGCGATGCTCGACACGCTGCTCGAGCGCGCCGACATCGTGCAACCCGACGCCATCAAGGCGAACGTCGTCACGATGAACTCGCAGATCACGCTGCTCGACGAGACGAGCCACGAAAAGACGACCTGGACGATCGTCTATCCGGAGGAAGCCAATCTCGAGCAAGGACGCCTGAACGTCTTTTCGCCGGTCGGCATGGCGCTGCTGGGCACGCAGCGCGGCCAGCTGGTGAAGGTGATGCAGCCGAGCGGCACGGAAAAGCTGATGAAGGTCGCGGAAATCGTGTTCCAGCCGGAGGCCAACGGCGAATACACGCGTTGACACGACTCTGTGAGCGGAAGGCGGCGGCTGCACCGTCTACCGCAAATGGAAAAAGCGAGGCTTCCTGACTGGATGCCTCGCTTTTTTTGTCCGGGTCAACGGACGAAAAAAAGGCGCCCGAAGGCGCCTTTTTCAGAGCTGGTTACCCAGCTGTCACGCTTAGAAGCGGTGACGCAGACCAACCGTTGCTGCGGTTTGGTTGATGCCCGAGCTCGTGCGCGTCGTCGGGTCGACGTCACCGTTGTAGATCGCTGCCGATGCGTTCTTCGACGAACGCTGGTACACAGCCTGTGCGTACACGTCGGTGCGCTTCGACAGTGCGTAGTCAGCCTGCAGACCGAACTGGTTCCAGTGCTGGCTTTGGCCCGCGACCTTCGCGTTCGTGTACGTGTAAGCAGCACCCAGGCCGAGAGCCGGCGTCAGGTTGTACTTCGCGTTGACTTCGTAGTTGTCGGTGCGAACCGACGCATTGCCATTGGCTTGGTTGTCGAGACGCGATTGCGTCCATGCGGCGCCAACTTGTGCCGGGCCGAATGCGTAACCAGCTGCCACACCGTACGTACGGTTACGGCCCTGGAGCAGGTTGCTGGTCGCGCCCGACGTGTTCGCGCCGACGTTCGCTTGCGAGTACGCTGCACCCAGCTTCAGGCCTTGGAACTGGTACGCTGCACCAGCGCTGTATGCGCGGTTGTTGCCGAAGTTCGTGTCGTTCGAGAACGAGTACGTGCCGCCGAATTGCAGGCCAGCGTAGTTCGCGCTCGTGAACTTGACGGTGTTGTTCAGTGCGACGTCACCGTTCGTGCTCAGACGGTCGTTGTTTTCATGGTGTGCGAAGTACGTGCCACCCCAGGTGCCCGTTGCGGTCAGCGGCGCCAGGTAGTCTTGAACTGCGTCATACTGCTTACCCAGCGTGACCGTGCCGTACTGGCTCGACAGGCCGACGAACGCTTGGCGATTGAACATGCCATTGTTGTTCGCGAACTTGCCGTTGCCGATGTTGAAGCCGCTTTCCAACGTGAAGATTGCCTTCAGGCCGCCACCGAGGTCTTCCGAACCACGCAGGCCGAAGCGGCTTTGGTCAATGCCGCTGCCCATCGAGAAGCGCGACTTGCCAGCCTGGCCAGCTGCCGGCTGAACGTTGCTTTGATAGGTGATGCCTGCGTCCAGCACGCCGTACAGCGTGACGCTGCTTTGCGCGTGAGCGACGGTTGCGAACGATGCTGCAGCTGCTGCAACGATCAGAGTCTTGTTCATTCGTGGAGCTCCCTTCTATAAAAAGAGGCAGGTCTCGCGACCTTGTTCATAAACGGTCTGCAACCGCCCGGAAACGCCATCGGTCCTGCTGGCTGCGCCCGGATAGTTGCCCGTTTGGGAACCGTGAGTTTAGGGGTGTACCCTAGGGGAGCGATTCGCAAATAAAGAAATAAGCTTTTCCATAAATAGAAATAATGAAAACAGGGCCGCGTTATAAGTATTTGTTTTGACGATTCTTTTTGGCGTCTTGACGGGAGATTTTTGGTTGCATTCATCGCATCATTCCTCCGTGTCACTGTCTTGACGGTTGCATAGAAACAACAAGCAGAATCGTACAAATGACACAAATTCGGCAATTTTTACCTGATTCAATCTCAAATATTGAGCTTCCGGCGTCCGGAACGGGCGCACGGACGGCAAACTTCCGACGAATGGTTGCAACGCCGGTGATTCCACCTATCCACGGCCCGCGGCGTCATCCAGGTGATCGCGGCGGCCGTGACATGCCGTAACAGCCCTGACCGGGCGCGTAACCCGACCGTTGCGCAGGCAGGCTAAGGTACGACGAACCCGACAGCAGAACAGGACACGCGATGAATCGACGCTCGTTGTTGCGCACCATTGGACTGACTGCCGCCTTTGCCGGCAGCGCCGCATGGCTCCGCGCCGCCTCGGCCCAGCCCGCTGCGCCCGTCTACCGGCCGTCCGGCCCCCACCGCGTGCCCGGCGGCCCGCCCTACGACAACCGCCCGGGCGTCGCGCCGCCGCCGTTGCGCCATGACCGCCGCCCGCCGCCGCCACGGCCGCACGGCTATCTCTGGACAGACGGCTACTGGCGCTGGCAAGGCGGGCAATATAGATGGGTTCCCGGCCGCTGGATCGCGCGACGCCCCGGTCATCGCTGGATTCCCGGCTACTGGCGGCGGCAGGGGCCGACATGGGTGTACGTCGACGGCTATTGGCGCTAGCCGGAAGCCGCATGTTCAAGCCGCCCTGCCCGCCGGCACACCGAAGGCAAGAACCGCGAAACAGCAACGTCGATCTGGCCGGCGCGGCATGCTGAACGCACTGCCCTCGGAATAGCCGCTCACGCGCGTCGCCGTCACGCTCACGCGCGTGACGGCGTGCGTCGCAGATCGCGCGATGGTTCTCGTCCGCCCACTGGATCAGCGTGCGCATGGGCACGAGAAACGACCGGCCAAGCGCGGTCAGCTCGTATTCGACACGAGGCGGCACCTCGGCGAACAGCGTGCGGCTGACGAAGCCGTCCTGTTCCAGCCGCTTGAGCGTGCGCGACAGCATCTGCCTGGAAATGTCGCCGATCGCACGGCCGAGCTCATTGAAACGCAAGGTTCCGTCGGCGAGCGCATCGAGCACGAGCTGGCTCCACTGGTCGCCGATCCGGTCGAGCACGTCGCGGATCGGGCACGGCTGATCGAACGCAACCGGATCGTCGGCGGAGGAAGTCGGCAATGCCTGAATGTCTTTCGCGAAAATGAATGCGGTCAGCACGGCGTGACCTGTTCACGCCGTGCTGACTTCTTGTGACGGTTGTGCGGCCACTGTACCATTCCGGCGACTCGAATCCGGCCGGTTTCGCCTGTTCTACGAAGCATGTCGACAACGCCCGGAGGCACATCTCACGCCGTATCTGAACCGCTGCAGGCAATGACGCAAACGACTTCATCAGGAGACCTTCGCGTTGAGGTCGACGACAGCATTCGCAGACAAACAAGGAACCCGCTCATGACCTCATCCCGCTCGCCCCTTCGCTTCCTCGCCATCGGCATCGGCCTGCTGGCCGGCGCCACGGCTGCGCTGGCCAATCCGCCGACGTCGCGCAACCCGGCGGCCGAGGAAGCGAACCGCCAGCTCGTGCTGACGTTCTACGACCGCTTCTTCAACCAGCACGACATCGCAGCAGCGGCGACCGTCGTGGCGGACGGCTACAAGCAGCACAATCCCTACGTGCCGGACGGCAAGCAGCCGTTCGTCTCGTATTTCACCGGCGCCTTCAAGGACAATCCGCAATCGCGCGCGCGGATCGTGCGCAGCGCGGCCGACGGCGATCTCGTCTACCTGCACGTCCACTCGACCGAGCGCCCGGACGATCGCGGGCAAGCGGTCATCGACATTTTCCGCGTGAAGGACGGCAAGATCGTCGAGCACTGGGACGTGATCCAGCCAGTGCCGGAAACATCCGCGAACGCAAATACGATGTTCTGACCGTCATCGGATCAGGTCGAGCTTCAGCACCTGTTCCGTCGTCAGAACGGGGATGGGAAATGAGACGGCATCGTCCGGCCTGCGCCGGCCGTGCCGTTCTCGGCGCAAGCCGCGAAGCGCCAGTGTCGGGCCGCGCGACGGGAACGCGTCGCCAAGGCGACGGCCCGCCGTGTCATCCCGCATCACCGCCGCGCAATCGGCGCATCCAGCCCCGCGCCCGACGGCCAGCCGCCCGCGAGCGCCTTGTACAGCGCGACCGTCGCGCTCGCGCTACGCAACCGGCCATCAGCCGCCGCGTCCTGCGCCTGCAGCAGCGTGCGTTCCGCGTCGAGCACCTCGTAGTAGTCGATCGCCCCCGCGGTGAACCGCGCATGCGCGAGCTGCGCGGCGCGCGCTGTCGGCCGCCGCGCGCTCCAGCTCCGAGCCGCGCCCGGCGCCGACGCGCGCGTCGATCAGCGCAAGCGTCTGCCGCTGGTTGTCGGCGTTCTCGCGCGCGATCCGCAGCCGCTCCTGCGAGCCGCGCAGGTCGACGTAGGCGCGCGCGACCTCGCCCGCGATCGCGATCCGCAGCGCGCGGACGTCCGCCGCGCTCGCGGCCGTTTCCGCGCGCTGCGCTTCGACCGCGCGCCGCACACGGCCGAACAGGTCGAGTTCCCACGCGGCGTTGATGCCGACGCTCGACGTCGGCTTGTCGCGCTGGTCGCGCGGCGCGCCGAACGCCTGGTCCTTGCTCGTCAGCCGATGGCCGATCTGCCCGCTCGCGGAGATGGTCGGAATCCGGTCGAAGCGGGTCTCGCGCAGCAGCGCGTTCGACGCGTCGTAGCGCGACACCGCAAGTTGCAGGTCCTGGTTCGCCGCGAGCGCCGCGTCGATCAGCCGGGTCAGCGCGGGATCGCCGAAGCCGCGCCAGAATGCGGCATCCGCGTCCGCAGACGTGCCGGCCGGCGCCGCGTCATGTTGCATCGCCTGCGATTCGTCGCGCGCGAACCGCGCGGAAACCACCGACGCGGGCCGCTCGTGGTCGGGACCGACCGCGCACGCGGCCAGCGCCAGCGACGTCGCAAGCGCGGAAAAACGAAACACTGCGCTCATCGGTTTTCTCCTTCGAGGGCGCCATGCTGTTCGTTCCAGACGGCCGGCGTGCCGCCCGCGAGCCTGCGGATCGCAACGTAGAACACCGGTGTCAAAAACAGCCCGAACAACGTGACGCCGGTGGCCGCGCGCACTTCGCTGCCCGCGCCGCTGCCGATCAGCAGCGGCACCGAGCCGGCGATGAACGCGACCGACGTCATCACGATCGGGCGCAGCCGCAGCCGGCACGCTTCGAGCGCGGCCTCGATGATCCCCTGCCCCTGAATCTCCAGCTCGCGCGCGAACTCGACGATCAGGATCGCGTTCTTGCACGCCAGCCCCATCAGCACGACGAGACCGACCTGCACGAACACGTTGTTGTCGCCGCCCAAGAGCCACCCGCCGAACAGCGCCGCGCACATGCACACCGGCACGATCAGGATCACCGCGAGCGGCAGCGTCCAGCTTTCGTACAACGAGGCGAGCACGAGGAATACCAGCATCACCGCGAGCGGGAACACGACGATCGCCGCGTTGCTCTGCGTGACCTGCTGGTAGCTGAGGTCGGTCCATTCGAGCGTGATGCCCGGCGGCAGCACGTCCTTCGCGATCTGCTCGAGCTTCGCGATCGCCTGCGCGGACGACATGACCTTCGGGCCCGCGTCGCCGATCAGGTTCGCGGCCGGATAGCCGTTGTAGCGGACCACCGGGTCCGGCCCGTAGGTCGGCTCGACGGTCACCATCGAGCCGATCGGCACCATCTCCCCTTTCGCGTTGCGCGTGCGCAGGTTCGCGATGTCCTCCGCGGCCTGCTCCCGCCCGCCCGGTGTGGCCCGGGCACGCGCGCGCAGGCGTGCGGGCGAAGCCGCGCCGCCGCAAAGAAACGTATCTCGGAAGAAACGCCGGTGCCGCGCCCTCACCCCGGCCGACGGCCCCCGCTCACCGCAAGCGTCGAGCCGCGTCGGCGACGCGACCGCCCGGTTGGGCCGGCCGTCATCGCGACGCCGGCGCGCCGGGCCCCAGCAGGTCGAATGCCGTCGCGAGCACGGCTGCCTTGAATTGCTCGGGCCGCGATGGCAGCGCTGTGAATTCCCGCACCAGGTGACTGTAGGACACAGTCATGTTGATCGCGTTCTCGATCATGAAGAACGTCACGTCGGGATCCGCCATCCTGATCTCGCCGGCATCGGCCGCATCGACCAGCAGCGGGATGAACACCGCGCGGTACGGCCGCACCAGCCTCTCCAGCAGCAGGTTGAGCCGTTCGCCCTGCTCCGTCGTCGCGGTCGAGAAGAACATGCCGATGTCCGGCTCGGCGAAGGTCAGGTCGATGCCCAGCGCAAGCGCGCGCTCGACGCGCGCCCGGTACGACAGCGACGACGTTTTCAGCGCACCCACCTCGGCCAGCAACGGCGCCACCAGCTCCGAGATCTGTTCGACGACCGCGTTCCAGAGCGTCTCCTTGGTTCCGAAATGATGCGCGATCAGCGCCGCATCCACTTCCAGTTCGCGCGCGATCTCCCGCACGCTCGTCGCGTCGTAGCCGCGCTTCGCGAACGTGCGGCGCGCCGCGCGCAAGATGACGTCCGGTCCGACTGACGCGCCCGGCAAAGGCCGTCCACGCGTGCGCCGCTTCGACGGGGATCGCCCAGAAACTCCAGCCACGTTGTCCTTGCTCCCTTCCACGATTCGATTGTCCCGATCATCCGCCGGCCGCGATTCCGGGAACCGGACGGTCTCCGCCTCCGGTTGACACGCCAAGTCGCGCGGCGCTAGGATCATACATTATTCATCACGCGATGATTTAACGATGTTCCCAGTATCCGAACCCGTGCGTATCGTCATTGCCGGCGGCGGCATCGCCGGATTGCAGCTCGCGACCCGCCTGAGCGAGCGGCTCGGCAAGTCCGGCCGCGCGCAGGTCACGGTCGTCGACCGCAGCCCGACACACGTATGGAAGCCGATGCTGCACACGATCGCGGCCGGCACGCGCGATGTCCGGCAACAGCAGGTGATCTTCCTCGCCCACGCCCGCGAGCATGGCTACACGTACCAGCCCGGCGAACTCCAGGGGCTCGATCGCGCGCGGCGGCGCGTGCAGCTCGGCGAGATCCGCGCGCAGGACGGCGAACGGGTGCTCGAAGCGCGCGAACTCGAATACGACGTGCTGATCCTCGCGCTCGGCAGCCAGGCCAACGATTTCGGCGTGCCGGGCGTGCGCGAGCACTGCTACTTCATCGACAGCCAACGGCAGGCCGAAACCTTCAACGAGGCGTTGCGGATGCGCGTGTTCCGCAGCGTCGCGCGCGACGAGCCGTTGCGCGTCGCGATCGTCGGCGCGGGCGCGACGGGCGTGGAGCTCGCGGCGGAACTGAGCCGGCTGCTGGAAGTCGCGCAAGCGTACGGCGACACGACGGTGCGCGAGCGGCTGCGGCTTACGCTGCTCGAAAGCGGCCCGCGCATCCTGGCCGCGTTTCCGCCGAGGATTTCCGCGTCCGCGCAGCGGCGGCTCGAACAGATCGGCTTTCACGTGCTGACGTCGACGCGCGTGAGCTCGGCCGACGCGCGCGGCTTCCACTATGGCGACGGTTCGTTCGCGGAAGCGGACCTGATGGTCTGGGCGGCCGGCGTGAAGGCGCCCGATTTCATGCAGGCGCTGGGCGGCCTCGACACGAACCGCGCCAACCAGATCGTCGTCGGGCCCACGCTGCAGGCGACGGGCGACGCGCGCGTGTTCGCGATCGGCGATTGCGCGAGCCTGCTGCCCGACGGCTGCGAGCGGCCGCTGCCGCCCACCGCGCAGGTCGCGGCGCAGCAGGCCGAGCATCTTGCGAAGCACCTGCCCGCATGGCTCGACGGCAAGCCGATGCCTGCCTTCGCGTTCCACGATTTCGGCGCGCTCGTGTCGATCAGCGACTACGACGCGTTCGGCACGCTCGGGCAATTCGGCTTCTTCCGCGGCGGCTTCATCCAGGGGCGTTTCGCGCAGTTCAGCCACCTGATGCTGTACCGGCAGCACCAGCAGGCGCTGCACGGCTTCTCCAAGGCGACCCTGCTGTGGCTCGCCGAACGGATCAACGGCTGCGTGCAGCCGCGCATCCGCCTGTCGTGATTCAGGCCCCGCCCAGCATCCCGCATCGCCTCGGGAGGACAGACATCTTGGATGACAATGCAGCCCCCTGGCTTCAAACCGTCGCGGCGATCCGCAGCTTCGACATGCCGACGGCCTCGTGGGCCACCGGCCGGCGACGCAGCACCACCCGTGACAAGCTGCCCGACTGGAGCGCGACGAGCCTGCCGACGATCGGCGTGCTCGAGCGGCCGACGCGGGACTCCGTGGTGATTTCGTGGTGCGACGCGTGCAGCGGCCGATACGGCTACCAGAAATGGCGGCTGTTCAACACTCGGCGCCGCGGCGTCTGCGTGCTGTCCGGGCGGGCGATCGAAATCGGCGACAGCGTGTATTCGCCGCAATTGCTCGGGTCGACGCCGGGGAATGCCGCCGCGATGATCCTGGCAGACTGCCTGGACGCGGTCGACGCGGCGTGATCGCACGGCCGCGTGCGCTGCGCCTCCCGTCCCGTCGCAACGCCCCCGATGCTTGCGATCGGCTGACATGACGACGTCCCGCAAGCATCCGCAATTTCCCGAACCCGCTCCGCTCGCGCTGCGGGAATAAATCCCCGCCCTCGCAGGTATACCCGGCTGAAAGCGCCGGTTTCTTCCCGGACGAGCCGGCCGTCCGTAGTTCTCATTCGCCTGCGAGGCCCCCATGTCGTCATCGAATCCCTCCAGTCCGTCCCGCCGAAAAGCGCTGCAGTGCATGGCCTTCGGCGGTCTCGGCACGCTGTTCACGCTGTCGGGCGGCATCCTGACGCCGTTCGACCTCGCGCTCGCGCAGGACAGCGGCGTCCGCCCTGCCGATGCGGGGCGACCGCTGTTCCTGCAGATCAGCGACACGCACATCGGCTTCAACAAGGAAGCCAATCCCGACGTCGCCAGCACGCTCAAGCAGACGATCGCGCTCGTCAACGGGATGCCCGCGAAACCCGCGCTCGCCATTCACACGGGCGACATCACCCACCTGTCCAAGGCGTCCGAATTCGATCTCGCGTCCCAGCTCCTGTCCGGCCTGTCCATCCCCGAACTGCATACGGTTCCGGGCGAGCACGACGTCACCGACGGCTCCGGCGCGGAATATTTCAGCCGGTTCGGCAAGGCGTCGGACAATCGCGGCTATTACAGCTTCGACCATGACGGCGTGCATTTCGTGGGGCTCGTCAACGTGATGCACTTCAAGCCCAACGGGCTCGGCAGCTTCGGCGAGGATCAGCTCGCCTGGCTGGAGAAGGATCTCAAGGGCCAATCGTCGAGCACGCCGATCGTGGTGTTCTCGCACATGCCGATGTGGACGATCTACGAACCGTGGGGCTGGGGAACCGGCGACGCGCCGCAGGTCGTCGGCATGCTGCGGCGCTTCGGCTCGGTCACCGTGCTGAACGGGCATATCCATCAGATCGTCTCCAAGGTGGAAGGCAACATCACGTTCCATACCGCGCGCTCCACCGCATTCCCGCAGCCGACCGCCGGCAACGGCCCCGGCCCGGTGCCGCTCACCGTGCCGCACGATCAGCTCGCGAAGATGCTGGGCGTGACGACCGTCGGGTTCGCCGGCCATCCCGCGGCGTCGGCGCTTCACGACGCCACGCTCGCGTAAGCGGCAAGGAGACCACCATGAAGATTCGTGCACTGCCCCGCACCCTCGTCGCGCTCGCGCTCTGCGCGGCCGCATCCGTGTCGCCCGGCGCGGCGTTCGCGCAGAGCGCGGGCGGCCCGCTCGTGACCATCAAGAACTTCATGTTTTCGCCGATGTCGACCACGATCAAGGCCGGCACGACGCTCACCTGGAAGAACCTCGATGCGGAACCGCACACCATCGTCAACGACGCGGGCATCTTTCATTCGAATGCGCTCGACCAGGACGAAACGTACTCCTATAAATTCGACAAGCCGGGAGTCTACAAGGTCTTCTGCGGGATTCACCCGTTCATGAAGGAAACGATCACGGTGCAGTAAGCCGCTGCGCCGCAATCGGGCATGCGTCGCGGCGCACGTGTCGTGCGCCTGCGAACGCCTAGAAATGCTTACGATCCGGCCGCCGCGCGCAACCGTTCGACGAACCCGCCGAGCTCGGCGGCGCCCGCATCGGTGACGGCCCGGTAATTCATTCGCCCGGCCGACCAGCGCGCGACGTGATAACCCTGCTGCTCGTCGATGCGCGGCTGCCCGGCGGCGCCGTCTCCCGGCCACACGTACACGTTGATCGGATGGCGCCGATACTGATACACGAGCACCGCGACGGTCCGCCCGCCCACGTAATCGAGCCGCCCGCCGACGAGCGGATAGCCGTCCTGCGCCAGATCCCGCACCGGCGGCGCAAAATCGATCTTCCCGTCGAACCAAGGCTTGACCGTATGCCGGTCGGTCGACACGACGTCGGTCAGATGATCCAGCTGAAGCGAGCGCACATGGCTGTCGACGAGTTCCGTCCGGAGCTGCTCGTCGGCCGTCGGAACCGACAGCCATAGCGCGCCGCTCCACGTCAGCGCCAGCGCGCTGACGGCCAGCGCGCCCGCCGGCGCCCAGATCGGCATGCCGGTCGCCGTCCGCGGCCGCAGCCAATCGGACAGGCGCCGGCGCACGGATCGACGGGAACGCAGATCCGCCGCGATCCGCACTCGCAATGCGTCAGGCGCGCCGAACCGAAGGTCGGCCGACTTCAGCAGCGCGCTCGCGCGCCGCTGGATCTCGAGTGCGCTCCGGCATGCGTTGCAGCGGGCCAGATGACGCTCGAGCGCCGCACTTTCGGTGAGACTCAACTCGTTGTCGACGTATGCCGCGAGCACGTCGCATGCTTGCTGATGATCCATCACGCCTCCTGGCCCATGTTCACGAGAATCGCGGCAAGCTGCCGGCGCCCGCGCCCGAGGCGCGACATCACCGTGCCGATCGGCACGCCGACGATGCTCGCAATTTCCTTGTACGAGAACCCTTCGATCTCCCTCAACACGACGACCTCGCGGTGCTCGACGCTCAGACTCTCCAGCGCCTTGACGACCTGCCGGCGGTCCTGCGCGCGCATCACCAGGGTCTCGGGGCTGAGGCAGCCGTCGTCGCTCAATTCGGGCGCGGCGGCGTCATCGTCGAGCGACAGCGATTCGGCCGTGCGGCGCCGGTTCTGCCGATACCACGTGAAGAACACGTTGCGGACGATGCTCAGCAACCACGCGCGCGCATCGTCGCCGTCGAACCTGTCGATGAACCTGAACGCGCGGACATACGCGTCCTGAACGATGTCCTGCGCATCCTGGTCGTTGCGGGCAAGCCATCGGGCGACGTTGTACGCGGCATGCATGTGAGGCGACATCAGCGCATCGAAGCGCCTGACGGAAGTCTGCTCGTCCATTCCTCACCCGGATCGTCACTTGATCGAAACCACACCGCACAAGTGATAACTCCCGATACGCGGTTTCTATTCCCGTCGTCCGCATGCCGTGCGGGTGCTGGCAATTTTTTTTTCAAGGATTCCGTACGAGCGGAATAAACGCGCCCGCCGCGAAGTTGGAACGATTGCAGCACGCACCGTTTTCACTTTCGAAGGAGCTCAACATGAACAAGCCTCTGCTGGTCGGCGTTTCCATCGCGATGCTTTGCGCTGCCGGTTTCGCCACGCAGGTTTCGGCGCAAGGCAGGACGCGCGCGGAAGTCCGTCAGGAATTGATCGACGCGGAAAACCACGGCCTGCGTTTCGTGACCGACGCGTCGTACCCCGATGTGAGCCCGCTATACCAAACGCAGGTGGACCAGATGCAGGCCGCGCCCGAACGCAGCGGAACCGGCAGTCAGGCCACGGGTTCGACCGATGCGGGCAAACGCGCGCTCGCGCCCGCGACACCGGGCGACGCGGCGTGCGTCGGGCCCGTCAGCTTCTGCACGCCGTATTTCGGCAGCTGAGACGCGCACGTCGTTCGTCAGTTGAGACGCGCGCGTCGCTCGTCGCCTGCCCGCCATTGCATTCACGGTTTCTGGAGCACCATCATGAAACACCCGATCGGTTTGCTGATCGTCGCCGCGCTGTTCGCCGGCGATGCGGCATCGGCCCAGACACCCGCGCCGCTCACGCGCGCGCAGGTGCTGGAGGAACTCTACGAACTGGAAGCCGCCGGCTACAATCCGTCGGCCGGCGACCAGGGCACGTACCCCGCGGACATTCAGGCGGCGGAAGCGAAAGTCGCCGCGAAGCGGGCAGCCAGATCGGCGGCGGCCGACGCAAATGCGCCGTCAGCCGGCCTGCCCGCGCAAGCCGGCAGGTAGCGGCACGTGACGCCGGCGACGGAGATTCACAGGTCCGACCCGGCCGTTCCGCCGGGTCGATTCCTGCTCACGGAGGTGTCTCCCCGAGCAGCCGTGCTACGGCGCTCGAAGAGATCGGTATAAAAGACGCGCGCTTCTCCCGAGGAGAAGAAGCGCGCGGTAAAGCCGCCTGACGAATCCGAGGCGCCAACCAGGCAAGTAAACGCCGTCAGGCGGGACACGAGACATGGAACCCGTGCCGAGTGAGAACCGGTGAAACTTCCCAAAAAACTGTGATCGCAGATGGCAACGTCGCGGCCGCGTCGATACGACTCGCGCGCGCTCCCGGCAATCCGCAACGATCCAGGGGCTGCCGCCCAACAGATGCATGTCCGTCGGCCGTTTCATTTCCGGTCGTCGCCTGCGCTCTCAACACGAGCGACGACCGTCCTGCCTCTCTACATCCTTCCTGCTTCCTGCATCAGGTGTCCATCATGACGCCGGCGTCACGCATGCTGCCGATTCCGCTGCCGCAGCTCGGCCTCGCCCTGTGCGTGGTCCGGGCCCGCGAGCCGCACCGCGACGGTCGCGGCCGTGGTGCTCGCATAGACGTTCAGCGCGGTGCGCCCCATGTCGAAGAACGCATCGACGCCGAGGATCAGCAGCACCGCGTCCGCCGGCAGGCCGATCGACGTGAGGATCACGGTGATCGCGACGATCGCGCCGGACGGCACGTTGGCCGCGCCGTCGATCGTGATGATCGTCAGGACCACGATCATCAGCACGACCGGCCACGTCCAGACGATGTGGTACGCGTCCCCGAGGTAAGCGACCGCGAGCGCCGTATAGAGCACCGCGCCGTCGCGGTTGAAGATGTATGCGAGCGGCAGGATCGTCGACGCGACGCCCCGCGGCACGCCCATCTCGGTCAGCTTCTTCAGGTGAAGCGGGAACGTGATCTCCGACGAACGCGTCGTGAAGCCCAGGATCAGCGGCTCGCGTACCTTCCTGATCACGGCGAGCGGCGAATGGTCGGTGGCCTTGATGACTGCCGTCAGGATGATCGCGAGGATCGCCATGCCGAGGTACGCGACGCCCAGCAGCTTGACGAGCGGATGGAGCGCGGCGATGCCCTTGGTCGAGAACAGCAGCGCGAGCGCCGCGAAGATCGCGAGCGGCGACCACGCGATCACCCACTCGACCAGCTTGAACAGGCCGGCCAGCAGCGCCTCGAACACCGCGATCGCCGGTTCCGCGCGATCCGCGACCGCGGCCAGCGCGGAGCCGAGCAGCACGCCGAACACCAGCACCGGCAGCGAGTTGCCCGCCGCGAGCGCGGCGACGATGTTGGCGGGAATCAGGTCGACCACGAATTGCAGCCAGTCGATCGACGACGCGAGATGCGCCGGCATCGTGCCCGTCTGGGTCAGGCTCGCGCCGAGCCCCGGGCGGAACGCCCAGTTGAGCAGCAGCCCGAGCGCCGCGGCCAGCGCGGTCATCACGACGAAGAACACGACGCTGAGCGTCGCGACGGTGCCGAGCCGGCCGCGCTGCTGCCTCGCGCGAAACACGCCGACCGTCACCGACAGGAAAATCAGCGGCATGACGACCATCTTGATCGCATGCCCGAAAATCGCCGTCACGAATCCCAGCTTCGAACCCACGTCCGGCAGGAATACGCCGCATGCGCCCCCGAGCACCAGGCCGGCGAACATCTTGATCGGAAGCAAGGATTTATTGGTGTCGTTATTCATTGTTGTGCCCGGATTAGTTTGATTCGCGCAGGCGTTCCGTCGATGATGTGATTCCACATATGCCGCCGCGCGAGTTCGCCGTCTTTATCGACGATCGCCTGATAAATCCTGAGATGCTCGATCGTGCCGCGACGCACCGTTTCCGCATCGCCGCGCGGCAATTCATTGAGAGCGAGAGTCTGCCCGCGCAATAATTCGTATGCCGTCGAGATTCGCGGGTTCTTCGCCGCCGCGAACAGCTCCTGATGGAATACCCATCCCACGCGCTGTTCGAGCATGATGTCGCCGCTGTCCGCCTCGAGAATCCGGCTCATGCGTTCGGCCGACTCCCTGAGCCCGTCGGTCGCCCCGCGCTGGGCCGCCAGATAGGCCGCGGTGCTCTCGAGCGCCAGCCGCATTTCGTAGATTTCCCGCAGGTCGTCGTTGGTGGGCGACGTGACGTACGTCCCGCTCTTTCCCACGACCGTGACGAGCCCTTCGGCCTCGAGCAGATGAAGCGCGCTGCGAACCGGCATCTGACCGAAACCGAGTTCGTCGGCAAGGCCGCGATGAGAAATCTTTTGCCCAGGCGTGAGCCGGCCGTCAAAGATTCGCGTGCGAATCTCCTCGTAGGCGCTCTCGGCATTGGTCAATATTTTCCCCGTCATCTGCGATCACAGTTTCACTGGTTGTTTTTAAATCGAATCGGCCGGGTGTGAGATTATCCTTCCGCTCGAATTCCGGCAACTGTAATTTATGCGAGTGCGGTAAATTTCGTAGTGTGGCTGAAAACCAGTGCCGAAAAAAAGGAAAAACCCATGCCCCCAAAAGGAGCATTGTTCACTATTGCAGAGATTCTGGCGGAACAGACCTACCCGCTTCGTGCTGCGGTTTTGCTGGTCGGAGATGAACAAGCGTGCGCGTTGCCGGGAGATCACGATCCGACGACCGTGCATTTCGCCGTTCGCGACGACGCGAACATCGTTGCGGTCGCATCGATCTGCGAGGAGCGCCTGAAGGACGACCCGGCGCCGCGCGCGTGGCGCCTTCGCGGGATGGCGGTCGCCCCGCCGATGCGCGGGCTCGGCTTCGGCCAGCTTCTCGTGCGCCTGAGCATCCGCCGGGCCCGGCAGGCCGGCGCGGAGCTGGTGTGGTGCACGGCGCGCGAATCCGCGCGCGACTTCTACCGGGCGCTGGGCTTCGTCACGGATTCGCCGCCGTTCTCGATGCCGACTCGCCCGGACTTGAAGTTCTATCTGATGAAGCATCCCGTGACGCGTTGACACCGCGACGACGGCGTGGCGCGTGCATCGATCCGCATCGCCATGCCGGCGCCGGCAGGATTGCATTCGCAAAAAATTGGACCGTACCAAATATCGACATACCCACGGGCATCGTTTTGCGCAGCCGCGTATCGCGCCGCTGTCGCCATACCTGTTTTCAAGTTCACCCATACCAATTATTATTTGACGGATTGCTTCAGGAAGGGCACACCGCCATGCGTCTCGAGCACCTCGTCACCGAACAGCCCAACGGGCAAAGCGCGAATCTCGATGCGCTCGGCATCGGCGAAGCGCTCGCGCTGATGAACCGGGAGGACGCGCGCGTCGCGTCATGCGTCGCGCGTGCGCTGCCCGCGATCGCGTCCGCCGTGGCCGCGATCGCCGATGCGCTGCGTGCGGGCGGCAGGCTGATCTACATCGGGGCCGGCAACAGCGGGCGCATCGGCTACCTCGATGCGCTCGAGTGCCAGCCGACGTTCGGCACGCGGCCCGGCGACATCGTCGGCATCGTCGCGGGCGGCTTCGCGGGCATCAACGAATCCGCCGAGGATTCGGACGCGCTCGGGCGCCGCGATCTCGACGCGATCGGCCTCACGTGCAACGACGTGGTGGTGGGGCTGACCGCGAGCGGACGCACGCCCTACGTGATCGGCGCGCTCCGCCATGCGCGGGACACCGGATGCCGCACCGTCTGCGTCGCGTGCAACGTCGGCAGCGAAGCGGGCAAGCTGTCCGACGTCGCGATCGAGGTGGACTGCGGCCCGGAAGTGCTGACGGGCTCGACGCGCCTGAAGGCCGGCACCGCGCAGAAGATGATCTGCAACATGCTGTCGACGATCTCGATGGTCGCGCTCGGCAAGACGTACGGCAACCTGATGGTCGACGTCCAGGCGCACAACCACAAGCTCCGGCAACGCGCGATCCGCATCGTGTCGCAGGCGGCCCGCGTGCCGCCGGACGCGGCGGAGCGTGCGCTCGAACAGGCGGGCAACCGTCCGCGCATCGCGATCCTGATGCTGGTCGCCGGCATCGACCGCGCCGGCGCCGAGCGGCTCGCCGGCACGGCCGGCGGCTCGATCCGCAAGGCGCTCGCATCGCTTCCGCAAACCGGGCCCGCTTGACGTGCGCTGCCCTGCGCGCCGCCCACCCGATCCCCGATCGCCGACATGAAACCTTCGAATCAGAATGCGCGCGGCCGACCGCGCGCGCGAGCGGCCGACCGCGCCGAATTGTTCGACGCCGAGCAGGTGGCGGCGCTTCGCGCGCCCGGCAACGGCACCGAATCGTCGATATCGATGCGGCTCGCCCGCCTGCTGCGCGCGGCCATCGTCGACGGCAAGCTGAAGACCGGCGAGGGCCTGCCGCCGGAACGCGACCTCGCCGAGCGCTTCCAGGTGTCGCGGGACACGGTCCGGCGCGCGATCGACAAGCTGACGCGACAGGGCCTGATCGAATCCCGGCGCGGCGCCGGCACGTTCGTCGCCGCGCGGGTCGAGCAACAGCTTTCGCCGGTCACCCGCTTCTCGGACGACATGCAGCGGCGCGGTCTCCAGCCGGGTTCGCAGTGGCTGCGCCGCGAGCTCGACCGGCCGTCGCCCGACGAATTGCTCGCGCTCGGGCTCGCGCCGCACGCGCGCGTGATCCGCCTGGAACGCGTCAGGACGGCCGATGCGGTGCCGATGGCCATCGAACGCGCGACGCTGCCCGCCAACCTGCTGAGCGGCGCCGTCGACTTCGGCGACTCGCTGTACCGCGCACTGCAGGATGCCGATGTCCATCCGGTGCGCGCGGTCCAGCGGCTGCGCGCGGAACTCGCGTCGGCCCGCGACGCCAAGCTGCTCGGCATCCGCGCGGGCGACCCCGTGCTGTACATCGAGCGCCGCTCGTTCTCGAGCGACGGATGCCCACTCGAACTGACGCGCACGCTGTATCGCGGAGACCGTTACGACTACGTCGCGGTGCTCGATCACGAGTGAACGCCGAGGGGCGCGATGCGCGCGCGAACCCTGATGGGGCATCCCCTAGCACGCGGCCCGACCCGCCGATGCCATAGTAGGATTCGAGGATTACCCGCACGAAGCGCCGCGCCGGCTCACGGGCCGGCCCGGACGGAGAATACGGAGACCGTCATGCATTCCGACAGGCCCTTGTCGCACGACACCGGCACGCGGTCGCGCAATGGTCCGCACGGTGTCGACCCTGCCCGGCCGAAGCGGCCCCGGGACAAGCGCGCGGAAGGCGACGCGACGGCGACACCGCTGGCGCGCGGCCTCGCGATCCTGTGCGCGTTCGGTCCGGACAAGGGCTGGCTCGGAAACCGGGAAATCGCGCTGGAAACCGGCATTCCCGCGCCGACCGTGTCGCGGCTGCTGCAGTCGCTGGTCGCGCTCGGCTACCTGCATCACGACGACTCGAGCCGAAAGTACGCGCTCGCGCCCGCCGTGCTGTCGCTCGGCTACGCGGCGCTCGCCGATCCCGGCATCCAGGCAGACGCGCCCGATACCGGCGCGCTGCCGGGCACGCGGGACGACGTCGATGTGCTCGCCCCGGACAGCGCAGGTGCTGCAAGCGCGACTCGCGACCAGCGAGTGAGCGCCCGGTCGCACGCATCGGCGTCGGCCTCGCCACGCAAGACGGGAACCGCCATGTCCCCATCCAGCCCCGTCACGCTGACGCTCGATCGCGGGCTCCAGGTGCTGCGCGCGTTTCACGCCGACCGCGCGCCGCTGACGAACGGCGAACTGGCGTCGCGGACCGGCTTGCCGAGATCGGCCGCGTCAGGCCTGACGTCGGCGCTGGTCGACCTTGACTTCCTTCGCCGTGTCGCTGGCGACGCTCGTTTCGAGCTGGGCCCGAAGGTGTTCGGCATCGGGCAGGCATACCTCGCGGCCAATCCGGTCACGCCGCTCGCCCAGCCGTTCATGCAGGAATTGGCCGACCGGCTCGACGCGTCCGTCGGGCTCGCCGTGTCAGAGCACCTGGACATGCTGTATGTCGCGCACCGGTCCGGCGCGCGGATCGCCACGCCGCGGATGGGCGTCGGCTCGCTCGTGCCGATGGGCACGACCGCGATCGGGCGCGCGTGGCTGTGCGGGATGCCGGACCCGTTGCGGCGACGCCAGGTCGCGCAATTGACCGAGGCGGCCGGCCCGCAGGCCAACGCGATCGCGGCCGGCATCGAAGCGGCCTTCGCGGATCTGCGCGCGACCGGCGTCTGCCTGTCGCTCGGCGAAAATCAGCGCGATGCGTGGAGCATGGCGTTGCCGGTCCGCGTCGGGGTGTCGAAGACGCTGATGGCGCTGAGCTGCGGTGCAGTCGAGCCGCAACCGGATGCCGACGCGATCCTGCGTCGCATCGCGCCGGCGCTCAAGCAGGCCGCGATCGAGCTGGCCACGCTGCTGCGCGACGTGCGTCCCGGGCCGTAGTCGCGACGCGGGCCGCACCCGGCGGCAGCAACCACTCCCTGCGGAAAACTATCACCCCCATTGGGATCAGTGCCTTCCAACATATCGTCAAATTCCGATATAAGATTCGCCCATCGACGATCCTCATTTGCCTGAACAAACCTCACCCATGCCGACCGACCTCGACATCGACGCGATCCTCAAGGCGCTCGCCAACCCCGTCCGCCGGGAAATCCTCGACTGGCTGAAAACGCCGGCCGCGCATTTTCCGGACCAGACGCTGCCGTACGACCACGGCGTCTGCGCGGGGCAGATCGACGCGCGTTGCGGGCTGTCGCAATCCACGGTCTCCGCGCATCTGGCGACGCTGCAGCGCGCGGGGCTCGTGACGTCGACGCGGATCGGCCAGTGGGCGTTCTTCAAGCGCAACGAAGCGGTCATCGACGCGTTTCTCGACGCCATGCGCCGCGAACTCTGAGCGCGCGCCGGCCTCCGTCCCGCCTTCCATGAAAAGGAAATCGCCATGCCCACCCTGTTCGACCCCGTCACCCTCGGCGACCTGACCCTGCCGAACCGCATCGTGATGGCGCCGCTCACCCGCGCCCGCGCGGGCGACGTGCGCGTCCCCAACGACCTGATGGCCCGCTACTACGCCGAACGCGCATCGGCCGGCCTGATCATCAGCGAAGCGACGTCCGTCACGCCGCAAGGCGTCGGCTATGCCGACACGCCGGGCATCTGGTCCGACGAGCAGGTCGAGGGCTGGAAGCGCGTGACGCGCGCCGTGCACGACGCGGGCGGTCGCATCGTCCTGCAGCTCTGGCACGTCGGCCGGATCTCGGACCCGATCTTCCTCGACGGCGCGCTGCCGGTCGCGCCGAGCGCGATCGCCGCGGGCGGCCACGTGAGCCTCGTGCGGCCGCAGCGCCCGTTCGTGACGCCGCGCGCGCTGGAGCTCGACGAGATCCCGGACATCGTCGCCGCGTACCGCAAGGGCGCGGAAAACGCGAAGGCGGCCGGCTTCGACGGCGTCGAGATCCACGGCGCGAACGGCTACCTGCTCGACCAGTTCCTGCAGGACAGCACCAACCGCCGCACCGATGCGTACGGCGGCCCGATCGAGAACCGCGCGCGCCTGCTGCTCGAAGTGGTCGACGCGGCGATCGACGTGTGGGGCGCCGGACGCGTCGGCGTGCATCTCGCGCCGCGCGGCGACGTGCACACGATGGGCGACTCCGACCCGGCCGCGACGTTCGGCTACGTCGCGCGCGAGCTCGGCCGCCGCAAGATCGCGTTCATCTTCACGCGGGAGTCGTACACGGGCGACCCGTTGAGCCCGCGGCTGAAGGAAGCGTTCGGCGGCCCGCTGATCGCGAACGAGAAGTTCACGCTCGACACCGCGCAACAGGCGCTCGAACGCGGCGACGCCGATGCGATCGCATGGGGCCAGCTGTTCATCGCGAACCCCGACCTGCCGCGCCGGTTCGAACTCGACGCGCCGCTCAACAAGCCGGTGCCGGAAACGTACTACGCGAAAGGCGAAACGGGCTACACCGACTATCCGGCGCTCAGCGACGCGGCCTGACGGCCGCCCGCCGCGTGTTCATCGCGCAGGTCGCGGCGCATGAACACGCGCTGCGTCTCGTCGAGGCCCAGCGCGACGTGGTGCGCGCGAATCCGGCGCAGCGTCTCGTCGAGCGCGGCATCGTCGATGTCCGTGAAGCCGAGGCGTCGGTAATACGGCGCATTCCACGGCGGCGCGCGGAACGTCGACAGCACGATCTGCGCGACGCCGTCCGCGACCGCGCGCGCCGTCACCTGCTCGATCAGCCGCACGCCGATCCGCTGCCCCGCGTGCGACGGCGCGACGTCCAGCTCCTCGAGATACAGCCGGTGCGCATCCAGCAGCCGATAGAACGCGAAACCGACGCATGCGCCGTGCGCGTCGGTCGCGACGTACGCACGCCCCGCGTCGATGCGCACGAGCACGTCGGCCGTGGCGGTCGGCTCGGCGTCGGCGATGTGCGCCATGCCGATATCGCGAAAGCGCTGCGCGGCGGCGACTTCCACCGCGGCCATCGCGGCGGCATCGTCGCGTGTCGCGACGCGGATACTGACGGGAACGGTCATGAGTTCGGGGCGGACAGGTTCGAAGGGGTCTCACTATAATCGAAACGCCATACGTTTCGTCCCCGGTTCCCGCGGATCGCCGTGACGCTGTCCGCGCGTTCGCCCTGCTCGTCATCGCCGGCGGCTTCTGATCGCTGCTCGCGGTCAGTGTTTTCCGGCAGTTCCTATACTTTCTGTAACCGCAGCGCCCAGAGCCGCGCGCGACGACGCACAACGGCCCGTGCAGCCGCCATGCAGCGGTTTCGCTGCCGCGCGACAGAATCCGGAGGGACAGATGGAACATTCTGCATCCGCCGCGTCCGACGCCGACCGGCCCGGCATGCCCGGCCCACACAAGCCGGCCCTTCCGGCGCTCGCGCTTGCCGCGCTCGGCGTCGTCTACGGCGACATCGGCACGAGCCCGCTCTACACGCTGTCGACCGTGTTCGATCCAGTCAACGGGCTGGCGCTCAACGCATTCAATCTCGTCGGGATCGTGTCGCTGATCTTCTGGTCGCTGATGGTGGTCGTCTCGCTCAAGTACGTAGTGCTGATCCTGCGCGCGAACAACCATGGCGAAGGCGGCATCATGGCGCTGCTCGCACTCGCGGCCTCGTCGGTCGCGTCGCGTCCGCGGCTGCGCCGCGCGCTGCTCGTCGTCGGCGTGATGGGTGCGTCACTCTTTTTCGGCGACAGCGTGATCACGCCGGCCATCTCGGTGCTGAGCGCCGTCGAAGGCCTCGAGGTCGTGGCGCCGGTGCTGAAAACCTACGTGATTCCGGTCACCCTGGCGGCGCTCATCGCGCTCTTCATCATGCAGAAGCGCGGCACGAGCGGGATCGGCGCCGTGTTCGGGCCGGTGATGGTGTCGTGGTTCGTCGTGATCGGCATCGCGGGGGCCGTCAATATTGCCCGGATGCCGGCCATTCTGTTCGCGCTCGATCCGCTGCGTGGCCTCGCCTTCTGCCTGCATCACCGCTGGCTCGCGTTCGTCGCGCTCGGCGCCGTCGTGCTGTCGCTGACAGGGGCCGAAGCGCTCTATGCGGACATGGGCCATTTCGGCAAGCGGCCGATTCGCGTCACATGGTTCGGCGTCGTGTTCCCCTCACTCGCGCTCAATTACCTCGGCCAGGGCGCGCTCCTGCTCGCCCATCCCGGCGCGCTGCAGAACCCGTTCTATCGGCTCTTTCCGCAATGGGCGATCCCGCCGATGATCGCGCTTGCGACGATCGCGACGGTCGTCGCATCGCAGGCCGTGATCTCCGGCACCTATTCGATGACGAAGCAGGCGATGCAGCTCGGCTTCCTGCCGCGGATGAACATCGTCTACACGTCGGGGCAGGAAATGGGCCAGATATACGTGCCCGGCATCAACTGGACACTGCTCGCCGCGGTGGTCGCGGCGGTGCTCGGCTTCGGCTCGTCCACCGCGCTCGGCTCCGCCTACGGCATCGCGGTCACCGGCACGATGCTGATCACGACGTTCCTCACGTTCTTCGTCGTCCGCTACGCGTGGCACTACGACTGGCTGCTCTGCGTGCTCGCGACCGCGTTCTTCTTCGCGATCGACGCGATGTTCTTCTCCGCGAACCTGCTGAAGATCGTCGAGGGCGGCTGGTTCCCGCTCGCGATCGGCACGGTGGTGTTCACGATCATGGCAACCTGGGGCCGCGGTTGGGAAATGCTGCTGGCCGAAGCGCGCGTGCGCGCCGGCACGACGCCGCTCAAGCCCTACCTGAACGCGCTGCTCGCGCGCTCGCCGGCTCGCGTGAGCGGCACCGCGATTTTCCTGACGCCGACCCCGGAGGCGGTACCGCATGCGCTGGTCAACAACCTGATGCATAACCGGGTGTTGCATGAACGCGTGATGTTCGTGACGGTGATCACCGCGCAGGTGCCATGGGTGCCCGACAGCGAACGCGTGCGGGCGCAGCTGCTCTGCCCCGGCTGTCATCAGGTGACGATCACGTACGGATTCAAGGACGAAGTCGATCTGCCGAAGGCGCTCAGTGAAAGCAACGCAGCGGGGCTCGCGTTCGTACCGGCGGAGACGTCGTGGTTCCTGAGCCGTGCGTCGGTCGTGCCGACACCCGGCCACGGGATGGCGCTATGGCGCGAACGCCTGTTCGCGGTGATGCTGCACAACGTCGGCAATATCGCCTCATTCTTCAAGTTGCCGGCCAACCGCGTGATCGAAGTCGGCGCGCGGGTCGAGATCTAGGGTCTGTTTACATACGGAACGCGCATGCGAATGCCCGAAATCGCTCGTAGGGCAAGGAGCAAGGAGCGCCGTTTGGCCGAGCCAAACAAGCGACGCGCGACGCCGCCATACGGGCGATTTCGGGCATTCCCGTGACATGATTTTTTTAATTTGGGGTTGCCACGAGAACGGCCGCTCGCCGCGTTGCGCTCCTTGGCGATACGTCCAGTATTCGCGGCGTCGCGCGCCTCGCGAGCGGCCGTTCTCGTGGCAACGCATGCGCGTTCCGCATGTAAACAGACCCTAGCGCCGCGTGCGCACCGGGCACGGCTACCCGTTCCGGGCGGCCAGCGCGCGCACGAGCGCCCAATCGTCGGCCTCGCAGAAATCGAGCAGCACGATCCCGCACGGCCCGTGATGCGTGCGCAACCGTTGCGCGAGCCTCGCATGAATCCCCTTCATCTCGCCTTCGCCGCGTGCAACGCGTGACGGATTCGCGCCCATCCCCGTCCCGCTGCAGAAATTGATCGCCCAGCGCCCGCTGTCGGCGGACGGCATGTGCGTGAGCAGCGCGTCGATCGCCTGCCATTTGTGTTCGATCGACGCCGCGACCGGCACTCGGTATTCGTCCTGGATCACGAATGCCGCGTCCGGATGGTCGATCGTGAACGTCATGTTGTCCGGCCACTCGCTCAGGTCGATCCCGAGCGGGCGGCGGCTGCGAAAGCGTCGCAACGGGACGATCGCGCCACGCACGTCGCCGAGCGCGGGAATCGCGCCGCCGGCGTGCCAGCGCAGCCCCGGATGCCGCGCGCGATGCGCATCGAACGTCGCGTCGAAGCCGCGGCGGCACGCGTGCGCCGGCCATTCGTCCTTCACCGACATCACGATGCACTCGCCCGGATGCGCGGCAAGAAAATCCGCGCAGGTCGCCAGCACGTCGTCGAACGTCATGCCGAGCGCGATCCCGCCATGATGAATCTCGAATTCGTCGAACACGTGCCGGCAGCGGATGTCGAGCATCCGCACGCCGTGCATCAACTGCGCGTCGAGCGGCGCGCGTTGCGTGCGGACGAGCGGATCGTCGACGGTATACGCACAGGTGTCATGACTGCCCGGTACGGTCAGGGTATGCAGCGATCGCCCGTCGTCGAGCGTCGACATCCAGTCGGCAAGCGGCAGGCGTGGGTCGTGGTGCGAATGGATCATTGGATGACAGACAGACAGAAAAAACAGTGGATCACCGCGTCCGACGTCGCGGCGCGGGCCGGCGTATCGCGCTCGGCGGTGTCGCGCGCGTTCTCGCCGAGCGCGAGCATCGCGCCCGAAACGCGCGAGCGCGTGATGAGCGCGGCGCGCGCGCTCGGCTACCAGGTCAACCTGATCGCGCGCGACATGATCACGCAGCGCAGCAGCATGATCGGCGTCGTCACCGCGGGCTTCGAGAATCCGTTTCGCGCGCGGCTGCTGTCGGACCTGATGGCCGCGCTCGGGCATCGCGGGCTCACGCCGCTCGTGACGAACGCGGAGGACCCGCGCCAGATCCGCCAGTCGCTCGAGCGGCTGCTCAGCTACCGGGTCGCCGGGCTCGTGATGACGTCCGCGTCGCCGCCGCTGTCGGTCGCGCGCCAGTACCTCGCGCACCGGATTCCGGTCGTGATGATCAACCGCGCGGCGAACCTGCCGGGCGCGGACGTCGTCGTCAGCGACAACGCAGACGGCGCCGGCCACGCCGCGCGCCTGTTCGCGCAGGCAGGCGCGCGCCGGCTCGCGTTCGTCGGGCCGCGCGACACGAGCTACAGCGCGAAATCGCGCGCCGACGCGTTCGCCGAAGCGCTGCGCCGCGGAGAACCCGGCGGCCCGGCGCTCGTGCGCATTCACGACACGTCGTCCGATACCTATGAATGCGGCGTCGAGGCCGCGCAACGCCTGCTCGCCGGCGATGCGCGCCCGGACGGCGTGTTCTGCTCGTCCGACCTGCTCGCGCTCGGCGTGATCGACACCGCGCGGCAGCGCTTCGGCCTGCGCGTGCCGGATGACCTGCGCGTGATCGGCTTCGACGACATACCTGCCGCCGCGTATGACGTGTATCGGCTCACGACGCTTCGACAGGACACCCAAGCACTCGCAAACGCCGCGATCGACATGCTGGCGGAGCGGATCGACGCGCAGGACGGCATGGCCGACGGCAAATCGCGCACGCGCATCGTGCCGGTCGAATGCGTGCGGCGTCACAGTTGCGAATAACGCCCGGCGCGGTGGCGCGCGGCATGAGTGGCGCGATCGCGTGCCGGCCGGTCGCCGTCACGGCGCCGCGACGTGCACGCTGCGCCCATTCGCGTCACTTCAACCCGCCCGCGAAGCCGCGCAGCAGATAGCGCTGCACATACCCGGCAACCGCGAGCGTCGGCAGCGACGCGATCAGCCCCGCGCTCATCAGGTCGCCCCAGTCGATCCCGTTCTCGGTCACGTAGCCCGCGATCGCGAGCGGCAGCGTGAAGCGGCTCGGCGTCGACACGAACAGCAGCGCGAGCAGGAATTCGTTCCATGCGGCAATGAACACGAAGATCGCGGTCGCGATCAGGCCCGGCGCGCACAGCGGCAGCACGATCTGCACGAGCCGCCGGGCGAGCCCCGCGCCGTCGATGCACGCGGCTTCCTCGTACTCGATGGGGACGTCGCGCACGAACGCGAGCAGCATCCAGATCGCCATCGGCAGCGCGTAGATCTGGTACGCGAGCATCAGCCCGAGCGTCGAATCGAGCAGATGCAGCCGCTTCGCAAGTGCGAACAGCGGCACCGCGATCGTGATCGGCGGCATCAGCTTCAGCGCCAGCACGAGCATGAGGAACAGCAGGTCGAGCCGTGCGGGAAACCGCAGGCGCACGAGCGCATAGGCGGCCGGAAACGCGAGCGCCAGCGCGAGCAGCGTCGTGCCGAAACCGACCAGCAGCGAATTGAGCAACGGGCCGCCGATGCCGCTCGTCCACACCGACACGAAATGCTCGAACGTCGGCGCGGCCGGCCAGATCCGCAGCGGGTGGTCGAGTCGCTCGAGCGTCGGCATGAACGCCGCGCCCGCCATCCACAGGCATGGCAGCAGCAACATCGCGAGCGCGACGGAGCGCAGCGCCCACGGCACCGCCTGTGCGAACGCGGGCCGACGCTGCGTGCGTCCTGCGTGCGCCATCACGCGCGCCGCTTGCGAACCGTTTGCCATACGTACCCCGAGACCAGCAGCGCGGACGCCGCGAGCATCAGCACCGACGCGGCGCTCGCCGGCCCGACGTTGAAGAAGCGAAAGCCCGTGTCGTAGATATAGGTCGACAGCGTCTGCGTCGCGTTGCCGGGGCCGCCGCCCGTCAGCGCATAGACCTTGTCGAACAGCTTGAACGTGTCGATCGAGCGCAGCAGCAGCGCAAGCCCTATCTGCGGCGCGGCGAGCGGCAGCGTGATATCGCGCAGGCATTGCCATTCGCTCGCGCCGTCGGTCCGCGCGGCTTCGTACAGCTCCTGCGGAATCGACTGCAGCCCGGCGAGCACGATCAGGAACGCCATCGGCGTCCACTGCCACACGTCGACGAGCATCAGCGACCACAGCGCCAGATGCGGATCCGACAGCCAGCGCACGCTTTCCACGCCGAGCGCCGCGAGCAGCGCGTTCAGGACGCCGTCGAAGTTCAGCCAGTTGCGCCAGATCGCCGAGCACACGAGCGTGGACAGCATCATCGGCAGGATCGCGAGCGGCAGCGCGACGCGGCGGCCCGGAAACGCGCGCACGAACAGCAGCGCGAGGCCGAAGCCGAGCGCGACTTCGACGAGCGACGCCGCGATCGTGAAGCGCAGCGTGTTGCCGAAGCCGGCCGTGAACGCGTCGTCGCCGAGCACCGCGCGATAGTTCGCGAGGCCCGCGAACGCGCGGCGGCCCGCCGTGTAGTCGACATGGCAGAACGAATCGATCAGCACCTGCACGACCGGATACAGCGCGAGGCCGGCCAGCACCAGCAGCGCGGGCCCGAGCAGCGCGACGAACGGCAGGCTGCGCGAGAACGCCTTCATGCGCGGCGCTCCCGCTGCGAACGGGCGCGCAGGGTCACTTGCCCGCCGCCGCGATCGCCTGCGCGATCTTCTGCTGCGCCTGGCGCAGCGCCGCGTCGGGCGCGGCCTGCCCCGTCAGCGCGAGCTGCAGCTGATCGCCGAGGATGCTCTCGATCTGCTGCCAGTCCTTTACGCGCGGCCGCGCGCGGCCCGCTTCGAGCGCCTTCAGCTGGTCCGGATACCAGCGGTATTGGCGAACCAGCGCCGGGTCGGCGAACACGCTGCGGCGAGTCGGCGGAATGCCGAGCGCGGCGAGGCGCGCTTGCGTGTCGCGTGCGGTCAGGTACGCGAGGAAATCCTGCGCGAGCTTCGCGTGCGGCGCATCCTTCGGAATCGCCATCTGCCAGATGCCGAGCATCGGCGCGGGGCCGGCGGTCTGCCCCGGCGGCGCCTGCAGCGCGATCTGGCCGGCCACGCGCGACTGCTTCGGATCGTCGAGCGCCGGAATCCACGCCGGCCACACCTCGATCGCCTGCGCGGCGGCGCCGCGCTGCAGCGCATCGCGCACTTCCGCCGCGCCATACACGTCGACGTCCTTCGGCGCGGACGCCTTCAGCGCGAGGAAGGTCTTGAGCGCCGCCTGCGCCTCGCGCGAATCGATCGTCACGTTGCCCGCGCGGTCGAGCACGTCGCCGCCGTACGCCCACAGGATCGGCAGGAAGCCCGTCACGACCGGATTGCCCTTGGTGCCGCGGAACACGACGCCGGACACGCTCTTGTCCGCGCCGCCGACGGTCTGCGCGATCTTCAGCACGTCGTCCCAGTTGCGCGGCGGCTGCAGCTTGAATTTCGCGAGCAGGTCCTTCCGGTACGCGAACATCTCGACGTTGCCGACCACCGGCAGCGCGAACAGCGTGCCCGCCGCGTTGCGGCCGAGCGCGACCGTCGACGGCACCAGGTCCGCGTCGGCGAGCGTCGCCGGCAGCGGCTTCAGCCAGCCGTTGCCGATGAATTCCGGCGACCACGTGTCGTCCATCATCACGAGGTCGTACGCGCCGGTGCCCTCGCGCATCGACAGCTTGAGCTTCTGGTAGAGGTTCGCGTTCGGCAGCTTCAGCAGCTCGATCTCGGTGCCCGGGTGCAGTTTGTTGAAACCGGCGACGGCGTCGGCCAGCCCCTTGCCGTAGATGTCGTCGCGGCCGGCGATGACGAGGTCCGCGGCGACGGCATGCGACGCGAAGACGGAAAGCGCAACGGCGGCGGACAGCGCGCGCAGGCGGCTCAGCAGGGTCATGGTCTCTCTCACGATCAGCGTGGTGGCGAAACGGCAATCCGTTGCACACGTGTGCAACGCGGGCGGCGGATCGAGCCGCCTGAAACGAACGCCATTGTTCACGCCGATCGTTAAGGATTTGTGGCAGGCGGCCGCGTGCCGCCGCCGCACCCGGTCAGAAATTCACGCGAATCCCGCCCATCACCGCGAGCTGCCGGTTCGAATTGCTGTTGCCGAGCACCGGAATTTGCGCATAGTTCACCGCGTTGCCGTTCGCGTCGGTGCCGAACCCCGTGCCGCTCGCGAGCTGCCCGATCGCGACCGCATACAGCGCGGTGCGCTTCGAGAGCTGATAGTTCGTACCGAGGTTCACCTGATGGAAGCGCGTCGTGCCGCGCCCGTCGGTGTGCGCCGCGTTGAAGATGTACGCGACGGCGCCCTGCCACGCCGGCGAGAACATGTACGACAGATTCAACTCGCCGATGTCGAACGTGAACGCCTGCGCGCGCGGCTGCGCGTGCGTCGAGAAATAGCGGCTGTCACCGAGGCGCGTGTGCGTATACGTCAGCGCGACGGTCGTGTTGCCGAGCGCCACCGATCCGCCCGCGCCGAATGCGCGCATCGACGCGGCATCCTGCAGCAGGCAGAACATCGCGCCCGGGTTGCTGCATGCGAAATCGCCGATATAGCCGCTCGCGCCGCCGAGCGCCGCATCGAGCGGCTGGCGCAGGTTCAGGTAGCCGAGCGCGAGCGACACGGGCGCGCGGTTGTACGACACGGCCAGCGCATAGCCGCGCTTCGCGGAAAAGTCCCCCGCCTGCCCGCCGAAGCTGAACGTGCCGCCGAACGTGAGGCCGTTGAAATCGGCGCTCGTGAACTTCACCGCATTGTTGAAGTTGAACGCGGCGTTCAGGTTGTCGACGTCGCCGAGATGCGAGCCGTACGGCGTCGCCCAGTTGTTGCTCGACACGTACGCGCCGAGCATGTCCGTATACGAGTCGTATTGGCGACCGAGACCGAGCGCGCCGAGCCCGTCCTGCCGCAGGCCGACCCACGCCTGCCGGCTGAACGCCGCGCCGCCCTGCAGCGCCTGCCCGCTCGCGGACAGGAATTGCTGTTCGAGCGTGAACACCGCGTCCAGCCCGCCGCCGAGCGGCTCCGCGCCCTGGAAGCCGAAGCGCGACGGCACGAGGTTGCCGCCGCCCATCTGCCACGCATGACCGCCGCCGACGCTGCCGTCCGCGCGCGTGAACTGCTGGTTCGTCGAGTAGATGATGCCGGTGTCCACGGTGCCGTAGAGCGTCACGCCGCCCGAGGTCTGCGCATGCGCGTGCATGCACGAAACCGCTGCTGCCACGGCGGCGGCAGCCAGTCTTCTCGTTCCGATCGTCATGTCCCGTCCCCTTTCGCCCATCGCTTCGCAGAGCGAAGCGATGGGATTGATGATGTGGTGACGGGACTCTATCCAGCGAAAATTCCGGACCTCTATCGCAAATCGGCAAACGGACGGAGTATGGCGCTCACGCGGGGCGCAGCGTCTGCGACGGCAGCTCGCCGAACAGGTCGCGGTACTCGCTCGCGAAATAGCCGAGGTGCGTGAAGCCCCAGCTCGCGGCCGCCTCGCCGACGCCGAGCTGCTGCGCGGACGTCGTGCGCAGCAGGCGCCGCACCGCGTTCAGGCGGATCGTGCGCAGGTAGGCGACGGGCGTCACGTCGGCGACGCGCTGGAAGCTCGTCTGCAGCGTGCGGCGGCTGCAGCGCAGCGCGCGGCACAGTTCGAGCACGGTGACGGGTTCTTCCGGCCGCTCGCGCAGATGCTTCTCGCAGCGGCGCACGATGTCGCTGTAGGTCGCGTGCGTGATGTCGCGGCGCTCCGCGCCGATCCGCTGGTCGAGCGCATCGAGGAACATGCCGAGCATCGCGTCGCGGAACATCCGGCGCGTCGCCGCATATTCGAGGCAGCCGGGGTTGCGCTGCGCGGCGTCGATCAGCGCCGACAGCCGCTCGCCGAGCGCGACGCCCTGCGCGTCGGACAGCCGCGTCACGTGGTGCAGCCTGCGCGCGCCGGTCGCGCCTGAAACGCCCGCACCCGAGCCGGTCGCGCCGAATTCGGCGTCGCACAGCTCGTCGATCATGTCCGACGCGGCGCTGATGCCGACGAGCCCCATCCCTTCCGGCGTATGGAATTCGAAATCCTCGTCGGCGCGCAGCGCGAGCAGCGCGTAGCCGTCGACCGGCTGCCCCTGGAACGTGCCGGCAAGCGGCACCGACAGCGGCACCGCCAGCGACGTGCGGCCGGCCGGCGCGACGCCGGTCTGCGCGACGCGCCGGTTGGTCGTCTCGCGGAAGAAGTGGAAGTCGTCGTAAAGCACCTGCGTGACCGTGCCCTTGAACCGGCCCGGCGTCATCTGGCGGTAGACCTGGCGCCAGCCCGCGATGGCGAGCCCGTGCTCGTGGACGTCTTCATGTGAGCCTGACTGGAACCGCATCGGCGCCTCCGCTAAAACCCTGATCCCTTTGCACGCGGCCGCCGGCATCGTGCGGCGGCACGCGACGCCACAGCTTACCCGCGCAAAAAACCGCGCAGTGCGCGCTCGAACGCAATCAAGGCCGCCGACAGCGCCGCGGCCTGCTCGCCGGTCAGCCGGACATAGCGGCGAAACGACGGCATCCGGCTCACGACCTCGCTGCCGCCGAACGGCACGACGGTCAACGTCCAGCGTCCGTCATGCGCGTCGATCGTGCAATCCGTCAAATGCAGCGGGCGCAGCGCGTCGGCGAGCGACGGCTCGGCCACCAGCGCCGCGACGGTGCGCCCGAAACCCGGGTCACAGCCATCCCGGAGTGCGGCCCGCACGCCGGTGCGCCGCAGCCAGCCGGTCTGCGCGATGCGCGCGCTGCCGTGCGCGGCCGGGCCCCGCGCGGTTGCTGCAATCCGCACGCCGACCGTATGCATCAGGAACTGCCGCGCAACCTGCTCGGCGACGCGCACCCGCACGCCGTTCGGCAGCCTCGCCACCCCACTCGCCCCGCCGTCGCCTTCGCGCGCCGCGCGCAGGTCGGCCAGCACGCGCGCGGCGGTCGCGCCGGGCCGGTAGCCAGGCGGCGGCGCAGCGGGCGCGGCGCGCCAACGGGCGAGCACGGCCTTCATCCGGCGACGTGCTCGTTGCGCAGCACGTCCTCGACCGGCACCGGCCTGAACGGATGGCGGCGCTGCACGACGACGGTCCAGAACAGCGCATACAGCGCGGTCAGCCCGAGCATCGCGCCGAACGGCACGTAGATGTCGCGCGGGTTCATGCCCGGCGGCGTGATGTACCAGATCGCGAGCACGATGCCGGCGCTCGACACGATCTGCGGCAGCGGGAACCACGGCGAGCGGTACGGGCGCGGCAGGTCCGGCCGGCGAATCCGCAGCATCACGACCGACGCGGTGACGAGCAGGTACGCGGTGCCCCACGCGCAGGTCGCCGCGAGCACGAGGTGCAGGATGCTGTCGAGGTTGCCGTTGATCAGCCACGCATGGAAGATCGGCACGACCGCCGCCGCGACGATGCCGACCACCGGCGTCCTGAAGCGCGGATGCAGGTACGCGAAGCAGCGCGGCAGCGCGCCGTCGATCGCCATCCCGTACAGGATGCGCGGCAGGCCGGCCATCAGCGTGTTGATCGTCGCGGCGCCGGCAAACAGGAACGCGACGCCGAACCACACGCGGCCGAACGGCCCGAGCACCTGCAGCGCAAACGCGGGAATCGCGCCCGGCGTGTCGAGCAGGTGCGTGAGGCCGTCCGCGCCGACCGGCACGTTCGGCACCTGGCGGCGGATCGCCGCGCCGTACAGGAACATGCAGATCGCGACGCCGACGAGGCCGAGCGCCATCGCGCGCGGGATCGTCCGGCCCGGCGCCTTCATCTCCGGCGCGAGCGGCGTGACGAACTCGCAGCCGACGAACATGAACATCGCCATCCCGACGAGCGACAGCACGGCCGGCAGCGACGCGCCGATTTCCGGGCGGCCGAACCAGCCGTCGAGCTGCACGGCCGGCGCGGCGGCGATGCCGAGGATGCCGAAGATCATCAGCGACAGCCACATGCCGGCCGTCAGCACGATCTCGAGCTTGCTGAACACCTTGATGCCGATGATGTTGGTGATCGCGAACGTGATCACGAGGCCGACGCCGACGAGCCACGAACTGTCGTGCTTCTCGAGCGCCGCGTTCAGCGATTCGAAATTGACGAGCGCCATGATGCCGCTCAGGATCGTCTCCGCGGTGCCGGCGAACACGTGCACGAGGAAGTACGCGGAGATCGTGCCGGTGATCGCCCAGAAGCGGCCGAGCCCGCATGACAGGTAATCGTAAACCGAGCCCGCGGTCGGCAGCATCGCGGCGGCTTCGGAGAACGTCGTCGCCTGCGCCTGCATCATCACGAACGCGATGAGCATCGCGACCGCGAACGCCCAGCCGCCCATCCCGAAGCCCGACGTCGCGGTGAGAATCACCGGGCTCGCCATGATGAGCCCGACGGCGCTTGCGAGCGCGGTCGGGAAACCGACCGCGCCGGCCTTGAGCGCCGTGCCGCCTGCCTCCGCCGCCGGCGCGCCGGCCGATGCGTCCGTTGCCGCGCTGGTAAACCCTGACGATCCCGACATCCTTGTCTCCGGTTTGATCATTCGATGTCGAAAAAATACGCAGGCAAAAAAGCCTTGAGATAGCGCAAATCGGCAAACCGGCGGGCGGCGCACGCACCGCCCGCCCCGGCGCCTGACGCCGTTACGCGAACGGCACCGCCTCGAAGCCGGCCGCGAGCGCGTTGACGATCCGGTCGAGCTGCTCGCGCTGGATCACGAGCGGCGGCGACAGGATGATCTTCGTGCCGACCGGGCGCACCAGCACGCCGTGCTCGCGCGCGACTTCGGCGACCGCGTTCGCGTAGCCGGACAGCGGATCGATCGGCTCGCGGGTCTCTTTGTCCGCGACGAGGTCGAGCGCGAGCATCAGCCCCTTGCCGCGCACCTCGCCGACCGCCGCGAAGCGCCCGGCGAACGGCTGCAACGCTTCCAGCAGGTACGCGCCCTGCTTCGCCGCGTTGGCCGGCAGATCCTCCTTCAGCACGATATCGAGGCTCGCGAGCGCGGCCGCGCACGCGACCGGGTGGCCCGCGTACGTGTAGCCGTGCATGATCGCGCCGCCGAAATCGGCGTTCTGCGCGAACGCTTCCTCGATCCGCGCATTGACGGCCGTCGCGCCGAGCGGCACGTAGCCGGACGAGATGCCCTTCGCGAGACACATGATGTCCGGGCGCACGCCCCAGCCGCGGCTGCCGAACAGGCTGCCGCTGCGGCCGAAGCCGGTCACCACTTCGTCGGCGATCAGCAGCACGCCGTAGCGGTCGCACACCTCGCGCACCAGCGGCCAGTAGTTGGCCGGCGGCACGATCACGCCGCCCGCGCCCTGGATCGGCTCGGCGATGAACGCGGCGACCGTGTCGGGGCTCTGGAACAGGATCTCGCGCTCCAGCAGCTCCGCGCAGATCCGGCCGAGCGCTTCGGGGTCCTGCGTGAACGGGTTGCGGTACAGCCACGGCGTCTCGACGTGAAAGCACCCCGGCAGGTTCGGTTCATAGTTGCGGCGGAACACCGTGTTGCCGTTCACCGACGCGCCGCCGAAATGCGTGCCGTGGTAGCCCTGCTTCAGCGAGATGAACTTCGTGCGGTCCGCCTGGCCGCGCACCTTCCAGTACTGGCGCGCGATCTTCAGCGCGGTCTCGATCGAATCCGAGCCGCCCGAGCTGTACAGCACGCGGCGCATCCCTTCCGGTTCGAGCATGTCGATCAGCAGCTTCGACAGCTCCTCCGCGCGCGGGTGGCTGATCCCGTCGAACAGCTGGAAGTATTCGAGCTCGTCGAGCTGGCGCACGATCGCGTCCTTCACTTCCTTGCGGTTGTGGCCGACGTTGACGTTCCACAGGCCCGCGACGCCGTCGACGAGGCGCTTGCCGGTTTCGTCGAACACGTAACAGCCGTCGCCGCGGACGATGCGGATCGGCGCGCGCCGCTTCATTTCGTTCGGGTGCAGCATCGGGTGCCAGAACTTCGCTTCGTTGTAGCTCATTGCAGTCTCCGCTTTGGGATGGGTGTGCAGGGCCGCGCCGCGCGTCAGTGCGCGATGCAGACGGATTTGGTTTCGGTGAAGCCGTCGATCGCGTGCTGGCCGAACTCGCGGCCGATGCCCGACTGCTTGTAGCCGCCGAACGGCATCGACGGGTCGAGCGGGATGTGGCAGTTCACCCACACGGTGCCGGCCTCGATTTGCGGCACGAGGTTCATCACGCGCGTCAGGTCGTTGCTCCAGATGCTCGCGGCGAGCCCATACGGCGACGCGTTCGCGAGCCGCACCGCGTCGGCCGCATCGTCGAACGGCAGCACGACGACCACCGGGCCGAACACCTCGTCGCGCACGATCGCGCTGTCGGGGTGCGGGTCGGCGATCACGGCCGGCTTCACGAAATAGCCGGGCAGGTCGTCGACGGGCGTGCCGCCGGCGAGGAACGTGTGGCCGTCGCGGCGCGCCTGTCCGATATGCTGGACGACCTTGTCGCGGTGGTGCGCGGACACGAGCGGATTGACTTGCGCGGCCGTGTCGAGCCCCGGCCCGAGCTTCATCGATTGCGCAATGCCCGCGAGGCCGTCCGCGAGCTGCGCGAACTTGCTGCGGTGCACGTAGATTCGCGACGCGGCCGCGCACACCTGCCCCTGGTTGAAGAACGCACCGGCCGCGACGCCGTCGAGCGCCTGCGTGACGTCGACGTCGTCGAGCATCACGATCGGGTTCTTGCCGCCGAGCTCGAGCGAGAAGCGCGTCATGTTCTGCACGGCCGCCGCGCCGACCAGCTTGCCGGTCGCGGTCGAACCCGTGAACGAGATCTTCGCGATCGACGGATGGCTCGCGAGCGCCGCGCCGCACACGCGGCCGCCCGTGACGACGTTGAACACGCCCGGCGGCACGCCCGCTTCCAGTGCAAGCTCGGCGAGGCGCAGCGTGGTGAGCGGCGTTTCCGGCGACGGCTTCAGCACAATCGTGCAGCCGGCCGCGAGTGCGGGCACGAGCTTCCACACGGCGATCATCAGCGGGAAATTCCACGGCACGATCGCGGCGACCACGCCGACCGGCTCCTTGCGCGTATAGGCTGTGTAGCGTGCGCCCGGCGGAAACGGGATCGACACGTCGAGCGTCTGGCCGGTGATCTTGGTCGCCCAGCCGGCCATGTAGCGCACGTATTCGACGCTCGCGCCGACCTCGACCGCGCGCGCGACGTGGATCGACTTGCCCTGGTTCAGCGTTTCGAGCTGCGCGAGCGTTTCGGCGTCGCGCTCGATCAGGTCGGCGAGCTTCAGCAGGATGCGTTCGCGGTCCGCCGGGCGCAGGCCGCGCCACACGCGCGCGTCGAACGCGCGTCTTGCGCTGGCAACCGCGCGCTCGACGTCGTGTTCGTCGGCGTTCGCGACCGTCGCGAGCCGTTCGCCGGTCGCCGGGTCGTGCACGTCGAGCCGCGCCGATGCGTGCGCGGGCTGCATGTCGCCGTCGATGAAGAGGCCGAAGTCGCGCGCGACGAAGCGGCGCACGGTGTCGCTGACGGCGACGAAGGTCGATGAGGTCATGGGCGTCTCGAAGAAGGTCCTGGCGAGGCCGCGTGCCGGGGCACGCGGGCGTCGGATCACTTTATCGAGCGCGTTGGGGAGGACGTGAGCGCAAATTGGCAAGCGCGTGGCGTGCGTCGCGTGCGAACGGTCAGATAGACGATCGCGAGCGGAATCAGGATCGGGATGATTACAGGAACAGCGCCCGGACCATCTCGGTCCGGTTCGACACGCCGAGCTTGCGGTACATGCGCATCAGGTGAGTCTTGATCGTCGGCTGGCCGAGCGCGAGATCGCGCGCGATCTCCTTGTTCGAACGGCCGTCGCGCACGAGGCGCGCGATCTGTTCCTCGCGGTAGGTCAGGCGTTCCTCGCAGCCGATCCGGTGAATCCCGCGTCGCGCGCGCAGCAGTGGGCTCAGCGCGGCTTCGGCGACCGGTTGCAGACGCGCGAGCGCGTCGATCTCGCCCAGTGCGAACCGGCCGGCCGCGCTTTCGCCGGCCGCACCGAACCGCAGCAGCGAGAACGCGCCGACCGTCACGCCGGCGTCGCGCAGCCAGATTTCGACCACATCGGCGACATCATGCCGGCACAGGAAGCGTGTCCAATACGCCGATGCTTCGCGGCGTTCGTCAGGCAGTTGCGACGCGAGCGTGACGACCGCGCCCTCACCCGCCGCACAACGCGACGGATGCAGCGGATCGAGCATCCGATAGCGGGCGACGTAAGTGCGGTGCATCGACTCCGGCATCCCGAACAGTTCGAAATCCGCCGGCTCGCCGCTCGCGTCGAGCCGGTAGAACACGATCGCCGATGGGCTCGCGAATGCGTCGAATGCCGCCACGCACGCGCACAGCGCACGGCACCAGTCGGCAGCGGGATCGGACGAAGCGGATGAGGTCGGCATGATGGGCATCGGCGAGCGGACAGACGCATCGAACGTCAGCGCAGCCTACGGGCGACGGCAAGCGTTGCGTGAGCGCAAATCGGCAATTCGCCGCGATGACGACTTGCACGTGGCTGCTCTGCGAACCGGCTGGCTTCAGCGTTGCGACGCGCGCCCGCGCAGTGCCGTCCGCATCAATGCGCGTTCGCCGCGAACGTATCGCACGCGCTCAGTTCGCCCGACTCGAGGCCGCGCCTGAGCCAATAGACGCGCTGTTCGCTGCTGCCGTGCGTGAAGCTCTCCGGCACCACGTAACCCTGCCCTTGCTGCTGCAAACGATCGTCGCCGATCGCCGCCGCCGTCTTCAGGCCCTGCTCGAAATCGCCGGGCTCGATGAGCCGCTGGTTCGCGCGCTGCGCGTTGTTCGCCCAGACGCCCGCGAAGCAGTCGGCCTGCAGTTCCATGCGCACCGACAGCGCGTTCGAGCGCGCCTCGCTCGAACGGCGGCGCGCGGCGTCGACCTTGCCGGAAATGCCGAGCAGGTTCTGCACGTGATGACCGACCTCGTGCGCGATCACGTACGCCTGCGCGAAATCGCCGCCCGCGCCGAAGCGCCGGCGCAGGTCGTCGTAGAACCCGAGATCGATGTATACCTTCCGGTCGCCCGGACAGTAGAACGGGCCCATTGCGGTTTGCCCGGTGCCGCAGGCCGTCGGCGTCGCGTTCGTGAACATCACGAGCTTCGGCGGCTGGTACTGCTCGTGCAGTTGCGTCGAGAAAATCGTCGTCCAGGTCCGCTCGATGTTGCCTAGCACCTTGCGGGTAAATACCGCGCCGGCGTCGGTCGCGGGCGCGCCCTGATGCTGTGCCTGATGCTGCGCCTGCGGCTGGGCCTGCTGCCGCGCGCCCTGCAGCGCCGATGCGCCTTCGAGCACGACCCGCGGGTCGATTCCGAAGAAATACGAGGCGGCCAGCGCGACGACGATCGTGCCGATGCCGATCGTCGCCCGCCCGCCGCCGAATCCACCGCCGCCGCGGCGATCTTCGACGTTCTGGCTTTCGGTTTCGTCGTCCAGCCTCATTGCCGGCTCCCCCCTTTCATTGCCGTTGCACTGGCCGGACCGAGCCCGGCAGGCAATTTCCATTGCGGCAAGCCGGGTCCGGCTTGCTATCGCGCGGCAACCACGCCCTTGGCCGCCCGCGCCATTTTGCCAACCTTCGACCGCTTGTCGCAAAGATACGGAGCATAGAGCGATCGGGGCGGCGACATCGTCATTCTTTGCAAAATGCCAACGCATGCCGAGCGGCTGCATTCCGTCCCGTGCTCACCCTCTCCGTTTCACATTCACCCATTCGGCTGATACCCGCGCGGCCTCGCGCCGCCTACAGTAACCGGAATCGCGCCCTTCCGGAGACCAACATGCCCCACCCGCCTCCCCGCACGATCGTGATCACCGGCGCGGGCACCGGCATCGGCGCCGCGTGCGCGCGGCGCTTCGCCGGCCGCGGCGACCGGGTCGTGCTGATCGGCCGCCGTCAGGCGCCGCTCGACGTGCTGGCGGCCGACACCGGCGGCCTCGCGCTCGCCGGCGACGCCGCGAGCACGGCCGACTGGCTCCGCCTCATGCCGCGCATCGCCGACCGCTTCGGCCGCATCGACGCGCTCGTCGCCTGCGCGGGCGGGCACGGCCTCGGCCGCGCGCACGAAACCGACGACGCGCAGTGGCGCGACGCGCTGCACGCGAACCTCGACACCGCCTTCGTCAGCGCCCGCGCGTGCCTGCCCGACCTGATCGCGCAACGCGGCAGCATCGTGCTGGTCGCGTCGATTGCTGCGCTCGCGGCCGGGCCCGGCGTGTGCGGGTACACGGTCGGCAAGCATGCGCTGCTCGGGCTCGCGCGCTCGCTTGCGCGGGACTACGGGCCGCACGGCGTGCGCGCGAACGCCGTCTGCCCGGGATGGGTCCGCACGCCGATGGCCGACGCGGAAATGGAGCCCCTGATGGCACGCCACCGCGAATCGCTCGACGCGGCCTATGCGCGCGTCAGCGCCGACGTGCCGCTGCGGCGCGCGGCCGAGCCGGACGAAATCGCGGCCGTGTGCGCGTTCCTCGCGTCGCCGGACGCGTCGTTCGTGACGGGCGCGACGCTCGTCGCGGACGGCGGCGCGATGGCCGTCGACGTGCCGACGCTGGCGTTCGATGGCCCGTGATGTCGTGACGTGCAACGCCGGCCTTAGAGGATGTTATGAACTTTGCCGCTGATAAGGCAAGATGTCGGGATGAAAACCCGCAAGCCTTATCCGAGCGATGTAAGCGACGAAGAATGGTCGTTCGTAGTGCCGTATCTGGCGCTGGTGCGAGAAGACAGTGAACAACGCCGCCACGAGCTTCGCGAGGTCTTCAATGCGCTGCGCTGGCTGATCAGGAGCGGCGCGCCGTGGCGCATGTTGCCTAATGACCTGCCCCCGTGGGAAGCGGTCTATCAACAGACGCAGCGCTGGATGCGAGCGGGCTGTTTCGAGGCGATCGTGCATGATCTGCGAGAACTGTTGCGCGTGTGCGATGGACGCAAAGCGCAACCGAGTGCCATGATCCTGGACAGCCGCACATTGCAATCGACACCGGAATCCGGTGCACGCGCCGGCTACGACGGCGCGAAGCGCCGCAAGGGTTCGAAAGTGCATCTGGCGGTCGATACTCTGGGTCAGTTGCTGGCACTGCATGTGACACCGGCCAATGAGCAGGATCGCGAACAGGTCGAGCAATTGGCCCATGCGGTACAAGAATTGACCGGCCAGAGCGTGGCGCTTGCGTACGTGGACCAGGGCTATACCGGCGAAGCGGCTCGTCAGGCAGCACAAAGCCACGGCATTGAGTTGGAGGTGGTCAAGCACACCGAGGCCAAACGCGGTTTCGTGTTGCTGCCCAGACGCTGGGTGGTCGAGCGCAGCTTCGCATGGGCCGCGCGCTTTCGACGCCTCGCGCGCGACTATGAACGCTTACCTCACACGCTGGCCGGATTCCATTTCCTCGCCTTCGCCTGTCTAATGCTGCCCAAAATCATTGACTTCATTCATATAGGTTCATAACAGGCTCTAGTCACGCCTTGAACGTGAGCCACGGCTTGAGCCGCACCGCGCCGCGTATCAGGCCGGCCTGTTCCTGCGCGTCGATCACCGGTCCGATCGGCTTGTATGCTTCCGGCGCTTCCTCGATGCGGCGCTCCTCGCGAAGCGTGACGCAGGTCCATGCGCCCGGCGCGCGCTCCGTGCGAAGCCGCCTCACGGCCTGCCGGCGCACGCTCCGGCCGGCGCCGTGGCTGCAGGACCACAGCCAGTCCGGATGACCGAGCCCCGTCACCAGGTACGACGCGTCGCCCATCGAACCCGGGATCAACGCGAGGTCGCCTTCGCGGGCCGGCGTGGCGCCCTTGCGATGGATATTCATCCCGTCCTCCTGAAGCACGACGTTGTGCGGCACGTCCACGACCAGCGTCGAATGCGTCCCGCCCGTCAGCTCGGCGAGCGCCTTGCGCACCATCTCGGCGAGCACCACGCGATTCAGCCACGCATAGCGCGCGGCCGTGCCCATGGCGGCCAGATACTCGCGCGCCAGCTCCCCGGAGAGTCCATAGAGGCCGCTCTCCGGATGCTTCAAGCCCGCCGGCCACGCCGCGCGCGCACGATCCATCCAGCGCCGCCCGACGTAGAAGCCGACATCGCGCGAGCCGCTGTGGATCATCACGACGACGTCGTCGCGCGCGAGCCCGGCGCGATAGGCCGCATGCCGGTCGAGCACTTCGTCGACGACCTGCAGCTCGACGAAATGATTGCCCGAACCCGGCGTGCCGAGGCACGGATCGCGAAACGTTTCGCGGGCTCCGACGTGCGCGTGCGGCGCATACGTCGAACTGCCGTCGAACCGGCCGAGACCGATGCACGCGGACAGCTCGCGCACGAGCCGGTCTCGATCGACCTGCTGCCAGATGCCGTGCGGCGCGACACGATCGATGAACGCGTCAGGGCCCGTGTCGAACAGCGCCCGGAACGCATCGCCGTTGACGGGCACGTCCCGGTGATCCGCCAGGATCGCGCGGGTCAGGCGCTCGACGATGCGCGATTCGAGCGGCGCGAGCGACGACCGCTTGAGTCCGGTCGTCAGCAGGCGCATCCCGCAGTTGATGTCGGTGCCGACCGCGGCGGGAATCACGAACGCGTCGTCGGTCGCGACGATCGATCCGACGGGCGCGATTCCGCCCGGATGAAAGTCCGGCGTCGCGCATGCCTTGCAGACGCCGTGGCGATGATCGGGCGAACGCACCGCCGCGAAGGACAGCAGTTGCCGCACCGCCTTCTCCTCGAGCGGCAAGGCGGCGGGCAACAGCACGGAGGCCTGCGACTGTTCGTTGCGCAGGTGGTAGACGCCGGCCTGGTAGTCGACGCGGATGCCTTGCCGTTGCAAGGCTTTTTTCAAGCGGGGAAAAGTAGACATCGCTGCCTGGAATGGAAAAGGTACGACGCGACCTCCGGCAAACCGGTGGTCTCGAGTACCTTCCCGCAGCAGCGTCAAGGAAGGGAGCGCGGATCATAGCAGAAGCGCATTGCCGACGGGAAGGCGGTAACGCGCGCGCTGTCGCGAGCCGCCAACACGGCGGCACGTCCTCTCCCGATCGGCATGCCGGACGTCGTCGATGCATCGATCACCGCAAACACCCCAGCCCCACCAGCGTCGCCTCGACAGCCGCGTCGAGCGGCGTATGCGGCTCGCGCCCCAGCACCGCGATCAGCCGCGCGTTGTCCAGGCGGACCGGCTCGCGCCACAGATAACGCATCTCGAGCAGCTCGCGCAGCGTCGGCACGAACGGCGACGCCGCGCGCACGAGCCACCACGGAAAGCGCCGCAATGCCGGACGCACCCCATGCCGTTGCGCGACGCGGCAGATCGCCTGCGCCATTTCCGTGCCGTCCGCGTCCCAGTGCCCGGCCAGGTGGAAGCGCGCGAACGGCGCCAGCGTCTCCCGCCGCGCGATCAGCTCCACCATCGCGCGGGCCACGTCCGGCAGGTACGCCCATTGATGGCCGACGCCGCGCCGCCCCGGCAGGCTCACGGCCCCGAGCGGCTGCCCGGGCTTCACCAGCCCTTGCGAAAACCAGTTGTTGCCGGCCCGCGGCCCGAAGAAATCACCGGCGCGCACGATGATCGTCCGCACGCCGCGCGCGGCCGCGTCCTGCAGCCGGCGCTCCAGTTCGACCCGGATCGCCCCCTTGCGGGTGGACGGATGCTGCGGCGCATCTTCATGCAGGACCGGAAACGCGTCGGCGCCGTAGTTGTAGACCGTGCCCGGCAGCACGACGGTCGCGCCCGCCGCCGCGGCCGCCGCGATCGTGTTGTCGATCATCGGCAGCACCCATTCGGACCAGCGGCGATAGCCCGGCGGGTTGACCGCATGCACGATCACCGCGCATCCGCGCGCCGCCTGCATCACGGCATCGCGGTCGAGCGCGTCGCCGCGCACCCAGGCCAGCCCGTCGCGCTGCGCCGTGGCGTCCGTCAGCCCGCGCTGCAGCGCCCGCACCCGCCAGCCCGCGTCGCGCAGCTGCCGCGCGACTTCCCCGCCGATGCCGCCCGTCGCGCCGAGCACCAGCGCCAGCCGTTCCGCGTGTTGACCTTCCGTCGTCATTGCCGCTCTCCTGAAATGAATCCGTCGTGAGCGCATTCTGGGCCGCATCGGGATAGCAAGGAATTGGCGAACATGATCGATCCGCTATACATTTCCGTATGACCTCCGATCTCAACTGGGAACTGATTCGAACCTTCCTCGCGGTGCTGACCGAAGGGTCGCTGTCGGGCGCGGCGCGCGCGCTCGGCATCACGCAGCCGACTGCGGGCCGGCACGTCGCCGCGCTCGAAGCCGCGTTCGGCCAGACCCTGTTCACCCGCTCGCCGTCCGGGCTGCTGCCGACCGAGGCCGCGCTGGCGCTGCGCGGCCATGCCGAGACGCTGCGCAGCGCGGCGGCCGCGTTCGAACGCGCGGCGGCGAGTCACGGCAGCGGCGTCAGCGGCGTCGTGCGCATCTCGGCGAGCGACGTGATCGGCGTCGAAGTGCTGCCGCCGATGCTGACGCAGTTGCGGCGCGACCATCCGGGGCTCGTCGTGGAGCTCGCGCCGACCGACCGCATCCAGGACGTGCTGAACCGTGAAGCCGACATCGCGGTCCGCATGGCGCCGCCCGCGCAGGATGCGCTCGTCGCGCGGCGCATCGGGAACATCGAACTGGGCATGTATGCGCGTGACGACTATCTCGCCGAGCACGGCGCGCCGGCGACGCTGGCCGAGCTCGCGCACCATGCGCTGATCGGGTTCGACGCAATGACGCCGTTCCTGCGCGCGGCGGCGCATGCGCTGCCCGTCTGGAACCGTGACGCGTTCGCGCTGCGCACGGACAGCAACCTGGCGCAACTGGCGCTGATCCGCGCGGGATATGGAATCGGCATCTGCCAGACGGCGCTCGCGAAACGCGATGCGCGGCTCGTGCGCGTGCTGCCGGATCAGGTCGCGCTGCCGCTGGAAACGTGGGTCGTGATGCACGAAGACCTGCGCGCGAGCCCGCGCTGCCGGGCGACGTTCGATGCGCTGGTGCGGGGGTTGCTGGCGTATGTCGGCGACGACACGGAATGTCGCCCCGGATACCGATAGACGGCAGCGGAGCGTCCGCTCGCGCCGAACCTTGCATTGCGCTCAGAACGCTTGCAACTCACACCAATCGGGAACGTATTGCTCGCGGATGAAGAAATCGTCGATATAGACGAGTCGTTCCAGCGATCTCAGCACATATCGGCGGCGGCTGAACGTGACCGCGTGAGCCGGCGGCTCACCGCCGCCGCTTGCGTTTCGCCTGTCGCGCTTCCCATTCGGCCAGCTCGACGCGATAGCGCTCCATCGCATCCTCGTACAGGTCGAAGATGCATGGCGAGCAGCCGCTGTTGCAGCAGTCTTCGAGTTCCGGTTGCTGAGGCGGGGTCGGACGCGGATCGTCGGCGGACGAATCCGGAGAGGCAGGCTTGGGCACGGCGCTGATTGAGTGACGGGGAACACCCAGTATAAGTGGATGCCGCGCGACCTGCCGGCCGGGACGATCCCGGCCGGCCGCTTCCCTCGATTGCGCGCGATCACTGCGCCGGCGCGTCCGGCTTCGCTGCGCCTGCCTTCGGCTCGTCGGCCAGCGGCTGCCACGCCGCGCCGACCGAATACCAGTCGATGCGCCGGGTGAGCGTCATGATGCCGGCGAGAATCGCGAACAGCAGCAGCGAACCGAGCATCAGCGCATTGTCTTCCGACAGCAGCAGCCCGTAGAGCGCGGCATACAGCAGCGCCAGCAGCCCGGCGAACGCGGCCCCGCGCTTCACGCTGTGCAGCACGAACGACAGGTAGAAGCCGAGCAGGCCGATGCACGCGCCGCTCGCCGCCAGATACGCGTACTCGAACGCGATGTGCTCGGACAGGCTCAGCAGCAGCAGGAAGAACAGCGCGAGCGACAGGCCCACCAGCAGGTACTGGATCGGGTGAATGCGCAGCCGCTTCACGAGCTCGAACATGAAGAAGCTCGCGAAGGTGAGCATCACGAACAGCGCCCCGTACTTCGTCGCGCGCTCGGCTTCGAGATAGACGTTGACCGGCTCGATCAGCGAGACCGAGGCGGCTTCGAGCGCCTCGTCCCCGCTGCCCGCCGCGATCTGCTCGCGCACCTTCGTGTTGAAGGACGTCAGGCTCCATGCGCTCGCGAAGCCGCCGGCATCGACGGTGCGGGTGCGCGGCAGGAACGCGCCGTCGAAACTCGGGTGCGGCCACGCGGATTTCAGCGAGAAATCGTTCTGGTCGGCGATCGGCGCGAACGCAACGGATTGCGCGCCCAACAGCGGCAGCTCGATGCTGAACGGCACGACGTTTTCGGCGGACGCGGCGGAGGACGCGGCGGGGAACGCGCCGAGGTCGACGTCCGCATGCACGCCCTGACGCAGGCTCGGGAGCTGCGCGCCCTGCTCCATCGTCAGCCGCTTGCCGCCGAGAACCAGCACCGGCTGCGCCATCAGGCCGCGAATGTCGCTGATGCCGAACGCGAGGTACGGATTGCCGATCGCGAAGCTCACGTGGCCGGCCGACTGCTGCAGCTGCTTCAGGTCCGGCAACGCGAGCGTGCCCTCCCAGCGGCTCTGCAGGTCGTACACCAGCGCCTTGTGAATGCCGCGGTAGCGGACGCTGGTCGCAAGTCCGCCCTTGACGCTCAGGGTCTTCGGGAACACCAGCAGGCGCTTCGCTTCGGTCTGCACGCGCTCGCTCGCCGGCTGGCCGGGCGCCGCCTCGGTCCGGATGCGGGTGACTTCCGTGTACGGCACGACCAGGATCGGCCCGGTCATGGTCTGCGGCCCCGCATAGCTGGACCAGATGCTTCTCAACGCGTCTTCGCGGTACGACGCGCGCTCCTGCACGATGCTGCTCACCAGATGCAGCGGGATCAGGATGAGCAGCACGAGGCACGCCGTGATCAGGGACTTGAACAACAGGACTCGATTCATGTGAGCGGATACCGGAGTGGAACAGTCCGCTCAGCATGATCGTGTCGGGTGAAGCGCCGCCGAAGCGGACGTGAAGCGAATGTGTGGCGAACGTGAAGCAGGCTCCGGGGCTCAGCCCGCCGACGGCAGCGTCAGCGTCGCGCAGGCGCCGCCTTCCGCGCGGTTGGCGAGCGCGATGCTGCCGTGGTGCAGCATCGCGACCTCGCGCACGAAGCACAGGCCGAGGCCCGTGCTGCGATCGCGGCCGTCCGGTCGCGGCAGCGAATAGAACCGCTCGAACACGCGCGCCATCGCGTAGTCGGGAATGCCCGGGCCGTCATCCGTCACGCGGATCGCGATGACGTGCGTCCTGCCCGCCGCCTGCCGATCCAGCGCGACCTTGACCACGCTGCCGCGCGGCGCGAAATCCAGCGCGTTCTCCAGCAGGTTGCCGAGCGCCTGGCGCAGCAGGAACGCATCGCCCGCCACGACCGCGGCGTCCCCGCTCGCCGACGGCCGCTCCAGTTGCAGCGTCACCCCGCACTGGCGCGCGCGCGGCTCGGCATCCTCCAGCAGTTGTTCGAGCAGCGGCGTGAGCGCGACCGTTTCGTGCGCCGACAGGCGCTGCTTCTGCTCGACCTCGGCCAGCGCGAGCAGCTTGCGGATCATGTGCTCGAGGCGGCCGGCCTGGTGACGGATGTTGTCCGTGAAGCGCCGGCGGTTCGCGACGGGCATCTCCTCCTGCAGCAGCTCGGCCGCGCCGCTGATGGCCGCGAGCGGGCTCTTCATCTCGTGCGTGAGCGTGTGGATGTAGTTCTCGACGTACTGCCGGTCCTCGAGGCGCCGGTGCATGCTCTCCACCGCGCGCCCGAGCTCCGCGAGTTCGTTGGCGCCCTGCAGCGGCATGACCGCGCGCTCGCCCGCCGCGATCGTGCGCGCATAGCGCTGCAGCCGGCGCAGGCCGAGCACCAGCCACCACGTGCACGCGACGCCGATCAGGATCGCGCCGCCCATCAGCAGCGCCCCGTACTGCATGATCTTGCGCTGGCTGCGCGCGATGAACGGCGCGACGGCCTGGTTCGGCTTCGCGATGGTCAGCACGCCGATGATCGCGTTGCCGTTGCGGATCGGCGCGGCGACGTGCATCACGGTGCTGCTTTCGTCGTTCGGGTCCGCGCGGGTGCTGCGCGCGCCGTACTCGCCGCGCAGCGTCCGGTAGACGTCGTTCCAGCGCGAATAGTCCTTGCCGAGCGCCTTGCCCGCGGAGTCGTAACGCACGATCCCGTGCGCGTCGGTGACGTAGATGCGATAGCTGATCGTGTCCTTGCGCATGCCCCAGACATTCGCGCGGAGCGGGCTCGCATGCAGCTTTTCGAGCTGCCGGGCAAACGCGCCGTCGCCGATGTGACCGCTGGCCATGTCGTCGGCGGCGAGCGTGGCGAGCACCTGGGCCGTGTCGACCAGCGTGTCCTCCATCGCCTCCCGGACGCCGGGTTTGACTTCCTGGACGAACACCCGCAGCGTGATCAGCGCGGCGAGGCCGACGATCAGGAAGAAGCCGAAAAAGATCCGCAGTCCGATGTGCATGAGTCGATGGCCCGCGTTACGGTTGCAGCGAATAGCCCATCCCGCGATGGGTGCGGATCGGGTCGCGCGCCGGATCGATTGCACGCAGCTTCGCGCGCAACGTCTTGATATGGGTGTCGACCGTGCGGTCGGTCGTGTCGAGCGCGTCTCGCCACACGAGGTCCATCAGCTGGTCGCGCGAATAGATGCGCCCGGGATGCCGGACGAGCAGCGCCAGCAGGCCGAATTCGTAGCGCGTGAGGTTCAGCGTCTGGCCGAGCCACGCGAGCCGCGCGCCGTCCGCATCCAGCGCGAAGCCTGCCGCCACGTCCGGCGTGCCCGGCCCCTGCGCGCGCGGCTGCGCGGCCGGCCGGTTGAGCCGGCGCAGGATGACCCGCACGCGCGCGGCCAGCTCGCGCGGGGAAAACGGCTTGACCACGTAGTCGTCCGCGCCGATTTCCAGCCCGACGATCCGGTCGATCTCGTCGTGCCTTGCGGTGAGGAAGATCACCGGCACGTCCGTGAACGTGCGCAGCGTCCGGCAGACTTCGAAGCCGTTGATGTCGGGCAGCCCGACGTCGAGCACGACGAGATCGAAGCGCGCTTCGCGCAAGCGCTCGAGCGCGGCATGCCCGAGCGTGCAGTGCACGGTCTGCATGCCGTCCGTGCCGAGCGCGTAGACGATCGTGTCCGCGATGGCCAATTCGTCTTCGACCACCAGGATATTGGGCTGATTCATTGTTTTCGGGTCTGCTCGCACTATGCGGTCCGGTATTTTACGCACGGCGTCAGCAGGCCCATCGAAAAACGCCGGCGGCGGGTGTCCGTACCGGCGCGCGACGCGGCGCCGGCCTACTCGACCCGGCCGCTCACCGGAATCCACGCGCCGCGGATCGCCTGCGCATCCGCCGACAACAGGAACCCGATCGTCGCCGCGATCTCGCTCGGCTGGACCCAGCGCGTGAAGTCCGCATCGGGCATGTCCGCGCGGTTCTGCGGCGTATCGATGATGCTCGGCGCGATCGCGTTGACCGTCACGCCCGTGTCGCGCAGCTCCGCCGCGAGCGCTTCGGTCAGCCGCGCGACGCCGGACTTCGCGGCCGCATACGCGCCCATCCCGGGCCCGGCCTTGAGCGCCGCGCCCGCGCCGATATTGACGATCCGGCCCGACGGACGCTGCAGCAGATGCGGCAGCGCCGCCTTCGACGCGTTCAGCGCCGTCTTCACGTTGAGCGCATACATCCGGTCCCAGGTGGCGACGTCGCCGTCGGCCACCGTTTCCCACGCGAACGCGCCCGCGATGTTGAGCAGCGCATCGAGCCGGCCGAACTCGCGCTGCACGGCATCGAGCGCCTGCACGGCGGCCTGCTCGTCGACCAGGTCGGCGCCGCCGATGCAGCGCGCGCCGGCGAGCCCCGCCGGCAGCGTTTCCGCGGCCGGCGCCGCGCCCCGCCCGATCAGCGCGATGCGCGCGCCTCGCGCGCCCAGCCACGCCGCCGTTGCGAGGCCGAGATGACCAAAGCCGCCCGTGATCGCCACCACCGATCCGTTGATGCCGGTTTCCATCGCTTCCACCTCCTGGCTGGTTGATTGCGGTGCACGATACGCGCGCCGCCCTCGGTCATTCTGGCATGCGGGCGCGCCGCCGGCCGGCGCGCGCGCCGATGTCCGGGCATAATGCGTCGGTCAAATCGGCCCGCTTGCGCACCGAATTGCTTCAACCGTCAAGGCAACGGTGCGCGAAACGCCCGGTCGTTCATCGAATCTCATCCAGTCAATCACATGCAAGTCGTCGTCGTTGGTTCAGGCAAGCTGGCAACCGAGCTGCTCGGCTCGCACAACCTGGACAACACGTATCAGGTCGTGTCGTGGTCGGACAGCGCGCGAGCGGACGTCGCATCGATCGTCGTGCACGCGGGGTCCGGCCGGGAACTCCCCGCCGCGATCGCCTTCTGCCGCGCGACGGGTTCGCCGCTCGTCGAGCTTTCCACGGGCTCCGATCTCGAAACCGGGTCTCACGATTTCCCGATCGTGCTGTGCCCGAACACCAATATCCTGATGCTCAAGTTCATGAGCATGCTGGAAACGAGCGGTCACCTGTTTCGCAACTGCGATATCAGCCTCGTCGAATCGCACCAGGCAACGAAGACGTCCGTGCCCGGCACCGCGGTCGGCATCGGCCGATCGCTCGGCCTGCAGCCGCAGGACATCCGCTCGGTGCGCGACCCCGACGTGCAGCGCCGCGAACTGCACATTCCCGACGACGAACTTGGCCGCCACGCGTATCACCGGGTCCGCATCGAGGACGGCGCCTGCAGCCTCCAGCTCGAATCGCGCGTCTACGGTGCGTCGCCCTATGCGGACGGCGTGTCGCGCATCGTCGAGGCGGTGGGCCGCCACGCGCTCGAAAATCGCCGCTATCCGGTGATGGAGTTCGTGCGCAACGGCTGGCTGTAGCCGCGCCCAGGGCCTGTTCACGCGAGCACCGTCCCGCTCTCCGGCAACGTCGCGCCGCCGTCGACGACGATCGTCTGCCCGGTCACGTACGACGCATCCGCTGACGCGAGAAACAGCATCGCATTCGCGACATCCTCCGGTTCGCCCATTCTCGCGAGCGGAATGTCGCGCGTGATCCGCGCCGCGACCGATGCGCCGCCGAGATTGTCCGCCGCCGGCGTCCGGATCATCCCCGGCTCGACGCCGTTGACCGTCACGTTGCTGCGCGCCAGCTCCAGCGCCGCCGCCCGAATGAAGCCGTTCACGCCCGCCTTCGACGCCGCGTAATGCGCGAGCCCCGGAAACGCGACGCGCGGCCCCGTGACCGACGACGTGACGAGCAGCCGCCCCGCCCCCGCGCGAACGAACGCCGGCAGCGCCGCCTGCGCGAGCCAGAACAGCGCGGACAGGTTGACGGCCAGCGTCCGTTCGAGCAGCGCTTCGTCGATCCCTGCGAACGGCGTCAGCGGAAAGTACGCGGCGTTGTGGATGACGACGTCGAGCCGCCCGCCGTCCCGCTCGACCGCCGCGACGAGCGCGTTCAGTGTGTTGCGGCTCGCCGCATCGACGTGATACGCACGCGCCGTTCCGCCCGCCTCGGCGATTGCCGCCGCCTGCGCGGCGGCAGCCTCCTGCTGCAGATCGGCCAGCGCCACGGCCGCGCCGGCCTGCGCGAAGCGCCGCGCGATCGCCGCGCCGATGCCCTGCGCGGCGCCCGTGACCAGCACGCCCCGTCCGGCGAAATCCGCGTTCAGCCGGCCGCTGCCGAGCGCGGCGCTCATTGCCCGGCCTCGCCGCCGCACGGATGCACGGTTTCGTTCAGCATGCGCGCCGACCGGGAAATTCGACAGCGAACCGAAATCCTCGCCCTGATAGCCGAAGATCTTGCCGTCCGTCTTGCGCTGCGCGAGGTCGATCAGCACGACGCCGAGCGTCGGCACCACCTTCTCGCGCCACACGAACAGGTACAGCGCGTCCGCGAGCTTGAAATAGTGGCAGCGGTCCACGTCGGCCAGCCCGCGCTCGACGCCTTCCAGGCATTGCCATGCATAGAAGTGCTCGTTCAGGTAGATGTGCTCGTAGCATTCGGTCGGACTGTAGCGATACATCGTCCGCTTGCCGATCAGCTCACGGGTCGGCGCATGCAGCGGCCCCGGCTGCGCATGACCGCCGATCGTGCCGTGCCGGAATGCGACGGCGACCCCGGTCAGCGGCAACCCGTGCACGACGCGCGTGAAGGCGTCGATGCGCGTGTCCGCCTCGGTCGGCAGCGTGCCGGTCACCGACGTCCACACGCCGCGGTCCGTGTCGATCACGAGGCTCACCGACGTCGCGCGCGCGGCCGAATCGACATAGTCGACGAAGACCAGCCCGCTGCGCAGCTGCGTCACGCGGCACGGCTCATGGCCCTCCTCGCCGGTTGCCGCGTCGCGCCACTGCAGCGTGCGCGCCCCGAACGTATAGACGCGCGATGCGCCGGATGCATCGTCGAGTTCAAGGGTCTCGCCCGCGAGCGCGCCGGCGGGCGCAAGAACGTTCGCGTCCGGCGCGAAACCGTCCGCGAGCGCGCCCACCTGGATGAATAACGGATCCTGTCGTTCCACTGCCGTCTCCCGTGCAGCTTCAGGCCCGGCGGGCCGTGTACGCTGCTCGTCCGACATGGTGCTTGCAATGCGCGGCGTGCGGTATCGGCCGAACGGATGAACTGCGCGCGCCGCCTGAACGCGCTAAAGTGCGTCTGATCCGCGCCGGGCCGGCGCGCGAGGAGCACACATGCATCGTGTCACGCATTACCGCCGCACCTGTGAAGGCGTCGAGGCGATCAGCCTCGATTCCGACCGCGCGTTCCCGCGTCACGCGCACGACGAATTCGGCGTCGGCGTGATCGTCAGCGGCGCGCACCGGTCGTGGAGCGGCCGCGGGCAGGTCGACGCGCAGGCCGGCGACGCGATCATGGTCAACCCGGGCGAGATGCACGACGGCGCGCCGCTCGGCGGCGACGCACGCCGAAGCTGGCGGATGCTGTACCTCGCGCCCGAACTGATCGCGCGCGTCGCGGCAGAGGAAGGGCTCGGCGAAGTGGAACTCGCGCATCCGGCGGTGCGCGACGCGCGGCTGGCCGCCGCCGTGAGCCGGCTCTACGCGCGCATCGTCGGCGACGAAGACGGCACGTCGCTCGCCTGCGACGAAGCGCTCGTGATGCTCGTCGCGGGGCTGCTTGCGCGGCACGCGAACCGCGCGCTGCCCGCGCCCGGCGCCACGCCCGCGATCCGCGCCGCGCGGGAACGGCTCGATGCGGCGCCCGCCGCGCCGGTGGCGCTCGCGGAACTGGCGGGCTTGAGCGGCGTCAGCCGCTTCCAGCTGCTGCGCGGCTTCGCGCGCGAACTCGGCATCACGCCGCACGCGTACCTGATCCAGTCGCGTGCGCGCCTCGCCCGTGCGTTGCTCGCGCGCGGCCACCCGATCGCCGACGCCGCGGCCGAAGCGGGATTCGCCGACCAGAGCCACCTGACGCGCGCGTTTGCGCGCCAGTTCGGGATCACGCCCGGACAGTTCGCACAGGCGATGCGATAGGCGATGCAGCGCGTGGCGAGTCGCGCGCCGGCACGCTGCAATTTCGTTCAAGACGTGCGCCGCCCCGTCACGCGACGATGCGGCGCATGAAGACACGACTGATCGGCTATCTCTATCTCGCCGCCGCGATGACGGGCGTCGGCAGCACCGTCATCGCGAGCCGCCTCGCCGCCGGCGGATTGCCGCCGTTCACCGCGACCGCGCTGCGCTTCCTGATCGCGACGCCGCTGCTGTTCGCGTTGATGCGCGCGCAACGATTGCGCTGGCCGCGCCTGTCGCGGCGCGACGCGGGGCTGCTCGTCGTGCAGGCGGCGGCGGGCGGCGTCGGCTACACGGTGCTGCTGATCTGCGGCACGCGGCTGTCGTCGCCGCTCGACGCGGGCGTGATGCTCGGCACGCTGCCGGCGATGTCGACGCTGATCGCGGCCGTCCTGCTCCGCGAGCGGCAGACGCCGCGCGACTGGGCCGCCGCCGCGCTGGCAACGGCCGGCGTGCTGCTCGTCACGTTCACGCCCGGCCATGCGGCGCCGTCGATGCGGGCGCTGGCCGGCGACGCGCTGGTGCTGGCGGCCGTCGCATGCGAAGCCGTGTTCATCCTGCTCAACCGGCGGCTCGCGGTTCCGCTCGCGCCGCTGACGCTGTCGACGGCGATGTCCGGGCTCGGCTTCGCGCTCGCGCTCGTGCCGGCGGCATTCGAATGGCACGCGGCCACGGCCGGCTGGACCTCGGGCGCGATCGCGGCAGTCGTCTCGGTCGTCTCGGTCGTCTATTACGCGCTGGTGCCGACCGTGCTCGGCTACCTGTGCTGGTATGCGGGTTCGGCACGCACGAGCGGCACCGAAGCGGCGCTGTTCACCGCCTTCGCGCCGGTATCGGCGGTGCTGTTCGCCGTGACGCTGTTCGGGGAGACGCTGAACGCCGCGCGGCTTGCCGGCATCGCGCTGGTCGTCGCGGGCGTGCTGGTCGGCGCGATGCGGCGGCGGGCGGCGACGTCGCGCGCGCGGCGCTCGATCCGGTCGTCCGCATGACCTGCGGCGCGCACCCAATCGCATGCACGGCCGGCATCCCCGTTCGCCCGCATGCCGCTCGCCAAGCGGCATGACGCGCTCACGCATGCCATGCAGGAATGTGCCCGTCCGGCGCAAAAACCGTTGCGCGCCATCGCGCAAGATGCAATATTCGCGTCTCCGCGCCCATCGAAAAACAAAACGAAAACCATGAACAGGAAAGAAGCCAGGACGAAAATCGCGGCCATGCTTTCGGCGGGCTCGACGAAGAGCGACGTGTTTGCCTCCCTCTCCGGACAAGGCGTCAAGGATCGCGTGCTGGCGAACCTGATCGCGTCCCGCCCGGACCCGGAACGCTGCCGGCGCAACAAGCTGCATGTCTGCATCCTGGTCGGGCTCGGCATCCTGCAGTTGCTGTTCAGCCTGTGGGTTGCCGTCACGCTCGCGACCGACGCCGCCACGATCGGCCCGGTGACCTCGAGCGACTGGGCGGTGATCGGGCTGTTCCTCGCGATCACGGTGCCGATCTCCCTGCTGTTCATCTGGGGATTCGCGACGCACCGGGTCGGCGCCTATCACGCGTACATCGCGCTGCTGATCGTGCAGATGCCCAAGCAGGTCGGGCGCCTGGCCACCACCCCCGGCCCTTCGCTTGCCGGCCTGGCGATCTCGATCGCGCTCGTGGCTTACGTCTGTTTCGTCCGCAACCGGCTGTTTCCCGATTACGTGTGGTTCCGGCCGCGCAAGGTGGACAACCGCTACGCGTTCGTCGATCGCGCCTGAGGCAGTCGTCTCTGCCCGCCCCGCGCTTCGCGCACCCTCGCGCAAGTTTTCCTTGACTTCAGCCGGCGCCGAACTAATATACGCACCGCGTATATTTTCCCGTGAGGTGCCGCCGATGACCGTTCCCCAGCAAGCCTTCCTCCGCGACGCGATGCGCCGCCTCAACATGACCCGCGAAGCGTTCGCGAACCGCATCGGCGTCAGCCGCCGCGCGCTTGATACGTGGCTGTTGCCCGACGATTCGCAGGAGTCGCGCGGGATGCCGGAAATCGTCGAGCGCTTCGTGTCGGAGATCGTCGGCCGCGCCGCACCGGAAAACGGCAGCCATACGCAAAGCGTAGATAATCACGGGCTGGCGAAGCAGTTCCTGTTCGAGGGCAAGCCGCAGCTTCTGTCGGTCGACCAGTTCACGCGGGATTCGGTCGAAGCGCTGTTCCGCGTCGCCGACGTGATGCAGCCGATCGCGCGCCGCCGCAAGATCTCGCGCGTGCTCGAGGGCGCGGTGCTCGGCAACCTGTTCTTCGAGGCGAGCACGCGCACCCGCGTGTCGTTCGGTGCGGCGTTCTGCCGGCTCGGCGGCTCGGTGTGCGACACGACCGGCTTCACGTTCTCGTCGATGGCGAAAGGCGAATCGATCTACGACACGAGCCGCGTGATGGCGGGCTACGTCGACGCGCTGGTGATCCGCCATCCGGAGAAGGGCTCGGTCGCCGAATTCGCGCGCGCGACCAACCTGCCGGTGATCAACGGCGGCGACGGCCCCGGCGAGCACCCGAGCCAGGCGCTGCTCGACCTGTATACGATCCAGCGCGAATTCTCGCGGCTCGGCAAGATCGTCGACGGCGCGCACGTCGCGCTCGTCGGCGACCTCAAGTACGGCCGCACCGTGCATTCGCTCGTCAAGCTGCTCGCGCTGTACCGCGGGCTCAAGTTCACGCTCGTGTCGCCGCCGACGCTCGAAATGCCCGCGTACATCGTCGACCAGATCTCGAAGAACGGCCACGTGATCGAGCAGACTCACGACCTCGCGGCAGGGCTGAAGGGTGCGGACGTCGTCTACGCGACGCGGATCCAGAAGGAGCGCTTCACCGACGAATCGTTCGAGGGCTATACGCCGGATTTCCAGATCAACCAGGCGCTCGTCGACGCCGTCTGCGGGCCCGACACGCTGATCATGCACCCGCTGCCGCGCGACAGCCGGCCCGGCGCGAACGACCTGTCGGTCGACCTGAACCGCGACCCGCGGCTCGCGATCTTCCGACAGACGGACAACGGGATTCCGGTGCGGATGGCGATCTTCGCGGTGCTGCTCGGCGTGGAGAACCTCGTCCAGCATTCGATGCGCGACGCGACGTGGCGCCCGCCCGCGTACCTCGGGCCGGAGGATGCGGTGTTTCACGGAATCGATTGAGTGGAGCGAGCGGCACGGACGGGCACAGCGACGCACGCGATTGACCCAATCGCCGGCAGCCATTCGAATCATCAGGCAAAATGCCCCGCGCAACTTACGTATCGCTTGCGGCGCGTGCCGCTCCACCTTTCCGATTCCAGCCACATGAAACTCAAAACCGCGATGACGCTCGCGCTGCTGCTGGCCCCGTGCCTGGCCAGCGCGGGCAAGCTCGACAAAAGCTGCACGTACAAGGGCATTCACCTGCAAGGCAGGGTCAAGGTCGTGAAGTTTCACCCCGATCTGAAAGTGCGGATCAACAAGTACTTTCCCGATCTCTACGTCCAGCGCGTTGATATCCATCCATCCGAATGCGGCAGATGGAAGTTTGTCGACTCGGACTACGATTTCACGATTCAGTATGTCGATAGCTTCGAGGACATTGAAGTGAAATGGACCGACTCATTTCCGGGCGTGAGGTAGCTCCGCACTTGTGGTGCCATGCGCCGACCTCCGCCCCATCCGCACCACCGACGCACTACCTAAAAAGCAGCCAACGACCCCAACTACACCGCCCACGGATCGATCACCCGCAGGCCGGCCGCTTCAAACGGCGCGACGTCGCGCGTCGCCACGATCAATCCATTGGCTTCGGCAGTCGCGGCGATATAGCCGTCGGCCGGCGCGATCACGCTGCCGGCCGCCCGCGCGCGGGCGCGAAGCTTGGCATAGGCCTCGCTCGCAGCCGCGTCGAACGGCAGGATCCGGCCGCGAAACGCCGGCATCACGCGTTGTTCGATGCTTCGATGCTTCGATGCAGCCAGTCTCGCCGCTTGCCTTCCGGCATGGCGGCGATGCCGGATCTCATCTCGGCCAGGCTGATCGCCGCGAGAAACAACGTTTCGACATTCTGCGCATCGAGCCACTCCAGCACTGACGCATTCGGCGCAGGCCGCAGCGGCTCGGACAAGACGTTGGTATCAACAAGAATCATTCGAAGTTCATCGGCTCGGTTGGGGTTTTGTCGCGCTGAATGTCGAGATCGACACCCCCGATTTCCCGCCCGATTTCCGCCAGCAACGTTCCCAATTTGACGCGCCCTTCCGGCTGAACCGCTTTCTCGAGGATGTCACGCACCTCCGCTTCGGTGCTGCGTCCATGCTGCGCCGCGCGAACCCGAAGGGCGCGATGGACTTCGTCAGGCAAATTCCGAACGGTTATCACGGGCATGATGCATTCCCACACATTGATTTCAATGCAGTCATCCTAACACTTTGCTGTCACCCAGAGAATGCCACGACAGGAAGAATCTACCGCCGCCGCGCGCCGCTTCCCAGCTAGCCATCCGGACAGCCGCCCCCCAAACCCTCCCCGTAACATTTGTCAACATTCCTCGCACAAACGCAAACAAGAACGCTTCTCATTCAATAAAAAATTACATAGAATGCCGCCTGAAAACAAATCGTAATAATCCCCGGCGGCGTTCACGCTTGCGCAGCGGTCGCTTCCGGGGCCACACCTGTCGAGGTCGTTGCATTGATGAAGTCCCGCCCTGACGAGCTGAAGCTCGGAAAATTCACCACCCTGTGCGGCATGCTCGCGGCAGGCCCCGCGTTCGCCGACGGCGCGCCGCCGCCGGCCCCCGCGAACAACGACGGCCATCTCGCGCCGATCGAGATCAAGGGCAAGGCCGAGCACAGCTACAAGGCGGACTTCTCCGCTTCCGCGAAATTCACCGCGCCGCTCGTCGACACGCCGAAGTCCGTCACCGTGATCCCGCAGGAACTGATCCGCAACAGCGGCGCGACCACGCTGACCGAGGCGCTGCGCACCGTGCCCGGCATCACGTTCGGCGCGGGCGAAGGCGGCAACCCGCTCGGCGACCGGCCGTTCCTGCGCGGCTACGACACGCAGGGCAGCATATTCGCCGACGGCATGCGCGACACGGGCGCGACCACCCGCGAGATCTTCAACACCGAGCGCGTCGAGATCACCAAGGGCTCGGACGGCGCCTACGGCGGGCGCGGCGGCGCGGGCGGCAGCATCAACCTGATCACGAAGGCGCCGCATCTCGGCACGACGGCGGCGGCCAGCGCGGGCTTCGGCACCGACCGCTACCGCCGCTTCACCGCCGACGGCAACTGGCAGTTCGCGGATCACGCGGCGTTCCGCCTGAACCTGATGAGCCACAACAACGACGTCGCGGGCCGCGACGCGGTCAACAACGAGCGCTGGGGCGTCGCGCCGTCGATCGCGTTCGGCCTCGGCACGCCGACCCGCGTGACCGCGAGCTACTACCACCTGTCCACCGACGACCTGCCCGACAGCGGCATCCCGTACGTCTACGGCTTCAACATCCCGAAGGGCGTCACCGACGGCCCGGCGAACGTCGACCGCCACAACTTCTACGGGCTGCGCGACCGCGATTTCCGCAAGACGACGTCGGACATCAGCACGCTCAGGATCGAGCACGACATCACGTCGTCGCTGACGATCCGCAACACCACGCGCTACACCGAGTCCACGCAGGACTACATCTGGACGCAGCCGGACGACAGCTCAGGCAACGTGATCAACGGCAAGGTCTGGCGGCGCAACAACAACCGCAACAGCTCGATCAACAGCATCGCGAACCTGACCGAGCTGTTCGGCGAATTCCGCACCGGCCCGTTCAAGCACAGCTTCACGACCGGCATCGAGCTGACGCGCGAATGGGGCAAGCGCGACTCGTACACCGTCGCGACGGGCACCGGCAAGATCTGCCAGCAGGGCATCGGCGCGGCGTCGGGCTACAACTGCACGAGCCTGTGGTCGCCGAATCCGAACGACCCGTGGGCCGGGTCGATCACGCGCGACAACGACTACGCGCATGCACGCACCGTGACGAAGTCGATCTACGGCTTCGATACGATCGAGCTGACGCCGCGCTGGCAGGTGAACGCGGGGCTGCGACTCGACGACTACTCGACGCGCTTCACCGACACCCGCGCCAAGGGCGGCAAGACCTACACGCGCGACGACACGCTGCTCAACTGGCAGCTCGGCCTCGTGTTCAAGCCCGCGCAGAACGGCAGCATCTACGCGTCGTACGCGACGTCGTCGACGCCGGCCGGCATGCTGCTCGGCGAAGGCAGCGAAACGCAGTCGCTGACGCCGGGCCGCGGCGGCGTCGGCTCGAACGCCGACCAGCTTTCGCCCGAGAAGAACCGCAGCATCGAACTCGGCACGAAATGGAACGTGCTGAACGACAAGCTCGCGCTCACCGCCGCGCTGTTCCAGATCGATACGACGAACGCGCGCGTCACGCTGCCGAACAACCAGTACGCGATGGTCGGCAACAAGCGCGTGCAGGGCCTCGAGCTCGGCGTCGCCGGTCAAATCACGAAGCAGTGGCAGGTATTCGGCGGCTACACGTACATGAAGAGCGAGCTGCGCGACAACGGCAAGGACAACGCGAACAACGGCAACCGCTTCCCGAACACGCCGAAGCACAGCTTCACGATGTGGTCGAACTACGACGTGACGCCGAAGTTCACGGTCGGCGGCGGCGCGTTCTACATGTCCGAAGTGTTCGGCGATCCGGCGAACCAGCGCGCGGTGCCGTCGTACTGGCGCTTCGACGCGATGGCGCAATACCGGATCAACAAGAAGCTCGACCTGCAGTTGAACGTGAACAACCTGTTCAACCGCACGTACTTCGATCAGGCCTATCCGGCGCACTACGCGTCGATCGCGCCGGGCCGCTCGGCGTTCGTCACGCTGAACGCGCGCTACTGATCGATGGAGGCCGTGTCGCTGAAGGCGCTCGCGTCGGTGTCGCCGCGCGCGTTCGCCGAAATCCTGGCCGGGCCGCCCGAGCGCGCCGCCGCGTGGGTCGCGGCGGCGGCCGGCCACGGCATCGTCGACGCGCAGGCCGTCTACGGGCAGTACCTGCTCGACGGCCACGGCGTGCCGCGCGATCCCGCGGCCGCGCTCACGTGGTTCCGGCATGCCGCGCATGCGAATCATCCCATGGCGATGAACATGCTCGGCCGCTGCTACGAGTTCGGCTGGGGCACCGCCGCGTGCGCGCCGGTCGCCGTGTACTGGTACCGGCTCGCCGCGCAGGCGGGGCTCGACTGGGGCATGTACAACTACGCGACCGCGCTCGCGCTCGGCAACGGCGTCGACGAGAACCGCGCCGACGCGCTCGACTGGTTCCGGCGCGCGGCCGCGCTCGGTCATGCGAAGTCGATCAACCTGATCGGCGGGTTCTACGAGGACGGCTGGGTCGTGGATGCCGACGCCGATCTCGCGTTCGACCACTACCGCCGCGCCGCCGTTGCCGGCGATTTCCGCGGCCAGTTCAACTATGCGCGGCTGCTCGCGGAACGCGGCCGCCTCGACGACGCGCTCGCGTGGCTCGCGCGCGTGCCGGCCACCGCGACGCCGGCGTTCGTCGCGAAGATGCGCGCGTATCTCGCCGCGTCGCCGTTCGACGCGTTCCGGCAGGCGGCCGCACGGCTGCAGCCGGACGATCAGGAGTTCGCATCATGATGCTGCATGTTCCCGGGGTGCTGACCAAGGCGCAGGTCGCGCAATGCCGCGAGGCGCTCGACCAGGCGGAATGGACCGACGGCAACGCGACGTCGGGCACGCAGTCCGCGCTCGCGAAACGCAATCGGCAGCTGCCGGAAGGCTCGCCCGCGGCGCGCGCGGTGGGCGACGCGATCCAGGATGCGCTGGCGCGCAATGCACTGTTCTTTTCGGCGGCGCTGCCGCTCAAGGTGTTTCCGCCGCTGTTCAACCGCTACGAGGGCGGCGAGGCGTTCGGCGCGCACGTCGACAACGCGATCCGCCTGCTGCGCGGCACGGACTTCCGGGTGCGCAGCGACCTGTCGGCGACGCTGTTTCTCGAAGAGCCCGATGCGTACGACGGCGGCGAGCTGTGCGTCGAAGACACGTTCGGCGTGCATCGCGCGAAGCTGCCGGCCGGCGATCTCGTGCTGTATCCGGCGTCGAGCCTGCATCAGGTGACGCCGGTCACGCGCGGCGCGCGGGTGGCGTCGTTCTTCTGGATCCAGAGCATGGTGCGCGACGATGCCGACCGCACGCTGCTGTTTCAGCTCGATACGCAGATTCAGGCGCTTTCTGTCGAGATGGGCGCGAAGGACCCGATGGTCATTTCATTGACGGGGATTTATCACAACCTGTTGAGGAAGTGGGCGGACGCGTAAGGCGCGTCCGGAACCTCCCCAAAAACAAGCTGCTCTGCCCCGACCACGAAGTCGAGATCCCGTTGCTTGCACCGATCCGAAGCCCGGCCTAAAATGACCATCGTCATATGACCACGCTCATACTATGATGCCGCACGCTCCCGTTTCGAAATCCGAATTCAAGGCTCGCGCACTCGAATACTTCCGGCTCGTCGAAGCGTCGGGCGAAAGCTTGATCGTCACCGATCACGGCAAGCCGACGCTCGAGATCCGGCCGTACCACGCACGCGAGGCTCAGCCGTTGGACATATTGCGCGGCTCGGTCATGCGCTACGACAATCCCCTCGATCCGATTGCGGAAGATGATTGGGAGGCATCGCGGTGATCGTGCTGGATACGCATGCATTGGTGTGGTGGGTGGCGGGCGACCCTTCGCTCAGCAAGAAGGCGCGAAGCGCGATCGATCGCGCGCGGGGCGAAGGCACACTTGCCGCGTCCGCGATCTCCGCATGGGAAATCGCGATGCTGGTGCGCAACGACCGCCTCGCGCTGACCATGGACGTCGATGCATGGCTCGCAACGGTCGCGCAAATCGACGGCATGCGCTTCGTGCCCGTCGACGCCGACATCGCCGCGAAGTCCACCGCCCTGCCCGGCGCATTCCACAAGGATCCGGCGGACCGCATGATCGTCGCAACCGCACGGCGGCTCGGCGCACCGCTCGTCACTCGCGACGAAAAAATCCGCGCATACGCTCACGTCAAGACGCTCTGGTAATCCGCACACGGGCCGCAGGTCAAAGCGCGACACATCCTCCGCGGGACGCTCGCATATCGATATCGGCGATTCGTCTGACCAAGCCGACCACGACCGGCCACGCATGGCGCAACGCCGTGCCCGCCGGAGCAAGGAGAATAACACTGCCGCCGTACCCGACTCATAACAACGATCTGGTAAAAATGAGGGCTCGCACGGCGCCCTCAAATTCATATAGGCATGCACACGACGCGACGTGCCTTTGCATCTCGACCAAGTCACCTAGTCAGCCAGAAATAGTAGCTTGCCGTAGCCGCCAATACGACTGCGGCAGTATAAAAAGCTAGTTGGTTGCGAAGGAAGTCAAGCTTGCTTGGCTCTTCCTCGATTTCGTTGTCCAGATTCCAGTAGTCGAACATCCACGGGGTATGCGCGACGTTGAGCAGTAACACTGCAGCTGAGCTTACGAACAGCACGAAGAGGACAATTTCCTGAATAGTTGACATACTTGACCTATCAACGAGCATTCCAGCGCGTGAAAATTTCGAGTTCCATCTGATATAGCTCATCCAGTGCGCCACCGATCATGCCGCCCAGTGCGCTTCCAATCGCGACCGTCGCGATGGCACATATTGGTTCAGCCGGACCGCATAGAAACGATACATAGAACCCGGCTACTCCACCACCGATCATACCGCCTGCAATAGTGCTGCCTTGTCGAGCAAGCTCCTTGATTTTATCTTCCGCACGATATATTTCATTAGCAGCAAACGCGGCAGACAGCAAAATCAGGACCTTGCTATACGCTTGCATTTTCATGAGCTTGGCATTCACACCAGCATTCGGCCGGCCGGCAGATTTAATCACCTCGTAATAGACTTTGTTACGCTCCACTTCAGTCAACTGTAAAAATGGCTTTTTGAAATCCCGAACGGCATATCTGTCGAGATAGTAATCGAATCCTTTAGCCTTCAGCTTCAGCCTTTCGGCTTCAGCCACACCGGTTGCCGTCGTGTATCTCCGGTATTCGACAAACAACTGATCACGGATTCGGTTGCAAAACGATGCTCCTTCCTTGACAAATATACGACCAGCATCGACTTCCTTCCGAACTTCGTCGGAAACCTCCTTGATATGCGCCATATAACGCTTTCGGGTATTTTCGTTCTTGATGACGTCATAGGCGAATTTTGTCGCAGCGGCCTCAAAGGAGGCAATCGATTTTTCAAGAACGTCGCTCTTAATACGATGCGTTTGTTGCGTCGCGTAGCTGCCTTCCTGGGCTGCTTTATTCTGACCTTCCACTATGATTACCCCAGAATCGCGCTAATCAAACGCTCGGTGACCGAGTCGTGGCTAGATTTTTCACCTTCGAAATGGATCTCAACTTTTCGACATGGGCTGCCATTGGGTCGGTCAAATGCGACCGTATTCCTCGAATCGATAACACCCTCTTCCACCGATCCATCTGCAAAGTGAGCAGTGCAACGCAGCCCTTCGCAACTGCCTTGTTCGTCCAGCTTGAACCTTACCCAGTGCTCGGGATCAGCCTTCGTCAACGCCGCAACATCGGTCGCTGCAAATCCCATGCTTGACAGCCCCTCGCCGTCATATTGCTCAAACATCACGCTTTGCGAGGGGAGCATGGTCGGCATCGGATAGCAGCCGCACGAAACCTTGTCGCCCTCAAGAGCTACCTTCTGCCCCATCCAGCCATCGGGGAACCGCGGCCCGATTGGAACGATATGGCCAACCGAACTGCATGCCGGGCACATCACCGACGCGCCAATATGCGTCAACTGCTGCCCCATGACTGACGTAGTAGCAATGCCGTCGGTCACTACGCCTCCGGCAGTCGACTTGTCACCCACTCTCAGATAATGTCTTTTCACCGCTTTCCGCCCTCTCGATTTTTTGTTCGACGAATGCCGAGCGCATTTTCCACGAATTACCGAAGACGCGCGTCAAACTTCGCAATATTTGACAACAATCGCCGCGACATGCCGCTTCATCGCGAGACATGACATCTGCGAGCCCAGTGCCGGCAGCAGTTCCTGCAGCGAAATTCTGCCGATTGGCGACACCATGTACATACGAATGTCGAGTTCGTCTACGCCGAGGAACTGGAATTGAAGCCCCACGACGAAGCAAAAGGCGGGCGACAGCAGACGTCCGGATGGCTGCTTTAACGGCTCATGCCGACGTGCGCAATCGAGAACGCTCGACGCGGAAACTCCGGCCATGGACGCATCACCACCGATGGCACGGCTGCCGAAAGCGCCTCAGGCCCGCTGCAGGATATCGATCGCCTTTTCGGCATCGCCCAGCGAGTCGACCGCGATGTACGCGATGAACTGTGTGCCCAGCACGGCAGCCGATACGCCGCGGAGATTGATTCCCCCGTCGGCGAGCAGTTGGGTCAATTGCGCGATGATCCCCATTTGATCCAGCCCCATCACGCGGACGGAGTGAAGGCTCGGGGTGACGTTGAACCCCACCTGCGTGGCCGCGCGGATCACCGCATCTCCCAGCAGCGGCGCGACAAACACGACGCCCTTGCCCGCCGCCTCCGACGTGCGGCGCGCGACGATGAACTGCAAGTCCGCGCCGGCATCCCGCAGCGCGCTCAATACGTTCGCGAGGCCGCCCGGCTTGTCTTCAATGGTGGCAGCCCAGACATCGACACGTTCTACGCTCAGTTCCATGGCAGTCCCTCCTGCCTGATGCACGTCGATAAAAAAAATCTACTTCACCGAGGGCACTCGGGCAAGGCGAGCGGCGCATCCCGCCACTTCGAAACTCTGGCATATTGCCGAATCGACGCGTCGCGCGCGGTGCGCGTTGCCTGATCGCGACCGACGATGTTCCATTTCATCGTTTCCTCCAGCCATCGTGATCTCACTTTCCGATCCCGTCGTTCGCGCGGTCACGCTGATCGAATCGCATGAACGCTTCGTCGACCTCGCGACCCTGCATCATCGCGTCGCAGTCGACCTCACCCGCAGCATCGTGCCAGGCGACAGCGAACATTTCCTGAAGGTCCGCCGCGGCGTGGCCGACCGGCTCGTCGTCGCCGCGAGCACCCTTCCGGACAACCTGCGCCTGCTGGTGAAGGAAGGCTACCGCCCGCTCGCGCTGCAACGCACGTATTTCGACAAGCATCTCGCCGATTTGCGCCGCGCGCTGCCGCCCGACACGCCGGAGGAAACGCTGCTCGAACTGGCGAGCCGCTACGTCGCTCCGCCCGACGTCGCCGCGCATCCGACGGGCGCGGCGGTCGACCTGACGTTGATCTCGGCTGACGGAACCGAAGCGGACATGGGCTGCGTGCTCGACGCGACGGACGAGGAATCGTCGGGCGCCTGCTACACCGGCAGCCAATTCATCAGCCGCGACGCGGTGCGCAATCGGCACGTTCTGTCGGCGGCGATGACGGCGGCGGGCTTCGTCAACTATCCGTCCGAATGGTGGCACTGGTCGTTCGGCGACAAATACTGGGCCGTCATGCAACGCCAGCCGAACGCCATCTACGGTCCCGTCGACGAACACGTCGTTCAGGAATGGACCGTTTGACGCGAACCTCCTGCACGAAAACGGTGCAACGCCCCGCCGCGTCACGCGCGCCCGCGGGCGAATCCGCACTTGCCCATCGCCGCCCGCTCCCGCACAATCCCAGCACCTGCTTCTCGTCCCCGCTTCGCCGATGTCCTACGCATCGCTCGCCACCGGCGTTCTCCTGGCCGCCGGTCTCGGTCAGCGCTTCGATCCCAGCGGCCTGCGCAGCAAGCTGCTCGCCCTGCTTCCCGACGGCACGCCGGTCGCGGTCGCGGCCGCCCGCCGGCTCGCGACGGCCACCGCCGACGTGGTCGCCGTCGTGCGCCCCGGCGCCGATAAACTCGCCTATCTGCTGAACGAAGCCGGCTGCCGGGTCGTGTTCGCGCCCGACGCGGTGCGCGGCATGGGCGCGAGCCTCGCCGCCGGCGTGCGCGCGAGCGCCGATGCGAGCGGCTGGCTCGTCGCGCTCGGCGACATGCCGTGGATCGCGCCGGCCACCTACGAGCTCGTCACCCGCACACTCGACGCCGGCGATGCGTCGATCGTCGCGCCCGTGCACCACGACATGCGCGGCCATCCGGTCGGGTTCGCGGCGCGCCACTTCGACGCGCTCGCCGCACTCGACGGCGACACCGGCGCCCGCGCGCTGTTCGCGCGCGAGCGGGTCACGCTGCTCGACGTCGACGATCCGGCCATCCTGCGCGACGTCGACACGCCCGCGGACCTCGCGCGCGGACGCGGCGACCGCTGACGAATCCGGGTGCAAACGCGTGCCCGATTGCCTATAAAGGAGACGAGGCGCCGGCGCACCGCGCGGCGGCCGTCACGATTCGCGAGCGCTCCATGACCGACGATCACACGACTCCGCTGCCCGAGCCCCCGGCAGACCCGACCCGCGATCCGGAAGGCGATCCGCTCGTGCCGCCGTCGCCCGGACATCATCCGGACAATCCGCAGCAGCCGGAGGGGCCGCCGAGCAAGGACCCGGTCTAGGCCGTCCATTCCCGCACGCATCGCCGCACGCATCGCCGCACGCATCGCCGCACGCACCGGCTTGGTGCGCGGCAGCGCGCGGGTGATTCGCATCGCCGAGCCGGCCGCCGTGGCCGCACGCATCGGCTCGTCCATTCGCTTGCGTTGTTTCACCGCTTCGATTCGTGACACCGCCCCGTCACGTCACCGCACCGACGCCACATTCGACCGCAAACCTTGATCGACCTCGTCTCCTAGGGATTTCCCGCCTACGGTCGCCGGCCATCTGCGCCGACAAGAAGTTATCCCGTCACGCCGCGAGCGGCGCGCTTCTCCGATCGACCGACCGAACCGACCATGCGCAATCTCTCCCTGAACCAGAAACTCGCTTCGATGATCGTCATCCTTTGGCTCGGCCTGCTCGTGATCGCAGGGCTCGGCGCGTGGCAGACGCGCGGGTCGATGATCGAAGACCGCCGCGACCAGCTCTCGACGCTGGTGTCGCAGGCCGCGAGCGTCGCCGATCACTTCTACAAGCTGTCGCAGCAGAACGCGATGCCGGAAGCCGATGCGAAGCAGAAGGCGCTGGAAGCGATCGCCGCGATGCGCTACGGCGCCGACGGCTACATCTCGATCAACGACTCGAAGGCGGTGATCGTGATGCATCCGATCAAGCCCGAGATCAACGGCAAGGACATGTCCGGCTTCACCGACCCGAACGGCCGGCACCTGTTCGTCGACATCGTGAAGGCCGCGGACCAGAGCGGCGGCAAGGGCTTCGTCGAATACAAGTGGCCGAAGCCGGGCGCGGACAAGCCGCAGGACAAGACGAGCGTCGTGCAGCACTTCGCGCCGTGGGACTGGTATTTCGTGACCGGCATGTACATGAACGACGTGCGCACGGCGGTGCTCGCGAGCGTCGGCCGCTGGCTCGCGATGACCGCCGTGCTCGGCTCGATCGCCACGTTCGTGATGGTGCTCGTGCTGAAGAGCGTGCGCGCGAATCTCGGCGGCGCGCTCGAGGACGCGCTGGAGACCGCGCAGCGCATCGCGCAGGGCGACCTGACCGCGCGCGTCGACCTGCGGCCGAACGATCGCGGCAGCCTGCTGCACGCGCTGCACACGATGCAGGGCGGGCTGATCGACATGGTGTCGCGCGTGCGCATGGGCACCGAGAACATCAACGTCGGCGCGGGCGAGATCGCCGCCGGCAACACCGACCTGTCGCAGCGCACCGAGGAACAGGCGGCCGCGCTCGTGCAGACCGCGTCGAGCATGGACCAGATGACCGCGAACGTGAAGCAGAACGCGGACAGCGCCGCGCAGGCCGCCACGCTCGCCGACCAGGCCGCGCAGGTCGCGACGCGCGGCAGCGAAGTCGTCGACGACGTCGTGCGCACGATGGCCGAGATCACCGACCGCTCGCACAAGATCGGCGACATCATCGGCGTGATCGACGGCATCGCGTTCCAGACCAACATCCTCGCGCTGAACGCGGCCGTCGAAGCCGCGCGCGCGGGCGAGCAGGGCCGCGGCTTCGCGGTCGTCGCGGCCGAAGTGCGCTCGCTCGCGCAACGCTCGGCCACCGCGGCGAAGGAGATCAAGTCGCTGATCGTGTCGTCGAACGAAACCGTCGACCACGGCGCGGCGCTCGTCACGCAGGCGGGCGAGACGATGGGCGAGATCGTGCAGTCGGTGCGGCGCGTGAACGAGATCCTCGACGAGATCAGCCACGCGTCGCGCGAACAGAGCGCCGGGATCGAACAGGTCAATCGCGCGATCGGCGAGATGGACCAGGTGACGCAGCAGAACGCGGCGCTCGTCGAGCAGGCGGCGGCGGCCGCGCATTCGCTGCGCGATCAGGCCGAAGCACTGCGGGATGCGGTCACGCGCTTCGCGTTGCCGGCCTGACGCGGTTCGCGCCGCCCCTGCGGACGGGCGGGCGCACGCTGCGCCGCCCCGCTCCGCCCCGGAGCTCACGCCGATGCCGCAACGCTTGCGTTCGCATTTGCGTTCGCGCTCGCATCGTGGCGCAGGCCGAGCGCCGCCGCGCGCCGGATCAGCTCGATGTCGTTTTTCGCGCCGAGCTTCTTCATCGCGCTGATCTTCTGCGCGCTGACCGTCTGCTTGCCCTTGTTCAACCGCTCGGCGATCCCCTTGATCGACACGCCCGACAGGTAAAGGCGGATCACTTCGATCTCGCGCTGCGACAGCTTCGGCGCGCCCTGGCCGTCGTCGTCGGCCGAAGCGAGCGTGCGCTTGACCGCCGGCGACAGATAGCTGCCGCCGCTGTAGCTCGAATGGATCGCGGTCACGATGTGGCCGACGTCGTCGAGCTTGCTGACGACGCTCAGCGCGCCCCGCGCGAGGATCGAGCGGATGATCACCGGGCTCTCGTGCGTGACCAGCACGACAATGCCGACGCCCGGGCGCGCGACCCGCAGAAAGTCGAGCAGCTTCAGCACCTCCATCTGCCCGTCGCTGCGCATCGCATAATCGATGAGCGCGATGTCGCAGTCTACGTCGCCGATCGACGCGACCAAGTCGCCGGCGCGCTGGTAGACGCCGACCAGATCGATCGCGCTGGCGCTGCCCGCAATGTGTTCCATGCCGGCCAGCGTCAGCGGCCAGTCATAGGCGAAGACGATACGGACATTGAATTTCCCCATACGCGTTTCCCTCGGTTCAGGCGGATTCGACCAATTGCATCGGCGCCGCCCCCCGCCAGTCCGGTTCGGCTATCCCGATCAGGCTATTTATAGCCCAATCGCTATTCTATGAATCCGGCGGCTCGGAAGATATCGGACAGGAACTTAAATGCGCCGCCAAGCGGTAGTACGAGTTTTATATTTGGCTGGCGCGTAACGCCGCGGATGTGTGGTGGTGTTCGCGCAGCGCACCCGGGATCGTGTGGTCCGACAGTCCGCCACCGTCGATCCATTGGCGCGTCCGGTGCGCGGCCTGGTCGATCAGCTGCGCGCACTGCGTGTAATCGTAGGACGACACGTCGAGCGGACACAGCGGCGGCACGACGTGGATCCGCGCGCGGGCCGCGTACTGCTCCAGATCGCGCACCAGCTGCCGGGCGATCACGAGCGTCAGCGCATGCGTCGCGTGGGCGATCGCACTGCGCGGCGGCGCATGCAGCGCGCACGCGAACCCGGCCGGCAGCACGACGATCCGCTCGACGCCGAGCGCGACCGCCACCGAGATCGGCGTGTTGTTGGCGACGCCGCCGTCGACGAGCTCCGCCCCGCCGATCCGCACCGGCGGAAACACGCCGGGAATCGCCGCGCTGGCCTGCACGGCGTCCACGACCGGCCCTGCGGACAGCACGACTTCGGCGCCGGTCAGCACGTCGGTCGCGACGATGTGCAGCGGCAGCGCGGCCTGCTCGATCCGGCGGTACGGCAGGTGCGTTTCCAGCAGCAGGCGGAACGCGTCGGCTTCGACGAGATGGGGCCGGCTGCGCAGGATCATCGCGAGCAGGCCGCGCATCGACAGCGGCATGATGTCCTGCCGGCGGATCTTGCACCAGAGCGCGGCGAGCATCGCGACGCCTTGCGCGTCCGGACGGCCCGCGAAATACGCGGCGTTGATCGCGCCCGCCGATGCGCCGATCACGCAGTCGGGCCGTTCGCCGCTCGCGATCAGCTCGCGGAGCATGCCGACTTCGATCGCGCCGAGGCTGCCGCCGCCGGCGAAGACGAACGCGGTTGACGGGATGGAATCGGGCGGCACGATCGGACTCCGTGCGGGCGGGCGCGGCGCGGGGCGTCGGCTCCGTCATGCATGATGATGGACCGGGCCGGCGCAATCGGGTGTTGCTGAAAACCCTGCCGGGCGGGGCGCGCGGCCGGCCGTTCGGCCAACGTGACGGCCGGCGCGGGGCCGGCGCGATACGGCGGGCGGCACTGCGGGTAAAATTGCGGCCTGCGAATGCCACCCCGGGGCGACGCGCCGTTCACGTGCCGCATGCGCCCTCGCCCGTTTTCTCCGACCGATTCATGACCGATTCCGACCTCCACGCCGACGACACCACGATCCACGAAGACACCCTCTGGCGCGACAGCGGCTGGACGGCCCGCATCATCAAGAACGAAGACGACGACGGCTGGGCCGTCGAGATGGTCAAGGACGGGGAAGCCGAGCCGGCGCTGGTCGGGCCCTGGACGATGGGGCGCGACAAGAAGAACCCGAAGCCGATGGACGCGAACGCGTTCCGGACGCTGGTCAAGACGGCGACCGAAGTGCTGATGCGCCACGAGCAGCAGCGGCGCGCGATGCTGCACAAGGAAGTGACGGTCTGGGCCGGCGAGGACGAAGTGTCGGTGACGCTCGATATCGTGCCGGACGAGTTCGAGCCCTATGCGGAACTCAAGGCGCTCGACCGCTTCGGCGAGCTGCTCGGCGAAGCGAAGGTGTCGGCGGCGTTCAAGCTCAACAAGGCGAGCGCCGAGCGCTGGGTCGAGTCGGGGTTCGGGCGGCCCGCCTGAGCGGCCGCGCGCCTCGCTGCCGGCACGGCTACCTGGCGCACCCGGCCAGGAAAATCCGCACCGCCTGCCGCGCGAGACGGGCGCGCGCCGCCGCATTGGGGCGCCGCGCGGCCCCGAGCAGCATGCGGGTCCGGATGCCGCCGAGCACCAGATAGACGAACTGCTCGGTCGCAACGGACACGTCGTCGAGCGCCAGTTCGCCTGCGTCGACCGCCGCGCGCAGGTAATCGGCGAGCGGCTCCATTCCGCTCAGGCCGCCCTGCTGGTCGTAGTACCCGCGGATCAGCCCGGGAACGCGATGCGCGTCGAGCAGCAGCAGGCGGTACAGCTCGATCATGTCGGCCCGCGTGCCGACCTCGAGGAGGTGCAGCGCAACCGCCTCGAGCACCGTTTCGGGACGATCCGATTCGACCACGAGCCCGCGCAGCTCCTCGACCCATTTGCGCCGCAGCGCGTCGAGGATCGTCGCGAACAGGCCGGCCTTGCTGCCGAATCGGCTATAGAGGGTTTTCTTGGCGACGCCCGCCTCGCGCGCGAGGCTTTCCATGCTCGTCTCGCGATAGCCCGCGCTCAGGAACTGCCGCCGGGCGACGTCGAGCAGGCGTTGCAGGCGGTCCGCCGCTTCCTGCTGCGTCGGGCGGCCGCCGGTTTTCGTCCTGGAAACCTGGACTGTTCGCATTCCGATCGATTCCCTTGACATTCGGGATGCGCGGCGGAAACTATACCGTTGCGTTTCCTGTTCCACGCACGGCAAACCTACCCGACCCACGGGGGCGCGGTCAATGGTCGACTTCTTCATTGAGCGTCCGGTCTTCGCGTCATCGATCGCCATCGTCATGGTGCTCGCGGGTCTGATTGCGTGGTTCAACCTCCCGGTCGAGCGCTTTCCGCAGATCACGCCGCCCCAGGTGCTCGTCAAGTCGACCTACACGGGCGCCAGCGCGCAGGTCGTCGCGGACACCGTGACCACGCCGCTGGAAGCGCAGATCAACGGCGTCGAAGGCATGAGCTACCTCTCGTCGGTCAGCGCGAACGACGGCAGCTCGACGATCACGGTCACGTTCGACGTCGGCTACGACGTCAACATCGGCGCGGTCGACGTGCAGAACCGCGTGTCGCAGGCGACCGCGCAACTGCCCGGCATCGTCACGCAGACCGGCATCACGATCCAGAAGCAGAACCCGAACTTCGTGCTGGCCGTGAACCTCTATTCGCCCGATCATTCGATCGACCCGGTCACGCTCAGCAACTTCGCGTATCTGCAGGTCGTCGATGCGCTCAAGCGCCTGCCCGGCGTCAGCGACGTCACGATCTTCGGCGAGCGCCGCTATTCGATGCGCATCTGGCTCGACCCGGACAAGCTCGCCGCGCTCGGCATGACCGCCACCGACGTGCAGAACGCGATCCTCGACCAGAACGTGCAGGTCGCGGCCGGCAAGTTCGGCGAAGCGCCGGCCCCGCCCGGCACGCCGTTCCAGTATCAGGTCAACACGCAGGGCCAGCTCGCCGACGCGCGGCAATTCGGCGGCATCGTGCTGCGCGCCGGCACCGCGAACGCCGCCGCCGTGCACCTGCGCGACGTCGCGCGCACCGACCTCGGCGCGCAGCAATACACGTCGAGCGCGTCCGTCAACGAAAACCCGGCGGTGCTGATCGCCGTGTTCCAGCTGCCGAGCGCGAATGCGCTGGATCTCGACCGGCGCGTGAAGGCGACGATGCGCGCGCTCGCGCGGCGCTTCCCGAAGGGCATGGCGTGGGGCATCACGTACGACACCACGATGTTCGTCTCCGCGTCGATGACCGAAGTGGCGAAGACGCTCGGCTTCGCGCTGCTGCTCGTGCTCGGCGTCGTGTACCTGTTCCTGCAGAGCTGGCGCACGACGGTGATTCCGATGATCGCGATTCCGGTGGCGCTCGTCGGCACCCTCGCGATCATGCTGGTGCTGCGCTTCTCGCTGAACACGGTCAGCCTGCTCGGCATGGTGCTCGCGATCGGCCTCGTCGTGGACGACGCGATCGTCGTGGTCGAGAACGTCGAGCGCCAGCTCCAGAGCGGGCTGGCGCCGATGGCGGCCGCCAAGCAGGCGATGCACGAAGTGACGGGGCCGATCGTCGCGACCTCGGCGGTGCTCGGCGCGGTGTTCGTGCCGATCGCGTTCCTGCCGGGCATCACGGGCCGCCTCTACAACCAGTTCGCGCTGACGATCGCGATCTCCGTGATGCTGTCGGCCTTCAATTCGCTGACGCTCAGCCCGGCCCTGTGCGCGGTGCTGCTGCGCCACGGGCAAGCGCGGCGGTTCGTGCTGTTCCGCGCGTTCAACCGCGGCTTCGACTGGGCGCGGCAGCGCTACGCCGGTTCGGTACGCCGGCTGATCGCCGCGCGCTGGCTCGCGCTGGCGCTGTTCGCGGGCGGCCTCGCCGTCACCTGGCTGCTGAATGCGACGATTCCGCACGCGTTCCTGCCGGTCGAGGACCCGGGCTATTTCTACGTGATCACGCAGTTGCCGAACGGCGCGTCGCTGCAACGCACCGAAGCCGTGATCGAGAAAACCCGCGCGCTGCTGCGCGCGACGCCGGGCGTCGCCAACGTGCTGTCGATCAGCGGCCTCAATTTCGTGACGCGCGCGACCGCGCCGAACAGCGCCGCCCAGTTCGTGATCCTGAAGCCGTGGGACGAGCGCGGCGAGCAACAGAGCGTCGCCCGCCTGATCGCGCAGGTGCAGCCCAGGCTCGCGCGGATTCCCGAAGCGCTGTCGCTCGCGCTGAATCCGCCGGCGATTTCCGGGCTCGGCACCTTCGGCGGTTTCGACTTCGAGATCGAGGACCTGACGGGCCGCGGCAGCGTCGCGCTCGACGAGGCGACGCACGCGTTTCTCGCGGAGGCGCGCCGGCAGCCCGAGCTCGACGCGCGCACGCTGCTGACCAGCTTCAACACGTCGACGCCGCAGTTCGATTTCCGGCTCGACCGCGACAAGGCGAAGCTGCTGGGCCTGAATGTCGACGACGTGTTCCGCACGATGCAGATCTATCTCGGCTCGCTGTTCGTCAACAACGTCACGCTGTTCGGCCGCAATTTCCAGGTCGTCGTGCAGGCGGACAGCCGCGCGCGCGGCAGCAAGGACGACCTGTCGCGCCTGTATGTGCGCAATGCCGCGGGCGGCATGGTGCCGCTCGCGACCCTCGGGCAGCTCCGGCCGATGGTCGGCCCCGAGACGGTGCCGCGCTACGACGTGTACGGCGCGGCCGAGATCACCGGCAGCGCGGCGCCCGGCTACAGCTCGGCCCAGGCGATCGCCGCGATGCAGCGCGCCGCCCGCGTGCTGCCCGCGGATTTCGGCTACGACTGGACCGGCATCACCTATCAGGAGCTGCAGGCCGGCTCGGTCGCCGGCATCGTGTTCGCGCTCGCGATCGTGTTCGTGTTCCTGTTCCTCGCGGCGCAGTACGAAAGCTGGTCGCTGCCGTTCACGATCATCCTCACGGTGCCGCTCGCGTTGTTCGGCGCGCTGGGGCTGCTGTGGCTGCGCCGCATGCAGGTCGACATCTACGCGCAGATCGGCTTCGTGCTGCTGATCGGGCTCGCGGCGAAGAACGCGATCCTGATCGTCGAGTTCGCGAAGCGGCGCCGCGAGGCCGGCCTCGACATCGTCGACGCGGTGACCGAGGCGGCGCGCCTGCGGCTGCGGCCGATCCTGATGACGGCGTTCGCGTTCATCTTCGGCGCGCTCCCGCTGATGGTCGCCACGGGCGCCGGCGCCGCGAGCCGGCAGTCGATCGGCACCACGGTGGTCGGCGGCATGCTCGCGGCGACGCTGCTGTCGCTCGGCTTCGTGCCGATCTTCTACGCGGTGATCGAGCGGCTGCGCGAAACGATGCGCGAGAAGCTCGCGCGCGCGCACGGGCCGCACGGCCCGCCGCCCGCGGCATGACCGACGCGCGAGGCGATGATGAAAGCCCACCGATTCGCGCTGGTTGTCGCCGCCGCGATTGCCGTCGCGCTGGGCGTGGCGCTGCTCGTCCCGCGCGGCGCGCAGCGCGCCGCCGTCGATCCGCCGCCGGCCCCGCCCGCCGTCGCGATCGAGGTGCCCGTGACGCGGGTCGTCACGCGGACGGTGCCCGTCTATCTCGACTATGTCGGCACGACCGATGCGATTCGCGCCGTCACGCTCCAGGCGCAAGTCACCGGCTACCTGCTGAAGCAGGCCGCGCCGGACGGCGCCGACGTGGCCGCCAACGCGCTGCTGTACCGGATCGACCCGCGCACCTATCAGGCGACGCTCGATGCGGCCACCGCGCAGGCGGCCAAGGACGCGGCCGCGCTCGCCTACGCGATGGCGAGCCATCACCGCAATGCGGTCCTGAACCGGACCGGCGACGTATCGACCGACACGCTGCAGCAATCGGCGAGCACCGAGCGCCAGGACCGCGCGGCCGTCGCGGCGGACCGCGCGCAGATCGAGGCGGCGCGGCTCAATCTGCTGTTCACCGAAATCCGTGCGCCGTTCGCCGGCCGTCTCGGCCTGAGCCTCGTCCACGAGGGCGCGCTGATCAGCACGGCGGGCACGCAGTTGAACACCCTCGTGCAGCTCGACCCGATCTACGCGACCTTCAATCCGCCGGACACCGACCTGCCCACGATCCAGGCGCGCCAGTCGCAGGGCCCGATCCCGGCGGAGGTCGCCGTCGGCCAGGCGAGCGCGCCGCAATACCACGGCAGGCTGACCCTGCTCGACAACGGCATCGTGCGCGGCACCGGCACGATCACCGCGCGCGCGACGATCGACAACCCCGGCCATACGCTGCTGCCGGGGCAGTTCATCCACGTGCGCCTGCACGTCGCCGACCAGCCCGCCACGCTGCTGGCGCCGCAGGTCGCCGTGAGCTCGAACCAGCTCGGCCAGTACGTGTACGTCGTCGGCCCAGGCAACCGGGTCGAGCAGCGCTACGTCACGCTCGGCGCCGACTACCCGCCGCTCGTCGCGGTACGCCAGGGCGTGACCGACGGCGAAACGGTCGTCGTCGGCAATCTGCTGAAGCTCGGCCCGGGCACGCTGGTGCGGCCGATGCCGGCAGGCACGCCGCCCGCCGTCGCGCCTGCCGCGCCCACCGGGAGCCGCGCGCCATGACCGCCCGTCGCGCCCGCCCGCGTGTAGCCGGCTTCGAACCCGGCTTCGAACCTGGCGTTGCCGTCTCCGGTCGCGGCCTCGCCTGCGTCGTGCTCGCGGCGGCATGGCTCGCCGGCTGCGCGGTCGGGCCCGACTTCGTGCGGCCGGCGCAGCCGCAGGCCGTCGGCTATGCGCGCGAGCCGCTGCCGGCGCAGACCGTCGCGTCCGATATCCACGGCGGCGAAGCGCAACGCTTCGTGCAGGGGCTCGATCTTCCCGGCGACTGGTGGACGCTGTTCCGCTCGCCCGCGCTCAACGCGATCATCGAGCGCGCGCTGGCGGCCAACCCGAGCCTGCAAGCCGCGCAGGCGGCGCTGCGCGAGGCGAACGAAACGCGCCTCGCGGGCGAAGGCGCCCTCTTTCCGACAATCAGCGCTGGCGCGTCGGTCACGCGCGAAAAAAAGGCGCCCGCATCGCTCGGCAGCGGCAGCGGCAGCACGATCCCGCCCTTCACGCTCAAGAGCGCATCCGTGAACGTCACCTATCTGCTCGACGTGTGGGGCGGCACGCGCAGGCAGGTCGAAGCACTGACCGCGCGGGCCGAATTCCAGCGGTTCGAACTCGAGGCCAGCTACCTGACGCTGATCTCGAACGTCGTGCTGGCCGCGCTGCAGGACGCGTCGCTGCGCGCGCAGGTCGCCGCGACGCAGGAGATCGTCGACATCGAGACGCAGCAGCTCGCCGGGCTGAAGCGCGAATTCGCGATCGGCGCCGCGGCCAATACCGCGGTGCTGGCGCAGGCCGCCGCGCTGGCCCAGGCGCGCGCCGCGCTGCCGCCGCTGCAGAAACAGCTCGCGCAGACGCGCAACCAGCTCGCCGCCTATCTCGGCCGCTTCCCGAACGACGCGCCGACGGAAACGTTCGAGCTCGAAGCGCTGCAGTTGCCCGTCACGCTGCCCGTCAGCCTGCCGTCGCAACTCGTCGCGCAGCGCCCCGACATTCGCGCGTCGGAAGCGCTGCTGCATGCCGCGAGCGCCGAAATCGGCGTCGCCACCGCCAACCTGCTGCCGCAACTGACGCTCAGCGCCGCCTACGGCAGCGAGACCGCGCAGACGCTGTTCGGACCGGGAACGGCCGTCTGGAACATCGGCGCCGGATTGCTGCAGCCGCTCTTCGAAGGCGGCACGCTGCTGCATCGCCGGCGCGCGGCGATCGCCGCTTACGATGCGGCGGCGGCGCAATATCGCGTCACGGTCGTCACCGCGTTCCAGAACGTCGCGGATGCGCTGCGGGCGCTGCAATCGGACGCGAACGCCGTCAACGCGCAGGCGGCCGCCGAACGCGCCGCCGCGGACAGCCTCGCCGCGTCGCAACGCCAGTTCCGCATCGGCGAGATCAGCCATCTTGCGCTGCTCGATGCGCAACGGACCTACCAGCAGGCCCGCATCGGCGAAATCCAGGCGCGGGTCGCGCGCTACTCGGACGTCGTCGCGCTGTTTCAGGCGCTCGGCGGCGGCTGGTGGAACCGCGCCGACGTGCGGGACGATGGCGGCAACGCCGTCGCCCGATAGCGCATCCGATGCCAACCGGCTCCGCTTTGCGCCACGCGGCCTACACTTAAGTTGAACCGCGCAGGCTGGCACGAGGCTGCGCCACGAAAGGGGTCGAACTTATTTTCCGAGCCAGCAGCCATCGATAGCGAGCACCGCACGGTCGCGTTCGGCGGCGACCGAGGGATTCGTATCGTCTCCGGATCTGCTTCGAGCGCAAATCAACACGGAGGCGGTTTATGAACAGTAAGCTTTCCAACCCGGCACCGCTCGGGCTGGCCGGGTTCGCACTCACGACCTGGATGCTCAGCATGGTGAACGCCGGCTGGTACAGCGCGGACGCGCTGGGCCTCGTGCTGGCGGTCGCGTTCGCGTTCGGCGGCACCGCGCAAATGATCGCGGGCGTGATGGAGTTTCCGCGCGGCAACACGCTGGGCACCGTGGCGTTCCTCAGTTATGGCGCCTTCTGGTGGTCCTTCGCACTGTTCGTCGCATTCCTGGGCACGAAGGTGCCGGAATCGTTCGTCGGCTGGTACCTGATGGCGTGGGGCGTCTTCACGTTCTACATGTGGATCGGCTCGCTGCACACGAGCACGTCCGTGCAACTGGTGTTCCTGTCTTTGTGGATCACGTTCCTGATGCTGGCGATCGGCGCGTGGACCGGGTCGAGCCTGGCCACGCAGATCGGCGGCTACACGGGCCTCGTGACCGCGCTGCTGGCGTTCTACGCGTCGGCGGCCATGATCATCAACGAAGCTTACGGCCACACCGTGCTTCCGACGCACGACTGGTCGCAAAGCCATCCGCGAGCGGCGTGACCCACCGGCGGGCCGGCGGGCGCGCATCGGACGCGCCGGCCGGCGCCGCCGGCCATCGCATCGGTCCCCGAACCGGAATTCGTCCTATCGCATACGCACACCATCGCACCTGGTGCCTCGACCCGTGAAAGACGGACCTATGACGCGCCGCCGTCGGCAGCACGTTCGCTTCGTGCTCCGGGCACCTGGGAGCAAGGAGGATCTGTCATGTCACGAGACAAGCCGTCGCACCGCGCTGCCGCCGAATCGCACGCGGCCGACGTTTCCGAGGCGCAAATCGCCGTCCACTGGCCCGAGGAGGACTACTTCCTGCCGCCCGCCTCGTTCATCGGCCAGGCCAACCTGACCGACCCGGGCGTGTTCGAGCGCTTCTCCCTCGACAGGTTTCCCGAGTGCTTCAAGGAGTTCGCGGACCTGCTCGACTGGTACAAGTATTGGGAGACGACCTTCGACGCGAGCCATCCGCCGTTCTGGCGCTGGTTCGTCGGCGGCAGGCTCAACGCGTGCTACAACTGCGTGGATCGCCACCTGCCGAAGTACCGCAACAAGACCGCGATCCATTTCGTGCCCGAACTCGAATCCGAGGCGGTCCAGCACGTCACGTACCAGGAGCTGTATGTCCGCGTCAACGAATTCGCCGCGCTGTTGCGCGACGTCTTCGGCCTGAAGGCCGGCGATCGCGTGACCCTGCACATGCCGATGGTGGCCGAACTGCCGATCACGATGCTCGCCTGCGCGCGGCTCGGCGTGATTCACTCGCAGGTGTTCAGCGGCTTCAGCGGCGCGGCGTGCGCCGACCGCATCCTCGATTCGGAAAGCCGCCTGCTGATCACGATGGATGCCTATTACCGCGCCGGCAAGCTGCTCGACCACAAGGAAAAGGCGGACATCGCGTTCGCCGAAGCGGCCGGCAAAGGCCACCAGGCCGAGAAGGTGCTGGTCTGGCAGCGCTATCCGGGCAAGTACTCGAGCCCGACGCCGCTCGTCGAAGGCCGCGACGTGATCGTCAACGACGCGCTCAAGCCGTTCCGCGGCAGATTGATCGACCCGGTCGAGATGCCGGCGGAAGCGCCGCTGTTCCTCATGTACTCGAGCGGCACCACCGGACGCCCGAAGGGCTGCCAGCACTCCACCGGCGGCTTCCTGTCGTATGTGGCGTGGACCTCCAAATACATCCAGGACATCCATCCCGAGGACGTGTACTGGTGCATGGCCGACATCGGCTGGATCACCGGCCATTCGTACATCGTCTATGGCCCGCTCGCGCTCGCGACCTCGACGGTCATCTACGAAGGCGTGCCGGTCTACCCCGACCCCGGCCGGCCGTGGCGCATTGCCGAGGAGCTCGGCGTCAACATCTTCCACACGTCGCCGACGGCGATCCGCGCGCTGCGGCGCGCCGGGCCGGACGAGCCCGCGAAGTACCACTATCGCTTCAAGCACATGACGACCGTCGGCGAGCCGATCGAGCCCGAAGTATGGAAGTGGTATCACCGCACGGTCGGCAAGGGCGAGGCCGTGATCGTCGATACGTGGTGGCAGACGGAAACGGGCGGCTTCCTGTGCAGCACCGTGCCGGCGCTGCACAAGATGAAGCCGGGCAGCGCCGGCCCGGGGATTCCGGGCATTCATCCGGTGATCTACGACGACGACGGCAACGAGCTGCCGCAGGGGTCCGGCAAGGCCGGCAACATCTGCATCCGCAACCCGTGGCCGGGCGCGTTCCAGACCATCTGGAAAGCCCCGGAGCGCTTCGTGCAGACGTATTACAGCCGCTACTGCCGGGACCCGAAGAGCAAGGACTGGCGCGACTGGCCGTACATGGCGGGCGACGGCGCCGTCGATGCCGCGGACGGCTATTTCCGGATCCTCGGCCGCATCGACGACGTGATCAACGTCGCGGGCCACCGGCTCGGCACCAAGGAGATCGAGTCGGCGGCGCTGCTGGTGCCCGACGTCGTCGAGGCGGCGGTCGTGCCGGTCGCCGACGAGATCAAGGGCAAGGTGCCCGAACTCTATGTGTCGCTGAAGCCCGGCGTGGAAGCGTCGGAGCAGCTCGCCAGGCAGGTGTCGGAATCGGTGGTCGGGCGGATCGGCTCGATCGCGAAGCCGCACCGGGTGCTGATCGTTCCGGACATGCCGAAAACCCGTTCGGGCAAGATCATGCGGCGCGTGCTTGCGGCGCTGTCGAACCATCAGGACCCCGGCGACGTATCGACGCTCGCCAACCCGGAGATCGTCGACAGCCTGAGGACGCTCGTGAAGTAAACGTAATCGAGAGAACTTCGATCGATCGGCATCTCGTCGTGCGAGCACGGCGGGATGCCGTCATGCCATCTCCGGCCTCGGCTCGACGGCGTGCTGCGCGCGCCGCAGGTGATGCGCGGCCAGCTTGCGCCGCACCGCCTGCTCGAATTGCTGCGTCGCTGTCGCGGGCTCGCGTCGCGCGAAGCCGAGGACGTTGCGCACGATCTGGATCGGCGTCAACACGACGCCCCACGGCAGCCCCCACCATCCGCAGACGGCGGACGTGAGAATCGCCATCGCCTGCTTCTTGCGGCCGCAGCGCCGGCAGCAGACATGACGGCGCGTCGCCCATTGCGTGACGAACACCAGCGACACCACGCGATGGTCGGCATGGACGTCGATGGGGCCGTCCTCGCGCTTGCAGATCGGGCATGGGCCGTGCCGGCAGTCGTCGACGTATTGATGCACCGTGACCGCGGGCAGGCGCTCGGCGACGACGAGCACCGAGTGCGCCTGCGCGCATTGCGCGCCGCAATAGCGGTGACGGTCGATCGTCTGGCCGCCGATGAAGAATGTCTTGCCGCAGTTGCTGCACTCTGCCACGTTACCCCCGGATGCGTTTTTTATGTCGTGCGCGATTAACGTTGATCGACACGTGATTTATCGGCATGCGGCGGGGAGTCTTGAACGACATTTTGATGACAGGTTCTGTCGGGCTGTGCAAATCCCTGTCTGGGTTGTCAGCCTTTCGATAAACGACTTGCGGCACCCGTATGACGTTCGTCGAAACATTCCGTTCTTTTTTCGCTTGAACCTGAGGTTACGTCATGATTTGTTGTTCATTCACGTATAGCGGAATTCGAATTTCAATTCGCTTCCAACAGAAATTGCGCGAACGCCCCGGGCGCGCGCAATACAGCGACAGCGGCGAATGAACGTCACCCCAGCAATTCCTTCCGCCTCAACTGCACGACATCCCGCAACGGCGGCGCGCCGAACAGCCGGCTGTATTCGCGGCTGAACTGCGAAGCGCTCTCATACCCGACGGTCGCGGCCACCGACCCGACGTCCCCGCCCTGCCGCAGCAGCAGCCTGCGCGCCTCGTGCAGCCGAAGCTGCTTCTGATACTGCAGCGGGCTCAGCGTCGTCACGTTCTTGAAATGATGATGCAGCGACGACACGCTCATGTTGACCGCCTGCGCCAGCGTCTCGACCCGCATCGGCTCCGCGAAATGATCGCGGATCCACTCGATCGCCCGCGCGATCCGGTGCGTCTGGCTCCCCGCCACCGCCATGTGCCGCAGCCGCGCGCCCTGCTCGCTCGTCATCAGCCGGTAGATCAGCTCCTTCTCGATCAGCGGCGCCATCACCGGGATGTCGGCCGGCGCATCGAGCAGCCGCACCAGCCGCAACGCCGCGTCGAGCAGCGGCGGCGTCAGCTCGGCCAGCGCGATCCCCTCGCCTTCCGGGCCGGGCTGAGCGTCGGGCAGCCGCATCTCGGCCGCCAGCTCGACGATCCGCTGCGGATCGAGCGCGAGCGACAGGCACAGATACGGCGCGTCCGGCGACGCCTTCGTCACCCGCGAGAGGATCGGCAAGTCGATCGACGTAATCAGGCAATGCTGCGTGTCGTATTCGTAGGCCTGATCGGCAACCACCACCCGCTTCGCGCCCTGCGCGGCGAGCACGAACGCGGCGCGCGACACGCCGCAGCCGAGATCGACCGGATGCGTATGCTTGTGAAACGCCAGCGCGGGAATCGCCGTCGCATGCGAGCCGTCGACCGGCGCAAAGCGGCTGATCAGCGCCGCCAGTTCGCGCCGCCCGGATTCGCGCGACGCGGCAATATCGGTCAGGTCCATCAGGATTCCCTCGATTCGTTCATTTCCCCGTGTCGCGGGAGCTTAGCGAAGCCGGCGGGCTCACGCCGGGAATTTGCAGGATCGTTCAAGAAATTTGCAGAATTAGGTAGACGAAAAAGCCGCGCGGTCGCGCACACTGCCGCCTATCCGGGCTTCGCACCGGGTTTTCCCCACGGAGACACACCCCATGTCCACATCGTTTGTCCTCAACGGCAAGAACGTCACGCTCGATGTCGATCCGACGACGCCCGTCCTCTGGGCGATCCGCGAACACGCCGGCCTCACCGGCACCAAGTTCGGCTGCGGAATGGCGCAATGCGGCGCGTGCACGGTCCATCTCGAAGGCCAGGCCGTGCGCTCGTGCGTGCTGCCGGTCGCCGGCATCGCAGGCAAGCACGTCACGACGATCGAAGGACTTCAGAGCAAGCCCGCCCGGGCCGTGCAGGCCGCCTGGGTGAAGCTGCAGGTGCCGCAATGCGGCTATTGTCAGTCCGGCCAGATCATGTCCGCAACCGCGCTCCTCGAGCAGAACCCGAAGCCGACCGACGCCGACATCGACGCCGCGATGAACGGCAACATCTGCCGCTGCGCGACCTATGCCCGCATCCGCGCCGCGATCCACGACGCCGCCGCAACCCTGGGGGCATGATCATGACGACCGGAATCGATTCCCCGAACGCAGTCCGCCCCGCACGCCGCACGTTCCTGAAGGCCGCCGGCGCCGCGGCCGTCAGCCTGACCGTCGGCTTCGAATGGTTCGGCCTGGGCCGCCGCGCGCTCGCCGCCACCGCGCCCGCCGCCGGGTTCGCGCCGAACGCGTTCCTGCGCATCACGCCCGACGGCCTCGTCACCGTCGTCGCCAAGCACGTCGAGATGGGCCAGGGCGCGTACACCGGCATCGCGACGATCGTCGCCGAGGAACTGGACGCCGACTGGTCGAGCGTGCGCGTCGAGAGCGCGCCCGCCGACGCGAAACGCTACGCGAACCTGGCGTTCGGCACGATGCAGGGCACGGGCGGCAGCTCGGCGATGGCGAACTCGTGGCAGCAGCTGCGCGAAGCTGGCGGGAAGGCCCGCGCGATGCTCGTGTCGGCCGCCGCGGCCCGCTGGAACGTGCCGGCCGGCGAGCTGACGACGAAGGACGGCTTCGTCATCCACGCGAAGACCGGCCGGCAGGCCGGCTACGGCACCCTCGTCGCGCAAGCCGCGAAGCTGCCGGTGCCGGACAAGGTCACGCTGAAGCAGCCGGCGGAGTTCCGCCTGATCGGCCACAAGATCCCGCGCGTCGACGCCGCGCCGAAGTCGGACGGCACCGCGCAGTTCACGCTCGACGTCACGTTCCCGGGGATGCTGGTCGCGCTGCTGCAGCGGCCGCCGCGCTTCGGCGCCACCGTCAAGTCGTTCGATGCGTCGGGCGCGAAGGCGGTGCCGGGCGTCGTGTCGGTCGTGCAGGTGCCGCGCGGCGTCGCGGTCGTCGCGACGGGCTTCTGGGCCGCGAAACAGGGCCGCGACGCGCTGAAGGTCGAATGGGACGATACGCACGCCGAGAAGCGCGGCTCGGATGCGATCCTGCGCGAATACCGGCAGCTCGCGAACCAGCCCGGCGCGCCGGCCCGCACCGACGGCGACGCCGGCGCCGCGATCGCCGGCGCGGCGCGCAAGCTCAGCGCGACGTACGAATTCCCGTACCTCGCGCACGCGCCGATGGAGCCGCTCGACGCGGTGGTCAAGCTGACGCCCGACGGCTGCGAGATCTGGGCCGGCGACCAGTTCCAGACCATCGACCAGGCCAATGCCGCGCAAGTCGCGGGCCTGAAGCCCGAGCAGGTGAAGATCCACACGATGTACGCGGGCGGCAGCTTCGGCCGGCGCGCGAACGCGTGGTCGGACTACGTGGTCGAGGCCGTGTCGATCGCGAAGGCGCTCGGCGCGAACGGCAAGCCGGTCAAGCTGCAGTGGACGCGCGAGGACGACATCACGGGCGGCCTCTATCGCCCGATGTACGTCCACAAGCTCGACGCGGGGCTGACCGCGGACGGCAAGCTGGTCGGCTGGCGGCACCGGATCGTCGGCCAGTCGATCCTCGCCGGCACGCCGTTCGAGGCGGTGATGGTCAAGAACGGGATCGACGCGACGTCGGTCGAGGGCGCGGCGAACCTGCCGTACGCGGTGCCGAACGTGTCGGTCGAGCTGACCACCACGAAGGCCGGCGTGCCGGTGCTGTGGTGGCGCGTCGTCGGCAGCTCGCACACCGCGTATGCGGTCGAGGCGTTCATCGACGAAGCCGCGCACGCGGCGGGCAAGGACCCGTACGCGTTCCGCCGCGACCTGCTCGCGAAGGAGCCGCGCATGCGCGCGGTGCTCGAGCTCGCGGCCGAGAAGGCCGGCTGGGACCCGGCGAAGCCGCTGCCGAAGGGGCGCGGGCGCGGGATCGCGGTGGCCGAGGCGTTCAAGAGCTATGTCGCGCAGGTCGCCGAGGTATCGGTCGGCGCGGACGGCAAGGTGAAGGTGGAGCGCATCGTCTGCGCGGTCGACTGTGGGATCGCGATCAACCCCGACATCGTCGCCGCGCAGATGGAAGGCGGCATCGGCTTCGGGCTCGGCGCGGTGATGCACAGCGCGATCACGCTGAAGGACGGCCAAGTCGAGCAGCGCAACTTCGACGGCTACCAGGTGCTGCGCATCGCCGAGATGCCGAAGGTTGAGGTCTACGTCGTGCCGTCGGCCGAGGCGCCGACCGGCGTCGGCGAGCCCGGCGTCGCGCCGGTCGGGCCGGCCGTCGCGAACGCGATCTTCGCGGCGACGGGCAAGCGGCATTACACGCTGCCGTTCGATTCGGGGGATGGCGCGAAGGCGTGACGGCATGGCGCGCCGGTTCCCCCCATGCGTCTCGCGCGGAGCGAACCGGCGCGCTGCTCCGGCATGCGCGCCGACCGGCTGCGGCCCAGCCCGCGTCACCGCCCGTCATCGCCCGCCCCCGACGTTACATCTGACGTAACGCCCGTAACATCCCCCGCCGATGCTACGTAACAATCCTTCAGCAGCGCATCGCGCCCCGCCCGTCCACGCCGCGTTAAAAATTCTTTGAGATTCAACACCCGCGTGCCTTCCCGCCGCCCGGCGCGGCGGCGCGCCGCCGTCGCTCACCGGCATGGCCCGATCTTTGCAGTAATCCATTGGCAGAAACACTCCTTCAACGGACATGCGAGGGCCGCCATGGATTGCAAGTACCTGTACATCGACAACATCAAGATCAACTTCGTGCGCCGCACGATCGAGATCGACGACAAGCCGGTCGACGTCACGCCGCGCGAATTCGACGTCGTCGAATTCCTGCTCGACAACATGAACAAGATCGTGCCGCGCCAGGCGATCCAGGAAGCGGTCTGGGGCCGCGAGCTCGCCGTGTCGTCGCGCACGCTCGACACGCACATCTCGCGCATCCGCGCGAAGCTGCGCCTCGACCATGACAAGAACCTGCGGATCATCCCGATCTACGCGGTCGGCTATCGGCTCGTGCTGTTCGGCGCGGCGATGACGCACGTCGAGCGTCACGACCCGGCGCCCGCCGTGCGCGCCGTGTCGCAGCACGACAGGGTCGCCGACTACGTCTGAGCGCTCCCCGGCCACCGCGCCGCGCGCCTGCGGAATCCGGGCGCGCGGCGCGGTGGCCGCCGCATCGCGTCCTGCTTCGTAAATCCGCGCCGCTCCCGTCGCCGCCCGCCACGCGCGACTACGGATTCCGTCGCGATGCATCGCCCCGCCCGTCTCTACAATCGTCGCAGCTGCCGCACGCACCCCGCGCCGCCGGCCTTCCAACAACCCGTCGTCCCGACGCCGAAACCGCCCCGATCCCGCCGTGCACGCGCTGTCCCTGACGAATGCCGACGCCGACGACGCCGCCGATCGGGCCTCGCCTCTCGCCCCCGCGCCTTCCACCGCAGCCGCGGTCCCGCTCGACGCGTCGCCGCATCTGCCGCGCCTGTCCGCCGCCGCTGCGCGCGGGCTGTCGTACGCATACGGCGCGACGGCCGCCGTGCCGCTCACGCTCGGCGACCACGCGTACGAGGCGCGGTGGCGCGTCGATGCGCAACCCGCTGCCGACGCGCACGCGTACCGCTTCGTCGTTGGCCCGGCGACCGGCACGCTGTGGATCGATCCCGCCGCCGAAGCCGAATGGCTCGGCGACGCGGCCGATCCCGCCGTCCCGGCCGTGATCCGCGCGGCGCTGCTCGCCGATCTGGGCGCACCGCTGAGCGCCGCCTTGCAGGCCGCGACGCGGCAGCGCGTCGAGTTGCTGCCTCCGCCTCAGTCGCCGCCCGCGTGGCGCGCGGCCCCGGCCGCGCTGCGTTTCGAGCTGCGCCGCGCCGACGGCGCGTGGCGCTGCCATGGCGCGGTGCTGTTCGACGCGCCGGACGCGCTTGCGGTGTTCTTCGCCGAGCGCCCCGCCGCACGGCCCGACGCGCGCGCCGTCTACGCCGGCCTGCCGGTGCCGCTCGTGTTCGAGATCGGCCGCACCGAACTGACGACGGCCGAGCTGGCCGACGTCGTCGCCGGCGACATCATCGCGATCGAGCACTGGCGCGCGCACGAACAGAACCTGCTGTGCGTCGCGCGGCTGCCGGCCGCGCCCGCGTGTGAAATCACCGGACGGCCGTCCGGCAACCGGCTGACCGTCGAACGAATCAGGGAGATGCCCTTGGAACCAACCCGCACCGACACCCCGCCCACCCTGTCGCCCGATGCGCCGCCACATGAGGCGCCGCGCACGCTCGACGCGCTCGCGGTGGACTTGCGCTTCGAGCTGCCGTCGACGTCGATGCCGCTCGGCGAACTCGCCGTGCTGCAGCCGGGTGCGGTGATCGAGCTGCAGCAGGGCATCAACCAGAGCGTGATCCATCTCGTCGCGAACGGGATGCTGATCGGCACCGGCCACCTGATCGCGGTCGGCCAGAAGCTCGGCGTGCGCGTCGTCACGCTCACGCAGCCCGCGCCGCGCGAGCGCTGACCGATGGGCAGCCTGCCGAATCCCGTCGCGCTGATCGCGGTGATCGCCGCGCTCGGCATCGCGCCGTTCGCCGCGCTGATGGTGACGAGCTACACGAAGCTCGTCGTCGTGCTCGGCCTGCTGCGCTCCGCGCTCGGCATCCAGCAGGTGCCGCCGAACCTCGTGCTGAACGGCATCGCGCTGATCCTGTCGCTGTTCATCATGGCGCCGGTCGGCATGTCGATCCGCGACGCGCTGCAGCAGCGGCATTTCGATGCGTCGGGGCAGCTGTCGACCGCGGACGTCGGCGCGCTCGCCGACGCCGCGCTGCCGCCGATCAAGGATTTCCTGGTGTCGCACACGCGGCAGCGCGACCGCGAATTCTTCGTGCGCACCGCGACGTCGGTGTGGCCGAAGAACCGCGCGGAAGGCGTGAAGGACGACGACCTGCTCGTGCTGGTGCCGAGCTTCACGCTCGCCGAGCTGACGAAGGCATTCCAGATCGGCTTCGTGATCTACATCGTGTTCATCGTCGTCGACCTGCTGGTCGCGAACATCCTGCTCGCGCTCGGCATGCAGATGATCTCGCCGACGACGATCTCGGTGCCGTTCAAGCTGCTGCTGTTCGTCGCGCTCGACGGCTGGGCGATGCTCGTGCACGGGCTCGTGCTGTCGTACCGGGTGGCCGGATGAGCGCGCGCGGGCCGCGACGGAATGGGGCGTCGAAGGCGTGCTCGCTCGTGATTGCCGCGTGCGTGCTTGCACCGTGCATGCCGGAGCGCGCCCAGGCCGCACCGCGCGTCGTGCCGCCAGCGGGCTTCGCGCAACTGGCCCGCGCGTGCGCGCCGAATGTCGACCCGCAGACGCTCGCCGCATTGATACGCACCGAATCGGGCTTCAACCCGTTTGCGATCGGCGTCGTCGGCGCGCGCCTGACGCGCCAGCCCGCGTCGCTCGCCGAGGCGCAGGCCACCACGCGCGCGCTCGCCGCGCGCGGCATCAGCTACAGCGTCGGGCTCGCGCAGGTCAACGAGCGCAACTTCGCGAAATACGGGCTCGACGAATCGACGATGTTCGAGCCGTGCCGCAACCTGCAGGCGGGCGGCGCGATCCTGACCGAATGCTTCGCACGCTCGAGCAGCACGGGACGGCCCGCGCAGGCCGCGTTGCAGGCGGCGCTGTCGTGCTACTACAGCGGCAACTTCACGACCGGCTTCTCGAGCGGCTACGTGAGCCGGGTCATCGCAAGCGCGCGCAGCAACGCGCGCGAAGGCGGCGTCGAGCCGATTCCGCTGGCGCGCGACGAACCGCCGCCCGCGCGCCGGCGACGCATCGCGGCGGCCGCGACCGCGCCGCCCGAGCCCACGCGGCGGCCGGCCTCGCCGCCTGCGTCCGTCGACGCGCCGTCGTGCCGCGCACGTCCCGTCGTCATGATGTGCCGGGGACTGGAAGCGGCAGAGGCGAAGCGGCTGTGCGTGCGGTGCCTCGATCAGTGAGGCGGCCGCGCGGCGCCGCCAGCCGGATCGACGCGCGGATCGTCAGGCCGCGCGCTGCGCCTCGAGCCACGCCTGGAACATCAGCACCGTCCATAGCTGATGCTGCCAGTTCATCCGGCCGGTCTGGTGCTGCCGCCACAGGCGCTCGACCGCCGCCGCATCGAAGAAGCCCTCCTCGCGCAACCGCGCGGGATGCAGCAGCGTCTGCGCCCAGTCGCGCAGCGAGCCGCGCAGCCAGTGATCGATCGGCGCGCAGAAGCCCTGCTTCGGCCGGTCGATCAGCGACGCCGGCACGTATGCATCGAGCAGGCGGCGCAGCAGCACCTTCGACCGGCCGTCCGGCAGCCGCAGCGCCGCGGGCAGCCGCCACGCGAATTCGACGACGTGGTGATCGAGGAACGGCATCCGCGTCTCGAGGCTGACGGCCATCGCCGCGCGATCGACCTTGGTCAGGATGTCGGTCGGCAGGTACGTGAGCGTGTCGATCGCCATCGCCTGCTCGGCGAAGGTCAGGTCGGCTGGCCACGCGCTCGCGGTGTCGAGCGGCGTCGGCGGCTCCTGCCCCGCGAGCGCGATGCGCTCCGGATGATGCACCGCCGACATCAGCAGCCGGTACAGCCCGATGCGGCTGTCGGCGGTCATCACATGGCCGAGCTTGTGCAGCCGGTCGCCGATGCGCGGCGGGGTCTCGCGCGCTTCGGCGCCGCTCCACGCGCTCTGCGCGACCGCCGCGAGCTGGTCGGCGTGATCGGGCCGCAGCGCGTGCAGCGCGGCGGCGATCCGCGCGCGCACGGCCGCCGGCACGCGATGCAGCTTGCGCCACAGGCGCGGCGTCAGGAAATAGCGCGTATAGCCGCCGAACAGCTCGTCGCCGCCGTCGCCGGACAGGCTCACCTTCACGTGGCGGCGCGTCAGCTCCGCGACGAGGAAGGTCGGGATCTGCGACGCGTCGGAAAACGGCTCGTCGTAGATCGACGGCAGCTTCGGCACGACCGCGAGCGCGTGATCCGCGGTCACGTACAGCTCGGTATGGCGCGTGCCGAGATGGCGCGCCACCGCCTTCGCATAGCCGGCCTCGTCGTAGCCGGCCTCGTGGAAGCCGATCGTGAACGTGTCGACCGGCGCCGCCGATTGCGCCTGCATCAGCGCGACGATCGCCGACGAATCGACGCCGCCCGACAGGAACGCGCCGAGCGGCACGTCGGCCTCCATCTGCTGCGCAACGGCCTTGCGGAGAATCCCGTCGAGCAGGCCGACCGCCTCCTGCGCGGTGCCTTCGAACGGCTCCGCGCGACCAGCCTCGATCGCGTGTTCGAGCGTCCAGTACGCGCGCGCGCGCGCGGCGTGTCGCGCGCATGCTCGAACTGGATGAACGTCCCCGGCGGCAGCTTGCGGATGCCGCGATAGATCGTGTACGGCGCGGGCACGCTCGACTGCCGCAGGTACAGGCACAGCGCATCGCGATCGATCGCGCCGTCGAAACCCGGAAAGCTGCGCAGCGCCTTCAGCTCGGACGCGAACACCAGCGCGTCGCCGATCCGTCCGTAATAGAGCGGCTTCTCGCCGATCCGGTCGCGCGCGAGCGTCAGCACGCGCGACTCCCGGTTCCAGAGCGCGACCGCGAACATGCCGGTCGCGCGGCGCAGCGCCGCCTCGACGCCCCACGCGGCGATCGCCGCGAGCAGCACTTCGGTGTCCGAGTGTCCGCGCCATGCCGGCGCGCGGCCGGTGCGCTCCAGCTCCGCGCGCAGCGCCCGGTGGTTGTAGATTTCGCCGTTGAAGACGAGGACGAAGCGTCCGCACACGGACGCCATCGGCTGGCGGCCGTGCACCGACAGATCGACGATCGCGAGCCGCCGGTGGCCGAGCGCGATCCCGGCTTGCGCATCGAGCCAGGTTCCCTGCGCGTCGGGCCCGCGGTGCGCGAGGCTCGCCGTCATCCGCGCGAGCGTCGCGCGGGCTGTCTCCTCATCGAAAGCGGCGCTGTTCAAAAAGCCGTCGATTCCGCACATGTTCTTGCCCGTGTATTGATCGAACCCGTCTCGCTCGGCGCCACGTCGCGGCACGCCGTCGGGCGAGACGGTCGGGCCATGTTACGGAGAAATTATTCATCAATAAATCTGGGTGGCCGTTGTCAGCCATCTAAAAAAATCGGCGTCAAGCGCCGCATGCGGAAATGGAGAAAGGGCCACATCGGATGGCGCGCCGGGCAGATCCCGCAACGAAACCGGAAAACGGTACGGATGGCGAAACCGAAACGGCAATGAACATAAAAACGGCCGCCGATTCGAAATCCGAAATTTCGGCCGCTCAATTCGCGCCCGTCGCCCACTTCAGCAGCGCCGCCACTTCGCGGAAATGCCGCGGCTGGATCGTGCCGTTTTCCGGCGTCGAGTCGTACAGCGCCTGCGCAAGCCCGACGTTCGCGAGCGTCGGGCGCAGCGCGTCGCGCGCGAGCCGGACGATCCGCTCGGCCGCCTCGCCCTCGCCGCGCGCGAGCACCCACGGCAGCGAGCCCATCCCGCCGTAGTACAGTGCGACCGCGACGCGCGACGAATAAACGACCACCGATGCGAAATCGATCCGGTCCTGCAGCGACGCATACTGCAGTTCGCGCGCGAGCTGCCGCCGCTTCGCCTGGATGTGCGGATCGCCCTCGTCGTCCTTGTGCTCGCGCCGCACCTCGTCGATCGACATCTTCATCTTCTTGTTGAACTCGTGATGCTGGTGAACGATGTCGATGATCGCCATCACGACATAGACGAGCGCCGCCCAGCCGAACAGCAGCATCAGCAGCTTCACGATCAGCGCGAGGATCGACATCGGCCGCAAGAAGCCGGATTGCACGGCCGGATCGAGCGACTCGACGATCAGCCAGCCGAGCGTCGCGACGAGCAGCACCGTCTTCAGCAGCATCTTCACGAGATTGACGACGTTGCGCAGCGACGCCATGTTCTTCAGCCCTTCGGCCGGGTTGAGCCGCGACAGCTGCGGCACGAGGCGGCTCCACGCCATCACGCCGCCGACCTGCACGAAACCCGCGAGCAGCCCGAGCGCGAGGCCCGCCCCGACGATCTCCGCCGACAGCGTCATCCAGTCGCGCGCGGCGCCGCCGACGAGCGCCGCGAGCCGCGCGCCGGGATCGGCCGCGCCGACCGCATCGAACACGAGCCGGAACAGCCCCTGCAGGCGCTCGAACAGCGCGCCGAGCCCGACCGCGAGCGCGACGCATGCGCCGACGAAGAACGCCGACGAGATCGTCTCGGCGCTCTTCGGCACGTCGCCTTTCTCGCGCGCCTCGCGCAGGCGCTTCGCGCTCGGCTTCTGGTTCTTCTCGGCCATGCGCGGCCTTCACGCCGCGCCGTGCGGCGCGAACAGCGCGCGCAGCAGCGCCATCAATCCGCTGTCGGGGCTCAGCAGCGCATGCAGCGACGCGTACACGACCGGCAGGAACAGCATCATCATCAGCATCGCGAGCACACTCTTCACCGGCTGCGCGAACACGAAGATGTTGAGCTGCGGCACCGCGCGCCCGACGAGGCCGATGCCGAGCTCGACGAGCACCAGCACGATCACGACCGGCGCCGAGAGCTTCACCATCCAGTCGAAGATCGTGTCGGTCTGACGCACCACGAAGGTCTGCAGCATCGACGAGAAATCGGGGCCGAGCGAGCCGATCGGCCACCATGCGTACGACTGCGCGAACAGTTGCACGAGCACCTGCAGCCCGCCCGCGGTGACGAACAGCGCGATCGCGACGAAATTGAGGAAGCCGGACGTCGGGCCGCCCTCGTGCCCGCCCATCGGATCGAAGAACGCGGCGCTGCCGCTGCCGGTCTGGAAGTCGATCAGGTAGCCGACGCCCTGGATCGCGAACAGCACCGCGCTGAACGCGCCCGCGAGCAGCACCCCGACCACCGCCTCTTTCGCGACCAGCAGGCACCACATCAGGAACGGCAGCGCGGCGACCTGCGCGGGATCGATCGCGGGCGCGACGAACGCGGCGATCACCACGGCGATCCCGTTGCGCACGAGCCCCGTGACGATCTGCTCGTTGAACACGGGCACGACGAACATGATCGGCAGCAGGCGCGGCATCACGTACAGCAGCGGCCGGAGCGCGGCGGCGACGTCGTTGAAACCGGTCGCCTGGTCTAGCATCGGCGCTCCGGTGCGAAAGGCGGCGTATCGTCGAGGCCGCCCGCCGACAGCCCGCCCATCGCGAACCGCGTCACCGCATGCGCATCGGCCACGTCGTCGGCCTCGCGCTCGATCCGCGCGGCGCGCGCGTGCAGCGCCTTCTCGCCGGCCTTGTCGAGCTTGTCCTCGGCCGCCTTCGCCTTGCGCGCCGCGCGCTGCAGGCCGGCCAGTTCCGCTTCGTGGCCGCGATGCACGTCGGCCGCCTCGCGCACCGAATGATTCGCAGTGCCGATGTGCCAGTCGAACGTGCGCGTGTCGGCCGCCGCGTTCTGCAGCGCGCGGGCCTCGCGCGCGTCGCCGGCGAGCCGCGTCTGGACCGCCGCCTTCGCGGCGACGTGCTGCGCGAGCCGCGCATGCGCCGCATCGAGCGCGCGGCGGCTCTGCGCGGCGATCCCCTGTTGGCGCGCGGCAGCGATCTTCGCGAGCTGGCTGCGCATTTCCCGCACGCGCTTCAGCCGCGCGAGCGTCGCGAGCACCGCGCGGTCGTCGGCTTCAGACATGGTGGTTCGCCGGCATCGCGAGCCGCGCGGCGGAGCACGGCGACGCACCGGGGCGGCGGCCGGATCGCGCCCGGCCAACGGGAGATTTCCGCCGTCGGTGACGGGAAAGCGCCTTCGGTTTCGCCATCGTGCCTTCGTCCTGTTGTCGTGTCGTCTCGTCGTCGTCGCGCGCGAGCGCGGGCGACAGCGGCCCCGCATCCCGGGTGCGTGGAACGTGACGAGTGTAGCGAGTCGAGCCGGCACGAAAACGCGTCCGCCTCGTAGCGCGAAAGCGGGATCGGCAACGCCGCGCAAACCGGACTACGAAATCCGGCGGCGGCCGTCCGCGCGCCCGCAAAACCCCGGGCGCGGGAGCCGCGGCCCCATCTCGTAGCCCGCCGCCCGGCGGCGCGGCGGCGGCGCCGCGCCGCTACGAACCTGCCGCGGCCGGGCGCCGGCGCGCGTCCCTATACTGCAGTGCCACGGCGCCATGCGCCCCGAATCGCACGCATCCACGCGCCATGACGGACTGACGGGAGGAGAGACTCATGCTGGACATCGACGGCGTCTCGATGGGCGTCAACTGGATGGCGTTTCTCGAGCGCACGCTCGAGGCGGAACGCGCCCAAGCCGCCAACCAGGCTGCCCAGCAGGCGAGCGACCCGTCGAAACAGCCGGCCCAGCCGCAGACTCCGCCGCCGATCGCGGTGCAGGTGAGCCCCGACACCGACCCGTCGAAGCCGACCAACGCCGACATCTCGTCCGCGACCGCGCTGATCCAGCGGCTCGCCGCGCAATACCGTCCGACTGCCCCCGACATCACGGTCGACGACGATCTCACGAAAGCCGCGCAGGCGGCGATCCAGGGCGCGCAGACGGACTACGACCAGGCGCTGAAGGACGAACAGGCCAAGCAGACGGCGCTCGCCGCCGCGCAGGGCGACCCGTCCGCGTCGAAGGACACGATCGACAGCGCGCAGGCCGCCTACACCCAGGCGAAGGCGGCGACCGCCAGCGCGCAGAAGACGCTCGACGTCACGACCGACGCGGGCTATATGATCGCGTACGGCCAGCAGGCGCAGCACGACAACGCGGCGCTCGACCCGAAGCAGCCGGGCTCGGCGCAGGCCGGCGCCGACGCCGCGCTCGCCGCGCTGAAAGCCGCCGTGCCGGGAATCGGCGACGATCCGACCCAGGCGTCGCAAGCCAACTGGTCGCCGCAGCAGCTTCAGGCCTACGATGCGTGGCAAAGCGCCGACGCAAAGCTGTGGGTCGCGAAGGCGCAGGTCAACGCCGACGTCGCGAACGGCGATCTCGCGCAGACGCAACTGCAGTCGTATCTGTCGGACGACACCTACGCGGATGCGGTCAAGGCCGCCGTCGTCCGCATCAACCACCAGTTCGCGCAGCGCGAGTGCGACTGCGTGATCCAGTTGCCCGACAAGGGCAAGCCGGACGAAATCGGGAAAGCGCTGAAAAGCGCCGCCGACGAGGCGAACTACGCGAACGCGGGCCTGAGCGCGGCCACCGACGCGGCGAAAGTCGCCGACGTCCAGATCACCTACGACGCCGTGTCCGGCAAGTTCGGCCCGACGGTGATGTCCACCACCGTCGCGGCGCAGAAGGATCTGCTGAACCGCGCGCAGGCCAGCGCGCGCCTGAGCGGCGGCTATCTGCAGATGCTGCATGCGAACCGGCAGGTCGTCGAACTGCAGGGCAAGTACGACGACGCGAAGCAGGCGGCCACCGCGTGGCGGCACGACAACCCCGGCGGCCTGATCAAGGACCCGCAGCCCGAGCGCGACCTGAGCGCCGCGTCCGCCGCGCTCGCGAAAGGCACGAACGCCGCGGCCACGGCTCACGACAGCTTCGTCGCCGCCTACGGCAGCGCCCTCGCCCTGCACTACGACGACGTCGCGGCCGGCGTGCAGGACCAGTACGACCACCGCACGATCTGCGCCGTCGACGATCCGACGCCGCTCGCGCTCAAGACGCTGAAGACGGTCGCGTCGTCGCTGCATCAGGCGAGCGAGCGGCTCGGCACGGCCGCCAGCGACGCCGCGATGAAGCAGGCGCTCGCCGACGCGCAGGCGAAGCAGTCGGAGCTGAAAGGCAAGGTCGACGATCTGCAGAAGCAGTACGACAAATGGAACGACGAGCACGGCGCCGGCGCCGCGACGAGCCCGTTCGCGAACACGCGGCCCGCGGGCGCGCCGGCCAACATTGCGCTGACCGCGCCGGTGCCGTTCGTCGTGAACCCGTATGCGCAGGCACTCTCCGACGCGCGCGCGACGCTCAACGACGCGAACACGACGGTCCGGCAGACGCAATTGGCGAGCGACTCGCTCCACCAGCAGGTGCTGTTCAACCAGTTCGACGCGCAGCTCGACGAGAAGCTGCGCAATCCGCAGACCGAGGCGGACCAGCAGGCGTCCGCCAAGGCCCTGTCGGATTTTTTTCACGCGCATCGCAACGAGCTGTCGCAGACGATGCTGGACCAGGCCGGCGAGGCGACGCAGCACGGCGCGACGATCGACTTCGGCAAGCTGGACGACACGCAGCAGCGCAACCTCGTCGGCGTCGCGATCGGGCTGTCGCCGGACCACGCGAGCGGCGATCCGCATGCCGAGCAGTTCACCGACCGCAAGAAGCTGGAAACGATCAACAAGGTCCGCGACGAACTGCTCGACGTCGGCGGCGGCGCGGCGACGCGCGTCAACGTGATGCCGGTCGTCTATGCGTCGAAGGACGCCGGGCTGGTGACGAGCGCGATCTTCAAGGTGACGGGCAAGGACGGCGACACGCATTACGTGGACGACCAGGGCTCGAAGTATTCGAGCATCGGCAATTTCCTCGACGACAACGACCTGAATTCGAACGGCACGCTCGACATCGCCACCGGCTACGACGCGAACGGCGTCGCGCAGGTCGACCGGCACGATACCGCGCACAACGACAGCTGGTGGAAGGACGCGCTGCACGTCGCGGGTGCCAGCAACTGGAACCTGCTGGCGATGGGCGCCGGAATCGGGATGGAAATCGTCGGCGGCATTCTCGACGCCACGGCGGTCGGCGCGCCGCTCGGCGTCGCGCTCAACGTGATCGGCGCCGACGTGATGAGCGCGGCCGCGGGCGCCGCCATCCTGAACGCCGGCTACGACGTCAGCCAGCGCATCGAGCACGACCGCACGCTGAGCCCGTTCGACGCGGGCGCCCGCGCGGATTACGTCAACCTGCTGCCGGTCGGCGTCAGCGCCCTCGGCAAGGGGCTCACGTTCCTGAGCCGCACGGGCACGGGCGTGCGCGCCATCACGGCGGCCGGCCGCGACGCATCGGCCGTCACGGCGGGCCTGAAGGCCGGCACGCAGTCCGCGGTCAAGATCTCCGGCTTCGGCGGCGCGGCCGAAGCGGCCGGCCAGCTCGGCTACGACGCCGCCACCGGCCACACCGAGCGCCTGACGGCGGACGCGGAATCGCTCCTGCTCAACGCCGGCCTCGTGGTGGGCCCGCGCCAGCTCAAGACGCTGTCGAACACGATCGTGCGCCGCACCGGCAGCTTCGGCGCGCGCGATCTCGGCAATCGCTCGGTGTCGATCGGCGACCAGCGCGTGACGATCGGCCAGGACAAGTACGCCCCGTCCACCACCATGCGGGTCGGCCGCCAGCAGGCGACGCTCGACGGCAAGGTGATCACCGTCGCGAAGGACGGCACGCTGATGGCCGAGGGCAAGATGCTCACCTACGACGGCATGCCGATCCGCGTGCTGAATCGCGGCAACGACGTCAACACCGGCGCGCGCAACCAGACGCAATCGACCGCCTTCCTCGACCGGGACGGGACGATCACGCTCGGCCAACGCGTCGCGGGCAGGTTCCGCACGCGCTTCATTGCGTACAAGACGGACGCGCGCATCACCGCCGACGACAACGGCGCGCTCAGCCTGTCCGGCGACTTCGCGCTGAAATACGCGCACGAGCTCGCGCCGCCGCCGTCCGACTCGCCCGTCGTGGCGGCTGCGCAGGACGCCCCGGAACAACCCCGGCCCGACGAGACCGGCCGCGCGAACCCGGCCGCGCCGCACGCGCTCGACGAGCCCGTCGCCGCCACCTCGCGCGCGGCGTCGGAACTGCGTCGCGAATCCGACGACATCGTGCACGAGCGCGCCGCCGAAACCACCGAAGGCACGCGGCTCACGTCGGCGGAAAACCGCCAGAGCGAAACACGGCAAAGCGACGCGCGCTCGAATGCGGCCAGCCCGATCCGGTACCGGCGCGTCGCCGATGCGCAAGGCGCCGGCGGCCCGCTCGAGCCGATGACGTTCCGCGAGCGCGTCGCATGGACGATCCTCAATGCGTTCGGCGCCGTGCCGTTCCAGGACGGCTTCGTCCCGCGCGACGCAGCCGTGACGAAGCAGTGGCTGCGGCCGCTCGTCGAGGAGCACAGCTACGGCGGACGCAAGCTGTACGTCGTGCGCAACGGGCAAGCCGGCCGCCCGTTCGCCACGGCGGACGGCGCGCCGCCCGGCGGGCACGGCCTGGCCTTGCAGGCGCGCTTCGCGCTCGGCTCGCCCGCCACGATGGCGGAGCCGATCGTGCTGATCGGCGCAAGCGCCGACGCCGCGCTCGCGTCCGAGCTGGCGAACGTGTGGAACCGGCCGGTGTTCCTCGCGCCGCGCGGCGCGCTCGATCCCAACGGCACGCTGCGCGCGACGGACGGCTACGTGCGCTTCGCGCCCGCGCCGCATCCGGAAGTGGATCTCGGCCCGCTGCACGTGGACGGGAACACGGTGTTCCAGGCCACGACCGGCAAAGCCGTCCCGCTCGACGAACATCTCGGCGCGATGCTCGGGTTCGGTCAGGAAAAAGTCGTGTTTTCGCTCGGCCGCGGCGCGGTCGTCGGCCTGTACGACCGCCCTTCCGATTCGCCGGAATCCGTGCGCGAGCGGGCGCGGGACGAACGGCTCGCGCTGGGCTTCCTGCGCGCGGAATACGATTTGCCGACGGTGTCGATGGACGGCCCGTTCTCGCACGCGAACCGGGTGGCGGTGCTGTACACGCCGCGCGGCGTGCTGCATACGCAGGACGTGCAGCAAGGCCGCCTGCCGCCGGTGGTGAAGGCCGAGACGCTGCATCTGCTGCGACAGTTGAAGGCGCAGATCGCCTACGACAGGATCTGGTTCGACGTGCAGGGCATCTACACGGCCGACGGCCGCCTGCTCATTTCGGACCCCGGCCGCATCGCGCTCGACCACGACGCGTACCAGGCCGCGGAGCACACGGTCGACCAGCAGCTCACCGCGCTGACGAAAGGCATCAGCTCCGGCGAGGTCGAGCTCGCGCACCCGGAAATGACGGAGGTCGGGCCGTCCGGCGACAAACCCGGGCTCATCGCGCGCATCCAGATGCGCATGCGCGGCGCGCCGCTGCCGAACGAGGTCAGCGCGCTCGCGCAGCAATCGGGCACGCTCGCCCAGCAATTGCGGATGCTCGAAGACAACGGCTGGCGCGTGCGCGTCGGCAAGCGCGGCGGCGGCAGCCGGACCGACGCGCGGAAAAAGCGCGTGACGCTCGACGGCAGCCTCACGCACGCCGGCGCGATGACCTACGTGCTTGCGCACGAGACGGAGCACGCGGTCGAGGCGATCAGCGGCACGCTCGGGCTCGACTACAGCGGCAAGCGCCGCTTCACGCGCAAGGCGCTCGAAGCCGAGGCGCGCGCGCAGCTCAACGCGTTCGAGGCGCGCTACGAAATCCAGATGGCGACCGGCGTCGACATCGCCGCCGGCGTGCGGCTGCCCGACCCGATCCAGGAAGTGGCCGACAACTGGCAACGGTCGCACGACTACGCGGGCACGGTCGACACGCTGGCCGACGCGTTCGCGCGCTCGCCCGTTTCCGGCGCGAACGGCAAGACCTACGCGTCGTTCTACGGCGAAGCGTACGATCGCAACCCGGCGCGCGCCGGCCGCACGATGCCGGCGCCGCAGGAAACGTCCGCGTCCGGCGAACCGCCGACGACGATGCGCGACGTCCAGGCCCGGCGGGTCGCGTGGACGATGCGGCATGCCGAGCGCGGCGTGTCGCCGCTCGACGGCGACGTCACGCCCGCCGGCGGCCTGTCGTTCGCGAAAAGCCGCAACCTGTTCATCGACCAGGCCCGGCAGCTCGCGGTGCTCCCTGCCGGGACGCAGCGCGACGGCACGCTGCTCGATGCCGACGGCGCGCCGGTCGATCCGCATGGCTTCGCGCTGATCCAGGCCCCCCCGACCCACGGCGACACCCGGCTGATACTGTCGGCCCGCCATGCCAACGAAGGCGCGGCCGCGCAGCTCGCCAACCTGTGGCAGCGCCCCATCTACGTGCCGCATCCGGACGCGATCGACGCACAGGGCATGCCGGTCGACCTCACCGGCATGACCCGCTACGTGCCCGCCGCCTATCACCGGCCGTCGGTCGGCGTGCTGTCGGTCGATCACGCGCGCGGCGGCCTCTATCTCGCGGGCGATCCGTCGCGCCCGGTCGATCCGGCGGACTATCTCGGCCCGGTGCTCGGCTCGGGCGCCAACAAGACGACCTTCGACGCCGGCGCCGAACAGGTGATCGGCGTGTTTCGCAACCGCTCGCCGAAAGCCCGCGAATACGCCGACGAGGAAATCGAGCTTGAGCGCGACGGGCTGCAGCTACTCAAGGATGTGTACCACCTGCCGACCAGCACCATCGACGGGCCGTTCTCGGTCGCCAATCGCTTCGCCGCGCTGATGACGCCGTCGGCCCAGATGAGCAGCGTCGATGTCGAATCGGCCGGACGCCTCCCGGACGTCGTGTCGCAGAAGAAAGGGATGGATACGCTCGCGCTGATCCGCCGCGTGACCGAACAGCATCGCCTGCTCTACGACTTCCAGGTGCTGTTCGCTCGCAACGGCAACGTGCTGCTGCACGATCCCGGCCCGATCGCGCCGGAATCCCACGGATACGAAATGTCGGTCGAGCGGATCGACGAGCTCGTGGCGCGGCTCAAGGAGGGCATGTCGACCGGCCGGATCCGTCTCGCCCACCCGGAGGCCGGCGAGGCCGGCGCCGCGCCGTATGCCCAGCGCAACGGCGTCGTCAGCCAGATCGTCACGCGGTTCCGCGGCGTCGTGTTGCGGATGCGGATGCACGCGCTCGCGCGGCAATCGCCGACGCTGAAGGCGCAGATGCGGCTCCTGAGAAGCCGCGGCTGGCAAGTGAAGTTCGATACGAGCGGCAAAGGCCAGTACGCCGACCCCGACGCACGCACGCTCTTCCTCGACGGCAACCGGCGCTACGCGGGCACGCTGGTCTACGCGCTCGCGCACGAAGTGCAGCACGGCGTCGATATCGAGACCGGCGCGCTCAACCTCGATCCCGGCCATCCCGAGGCCTATGTGGAAAACCTGCTGCTCGCCGAGGCGCGCGCGCAAGTCAACGCATCCCGGGTGCGCGACGAAATTCTCGGCGCAACCGGCCGTGACATCGCCGAGCACGTGCGGCTGCCCGACGGGCTCGCCGAGGCCGCCGACCAAGCGTACGCGAGCGGCGATCCGGACGCGCTGCGCGCGCTCGCCGAACGCTTCGGCGACACGCGCACGTCGCTGCCCGGCAACCTGACCTACCGCGAGCAGTACGGCAGGCACGCGCAGGCCGCGAACCCCGGCGGCCGCGTGCCGAAGCTCGCCTCCGCGGCGGGAACGGGCGGAACGGGCGGAACGGGCGGTGCCGCCGGGGCTGCCGGGGCCACCGGAACGCCCGGCGCAGCCGGAGCCGGCGGCGCACGCGCAGGCGACAAGATGACCCGCGCGCGCACGTGGCTCGACGCGCGCGGATTGCGCACGCTCAAGCGCATCGAAGGCCGGCACGCGCCGAAGCTGCGCAACCTGATCCGCGGCACCGGCCGCAAGGTGCACGTGCTGATCGCGCGGGCTGGCGAGCTAGGGACGGACGCGCCGCCCGAATTCGTCGCGACGGCGCGCGTCAGCGCGACGGGCAGGATCGATGTCACATGGCGCGGCACGCTGTCGGGCCGCGAAAGCACGCAGCTCGACAATGCGCTGTCGCTCCGGATCGATGCGCGAAAGCGCGCCGACGCCGCGAAAGCGCGCAGCGCTTTCGATTTCTACGTCTCGAAAGTGTCGCCCGACGAACTGCAACGGATGGGCGGCCCGTCGAAGATCGAACCGGCGCGAGGCGGCGATGCGATCGAGATCGCCCACGCCGATCCGGTCGACGACGCGCTCGCCGATGCGATCGACGCGCTCGATTCGGCGGTCCGCCATTCGAATGCGAAGCAGGCGGCCGAACACGCCCGGCCGGACGACACGATCTACGCGGTCGACGAGAAGACCGGCGAGATCCTCGGGCACGCGACGTACGACCCCGCCGCCCGCACCTGGCAGTACGAGGAAAAGGCGCCGCTGGATCGCACGAAAGTGGCCGCGCGCCCGCTGATCGACGCGTTCCAGCGGCATCGGAACGTGCCCGTGAGGCCCGGCGGCCGGCAGCGGCGCATTCCGCTGTCCCGCGCACGACAGCGCGGCGTCGAGTTCGTCACGACCGGCGTCGGTCCCGACCTGATGGCGCGCATCGGCCGCTTCGACGCGGCCAGGCCGCCGAAACCGCGCAAGGAAGGCAAGCTCGATCCGCTGCCGCGGCGCATGGCGCGCTACCAAAGCCATCGGTGGATCGCGCGGTTCGCCAACTTGGGCAACCACGCCGCGACGTTCGTGCGCACCCGCACGGCCGTGCTGCTGAAGCGCCAGACCAGCCGCGCGATCGCCCAGGCCCGTTCGCTCGCAGGCGAATCCGGCCTGCGCGCCGCGCTCGTCGCCGCGCACATGCTGCCCGCCGACGCGGGGCACGCGCTCGATTTCAGCGGACACAACACCGTGCACCTGCTCACCATCGCCGAGCAGGGCGGCCTCGATCCCGGCACGCATCGCATCTACGTGTACGACACCGGCAAACCGCTCGCGCACGCGCTCGACAAGCCCGACGGCGTCCTCCTGCCCAACAGCGAGGGCGAACTGCGCTGGTACGGCAACTGGCGCAAGCCGAGCGGCGCGGGCGTGCCGCTCGACGCGTCGCCGATCGGCGGCGGCCCGTACGGCGCGAACGTGCACATGCTGCTCACCGAACTGTCGCCCGACGAACTGCAGGCGCATGCGCCGGGCACGCGACTGAAGGCGCTCGACGATCGCATCGAATGGATGAAGCGCCTGCGGGACACGAAGCAGCGCAAGCGGGTCGACAGCCTGCTGAAATGGGTGGAGAAGCAGAAGCGAGTCACGACGGACCTGCGCACGGAACTCACGAAGCAGATCGAACGCCGGACCACGCTCGCGCGCAAGCAGAAACAGCCTGCGCCCGAACATCCGGTGCTCGACATCAAGCCCTACCAGCCCGCGCTCGTCAGCTCGACGCTCGTCGAATGGCGGCGGCGCTACGGCGACGGCGGCATGCCGGACCCGCTCGCGCACGTCGCGCGGCTCAAGGAACTCGTCAAGCGCGAGCGCGACCCACGCGGCGGCCGGCTCGAGCTGGATGACGCGCCCGCCGACGGCGCGCCGCCTGCGGTGATGGTGGACGGGCCGGGATGGCGCGCACTGGGAAACTGGCTGCCCGTCGGACGCAACCAGGCGATCGCCGGCCCCAGCCGCGCCCGCGTATCGCCGGACGGCAAACGCCTGTCGCCGCGCAAGCGCCTGCAGCACGCGCTCAGCGCGGCCGCGACGATCGACCGGCGACTGATCGGCAGGTTCCTCGCGTCGAGCCGCGCCGTGCAGTATCGGACCGTGCCGATGACGCGCGCGTACCGGCTGACCGACGACCCGAACCTGTTTCTCCGCGACATCCACCGCCACGGCGCGGTGCGGCCGGTCGTCACCATCGTCCTCGACGCGCATTCGCTCGCCGTCGCGCAGGGCGCCAGGCTCGATCCGGACTTCGTCGCCGCCGTCAAGGCGCTGGGCGATCCGGCGCGTGCGACGCTCGACCGGGACACCGCGACGATCACGGGCGAGAACGGCAAGGTCGCGCATCTCGACGACCTGACCCAGAAGGCGCTGAACGCGTGGCTGGACGCGGCGCGCGACGCCGGCTTCCTGCTGCGCTTCGAAACCGCGCCCGCGCGCGCGCTCGTGTCGCGCAACGACCAGCGCAACCAGCCCGGCACGAACGACCACTATGAAGACTACGTCCGGCTCGCGTCGATGCTCCAGAAATGGGCGCTGGCGAACCCCGGCAAGCACGCGCCGAACGTGATGGTCACCTTCCACGGCTGGGACAGCGTGCTCGAGCCGGTGCCGGGCGCGGGCCACGTCAAGCTCGTGGAAGCGCTGCTCGACGCCCCGATGCTGCAGTGGGTGCACGTCGGGCTGTCGTACGCGACGCACGGCTCCGACTTCATCGCGAACCAGGAACTGACGACCGCCATCGCGAAAATGCTGGTCGAGCGCGCGAGCAGCGGCAAAGGCGCGGCCACGTTCGAGCGCCTGCATGGCGCCGACGCGCTGACCCGCGTATTCGAGCGCCTCGACGCCGACACGCTCGCCGGCCAGCACCAGCTGCTGTTCGCCGAAATCGAACGGATCGGCCGCGAGAACGAGATGACGCCCGAGGCCATCGATGCGCTCATCACGCGCCTGTACGAAGGCAATACGACGAAGCTGCTGAATCAGGCTCGCCATGCGGTCGCCGGCTACGCGAGCGAGCACTGGAAAAAAGCGCCGTCGCGCAACGCGGCGGCCGTCGAATTCACGGAGGACTGGCTGCGGGACGTCGGCGGCAAGATCGACGATCCGGCGCGGCGGACGTTGCCCGACGCAAGCCACCAGAAACCGACCGACTGGCACGAGGTGGTACAGCAGCCCGAGCTGCTGGTCGACGATTCGAAACCGCTCAGCGACAGCCGCCTCGTCAGCCAGCAGTCGGGCGAGCGCGGCCCGAGCGCGGCAGCCAGGCAGCAGCAACGGACGCAGGCGCCGCAGCAGGCGAAAGCGGAGGCGGAGGCGCAGGCCAGCGAAGCCGAGGCGGTGCTGCATGCGCTGCGGATGCAGCCCGGGGGCGGCTTTCGCGACTGGTTCACCTGGCCGAACGTTTCGTCGGCGGTGCTCGGCTTGGCCGCGGGCATTGGCGCCCCCTTCGTCGGCATGGGCTCCGACACGTTCAGCCAGGCCTCGAACGGCATGTTCGCCGGCGTGCGCGCCGGGCGTCTCGTGCAGGCGCTTCACCAGGATTCGGTGCGTGCGCTGCAGGCCGGGGATCCGCGGCTGTTCCGCGCCACGATCGACCGCTTCGTGCGGCACCTGCGCGCCCAGCTCGACGCGCACAACATGGACAAGGACACGCGCGGCCCCGCCCTGCTGCTGCTCGCGAACGAAGCGCGCCTGAAGGTCGACAACCTGCTTCGGCTGCACCGCGAGCAGTTGATGTCCGCCGACGACGCCGTCGACTACACGAAGCTGATCGCGAACGACATGCTCGCGCAGATGCAGGGCGTGCTGGGCGGCACGTCGCTCCAGCAGATGCACGAGGGCAATCCGCGCCGCTTCTTCGGCAAGCTCGGCCGCACGGTGGCGCTCGCCGCGTACGCGGGCCTGATCGAAGGGGCGGTCTACAAGCATTTCGTCGACAAGGCGACGCTCGCCACGGACCTCGGCGGCATCGGCGCACTCCTCGGCCTCGGCTATACGGCCGCCGTCCACTTCAGCGCGGCGCGCGACCTGTCGCTCGAGCGCCGCAGCCGGACCGTGCGCGCGGTCGACATGTTGTCCGACTTCGCGTCGATCGCGGCCGGCTATGCGAGCCTGTTCGTCGGACCGACGGCGAAGTTCCACACCGACCTGCCGCTGGCGTTCGCGGGATCGGCGTCGACGGCCCTGCTTGCGCTCGCGCGCGTCGAGGCGCATTTCCCGAACCTGGTGAAGCCGGTCACCGGCCGGATCCCGTCCATCGCGATGCTCGCCCCGGTCGCGATCTATGTCGGCACCATGATCTACACATTCCTCGAAGACAAGGACAAGCACGCGAATCAATCCGGCTCGACGGGCGCTGGAACGCAGCCGTCGACTCCGTCCGCGAGTCCGTCGCCGTCCGCCTCCGCGACGCCGTCCGCGAGTCCGTCGCCAACCGCGTCGCCGTCTGCCTCCGCGAACCCGTCGGCGTCCGCCTCCGCGACGCCGCCCGCGAACCCGTCGTCTTCCTCGACGCCCTCGCCCGCGCAACCCAAGCGCTACTTCGTCGTCGACGGCGACACGCTGTGGAGCATCGCGGGCCAGAATCGCGGCACGCTGCTCGACGCCGCGCAGATCCCGCGCGACGTGCAGCGCGGGATGCGCCCGGACGACCAGGATGCGGCCGCGCTCAAGGAGATCCTGCAACTCAACCCGAACGTGGCGGCCGCGCCGAACCAGCTGTCGATCGGCACGCCGCTCGTCGTCGGCTGAGCGAGGCCGGCGGCGCGCGCCGCCGGCCTCGCGTCAGGTCGCGTCAGGCATGGTCGTTCGCCAGCTTCGTCAGGCGCGCAAGCAACGCGTCGAAGCGCACGTCCTCGTGCGACGCCTGCGCGCAGAACGCGGCGATCGCGTCGCGCGCGCGCAGCGCGAGATCGCCGAGCCGGTCGCTGCCTTCGCGGTACTCGCCGATCTGCACCAGCAGCTCGATCTCCTGGTACTTCGCGATCAGCTCGCGCACGCGCGCGGCCGCCTGCTGGTGCGCGCGGTTCGCGACGAGCGGCATCACGCGCGACAGGCTCGCGAGCACGTCGATCGCCGGGTAGCGGTTCGCGAGCGCGATCTTGCGCGACAGCACGATGTGGCCGTCGAGGATCGAGCGCACTTCCTCCGCGATCGGATCGGATTCCTCGTCGCCTTCGACGAGCACCGTGTACAGCGCGGTGATCGACCCGCGCGTGCCCTGCCCCGCGCGTTCGAGCAGGCGCGGCAGCACCGCGAACGTCGACGGCGGAAAGCTGCGGCGCGTCGGCGGCTCGCCGCTCGCGAGCCCGACCTCGCGCTGCGCGCGCGCGAAGCGCGTCAGCGAATCGACGAGCAGCAGCACGCGCTTGCCCTCGTCACGAAAATGCTCGGCGATCGCGGTCGCGACGAGCGCGGATTTCACGCGCTCCATCGCGGGACGATCCGACGTCGACACGACGACGATCGAGCGCGCGCGCACCTCCGGCGACAGCGCATGCTCGATGAACTCGCGCACCTCGCGGCCACGCTCGCCGACGAGCGCGATCACGTTCACGTCGGCGCGCGCGCCGCGCGCGATCATCCCGAGCAGCGTGCTCTTGCCGACGCCGGACGGCGCGAAGATGCCGACCCGCTGCCCGACGCCGAGCGTCATCAGGCCGTCGATCACGCGCACGCCGGTCGGAAACGGCGTGTCGATCATCTGCCGCGCAAGCGGGTTCGGCGGGTCCTGCTGGGTCGACACCCACGCCGCGCCCGTCACGGGGCCGCGCGCGTCGAGCGGCCGGCCGAGCCCGTCGAGCACGCGGCCGTACAGGCCTTCGCCCACCGCAAACACGTGCTCCCGGCCGGACGGCACGACGGTCGTCTCCGGCGACAGCCCGGCGACGTCGCCGAGCGGCGTGAGCAGCGTCGTCTGCCGCGAGAAGCCGACCACTTCGGCGAGCAGCGTCGGCTGGCCGGGCGTGCGCAGTTCGCAGATCTCGCCGAGCCGCGCGCGGATGCCGGTCGCGTTGAGGATCTGCCCGACCGCGTGATTGACGCGGCCCTGCACCGACACCGGCGAGAAGAACGCGAGCCCCGCGTCGAGCTCGCCGACGAGCCGGCCGCGATCGAACGGCGCGGCGTCGCCGTCGCCGGCGGGCGCGCCGGCTTCGTCGAGCGGCGCGCTCATCGCGCGGCGCCCTTCAGCGCGTCGCGGCGGATCGCCTGGCGCAGCGCGTCGATCTGCAGGTCGAGGCTCGCGTCGATCCGGCCGGACGGCGTCTCGACCGTGCATGCGTGGCGTTCGAGCTGCGCGTCCTCGACGATGCGGATCTTCTGGCGGTTCGACTGTCCGGCGAACGCGCCCGCGAGCGCTTCGCGCATCTCGTCCTCGCGGCCCGGCGCGATGCGCACGGTCAGGAACGCCTCGTCGCGCACGAGCGGCGCGATGCGCGCGAGCGCGGCCGCGTACAGCGTCTGCGTGCTCATCTCGCCGACGATCGCGCGCACCGCCTTGACGACGATTTCGGCCATCGCATCCTTCATCGATTCCATCGTGCGCGCGGCGGCGAGCGACTGCGCGTAGGCCTGCGCGGCCTGCTCCCGCTGCGCGCGCCGCATCCCTTCCTCGTAGCCGGCCGCCTGCCGCCTGTCGAATTCGCGCTGCGCGTCGGCGACGATGCGCGCGGCCTCCTCGTGCGCGGTGGCGATCACCGCCGATGCGTCGAGCAGCGCCGCGTACTCGCGCTCCTTGAGCACCTTGCGCTCCGACAGCAGCTGCAGGTTGTCGCTCGTGATCAGAAAAGCCAGTCCCATGACGCAAGCCTCTCGGGAATCAGAAACAGGAACAGCAGTTCGCCGAACTGGTCGCGCTGCGCGCGGTTCAGCCAGTACGGCGCCTCGGCGTCGATCGCGCGGTTGAACTTCAGCGTGACGCGCCGCGCGACCGCGTCGCCCGCCGCGCCGATGAAATCCGCCAGCAGCCGGCCGCCGCGCGCGCGGATCACCGCGGGCAGCGCCGCCGGCTCGCCGCGCCACGGTTCGAGCGTATCCGCGAGCGCGCCGAACTCGGGCGCGCGTTCGAGCGCGAGGTCGAGCGCGTCGCCGCCGAGCTTCGCGGCGACTTCGGCACGCATCCGGCGCGCCGCGAGCGCGTCGCGCAGCCACGCGCGATGCAGCAGCAGCCCCGCATACGAAGCAAGCTGCTCGAGCGCCGCGCCGGGCAGCAGCGCGAGCCGCGCGCACGGGTTCGCGGCGTCGAAGTCGTGGCGGCCGGCCACGTCGTGCGCGTCGAGCAAGTGGCGCGCGACCAGCTTTTGCCCGGCCGGGCCGAACGCGTCCGGCGACCGGTAGCGCGCGGGCCAGTCGGCCGGCACGCGCGTCACGTGCAGATAGCGGTCGGGACGCAGGTTGAAGTCGCATACGAGCCGGTGGAACGCGGCGCGGCGCGCCGCGGGCGGCGGCGCGAGCGGCTGCAGCCACGGCAGCGGCGCGGCGCCGGGCGCAGGGTCGCCTGCCGCCGGATCGCCGGCCGCAGGATCGCCTGCCGCCACAAACGCGCGCGGATCGCTCATGCGCCGTCGCGCGCGCCGTCCGGCGTGCGCAGCGAACCGCCGCCCGCGCCGCCGTTCGCGTTCGCCTGCGCGCCGCGCGCCACGCCGAGCAGGCCCGCGAGCCGCGCGCCGAACATCCCGCGCCGCGCGGCCGACAGCGCGATCACCGCGCCGGTCAGCAGGATCAGCGCGAACACGAGCCAGCCGAGCGGCGAGCGCAGCCGCACGATGTCGGCCAGCGCGCTGCCGATGCCGTCGACGTGCGCCGCGCGTTCGGCGGCCGGCTGCAGGAACAGCGACACGTTGTCGTACTGCAGCCCCTCGATGCTGTGCGCGACGAGATCCTTGACCATCGGCGCCATCGCGCGCAGGTCGACGCCGGGCCGGTAGCGGATGTAGACCGCGGCCGACGACGGCCGGATCTTGTCCGCGAGCGGGTCGTTCTCGGGAATCACGACCTGCACGCGCGCGACCACCACGCCCTCGATGTCCTGCAGCGTGCGCGACAGGTCCTGCGACACGCCGTACAGGTAGCGCACGCGCTCCTCGGCCGGCGTCGACACCAGCCCCTGCTTCTGGAACAGCTCGCCGAGGCTCGCATGGCGCGGCTTCGGCAGCCCGTTCGCGCGCAGCACCGAGAGCGCCGCGTGCAGGTCGCCGTCGGCGACGCTGACCTGCCACGCGTCGCGCTCCGACGTGTCGCGCGCGTCGTTGTCCTTCGACGCGCCGATGCCCGCGTCGCCGAGCACCGCGATCATCTGGTTCGCGTCGGCCTCCGACAGGCCCGAGTACAGCTCCTTCTGGCAGCCGGCGAGCAGCACGAGCAGGCCCGCGAGCAGCGCACGCGCCGCCCGGCTGCGCCACGCGGCAGCGCGCGGCGTCGAATCGATCGTCGTCATCGTTTGTCCGCGTTTGCGTCCATGTTTCCGGCGCGCGCCGCGCTCCCGCCACGCGCGCCGCGGTGCGTCACTCCTGCGTCTTCAGCACCGTGTGCGTGAAGCCGTTCGCCGCCTGTGCGACCGACAGGCTCAACTGGTATTCGGATATCGTGGTGGTCGCCGTCCATTGGAAGTCCATCGCCTTCACCATCGTCATCAGCGGATCGCTGCGGTTGTCCGCCATCGACGTCAGCATCTCGGTGCGATGCTTGTCGATGTTCGCGTAGCGCGCGTCGAGGTCGTTGCCGTACGCGCGCAGCCGCTCGACGAGCGACGAATGGTTCGCCTGCGCGGGCGTCATCCGCACTGCCGGCGACGCGTCGGACGGCACGCGCGCCGGCGCCGCCGGCGCTGCGCCGCCCGGCGACGCGCCCGGCTGCATCAGCGCATCGAACTGCCGCACCTGCTCCGGATCGGACGCCGCGCCCGCCTGCTGCTGCGCGCCGCTCGCGAGCGCGGCCGCGCCCGGCGCGACACTTACGCCTGTCACTGACATGGTCTGTTCTCCTTGCTGCATGTCTGGCCGCATGGACCGCTCGCGCCGCGCGCGCCGGAACGGGCCGGCCGGCACGCGCGCACGCTGCGCCGGGCTGCGCCGGCGCCCGGCGTCATGCGCGGCCGGCGGAACTCAGGTGTTGCGCAACCTGGGCGTTCGCCGTCCCTTCCTGCGCGGTCACTGCGTTGCTGGTTTCGAACGTCGCGGTCGACTGCTGAACCTGGAAGTTGATCTTCGTCAGCTCCAGCTGCGTCTTGGTCAGGTCGTCCGCCTGTTTCTGGACATCGCCCGTATTGGTCACACCACCTGTCGAGGCACCCATGCTTCGCTCCTTTACGTGAAGTTCACCCACATTCCGGCGGCAGCCCCATGCCCCGCCGGCGACGTGAGCCGCCGCCCCACGGCGACGTCTCGCGTTTGCCGCGCGGCGCGCACCCGCACGCCGCGCCTGATTTCCTGCGGCCCTAGCGCGCCGCCCCGCTCGCCGATGCCGGCGCATTCGCGTCCGGCAGCAGCGCCGGCCCCGGCACCGGCTGCGCGACGCCGGCCGCGGCGCCGCTCGCGACCGGCGGCACGGGCGGCGCCGGCGACCCCGCGGGCACCTGCACGCCGCCGAGCGGCATCGTGATGCGCTGGCCGTTACGCTCGAACACCACTTCGTCCGCGCCGATCGACACGACGGTCGGCCCTTCCTTCAGCTTCGCGCCCTCGAAATAGCGGCTGCCATCCACGGTTTCGATGTAGCGCTGGTCGCCGTCGCCGGCGAACACGGTCGTGATCTCGGGAATCCCGGCCGAGCCGCCGAGCGTGGCCGTCGTGCGCGGCGCGGCGGCCTCCGCGTCGCGCACATGATCGACAACCTCGAGCGCCGGACGCGCATCCTTCATGTAGTTGCGGATCCGCGGCTCGATCTGCGCGCGCGCGGCCGCGCCCGTCAGCTCGATCCGGCCGCGGCCGAGATAGGTCACCGTCAGCGCCGTGTCGCTGAAATAGGTCTGCGCGGTCGCGACGAGGTCGCTCACCACGTAGAGATTGCCGAGCGCCGCGTTGTCGACGCCCGCGACGATCTGCGCGACGCGCTCGCGCGCGGCCGCGTCGCTCACGTAGCCGGACACGAGCGCGCCGTCGTCGCGCGGCGACACGGCCAGCTCCGGATACGCATGCAGCAGCCGCTGCAGCCGGTGCGTGCGCGCGAGCACCGACTCGTGCTGCCACGGCAGCCGGCCGGACCAGGCGACGAGCCCGTAGCCGAGCGCGCCGAGCAGCACGCCGACCCACAGCGCGACGACCGCGATCACGAGCCGCCGGCTGCCGAGCCGGCGCAGCCCGCCCGTGAGCCAGCCGAGCCACGCCGCTTCGCGCGCGGCCTCCGGCGCGCCGGTCTCGTCGGGCACCGCGACGCTCGCCTGCGCATGCCGCGCGATGCCGAGCCTGATCGTGCCGATCGTCACCACGTCCTGCGGCGTCAGCGAGCGGCGGCTCGCGCCGAGCGGCGCGTCGTTGAACAGCACCGGCGCGAGCGCGTCCCCACCGTGGTTCTGCACGGTCACCGCAAGCGCGCCGACCTGCAGGCACACCTGTTTCGCGCCGATCTCGCGATCGGGCAGGATCACTTCGCAGTCGGCCGACGTGCCGATCCAGTTCGCGCCGCGCGCGAGCGACATCGTGCGGCCGTACATCGGCCCGCTGAGAAAGCACAGGTTCCACGGCGACGCGAGCGCGGCCGCGCCGCCGGGCAACGCGCCGTCGCCGTGCGGATCAATGGCGGTCGTCGACATGGGCGGACGCTCCTGCGGTCATCGCCGGCTGCGCCGCCGCGTCCTTCGGCGGCGGCAACGCGGGCGGGCCGAACTTCGTGCCGGGCAGCGGCTTCGGCGTCAGCGGCACCGCGACGTCGTTGTCCGGCGGGCGATACATCGACAGCCCGTCGGGATTCGGCGGCACGGCGAGCCCCGGATTCACCGGCGAGCCGTCCGGCGCATACATCGAAGCGGTCGTGACCACGCGCGGCGTCAGCAGATAGAAGCGCTCCATGTGGTTGCCGGTCTTGTCGGTGTACTTGAACAGGTTGCCGATCAGCGGGATGTCCGACAGCCACGGCACGCCGCTCTTGTTCAGCCGCACCTCGTCGTCGTTGAAGCCCGCGATCAGCAGGCTCTTGCCCTCGTCGATCATCGTCTTCGTGACGATGTTGCGCTGCTGGATCACCGGCACGTTCGACACGGCCTGGCCCGGCACGATGTTGCCGTCCTGGATGTCGATCGACATCATCACGCTCTGCGGGCCGCCGGCCGCCGCGGCCCGCGCGGCTTCGTCGACGATCATCGGCGTCACCTTGATGCTCGTGCCGGTCGTCACGCTGTACAGCGACGAATCCTGGTAGCCCTGCACCTGCACGTAGAACTGCGTGAGGTTCTCGAGGATCGCCTCGGTGTTGTCGAGCGCGAGCACCTTCGGCTTCGAGTGGAGCTGCGCCTGCCCCTTCTGCGCGAGCGCGTTCACGCGCGTCAGCAGGTAGTTGCGCAGCGAGCCGCCGATCGACGCGGTCAGCGCGATGCCGGTCGGCATGAACGCGCCGATCTGGCCTGCCTCGCTGGTGTCGATGCCGAACGTCAGCGGCGGATTGCCCGCACCGCCGAACTGCGTGTTGCCGGTCAGCGGGTTCGCGCCGTTGCCGATCTGCACGTCGCCGTGCTTCGTGTGCAGACGCCAGTCGATGCCGAGGCTGTCGAGCGAATCCTCGTTGATGTCGATGATCGTCACGTTGATCTCGACGATGCGCGGCCGCTCGTCGAGCTGGCCGATCAGCGACTGGTAGCGGTACATGTTCTCCGGCAGGTCGCGCACGATCACCGCGTTTATCGCCGGATCGGCCTCGATCTGCGGCAGCGTGTCGCCGCCGCCCGCGCTCGCGAACGGCGAGAACGCGCCGGCCCCGTCGCTCGCGTAAGCGCCGCCGTAGCCGCCCGAGCGCGGGCCGCCGGAAATGTCCGGGAAATCGAGGCGCGGCACCGCGATCGTCAGGCCCGAGCCGAGCTTCACCTGGCGCGCCGCCTGGCCGAGCGGCGCGCTCGCCGGCACGAGATTCGTCCCACCGCCGCCCTTGCCGAACAGCCGGCGCAGGATCGTCGCGACGCCCGGCACCACCACTTCCCTGCCCGAGCGGTTGATCGTGACGTCGGACGCCCAGCCGTACTTCAGCCGGAACGCGCGAACGTCCGCGTGCTGGCCGTTCGCCGCCGGGTCGCCGACCGTGCCGATCGCCTGCCGCACGAGCTCGACGTAGCGGCGCGGCCCCGCTACGTACACGCTGTTCGCGCGGTCGTTGATCACGAGCGTGAAGCGCTTGTCGGCCACCTGCATCGCCTGCAGCGCGCGGCCGATCTCGCCGGCCGCGTTCGGCGGGATCGGGATCATCTGCGTCTGCGACTGGTCGGCGGGATCGACGTACAGGAACGAGCCGTCGTAGTACCACGTGAGCCCGTAGGTCGAGCAGATCGTGTCGAGCGTCTGCTGCGGCGTGCCGGAGAAGCGGCCGCTGATCACGCCGTCCACCTTCGGATCGACGACCGCCGTCACGCCCTGCGACGCCGCCAGTTCGCGGATGAAATCGGCGATCTTCTTGCCGTTCGCGACGATCGTGAACGGCTTGTTGCGCCAGCGCAGATCCGCGGCGCGCGCGGGCTGCGCGAGCGTCATGCAAAGCGACGCCGACAGCAGCGCCGTCGCGCACAGCGCGAGTGCGGCCCGCTGCAGGCCGCGGGATTGGAACCAGACCGAAGCGACGCGTCGGCGCATCAAAAGACTCCTGTGGAAGAAACGAACATGCGTTCCAGCGCCTGCTGCGCGAAGCGCAGCACCTCGCCGCCGAGCCAGCCCGACAGCAGCACGAGCGCGACCATCACGGCGATCAGCCGCACCGCCATGCCGAGGTTGGCGTCCTGCACCTGCGTGACCGCCTGCAGGATCGCGACGACGAGGCCCGTGACCGTCGCGATCGCGACGATCGGCAGCGACAGCAGCAGCACCAGCATCAGCGCCTGCCGGGTGAGATCGAGAATCGCCGAGCCCGTCATCGCGCGGCTCCCGGCGCGCGCACCTCGGCGCCCGCGCCGACCGTGCCGTCGTCGGGCGGGTTCTTCACCCAGCCGATCGTGTGCAGCTGCACGTCCTCCTCGACCTCCTGGTACGACAGCACCGCGAGTTCGGGCAGCACCGGCTGCAGGATCGTCTTCACGTAGCGGCGCGCGCCGAGCGCGACCATCACCGCGAGCCGCGCCGCGCCGTGCGGGCCGTTCGCGCCCGCGGCCTGCACGATCGCGCGCACCTGTTCGCAGATGTCCTGCTTCACCGCGCTCGACAGCGCGAGGAAATTGCCCTGCTTGGTGCGCATCACCGCGCTCTCGATGCGCTCCTGCAGGTTCTGCTCGAACAGCACGACGCGCAGCTGGCGCGCCGCGCCCGCGTGGCGGTCGGTGATCATCCGGCGCAGGTCGACGCGCACCAGCTCGACCAGCGCGACCACGTCGTCGGGCTCGTTCGGCGCCCACGTGATCAGGCTCTCGAAAATCACGCGCAGGTTGCGGATCGGCACCTGCTCGGCGAGCAGCCGGCGCAGCACGTCGGTGACGCGCTGCAGCGGCACGAGCCGCGTCAGCTCGCCGACGAGTTCCGGGTGGTCGCGCCGCACGAGATGCACGAGCGCCTGCGTTTCCTGGATGCCGAGCAGCTCGTCCGCGTGCCGGCGCACGATCTGCTCGACGTGCGCGGCGAGCGCGGCTTCGCTCGTCAGCCATTTGGCGTCCGGCGCCGCGCCGTCGGGCTTGATCCACAGCGCGGTCGGAAACGGCCCGAACGCCTCGGCCGGCTGGCGCTCCGCGCGCTCCGGCAGCGGCGACGCGCCGTCCCACAGCAGCCAGCCGGGCTTCAGCGCGCCGCTCGCGGCGAGCACGTCCTGCAGATAGATCCGGTACGTGCCGGCGGCCGCGCCTTCGTCGTCGTTCAGCGTGAGGCGCGGAAACACCGTGCCGACGTCCGCGTCGACGCGCGCCTTCGCGCTCGCCAGCGCCGCCTGCAGCTGCGCGAGGTTCAGGCTCGTGCGCAGGTCGTCGGACAGCGACACCGCGATCAGCGACGTGACGCCGGCCGCGTGCGCCGCCTTCGCCGGCTGCCCGTCGTCGGCCGCGCCGACGCGCCCCGCGACGTGTATCAGGTTGAAGCTCGGCGCGGCGGTCTTGCGCTTGAGCTGCGTGAACGCGAACGCGCCGAGCCCGGCCGCGATGAGCGCGAACGACCATTTCGGGAAGCCGGGCACCACCAGAAAGCCGGCCAGCACGAGCGCCGCGATCAGGAGCGCGCGCGGATGCGCGCCGAGCTGTTCGCCCAGCTGCTCGCCGAGCTGGCGCTGCCGCGCATCGCGCGTCGCGACGCGCGTCGTCACGATGCCCGCCGCGATCGACACGAGCAGCGACGGGATCTGCGACGCCATCCCGTCGCCGACCGTCAGGATCGCGTAGCGTTGCAGCGCGTCGCCGATGCCCATCCCGTGCATCAGCGTGCCCACCGCGATCCCCGCGACGATGTTGATGAACGCGATCACGAGCCCCGCGATCGCGTCGCCCTTGACGAACTTCATCGCGCCGTCCATCGCGCCATGCATCTGCGATTCCTGCTCGAGCTTCTCGCGGCGCTCGCGCGCCTCGTCGGCGCTGATGATGCCCGCGCGCAGGTCCGCGTCGATGCTCATCTGCTTGCCCGGCATCGCGTCGAGCGAGAAGCGCGCGCCGACTTCGGCGACCCGCTCCGAGCCCTTCGCGATCACGATGAACTGCACGACGGCGATCACGAGGAACACGACGCCGCCCACGACGACGTTGTTGCCGACGACGAGCCGGCCGAACGCGTCGATCACGTGGCCGGCGTTCGCGTGCAGCAGGATCAGCTTGCACGACGCGATGTTCAGCGCGAGCCGGAACAGCGTCGTAAACAGCAGCAGCGCCGGAAACGACGAGAAGCTGACCGCCGAAGGCACGTAGGTCGACACCGTCAGCAGCACGACGCTCACCGCGAGATTCAGCGAGATCATCCCGTCGAGCGCGATCTGCGGCAGCGGCAGGATGAACAGCGCGACGACCGCGACGATGAACGCGGCGAGGAACAGGTCCGCGCGCGGCGACGCGCCGAGGCGACGACCGGACACGCCGCGGCCGGCGGAAAACATCCGCTGCCAGTCGCGGGGAAGCGCCTTCGGTTCTGCCATCGTGTCGTCGCCCTCTCGGTATCGCGCGCGAACGGGGCAACCGCGGCCCCCCGCGCCGCGCGGTGCATTGAATGCGACGAGTGTAGCGACGCGGTACCGCGGAAAAACGGACCCGCCTCGTAGCGTCGAAGGCGGTTTTTCAGGGACGGACGAATCGGACTACGAAACCCTCGCGGACGGCTCGAATGCGCGCGGCCGAAACCGCTCCCATCGCCGCCGGCATCCTGCTCGACGCCGATCCGCCGGCCTGCGCATCGCCGCGATCGATGCTACGCGCGCAGCCGGCGCGCGGCGAGATACGCGAGCTGCGCGCGGTTCTGTACGTTGAACAGCCGCTCGAGCGAACGGATGTGATGGCCGACCTTGTGCAGCGACGTGCGCAGCGCGCTTGCGATCTCCTGGTCCGACAGCCCGTGCACGAGCCGCTCGAGCACCGCCTGCTGCTCCTGGCCGAGCGCGAAGCCGCGTGCGCGCGCGACGCGCGCCTCGAGGAACGGCAGCGCGACGCGGTGCACCGCGAGGCTCACCGACAGCGCGCCGCCGATCACGCGATCGTCGATCCAGTCGGTGCCGTGCGTTTCGGACGTCACGTTGACCGCGACCCGCAGGTCGAGCCGCGGCGCCGACAGGCTGAAGATCACGCCGCTGTTCATCGCATGCGCGCGCAGGTGGCCCGCGAGCGCGGCCACCTTGCGGTCGCCGCCGCGCTGCGCGGCCGCCTCGATGTCATCGAGCCGCCATGCGACCGGAAAGCCGCTCTGGCGCACTTGCGCGAAACGCGGATCGGTTTCGTAGAGCATGCCTTCTATATACGGCTGCATGAAGGTCGCCGGCGCGAGATCGCGCAGTAAATGCGCGCACAGCATGCGCCGCCCGATCATTTCGTATGCGCCATAACCGAGCGTGCTGAAACCGATCTGTCGCAAGCGCGCATGGCATTGCGCGAAATCGAATGCGCCCGGGTCGGATTTACCGGACGCCGATTGAACGACGGTAAAAACCTCCCGGCTCGCCGCCTGCCATTCGGCCGAACCGGCGAAGGCGGCCGCCAGGTCGGCCTGCGAGAACCACTCGACGAGTGGCGTTCCGTCAGCATAGGTCATGAAGAGCCCGCCCATTTTCTCAATGTTGTGAATCCAGCAGCCCCGTCACGACTTGGTCTTTTCTTTATGGTTTCTTTACGATCCGTCTTCGCGCCTCTGCATGAAATATTCGACGCGATTAGTATTACGGGATATTACGCGCACGCCGGCATTTTTGTACAATGCCCCCGCGCTGAATCGGGATGTCGATCGGCGCCCACAAACAACAATGCTTCGATCGCAATGCCGCGACCGGCCATTCACGATGCGGCCGCGCGGCGGTGCGCGTCGGTTCCGAGGGATGGCTCATGTCCGATATTGCCTTGCATCAAGAAGCTGTCGCCCCACAATTTCCATTGCCGTCAGCCGACCTGGCGTGCCGCGACGGCGCGCAGCGCCCCCGCCCGGTGCAGGTCGTCTGGTGCGACGACGTGAAGCGCGGCGAGCTCGGGCAGCCGCACGCGCCGCGGCTCGGCGTCGCGGACACGCTCGCGCACGCGCAGAGCACCGCCGAGCGCAATCGCATCGTGACGAGCCTGCTGCACCTGACCGGCTTCTCGACGTTCGCGTACTTCGCGCTGGAATTCGCGCACGAGCGCGTCGAAAGCCTCTACCTTCACGAAGCGTTCACGCCCGCGACCTATCGCGGCGACTACGTGCGGCACAGCCATCACGACGTCGATCCGCGCACGCTCGGCGCGCGCGTCTGCAACATGCCGATCGTGTGGGACCTGCAGCAACTGCGTCGCCAGCATCGGCAACGCGTCGACGGCGCGAGCGTGCCGTCCGGCGCGCTCGACGGTTTCCTGCAGACGATGCAGGACGACGGGATGTGCAGCGGGATCATGTATTCGATGGCCGTGCCCGGCACGCGGCTGCATGCGTTCATGAGCTTCACCGCGCCGCGCCGCACGCGCGAATGGATCACGCCGGCGACGCTCGAGCAGGCGCTGTCGATCGGGCTGTCGGTGCACAAGTTCGCGTCGCCGCAGCTGATCGCGACGTCACGCGAACGCACGGTCAACGGCCTCACGCCGTTCGAGCAGGAACTGCTGATCGGCATCGCCGAAGGCGCGTCGGACAAGGAAATCGGCCGGCGCCTCGACACCAGCGCGCACAACGTCGACTATCACCTGCGCAAGCTGCGCAAGCGCTTCGGCGTCGCGAACCGGATCCAGCTCACCTACCTGACGTCGAAGCTCGAACTGATCTGAGCCGGATGCGGCGTTACCTGAGCAGCATCATCTGCACGACCTTGACGATCACGAGACCGACCGCGATCACGAGGTAGCCGCGCAGCACGCCCATCCAGATCCGCGTCGACAGCGTCATCACCTGCGGCTCGAGCGTGTCGAGCGGCGGCATGCGCCACGTGTCGCGCAGCGAGCGGTCGACGCCCGGCTCGATCACGCGCTTGTTGCGGCGGATCAGCACCGTCGCGAGGTAGCCGGCGATCGCGAACACGGTGCCGCCCACCAGCACGTCGACGATCGCGTTGCCGCTGATGTCCGGATACATCACCGACGCGGTCAGGATGATCGACAGCAGCACCAGCACCCAGATCACCGCGCTGGTGAAGACGTTGAGCTTCGTCGAGTTGACCCATGGCCCGAGCACCTGCCTGTCGTTGCAGAGCAGCAGCAGGAACACGGTCGCGCTCGGCAGCAGCACGCCCGCGAGCGTCTGCACCGCCTCCGTCAGCAGGCCGAGCGGACTGCCCGGGATCAGCACCAGCGTCGCCGCGGCCGCGACGATGCCGAAGTAGACGAGATAGAAGCCCTTCGCGTCCGACACGTTGCGGTGCAGCGAGTGGCGGATCTTGAACACGTCGCCGATCGCGTACGCGGTCGACAGCGACACCGCCGCCGCGCCGATGATGCACGCATCGAGCAGCGCGACCGCGAACAGCGTCGCGCTCGTGCGGCCGGCATACTTCTCGAGGCCGGCGATGACGCCGCCCGCGTCGGTGAAGTTGCCGAACTCCGGATGCCCGCCGAACAGCGCGGCGCTGAAGCCGATCATCGCGACCGCGCCGATCAGCACGAACACGATGCCGATCCACAGGTCGGCCTTCTCGTACTTCATGAAGCGCGGCGTGATGCGCTTGTCGATCACGTAGCTCTGCTGGAAGAACAACTGCCACGGCGCGACCGTCGTGCCGACGACGCCGATCACGAGCAGCATCACGTCGGACAGCTTCGCGTGCGCGGGCCAGGCCGGCACGAAGAAGTCGCGCGACATCTGCGCGACCGGCGGGTGGATCGTCACGAGCACCGGCACGAGCAGCAGGCTCATCACGCACAGCACCACCGCGAAGCGCTCGAAGCGCCTGAAATCGCCGGTGCTGACCGCCGCCATCGTCAGCGCGGCGGCCACGCACACGCCGGCGACCTTCGGCAGCCCGAAGAAGTCGAGCACGAACGTGATGCCGATGAATTCGGTGACGATCGTCAGCGCGTTGAGCAGGAACAGGTCGATCACGCTGAACGCCCCCCAGAACTTGCCGAAGCGCTCGAAGATCAGCCGCGCATGGCCGACGCCCGTCACCGCGCCGAGCCGCAGCACCATTTCCTGGTTCACGTACAGCACGGGCACGAGCAGCAGCAGCGTCCACAGCAGCGTCGTGCCGTAGTTCTGCCCGGCCTGGGTATAGGTGCCGAATGCGCCCGCGTCGTTGTCGCCGACCATCACGATCAGGCCCGGCCCGATGATCGCGAGCAGCGTGCGCAGGCGCGCCCGCCACGTGCCCCGCGGCGCGGTGTCGTGATGCGCGATCGTCCCGAACGCGCCGCGGATGTCGCCCAGATGGGCGTCGTCGAGCACCGCGCCGCGTTCGACGGCGATCGGTGGAGAAACGTTGGATGGCGTGGACATGATGTGTTCCGTACGGCTAATGGTTATCTGTCAAGCGTGCAACCTTGGCATGAGCCGCAACTGCGTGGCGGCAGCCGCGCATGCGCATGCCGAGGCGCGCTCGGCGGTTTTTTATCGGACCAGCGATTTCAGCTGGTTCAGCAGGCGGACGAATGCCAGCGAACGGTTATCGAGCGACAGCAGCGCGTCGTAGTTCGAACGCGATTCCGTCACATGCGGGAATTGCGACAGCAGAAGGCCGAAGTTCATGGTCTGGCTCCGTGCGGCGGCAGCGTGCGTGCCGGCCGCGTCGTGGACGCGGGGCCAGTCCGGCGCCTGAGCGACGTCAGGCTATTCGGCCGGATTGTCCCTGCGACCCGGATTGAAATGGGTCTGGCGGCATAAAGGACAACTGTCACTGTCGTTCACGGCGGCTCCTGTTCAGCGTTCCGGAAGAACACGGTTGACCGCCGTCCTGCATGCGGGACACCGCGTGCGCATGCCTGCGAAAGGCGTGCGCGAACGCGGCCGCATGCCGGGCGGCGGCGAAACCAGATAGCGCATGCGCGACGGCATTACGCGTTACTGGCGCGAATCAGGGTGCACGTAGGGAGTTGCTGCGAAATACTGATGCGCGCACCGTTTGCCTCAGTGACAAACGGCGGCGTCGGGAAGGCGCGGACGTCGGTCGCTCAGGCGGAAAACTCGTTCGAAGATCGACTACTGCAAGCGTCCAAGGCGTTCGCCCCAAGAGTGAAGATGCCGGATTCTATGGACCGCCCGAAACCGAAGTCAACCCCTGGAATCCCCGTTATCGGGAAAATATTTCCGTGGCTCGGGCACTGAAAGATTCGCCCTCGAAATCGCGCGCCCGAACCTTTCAGCGCAGGCGCGAATGCTTCCCGGCCGACGCGCAGGCGCAACGGCGCCGGGCAACCGCGCGGGTGGCTCGCACGCGTTGAAACGACCCTTGCCCGCCGCCGCGACGTGCGCGCAACGCATGCAAGCTTTTGTGCGATTTTTACTTGCGCCGCAGCAAACGACGCGACTACAATCCGCCGCAATTCGACAAAGGAGTCCATCCGTGGACACATGCCCCAGTTGCAGTTCGATGCCGGTTCAAGCCGGCCAAGCCATCGCGAGCTAGCAGCTCGGGCATGTCCGTCGCCGCTAGCTCGCATTCGTCGGGTTAGCGCGCTTCCTTCCGGACCGGCCATCGCCGGTTCGTCCGTCGCACGCTCCATCAAGTTTCAAGCGCCGATCGCAGGCCGCACCGCGCGCGCCCGGAATCCATCACGTCGTCCGGCTTCGCCGCCGGACCGGACGGAGGCAACGTCATGGTCCTTCAATCGTTCGCGGTCAGACTCAAGCGATACGTGCACGTCGCTTGCAATCGCTCGCTCGTCTCGGCGCCGGTCGCGCTGCTATGCTCGGCCGCATCGCGCGTCGATTTCGCGCAGGTCTGGCGCGTCGGCGCCTGGCTGCCGTAAGCGCATCGCCTCGCTCGCGTCACCGGTTCATTCCATTAGCCAAACTAATCAATCAATGAGACTCGCATGAAAAACCATTACGAGCCCACTCCGCGCAAGACCCGTCTCCATGCGTGCGCGACGCTGCTGCTGTCGCTTGCGGCCGCGCCCGCGTTCGCGCAATCCGCATCGCCCGCAGCCGAGCCGGCCGCCGGCGACGCCGCCGCCGCGCCGGCGCCCACCGGCTTCTGGGAGCGCTCGAACCTGTTCGGCAACCTGGGCGGCCTGCGCGACGTGCTCGGCGATCACGGCGTCACGCTGAGCCTGCAGGAAACCAGTGAATACCTGTACAACACGTCGGGCGGCACGGCACGCGGCGGCGCATACCAGGGCCTCACGCAGTTCGGCCTGAACGTCGACACGGCCAAGGCGATCGGCCTGCCGGGCGGCACGTTCAACGTGTCCGGGCTGCAAATCCACGGCACCAACCTCACGCAGCGCAACCTGCAGACGCTGCAGACCGCGACCGGCATCGAAGCGAACTCGACCACCCGCCTGTGGGAGCTGTGGTACCAGCAGGCGTTCCTCGACGGCAAGGCCGACGTGAAGATCGGCCAGCAGAGCCTCGACCAGGAATTCATGGTGAGCCAGTACGCGACGTCGTTCATGAACGCGACGTTCGGCTGGCCGGTGCTGCCGGCGGTAGACCTGCCCGCGGGCGGCCCCGCCTATCCGCTGTCGTCGCTCGGCGTGCGGCTGCGCGTGAAGCCGTCCGACGCATGGACCGTGCTGGGCGGCGTGTTCGACGGCAACCCGGCCGGCCGTTTCGGCGGCGATGCGCAGCAGCTCAACGCGCACGGCACCAACTTCAACCTGCGCAGCGGCGCACTGCTGATCGGCGAGGTGCAGTACGCGCTCAACGCACCGCCGGCCGACCCGAAGGCGCCGCAGCCGGCCGGCCTGCCGGGCACCTACAAGCTCGGCGTCTGGTATCAGTCGCAGCATTTCGACGACCTGCGCACCGGCACGGACGGCCTGTCGCTCGCGAATCCGGCGAGCAACGGCATCCCGGCGAGCCATCACGGCAACTACGGGTTCTATGCGGTCGCGGACCAGATGGTGTGGCGCCAGGCGCCGGACAGCCCGCGCTCGTTGGGTGTGTTCGCGCGCGTGATGGGCGCGCCGGGCGACCGCAACGTCGTCGATCTCGCGGTCAACGCGGGCGTCACGCTGAAGGCGCCGTTCGCGGGCCGCGACAACGACGTCGCCGGTCTCGCGGTCGGCTACGCGAAGGTCGGCTCGCACGCGCGCGCGCTCGACGGCGACACCGGCGTGTACACGACGCCCGGCTATCCGGTGCGCCGCGCGGAGACGGTCGTCGAAGCGACCTACCAGTACCAGGTCACGCCGTGGTGGCAATTGCAGGCGGACCTGCAGCACTTCTTCCGTCCGTCGGGCGGCATCCCGAACCCGAACGCGGCGGGCGCGCGCATCGGCGACGAGACGGTCGTCGGCGTGCGCACGACGATCACGTTCTGATGCCGGGAGGCCCGGCGGCATGCACGCCACCGGGCCTCTGTCCGCTCACGGCGAGCGCGTCACTCGCCGTACAACCCGAGCAGCTTCAGCGTGACGCCGTTGGTCCAGCCGAAGCCGTCCTGCAGCGGATACTCTCCGCCGCCCCCACCGCCCGCGCCGGCGCCCTCGACCACATACTTCTCGACGAGCTTGCCCTCGGTCGCATACACGTGCTTCACGCTCGCCAGGAAGCGCGTGCCGATTTCCTTCGCGAGTGCGGGCTCGCCGTAGCGGCGCAGCCCGTCGACCGCGATCCACTGCAGCGGCGCCCAGCCGTTCGGCGCATCCCACTGCTGGCCGGTCGTCGCGGTCGTCGTCGCGAGACCGCCGGGCTGCAGCAGCGTCTTGCGCACCTCGCGGGCCGTCGCCTTCGCGCGCTCCGGCCACGCGACGCCCGCGAACAGCGGATACAGCGCAGCCGCGCTGATCGCGTCGCGCGGCTGGCGCAACTGCCAGTCGTAGTCGCCGTAATAACCGCGACGGTTCCACAGGTAATGATTGATCGCCTTCGCGCGCTGCTCCGCGCGCGCGGAAAAATCGGCGACGCAAGCGACGTCGCGCGCGATCGTGCAGCCCTTCACGATCGTCGTCTCGAGATGGAACATCAGGCTGTTCAGGTCGACGGGCACGATCGACGTCGTGCGGATCGTCGCGAGCGTCTTGCCGTCGCCGAGCCACCGCGAGCTGTAGTCCCAGCCGCTTTCGGCGCCCGCGCGCAGGTCGCGCCACACCTGGTTCGCCGGGCGGCCGGACGCCGCCTGCGCGGTCTTCACGTCCTCCAGATACGACTCGTCGCGCGGCGTGTCGCTCGCATCCCAGTAGCGGTTCAGGATCGCGCCGTCGGGCATCGCGACCACGTGGCGCGTCGCGCCGCCGCGCGGCGTCGTGCGCTCGCCCTGCATCCAGTACGCATGCTCGCTGCGCAGCGCGGGCAGGTACTTCTGGTAGACCTTGTCGCCTTCCGCCTGCGCGGCGAGCGTCACCATGTACGCGAAGAACGGCGGCTGCGAACGGCTCGCGTAATACGTGCGGTTGCCGTTCGGCACGTGGCCCATCGTATCGATCAGGTGAGTGAAATTGTCGAGCATCGCGTCGACGAGATCCTCGCGTCCGGACACCTGCAGGCCGAGCATCGTGAAATAGGTGTCCCAGTAATAGCCTTCCCGGAACCGCCCGCCCGGCACCACGTACGGCTTCGGCAGCGGAATCAGCGAGCTGTACGGCGGGACCGTCGCGCTCGTGCGCGTGAGCTTCGGCCACAGCCAGTCGATGTGCTCGCGCAGCGTCTGGTTCGGCGGCGGCGTGACGCCCGTGTCGACGGGCGGCGTGAAATGCCGGTCGGCGAACGCCTTCAGCGAAAAGCCCGGCTGCGATTGCTGTTGCTGATACAAGCGGACGATCGTCGCGGGATCGGTGTCCGGCGTCGCGTCGACGAAGGTCTTCTGGTCGGGATAGAGCTGCGCGGTCTGCACCGCGACGAACAGGTCGCCGTATAGCTGGCTCGGCGGCGGCAGCACCGCATTCGCCGCCGGCAATACGGACTGAACGGCGGCTTGGTTCGCGCTGTCCGCCTGCGCGGCGCAGCCCGCGACGGCGAGATACGTAACGGCCAGCGCGGCGGCCCAGCGGATGCGCCGCGCCGGCGGCGCGAGCGGCGATGATGCGATCGATGCGGCACGACGTGACGTCATGACGTGTCCCCTCCTTGCGATGGTGAGTGGATCGGCACGAGGTCTCGATTCGCGCGGTGCGCCCGATTCGATGGCCGTCGATCGATGCGCGTCGTTATGTGCGCCCGACTTTCGCACGAAACGCGCGCGTCACGCAAGCGACGCGTCACGCGGTTCGTGCCATTCGCGCAGATAGCCGCGCACCGCGCGCCACACGCGCGCGTCGAGCGCGGCCGCATCGGTCTCGCCGCGCTGGCCCGCCGCGTCGACGAGGCCCTTGATCATCGCCAGCAGATCATCCGCGACGACGTCCGGCGCCGCGAGCCGCGGCGCGTCGCCCCGGCCGAACGCGAGCAGCACCGCCGCATGGATGCGGTCCGCGACCCGCTGCGCCTGCGCGCCGAGCGGCAGGCGCGCCTCCTCGAAGTCGATCAGCCGCGCGAGCGCCGGGCGGCGCAATTGATGCGCGACCGCCGCGCGCACCAGCGCATGCAGGATCGCATCGCACGACGGCAACGACGCCGCGCGCGCAACGTCGTCGAGCAGCGCCGCGCTTTCGCGTTCGGCGAGCGCGGCGGTCAACGCGTCGCGATTCGGGAAGTACTGATAGAGCGAGCCGATGCTGACGCCCGCATGCGCGGCGATCGCGTTGGTCGTGTAGCCGTCGAAGCCGTCGCGCTCGAGAATGCGCGCGGCCGCCTCGACGATCGCGTCGACCGTGGCCGCCGAGCGCTGCTGGCGCGGCGATTTGCGAGGAGCGAGCGGCGTTCGGGCAGGCGTGCGGGACATGGCGCGGAGGCGGGTTGAGAATGCGAGTCGATGCTCGCATTCTAGAAACGCGATTTCCACACCGTCAAACGGGATATTCGGGGGACGTTCGATGACCGCGCAACCATCGGCGCGCGCGCAAAGTCGTCTCTTCCGCGCGCCGCGCCGACGGAACAACTGTTGCAACATTCGGAACAACCGTTGCCTTGCGTGACGCGCCGGGAGCAAACGGTGCATAATGGCGTCTTTACGCGCGCCCCGCCCATGTCGCCCGTCTTTCTTGCACCGCTCATCGTTGCCTGTGCGTTGTTCATGGAAAGCGTCGACGGGAACATCATCGTCACGGCCCTGCCCGCGATGGCGCGCGACTTCGGGCACAGCCCCGTCACGCTGAACATCGCGATCACCGCGTACGTCGTCGGGCTCGGCGTGTTCATCCCGATCTGCGGCTGGCTCGCCGACCGCTTCAGCGCACGCGCCGTGTTCCGCACCGCGATCGGCATCTTCGTCGTCGGCTCGCTGCTGTGCGCCGCATCCAATTCCCTCGGCCTGCTGACGTTCGCGCGCTTCGTGCAGGGCGTCGGCGGCGCGATGATGGTGCCCGTCGGGCGCATCATCATCTTTCGCGCGGTGCCGCGCGCGGATCTCGTGCGCGCGATGAACTATCTCGCGATCCCCGCGCTGTTCGGCCCGACCGTCGGGCCGCTCGTCGGCGGCTTCATCACGACGTACCTGCACTGGCGGATGATCTTCTTCATCAACGTGCCGATCGGCCTGTACGGCATCTATCTCGCCAGCAAGCACATCGCGAACACGCACGAGCCCGACCCGGGCCCGCTCGACTGGTTCGGCTTCCTGCTGTCGGCGAGCGGCGCCGCGCTGCTGCTGATGGGGCTCACGCTGATCGACGGCGCGCTGACCTCGCGCGGCAACGCGCTGGCGATGTGCGGCGCGGGCGCCGCGCTGCTCGCGCTCTACGTGCCGTACGCGCGCCGCAAGGAGCGGCCGGTGCTCGACCTGACGTTCCTGCGCATCCCGACCTATCACGCGAGCGTCGTCGGCGGCTCGCTGTTCCGCATCGGCCTCGGCGCGGTGCCGTTCCTGCTGCCGCTCGCGCTGCAGGAAGGCCTCGGCATGTCCGCGTTCCACTCGGGGCTGATCACCTGCGCTTCGGCGCTCGGCGGCGCGATGAGCCGCTCGACGGCCACCCGCACGCTGCGCCGCTTCGGCTTTCGCACGGTGCTGATCTACAACGCGGCGTTCGCGGGGCTCGCGATCGCCGCCTACGGCGTGTTCCATCCCGGCATGCCGACCTGGGCGATCTGGCTGATCGTGCTGGTCGGCGGGATCTTCCCCGCGCTGCAGTTCACGAGCCTCAACTCGATGATCTACGCGGATATCTCGCCGCGCGACGCGGGCCGCGCGACGAGCCTCGGCAGCGTCGTCCAGCAGATGTCGCTCGGCCTGGGCGTCACCGTCGCGGGGCTCGTGCTGCATCTGTCGCATTGGGCGCAGGGGCACAAGACGATGGTCTGGTCCGACTTCTGGCCGGCGTTCGTCGTGGTCGGGCTGTGCTCGTTCGCGTCGATCCCGATCACGCGCAGGCTGCCCCTGAACGCCGGCGACGAAGTCGCGCGCGGCAGGCGCCAGTAGGAACAACGATCGGGAATCGGCAGAAGAGGCGGAAGAGGCGCGGCAGAAAAAAATCAGCGGACATCCACACGGGGCCGGTGCACAGCCGCATGGATGTCCGCTCAGGGCTACGGAGCGCTTAATGGGGGCAAGCACTCCGGATTCGCTTCCTGCGTGCCATGGACATATGTGCGTCGGAAGCAGAATCGGCGCGCACACTGCAGCGCGCTCTGGAATGCACTATAAGGAATCTTCGGCCGCGCATCTGTCAACGATTGTCAGATGCGTTGCAGATGTGTTGCAGGCGCGCGTCGAGCGCGCCCGCCGCTTTCGCGCTAAAGTGGTGCCCGACCGCCACCCTCCCCGCCCATCCGATGCTTACGCTCTCGCCCGCCGCCGCCCGCGCGCTGCATCTCGCCGCGCAGGGCCTGCTGACGCCGCCGCGCCGCAAGGCGACCAAGGCCGACGTGCTCGACACGATCCGCCGCATGGCGCAGTTGCAGATCGATACGATTCACGTCGTCGCGCGCAGCCCGTACCTCGTGCTGTACAGCCGGCTCGGCGCGTATGCGCCGCAATGGCTCGACGAGCACCTCGCCGACGCGCGGCTGTTCGAATACTGGTCGCACGAGGCGTGTTTCCTGCCGATCGAGCAGTTCGGCCTGATGCGCTACAAGATGCTCGATCCGTCGGGGATGGGATGGAAATATGCGGCCGACTGGCATGCGCGCCACCGCGCCGACATCGACCGGCTGCTCGCGCGGATTCACGCGGACGGCCCGGTGCGCTCGGCGGACTTCGTGCGCGAGGACGGCGTGAAGGGCAACGGCTGGTGGGACCGCAAGCCGGAGAAGCGTCACCTGGAAGTGCTGTTCACGACCGGCGAGCTGATGGTGGCCGAGCGCCGCAACTTCCAGCGCGTGTACGACGTGCGCGAGCGGGTCCTGCCCGGCTGGGACGACGCGCGCGACCTGCCGCCGCGCGAAGCCGTGCTGCCGGCGCTGCTCGACCACACGTGCCGCGCGCTCGGCATCGTGCGCGCCGACTGGGTCGCCGACTACTACCGGCTGCCGCGCCGTTCGTACCGCGCGGAACTCGACGCGCTCGCCGACGCGGGCGAACTGATCCCGGTCGCCGTCGACGGCTGGAAAGAGCCGGCGTACGCGCACCATTCGCTGAACGCGCTATTGCCGGCCGCCGCGGCCGACACGCTGCGCTCGACCGTCACGACGCTGCTGTCGCCGTTCGACCCGGTGGTGTGGGACCGGCGGCGCGCGTCCGCGCTGTTCGATTTCGACTACACGATCGAGTGCTATACGCCCGCGCACAAGCGGCGCTACGGCTATTTCTGCCTGCCGGTGCTGCATCGCGGCCGCCTGATCGGCCGGATCGACGCGAAGGCGCATCGCGCGCAGCAGGTGTTCGAGCTGAAGACCGTGCACGTCGAGCCGGGCGTGCGAATCGGCTCGGGGCTGGCGAGCGACGTGGCGAAGGCGGTGACGAAACTCGCGGCGTGGCACGGCACGCCGGACGTCCGGGTCGGCAGCGCGCCGCCGGAACTGGCGCGCGCGCTGGCGGGCGGCTGACGCGCGGCCGCGTCGTTGCAACGTCCGTTTCTCCGCTGTAACGACGATTTATCCGTACTACGCCTGCTGCGCGATCCACGCGGCGATGTCCGGCCACGCGTCCTTCAGCGTCCGCGAACCCATGAAGAGGCCGATGTGCCCGCCGGGCACGAGCCGGCTCGTCACCTGCGCCGCGGGCGTGCCGAGATACTTGAGCGCATCGAACACCTGCTCCGGCGTCGTGATGTCGTCGGCTTCGCCGGCGAGCAGGTAGACGGGACAGGTCACGTCCTTCAGGTTCAGCGTGCGGCCGAGCGCGACGAACGTGCCCTTCGCGAGCCGGTTCTCCTTGAAGAGCTGCACGATCGCCTGCAGGTACCAGCGCCCGGGCAGGTCGATCGGGCTTTCGTACCAGCTCGCGAACGCCTCCTGCTTGCGCAGGTAGTCCGGATCGTCGATGTGCTCGTACAGGTCGACGTGCTCGGCCAGGTAGTGCTGGTCCGGATGCATGTTCTTCCAGCCGCGCAGCATGAAGCGCCCGCGCATCAGCCCGCCGCCCATTTCCACGAGCTCCTCGTAGAACGACGTCGGATACGTGTGCACCATCTGCCGGATCGGGCCGTTGCCCGCGTCGGTGTCGATCGGCGACCCCGCGAGCACGAGCCTCGCGACCTTGTGCGGAAAGCGCGCCGCGTACATCGCCGCCATCCAGCCGCCCTGGCACAGCCCGACGAAGTTGACGCGGCCGCCGAGCTCGTCGACGCAGACGTTCAGCTCCGCCAGGTACTGGTCGATCTCGAGATCCTTCATGTCCTCGGTCGCCGAGCGCCAGTCGGTCAGGTACAGGCGGCTCACGCCGTGCTCGCGCAGCGTTTGCATCAGGCTCTGGCCCGGCTGGTAGTCGGCGATCATCGCGCTGTGCCCGGCATACGGCGCATCGACGATCGTCGGCAACCCGCGCGCCGCGCCGTCCGAATAGTCGCGAAAGATCATCGTGCGCAGTTCGAGCAGCGGCCGGTTCGCGGACGCCAGCGCCGGATGCATCTCGAAATGCAGCTTTTCCTCTTCGGCGAGGAAGCGCAGGTTGCGCGCGGTCAGTTCCGTGCCGGCCTCGAACATCGCGGTGGCGGCGGCCATCGGCCAGAAGATCGGCAGCGCGGGAATCGGGAACGGCACGCCGGCGGGCGGGGTACGAGTCATGGGTTCTCCGGAAGCGGAACGGGCGGTTCAAATGGACAAGCGGTCCAGCAGGCCGCGCGCGTGCCGCGCGATCATCAGGTTCTCGTCGGTCGGGATCACGCGCACTGTCACGCGCGATGCGCCGCCGGAAATCACCGGCCGGTTGGCGGCGTTCGCGGCGGCGTCGAGCTCGATGCCGAGCCAGCCCGCCGCGCGGCAGATGCGCTCGCGCACCGCGGGCGCGTTCTCGCCGATGCCGGCGGTGAAGACCAGCGTATCGAGGCCGCCCAGCACGCCGGCCAGCGCCGCGAGCTCGCGCGCCGCGCGATACGCGAACAGGTCGACCGCATGCGCGGCCGCCGCCGAGTCGCTCGCGAGCAGCGTGCGCATGTCGCTCGACAGGCCCGACACGCCGAGCAGGCCGGACTCCTCGTAGATCAGGTGTTCGACCTCGTCGATCGTGCGTCCTTCGTGGCGCAGCAGATACAGGATCGCGCCCGGGTCCAGCGCGCCCGTGCGCGTGCCCATCGGCAGCCCGTCGACCGCGGTGAACCCCATCGTCGTCGCGACGCTGCGGCCTTCCGCAAGCGCGCACAGGCTCGCGCCGTTGCCGAGATGCGCGACGATCGTGCGGCGCTGCGCCCACGACGCGTCGAGCGCGGCGAGCGCCGTCGCGATGTATTCGTACGACAGCCCGTGAAACCCGTAGCGCATGATGCCCTGCTCCGTCAGCGCGCGCGGCAGCGCGAATTCGCGTTCGAGCGCCGGCAGCGTGTGATGGAACGCCGTGTCGAAGCACGCGACCTGCGGCAGGTCCGGCGCGAGCGCGCTCACTGCGCGGATCGCATCGACGTGATGCGGCTGGTGCAGCGGCGCGAGCGGCGACAGCGACGCGATCTTCGCGAGCACGTCGTCATCGATCCGCACCGGCGCGGAAAAATACCGGCCGCCGTGCACGACCCGGTGCCCGACGCCGTCGAACCCCGCGTCGTCGCCGACATGGCGCGCGAACCACGCATGCAGCGCGTCGATCGCGCCGTGGTGGCCCGTGCCCGCGACCGGGTGGTCCGCCAGCGTCGCGCCGCGCGCGTCCTTCACGACCAGGTGCGGCGCGTCGTGCAGGCTGTCGACCTGGCCGTGGACGCCCGCGCCGAGCGAGCGGTCTTCCAGCGTGTCGTACACGGAGAACTTGAGGCTCGACGAGCCGGCATTCAGCACGAGTACCGGATGTTTCATCGCGATGCCCCATCGATGTCGGCGAGGCCGGCGACGCCGACGCGGCCGGCCGACGCGCGCGTCGCGTGCGCATAGAGCGCCGCGACCGCGCAGCTCGCCATCCGCGTGCGCTCGTTGTCGGCGCGGCTCGTCAGGATGATCGGCACGCGCGCGCCGAGCACGATGCCGGCCGCATCGGCATTCGCGAGGAACGTCAGCTCCTTCGCGAGCATGTTGCCGGCTTCGAGATCGGGCGCGAGCAGGATGTCCGCATCGCCCGCGACGCTCGAGCCGAGATGCTTGAGCCGCGCGGCTTCCAGGTTGATCGCGTTGTCGAGCGCGAGCGGGCCGTCGAGCGCCGCGCCCGTGATCTGGCCGCGCTCGGCCATCTTGCAGAGCGCCGCGGCGTCGATCGTCGACGGCAGCTTCGACGTGACCGTCTCGACCGCCGACAGGATCGCGACCTTCGGCCGGTCGACGCCGAGCACGCGCGCGAGATCGATCGCGTTCTGCGCGATCTCGGCCTTCTGCTCGAGCGACGGACGGATGTTGACCGCCGCGTCGGTGATGAACAGCGGCTTCGGATAGGTCGGCACGTCCATGATGAACACGTGGCTGAGACGGCGCTCGGTGCGCAGGCCCGCGCCGTCGCGCACGACCTCGGCGAGCAGCTCGTCGGTGTGCAGGCTGCCCTTCATCAGCGCGTCGGCTTCGCCCATGCGCACCAGCTCGACCGCGCGCGCCGCCGCCGCGTGGCTGTGCGGCGCATCGACGAGCCGGTAGCCGGACAGGCCGATGCCGAGCGACGCGGCGAGCGCCGTGATGCGCGCCTCGGGGCCGACGAGCACGGGCTCGATGATGCCGGCGCGCGCGGCATCGACGGCCGCGCGCAGAGAGACGTCGTCGCACGGATGCGCGACCGCGACCTTGACCGGGGGAAGCGCACGGCAACGCGCGATCAGCGCGTCGTATTTCTGGTGCGGGCGGGAATCGACGGAATCGGACATCGGGCAAGGCTCCCTTGTCATGTGGGCGGGGAACGTGCTGCATGCTGCAATGCATTCTTGTGCGAATTCGGCGACGGTTTTTTGACATCGGTCAGAGATGTCGGGAGAAGTCCCGATAGCATCGATTCGTCCGCGACGGCATGCGCACCGCAACCGCCGCGCCCTTTCCGCCGGGACGCTCATGCATATCCGTGAAATCCGCTCGAAGATCGCCAGCACCTCGTCCACGCGCAAGATCACGCGTGCGATGGAGATGATGGCGCGCACCAAGATGGCGAGCGCGCAGAAGCGTGCGCGCGATTTCCGCCCCTACGCCGCCAAGGTGAAAGCGATGGCCGAGCGCCTGATCCGCGACCGGCCCGACTACATGTCGGCGCTGATGGCGCGGCGCGACCCGGTGCGCCGCATCGGCCTGATCGTCGTCAGCACCGATCGCGGGCTGTGCGGCCCGCTCAACGCGCGGCTCCTCGTCCACTGCGTCGACGCGCTCGAGCAATGGGACGAGGCCGGCATCGAGTTCGAACTGAGCGTGATCGGCGCGCGCGGCGTCGCGCCGCTGTCGCGCTATGGCGCGCACATCACCGCCCGCACCGGCAGTCTCGCCGGCGAGCCGCGTTTCGACGCGCTGCTCGGCGCGCTGCTCGTGCCGCTGACCGCGTTCATCAACGGCGAGCTCGACGAAGTGCGCGTCGCGTACAACCGGCTGACGAGCGCGCTGACCTACGAACCGCGGATCGACACGGTGCTGCCGGTCGTCGGCCTCGACGACGCGCCGCACGCTGGCGGCATGTCGTCCGACTACCTGTACGAGCCGGGGCCGCGCCCCGTCGCGGACACCGTCCTGCTGCGCTACGTCGAGGCGGTGCTTTATCAGGCCGTCGTCGAGAACTACGCGTGCGAGCAATGCGCGCGGATGTTCAGCATGCAGACCGCGACCGACAACGCGGACCGCGTGCTGCGCGACCTGCGCAACCTGTACCAGAAGACCCGGCAGGCGCAGATCACCACCGAGCTGTGCGAGATCGTCGCCGGCGCGGCGGCCGTCTGAAGGAGGCGCATCGTGGAACCCATCCCCGTGCTGCAGCTCGACATCCTGAGCATCGACGACGTGCTGTTTTCCGGCGTCGCGCGCTCCGTGACCGTTCCCGGCGAGAGCGGCGAACTCGGCATCCATCCGCGCCATGCGCCGCTCTTCACGCGGCTGCGGCCCGGCGTCGTGACGGTCACCGACGCGAAGACCGGCGAGCACCGCCGCATTCTCGTCGCGGGCGGCGTGCTGGAAGTGAGCCGGGACGGCGTGACGCTGATCGCCGATCACGCGCTGCGCACGCCCGAACTGGACGCGCTGCGGGCCCGCGAGGCGCGCAATGCGGCGAACGACTGGCGCCGGCGCTACGCGCAGGAGAGCCGGCGCGCGTTCGATTTCGCGGCCGCGCGCGCTGAATTGATGGACGAGATTCGGCGGTTCTTCCTGCTGGCGCTGCGGCAAGGCGCGGCGGGGGAACGGACGGGCGGCGCCGGCTGAGGGCCGCATGCCGCCCGCGTGCGACGGTCAGTCGCGCAGCTTGCGAAAGCGCGGCGTGCCGTCCTCGAGGGTTTCGTTGAACATCGCTTCCGGGCGCGCCCACAGCCCGCGCGCATGCGGCCACAGGTGCTCGTAGACGACGAGCGATTCTTCCGTTTCGGAATGGCCGGCGACGCCGATCATGCGGTACAGGCCGCCCTTGTAATGGCGGTGGGTCGCGAGTTGTTCGGCTTCCTGTTCGGTCATGGTGCGCTTCCTTCAGCGTGGCAAAAAGCGCGTATTGTATGCGCGCCGCCGGGACTAAACACCTAGCGCGCCGCGTAGATGTCGGGCCGCCGCAATTCCATCATCCGCTCGGGATGCGACGGCGGCTCGAAGCCGACCGGCCGGTACAGCGCGTGCGCGTCGGACGTCACGAGCATGATGCGGCGCAGCCCCTGCACCATGTCCTGCGCGAACACGTGGTCGATCAGCGCGCGGCCGTAGCCCTTGCCGCGTTCGGCCGGCAGCACGAACACGTCGCACAGGTACGCGAAGGTCGCGTGATCGGTGACGAGCCGCGCGAACCCCACCTGCCGCGCGCCGACGTAGGCGCCGAAGCACAGCGAGCCGTCGATCGAGCGGTCGAACACGTCGCGCGGAATCCCTTTTGACCAGTACGCGTCGCGATGCAGGAAGTCGTAGATCGCGTCGATGTCGAGTTCGTGCTTGTCGGTCGAAAATCTCAGCGTGGCGGGGGTGGCAGCGGGCACGTCGGTTCTCCGTTCGGATGGTTGGGAAAATGATCCGCGTCGGGCTTCGCGGCATACGGCAGCCCGAGCACGTCGAGATACAGATGAAGCGCACGCCGCACCGCTTCCGCGACCACGCAAGCGATGTTGTCGAACTCGCCGCCGGCGCACGCGCGGTCCAGCGCGTCATGGTAGGCGGGCCGGTCTTCGTTGCGAATGATCGCGGGCGGATAGCCGTCCTTCATCAGTTCGAAAGCGAGCAGCAGCCGCGCGGTCCGGCCGTTTCCGTCGACGAACGGATGGATCTTCAGGAGCCGCGCATGCAGTTCGGCCGCACGCATGACCGGATGCATCGCGCCGGCCTCGCGATACCAGCCGATCAGCGCCGCCATGTCGGCGGGCAGGTCCAGGAAGCCGGGCGGCACCGTGCTCGCGCCCGCGATCGCGACGTTCTCCTGGCGGTAGCGCCGCACGTCGCCGTTGCCGATCCGGTTCAGCACCAGCCGGTGAAGATTGCGGATCTGCCGCTCGGACAGCGCCTCGCGCTTCGACACGATGTCTTCGACATAGCCGATTGCGTCGCGATGATGCGTCGCGTCGAGATGTTCACGCAGGGTCGTCCCGTCGATCGTGATGCATTCGAGCACGGCCCGGGTCTCGCGCCGCGTCGGGGCGCCGCCCTCGATCACGCTTGCCTGACCTGCCCATTCCCGCACGAGCGTGTCGCGCAACGATGCAACCGCCTGCTGCGACAGTGGACGCGCGGCATCGAGCGTCGCCTTGTCGGCGTCGATCGATTTCAGGAGCGTGGCGAGCTGGCTGGACATCAGGCGTTCCGGAACCGCGTTTGACGTCAGCCAGTATATCTCCCGGCAGGCGCGCCCGCGCTCATGGACCGACGTCGATGCGTCCGTCGAGGCCGTCTGCTTCGCCGTTGGGCCCCGCGGCGAAGAACAGTGCATTGGCGGGCCGACTGTCGAGGCCAATGCCGAATGCCATGCCCCACAGCCCCGGCTCGACGATCGCGCCGCCGTCGCCTTGCTCGAGGGTCCCGAGCACGATCCCGGAAGTCGCATCGAACGCGTGGATCATGCCGTCGCCGCATTTCCTGCTCCGACAAATCGTCGCCTCGCAAATCGGCCGCCGTCACCACCGCCTTATCGAGGTTCGAAAATGCGCAGCACCGGCCGCCCGTCGACCCGCTTCAGCGGGAAATACGAGCGGTGCGTGGTCGGGTCGACCGCGACGACATGCGCATTGGGTCCGACGCGGCCTTTGCCGATCCTGGCCACGTTGGCGCCTTGCACGCGGAACATCGAAACCGTGCCCGCCTCACCCGCGACGTAAAGCGTGCCCGGCCCCGGATCCAGCGCCAGCACGTCCGGATCGGCTCCGACATCGAATGACCGGACAACCTGCTTCGTATGCAAATCGAACACGATCAGCTTGTCGTTACCTTCGCACGCGATGAACGCGAGACCGTCGCGCGCATCGATCAACAGGCCGTGATTGCCTTTGGCGCCCGGCAAATCGAAGCGGCCGACGACGCGATCGGTCCCCGGGTCGATTTCGACAAGCTGACCGCGCGTCTGGACGTTCACGAAGATGTGACGCGAAACCGGGTCGTACTGCGTATTGCCAACCTCGCCGTCGAGCGGAATCGTGGCGACGCGCCGGTTGCTCCGGACATCGATGACGGTTTCCGTTTTCCCGTATTCATCGGAGACGTACAGCTTGCGCATGTCGGGGGCGTAGGCCATCCCGTCCGGGTAGTGTCCTCCGGGCATGCGCGCGACGATCTTCAGCGTCGCGGCGTCGATCGCGACGATCTCGTCGGCGCCGGTCGCGGATGCGTACACGCGCGACAGCTCCGGAACGGCGAGCACGCCGTGCACCGAAGACACGTCGGCAATCCGCGCGGTCACGCGTGACGCACGCGTGTCGAAAACGATCACTTCGCCGTCACCGAGGTGAGCGATGAAGAGCAGATGGCGGCTCGCATCCAGGCTCGCGTAGTCGAGCCGCGTCGGGCGGCCGGGCAGCGGAACGTCCGCGACGTGCTGCAACGGCAGGCTGCCCGACGGCGCGTCGTCGCCCGCCGCGAACACGCAACGGTCGAGCGGGCTCGACGCCCCGAACACCACGGACAACGCGAACGGCAGAAGAAATCTGCCGCACCGGTTTCGGAGGTGTTTCACGATTTCCTCCTGCAACCACGCCGCTATCGCCGCTCCCCTTCGTGGAGCCCGATATGGCGAAAAGCGGCGAGCAACGACAGGTCATACGCGATCTTCAGCGCACCGCATGCGACCAGCGGCGCGCCGAGCCATCCGAGGCCGAACAAGCCGCCGGCGAGCGTCGGCGCGACTGCCGCCGCGAGGCTGCGCGGGACCGACGTGAAGCTGGCGGCCGCCGCGCGCTCCGCCGGCGTGACGACGGCCATCACGTAAGCGGTGCGCGTCGGCACGTCCATTTGAGACAGGGCGCTGCGCATCAGCAGCAGCGCCAACGTCGCCGGCAGCGACGGCGCCAGGGCAGCGCCGATCAGGCAAACGCTGGACGGGATGTGCGTGAAGACCATCGTGTTGAGCAGGCCGATCTTGCGCGAGAGGGGCGCCGCCACAAGTTGGGAGCCTGCCGCGAGCAGGCCGGTGCAGAAAAAGAACCGGCCCGCCGCGCCGACGGAAAACCCGAAACGCTGCATCAGCCAGAGCGACAGCAGCGAGTTGACGACGAGGCCGCCCGCGAACGCGTCGACGCTGAACAGCAGCGCGAGCCGCGTGACGATGCGCCGTGACGGCCCGAGCGGAGGCGCGGCCGCCGCCGCGTGCGATCCTGTACGCGGCAATCTCGTGTACAGCACGCAGACCGCCAAACCGGCCGCCGCATAAACGAGAAACATCGCGCGCATCGCGGCCAGCAGCGACATCCCCGCATGTGAGGCGATCCAGAGCGGCAGGCCCGCGGCGAGCGATCCCGATGCGGCCGACACGGCGCCGACCAGGCTGTAGCGCGCAAACAGCGAGGTCCGCGCATGACCGGTTGCCGCTTCGGCGAGACGCGCCTGCTCGAGCGGCAAGAACAGGCTGACGTCGCCCGAACTCGGATTGAGCGTGCCGACGAAGGCGACGACGAGTAGCGGCCACATGCTCGACAGGCTGGCGAAACCGACACCGGTTGCGGCCATCAGGATCGCCGCGAGGATCAACATGCGACGGTGCGGGAAACGGCTGGCCACCATGCCGACCGCGATCGTCGCGACAGCCGAGCCCATCAACGTCGCGGTGCTGATCAGTCCCACATCGAATTGCGCGAAACCGAGGGAGAGCAGGTACGCGGGGAGCAGCACCGCGATGAAGCCGTCGCAAAACCCGCGCAGGCCGCGGCTCACGAGGATGATCCACGCGGCATGCTCGACGCCGGCCGGCAGGAACCGGCGCGCGAGACGGATCGCGAACGAGACGGCCACGCGGCCGCTAGGCACGTGCATCGCGTTGACACCATGCGTAGAGCGCGTCGACCACCATGATCCCGGCAAGTTTGAGCAAGGCCGGGGCACGCGGAACGGCTTTCATCCGATACGTCATGCTCGCCTCCCCGCCATGCGCGTCATCGATGGAGCAGCGGGTAAGCCACCAGCCCGAAGAGTGCCGCCGCGATCACGATCACCGGTTCCTGCAGCTTCTTGAAGCGCCACAGCAGCACGACCGTGGCAACGGCAACGATGGCGGTGGGAACATCGACGATCGAGCGCTTCGAGATGACGAGGACGGAGCCCGTGATCGCGCCGACCGCTGCCGCCGTGATGCCGTTGACGAATGCCTTGACGTCGGGCCTGTGGCCGTACTTCTTCACGTAAGGCGCGGGAATGATGGTGAACAGATAGCAAGGCAGGAACGTGCCCAGTGCAGCGACGCACGCGCCGGGCAGGCCCGCCACGAGATAGCCGATGAATCCGACCGTGATCACGACCGGCCCCGGCGTGATCATCGCGACCGCGACGGCGTCGACGAACTGCTTGTCGTTGAGCCAGTGATGCTCGGTCACGACGCCGCCGTACAGGAACGGCACGATCGCGAGCCCCGATCCGAACACGAATGCGCCCGCCTTGGCGAAGAACGCGCCGATCTGCACGAGTTGCGGCAGATCGATGCCGCTCAGCAGGCCGGTTGCCGCCGGCAGGTTCGCGCCGGCGAGCGCGTTCAGCCCGCCCTTGTGCAGCCATTTCGGCGGCGCGCGCCAGAACCAGCCGATCAGCCCGGCGACGATGAAGAGCCACGCGATTTCCGATTCGGTGATGAAGGTCACGGCAGCCAGCGTCAGGAAAATCGCCCAAAGCAGCTTGTCGTTGGCGACGGTCTTGGTGGTGAGCTTGTATGCGCTCATCGCGATGATGCCCACCACCGCGGCCCCGACGCCGTAAAAGACCGCCTGCATCCATGACAGCCCACCGAAGTGCGCATAGGCGAACCCGAGCCCGAGGACCATCAGGAACGACGGCAGCACGAATGCGAGCCCGACGAGCGTCGCGCCGAGGATCCGGTAATGAACGAAGCCGAGATAGATCGCGAGCTGGGCGGCCATCGGCCCCGGTGCGAGCTGGGCCAGCGTGAGCCCTTCCTTGTAGTCGGCTTCAGTGATCCAGCCGTACTTCTCGACGAGATCGCGGCGCATGTAGCCGGCGAGCGCGACCGGGCCGCCGAAGCCGAACGCGCCGAGCCGCAGCATGTATCCGACCAGTTGGCCCAGCGTGTAGGTCGGCGCATTCGTGGCAATCGTCGTGGTCATGAACGTCCCCCGGTTTCGCTCTTTCCATTCGATGCGAAATGCGCGTACAGCGCGTCGAGCACCGCGCCCATCTGCTCCAGCAATTGATCGTCGTTTTCGGCGCGTTGGCGCGTGCCGGCCATCACCGCCTCGAAGCCGACCGCTTCGGGCACGGCCGGGCCGCCGACGTCGAGCGCGTGCACGACCTCGCCGAGCCGCATCAGCGCCGGGTCCTTGTCGAGCCCGAAGCTCGCGAGCAATACCTCGAACGTCACGCGCTCGCCGACGTGCGTGAACGCGGCGCCGTCGAAATCGAAGCCGAGCGCGTCAGGCGGGCAATCCGCCGGCGACGCGAGCCAGATGAAGCGGGCTCGCGCGTCGATGAAGCGGCGGATCAGCCAGGCGCTGGCGACGCGATCGACCCACATGCGCTGCCGCGTCGCCCAGGTGCGCCCTTGGTACGCGTCGATCGCGAGCACGCGGATCGCGCGCTCCGCGGCGTGCGGCTCGCCCGGCGACAGCACGGTATCGACGAGCGCGATGAAATCCTGCAACGCGACTTCGGCCCGGGTAGCCGAGTCGCCCGGGAAGTAGTCGATCGCCCGGATCGTGTCGAAATCCTTGCGCAGGCGGCGCAGCAGCCGCGCCAGTTCCGTGGCGGACTGCCCGGCAAGCGTCTTGCGGGCTTCCGCGAGCGTCAGGTTGAAGGCGGCGTACTCCTCGTCGCGATCGAACAGCGCGCGGAATTCCCCTTCCTGCGACGCGTCGAGGCTCGGCGCACGCAACAGGTGGGCGGTGCCGCCGCTTTCGGCGATCGCACCCGCGAGCTCGCGCAGCATGCGTTCCCGCTCGTCCGTGTACGGCAACAGGTAAATGCCGTCGCGCAACACCGCGCAGCCCTTTGCCTTGAGCGCGCGCCAGAAGCGCATGCGCGCCGTCGCGTTCTCCGTCGGCAGGGTCAGAACAAGGAGCAACCAGGTCGAGCCAGCATCCATGTAGCGAATACTACTCTTGCGTTACGACATCTACAAATTTACTTTGAGCGCCTTGCCCGCCCGATTGATAGCCCACGCGCATCAATCCTTCGAAAAAATGCACTTCACGCAGCCGACGATCCGGACCACCATGAGCGCGTCGTCCCGGCCCCGCCCGGACGTCGCCCAATGAAATATCCGGAGACAACCCGATGTCACATTCCGTGGCCACCCCTTCCCCGTCCAGGGCCGCGGCCGTATTCCGCGTCACCGCCGGCAACTTCCTCGAGCAGTTCGACTTCTTCCTGTTCGGTTTCTATGCGACGCAGATCGCGTCGGTGTTCTTCCCGTCGACGAGCGAATTCGCGTCGCTGATGATGACCTTCGCGGTGTTCGGCGCGGGCTTCCTGATGCGCCCGCTCGGCGCGATCGTGCTCGGCGCGTACATCGACGAGGTCGGCCGCCGCAAGGGGCTGATCGTCACGCTGTCGATCATGGCGAGCGGCACGATCCTGATCGCGTTCGTGCCCGGCTACGCGTCGATCGGCCTGCTCGCGCCGGCCGCCGTGCTCGCCGGCCGCCTGCTGCAGGGCTTCTCGGCCGGCGCGGAGCTGGGCGGCGTGTCCGTCTATCTCGCGGAGATGGCGACGCCCGGCCGCAAGGGCTTCTACACGAGCTGGCAGTCGGCCAGCCAGCAGGTGTCGATCGTCGTCGCGGCTGCGCTCGGCTTCGCGCTGAACCAGTGGCTGAGCGCCGCGCAGATCGCCGCGTGGGGCTGGCGCGTGCCGTTCCTCGTCGGCTGCCTGATCGTGCCGGCGATCTTCATGCTGCGCCGCAATCTGCAGGAAACCGAAGAATATGCGCAGCGCCGCCATCGCCCGTCGATGCGCGAGGTGTTCGCGACGCTCGCGCGCAACTGGGCCGTCGTGCTCGGCGGCATGCTGCTCGTCGCGATGACGACGACGAGCTTCTACCTGATCACCGTCTACGCGCCGACCTTCGGCAAGACCGTGCTGCACCTGAGCACCGCGGACAGCCTGCTCGTGACGCTGTGCGTCGCCGTGTCGAACTTCATCTGGCTGCCGATCGGCGGCGCGCTGTCCGACCGTTTCGGCCGCCGCCCGGTGCTGCTCGCGATGACCGCGCTGAACGTGCTGACCGCGTATCCCGCGCTGTCGCTGCTCGCGCACGCGCCGAGCTTCGTCAACATGCTGCTGGTGCTGCTGTGGCTGTCGTTCATGTACGGCCTCTACAACGGCGCGATGGTCGCCGCGCTGACCGAGGTGATGCCCGCCGACGTGCGCGTCGCCGGCTTCTCGCTCGCGTACAGCCTCGCGACCGCGGTGTTCGGCGGCTTCACGCCTGCGATCTCGACCGCGCTGATCCACTCGACCGGCGACAAGGCCGCGCCCGGCTTCTGGATGAGCTTCGCCGCCGCGTGCGCGTTCGGCGCGACGGTGTTGCTGTACAGCCGCCGGCGCGACGCGCTGCGCGCCGCGTGACCGGCCCCGGCTGCCCACTCACGCGCGGCGCCGGCGCGCCGCGCTTTCTCCCGACTTCCGGAATCCGCAAGATGAACCATCGACCATTCACCCGCCGCGCGGCAATCTGGCTCGCCGCCGCCGCGCTCGCCGCCACCGCGCTCCAGGCCCGCGCCGCCGAACTGCGCGTGATGATTTCCGGCGGCTTCACCGCCGCCTACCAGCAGCTCGGCCCCGGCTTCACCGCCGCGACCGGCGACACGCTCGACACGATCCGCGGCCCGTCGATGGGCCAGTCGAAGGAGGCGATTCCGAACCGCCTCGCTCGCGGCGAGCAGGCCGACGCGGTGATCATGGTCGGCTACGCGCTCGACAAGCTGATCCAGGAAGGCAAGGTGATGCCCGCGTCGCGCGTCGAGCTCGCCGATTCGCGGATCGGCATGGTCGTGCGCGCGGGCGCGCCGAAACCGGACATCGGCACCGTCGACGGGCTGAAGGACGCGCTGCTGCGCGCGAAGTCGGTCGCTTACTCGGACAGCGCGAGCGGCGTCTACATCGAAAAGGAAATGTTCAGGAAGCTCGGCATCGATGCGCAGGTTCGCCCGAAGGCGTCGATGGTGCCGAAGATCCCGGTCGCGTCGGTCGTCGCGAACGGCGACTACGAGATCGGCTTCCAGCAGGTCAGCGAACTGCTGCCGGCGCCGGGCGTCACGTACGTCGGCAAGGTGCCCGAAGCGGTGCAGTCGGTCACGCGCTTCGCGGGCGGCATTCCGGTCGGCGCCGCGCATCCGGAGAACGCGAGGAAGCTGCTCGACTATCTCGCGTCGCCACAGGCACAGCCGGTCGTGCGCGCGACCGGGCTCGATTCGGTGACGACGCGCTGAAGTGCCGGACACGGTGCGCCCCCGGCGACGCGCGATTCTGGTATCGTCCGCGGATCTCCGCTCACCGACAGCACGCACCAGATGTCCAAGAACCTTCGCCTCGGCGCAGGCAGCTACCTGCTTTTGATGTCGCTCGGCGTGATCGCATGGTCGCTGCTGACCGGGTTCGCCTGCATCGGCTTCGCCGCGAAGGGGAAGCTCGGGCTCGCCGAGCTGAACAGGATCGTGTCGCTGCTCGGCACGGCGCTCGGCATCGCGTTCTACGCGGCGTCGACCCGACGCCTGCGCGACCTGAACTTCCCCGGCTGGACCGTCAAGGTGCTCGCGTTTCCGCTCATCGGCGTGATCGTGCTGCCGGTGCTGTGCTTCCTGTCCGGCCACCGCTGGGACAATCAGTTCGGGCCGGCGCCCGCGCCGTCCGGGTTCGTCAAGATCGCGGCCGCGCTGATCCTGTTCGCGATCGCTGTCGTGACCGCGCGCTGGGCGCTCGGCGTGTATGTTCAGACACGCTATCTGCTCGCCGCCGGCCTCTGAGCGTGCGGCCGGCATCGCATGACCACGGCGCCCAAGCCCTCGGTGCTCAAGCCCGCTCGTACCAGCCCTTGGACTGGTTGACGATGCGCACCACCAGCAGCATGACCGGCACTTCGATCAGCACGCCCACGACGGTGGCCAGCGCTGCGCCGGAATGGAAGCCGAACAGGCTGATCGCGGCCGCGACCGCGAGCTCGAAGAAATTGGATGCGCCGATCAGCGCCGACGGGCACGCGATAGCGTGCTTCTCGCCCACGGCGCGATTGAGCCAGTACGCGAGCGCCGCGTTGAAGAACACCTGGATCAGGATCGGCACCGCGAGCAGCGCGATCACCAGCGGTTGCTTCAGGATCGCTTCGCCCTGGAACGCGAACAACAGCACCAGCGTGGCCAGCAGCGCGGTGATCGACCACGGGCCGATCCTCGCCATCGCGGCGTCGAACGCCGCCTGCCCTTTCGCGAGCAGCAGCTTGCGCCAGATCTGCGCGAGGATCACCGGAATGACGATGTAGAGCACCACCGACGTGAGCAGCGTGGCCCACGGCACCGTGATCGCGGAAATGCCCAGCAACAGGCCGACCAGCGGCGCGAAGGCGATCACCATGATGCTGTCGTTCAGCGCCACCTGCGACAGCGTGAACAACGGATCGCCGCCGGTCAGCCGGCTCCAGACGAACACCATCGCCGTGCAGGGCGCCGCGGCCAGCAGGATCAGGCCGGCGATGTAGCTGTCGAGCTGATCGGCAGGCAGCATCGGCGCGAAGAGATGCCGGATGAACAGCCAGCCGAGAAACGCCATCGAGAACGGCTTGACGAGCCAGTTGACCACGAGCGTGACGCCGATGCCCCTGATGTGCTGGCGGACTTCATGCAGCGCGCCGAAGTCGACCTTGACGAGCATCGGGATGATCATCACCCAGATCAGCAGCCCCACCGGCAAGTTGACCTGCGCGTATTCCATGCGCGCGATGCGCTGGAACAGGTCGGGCAGCGCCTGGCCGAGCGCGATGCCGGCGACGATGCAGAGCGCGACCCACACGGTCAGATAGCGTTCGAAGAAGTTGATGGCAGGCTTGGCGACTGCCCTTTCCGGCGGGGCGACGTTGGACGTGTTCATGGGACGGCTCGATGCTCAGTTATCCGATCAGTTTTGCGAGATGTCGGCCAGGGCCGTCCGGAGTTCCGCATCGCCCATGCGATCGAGCGGCAGCATCAGCATCTGCAGCATGCGATAGCCGATCGCCTGGCGGGTGAGCTCGAACGCGAGCCGCTTGCCGTCGTCGCCGCCCGGCGCGTTCGACGGATCGGCGTAGCCCCAATGCACTTTGACGGGACTGCCGGGCCAGTACGGGCAGGTCTCCGCGGCCGCGCTGTCGCACACCGTGATGACGATGCGCATTTCAGGCGCGCCGTCGCCGACGAATTCATCCCAGCTCTTGCTGCGGCAGCCGCCGACGTCGACGCCCGCGCGCGTCAGCGCGTCGAGCGCGAACGGATTGAGCCGCCCGCTCGGCGCACTGCCGGCGCTGTACGCGCGCACGTCCTTGCCGAGCTTCGCGGCCCAGTGATTGAGCATCCCTTCCGCGAGCACGCTGCGCGCCGAGTTGTGGGTGCAGAGGATCAGTACGTTGGTGGTCATGGGCGACGCTCGCCGGTCGTGGAACACGCGGCCGCCGGCGAGCAGGGATTGCCGCCGCAGCAGTTTTCCGTGAGGTACGCCAGCAGCCCGTTCATCGTCGCGAAGTTCGCGCAATAGATCACGAAGCGGCCCTCCTGGCGGCTGGTGACGAGCTGCGCATGCGCCAGCTCCTTCAAGTGGAACGACAGCGACGACGGGGGTGCGTCCAGCAGCGTGGCAATCTGGCCGGCCGGCAGCCCTTGCGGCCCCGCCTGCACCAGTGCGCGAAAGATGGCGAGCCGGGATTCGTGCGCGAGCGCCGCGAGCGCGGCAATGGTCTGGTTCGTTTCCATTTTTCGATATTAGTCGAAATATCGAATCGTGAGAAGCCGTCCCGCGCGCTGCCCGAGCCGCTAAACGCGCTGAACCGGCTCCCGCGTCCCCGCTTCCAGCACGTCGCGCAGCCGCTCGCGATCGCAGCCCCGCTGCCAGATCGACACGACGACGACCGCGCACGCGTTGCTGATCACGCTCGTCAACGCGCGCGCCTCCGACATGAAGCGGTCGATGCCGACCAGCAGCGCGACGCCCGCGACCGGCAGGTCGGGCACTACCGTCAGCGTCGCGATCAGCGCGACGAGCCCGCTGCCCGACACGCCCGCCGCGCCCTTCGACGTGATCAGCATCACCGCGAGCAGCGTCGCGACCTGCGCGGCGGACAGCGGCACGTCGCACGCCTGCGCGATGAACAGCGCGGCGAGCGTCAGGTAGATCGCGGTGCCGTCGAGATTGAACGAATACCCGGCAGGCAGCACGAGCCCGACCACGCCCTTGTCGCAGCCGAGCGCTTCGAGCTTGACGAGCAGGCGCGGCAGCACCGGCTCCGTCGACGACGTCGCGAGCACGATCAGCAGCTCCTCGCGCAGATAGCGCAGCAGCCGCCACAGCGAGAAACCGTGCAGGCGCGCGAGCGGCGCGAGCACGAGCATCACGAACAGCGCGCACGCGAGATACATCGCGACGATCAGCTTGCCGAGCGAGCCGAGCGAATCGATGCCGAAGCGCCCGACCGCGAACGCGATCGCGCCGAACGCGCCGAGCGGCGCGAGCCGCATCACGAGCGCGAGCACGCGGAACAGCACGCGCGCGATGCCCTCGACAAATGCATGCACGATGCCGTCGCGCCCTTCGGTCGCGGCCAGCGCGAAGCCGAACAGCAGGCCGACCAGCAGCACCGGCAGCACCTCGCCGGCGGCGAACGCGCCGACGAGCGTATCGGGGATGATCTGCAGCAGGAACGACGCGACGCCCGCCGCCGGCGCGCGTGCCGTAAACGATGCGAGCACCGACGCATCGAGATGGCGTGCCGCGACATGCAGGCCGTCGCCCGGCCGCGCGGCATAGGCGATCGCGAGCCCGACGGCGAGCGCGGCCGCGGTGAGCGCGTAGAACAGCGCGAGCGCCTTGACGATCGTGCGGCCGATGCGCGCGCCGTCGCCGAGCGCATTGATGCCGGTCACGATCGTGCAGAACACGATCGGCGCGACCATCATCCGCACGAGCGCGACGAACGCATCGCCGAGCGGCTTGAGCGCGACGCCCGCCTGTGGAAACAGGTGCCCGACCGCGACGCCGAGCGCCATCCCGACCAGCACCTGCACGTACAGCAGCCTGAGCGGCCGCAGCAGCGTCATGCGCGCTTCCCCGCCGCGCGCTTGGGGCCCGCGGCCGGCTTGCGGTCCTCGATCACGTGCTGGAGGAATTCCTGCGCGGCCGGCGTCAGCGTGCGGCCGCGCCGCCGCACGATGCCGACGCGCCGCGTGACGACCGGCTCGACGAGCGGCACGCTCGTCAGGATCGGATGCGTCGGCAGCGGCATCGCCATCGACGGCACCGCCGCGACGCCGAGGCCCGCCTCGACGAGCCCGAGCATCGTCGTCACGTGCCGCGTCTCGCAGACGCTCGGCGCGCGCGGCGCGACGCCCGCCAGCGCCTGGTCGAGCAGCAGCCGGTTGCCGGAGGTCTTGTCGACGGACACGTAGTCGTATTCGTACAGCTCGCGCCACGTCACGCGCTTCTTCGCGGCGAGCGGATGGTCGCGCCGGCACGCGGCGACGAAGCGCTCCTCGAGCAGCGTCGTGAATTCGACGTCCGCCTCCTGGCTGCCCATGAAGCCGACGCCGAAATCGGCCTCGCCGCTCACCACCGCGTCGAGCACCTCGTTCGCGCTCGCGTCGATCAGCTTGATGCGGATCTTCGGATAGCGGGTGCGGAAACGCGCGATCGTGTTCGGCAGGAAGTAATACGCGACCGACGGCACGCACGCGATCGTCACGTGCCCGAGCCGGCTCGACGATACGTCGCGGATGCCGAGCAGCGCGGCGTCGAGATCGTCGAGCACCTGCTCGGCGCTCGGCGCGAACACGCGCCCGACCGTCGTCAGCGTGACGCTGCGCGTCGTGCGCTCGAACAGCCGCACGCCCAGCGCCTCCTCGAGCTTCTCGATGCGCCGGCTCAATGCCGGCTGCGAAATGTTGATGGCGTCCGCCGCCTTGCGGAAGCTGCCGAGCTGAACCACCGCCCGGAAAGCCTGCAAGTCGGCGAGATCGAAGTTGATGCCCACGCGCTGCCCGTATGCTGGTCTGAATGCCGCTTGGTGCGGCCAGGTGCGGCTATTCTGGGGCCTGTGCGCGGGCGCTGCAAATGCGCGCGCAGGATCGCGCGGGTTCATCCGCTATCCGGCGCGACGCAAGCTGACGAAACGATTACAGATGCAACGATACGCCGCGCGCGCCGGTCAGTGCGCGCTGGCTTCGTCGAGCCGCTTCACGTCGTCCGCGTCGAGCGCGAGCCGGATCGCCGCGCCGAGATCGTGAAGCTGCTCGAGCGACGTCGCGCTCGCGATCGGCGCGGTGATGCTCGGCCGCGCAATCTGCCACGCGAGCGCGACGGCCGTCGGCGTGGCGCGGTGCTTGTCCGCCACCGCGTCGAGCGCGGCGAGAATGCGCAGCCCGCGCGCATCGAGATAGCGCGCGACGCGTTCGCCGCGCGTGCTCTTCGTCAGGTCGTCGACCGACCGGTACTTGCCGGACAGGAAGCCGCTCGCGAGCGCGTAGTAATTGACGACGCCGAGCTTCAGCTCCGTTGCCGCCGGCTCGATGTCGCGTTCGTATTCGGCGCGATCGTACAGGTTGTATTCGGGCTGCACGACCTGATACGCGGGCAGGCCGTCGCGGCGGCTGATCTCGGCGGCCTCGCGCAGGCGCGCGCCGTTGTAGTTCGATGCGCCGATGATCCGCACCTTGCCCGCATCGACCAGCGTCCGGTACGCGCCGAGCGTTTCCTCGAGCGGCGCGGAATCCGGGAGGTCCGCGTGCGAGAAATAAAGATCGATGTAATCGGTCTGCAAGCGGCGCAGCGACTCGTCGGCCGCCTTCAGAATGTTGTCGCGCGACAGGCCCGCGCGCCCTTCGAGCAGGCCGACCTTGGTCGAGATCACGACGTCGTCGCGACGGCCGCGGCGCTTCAGCCACTTGCCGATGATCGTCTCCGATTCGCCGCCGCGGTTGCCGGGCGCCCACGCCGAATAGACGTCGGCCGTGTCGATGAAGTTGATCCCGTGATCGGCCAGCGCGTCGAGCAGCGAGAACGACGTGGCTTCGTCGGCCGTCCAGCCGAACACGTTGCCGCCGAACACGAGCGGCGAGACCTGGATCGAAGACGTGCCGAGCGAACGCAATGCCATGATGAGCCCCCTTGAATGCCTGTCGAGAAATCTCGCGGCGCGCTCCGCCGCGATCGGAGCGGTCATGCTAGTGGACGCGCGACACGGGCTCCAAGCGAATTCGCGCAATAAGGTATGCATGTTTCGCGCAAAGCGCATGACGGAATGACGAACCGACTACAATCGCGGCCACTGTTGCACTATCTGCCATGACCTACCGACTGATCGCGTTCGACTTCGACGGCACGCTCGCCGACTCGTTCGACTGCTTCCTCGCGGCGCTGTCGCAAGCATCGCGCCTGCACGGCTTTCGCGATGTCGACGACACGCTCGTCGCCACGCTGCGCGGCCTGTCCGCGCGCGACATCATCCGCGCGCTCGAGGTGCCGACGTGGAAAGTGCCGCGCGTGACGCTCGACATGCGCCGGCTGATGCAGCAGCGCATCGCGGACGTGACGCTGTTTCCGGGCGTCGTCGAGACCTTCGACGCGCTCGCGGCGCGTGGCGTGCGGATCGCGATTGCGACGTCGAACAGCGAGGCGGTCGTGCGCGACCGGCTCGGCGCACATGCGTGCCGTCACGTCGGGCACTTTGCGTGCGGCATTCCGCTGTTCGGCAAATCGCGCCGGCTGCGCGCGCTCGCGCGCGACGCGGGGCTGCGCACCACCGACGTGCTGTATGTCGGCGACGAGATCCGCGACGCGGACGCCGCGCGCCGCGCGAACGTCGCGTTCCAGGGCGTCGCGTGGGGCTACACCGCGCCCGCCACGTTGCAGCAGCATTGCGCGACGCCGCTGCTGGCCCGCTTCGACGCGCTGCTCGACATCGTGTAACCGACGCACGCGTCCAATCGTCTTACCAACCGTTACACAAGCGACAGCGCGGTTTCACCTGCGGGAAAACCCCTCTCCTAGAATCATTCGGGCCGGGACTCGCTTCGACCGGCGCCGCGGCAGAGCGGCGGTCCAACCCGGTCCGGGCACGCGCCCGGTCTCTCGCACAGCGACGGATCAAGCTATCCGTCCCTCAACTCGAGCCCCGATTTGAAAGGAGGTCCCATGAACCGTTTTCCGAACGCTTCGCGCCTTGCGCTGTCTGCCGCCGGTCTGCTTCTCGTCGCCGTGACGGCGACCGCGCAAACCGCCCAACCGGCTCAACCCGGCCAGCCGGCCGAACCGGCGCAAACCGCGCCGTCGGCCGGCGCGCCGCGGCTCCACGAAGCCGACCAGTCGTTCATCAACGACGGCACGAAAACCGTCTCGACGCAACGCGGCGCGGCGCGAATCGCCGACTCCCGCTCGTCGGACAGCCAGGTCAAGGCATTCGCGCAGCGCGTGAGCGCCGACGACGAAAAGATCATCCAGGCCATGCGCGCCGCGAGCCCGCGCGGCGTCGACGTGCCGCACAACGATCCGGACACGGCCGTGCTCGACAGCATCAAGACCCTGCGCGGCGCGGAATTCGACAAGGCCTATATCGAGCAGGTCGCGCTCGCCGGCCAGCAGAAGGCGATCTCGGCGTTCCAGGCTGAAATCGCGGCAGGCCGCGACACGAAGCTGAAGGAAGTCGCGCGCCAGGCGCTGCCGATCCTGCAGGCGCACTACGCGGACGCGCAGAAGCTCGCGCAGCGTCATCACCTCGCATCGGCGCAGTAACGCGCCGGGCATGCGCGCGCGCGCGCGCAGCTGCCTGCTTCCCTGTCTCGCCGCCGCCGGCCCCCTCTCCCGGCGGCGGCCTCGCCGCGCGCGATTTCTCGTTGAGCTCGTCCGTCGTGAACGGGAGAACGACGAGGGGAAACGGCGCAAAGCGTCCATCATGCGGCCGCGCGCCGGCCGAGATGCGCGGCGAGCCGGCCGCGGATCGCATCCGCCTCGTCGCGCAGCGCGCCGGTGAACGCATCGACGAGCAGGCTCTTCGGCCGGTGCTCGGGCACGATCACGCTGACCCGGTAAGGGAACGAGCGCGCGAGCGGCCGGATCTGCAGGTCGCGCCCCGCGAAATCGAGCGCGGTCAGCGGATTGACGATCGCCGCGCCGAGCCCCTGGCGCACGAACGCGCACACCGACACGGCCGACGGCGTCTCGACGACCGAGCGCGGCGCGACGCCGAGCTGCGCGAACGCTTCGTCGATCATGATCCGGTACGGGTCGTTCAGCGACAGGCTGACGAACGGGCGATCCGCGAGATCCGCGAGTTCGATCGTCCCCTTCGCGAGCAGCGGATGGCCGTCCGGCAGCACGCACACCTCGTCGGCCTCGAACAGCGGCGCGAGCACGGTGCCGGCCGGCGCGACGTCGTGCTCGGTGAGGCCGAGGTCGTAGCGCTGAGCGGTGAGCCACTCCTCGAGCACCGGCGACTCCTGCGTCGCGACCGACACGCTGACGCCTGCATGCGCCGCATGAAAGCGCCGGCACGCGCCCGGCAGGATCGCGTGCGAGAAAGCCGGCAGCGCGATCACCGACAGCTGGCCGTCGCGAAACTCGCGCAGCCGTGCGGCCGTCGCCGCGACACGCTCCAGCCCCACATACGCGAGCCGCACGTCGTCGAACAGCGTGAGCGCGGCCATCGTCGGCCGCAGCCGCCCGTGCGCGCGCTCGAACAGCGCGAAGCCGACGATCTGCTCCATCCGCGCGAGCTCGCGGCTGATCGTCGGCTGCGACGTGTAGAGCATCTCGGCCGCGCGGGTCGCGCTGCCGGTGACCATCAGCGCGCGGAACACCTCGATGTGGCGATGCGTGAGCGTAGCCATATATATCCAGAATGAATCGAATATAGACAAAACGGCATTTTACTGGATGACCGTTCGGGCGCATCATGCCCTCTATCCGTTCATTCGCCCCGATTCACTCGTCATGTCCCTCGATTCCCGCCAGCTCGCGACACTTGCGCAACAATACGGCACCCCGCTGTGGGTCTACGACGCCGACGTCATCCGCGACCGCATCGCGCAGCTGCGCCGGTTCGACGTGATCCGCTACGCGCAGAAAGCCTGCTCGAACGTCCATATCCTGAGGCTGATGCGCGACGAAGGCGTGCTCGTCGACGCGGTGTCGCTCGGCGAGATCGAACGCAGCCTCGCGGCGGGGTTCCGGCCGGACGGCGACCCCGAAGGCGTCGTGTTCACGGCCGACCTGATCGACCGCCCGACGCTCGCGGCGGTGCTCAGGCACGGCGTGACCGTCAACGCGGGCTCGCTCGACATGCTCGCGCGCATCGGCGAGCATGCGAGCGGCCACCGCGTGTGGCTGCGCATCAACCCGGGCTTCGGCCACGGCCACAGCAACAAGACCAACACCGGCGGCCCGCAGAGCAAGCACGGCATCTGGATCGGCGACGTGCCGCGCGCGATCGAGATCGTGCGCCAGTACGGGCTGAAGCTCGTCGGCATCCACATGCACATCGGCTCGGGCGTCGACTACGGCCACCTGTCGCAGGTGTGCGACGCGATGGTCGACCTCGTCACGTCGCTCGGCCACGACATCGACGCGATCTCGGCGGGCGGCGGCCTGTCGATCCCGTACCGCGACGGCGAGCCGCGCGTCGACGTCGATCACTACTTCAGCCAGTGGGACGCCGCGCGCAAGCGGATCGAGCAGCATCTCGGCCACCCGGTGCGCATCGAGATCGAGCCGGGCCGCTTCCTCGTCGCCGAATCCGGCACGCTCGTCGCCGAGGTGCAGTCGGTCAACCGCCGGCCGAAGCACGACTTCGTGCTGATCGACGCGGGCTTCAACGACCTGATGCGCCCGGCGATGTACGGCAGCTATCACGGCATCACCGTGCACGCGCCCGACGGCGGGGAACCCGACGGCCGGCCACTCGCGCACGTCGCGATCGCCGGGCCGCTGTGCGAATCCGGCGACGTGTTCACGCAGGACGCGGGTGGCGTGGTCACGCACCGTCATCTGCCGCAGCCGCAGATCGGCGACCTGCTGTTCCTGCACGACGCGGGCGCATACGGCTCGTCGATGTCGTCGAACTACAACAGCCGGCCGCTCGCGCCGGAAGTGCTCGTCGATCGCGGCGCGCCGCGCCTGATCCGGCGCCGGCAGACGATTGCCGAACTGCTCGCGCTGGAGTTGGACGCGTAAGCGGGTCGTTCCGGATCGTTCCACCTCGTTGCAGGATCGGCCGCCGCATGCATGCGGCGGCCGGTTTCTCTCCCCCTCCCGTGAGCCGATGCCATCTCATCTGGCTAGAACGGCTTGGTCAATGGCTCAAGCATCGACGAACAGGACCTTGCCGCTAATGAAGCCATCGACCGACCGTTCGAACGCCTTTCCTACGAGCGCACTTGGGACCGGTTGGAAGCCCGGCATCATTTCGCCATAAACGTCCCATGCCTCCTCGAGCACGGTGGGATTGACGGCGTTGATCCTGATGCCTCGGGGAAGCTCATGGGCCACACACTGGACAAAGGTGTCGATGGCGCCGCTGGTCGTGGCATCTGCGATCGCGAAAGGAATCGGCTTGACGTTCAGAATCCCCGAAATCAGGGTGATGGACCCTTTGTCGCTGATGTGATCAAGTGCGACCTTCGCTACGTTGATCTGGCCGACAAGTTTGCTGAGGATCGTCGTCTGCCATTGATCCGAGGTCATTTCTGCGAACGGGGCATATTCACAGTACCCGACCGTGTTGACGACCGCATCAAAAGACCCCACGTTCTCGTAGAGGCGAACCAGGGATTCCTGGTTGGTGATGTCGACTTGAAAGTCGCAGCCTTCACCACTGCGGCTCGCGGTGATGACCTGATGTTTCGAGAGACCGGTTAGAGCAGCCTGTCCCATTTTCCCATTCGCACCGATCAGAATGACACGCCTCATGGAAATGATCCTTTTCAAGAAAGTCGATGCCATAATCGTAGCGGAGGCCGACGCCGAAAGGCTCCCAATATCATTGTATGAGATACAACCGTCATGATAGACAAGCTCGATGTAAAGCACATGCGCGTTTTCTTGAATCTAATGCGAGAAAGAAACGTGTCCAGGGTCGCTCTCCGAATGAACATTTCCCAGCAGGCGGCAAGCGCTTATTTGAAGCGCCTGCGAGAGTTATTCCCTCACGAGCTTTTCCTTCGAAAAAGCGACGGCCTGGTTCCGACGGATTTCGCTTACGACCTGGCGTCCAAATTAGAGGTGGCCGTTCTGGATCTCGATGGACTGATGGCGTCCACCCCGTTTGACCCATCGGCTTCAAATCGGGTCGTCAGAATTCTGGCGGATGAATACGCTCAGCTCACGATCATCCCCCGCTTGTGCCGAAATATCGCAGCAGCTGCACCCGACATGTCCTTGGATATACAGGATTTCAATGCCGCAACGCATCCCGAGACGTTGGCTTCAGGCGCAGCAGATTTAGCGATCGGATTTCGGGATTTGATAGATCACGGATTGACTCAAGAGACAGTCAAGAAGGATTATCTTTCTTGCGTCGTTTCAAAGCATTCCGCAATTCCCCAAAGAATATCTTCGCTGCGCGACCTGGCCGATGTGCCGCGCGTCGGATTTATTCGCAGCATCGACAATCCCAATCGATCCGGGGACCACGCATTTGGACAACTGCCGTTCCATGGAAAATTGGCAGCCGTATTGCCGTGCTATACCTCCTTGCATTCTTTCATGGAATTCAACGACGTATTCGCCTATGTTCCGTCCGCGATTGCCGCCGCCGACGACCTGCGAGTTCTGCCGTTCACGATTGAACCGAATGAACTGGAGATCGCAGTGGCCTGGCATCGCCGCGCAGCGGGAAGCTCGTTGCGAAAGTGGCTCGTCGAGCTTGTCGTCAAATCGGTTATGGATAAGCGGTAAGTATTTTTTGGGGGCGGTCTCAAATCTGCCTCATTGATCGCACTTCTCTTCATTTCATTTCGGGATATTCCGCTGCGCACGTGCAGCGCGCGCGCATCCACGTCAACCGCGCATCCGGCACGGCGCCATAGGCCGTTCGTCACGCCGCGGTCCATGACGACTGCCGCATTGTCCGCGCGACGCGCGCCACGCACAGTGCGACCACGGGTCCGCGCACGACGCGCGACGCCGCTCAAAGGAATCCCGCCATGAAACAGCTCGTCCGCGTCATCTCCGTACGCCACGACTGCGCGGCCAAGCGCACGCATCCCGACGCGCCGCGTTGCGTGATCGGCTTCGTGCCGTCCACCGACGTCGCGCTCCCCGTGCCGCGGTCGCTGCAATACATCGCGCACGACGACGGCCACGCCGCCAGGCAGGTCGCGGTGTTCGAGGTCGACCGCACGCGGCTGCGCCGGACGCGCATCGCGCCGGCCGCCTGCATGCGCGATCCGGGCGCGGATACCAGCGAACGGGTCGCGATCCACGCATTCACGGCCGACGCGCCGGCCCCGGGCGGAGCGCAATGAAATGGACACGTTCCGCTTCGCGCGCTGGCTCGACGGCCGGCGCCGCCCGCCCGTGCCGCCGCCCGCGCCGCGCGCGGCGGACGGGCTCGCCGCGCAGCTTTGCGACGAATGCGAGGCGATGGCGCGCTTCGCGCTGCATCACGGGCTGCCCGTCGAGCCGGACACCGTCGCGCAGCTCGCGACACTGATCGCCAACGGCCGCTCGCCGGCCGACCCGCCGCTCGCCCCCGCGCAGCAGCGCGTGCTCGCGACGCTCCACCGCAAGCTCGCCGCGCTCGTCGCGCCCGCCACGCCGCAAGCCGTCACGCTGCTCGACCTGCATCGCCGCAACGCGCATCCGCTCGCATGGCTCGGCCCGGTGCCGCTGATCCGGCTGCTGACCTTCTCCGCGCTCGGCTTCCTGTTCGCGGTGATCGCGACGAGCCTGTCGCCGCACGTGTCGAGCGAGAACATCGACCGCGGCTTCCTGCAGTCCGACGGCACGCTGCTGCTGTGGAACACGCTGTTCCTGCTGTGCTGCGCGGGGCTCGGCGCGTCGTTCGCGACGCTGTTCCAGGCGCACCGCTACGTCGCCGCGTCGACCTACGACCCGAAGTACGACGCGTCGTACGGCGCGCGGCTGATCCTCGGCGTGATCGCCGGGCTGATCCTCGTCGAGATGCTGCCGTCCCAGCTTTTTGCGCAGGGCAGCATGCAGAGCTTCGGCCGGCCCGCGCTCGCGATGCTCGGCGGCTTCTCCGCGACGGCCGTGCACCGCGTGCTGCAACGGCTCGTCGACACGCTCGAGACCCTCGTGCAGGGCGACCGCTCGGCCGACGTCGATGCGACGCTCGCCGCCACCCGCGCCCGCGCCGCCAGCGAGCGCGCGCACTGGCAAGGCGAGCTCGCGGCGAGCCTGCTCGACCTGCAGCAGTCGCTCGACACGTCCGCGTCCGCCGACGCGATCCGCGCGCGCCTTGCCGCATTCACGCGCGCGATGCTCGCCGCCGATCCGTCGCTCGCGCAGCGCGGCGCGCCGCTTTCCCCCACGCCGCCCAACGACCATCAGGAGTAGCGCCATGCTGTTTCTCTACAACATTCCCGCCGCCGCGATGGGCGCGCTGATCGTGGCCGCGACGCTCGCGGCCGCGCTGCTCGGCTATGCCGCGTTCCGGCGCGTGCTGCCCGCACGAATCGACGCCGAACAGCGCGGCATGATCGTCGCGATGCTGTCGGCGGTCACGACGATCAACTCGCTGCTCGTCGCGTTCTCGGCCGTGTCGGTGTGGAGTTCTTATCAGGCCGCGACCGATACCGTCGCGGCCGAAGCCGCCTGCGCGACCGAGCTGTCGCGCGACCTCGCCGCGTTCCGCGTCGCCAGCACCGGCGCCGATGCCGCGCGCCGCGCGCTCGCCGACTACCTCGCGCGGGTCGTCGACGACGAGTGGCCGCAGATGCAGCAGCACGGCCGTGCCGACCCGCGCGCCGAAGCCGCGTTCGACCGGATGTTCGCGGCGATCAATCGCGTCACGCCGGCCGACGAGCGCGAACGCGTGCTGCTCGCGCAGGCGATGGCGCGCGCGAACGAGATGGTCAAGTACCGGCAGGCCCGCCTGCAGAATCTCGAGTCCGCGATGCCGGGCACGCTCTGGGCCGTGATGCTGGTGTCGAGCAGCCTGTCGCTGCTGTTGCTGTATGCGCTGCCCGGCACGCGCTTCAATGTCGGCCTCGTGTCGATCTGGGCGGTCACGCTCGGGCTCGCGTTCTTTTTCGTGCTGGCGGTGGACCGGCCGTTCGCCGGCGAGGTGAGCGTGAGCGCCGCGCCGATCCGGCACGCGCTCGACGGGCTGCGCGCCACGCTGGCCGCCCCGGGGCACGCGGCGCTGGACGCCGCGCCGGCCGGTCCGGGGCCGGCGGAGCACGTCAGCCTGGCGGGGTGCAGGCGGGCGTGAACATGTAGCCGGGGGACGGATCGGCCGGCACGTGACGCGACAGCCACAAGGCCGCCTCCGTCCGGTTGCTCACGCCGATCTGCCGGAACAGCGCATACAGGTGGTTCTTGATCGTGCCCTCCGCGACGTTCAGCACGCGGCAGATCTGCTTGTTCGACTTGCCTTCGGCCAGCAGCCGCAGCACCTCGCGCTGCCTCGGCGTCAGCCGCTCGAACGCGCGGTCGTCGCCGGCCGGCGCGCCGGCCGCGCGCGCGTGCCCCGCCCCGCCTTCGCCCGCCGGCACGTAGATCGCGCCGGCCGCGACCCGCGCGAGCGCGTCCGCGAACTCGTCCGCGCTCGCGCGCCGGTCGATGATGCCGGCGGCGCCGGCCAGCAGCGCGTCGGCGATCGTCCGGCGGCACACGCCGCCGACGACGCACAGCCACGGCGTCGCGCCGAACGTCTCGTGCAGCACGTTCGGCCAGATCGTGGGCGGTGCATGGTCGTCGCATTCGATCGTGACTGCGCCGACCGTGTCGGGCAGCAGCGCGTCGCGCAAGCGACGAACGTCCTCGGGGCGCTGGGCGGACCACACATGCCAGCTCATGTCGCGTTTACACATTACGTCTGCCACGCCCGCCACGAACAACGGCGGACTGTCGATCATCAGGACGTTCATTTGCGCGGTTTCCTCGAAAGCGGGATTTAGGTTTTTTTACTTCCCTTCCGCCGGATTTTTACCGCTGTTTGTTTCGCCGCGCACTAGGCTCGTCGATCCGGGAAGAATGTCCTAATTCGGCCCGGTTCCGGCATTTCAATTCATTACAACGGCCTTCCCCGGGCATCAGGCGTGACGACCGTCATCTTCTCCGGACGCTTCCCATTGCCTAACTTGATTAACGACAGCGAATGTCCGTTGTCTTCAACAGGCAGAGGAGTTTATTCATGGACGCTAATTTCATTGGTTCGGTGATTAACGCTTTACCGATGGACCAAATGATCGCCGGGCCATTAAAGGCGATGATCAGCGCGCAAACGCAAGCCGCAAAGAGTTATGCGGATTTCCTGATGCAGGTCTGCATCCAGGGCGGCAAGGCGGTGGCCGTGCAGTTCGACTACGACGAAACGCTGGTCGACGAAAGCGGCGTGTCGAAGGGTGTCGTGCAGAAGACCATGCGCATCCCGCTGCTCGCCGCGATCGTCCACCCGATCATCGCGATCGAGGAAGGCACGATCGACTTCGAGATGGAGATCACGCAGTCGGAGAAGGCATCGTCGTCGACCGAGGCCGGCGGCGAGTTCAAGGCGAAGATCGGCTGGGGCCCCGTCAGCGTCAACCTGTCCGGCCGTGTGTCGCACAAGTCCGAGCAGACGCGCAGCACCGACACGCGCGCGAAATACTCGATCCACACGCAGGTCAAGCGCCAGCAGCCGCCCGAAGCGCTGATGCGCGTGATCGACTTCCTGACCGACGCGGCGACCAAGCCGGTCGTCGCCGCGGACAAGGCGAAGGACGTGAAGCCGCTGCCCGCGACGCCGACCGACGGCAAGCTGATCGGCGAGACGTCGGGCACGGGCGCGTCGGGCGACGGCGCAGCGGCGGCGGGCGCGCCCGCGCAGGCCGGCGAGCACGCGTAAGCGCGCCCGGGTCCGGCCATGTTCAGGCTCTTCAAACGGCGGCGCGACGCGGCCGCGCGCGATGACCGGCCGGCCGCCGACGCGGCGGCGGGCGGGCCGTCCGACGCCGGCGGGCCGCCGGCGTCACCGGCGAGCGCCGCCCAGGGCGGGCAGCCGGGCGCGACGGCCGCGCCGTTCGCCGCGCCGGATGCCGCGCCTGCCGTCGGCGCGTCGTCGTCCGGCGCGGCATCCGGCACGTTGCCCGACGCTGCGCCGGGGACGCCCCCCGGTCCCGCATCCGGCGCGTCGGGCGGCGGGGCGGACGCGTGGCCGTCCGACGCGCCGCCGCCCGCGCCGCCTGCCGGCTCGCCGCCCGGCGAGCCGGCGGACGCCGACCGCCCGCCGCCGCGCGGCCTCGCGCTCGACGAGATCGCGCGCGGCATGCAGCACGCCGCGGCGGCCGCGAATCAGCTGCTCGCGCATCAGTACACGGCTGTGCTCGACCAGTTCTTCGACCGGCGCGACGACGGCCTGCTCGCGCCGCGCGAAGTCCAGGTCGCGCTCGACGCCGAGCACACGATGCCGGTGCCGCTCGTCGCGCTCGCGACGCCGCGCGGCCTCGCGCTCGAGCGGATGGTCGTGCACCTGACGGTGCGCGGCGATTTCACCGAGGCGCATCCGGCTGGCGCCTTCGCCGGCGACGACCAGCGCGGGCGCTTCTACGTGACGCTCGCGCCGCGCTCGGCGAACAAGGATGCGCAAGGCAACGCGGGGCGCCGCGACACCGAGCACATCGACATCGAAATGCAGTTCGCGGCGCTCGCGCCGCCCGAAGCGATCATGCGCGTGATCGACGAATACACGCACCGCCTGGTGCCGCGCGCACGGCACGGCAACGAGGAGCACCACGATGGCGAACCAGCCTGAACGCACCGGCACACAAGGCATCGAGCTGATCAAGCATTTCGAGGGCCTGCGGCTCGCGCGGTATCTCGACGCGGTCGGCAAGCCGACCATCGGCTACGGCCACCTGATCCTGCCGCACGAGCGCTTCACCCGCCCGCTCACGCCCGCCGAAGCCGACGCGCTGCTGCGGCAGGACCTGCGCAGCGCCGAGCTGAGCCTGCGCAAGCTGCTGCGCGTGCCGGTCACGCAGCAGCAGTTCGATGCGCTGATGTCGTTCGTCTTCAACCTCGGCTCGGGCCGCCTGCGCTCGTCGACGCTGCTGCGCTACCTGAACGCCGGCGCGCCGGCCCGCGCGGCCGACCAGTTCCTGGTCTGGAACAAGGCGGGCGGGCGGCCGCTCGCGGGCCTCACGCGGCGCCGCCAGGCCGAACGCGCGCTGTTCCTGTCGTGAACGGAACATGCGGCGCGCAACGATCGTCACGGGTCGCCGACCGTGCCGTTCGCGCCATTCACCGCGCCGCGCGCCGCACCTAAGCTGAAGCCGTCCGCCTTACGAAGCCGCATCCCCGCACCTCAACGATTCGTCACCACAGGAGCCCAGCATGAACGTCACTCCCCGGCCCGGCCGCCCGGCGCCGCCCCGCTTCGCCCTTCCGCGCCTGCCCCGCGCCGTGCGCGCCGCCGTTGCCGCGGCCGCGCTCGTCGTCGGGGCGGTCGCGGCAGTCGCGCCGCAAGCCGCCTGCGCGGCCGGCGCGGCGCCGCTGCCCGCTTACGCCGCCGACCTGACGCGCACGTCGGTGTCCGGCCTGTCGTCCGGCGGCTTCATGGCGGCGCAGTTCGACGTCGCGTATTCGAGCCGGCTGATCGGTGCGGGCATCGTCGCCGGCGGGCCGTTCTACTGCGCGGGCGCGAACGAGCTGATCGAGCCGGCGATCGCCGCGATGACGCTGTGCATGCAGCCGGTCGGCCCGGCGCCGTCCGCGACCGACGCGTGGCGCAACGCGCGGACGTTCGCGCAGCGCGGCGAGATCGACGATCCGGCGAACCTGCGCCGCCAGCGCATCTACGTGTTCAGCGGCGCGAAGGACACGGTCGTGCTGACGCGCGTCGTCGACCAGACCGTGCGCTTCTACGAGCTCGCGCAGGTGAGCGCCGCGAACCTCCAGTACCGGCGCCATCCGGACGCCGGCCACGCGTTCGTCACGAGCCGCCCCGGCGACGCCGCATGCAGCGCGAACGCGAGCCCGTACATCGACAACTGCGGCTTCGAGCAGGCGCACGACATCGTCCGCTGGATCTATGCGACGCCCGACAAGCCGCTCAACCCACCGGCCGCACAGGCCGGCGGCAAGCTGCTCGCGTTCGACCAGCGTGCGTTCGACCCGCAGCGGCGCGCGTCGCTCGACGACACCGGCTACGCGTATGTCCCGGCAGCGTGCGAGCGCGAGACGTGCGCGGTGCACGTCGTGTTCCACGGCTGCGTGCAGAACGTCGCGACGGTCGGCGAGCGGATGATCCGCGGCACCGGCTACAACGAGATCGCCGACACGAACCGGCTGATCGTGCTCTATCCGCAGGTCGCGAAGTCGGCGGCGAACCCGCTCGGCTGCTGGGACTTCTGGGGCTATACGAACGCCGAGCCGACCCGGCCCGGCTTCTATCGCCGCGACGCGCCGCAGATGGCCGCCGTGATGCAGATGGTGCAGCGCCTCGGCGCCGCGCGCCCGTGAGCCGCATGCCGTCACGGACCGCCGCTTCCACGAACCTCGCACGATTCACACGACAAGGACACGTCATGTTTTCTTCGCTGATCGCCCAATGGGAAAGCGCGAACCTCGGCGCGCTCGAGCTGTTCGGCAAGGTCGTCGCGCAGACGACCGGCGCCGGCAGCACGCCCCGCGGCCCCGCGTGGCGCGCGTTCGCGCACACCGCGCTGCTGACCGGACATCACTATCTCGACGCCTGCCAGGCCGCCGCCAACACGCTGTGGCGCGACCAGGTCGAGCGCGTCGGGCTGAAGCAATCCGCCGCCGCGGTCAAGGTGCTGGCCGCGCTGAACGCCGACCTCGCGACGCGTTTCATGCAGAGCCATCTGCAGCACGCGGGCGCGCTCGCCGATGCCGCCGCGCAATGCGTCGACGATCTCGGCCGCACGCGCGGCCCCGCCGACGCCGCGATGGCGCTCGGGCGCTTCGCCGGCGACCTGCACGCGCAGACCCGCGCACACGCGCTGCACGTGTCGTCGCTGACCGCGGGCATCGCGCCGGCGCTCGCGCAATGGGCCGACCGCAACCTGCGCGACGACCCCGACGCGGGCGCGACGGAGCAAACGTCATGAACATCCGGCTCCGGTTCATCAACCGCTCGAACGATTGCGGCAACAGCGAGGTGGTGCTGTTCCAGCGCGACGTGATGCCCGGTTTCGACGAACTCGCGATCGCGTGGAAGGTGATCCGCTATTGCGGGCGCGACTGCTTCCATCCGTTCGAGTACGCGACCGACATCGAGGTCGCGCTCGGCGACGAGCACGGCAACTTCTCGCCGCGCGTCGCCGCGCCGGCGGGCGCGCGCTTCGCGATCGACCCGCTGCCGAGCGGCCGCGGACGTCTCGCGCCGGGCACGGCGGACGCCGCGGGCGGCGACGTCGAAGTCGTGAACCGCCTGACGCGCGGCGCGGTGAACGTCAACGCGTTCTGCGCGGGCCGGCTGATCGCCGCGAAGCACGCGGTCGCGCCGGGCCAGAAGGCCGTGTTCCGCTTCACGCCCGCGCTGTGGATCGCCGTCGCGTCGCAGGTGCAGGAGAGCCACGCGCTGAACGCCGCGGTGCTGTCGAGCGCCAACACGCTGCTGCCGCTCGCGGGTGTCGCCGCCGCGGACATCGTGATGACGGGCGGCGGCACCGGCGCCGATGCACAGCCGTTCAGCTTCGCGCTCGAGCAGGTCGAGCGGCGGTAGTGTCCGGCGCGTTTTTTCTGCGATCCGTTTTTTGCCTGGTTTGACGGCCTGGCTTCCTGGCCAGGCCGGTGGGAAGGTGCGCGGCAAACCGATTGCCGTCTTTCAACTCAAGGAGCAACGACGTGGATATTCAACTGAACCTGATCAACCGCTCGAACGACGCGAACAACTCGAGCATCGTGATTTTCCAGAAGAACGTCGCGACCGATTTCGACGAGCTCGCGATCGCGTGGAAGGTGATCCGCAACTGCGGACAGGGCGACAACCATCCGTTCAAGTTCCCGATGACGATGAGCGTGAGCGCGAGCGACGCCTACGGCAACCACATGCCGCAGCAGAGCGCGGCCAACGGCCAGGTGTTCCAGGTCGTGCGCTCCAGCTCGGGCGACGTGCTGCAGCTCGGCGGCGACCCGGGCGCGAGCAGCGAGGTGCAGGTCCGCAACGACCTGCCGGCGGGCGCGGTGAACGCGACGATCTACAAGGACGGCAGCGCGCTCGCGCGCAAGACGTCGATCGCGCCGGGCCAGAAGGCGGTGTTCCAGTTCAAGCCGACGCTGTGGATCGGCGTCGCGTCGCAGATCGAGCAAGGCGCGCTGATGAACTCGGCGGTGATCTCCGACATCAACACGGAACTGTCGCTGCTCGGCATCGCGAGCGCCGACATCGTGATGACCGGCGGCGGCCCGGGCCCGCGCTCGCAGCCGTTCACGTTCCGCCTCGAAAACGTCGTGATGGCGTAACACCCGACGCGCGCCGGCGGGCTCCGCCGGCCGCTTTCACTCAGGCATCCGAATCAAGGTGACTCATGGACATCAAGCTCAATTTCGTCAATCTGTCGAACGACGTCAACAACAGCCAGGTGGTGATCTTCCAGAAGAACGTGTCGACCGACTTCGACGAGCTCGCGATCGCGTGGAAGGTGATCACGAACTGCGGGCGCGGCGACAATCATCCGTTCGTCTTTCCGCTGCTGACGACCGTTTCCGCGAGCGACGCGGACGGCAACTACATGCCGCAGAAGCGCGCGGACAACGGTCAGTTGTTCAGCGTGTCGCGCTCGACGTCGGGCAACGTGCTGGCGCTCGCCGGCCCGGCGCCGACGTCGCGCGAGATCCAGCTGCGCAATGACCTGCGCCAGGGCGCGATCACCGCGTCGGTCTTCAAGGACAGCCGCCTGCTCGCGCGCAAGACCGGCATCGTGCCGGGGCAGAAGGCGGTGTTCGAGTTCAAGCCGACGCTGTGGATCGGCACCGCGTCGCAGATCGAGCAGGGCGCGGTGATGAACTCGGCGGTGATCTCCGACATCAACACCGAGCTGTCGCTGCTCGGCATCAAGAGCGCCGACATCGTGATGACGGGCGGCGGCGGCGGCACGACCGCGACGCCGTATCAGTTCAAGCTCGCGAACGTCGTGATGGGCTGAGCCTGGCCGGCGCCGGCGGGACGGCGCCGGCCCGCGTCACCCCGCCCGCCGCACCGGCATCCCCCGCGAGAAATATTTCGCGCCCGCCACGCACCCGACGACGATCGCGGTCACTGCGATCATCGACGCCGGCACCGGCTCGTGCAACAGCCCGGCGGCCAGCACCAGCCCGAAGAACGGCTGCAGCAGCTGCAGTTGGCCGACACCCACGATGCCGCCGAGCGCGAGCCCGCGATACCAGAACACGAAGCCGATCAGCATGCTGAACAGCGACACGTACGCGAGGCCCCACAACGCGGCGGCGTCGACGCCGTCGAACGACGGCGGCCGCATGATCCACGCGAGCGGCAGCATCACCGGCAGCGACAGCACGAGCGCCCACGAGATCACCTGCCAGCCGCCGAGATGCCGCGACAGGCGCGCCCCTTCCGCGTAGCCGAGCCCGCACGCGACGATCGACGCGAGCATCAGCGCGTCGCCGACCGGCGACGCCTCGCCGCCGTTGCGCAGCGCGAATGCGGCAACCGCGCCGCTGCCGATGAGCGAGAAGACCCAGAACGGCAGCCGCGGCCGCTCGCCGCCGCGCCACACGCCGAACAGCGCGGTCGCGAGCGGCAGCAGCCCGACGAACACGATCGCGTGGGCCGACGTCACGTACCGCAGCGCCAGCGCCGTCAGCAGCGGAAAGCCAACCACGACCCCGAGCGCGACGATCAGCAGCGACACCGCCTCGTCCCGCGTCGGCCGCCGCTCTTTCGTCGCGGCAAGCAGGATCAGCGCAAGCACGCCGGCGATCGTCGCGCGCGCGAACGTCAGGAACATCGGATCGAGCCCCTGCACCGCGACCCGCGTCGCGGGCAGCGAGCCGCTGAAGATGATGACGCCCAGCAGGCCACTGAGCCATCCGTCGGTGGACTTTTGCACGGGGAATTCCTGATCAAAGATGAATAGCCGATGATCCGCCCGCCGCCCAAAGCGCGTAAGCTACAGCGCAATACAATTCGACCAAACTGTACTGGACAAACGTCCGTACAGTTCATGCCTTTCACCATGAACCGCATCGATCAGGACCTGGCCCCGAGCGCGCCGTCGCGCACGCGCGTGGAAACCGTGATGGACACGCTGCGCGCGCGGATCGCGAGCCGCGCGCTGATGCCCGGTGCGCGGGTGCCGTCGATCCGGACGATGGCCGACGCGCTGCGGGTGTCGAAGTCGACCGTCGTCGACGCGTACGAGCGGCTCGCCGGCGAAGGCGTGCTGGTCGCGCGGCGCGGGTCGGGCTTCTACGTGTCGGGCCACGCGCCGCCGCTTGCGCTCGCGGATCTCGGGCCGCGCCTCGATCGCGAACTCGATCCGCTGTGGCTGTCGCGCCAGTCGCTCGAAGCGGCCTCGACGACCGTGAAGCCCGGCTGCGGCTGGCTGCCGTCGTCGTGGCTGCCGGACGAGAGCCTGCGCCGCGCGCTGCGCGCCGTATCGCGCGACGAGCCCGACGCGCTCACCGACTACGCGACGCCGCTCGGCCTGCCCGCGCTACGCCAGCAGCTCGCGTGGCGGCTCGCGCAGCATGGCGTCCATGCGGAACCCGCGCAGATCATGCTGACCGACGGCGGCACGCACGCGCTCGATCTCGTGTGCCGCCTGCTGCTGGAGCCGGGCGACACGGTCGTGCTCGACGATCCGTGCTACTTCAACTTCCAGGCGCTGCTGCGCGCGCACCGCGCGCGGATCGTCAGCGTTCCTTACACGCCGAACGGCCCCGATCTCGCGCGTTTCGAGCTGACGCTCGCCGAGCACCGGCCGCGCCTTTACATCACGAACGCGGCGCTGCACAACCCGACCGGCGCGACGCTCGCGCCGAGCGTCGCGCACCGGCTGCTGACGCTCGCGGCCGAGCACGACCTGCTGATCGTCGAGGACGACATCTTCGCGGACATCGAGAGCACGCCCGCGCCGCGGCTCGCGGCATTCGACGGGCTGTCGCGCGTCGTGTCGATCGGCAGCTTCTCGAAGACGCTGTCGGCCGCGATACGCTGCGGCTACGTCGCCGCACGCCCCGAATGGATCGACGCGCTCGTCGACCTGAAGCTCGCGACATCGTTCGGCAATGCGCAGATCGGCGCGAACGTCGTGCACCGGCTGCTCGTCGACGGCACGTACCGGCGCCATCTGGACGGCCTGCGCGCAAATCTCGCGGACGCGATGGGCGAAACGATCCGGCGCCTCGCGCGCGCCGGGCTCGGGATCTGGACGGAGCCGCGCGGCGGCCTGTTCGTGTGGGCGCAGTTGCCGGACGGGCTCGACGCCGCGCGCGTCGCGCGTCACGCGCTCGACCACGACGTCGTGCTCGCGCCCGGCAACGTGTTCAGCGCGTCGCGCAGCGCGACGTCGTTCCTGCGCTTCAACGTGTCGCGCTGCAAGGGGCCGGCGGTGTTCGATGCGTTGGCGCGCGCGATGGAGGCGGCGCGGCGCGATGAAGGCGCGGCGGCGCCGAAAGTTGACGCGCGCGCCAGTGCGCGCGCGACCGGTGACCTATGACAGCTCGCAGAAACGGAGCCGGTTCCCGAACGGATCGGTGATCTGCATCTGCCGGCCCCAGTCGAGCGTCTCGACGCCGGGCCGCGCGTACGTGTAGTTCTTCTCGAGCAGTTCCCGATGCAGCGCGTCGATGTCGCTGACCGGCACGAAGGTCGCCGAGCCGGGCGTGCTGTCGCCGTGGTGCTCGCTCAGGTGCAGCACCACCGAATCGCGCTTGATCTGCGCGTAAAGCGGCAGCCCCGGTTCGAAGCGATGCTCCCAGTCGAGCGTGAATCCGAGGTAGTCCAGATAGAAGCAGTACGCCTTCTCGATCGAGAAGATGCGCAGGATGGGAATCGCGTGAAGCAACGGCATCGTTCGGGGCCTCGTGATGGAGTGAGCGGGACGGCGGCGGGGGGACATGATAACGCGCCGCCCCGCCCCTCACCTCACACCTCCCCCGCATGCGCCCTCGCCCGCACGTCGGCCAGCGACACATCGACCAGCAACCGCCCCGTATCGAACACCGTCACGAGCGCATCGTCCCATTCGCTTTCGACCGCACGATCATCCCATGCGACGGGCAGCGTCACCGTCCGGTACTCGCCGGTCCGGCGATTGCGCAGCAACGTGAGCCGCCCCTTCTTCGACCGCTTGCCCTGATCGGTGACCGGGTCCTTGCAGACCTCGCGCCACACGCCGCCGCGCCGGATCGCCGAGCACTTCATCGCGAAGCGCTGCGTGTCGCGGTTCACCTGCTGCAGCAGCGCGCCGCCCATCCCGAACACGACGTTGCCGGCCGCATAGCCCGCATCGTCGAGCGCGGCCAGGATCGCCTCGATCGAATTCGCGTCGACGCCGTCACCCTGGATCACGCGCACGTGGTTCAGCACGCGCCGGCCCTTGCCGTTGAGCGTCGAGCCGAACGACGCGTCGAGCGCACGCACGGTCTGCAGCACGATCGTCACCGGATCGCCGGAATCGGGCCGCACGACGAGCGTCGCGCCCGAGTCGATCACGGCCTGCTTCAGTTCGCCACCCCACAGGTCGAGCGCGGCGAACAAATCGTAGGAATCCGATACGACCGACACGATCGCGCCCGGCAGGCCGAAGCGGCGCAGCATGTTCCGGTACGCATCGGCCTCGCCTTCGCGGCCCCACGACGTGATCGTGCTGTGCTCGGCCGCCGGCACCGAATACGCGGCCATCGGCTCGCGGTAGAAACGGTTCGCGGCGAGCACGCCGAGCACCGTATCCGAGCCCATGAAGCTGACGAGGTGCGCGGCGCCGCCGATCGCCGCCGATTCCGCGCTCGACACGCCGCGCGCGCCGAAGTCGTGCAGCTTGAACGGCAGTTGCGCAAGGTCGTCGTCGGTCTTCTCGAGGAAGCGGCGGATCGTCTGCCGCAGGTGCCAGCTCTGCGTCGCGACCGTCACCGGGTACCACACGCGCAGCAGCATCGTCTCCAGGTACGACGCGAGCCAGAACACCTGCGGGTCGTCGCATTCGACGGTCATCAGCACGTTGTGCGTCGGCACGACCGAGCCCTCCGGCACCGCGCGGATCTTCACCGGCAGGTAGCCGTCGTAGCGCTCGACGATGTAGCGCCAGCCGGCTTCGTTGAACGGCTCGCCGTGCACCGCGAAGAAATCGCGCGCGTCGTCGATCATCGCGTGCGTGACCGGCCTGCACAGATATTCCTTCAGCAGCATCTGCAGGCCGAAGAACAGCGTGCGCTCGTAGCGGCCGCCGCGCGATTCGACGTACGAGAACATCGCGGTCGCGTCGGCCGGGTATTGCAGGAAGTGGGATGCCTTGTACGAATCCGTGTTGAGGATCGGGTTGGCGAGAACCGCGGCAAAGCCGCCGAGATCGTTTTGCATGGCTAGAGCTCCTCTAGGCCGTTGAGATGCCGCCGCGTCTGTCGCGGCGGACCGGAATGCGGGGATCAGCGGATCACAGCTTCCCCAGGAAGTGATAGGCGATGTCGAAGTGATCCTCGAACATCACGCTGCGCATCTGCGCGAATTCGTTGAGCGGCACCCAGCGCGCCTTGTCGGCATCGTCGCTGCCCTTCACGCGCGGCAGCTCGCCGGTCGGGAAGCTGAACAGGCACGCGTGCGTGATCGTGCGGCCGCGCAGCGAGCGGGTCGGATGATCGAACACCTGGCGGTCCTTCAGCGAGCCGCGCAGCACGGGCTCGGGCAGCTTCAGCCCGGTTTCCTCGCGCAGTTCGCGGATGCACGCGGTATCGAGCCGTTCGTCCTGGTTCACGAAGCCGCCCGGCAGCGCCCACAGGCCGCGGCCGGGCTCGCTGCGGCGGCGCACGAGCAGGATGTGGCCGGAATGCACGACGACCGCGTCGACGGTCACGAACGTGACCGGGTACGGCGCCGCCGCCCACGCCTTGCGATACGCGGCAATGAACTCGGCTTCCGCCTTGAGCTGCGCGAATTCCGGCTGCGTGCGGAACCGCTCGAGCCAGCCGAACACGGGCTCGGGCACGGCCCATTGCACGAAGCTGTTGGGGCGTTCCGCGAAATACTGGTCGCGGATTTCGGTGGCGGAGATGTCTTCCGTCGCATCGGCCTCGACCAGCTCCCATTGCGGGAACATCCGCAGGTAATACGACGTGGCGTCCTTCTCGTGGCCGATCAGCCCAACCTTCTGGTGCGCGACGTCGCCGAGCGCGGACGCGACGGCATCCTGCACCCAGCGCACCCAGTCGCCGTCGTTGTACGTCGAGTCCTGCACGGGGGCGATCGTCACGCGGTCGCGCTCGGACGCGTCGAGCAGCGAGGCCAGCATCTGGCGGCGCTCGTCGAACGAGAACGGATCCTTGATGGTGCGGGGCTTGTCGGTCGACCCGATCAGCACGCAGACGCGCTCGGCCCGGCTCAGCGCCGATTTCAGCACGTTCAGGTGGCCACGATGCGGAGGCTGGAAACGACCAATGAAGACAAGCGCGTCGAAGCGCCTGGTGTGTTGCGTACTCATGAGGCTCCCTCAAGAGATTGAAACGCTTCGGGTCTGTCCCGAAGGCATGGAACGGATCGTAGGCCTTTTTTTGAGATGCGTCAATCGAACCCATGCTCGACTTGACGATGCCTGACGGAAATCGCGAGGCTGGCGCGCTACACTCGTTCGACTCCATCCCAACCTGCGCGGACGCGCCCCCTATCATGAGGATCTCCGTCAGCCGCACCGTCGGCGTCGATCGCAGACGCCTCTTCACGTGGTCGCAGGATTACGGCCGGCGGCTCGTGTGGGACAGCTTCCTCACCGACGCCTACCTGCTCGACGGCATGACGGCCGACGTCGGCATCGACGCGTTCTGCCGCAGCACCACGGGCGCGACGATGGTGTCGCGCTACATCTCGTATCAGCCGCCGCAGGTCGCGGCGGTCGAGATGGTCGACGGCCCGAAGGTGCTCGCGCGTTTCAGCGGCAGCTGGAACTTCACCGAGCGCACGCCCGGCTCGACCGACGTGAAGTTCACGTACCACTTCCGTGCGCGGCCGGCCTGGCTGCGCTGGCTCGTCGAGCCGCTGATCGGCGCGTTCTATCTCGTGCACACGCGCCGGCGGCTCGATGCGTTCAAGCGCTGGGCCGAAGCGGAGGCCGCGCCGCGTTGACAGGGGCGGAAACCGGCCGGACACTTCAACGCCAGCCGGTTCGCCGATTTCCCCCATGACGAGGACGAGTACGTGTTCAGCTTCCGTTACCTTTATCTCGCGGTTGCCGCGATGAGCATCACGCTTTCCGCGCATGCCGCCGGCATCGACTGTTCCGCCGCGAAGACGCGCACCGACCGCCTGATCTGCGGCGACAAGGCGCTCGTGTCGGCTGACGGCGCACTGGCGAGCGCCTACGATGCAACCGTCGACGCCGCCGCCGACCCTCGCGCTGTGATCGTGTCGCAGCGCGCGTGGCTCAAGCAGCGCGATGCGTGCGGCGATGCCGCGTGCGTCGCCGCCGCGTATCGCGACCGCGCGGCCGCGCTGAAGCAGGTGAAGCCGGCGGGCTGGAAGACCTATCGCGATCCGGCGCTCGGCATCTCGTTCGAATACCTCGCGAACCGGCAGGTGAAAAAACCGTGCCCGGTGCTCGGCGGCGACCGCTGCGTCGCGATCGTCGGCCGCAACATGACGAACAGCAACTATTTCATCGCATTCGAGATCGTCGACGGCGCGCTCGAACCGGTCGCGGAAAAGGAAGCCGGGTTCGAGCGGCAGGACGACGGCAAATGGATGTCGACGTTCGGCCGCGGCACGCCCCAGGAAGTCGAGCGCTTCACGGGCCCGGGCTGGCGCGGCATGCGCGCGACGATCACGTGCGGCATCAGCGATCCGGAAACCGGCTTCCATGCGGCGGGCGGCGAATGCTACTGGGCCGTGCTGAGCAACGGCAAGCGGGCAGCCGTCGCGAATACGCAGGGAATCGTCGGCACGGACGACGCGACGATGCACAGCGTCTCGACGTTCCGCTTCGACCGCTGACGCGAACGAAAGGGCGACGCGGCGCTCACGCGCGCCCGACGATATGCGCCGCGCAGCGCGTGCTCGCGCAACGAGCGCCGCCGCATGTTTTACAACCCGCTTTCGGCCGGGCTTGCACCCGCGGTTTTGTCATTGCGGGGCGGCCGGCAGCCGCTATAATCGCGCCACATTCCGACTGCATCATGCAGGCCGACGGCCGCGCGCCGCTTCGTCGAGCGCAGCCGCATTCACGCGACAACAACAATGAACCGAACCGTCCAACGCCTTCGCCCGTTCGCAGGCGCCGCCGCGCGCGCACTCGCCTGCGCGGCCCTGCTCGGCATGCCGCTCGCGCTGCGCGCCGCTGACGCCGCGCCGGCCGCCAGCGCACACGCTCCGTACATCGTGATCGACACAGGCCACACGCTCGCACGCCCCGGCTCGACCGGCGCGAGCGGCCGCGTCGAATACCTGTACAACCTCGACCTGTCGAGCGCCGTTGCCAAGCGGTTGAGCGACGACGGCGCCCGCGTGCTGCGCACGGCCGCGGACGGTCGCGAGATCAAGCTGGACCAGCGCTCGACGCAGGCACCCGATGCCAACCTGTTCGTGTCGATCCATCACGACTCGATGCAGCAGCAATTCATCGACGCCGGCCGGCAGCGCGAATTCCGCGGCTTCTCGGTGTTCGTGTCGGAGCGCAATCCGCATTACGAACAGAGCCTGCGCTGCGCGAAGGCGATCGCCGGGAAGCTCGTCGCGGCAGGCGAAACGCCGTCGCTCTATCACGCGCAGCCGATCCGCGGCGAGAACCGTCCGCTGATCGACCCGCACCTCGGCATCCACCGCTTCGACGATCTCGTCGTGCTGCGCACCGCGCCGATTCCGGCCGTGCTCGTCGAAGCCGGCGTGATCGTCAATCCCGACGAAGAGAAGCGGCTCGCGCAGCACGACACGATCCAGCGCCTGTCCGCCGCGATCGCGGGCGGCATCGAGGCGTGCACCGCGTCCGAATGACGACGCGGCGCACGCGCGTCACCGGTTTTTACCCAGCCAGGAGCATCCATATGAAAAAGAATCTGCTCGCCGCATCCTGCGCGCTGTTCGCGCTTGCCGTTCCGTTCGCCGCGCACGCGGCCGGCTGCGCGAAGCCGCGCGGCGCATTCGACCAGGTGTACTGCAGCAGCACGCAGTTCTCGCAGCTCGACCGCGAGCTGAACGACCAGTACGGCCGCCTGCGCAAGCAACTGAGCGGTGACCAGCAGGCGTCGCTGAAGACGGGCCAGCTCGCGTGGCTCAAGCAGCGCGACGACAAGTGCAGCACGACACGCGACGACGGGTATTACGTGAACCTCGAATGCGCGATCGACATGACACAGTCGCGCCTGTCGTTCCTGCGTGAGCGCGATCGCGAGTGTTCGAGCACCGGGTGCGTGGCGTCGAAGATCGGGCAGTAACGCTTCATGCACAACGGCGTCGCCCCCATCGGCGTATTCGATTCGGGCCTGGGCGGATTGTCGGTTGTCGAGGCGATCCGTCAGCGTCTTCCGGGCGAAGCCATCCTGTATATCGCGGACTCCAGGTACGCGCCCTATGGCGAAAAGTCCGATGCGTTCATCAGGGCGCGCAGCCAAGCACTCACGGATTGGCTGGTGCAGCACGGCGCAAAAATGCTGGTGATTGCATGCAATACGGCAACGACGCACGCAATCGCGCATCTCCGAAGTCAGTTCGCGATCCCGATCATCGGCGTGGAGCCCGGGATCAAGCCCGCCGTGCAGGCGTCGGTTTCAAAAGTCGTCGGCGTGCTCGCGACTGCCGCAACGCTGCGCAGCCAACGATTGCAGGCGCTGCTGGCGGAGAACGATCACGCGTGCCGCTTCGTGTGTCAGGCGGGGCATGGCCTCGTGGAAAGTATCGAACAAGGCGAAGCCACGGGATCGGCCGTCGAGTCGCTGCTCGACGCATACCTGACGCCGATGATCGAAGAAGGCGCGGATACGCTCGTGCTGGGCTCGACGCATTACGCGTTGCTCATGCCGAGCATTCGAAGGATCTTCGGTTCACGGTTCCGCCTGATCGAGACCGCGACCGCAATCGCACGGCGGGTCGAGCATCAGCTTGCCGAGTTCCGGTTGCACAACGATGCGAATCCCGCCAACGCTCCGCTGCAATTGTGCTCGACCGCGACATCGGCAGAGCAGCGGGCGCCTTTGGCCAAACTCGCTCAGGGACTTGCGCTGGCCGGACATCGGGTGGCCGCCATCGACATCGAGACGAGCTGACCGATCGTCCGGCCCGCGTCACAGAAACCACCGGTACTCCCGCGCCCCGATCTCGTTCATGAAATCGATCTGCTCCTGCCGCTTGTTCTCGCAGTAGACCATCACGAACTCCCCGCCGAGCCCTTCGCGCACGGCGGGATGCGCGTGCATCGCGGCGACCGCCGACAGCATGTCCTTCGGGAAATCGATGCCGCTGCCGCGATCGTCGTTGAGCGGCGCGATCGGCTCCTTGCCCGCGTCGAGCCCGTATTCCATCCCGGTCAGGATCGCCGCCAGCACGAGATACGGATTTGCGTCCGCGCTCGCGAGGCGATGCTCGATCCGCAGGTTGCCCGCATCCGACTCGGGAATCCGGATGCACGCGTCGCGATCCTCGAATCCCCAGCTCGCGCGGCTCGCCGCGTTCACCATCGACCCGTAGCGCCGGAACGCGTTGTGGTTCGGCGCGAACACCGGCATGCAGTGCGGCAGCAGCGCGAGGCAGCCCGCGACCGCATGGCGCAGCGGGCGCTGCCCGTGCGCCGCGAGCAGGTTGCGCCCCGCTTCGTCGTACAGGCTCACGTGCACGTGCATGCCGCTGCCCGGCGCATGCAGGTACGGCTTGCCCATGAAGCTCGCGCGATAGCCGTGCCGCAGCGCGACGCCGCGCGTGCTGCGGCAGAACAGCGCCGACCAGTCCGCCGCGCGCAGCCCGTCGTCGATGTGGCCGAAGTTGATCTCGAACTGGCCGGGCCCGAGCTCGGCGGTGATCACCGTCGCGTCGACGCCCTGCTCACGCGCAGCCTCGACCATCTCGTGCAGCACGTCGGAGAACCGCGACAGCCGCTCGATATGCATGTTCGGCTGATCGTCGCGGTCGTCGCTCAGGCGGTCGCGCGGATACTGCGGCAGGCCGTCCGCGAGCTGCGCGGCGAACAGGTAGAACTCGAGCTCGAACGCGACGACCGGGCGAATCCCCCGCTTCGCGAAGCGCCGCAGCACGCGCGCGAGCACTTCGCGCGGCTCGAACTCGATCGGTGCATCGGTGCCGTCGGAGCTGATCAGCATCTGCGCGAGCGGCTGGCTTTCCCAGCGCACCCGCTTCAGCGTGCCGGGAACCAGCCGGCGCGGCGCGTCCGGATCGCCGTCGTTGAAGCAGTAGTCGCCGATCCTGTACAGGCCGCCCTGCGTGCCGAGCAGCACGCAGTTCTGCGGCAGCTTCAGCAGCGAGCCCGATGCGACCTTCTCGAGCGCGTCGATCGGATAGCGCTTGCCGTAGAAATGGCCGGGCAGGTCCAGGCAGATCAGGTCGACATAGCGAATCTCGGGGTGCGCGTGGCGGAATGCACGGACTTCATCGACCAATGCGGAAACGACGTCAGCCATGATTCATCTTCCATTCGAGTGTGACGATGCCGCGTCGCGGCGAACTGGGGCCGAACGGCCTGTGCAGCGCCTCACGTCCCCATCGATCAGTACGTCAAACCATCTGCTTCGAACGCGGCATGCCGCCGCGACGACGACTCAGGTGAACACCCAGATGACCCGCGTGGGCTGGTCGGTCAGGTTCGCGTAGCGGAACCGCTTGTGGGCGGGCAACTGGAATGCATCGTTCGGGCCGAGCGTGACGGGCGTGTCGTCGCCGTCTAGCCAGATCGTCAGTTCGCCTTCGAGCACGAAGCCGCCCTGCTCGTCGCTGTCGTCGACGGGCCGGTCGCCGCTGCTCGCGCCCGGCGCGAGATGGCTCTCGAGAACCGAGAAGCGCGCGCGCATGCTGGGCGACACGAGGATGTCCGTGATGCCGGCCGCGTAGTACACGGTGCGGCGCTCGCCGGGCCGCGTGACCCACGGCACGGAGCGCGGCTTGTCGAGGCTGTAGAAGTACGTGGTCGGCACGCCGAGCGCCTCGCCGATCGCCGTCAGGTCCGCGACGGTCGGACGCGACAGCCCCCGCTCGACCTGCGACAGGAAGCCGACCGAGCGGCCGATCCGGTCGGCCAGCTCGTTCAGCGTGACCTTGCGGTGCTTGCGCAGATCGCGGATCAGGATCGCCAGGCTTTCGATTTCTTCCTGTTCGTTCATCGTGTGCTCCGGGGAAATTCAGACGGTGTCGCGCAGCCGGTACCAGGCCTTGCCGATCGCCTCCAGCGGCGCGGCGAACCGGCCGCCGCCGGGAAAGCGCGGGTTGCGGATGCGCTGGTACAGCGCGAGGAGCCGGCCGTCGCCGAGCACCGCGTCGGCGACGGCGCGCGCGCCCGCGAGCGTCGGCAGCACGCCGTGGCCGGAAAAACCCTGCAGCCAGTAGCGCTGCCCGCAACGGCCGAGGTCCGGCGTGCGCCGCATGCTGATGTCGATGTGGCCGCCCCATGCGTAGTCGAGCGGCACGCCGCGCAGTTGCGGAAACACGCGTTCGAGATGCGGCCGCGTCGCCGCCGCGATGTCCGCGGGAATGCCGCCGAGATACGTGCAGCCGCCGCCGAACAGCAGGCGCCCGTCGGGGCTCAGGCGGAAGTAGTCGGGCACGAACTGGTTGTCGATCACGCAGCTGTCGCGCGGCAGCAGCGAGCGCGCGAGCTCGGGCGCGAGCGGCGCGGTCGCGACCTGGTAGGTGCCGACCGGCAGCAGCCGGCGCGACAGTCCGGGATCGAGCCGGTCGACGTACGCGTTGCACGCGAGCACCAGCACGTCCGCGCGCGCTTCGCCGGCGGCGGTGCGCGCGACGTAGCCGCCGGCCGTCTCGCTCAGGTCGAACACGCGGCTCTGCTCGAAGATGCGGCCGCCCGCGCGCTCGATCGTCTGCGCGAGACCGAGCGCGAGTTTCAGCGGATTCAGGTGCCCGGCCTCGGGATCGTAGAGCGCCGCGAGATAGCGCGCGCTGCCGATCCATTCGGGCATCTCGGCGTGCGGAATCACGCGCAGCCGGTCGTAGCCCCAGCGCTCGGCCGCTTCGTCGCGCGCCTGCGCGAGCATCGCGACGCGGCGCGGCCGCACCGCCGCCCACAGGCTGCCCGGCCGGTAATCGATGTCGAAGCCGTGGCGCGCCGGCAGGTCGCGCACCTCGGCCGCGGCCCAGCGCATGCTGTCCCACAGCGCGCGTGCGCCGTCGCGGCCGAGCGCATCCTCGAGCGGCGGCATGTCGCACGACCAGCCGAGCAGCGCCTGCCCGCCATTGCGCCCCGACGCCGCCCACGCGACCCGGCTCGCTTCGAGCATCACGACGCGCTTGCCCCCGAGCGCAAGGCGCAGCGCCGTATGCAGCCCGCTGAAGCCCGCGCCGACGATCAGCACGTCGGCGTCGACACGCGACTCCAGCACCGGGCGAACCGGGATCGGCGCCGGGTGCGTGCCGGCGTAGTAGCTTGCGACGTGGCGGTCCGACTGCAGGAACATGCGCGCCCCCATGAAATTTCGGATGCGAAATTTCATGAAAAACTAGCACGGCAATTTCACGGGGGCAAGCGTGCGGTTGTCGTGCCCCCTTGCACAGTGGCGGCCGTGCACACCTTCATGCGTGACGGCGCACCCTCGCTAGCTCACGCATTCCGGCACCACCGGGTCGTTGCTGCCCGTGTAGACAAATCCGTCCGATATCCATTGATTCGAGTCGAGCCGATACCAAAGCCGTGTGACGCCCCAATTGCCCTCCACCGGGTCGCCGTACTTGTAGCAAGCGAGCTGCACGGTGCGGCCGTTCTCGACCGAACCGACAATCGCTGCCGACAAAGAAGGCGCGCTGCGCAGATTCGCCTGACTCGGCGCCTGTACGCGCGCACTGACGGGCGGTGACGGGTCGACCGGACCGCCGGAATCCTCGCCCCCGTAGTTGACGAGCCATGCCTGCGGGGAGACGCGTCGCTGATTGCGAACGGCGTACCCGGCGTACGGTTCGGCGCCCGCGAAAAATTGCCAGCCGCCGATCGTCATCCCGTTGATCGGAACGTCATTGCCGTCCTTGCTCAGCGAGAAGTGAACATGCGGCCCCGTCGTTTGTCCGCCGCACGGCAGCCCGTTTCCGACGCTGCCGAGATAATCGCCCTGACGGACCCGCGTGCCGCTATTGAGCGAGGTCAACTGGACCATGTGGTAATAGGTCGTCGCGTATCCGTTGTCGTGAACCAGCTTGACGATTGCACTGCCGTTTCGCTCGCAGCTCTTGTAAAGATAGCCGTCCCGAGCCGCCAGTACGCGACCATTGCCGCCCGAGAAATCGAGGGAGTTGTACGGCCTGCTTTGTCCGGACCAGCCGTGCGCTCCGCCCGTCCAATACCATCCGGCATTCAGTTGCCACGGCAACGCAAGGCCCGGCTGCGGCAATGCCGCCGACCGTGGTGCGAATGAGCGCCTTACCGCCAGATTTTTCCGTTCGTCGCCAGCGAGCAGCGTTGACGGCGCCGAGTTGAGTAATTCTCCAAACTGGCTGCTGCCCTCGACACCTGCGATCCATCGGCCATTGACGTTGCGCGCAAGGAACAGCTTCGTGACGGGATCGACGGATTCGTCTTCTCGCAGGATTTGGGTAGCAGCGCCAAATACCCACCCGGAAGCTTCATCCGTTTTCAATGCCTCGACCAGGTTGCCGCCCGTCTGGGCCGGCAGCGCCGACTTTCCGCTCGATCGGGATTCAAGCGCCTGCTCGATCGAGCGTTGCAACGACGCCTCGATGGGCGCCGCATGGGCGAAGTTGACGAGGCAGGCTGCGACGAGCTGAATTCCGATGAGGCATTTGATCGATTTCGATACATGACGACCGGCGAAATTACGCATATGCAAATTCCCCATATCGATGACCTTCAGATAATCAATAAATTGAAATAAATTTCAGATTCATTCGCTATTGGCGATTCTCTTTTTTTGCCACGCACGGCATCGCCAGCGCAACTCTAGCAAACATCCTACAAAAGATCATTTTGGAATTTTTTTGCAAAACACTCTCATTGCAATTCCATATTTACGGAATAGTTCACAAATTCTTTTTTCCATTCATCTTTCTTGAATTGGACCGCACCGGGGATCATGGAAACCGGCGGGTTCAAGACAACCGTCCGACGCAGGCCGGCTTGACGCTCGGAGCCGGAGCGGTTCACCGCCCTTCGCCGCCGAACGGCCGCTCCCTTGTTGCAAGGGCGAAACGTCTTTCCGGCGGATCGCCGCGCAATCGATCATGGATGAAACATTTTCAGCCGGTCAGCTTTCATTACGTAACGTTACTTCAACGAAATGAAGGGTTTCCGGCCGTTGGCACATAGTTCGCTTTGCAGATCAACCGGATGCGAACGCATGCCGGGCGGTCATCCCCGCCTGCATGCGCAATCGGTCCGCAGTCGCCCGTTCCCGTCCATGTTCGTCAGGCCCGATCGCTAGACTTGACCTGCACGGAAGCGCTCGGGTCCGAACGCCGCGGCGTTCGCGGCAACGGCCCGGCCCGACATGCCGGCCCGTCCGCGCCGCCCATCTGATCATTACTGAAACGCGCCGCATGACACCGGCAGCGTCGGGAGGACACCATGCAAACCCTTGGACCGAAACAGCCGTCGCGCTGGCCGGGCGTCGTGCTCTGCGGCGTTTTCTCGGGGCTGGTCGCGGCGGCCGCGCTCGCGCCGCCGAACGCCTGCGCGGACGGCAAGCCCCCGCCGCACGGTCACGGCCAGCTCCCGTCCGGCAAGGAAGGCTGGGGCAAGCCGGCCTATCCGCCATCGGGCCCGCATCCGGACGACACCGTCAGCAAGTCGACGCCGAAGAATCGGACTTCGAATCAATAAAGACAGACGCCACATCTTTCTCGATTGTCGGGGGACTCGTCCGAACCTTCGGACACGACGCGTGAGGTTTGACATGAGCGTTTTGCGAACCCTATCCAGCCGGTTCGGGATGCTGTCGCACTGTGCGGCCGCGGCAGGACTTCTTGCGGCGGCCGGCGTCTGCCATGCAGTGCCGAGCGATGCCCAGATCGACCTGAAGATCCTGATCGTCGCGAGCCAGCAGGCCGGCAGCTCGCCCGAACTGGCCGCCGCCCAGTCGATCCTCGATCGCGTGGGCATCCCGTACACGGTCTACTCGTACGACACCAGCAACCCGACCCTGCCGCCGCTGGAAAACGGCGACCACGCGCTGTACCAGGGCATCATCATGCCGATCAGCGACTACCGCTACATGAACCCGTTCGCCGGCGGCGCGCTCGCGCAGACGCTCGCGCGCTACCAGTTCAAGTACAACGTGCGGCTCGCGAGCTTCTACACGTGGCCGAGCGACAGCGGCTGCCTGCAGTACGTCAACTACCAGGACACGACCGCGACGCCGCTGCCGTCGACGCTGACGTCGACGGGGCAGAGCCTGTTCCCGTACATGAACGCGGGCACGTCCTCGGGCAACCCGCTGACGATCGCGAACGCGTGGACGTATTTCGCATCCCCGGCCAGCCCGCTGCCGACCGGCACGACCGTCACGCCGATCGTGCAGGCCACCGCCCCGGGCAGCACGACCTACCCGATCGGCGCGACCTGCCTGTTCGCGAACACGGCGCCGCTGGCCGGCGACAGCACGTCGCGCGAAACGATGTCGCTGATGTTCGACAACAGCCAGTACCTGACGCACTCGATCACGCTGTCCTACGGGATCGCGAACTGGCTCACGCGCGGCCTGTTCCTCGGCAGCCGTCACGTGTACGTCGATCCGCAGGTGGACGACAACGGCATTCCCGACGAAATCTTCCCGTACGCGCAATCCGCGTACACCGGCCTGTGGTACGACGTGAGGACCGGCGCCACGACCAGCACGAACCCGCCCGGCCAGTGCCCGCTCGGTTCGACGAACCCGTCGACCGGCCTCACCGCTTGCGAATACCGGACCACCGGCGCGGACTTCGCCAACGCCGTGACCTGGCAGTCGCTCCTGAACGTGACGACGGCGAACGCGTCCGCGGTCAAGCTCACGCTGGCGTTCAACGGCGAAGGCTACAGCACGGCGTATGGCGGCCAGGGCCCCTACCCGCCGGGCGGCATCGATTCGCTGTCGCTGCAGACGGCCTTGCAGCAGGGCAATTTCAAATGGGTCAGCCACACCTACGACCACGAACTGCTGGACCCGCCGTTTACGACGACCGCTGCGCAAGTCCAGACCGAGATGCAGAACAACGTGAAGGTGTCGAACAGGTTCAAGTTCACGAACTTCAGCAAGTGGACGCTCGTCACGCCGGAAATCTCCGGGCTGTACAACCCGACGACGCTCGGCGCGCTCGTCGCGTTCGGCACGCAGGTGCTCGTGTCCGACAGCTCGAAGCCGACGCCGCCCGTCGGCACGGCCGGCTGCCCGACCAACAACAACGGCGTGGCGTGGTCGCTGCCGGCATTCAACGCGGGCAAGTACAACTGCGTGAACCAGGGCATCTTCGAAGTGCCGCGCTATGCGACCGCGCTGTTCTACAACGTGTCGCAGCCGGCGGAATGGGTCGCCGAATACAACTACTTCTATGGCGCGAACGGGATCGACCCGACTCGCTGGGGCTATGACCTCACCTACGCACAGGTGCTCGACAAGGTGTCCGACCAGCTCGTCACCTATCTGCTCACGTTCGACAACCGGCCGATGATGTTCCACCAGTCGAACCTGCGCGCGTACAGCGGCACAAGCACGCTGCTGGGCGACCTGCTGAACGCGACGTTCAAGAAGTACAACACGTACTACAAGAACCTGCCGATCCAGAGCCCTTCGCTGCTGACGATCGGCACGCTCGCGAACCAGCGGATGGTGTACAACTCGTCGAACGTCGCGGCGACGCTCACGCCCGGCAAGTCGATCGTCGTCAGCGCTTCGCGCTCCGACGGGCGGGCGGTCGCCGTGCCGGTGACGGGCGTCACGTTCGGCTCGTCGACCGAAACCTATGGCGGGCAGAGGATTTCCAACCTCACGCTGCTGCCGGCAACCGCCTATACGACGCAGATCACGCCGGCGCCGGCGTGGCGGTAATCTGCCGCCCCTGCTGCGAGCACGCGACCCGAGAAAGCGCTTCACAGGGTGGACGCCCGCCGCAAGGCGGGCGTTTCGCTTGACTTGCTACTGGCCCGATCGCGCGACGTGTAGCGTGCCCGCCGCCTCCGTCAGATGATCGATGAACGCCCGCACCGTTGCCGGCAGGTGCCTGCGCTGCGATAGGCGGCATACATCTCCAGCGGCGCGGCCGGCTTGTCGAGCGCGATCGGCACCAGTTCGCCGCGCTCGACCAGGCCGCGGCACGCGGCCTCGACGACGATCGCAAAGCCGACGCCGCGCAGCGCGACCGCCACCGCAAGCGTGCCGCTGTCGACACGCAGCCGCTCCTGCGCACGCAGCGTGATCACGCGCCCGCCCGCGCCCAGGAAACGCCATGGCCTGCCATCCAGCGCGCCGGCGGCCGTGATGCCGGCCTATCTCCGGCTGCTGCGCACCGGGCGCGCGTGAACGAACACCGCAACGGTATGCGCCGTGATGCACTGCGGCATCACCGATGCGGAAAATCGGCTTCCCGCGCCTGGGTCTCGAACGGGTCTCGAACACCCCGCCCCGCTTCGTGACTGTGTCTTTCCCGCCGAGGGATCGAGGTTGATAATGTTGGAGTTCCCGACCCGAGAGGAGCGCAGCCATGACCGAACACGCTTCGTCACCCGGCGATCCCGATCTCGCTCAAGGCGTGCCGCTGGCCGATATTCCGGACGGCGGCATGGTGGCAGGCCACGTCGGCGATGAGCCGGTCCTGCTCGTGCGCCGCGCAGGCACGTGCTTTGCAGTCGGCGCGACCTGCACGCATTACGGCGCGCCGCTCGCCGACGGCCTGCTGGTCGGCGACACGCTCCGCTGCCCGTGGCATCACGCGTGCTTCAGCGTCCGCACCGGCGAGGTGCTCGGCGCGCCGGCGCTGACCGACCTGACATGCTGGCGCGTCGAGCAGCAAGGCGACAAGGTCTACGTGCGCGACGCGCAGCCGGCAGCGAAGGCGCCGATCTCGTCGGCAACGTCGGCGGCGGCGCACCCCGAATCGGTGGTGATCGTCGGCGGCGGCGCGGCCGGCAACGCGGCGGCCAGCACGTTGCGGCGGCAAGGGTATCAGGGCCCCATTACGCTGCTGAGCGCCGATCGCGCGATGCCGTACGACCGCCCGAACCTGTCGAAAGACTATCTCGCCGGCACCGCGCAGCCCGACTGGCTGCCGCTGCATCCTCCGACGTTCTACGCGGATCACGACATCTCGATGCACTGCGGCATGCGCGCGATCAGTCTCGAGCCCGGCCGGAAAACCCTCTCCTTGTCGGACGGCAGTCAGCTCGAGTACGGCGCGTTGCTGCTCGCCACCGGCGCCGAACCGGTGCACCTCACGGTTCCCGGCGCCACGCTGGCGCACGTCGCGGTGCTCCGCACGCTGGCCGACTGCAATGCGCTGATCGCGCAGCTTGGCGCTGCACGCCGATGCGTGGTGGTGGGCGCGAGCTTCATCGGGCTCGAAGTCGCGGCCGCATTGCGCACGCGCGGGCTCGACGTGCACGTGGTCGCCCCCGAAGCGCGCCCGATGGAGCGCGTGCTCGGCACGGCGCTCGGCGACATGGTCCGTGCGCTGCATGAAGCGCACGGCGTCGTGTTTCATCTGGGGGCGACGGTCGCCGCGATCGAAGTGGATCGCGTGACCTTGTCGACCGGCGTCGCGCTGCCCGCCGATCTGGTCGTGGCCGGCATCGGCGTGCGCCCCGACCTCGCGCTCGCCGAGGACGCCGGCCTCGCGACGGATCGCGGCGTGACGGTCGACGCGTTCCTGCAGACGAGCGCGCCGGACGTCTACGCGGCGGGCGACATCGCCCGCTGGCCGGACCCGCGCACCGGCGAGCGCATCCGCGTCGAACACTGGGTGGTCGCCGAGCGCCAGGGCGCGACGGCCGCGCGCAACATCCTCGGCGAGCGGCAGCGCTTCGTGGCGGTGCCGTTCTTCTGGAGCCAGCACTACGACGTCGCGATCAACTACGTCGGCCACGCGGCGCAATGGGATCGCGTCGACGTCGACGGCGATCCGGCCGCGCACGACTGCACGGTCACCTACTGGCGCGACGGCAAGCAGCTTGCGGTCGCCACCGTCGGGCGCGACCGGGCGAGTCTCGAAGCGGAAGCCGCGTTCGAGCAGGCGACGCCGGCATGATCGCGAACCGGACGACAGGAGGACGCTCACGATGGCGACGACGTTCAAGCTGGGGGACCGGGTCCGCTGGAATTCCGAGGCCGGTCACGTGACGGGCAGGATCGTCGCGATCCATACGCAGGATTTCGATTACAAGGGGCATCGGCATCATGCGTCGCCGGACGATCCGCAATACGAAATAAAAAGCGACCGGACCGATCATGTCGCCGCGCATCGGGGCCGCGCGCTCACGCGCATCGCCGGCGAGGACGATGCATGAAGCTCCCGTTCTTCACGGTCGGCCATTCCGACCGCTCGCTCGAAGCCTTCATCGGCCTGCTGAACGACGCCGACATCGCGCTGCTCGCGGACGTCAGGAAGATGCCGAGGTCGCGCACCAATCCGCAGTTCAACGAAGCGACGCTGCCGGTCGCGCTGGCGCCGTTCGACATCGCCTATGAGCACGTCGCCGCGCTCGGCGGCCTGCGCGGCCCGTCGCGGGCCGTGCCGGACGACGTCAACGGCTTCTGGACCAACGACAGCTTCCATCGCTACGCCGATTACGCGCTGTCCGCGGCATTTCGCGCGGGCCTCGATCACCTGGTCGAACAGGGTCGTCGGCGTCGCTGCGCCGTCATGTGCGCGGAAGCCGTGTGGTGGCGCTGTCATCGGCGCATCGTGGCCGACTACCTGATCGCGCGCGGCGAGACGGTCTTCCACATCATCGGGCCGAACCGCATCGAGCCTGCACGCCTCACGCCGGGCGCCGCCGTTCAACCGGACGGAACGATCGTCTATCCGCGCACCGATGCCAACGCCGATGCCGACGCCGACGCCGGCATCGAGGCGCCGGACGCGGGCTCGCGCCGAACCGAATGAACCGGCGCGCGTGCGGCCGCACGACGCGCGCGCCAACCCGCCGCAGCCGGGCCTTCCGGCGTCCGCGATCCTGCATTACCATCTCGCGTCCGCCTCGCCCGGCCGCGCATCGCGCGCCGACACCCAGGCCAACCTTCCGCTCCGCACCGATGCTCACGCTCGTCATCCTCGCCGGCCTCTGGGCCGGCCTGCAGAACTCCCTCGCGGGCGGCGGCTCGTTCGTCACGCTGCCCGCGCTGATCGTGTCGGGCCTGTCGCCGCTCTCCGCGAACATCACGTCGACGGTCGCGCTCTTTCCCGCGCAGGTGACGACCGGCTGGGCCAGCCGCCATCATGTGCGCGGCGCGGGCCAGTTGCCGTTTCGCGCGCTGTTCCTGATCAGCATCGTCGGCGGCGCGCTCGGCGGCCTGCTGCTGCTGAAGACGCCTTCGTCGATCTTCTCGCGGCTCGTGCCGTGGCTCGTGCTGTTCGCGACGGCCGTGTTCGCGTGGGGCAGCTTCCTGCGCAAGCCGAGCGAGGAGACGGTCCATCTCGGCCCCGTCACGACCGCCGTCGCGCAGTTCGCGATCGCGATCTACGGCGGCTACTTCGGCGGGGGCATCGGCTTCCTGATGATGGCGGCGCTGACGATGGCGGGCCTGTCGCCGCGTCACGCGGCTTCGACGAAGAACGCGCTCGCGGGCGTGATGAACGCATCGGCGGTCGTGCTGTTCCTGACCTCGCCGCACCTGCACTGGCCTGCCGCGCTCGCGCTCGGCGGCGGCGCCGTCGTCGGCGGGCTGTGCGGGTCGTGGGCGCTGCACCGCGTCAACGAGCGGGTGCTGCGGATCGGTATCGTGTGCATCGGCATCGCGCTGACCATCGGGCTGTTCGTCAGGCCGCTGTGACGGCCGCTGGCGCGGCATACGCAGCGGGCGCCGCGTATGCCGCGTATGCCGCGTATGCCGCGCCCCGCCCGTTCAGCCGAACGGCCGCACGCCGATCAGCCAGCCGTGCAGGAACAGCGCGAACACGGCCCACGCCACGAGCCCGACGGCAAGGGTGACCACGTTGCGGGACGTGTTGCCCGCCGGATAGCGCACGCCCGCGCGGCGATCGCGCGCACGCGATGCCAGGAAATCGACCAGCGACCACGCGAAGAACGCGCCGAACAGCACGACCGCGTGCAGCGTGCCGTTCGCGAGCAGGTGCGCGACGGCCCACACCATCACGCCGGCCAGCATCGGGTGCCCGACGAGCCCCTTGATGCGGTTGCCCGGCACATACGCCGCCGCGATCAGCACGAACGCGAGCGCGGTCAGCACGCCGGTCAGGTGCCGCACGCCGACCGGCGGCGCCCACAGGAAGCTGGCGTCGGCTCGGGCGAGCCCGTAGCCCCAGACGATCAGCACGAAGCCGACGATCGACGCGATCGCATAGCCTCCTTTCCAGCCTCTTTCGCCGATCCGCGCGATCGTCGCGGACCGCCAGCCGTCCGCGACGATGCGGATCGAATGCACACCAAGAAAGATCACTAAACCGAGAATCAGGACGAGCATCGGCTGTCTCCGTCTGGACGTGAGTGGGCAAGCGTGCGCCAGGACAAACGCGCCGATCATAAACGCCGGGCCGGCCGTTGTGAAGCGTGTGCGCTGCGGCAAGCCAACGCCCTAAGCGGGCGCGCGGAAAACTTAACGCGCGCGTGACGCCGCCCCGCGCTTCGTCTTGCGCTTCGGCGGCCCCGCCAGCAACGCGGCCCGATACGCGCCGCGGCACCAGTCGAACAGCGCGCCCGCATCCTCGAGCACGTCGGCCGGGGTTTCGTAATAGCCTTCGAGATTGACGGTGCGCGTGCGTCCCGAATAGGAAAACGGCCCCATCCCGGCTGCGACGAAGGCGGGCCGGCTCACGTCGTCGACGCGCAGGAACAGCGACCCGCGCGACATGAACCCGAACATCACGCCGTCGATCCGCAACGCCGCGCCGCTGAAGAACCGCGCGACCTCGACCGTGCCGAGCGCCCCGAGCTGCCAGGCGATCTCCTCGCCGTGCGCCTTTTCCGCCTGCCAGCTCACGCGCGCTCCGTGCAGCGCCGCGTCCACGCGTCGAGCTCCGCGTCGGCGAACCCGAGCGCCGCCGCGCTGTCGCGAATCTGCCGCCACGTCGCGCGATCGACCGGAATGCCGTCGGCGCCACGCACGGCATCGGCCGCGTCGAACGCGTTCGGATCGATCGGCACCGACAGCATGCCGTTGACGATCGCGCTCGTCTTCTGCAGCGTGCCGTCGTGCGTCGTATGCCCGCCGACGAGCGCGCCGCCGAAGATCTCGCACATCGCCGCGAGCGGTGCGTGCAAGCGGCCGGCGCTCAGCGCGCGGTGGCAATCACGTCGGCCACCGCCGCGGTCAGCTTCTTCGCGTACGGCACGTGCAGGAACTCGTTCGGGCCGTGCGCGTTCGACTTCGGCCCGAGCACGCCGCACACCATGAACTGCGCGGCCGGGAAGCCTTCCTGCAGCACGTTCATCAGCGGGATCGTGCCGCCGAGGCCCATGTACGCGCAGTCCGCGCCGAAGTGGCGGCGCGACGCGGCGTCGAGCGACGCCGCCAGCCACGGCGCGACGTCGGGCGCCGCCCAGCCGGTCGCCGCGCCCGCGTCGGGCTTGAACGTGACCTTCGCGTTGTACGGCGGGTCGACTTCGAGCAGCTCCTTCAGCTGCTGCACGGCCTGCGCGGCATCGACGAGCGGCGGCAGGCGCAGCGACAGCTTGAACGCGGTGCGCGGGCGCAGCACGTTGCCCGCGTCGGCGAGCGGCGGCATGCCCGCCGCGCCCGTCACCGACAGCGACGGCCGCCACGTCGAGTTGAGCAGCGCCTCGCGCGGATCGGTCGTGGTCGGCAGCACCGGCTTGCCGTCGGCGCCGCACGCCCACGGCAGCCCCTTCCACACCGTGTCGCCGAGAATCGCGGCGGTCGCCTCCGCTTCGCGCAGGCGGCTCGCGGGAATCTCGCAATGGAACGCGCCCGGCAGCAGGTTGCCGTTCTTCGCGTCCTCGAGCCGTTCGAACAGTTGGCGCATCACGCGGAAGCTCGACGGCGCGATGCCGCCGAACACGCCCGAATGCACGCCCTCCTCGAGCACCTCGACCTGCAGGTCGCCGGACACGAGCCCGCGCAGCGACGTCGTGAGCCACATCTGGTCGTAGTTGCCAGCGCCGGAATCGAGGCACACGACGAGCGACACCTGGCCGAGCCGGTCGCGCAGCGCGTCGACGTACGGCAGCAGGTCGTAGCTGCCCGACTCCTCGCAGGTCTCGATCAGGCCGACGCAACGCGGCCGCCCGACGCCCTGCTCGTCGAGCGCGCCGAGCGCCGCGAGGCTCGCGTAGATCGCATAGCCGTCGTCCGCGCCGCCGCGGCCGTACAGCTTGCCGTTCTCGAACTTCGGCGTCCACGGGCCGAGATCCGCGCGCCAGCCGTCGAATTCGGGCTGCTTGTCGAGGTGGCCGTACAGCAGGATCGTGTCGGTGCTGCCCGAGCGCGTCGCGGGCGTCTCGAAGAAGATCACCGGCGTGCGGCCGGGCAGGCGCACGATCTCGAGCTTCAGGCCCTTGACCGGCTGGCGCTCGGCCCATTGCGCGGCATCGGTGACGACGCGCTCGAGATACCCGCGCGCCGCCCAGTCGGGATCGAATGCGGGACTCTTCGCGGGAATCGCGATGTAGTCGGTCAGCGCATGGAGGATTTCATCGTTCCACTTGCGCTCGATGAAGGTGACGAGCTTGTCATGGTCGAGGACGGGGGCAGTGTCGACGGAGGTCATGGCGGGTGCCTGGATCGGGCTGACGAAAACCCAGATGATACGCCGATGACCTCCCGCCCGCGCCCCTTTCAGGCCCCTTTCCGCGCCGCTCAGTCGGCCAGCGGAAACGTTGCGCGAAGCCCCGCCGCGCAGGCGAGCGCATCGTCCCACAGGCGGCGCGTCAGCACGCCCGCGTCCTCGTCGCGCGCCGCGCGCACCGCCGCGCGATGCTGCGCCGAGCGGCCGGCCTGCGCCGTCAGCAGGTAGCCGGTGCCGATCTGCACCGCGCGCGCGTCGTGGCCGGGAGCGGCACTCGGGAAAATTCAGATTTCGTTGAGATTTCTTGCGGCTCGTTCGTCCATTCAATATCGTGCAGCGCCGGCCGCATCCGGCGACCGCTCCCGTTGAACCGCATTTTTTCGGAACGAACCCGCTCATGGCGATTGAAAAGACTCTCGGAAAACTGGCGCCGCTCGTGCTCGCCCTGGCCTTGGCCGGCTGCGGCGGCGACACGTCCGTTTCGTCCTTGCCGCAACCGGATGAAACGACGACGCAGCAACAAGCCGCGCTGGCGAGCCTGAACGAAGCGACCTCCGGCAAGCTGGACACGTTGCTGGCGATACGCGCGGCACATCGGGGCGACGATGCCGGCCGGCTCGTCGAAGCGCTTTCCCGCGAATTCATTGGCATACCTTATCGCGACGGCATGCTCGAGGGATCGGCAACCACGCCGGAACGCCTGGTGATCGACTTCAGCGGACTCGATTGCTTCACCTATCTCGACTATGTCGAAGCCGCGAGGACGGCGACGACGCGAACCGATTACGCGAGCCGGCTCGTGCGCACGCGCTACGTGAACGGCGACATCGGCTTCCAGCACCGCCGTCATTTCTTCACCGACTGGGCCGCCCGGCCGCAGGTGCTGGCCGACGACGTGACCGCGTCGATCAGCGCTCGCGCCGCCACGGTCACGAAGCAGCTCAACCGGAAAGCCGACGGCGGCGCGTATCTGCCGGGACTGCCGGTCGTCCAGCGCGACGTCGTGCATATCCCGGGCGAATTCGTCGACGACTACGTCGTCAGCCGGCTTCGGACCGGCGACTTCATCGGCATCTACGCGAAGGCGGACGGCCTCGACGTCACGCACGTCGGCTTCTTCGTCGAAACGCGCGACGGGCCGATGCTGCGCAATGCGTCGTCGAAAAAGGCCAACATGAAAGTCGTCGATTCGCCGTTTCTCGAATACGTGAGGAACACGCCGGGCATCGTGGTGCTGCGGCCGCGCGCGTGAGCGATGGCGTCAGCGCGCCGTCACGCCGCGATCCATGCTGCGCCGGTACGCGGCGGGACTCGTCGCCGCGATGCGCCGGAAATGCCGGCGCAGCGACTCCTCCGACCCGAAGCCCGCGCGCGCCGCGACCTGCGCGAGCGGCAGCGCCGGATTCGCTTCGAGCAGATCCTTCGCGACGTTCACGCGCTCGCGGACCAGCCACGCGACCGGCGACATTCCGGTCGCGTCGGCGAACTGCCGCTGCAGCGTGCGCGGGCTCATCGCGGCCTGCGCGGCGAGTGACGCGAGCGTATGCGGCTCGGCCGCGTGCGCTCGCATCCAGTCGATCAGCCTGGCGAGGCGGTCGCTGCCGCCCGGCGCCACCGGGCGCGGCACGAACTGCGCCTGCCCGCCGTCGCGATGCGGCGGCAGCACGAGACGCTGTGCGACGCGATTGGCGATCGCGCCGCCGTGATCGCGGCGCACGAGATGCAGCAGCATGTCGAGCCCCGCCGCCGACCCGGCCGACGTGATGACCTGCCCTTCGTCGACGTACAGCGCATCCGGATTCACGCGCAGCGCCGGATAGCGCGCCTGCAGGCGCTCCGCGTAGCGCCAGTGGGTGGTCGCGGTCAGGCCGTCGAGCACGCCCGCCGCGGCCAGCACGAACACGCCGGAACAGATCGAGCAGAGGCGCGCGCCGCGCCGGTGCGCGGCGCGCAGTTTCTTCAGCAGCGGTTCGGGCGGCAGTTCGTCCGGATCGCGCCAGCCGGGAATCACGATCGTGTCCGCGCGGTCGAGCATCGCGAGCCGGTACGGCGCGGCGACCGTGATGCCGCCGGCCGCGCGCACGGGGCCCGGCTCGCTCGCGCACACCGCGAAGCGATACCAGTCGACGCCCAGCTCCGGGCGTTCGAGCGCGAACAGTTCGACCACGCAGCCGAATTCGAATGTGCAGAGGCGATCGTAGGCGAGCGCGACGACGAGATGGTTTTGCATGGCGTGATGTTACCGGAACTTGTCGATCGCGCCACTGCCGCGCGGTGCGCCGAACCGCGATACTGGGCGCATCGCCACCTGGAGAAACCTCGCATGTCCTACGTCACCGACGTTCCCGCCGCCGCCAGCCCCGCCGCCCTCGCGCATTTCGAAGCGTCGCTGCGTTTCGAGACCGATTGCTGGGACGTTCACGACGCGCTCGCGTCCGGCGCGCCCGATTTCGTGCTGCTCGACGTCCGCGGCCCCGACCTGTTCGCCGCCGGCCACGTGCCCGGCGCCCGCAACCTGCCGCATCGCAAGATCGTCGCGGGCAAGCTCGCCGACTACCCGGCCGATACGCTGTTCGTCGTCTACTGCGCCGGGCCGCACTGCAACGGCGCCGCCCGCGCCGCGATCCGCCTCGCGCGGCTCGGCCGGCCGGTCAAGCTGATGATCGGCGGCGTCACCGGCTGGCGCGACGAAGGTTTCGCGTTGTGTAACGAAGCCGCGCCGGCGGACCGGCCGGCCGCCTGATCGAATCCAAAAACGCAACAATCAATTGTCTGCACGTCAACGGGAAAAGCGCGACAATCGGTCCCATTGCAGTCCGGATGGAGCAGCAACATGCAGACCGAAGTCCTGATTCAAGTCGCCGGCTCAGTCGCCGCGATCGCGCTCTATTTTCTCCCGGCGATCATCGCCGACCGGCGCCGCCGCCACGACAAGCTGACGGTCGCGCTGTTCAACGCGCTGTTCGCGTGGACCGGCATCGGCTGGCTGATGACCCTCTACTGGGCCTGCCAGCCGAATCCGCGAGCCGACGTCGCGCAGACGATCCTCGCCCAGCGTCGCGGCATCAGCATGCGCACCTTCTCGACCGGCCTCGTCGAACGCGTGCAGCGCCGCGTCGCCGCCCAGGAGGAATGGGCGCAGAAGCAGGGCTGCCGCTGAACCCTGTCCCCTTTCGTTTCCTCATCGCGCCGGCTCGAACTTCGGCATCCTGACGTTGGTCGAGTCCCGGTAGCGCCAGCCCGGCGCGTCGCCTGGCGGCAACCCGCCGCCGCGCAACAGCGCCCCGACCGCCCCCACCGTCACCGCCCGCGCGATCCGCTCGCCGGGACAGCCGTGCGGCCCCGCGCCGAAGCCGAACGCGGGCCCCGGCGGCCGGCCCGGCACGAAACGGTGCGGATCGCGCTGCGCGGCCGGATCGCGGTTCGCCGCCGCGAGCACGACCAGGATCGCGTCGCCCGCGTCGACGGTCACGCCGTCCAGCGTCGTGCGCGCCGCGACGAAGCGGCGCGTGTTCTGCACCGGCGCGTCGAAGCGCGCGACTTCCGCGACGAACGCATCGAGCGTCGCGTCGTCCATCGCGCAAGGCTCGCCGGCGGGACGCTTGGCCGGATCGAGCCACGCGACCACCGTATTGCCGAGCCACGCGGCCGTCGCCTCGCACGTCTGCGACAGCAGCCCGACCAGATTCGCGATCAGCGCGCCGCTCGCGTGCCAGCCGGCCTCGCCTGCGGCGCATTGCACCGCCGCGACCAGGCTGCCGTCGTCCGCGCGCGTCGCGGCGACGATTTCCGTCATCCGGTCGAGCAGCCGCCCGGCCGCGGCGCTTGCACCGGCCAGTTGCGCCGCCGTCGACAGCGGCGACAGCGCGGCGACGAAGTCGGCCACCCACGCGGCAACGTCGTCGAGCCGCGCGTCGTCAAAACCGAGCAGTTCGGCCACCGCGCAGACCGGCACCGTCATGCACCACGCATTCAGCGCATCGGGCGCCGCATGCGCCGGCAAGCGTTGCGCGGCGAGCGTGGCCGTGCGGCGGCGCAACGCGAGCGCGTCGACCGACGCGAGCGCCGCCTGCATCGCCCGTTTCGGCGCGTCGTGCCGCAGCGCGCCGTCGTTCATGCGGATCAGCTGGCCGAACAGCTCGCCCGCCGTCGTGCCGCGCAACGCGGGCGGCACCGGCGCGGCGAGCGGCCGGACCCGGCACGCGGGGTGGGCGAGCACGGCGCTCACGGTCGCGGCGCGGCTCGCCACCCACAGGCCGAGCGTGGCGTCGAACGCGAGCGGCGGCCCGTCGACGAGCGCCGCATAGTACGGGTAAGGATCGCGGTGCGTGACCGCGGCAATCGGATCGGTCGGGTTCATGCACGCAGTATCGGCCCGGCCGCGCTCCGCATGTTTCCGGCCGGCGTGAAATGTCGATGCAGCCGGCGACGCCCCCTCGCCGGCCCACCGACTGTGCGAACCGCCTTCGGTGCGCGTTACGCGGCGGACCGGTAGCGCTGCGCCTGCATCCGCACGCGCACCCGGCCGGCCGAAATCGCGCGCGGCTCCGGCACGACCGTCTCGTGATGGAACATCTCCTGCCGGAAGTGCCCGCTGTCGTCGAACCACTGGCAAATCAGCCAGTCGGCGTCGTCAAACACGACCGGGCCGGCATAGATCACCGTCATGCGCGGCCCGCCGGTTTTCAACGTCACGACATCGCCGACGCGAAACCGGGTACGGTGCATATCTCGGATCGTCATGGCTCTCTCAGAAAATTTATATATTCATTATCCGGCACACTTCCGCCGGTATTTTTACGTCGCCATGAAGACTATCAATCACAATAAAAACCGGCAACTGCCGCGTGCGAAAAAAACACAAAATGCACCCCGCAAACGCCCGCCGGACGGTCGATTTCCCGGAATGATCGGCGGGAATTTACAGCATCTTCTTATAAATAGTGATCAAAAAGACAGGGGGCCGGAATTTCGGCGCCCCCGGTTCGCGAGCGGTTATTTAATCGAAAGCCGCAGCGATTGATTAGCGTCAATCGGAATTTCGGCTGGAAACGATCCCATGCTTTATTTCGGCGTCAGCTTTCGAACGAAAGCGGCAGATTATTCTCCGCGGCGAACCAGCGATCGAGCTGGCGCGACGGAATCGCCGCATTCGCGAACGAAAACGTGCCGTCCCGCATCATTTCCGTCGCGCCGCGCAGGAAGGCGCCGAGCGCGGCCCGCGCCAGCGCGCTGCCCACGCTCACGCGCTTCACGCCGAGCGCCGCGAGCGCATCGACGCTGAGCGACACGCCCTGCAGCCCCATCACGACGTTGACCGGCGCATCGACCGCGCGCGTGAGCTCGGCGATCTCGTCGGGATCGGTCAGGCCCGGCGCGTACAGCACGTCGGCGCCCGCGTCGCGATAGGCGACGAGGCGCGCGATCGTGTCGGCCAGGTCGCGCCGGCCGTGCAGGTAGTTTTCGCAACGCGCGGTCAGCGTGAACGGGAACGGCAGCGCGCGCGCCGCGGCAACCGCCGCCGCGATGCGCTCGACCGCCGCGTCGTGCGGATAGATCGGCGCGTCGGGACGGCCCGTCGCGTCCTCGATCGAGCCGCCGACCGCGCCTGCCCCGGCCGCGAGCCGGATCGTCTCGGCGACCGTCTCCGGCGCGTCGCCGAAGCCGTTCTCGAGGTCGGCGCTCACCGGCAAGCCGCCTGCCGCGACGATCTCGGCGATGTGCGCCAGCATCGCGTCGCGGCCGACCGCGTTGTCCGGCAGGCCGCGCGCATAGGCATAGCCGGCGCTCGTCGTCGCCAGCGCGTGGAAGCCGGCCATCGCGAGCAGGCGCGCGGTGCCGGCGTCCCACGGATTCGGCAGGATGAACGCGCCGGGCTGCGCATGCAGCGCACGGAATGCGTGCGCGTGGCGGGACTGAAGGTCAGGATGGGTCATCGAGGGCTCCGTCGGAATGGGGAAGCCCCAGCATACGCGCGTGGCGTGCGGCGACGATACGGCGTGCGTTGAAATGTGGGTGCGCGAAGCGGACGGGGGCGGCCGCGCCTCGCGATCCATCGGAATCAGACCACGTAGGCGCCCTTCGCGTGCAGTTCGGCTTCCGCCCGCTCGAGCGCGGCGATCGCGTCGCTGCCTTCGAGCGCCAGCAGCTGCGCGACGAGCGCTTCGGCGAGCGCATGCGCGGCGACGAGCGACGGGAAGAACGACGGGCTGTCGTGCGTGAAGATCAGCTGCGCATCGGCATGCAGCGCGATCGGCGACACCGCGCTGTCGGTGATCGCGACGATCCGGCTGCCCTGCGCCCTCGCGGCTTGCGCGACGCGCGTGGCTTCCGCCGAGTACGGCGCGAAGCTGACGATCACGGTCGCGCTGTGCTTCGCGATCGAGCGCAGTTCCATTTCGAGCGAGCCGGCGACGCCGGCGAGCAGCGACACCGTCGGCCGGAACAGCCGGTAGCCGTATACGAGCCCGAACGCGACCGGATAGCACGAGCGGAATCCCGCGACGTGCACGTGCGACGCCTTGCGGATCAGCTTCGCGGCTTCGGCGAGCGCTTGCGCGTTCTGCGCGGCGGTCGCGGCGAGGTTGTGCTGCTGCGCGGCGAGCAGGTCATGCGCGAGCGACGCCTTCGCGTCGGGCCGCACGAGCGAGCGCGCGCGCTGCGTCAGCGGCTCGGGGCGCGTGCGCACGCGCGCGACGCACAGGTCGCGCAACTCGTTCCAGCCGGGAAAACCGAATTGCTGCGCGAGCCGCACGAGCGACGCGGGCTGCACCTGCGCGCGCTGCGCGACCTTGCGCATCGACGACACGGCGACTTCGTCAGGATGATCGAGCAGAAATGCCGCGCCCGCCTGGAATTGCGGGCTCAGCTCGGAAAATTGCGCCCGGATCCGGGACGCGAGTTCGTCGAAATTGGCGGCCATCTTGGTGAGAACGGGAACCGGTCGCTCATGGTATCACCGGCCCCGCACGCGCCCGTCAGCGCACCACGTCGATCCGGTCGGCGTCGACCTTCACGCGGCCCGACCACTTGCGCTCGAATTCGCCGGTCAGCTTCACTTCGCTCTTGTCGCTGACGGGCTGGCCGCCGGCCCACAGCTTGTCGTCGATCTCGACGCGGATCGTGCCGGTCGCATCGGCGAACTCGTAGTCCTCGCCGCCGACGTGCTTGACGATGCGGCCCTGCAGCTGCACGTGCTGATCGTCCTTGCCGTTCGCGAGCAGCTCCTTCACGGTGGTGGTCGTCAATGCGGACGGCCCCGTGTATTGCGCGTACACGGCGGCCGGCAGCGCGGCGAGCGCGATCGTCAGGATTCTGGCCAGTTGCTTCATGATGTCGTTCCTTTTCTTGTCATGGCGCCGCGCTCCCGATGAACGCGACGCCCGCAGATTACGAAACGTAAGATTAAGCAAAGCTGAAGGTCACGGCGATGCGACGTGGAGACGCATTGGACTGGTACGAATCTCTGCGGCCGCGCATCGGCATGGAGACCAATCGCTGACGGCACGTTGCCCGAAGATGATCGCCCCGGGATAATGTCCCGATCTGATTGAAGCGCGCCGCCGCTTTGCGTGACATGACCGACACCCTATCCGCCGGCCCTTGGGGCGACGATTATCGAAGCTGGCTGACCGACCTCAAGCAACGCGTGGAGCACGCACGGCAACGCGCCGCCGCAAGCGCGAACCGCGAGCTTGTCACGCTGTACTGGCAGATCGGTCGCGACATCCTGGAACGGCAGCAGCAGCGGGGATGGGGCGCGAAAGTGATCGACCAGCTCGCGCGCGACTTGAAGGACGCCTTTCCCGACATGCGCGGATTTTCGCCGCGCAACCTCAAATACATGCGGGCGCTCGCACAGGCGTGGCCGGCGCCGGAATTTGTGCAGCAACCTGCTGCACAATTGCCGTGGTTTCATCTCTGCACACTGCTCGACAAGGTCAAGGACCCGGCTGACCGCGACTGGTACGCCGGCAAATCCCTCGAACACGGCTGGTCGCGCAACGTGCTGGCGATGCAGATCGACACGCAGGCGCATACCCGTGCCGGCAGCGCGGTGACCAATTTCGACGCACGCCTGCCGCCGCCGCAATCCGATCTGGCGCGCGAAGCCCTGAAAGACCCGTACGTCTTCGACTTTCTCGGCCTGACCGAGGACGCGCAGGAACGCGACATCGAACAGGCGCTCACCCGGCATATCACGCGGTTCCTGCTCGAGCTCGGCGCCGGGTTTGCGTTCGTCGGCCGCCAGTACCGGCTCGAGGTCGGCGGCGACGAATTCTTCATCGACTTGTTGTTCTATCATCTGAAGCTGCGCTGCTACGTCGTGGTCGAACTCAAGGCGACGCCCTTTCGGCCCGACTACGCCGGCCAGCTCAACTTCTATCTGTCCGCGGTCGATGCCCAGTTGAGAGCGCCGGAAGATCAACCGACGATCGGCCTGCTGCTTTGCCGGGAAAGGAACCGCCTCGTCGCCGAATATGCGCTGCGCGGCATGGCCAATCCGATGGGCGTCGCCGAATATCAACTCCTCCGACAAATCCCGAAATCGCTCGAATCGGGGTTGCCGTCGATCGACCGAATCGAAGCCGAATTGCGTCCGGATCTGCCGGAAGTCGAATGACGGCGCGCCCCGCTTAAGCTCCCCCTAAGCCGCACACGCTTATCATGGGCGCATCGGGCGCGGCCTTGCGCCCTCACGGAGAGACACGAACCCATGCGCGTACTGCTCGTCGAAGACGATCCGCTGATCGGCAGCGGGCTCGAACACGGTCTGAAGCAGGAAGGCTTCGCGGTCGACTGGGTGAAGGACGGCGACGCCGCGTCGCTCGCGCTGCGCACCACCGGCTACGGCCTGCTGCTGCTCGACCTCGGCCTGCCCAACCGCGACGGCCTGTCGGTGCTCGCCGCGCTGCGCCGCCGCGACGAGAACCTGCCGGCGATCGTCATCACCGCGCGCGACGGCCTGTCCGAGCGCATCGCCGGGCTCGACAGCGGCGCGGACGATTACCTCGTGAAGCCGTTCGCGCTCGAGGAGCTGCTCGCGCGCATCCGCGCGGTCAACCGGCGTCACGCCGGGCGCGCGCAGACCACGCTCGCGGTCGGCCCGCTGCGGCTCGATCCCGTCAAGCACCTCGTCTGGCTCGACGACGCCGAAGTGACGCTGTCGCCGAAGGAATTCGTGCTGCTGCACGAGCTGATGCGCGAGCCGGGCGCGGTGATTTCCCGCGAGCAGTTCGAGGAGCGCCTGTACAGCTGGGGCGAGGAAATCGAAAGCAACGCGGTGCAGGTGCACATCCACAACCTGCGCAAGAAGCTCGGTCACGACATGATCCGCACGGTGCGCGGCGTCGGCTACCGGATCGGTGACGCGGCATGACGGGCCTGCGGCGCGCGCTCATGCGCTGGAGCGGCGCATCGCTGCGGCGGCGCCTGCTGTTCTGGCTGCTGCCCGCCGCCTGCGTGATCGGCCTGCTCGCGAGCGCGGGCACCTACTGGGGCGCGCTGCGCGAACTCGACGACCTGCTCGACGACCAGATGCGCAGCATGACGAAACAAATCGTCGTCGGCCCGAACGGCGAGCTGTCGTTCAGCGGCGACGCCCGCGGCAAGCACCGCTTCAAGGCCGACGATCCCGACGCGGTGCTGCTGCAGGTGTGGCGCAACGGCACGCTCGTCTATTCGACCGACCGCGATCTGACGCTGCCGCCGCCGGCGCAGGCCGGCATCGCGAGCGTCGACGTCGGCGGCCAGTCGTGGCGCACCTATGTGACCGAACGCGGCGGCACGACGATTCGCGTCGCGCAGGCCCGCCACGCGCGCTGGGAAGCGATCGCCGGCATCGCCGTGCATCTGCTGTGGCCGGTGCTGTCGATGCTGCCCGTGCTGGCGATCGGGCTGTGGTTCGGCATCGGTGCGGGGCTGCGGCCGCTGCGCCTGATCGCCGCCGGCCTCAAGCGCCGCAATGCCAACAATCTCGAACCGGTGGACGTCGCGTCGATGCCGAACGAGGTGCGGCCGCTCGCCGAAGCGATCAACGACCTGCTCGCCCGCCTGGACCGCTCGTTCACGCTGCAGCGGCATTTCATCGCCGACGCCGCGCACGAGCTGCGCACGCCGATCATGGGCCTGTCGATCCAGTCGCAGTTGCTGCGGCGCGCGGCGACGCCCGACGAACGCGAGCGCATCCTCGCGCAGATCCACGCCGGGACGACGCGGCTCGGCCATCTCGCCGAACAGTTGCTGACGCTCGCCCGCATCGAGCCGGACGCGCAGACGGCCGCGTTCGCGCCGGTCGATCTCGCCGCGCTGTGCCGCGCGGTGGTCGCGGATCGCGCGCGCGTCGCCGACGCGCATCGCGTCGACCTCGGCGCGATCGGCGCGTCGCCCGTCACGGTCGCCGGCAACGCCGATACCTTGCGCGTGCTGCTGAACAATCTCGTCGACAACGCGATCCGCTATGCGGGCGACGGCGCCTGCATCGACGTGAGCGCGCGCGTCGACGGCGCGACGCCCGTGCTCGAAGTGTCGGACGACGGCCCCGGCATTCCGGAAGCGGAGCGCGCGGACGTGTGGGAGCGGTTCTATCGCGGCGCCGGCGCGCAGGCGGCGACGTCGTCGGGCAGCGGGCTCGGCCTGTCGATCGTCAAGCGGATCGCCGAGCAGCATCGCGCGACGGTCACGCTCGGCACGAGCGCGTGCGGACGCGGGCTCACCGTGACGGTGCGTTTCAATGCACCAGCCTGAAGCCGTCGCGATGCCCGGCTTGTCCACAGATTTTGTTGGCAAGCTTGTGGATATCCTGCGCATCACCGCGCTAAGCCCTTGATCCGGCGGGCTTTGGCATGCGTGATGCAGGGCGGGCGCGCGGCAGCGGCGCACCACGTGCGATTGTTTCGCGACGTGAACCACGGCGCGTCGGCGATGTACCAGTGGATGCCGCGTCGGGTAATTTGCCTTGACCTCGTATCAGTGATATCCGGGTTGGCTCAACCAGCTGACGAACCAGTAGATCAGCGTTGCATCGAGTGCGAGCACGCTCGCGGTTACGATGAAGGCGAGATCCAGCGATACGTTCAATGACTGGGCCGGCTTGAACGCATATTTGTCGTCCGGCGAGATCGGGCAGGCATCCACAACGTGCTGCGGCCAGCGCGGCAAGCGGCGCGTCACGTGCATGATGAACCAGCGCAACAGGCTGCCGGGAACCGTCAGCGGTGCGAGGAAAATTGCCGGACCAAGCATCGGGCCGGCCCAGAACCAGCACAGCTGCGCCCCCATACGGAACGATTCCCGCTTGCGCTCGATCGGCAGCAGGATTTCCGGTTCCGGCAGCGTATCCGGGCCTTCTTCCATATAGCGGCGGTAGTACTCCCACTGTCCACGCATGCCCTCGTCGGTTGGCCATATCACACCCAAACGGAAGTAGTCGTAGCTGCCATCGGGACATCGCACATAGCCGTGCATCGCACCCGCAGCGAAACTGCGTTGCAAGGCACCTCCACCTCTCATGCCGAAGGTGATATCGCGCCAGCGATAGCTGCTTACCCCTCCTGCACCGTTACGGCGAAACACATGAACCATCTTGTTCTTGCGATCCAGACGAACAGGGTAATGAGTGAAACCGGTAAAGACATTAAATGCCACACACCCAAACCAAATTACATGCAGCATACCCAACACAATTACGAAGATCGTGGCAAGAAGCCCCCCAACGTACACATCATCTGGCCATGGATCCGAAAAAAATATCCATGCAATTCTAGCCACACCATATGGAAAGGCTAACAATAAAAAAGTCAAAATCACCTCAAAAGGCCCGACTTTTTGATACGACCAGTCAACAACATCCATATAGGTTTCGTTGAACTCGATGACGCCACCGAGGGTGCAAGGCTCGTTAGATGAGCATTGCCTCTGATCAAGCCGAGTTTTCTTGAACTGCTCGCTTGGCGTCCACGCCGGCTCGCGCATATAACGCCCTGACATCACCAAGTCGGAATTGCGCGTCAGCAACCATGTCATCCACGAGTTCATCCAATCAATGCCTTATCAAAGTTATCGAGTTCCTCAGCCTCGCTTTTATAATTATTCTCCTTACCCCACAGACATTGCCTCACCCAATCCATTGCCGGCGGATCTTTTTCCACTTCGATGATAATGCTTGCAACAAAAATGACCGCAGTAAGCCAAAAGATGACAGGACTGAATCCCGTAACAACCCGCCAAATAATGAGACGAACACCGATAGCAGCGGTGTAGCCACCTACAGCAAATTCTGAACCGGAATTAATCGCATAAAGAACCAACATGCCCGGTTGTTTCCGCTTTTCAGATTCAATTGCATTTTGCAAATCGATCAGCCCGAGAATGATCGTTCCCACGCCCACCGCCACCCCTCCCAACCCCTCCCAAATCATGAATCCCCGCTCACCCAACCTCGCACTCAGCCACGGGCTCAACAATGGAATCCGTGTCTCCTTGGCCTCCTTGACCACCTTGGCCCCCACTCGCACCAATTCGAGCAAACTCCCCGCCCCTGCGCTATACAACGCGGCGATCTTCATGACGGCACGAGTCTGAAGATGTTTCATCGATGCGTCGGCGCTGCCAGCCTGCTGCAGCCCCAAACAGGACAACAACAAACCGACTCCGGCGAGACTTCCCGGACGGGTCGCAAACTCAACGGTCCTGGCCAGCGTGCTTTTCCTGAACTCCTCGACCGTGACGACCTTCAACGCCTTCCCCAGCGCATCGCCGCGCTGCGCAGGCGGCACGCGTTGGTTTGCCAGATCACGCTGCGCCTGTTCATCGAACACGACAGTCCAGAACTGGATCTTCTCGTCCAGCGCAACCCCTTCAATCCCGAACATCCGCAATTGATCCTTGAGCGAATACTGAAGATTCCCCAGCGAAATGCCGCGTTTCTTTTGCGATGCCTGGATCACCTCCATCACGCTCATGAAGAAATCACGCCGCGTACCGACCACCTGCACCCAGCGCACCGGATGACCCGCACGCATGCCGAGCGTGGCCAGCAAGGCCGTGCCCGCTTTGCCGCCTTTCGTCAGGCGCGTCATCGGAAGCACACCCAGCTCCTGGAGCAGCGCGGGCAACACATCGACGCTCTCGATTGCATTCGCCCTCGTGCCGGGTGCGCTCAGCGCCGCGCCCCGCGCCTTGATCTTCTCGACGGCGGTGCTGTAGACGACGGAGAGATTGATCCAGTTGTCGACGTTCGTGAAAGGCGAGTCGGCGCTACCGGACACGCTGTCCACAGCCTGCAACAACGGCTGATGATTCAGAAGCTTGGCACGCCAGATCGGACTCCTGTCGATCGGCTGTTCGTACCAGTCGCTATAAACCTGCATGCAGGCGCCAAGCCCGCCGGTTCCCCTCATGCAGGACAGCGCCACGCCCGAAAACGCGACACCGCTGTTGATGTCATGCATGTCAAAATGATGATCGAACACCGCATGCAGCTTCGCGTTGCGCAGCCACGCTGCATGCGCGTTGGCGAGCGGCGCGGTGTACTCGGCGTCGTACAATGCCGAAGCGGCTTCATAGCGCTTTTCGAAGGCTTCCCGCTGCGCGGGATCGAACAGCTTCGCATAAGCGCCCCATCGCTTCTTGCGCGCCATGTCGAGATCGGCCTGACTGACCTTTTCATCGAGAATCGGCTGCGCGAGCTTGCGATAGTCGGGCGAGCTCAAAGCCACGTTATAGACGCGCCGCCCATCGCCGCCGTCGAGCCATTCGATGTTCTCGTGCGCCGCCCTGGCATCGCCATAGACGCTGGCTTCCGCTTCGCGTTCGACACGCTGCTTGAGCACGTCCAAGGCCGAACTCAACGCGGATTTGCGACGCCACGTCTCGCCGGGATGCAAAGGGTCCTTCGCATCGTTCTGCGACATGAAGCTGTACCAGCGTTTGTCGATATAAGCCGAAATTTCCTGCAGGATCGCAACAGGATCGTCCAGCACCACGACGAGCCCCTTGTCTTTCAGGAGCCGCTGCGATTCGGCTTTCAGGGCATGCGCCCGGGGTATCTGAAGCCCGTCATGACGCAAGCCCGGAAAAGGACTCCAGAAGAACAGGCGCCGGCAATCGTCGCCGGACATCGCGTAGTCGGCGACGACAGCATCGACGTTCGTCATGGCACTGGCATGGGCCGGCACCTTGGCCGGCTGATTGTCGTTGTACCAGCCCCCTACATCGATGCAGCGCATGTGATGCCGGCGAACGCTTTCCGACTCGTTGTCCGTGCGCACGGCAGCCGTCCACCATGCGTCGGAAAAGCCGAACCACACCTTCCCGGCCGTCTTAGGATCAAGAATGGTGAGCAACGACGCATTGGCCACCTTCTGCATGTTTCTCGCGCAGGCCGCATGAAATGGCCACGCCTGCGGCGGCATGTAGCCGTCCAGCGAAACCGACGTCAGACGCCCTTCGTTATCGACCGCGTAGGCTTCCCACGATTTGCTCACCTCGTAATAGACGTACACGTACCCACCCCGCAGACTGCGCACGGTGTAATGAGCTTCGGTGGTCTTGCCCAGCGGAATCGCTGGCGTCGGATCGCCAACGGTCGCAGCAGCCTTCGGAGCGGCCTTTCCAGCCGGCGGCTTGCCCGGCCTCGCCATGAAGGTCTTTTCCGGCGCAATGCCGTACCGCGTCAGCAGTATCGGCAAACCTTGCTTCTCACAATACGGGCACGGAGGAAGGGTCATGGATGTGAACGTGGTCGATTCAGGTTGGGAGTGAGGACATGTCCGCGGCGGCGACATCCGCCAGGGCGGCTTGATTTGCAATCGTCATGAGCACGGCCTTGCCCGTAGACGATGCAGTGATCGCAGGTTCGGGGGAGAAGATAGCCGCAGAAAAGCAGACTTGAGAAGTGACCGCCGCAGCGATTGAAGTGAATTGTTGCTTTCAGGCGAAAACGTAACAATCGTTCACGATCGTTCTTTTTTTGAGATGTTCAGCGTGCTACATGAGGCGATCTGCTGATTCCCAGGTTACCCACAGCTTTTGTTGGCAGCTTTGTGGATATCCTGCGCAAATGTGCGCTAAGCCATTGATCGCACGGCGAATTGCGACGCATGCCAACGATGCGGCACGAGCACGCGCCGACGCGGCTTGACGCCCATGTACACGGCGCGTAGACATCACGCATGCCATGCACACCCTGCCAATCTGCCGGTGGCGCACTGCACATGCAACGGTCCGCGATACAACGACGATTGACTCATCCGAGGAGGAAAGCCATGCATCATTTCAGCGCGCTGAAGTTGCTCGTCGCACTCGTCGTCTTCGTCGTCTGTATCTATCCGTATGTCCGCATCGTCCGGCGCACCGGCCACTCGGGCTGGTGAGTGCTGACGATGATCGTGCCGATCCCGAACTTCGTCATGCTTTGGGTGTTCGCGTTCGCGCGCTGGCCGGCCGTCGACGATCAGCGGAGCAGCTGACCGTCGACGTATCGCGAAGCGGCCGGTCGCTTCACACGATCGCGTGCGGCCCGACTTTTCCCCAGATTTTGTTGGCAACGATGTGGATAGCCTGCGCAATCCGCGATCAAGCGCTTGATCCGAAAGGCTTTCGTTGCATCGCTACGAAAGAGGCACGCGACGCGATGCGCAGGCGCGTGTATTTATCCACAGATTGTGTTGGCAAGCATGTGGATAGCCTGCGCATACTCCGATCAAGCATTTGATCCGAAAGACTTTCCTCGCGCGGTCGCGAATGAGGCACGTGGCGCATCGACGCGATGCGCTCGCCGCCCGTTCACGCGACATGCCACGCATGCGGGCCTGAGCCGGCCGCTTGTCCACAGTTTTTGTTGGCAAGCGTGTGGATATCCTGAGCATGCGTGACGCAAGTGGTTGATCTCACAACACTTCGGCACGCGCGCCACGCATGCGGCACGGCCTCGCCCCCGTCGCGCTTCACTCAACCGAGCGCCGCGATCGCGATGCGCGTCGCCGCCGCGATCACGTCGTCCTTCCTCTTCGCATCGGCGCGCGCCTGCGTGTAGTACACGGTCAGCACGATCGGCCCGCGTGCGGGCGGCCAGAGCACGCCGATGTCGTTGGTCGTCCCGTAGTCGCCCGTGCCGGTCTTGTCGCCGACCTGCCATCCCGTCGGCACGCCCGCGCGAATCCGCTTGTCGCCCGTCTTGTTGCCGCGCAGCCATTGCGCGAACTGCGCACGCTGCGGCGCCGGCAACGCATCGCCGAGCGCCAGTGCGCGCAGGCTCGCCGCCATCGCGGCGGGCGTCGTCGTATCGCGCGCGTCGCCCGGCAGCGCGGTATTCAGTTCGGGTTCCCAACGGTCGAGCCGGAACGTATCGTCGCTGATCGAGCGTGCGAACGCGGTCACCGCCGCCGGCCCGCCGAGCAGCTTCATCAGCAGGTTCGCGGCTGCATTGTCGCTGTACTGGGCCGTCGCCTCGCACAGCTCGCCGACCGTCATGCCCGTGTCCACGTGCTTCTCCGTCACCGGCGACCACTCCAGGAGATCGGCCTGCCGGTACGTCACGCGCTGCGTGAACAGCGCCGGACGCGCGACGGACTCCGCGAGCACCACCGCAATCAGGATGGCCTTGAACGTGCTGCAGAACGGAAACCGCTCGTCGGCGCGATGCTGCACACGCCGGCCGGTCGCGGTATCGAGCGCGTGCACGCCGAGGCGGCCGCCCGCGGCGCGTTCGAGTTCCGCGAGCGAGCTCGCCGCCCCCACGGAAGAAGCATTCGCGAGCGGCGACGCGCACGCGCTCAGGGTCAGCGCGAGCGGCGCCGTCGCGGCGGCCAGCAGCAGGGTTCGACGTTGCGATGAGTAGGTCATGTCGTTTGTCTCGTGGTGGATGGGATCAGGATGCCGGCCCGGCGACACGCAATATCCCGGCTTTACGTTTGTCTGACAAGCAACGATAATTGAGCGCTGACAAAAGAATTTCTTATGACAACGCTCCGTCCTCACCTTCCACTGAATGCGTTGCGCGCATTCGAATCGTCGGCGCGCCACCTGAACTTCACGCGCGCCGGCCTCGAGCTGAGCGTGACCCAGGCCGCGGTCAGCCAGCAAGTTCGCGCGCTCGAGGAGCGGCTCGGCTGCATGCTGTTCACGCGCCTGCCGCGCGGGCTCGGGCTCACCGACGAGGGGCGCGCGCTGCTGCCCGTGCTGAGCGACGCGTTCAGCCGCATCGAGACGGTGCTCAAGCAGTTCGACGGCGGGCGCTTCCACGAGGTGCTGTCGATCGGGGTCGTCGGCACGTTTGCCCTAGGCTGGCTAATGCCGCGACTGAAGCGATTCGGCGACGTCCACCCGTTCGTCGAGCTGCGGCTGCGGACCAACAACAACGTCGTCGACCTGGCGGCCGAGGGGCTCGATTTCGCGATCCGCTTCGGCGTCGGCAACTGGCCGGCGACGCGCAATGAACGGCTGCTCGATGCGCCGCTCACCGCGTTGTGCGCGCCGGAGATCGCCGCGCGCGTCGCGCAGCCCGGCGATCTCGCGAACGAAACGCAGCTGCGCTCGTACCGCACCGACGAATGGCTCGGCTGGTTCGCGGCCGCGCAGCTCGAGCCGTGGCCGGTCAACGGCCCCGTGTTCGACTCGTCGCGGCTGATGGTCGAGGCGGCAATGCAGGGCGCGGGCGTCGCGCTCGCGCCGGCCTGCATGTTCACGCGCGAGCTGCAGCTCGGCCTGCTCGCGCGGCCGTTCGACATCGACGTGCAGGCGGGCGGCTACTGGCTCACGTCGCTGAAATCGAAGCCGCTCACGCCGGCGATGACGCTGTTTCGCGACTGGATCGCGAGCGAAGCGGCCGGCGCGGCGCCGGTCGAGTGATCGCGCGATGGCGCCCGCTTTGTCCACAGTTTGTGTTGGCAAGGATGTGGATATCCTGGGCACCCGACCCCTAACTCATTGATCCCGCACGATTTCCGGTTGCGATGCACGGATCGGGCAGCTCGCCCGCGCGGCGCCGCGACGAGTGCGCGGCGGCCCCGCATTGCCAACCTCGGCGATGCAATTGCCCGCAACTTGTCCACAGATTTTGTTGGCAAGCCTGTGGATATCCTGCTGACGCGGCGCGTAAGTATTTGACGCAACAGGGAATTCGATCCGACACCGCCCGGGCGGCAAGCATGAGGCACGCGTGACTGGATCGCCGCGCGCCGCGCCGGCGGCGCGTGCGTTCTCCACAGATTTTGTTGGCAAGCTTGTGGATATCCTGCGCATGCGCCCCCTAACTCATTGAGCGCACGGCATTTTGTGTCGCGCGTGCACGATTGTGCAGCGCGGCGGGCAACCGCGTGGAAGTGCGGCGGCGCGAGCGCGCCGCCGCGGATGGGCTCAGTGCTTGTCGAGCGAGCCGCGCAGGTCGCGCGCCTTGTTGCGCAGCGCCTCGTAGCCGGAGCGCGCATGCTCGGGCAGATCCGGGTCGCCGATCAGCGCGCCCAGGGTTTCGATCAGGCTGAAGAGAATGCCTTTCGCCGCGCCGACGGCAATGCGCTGCGATTCGATCGACTCGTGCAGGTGGTTGACCGCCGCTTCGAGATGCTCGAGCTTCTGCTCGCCGTCGTCGGGCCGCTTGTCGGTCGTCATCGTGTGCCTCCGGGAATGTTCGAGGGTCATGTCGCGATTCTATGCCGCTGCGCGCGAGCGTGGCGCGACATTGCGCAACGTTCGCGCGCAGCGGCTGGCCTTTCCCTTACAGCACCGCGACGACCTTCACGCGCCCCGGCTCCGCCGCCGCGACCACCTGGCCGTCGACACGCCGGAACGTCAGCGACACGCTGTCGTCGCCGACCCGCAGATCGTCGATCCGCAGCCAGTCGACGCCTTCCGGCAGCGCCGGCCGCTCGACCCGCACTTCGTGACGCGCGGCGTCGACGCTCACGCCGAGGCACGCCTGCAGCATCATGAACGGCGCGCCGGCGGCCCACGCCTGCGGCAGGCACGCGACCGGATACGCGGTCGGCGGCTCGCCGCGCCGGCGCGGGAACCCGCAGAACAGTTCCGGCAGCCGCATCTCGAAGCTGACCGCCGCCTCGAACAGCGAACGCAGCAGGTTCAGCACGGCGGCCTTGTCGCCGTAGCGCGCGAGCCCGCGCGCGGCGAGCGCATTGTCGTGCGGCCACACCGAGCCGTTGTGATACGCCATCGGATTGAAGCGCGGCTGGCCGGCCGCCAGCGTGCGCACGCCCCAGCCGGTCTGGAACAGCGTCGAGCCGAGCGCATCCGCGACCGCCGCGCCGCGCGCCGGGTCCGGCAGGCCGAACGCGAGCAGATGCCCGGCGTTCGACGCGAGCACGCGGCACAGCTCGCCGCGACCGTCGAGCGCGATCCCGTAGAAATTCGCGTCGGGCATCCAGAACAGCGCCTCCACCTGCTCACGCAGCGTCCTCGCGCGCAGCGCATAGCGCGTCGCGTCGGCCGCATGGCCGCGCCGCTGCGAGCACGCCGACATCGCGTCGAACGCCGCGCACGCATACGCCTGCACTTCGACGAGCGCGATCGGCCCGTCGGGAAAGCGACCGTCCGCATGGAACACCGAATCGTGGCTGTCCTTCCAGCCCTGGTTCGCGAGCCCGCGTTCCGACGTGCGCTGGTAATCGAGGAGTCCGTAAGGATTGCGGTCGCACTTGTCGCTCACCCACTGGATCGCGCGTTCGAGCGCGGGCCACAGTTCGTCGATCAGCGCGTCGTCGCCGGTGTGCTCGACATACGCGCCCGCCAGCACGACGAACAGCGGCGTCGTGTCGACGCCGCCGTAGTACAGCGCGAACGGCACCTCGCCCGTCGCCGCCATCTCGCTCTTGCGGAACTCGTGCATGATCTTGCCCGGCTCGGCGTCGCGGAATGCCGACGTCTCGCGCGCCTGATGCGCGGCCAGAAAACGCAGCACGCCGCGCGCGAGCGACGGCTGCAGCCACAGCATCTGCAGCGACGTGATCACCGCGTCGCGGCCGAACGGCGTCGAGAACCACGGAATGCCGGCATACGGATACGGCCCGGTGTCGAGCTGCGTCGTCAGCAGCCCGAGATCCGCGAGCGAACGGTCGAGCCACGCGTTGAACAGCGGGTTGCCGGTGCGCACGCGGGCCATCGTCGCGCGCCGCGCGCGCATCGCGCGGTGCACCGCGACGAGTGCGGTGCGCAATGCGGCGCGGCCGCACCCGGGCGTCTCTCCATGCGCCGCGCCGACGGTCGCCTCGACGGTCAGGTAGATCGACACGCACGCCTGCGCGGCGATCGTCAGCCGGTAATCGGCGCGGTCGACCGACAGCGCGTCGGGCGCCGGCGAGAAGTTGAGCGTCACCGCGCGCTCGACGCGATCGAGCCCGTCGTAGCGCAACCGCACCGCGCCCGCGTCGATGCGCGGCTGAGCGATCGTGCCGCGGCGCGCGCGGTGCGTGCCGCGCACCTCGAACATGTCCTTGAAATCGGCGGCGAACGACACCGACAGCGGCACCTCGGCCTCGCTCGCGCCGTAGTTCGTCAACGTCAGCGCTTCGTACAGCACGTTGTTCGCGAGCACGCGCATCCGCTCGATGTGGATCACCCCTTCGGGCGTCTCGTGGCCGCCGAGCGGCGGCAGCGGCCGGTTCGTCAGGTGCGCGGTGAACGACGCGTTGTCGGCGCTGGTCGCGCCCGACAGCAGCGACGGCGCGCGGCCGCCGAAGGTCAGCCGCCATTTCGACAGCACGCGCATGTCGTCGACGAACAGGCCGTCGTCGTGCCCGCTGACGTCGCCGAGCGCGTCGCTGACCACGAACGCGTCGCCGGCCTTCAGCACGTACTGGTTGTTGCGCGCGTCCGCCTGCGGGTCGGCCTCGGGCGCGATGAATGCGGGCCCCGACGCCTGGGTCGGGGGCACGGGCGCGACTTGCGGCGCGCGCGTCGTCGTCTCGTCGGCGTGATTCGGCATCGATGCTCCTGTGTTGGGCAGCACGCACAGCGCGCGTCGCTCGTTCCGCACAGGATAGGCCAGATTGCGCCGCGTTCGCAGCGACGCACGAACCGCGGCCCCGCACGGCGTCGATGCCGTGCGGGGCCGCGCTCCCGCGACGCCGCGCCAGGCGCGGGTCAGCGCAGGGTCAGAACTTCCACAGGATATTGCCGAGCACCGCGTTGTCGCGCACGCCGCTGCCGAACTGGCCGCTGTACGACACGCCGAGCGTCAGGTTCTTCGTGACGCTCGCATCGAGCCCGAGCTCGAGCACCGCGCTGTCGCGCGCGATCGGCACGCCCGCGACCTGGAACGACGTGCTGCCGGCCGCGAACGCGAACGTCGACGTCGGCCGCACGTTGCCGAACGCATGCCGCCAGCCGGCCGTCGTGTGCGCGGTCAACGTGCCCTTCGCGAGCACGCCGAGCTCCGTCGCCGCGCGCACGCCGAGCGTCGAGAAGCCGACGTGGCTCGTGTCCGCGTCGGTGCGCAGCGCGGCCGCGCCGCCGCTTTCCGTATAGGCGTTGGTATGCAGGCGCACGTAAGCGAGCCCCGCGAACGGCTCGAGCGCGAAGCGCCCGACCGGAATCGCGTAGCCGACCTCGCCGAACACCTGCGCGGTGTTCGCGTCGTACCTGGCCGAGTTGCTGTCGCTGAAGCCCGCGTACGACGGATGGCGGTCGGCGTTGATCCGGTGCCACGTATAGGCCGCGCCGCCGCGCACGCCGAGCGCGTCGAACTGCGCGCCGCCGTACAGCACGACCGAGTAGCTGTTCAGCGACGCCGACGACGCCTGGTCGTTGTCGAGCGAGCCGTGCGTGACGCTGGCCGCGAGGCCGACGCGCGTGCGGTCGTCGAGCGCCATGTCCGCGCCGGCGATGAAGCCCGTCATGCTGCGGTTGATCGTCGCCGCGTTGCCGTCGCCGGCGAGCCGGCTGCGGCCGCCGAAGCCCTGCCCCCACACGACCGGCCGATACGGCACGTTGCTGACGCAGCCGGCGTGCGAGCCGAGCCGCCGCTCGGGCGGCAGCGCGTTGTCGCGCGCCGCGGCGGTGCCCGTGTCGTCGCACAGCGCCGAGCCGCCCGACGACAGCGCCGCGAGCGGTCCCGACCCCGCCGCGAGCCCCTGGCGCACGCGGTCCGACACCGCATCGCGCACGTAACGGCTGTCGGTCATCAGCATGCTCTTCGTGCTCGCGTAGAACTCGCCGTCGAGTTGCCGGAACGCGGTGCGCGCGGTGGGCGCGTCCGCGACGAGCACCGAGTCGTACACCGCATTGCCTGCCTTCAGCGAGCTGATCGCCTGGGCGACCGCCACCTCGTTCGGCGTGGTCGCGACCGACATGAACGACGTGCCGTTCGACGACAGCTGCAGGTACACGTGATTCGGGTCATAGCTGAGCGTCGGCGTCACGAACGCATAGGTCGAGCTCACGCCCGCGAACTGCCCCTGGACGCCGCCGCCCGCGCTCATGATCGTGTACTGCGTGCCTGCCTGGTACGACGCCTGGCTCGCGATCACCTGCACGTTGCCGCCGTTCAGCGTCGCGCTGCCCGTCGCCGCGAGGCTGCCGCTTTGCTGCGGCGTCATGGCGACCTGCATCGTCGAGCCCGGCTGGAACGTCACGTTGCCTGCGACGTTCAGCGCCTGCCCCGGCTGCGACAGCGACGCGGTGCCGCCGCTCGCGACGACGAGGCCGCCGATCGTGCCGGTGCCCGTCACCGTCCCGCCGCCCTGCACGGTCACGGTCGATGCGGCCAGCGAGCCGTTGACGGCCAGCGTGCCGGCCCCGACCGTCGTGGGCCCGGACAGCGTGCTCGTGCCGGTGAGCGTCAGTTGGCCGCTGCCCGCCTGCGTGAGCGAGCCGGTGCCGGAAAGGATGCTGGCGACCGTCACGTTGCCGGACTGGTTGAAGACGAGCGCGCCGTTGTTGGTGATGTCGCCCGCGACGCTGCCCGACGTGCCGCCGTTGCCGAGCTGCAGCGTGCCGCCGGCCGCGATCGTGGTGCCGCCCGTGTACGTGTTGCTGCCGGTCAGCACCTGCGTGCCGCTCGCCACCGTGACGCCGCCCGTGCCGGCAATCGTGCCGCCGAACGCGGCGCCGTTGCCGTTCAGCGCCAGCGCGTTGGCGCCCAGGTTCACGTTGGTGCCGGCCACGCCGGACAGCGCGCCGATCGTCTGCGCGCCCGTCGCGCCGCTCACGTCGAAGGTGGCGCCGGTGCCGGCGAGGTTCACCGCGCCCGTCGATGCCAGGCTGCCGCCCTCGCCGAGCGCGAGCGTGCCGGCATTGATCGTCGTGCCGCCGGTGTAGTTGTTCGCGCCCGTCAGCGTCGTCGTCGCCGCACCGTTCTTGACGAGACCGCCTCCGCCGGAAATCGTGCCGCTCAGCGCGAGCGCGTTGCTGCCGCCGAGCGCCAGCGACGCGCCCGTCCCGAGGTTGACCGCGTTGCCGAGCGTCATGCTCGTGGTCGTATCGAGCGTCGCCGCGCCGCCGACGTTCATCGCGCCGTTGCCGAGCGCCCCGTTGTTGCCGAGCACCACGGTGCCGCCGTTCAGGTTCGTGCCGCCCGTGTACACGTTCACGCCGGTCAGCGTCTGCGTGCCGGTGCCGGCCAGCGTCAGGCTGCCGGCGCCGCTGATCGTGCCGCCGAAGGTGCCGCTGGCGGTCCCGCCCAGCGTCAGCGCGTTGCCGCCCAGATTGACGGTCGTCCCCGCGACGCCCGACAGCGCGCCGAGCGACTGCGCGCCCGTCGTGCCGCTCAGGTCGAGCGCCGCGCCCGCGGCGGCAAGGTTCACCGCGCTGGTCGACGCGAAACTGCCGCCGTCGCCGAGCGCCAGCGTGCCGGCGTTGATCGTCGTGGTGCCCGTGTAGGTGTTCGCACCGGTCAGCGTCGTCGTCGCCGTGCCGTTCTTCACGAGACCGCCCGCGCCGGAAATCGGGCCGCTCAGCCCGAGGGCATTGCTGCCGCCGAGCGTCAGCGCCGCGCCGGTGCCGAGGTTGACCGCGTTGTTGAGCGACAGGCTCGTGTTCGTGTCGAGCGTCGCGGCGCCGCCGACGTTCAGCGCGCCGGAGCCGAGCGCCGCGTTGTTGCCGAGTATCAGGGTGCCGCCGTTCAGGTTCGTGCCGCCCGTGTAGTTGCTCGCGCCGTTCAGCGTCTGCGTGCCGGTGCCGGTCAGCGTCAGGCCGCCGGTGCCGCCGATCGCGCCGTTGTACGTCGCGCTGCCGCTGCCGCCCAGCGTCAGCGTGCTGCCGCCGAGGTTGACGTTCGTGCCGGCCGCGCCCGTCAACGCGCCGATCGTCTGCGCGCCGCCTGCGGCGATGTCGAACACGGCGCCCGCGTTCGCCAGGTTCACCGTGCCGGTCGCCGACAGGCTGCCGCCCGCGCCGATCGCCAGCGTGCCGGCATTGATCGTCGTGTCGCCCGTGTAGCTGTTCGTGCCCGTCAGCGTCACCGTCGCCGCGCCGTTCTTCACGAGACCGCCCCCGCCGGTGATGCCCCCGCTCAGCCCGAGGGCGTTGCTGCCGCCGAGCGTCAGCGTCGAGCTGTTGGCGAGATTGATCGTGTTGGCGAGCGTCACGTTCGCGCTCGAGTCGAGTGACGCCGGCGCATTGACGTTCACCGCGCCGGTGCCGAGCGCCGTGTTGTTGCCGACCACCAGGCCGCCGCCGTTCAGGTTCGTGCCGCCCGTGAAGTTGTTCGCGCCCGTCAGCGTCAGCGTGCCGCCGTCGTTTTTCGTCAACGCGCCGTCGCCCGACACCGTGCCCGACAGCGTGAGTCCGGTCGAGCCCTGCACCGTCAGCCCGCCGACGCCGAGCGTCACGTCGTTGGCGACGTTGAGCCCGGCCGTGCCGGCCTGCAGCGCACCGCCGGTAGCCGTGATGGTGCCCGTGCCGAGCGACGCATTGTTGTTGATGATCGCGACGCCGCCCCCCAGCGTCGCGTCCTGCGCGGTGGACGCGCCATTGATCGTCCAGTTGCCGGACTGGACGTCCAAGTGATTGAAGTTGATGTAGTTGTTGACCGCGATCGTGCCGTTCGCCGACGTCCCCTGCTGCAGGTTGAGCGTGTTGTCGCCGCCCGCGCCGCCGTCGACGATGCCCGTCGCCGCGACGTTGAGCGTGTTCGGGCCGACCGTGATGTTGAACGCGCCCCCGGTGCCGCCCGCCGCGTTGACCGACGAGCCGGTGACCGCGGTGAACGTGTTGTTGCTGTTCGCGCCCATCGACACGCCGCCGTTGATCGTGCCCGAGTTGGTAAACGTATTGCCCTGCCCCGGCGTGCCGTTCGAGCCGAACGACACGCGGCCGTTGATCGTGCCGCTGTTCGTCATGACGACCCTGCCGCCGCCGTACGCGGCGACCACGGGCGCATCCGCGCCGCTCAGCGTCGCGCCGACCAACGGGTTCGAGCCGATCGTGCCGGTGTTCGTGATGGTCGACGTGCCGCCCGTGCCGTTCTGGACCGACAGCGCCATGCCCGTCACGCCGCTGATCGCCACGCCGGTCGAGCCGTTCATCGTGCCGTTGTTGGTGACGGTGGTGCTGCTCGCCGACGCGTTGCCGACCACCGCGCCGCTCGACAGCACGCCGAGCCCCGAACCGAGCGCCGACGGGTCGATCGTGCCGTTGTTGGTCAGGTGATTGTTGTTGCCCGTCAGCGACATCGCCGTGCCGCCGACGCCGAGCAGCACGCCGACGCTCGCGCCGGGGTTGACGGTCACGTTGAGGTTGTTCGCGCTGTTCGCATAGCTCGGCGCGAGCGGGTTGGCGACGCCCGAGCAGGTCACGGTGGTGCCTGCCGTGGAACAGGTCGCATGCGCCGGAATGATGCCCGCGCCCATGAGCGCGAGGCCAACGCCCGTCGGCAGCAGGAATCGCGGAAACGGCTCTCTGGTTTTTCTCGAACGCACGCTGCTCATGCTTTTCTCTCCCTCAGTCGGAAACGGACGGCACGAAACGAATCGACGGCGCGAAACGAAAATTGCGGGCTACCGCGGCAAGCGAAAACGCAGGACGAACGAGGCCCCTCCGATGCTCCGGAGTGGAGTCGGATTCATTCAGGTTGCAATGCGGAAAATCAGCCCGTAAGCGCGAGAAGCGGTGTTAGCCGAATGACATGATGGTGGCCCTCTGGCAGCGACGTTCTGGTTGATTTGATGACTGCCTGCTAATTGTCAGACAAGGTATATCAAAGAGGCCCGATTTGCCAAACGATATGTCGTTATCGGCGTGAAAATTAGAATACGTCGGTATTTTCCCGCACATGATTTCCCCGTACCTACAGGCCTTGCTCGGCGCTGCGCTCCGGCTTCAACAGGAAAATGGAAGAATTTCAAAACTCGATTGATTGAACTATTTTCTGAATTCTTGCAGCGCAAGAAATCAATGCCCATCGAATTATTAAATACCTCCAGAATAAGCATCGCGATGCACCGCATCAAAATCGACTACATCCATTCAATTTGACCTGGATCATTTCCGCTTTCGATTCGCTTGAATCGGATGGCATGGAATCTGCTGTCGCCGCGGCCGACACGGATTCAGGAAGCGGCGGGAAGCCGGTGGACGAGAAATGGAGATCGCCGGCCGACGCCGGCGGCGCGAGCACCGGAAGCCGGGTCGCGCGGAAAGAACGGAAGGAAGAAAGAAAGGAAGGAAGCGGAACGCGCCGCGCGTCAGGCCGCGGCGCGCATCGGCACGCGGCCCATCGCCGCCGCCGCGCCGCGGACCGCGCAGGTCAGCGGATCATCGGCGACCCGCGCCGCGAGCCCGGTCTCGTCGCGCAGCCGCTTGCCGAGGTTCGCGAGCAGCGAGCCGCCGCCCGTCAGCACGATGCCGCCGTCCGCGATGTCGGTGACGAGCTCGGGCGGCGCGTTCTCGAGCGTGCGCTTGACCGCGCTCACCACCGCGTTCAGCGGCGCGGCGAGCGCATCGGCGACGTCGTGATTGCTGAGCTCGATCGTGCGCGGCAGGCCGTCGACGGCGCTGCGCCCCACCACCCGCATCGTTTCGCGCGGCACGCCGGCGCTCGCCGTGCCGATCGTCTTCTTCACGTGCTCGGCGGTCTGCTCGCCGAGCTGCACGCCGTACAGCGCGCGGACATGGCTGATGATCGCCGCGTCGAACTGCTCGCCCCCGATGCGAATCGCCTCGCGATAGACGACGCCGCCCAGCGCCACCACCGCGACCTCCGTCGTGCCGCCGCCGATATCGACGACGAGCGAGCCGATCGCGTCGGTCACCGGCAGGCCCGCGCCGAACGCGGCGGCGAGCGCCTCGTCGACCAGCGTGACGCTCGCCGCGCCCGCCGCGAGCGCCGCCTCGGACAACGCATGCCGCTCGACGGCCGTCGCGCTCGACGGCACGCACAGCGCGACCTCGACGCGCCGGCCGAACCGCGAGCGCGTGCGCGACATGTCGATGAAGTGGCGGATCATCTGCTCGGCTGCTTGCGCGTCGGCGATCACGCCGTGCTGCAGCGGCCGCACCGCCTCGAGATGGATGGGCTCGCGACCGAGCAGCGCCTTCGCGCGTTCGCCGACCGCCTCGAGCGTCTGCCGCGCAACCGCGCCGCCCGGCTTGCGGTAACAGATGACCGACGGCTGGTTCAGCACGACGCCCCGGTCGTGCGTGTAGATCCGCGTGGTCGCGGTACCCGGATCGATCGCGACGGGATGCGCGAACAGCTTTCCGAACAGCGGTGTCGACATGAGCAAACCTTTACGAGCGGGGAAAAAAACGTTTCCGGCGACGCACGGCGCGTGCCGGCCCATCCCCGACTTAGCGGCAAATTATGCCGGCACTTTAGACAATTCTCGTGATTTTTTCGCGACGATATCGTTTGCGGCGCGCCGACGGCGTCCGGTAACGGGTTCAGGCCCTCGCTCCGACCCCGCAAAACACGTTAATCTCTCGGTTTTGCCTGCTTCCGGCAGGCTTCCGACGCCCATCACGCCTGCTTATCACGATGACAGCGCCCGATTCTTACCGCTGGCGGGAGGTGCGCCGCCTCGGCCCGATGCTCGCCGCCCTGTGGTGCTGCGCCGCCATCGCGCAACCCGCGCCGGCCGCCGGCGCGTCCGCTGCGCCCGACGCCGCCGCGCTCCCGAATACTTCGCACGCCTGCCGTCCCGACGGCGGCCCCGATGGCCGGCCGGCGGTCGGCCTCGTGCTGTCCGGCGGCGGCGCGCGCGGCTACGCGCATCTCGGCGTGCTGAAGGTGCTCGAGGACAACCGCATCCCCATCGACTGCATCGCGGCCACCAGCATGGGCGCCGTGGTCGGCGGCCTGTATGCGAGCGGGATGGCCGCCGCCGAGATGCAGAAGCGCCTGTCGGAAACGAATCTCGCCGACATCGCGTTCGACGCGACCGAGCGCGCGGACCTGCCGCAGAGCCGCCGCGAGGACGAGCGGCTGTACGCGAACGGCGCGACGCTCGGCTTCAGCGGCAAGGGCGTGAAGGCGCCGGCGGGGATCGTGCAGGGCAACCGGCTGCAGGCGCTGCTCGCCGACTGGACCGCCGCCGTGCCGATCAACCAGCCGTTCGACAAGCTGCCGATTCCGTATCGCGCGATCGCGACCGACCTGCAGACCGGGCAGATGGTGGTGCTCGATCACGGCTCGCTGCCGCTCGCGATCCGCGCGAGCATGGCGATGCCGGGCCTGTTCGCGCCCGCCGAGATCAACGACCGGGCGCTGGTGGACGGCGGCCTCGTCAGGAACCTGCCCGTCGATAGCGCGCGGCAGATGGGCGCGGACGTCGTGATCGCGGTCGACATCGGCTCGCAGCTGCGCCCGCTCGACGCGCTCGCGTCGCCCGCCGACGTGGCGCAGCAGATGGTCGGCATCCTGATCCGCCAGAACGTGGCGGCGCAACGCAAGCAGCTCGCGCCGCAGGACGTGCTGCTCACGCCCGAGCTCGGCACGCTCACGTTCACCGACTTCCAGAAGGCGAACGAGGCGATCGCCGCCGGCGCGGCCGCCGCGACCGCGGCGCTGCCGCGCCTGAAGCGCTACGCGCTCACGCCGCAGCAGTATGCCGCCTACCGTGCGGCGCACACGCAGCCGCAGCCGCCGGCGATCCGGATCACCGACATCGAGATCCGGACCAACGGCGGCGTGCCGCAGCGGGTCGTCAGGGACGCGCTGCACGTGAAGCCCGGCGACACCTACGACCCGAAGGCGGTCAGCCGGGACCTGCTGACGCTCACGACGGGCGGCAATTTCGAGAGCGTCACGCAGCAGGTCGTCAGTAACGGCGACGAGAACCGGCTCGTGATCGATGCGCGCGAAAAATATTGGGGTCCGAATTTCCTGCTGTTCGGCCTCGGCATGTCGAGCAGCTCGACCGACCAGGGCGGGTTCCGGCTGCACGTCGGCTACCGGCGCCCGTGGCTCACCGAGTCCGGTCTCGAGTTCCGCACGGACGCGACGGTCGGCAGCGACCTGAACGCGGTGCACGTCGAGCTGCGCCAGCCGCTGTCGGTGAAGTACGGCGCTTACATCGCGCCCTACGCCGAATACCAGCGCCGCTACGCGAACCTGTACGACGATACCGGCGACGTGAAGGTCACGCAGTACATGATCCAGACGGCGCGCGCCGGCATCGACTTCGGCGTGCCGATCGGGCGGCTCGGCGATTTCCGGATCGGCCTCGCGTATACGCACAGCCACGGTTCGCCCACCTACAACCTGCCGCTGCAGCTGCTCGACTCCGACGTGACCGGTCAGACGGCGCTGCTGTTCCCCAGCTACTCCGCGGACGCGCTGTCGGCCCGTGCGCGGCTCGTGATCGACCAGCTCGACGATCCGATGTTCCCGCGCAAGGGCTACTTCGCCGAATTCCGCGTCGAACGCTCGCTGATGTCGCGCAACGGCGCGTCGTCGGATACGGTCGATTCCAGGATCACCGACGCGCCCTACACCGAGCTGTACGGCAAGCTGATGGTCGCGCAGCAGTTCGGCCGGCACAGCGTCAGCGCGGGCGTCGAGGGCGGCAAGAGCATCGGCGGCACGAACCTGATCAACGCGTTCAACTTCACGCTCGGCGGGTTCCAGCACCTGGCGGCCTATGCGGCCGACCAGCTGAACGGCGATTCGCTCGTCTACGGGCAGATCACCTACATGAACCAGCTGGCGACGTTCAGTTCGTCGCCCGTCAAGGCGCTCTTCGTCGGTGCGAGCGCGGAGGTCGGCAACGTGTGGGCGGGCGGCGCGAGAATCGGCGGCGGCGCGCTGAAGCAGAGCTACACGTTCTTCACCAGCCTGACGACCGCGTTCGGCCCGCTGTACATGGGTGTCGCGCTCGCGCCGGGCGGCCGGCGCAACATCTACCTGCAGCTCGGCCGCACGTATTGATGCGCCGCGCGGCCGGCCGCGCCGGTCACGCGGGCCAGCTGATTTCGAAGCGCGCGCCGCCGAGTTCGGCCGGATCGACCACCGCGATCCGGCCGTTGTGCGCCTGCAGCACCTGCCGCGTGATTGCGAGGCCGAGGCCGTAGCCGCCGGTGCGCCGGTCGAGCCGCACGAACGCTTCGAAGATCCGCTCGCGCTCGGATTCCGGCACGCCGGGGCCGTCGTCCTCGACGTAGATGCCGATGTTGCCGTGGTCGATCGCGATGCCGACCACGATGCGCGAACGCGCGTACTTGCTCGCGTTGCGCAGCAGGTTGCGCATCGCGTACGACATCAGCCGCCGGTCCATCTCCACGCGCACGTCGGTCGCGATCGCGATGCGCGTCTCGATCGTCTTCTCCGGATACAGCAGCGCGGCGTCGTTGACCTGATGCTCGAGCCATGCTGCCAGCGCCGTCGGCTCGAGGTTCGACTGCAGCGAACTGTATTCGAGCCGCGCGTAGGTCAGGCTCATGTCGATCAGCTCGTCGAGCTCGGTGACGTCCTGCGCGATGCCGTCGAGCGCGCTCTCGTATTCGGCCGCCGAGCCGGGCTCGCGCAGGATCTCGAGCGCGAAGCGCACGCGCGCGAGCGGCGTGCGCAGCTCGTGCGAAATCCCGTTCGTGAGGTCGCGCTGTGCGGCGATCAGGCGCTCCATCCGCATCGCGAGCGCGTTCAGCGTGCGCGCGAGCGGGCCGATGATCACGCTGTGCGATTCGCGCGCGCGCGTGTTGAAGCGCCCGCCCGTGAAGTCGATCGCGCGCTCGCGCACCATCACGAGGTCCGACCACACCGGCCGCATCCAGCGGTACGCGGCAAGCGCGGGCGCGGCGAACACGAACGCGAGCACGAGCCACACGTCGCCCGGCAGCGCGTCGAACGCATGCCACACGAGGTGCGGCGACAGCACCACGCACAGCGCGAGCGCCGGCACGAGCGCCGTCAGCAGCACGAGGCCGAGCAGATGCAGGTAGGTGCGCACGTACAGGCGCGACCAGCTCGGGATGCGGTCGGCGCGCGTGTCGGTCCACGCGCGGCGGAAATGCATCCAGCGCCATCTGACGTAGCGCAGCGGCGACAGGCGGGGCGCATCGGGATGCGCGGCGGGTCGTTTGATCATCGCGGATCTCGGCTATCGGGTGGGGCGGACGCGGCCGGCCCGCGCCGGATGGGCAGCCGCGCATGCCCGCGCGGCGTCAGTCCCACGCATGCTTGCTGAACTGGTAGCCCTTGCTGCGGATCGTCTTGATCCGCTGCGGGTTGCTCGCGTCGTCGCGCAGCTTGCGGCGCAGCTTCGAGATGCGCCCGTCGATCGTACGATCGAGGCCGTCGAATTCGACGCCGCGCAGCTGCAGCATCAGGTCGTCGCGGCTGACGACCTCGCCCGCGTGGCAGACGAGCGCCCACAGCAGGTCGAACTCGGCCGACGTCAGGTCCGGCGCGCTGCCGTCCGGCAGCATGACGGTGCGGCCGGTGCGGTCGATCGAGAACTTGCCGAACGTATAGCGCTCCGGCTGCGGGGCCGAGCTGTCGGCCGCGCGCGCCGGCGTGCGGCGCAGCTGCGCCTTGATCCGCGCGAGCAGGATGCGCGGTTCCACCGGCTTGTGCACGTAGTCGTCCGCGCCGATTTCGAGGCCGAGCAGCTCGTCGAACGGCTCGTCGCGCGCGGTCACCATGATGATGACGCCGTCGTACTGCTTGCGCGCCTCGCGGCAGATCTCGAAGCCGTCCTTGCCCGGCAGGTTCACGTCGAGGATGACGAGATCCGGGCGGATGGACAGGATCGCCGGCACCGCGGCATCACCGTGCAGCACGGTGTCGACTTCATAGTCGTTCTTGCGCAGATAGCCGGCGATCAGCGTGGAGAGGCGAGTGTCGTCTTCGACGAGCAGGATCCGGAAAGACATGGGCACACAATCGGTTCAACAGGGAAGCGGCGCAGGAACGGACAAGGTTCGGCAGCCGAAACGTACCGCATGATACTGCGCCTGCCGGATGCGCATCTTCTTATCTCGAAAAATGAGGGCGCAAAGGCCGGCCGGCGGCGCATGGCGCTTGACGAATTCGCGCCGAAACGGTTCCATACGGGCTCGCCGCAATCCGGGCGCCGCGCCGCCCTCGCCTCACGCCATGAATTACCAACCGATTCTCGAACGCATCCATACCGAACTCGCCCCCTGGATCGGCCAGGGCCGCGTCGCCGACTACATCCCCGAACTCGCGAAGGTGCCCGCCGACAAGTTCGGGATGGCGGTCGTGACGCTCGACGGAAACGTTTACACGGTCGGCGACGCGCGCGAGCGCTTCTCGATCCAGAGCATCTCGAAGCTGTTCGCGTGCACGCTCGCGTTCCAGTTGCTCGGCGACGCGCTGTGGGACCGGGTCGGGCGCGAACCGTCGGGCAACGCGTTCAACTCGCTCGTCCAGCTCGAGACCGAGCGCGGCAAGCCGCGCAATCCGTTCATCAACGCGGGCGCGCTCGTCGTCACCGACGTGCTGTGCCGCCGCTTCGTGAAGGCCGAGACCGCGCTCGTCGAATTCGTGCGGCGGCTGATCGGCGCGGCCGACATCGACTACGATTCGCGCGTCGCGCTGTCGGAACTGCAGCACGCCGAGCGCAACCGCGCGATGGCGCACTTCATGGCGAGCTTCGGCAACATGCAGATGCCGCCCGAGACGGTCGTCGACGCGTACTGCCGCCAGTGCGCGATCGAGATGAACTGCGTCGAGCTCGCGCGCGCGGCGCTGTTCCTCGCGAACGGCGGCGTCGCGCCGGTCACGGGCGAACGGATCGTCGATTCGAGTTCCGCGAAGCGGCTGTCCGCGCTGATGCTGACCTGCGGCACCTACGACGCGGCTGGCGACTTCGTGTACCGGGTCGGCCTGCCCGCGAAGAGCGGCGTCGGCGGCGGCATCGTCGCGGTGCTGCCCGGCGAGATGGCCGTGTGCGTGTGGGCGCCGGGGCTGGACGCGAACGGGAACTCGCTCGCGGGGACCAGGGCTTTGGAATGGTTGACGACTTATTCGGGGCGGTCGATTTTTTGAAGTGCGGAAGTCAAGCGCAACGGAGAATTCGCCCTTCGGCAGCTTCCAATGTGCATCGGTCAGCACCGATCACCTCAATGCTGATCAAGATACAGCTTCGCCTGACGCACCTCCGGCCGAGCGGTGTCCGCGTCTCGCGTGAGCACAACGAGCTTTCCGTAGTAAAGCTTCGCCTTCTGTCTATCCTGCGCCAGATCCGCCGCCGTCGCCGCACCATACAGGCCGCGCAAGCGGTTGGGAGTCGCCTGCATCGATGCTTCATATTCCTTCAATGCATCGGCAGGCCGCTTCAGATCGAGCAACATCTCGCCCAGTTGTTCGCGCATCGGGTAAAGCCGGTTCTCCATCGCAACATTCTTCTCACTCCCGTCCTCCAAGTCGGCCGCGGCGCGCATCTGCTTCAGCGCGTCTTCATCCTTGCCCTGGGCATGAGCCAGCCACGCGGAAGCGGCCAGGATCTGAACCTGGACCTGCTCGGCCCAGTAAGGCTGGCCCGACTGTTCGAGTTTCGCGCGCAACTGCGTGAGCATGTCGATGTTCGTCTGCGCCATGTCCGCCTTGCCGCCGCGAGCACAGCCCAGCGCGCGGGCAAAGTACGTGATTGCCTCGGCCTGCGGCCAGCGGCTGCCGCGCGGCTCCAGCGCAGCCGCTTCTTGCCAGGCGCCGCGCTCGAGCGCATAGCGTGCCGGGACGGCTTCCAGCCCGGTATAGGTCACCAGTCGGTCGAACGGAAATTTCGTGGCGGCATCGGCGTCGTCGCGGACCTGCCTTGCGCGCGCGTCCTGGCCCAGCTGCAGATACGCATACTCCATGAAGTCCCATGAATGGGGCGCCGACGGGTGGGTGGCGCCCGGCCAGCTCCTGGCGGCTTCTTCGCGCATCACCTTCAGCGCCGCTTCGTTCGATTTGACGGACGCGGCCCACATGCCGAGCATCGAGTAGATGTGCGAAGGCATATGCACGGCGTGCGGCGCGGCCGGCGCGATCTGCGCGTATTTGTCGGCGAACGGCAATCCACGCTGCGCGAGCGGTGAATAGTCGTAGCTGTGGATCAGGTAATGCGCAATACCGGGATGGTCGGGCTGCTCACGGTAGATCTTCTCCAGGATCGCCGCCGCCTTGAGTTGATTGGCGTACGTTTTGTCGCTGGGCGGCGCGGCCTCGTCGAGTGCGAGCGCGTAGAAGATCGCGGCCTCCGAATCGCCGGGATATTTCTGCGTCAAGCGCGCCATGGCGTGCTCGTATGCCGACGTGCGCTGACTTTGGGGGACCTTGTCGTAATCTTTGTAAAACGCCTCGGCCGCGAGCAGCCAGTCACGCTCCCGTTCGGTCTTGGGGCCCAGCGCGAGGCCTTTCTCCACCGCATCCGATCCGCGCTTGAGCGCCGCCTCGTCGAAAGGCGGAACCAGCGGATTGGGAGGCTGGGCCATCGCAAGGCCCCAATACGCGATCGCACATTGCGAATCGGTCTTGATCGCGGCCTCGAACGCCTTGAGCGTCGCAGGGTAAAAGAACGAATGCAGCATCGCCAATGCCTGCTCGAACTGGACTTGTGCCGCCGCGCTGCATGAAGTCGGGAACTTCACCGTGCCGAACTTCCCGCCCTGCGGCTGCCCAGCGACGTGGTCTTCGTGCTGGGCGAGCACGGGAGCGGCTGCGAGGATCGCGAGCACGCATGCGCTGATTCGCTGCTTGTGATTCATCATGACCTCCTCCGCAGGGCGAAGGGTGTGACGAGACTCTTTTGTTTCTAGTCAACGCCGGTAACCGCCAACACGCTCGGAAACCCTAGGGTCTGTTTACATACGGAACGCGCATGCGAATGCCCGAAATCGCTCGGAGGGCAAGGAGTACGGAGCGCCGTTTGGCCGAGCCAAACAAGCGACGCGCGACGCCGCCATACGGGCGATTTCGGGCATTCCCCTGGAATGGTTTTTCAATTTGGGGTTGCCACGAGAACGGCCGCTCGCCGCGTTGCGCTCCTTGGCGATACGTCCAGTATTCGCGGCGTCGCGCGCCTCGCGAGCGGCCGTTCTCGTGGCAACGCATGCGCGTTCCGTATGTAAACAGACCCTAAGGCGCTATTGCGAAACCAATCAGATGATGACTTGAGTTGGCTCCGGCAAATCAAGGAGCACGCGAACGGGATGCCTTGCGCGTCAACAATGAGGTGGTGCTTGCTGCCAAGCTTGCGCCGGCCCGTCGGATCTTCCCATGCAACCAGCCGCCACCGGCAAGCCGTACCTGAGCCGCAACCCATCTCTTGCGCAATCAGATTCCAGGCGATTTTATAGTGCCAGAACTTATTTCTCCCACTATTTGGCACGGTTTTTATTGTTTGAATTATTACACTTACAATTTCAATTTCATATTTTCAGATACCGGCACAAGCGACTTGATCCACCGGCCCAGCTTCTCATGTTGCTTGACAAAAGCCTGTGCGCCGACAAAAATGAAATGCAAAATTCCCCTATTTTATCGGTATCCCTTATCGATCCGCGAGGGCGGAAGATGATTGATCCGGGCCAACGACCACGCGGCGGTTGGCGATACCTATCCGTCTTGATAGGTGCGAATTTACTTCGCATCTCAATTGCATTGAGAGTCGGGCCAGCGACAAACAGAATGTTTTTTGAATAAATGGTCGCAGCCGGCGCAAAGAGCTGATTCAACCTTGCTGAAAAAGCCGATGAAATTGCGCCGGTGTTCATTTCCATTCCATGTCACTTCGGGGGCAGGCAAAACATGAGTTCCGACCATATCGACTCGCCCGATAGCCATGCACGGCGCCTTTCGGTTTTCCTGAAAGGCAGTTCCAGAATCCTCGAGTTCTCGTCGATCACGCTGCTGGGTACCGGCATCGGCCCGGAGCTCTGCGACTTCTTCATGAAACAGCTTGGCCAACGACGCTTCGATGCGTGGAGCGAGCGCCTTGCTGCACTGCCACCGGACGGCCCGGGCAAGGCGCAAAAAGTCGCAGCGCTGCTCGCCGATCCCGAGGATGGCCCGCTCACCCGCAAACTGATGTACGCGTGGTACACCGGCACGTGGAGCGCGCCGCCCGGCGACACGGACCGCGTGATTTCATCGCGCGCGTACCAAGAGGCGCTGGTTTGGCCGCTGATCGGCGCCCATCCGGGCGCCGCAAAGCAACAGGGCTGGGATTCCTGGTCCCGGCCGCCGTTCCCGTCGCCGTTACGCTGACACCGCGTCGCCGCTGTGCACGCCAGCACGTGCGCAGCAACACACCTTACGGTGCACGTCGCCGCAAATACCGCCGCGTGTCTGTCACCAGGTACAGCGTGCCTCCAAACCGGGGATTCAGATGAAGATCGAAGCTGCTCAAACTGCACTGGCGCGCCGCTACGACGCCGTGATCGTCGGCGCGGGCGTTTCCGGGGCGATTCTTGCAAAGCGTCTGGCCGAGCACGGCCGCCGCGTACTGTTGCTCGAGGCGGGTACCGGCTCGGGCCTGAACTTCACGCACTACACCCAGTTTCTGGAGACCTTCTACCAGGCATCGATCAAGATTCCCCAAGCGCCTTATCCGAACAACCCGAACGCGCCGCAGCCGACTGAGCTGCAGACCACAATTACAGGCCCCGGCGACCCGGCCGCCGACGGCTATTTCGTGCAGCGCGGCCCGCACCCCTACCGTAGCTCTTACACGCGCTATACCGGCGGTACCACGCTGCACTGGCTGGGTACGTCGCTGCGCATGCTGCCTGACGACTTCCGTATGCGTTCGCTCTATAACGTCGCGCAGGACTGGCCGCTGCAATACGAGACTTTTTCGCGCTACTACGAAGAGGCGGAACGCGAGATTGGAGTGGCGGCGAATGTCGAAGAGCAGGCCTATCATGGCCAGTTCTTCCCGCACGGCTACGTGTACCCGATGCATGGGCTGCCGCAGAGCGTCGTCGACCAGGCGATGGCCGCTTCGCTGCGAGGCCACACCTATGAGGTCAACGGCGACCTGCATCCACTCGACGTGACGTCAACGCCGGCCGCGCGCAACGGTGTGCCGAATCAGGCCTATGACGGCGGTAAGGGCTACCAGCCCGTTGGCTCCGTCAGCTCGCGGGCGGTCGGCCATCGATGTATGGGCAATAGCAGCTGCGTGCCGATCTGCCCGATTCAGGCCAAGTACAACGCAATGAAGACGCTGGTGGCGAGCCCGGGCGACTTGGTGACACTCGTCACGCAATGCGTCGCCAGCGAGCTGCTGATCGACCCGGATACCAGCCGCATCACCGGCGTGCGCGTGCAGAGCTATGCGAAGCCCGACGATCCGCAGCATCAGACCTACGTTGCACGGGGCGACGTGGTGGCGCTGTGCGCGGCGCCGGTCGAGAATGCGAAACTGCTGCTCGCCTCGGGCGCCGCGCGCAGTAGCGGCCTCGTCGGCGTTGGCTTGATGGACCATCCGGTCTTCCTGAGCTGGGGGCTGTTGCCGAACCAGGTCTGGCCGTTCCGCGGGCCGCTTGCGACCTCCGGCATCGAAGGGCTGCGCTGGGGCAGCTTCCGCAACCGCAACGCTTCGTTTCGCATCGAGATCGGCAACGACGGATGGGCATGGCCGACCGGCGCGCCGGGCGCCGATGTGCAGGAATTCATCGACAAGGACGCGCTGTGGGGACGCGATCTGCAGCGTGCGCTGATCGATCGCATCACCCGCCAGGTTCACCTGTCGTTCCTCGTCGAGCAATTGCCGGAACCGAGCAACACCGTGACGATCGACAACCGCTATCGCGACGTGCTCGGCAACCACCGTCCGGTGATTCACTACGACATCAGCGAGTACACGCGCGGCGGCTTCGCGCTGGCCAGCCAGGTGCTCGAACGCGTATTCGGCTTGTGCGGCATCGAAGACCATACGAAGTTCTTCGACGATCATCCCCGCTTCGACTACGGCCACACGCATTTCAACTACCAGGGCGCCGGCCATTACATGGGCGGCCACCGGATGGGTAGTCATCCGAAGGACTCGGTCGTCAACGCGGATCTGTGCAGTTGGGATCACAGCAATCTGTACCTGGTGGGCTGCGGCAGCATGACCACCAGCGGCACGTCCAATCCGACGCTGACCGCCGCCGCGTTGAGCTGCCTCGCCGCGGACCGGATCGACACGGCACTCGGCCGGTACCCGCAGGCCATCACCGGAGTGACCGCATGAAACTGCTCGAACAAGTCCGCATGCTGGACGACTATAGGAGCGCGAAGGTGCGTAGCGCTTACGACGCCGAGCATGCCGATCTGCCGGCCGCGTTACCGCGGCCCGGTCTCGATACCAACATTCCGACGCTCGATCGGAGCTTCCGCGAACTGGCCGAGGCGATCGGTTCGACCACCTTCGCCGCCGACCGCGCCGATCTGCTGAACGATTTGCAGCAGGCGCTCAAGCTCGAGCATGCGACCATTCCGCCCTATCTGACCGCGCTGTATACGCTGGCGCCCAAGAGCAGCTGGCAGGCGCTCGAGGTGCTGCGCTCGGTGGTGGTGGAAGAAATGCTGCACCTGACGCTGGTCGCCAACGTGATCAACGCGTTGGGCGGCACACCGCGCACCGACGAAGCGTCGTTCATGCCGGACTATCCGTCGCCTTTGCCGCTCGACATCGACGGCATCGTCGTCAGCCTGTTCGGCTTTTCGCGCGAGGCGGTCGAGCAAGGCTGCGCCATCGAGCGGCCGGCGGCGATCCGCCCCGAGGTGCTGTTCGCGGCGCGGCCCGCCAGCGGCGCGATGACGATCGGCGAGTTCTATCTACGCGTCGAAGCGAAACTGCGCGCGCTGGTCGACCGCTATGGTGAAGCACTGGTGTTTAGCGGGCGTCCGTCCCGGCAAGTCACCGCGGACTATTACTACGACGGCGCCGGCGCAGCGTTCGCGGTAACCGATATCGTCTCTGCGCTGCTGGCGCTGCAGACGATCCGTGAGCAGGGCGAAGGCGTCAGCGACACGATCTGGACCGGCAATCGCGAACAGTTCAAGGGCTTTCCGGAGGTCGCGCATTACTTCCGCTTCAGCGAGCTGCTGGCGGGCCGCGAGTATCAGTGGAACGATACGGTCGAGACGGGCCCGCGTGGCGCGCACTTCGAGGTGGACTGGGGGGCCGCGATTCCGGTCAAGCCGAACAGCAAGCTTGCCGATTACCTGCACGCGCCTGAGATTTACGCAACCGCCGAGGCGTTCAACGTCGCCTACTGGGATTTTCTGCGCATCATCCAGCGCGCGTTCAACGGCGAACCGGCGCTGCTGCAGCAAGGCATCGGCAACATGTTCAGGCTGAAAGACCTGTTCCAGCGGCTCGTGAACACGCCGCTGCCCGACGACCCGCAAGGGCGGCATGCGGCGCCGACCTTCGAGTATGCTCCGCCGTCTTCTTCGGCGACGCGATAGCTGGCTTGCTTCGAACAGGAGATCGGCACGCCTGCGAACCTGCCTTCCATGACCGGGAATCCCCGATTCAACGCCGTTAACTTTCCTTTCTGGTGAAAAAATGCAAGAGAGCATTTCAGCGACAGCATTCACGGTGCAAGCGAATCAATCCTGGCAGTCGACCGGGATCACGCTCGACGGCAGCGTCGGTGTGACCATCGCCTATCAAAAAGGATTGTGGACGGCAGATCCCCAGACCAATCATGGCGAGTACTACGACGCCAACGGGTGTCCAGGCTATCCGATCAACGGCGACGAATTTGCGAGCTATCCGCTCCACGACGGCCAGCTCGAGGGTGCGCTGGTCGGGCGCGTCGGCGAATCGGGTACGCCGTTCCTGATAAGCGACGGTCCCACGCCAGTCCCGCAAGGCCAAAAGGGCACACTGCAGCTCGTCATCAATGACGATCTGACGGGCGCGCACGGCAATGGCCTGACTGACAATGAAGGCAGCGTTACCGTATACATCTATCCCACCAACACCGCTCCCGACCTGTCCGCGCCGCTGGTCATCGATCCGCCGCAGACGGTGCCGGGCATCCCGGCCACTAACCTGTTGGGGCCGCTGCAGTATTTGCTCGGCACCTGGACCAACCAGCAGCTCGGAAACTCCGGCAAGGGCGGCCCCGAAGCGCCGTTCTCGTACAATGTGATGCCGTTGCCGCAGGTCGATCCCACCTCGCCCCAGCACTATATTCTCAAGAACTCCAGTTATTACGAAGAACTGACCTTTACCGCGATCCACGGCCCGGTTCTCAATCGCGGCGGCATCGGGGCACAGGTCGCCTATACCGTGTTTTACTCGCAGCGCGTCTATTTCGCAGAAGGCCCGAATAAGGATGCGCTGGTCCATGCCGAGAACGGCTCGCTGCTGCTGTTGGGCGACCTGCCGCAGCAACTCGGGCCGTACGGCAACGGCAACCTGCCGGGCCTGGGCAATCAAGTCGTCGCGAACAGCGTTCCGCCCACGCAGGCGTTCAACCTCGTCAAGCAGGTGGCGGTCCCGCACGGCAATTCGGTCCTTGCCCTCGGGTCTTATACCTATGGGAGCGGCGCCCCCGATATTCCGGCGGCGACCGTGCTGCCGACGGGTGTTGACACCGCGCCTTACTACGCGCAGAGCCAGGTGTCGAACCCGAATCCGGCATACACGTTGAACCCGAACCAGGCGCTGGTGGACGCGCTTGAGATTCGAGAGCCGGACGCTTACATCAAATTGAACGTCAGCTCGGCCAACGGAAACGGAGCCGTTACCAATATCGGCTTCGAACAGCAGCACGCGAACGTCGCCGGCTACGACTTCACCTATTGGCTGGAAAGCCTGGATCAGGGAAACAGCTATACCCAACTGCAATACAGCCAGACCATCACCCTGAAAATTCCGATGGCTGGCAATACCGTGTCGTTCCCTCATGTGACGGTGAACACGTTGACCAAGAAGTCTTCGTGACCTCCTGACGAGGATACGACACGCATGTCCGGTCTCCGTCCCGCAAGCGGAGACCGGCTGCCGTGCAAGTAACCGTTCCATCGTCCATCAAGTCAGGAAGTCAACACCCTCTCGAAGACGTCAACAGACCTCATTCGCGATTTCTCAACAGCTTCCAGGCTAGACCATGATGAGACCGTGCCGCATCCCCTGCATGACGGCCTCGGTGCGGCTGCTCGCGCCGAGCTTGCCGAAAATGGACGACAGGTGAAACTTCACCGTGTTGTCCGAGATGTCGAGTTGGCGCGCGATCTCCTTGTTGCCGAGCCCTTCGGCAAGCATCGTCAGCACTTCGATCTCGCGTGGGGTGAGCATTTCGACCAGCGTCGCGGATGCCGTCTGGCGAGGCGCCTTGGGCTGCGCCAGCAGCCGGGCGAGGGTCTCCGGGGACAGCACGCAAAGGCCCGCGGCCACGGCCTCGATCGCGGCGGTGATTTCGCCGGGCGTCGCCCCGCGCGGCAGCAGCGCGGTGGCGCCGCCCGCCAGCGCGTCATGGATCCAGTCGCCGTCCGCGTCGTCCGTGAGCAGGACGAGCGCCGGCATCGCGGGATGACGGTCCGCTCCCGACATCGGCCAGTCGCCGGCCTGCGGCTCCAGCTCGACCAGGACCACATCCGGCCATTCGCCGGCAAAGCGGTCGGCTATCGCCGCGGCGTCGGCCGCGCTTCCCGCGAAATCCAGCGTCGGCGTGGCATCGACGAGCGCCTGCAGGCTTGCGCGCGCCTGCGACGAGGCGGCGACGACGGCGACCCTGAGCGGACTCATCGGTGTCATCCCGGCATTCGGCATGCGACGCCTTGCATGATTCTCAGCAGCATGAATTCCGTTGCGGGCGTTCGCCCACCGTGACCGTGCACTCGCTGCGCTCGCCGCCGCGGATCAGCCCGATCTTCAACGACTGTCCGATGCGCTCGCCGCCAAGTGCGGCATGCACGTCGTCCATGTCGCGGCACGGCTGGCCGTCCAGTTCGATCAGCACGTCTCCGATCAGCACCCCGGCCTGCTCCGCAGGCCCGCCCGCCGCAAGCGACACCACCAGCAGCCCGCGCCCGGAAGCCAGATTCAGTTTCGTCACCCATGCCTGCGGCAGGTTCACCGTCTGGGTGCCCACGCCAAGGTAGCCGCGCGAGACACGCCCCTTTCTCGACAACTCGTCGCACACGCGCGCCACGGTCGAGGCCGGAATCAGCATGCCCGTGCCAGGCGCGAGCGCCGACGTGCACAGCCCCATCACGCGACCCTGCATATCCGCCAAAGCTGCACCGGAGAAACCGGGGCGCAGTCCGCCATCCAGTCGCACGAAAGCATCGAACTGGCCGCCTCGCCAGGTCCGCCATGGACCGCCTGCCGTGCCCACGACGCCGAAATCCGCGCTGGCGCCGAACCGGTCCACGCGCGCCACCGCGAGCACCAGATGGCCGGCCTTGAGCGAACGCGCGTCGCCGGTCTCGACCGGGCTCGACGCCACGTCGCCCATCCTCAGCACGGCCAGGTCGGTGCCGGGATCCCGTCCGGCGAGAACGGCCGCCACGGTGCGGCCATCGGCCAGGCTGACTTCAATGCCTTCTTCGTACCTGAGCGTATGCGCGGCCGTGACCACCACGCCCGGTTGCCAGATTACTCCACTGGACGGAAAGCGGTGCCGCCCGTGCACCGCGACGACACTCTGGCCAACGCGCTCGGCGATGGCCGCCAGGTTGGCGGAAAGATCCTGCAACGGATTTCCGCTGGGGGTTGGGGTTTCCATGTGACGACTCCTGCCATGTGCTGCGTGAATCGATGTCTCGCTCGGCCGCTCCGCCCGAGACGACGCGCAGGCAAGCGCAGACGCGTGGATTCACGATGACAGGCGCGCGACGCACGCGCACCACCCTGATGGGTAGCCTGCGCGTCTGGCCGCTTGTTCATGGCCTTCGCGCCATGCGAGCGACCGTAACGCCCCGGATGCGGCGCGGCTTCCCGTCCCGCCTCGCCGGTTGAATATAATTCATGAGACTTCAATATTTGATGCATGACCTGCGAACGGAGGCCGACTCGTGAAGGTTGGGATTCTCGGTGGGGGCGGAGAAGTCGGCGTCGAACTAGAGACAATTCTGTATCGGCATCTCCAAATCATCGGTACTGTGATGAAATCGCGTCCCCAAGCGGAAAAGCATGCAATGGTGCGGCGATTCCGGGAGCACTGGCTTGACGACTTCTCGAACGGTGTGGAGCTGGAACCCGTCGTGGACAGTACTTTTCCGCTTGAGCGAGCTGCAGATGCGCACCGGCGCATGGAATTGGCGGAGAACGTCGGCAAGATCATCCTGACCACGGATGCCGAAAGCCGCGAATAAACGGGTAAAGAGTCGAGCGCACTGCGCGGGAGCGTTGCGGTGCACTCGACTACAGAGCCGTTATCGATTGGCGGCCGCGGAGCTATTTCTGCCTCAGTTGCGGGATGCGGCCACCTTTTCTGGCGTAACCTGGCCCGTTTTTCCGCTGAACTGCGCGATCGCATAATTGGCCACCGCTGCAATCTCGACGTCGTTGTATGCGGCGCCAAACGCAGGCATTGCCGCTGCCGGATCATCACCACGGCTGCGTGAGCCATCAAGTAGCAAACGTACGAGATTGTCACCCGCCGGGTCGCTGAGCGCATGCGCGCCAACGAGACCTGCGCGCTTCGATTGCTGTCCAGTCCCGTCGTAGCCGTGACAGCTCGCGCATGCTGCTTCGAACACGCGCTTTCCGATAACATCACCGCCAGCCCCGGGAGTCCAGCGCGTCGACTGAACTATTGACGGTGACGCAACGGAGACGGTCGCTGCCGCATCGGTGCGTCGTGGCGGTACCGTGCGCAGGTAGGTCACCATATCTTCGATGTCACGCCGCGGCAACTGGCTAAAACTCAGTTCGACCGCCTCTCGCATACTACCTGATGCGGCACCGTGCCCAGTCGCATGTCCTGTCGACAGGTAATCGGCAAGATCAGAATCGCTCCATCTACCGATTCCCGTGTCCGGGTCTGGCGTAATATTCCAGGCTTTCCAGCCATCCACGATGCCACCCGACAATGTCTCCGACGTCTTCGACGCGAATAGAAAATTTCTCGGCGTATGACATTCGCCGCAATGTGCGAGGCCATTCACGAGATAGTTGCCGCGATTCCACGACGCGCTGCGTGCCGGATCAGCAGTGAATGTCTTCCTGTCAAAGAACAGCAGCTTCCAGCCGCGCATCAAACGACGCTGGTCAAATGGAAATGCAAGGTTATTCGATGGCGACGATGTATGAACCGGTTCGATCGTTGCGAGAAATGCCCGGATCGCCAATGCATCATCGTTCGAAAGCTTCGCATACGACGTGTATGGAAAGGCAGGATAGAGATCCTCGCCATGCCGCCCCACACCTTCTCGTAGCGCCCGAACGAATTCAGCATTGCTCCACGCACCGATACCATAATCACGATCGGGCGTTATATTGGGGGCAAATATCGTGCCGAATGGAAGCTTGAAGCTGGCACCTCCCGCGAATGGTCGACCACCGGGGACCGTATGGCACGCGGCACAATCCGAGGCCGTAACCAGGTAACGCCCACGCGCAATCAATGACTCGCCTTGCGGCAATGCTTTGCTTGGCGAGACTTGCTCCAGTCGGTGCGGCCAGAAGAATATTGATACCGCCCCAATCAACACAACGGTACTTGCGGCGATTGCAGCTGCCCATTTCTTTTGACGGAGCATCATGCGCCCCTCCCCCCGAACGCCGAAATGGTCGGTGCACGTCGGCTTTCCCCCTTGACCACAAGCGCCTGTCGTTCAATCGGCAGATCGCGCAAGCGCACTCCGGTTGCAGCAAAAACGGCATTGGCAAGTGCCGGCGCTGCGGAGACCGTGCCAACTTCGCCGAGGCCGCCCGGCGACGCCTCGCTGGGCACGACAATTACCTCGAACGGTGGCACTTCGTTCATGCGAATCTGTCGGTAATCGTGGAAGTTGGTCTGCTGAACGACGCCTTTGTCGATGGTGATCTCGTTGTAGAGCGCGGCCGAGAGGCCGAACAAGACACCGCCCTGAATCTGTGCTGCGACGCTGTCGGGATTAACGGCAATACCGCAATCGATGGCCGCTGTCGCTCGGCGCAGTCGGATTTCGCCTTGCGGATCCACCTGGATTTCGACGATAAGTGCGGTGTGCGAGCCGAAGCTGTCGTGCAGCGAGACGCCGCGACCGCAGCCCGGCGGCAGCGGTTTGCCCCAACCGGCTGCCTGTGCCGCCTTATCGAGCACTGCAAGCGAGCGTGGGTTTTGACGCAAGAGCGCGCGGCGGTATTCGACCGGATCGCGTTTTGCGGCGTGCGCAAGTTCGTCAATAAAAGATTCGACGACAAATACGTTATGGGTCTCGCCCACCCCGCGCCACCAGTTCAACGCTATAGGTCCATCCTGCCGGACCCAATCCGAACGCATCGCTGGAATTTCATAAGGCAGCTCCGCGGCGCCCGCGACTGCGTCATGATCAAGTTGCCCCTCCGGCCACGGTTTGCGATCGTAGTATGTGCGGACGGTCGAGCATCTCGTACGGTGTATCCACGCGAACGGCAAGCCGTCAGCGCCCAGCGCCGCTGCAATAGTGTCGTGATACGCCGGACGAAAGCGATCGTGTTGGATATCCTGTTCGCGTGTCCAGATCATCTTTAGCGGATACCTTACCTGCCGCGCAAACCGCACTGCTTGCTCAATCGTATCAACCGCCAGCCGGCGTCCGAAACCTCCACCGATCAGGTGATTGCGCACGACGACCTGTTCGGGAGAAAGTCCCGTAATCTCGGCCGCAACGGTGCGGGCGATTTGCGGCACTTGCGTACCGACCCAGATATCGCATCCATCAGGTCGTACATGAACCGTCGTGTTGATGGGCTCAAGCGCGGCATGTGCCAGGTACGGCAACGTATAGACTGCTTCGATCCGGCGGTCGCCCGCTTCGTCCAGCTTGCGCTCCGGTTCACCTGTTTGCTTGCCGAGAATGGGTAAGCCACGCGCATCGCGGAGCCGGCGCGCCAGTTCGCTCGATGTTAGCGTAGCGTTGGGACCTGCATCCCACTCGATCTTCAACTGGTTCAACGCACGGCGCGCGGTCCAGTAATTTTCGCCAACTACTGCGACGGCATCGTCGATTCGCAGTACATCGACCACGCCAGGCATCGAGCGCACTGCATGATCGTCGATATGACGAACCTTGCCGCCAATAGTCGGGCACATCGTGAGAGCTGCTACACGCATACCCTCGACGTGCACATCAATGCCGAATGTAGCAGTTCCATTGACCTTGGCTGGCGTGTCTACACGCTTGACTGGCTTTCCGATCAGCGTGAAGCGTGAGGGCGGCTTCAGAGATACATGTGTCGGCATTGGCTGCCGGCGTGCGGCCGACGCGACAGCGCCGAAAGATAGCGTACGGCCCGTCGGAACGTGCGTAATGATCGCGCGTGCCACTGAGCATTCGGTCGCAGGAACGCGCCACCGCTGCGCCGCGGCACTGACCAGCATCATGCGTGCCGCAGCACCTGCATTCCGCAACGGAGTGAAATAGGCCCGGACAGATGTCGAGCCGCCAGTGGCCTGCGCCTTCAAAATCGACTGAGTATAGGCATGGGCATCAGCCGGCGCCATCGCAACCTCTACCTGGTCGAGTCCGACTTCCAGTTCCTCAGCTAGCATCATCGCTTCGCCGGTAGCAATGCCCTGCCCCATCTCGACGCTCGGCACCACGAGCACGATGCGGCCGTCCGCGCCAATGCGAATAAAGCCACTTGGGACGAAGCCGTTGAAGCCTGTACCAGCTGCGTCTAGGGCACCGATGGCCGCGAGGTCAGGCTCGATTGTGAACGCGCGCGCCGGTTTAGCAATGGCAAAGCCGACCAGCAATGCGCCTGCAGTCAGGAATCGACGGCGCGCAACATCGGGCAGCGTCGTCTCGTCGACAGGTCCGTACGTTTTCATGTGGCTGCCTTAATTGCTGCGCGAATGCGCGGGTAGGTGCAGCACCGGCATAGATTCCCGGACATGGCTGCATCGATGGCTGCGTCGTCGGGATGTGGATTGCGCGTCAGGAGCGCTGTAGCCGACATGATTTGCCCGGATTGGCAGTAGCCGCACTGAACGACCTCAAGCTTGAGCCAAGCAGCCTGGACTCGCTTGCCGATATCGGTTTCGCCGATTGCTTCAATCGTGGTGATGGGTCCGTTGACGGCAGATACTGGCAGAAGGCACGACCGCACCGGATTGCCATTCAGATGGACGGTACATGCGCCACACTGACCGATACCGCAGCCAAACTTCGTGCCACACAGTCCGACAACCTCCCGTAGTGCCCATAGGAGCGGCATATCCGGAGGAACGCGAAGTTCGGTGTGCTGCCCGTTGATCACGAGCGAAGTAACCGGCCATGACGAAATTGCTTTCTTGTCCGGTGATGACGCTTGCTTTCCCATCGAGAATTTTCCTTGTTCAGCGGATCCGCTCCATCACGCATCAGTTCGAACTATGGTCGTGAGCCGCGACTTGTTTGGGTCAAGGTGGACGTGGACAGACTACGGAAGTCGATGGAAAAACTCCTGAACCAGTCTGAAATATTCCTGAATTAATCAACCGATCCGTAGTTCCGGGAATGGTTAAACCATAATCTGCGAGGCCGCTCAAATAACGCGCAATCGTGTGCAATGCGTCACATCGTGCGCACCAGAATGGGCAATGCTCAATGCTCGAGCAACACCCGGTGAGCCGTACTGACCGCACGACACGTTTCTGAACTCGCCCGGGTTGACGCCGGACGCGGTGAACGCGATTCGGCAACACGCGAAAGCATCGGATTGACGCGGAATCCATTCAGTATCCGCGCCGCGTCGCGCTCACGGCGCCGCATACCAGCCGCAGCGCAGCGTCGGTCGGCGGCGTTTCCGCGAGACCGTCCAGCACCGTGAAATCGTGAATCGTCCCGAGGCAGCGCACGGCGCTGACGCGCACGCCCGCGAGCATCAGCTTGCGCGCATACGCTTCGCCGCCGTCGCGCGCGACGTCGCTTTCGGCGGTGACGATCAGCGCAGGCGGCAGATCTTCCAGATCGGTGTAGTTCGCATCGAGCGGCATCGCGAGCTCGTCGTCGACGCCTTCGGCCGAGACGTGTGTGTCCATGAGCCGCCGCAGCACCTCCGCGGTCAGGCCGGGGCCGTCCGCGTATGTCGTTGCCGAGGCGGTCGTCGCGTCCGCGGACAGGATCGGGCACAGCAGGATCTGCAGCGCGATGCGCGGGCCGCGTCGCACCTTCGCGAGCAACGCGACCGATGCCGCGAGATTGCCGCCCGTGCCGTCGCCGGCGACGACGAGCGCGTGCTCGTCGACATTCCATGCACGCGCGTGATCGTGCAGATACGCGAGCGCGGCGAGCGCTTGCGCGTTCTGCGTCGAAAAGCGCACAGCCGGCGCGGGCGTGTAATCGACGATCACGACGGTTGCGCGCGCATCGGTTGCGATCCGGTGCGCGACGCGCTGGCAGCGCTGCGCGCCCGAGCCGCCGCTCGCGCGAGCACCCGGCAGATACAAAACGGCGGGCGACGGAACGGACAGCGCCTGACGCGGGCGCACGACGCGTATCGTGAATGCCGGGCCCGCCGCGTTGGCCTGCAGCACCGCTTCCTCGATCGGCGTCGCGTGCGTACCGTCGCCTTCGACCGGGTCCGGCAACCATTCGGCCGGAAACGCCGCTTCGGCCGCATGATCGAGAAACGACTGCGTTTCGGCATCGAGCACGGGATACGAATCGGCCGATCTGATCAATGGCAATGCGGGCTGCCCGGACGGACGGGCGGACGCGAAATCGTTCATGAGACGGATATCCGATGACGGTGGGTTGCGTGTCGATCGCGACCGCGAAGGGCCGTCGACACACGAAATTGTCATCGCGATACGCGCGAGAGCGTCAGTTAACCTTTGCTAAGAGGCGTTAACACCGCGTCCGGCCGCCTTGCCGGACCATCACGGCTGAACGCCGCGCATTTCCGCCGCTTCCCGCAAATGCGGCTGAAACCACGACGGCACGTCGAGCCGCCCGGCTTCGATCAGTGCCGCGATACTTCCGGCGTCGCCGGCGCGCGCAAACACTTCGAGCTGCATCGCGGTCGCGCCTGCGGTGGACACCGGTCTGCCTTCATGAACGGCCTCGAACCCGTCGCCCCATTTGTCCCAGTGCGCGAGACCGCGCCGGCGCGTGCGCTCGCGCAGCCGCGCAGTCCATTCGCGCGCGGGCGCCAGGTCGCCCTCCCACGTCGCGACGGCGATCGAGCCGATTGCGAGGCCATAACAGACGGTCAGATCGTGATCGATCGCGAGCGCCTGCGCCGCGCAGTCGCGCGCCAGCGCCATCGCAGCGCCGGTCTCGCCCTGCAGCCACAGAATGCGCATCAGCACCGACATCGCGGCGATATGCGCGTCGACCTGCGCGTGGTTCGCATGCGTCGCGCGCACCGTGTCTTTGTCGCGCGCCATCACCGCTTCGATCAACGCACGCGCGGTGTCGTGGTCGCCGAGAAAGTGATGCGACAGCGCGCACATCCGCTCGCCGGTTTGCGTCGTCGGCACATCGCCGGTCCGGACGGCGGTCGCGCGAAATGCATGCGCATGTTCGAGACTTTCCGCATACGCGCCGGCGAGCGTCCGGTGCGCCCACACGCCCCACAGCGTGCGCATCGCCAGCCGATCGTCGCCGAGGCGCTGCGCGGCGACCCGCGCGGCGTCGAACGCGTTCGCCATGTCGGCCGTCGGCCCGCGCGTATGCCACAGCGCGTGACCGTACGCGGCCAGCAGCTCGATATGCTGTTCCTTGCCGGCCAGATCGGAGTGCTCCGCCGCGGCGATCGCGCGTTCGGCCATCCCGAGAAACTCGTAAGGCAGCGAAAGATGAAACCACAGCGGGGCAGTCGCGATCAGCAGCTCGATCGCGAGCTTCGGATCGCCGCCCCGGCCGGCCGCCCAGTCGAACGCGGCACGCACGTCGTCGATCTGCCGGCTGTGGACGGCGAGCCACTGGCGCGGCGCTTTCCCCTCCCATGCGGCGGCCGGATCGGCAAAGATCGTGCAGCAGTACAACGCATGGCGGCGGCATGCGTCGTCGAGTTCGCCGGCCTCCTCGACGCGCATGCGCGCGTAGTGGCGCGTAGTGTCGAGCAGCCGATACGCGTGGTCGGGACTGTCGGGCGCGCAAGCGATCAGCGATTTTTCGATCAGACCCGTGACAGCGTCGAAGACGGCCAGATCGTCGAGGTCGTCGCCGCCCGCGACGGCGGCGGCCGCGTCCATCCCGAACGCCGCGCGTATCACCGACAGGCGGCGCAGCACGCGGCGCTCCTGCGGCTGCAGCAATTCGTAGCTCCAGTCGAGCGTCGCGCGCAGCGTCTGCTGGCGCGGCAGCGCGGTACGGCGGCCCTGCGTCAGCAGCGCGAAGCGGTCGTCGAGCCGCGCGGCGATCGATTGCACGTCCATCAGCCCGACCCGCGCCGCGGCGAACTCGATCGCGAGCGGGATGCCGTCGAGCCGCCGGCAAATGTCGATCACGGCGCCCAGGTTCGCTTCGCTCAACACGAAGCGGTCATCTGCCGCACGCGCACGGTCGTGGAACAGCGCGACGGCCGGGAATTGCGCAGCCTCGTCGAGCGTCATGCGCGCACCCGTTTCCGGCGCCGGCAGCGCGGCGAGGCGATGCACCGACTCGCCTTGCGCACGCAGCGGTTCGCGGCTCGTGACGAGCAGATGCGCGCCGGGCGCGCCCTGCAGCAGTTGCTCGGCGAGCGCGGCCGCAGCGTCGATCAGATGCTCGCAGTTGTCCAGCACCAGCAGCACGGACGCGTTGCCGAGCGCCTGAACGAGGTCGGGCATCGGGTCGCCGCTGGAGACGGCGACGCCGAGCGCCGATGCAATCGTGCTGGCCGCGCTGGCCGCCGCGGACACCGGCGCGAAATTGACGAACACCGCGCGCATGCCGGTTTGCCGCGCGAAACGATGCGCGACCGCGACGGCCACCGTGGTCTTCCCCATTCCGCCCGGGCCGGCGATCGTCAGCAGGCGCCGCTCGGGCAGGTGCGCGGCGAGTCCGGCGATCACTTCGTCGCGGCCGATCACGCGCGCAAGCGTGACCGGCAGCCCGCTCGATACGGCGCACGACGCGTCGACGGGCTCGGTCCGCAAACGCGAACCCGCCGCCTCCATCCGCGTGACCGGCGCCGCGAAACGGTAGCCGCGGCCGGTCTCGTTGACGATGTAGCGGACGCCGTCCGCCCCGTCGCCGAGCACCTTGCGCAACGCCGACAGATGCACGCGCAGCGCGCCCTCCTCGACGACGCTGTCCGGCCACACGCTGTCGCACAGGCTGCGGGTCGACACGCGTTCGCCCGCGTGCTCGAGCAGCACGACGAGCACGTCGAGCGCGCGGCTACCGATTTTCAGCGGTACGCCGTCCTTCGACAGTGCGCGTTGCGGGAACTGAAGCGTGAATGGGCCGAACGCGAGGCCGTACGGGGCTGTCATCGGGGTAGAGTCGCGCGGGGTTGGGTGTCGGCGGTACGCGGCCGGCGCACGCGCGGCGACACGGAAAATCCCGATCATCGCGCAAAACCGACGCGCGCGCGCTTAAAAGATCTTAAAAGCGCCGTGCACCGGGCAGCCCGCGACGATCGCCGCCCGTCTACCGCGCCGCCTTGCAAGTCTTAACAAGTCGTAACTGGCCGCCGGCGCATCGGCCCGCCAACATGAGCGTCATGCAAGTCAAACGTTGAGCGGAGATCGACATGGAACGTCTGAAAGCGCTGGAAGTATTCAAGGCAGTCGTGGATCACGGCAGTTTCACGCGGGCAGCCGACGCAACCCATATGGGCGTACCGTCGGTGAGCCGCGCGGTGCAGGACCTCGAAACGATGCTGGGTGTGCAGCTGTTCAACCGGACCACGCGCAAGGTCGCGCTGACCACCGCCGGTCATGCGGTGCTCGAGCGCGTCGCCGGCGTGCTGGCCAGCTATGAAGACTTTGCGCGCGCCGGCAGCGACGAAGCGGGCGATTGCGCGGGCAACATCCGGATCGAGGTCTCGACGATGTTCGACACCGGCCGGCTCGCATCGGTGCTGGTGCGTTTCATGCGTGCATGGCCGAAAGTGCGCGTCGACGTGCGGCGCGTCGATCACCAGACCGACGCGCTCGGCGACCTCGCGGACCTCGCAATCGTCGTCGGCCGCGCCGCGCCGCCGTCGTGCATCGCACGTGCGCTCGCCGACGTGCCGCTCGGCCTCTATGCAAGCCCCGCGTGGGTCGAACGCGTCGGCGCTGTCGCGCACCCGCGCGACGTTCAGCCGGAATCCTGCCTCGCGACGGGCGCGCAGCAGTCGATGTGGACGCTCGTCGATGAACGCTCCGGCGAGCACGCGACGCTCGCCGCGCGCGCGGCGCTGCGCACGAACTGCCCGCATGCGCTCGTTGCAGCGGCTGTCGACGGCGAAGGCGTCGCGATCCTGCCCGAGCATCTCGCGCACGCGCCGGTCGTTCGCGGCGAACTCGTGCGCGTGCTCGATGCGTGGCAGGTCGAGCCGCTCGACGCGTGCGTCGTCTACCGGTCCAGGCGCAACCTGCCGGCCCGCATCCGCAAGCTGACCGACTGCCTGCTCGACGCGTTCGGCGAGCCGCGCGACGACCCCGGCGCGACCGCCTATGCCCGGCAAGGTGGCCGAATCACGGCGACGCACGCGCAGCCGACGTCGTGCGCTGCTTGACGGCTGCCGGTCTCGAACGAAACGTATGGAGAAAACGACCATGATCGATCTCGCTCAATGTCTGCTGGATGTATCCGCGCGCTATCTCGGACTGACGATCGAGCGCTGGATGGTGACGGCCGGCGCCGATGCCGACCCCGCAAGGTCCGCGCGCGTCGGCGACCCGGCAGACGGCGATTTTTCGTTGCACGCGCCGCCGTCGCGCGCAGGTACGATCGGACACGCCGTTCGCCAGCCTGAGTTCATGTGAATTGTTGTGAATTCCGTTGAGGAAGTACGTTTACCGACGCTACCATGACGTCCCGCCCACTTATCTGAAGAAGATCGGCGTGCCGTCGCTGATCCTGCACGGCGACGACGACCAGATCGTGCCGATCGGCGATTCGGCGCGCCTGTCCGCGAAGATCGTCAGGCATGCGCAGTTGAAGATCGTCGAGGGCGGCTCGCACGGGCTGTGCGTCGTCAACGCGGATCGGATCAACGCGGAACTGCTCGCATTCCTGCAGGCACAAGCGCGCTGCGCGTCGCGGCGGCAGCGATGCCGTAGCGACGCGGCGTTCAGTTTTTTCAGGAAAATTAAGGCGGCCGCGACGCGCGACGGTTACGGCGCGCGCACGGGCCGCAGTAACATCCCGATCAGCGCGCCGGCGACCGCCAGCGCCATCGCGACACGGAAGTTGTCGGCCAGCGCGAGCGTCGTCGCCTGCACGCGCACCGTGCGATCGACGAGCGCATACGCGGCCCGATTGCTTGCCGCGAACGTCACGCCATGCGCAACCAGCGACGCCGCATCGGCCTGAAGCCGTTCCAGCGTCGCCGGGTTCGACAGCGAAACATGCAGACCGACGAGATTCGAATGGGTAGCCTCCATGATCCGCTGAATCACCGCGATCGACGTCGTGCCGAGCTGCCCGCTCAGCAGACGCGTGGTCTGCACGACCGCGCCGAACGTCAGCGCATGCTCGGCCGTCACGTGCTTGCCGAAGAAGAACACGACGGACGTGAGCGCCATCGTCTGCCCGAGCGCCTGCAGCAGCTGCGACGGGATGAAGTCGGGCTCTGCCCACACCGGCGTCAGATTCGACCCGAGCGCGAACGCGATCGCGACCATCGCGAACCCCGCGACGATCAGCCGGCGCGCATCGACGCGTTGCAGCAGCAGCGCGACGCACGGCGCGAACAGCAGCTGCGGTATCGCGATCCAGCGCAGCGTATCGCCGATCTGCAGCGGACGCAGCCCGTAGGTGCTCGCGAGAAACAGCGACGGGATGAAGCTCGTATTGAGCACCGTGAAGCGCACGAGCCCGACGAGCACGATCAGCAGAACGACGTTGGGGCGCACGAGATAGCCGAGATCGAGCCCCGCGCGCGGCGACGCGAGCTCGTGGATCAGGAACGCGGCCACCATCAGGATGCCGATGCCGAGCAGCCCGACGATCAGCGGCGACTGGAACCAGAACAGCCGCTCGCCCTGATCGAGCGCAATGCACAGGCACGTGAAGCCGCCGGCGCCGAGCAGCATCCCGCGCGCGTCGATGCCGGTCGCGAAGCGCTTGATCGGCTCGTTGGACAGCGACAGCATCAGACAGACGATGAACGGCACGGTCAGCAGCGCGTTCTGCCAGAAGAGCCACCGCCAGCTCAGGTGTTCGCTGTACCAGCCCTCGAGCGTCGCCGACAGGTTGAGCGACATTTCGAGATTCATCGCATAGGCGGCGATGCCGAACGGAATGAGCCGCGGCGGCAGCGTGCGGACGACGAACCCGACGGTCAGCGGCACGAACACGCCGGATGCGAGCCCGGCGACCGCCTGGAGCACGATGAACGTGCCGAACGTGCCGGACAGCGGCAATACGCTTTCGGCAACGAGAAACACGAACGCGCCCGCGAGCAGCACGCGGCGCGTGCCGAATACGTAGGCCGCCGCGATCGCGAGCGGCCCGACGAACATCTGCGACGCGGTGAACGCGGTGTTGATCCACGCGCCTTCGTCGAAGCCTACGCCGAGCGCGCCACGCACATCGGCGAGCCCGAGCGACGTGATCCGCGACGTCAGCGTCGCGATGATCGCGCCGAGCAGCACGGCCGCGATCGCGGCGATCGAACGGAATGTCGGTATGTCGGAAGCCGGGCCCGCGGCCGGCACCGGCATCGCACTACCGGTAGCGAACGTCGTGTTCATGGTCGAGCGGCTCTCCTGTATCAAGCTCGCGCAAGCATAGCGCGATGCAACGAACCTTGTCCGTACGATGGAGTGTGCCGACCTTGAATACAATCTCCCCCGACACCCCGCGCGCGCCGCTCGCACGCTCGCGCAGGCGGACCATCGCGTTGATCGCCGTGCTCGCGCTGCTGCTCGTCGCGCTGCTCGTCTACGAGTTCGATGCGCGCGATCGCGGCACCGACGACGCGTACGTGACGAGCCATCTGCACGTGATCTCGCCGCGCGTAGCCGGCACCGTCGAGCGTGTGCTCGTCGACGACAACCAGTTCGTGCGCGCAGGCGCGCCGCTCGTGCAGATCGACCGGCGCGACTTCGACGTACGCGTCGCATTGCAGCGCGCGCGGGTCGCGCAGGCACACGCCGACGCGACCCGCGCGCACGCGGCGGTCGAACAGGCCGATGCGACGCTCGTGTCCGCGCGCGCCGATGCCGAGAAGGCCGACCTCGATTACGCGCGCGCACGGGAGCTGACGCGCGAGACGCCGCGCGGATTGTCGAAGCAGGAGTTCGACGCGGCCGACGCCGCGCGCAAGTCCGCGCACGCGCGGATCGCGGCCGCGGACGCGCAGCGCCGCAGCGCGCTCGCCGCGCTGCAGGCCGCCGATGCGGTATCGAGCCAGAACGATGCGGCGTTGCGCGATGCGCTGCTGCAGCTGCAGTACACGACGGTCGTCGCGCCGTCCGACGGCTACGTCGGCAAGAAGACCGTCGAGACCGGCGAGCACGTCGCGCCCGGCCAGGCGCTGCTGACGCTCGTCGCGCCGCATCCGTGGATCGTCGCGAATTTCCGCGAGACGCAGCTTCGGCACGTGCGTACCGGCGACGCCGTGCGATTGCGCTTCGATGCGCTGCCCGATCGCACGTTCACGGGTCGCATCGACAGCCTGTCGCCGGCCACGGGCGCGCAGTTTGCGCTGCTGCCGCCCGACAACGCGACCGGCAACTTCACGAAGGTCACGCAGCGCGTGCCCGTCAAGATCCTGCTCGACGGGCCGGCCGCGACCGAGCCGCGGATCCGTCCCGGGCTGTCGGTCGTCGTCACGCTGCAACGCGGTCGCGAATCCCGATGAAGCGCACGCTCGCCCTGCTCGCCGCCAGCCTGCTGGCCGCATGCACGATCGCACCGCAGCCGCTTGCGCCCATCGCGGTCGAGCGCGACAGCTTCCACCATGCGGACACGTCGACCGCATCCGGATCGTCGCTGGCCGGATGGCCCGCATCGTTCGGCGATCCGCAGCTTGCGACGCTCGTCGATGCCGCGCTCGCGCACAATGCGGACCTACACGCGGCCGCCGCACGCGTCGATCAGGCGCAGGCGCTGCTCGGCGTGCGCGAAGCCGCGCTCGCGCCGACCGTCGGCGTGAGTCCTTCGTTCAGCCGCTCGCGCGTGTCCGGCACCGTCGACAACGCGCTGCCGAAGCGCACGATGCACAATTGGTCGGTGCCGGTCAGCGCAAGCTACGAAGTCGATCTGTGGGGCCGGCTGCGCGGCGACGCGGACATCGGCGCGCAGAACCTGCTGCAGGCCGCTGCCGATCGCGATGCGATGCGCGTGCGCGTCGCGACCGAAGTCGCAAGCGACTATCTGACGCTTCACTATGTCGACGAGGATCTGGCGGCGCTCGACCGCGCGATCGGGCTGCGGCGCACCGCACTCGACGTAATCGCCGCGCGCGTGCGGGCCGGCGCGGCGAGCGACCTCGATGCGCTGCGTGCGGCGGCCGATCTCGACACCGCGCGCGCCGAACTCGCCGACAGCCGCCGGCTGCGCGAGAATCTGGTCGATGCGCTCGCGGTGCTGACCGGCGTGTCGCCGACCGCATTCGATGTCGGCCCGACCGCCGCCGCGTTGCGCGTGCCGAACGTGCCGCCCGGCCTGCCGTCCGCGCTGCTCGCGCGACGCCCCGACGTGTTCGCCGCCGCGCGGCGCGCCGACGCCGCGTCGCTGGAGCTGGGCGTCGCGCGCACCGCATGGCTGCCGACGCTGACGCTCACCGCACAAGGCGGCTTCGCGAGCCGCGATCTCGGCTCGTTTCTCGATCGCAACAGTTCGCTGTGGGGGCTCAGCGCGAGCGTCGCGCAGACGCTGCTCGACGGCGGCAAGCGCCGCGCCGCGGTGGACGCCGCGCGCGCCGGCACCGACATCGCCGCGGCGAACTATCGCGCAACCGCGCTCGATGCGCTGCGCGAGGTACAGGACGCGCTGAACGACATCGCCGCGCAGAAGGAGCGCATCGCACGCTACGACAGCGCGGCGCGCGCGACCGACGCCGCCGCGCGCCTGTCGCTGAGCCGCTATGGTCACGGCTACGTCAGCTATCTGGAAGTGATCGATGCGGATCGCGATGCGTTGAATGCGCGACGGCAACTGATTCACAGTCGTCAGGCGCTCGCGACCGCGACGGTCGGCCTCGTGCGTGCATTGGGCGGCGGCTGGACGCCGCCGGATTGATCGCACGAATCCTCGATGCGCGGCGCGACTTGCGCGTCAGCCGCGCGCGCCGACCGGCTCGACGCCGAGCGCTTCGGCCTTGCGCACGAGGTCCGGCAGCGCGCGCGCGCCTCTTCTTCATCACCTGCGTGCGATGCACCTTGATTCTGAAGCGACCCGTAGACTGCAAAGGGTACAAGAAGGGGGCGGATATCCGCGCCTGACAACGAAGCTCATCGAAACAACGCGCGCCGGACTAGCGGAAAGAGCCGCTGGCGGGCGCGTTTCGACGCAAAGCCCTCAGATCCCGCAGAAAGAACGTCGTCGCGACAATCGGGAGCATGCAACCATCGCGACCGCGTGCTCACGCGCGCACGAACGCGAGCAGCTCTTCGTTCAACCGGTCAGCGTGCGTCAGATACAGCGCATGCGGGCCACCCTCGTAGACGCTCAGCTGCGCATGCGGCACGCACTTCGCGGTGGCCGCGCCCGTCAGCGCGAGCGGCACGGTCTGGTCGTCGTCGCCGTGAATCACGAGCGTCGGCACGTCGAACTTGCCGAGGTCGGCGCGAAAGTCCGTCTCGGAGAATGCACGCACGCAGTCGATCGTTCCCTTTAGCCCGGCCTGCAGCGCCATGAACGTCGTCCAGTCGAGCGCCGCGCGCGAGATTGTCGAGCCCGCGCGGTTCGAGCCGGTGAACAGCGGCCAGAAACTCTCGAAGAATGCCGCACGATCGGCCAGGATGCCTGCGCGGATGCCGTCGAATACCGCGACGTCGACCCCTTCGGGATAATCGTCGCGCCGCGCAATCAGCGGCGTCACGGCGCCCATCAGGACCACCTTCGCAAGGCGCCGCGTGCCGTGCCGGCCGATGTAGCGCGCGACTTCGCCGCCGCCCATCGAGAAGCCGACCAGCGTCACGTCGTGGAGGTCGAGCGTATCGATCAGCGCGGCCAGGTCGTCGGCGAGCGTGTCGTAGTCGTAGCCGGTCCACGGCTGGCCGGAACGGCCAAAGCCACGCCGGTCATACGCGATGCAGCGAAAGCCGCGGGCCGCCAGATGATGCATCTGGACGTCCCACATGTCGGCGTTCAAGGGCCACCCGTGAATGAAAACGACCGGTCGTCCGGCGCCCCAGTCCTTGTAGCGGATCGAAACTCCATCGGATGTCGTGAGCATGTTCATGTACGTGTTCCTTAAGGGTTGAGGCGTCCGCGGCCCGGCATAGCGGCCTGCATTGCGGATCGCATGTGGTCGAGGCTGACGACGAGCCGGTCCGCAAGGCGTCGTTGCCCCGCAGAGTCGATCGGCGCCGCAACCTGGAATGGGCGACATGGGAGCCACAATAGCAAGCCGCTGCTGAAGAGTCCTTCAGCGGGCCTGAAATGATCTGATTCCGTGCGTCAAGAAATTCGACGCCGTGGCAATGCATGCACCAGACCGTCATGGCAGCGGTGTCGCGTCGTAGTTGACCGGCACCCAATCGTAGTGCGCGCCGTTTGGGCGCAGATGCCCGAGCCCCGGAAACGCGATGTGTGCCGCGCCGACCCAATAGCGCTTGTCCGCCACGAGTTTCAGCGCTTCGCGCCGCGACCGCTGCGCGGCGGCGGAATCGCTGTCGTACTGGACCGTCGCGTCGATATCCTGCAACTGGATTGCCGCGACATGCACAATGTCGCCCCACGCGAGCATCCCCTCGGACCCGCTCTCGATCAGGTAGGCGGTGTGGCCCGGCGTATGGCCAGGCATCGGCACGGCCCGCATACCCGGCGCCAGCGTCGCATCGCCGCTGAACGTCTTGAAGCGTCCGGCCGCGATATACGGCGCGACGGACGCGGCTGCCGCATCGAAAAACGAGCTCAGGAATGCGGGCGCGCGCGCCTTGTTGATCGGATCGAGCCAATAGTTGGCCTCGACCTCGCTCACCCTCACAGTCGCGTTCGGAAACGTCATCTGACCGTTCGAAACGATGCCGCCGACGTGATCCTTGTGCAGATGCGTGAGCCATACTTCATCGATCTGCTCCGGCCTATAACCGGCCGCACGCAGATTGTCGATCAGCTTGCCGCAGCAAGCGCCGTACAGCACACCCGCGCCCGAATCGATCAAGATCCGCTTCGAACCGGTGTCGACCAGGAACGCATTGATCGACCCCTGTACTGGCGGCTCGAGAAATTCCCGATCGAGGTCCCGTTTGATCTCGTCCTTCGATACCCCACGGAACACCGTATCGATCGGAAAGGGATGCGTGCCGTCGGACAGCACAACCACTTCAAAGGCGCCGACCTGCTGTCGGTAATAGCCGGGAGGCTGGCCGCCACCGACATGCGCTTGCGCGAACGCGGCCGACGCCTGGATCCCGATGCACCAGGCGACGAGAAGTGCGCGGACCGCGCGAGCCGCGGTCGTTCGCCAATTCCGATTGTTCATCTTGTACTCCCGTAGCGGACCGCGAGCCGCTGACTACCATTTCGTCACGATGTGACGAATCCCCCCGGATCGCGTCAGCCCACGTCCGCCGGTTTTGCGACCGGATTGCGCAGCACGCCGAGTCCTTCGATCTCGACCTCGCAGACGTCACCCGCCTTCATCCAGACCTGGGGTTCGCGCGCCATGCCGATGCCCGCCGGCGTGCCGGTGACGATCATGTCGCCGGGCGGCAGCGTCATCACTTCGCTCAGGAGCGCATTCAGGCGCGTCTCGATCCGCAGCCCCTCGCAGCCATTCGTCGCCGACGATCGCGCGCAGATCGCGTGCGATCTCGGCGCGGCGCTTCACGACGGACGAATCGACATCTGGCATCTTCACTCTTTGACTCCTTTGCCGGTCGGACATGATGTGGCGGGCGCGTGACTCCCCGCACCGCCACACACGGTGCGCATCGAGAGCTATCGCGAAGATAGACGAGGGCGTTGTAGACGTCCTGAATTTCGCCTGAAAGTTCCTGACGGTATGCGGCGGCGCAATGTCGCTTGCGTTGCCTGATGGCGGCGCGATGCTTCAAGACGATTCAGAACAATTCATGCGGTCGCGCGCGGCTGTTGACCTATGCTCGAACAGCATTCGCGCCGTCGCACCGGCGGCGCGCCCGAACCTGACAGGGAACCGCCACATGACTAGCGCCGCGCCTTCGAATGCCCATCACACCGTCACCGCCAACGGCATCCGCCAGCACTACATCGATGCGGGCAGCGGCCCCGTCGTCGTCCTGCTGCACGGCTTTCCGGAAACGAGCTTTGCGTGGCGCTTCCAGATCCCCGCGCTGGCGCAGCGGTATCGCGTGATCGCACCCGACTTGCGCGGCTACGGCGAAACCGACAAGCCCGCCGCCGGCTACGACAAGCGCAACATGGCGCGCGACCTCGCCGCGCTGCTCGACACACTCGGCATCGGCCGCGTCGCACTGGTCGGGCATGACCGCGGCGCGCGTGTCGCGACGCGCTTTGCGAAGGACTTCCCCGATCGTCTCGACCGGCTCGTCGTGATGGACAACGTGCCGACCCGCATCGTCGCGCAGAACATGACAGCGCAAACGGCTCGCGCCTACTGGTTCTTCCTGTTCCATCAGGTGCCGGACCTGCCGGAAGCGCTGATCGCCGGCAAGGAAGCCGAATGGCTGAGCCACTTCTTTTCCGACTGGTGCTACAACCCGCACGCGATATCCGGCGACGCGTTCGATACCTATGTGCGCGCGTATCGCCGGCCCGGCGCCGTGCGCGGCGCGCTTGCGGATTACCGCGCGAACGCGGAAGACGTCCGGCAGGATCTCGCTGACGCGGAGGTCCGGATCGCGTGCCCGACGATGGCGATCTGGGGAGAGGATTTCTATGCGGTCGGCAAGATGTTCGACATGAAATCGGTGTGGGAAAGCATGGCGACGAACCTGCGCGCCGAACCCATTGCGCAATGCGGTCATCTCCCGCAGGAAGAGCAGCCGGAGCGCGTGAATGCGCTGCTGCTCGACTTTCTGAAGGGCTGGGAAGGTTAAGCGCGGCGGCGCTATTCCATGACAGGCCGGACTCGGCGTGACCAACGACAAGGTAAAGTACGTATGCGCAACGTTCTCGGCGACATTCGATTTCCGTTGCAGGCATCTCTGACGTGTACCGAACGTCATCGGCGGGCGCTTTTTTCAATTGCTGAAATAGCAGGAGCCGTTCTTCATCGATCAGGCCTACCGAAGCGAAATCGAAATCCAACGCGCAACCCAACCACGTTTGGTAACCGCACTCAGCGAGAGCGTGTCTACCGTCCAGGTCGCGGGAAACGATAGATGCGTGCGCAGTCGCTCAACTCATTTTCTTACCCTACGCTGACGGCGCAAGGTTTGTCATCGGCATGCCGCCAACAATGGATCCCACCATGGGAACCCACGACCCACGCCGCTTCTGCAGCGATTGACGATAGTTCTCGACGCTGGCGAGAATGTCCCCCACGTAGTCGGACTCGTATAGCTTTCTCAGCGCGTAGTCCCGCGTCGTCTCAAGCAGAAAATATCTCCTGCTCGTGCCGTCCATCGCCGTCATGACGAGGCACTTCCATGCGAGTCTGATGATCGCATCCGTCACTTCGATCGCGAATCCGATGGCCGATGCGGCAACGGCGCATGCCTCGTCCAATGCAAATTGACCGGGGAATGCGCTCAGAACTTGCAGCACGACTTTCTCGTCGTCAGTGAGCAGCGCGTAACTCCAATCCAGCGTTGCCTTCAATGTCTGTTGCCGCGGTAAAGCGGTACGACGACCATTCGTGAGCGCATGAAAGCGATTATCCAGATCGGCGAGGAGCCTGCGGACCCCGAATACATTCGCGTGCGCCGCCGCCAGTTCCAGCGCAAACGGCACCCCGTCCAGCCGACGACACACCGTCGAGATCATTTCGAGGACGCCGGGGTCGATCTCAAGGCTGGCGTCGAGCGCGCGCAGTTCCCGAAGGAACAGGCTGGTCGAATCGCAAGCAACGATTTCCTGAAGGGTCGCGCTGGCCGATGGCGTATCCAGCGGCCTGACCCAACATACTTTCTCGCCTCGCGTCCTAAGGGGCTCACGACTCGTCGCTAGAACACGCACATCAGGATTGTTCTCGACGAGCAACTCGGCGACGATGGCAGCTGACTCGATCACATGTTCGCAATTGTCCAGTAAAACCAGCAAATTGCGCCCTTGCGTGGCGGCAGCCAAGGTACGGGCCGATAGGTTGCCGCCCACCTCGGCAATGCCGAGCGCATCGGCAACCGTCTTCACGATGCAATGCGCGGTATGGACCGACGCCAGCGATACGCAGCGCACTTCCGTGCCCGTTTGGTGCGCGATCGACCTGCCTACTGTCAGTGCCACCTGTGTCTTCCCGACCCCGCCAACGCCAACCAGGGTGACAATGGACGAATCCTGCAGCGCCAGAATGACATCTCCACACAAGCGATCTCGACCGATCAGCGGCCGGTCGAGGCCCGGCAGGCCTTTCCCTCCTTCGCAACGTACGCTATCGGGAGGAACGCTGCCCCGGTTTCGATTGCTGTCGGCATCAACGGGCATCACGAAACGATAACCGCGTCCAGGAATCGTTTGGATCGCGCCCCTGTGAATGCCGAGGATTTTTCTTAGCAGCGATATCTGCACATGAATATTGTTTTCCTCGACGATTGAATTCGGCCATACGCGATCAAAGATTTCGCCTTTGGTGAGCGTCTTCCCCTCAGAGAGTATGAGGCATTCGAGGAGGTCGAAAGCACGCGAACCGATGATCACCTTCCGGTCTTCGACGTATACCTCGCGCATAGCGAGGGAAACACTGACGTGGCCGATCTTTATCATGCTATTTCACCATGGTTTTCTCGCAGGAACGGATGCAGTTGGCGCAATCGCCATCGTTATCCGTCATTGACGCCAGTTTGGTGACGTGAGAAGCATGTTAAAGAGATAGATCGTGCCGAACCATTATCTGTTGGGATATGTTCCTATGTCGTTTTCGCCGGACCTGACTCTGCATGCGACCCGGCAGCCATCAAGGCTGCGTTGCCGGCAACCTGAATACCAGCACGGTGCCGTCGCACGATTCAGAGGACGCCTCCAGGGTACCGCCATGGGCTTCCATGATTGACCGGCAGATCGCGAGACCCATCCCCATGCCGCTATCCTTCGTCGTGAAGAAAGGTTCGAACACGCGATCACGGATTGCTTCAGGAATGCCCGGGCCAGTGTCTTTCACCCTGACGGCGACCCAGCCGTCGTGGACTGAGGAGCTGATCGCGAGCTCACGTTTGCCCGTCTCGCGCGTCATCGCGTCCAGGGCATTCGTAATCAGGTTGAGCACGACCTGCTTGATCTGGGTAGGATCGGCCAGCACGTGAACGTCGCCTGCTTCCGATCTGTGGATCAGGCGCACGTGCTTCGCCTCGATTTCCACAGCAGTCAGCGCCAGAACCTCGCTTACAAGGTCGTCGACCCTGACCGGCGCCAACGCGGCGGGCGCCTGCTTTGCCAGCGCCTTGATCGAACGCACCACGTCGGCGGCGCGCACCCCCGCGCTGCGGATGTCTTCCAGCGTGGCGCGCACTTCATCCAGATCCGGCGGATTGAGCTGAAGCCAACGATGACACGCTCCGACGTTCGAAACGATGCTAGTCAAAGGCTGATTCACTTCATGTGCGATCGAGGCCGCCAACTCCGCCAGCACAGTCAGGTGCGCCGTGCGCGCCAGTTCCCCCCGAGCCTGCCGAAGCGCCATCTCTGTCTCCCGCCGACGTGTGTTCTCGTCGAGCAGTCTCGCATAGAGACGGGTCGTCTCCAGCGCGTTGGCTGCCTGAGGCGCGAGGATTTCCAGCATGGCGATCTTCTGTGGAGCGAAAACCGACGTCGCGAGATTGTTCTCCAGATACAGGACCCCGACGAGTGCGCCTTGCTTCATCAATGGCAAGCAGAGGATGGATCTGGCGTGATGCGCGGCAAGACTGATCTCGTGCTGAGGTCGCGCTTGGCTATCCGCATCGTCAAACACAACCGTCTGGCGAGTTCGCATGACCGTGTAGAGAATCGACAGGGGCACCTTGGCATCCGTGGGTGCCTCAGAGCGAAGCTCGACATTCACAACACCTTCGACGACGCGCGCCGCTGCCTCGATAAAAGGCTCGCCGTCGCGCATGAGCACCAGCAGCCCATAGCGTGCGCCGGCGTGCACGATCATGGACTTCATCAGCGTGTCAATCAGCGCCGGGAAGTCGATCTCTTCGGATAGTGCCTGTGCCGTTTTCATGGCCAGATCGAAGTCGAGCTGCTTTTGGCCACGAAACGTGGGTATGTGCTCGCCGCTGGGCACCCCCGCAGCAAGGAACGGATGCTTTGCTTCCAGCTGCAGGACTTTCGCATGCGCACCCCAACGGCGATAGCTCGCAAGCGCCAGGCGCAGATAGTGCCGGGCGACACTGCCAAGCCCGACCGCGTCCGCGTGGCGCGCCGCCAGTTCGTAGGCGAGCGCCTGCTCGTGCACGAAGTCTGCCGACGCTGCCAGATTTGCCGCCTCATCGTACAACCTCATCGCACCGACGTGGTCGCCTGCAAGACGCGCCAGCTCCGCATCGATCAAAACCAGCTTGTTGCGGAACGTGCCCGGATTGCGCTGCGCCCATACGGCGAAGCGCTGGCGGTGATCCGCAACGGAGTCCGGGAGTGACCGGCCGTCGGCAAAGGCCGCTGATGCCTGCGTAGCCGTCAGGGCCGCATAGAATCGATAGTCCGATAGATGAATATGTGCAGGTGATGCCCACGTCAAGTCTCGGGTGGCATCGAACGAGCGTGCCGCCAGTTCGAGGTCGCCGAGCAAGAACGCCGCCTGCCCTCTCAATACATAGGTCCAGCACTGCAATGCGGCCATCGGCGTGCGGGTGGACTGGCCGGCCGACACCGCCAACGCGTGCGCTTGCTCCCACGTGCCGACCACCTGGCTTTGTTCATGCCGGAGGGACGCTACGAACTCCGCCTGAGTCGAGACGAGTTCAACGATATCGTCATATCCCGCTCCGCGCGCAATGGTCACCAGGGCGTCCGTCTCGGCCCGAACCTTCTCCAGATCCGCGCCCATGACGAGCAGGTCCGAGATGATGTGATTGCAGCTGTAGCATAACCATCGCAACTCGGCGCTCTGATTGCCCGCTGCCTTAGCCTCTCGGGCTTTTCCAAGCGCGTAGTCGAGGGGGCGAGTCCACACGGCCAACTGGTCCAGCGCAACAAGCGTTGCCGTCCGATAGCGCTCGTACCCGTGCCGCTCTACCAGGGCAAGAGCGGCTTCTGCAAAGTCGAGACCCTTTTCCGGCTCGTCGTATAGGTCCGCAATATAGACGCCAAACCAGGCTAGGCCCTGCACCGACGCGGCGGTCACGCCGTGTTCGAGCGTGAGCCGGACCATCGTCGCGAAATGCAGCAACGTCAGGCCGTTGCTCTGATAGAAAATCGACGCTTCGAGTGCGGTGAGCAGCGCCATTGCCGCCTCGACGTGCGGATCCGTCATCTTCGGCAGATGGATGAGCTCGCTGACCGGCCGGCCGGCAAGGCGGTCCATCACTGCCTGATATGAATCCCTGACCTGCGCCGGCGAAGGCTTTGCGGGCAGGCTCACGCCAAGAGAATCGAGACCGGACAAAGCAATCGTCACGGCCCCGCGGTAATCCGAGCTTACCGTAAGCAACGCCGCTTTCAATCGATAGGCGTCAGCCATGTCGATGCCTGGTTTGAGCGCGGCAAACAGCGCGTCTATCTCGAGCGCGGCGCCGTCGAGATCAGCGATCCCCAGCAGACACTCGCAACGCAGCAGCCCGATGCGTCGAGCTTCGGCATAGTGCGTCGACCACCGGTCAGCACCGAGCAACCTGTTGGCCGCCTCCAGATACTGGAGCGCACGCGGACGAGCGGCAGCCGAGACAGCACGCTCGGCGGCGCAAATCAATGCCGCCGTAAACGTGACGTTCTGGCCGTCGCAGATCTGCGCGCCATCGGACAATTCAATTTGGCTCGCAATCGCAAAGGCGACGTCGTTCAGGCGGTCCCGCCATAGGTCGATCATCGCCAAGGCGATGCGCGCATGCTCGCGCGGCCGGTTCGCGGGTTCCGTCAGCGCATAGGACGCCTCCTGAATCCGGTCGTGTGCGAAGCTCCAGCCGTCTTCCGTTGCCACGATAAGCCCTGCCCGCTGTGCAGGCTCGAGTTGCTCGAGCAGCCTTCCGGTCGGAACGCCTGAAACGCGGCTCAGGAGTGCCTCGTCGGTACGTACGCCGATGCAGGCCGACAGGCGCAGAAGGTCCCGCACGGGCGTCGACAGGTGGCCGAGCCGCACAATCAGCAACTCGACGATGGAATCGGTCTCCCGATGCTGAACCACCGATTCCCAATTCCACGTCCATTGTTCGGCCGCGTGATCGAAGCGAATGACGCTTTCGTCGACCAACGTACGCAGCAGCTGATTTGCGTGAAACGGGTTGCCGCGCGTCTTTGCATGGACCAGTCGTGCCAGCCGGTCGAGCCGCGTGTCGGTTTCCCCGAGAGCGGCGCCCAGGAGGCGTCGCGTATCATCGACACGCAACGGGGTGAGAGCGATCCGGAAAGCAGCCGTTACATCGAGTTGCACGTTTCGCAGAAATTCGGCGAACCGGGAACTATGCGTTGACTCGTCGTCGCGGAACGCGCCGACAACAAGCACGTCCGACGGCCGCTCGCGGACCAGCATTTCGACGAACGCAAGACTTGCCTCGTCGGCCCATTGCAAGTCATCCAGAAAGAGAACAGCCGGCGAGCCATGGCGCCCGAAGGCGACGAACGCGCCGATTAGAGCGCGCTGGACGAACCCGGGCACCTGTCCTGTCAACGAATGTGGACGGCCAGGCAGCTCGCCGACGATCAGTTCGAGTTCGGGCACGAGATCCACGACCATCGCGATTTGGCCGGTCGGATAATCCAGCATGCGCGCGCGGAGCGCGTCGACTGCGGATCGTGTCCAACCCAGCGCATTGACGACAAGCGCGCGAAGGGCTTGAACGACCGGTGCGTATGGGGTCGCCGGTTGATACTGATCCGGCTTGCCGGTTGCGAACACGGCGGCTTTCTCGCGCAACCTGCTCTCGAATTCACTGGCAAGCGCGGTCTTGCCCGCGCCCGGTGGGCCGGACAGCAACACAAGCTGTGCGTCGCCCGCTCGCGCGACACGGGAGTGCGCGTCTGCCAAGCGCCGCAATTCATCGTCCCGTCCAAACAGCGTGGCTCGCCTGGACAGCCGGCGAGCGCTCGCGATGCTGGCGGGCTGGAAGTCGGGAATAGCGTGGCCTTGCGTCCACGCGTCGAGGCAACGGCTGAGATCGGCTTCGAGCGCGGCCGCACTCTGATAGCGATCGGCAGGGTCCTTCGCGATCAGCGTCAGAATGATCGTATTCAGCGGTTCGGGCGTGTCCCGGCGCACGGCGCCGGCTTCCTGGGGTATCACTGCGACGTGCGCGTGCAGCCACTCCGCGTGGGAGGTCGCGCTAAACGGCAACGCCCCGGTGAGCAACTCGAACAGCGTGATACCGAAGGAATAGAGATCGCTGCGCTCGTCGACGTAGGCGTTTTGCGGACTCAACTGCTCCGGCGAAGCGTACGCGAAGCCGATTGAGCGCGGCGGGGGCAAGAGGCGACAACTGTCGTCGCGTTCGCGAGCCAGCATGAACGACCGGAGCCGCACGTGATCCCGCCCATCCCATACCAGCCGAGAAGGTCGCAGATCACAGTGGAGCAATCTGCTTTCATGGAGTCTCGCCAGCGCGCCCGCAGCGCGCACCGCGATCAGAAGAAGCCGCCCTATTTCCAATGTGCCGTTCGCCAGACTCGCGAGCGATATGTCGCTGGAGTCGGGGTAGACAAGTGCGGGCCCCTCGTCCGTCCGCTGCAATCGGGATGGGACAAGCGCCCATTCCGGCTGCAGCCTGTGCCTGAGATCGAATTCATGCTCGATACGCTTGCAGGAGTCGTCGTGGATCCACGCCGTTCTTAGCTCCAGGTGCGCCTCGCCGCTGCTTGGATCCGACGTCCTGAACCACGCGAGATCGCACTCCGTCTCCAGAAGCACGGACTCGGGTTGCCGGCGCACGCCCGCGTCCGCTATGGCAAGAGGTGAATCGGCGCCCTGGTTGGATTCCGAGGCAGTGCGGCTGTCGATTCGAGTCTGGCTCATGCCGTCTCCACGTGATTCAGCAAATATTGGTTCAGGAGTCGGTCTTGACACGAAAACGTGATCGTACCCTCCTGCAAAATGCTGGCAACTATACCAATAGCTAATCGCAGTCACCGCAGAAAGCGATTAAACTTCGCGGCTGATTTCACCGAGATTCTTTCCCATGGCCTTCGTATGTATTGTCGACGATGACGCATCGGTCAGGAAGAGCCTTGGAAACTTGCTGAGATCCGCTGGTCACGAGACTGCATCCTTCGATTGCGGAGAAGCGCTGCTTCAGTCGCCTTCCGTCCAGGATGCAACCTGCATCCTTCTCGACCTCAAAATGAAGGGGATGTCCGGACTCGAAGTCCAGCGGAGCCTGAGAACGAGGGGGCAACTGGTGCCAATTGTCTTCATGTCAGCTCATGGAGACGAGGAATCGATGCGCCGCGCGTTCGAGGATGGCGCAGTCGAGTTTCTCAAAAAGCCTTTCTCCGTTGAGCTTCTCCTTGGGCTGATCGAAACCATCGCTTCGGAAGGGCGTAGCCCGACGCCCGACGGCACATCGCTCTCGTAATAAACTATTGGGCGCTGCAAATATATTGCTTTGCCGGCGCCAGCCACCCATCCCTGCAACACATGGAGACGACGAGAAGATGCCTCCGACGACGAAATGCGGCCATGAATCGACGGAGCGCGGCGTCGTCTATGTCGTGGATGACGATGAACTCGTGCGACGCGCGATCAGCAATTTGCTGCGCTCCGTCGGCTTGCACGTCGAAACCTTCGCGGCATCAGGCGAATTCATCGACGCGCCAAAGCATGACGCTCCCAGTTGCCTCATCCTCGACGTCCGGCTGCGCGGCGAAAACGGTCTGGCGTTGCAGGACAAGTTCGCGCGCAGTGACGTTCAGATGCCCATTCTGTTCCTGACCGGGCACGGGGATATCGGCATGTCCGTCAAGGCGATGAAAGCCGGAGCATTTGATTTCCTGACCAAGCCGTTCCGCGATCAGGAGATGTTGGATGCGGTCGCTGCCGCGTTGCTGCGTGACCACGAGAGGCTGGCTCGGCAGCGGTCGCTCGCCGGTCTGCGCGCCGCCTACAACTCGTTGACGGCTCGGGAGCGTGAAGTCATGGCATTCGTCGTATCCGGTTTGCTGAACAAGCAGATCGCTTCGGAAATGAACGTCAAGGAAATCACGGTAAAGGTGCATCGTGGCCAGGCCATGAAAAAAATGGGCGCTCGCTCGGTGCCCGACCTCGTGCGCAAAGCGGAGGCTCTCGGCGTCCAACCGCTGTCGCCCAAGTCGTAGAAGCGGTTGCGAAACCCGTTAAACGGCGAACCCGCATGCGATCCTCGTTCGCCAGCCCGAAATACCGCATCGACACGTCCAGCCCACGTTCCGCAAAAGCGTCCGTCATTTTTCGCGTTCCCCTTACGTTCGTTCGAGCGCAACCATCAAGCCACGCACAGCGTCAGCCGCGCCTGCGTCGCTGCAATCCGAGCAATCTCTGGCACAAACGGCGTCGCGCCAGCTTCGTCGCGCTGATCGCCGAACGCCTCGAGCAGAGGCTCGGCCAATCTACGCGCGCGCGCCGGCACGCGCATGAACTCGCCGCGCGCCCCGCTTTCACGAGCGTGTCAGGCGCGAATGCGACATCGCGACCGTCGCCTCATGGCCGCCCCCGGCCGCCGGCCCCGCACCGCCCCACCTCGCCTACTTCGCGATATACACGCCCGTCGTCGGGCACGTGCCCTGCGCGCTGCCGTCGGTCACGAGCGACGCGGCGCTCGGGAACTGCGCGGTCGCATCCGTCTTCACCGCGATCCACGCCTCGGTGAAATAGCTGACGCCGTTCGCCTTCGTGCATTTCAGCGACACCGCGCTGCGCGTGTTGCTGCCGAATGCGCCTTCGAACGCGGACAGCAGCTGGTTGCGGGTCACGGTCCGGCCCGCGTTCGCCTGCAGGAACGCATTGAACGACGTGTTGCCGAGGCGGCTGATCATGCCGGCCGCCTGGTTCCAGTACGCATCGGGCGACGCCGCGTTCGCGCAGGTGCCGTGCTTGAACCACTCGTGCTTGTCGAGGCACGACGCGACGCCCGGCATGTAGGTCGACAGCGTATTGCGGGTCGCGGCGCTGATCGGGTACGCGTCCATGCTGCACCACTGGTGGCTGTTGTCGAGATCGATGTCGCTCTGCGGCACGCCGCAGTAGAACGGCTGGTTGCCGTCGTAGCTGTTCGGCCACAACCCGTGCAGCGACAGGCTGGTCGCCGCATACGAGCCGGCGAGGTTCGAGCACTCCGGCGTGGAATGCGTCGCGCAGAAGCCCGGCTCCCACGAGGAGGCAAGCAGCAGGTAGTCGTAGCTGGTCTGCGCGCCGGCGTGCATCGAGGCGGCAGTAACAGCGAGCGCGGTCGCGGCGCGGATGAGCGTCTTGAGCATGGAGATTCCCTCGGAAAAGACTCGCGGTCGCGGGATGCGCCGCGAGATTGTCGTACGTCTGCCTGCGATTGTTGCCGCAGCAACATGGCACGAATATGAATGCCGCGCCGCAGTTCGACAAGGCCCGGCACTTGCGCCAGAATCGTCGGCTCCGAGGGCGAAAGCCGCTGAAAGCCACTAGGGTCTGTTTACATACGGAACGCGCATGCGTTGCCACGAGAACGGCCGCTCGCGAGGCGTGCGACGCCGCGAATACTGGACGTATTCGCAAGGAGCACAACGCGGCGAGCGGCCGTTCTCGTCGCAACCCCAAATTAAAAAAATCATTCCAGGGGAATGCCCGAAATCGCCCGCATGGCGGCGTCGCGCGTCGCTTGTTTGGCTCGGCCAAACGGCGCTCCTTGCTCCTTGCCCTACGAGCGATTTCGGGCATTCGCATGCGCGTTCCGTATGTAAACAGACCCTATTGACCGCGCAACGCGGACTCCCCCTCCCCTGACCGTTCGCGACGGCCGCAACCGGAGCCCCCACATGACCGACTCGCCGCTTCAATCGCCGCCGCTCGGCCCGCTGCTGAAGCGCTGGCGGCTCCTGCGCCGCGTGAAGCAGAGCCACGCGGCCGAGCTGTTCGGCGTCGCGCAGTCGACGATTTCCCGCTGGGAAGCCGGCGTCCAGCAGATGTCGCCCGACGAGCGCGCGATCGCCGAGCGCCTGCTCGCGGCGCGGCTCGATTCCGCCGGCGACCGCGCGCTCGCGCGGCTCGTCGGCGACCATCCCGGCTGCGTGCACCTCGTGTGCGACCTCACGCATCGGCTGCTGGCGTGCTCGTCGCTGCGCGCCGCCGAGTTCGCGAAACCGCTGCCGACGATGCTCGGCGCGTCGCTGTGGCGCTATGCGACGCCGGAAATCGCCGCGCTGGAAGCGTCGCTCGACACGCTCGGCTGGCGCGACAGCGCCGGGCCGCCGAGCGTCGAGTTCGACAGCGGCGCGAACGCATCGCGCATCGTGCCGATCCGTCGCAGCACCTGCCGCTGGACGCGGATGATCCTGTCGGACGGCTCGGCCGCGCGGCTCGTCGAAACGCTGTAGCGCGCCGCGCATATTTCATGCGTGGACGGCGCGCCGGCGTCCGGCCTAAGCTTGACGGCTCCAAACCCGGACCTTGCGAACCTTGCGGACCTCACCGATGACTCCCGACACTATCCACGCGCGGCTCGCGTTCCTGCGCGAAGCGGAACGCCTGAAGGACGTGCTGCGCAGCGGCCACACGTCGGCCGGCCGCGCGGAAAGCACGGCCGAGCATAGCTGGCGGCTGTGCCTGATGGCGCTGGTGTTCGCCGACGCGCTCGACGGCGTCGACCCGCTGAAGCTGCTGAAGCTGTGCGTCGTCCACGACTTGGGCGAGGCGTTGCACGGCGACATCCCGGCGGTCGAGCAGGCCGCGCATCCGGACAAGAGCGCGCACGAGCGGCGCGACCTGCTGACGCTGACCGCCGGCCTCGACGCCGCGCTGCGCGACGAGATCGTCGCGCTGTGGGACGAATACGAGCAGGCCGCGTCGCCGGAAGCGAAGGCCGTCAAGGCGCTCGACAAGCTGGAAACGATCCTGCAGCACAACCAGGGCGACAATCCGCCGGACTTCGACTACGCGTTCAATCTCGGCTACGGCCGGCGCCATACGGACTCGAGCCCACTGTTCCGCGCGATCCGGGCGATCGTGGACGCCGACACGCAAAGCCGGATCGACGCCGGCACGCGGCACGCGTGATCGGGCAGCGGCGGGCGCAGGCCGCCGCTGCGCGGTAACGAATGCCCACAATCGCGCACAGTTCGGCACGATTTCCTCAGATGAATTCGCTTATCATGGGCGCCCGATCGGCCGCACGCGCCGCCGACGCCCGATTCATCTTCGCCGTGCCCACATGAAACAGAACCGTCGCCGCTGGCGCATCGCGCTGGCCAGTGTTGTCGTCGTCGCGATCGCCGGCGGCCTGTCGCTCCACTACCTCTCGCCCGACCGGCATCCGCGCTACCTGAGCGCGCCGGTCGCGCGCGGCGATCTAGAGAACGCGGTGCTGGCCACGGGCGCGCTGCAGGCGTTCCGGCAGGTCGACGTCGGCGCCCAGGTGTCAGGACAGCTTAAGACGCTGAAGGTCCGCCTCGGCGACAAGGTCGAGAAGGGGCAATGGCTCGCGGAAATCGATCCGGTCATCTCGCAGAACGCGCTGCGGCAGGCGCGCACCAGCGAGGAAAACCTGCTCGCGCAGCAGCGCGCGACCGCCGCGCAGCTCAAGCAGACCGACCTCGCGTTCCGCCGCCAGCAGACGATGCTGCCCGACGACGCGACCTCCCGCGAGGCGTTCGAATCCGCGCGCGCGGCGCTCGACGTGCAGCGCGCGAACCTCGCGTCGCTCGACGCGCAGATCCGCGCGGCCCGCATCCAGATCGACACCGCGCAGGCCAATCTCGGCTATACGCGCATCGTCGCGCCGATGGACGGCGAAGTCGTCGCGATCGTCACGCAGGAAGGCCAGACCGTGATCGCGCAGCAGCAAGCGCCCGTGATCCTCAAGCTCGCCGATCTCGACACGATGACGGTGAAGGCGCAGGTGTCCGAAGCCGACGTGATCCGCATCCAGCCCGGCCAGACCGCGTATTTCACGATCCTCGGCGAACCGGACCGGCGCTATTACGGCAAGCTGCGCGCGATCGAGCCGGCACCGCAGAATTTCCTCGAATCGCAGGCCGGGCTCGGCGGCGCCGGCGGCGGCGCCACGAAGACGAACGCCGCCGTGTTCTACAACGCGCTGTTCGAGGTGCCCAACCCCGGCCATCGGCTGCGCATCTCGATGACCGCGCAGGTCAACATCGTCCTCGGCGGCGCGCGCAACGCGCTCAGCATTCCGGCCGCCGCGCTCGGCGCGAAGGACAAGAACGGCGCGTACGCGGTGCGCGTGCTGCGCGCCGACGGCAAGACCGAAACGCGCACGATCCGCACCGGCATCAACAACAACGTGAAGGTCGAGGTGCTGGCGGGCCTGAAGGAAGGCGAGCAGGTCGTGATCGGCGACGCCGACGCCGACTCGCAAGCCGCGTCGGCGACGGGAGCGTGACGATGACGCGGCCGCTGCTGCAGCTGACCGGCGTCACGCGGCGCTTCCCGGCCGGCGACCGGGACGTCGTGGTGCTGAGGAACGTCAGCCTGTCGATCGACGCCGGCGAGATCGTCGCGATCGTCGGCGCGTCGGGCTCCGGCAAATCGACGCTGATGAACATCCTCGGCTGCCTCGACCATCCGAGCGCCGGCAGCTACACGGTCGGCGGACGCGAGACCCGCACGCTCGACGGCGACGAACTCGCGCAGCTGCGCCGCGAGCGCTTCGGCTTCATCTTCCAGCGCTATCACCTGCTGCCGCACCTGAGCGCGGTCGCGAACCTGGAGATGCCGGCGATCTACGCAGGCAGCGCGCCGGCCGAACGCCGCGCACGCGCGCAGCGCCTGCTCGCGCGCCTCGGGCTCGCGGACCGCGAGGACCATCGGCCGAGCCAGCTGTCGGGCGGCCAGCAGCAACGCGTGAGCATCGCGCGGGCGCTGATGAACGGCGGCGAAGTGATCCTGGCCGACGAGCCGACCGGCGCGCTCGACTCGAAAAGCGGCGACGAAGTCATCCGCATCCTGCGCGAGCTGAACGCGCTCGGCCACACGGTGATCATCGTCACGCACGACGAGCACGTCGCCCGGCGCGCGCGCCGCATCGTCGAGATCCACGACGGCGAGATCGTCGCGGACCGCTCGAACCCGCACTACGCCGCGGCCGCCGAAACGGCGGCGGAGCCGGATACCGCGTGGCACGCGACGCCCGTGCTGCTCGCGCACGCCGGCGCCGATCCGGCGCTCGCCGTCGACGCCGGACAACCTGCACGACCCGCGCGGCCCGCGCGCCGCCTGTCGGCCGGCGCCGGCCGTTTCGCGGAAGCGTTCCGGATGGCGTGGCGCGCGCTCGTGTCGCACCGGCTGCGCACGGCGCTGACGATGCTCGGCATCATCATCGGCATCACGTCGGTCGTGTCGATCGTCGCGATCGGCGAAGGCGCGAAGCGCTACATGCTCGACGAGATCGGCAGCATCGGCACGAACACCATCAACCTCTATCCGGGCCTCGACTGGGGCGACAGCCGCGCGGACGCGATCCAGACGCTCGTGCCCGCCGACGTCGCCGCGCTGGCCGAACAGCCGTACATCGACAGCGCGACGCCCGAAACGTCCCGCACACAATTGCTGCGCTATCGCAACGTCGACGTCAACGCGCTCGTCAGCGGCGTCGGCGAGCGGTTCTTCCAGGTGCGCGGGATGAAGCTGGCGCTGGGCGTCGCGTTCGGCGCGGACGAGGTGCGCCGCCAGGCGCAGGTCGTGGTGATCGACCAGAACACGCGGCGCAAGCTGTTCGGCGCGCGCCCGAATCCGCTCGGCGAAGTGATCCTGATCGGCAACCTGCCGTGCGTCGTGATCGGCGTGGTGGCCGACAAGAAAAGCGCGTTCGGCGACGTGAAGAGCCTGAACGCGTGGGTGCCGTACACGACCGCGAGCGGGCGCCTGTTCGGCCAGCAGCATCTCGACAGCATCACCGTGCGCGTGCGCGCCGGCCAGCCGAGCCAGGCCGCCGAGCAGAGCCTGACGAAGCTGATCACCCAGCGGCACGGGCGCAAGGACTTCTTCACGTACAACATGGACAGCGTCGTGAAGACGGTCGAGAGCACCGGCCGGTCGCTGACGCTGCTGCTGTCGCTGATCGCGGTCATTTCGCTGGTGGTCGGCGGGATCGGCGTGATGAACATCATGCTCGTGTCGGTCACCGAGCGCACCCGCGAGATCGGCATCCGGATGGCGGTCGGCGCGCGCCAGACCGACATCCTGCAGCAGTTCCTCGTCGAGGCCGTGCTGGTCTGCCTGCTGGGCGGCGCGGTCGGGATCGCGCTGTCGTTCGGCGTCGGCGTCCTGTTCTCGATGTTCGTCGACCAATGGCAGATGGTGTTCTCCGCCGGCGCGATCGTCACCGCGTTCCTGTGCTCGACGCTCACGGGCGTCGTGTTCGGCTTCATGCCGGCGCGCAACGCGTCGCGGCTCGATCCGATCGATGCGCTCGCGCGGGACTGACAAAAATGACCATGACCCTGCCCTACCCGATCCGCCGCGTGGGCGCGCTCGCCTGCGCCGCCGCGCTCATCGCCGGCTGCGCGGCCACGCGCGACCGGCCGCCGCCCCCCGTCACGATGCCGGCCCACTGGGAATCGCCCGTGCCGCCTGACGCACCCAACGCACCCAACGCGCCCGCCACGCCGGCGGACTGGTGGCGCAGCTTCGGCGACCCGGTGCTCGACCGCCTGATCGACGACGCGCTGCGCACCAACAACGACCTCGCGATCGCGGCGATCCGCGTGTACCGCGCGCGGCTGCAGGCCGGGCTCGCCGACACGAACCTGACGCCCGCCGTCACGCTCGGCGCGAACGGCAGCGTGTCGCGCACGCTCGATACGCACCAGATGGGCCGCGCGAGCGGCATCACCGGCGCGCTGAGCTACGAGCTCGACCTGTGGGGCCGGCTCGCCGCGCTGCGCGACGCCGCGCGCTGGGAAGCCGATGCGACCGAGGCCGACCGCGAAGCCGCGCGGCTGTCGCTGATCGGCACGACGGCCGCGCTGTACTGGCAGATCGGCTACCTGAACCGGCAGATCGCGCTCGGCGACGCGAACATCGCGTATGCGGCGCGCACGGTCGCGCTGGTGCGCTCGCGCCACGCGGCCGGTGCAACCTCCGGGCTCGACCTCGCGCAGGCCGAGCAGAGCCTCGCCGCGCAGCGTGCCGCGCAGACGCAACTGCTCCAGCAGCGCACCGAAAACCGCCACGCGCTCGCGATCCTGTTCGACCGGCCGCCGCAGCAGAGCGCCGCCGAACCGCCGACGCTGCCCGACGGGCCGCTGCCCGCGGTCGCGGCCGGCCTGCCCGCGAACCTGCTCGGCCGGCGGCCGGACCTGCGCGCGGCGGAATTCCGGCTGCGCGAATCGCTGGCGAACGTCGACGCGACCCGCACGAGCTTCTATCCGACCTTCACGCTGACGGGCAACGTCGGCACGTCGAGCACGAGCCTCGAGCGCGTGCTGTCGAATCCGGTCGCGACGCTCGGGCTCGGGCTCGCGCTGCCGTTCCTCCAGTGGAACACGATGCAGCTGCAGATCAAGGTGTCGCAGACGCAGTACCAGGAGGCGGTCGTCGGGTTCCGCCAGCGGCTTTACTCGGCGCTGGCCGAGGTCGAGAACGCGCTGTCGGCGCGCGTGCAGCTCGAACGCGAGGCGGAGCAGCGCGCGCTGTCGCTCGCCCAGGCGCAGCGCGCGGAAACGCTGGCCGCCGCGCGGTTCGCCGCCGGCGCGACGGACGTGCAGCCGTGGCTCGACCAGCAGCAGCGGCTGCGCGACGCGCAGAGCGCCGAATCGCAGAACCGGCTGAACCGGCTCAACAACCAGATGACGCTGTATCGGGCGCTCGGCGGCGGCGCGTAGCAAGTCGTCGGTCGCGGTGCGACGGCCGCGCCGCCCGCGCCCGTCACTCCGCCACCGCTGCCCGCCGCCGCGCGGGCGCGAACGCGACGACGCTCGCGGTCGCCAGCACCGCGACACCCGCCGCGCCATACACCATCACCCACCCGAACCCTTGCACGAGCGCCGCGTGCAGCGCCGCGCCCGTCGGGTCGGCTTGGGCCAGCGCCGGCGCCAGCGCGTGCCATCCGTCCGCGCGGCCGGCCGCGATCTCCTGCGCGAGCGCGCGCAGCGGCGCGTCGCCGACCGCGCCGCCGACGCTCGCCTTCAGGCCCGACACGATCCCAGCGACCAGCACGAAGCCCATCGTCGCGATGTTCAGCGCGACCGAGATCATCCGCGCGCTCATGTCGATGCCCGACGCCATCCCGGCGCGCGCGCTCGGCACTGCGCCCGTCGTCGTGTTGGTGACCGGCGTGTTCGTGAGGCCGAGCCCGATGCCTGCGAGCAGGCAGCCGGGCAGCATCGTCAGCCAGTCGGCGTGCGCGGCCGCGCTGCCGACCCGCATCAGCGCGAAGCCCGCCGCGATCGTGAAGAGCCCGCCCGGAATCACGACGCCCGCCCCGTAGCGCAGCGCGAGACGCTCGCCGAACGGCGGCGCGACCAGCGTCGGCAGCGTGTACGCGAGCAGCGCGAGGCCGGCCGTCACGCTGTCGTAGCCGAGCGCGACCTGGAAGTAGATCGGCAGATAGATCATGAACGGCCAGAAGCTGAAGTTCATCCCCATCGAGCCGAAGATCGCGCCGGTGAACGCGCGAATCCGGAATACCGAGAAATCGAACATCGGGCGCGCGCTGCGGCGCTCGGCGACGACGAAGCCGGCCAGCGCGAGCGCGGTCGCGCCGAGCACCGCGAGCCCGGTCGCGCTGGTCAGGCCGATCGCGGCGCTCTGCGTGATGTAGAACGACAGGCCGAGCAGCGCGAGCGACAGCGTGACGATGCCCGCGACGTCGAGCGTGCCCGCGTGCGGATCGCGCGACTCCCGCACCCCGCCGCCGATCAGCGCGAGCGCGACGGCCGCGAGCGGCACGTGGACGAGGAACACCCAAGGCCAGCTCGCGATCGCGACGATCGCGCCGCCGACGATCGGCCCGAAGCCGAGCCCGATCCCGAGCACGATCCCCCAGACGCTGAACGCGCGGCTGCGCTCGCGGCCCTCGCGAAACTGGTGCGACAGCACCGCGATCTGGCAGGTCAGCATCGCGCCGCCGCTCGCGCCCTGCAGCAGCCGGCCCGCGACGAGCACCGGCACGTTCGGCGCGAACCCGCACAACAGCGACGTCACGCCGAACAGCAGCGTGCCCGCGACATACATGCGCTTGCGGCCGAAGCGGTCCGCGAGCGTGCCCGCCGCCATCAGCACCGTCGCGCAGGCGATCGTGTACGCGTTCATGATCCACTGCATGCCGTTGAAGTCGCCGTGCAGCACGTCCTCGAGCGTCGGCAGGATCACCGGCACGCTCGAGATCTCGAGGCCGAACATCAGTGAAGTGAGGCAGACGGCCGCGAGCGCGGCCGCATTGCGGCGGGTGTCGGATTGCGTCATGGGGAGTCGTGGCCTCGCGTAATGAACGGGAGTCGGTACTATATTGGGAACTTCACTCCCCATTGACTCATGCAATTCGCATGACCCGGGAATGCAAGGCACCAATCAAATGAGCGATCCGATGGATGACAGACTGGAAGGGGTAGAGGTGTTCGTGCAGGTGGTCGAGGCCGGCAGCTTCGCGCTCGCCGCGCAACGGCTCGACATGACGCGCTCGGCGGTCGGCAAGGCGGTCGCGCGCCTCGAAAAGCGGCTCGGCGCGCGGCTGCTGAACCGCACGACCCGCAGCCAAAGCCTGACCGACGACGGCCAGGGCTACTACGACCGCTGCGTGCGCGCGCTCGCCGAGCTCGACGCCGCGCAGGCCGATCTCGACAGCGGCCGCCACGAGCCGCGCGGCCGCCTGCGCGTCAGCGTGCCGCTCGCGTTCGGCCATCACTGCGTCGCGCCGATCCTGACGGAGCTCGCCCATACCTATCCGCATCTGCAGATCGACCTGTCGCTGACCGACCGGGCCGTCGACCTCGTCGAGGAAGGCATCGACCTCGCGGTGCGGATCGGCCGGCTGCCCGACAGCACGAGCCTCGTCGCGCGCCGGATCGGCACGCAGTATGGCAGCCTCGGCGCGTCGCCGGCTTACCTCGCGCGCTACGGCGCGCCGGCGACGCTCGACGCGCTCGCGCAGCACCGGACGATCGCCTATTCGCGCGCCGGCGTGCCGCGGCCGTGGGAAGTGCGCGATGCGGACGGACGCGCGGTGCGCGTCGACGTCCGGCATCAGCTCAGCTTCGACGACGTGCAGGCGATCGCCGCGGCGGCCGTGTCGGGGTTTGGGATCGCGTGGCTGCCGTGCTGGCTGCTCGCGCAATACGTGCGCCGCGGCGAACTCGTCGTCTTGCGGGAACGCTGTTTCGTCGACCAGGGCGAGATCAACGTCGTCTGGCCCCGGACCCGCTACCTGCCGCGCAAGACGCGCTGCGCGATCGACGCGCTCGTCGACGCGCTCGTGCCGCTGTTCACCGACTAGGGCCGGTGTTTACGCGTTGCCCAGCTCGACGAGCGGATGCGCGGGCAGCTTCCACGGCGACGTGAGGAAATGCCGCACGCGTTCGGCGCGCAGCTCGACGAGCGACGCCGGCGCCCAGCGCGGCTTGCGGTCCTTGTCGACGAGATGCGCGCGCACGCCTTCGCGGAAATCGCCCTCCTCGATCGCCCGCGCGACGATGCCGAGCTCCATCCGGAACGATTCGGCCAGCGTCATCTGGCGGCCGCGCAGCAGCGCCTCGCGCGTCACGGCGAGCATCGTCGGCGAATGGCCGAGCAGCGCGTCGAGCGTCGCCTGCAGCCACTGGCGATGCTCACGCGACAGCTCGTCGCGCGCGAGCTCCTGCGTGAGCGTCGCGACGGTCCGCTCGACCGTCGAGCGCTTGTCGAAGTGGCGCACGATCCACGGCAGCTGGCCGTCGAGCGCCGCGTGCGGCACGACGTTGCACGGCGGCTCGAACACCCGGCGCAGCGCGGCGAGCACGTCGCCGTCCCATTTGAGGTTCTCGATGCGCGTCTCGAACGTGTCGAGCCACGACGACGGCACGCACAGGTCCGCGAGCTTCGCGACGAGCGCATCCGCGCCGGACAGCGTCGCGCCCGTGAGCCCCACGTACAGCGCCAGCTCGACCGGCATGCGCGCAAGGAAGTGCGTCGCGCCGACGTCCGGCACGAAGCCGATGCGCGTCTCCGGCATCGCGATCTTGCTGCGCTCGGTCGCGACCCGCAGCGCCGCGCCCTGCGCGAGCCCCATGCCGCCGCCCATCGTGATGCCGTCCATCAGCGCGACGACCGGCTTCGGGAACGTGTGGATTGCGTAGTCGAGCCGGTATTCGTCGACGAAGAACGGCAGCCACGCGTCGCGCCGCGCGGCGTCCCGGTACAGCGCGCGCACGTCGCCGCCCGCGCAGAAGCCCTTCTCGCCCGCGCCGCGCAGCACGACGGCGACGATCTGGTCGTCGGCGCGGCAACGCGCGAGCAGCACCGCCAGCTCGCGCACCATCCCGTGCGACAGCGCGTTGAGCGCGGCCGGCCGGTTCAGCGTGATCAGCGCCACGCGGTTCAGCACGCGGCACAGAACCTCGGGCGCGGCGTCGGCAAACGCGTCATGCGTCGTGATCGGCGTGCTCATCGGTCCTGCTCCCCGTCGGTGTGCCACTGCGGCGCGCGCTTGCCGAGAAACGCGGCCACGCCTTCGCGCGGATCGTTCGTATCGAACAGGTCGACGAAGCGCTCGCGCTCGACCGCGAGCGCCGCGCTGCGCGGCACGCCGCGGCGCGCGAGGCCGATCAGCTCCTTGCTGTACGCGACCGCGTGCGGGCTCTGCCGCGCGACGTTGCGCGCGAGCGCGAGCGCCGCGTCGCGCGCGGCGCCCGTGTCGACCACGTCCTCGACGAGGCCGATCCGCAGCGCAGTCGCCGCGTCGACGCGCACGCCGGCCAGGATGATCTTCTTCGCCCAGCCTTCGCCGACCAGCCAGGGCAGCGTCTGCGTGCCGAGCCCGCACGGCAGCAGCCCGACCGACGGCTCGGGCAGCGCCATCTGCGCATGCGTCTCCGCGATGCGCAGGTCGCACGCGAGCGCGCATTCGAGCCCGCCGCCCATCGCATAGCCGTTGATCGCCGCGATCGTCACGAAGCGCGCGTCGGAGAGCGCCTCGAACGCCGAGCCGAAACGCGTGGCCATCGCGCGCGCGACCGCCGGGTCGCCGTCGGCGAACGTGTTGAGGTCCGCGCCCGCGCTGAAGAATTTCGGGCCGTCGCCGGTGATCACGAGCGCGCGCACGCGCGGGTTCGCGTTGAGTTCGCCGACGGTCTCCTGCAATTGCCGCAGGCCGTCGGCGGTAAAGGCGTTCGCGGGCGGCCGCTTGAGCGTCGCGCACGCGATCGCGCCGTCGTCGACGAAGTCCAGTTCGATCATTGCGCGTCCTTCTTCGTTGCCGGTTGGTAGAGGCGGATCACCGCCGAGAAATCGAGCTGGCCGTCGCCGCGGCTGCTCATCGTCTGGTAGAGCTGCTGCGCGAGCGCGCCGAGATAGACGGGCTGGCGCACCTGCTTCGCCGCGTCGTTCGCGAGGCAGAGATCCTTCAGCATCAGGTCGGTGCCGAAGCCGCCCGTGTAGCCGCGCGACGACGGCGCGGTGCCGATCACGCCCGGATACGGGTTGTACGTGTCCGAGCTCCAGCAGCGGCCCGTCGACGTGTTGACGATGCCCGCGAGCACCTTCGGATCGATGCCGAGCGCGACGCCGAGCGACATCGCCTCCGACACGGCCGCCATCGAGATGCCGAGCACGAGGTTGTTGCAGACCTTCGCGACCTGCCCCATCCCGGTCGCGCCGCAATGGACGATGTTCTTGCCCATCCCGGCGAGCACGGGCTGCACGCGTTCGAAATCCGCGTCGCTGCCGCCGACCATGAAGGTCAGCGTGCCCGCCGCCGCGCCGCCCGTGCCGCCCGACACCGGCGCATCGACGAACGCGCCGCCGTGCTCGCGCACGAGCGCGCCGAACGCCTGCGCGCTGGCCGGGTCGATCGTGCTCGAATCGATCACGGTCGCGCCCGCGCCGAGCCCGGCCAGCACGCCATGCTCGCCGGTCAGCACCGAGCGCACGTGCGGCGCGGCCGGCAGCATCGTGATCACGAACTCCGCGCCGGCCGCCGCGTCGCGCGGCGAGCCGGCCGCCTGCGCGCCCGCGTCCTGCAACGCGCGCAGCGCATCGGCGCTGAGGTCGAACGCATGCACTTCATGGCCGGCCTTCAGCAGGTTCAGCGCCATCGGCGCGCCCATGTGGCCGAGGCCGATAAAACCGATCTTCATGTTCAGCCCCTTGTCAGTGCAAACGGATCGTCGTATTCACCGGGCCGGCCGTCGTGTCGTCGTCGAACCAGCGCGCGGTGACCGTCTTGGTCTGCGTGTAGAACTGCACGACCTGCTTGCCGTACGGGCCGAGGTCGCCGAGCTTCGAGCCGCGCGAACCGGTGAAGCTGAAGAACGGCACCGGCACCGGGATCGGAATGTTGATGCCGACCTGGCCGACGTCGATCTCGCTCTGGAACTTGCGCGCCGCCGCGCCGCTCTGCGTGAACAACCCGACGCCGTTGCCGAACGGGTTCGCGTTGACGAGCGCGATCGCGTCGTCGAGCGAGTCGGCTTCGAGCACGACCAGCACCGGGCCGAAGATCTCGTGCGTGTAGATCGACATGTCGGTCTTCACGTTCGAGAAGATCGTCGGACCGACGAAATTGCCCTGCTCGTAGCCGGCCACCGTCACGCCGCGGCCGTCGAGCTCGAGCTTCGCGCCTTCCTTCACGCCCGCTTCGATCAGCGACAGGATGCGTTCCTTCGCGGCCTTCGACACGACCGGGCCGACGTCGGTGCCGGCCTCGTGCCCCGCGTTCACCTTCAACTGCTTCGCCTTCTCGACGAGCTCCGGCAGCCAGTCGCGCGCCTCACCGACCAGCACCGCGACCGACGTCGCCATGCAGCGCTGCCCCGCCGCGCCGAACCCGGCGCCGACGAGCGCATTGAGCGTCTGCTCGCGGTTCGCGTCGGGCAGCACGACCGCGTGGTTCTTCGCGCCCATCATCGCCTGCACGCGCTTGCCGTGCTCGCTGCCGAGCTGGTACACGTGCGTGCCGACCGCGGTCGAGCCGACGAACGAGATCGCCTTCACGAGCGGATGCGTGCAGATCGCGTCGACGACTTCCTTGCCGCCGTGCACGACGTTCAGCACGCCCTTCGGAATGCCCGCCTCGAGCGCGAGCTCGACGAGCTGCATCGTCGACAGCGGGTCCTGCTCCGACGGCTTCAGCACGAACGTGTTGCCGCACACGATCGCCATCGGGAACATCCACAGCGGAATCATCGCGGGGAAGTTGAACGGCGTGATGCCCGCGCACACGCCGAGCGGCTGGCGCAGCGTGTAGGTGTCGACGCCGCCCGCGACGTTCTCCGCGAACTCGCCGAGCTGCAGCGTGCCGATCGAGCATGCGTGCTCGACCACTTCGAGGCCGCGGAAGATGTCGCCTTCCGCGTCGGGCAGCGTCTTGCCCTGCTCGGCGGTCAGCGTCTTCGCGATCCGCTGCTGGTTGGCGCGCACGAGATCCTGAAACTTCAGCATGATGCGCATGCGCGCGGCGATCGGCGTGTTCTTCCACGACGCAAACGCCGCCTGCGCGGCCTGCACGGCCGCGTCGACTTCAGCCACGGTCGCGAACGGCACGCGCGCGAGCACCTCCTGCGTGGCCGGATTGATGATGGGACGCCACTCGTGCGTCTTCGATTCGACGAATTCGCCGTCGATCAGCAGCTTGACCGTCGGCACGTCTTGCCCCGCGTGGGGCGTCGGATTCGCGTTCATCGCTTGATTCTCCTTGGGAGTGCCGCCGCGCGACACAGCGCGCGGGCGGCCGGTTCGATGCATCGGCGGGCCGCGCGACGCGCGCGGCCCGCGCTCGGGTCATTTCAGTTCTGCAGAAAAATCCTCTTCCCAGTATTCGCCGGGCATCCGTGCGCTCGTGTCGTCGCCGCGCTCGATCTCGCGGCGGCGCAGCTCGACGCGGCGGATCTTGCCGGAGATCGTCTTCGGCAATTCCGCGAACTGCAGCCGGCGGATGCGCTTGTACGGCGCGAGCTTCTCCCGCGAGAAGCGGAAGATCTCGAGCGCCAGCGCCGGGCTGGCCTCGTAGCCCTGGCGCAGCGTGATGAAGGTTTTCGGCACCGCGAGCCGCAGCGGGTCCGGGCTCGGCACGACCGCCGCCTCGGCGATCGCCGGATGCTCGATCAGCACGCTTTCGAGTTCGAACGGGCTCAGCCGGTAGTCGGACGACTTGAACACGTCGTCCGCGCGGCCGATGTAGACGAAGTAGCCGTCGTCGCGGCGCATCGCAATGTCGGATGTGCGGTAGTGGCCGTCGCGCATCGCATGCGCGGTCGCGTCGGGGTTGTTCGCGTAGCCCGTCATCAGGCCGACCGGGCGCTCGACGCCCGCGCCGACCGGCAGCGCGACCTCGCCTTCGCTGACCGGCGCGCCGTCCGGGTCGAGCAGCTCGATCCGGTAGCCGGGCATCGGGCGGCCCATCGAGCCGGAGACGACCGGCTGGCCCGGCGAGTTGCCGATCAGGCAGGTGGTCTCGGTCTGGCCGTAGCCGTCGCGGATCGTGATGCCCCACGCCTTCTTCACGCGCTCGATGATTTCCGGGTTCAGCGGCTCGCCCGCGCCGACGATCTCGCGCAGCTTCACGTCGAACGACGCGAGCGGCTGCTGCACGAGCATCCGCCAGACGGTCGGCGGCGCGCACAGCGTCGTCACCTGGTACTGGACCAGCGCGTCGAGCACGACCTTCGGCTCGAAGCGCGCGTAGTTGAACGCGAACACGCACGCCTGCGCGTTCCACGGCGCGTAGAAGCAGCTCCACGCGTGCTTCGCCCAGCCGGGCGAGCTGATGTTCCAGTGGATGTCGCCCGGCTGCAGGCCGACCCAGTACATCGTCGACAGGCTGCCGACCGGGTAGGTGCGGTGCGTGTGCTCGACGAGCTTCGGCTTCGACGTCGTGCCCGACGTGAAATACAGCAGCATCGGGTCGCTCGAATGCGTGACGCCGTCCGGCTCGAACGCGGCCGGCGCCGCGTAGCCGTCGTTCATCGCGAGCCAGCCGGCGCGCGGCGCGCCGGCGACGATCCGCTGCGCGAGGCCGAGCTCGGGCTGCTCGAACTTCGCGGTTTCGTTCTCGTCGACGATCGCGTATTTCGCGCCGCCGATCTGCACGCGGTCGCGCACGTCGTCGGCGGACAGTTGCGTGGTCGCGGGCAGCACCACCGCGCCGAGCTTCATCGCGGCGAGCATCGCGTCCCACAGCTCGACGCGGTTCGGCAGCATCAGCAGGATCCGGTCGCCGCGCGCGACGCCGATGCCGCGCAGCCAGTTCGCGATCCGCGACGAGCGTTCGGACATCTGCGCGAACGAATACGGGTCGCCCGTGCCGGTCGCCGCGTCGACGATCCACAGCGCGGGCTTGTCGTTGCCGCGCGCCATCACGTCGAAATAATCGAGCGCCCAGTTGAACGGGTCGGGCGCCGGCCACTGGAAATCGCGGTACGCGGTTTCGTAGTCGGTGCGATGGCGCAGCAGAAAATCGCGTGCGTCCAGGAAAGCCTGTGCGGTCATCGAGTCGTCTCCTGTCTCCATGTTGCGCGGCGCGACGGACTCACAAGCCCCCGCGCTTCGCGATGCCCCGGCCATTTTTCGGTCTCTGGGGCTGGCTGCTGTCACCGGGCAACCGGCGCGACGCTCAAAGCTGCCGCGCGATCACCATCCGTTGCACTTCGCTGGTTCCCTCGTAAATCTGCGTGATGCGCGCGTCGCGGTAATGACGCTCGACTTCGTAATCGGCGAGGTAGCCGTAGCCGCCGTGGATCTGGATCGCGTCCGAGCACACGCGCTCGGCCATCTCCGACGCGAACAGCTTCGCCTGCGACGCCTCCGACAGGCACGGCAGCCCGGCCGTGCGCAGCTTCGCCGCGTGATGCACGAGCAGGCGCGCGGCGTTGATCTGCGTCGCCATGTCCGCGAGCTTCTGCTGGATCGCCTGATGCTCGGCGAGCGGCTTGCCGAACTGCACGCGCTCGCCCGCATAGCGGCGCGCCTTGTCGAACGCGGCGCGCGCGATGCCGAGCGCCTGCGCGGCGATGCCGATGCGGCCGCCTTCGAGGTTCGACAGCGCGATCTTCAGCCCTTCGCCGCGCGCGCCGAGCAGGTTCTCCTCGGGAATCGCGCAGTTCTCGAACGTGATCGGGCAGGTATCCGACGCGCGGATGCCCATCTTCTTCTCCGGCTTGCCGACGACGAAGCCCGGCGTGTCGGTCGGCACCAGGAACGCGGAGATGCCGCGCTTGCCGGCGTCCGGATCGGTCACGGCAAACACGATCGCGATGCCCGCGCGCTGGCCGTTGGTCACGAACTGCTTCGCGCCGTTCAGCACCCACTTGCCGTCGCGCAGCTCCGCGCGGGTGCGCAGGTTGTGCGCCTCGGAGCCGGCCTGCGGCTCCGTCAGGCAGAATGCGCCGATCGTGCGGCCGGCCGCCATGTCGGCGAGCCAGCGTTCCTTCTGCGCGGGGGTGCCGAAGCCGAGGATCGGCCCGCAGCCGACCGAGTTGTGCACGCTCATCATCGTCGCGCACGCGGCGTCGCCCGCGGCGATTTCCTCCATCGCGAGCGCATACGCGACGTAGTCCGTATACGCGCCGCCCAGCTCCTGCGGCACGATCATCCCGAGCAGGCCCAGCTCGCCGAGCTGCGCGACGACCGCATCCGGCAGGTGCGCGTCGCGGTCCCACTGCGCGGCGTTCGGCGCCAGCACCTCGGTGGCAAAAGCGCGCGCCGCATCGCGGATCATCCGCTGGTCTTCGGTGTAAAGCTCGTCCATGGCGCTGCCGTCTCCCGGCGGCCGGCGTGGCGCGGCCGCAATGTGTTTTCGATGAATCAAGTGTAGGCAACCGTGCACGACTGTTCGATGCTCGCACCGCTCATTTACACTGAGCGTTTTTGCCATAGCGGCGCCGTCGATGAAGCAGGAAGAAAAGGGAACCATCGCGATCAGTCTCGTCGCGTACAGCGTCGCGCTCGCGACGCGGCGCGGCGTCGCGGCCGAGCCGCTGCTCGCGCAGGCGGGCATCCCGCCCGCGCTGCTCGAGCAGCCGCGCGCGCGGGTGTCCGCGCAGCAATACGGCGCGTTGTGGAACGCGATCGCGCGCACGCTCGACGACGAGTTCTTCGGCCAGGACAGCCACCCGATGCGAAGCGGCAGCTTCATCGCGATGAGCCAGGCGGCGCTCACGGCGCGCGACGGCCTGCATGCGATGGCGCGCGCGGTGAACTTCATGCACTGCGTGCTCGACGACCTGCACGCGGAGCTCGACGCGAACCCGCAGCGCGTGCGGCTGCGCTTCGTGCACCGCAACAACGGCGCGACGCCCGCGATGTTCACGTACGCGACCTATTTCATCATCGTCTACGGGCTCACCTGCTGGCTGATCGGCCGGCGCATCCCGCTGCTCGCCGCGTGCTTCCGCTGCGACACGCCGCCCGCCGAGCACGAATACCCGTCGATGTTCTGCGACGACATGCGCTTCAACCAGCCCGATTCGTATGTCGATTTCGATCCCGAATTCGCGGCGCTGCCGGTCGTGCAGACCGCGAAGACGCTGAAGACCTTCCTGCGCAACGCGCCGGCCAGCTTCATCGTCAAGTACCGCAACCCGAACGCGCTCGCGCAGCGCGTGCGCGCGGTGCTGCGCGGGATGCCGCCCGCCGCGTGGCCCGGCGCGGCGGGGATGGCCGCGCGGCTGCACGTGGCCGAGGCGACGCTGCGCCGCAAGCTGCACCAGGAAGGCCACGCGTACCAGTCGATCAAGGACGCGCTGCGGCGCGATCTCGCGTTCGAGGCGCTCGCCGATCCGGCGCGCACGATCGCCGACGTCGCCGCGGCGGCCGGCTTCGCCGAGCCGAGCGCGTTCTACCGCGCGTTCCGCAAGTGGAGCGGGCGCAGCCCGGCCGAGTTTCGCGACGAGGCGCTGGCGCGCGGGGCCGACGCGCGCTGATTTCGTGGCGCACGGCCAGTGGCGTGCGGCGAGCGCCACTCCGGCCCCGCCATCGCGCTTTCCGCAGAAACCGCCTACTCTTTAAACATCGGGCCAGCGCCCTTCCTGCGGGCCGGACGGCGCGCAGCCGCGCGCCGCCCGGACGGTCGATGCGCTTCCAACGCCATTGGCATCTGCCGACGCCCGACGCGTCGGGCCGACATTCCCACCACCCGCTGTCGGCGCGGGTCGCGCGCGCCGTGCTGTTCGCGGCGCTGCTCGTCGTCTGCGCGGTCGCCGCGGCGCCGCGCGCCGCGAGCGTGCCCGCGGCCCATCCCCCCATCATCGTGATCCCGGTCAGCGGCGCGATCGGGCCGGCCAGTGCCGATTTCATCGTCCGCTCGCTCGGCCGCGCGGCGAAAGAGCGCGCGCCGCTCGCGATCCTGCAGCTCGACACGCCGGGCGGCCTCGATTCGTCGATGCGGGTGATCATCAAGGCGATCCTCGGCTCGCCGGTGCCGGTCGCCGCATTCGTCGGGCCGAGCGGCGCGCGCGCGGCGAGCGCGGGCACCTACATCGTGTACGCGAGCCACGTCGCGGCGATGGCGCCGGGCACCAACCTCGGCGCGGCGTCGCCGGTCCAGTTCGGCATCGGCGGCGCGCCCGGGGGCACCCCGCCGTCGCCGACCGGCGGAGCAGGAACGTCGCCCGCGTCGGGCGCGTCAGGCGCATCGGGCACGCTGCCCAGCGACACGCAATCGACCGAGGCTCGCAAGGTGATGCACGATTCGGCCGCCTACATCCGCGGCCTCGCGCAGTTGCGCGGACGTAACGCCGATTGGGCGGAGCGCGCGGTGCGCGAAGCGGTCAGCCTGTCGGCGAGCGAGGCGCACACGCAGCACGTCGTCGACGTGGTCGCGCTGGACCCGGCCGACCTTGCGCGCCAGCTCGACGGCCGCACCGTGACGACGTCCGCGGGCGCGCGGCATCTCGCGACCGCGCACGCGCCGCTCGTCGTCGTCGAGCCCGACTGGCGCAGCCGCTTCCTGTCGATCATCACCGATCCGAACGTCGCGCTGATCCTGCTGACGTTCGGCATCTACGGGCTGTTCTTCGAATTCGCGAACCCGGGGTTCGTGCTGCCGGGCCTCGTGGGCACGATCTGCCTGCTGATCGGCCTGTTCGCGATGCAATTGCTGCCGGTCAACTACGCGGGCCTCGGGCTCGTGCTGCTGGGCCTCGCGTGCCTCGTCGCCGAGGCGTTCCTGCCGACCTTCGGCGTGCTCGGCTTCGGCGGCATCGCGTCGTTCACGATCGGCGCGCTGATGCTGATCGACACCGACGTGCCCGGCTACGGGATTCCGTGGCCGCTAATCGCGAGCCTCGGGCTCACCGGCGGGCTGCTGGTGGCCGGCGTGTCGAGCCTCGCGCTGCGCGCGCGGCGCCGCCCGGTCGTCACCGGCGGCGAGGCGATGGTCGGCAGCATCGGCGAAGTGCTCGACGACGGCCTCGTGCCCGACCAGCCGCAAACGGCCGGCGGCCCCGAGCCGTCCGCCGCCGGCTGGGCGCTGGTGCGCGGCGAGCGCTGGCGGGTCGCATGCAGCGCGCCGCTCGCCGCGGGCTGCCGGGTGCGCGTCACGGGCCGCCAGGGGCTGATGCTGACGGTCGCCCCGCTCTATGACACGCCGCCGACTTCGGTCGTAAAGGGAGAACAACAATGATTGGCTATACGTTCGGCTTCAGCAGCCTGCTGATCGTTTTCGCCGTGCTGCTCGTCGCGTCGTCGATCCGCATCTTCCGCGAATACGAGCGCGGCGTCGTGTTCATGCTCGGCCGCTTCTGGAAAGTGAAGGGGCCGGGGCTCGTGCTGATCATCCCGATCGTCCAGCAGGTGGTGCGCATCGACCTGCGCACCGTCGTGTTCGACGTGCCCGCGCAGGACGTGATCACGCGCGACAACGTGTCGGTGAAGGTGAACGCGGTCGTGTATTTCCGCGTCGTCGATCCGGAGAAGGCCGTGATCCAGGTCGCGCGCTTCTTCGACGCGACGAGCCAGCTCGCGCAGACGACGCTGCGTTCGGTGCTCGGCAAGCACGAGCTGGACGCGCTGCTCGCCGAGCGCGAGCAGTTGAACGCCGACATCCAGAAGACGCTCGACTCGCAGACCGACGCATGGGGCATCAAGGTGTCGACGGTCGAGATCAAGCACGTCGACCTCAACGAGACGATGGTGCGCGCGATCGCGCGGCAGGCCGAGGCCGAGCGCGAACGGCGCGCGAAGGTGATCCACGCGGAAGGCGAGCTGCAGGCGTCCGAAAAGCTGCTGCAGGCCGCGCAGCGGCTCGCGCAGCAGCCGCAGGCGATGCAGCTGCGCTACCTGCAGACGCTGACGACGATCGCGGCCGACAAGAACTCGACGATCGTGTTCCCGCTGCCGGTCGAGCTGCTGAGTTCCTTGCTCGAGCGCTTCGGGCCGCCGCGCGAGCGCTGAGCGCAAGGCGCTCCGCGCCCGCCGCGCTTCAAGCCAGCAGCCTGCGCTCCGTCTTGCCGTACTTGATCGACTTCTCGTCCGGGATCATCAGGCCCGTGTGCTCGTCGCGGCCCTGCAGCAGGAAGCGCGCGTCCGGATTGCCGATCTGCGCGGCCGCGAGCTTGCTGTCCGCGCCGATCTCGCCCTTCTTCATCCGGTTCACGATCACGCCGACCGCGGTGTCCTTGAAGTCGCGCAGCATCCACGCGTCGCCGTCGCTGTCGCCGAACACCAGCAGCGGACCGTAGCCCTTCTTCGATTCGAGCACGTTGCGGATGCCGACGGTCTTGCCCGGGCCATAGTTGAAGTGCCAGCCGTCCGGGTAGTGGCTGACGTACTTGCCGTCGCGCATGTCCAGACGCAGGCCGATCACGTTCTCCGGCGGCACGCCGTAGCCGTAGTTCGGGTGGCCGGCGAACACGCGCACGACGTCGTCGATCGATGCGGTGCTCACGTACACGTCGATGCCGTTCGCGCGCAGCGTATGCATCACCGCGCGAATCTCCTCGTGAATGCGGATGCCGTGGAAATGCGTGGCGGCGACGACGCCCGCCTTGCCCGGCAGCGTCTTCGGGCTTTCATACTTCACCTTGCGCAGCGCGTCGCCGATGCCGTAGTCGTTCGACGCCTGCGCCATCGCCTGCAGCTCGGCGGTCGTCATGTTCCGGTAGAAGTAGATGATCCACTTGTAGCCGATCTCGAGCGGATGCGTATCGCAGATCGCGTCGTACATGAAGTACAGCTTCGTGCGGAAATCCTTGAACTGATCGGTCTCGCGAATCTCGTCGAGGCTCTTGCCGCCGCCGAAGCCCTGGTAGTTCGCGTAGAGCCAGCGATAATCGGCCTCGACGTCGGCGGCGAGGTCTTCCATCGTCACCGGCTTGCCGTCCACCGTCGTGTAGTCCTTCGCGAACGCGCCCTTCGGCACGTCCTTCCACATCACGTCGACGAATTCGTCCGGCGTCAGCTTGTACTGCAGATGGTTGATCTGGTACATCAGCAACGCTTCTTCGCAGTCGTTCATGATGCACGTGTTGTCCCAGTCGAACACCGCGTACGGGCGCCGCTTCGCGTCGTAGCGCTTGCTCCCGACGCCATGCTGGTCGAGCACCGCCTGCAGGCGCGCGGCATTGAACGGCGACCAGCGGCCCGGGTCCAGCGCGTCCGGCGCAGCGGCGTTCTTCGCGTCGGCCGTGCCGGCCTTGAGCATGAGCGACGTCGCGGCGGTGGCCGCGGCAAGGGTGTTGATGAACGTGCGGCGTTGCATGGTCTCTCTCCGTGGAAGTGACGATTCGGATCCGGTCGCTACCCTGCGCGACGCGCGGCGCGCATCGCGGCGCACCGGCGGCTCATCGGCCCGGCGAAGCCGGGGCGGCTCCGAAATGGGGGCGAATGATCTGCCGAAAATATTGCGGCAATATGACAGCGTCGCGCCACGACGCGACGTCGAGTTGATCCGAAACGACACGTGTGCGCCACGATCCGGCGGTGCACCTGAGTCAACGCTCCGGCGCATTGAACACGGAAGCCGAAATTTCGAAAGCCGGCGTCACTCAGGAAGCGCACAAGCCGAAGCGCGGCAGCAGGTCGTGCAACACGAACAGCCGCTGGTATTGCACCGCGTCGTGGAAGCGTTTCCAGTCGGAAGTGAGGAAGCCCGGCGTGAATGCGAAAGTCTCGTCTTCTTCCGCTTCGGGGTCCTGCGGGTCCTTGCCGAGGGCGAGCATCTTCCACGAGGTCGGGCCCTGGCTGGCGTAGGTGATCTGCGCCGCGCCGAACGAGAACGTGCCTTTCGCGATCGCGGCAATCCAGGTTTGGTGCCGCGCTTCGCCATCGATCTCCTGAGTGCCGCGCAGCAAACTGTCGATCGCGGCGGCGTCCGCGGGTGGCAGCGCCACGTCCGCCAACTTCTCGTCGCCGGCGACGTAGCGCCGCACCATATTGAAGGCGCCGCCCGCGGCGGCAAGGAAGTCGGTCGGGTTGTCGCGCCGCACCGTTTCGCCGTTCTTGCGCGTGAAGTGCCATCGAATGAACGGGATGTCGGGAAACGTGGTGGCCGCCGCGTGCCCCACGGGCAGGAAGTCGGCGAGGTAATTCGCCAGCTTCTGCCTGAAGCCCGTCATCGCGGCATAGGCGGGGGAAGCGTTGTAGGCGGAATCGTCGTTCACGCCCACCTCCGCGAGGTCGTTGAGATCACACACGCCACCGACGAACTGCTGGTGCGCCCAGGTATCGACGTAGGTATGCAGCGCGACGCCGAACCGGTGCAGCGCAAACGGCAGGTCGCGGCGACGGATGCAGTCCGCGACCATCGCGCGCGCAACTTCGCTGTCCGGCTTGCATATCAGCCGGTACTGAAAAGCCTCTTCGGGCGTGCAGCCCGGCGGCGGCGCGGCATTGCCGGGCAGAAAGTGGAAGGGAAGCCAGACCAGCCGGTTGTCCGCCTTTTCGGCGTTCGTGAGGTTCAGCATCTTGTGCGAGGACGTGACCCGCACGTAGCGCTCGCCGCTGTCGAACTGCAATGGGCCGTCGCAGGTTGCGTCGTCGACGTATTGGGCGGCCTGGGCCACCGTGCTCGCCTCATCGTGCGGCATTCCGCCGAGCCGGGCGGCCACGTAGGTGACGGCGTGATGGAAGTCGATTTGCATGCGGTCCTCCGGGAAGGAGACGACAAGCACGAGTGAACACGCCGGCACGGTCGCGTGCGTGAATCGAGGCACCACACGGCGCGTTTGACATTGTCAAATATATGGACAATGCTGTCCAGATAAGAAGTAAGAAGGGGGCTCCCATGCCGAAGGAAGAAGTGGTTGCGTTTCGCGCGGATGACGGCCATGGGTGCAACCTCGTTCACGTCCTCGGCGCCGGCCGGCCGACGAAGCCCCCTGTCCTCCTGGTTCACGGCGCCGGCGTTCGCGCCAATATCTTTCGCCCACCTAACAACACGACTTTCGTCGATGCGTTGATCGACGAGGGCTACGACGTCTGGCTGGAAAACTGGCGGGCCAGCATCGATCTTCCGCCGTGCGAGTGGACGCTGGACGACGCGGCCCTGTACGACCACCCGGCCGCGGTGCGCAAGGTCGTCGAGCTGACGGGCGCGCCCTCGATCAAGGCGGTGGTGCACTGCCAGGGCTCGACCAGTTTCATGTTGTCCGCGGTGGGCGGCCTCGTTCCGCAAGTCGACACCATCGTGTCCAACGCCGTGTCGCTGCATCCGCAGGTCTCGACGATCTCGCATCTCAAGGGGCGCTACGCGCTGCCCGTCGTCGGCGCGATGACCGACTACCTCGATCCTCGATGGGGCGAACATGCCACCGGCGTCGTGCCGAACCTGCTCAAGGGCCTCGTGCTGCTCACGCACCACGAATGCGCAAACGGCGTCTGCCGCTTTTCCAGCTTCACCTACGGCACCGGCTTCCCCGTGCTGTGGCGCCACGAAAACCTCAGCGACGCGGTGCACGACTGGATCCGGCAGGAATTCGCGCAGGTCCCGATCTCGTTCTTCCGGCAGATGACCCGGTGCCTGGACGCCGGCCGCCTGGTGTCGAAGCTGCCCGGGCTGCAGGCCGACCCGACGGCCCAGCCGCCGAAGACGCAGGCGCGCTTCGCGTTCATCGCCGGCGAGCTCAACGATTGCTTCAAGTGGCAGAGCCAGCAGGCCACGTTCGACTGGTTCGAGCGGCACCGGCCGAACTATCACGAGCTTCACGTGCTGGGCGGCTACGGCCACCTCGACGTCTTCATTGGAAAGCACGCCGCGCGAGACGTATTTCCCGTCATGCTGGCGGCGCTGGCTGCGCGTCACTGACTCACGGCAAACCAAGGAGGCCGGCGATGGCTATCCCGATGCGACAGACGCGGCTCGCGGGCCGCCATGCGCTGGTCGACGACATCCCGTTCCGGATGCCGGTCGCCTCCGACACGTCGCCGGCGCTGATGGCGGTGTTCTCGATCGATCTCGACGCGGCGCGCCGCGTGATTCCGGGCAACGAGGTGCATCCGTTTCAGCTCTGGCGCCGCGGCTTGCTCGTCGTGACGGTGATCGACTATGTCGTCACCAACATCGGCCGCTACGTCGAGTACTCGATCGCCATCGCGTGCACGCACGGCCGGCGTCCTCCGCCGCGCCTGTTGCCGGGCCTGCTGATGAAGACCTTCGGCACCGGGCAATACGTCGTGGACCTGCCCGTGTCGACCGATATTTCGGTGAAGGGCGGCCGCGGCATCTGGGGCATGCCCAAGCACCAGGCCAATCTCGACTTCGTGATCGGCGAGCGCTGGGTGAGCAGCCAGTACGACCTCGACGGCCAGATGATGATGCGCATCGACGTGACGAAGCCGAAATCGGCATGGCTGCCGGTCAGCACGGGCGCAGTCAATTACTGCTGCTTTCGCGGCATGCTCATGAAGTCCTATATCTATTTCAAGGGCAAGCTCGGCTTCTCGCTGTTCGCACCCGGCTCGGCACGCCTGTTCATCGGCGACCACCCGCGGATGGCGTGGCTGAAGACGCTGGATATCGATCCGACGCCGATCGCCACCGGGTTTTTCCCGTCCACGGCGGGTGTGCTCGACGATTATTTCGAATGCTGGTTCGTGACCGAGGCCGAGCCGCCCGCGCGGCCGATGCCGGGCCTCGAGACCACCTACCCGCTCGCCCCGTCGCAGCAATGGCTCGCGCCGCCGGCCCGCCCGGCCGACTGGGAATCCGCGCCATGACCGGCCGCCTGCTGATCGCCAACCACGCGTTCCTGCTGCTGTGCGCGTCGATTTACCTGGGCACGGGCGCGTCGCTCGTGCTGTTCTCGTTTCCCGTCGCACCGCAGCTCACGACCGACAACTACTACCTGCAGTTCGTTCCCCAGGTCACGGCGGCCACCGCGTTCTTCACGGTCATGACGAAGCTGATGCTCGCGAGCGGCAGCGTGATGCTGGTGGCCGAATGGCGCCAGCCCACGCGCTGGGTGCCCATCGTGGTGCTGCTCGGCGTGCTCGTCGCCACGTTCGTCACGCTCGGGTGGATCTTCCCGCTCAACGCCGAGCTGGCCGGCCACATCAAGGATGCGGCGAGACTGCGGCAGGTGCTGGACGACTGGATGCGGCTCAATCGGCTGCGCGTCGCGCTATGGTGCATTCAGTGGTCCGCGCTGGCCTGGTATTTCGCCCGCTGGGCCAATCGCGCCCGCTATTCCGCGCTGAGGTGACGATGGACGTCCTGAGCGTCGAGCGCCGAATGACGACCGCGATCGCCGCCATCACCGTGCTGACCGGCGCGGCTCAGGTGCTCGTACCCGGCGTGCTGGCGGCGCTCATCTCGGCCGCGCCGCCCGATGGGCTCGGGGCCCAGCTATTCGCGACGGTGGGCATGTTCATGGTGCTGTTCGGGGCCAGCCTGCTGCATGCGCAGCGCGCCACGGGAGCGCTTTCCGTGGTGCTGCTGTGGGGCGCATGCCAGAAGCTGCTTGCGGCGGCGTTCGTGGCCTGGGGTGTGATGCACGGCGTATTCGTTTACGCGGCGCTGCTGGTGGCGGCATTCGACGTCGCCAGCGGCCTGCTCTATCTCGACTTGCGACGCAGAGGGGGATGACCGGTGAAGCGCTCGCGCACGTTCATTCGCGGCAGGGCGTCATGAGCCCCGCGCATCGTCCCCCGATCGCCGCCGACGATCCGATGGCCCGGCGCGCGCTGGTGCTGGCGGGCGGCGGCATGCGCGTCGCCTATCAGGCCGGCGCGATCAAGGCATTGTTCGATGAAGGCTTGCGATTCAGTCACGCCGACGGCGCGTCGGGCGGCACGATCAACCTGTCCGCGCTGCTGTCCGGCGTGCTGCCGGACGAACTCTGCGCGCGTTGGCGCGCGCTGCCCGTCAAGGCGTTCGCCGCGCTCAGGCCCGTGACCGAATATCTGCACGTGGCCGACATGAGCGCGCTGGGCAGCGCGTCGGGCCTGACGGAGCACGTGTATCCGGCGCTCGGGATCGCCGTCGACCGCATCCGCGCGGCCGTCGGCATCGACGGCTCGTTCAGCGTCTGCTGCTTCGACAACAAGACCGTGGTGCCGATCCCCCACCCGAACCTCGACCTGCAGCGTCTGGTCGCGGCCGCGTCGCTGCCCATCTTCATGCCGGCCGTGATGGCCGACGGCAAGACCTGGACCGACGCGGTGTGGATCAAGGACGCCAACCTGATGAGCTGCGTCGAGCGCGGCGCGCGCGAACTGTGGCTCGTCTGGTGCATCGGCGACACGCCCGCCTACCACAACGGCGCGTTCAACCAGTACGTGCACATGATCGAAATGAGCGCGGTGGGCGCGCTGAACGGGGAGCTGGCCATGATTGCCGACATCAATCGACGCATCGCGCGGGGTGAGACCGTGTTCGGTCACGACCAGCCGATCGTCGTGCACGTGATCAAGCCGGAGGTGCCGCTGCCGCTCGATCCGGATTTCTACCGCGGCCGGATCGATGCCGCGACGCTGATCGACATGGGCTACCGCGACGCGCGGCGCACGCTGCGCGCGGGTACGTCGGCGCCGCTGGACCCGACGGCATCCGCGATGCGCGAGCCTGGCGTGGGCCTCGGCTTCCGCGAGACGATGGCGGGCGGCTTTTGCCTCGGCGCGACGGACCCGCAAGCAGGCGAACGCGATGGCCGTGCGTTCGTGCTGACCCTGCACGCGACGATCCACATCGAGGATATCGCGGCCTTCATCGACGATCCCCGGCACGTGGGCGGCCTGACGGGCCACATCGACTTCGCGCCGCTGGGCGCCGCGATGCCTTCGGAGTCCGGTGTTTTCGGCCTGTTTACGCCGAGCGGCGATCCGCGGCTGACCTATATGGTCTACGAGATCGGCTTTCGCCATGAAGGCCGCTCGTACTACCTCGCGGGCAAGAAGCATGTGCGCATCGGCAGCCCGTTCAGGATGTGGAGCGAGACGACGACGCTCTATACGACGCTGCACGAGGGCTGCGACGCGAGCGGCAAGGTGGTCGGCGCCGGCGTGCTGCATCTCGGCGTGCCCGAGCTCGTGCGGCTGATGGGCACGGTGCATGCGACGAACGCCAGGACGTCGGGCCGGGCGGCGAATGCGATCTGGCGGTTCTTCCGGTTTTTCGCATCGGAACTGTGGCGCACCTATGTCAGGAGATCGCCGTCATGAGCGCGATGGAATACGACGTCATCGTCATCGGGAGCGGCTTCGGCGCGGCGGTGGCGGCCTGCCGTCTCGCGGAGGCCGGACACAGCGTGCTGGTGCTGGAGCGCGGTCACCGCTGGACGCCCGATACGTATCCGCGAGACGAGTCCGACCCGTGGCTCTGGAACCAGTTGCACCCGCAACGATTCCACGGCTGGGCCGACCTGCGCGTGTTTTCCAATATGTCGGTGGTCGCGGCCGCGGGCGTGGGCGGCGGCTCGCTGATTTACGCGAACGTCTCGGTCGAGGCCAAACCCGACGCCTTCGACCGAGGCTGGCCGCCGGAGATCACCTACGACGCGCTCAAGCCTTACTACGAGCGCGTGGGCCGGATGCTGTCGGTCCAGGAGGTGCCCGACAACCAGATCAGCGAACGCACCCGCTTGCTGCGCGATGCCGCCGACGCCTGCGGCTGGGGCGATCGCTTTCGCAAGCTGCCGCTCGCGGTGTCCTTCTCGCCGACCTTCGATCCGTCCTTGCCCGATGCGCGCGACGACCGGCATTCAGTCAGGTACGTCAACGTCCACGGCGTCACGCAAGGCACGTGCGTGCACTGCGGCAATTGCGACATCGGATGCCAGGTGTCGGCGAAGAATACGCTCGACCTCAACTACCTGGCCGTGGCCGAGCGCCACGGCGCAAGAATCCTGCCGCTGCACGTGGTGCAAAAACTCGAGCCGCTCGACGAGGGATGGCGCGTGCATTTCGACGTCATCGATCCCGCCGCCGGCAGTTGCGCACCCGGCACCGCCACGGCGGCCAAGGTGATCGTCGGCGCCGGCTCGATCGGCAGCACCGAATTGCTGCTCCGCTGCCGCGACGAGCATCGCACGCTGCCGAATCTGTCGCCTCGGCTCGGCTGGGGCTGGGCCTTCAACGGCGACTTCGTCACCCCCACCTTCTACAACCGCCGCAAGATCTCGCCGTCGCACGGCGTCACCATTTCCGCCGCGATCGACCTGCTCGACCGGAGCGCCGCCAATGGTCAGGCGCTGTTCGTGGAGGACGGCGGCGTGCCCGATCTCGCGCACGACTTCGTGCGCAGCCGCCTGCGGCGTTCGCATGGCAGGGTCATGCGAACGTTCTGGCGGGCGTTTGCGCGCCATTTCGATTGCGATGATCCGGTCGACGGCATGATGCCGTGGTTCGGCCAGGCGATCGATCCGGGGGACGGACGCATGCGTCTCGGTCGCAGCTGGCTTGCCCCATGGCGCCGCGAGCTGCGGCTCGACTGGTCGTATGCGCGATCGAAGCCTGTCGTCGACGCGATGGTCGACGTGCATCGGCGCCTGTCGGCCGCCACCGGCGGCGAACCGTTCGTCCCGCCGACGTGGAGCGCTTTCCACAAGCTGATCACGCCGCATCCGCTCGGCGGCTGCAACATGGGGCTGACGCGCGCGGACGGCGTGGTGGACGCGGACGGAAAAGTATTCGGCTACGACGGGTTGTACGTGATGGACGGTGCGACGATCCCGCGTGCGCTGGGACTGAATCCTTCGCGCACGATCGCCGCGCTGGCCGAGCGCAATGTCGCCCGGCTGCTCGCCGCGAGCAAAGCTTGATTTCACGAACACATCCGGCGACGACATTTTTAGTATGCTCAATCAGGTGAGCCACTCGTCGGATCAAACATGTCGAAACATGCACGAATCATCACGTTCGCCACGGCATTGGTTCTGGCCGCGCCACTGGTTGCCTGGTCGACACCGGCGTGTTGCGAAACGGCCGACGTTCACATCGACGATCAGTCCGCCGCACAGTCGCTGATCCAGACCGTCACCCGCGAGATCCAGCAGGAAATGCGCACCCGCGCGATCGCGCCGAACGACACCGCGCGAATCATGGAGATCGTCAATCGCAACATCCTTCCGTACACGGATCTGCGCCGCACGACCCGACTGGCGATGGGCCCGTCCTGGAAAAAGACGACGCCCGAGCAACAGGACGCGATCACGAAACAGTTCGAGCAATTGCTGATCCACACGTATTCGGGCGCGCTCGGGCTCGTGACGCCCAACCTGGAGTTCCGGTATCCGCCCTCCCACGGGCCGGCCGACGCGACCGACACCGTCGTCAGGACGGTGGCCGTCTACAACGGCGAACCTGTCGAAATCAACTACCGCCTCTACCGCTCGCCGACGGGCTGGCGCGTGTACGACCTGAACGTGATGGGCGTGTGGCTCGTGCAGATCTACCGGCACCAGTTCAACGAGATCATCCAGCAGAAGGGCGTCGACGGGCTGATCCAGGCGCTTGCCGAGCAGAACAAGCGGCTCGCCGTGTCGCCGCGATCGTGGCAGTGACTCGAACCTAGGGTCTGTTTACATGCGGAACGCACATGCGTTGCCACGAGAACGGCCGCTCGCGAGGCGTGCGACGCCGCGAATACTGGACGTATTCGCAAGGAGCACAACGCGGCGAGCGGCCGTTCTCGTGGCAACCCCAAATTAAAAAATTCATTCCAGGGGAATGCCCGAAATCGCCCGCATGGCGGCGTCGCGCGTCGCTTGTTTGGCTCGGCCAAACGGCGCTCCTTCCTCCTTGCCCTGCGAGCGATTTCGGGCATTCGCATGTGCGTTCCGTATGTAAACAGACCCTAGAGCTTCCCCTCCAATTCCCCGCTCCATTGGGAGAAATCCTCATCTCCAGGGGCTGGCGCGTCCGGCGAAACCGTCTATGATCGTTACATCGAATAATGGCACATTAAAAGCTGACTGAATAACCCGGCGGCGGCGGCGACGCCCGGCGGGCGCGTTCCGGATCAGCGACGACACGCTTGCACGAAACCGGAGACGCCACGATGACCGACCATCCCCTGCCGGAAGTCCACCTGGACGAACTGCCGCAGTTCCGCGCCGTCCAGCAGCTCGCGTACCGCTGCGTGGAAACCGTCGGCGGCCTGCTCTACCCCGGGATCACCGAGAAGGAAGCCGCGCGCCTGCTCGCCGAATGGCTGCAGGACCACGGCGTGCGCGACTGGCTGCACAAGCCGTTCGCGTGGTTCGGCGAGCGCACCGCATTCGAGGGCTTCTCGGGCCTCAGGCACCTGGGCGGCTTCAATCTCGCATTCTTCCCGAGCCATCGCCAGCTCGAAACCGGCATGCCGGTGATCCTCGACGTCGCGCCGGTGCTCGACGGCATCGTCGCCGACGTCGGCTATGCGCACTGTCTCGGCGAGAACCCGATCCTCGAGCAGCTGCAGGACGACCTGATGGCGCACCGCGAGTTGATCGTGCGGCTCGTCAAGGCGCGCCGGCCGATGGCCGAAGTCGCGCAGGAAGTCGACGCGCTGTGCCGCCGCCAGGGCGTCGAGCCGCGCCACAAGGCGTATCCGTTCAAGGTGCTCGCGCATCGCGTCGCGAAGATCCACAAGCTTTCGAAGCCGCGCTTCGTCGCGCGCTTCGGGCTGAACGCGACCCGCAACCTGCTGCTCGACCAGGGCCGCGCCGCGAAGCGGCAGGGCTGGTCGCCGCTGTGGTCGATCGACCGCCGCTCCGAGCATGCGCCGGTGCCGGGCCTGTGGGCGGTCGAGCCGCACCTCGGCTTCGCGGGCGTCGGCGCGAAATTCGAGGAGCTGCTCGTGATCACCGACGACGACGCGTACTGGCTCGACGACGACCTGCCGCACGTGCGCCGCTGGCAGCGCCGCAAGGCCGGGCACGCGCACCCGGTCACGGCCTGACACCCCACCCTTTCCCGAACCTGAGCGGACCCACGATGCAGCCACTTTCCGACGAAGCGCCGCTGGCCCTGTTCGATTCCGTCTGCACCGAAACCGCCGTCGCGTCCGGCGACCTGACGCTCGCGGTTCGAACCTGGGGCGACCCGGCCCGCACGCCGGTCGTGCTGTTGCACGGCTATCCGGACAACAGCAGCGTCTGGCAGCACGTCGCGCCGCTGCTCGCGCGCCAGCACTACGTGATCGCGTACGACGTGCGCGGCGCGGGCCTGTCGGGCGCGCCCCGGCGCACGGCCGACTACCGGCTCGCGAAGCTGACCGACGATTTCGTGGCGGTGATCGACGCGCTCTGCCCCGGCCGCCCCATCCACCTGATCGCACACGACTGGGGCTCGATCCAGGGCTGGGAATGCGTCACCGAGCCGCGGCTCGCGGGCCGCATCGCGTCGTACACGTCGTGCTCGGGCCCGTGCCTCGACCACGTCGGCTTCTGGCTGCGCGAACGCCTGCTGCGTCCGACGCCCGCGTCGCTGGCCAGGCTCGGCGGCCAGCTCGTGCGGTCGTGGTACGTGGTCCTGTTCCACCTGCCGTTCATCCCCGAGCTGAGCTGGCGGCTGTGGCTCGGCCGCGCGTGGCCGGGCCTGCTGCGCCGCGTCGAGAGGACGCGCGTCGCGCCGCGCGCGACGCAGGCCGACGACGGCGCGCGCGGCGTGCGGCTCTATCGCGCGAACTTCATCCGCTGCCTGTTCACGCCGCGCGAGCGCTACGCGCATGCGCCGGTGCAGGCGATCGTGCCGCTCGGCGACAAGTACGTGAGCCCCGCGCTGTCGGAGAACCTGTCGCGCTGGGCGCCGCAGTACTACCGGCGCGAAGTCGCCGCCGGACACTGGCTGCCGCTCACCGATCCCGCGCGCTTCGCGGGCCTCGCGCAGCAGTTGATCGACGCGGTCGAGCGCGGCGCAGAACCGCCGGCGCTCGCCAACGCGCGGCGCCGCGCGACGAGCGGCCGCTTCAGCGGCAAGGTCGCGGTCGTCACCGGTGCGGGCAGCGGGATCGGCCGCTGCGCGGCGCTCGCGTTCGCACGCGAAGGCGCGACGATCGTCGCGGTCGACATCGACACGGCAAGCGCCGAGCGCACCGCGCTGCTGGTCCGCCTGATCGGCGCGCAGGCCCATGCGAAACGCGCGGACGTCGGCTCCGCCGGCGAGATGGAAGCGCTCGCCGGCTGGGTCGGCAGCGCGCTCGGCGGCGCGGACGTCGTGATCAACAACGCGGGCATCGGCATGGCGGGCGGCATCCTCGACACCAGCGCCGCGCACTGGGCGCGGATCCTGCACGTGAACCTGTGGGGCGTGATCCACGGCTCGCGGCTGTTCGCGCAGCAAATGGTCGCGCGCGGCGCGGGCGGCCACATCGTCAACACCGCGTCGGCGGCCGCGTTCGGGCCGTCACGCGACCTGCCCGCGTATGCGACGACCAAGGCCGCGGTGCTGATGCTCAGCGAATGCATGCGCGCGGAGCTGGCCGGGCAAGGCATCGGCGTGACCGCCGTGTGCCCGGGCTTCGCGGAAACCGGAATCATGGCGTCGACGCAATACGCGGGCGCCGATGCGCAGGACGAAGCGCGCCTGCGCAAGCGCGCGACGAAGCTCTACCAGATGCGCGGCCTGAAGCCGGAAACCGTCGCGCAGGCGATGGTCGACGGCGTGCTGCGCAACCGGCCGGTCGTCGCGGTCGGGGCCGAGGCTCACGCGCTGCGCTTCGTCGGCCGCTTCATGCCGTGGCTCGGCCGGATGATCGCCCGCGTCAGCATGGCATCGCACTGACGGCACAACGACACGGCAACGACGCCGCACAGGGAGACGCACATGACCGCTACCGCCGACTACCACAAGATCAAGGCCCGCCACGTGAAGTTCGACTTCAGCGACACGCCGGTCACGTGGGTGCCGGACGATCCGGGCAGCACGCACATCATCAACACGCTGAACCTGCTGTTTCCGGAAGGCGAGCTGTGGTTCTGCCGCGTGTACAACAAGGCGCTGCCGCTGATCACCGACGCGCGGCTGCGCGACGAGGCCGAAGGCTTCCTGCGGCAGGAAGCCGTGCATTCGCGCTCGCACGGCGGCGTGCTCAAGCACTACTACGACCGCCACGGGATCGACACGAAGCCGTTCACGCAGAAGCTCAACTGGCTGTTCACGCGCGTGCTCGGCGAGGCGCCGCTCGGGCTGAAGATCGGCCATACGCGGTTCTGGCTGCGCCAGCAGCTCGCGGTGATCGCATCGCTCGAGCACTTCTTCGGCTATCTCGGCAACTGGGTGCTCAACGCGCACGGGCTCGACGAAGGCCGCGCCGATCCGACGATGGTCGACCTGCTGCGCTGGCACGGCGCCGAGGAAGTCGAGCACCGCACCGTCGCGTTCGACATCTACCGCCACCTGGGCGGCACGTATCCGGAGCGCTGCATGCACATGGCGTTCGTGATCGTGCTGCTGCTCTACTACATCACGAAGGGCGCGAAGTTCATGTACCGGCGCGACCCGGGCGCGGGCCGCTATCCGGGTTTCGTGCGGTCGTGGTGGCAGGGCTCGCGGCGCGGACACCTGCCGTCGTTCTGGAAGGTGATCGGCGCGGCGCTGCGCTATTTCAAGCCGGGCTACACGCCGCACCACGAAGGGTCGACCGAGCAGGCGCTCGCCTATCTGGCGCGCTCGCCGGCCGCGCAGGCGGCCGCGCACGGCGGCAACTGGGGGGCGACGAAGGGCGCGTGACGCGCGGCAGCGCGCGGCCCGCGCCGAAATGCGTACAATCGCGGCTTCATTTCCCCGGAGGTGCCGCGATGGCCATGAAAAAAACCGATCTCGAAAAGAACAAGGCGCTCAAGCTGACGCACGCGATGAAGCAGTCCAGCTCCGCGCGTTTCGGCAAGGGCAGCGAAGCGCCGGCGACGCTCGACCGCCGCGCACAGCGCAAGCTCGACCAGGAACAAGGGCTCGTGCCGTTCGCGTGCAAGCTCAACGCGGAGCTCGTCGAGCAGCTGAAGGCGCGCGCGGCGACGCATCCGAACGGCATGACCGGCCTGCTGTCCGAACTGCTCGTCAACGGGCTCGCGCAGCGCGACGCGTGACCCGCGCCTGTCTCGAAGATTTCCGTTGACAACGCCGCGCCTGCACGACAAACTCGTTCGCATGCCTACGTTCAAGCTCATCGCCATCGCGATCAATCACCGAGTGAACGCCCATGCGGGCGAATCACCGGGGGCGCTTGTGCGTTAGCATCCAGAGCAGCACTGCATGTCACAAGGCCTCGCCGGAAACGGATGAGGCTTTTTTGTTTTGGTGCGCGTCATCCGCCCGGCTCAACGGATGGAGATGACGATGGACCAAGCAAGCCAGCTGTTTGTTCGTCCCGATCTGCGCTGCCCCGGCGCGATCGCATTGCCGAGAGTCGTGATTCACTTCGCCGTCGCGCCGCGCAAGACGCTGACGTGGCGCGCGCCGAACGACGCCGAACTCCGGGCGCACGACGCGACGCTGTGGGTCACGCGGCTCGCAAGCATCGACGATTATTGGATGCGCCCCGGCGACGTGCTGCGCATCCCGCGCGGCGAACGCATCTGGCTGAGCGCGGACGGCAACCTGCCGGCCGAGGTGTCGATCACGACCGCGTACGTGAAACGCGGCGAGCGGCTGCAACGCGCGCTCGCGCAGATGCGGCGCATGCTGCGCGGGCCCTGGCGAAGTCGGGAATGATGCGGCCGTCGTCACGCGCGATCCAACATGAGCGACGTGAGGAAACGCGCGCGCCTGCGACTCAACCCATCGCAGGTGCGCACCGAATGACGCGGCGCGCCGCTGCGTGCCGCGTGCGATCACGCGCCGCGCGCGACCATCAGGTGCTGGCGGCAAGGCGCGGGCCCGTGCCGCGCGGACTGGATTCGATTTCAGGTCGTTGCGACGGCTGCGCGCTCACCCAAGGTTCGATGCCCTGCCGCTGCACTTCCTCGAGAAACGACACGCGCGTACGCCAGTAATCCGCTTGTAATTTCGCGTCGATGACGCGCTGCTCGGCCGCGAACAGTTCCATGCGTGCCGTGATGATCATCGACGCAGCGGTTTTCTCTGGCGTGGGGGCGTGCCGCAACGCCCAACGGCTGATCCAGTTCAACATGCTGACCTCCGTGATAACGGATGAACCCGCATCGGGCAATCGCAATCGGCCGCCCGGCGCCCGCGTGCGCAACGGCCGCCGTGCTCTACCACCAGGCGCGCCACGGGCCGCCGACTCCCCGCGTCAACGACCATCGGCCCGGTGCGCATGCACGGTTTATCTATCCTAGGAAGAGTTGCCGGTTAACGCGATGGGGTCTTGCACTCTTTTACACAGAAACCACAGTCCGCATTGCAATACGCGATGACAGTTGCGCGCGGAACGGCTTCAGCGCAGGATAGCCCGATGCCCGCTCAGCGCTGGACTGACGAATCGGTTCACCCGTGCATTCGCGTCTCCACACGTGCACGCGAGGCGGCGCATGCACAGTTCGCGTGCAGCATGCGCACGCTCCGTTTCGCCCGCACGTCGGCGCCGCGCCCCCTCGTTTTGTCCCGTTTCGTCCGGTTTTGCCGCCCTTTCCCGTCCGAACCGGTAAAATGCGCGCCTTCCCGCAGCCGGCCCTGCCGACCGCCCGTGCCCGGCCAGCCGCCGATCGCGCCCCGCCACTATATCGTCCGACCTATCCCGGCTATTACAATCCGCCGATAGTCACGCAATAGTGGCTGGTTACAGTACGCCGGCCGCACCCGGCTGGCTGCGCAGCTACAAAAAATCAACGTAACAAGCAACACGACAAACCGACCGGAGAAACGCCTACATGGAATCCATCAAGCGGTATTTCGGCTTCGCTGAAGCCGGCACCGACTTCCGCACCGAAATACTCGCGGGCGTCACCACGTTCCTGACGATGGCTTACATCATCTTCGTCAACCCCGCGATTCTCGGTGACGCCGGCATGCCGAAGGAATCCGTGTTCGTCGCGACCTGCCTCGTCGCGGCGCTCGCGTCGATCATCATGGGGCTGTACGCGAACTATCCGATCGCGTGCGCGCCCGGCATGGGCCTGAACGCATACTTCGCGTACACGGTCGTCAAGGGCATGGGCTTCACGTGGCAGGCCGCGCTCGGCGCGGTGTTCGTCTCCGGCTGCCTGTTCCTGCTCGTCACGCTGTTCCGCGTGCGTGAAGCGATCGTCAACGGCATCCCGAAATCGCTGCGCATCTCGATCACCGCCGGCATCGGCCTGTTCCTCGGCATCATCTCGCTGAAGACCTCGGGCGTGATCGTCGGCAGCCCGGCCACGCTCGTCACGCTCGGCGACCTGCACAAGCCGACCACCATCCTGTCGATCATCGGCTTCTTCGCGATCGTCACGCTCGACCACCTGCGCGTGCGCGGCGCGATCCTGATCGGCATCATCGGCGTCACGATCCTGTCGTTCTTCTTCGGCGGCAACGAATTCCACGGCGTGTTCTCCGCGCCGCCGTCGATCGATGCGACGCTGTTCAAGCTCGACATCGGCGCGGCGCTGTCGACCGGCGTGATCAACGTGATCCTGGTGTTCTTCCTCGTCGAGCTGTTCGATGCGACCGGCACGCTGATGGGCGTCGCGAACCGCGCGGGCCTGCTGGTCCACGGCAAGATGGACCGGCTCAACAAGGCGCTGCTCGCGGACAGCACCGCGATCGTCGCGGGCTCGGTGCTCGGCACGTCGTCGACCACCGCGTACATCGAGAGCGCATCCGGCGTGCAGGCCGGCGGGCGCACCGGCGTGACCGCGATCACCGTCGCGGTGCTGTTCCTCGCGTGCCTGTTCATCGCGCCGCTCGCGGGCGTCGTGCCGGGCTATGCAACCGCGCCGGCGCTGCTGTACGTGTCGTGCCTGATGCTGCGCGACATGGTCGACGTGCCGTGGGACGACGCGACCGAGGCCGTGCCGGCCGCGCTGACCGCGCTGCTGATGCCGTTCACGTACTCGATCGCGAACGGCGTCGCGTTCGGCTTCATCGCGTACGGCGGCCTCAAGCTGCTGACGGGCCAGGTGCGGCTGGTCAAGCCGATCGTATGGATCATCGCCGCCGTGTTCCTGTTCCGCTTCTTCTATCTCGGCAGCGAATGAGCGTCGCGCAACCCGCCGCATAACGAAAAACGCCACTTTCGAGTGGCGTTTTCATTGGTGCGCGGGCATCGGGTGGCCGCGAGACGGCGACGCCAAACCCCGGCGCGCCCGGGCGGCGCGCGTGGACTCGACGACGACCGGGCCCGCTGCGCTCAGCGGCGCCCGCTCGACACGCGCTCGGCGTTCAGCGCCAGTTCGCCTCGTAGAAGCGCACGTAGCCGCTGCGCAGCGTCACGCATTGCGCGCGCGTTTCCGACAGCAGGCGCCGGGTCGCGGCCTCGATGCGGTCGCGGTGCATGTCGAACGCGCCGACCATGTCCTCGAAACGCGGGGATGCCGCGCCGAAGTGGTCTTCCAGCGCCTCCGCGGTGATGTGGCATTGGACGCGCTCGCCATTGACCAACGCCGGAAACGCCAGCATCAGTTCGCGTCCCGAATACTCGGGCGCCTCGTTCGGGAAATGGATCTGCATGGGAGCCGCCTCGACCGTCCGGTAGAAGATGAGTGACCGCGTACGTCGTCCGCTACCGGCCGGACGAAATGTTCGCGGGCTGGCCGGCAACGACACGGGCCGCGGCGTTTGGCGCGGACAATGCATGCCGGTTGCATTCACTTTAGACGGTTTGGCGCAGGAGGCAAATTTTGCGCGCGCGGCGTTCCGCCGCGGTTTTCGTCTGGTCAATCCCGCGCCGGGCGAGCCGAATCAGGTCCGGCATCAATGGGGATCTTTCGGCCACACGTTGAGCGCGACCGCGGTCGTCGCGACGCCCAGCCCGATCGCCGCCGCGCCGTAGAGCAGCGCGTCCTGGATATCGAAGAGCAGGCCGTGGATCGCCACGCCGATGCCGCCCAGCATCACGAAGGTGGCGATGGCCGCCAGAATGACCCTCAGTTCCGTCCGAACCATGATGCGTCTCCCGAACGGATGCATGTCGCGGCGCATGCATGCTGCAATGCGGAACGAAGCGCGGCGTGATCCAATTTCATGATTGCATGCGCCCGCTTAAAAACAAGCAGAATTTGCCCGCAGTCGCGCATCTCGCGCGGCGCTTGTATGATGGAGCGTTCCTGCGTGGCCGGCCTGCGCCGAACGTCGCGCGAGCGGGGAACGCACCCCGCCGGCGGCTGCAGATCAGCATGAGATCGGAGCGCGCGCCACCGCGCCCCCTCCGGTCACTGGAGACACGTCATGCCTCAATCTTCCGTGCTGCCCGCCACCACGGGCCGCACCGACCTGCTTGCGCAAGCGCACGTCCGCTCGACCGCGGTCGGCCTGCGCACGAACGACCTGCCCGATTTCTCGCCGCTGTCGGGCGTCGCGCTGCGCGAACTGATCTCGACCCATCACTCGCTCTACACGCACGCGCGCCCGGTGATGGAAAACCTGCACGCGCAGATCGCCGACACGCAAAGCCTCGTGCTGCTGACCGACCCGGACGGCGTGATCCTGCACAGCATCGGCGACGCGGACTTCATCGAGAAAGCCAACCGCGTCGCACTGTGCCCGGGCGTGTCGTGGGCCGAAGGCGCGCGCGGCACCAATGCGATCGGCACCGCGCTCGCGTCGGGCCAAGCGCTCGCGGTGCACGGCGCCGAGCATTTCCTGCGTGCGAACCGCATCCTCACCTGCTCGTGCGCGCCGATCGTCGATCCGTTCGGGCGCACGCTCGGCGCGCTCGACGTGAGCGGCGACCCGCGCGGCTTCAGCTCGCACACGCTGGCGCTCGTGCGCATGTCCGCGCAGTTGATCGAGAACCAGCTGTTTGCGAACCAGTGCGCGGAAGCGCTGCGCGTGCGCTTTCACGCGCACGAGGAATGCGTCGACTCGCTGTTCGCCGGGCTGGTCGCGCTCGGGCCCGACGGCGGGCTGATCGCCGCGAACCGCAGCGCGCAATTCCAGCTCGGCGCGCCGCTCGACGCGCTGCAGCACCGGGGTTGCGATGCGCTGTTCGGCATGTCGTTCGGCCTGCTCGCGCAGCAGGCCGCCCGCGCGCCGGGCGCGACGTTCCGGCTGACGCTGGCGAGCGGCGTGCGCGTGCTCGCGCGCTGCGAATTCGCCGACGCGCAGAAAACGGCCGTCGCCGTCACGCCAGCCGCGCCGTCCGTCGCACGCGCCCCCGCGACCGATCCCGACGCGATCACGTTCGCGACGCTCGACACCGGCGACGCGCGCATGGCCGCGGTGCTCGAACGGGTCGCGAAGATTCGCGGGCGCGACCTGCCGCTCCTGATCCTCGGCCAGACCGGCACCGGCAAGGAATGGCTCGCCCGCGCGCTGCACCATGCGTCGCCGCGCGCGGACGGCCCGTTCGTCGCGGTGAACTGCGCGGCGCTGCCCGATTCGCTGATCGAGGCCGAGCTGTTCGGCTACGAGGACGGCGCGTTCACCGGCGCGCGCAAGCGCGGCAGCCCCGGCAAGATCGCCCAGGCCGACGGCGGCACGCTGTTCCTCGACGAAATCGGCGACATGCCGCTTGCGCAGCAGGTGCGGCTGATGCGCGTGCTGCAGGAACGCGCGGTCATGCCGCTCGGCGGCACGCGCGCGGTGCCGGTGGACGTGCGCGTGGTGTGCGCGACGCACCGCGACCTGCGCGCGATGATCGCCGCCGGCACGTTCCGCGAGGACCTGTTCTACCGGATCAACGGGCTCGCGGTGACGCTGCCGCCGCTCGCGACGCGCACCGACCTGCCAGCGCTCGTCGAGCGGATTCTCGCGCGGCTCGCGCGCAGCGAACCGATGCCGCGCCGGATCGCGCCCGACGTGCTCGATGCGTTCATGCGCCATCGCTGGCCGGGCAACCTGCGACAGATGACCAACGTGCTGCGCACCGCGGGCATGCTCGCCGACGACGAAGCGGAAATTGCGCTCGCGCATTTGCCGGACGACTTCTGGCTCGATTGCGATGCGGCGCACGACGCGCCGGAGGCATCGGCAACGCCGGCGAAACCGCTGCGTCAAGCGGCGACGCTGCAGGACCACCAGACGGCGGTGATCGACGCGGTGCTCGCGCGCCACCGCGGCAACGTGTCTGCGACCGCGCGCGAGCTCGGGCTCGCGCGCAATACCGTGTACCGGCATCTGCGCCGGCACTGACGGCGAACGCGGCGAACGCGCGGACGGCATCGGGTATGCTTGGCGGCTTGCCGTTGTGATCCGCCGTTTTCTTCCGACATGACCGATTCCGAACGTCCTCCCCTCGTCCGCGTCGAACCGCTTGGCGTGAGCTTCGACGCGCCCGACGCGCTGACGCTGCTTGAAGCGGCCGCGTTCGCGAACGTGTCGCTGCCCCGCTCGTGCCGCAACGGCACATGCCGGACGTGCCTGTGCAGGATCGTCAGCGGCAGCGTGCGCTATACGATCGAATGGCCCGGGCTGAGCCGCGAGGAGAAGGCCGACGGCTACACGCTGCCGTGCGTCGCGGTCGCGACGTCGGACGTCGTGATCGACGTGCCGGACGCGGTCATGGCCTGACGCGCGCGGCGCGCGATCCGTGCGCAACGGCAACGCTTCACACACCCTTGGAGGTCGTCATGACCCAGCAAACCGATCGCATCGAGAAGCAGGCCGTATTGTCCGCGCCGCTGGAGCGCGTATGGGAAGCCGTCAGCAACGCCGGCGAGTTCGGCAGCTGGTTCGGCGTGAGCTTCGACGGGCCGTTCGTCGCCGGCCAGCGGCTGTTTGGACGGATCACGCCGACGACCGTCGACGCGGACGTCGCGAAGGCGCAGGAGCCGTATGCCGGCGCGGTGTTCGAGATCGTCGTCGACCGCGTCGAGCCCCAGCGCCTGTTCTCGTTCCGCTGGCATCCGTTCGCGATCAATCCGGGCATCGATTATTCGAGCGAGCCGATGACGCTGATCACGTTCACGCTCGACGCGAGGCCGGACGGCACGCTGCTGACGATTACCGAGGCCGGGTTCGACCAGCTGTTCGCCGAACGCCGCGCGAAGGCGTATGAGATGAACGACCAGGGGTGGACCGCGCAGATGATGCTGATCGGGAAGTATCTGGCGAAGCACGCGTGAGGTTCGAACGGCAGCGGCAAATCGAAAAACTCACGGCCGAATCCCCGGACTGAATCGCGCCTTTCATCAGTCAACTCTGCGGCAAGTACGTCATCGAGATTCTCGATGACGTCGAGCAACGCCTGCCGCGCGTCGATCGCGACGCGCACGGCGCATTCGTTCGGGAAAATCCCGCGTTCTACCGGAAAACGCGCGACCGCATGGTCAGCTACCGGGATTGCTATTACCAATGGCTGTACGAGCGAAAGCATGACCATGCTTTGATCAGCCGAAATGGCTCCATTCCGCATATGAAAATTTCGCGACGTGCATTGTTGCCTGCGACCCCTTCAGCATTTTCCGTGGAAATGTAAAAGGAGCGATTCGCCGATCGGCGCCCCGATCGAAATGGCGACACTACGCTGCACTCCTGATCGTGGGAACCGCGCCCGGGTCGGTCCCTTCGCCGCCCTCGTTTCTCGCCCGTAACCGCCTTTGCATTTCGTAACAAGTTGGGTTGATTCGTCGGGGCCACCTGCCGTAAATTTTGCAGGTCGTCCGGCGGCATCCGGCAGTTGGGCGATGTTTCATTCTGCATATCACGCATGCCGGATACCTGGATGGCCCGCCATCCGACACTGCAAGTCCGCACGCCGTACGGACTTGTTCAAGCGGTCGAACTCGCACTGAGTATCGATTCGACAACATGTAGACCAATCGAACCCGACGCGCCGCAGCAGGCTCGCCGAGTCGTTCCTGTCATTCCGGACTGAAGCCCGCGTGACAGGGTGGAACATGGTCGAATCACGCTATTTGCATCGCACTCCTACCAATATATTTGGGAGACTCAACCCGACTTTCGATCGGCATAAATCAACTTTGCGCAACTCGCGAAAGGAAAAGGACAGAAAATGGAATTCGTACGGATGGGAATCGTCTTTGTTCATCTCATCGCCTGCTGTGTCTCGATTGGTCTCGTGCTGACCAGTGACATTGCGATGGTCAAACGGCTTTTGGATTCTGATGCGCCCGCCGATCTTGCCCAGGTCCACCTGCCCAGCCTGCAGCGCACCATCTCGTTGGCGCTGATGGTGCTTTGGGTCACCGGCATTGCGATCGTTGCGTTCGATATGCGGACCCAGGGGCTCACGTATCTCCACAATCCCAAGCTGCAGGCCAAGATTGCCATCGTCGCCTTGCTGACTTTCAACGGCATCGCTTTGCACTCTACGGTCCTCCCGGCACTGGAGAAAGCGGGCTCCCTGCTGAAGCTTTCCTTTGAACGGCGCATGGTTGCCATCTTCCTGGGCGTGGTTTCCGCAGTCTCGTGGTTCTACGCGGCCATGCTGGGCGTCGGGCGCCCGTTGAGCTGGAAGTATTCGTTGTTCCAGATCCTCGCAGCCTACCCGGCACTGATTGCCGGCGGAATCGCCACCATGTTGTTCATCACGGCGCTGGCGAAATCCAGGAAGGCCGTTGAGCGTCACAACACCGAAGAGGTCGCGGCCTATTGATCGCCGACACCGGGGGATGCGTACTGCCCGCAGCAGTACGCATCCCGTTGTCGCACAAGCCGCGCGCCGGCTTGTGCGATTGTTTCCCCACCGTCATGCAGCGCTGAATATTCACCCAAGATAAGACTCCGGACAGTGAATACGCTGTGAGGCCCTCCCGCCTCACGAGCCCGTATCCCATACCCGAGGTCGCTGCTCCGCCCCGCCCCCTGTCCATCGCGCTGCTGGCGATTTCCGCATTCGTCATCGTCACCACCGAATTCCTGGTCGTCGGCTTGCTTCCCGCGCTCGCGCGCGAACTCCGCATTTCGATTTCAACCGCCGGGCAACGCGTCACGCTGTTCGCGTTCACGGTGATGCTGTTCGGCCCGTTCCTGACCGCAGCCTCGTCGCACGTCGAGCGCAAGCGCCCGTTCATCGCGATCATGCTCGTCTTCGCCGCCGCCAACACGCATGCGATCGGCTGGCGCGGCGCGTTCGCCGGACTCGCGATGCTGTTGCTCCTGATGACCGCGCTCCTCGCCGCCTTGATGCCCGCCCGCGGCCCGACAGCCTGCGCATCGCGGCGCAGCTGAGCACTGCATGCGTCGTTCACCGACCGCTTCGTCGATCCGGTCGAGGAAGGCATCGACGTCGCGGTGCGGATCGGCAGCGTCGAGTTCCTTTCCGGCCTGCTCGCGCATCGGACCATCGGCCGCGAGCGCGTGATCTTCTGTGCGGCGCCGCGCCATCTGCAGCAGCGTCCGGCGATTCGCGAGGTGGCGGATCTCGAACGCCACGATTGCGTGACCTACGGCCGCGCGGACGGCAGCGTGAGTCCGTGGGTCGTGCCCGGCCGAACGGGCAAATCGAACGCAGAACGATGAACGGCCGGATCGTCGTCGGCAGCGGCAAAGCGCAGGTCCAGGCGGTGAAGGCCGGTTACGGGATCGCGCAGCTCGCGACCTGGATGATCCGCGACGCGCTGCGCAGCGGCGAACTGGTCGACGTGCCGCCTGCATGCGCGACGGCGGGATTGCCCGTCAACCTGATCTGGACGCGCCACCGGGAACGCCTGCCGAAGTTGGGCACGACGCTGGAGTTCCTGGATCACGCATTGCGCGCCGTCTGCTCGGAACACTGAACGCGCATCGCGGCGATGCGGGGCAGTCCCGCGCAGCTTCGGCGCCGGCGTGGCATCATCCCTGCATCTACACGCGCGGTATCGACTTCACGGAGCGACGCATGTCCGTTCAGACCTGGATTCTCTTTGCTGCGGCCTATCTTGTCACCACGCTGTCGCCGGGCCCCAACGTGCTCCTCGTCATCCGGAACACCGTGCGGTACGGCAGCCACGGCACGGCCGCGACCATCGCCGGCAATCTGGTTGCGCAACTGTTCGTAGTCGTGCTCGTCGCGCTGGGCGTCGGCGCGGTGCTGGCCGCGATGCCGCCGTTGTTCGTTGCGGTGAAGATCGTCGGCGCGCTGTATCTGATGGTGCTGGGCATCCGGCAATTGCGCAGCGCGCGTACCGGCGCCGATGCGCGCAACGGCCTGCAGCCGCACGAGATGCCGGACCGGAACAAGCTGTTCCGGGAAGCGCTGTTCGTGTCGGCCAGCAATCCCAAGACGCTCGTCTTCCTGTCCGCGTTCATGCCGCAGTTCATCGCGCACGACCGCCCGCTGCCGATGCAATTCATCGTGATGTACCTGACGATCGCGTGCATGGTGATGCTCGTCCACAGCGTCTACTCGGCCGGCGTGCGCAAGTTTCATCGCGGCTTCGGCATGACCCGCTGGGTGCGCGCGCTGAAGCGCGCGAGCGGCCTGCTGTTCGTCGGGCTGGGAATCCGGCTGCTCGCGGCCCGGCAGGCCTGAGCGCTCACGCGACGCAAATCCCTTCCATCCAGCACATCGCCGTCGCTGCCCTTGCCGAGCTCGTGCACTTCCAGCATGTCGACCCGCTCGCGCAGCGCCGAATCGGGCGGCGCGTCGTCGCAGCCGTAGGCGAGGTTGTCGCGCAGCGTGCAGCTGATTTGACTACGATCGAAGTCAAATCAGCTGCACATTTCCTGCAAACCGCCGTGCCGGCGCGCCGCCAGCAAGATTCCGCAAGCAAACACCCCGGCCAGGCCGCCGGCCCGTTGCAGGCCGGCGGCCTCCTTCATCACCCGCCCAGGTAAGCCTGCTTGATCCGGTCGTTCGCGAGCAGGTTCGCGCCGGTATCCGCGAGCACGACCCGCCCCGTCTCCAGCACGTACCCGCGATCGGCAACGTGCAGCGCCTTGTTCGCGTTCTGCTCGACGAGAAACACCGTCACGCCCTCGTCGCGGATCATCCGGATGATGTCGAAGATCTGCGCGATCACGAGCGGCGCGAGGCCGAGCGTCGGCTCGTCGAGCAGCAGCAGGCGCGGCTTGCTCATCAGCGCGCGGCCGATCGCGAGCATCTGCTGCTCGCCGCCCGACATCGTGCCCGCGCGCTGCGACGAACGCTCCTTCAGGCGCGGAAACAGCCGATACACGTGCTCGACGCCCGCGTCGATCTCGTCGCGGCTCGCGAAGAACCCGCCCATCTTCAGGTTCTCGAGCACCGTGAGGCTCGGGAACACGCGCCGCCCTTCCGGCGAGATCGCCATCCCCTGCCGCATGATCTGGTGCGTCGACATCCCGGTGATGTCCTTGCCCTCGAACAGCACGCGGCCCGACGACGCGCGCGGCGTGCCGCACACGGTCATCATCAGCGTCGTCTTGCCGGCGCCGTTGCTGCCGATCAGCGTGACGATCTCGCCCTTGTTCACTTCGATCGACACGCCCGCGAGCGCCTCGACCGCGCCGTAGTGCGTATGGACCTGTTCCAGCTTCAGCATCACTCTTCCCCCAGATACGCCTTGATCACGCGCGGATCGTTGCGGACCGCCTCCGGCGTGCCGATCACGATCGGCCGGCCGTGCTCCATCACGAGAATGCGGTCCGACACGCCCATCACGAGGCTCATGTCGTGCTCGATCAGCAGCACCGCGACGCCGAACTCGCGGCGCAGCCGGTCGATCAGGTGCTGCAGCTCGATCTTCTCCTGCGGGTTGAGGCCGGCCGCCGGCTCGTCGAGCATCAGCAGGCGCGGCTCGGTGATCATGCAGCGCGCGATCTCGAGCCGGCGCTGGTGGCCGTACGACAGCGTGCCCGCCGGCCGGTTGGCGACCGACGTCAGGTTCATCCGCTCGAGCCACACGGCCGCGCGTTCGAGCGCCTCCTTCTCCGCGCGCCGGTAGGCCGGCGTCGCGAACAGGCCGTGCAGCAGGCCCGACTTCACCTTGCGGTGCTGCGCGACGAGCAGGTTCTCGACCACCGTCAGCGACTTGAACAGGCGGATGTTCTGGAACGTCCGCACGAGGCCTTTCACCGCGATCTGGTGGCTCGCGAGCCCGGCAATCGGATGACCGTCGAGCACGACGTTGCCCCCGGTCGGCTTGTAGAACCCGCCGACGCAGTTGAACACGGTGGTCTTGCCCGCGCCGTTCGGCCCGATGATCGCGAACACCTCGTCGCGGCGCACGTCGAAATCGATGCCGTCGACGGCGAGCAGCCCGCCGAAGCGCATCTGCAGCCCGGCGACCTTCAACAGTTCTGCATTCATTGCGGGAGCTCCACGTGCGGACGGCTCGCGGGCAACAGGCCCTGCGGACGCCACATCATCATCAACACCATCACCAGGCCGAAGATCAGCATCCGGTACTCGGCAAAACCGCGCGCGACTTCCGGCAGCACGGTCAGCAGGATCGCCGCGAGAATCACGCCGAGCTGCGAGCCCATCCCGCCGAGCACGACGATCGCGAGGATCAGCGCCGACTCGATGAAGGTGAACGATTCCGGGTTCACGAGGCCCTGGCGCGCCGCGAAGAACGCGCCGCCGATGCCCGCGAACGCCGCGCCGAGCGTGAATGCCGACAGCTTGATGCGGGTCGGGTTCAGGCCCAGCGAACGGCACGCGATCTCGTCGTCGCGCAGCGCTTCCCACGCGCGGCCCATCGGCATGCGGATCAGGCGGCTCGTCACGAACAGCGTGAAGCCGACCAGCAGCAGCGCGAGCAGGTACAGGAAGATCACCATGTGTTCGCCGCTGTACTCGAGGCCGATCAGCTCGTGGAAGGTCTTCGCGCCTTCGACGCTTGCGCTGCGCGCCATCTCGAAGCCGAACACGGTCGGCTTCGGAATGCCGGAGATGCCGTCCGGCCCACCGGTGAGGCTCGTCAGGTTGTTCGCGAGCAGGCGGATGATCTCGCCGAAGCCGAGCGTGACGATCGCGAGATAGTCGCCGCGCAGCCGCAGCACCGGGAAGCCGAGCAGGAAGCCGAACGTCGCCGACGCGATCGCGGCGAGCGGCAGGCACTCCCAGAACGTGAGCCCGAAGTACTGGTTGAGCATCGCGTACGTGTAGCCGCCGACCGCGTAGAAGCCGACGTAGCCGAGGTCGAGCAGGCCCGCGAAGCCGACCACGATGTTCAGCCCGAGGCCGAGGATCACGTAGATCAGTGCGAGCGTCGCGACGTCGACCGCGCCGCGCGACCCGAAGAACGGCCATACGAGGCCGACCGCGAGCAGCGCCCAGACGATCGCGCGCTGCTGCCGCGCGCCCATCGCGGGCAGCGCCGGCAGCGTCACCGCGGCTTTCGCGCGCGTGAGCCACGGCTTGAACAGCTGGAACAGGAACACGGCCGCGACCGCGATCCACACGGGGCGCCAGTGCGGCTCGAGCACGACCTGGTAGCCGTCGAGCTTCAGTTGCAGGCCGAGCACGGGCACCGTGAGGATCGCCGTCAGCAGCGCGGCGGCCACGGCGTTCTTCAGCGTGTCGCCGAACGATGCGCCGGCAGCCGGCCGGCGGACGGAAATGACTTGACTCATCTGCGCCTCCCTCAAACCTTTTCGATGTCCGACTTGCCGAGCAGGCCGGTCGGGCGGAAGAGCAGGATCAGCACGAGCAGGCCGAACGCGACGACGTCCTTGTACTCGGCCGGCATGTAGCCCGCCGCGAAGGTTTCGGCGAGGCCGAGCAGCACGCCGCCGAGCATCGCGCCCGGAATGCTGCCGATGCCGCCGAGCACCGCGGCGGTGAACGCCTTGATGCCCGCGACGAAGCCGATGTATGGGTTCAGCTTGCCGATCGTCAGGCCGATCAGCACGCCGCCGACGGCCGCGAGCATCGCGCCGAGCACGAACGTGAACGAGATCACGCGGTTCGTGTCGATGCCGAGCAGGTTCGCCATCTTCATGTCCTCGGCACACGCGCGGCATGCACGGCCCATCCGCGAATGCGAGATGAACAGCGTGAGCGCGATCATCAGCGCGATCGTCACGCAGACGATCAAGAGGCGCGCATACGGCACCGTGACGTCGAAGTCGCCGCCGAGGTGGATGTCGAACGCGCCGGAGATCAGCACGGGCACGGACACGTCGCGCGCGCCCTGGCCGATCTGCACGTAGTTCTGCAGGAAGATCGACATGCCGATCGCGGAGATCAGCGGCACGAGGCGCGGGCCGCCGCGCAGCGGGCGGTACGCGACGCGCTCGACCGCGAAGCCGTACAGCCCGGTGACGAGCACCGACACGATCAGCGCCGCGCCGAGCACGAGCGGCAGCGGATAGCCGGCGGACACGCCGATCGCCGTGAGGGTCACGAGGCCCACGTACGCGCCGATCATGTAGATCTCGCCGTGGGCGAAGTTGATCATGCCGATGATGCCGTAGACCATCGAGTAGCCGATGGCGATCAACGCATAGATCGCACCCAGCGTCAGGCCGTTGACCAGTTGCTGGGCGAATTGCGGAAAGAAATCAGTCATGTGCGGGAAGCTCCCGGTAGCGCCGCGCCGGGCGCCGCCGCCGGATCGCGGCGGGGCTGCGGGCAACGCACGGTGTCGTCACGAGCCGCCCGATGGCCGCTCGCGCGGCCAAATACACACCCGCCCCGCTCGGGTTTCGAGCAGGGCGGGTGCGCGGGCGGGTACTCCGTTTAGTTGGCGGCGACCGTCTTGGTCGCGTCCTTGTGCCACGTGTAGACGACGAACTTGAACGCCTTCAGGTCGCCCTGCGCGTCGTAAGCGACCTTGCCGATCGGCGTGTCGAACGTCGACTTGTGCAGGTACGCGGCGACCTTCGTCGGGTCGGTCGACTTCGCTCCGGCGATCCCGTCGGCGATGATCTTCACCGCCGCGTATGCCGGCATCTGGAACGGGCCGTTCGCGTCGCGCTTCTTGTCGGCGAACGCCTTCACGAGCGATGCGTTGGCGGGGTCGGCCGTGAAATCGGCCGGCAGCGTGACGAGCATGCCTTCCGACGACGGGCCGGCGATCGCCGTCACGTCCTTGTTGCCGACACCCTCAGGCCCCATGAAGGTGGCCTTCACGCCCTGCTCGCGCGCCTGGCGCATCAGCAGGCCCATTTCCGGGTGGTAGCCGCCGAAGTAGACGAAATCGACGCCTTGCGACTTCAGCTTCGTGATGATCGCCGAGTAGTCCGAATCGCCGGCGTTGATGCCTTCGAACAGCACGACCGGAATCTTCGCGGCTTCGAGGTCCTTCTTCACCGACGACGCGATGCCCTGGCCGTACGACTGCTTGTCGTGCAGCACCGCGACCTTCTTCGGCTTCACTTGCGTGATGATGTACTTCGCCGCTGCCGGGCCTTGTTGGTCGTCGCGGCCGATCGTGCGGAAGATGAAGTGGCGCTTCTTGCCTTCGGTCAGTTGCGGCGCGGTGGCCGACGGCGTGACCATCACGATGCCTTCGTTCTCGTAGATGTCGGACGCGGGAATCGTCGAACCCGAGCACACGTGGCCGATCACGTACTTGATCTTCTGGCTGACGATCTTGTTCGCGACCGCGACGGCCTGCTTCGGCTCGCACGCGTCGTCCATCATCACCACCTCGAACTTGTTGCCGCCCGCGCCGCCCGCCGCGTTGATCTGCTCGATCGCGGTCAGTGCGCCAGCCTTCACCATGTCGCCGTACTGGGCGACCGAGCCGCTCATCGGCCCGGCGATGGCGATCTTCACGGTTTCCGCTTGCGCGGCGGCGGCACCGGCGGCGAACAGCACGGCGGCGACGGAGATGGACGTAAGACGGGACAGCGTCATCAGGAGCTCCTCGATGTTGTTAGTCATACGGGCAAAGGCGGCATGACTTGCGCAATCGAACAGCACCCGGGGCGAGGACATGGGACACGCCCGAGACACATGAAGACGGACCTGCGGCGGAATGATGCGTAGCGGGGCCCGGCTCTTGCAGTCCCCGAGGGGACGTCTGGTTCGGAAAGACATCGTGATGCGTCTTGCATTGCGCAAGCGTTTCGCCTGCCCCGCTTGCCAAAGCGCTCGCCGGATGGATGGTCCGACAGCCGTTGGCAAGGCAGCCGAAATTATATGGGCGTTTTTCTTTCATCTGTCAAAAATGCCGACCAACCAAGGGAAAACACGTAGGCGAAAACGGGGCGCGGTAGCGATGGAGGAGCAACCGGTTTTAAAAGGGCCCGCTTGCGTGGAGTGCAATCGGGTTGCGACAGCGAGCGGGGTTTCGCCGTTCAGCGAGGCGGGGCAAGGCGTTCGGGAATCCGTGGCATTCGACCGCGCGGGGACGTGATTTAAAGGGAGATATCGGGCGGACAGGACAACCGAACGGAAGGCGTGTGACGCACCATTTCCGGGAATAGGGGCCGGACCGACAGCCATACAATTTACAGACCGAAGGCGTTGTTTAGAAAGATATTTGTTGTTTTATTGAAATGATTTGAAACCGCAGCCCGGCCGACTCCCGACGCGCGCGGCGCAGCCTCGATCGGCACTCCGTATCCGTCCGCTAAAGAACCCCCGACGCCCACCGTTAACTACAAGACGCCATCTCGTGGCGTGGTCGATTCTTGCATCGGCGCGCCCCTGCTCGATCGGCGCATTCCGGGGTGCGAGCTCGCTCGCTGACAACAATAGAAACACGAGACCTTTATATTCAATACCAAACGCCTGATGACCGTTGCCGGCACGTTCTGCCTTGCGCTGTCGCTGTCCGCCTGCATGTCGATGCATTCCTACGTGGATTCGTCGCTCGGGGAGCCGCACTACTCCGACCTGAAGAAGCCGGCCAGCCCGCAACCCGTCCAGCTGCTGGTCGAATTCCAGACCAAGGGCGTTCCCAATGCACGCGCCACCGAGGCCTTCAAGCCGCGCGTGTACGAGCAGGTGTCGCAATCTGGCCTGTTCAGCCAGGTGTCGTATGAGCCGGTCGCGTCCGGCCGCAAGCTGTCAATCACGATCAACAACCTGCCACAGACCGAAAACGCGAGCGCCCAGGGGTTCGGCACCGGCCTCACGTTCGGCCTCGTCGGCACGATGGTCACCGACGGCTACGTCTGCACGGCCACCTATGCCGCACCCGGGCACGACGCCGTGACCAAGGTCGTCAAGCATGCGATCTACACGACGATCGGCAATGCGTCCGGGCCCGAGGGGCTGAAATCGATGACCCTGCAGGATGCATCGAGCACGATGATCCGGCAGATCGTCGCGAAGAGCCTCGAGGAAATCGATCAATCGTCGGATCTCGCGCAGTGATGCCGGTCCGGATTGCATGCCGGAACGTCGTCGGCGCGCTCGCCGCGCCGGCAGTTCTGGCCGTCACGCTGGCTTTGGGCGGCTGCGTCACGCAGCCGGTGCCGCATTATCAGGCGAGCGTCGCCAACCAGATGACGCTAGCCAGGCTGCCGCGGGACGCGCGCTTTCGCGTGACGACCGGCCCCGACCCGGCCGGCATACAGGCCCAGGTCCGGTCGATGCGTTACGCCGCGCCCGGCAACGGTTCCTGGTCGGACTATCTGAACGAGGCCATCCGTACCGAGCTGACGACGGCCGGACACTACGATGCGAACGCACTGGCCACGCTGGATGCGACGTTGACGGACGTCCGGATATCAGACGGTCAGGCTGAACTGGGCGGACGGTTCGTCATCCGACGCGATCAATCGATCGTCTACGACAAGGCATTGCGCGCGAATGCGCAGTGGGATACGCACTTCATCGGCATGCTCGTCGCGGCGGACGGACTCAATCAGGCGTCTGCGATCTTCCAGAGCCTGCTGCGCCAGCTGTTCGATGACCCCGAGTTCGCCGCCGCAGGCCGGCGCGTGGCGAACGCCGAGGCCAAGATCCAATAGCAGGGCGGCACTTGGCATGCAACTCGACACACAATTTGGCGTAGTCACGATCGTGAATGAGCCGACTTATACATTCCGATCGCAAGACAATATTCGCGCCTATCCTCTCGAATTACTTCTTGGGAACTACGGACCGTCTTCCGTTCATGGAGTCGAGCTGAATGGATGTCGCGTTGCGGTCGTCGGTGCGGATGGCGGATGCACGGCAGTACATGCGCGTTCGGCTGTCGCGATCGACGACAAGCTGTACCTGGCGGTAGGCAATCATGTCGCCTGCCTGTCGTTGAGTTCACCGCACCCGCTGGTCTGGTCGACCTGCGTCGATATCGCGACCTGCTTCGGCATTTACTGGGAAAGCGACCGGGCGACCCTGATCTCGCACGGGGAACTCGAGATTGCGCGCCTGTCGCTGCAGGGTAATGTCATGTGGTCGGCATCCGGTGCAGACATCTTCACCGAACGCGTCCGCTTGCTGCCCGACTGTATCGAGGCTATCGATTTCAATCACGATATTTATCGGTTTGACTACGCGACCGGAGCGTCGCTCATGCGCTGACAGCGACGAACACGGTTGAAACTGCTTTCGCTGCATTGCGCGGAAAAAACACCGACCAGCCAAGGAAAAGCACATAAGCGAAATCGTAGTGCGGTAGCGATGGCGGAGAAGAGGACTTAAAAAGGCAAGTTTGCGTGCAGGGCAGCCCAAGGCGTTGATTAGAAAGCTCACTTTTATTTTTATGAAATAATGTGCGGCCGTTTCCGCAGTCCAGCCAGCCCCCGCCGCGATGCGCGCCTGCCGCCAGCCAGCGATCTGCCCGTTTCTTTCAACGCATGTCGCTTGCCTTGCATCGCCCATGAATCACGCCTTTCGCTTCGTTCCCGCCGCCGCGCTCGCCGGTGCGCTTTTCGCCATGACTGCCTGCGCGTGGAGCCAGGGCATCCCCAACCGGGACGTGACCGGCACAAACGTGTTCCGTGCCGAGCGGCGCGCGACGAACGGCGTGCGCATCCCGCGCGACGCGCATGCCGGGCGCTACCCCGCGTCCGCGACGCGCGGCCCGTTCGAGACGAACGATACCCGCGAGCTTCGGATGTCCGGCGGCCGCCTCGTGCGCCGCGCGCAGGACAAGCGCGCCGGCGAATCGCACTGGCCCGCGAACCGCATCACACCCGGCGTGGATGGTCTCGGCCGCCGCGTGCCGGAGTATGAACGGCGCACGCTCAATTGGGATGCGTATCTGAAGGCCAACGGGACGCCGTACGGCACCGGTCTGCACGCGACGCAGATGTTCCCGCCGTCGAACCCGCGCATGCCGATGCGTCCGTACGGCCGCGCGCACGGGCTGCCCGGCGTGCCGAATCCGTACGACCCGTCGGTGCCGCAGCCCGAGACGCGCGCGTTCTACGACAACGGTGCCGGCACGCGTTGCACCGCGACGGGTGGCGCGGGGACGTCGCGGTCGTCGTGCGATCTCCGGTGGTGATGACGCGCGCGGCGCGCGATCGCACCGCCTCACACCCAATTGATCCGGACGCTACTTGGGCTCCTGACACGCAAGTTAGACGTTAGTTGCCGTTCGCAGTCCGGATGTTGTCAAAGTTTAGTGGCACGCTCTCCCTGACACCGCGTCGCCGCCCCTCTGACATACTCGTCGAAACGCACTCGCTCTGACGATCTGAAACGATCAATATTGAACGGCAGATTCGTCCCCTGCTTACAATTCGCGCGACATCTATCGTCAATCAATGCCCCCTCACATTTGCATATGCACACATAACACGAATAACCAAGCCTCGCCCACAGATAGACAATCTCATTATCCTCAGATAGTCAACAGTTGCGCACTCCCATCGAAATCGATTACCCTCAACACTCCCCGCAACAACAGCGACACTTTAATTCCACTCCGAGTCAAGATTCGTGAATAATAAACTTGCCCGCTTGATCTGCGACTATCAGGAAAGTACGCGTACTGCTTTGGTGCTCATGCAGCGATCCGGCATCAGAATGCCTTTCTCCAGTGCAGATTGGATTGAAACTGAAATCCCGGTACACGGCGAGCTTGAAGGCGGTGTTCACTACTTCAAACATGGCAGCGGATGTGCAGTAAAGCTACCCACAGGTGAAGTAGATTTCGATTTTGGTAAGGATGGGGAAATTGGTGGATTCGACGAATGGAGATTGACACGTTTTGCGAAGAATAAACTAGAAGAATACGGCTTTGAAACGGAAGATTTATTAAAAAAGTACTTCACCGAAGCCGTCATTAAAGGATCATTAATTCGCTCAGAAGACTTCCTTTACTACGTCGCAAATACCCCGCGCTCGTTAGCAATGGATGTAGATAGTCGATTACCAGGCGATAACCTCCCATGCCGACACCTGGATCCCATTTTAGTGCTCCACAGTGGCTACTTTCTAGCTGCTGATCTGATGCGGGAAAATTACGAAAAGCTCAACAAAAAATTGGAAAAAAACGACTACCTGAGTGACGGCGATAAGATAAAATTTAGGATTTATCTATCATCTTGGCTAGGATTTCTCCGCACAACCTGCGAGGGCCTCCAAAAACTTAGGATACGCATCCTGATTCAGGAAAATCGCCCAGCACGTTTTCGAGAGCTCATTCCTAAAGTTGATGCATTGGGCCAGATGATGAAGCAGCACTCTGACCCGCTCAGAAAATTTCGAAATGACACCTTCCATCTTCGCAACAACATCGAGGCCACACGAAATTTCTTTGCAAAGGGCGAGGAGCGCCTTCAATGGGCAGAAGATCTACATTTCGCCATCGATAAATTATTTTCAGAATATCGAATTTTATGTGAAGTTCATTACCTTATCAATGGCCGCACAAGCGAAATAAGCATCAGAAAAAAACGCACATATCGCCGAAAAATCAGCAAACATTAACTTGATCATCAATAAATTTTCATATTTTATCCAGCCACCCTAACCGAAAGCGGGCTCGCCATGTTCTGGTGAATTCATTATCTGCGCCGGCTCAGCCAAACCAAGCATGAAAGTCGTTCGGCCTTTGTGGCAGCTCATATGCACAGGGAACGCTTGTCTTCAGTATCTGAAGCCTATCTCAATCGCCCCTAAGCTGTGCGGAACAGACGTTCACGTGTCTGCGTGACGATGATTGCAACCAGCCGTGCCGGGATATTCGCGTATCCGTGCTGGCCGGATTGCCCATGGCAAGCTACCACGCGCAACTACTGCGCACAGATGCGCAATTTGCGTCGAGACCTCCCGGCCGTGCCCAGAAACTAAGCTCCCTCACCTCGGCGAAACCACGATCGCCGCTCTTCGATTCTGCGCCCTGCCCGCCGGCGTCCGGTTATCCCCCACCGGTTCGCGCTTCCCTCTCCCCACGATCGCAATGCGCTTCGCATCCAGCCCGACGTCGACGAGTTCGATCGCCACGACTTCGGCACGACGCCTGGACAATTCCAGGTCGTACGCATCCGCGCCCTCCTCGTCCGAGTACCCATAAACGCGCACCCCGTTGATCCCCACCGAACTGAGCGTGCGCCCGATCCGCTCGACGATCCGGCGAACGTCGGGCTTGAGGTTGTAGCGGTCGAAATCGAACAGGATCGGTCCGGTCGAGCCGAACTCGAAACCTTGCTCGGTCTCATGGAACCCGGCCGACTTGAGCGCCGTGACCTGCGTCTGCGTCAGTCCGCGATAAGGCGGCGGCGTCTTGCAGCCGCCGAGCAGCATGCACAGCATCAGCGCGCCGCCGATGCACATCCGCCCAATGCTCACAGGAAACGGGTTTTCCATCATCGCATCCCCTTAAAACGCGCCCGCCATGCACGCACGGTTTCAAACCGCTGCGACAACCCCGCCCTCTGCACGACGCGATAACCCTCAAGCCGGCCCGGCGACCCCTTCAGCCAACTGCCACGACCCCGGCCGTGTGCGCTTGGCCCGGTACATCGCGGCATCCGCCGCACGCAGCAAGCCGCTCGCGTCCGACGCGTGATCGGGATACAGCGCAATGCCGATACTCATCATCGTGGGCACCGCGCGGCCATCGGCCAGCACGATCGACGGCGTCATGCCGGACAGGATCGCATCGGCGATCCGGACGACACTGTCCGCTTCGCGCACGGGCGCCAGCATCACGGCGAATTCGTCGCCGCCCAGGCGAGCGACCAGATCGGCCTCGCGCAACTGCGCGCGCAGCCGCGTCGCGATGCCGATCAGCACCACGTCGCCGGCTTCGTGGCCGAAGCCGTCGTTGATCTCCTTGAAGCGATCGCAGTCGAGATACAGGACGGCAACCCGCTGGCTCGTCACCGCGGCCTCGCGGAGGGCGAGCGTGAGGCGTGATTCGAACTGCGCGCGGTTCGGCAGGCCCGTGAGGGCATCGTGCGTCGCTTTGTGTTCGAGCGACGCGTTTTCGTCGCGCAGGGTGTTCTGCCAGTCTTCCAGCTCGTCGAGCAACGCATTGAAGTCGTCGCCGAGCTGGTTCAGTTCGGCGATCGCCGCGGGCTCGACCCGCTGCTCGAACGCACGCTCGCGCCGCACGGCGTGAGCGACGCCGGCCAGCGCGCGCAACGGCGAAACGATGCTGCGCAGCAGGCGCTTTGAACTGACATAAGCGCCGAACACGCTGACGGCCAGGCAGCCGAGAATGCCGCCGACACCTCCCAGCAGGAAACCGAAGAACTGGTGCCCTCGCCCGCGCACGACGACGCGACCGACGACGCTGCCGTCGTGCACGACCGGAATGGTCACCGGCCCAGGCAGCGCAAGGTCGGCGACGCTTCGCTCGAGCCGGGCGATCTTGCTGCCGGCGGGCAACTGCCACGTCGCGAACGGCTGCCCCTTGCCATCCGTGACCACCACCTGCGCCACGTCCTCGTCGCTGGCGATCAGCGCGATCGCCTCGGCCGCCGCGACGCGGTCGCCGAACACGAGCGCCGCCTCCACCGTGTAGCCGAGCGAGCGGGCCAGCAGGTTCAGATTGTTGCCGGCATAGGCACGCAATGCGATCACGGCGACCACGATCAACGACACGGCGGCCATCGCGACGGCGACGAACGCCAGGCGCAGGTGCGCGCGGCGCAACACGCTTTGCAGCGTCGGGCGCGACATGCGTGAAGGGGAAACGGGGAGCGCGGACCGTGTCATGGCGTCACCGGCCGCCGCGCAAGGTTGAGCACATTCGGGTGAACGCGCACGCCGCTGCGCGCCACGGCGTCGAGATTGACGTCGAACGTGACGCGTTCGCCGTCGACATTGAGACAGAACATGCTGCCCGCGGTGCAGGGCGGATCGTGTTCCGCAATCGTCAATACCGGATGGCCGGCCACCGCGGCGCTCACCCGCGTTCGCTCGTCGTCGCTCAGGGTGCCGAAATAGACGATGTCGCAGGCCATGCCGAGCGACGCATCGTCGGAGCGAACGCGCTGCACGTCGATCTGCGTCGAGCCGGCCTGCAGCGTGTCGATCAGGCCGCGCGCGTAGTCGGGCCGGCCCGTCACGCACAGATGCAGGCTGACGGGCGTTGTCGGCCAGCGCGTGAAGCTGACGATGCCCAGCACGACCTGACGTACGGCGGCGTCGAGTGTCGAAATGGCGGAATCGGCGCGGCTCGCGACGGCGACGATGCGCACGGTGTCGGCCGAATCGACCGCACTGGCGGGAGCCCCGGCGAGTACGGCGAGCGCCGCGCCCAGCACGCAAGCCACCGTGAGCAACGCTTGGCGGCGCAACGAGGCGGCCCGGCCGGGCCGGCCGGACGTCGTCCGCGCGGCGCTCGCCGCCGCGCCCGTTGGCGTCGTTGCAGTCGCAAGACTGGCAGACGCCGCGCACACTGTCGCATCCATGATCGAAACATCCGCTGGCGCCGCTCCCGGCGCCGCCTCCTGCCCCCGCCCTGCGCGTGCAGACACCGCATCATGCGCACGATTGCTTCATATTAGGTACAAAGTCGCGCGGACGACCAGTGAGAAACACCCGCCACAAGCGTCCGATAGCACGTTGAACAAGTGCAGTGCGCGATTTATACAGGCGAATGCCGAACCCGCCGTCGACCCGGTCCAGACGTCGGCGAATTGTTCAGCGGATTGGACGCCCGTATCTGGCGTTCCGCGCCCCGGGGCGCACGAGCAAGAATTTCTTTTGTCTCCAACAAAATATCCTCGCTTGTCGTCGTGCACTCCCCACACGACAATCACCCATCCGCCGCATGCCTCAGGAGTTCGTTGAATCAGAAACCGGCATCGGCAGGGATGCAAGACAACGGCTTTCCAGATTTTCTCCATATGGCATCGTGAATTTGGCAAGCCGCCGCGCAATTTCCAACTTGGCATCAATCTAAAGGAATCCAAAAAATATGAAGCACGGGATCAAGCGCATCATGGCGGCCGCATTATTTTCCACGTGTGCAACGGCAACCATCGGCTACGCGGCCAATGATCGGCGGGACACCGTCAAGAGCGTATCGGACAGCGTCGTCTTGCCGATCATGGCGAAATACGGCATCCCGGGAATGGCAGTAGGAATCGTTGCAGACGGGCAGACGTACGTTTTCAACTATGGCGTCGCATCGCGGCAATCCCGGCGGCCCGTCACGCGCGATACGCTGTTCGAGATCGGGTCCGTCAGCAAGACGTTCACCGCAACGCTTGCATCCTGGGCGCAAGTCACCGGCCATCTTTCGATGTCGGACAAGGCCGGAAAGTACCTGCCGAACCTGCAAGGCAGCCCGTTCGGCAACGTCAGCCTCGTTGAACTCGGCACACACACGCCTGGCGGAGTGCCTTTGCAGGTTCCAGGCAACATCCGGAACGAAGATCAGTTGATGCGGTATCTGAAGGACTGGCGCCCCACCTACTCGCCGGGCGCCTATCGAACCTATTCCAACGTGAGCATCGGGACGCTCGGCCTGATTACGGCGACCAGCATGGGGCAGCAGGACTTCGCCGTGCCGTTGTCCCGTCATCTGCTATCGCCGCTGGGGATGAAGAGCAGCTACGTCGACGTGCCGCGCTCGCGTATGGCCGATTATGCACAAGGCTATACAAAGGACGGCGCGCCGACCAGGATGACCACCGACGTGTTGTCTTCGAAGACGTACGGGATCAAGACGACCGCCGCCGACCTGCTTCGTTTCGTGCAAGCCAACATGGGCGAAGTGAAGCTGGACAAACCGCTTCAGCAGGCAATCACCGACACGCACACCGGCTACTTCAACGCAGGTCCGATGACCCAGGACCTGATCTGGGAGCAGTATCCGTATCCGGTCGCATTGAAGACGCTGACCGAAGGCAATTCCTTGTCGATGGCACTCAATGCAATGCCGGTCGAGGAGATCAAGCCCCCTCAAGCGCCTCAGCAGCAGGTCTGGATCAACAAGACCGGTTCGACCGACGGGTTTGGCGCATACGTGGCTTTCGTTCCTGCCCGGCACATGGGCATCGTCATCCTGGCCAACCGGCACTACCCGAACGAGGAACGGGTCACGGCCGCGTACCGGATACTGACGTCGCTTGGCCTTGACGGTCGATAAGCGCACACCCCGAATATACTGTCCCGTTTCTTCTCGACGCTTACCGCCATGTACTACTGGAACCAGCACAATTTCGAAGGGCTCCTGAAGCTGGCGGAAACGTTCGATGCCTGCCCCGAACTGAAGCCGCTCGCGGACTATTGCCGCTTCCGCGAGCAAGGGTTGCGTCGATATGCATTCGCCGCGCTCGAATGCTTTCTCGACGCTTCGCACTCGTTTGACAGCACGACGGCCCGGCGCGCCGCCATCGACATCCTCGAGGCCAATGCGCGGACTTCGGAAGCGCATCAGTTCCTCGCGCAACCGCTGACGGCCCGATTCCTGCTGCCGACGTTGCAGGCGTGGATGCACGAGGAGCCGGATGCGAACCTGCCGGTCCGGTGGCTTGGCATCCTCGAGCGCGACGATGCACTGCTGGCCGACGCGCTCGCGATGTGCCCCGACGACATGCCGGTCCGGACGATGCTGATCGGGCGTGCACTCGACTCCGTCGACTTCGCGACCCATCATCTCGACGAGTCGCGCTTCATCGGCAGCGTCGATCACGCGCTTGCAAAACTGGAGCGCGCAAGGCGCCTCATCGCCGATGCGCCGGATGCCGCCGCGTTCGCTCGCCTCGCATCGGAAGTGGACCATTTCGCCCAACTCGTAGCGGACTGGCAAGCGTGGTCACGGAATCCGGTCGGCTCGTTTCCCGAATGGTGCGCGGCGCAAGGGCGGGATTATCGATACGCGGTCAAGATCTACTACAGCCAGTCGTGATGCGGCGTTGTCTGGATTGTGCCGGCCCGCTGTCACTCATCGATGAAGACGGCTATCATCCGGCGACCAGGATCAAAAAAGCACAATGAATCTAATCGAGAGAATCTTCCGCAGGCGGCCGTCTTCCACTGCAACCGTATCCACTGCACCTGAGCCAGTGCCAGCGCCAACATCAGTGCCGGCGCCGGCGCCTGTGCCTGTATTCGCACCTATCCCCACGTCCGACCCAAAGCCCAAGCCCGCGCAAACAATCTATTTGGCGCAAGGCCGGCAAATGCAGCTGTGCACCGCGCTCGAAATGCTTGCCACCAGCACCGATCGCGAGCTGATCGCTATGTGCATCTCGCACTACTCGGGTTATGTCCGGGAAGCGTCGATCAACCGGGCGGTCGAGCTCGGCGGCAGCGAGTTTCTCGAGCCGATCGCCAAGCGCGTGAACGATTGGGTGCCCGTGGTTCGCAACGCGGCAACGGACGCGCTGAACAAGCTCCTTGCAACCGTCGCCGCCGTGCATTTCGTCGCCCTGCTTCCCGGACTGCGCGATCTCTTGTCGGCCACACGCATCGACCACAGTGCATGGCTGCTCGGGTTCGAGAAGCGCATCGTGCACGCCGGCGGCGCCGAGGCGATCATCACGGCGATGGCAAGCGCGGATTTCCGCCTCAAGCGCACGGCCTATCTGCTGGCGATCGACCATCAACTGTTGCCACTCGCCGATCTGGTCAAGCGTGCCCTGCGATCCGGTGACATCATGACCGCACAGCGTGCAGTCGCACTGCTCGAACGCGTGCCGATGCAGGATCGTGAGCGGTGCATCGAGCTCGCCGCGGCGTCTCCGTTCGGACCGGTCCGGTATGCGGCGTTCAGATACGTGACGAGCGATCGGCTCGACGCCGATCAGGAACCCTTCCTGTGGCGCGCGATATTCGACTCGCAAGGCTGCTTGCGGTCCGCCGCCGCGCGCTTGCTCGACGAGCGTGGACGGGATGTCGTGGGACGATGCATCGCGATGCTCGAAAGCGGGAAGCTGTCGGGTACGCAAATCCGCGCCGGCTTGTCGCTGCTCGCGGAGCGACACGCGCCGGAAGCCACTGCAATTTTGGAGAAATTTTCCGGCGACCCGCGCGCGCATCTTCGCGCGCATGCCGTCGTGCTGCTGGCCCGGTTGACGCCGTCGCTCAAGGACGAAATCGCGGCGCGTGCGCTGCTCGATCCGGCGCGCAGGGTGAGAAAAGCCGGGGTTCGCCAGTGCGCGCTCGGTGCATTCGTTTCGCTCGAACAAATCGAAACGATGCTCGCCCGGCACGGAGATCGTTATGCGGCGCTGGCGATCTGCGCGAGGAATCCGTGGGATTACCTCGCTTGTCTCGTGCTCGTTGCGGAACACCGGACGCCGTCCGAAGGCGCCGATGACGACCTCGCCCTCGCATTGCGAAAATGGATCGACAACTCGATTTCCGCCTGGACGAAGCCCGGTGCTCAGCATCGGCAGATCCTGTCGCGTCCGAATGCCGGTTCGCGGCTCGTCGAACTGGCCCGGGATCGACATCAAGCATTGCGTGACCTGTTGAGAGAAGCAGGAATAGAGATGTGATCGGCATCCTTGCCGGACGTCACGTCGAAAGCGGTAGCGGCGACCGACCATGCGCGGTCGATCGACATCTTGGGGTGAATCGCTAACAATCATTTACTCGCTTGGAACGTCGAGTAAGCACTCGTCGGTATTTGAACCAGGAAATTGACGGAGTCGGTCACCATGAGTTTTCACACGCAGGTTTGGGTTCATCCTTTCGATGGCGAGCCGTTGAATGTCGCCGCCGCTCGGGAAGTGCTGTCGAAGTTTCTTGACGAATATGCACTTGGTCACGACGTCTTGAGCGACCTGTCCGAAGCATGTGGCTCGGCTCTGCCAACTTCGACGCTTTTCTTTCTGGACAGCATGTCGGTCATCATGCTTTTCGACAAACTGGCCGAATGCCTGCCCCACACGTCATTTGCAGTAAAGGGCTCCGGGGAAGATCCCCGTGATATATGGACACGAGAGTACGCTGACGGAGCCGCGACGTTCGAGGCCGGCCCCTTCCATGACTAAGCCGGCGGCCCAAAGCAGGCAGGTGTTGTCAACACCCAACAACCACCTACTCCCGCCGCTCCCGCTTGAGCAACCCATACAACGCGCTATCCGACACCTCGTCCCCAACCATCCACCGCTCCCGCAGCAGCCCCTCGCGAACGAATCCGAGCCGTTCGAGCACGCGCGCCGACGCCGCATTGCGCGGGTCGATATCCGCCTCGATCCGGCGCAGATCCAGCGTGCCGAACGCATGCCCGACCAGCGCGGCAGCCGCTTCACTCGTATATCCGCGGCCCCAATGCGTGCGCTTCAGGCTAAAGCCGATTTCCGCCCGCCGACAGGATTCGTGCACATTGAAGAGCGCGCATTCGCCGAGCACTTCACCGGTTGCCCGCAATTCGATTGCACAAGTGAGGTCCTCCCCGCCGGCGGCAGTCGACAACTTGCGAGCCACGCGCTCCGTTGCCTGATCCAGGCTCGTCATCGGCGGAAACGAGAAATAGCGCATCGCCTCCGCATCCGACCAGATCGCGAACAGCGCGTGTGCGTCATCTTCCTGAATCGGCCGCAGGTTCAAGCGGGCGGTGGTCAGCGTGACGGGCTCGAACAATGACATGGCGGTGGGCAGGCATGAAAAATGGCGGCCCATTAAAACATCTGGGCCGCCGGCCGACAACTGTATGAAGAAGCAGTATCGGCATCCGCTATCGGGCACACTTGGCCCTCCGCCCCGGTCCCGGGTATGCTTGATCCCCACACGTGCTCCTCGCCCCCCATCTCCCGACCACTCGCTTCAGCAAACATCGATGGATTTCGACGTCATCGTTCTAGGCGCAGGCATCGTCGGCGTCTGCGCCGCCCTCCATCTGCAGGATCGCGGCCGCAAGGTCGCCCTCGTCGATCGCGGCGCACCGGGCGAAGGCACGAGCTTCGGCAACGCTGGGCTGATCGAGCGCTCGTCCGTCGAGCCCTACCCGTTCCCGCGCAGCCCGTTCACGCTGCTGCGCTACGCGTTGAACCGCTCAACCGACCTCTACTGGCACGGCGCGTCGCTGCCCGCGTTCGCGCCGTGGCTCGCGCGCTTCTGGTGGGAATCCGCGCCGCAGCGCCACGCGGCGGCCGCGCGCGACATGCTGCCGCTGATCGAGCGCTGCATCGTCGAGCACGACGCGTTGATCGCGCGCGCGGGCGCCCACGCGCTGGTACGCGCGAGCGGCTGGCTGGAAGCGTTCCGCTCGCCCGCCGCGTTCCAGCGCGGCCTTGCCGACGCGCAGCTCACCGCGCGCCGTCACGGGCTCGGCGTGACGCCGCTCGACGCGGCGGCGCTGCTCGCACAGGAACCGAGCCTCGCGCCGGGCTTCTGCGGCGCGCTGCATTGGCTCGATCCGAAAAGCGTCGTCGATCCCGCCGGCCTCGTCAAAGCATACGCGCGGCTCTTCGAGCAAAGCGGCGGCACGCTGCTGCACGGCGACGCCACGAGCCTCGACGCGCTGTCGCCCGGCTGGCAGGTCGCGACGCGCGACGGCGCGGCAGCGGCGCCGGCGGTCGTCGTCGCGCTCGGCCCGTGGTCGGACACCGTGTTCGGGAAATTCGGCTATCGGATTCCGCTGCGCGAGAAGCGCGGCTATCACATGCACTACGCGCCATCGGCACGCGGCGTGCCGTCCGCGCCGATCGTCGATCGCGAATACGGCTACGTGATCGCGCCGATGCAGCGCGGGCTGCGCCTGACGACCGGCGTCGAGATCGCGCGCCGCCACTTGCCGCCGACCGGCGTGCAGCTCGACCGCGCGGAACGGCTCGCGCGCCCGCTGTTCGGCTTCGGCGAGCGGCTCGATCCGCAGCCGTGGCTCGGCTTCCGGCCGTGCACGCCGGACATGCGGCCGGTGATCGGCCCCGCCCCCGCGCATCGCGGGCTGTGGTTCGCGTTCGGGCACAACCATCACGGGCTGACGCTCGGCCCCGTCACGGGCCGCCTGCTCGCGGAAATGATGACCGGCGAGACGCCCTTTACCGACCCGTCGCCGTATCGCGCCGACCGCTTCTGAACGGCGCGCGGCAGCGCCGCGTCAGGCTCAATCGCAGGCTCGCCCGAAGATGCGGATCACCGAATCCAGATGCTCGGCCATCGCGCGCCGCGCGGCGTCCGCGTCGCGCGCGCGAATCGCGTCGAGAATCGCGCGGTGCTCGCGCTCCGAACGGTGCGGCATGTCGCTCGGCATATAGAGCGACTGCAGCCGCTGGAACATCGGATCGTACTTGTGCGCGAGCAGTTGCTTGATCATCAGCGCATAGGCCGGGTTGTCGCTCGCTTCGGCGATCCGGATATGGAACAGGCGGTCGCCGGGATGCGTGCGCGAGCCGCTGCGGTTGTCTTCCTCGTTGCGCAGGAAGGCCTCGTGGATGCCGGCGATCTGCGCGTCCGACCCGTGCGTCGCGGCCAGCGCCGCAGCCTCCGGCTCGATCAGCCGGCGCGCCTGCAGCAACGCAAACGGCGGGATTTCCGTATCGAGATCGAGCGCGATGCCGAGCTCGGGGTCGATCTCGACCACCGCAAGCGCGCCGGGCTGCGAGCTCCGTTCGGGCGGCAGCGCGGCCGCTTCGGGATGACGGACCTTCACGCCGTCGCCGACGCGCACGCTGACGAGCCCGCTCACCTCGAGCGCGATCAGCGCCTCACGCACCGACGTGCGCGACACGCCGAACTGCTCGGCCAGCTCGCGCTCGGGCGGCAGATAGCTGCCCGGCGGAAAATCGCCGGACGCGATCATCGAGCTCAGCCGGTCGGCGATCTGCTGGTAAAGGCGGCGGTTCTGAATCGGCTGGATGGACATACGCTGAAGCGGGTCGTCGGTTTGGGTGGAGCGCAGCGGCAGGGACACATTCCCAGGCCGCAAACGCTATCGTAATTCTGTAATTCTATATGCCGGCATCGAGGCCGCGCGTCACGCCGCCACCCCGTAGCAACGCGCCGCCGTGCCGCCCCACACCGCACGCCGCTCGGGCTCCGACAAGCGCGTCGCCGCCCATCGCTCGACCAGCGCGACGACCTGGTCATACGAAGCCGCCAGCAGGCACACGGGCCAATCGGAACCGAACATCAGGCGCTGCGGACCGAACACCTCCAGCGCGGCGTCGAGGCATCGCTCGATCCGGCTGAAGTCCTGCGGCCTCAGGCCCTGCGCCCAGTCCGCTTCCGTCACGAGCCCGGACAGCTTGCACGCGACGTGCGGCAGCGCGCCCAGCTCGCGCAATGCGTCGCGCCAGCGCGGGAAGGCCGTTTCGTCGCGCTCGAATTCGGCGAGCGCGGGCTTGCCGAGATGATCGAGCACGAGCCAGTGCGCATCATGGCGTGCGCAGAACGCGCGCACGTCCGGCAACTGGCGCTGAAACACCAGCACGTCATACACGTAGCGCTGCGCCTGCAGCCACGCGATGCCGCGCTCGAACACAGGCCGGGAGACGAACGCGGCGACGTCGCCTTCATCCTGGACCTGATGCCGAAAACCGAGCAGCTTGTCCCGGCCCCACTCGGCCACATGGTCCGCGAGCGACGGGGAACCGATATCCTCCCAGCCGACGACGCCCGCGATGCGCGCGTCGCCGCGCGCGAGGCCGAGCAGGAACGAGGTTTCCTCGCGTCCGGCGCGCGCCTGCACCGCGATCGACCGGTCCAGCGCGTGCGCGCGCAGGAGCGGATGCAGTTCGTCCGGCAGGCGATCGCGGGCGAGCGCGTCCATGCCCGCGCAGATCCACGGGTAGTCTTCCGCGCGATAACGCCAGAAGTGCTGATGAGCATCGATGCGCAAGTCGGTCATGGGAGAAATGTCGGAGTGCATTGGTCCCGCTCAGTCATACAGCGCCGCCGCCACCTTCGGATCGTCGATGTTGGTCTTGTCGTACCAATAGAAGCCGGTATCGATGATCTTCGGCAGCTTCTCGCCCTTGATCGCCTTCACGGCCGCCTCGACGGTCCGGTAGCCGATGCCGACCGGGTTCTGCGTGATCGCGCCGGCCATCAGCCCGCTGCGGATCGCGTCCTTCTGCTGCTTGCCGGAGTCGTAGCCGACGATCACGACCTTGCGCTTCATCTCCCGCACGCCGTTGACGACGCCGATCGCCGATCCTTCGTTGGTGCCGAAGATCCCCTTGAGCTTCGGATACGCCTGCAGGATCGACTTCGTGACCTCGGTCGACTTGAGCTGGTCGCCTTCGCCGTACTGCACGGTCACGACGCGAATCTTCGGATAGGCGGACTTCATCCGCTCGACGAAGCCGTCGCGCCGATCGATGCCGGTGCGGCTCGTCTGGTCGTGCGCGACGACCGCGACCTCGCCTTCCTTGCCGATCAGCTCGGCGAGCTTGTCCGCCGCGAGCGACGCGGCGGCCTTGTTGTTGGTGGCCGCGGTGGTCACCGGAATGTCGCTGTCGACGCCGGAGTCGAACGCGACCACGGGAATCTTCTCGGCCTGCGCCTTCTTCAGCAGCGGCAGCGCGGCCTTGCTGTCGAGCGCCGCGAAGCCGAGCGCGGCCGGCTTCTTCGCGATCGCGGCCGACAGCATGTCGATCTGCTTGTCGATCATCGCCTCGGTCTCGGGGCCCTCGAACGTCACCTTCACGTGATAGTCCTTCGCCGCCTGCACCGCGCCTGATTTCACGGCCTGCCAGAACTGGTGCTGGAAGCCCTTCGAGATCAGCGGGATGTAGGCTTCCTGCGCGTGCGCGGCGGCCGTGAGGCCGATGGCGAACGTCACGCCGACGATCGCGTTCAACAGCGGGTTCCTGATCACTTCGCGTCTCCTTGTCGTATTGCGGTATTGCGCGTCGGGTCAACGGCGCCGCCGGCGCAGGATGTCGAGGTAGACGGCCAGGATGATGATCACGCCGGTCACGACCGTCTGCCATTCCTGCGCGACCGACATGATGCGCAGGCCGTTGGTCAGCACGCTCATGATGAACGCGCCGATGATGGTGCCGAGTATGCTGCCCGCGCCGCCCGACAGCGACGTGCCGCCGATCACGACCGCCGCGATCGCGTCGAGCTCGTAGCCCTGGCCGAGCGCGGGCTGCGCGGAGTTCAGGCGCGACGCGATCAAGAGGCCGGCGATCCCGCACACGGCGCCGCTGAACGTATAGACGCCGATCTTCCACGCGTCGACCTTCACGCCCGACAGCCGCAGCGCCTCCTCGTTGCTGCCGAGCGCGAACGCATAGCGGCCGAAGATCGTCTTGTTCAGCACGACCGACGCGCCGATCGCGACCAGGAACAGGATCAGCACCGCGTTCGGGATCGGCAGCGCCGGAACCAGGCTGCCGATCAGCGAATCCTGCGCGATCGACGTGAAGCCCGGCGTGTCGTTGAAGTAGATCGGGCGCGTGCCGGATATCACCAGCGACAGCCCCTTCAGCAGCATCATCATGCCGAGCGTCGCGATGAACGGCGGCACTTTCATCTTCGCGATCACGATGCCCGACACGCAGCCGGACAACGCGCCGAAGCCGAGCGCGGCGACGATCCCGACCGGCAGCGGCATCCCCCAATAGGTGAGCACGACGCCGGTCATCACCGCGCAGAACGTCATCAGCGTGCCGACCGACAGGTCGATGCCCGACGTGATGATCACGTAGGTGCACGCGACCGCCAGCACGCCGTTGACGGCGGTCGCCTGCAGGATCGTGACGAGGTTGTCGACCTCGAGAAAGTTCGGCGATGCGACGCTGAAGAACGCGATCAGCAGCAGCAGGCTGGCGAACGCCAGCAGCCGCTGCCGCGCGGCCGGGTTGAAGAAGCGTGCGCGCAAGCCGGACGCGCCGGCCGGTGCGTCGCCGGAGGCGATCGGAGGAACGGGATGCGTATCGTTGGACATGGTCATCGGTCAGCGTCGGATTCAGGGGATGACGGTCGACTCGCGCTGCGTGGCGAGCTGCATGATCTTTTCCTGGGTGGCCTCGGCCGCGCTCAGCTCGCCGGTGACGCGGCCTTCGCACATGACGAGGATGCGGTGGCTCATGCGCAGCACTTCGGGCAGCTCGGACGAGATCATCACGATCGCCTTGCCGTCGGCCGCGAGCGCATCGAGCAGCTTGTAGATCTCGCTCTTCGCGCCGACGTCGATGCCGCGCGTCGGCTCGTCGAAGAACAGGATGTCGCAGTCGCGCAGCAGCCATTTCGCGATCACGATCTTCTGCTGGTTGCCGCCCGACAGCAGCCGCGCCGGCTGCGCGACCGACGGCGTGCGGATCGCGAGCCGCCGCACGTACGCATGCGCGGCGTCGCGCATCGCGCGCGCGTCGAGGAACACGCCGCGGCGCACGAAGCGGCGCAGGCTCGGCAGCGCGATGTTGTTCTGCACGTCCATGCCGACCGCGAGCCCGAAATGCTTGCGGTCTTCCGACAGATAGCCGATGCCGTGCGCGACCGCGTCGGCCGGCGTGCGGATCGTCGCCCGCGCGCCGTGCACGCGGATCTCGCCCGCATCGACGGGGTCGGCGCCGAAGATCGCGCGCGCGACCTCGGTGCGGCCCGCGCCCATCAGGCCCGCGAACCCGAGGATCTCGCCGCGCCGCAGCGTGAAGCCGACGTCGCGGATCGCGCGGCCGCGCGACAGGCCGCGCACGTCCAGCACGACGTCGTTGGCCGACGTGTCGGGCGGCGTGCGCAACGGCGCGTCGAGCTGGCGGCCGACCATCATCGCGATGATCGCGTCCATCGACGTGCCCGCCATCGGCACGGTCGCGACGTACTTGCCGTCGCGCATCACGGTCACGCGGTCGGCGATCCGGCGCAGCTCGTCCATCCGGTGCGAGATGTAGACGATGCCCACGCCGTGCGCGCGCAGGTCGCGGATGATCCGGAACAGCTCGGCGATCTCCGCGTCGTTCAGCGCGGCGGTCGGCTCGTCCATGATCAGCACGCGCGAGTCGAACGACAGCGCCTTCGCGATCTCGACCATCTGCTGGCGCGCGACCGTCAGCCGGCCGACCGGCATGCGCGGGTCGAGATCGAGCCGCATCCGCGCGAAGATCGCGGCGGCGTCGCGGTTCAGCCGCTCCTCGTCGATGAACGCGCCGAACCGGCCGCGCGGCTCGCGCCCGATGAAGATGTTCTGCGCGACGCTCAGGTGGTTCATCAGGTTCAGCTCCTGATGGATGATGCCGATGCCGAGCGCCTGCGCGGCGCGCGGCTCGGCGACGTCGACCGCGCGGCCGTCCAGCAGGATCTCGCCGCCGTCCTTCTCGTAGACGCCCGCGAGGATCTTCATCAGCGTCGACTTGCCCGCGCCGTTCTCGCCCATCAGCGCGTGCACCTCGCCCGCCTGCAGGTCGAAGCGGCAGTCGTCGAGCGCCTGCACGCCGGGGAAGCGCTTGCTGATGCCGCGCAGCTCGACGAGCGGCGCGCGCGCGTGCGGCGGCTGGATGGGTTGCCGGGTCGGGTCGGATTGCATGTCGGCGTCCTGGGTGCGGGCCACGTTCGCGCCGTTCAGCCGAGCGCGCGGTCGAGGTGCGTATAGCCGCCGTCGACGAACAGCCATTGCCCGGTCGTGTGCGACGCGCGCTCCGACAGCAGGAACACCGCCGTGTCGGCGATCTCGTCGACGGTCGTGAAGCGCCGGCCGAGCGGAATCCTGCCGGCGATCCCGGCCAGCTTCGCGTCGGGATCGTCGAACCCGGCGATCCAGTTCCGGTAGAGCGGCGTCATCACTTCGGCGGGCACCACGGCATTGACGCGCACGCCGTCGTCGCGCAGCGACGCCGCCCATTCGCGCGTCAGCGCGAGCTGCGCGCCCTTCGCCGCGCAATAGCCGCTCGTGTCGCCCTGGCCCGTGACGGCCGTCTTCGACGACACGTTGACGATCGCGCCGCGCGCCGCCTTCAGGTGCGGCACGCAGTAATGCGCCATCACGTAGTAGTGGATCAGGTTGCGTTCGAGCGACGCGACGAACGCGTCGCGCCCCGCGTCGAGGCCGACACGGTCGTTCACGCCCGCGTTGTTCACGAGGCCGTCGAGCCGGCCGAAGCGCGCGACGGCCTGCTCGACCGCGGCGCGGCACTGCGCGTCGTCCTGCAGCTCGACCGCGAAGAACGCCGCGCGCGCCTGCCGGCGCTGCAGGTCGCGCCAGAACGCGTCGTCCGGCGCGTGGCGCGCGAACACCACCGGAATCGCGCCCTCGTCGGCGAGCCGCGTCGAGATCGCGGCGCCGATGCCCGACGCGCCGCCGGTCACGATCACGACCTTGTGCTGCAGGTTCAAGTCCACGTTGCGTCTCCGTCGTTCCTGTTGTCGCCGCGTGCCGCGTCAGCCCCGGAAGCGATACTGCTCCAGCGACTCGGGCTTCATCTCGATCGAGAAGCCCGGCGCCGTCGGCGGCAGGTAGGCCGCGCCGCGCACCACGCACGGCGTGACGAAATGCTCGTGCAGATGATCGACGTACTCGGTCACGCGCCCCTCCTTCGTGCCGGAGATGCACACGTAATCGATCATCGACAGGTGCTGCACGTACTCGCACAGCCCGACGCCGCCCGCGTGCGGGCAGACCGGCAGCCCGTATTTCGCGGCCATCAGCATCACCGCGAGAATCTCGTTGACGCCGCCCAACCGGCACGCGTCGATCTGCACGACGTCGATCGCGCCGCGCGCGATGAACTGCTTGAACATCACGCGGTTCTGGCACATCTCGCCGGTCGCGACCTGCACCGGCGCGATCGCCTCGCGAATCTTGCGATGCCCTTCGACGTCGTCGGGGCTCGTCGGCTCCTCGATGAACCACGGCCGCGCGAACGCGAGCTCATGCACCCAGTCGATCGCCTCGTCGACTTCCCATACCTGGTTCGCGTCGATCATCAGCTTGCGGTCGGGGCCGATCACGTCGCGCGCGATCGTCACGCGGCGGATGTCGTCCGCGAGGTTCGCGCCGACCTTCAGCTTCACGTGGTCGAACCCGGCGTCGACCGCTTCGCGGCACAGGCGGCGCAGCTTGTCGTCGCTGTAGCCGAGCCAGCCCGCGGACGTCGTGTAGCAAGGGTACCCCTCCCGCTCCAGCGTGGCGATGCGTTCCGCCCTGGCCGGCGCCTGCCGCCGCAGGATCGCGAGCGCCTCGTCCTCGGTGAGGCAGTCGCGCAGGTAGCGGAAATCGATCGCGCGCACGAACGCCTCCGGCGACAGGTCGGCGACGAGCCGCCACAGCGGCTTGCCTTCCACCTTCGCCCACAGGTCCCACACCGCGTTGACGACCGCGCCGGTCGCGAGATGGATCGCACCCTTGTCCGGCCCGATCCAGCGCAGCTGGCTGTCCGACGTCATGCGCCGCCAGAACCGCCCCATGTCCTCGCGAATCCAGTCGAGGTCGAGACCGACGACGAGATGGCGCATCGCGTCGATCGCCGCGCAACAGATCTCGTTGCCGCGCCCGATCGTGAACGTGAGCCCGTGCCCTGCGAGGCCTGCGCGATCGGTCTCGAGCACGACGTAGGCGGCCGAGTAATCGGGGTCCGGGTTCATCGCGTCGGAGCCGTCGAGCGCGCGCGAGGTCGGAAAGCGCACGTCGATGACGCGCATCGATCGAATGATAGGCATGGCGAACGATCCGGGAAAAGGGGTCCGGCGGGTCCGGAATCAGGCCTGCACGGTGCGCTGGCGCTGCTCGCCGAGCCCGTCGATGCCGAGCTTCATCACCTGGCCCGCGCGCAGGTAGACGGGCGGCTTCTGCCCGAGCCCGACGCCCGGCGGCGTGCCGGTCGAGATCACGTCGCCCGGCTGCAGGCTCATGAAGCGGCTCAGGTAGCTGACGAGGAACGGCACGCGGAAGATCATCGTCGCGGTCGAGCCGTTCTGGTAGCGCCGGCCGTCGACGTCGAGCCACAGCCGCAGCGCGTGAGGGTCGGGCACCTCGTCGGCCGTCACGAGCCACGGCCCGAGCGGGCCGAACGTGTCGCTGCCCTTGCCCTTGTCCCAGGTGCCGCCGCGTTCGAGCTGGAATTCACGCTCCGACACGTCGTTCACGACGCAGTAGCCGGCGACGTGCGACAGCGCGTCGGCCTCGTCGATGTAGCGGCCGCCCCGGCCGATCACGACGCCGAGCTCGACTTCCCAGTCGGTCTTCTCCGACCCGCGCGGAATCTCGACGTCGTCGTTCGGCCCCGCGATCGCGCTCGTCCACTTGCCGAACACGACCGGCTCCTTCGGCACCTCCATCCCGGATTCGGCCGCGTGATCGGAATAGTTGAGCCCGATGCAGATGAACTTGCCGACCCGGCCGACGCACGCGCCGAGCCGCGGCGCGCCGCCGACGAGCGGCAGCGTCGCCGGGTCGATGCCCGCGAGGCGCGCGAGCGACGCGGGCGCCAGCACGTCGCCGGCGATGTCGTCGACCACGCCGGACAGGTCGCGCAGGCGGCCCTGCGCGTCGAGCAGGCCGGGTTTTTCATGATGCTTCGCGCCGTATCGGAGCAGTTTCATGTCGTCGGGAATGAGGAAGGTGAAGGTTGCGACGTGCGGTCAGTTGGACACGGTCAGTTGGACCAGCCGCCGTCGATCAGATGGATCGCGCCGGTCGTGAACGACGACTCGTCGGACGCCAGGTACAGCGCGAGCGCGGCGACTTCGTCCGCGCGGCCGATGCGCCCCATCGGCTGGCGCGCGATGAACGCGTCGCGCACCACGTCCGCCGACACCTGGCGCACGCGCGCCTGTTCCGCGATGCGCGCCTCCAGCGACGGCGACTCGATCGTGCCGGGGCAGATCGCGTTGCAGCGAATGCGCTGCTCGACGAAATCCGCGGCGACGGACTTCGTCAGGCCGATCACCGCGGCCTTGGTCGCGCCGTACACGAAGCGGTTCGGCACGCCCTTCACGCTCGACGCGGCGGACGCCATGTTGACGATCGACGCGCCGCCCGCGGCGATCATCGCGGGCAGCAGCGCGCGGATCAGCCGGTACATCGACGTCACGTTCAGGTTCCACGAGAACACCCACGCGTCTTCGTCGCAGTCGAGGATCGTGCCGTGGTGCACGTAGCCGGCGCAGTTGAACAGCACGTCGAACGGGGCTTGCGCGACCGCCAGCCCGGTCACGTCGCGCGCGCTCGTCACGTCGAGCCGCTGCGTCGACAGCGCGCCGCCCGCGCCCTGCGCGTCGGCCGCGAGCCGCGTCAGCGACGCCTCGTCGATATCCGTCGCCAGCACGTCGGCGCCCTCGCGCGCAAACCGCAGCGCAGTCGCCCGGCCGATGCCCTGCCCCGCCGCCGTGACGAGCGCACGCTTGCCCTGCAATCTCATGAGCACCTCTCCCGATGGAGGCCGGCAGCGCGGCCGGCTGATTGGCACAAAGGACTAATGGTCCAACCAATCATAGGAAGCGATCGGCGATTTGTCACGGAACTGGGATTCAGTGTTTTCCCGGGGAAGGAAATGGGGATTTCGGCGGGCATTCGCCTTATTCGCTGCGGCCCGCCGCGTCAACCTGTCAGAAACGTCATGTTCGCGTCAGCGTCGCAACGGGCGCGCCGCGCGATCATGCCGATGCCGGGTCGCGCTGCCGGCGACGCCACGCTTTTCCGCCCGCCGACGATCGTCGCGGGCACTCCGTCCTGCGCGGCGCCGCGCCGTGTCTGAGCGAGCAGACGCGGCGGCGCGACCCGCTTTTTTCGCCCCGGACATCCGTCCGGGGCGCTTTTGTCAACGATTTCTCACGAAAATAAGCGTCGATTGTTTCTGAATCGGCAAAAGGTAATTCGAACGAAGCAGGATGTTTTTTCCGGTCACAGACGCTTACATTTAGCGCACCACTACTGGAAACCGCTACGGAATCGACTTTGGCCAGTGCCATCCACTGCCGGCGCCGATACCGCACGAGCTTTAGGAAACGGCAAATGAAGTCCTCCCAATCCCTGCCTGCGCTCGATCCCGCTGACGTTCACGTCGAAATCCTCGAACGTTCCGATACGCTGCTCGTCGTCCGCTGGGTCGAACCCGGCCGCTGCCATTACGGCGAACAGCGCTGGCGCCGCCGCTTCGCGCAACGCACCGGCACCTGCGCGCTGTCGCGCCAGGTGATCCAGCGCGGCGACGAAGTGTTTCGCCCCGCCGAACGCCCGGCGCCCGCGAACGCCGGCGCGATGATCTCCGCCGCCGAAGTGCTTGCGCTGGCCGGCGGCAAGTAACGCCCCGATCCGGCGTTGAAAGCGCCGATCCATTTCCCCCGTTTGTCTGTTCCGCGGACGCGCATTATCGTTACATCGAACAATGTAATGATTGCGCGGCGCGGCGCATGGCTCCGTCGGCGCGCATTTTCGTCATGCTTGTTGCGCCGTTTGAAACGAAAGCTCATTGAAAGCGTTGTCCGACGCTTTATTTTTACTGCCCAGTAAATAATCTTTAATCAAAATCAGCGTTTACCCTGAAGATCCCGGTGACTAAGATTTCATCAATCGCTTAAGACATCGAGTCGAACGCGAAACCCAATAAAACATCGGAGGTCATCATGAAATCGCTCATTACCGCAGTCGTTGCCGCTACCGCCCTGTCCGCTTCGTTCGGCGCATTCGCGCAAAGCACCGTGACCCGCGCGCAAGTGCGCGACGAGCTGGTCCAGCTCGAGAAGGCCGGCTACAAGCCGGGCGTGTCGAGCCCGTACTACCCGCAGGACATCCAGGCGGCCGAAGCGCGCGTGCACGGCGCCGACAACAGCGGCTACGGCGCGCAAGCCGCGCCGGTCGTCCGCGCAGGCAGCCCGGCCACCGCGACGTCGTCGAACCCGCGCGACTCGATCTTCTTCGGCCAGTAAGCCGACGCGCCCCGCGCGGGCGCCGCGCTTCGCGCGATCCGCATCCGGACGAGCCCTCGAACAGGGCTCGTCTTTTTTGTGAACGACATACCTCCGCCGCCTGGCAACAGGTGGCTTCGCCCGGGCGTTCCGCGTCCGGGCGCTTTTTCGCCGGCGCGACCGCTCATGCCGTGGGCGTCGCCGCGCGCGACAGCACCCGCCACCGCGACAGCAGCTCGTCGCGATCGACGTAACAGCCCTGCAGGTGCCGGCGTCCGGTCGACGGATCGAACTCGGTGCGCGCATGCAGCACCCGCCGGTTGTCGAACGCCCACATGTCGCCCGCGCGCAGCCGCCGCTGTACCCGAAGGCGCGGCTCGCGCGCCAGCGCGAGAAAGCGCCGGTACGCACGGTAGATCGCCGGCATCGACGCGGCCGGCGCGTCGACCGGCCCGCGCAGGAAATTCGCGTGGCGCACCTCGATCACCTCGCGGCGCGCGTTCAGCCCGATCACCGGCGCCGAGCAGCGATAGTCGCTGGCCGCGCTCTTGTTCCAGAATTCGAACGGCGTCGTCGCGAGCAGGGCGAAATCGTCCGGATATGCGTCGCGCAGTGCGTCGGCGAGCGCGAAGCCGTCGATGAAAATGCTGTCGCCGCCCGTCGCGTCGTTCGCGAGGCAATGCAGGAACTGCACGCCCGGCTGCAATTCGCGGGTCGGCAGGTCGGTATGCGGCGGCAGGTTGATCGACGTGTACGCGTTGCTGTCCGGGCGCGGCTTCGACTCGACGTCGAACAGCGCGCCGAAATTGGTCTCGCGCACCAGCCCGACCCGCCGCGCGATCTCGTCCACCCGCCCGCGTTCGGGCGGCACGCCCTCGACCAGCGTCAGCCCCGTGCGCTGCAGCGCGCCGAGCCACGCGCGCAGCGCCGCGTCGTCGTGCATCACGTCGCGCCATGCGAATCCCGCGATCGCGTCCGGATCGTCGCCGCTCCATACATGGCGCCCCTGCGCCGCGTGACGCTCCGCGCGCGACGCGTCGTCGTAGGCGTGCGCCCGGAGCCAGCCGGGCGGCCACGCGCTGCGGTGGCCGTCGCGCCATTCGACGTGCAGCGCGCCGTCGTGGCCCACCTGCACGCCGCGCACCGCGAGCGCGTCGGGCGCGTCGACGATCTCGAACACCTGCTCGCGGGTCTGCGCATGCACGCAGGCCGGACACGAACAGGTGTCGCGCAGCCAGTCGAAGTGAAACGGCGAGCGGCGTCCGTCGCTCCACGCGACGCTCACCAGCCCGTCGCCGAGCGTCGCGGCCGCGATCGTCACGTCGGTGGGAAACGTCCGCCAGTCCTCGATACGCGATGGTGCTGCCTGCATCGTTGCCTCCTCGAATCGAACGCTACGCGCTCGGCGCGCGCAGGAAATCGCCGACCATCCGGTGCATCCGCGCCGCCTGCGGGCTCGTGTCGAGCGCGCGCCAGCAGCCGTGCACCAGCCCCGTTCCCAGCCAGAAGCGCGCGGCGCCGCCCGCCGAGCGAATCCGCTCGACGTAGACCCGCGCATCGTCGCGCAACGGGTCGTGCTCCGCGCCGATCGCGAGCACCGGCGGCAACCCGTCGAAGCGCGCGGCGTCGAGCGGCGCAAGCGCGTCCGACCGGCCGTCCAACTGGCCGTTCCAGTACAGCGCGCGATAGCGATAGACGTCGTCGAGCGTCAGCATCGGCGCATGCGCTTCGGCATCGCGCGCCGGCGGCTGCGGCTCGAAGCCCAGCATCGGGTAGACGAGCGCGACGCCGTCGATGCCCTCCTCCCCCGCATCACGCAGCGCCGCCGCGACGGCCGCGGCGAGCATGCCGCCCGCGCTGTCGCCCGCGAGCGTCAGCGGCCGCGCGCACGGCCCGAACGGCAGCCGTTCCGCGAGCGCCGCGCGGACGACGGCAACGCAATCGTCGAGCGCGGCCGGCGCCGGATGCTCGGGCGCGAGCCGGTAATCGACCGCGATCACCGCGAGCCCCGTGTCGGCCGCGAGACGCGCGGTGATCAGCGCATGACTGTCGAGCGAGCCGACGACGAAGCCGCCGCCGTGAAAGAACAGCACGGTGCCGCGCGGCGCCGCGTGCGCGTGCCGGTAGCGGCGCAGTGCAATGACACGGCCGTCCGGCGCGCGCCACGCGCCGTCGTCCTGCACGATTCCCGGCGGCAGCCCGGCAGGCGTCCACGCCGCCGCGAACCGTTCGTAGATGCGCCGCTGCTCCGCCGGCGAACGCGTGGCCGCATCGGCCGGATACCACGCGTCGACCGCCGCGACGAACGCCGAGATTTCCGTTTCGAGCATCGTTCGCGCGCCGCGCTAGCGGCGTGGCGGCAAGCCGATCACGCGCCCCGCATAAGCGGGCGGCGGGCAATCGCGCTGCAACGCGTGCAGCGCGGCGAGCTGCACGGCGACGTCGTCGTCGAACGGCGTCGACTTCGGGCCGTCGCGCGTATCGACGTGCAGCAGCATCTGCTCGCTCGCCGATACCGCGTCGTCGCGCCCGTCGGCGAACAGCTCCAGATACAGATGCAGCCGCTTCGCGTCGTGCGCGACCACGCGCGCATCGACGCGCACGCGGGCGCCCTCCTTGATCTCGTGCAGATAGTTGACGTGCGCCTCGAGCGTGTAGACCGAGCGCCCCCGCGACTTGCGCGCCGCATCGTCGAGGCCGATCCGGTCCAGCAGCGCATCGGTCGCGAAGCTGAAGATCAGCAGGTAGAACGCATCGCGCAGGTGTCCGTTGTAATCGACCCATTCGGGCCGCACGACGTCGCGGTATATCGTCAGCGGCGTATCGCCCTTCGTCATATCTAGTCCTCGAATCGCATGCCGTGCCGCGCCTTCACCGCGGCGATCGCGCGCAGCACTTCGGTGATGCACTCGTCGCGATAGCGCTCGAGTTCCTTGATGCTGCGCGCGCCCTGCTGCTCGGCCGTGCCGTCGACCACGCGGTCGATCAGCGCGTCGGTCAGCCGCGGCGCGACGAGCTTCGTCCACGGCAATTCGAGCGCCGGGCCGAACTGCCGCATGAAGTGTCGCATGCCCGCGTCGCCGCCCGCGAGCGTGTAGGTCAGGAACGTGCCCATGAACGACCAGCGGATGCCCGCGCCGAAGCGGATCGCATCGTCGATCTCGCCGGTCGTCGCGACGCCTTCGTCGACGAGATGCAGCGCCTCGCGCCACAGCGCTTCGAGCAGCCGGTCCGCGATGAAGCCCGGTACTTCCTTGCGCACGTGCAGCGGCCGCATGCCGAGCTTGCGATAGATCTCCATCGCGGCGTCGACCGCTTCGGGCGCGGTGCGCGCGCCGCCGAGCACCTCGACGAGCGGCAGCAGGTACACCGGATTGAACGGATGGCCGACGACGCAGCGCTCCGGGTGCGACGCGCGCGCGTAGAAATCCGTCGGCAAGAGGCCGGACGTCGACGATGCAATGATCGCGTCCGGCTTCGCCGCACGGCTGATCTGCTCGTGCAGTTCGAGCTTCAGCGCTTCGCGCTCGGGCGCGCTTTCCTGGATGAAATCGGCGTCGGCGACGCATTCCTCGATCGTCGCGACGAAGCGCAGGCGCGCGGGAGAGGCGCCCGGCGCGAGGCCGACGCGTTCGAGCGCGGGCCACGCGTTCGCGACGTTCGCGCGCAACTGATGTTCCGCGCCGAGCGCGGGGTCCCATACGACCACGTCGAGGCCGTGCGCGAGCGCGCGGGCGACCCACCCGCTGCCGATCACGCCGGTGCCGATCGCGGCGAACGTCTTGATGTCGGTGATCACTGCCATGTCGAACGCATCCTTGAAATCGGGTGAAGTGAGACGGCGGGCTTCGCGTCGAAGCCGCCGCCGTCCTGCAATGGAAAGATCAGGCGAACTCGGCGATCGCGCGGCGTTCGAGCAGCCGTTCGCCGCGCGCCGGCAGGCCGAGCTTGCGGCGCCCTTCGGCGGGCGTCAGCACGCGGCCGCCGAGACGCTCGACGATCTCTCTCGCGCGCTCGACGAGCGTGCCGTTGCTCGCGTGCACGCCGCGATCGAGCCACAGGTTGTCCTCGAGGCCGACCCGCACGTGGCCGCCGAGCAGCATCGCCTGTGCGACCATCGGCATCTGCATGCGGCCAATCCCGAAGCCGGCCCAGTGCGCGCCGGGCGGCAGGTTGTCGACCATCGCCTTCATCGTGCCGGTATCGGCCGGCGCGCCCCACGGAATGCCGAGGCATAGCTGGAACAGCGGCGGATCGTCGAGCAGCCCTTCCTTCAGCAGCTGCTTCGCGAACCACAAATGCCCGGTGTCGAAGATCTCCAGCTCCGGCTTCACGCCGAGCTCCTGGATGCGCTTCGCGCCGGCGCGCAGCTGCGCGGGCGTCGACACGTAGATGTAGTCGCCGTCGCCGAAATTCAGCGTGCCGCAATCGAGCGTGCAGATCTCCGGCAGCAGTTCCTCGACGTGCACGAGGCGCGTGAGCCCGCCGACGAGATCGGTGCCCTTGCCGAAGCGCATCGGGTCCTCGCCGGGGCCGATCTCGAGATCGCCGCCCATGCCGGCCGTCAGGTTGATGATGACGTCGACGTCCGCCGAGCGGATCCGGTCGACCACCTCGCGATACAGGCGCGGGTCGCGGCTGCCGCGCCCGGTCTGCGGATCGCGCACATGGCAGTGCGCGACCGTCGCGCCGGCCTTCGCCGCTTCGATCGCGGCGGCCGCGATCTCCTTCGGCGTGACCGGAATCGCCGGATGCTTGCCGACCGTATCGCCCGCGCCGGTGACGGCGCACGTCACGATGACTTCGTGATTCATGCTGATTGCCTCGTTGTGTTCGGGTTGTGTCGTGTGTCTGGTGGATCGTCGCTGCGCGCCGCGGCCGTCACAGGCCGAGATAGGCCTTCACCGCCGGCAGGCCGTCCTTGCCGTCGAACGTCTTCACGCCCGCGAGCCACGGATCGAGCACCTGCGGATTCTTCTTCAGGTACGCCTTCGCGGCCTCGGCCGGCTTGGTCTTGTTCATCACCGCCTGCATCAGCTGGTTTTCCAGTTGCGTGGAGAAGCGCAGGTTCGTGACGAGCTTGCCCGCGTTCGGGCAGCGCGCGATGAAGTCGGGCGCGGTCAGCGTGTAGACGCGCGCTTCGCCGTAGTTCGGGCCGAACGCGGCATCGCCGCCCGACAGGTAGTTCATGCTGATCTGGATGTTCATCGGATGCGGTTCCCAGCCGAGAAACACGACCCACTTCTTGTCGCGGATCGCGCGCTCGACGGTGACGAGCATCCCGGCCTCGCTCGATTCGACGAGCTTGAAGCCGCCGAGCCCGTACTGGTTCGTGTCGATCATCTTCTGGATCGTCGCGTTCGCGCTGCTGCCCGGCTCGATCCCGTAGATCTTGCCGTCGAGCTCCGCGCGATGCTTCGCGATGTCGTCGAACGTCTTCAGGCCGGCCTGGTATGCGTAGCTCGGCACCGCGAGCGTCGCCTTAGCTCCAGACAGGTTCGGCGGCTCGACGACGTTGATCGACTTGCTGTCGAGGAACGGCTGGAGCTGCTTCTGCTGCACGGGCCACCAGTAGCCGAGCGACACGTCGAGCTGCTTGCTCTTCAGCCCCGCGAACGAGATCGGCACCGACGCGATCGTCGTCGTCGGCTTGTAGCCGAGCGCCTCGAACACCGTCGACGCCATCGCGGTGGTCGACGTGATGTCGGTCCAGCCGATGTCGGCGAAGCGCACGGTGCGGCAGGTCGCGGGGTCCGCGTCGGCCTGCGCCGCGCTCGACCACACACCCGCCGCCAGCAAAGCCGCGCCGAGCGCGGCGATCGTTCTCGACTTCATGGTTCCCTCCCGGTTCGACTCAGTGAGCAGCGGGTGTGCGGGATGCGTCCCGGCCTGCATCGTGGACTCAAAAGTAACGGGCCATATTCGCCGCAAGGCGACCGCCGGCGACATTTTCTTGACTGGGTGCGACTATGCGGAGAAACCACTAGATCGAGTGGCGGCCTTGTCAGGCGGGGCCGAGCGGCCGGTCGAATATTGTCCACGCTTGTCCCGTTGCGCCGCCGGCGCTACGCTGCGGTCGTCCAACCCTGCCCGCCACCATGCCCGAGGATTTCCACTTCCTGCTGCTGCCCGGCTTCTCCGCACTCGGCTTCATGTCAGCGGTCGAGCCGCTGCGCGTCGCGAACCGCTTTCGCGCGCAGCTTTACCGCTGGCACGTGCTCAGCGCGGACGGCGGCCCGGTGGCCGCCAGCAACGGTATCCCGGTCGCCGCGGAGGCCGCGTATGCGGACGTGGAGCGCGTCGGCACGGTGTTCGTCGTCGCGGGCTTCGACCCGCTCGTCTGCTACACGCGCGCGCTCGGCGACTGGCTGCGGCGCCAGCACCGGCACGGCGCGACGCTCGGCGGCATCGATACCGGCAGCTTCGTGCTCGCCGAGGCCGGGCTGTTCGATTCGTCGCATCCGCTCACGCTGCACTGGGAAGCGTTGGCCGCGTTCCGCGAGCGCTACCCGGGCCTGAGGGCGACGCAGGAGCTGTTCGAGATCGGCGAGCGGCGCATCACCTGCGCGGGCGGCACCGCGTCGATCGACATGATGCTCGACCTGATCGGGCGACGGCACGGCGCGGACCTCGCGGCGGCGATCTCCGAGCAGTTCGTCGTCAGCCGGATCCGCCAGCGCTCGGACAGCCAGCGGCTCGAGATCGCCGCGCGCTACGGCGTGCACAACCGCAAGCTGATCCAGGTGATCGGCACGATGCAGCGCCACATGGAGACTCCGCTCGGGCCCGACGCGCTCGCCGACGAAGTCGCGATCACGCGGCGCCAGCTCGAGCGGCTGTTCAGCGCGACGCTGAACGACACGCCGACGCGCTTCTACCTGAACCTGCGGCTCGACCGCGCGCGCGAGCTGCTGCAGCAGACCGACATGAGCATCACGTCGGTGTGCGTCGCGTGCGGCTTCGAATCGCCGTCGCACTTCTCGCGCACCTATCGCACGCGTTTCGGGATGAGCCCGCGCAGCGACCGCCGCGCGCTGCGCTGACGCGCCCGCGCACAAAACCGCGGAATATTGCGCAATCCTGCATCATTTCCGGCCGCTCGATGAACAATCACGCCAATTGCTCGACGAATCGAAGCGTGCTTCGAAAATAATTTGCAATGTTCACGAAAATGTTCTGTAACATGTAAAAAAATAGATAGGCAGCCTAACGAGGCGAACACGCCGGCCGACGCGAGTCGAGCATGCAGGCTGCCACGCCAACTTTGATCCGAGGGGTATGACATGACGATGCTCGATACGCCGTCGCAGCACCTGCCCGCCGTCCGCTTCTCCCCGTCTTCCGCCGTCCGGCGGTCCGTTCGCATTCCACCTCTTTCCTGTTTCGCTTCGACCTGACGCTTAGCTCTCCTTAGTCAGTCGCAGCGCCGCAACGCGCGTCGACGCGCCGGCTTTCACAAGCCGGCGCGCGGGCCGTGTCGTACCTGCGCCTCGCGAGGGCGCGGGCTTCCCCAACCGTTGAATCGAGGATGACGTATGCAAACATCACGCAAGGCACTGCCGTTGGCACTGAGCATCGCGCTGGGTTTCGGCGTCGCAACCAGCGCCGCCGCCGACCACAAGAACGGGGACCCGCAGGCGTCGAGCCTGCGCGAGAGCCTCACGCGCGGCGTCGCGCCGCCCGCCGCGAATTCGGATGCGCCGAACGGTCAGTTCCGCGCGGACGGCGTCGCCGTCACGCTGTACAACCCGCCCTATCAGGCGAAGAAGGCCGCCGCCACGCCCGCGGCGACCGCGCGCGACTTCGTCGCGTCGCAGGCCGCCCGGCTCGGGCTCGACGCGGCCGCGCTCGCCAGCCTCGTCGTCACGTCGGAGCGCAAGGACCCCGACTTCACCGTCGTGCGCTTCCAGCAGCAGGCGGCCGGCCTGCCGGTCTACGGCAGCGACATCGCGGTCACGGTCGGCAAGGACGGCCGCATCCTGTACGTCGCGAGCAACGCAATCAGCGGCGCCGCCCCGAAGTCCGCCAAGTCGCAGGCCGTCGACCAGCAGCAGGCGCTCGACCGCGCGCGCGCGTATCTCGGCGTGAACGGCTTCGTGAACGTCGACGCGCAGCTCGTCGCGTTCGTCGACGCCGCCGGCACGCATACCGCGTGGAAGGTGCGCGGCAAGCCGCAGAACGGCCCGAAGGGCGACTGGGAACTGCTGATCGACGCGGGCAGCGGCGAAGTGCTGCGCGCCGAGGACAAGGCGTTCTACGCGACCGACGGCACCGGCTTCGTATTCCGCCCCGATCCGCTGTCGCCGACGAAAAGCAGCTACGGCAGCACCGGCTACAAGGACAGCAACGACGCCGACTCCACGCAGCTGACCGCCGCGCGCGTGCGCGTGACGCTGAAGGAGCTCGCGCAATCGGGCTCGACCTACAAGCTCTCCGGCCCCTACGCGTCCTGCGTCGATTTCGATGCGCCGCTCGACAAGGCGTGCCCGGTGCAGGCGACGCCGAATTTCGAGTTCACGCGCGGCAACCTCTATTTCGAGGCGGTCAACGCGTACTACCACATCGACACGTTCCTGCGCTACGTGAACCAGACGCTCGGCGTCAAGGCGCTGCCGTACCAGTATTCGGGCGGCGTGCAGTACGACCCGCACGGCGAATCCGGCGCGGACAACTCGTCGTACTCGTCGGGCAGCGGCAAGCTGACGTTCGGCCAGGGCGGCGTCGACGACGCGGAGGACGCCGACGTGGTGATCCACGAACTGGGCCACGGCATCCACGACTGGATCACCAACGGCGGCCTGTCGCAGCAGGAAGGCCTGTCGGAAGGCACGGGCGACTACCTCGCCGCCGCCTACAGCCGCGACTTCAACCAGTGGAGCCCGTCCGACGCGCAATACAACTGGGTCTTCAACTGGGACGGCCACAACGAGTTCTGGGGCGGCCGCGTGACCAACTGGAACGTCGGCCGCACCTATGCGCAGGCGCGCGGCGCCGAGATCCACACGGCCGGCCAGTACTGGGCGTCGTGCAACCTCGTCGCGCGCGACGCGATCGGCGGCGCGGCGATGGACAAGGCATTCCTGAAGGGCCTGTCGATGACCAACGGCTCGACCAACCAGAAGGCCGCCGCGCAAGCCGTGATCAACGCCGCCGCCACGCTCGGCTACAGCGCCGCGCAGATCACCGCGATCGGCAACGCGTACAACAAGAGCTGCACGTACGCCGTGACCGTGCCGACGAAGTCGTGACACCGCAGCAGGCCGGGGCGGATCGCACGACCTGCGAGGCGCCCCGATTTCTCGACATCACTACCCTGATGAGATCGAACATGCCTACTTCATCGCTGAAACTACTGAGCGCCGCGCTATGCGGCACGCTGTTCGCCGTGGCCGCGCACGCGGCGCCCGTGTGGATCACGCTCGGCGACGGCGCCTACCGCCAGCTGCAGCGCATCGACGCCGGCGCGACCGCGCGGTACACCACGACGGTCCCGGCCGGCCAGGCCGCCGACGGCGCCGCCCGCCGCGACACCGTCCACGTCGTGCAGGTCGACGACGCCGTGCTGGGCGAGCTCGCGCACGCGGTGCACCGCAGCCGCGGCCACGGGCCGGGCTACGTCGTGCACGACTCCTACGACGAAGCGCGCCAGGCGCTGCAGCCGCTGCCGCTCGCGAAACAGGCCGCGCCCGAGTACAAGGTCGCGGATTCCCAGCAGATCCGCAACTGGGTCCAGCAGCTTCAGGCCAGCAACATCGTCGGCACGATCACGTCGTTGTCCGGCTTCACGAACCGCTATTACACGACGTCGCACGGCGTCGCCGCGTCGGACTGGCTCGCGCTGCAATGGAAGCAGCTCGCGGGCGCGCGCGCCGACGTCACCGTCGAGCAGTTCGCGCACACCGGCTGGCCGCAGAAATCGGTGATCCTGACGATCAAGGGCAGCGATCCCGCGGCGGGCACGGTCGTGCTCGGCGGCCACCTCGATTCGACCGTCGGCTGGACGACCGAGAACACCCGCTCGCCCGGCGCGGACGACGACGCGTCCGGCATCGCGAGCCTGACCGAGGCGCTGCGCGTGGTGCTCGCGAACAACTACAAGCCGAAGCGGACGATCAAGTTCATCGGCTACGCGGCGGAGGAAGCCGGCCTGCTCGGCTCGAAGGCGATCGCGAAGCAGTTCCGCGCGCAGAACGCGAACGTGGTCGGCGTGCTGCAGCTCGACATGACGAACTACAAGGGCGACGCGAAAGACATCTACCTGATCTCCGACTACACGAACGCCGCGCAGAACACCTACCTGTCGAACCTGGCGCGCACCTACTTGCCGGAGCTGACGGTCGGCACGTCGCGATGCGGCTATGCGTGCTCGGACCATGCGTCGTGGAACGCGCAGGGCTATCCGGCGTCGTTCCCGTTCGAGGCGGACCAGAACGACAGTCCGTACATCCATACCGTGAACGACACGCTGGAGAACTCGGATCGCCAGGCCAACCACGCGCTGAAGTTCGGCAAGTTGGCGCTGGCCTACGCGGTCGATCTCGGCGACGGCGGCACGGCAGCGAGGCCATGACGGCGCGCGGCTGAGCCGCTCGCAGGCGCGAAAGCGAAACGGGCGCAAAACGGGCGCGAGCGGCTGTTCGCGCCCGTCGTCGCATCCGATAGAATCATCGCCCACTTTCCACGCGCCGCCATGCGCCCATCGACCATGAAAGACACCGACCGCTCCCTCGACGACCTCGCGCCCGAACGCGTGACCACCGCCTTCGACCTGCCCGGCCACGCCACCGTGCGCTCGCTCGGCGTCGCGCAGGGGATCGTCGTGCGCTCGCGCTCGATCGTCGGCACGTTCGGCGCGGCGCTGCAGACGCTGTTCGGCGGCAACATCACGCTGTACACGTCGCTGTGCGAGAAGGCCCGCGAGCAGGCGTTCGACAAGATGCTCGCCGACGCGCGCAAGCTCGGCGCGAATGCGATCGTCGCGATGCGCTACGACTCGACCGAGATCGGCTCCGGCGTGACGGAAGTGATCTGCTACGGCACGGCCGTGCGGGTGGCGCGCGCGCCGGCGTGAATCGGGCGGGCGCGCATGCCCGTGTCAAAACAATCGCGCCATCGCCTGCAGCAGCGCGTCGCCAAGCGGCGTGACGCGCGGCAGCGCGAACGCTGACGCGCGATCCTCCACCTTCACCAGCTCGCGTTCGAGCAGCACGTCGAGCTCGGCCCGGCCGGGATCGACCCGGCCCGGCGCGTCCTTGACCAGCATCAGCGTCGCAAACTCGTGTGCACTCAACATGTCGATCTCCTGTCCGCGCACGCCGCTCAACGGTTCACCAGCCGCTTCGGCAGCGCGAGCACGAGCAGTCCGCCGATCGCGAGGCACGCGGCGAGCGTATAGACGCCGAGGTCGGTCGAGTGCGTCTTGTCGATGATCCACCCGATCACGTAAGGGCTCACGAAGCCCGCGAGATTCCCGAGCGAATTGACGACCGCGACGCCGGTCGCCGCAGCGGCGCCAGCCAGGATGGCGGTCGGCAGGCACCAGAACTGGCAGAGCGTCGTCATCACGCCCATCGTCGCGACCGTCAGGCCGATCATCGCGAGCGTGACGTTGCCGCTGCCGGCCGACACCGCGAGCACCCAGCCGGCGGTGCCGATCAGGCCCGGCACCGCGACGTGCCAGCGACGCTCGCGCCGCGCATCCGAGCTGCGCCCGACGCAGATCATCGCGATCGCCGCCGCCGCGTAGGGCACCGTCGCGAGCAGGCCGATGGAAAGCGTGTCCGTCACGCCGGAGCCCTTGATCAGCGTCGGCAGCCAGAAGCCGACGCCGTACAGGCCCATGATGAAGAACAGGTAGATCCCGCTCAGCACCCACACGAGCGGATGCGTGAGCCCGTCGCGGAACGAATGGGACGGCGCGCCGCACGCGTCCATCGCGATGTTGTGGATCAGCGTGGTCTTCTCGTCATGGGTCAGCCATTTCGCCTGTTCGATGCCCTTGTCGAGGAACAGGACGACGACCACGCCCAGCACCAGCGAAGGCACCGCTTCGAGCAGGAACAGCCACTGCCAGCCCGCGAGACCGTGCACGCCCGTCATCGCATGCAGGATCCAGCCCGACAGCGGGCCGCCGAGCACGCCGGAAATCGGAATGCCCGTCATGAAGAGCGCGATGATCTTGCCGCGCCGCTCGGCCGGATACCAGTAGGTCAGGTAGAGGATCACGCCGGGGAACAGCCCCGCTTCGGCCAGACCGAGCGCGAAGCGCAACGTATAGAACAATGCGGGCGTCTTCGCGAACATCATCGCCGCCGAGATGACGGCCCATGTGATCATCACCCGCGCGATCCACAGCCGCGCGCCGACCTTGTGAAGGATGACGTTGCTCGGCACTTCGAAGATGAAGTAGCCGATGAAGAAGATGCCCGCGCCGAGGCCGTATATGCTCTCGCTGAAGCCGAGGTCCTTCAGCATCTGCAGCTTGGCGAAACCGACGTTCACCCGGTCGAGGTAAGCGGCGACGTAGCAAAGGAACAGCAGCGGGATCAGGCGCCAGGTGACCTTCGAATACAGCGCCGCTTGCGCATGCTCGGCATCCGTGAAGGTGCGGGGCGGCGCGATGGCGTGCCTCGACGTAATCATGTGTGTCTCCGGTTTCGTGTGATCGTCGGCACGCGCACTTCGGCCGTGCCGCTCAGGCGGGCAGCCGTCGGCGTCAGTCGAACATGTCGGGCTGCGTATTGACGAGCTGGTCCCAGATCGCCTGGAAGTGCAGCCAGCCGATGTATTCGCTGCCGACGTGCTCGCGGCTGTAGCGGGCGCGGTCTTCCGGCACGAGCCGCGGCTTGATGCCGGTTGCCTCGATCAGCAATTGCTGCCGGCAGCAGCGCTCCAGCGCGATGAACCAGAACGCGGCCGCTTCGATGCTGTGCCGGCTGGCCGTCAGCAGCCCATGGTTCTGGTGGATCGCCGCCTTGACGCCCTTGAACGCACGCGCAACCTTGTGCCCGGTCCTCACCTCGACCGCGACCTGGCCGGCTTCGTCGCCGATCACGACGTGATCCTCGAAGAACGCCGCCGCGTCCTGGCTGATCGGCGCAAGCGGCTTGGCGAGCGCCGCGAACGCCGTGCCGTACACGGTATGCGCATGGCACATCGCGACGATGTCGGGATGCGCGTCGTGCACGGCCGCGTGCAGCACGAATCCCGCGCGATTGATCGCATGGCGACCTTCGACCACGCGGCCTTCATGATCGGCGAGGATCAGGTTCGACAGCCTGACCTGCGAGAAATGCACGGCCATCGGGTTGGTCCAGTACAGCTCCGGATGCTCCGGATCGCGCACCGTCAGGTGTCCTGCGAAACCGTAATCGAAACCCTGCAGCGCGAATGCCCTGCACGCGCCGACCAGGCGCTCCTGCAGATGGCGGCGATGCTCGGCATGCGTGGAAAAGGCAGGCAACTGCGGAAAGATCAGACCTTCCTGCTCGGGCTGGTAGATCGACACGCGACCCTTCAGGTCGATGGTTTTGAGGGGATGATCGATTACGTCAGACATGTTCGTTTCTCGAAGCGATTACCGTTTGAACGAGACATGATGGTCGTGTCAGGATCGCGCGTTGACAATCGATCGTTGTTCATGAAAACATGAATCACATTCACCTGTTTGGGGTGCCGGCTTGCGCAGACTGCCTAATTTCGTGCTGTTGCGGGCCTTCGAAGCAGCCGCCCGGCTGCACAGCTTCGCGCTCGCCGCGCAGGAACTGCACCTGACCCCGTCCGCAATCAGCCATCAGGTCAAGGAGCTGGAGCAATACTTCGGCCGCGCGTTGTTCATCCGGCGCAATCGCCGAATCGAGCCGACGCCGGAAGCGCTGCGCCTCGTCGACACGCTGGGCCGCGTGTTCAGCGTGATCGAATCGGCTTGCGCCGAAGTGTCGCTGGCGCCGGCGTCACAGGTGCTCGCCGTGCATTGCGCGCCCAGCTTCGCCGTGAAGTGGCTGGGCCCGAGGCTGCCGGCGTTCGCTCAACTCCATCCGCGCATCACCATTCGACTGTCGACCGGCCCTGAGCCGCTCGATCTCACACGCGTCCAGGATGTCGACGTCGCGATTTCATATGGAAGCGCGCCCAATCGGCCGGGAATCCACACGGTGTCGCTCGGGCGCGAGCGTCACGTGCCGATGTGCGCGCCGCGCCTGCTTCACGAAGCGAGTGACGTCCGACAACTGCTCGATCAGGCGACGCTTATCGACACGACGTTGAGCGCCGTGACGTGGCGTGACTGGTTCAACGCAAACGACATGCCGATGCCCGATCGGCCGCGGCCTTCGTTCGACCGCGCCGCGCTTGCGGTTGCCGCGGCGGTCGACGGGATGGGGCTCGTGCTCGAAAGCGTCCGCTTCGCCGAGCGCGAGCTCGCGCGGGGCGACCTCGTCGAAATCGGCGGGCCGTCCTTCGTCCAGTTCGAGCGCGAAACGCACTTCGTGTCATGTCGCAGCAGCGAGCTGCACTTGCCGAAGCTGGTGGCGTTCCGGCAATGGCTGTTGGACGAGGCGGGCGGAGAACCGGATGCGCCGGCGCGTTGAGCGCGCGCTTCGCTCAAGCCGCCCCGCGCGCATGCGCGGCAACCGCGCTGCCGAGCGGCCGCATCTCGAACTCGTCGCGGATCGTCTGCGCGAGCTCGCGCACGAGCGCGCCGCCGGCATCGTGCATCAGCACGTATTCGACGCTCGGGAGCGGCGGCAGGCCGTCCGCCGCCGTCAGCTCCCGCAACCCGTCGTCGATCGCGCTGCGCGGCAGCGGCGTCACCGCGAACCCGGCCCGCGCCGCCGCCTTCACGCCGGCCATGCTCGGGCTGACGCACGCGATGCGTGACGCGACCTCGGCGCGTGCGAGCGCCGTAAGCGCCGCCTCGCGGAACGGACATGGCTCGGGAATGCACGCGAGCGGCAGCGCGCCGTCCGGCAACGGCTCGTGGCGCGCGAACGCCCACACGAGCGGCTCGGCGCCGAGGCGGATGCCCCGCTCGTCGCGTTCGCAACGGCTGCCGACCACCAGATCGAAGCGTCCCGCGTCGAACGCCTGAACCAGATTGCCCGGCACGTCGACGGCAAGCTCGAGCGCCAGCCCGCGATGACGCGCGCCGAAGCGGCGCAGGATGTCAGGCAGCCAGCCGCACGCAAACTCGTCCGACGCGCCGACGCGCAGCCGCCCCGGTGCGCCCGCGCCGCCGAGGCAAGCCCTGGCCTCGGCGCTGAGATTGAGCATCGCGCGCGCATAGCCGAGCAGCAGCAGGCCCTGATCGGTCAGCGACACGGTGCGGGTATTGCGCATCAGCAGCGTGCATCCGGCCTGCTCCTCGAGCCGCGCGACCTGCGCGCTGACGGCGGACTGGCTCAGATGCAGCCGGCGCCCCGCGCCGGTAAAGCTGCGCGCGTCCGCGACCGTGACGAAGGTGTGGAGCAGTGCGGTGTCAAGCGGCGCATTCATTCATCACCAAAACGGGTAAGTTATAACAATTAATATCGTTTCCGGATGATACGCCGACCCGCTAGCCTTGTCGCTGTCATCGCGGGCATCGGCTCGCGCCCTCCTTTCCCTTTTGCACAGGAATGACCGACATGGCTCGACTGCTCTACATCGAATGCTCGCCGCGCAAGTGCGATTCCGCATCCATCGACATCTGCCGCGCCTTTCTCGACGCGTACCGCGAAGCCCACCCGGCGGATAGCGTCGACACGCTCGACGTCTGGAATCTCGCGTTGCCGGAATTCGACGGCGACGCGCTGGCGGCCAAGTACGCGGGGCTCTCGGGCGCCGCGCTGACGCCGGCCCAGGCGTCGGCCTGGGCGCGCATCGAGGCGCTCGCGGCGCCGTTTCATGCGGCCCACAAGCTGCTGTTCGGCATCCCGCTGTGGAATTTCGGCATCCCGTACAAGCTCAAGCACCTGATCGACGTCATTTCGCAGAAGGACGTGCTGTTCACGTTCGACGGCACGAGGTTCGCCGGCAAGCTCGCCGGCAGGAAGGCGGCGGTCGTCTATGCGCGCGGGCTCGATTACGCGTCGCCGGGATCGTTCACGCCGGCGCGCGAATACGATCTGCAGCGGCCCTATGTCGAGACGTGGCTGAAGTTCGTCGGCGTGACCGACGTGCAGGGCATCGTGGTCGAGAAGACGCTGCTCGGCGACGACGGCCGAACAGGTCAGCGCGCCGCGGCGGAAGCGGCACGCGCGCTGGCGCGCAAGTTCTGACGCGGCGCGCCGCTCTCGAGCAAAAAAATGCGCGAACCGGAGTTCGCGCCAAAGAGAGACCTCGCTGAAGACTGGATGCCGCGGCGCTTGCGTCGCTCAGAACGAATGCCGCATGCCGATCCGCACGTCGGCCTGGGTCTGCGTCGTCGACGGCGTGAAGCTGTAGCCGATCACCGCATCGACGCCTTGCGACGCGCGCAGGTAATCGCCTGAGATGTACACGTCGGTGCGCTTCGACAGCAGGTAGTGGAGGCCCGCCGTGCCCATGTTCCAGTGATGGCCTTCGAAGCGCGTGTGCTGGTAGCCCGCGATCAGGCTGAGCGCCGGCGTGAACTGGTACAGGCCGCCGCCTTCGTACGACTGCATGTGCGACGAATTGCCGAAGCCCTTGATCGTCGTGTACGAGTAGTTCGCGTCGAGCGTCAGCTTGCCGATCGTGTAGCTCGTGCCGACGCCGAACGTGCCCTGGCTGTCGACGTTCATCGGCGTATTCGCGAACAGGTCGGTGCGCGCGCCGGTCGCCGGATCGACGGTGACGGTCTGCTGGCCGAGGAACGTGTGCGTGCCGATCATCGCGTACGGATCGAACGCATAGATGCCGTGCGGGTTGTTCAGGCGCGTGTACGCGGCGCCGATCGAGAAGTCGCCTTTCGTGAAGCTCGTGCCCGCGCTCCATGCGCTGTCTCGGTGGAAGTTGCCTGCGACGTTGCCGAACGAATACATCGCGCCGAACTTGAAGCCGCTGAGATCGTTCGACAGGAACTTCACCGAGTTCGGCAGGCGGTCGCCGTTGAAGCGGTCGAAGTCGCCCTGGTGGATCGCGTAGCCGCTGCCCCATGCGGAGATGTTGTAGATCGACACCAGTTCGTTGGTGATGTCGAGCTGGTTGCCGAACGACAGCGTGCCCCAGTCGTTCTGCAGTCCAACATAAGCCTGCCGGCCGAATAGCGCGCCGCCGAAGCCGAGCTGGCCGTTGCCGAGGTGGAAGCCGCTCTCGAGCGCGAACACCGCCTTCAGGCCGCCGCCCAGATCCTCGGTGCCCTTGAGCCCGAAGCGGTTGCCGTAGGCGACGCCGTCGTCGAACTTGAACACGTGCGCGCTGCCCGTGTTGTTCACCCACGTGATGCCCGCATCCAGGATCCCGTACAACGTCACGCTGCTCTGCGCATGGCTCACTGCCGGTGCGCAGGCCGCCGCGCATGCAAGCGCGGCCGCCGCGGCCATTTTCGTTTGCTTCATTGTCGACCACCCTCCCTGACCATTCGATGGAAAGAACCCCAGACCTCGTTGGCGGCGTCGAGCGCCGCCTGATTTGCATTCAGTACGTCTGATGGCTCCGCCATTTCGTTTTCCGCAATAACGGAAGCCATGGGCAAAAAATACAAACCCATATTTCGCGTCACCCGTCTGAAGGCGACATCAAATGGTCTGGTTACGACCGGCCGGGAAAACACGGATGGCCGATGGCCGCGCCGCGCGGCCCGTCAGCGTCCGTCCAGCGCCGCCCGCACGGCCGGCAGCCCGGGCGCGCCCGCGGCCGTCGTCACGCCGTCCAGCCATCCCGCGACGAGCGACGGCTCGGCCTTCAACGCATGCTGGGCAGCAAGCGGCGCCGGGGTCTTGTTGTTCAGCATGTCGGCGATCATCCGGTTCTCGATGTCGACCGTGAACGTCATCTGCCGGAACAGGCGCGCGAGGTTCGCGCACTGGTCGGCGAAGCCCGCGCGGGCGACCGTGTTGACCGTCGCGCCGCCGTAGTTCGGGCCGAAGTACGTGTCGCCGCCCGCGAGATAGGTCAGGTGGAATTTCGTGTTCATCAGGTGCGGCTCCCACGCCAGAAACACGATCCAGCGCCGGTCGCGCACCGCGCGCTCGACCTGCGTCAGCATCCCCGTCTCGCTCGATTCGACGAGCGCCCAGTTCGCCGGGCCGAGCGCGTGGTCGGCCAGCATCCGCCGGATGTTCTGGTTGGCCGGCGCGCCGGGCTCGATCCCGTAGATCTTCCCGTCGAAGCGGCTCGCGTGGCGTTCGAGATCGGCGAACGTGCGCACGCCCGCGGCGGCGACGTAGTCGGGCACCGCGAGCGTGAACTTCGCGCCGCTCAGGTTCGCGTGCAGCACGTCGATCGCGCGCGCGTCGACGAACGGCTTCACGAGCGGCCCCTGCGCGGGCATCCAGTTGCCGAGGAACACGTCGACCTGCCCTTTCTTCAACCCCTGATAGGTGATCGGCACCGACAGGTTCGACACGTCCTGCCGGTAGCCGAGCGCCGTCAGCACGACGCCGGCCATCGCGTTCGTCGCGTCGATGTCGGTCCAGCCGGGGCCGGCCATCCGAACGTCGCGGCAGGCCTGCGGCTCGGCCGCGCCGGCCGCCGTCATGCACAGGGCGGCGGCGCACGCCGCGCCGGCGATCGTTCGTGCTGCGTTGCGATATCGCTTGGTCATACGCTTCATCATCCGCTCCGTGTTCGGTGATCGAAATACGTGCCGCTCAGCGCGCGATGCGCGGAAAGCGCGCCATCGCCTCGAGCGTGTCGAGTTCAAGGTGGTTGCGCATGTAGCGCTGGCTCGCGTCGGCGAACGGCTGCCAGTCCCACGCATGAATCCGGCCCTGCGTCGTCGCCGCGAAATGAAAGCGCCGCCGGCGCTGGCTCGCGAGCACCTGCCCGTGCAGCTCGGCCAGGTTCCAGCGCGCCGCCGCTTCCGCGCGGAACGCCGCGAGCACGTCCGCCGCGTGCGGCGCACCGGCGAGGTTGTGCAGCTCGCGCGGGTCGTCCTTCAGGTGGTAGAGCTGGTCGGGATCGGCCGGGCAATGCACGTATTTCCAGTCGCCGCGCCGGATCATCACGATCGGCGCGATCGCGCCCTCGGCCAGGTATTCGCCGAGCGCGACGTCGTGCGCCGGCGCGCCGCGCAGGTGCGGCACGAGGCTCGCGCCGTCGACCGGGTCCGGCCAGCCGCCGTCCGGCGCGCCGCCCGCGAGCTCGACGAGCGTCGGCAGCAGGTCGACGTGCGACACGGGCCCCGCCACGCGCGCCGCGTCGAAGCGGCCCGGCGCATGCACGATCAGCGGCACGCGGCAGCCGCCCTCGAAGAACGTCATCTTGTACCAGAGGCCGCGCTCGCCGAGCATGTCGCCGTGATCCGACGTGACGATCACGATCGTGTCGTCCGCGAAGCCGCATTGCTCGAGCGCCGCCAGCACGTTGCCGAACTGCGTGTCGACGTAGGACGTCGCGCCGTAGTACGCATGACGTGCGTTGCGGATCTGCGCGTCGGTGGGCGGCGTGCGGTCGTTCTCGCAGACGGCGCGCAGCCGCCGCGAGTGCGGATCGCAGTCGGCCAGATCGAGCCGAACCGCCGGCATGTCGATCTCGTCGTCGCGGTACAGGTCCCAGTAGTCGCGCGTGATCGCGTACGGGTCGTGCGGATGCGTGAGCGACACGACCATGCAGAACGGCCGCGCGTCCTGCCCGGCCGCCCGTTCGCGCGCGAGGTCGAACAGCTTCTGGCGCGCGGCGAACGCGACTTCGTCGTCGAAATCGAGCTGGTTGGTGCGCACGCACGGCCCCGCGTCCAGCACCGAGCTCATGTTGTGATACCAGCTCGGCCGCTCTTCCGGATGCGCCCAGTCGGGCACCCAGCCGAAATCGGCCGGGTAGATGTCGGTCGTCAGCCGCTCCTCGAAGCCGTGCAACTGATCCGGGCCGCAGAAGTGCATCTTGCCGGACAGCACGGTGCGGTAGCCGGCCGCGCGCAGGTAGTGCGCGAACGTCAGCGTTTGCGCCGGCAATTCGGCGGCGTTATCGTAGGCGCCGATCGCGGACGGCAGCTTGCCCGTCAGCAGCGAGAAGCGCGACGGCGCGCACAGCGGGCTCGCGCAGTACGCGGCGTCGAACACGACGCCTTGCGCGGCAAGCCTGTCGAGCGTCGGCGTGCGCGCGACGCGGTTGCCGTAGGCCGGCAGCGCGAACGGCGTGAGCTGGTCGGCCATCAGGATCAGGAGGTTCGGTGTCGGGTGCGTCATCGTCGATCGTCGAGAAAAACGGTTCAGGTCGGATGCGTGCTCGCCGCCTTCGCAGCGATTCGTCTGTCGTAACGGAAGGCGGCCGGCGAAAGCCGTGCGGCATGCGGCCGCGACGTGCCAGAATGGCCGGAAGCCCTGCGTGCAGGGCCGCGCAGCGCGCCGCACGACCGCACTATTGCGCGCCGAAACCCGCCCGTGAAGGTATCCGGCCCTTATGGGCCCATTAGAAGCGCTTATGTCGAAACCCGATCCGTTGCCGTCGATGCAGGCGCTGCGCGCGTTCGAATCGGCCGCGCGCCTCGCGAGCTTCACCGCCGCCGCGCGCGAACTCGGCTCGACGCAGCCGGCCGTCAGCCAGCAGGTGTTCCAGCTCGAGGCCGAGCTCGGCGTGCCGCTGTTCGAGCGCAGCCCGCGCGGCGTCACGCTGACCGACGACGGCCGGTGCCTGTACGAAGCGGTCCGCGCGAGCCTCGACACGCTGCGCGCCGCGACCGCGACGCTGCGCGCGCGGCGCGAGCACGGCACACTGACGCTCGTCACCGACTTCGGCTTCGCGACCTACTGGCTGATGCCGCGCCTCGCGGGCCTGAAGCGCGTGATGCCGGATGTCGACGTGCGGGTCGTCACGTCGCAGGACTTCGATGCGCAGCGCGATCACGCCGACATCGCGATCCTGTTCGGCGACGGCCATTGGCCGTCGTGCACTGCGGCACGGCTGTTTCCGGAGACGGTCACGCCGGTCTGCTCGCCCGCGTTCCGCGCCGCGCATCCGCGGGTCGCGCAGCCCGGCGACCTGCTCGACCTGCCGCTGCTGCACGTGCAGCCGACCCGGCCCGAGCGCTGGCTGTCGTGGCGCGGCTGGTTCGACGCGCACGGGCTCGCCGCGCCGGCGGCCGCGCACGGCGTGACCTTCAACAGCTATGCGCTCGTGATCCACGCGGCACTGCTCGGCGAAGGCGTCGCGCTCGGCTGGACGCCGCTCGTCGACGAACTCGTCGCGTCGGGGCAGCTCGTGGCGCTCGTCGATGCGCCGGTCGTCACGTCGCGCGGGTATTTCCTCGTGCGGCCGCCGGCGCGGCCGGAGCCCAGCGCCGCGCCGGTGTTCCGCCGCTGGCTGCTCGACGCGTGCGCGCTCGCGTGACGCGCCGCGCGGCCCCGCGCTGACGCGCCGATACCAGCCACACGGCGAGTCGGTTCTATCCGCTCGAAATCTGGCCTGATTTACTTGGGCATCGCGATCCGCCGTCGCGGCGCAGCCCCGTGCGCCGCGCGATGCCGATCGCCCACCGAGACCCGAGGAGCCCCATGAGCGACGCCCAACGCCCCGAACAATTCGTCCTGACGCTGTCGTGCCCGAGCGCGGCCGGCCAGGTCGCCGCCGTCGTCGGCTTTCTCGACCGCCATCGCTGCTACGTCGACGCGCTGAACGTGTTCGACGACGATCTCAGCAACCGCTTCTTCGTGCGCTGCGTGTTCCATCCGACCGACGAAACGCTCAGCGTCGACGCGCTGCGGCACGAATTCACGCCGATCGCCGCCGGCTTCGACATGCAATGGGCGATCCACGACGTCAATGCGCGGCCGAAGGTGCTGATCATGGTGTCGAAGCTCGAGCACTGCCTTGCCGACCTGCTGTTCCGCTGGCGGATGGGCGAGCTGAAGATGGACATCGTCGGCATCGTGTCGAACCATCCGGACTTCGAACCGCTGGCCGCGCAGCACGGGCTGCCGTTCCGCCATTTCCCGATCACCGCCGACACGAAGGCGCAGCAGGAAGCGCAATGGCTCGACGTGTTCGAGACGAGCGGCGCGGAGCTCGTGATCCTCGCGCGCTACATGCAGGTGCTGTCGCAGGAAACGAGCGCGAAGCTCGCGAACCGCGCGATCAACATCCATCACTCGTTCCTGCCCGGCTTCAAGGGCGCGAAGCCGTATCACCAGGCGCACGCGCGCGGCGTGAAGCTGATCGGCGCGACCGCGCACTTCGTCACCGACGATCTCGACGAAGGCCCGATCATCGAGCAGGTCGTCGAGCGCGTCGATCACGCGTATCGTCCGGAGCAGTTGCTCGCGGTGGGCCGCGACGTCGAATGCATCACGCTCGCGCGCGCGGTGAAGGCGTTCATCGAGCGGCGGGTGTTCCTGAACGGGGATCGGACGGTGGTGTTTCCGTAAGCGGCGCGGCGGCGGCGCCCGCGCGATTTCCATCGCGCCGGACCCGTGTGCGGTTTCCGTGTCCGGCGCGAGAATCGCTACACCTTCTGCGCGCTTACTTCACCCAGGCAAGGTAATACGACAGCCAGATCGTCAATGCGGCGCCAACCAGCGCCGCATACGGCGCGAGATCGAGCCACGCGCCGCGCTTCGGCGTCTCGAGCTCCATGTCGCGCTGCATCTGCGCGGGGAAGCGGCCGCGATCCTGCCAGTAGTGGCGATAGAGGAACACCGGCACGATCAGCAGCATCGCGATCAGCCCGTTGCGCAGCGTGCCTTCGCCCTGCAGGTTCGCGCCCGCGCCGACGTAGACGAGGTTCGCGTAGCCGCACAGCGAGCCCGCGACGAGCAGCCACGTCGGGCAGCGGAACGGGCGCTCCCAGCCGCCGCGATCCATCCGGTGAATCCAGCCGGACTGAAGGTTCAGGAATACGAACAGCATGTAGCAGACGTTCGAGATCGACAGCACCGTCATGTAGTCCGACATCATCAGCAGCACGAGGTTGAAGCCGAGATCGGTCCACATCGCGCGCGTCGGCGAGCCGTGCTCGTTCACGTGCGACAGGTACTTCGGCAGCCAGCCGTCGACCGACGCCTGGTACAGCGTGCGCGACGAGCCCATCATCGACGTCATCACGATCAGCAGGATCGACAGCATCAGCATCACGACGACCGCGTTCGCGACCCATGCGCCGCCGCCGACGATCTTCGCCATCGCCGCGCCGACGCCGGTGCCGTCGCCGATCGCCGGATCGAGCATCGCCTGCGTGCCGAGCGCGCCCTGGAACGCCATCGGCACGAGCGTCATCACGACGAGGCACAGCGCGCCCGACCAGAAGATCGCCTTCGCGGTGTCGCGGCGCGGATCGCGGAATTCGCGCGTGTAGCAGACGGCCGTCTCGAAGCCGTACGACGCCCAGCCCGCCATGAACATCGCGCCGAGCGCCATCACGACGCCCTGGCCGTTCCACGAACCGAAGGTCGCGGTGGTCAGGTTGCCTTGCGCGTCGTGGCCGAGCGGCAGCAGCGGCAACAGGTTCGACATCGGCACGTCGCCGGTCACGAACGGCACGATGCCGACGATCAGGAGCGGCGTGAGCGACGCGATGCCGAGAATGCGCTGCGTGCGCGCGGCCTTCGACGCGCCGCTGTGCTGAAGCTTGAACGTGACGAGGAGCAGGATCGTCGCGATGATGAACGTCGCGTTGATCCGCAGGGAAAGGCCCGGCTTGATGAAGCTCAGGTCCGCGATCTTGAGCTGCCAGTGCAGCACCGCCGCATCGGCGGGAAAGAGGCTCGTCAGCGCGTAGCTCGCCGCGAGACCGCATCCGAGTGCGAGCATCGGCGACCACGCGAGCCAGTTGCACCACACGGATACCGGGGCAATCAGTTTGCTGTAACGCACCCAGCCGATCGCGCCATACACCGACGCGCCGCCCGATTTATGGGGAAATAGCCCGGAAATTTCCGCATAAGTCGCGCTCTGGATCAGCCCCATCGTGATCGCGGCGATCCAGATCGCCCACGCGGGCTGGCCGATCGCCGCGCACACGCCGCCGATCGTGAACAGCACGCCTGCCGGCACGCCGCTCGTTACCCAGAATGCATCTTTCCAAGTCAGGCCACGATGCAGCGTGTGGCCCGTCGAATCATGTGAGATGGTTGCCTCAACATCACTGGTGCCATTCGCACGCAGTCCTGCCTGACTCATCCAAATCCTCCTGTGATGACTCCGCACAAGAGGCGCAGTGTAACAATTTTTGCGCTTTTTTGCAGAATCGGAAAAATTATTCCGGGATATGACGCCGGCCACACCGAATTTCTTCGGAATCCTGGTGTCACTCCCGGAGGTCTTTTTTATGTTTTTGCGCGACGAATTACTGCGCGCTTTCCGTCCATGCATTCACGCGGTCCGCATGGGCTGCGATCCACGCATCGGCGGCGGCTTCCGGCTTCGAGCCGTTCTGGATCGCCAGCATCACGCTGTCGATTTCGCCCGGCTTCCACTGGAATTTCTTCAGGAACGCGACCACCGGCTTCGCCTTCGTTTCGAGGCCCGGGTTCGCGACGCTGTCGACGTGCTCCGCGCCGCCGAACACCTTCTTCGGATCGTCGAGGAAGCGCAGCTTCCACTTCGCGAACATCCAGTGCGGCGCCCAACCGGTGACGATCACCGGCTTGTTCGCGTTGACCGAACGCGCCAGCTCCGCCGTCATCGCGCTGCCCGAGCTCGGCATCAGCGAGTAGTTGAGGCCGTAGTTCTTGATCGCCTCGTCGGTCTTGCGCATCACGCCGGCACCGGCGTCGATCCCGACGATGCGGCCGCCGAAATCGGCCTTCTCCGCATTCAGATCGTCGATGCTCTTCGCCTTCACGTAGGCCGGCACGATCAGGCCGATCTTCGCGTCGTTGAAGTTCGCGCCGAGATCGACGACCTTGGCCTTGTACTGATCCCAGTACGAGCCGTGCGTGACCGGCAGCCACGCGGACAGCGTCGCATCGAGGTCGCCGCGCGCGACGCCCTGCCACATCACGCCGGCCGCGACCGGCACGAGCTGCACCTGGTAGCCCAGCTTCTTCTCGATGATGCGCGCGGCGACGTTCGACGTCGCGACGCTGTCGTCCCAGCCTTCGACATAGCCGATCTTCAGCGTGGGTTTCGTGTCGGCAAGCGCCGACGCACTCAGCGCCACCATCGCCGACAGCGCGCCGGCATACAGCAGTTTTCCGAACAACTTCATGGTCGATCTCCTTTGAATCGGGCGCGAATGCCCCCATGCCTCTCTAGGTTCTTCAACCACAATTCCACGGTATCGTTGTTTTCCGACGCGCGCTTGTCCAGTTGCGACGCCGGCGGCTACTTGTCGATCACGAGGTCCGTCAGCGGCTTGCTGCAGCACAGCAGCACCATCCCCTGATCGATCTCGCGCTGGCGGATCCCGCCGTTGTGCTTCATCTCCACCTGGCCGGACACGAGCTTCACCTTGCAGGTGCCGCACATGCCCTGCGTGCACGACGCCGGCAGCCGCACGCCCGACTGGCGTGCCGCATCCAGCACGTGCTGCTCCGATCCGCACGCGATCTCGCGGTTGCTCTTCGCGAAGCTGACGGTGAACTGCGTCGTCGCCTTGTCGCTGTCCGCGCCGTCGCCGTTCGTGGCGGGTGCAAGGTCGGCCGCCAGTTCGTCGCTCGCCGTCTGCGCGAGCGTCTCGAACGAGAAGCTTTCCTCGTGGTACTGCTTGCGATCGAAGCCCGCTTCGTCGAGCAGGTCTCGCACGGCCTTCATGTACGGCGCCGGGCCGCACGTGAAGATCTCGCGCTCCATGAAGTCCGGCGCGATCAGCTTCAGCAGCGACAGCGACAGGAAGCCCGTGACGCCCGGCCAGCTGGTGCGCGCGCCGACCCGCTCGACGACGAACGACGTGCGGAAGTTCGTGTGGTTCGTCGCGATCAGGTCGAGCTCGCGCGCGAAGATGATGTCGTCGGGCGTGCGTGCGCTGTGCACGAACACGATGTCGCGATCCTCGGCGAGATCGTGATGCGCGCGGCTCATCGACATCAACGGCGTGATGCCGGAGCCCGCGGACAGGAACAGGTACTTGCGCGCCGGATGCCGCGCGCAGGTGAACTCGCCGGCCGGGCCGAGCACGCGGATCGGCGCGCCCGGCTGCAGGTTGTCGTGCAGCCAGTTCGACACCTTGCCGCCCGGCACGCGCTTGACCGTGATCGAGATCGTGTGCGGCCGCGCGGGCGACGACGAAATCGTGTAGCAGCGGTTGATCGTCTCGCCGTCGATGTCGAGCTCGAGCGTGATGAACTGCCCGGGCTCGAACGAGAACGCACGGCCCTGCGGCGAACGGAAGAAGAAACTCTTCACGTCGTGCGTTTCCTGCCGCACCTGGCAGCAGACCAGTGTTTCCTCGACGTCGCTCGTCCAGCGCTCGGGAAGCGCGTTCCAGAACGCCGGGCGCGTCACCCGGCTGTCGGTCGGCTCGAAATTCGCCGCATCTCGCATCATGTCTTGCTCCGCTTGCTGTTCCGCTGACGACTACGCGCCGGTTTGTTCGGCGAGCCGGCCGATGTACCAGGCCGCGAATTTCTCGACGAGCCCTTCGGTGTACGGCGAGTACGGACCCGGCTCGTACGCGCTGCTCGTCGCGCCGCGCTGCGAAAACTCGACGAGCGCGCGGTCCTGGTCGTTGGTCGCGTTCCACACGGCCGTGAGGTTCTTCACGTCGTAGTCGATGCCTTCCTTCGCGTCCTTGTGCACGAGCCACTTGGTGCGCACGAGCGTCTTGCCGGCGGACAGCGGAATCACCGAGAACGTGACGATGTGGTCGCTCATGAAGTGGTGCCACGAGTTCGGCTGCGTCCAGAACGACAGGCCGCCGAGATCAGGCTGGCTGAAATCGCCCAGCAGCTTCTTCGACGCGACCTTCGCGTCGAGCGTCTGGGATTCGCCGCTGCGGTCGAGCGGCAGGCGCTGCGTGCGGAACCCGGTCACGTCGAGCAGCCTTTCGACCTCGGCGGACGGCAGGCCCATCTCGGCCCACTCCTTCCCTCGCCGGATGCACGTCTCCGCAAACGCGTCCATGCCCTCGGCGTTGGCGTCGGAGCGCTGGTAGCCGAACCCGTATTCGTACAGCGAGATCGTCAGCTCAGGATGGTTCGCGACGCAGTGATAGCACTCGCGGTTGTTCTCCATCGTGAGCTTCCAGTTGCCTTCCTCGATGATGTCGATCTGCGCGGCGATCTTCGTGTTCGGCAAGTCATGCGGCAGCAGGTACGGCTCCATCGTCGCGCGCAGTTGCGCGAAGTCCGCCGGCGGCTCGTCCGCGAGGCAGATGAAGATCAGGCCCGCGAGGTTCTCGACGTGCACCTGCTTCAGGCTGTGCTTGCAGCGGTCGAACTGCTCGCCCATGTGCTCGGCGAACATCAGCTGGCCGGTCAGGTTGTAGGTCCAGCTGTGGTACGGGCACACGATATTGCCGACCGACCCTTTGTCCTCGTTGCACAGCCGCGCGCCGCGATGGCGGCACACGTTGTGGAACGCGCGGATCTGCATGTCGTCGTCGCGCACGATCAGGATCGAATCGCTCCCCAGTTGCACGGTCACGTAGTCGCCCGGCTCGGGCACGTCGGGCTCGACCGCCACCTGGATCCAGTGCTGGCGGAAGATCGCCTCCATGTCGAGCGCGAAAATCTCCTCGCTCGTATAGAACGGCGCTTCCAGGCTGTACCCTGCCTTGCGTCGTTCGATCAGTGCACGAATGTCTGCCGTTACTTTCATCGTTTGCTCCGGATTCCTTGCGTCCCTGGGTTCTTGCCGACAGGCATCAAAATCAGTAGTCGATGAGCTGATGCTCGCGCAAATACGCGAGGATCACTTGTGCTTTTTCGACCGAACTCCCTTCATTTACGACGTTCCCGCCCCGGCTTTCGGTGGTGGTCGCCGACAGCATCCGGGCATGCCCGGAGCGCTTCTCGGCGGCGGCCAGCTTCACCGGCTTGCGCTCGATCGCGCCGACCGTCCACGCGGCCGCGCCGGCGTCCGCGTCGGGCGACACGCGCACCGGGCGCACGCTGCCCGCCTTCAGCCGCGCATACGCGTAGCGCGGCTGCACGTTCGCGAGCGGATGCACGGCGACGACCGCCGGCAGCGCGGCGTCGACGCGCCGGCGCAGCCCTTTCGGCAAGAATTGCCGAACCGTCGCGCGGCCCGCGTCGATCGTCAGATCGACGGCCGAGCCGACGAGCGGATAGCCGAGCGCCGCGGCGACCTGATACGGCAGCATCCCGGTGTCGTACGCGCCCTCGGCGCGTGTGCCGGTCAGCACGAGGTCGTAGCCGTCGACGCGCGCGGCGAGCGCGCGCGCGGCATCGTCGCCGTCGCGGCAGGTCAGCACCTCGACCTCCCGCGCGCCGAGCGCCAGGTATTCGGCAAGCGCCGGCGTGATCGGGTCGCCCGCGTGGATCACGTCGATCTGCGAGTGATGGCGCTCGGCCAGCGCGCGGCCGAGCTCGAGCGCGGCCGCGTCGTTGCGGCTGTAGCGCTGCGCGCCGCTGACCGGATGCCGGCCGACCGACACCAGCACCGCGATGCGCTTCAACAGTCGGGGGGCGTTCATGCAGCGACTCCTTCCGGTTGACGGGCGCCGGCCGCTGCCGGCGATGCGCCGCGCGCGGCCCGCGCGGCCTGGACCTGCTCGATCAGCGCGGCGATCGTGCCCTGCGCGTCGCCGACCACCGTCAGGTTCGCGCGCTTCGCGATCGGCGCGCTGCCGTCGAGGTTCACCGCGATCACGTGGCGGCAGTCCTTGATGCCCTGCAGGTGCTGCACCGCGCCCGAAATGCCGAACGCGATGTAGACGCTCGCCTCGACCGTCTTGCCGGTCGCGCCGACCTGCTTGTCGCGCGTGAAGTGGCCGTTGTCGACCGCGACACGGCTCGCGCCGATCGCCGCGCCGAACGCGCCGGCGAGCCGCTCGAACGCACCGATGTCGGTCACGCCGTTGCCGGCCGACACGATGAAATCGGCCTCCTCGAGCGCGACCTGCGCCGCGTCGATTTCCTCGAGGCCGAGATCGCGATACGACTCGCCGGCGTCGCCCGCCGGACGGATGAAGTCGCCGGCAAGGCGCTCGCCCGCGCCGACGAACGGCAGCTTCGGGTCCACCGCGTTCGGCGCGAGCAGGATCACGTCCGGCAGCGCACGCGTGGCGAATGCGCGTTTTGCTTGCGCATACGCGCCGACGTGCCGCGCGTCGAGCTCGACCACGTGGGTCGCGACGCTCGCGCCGGCCGCCGCCGCAAGGCGCCGGCCGAGATCGCCGTCGCCGCTCGCGTTGTCGGGCACGAACACGTGCTTCGGCGCGAGCGTCGCGACGCACGCCTGCAACGCTTGCAATTCGCTTTCAGGCGCGAACGCGCGGCGATCGAAGCCGCTCAGCTCGATCAGCTTGTCGACGCCGAGTTCGGCCACGTCGTCCTTCAGTTCGCCGAACACCAGCAGCGCGACTTCGGTTTGCGCGTCGGCGAGCAGCGCGGCGGCGGCGATTGCCTGGCGCGCATGGTCGTCGAGCGCGCCACGCTCGCTGTGCGCCACCGCGAGCAGCACGTGCTTCGGATCCTGCACAGCGCGGCGCGGCTTCGCGGCCGCAGCGCCGTGCGCGTGGGCGGACCAGTGCGCGGCGCTCGCGTCTGCGCTGCCTTCCTCGCCCAGCGTGATGCGCTTCAGGCCCGCCGCCGTGATGATGAACGGCCGGCGCGGATCGATTCGTTTGATCGTGTTCATCGATTCACTCACTCCAGCGACGCAGCAACGAGTTCGGCCACGTCGAGCACATCGGGGCGCGGGCCCACGACGCCTTCGAGCATCGCCGTGCAGTTCGGGCAGGCAACCGCGACCACCTCCGCGCCGATCGTGCGCGCGTCGGCGATACGGATGTCGGGAATGCGCTGCTTGCCGGGGATGTCGGTCAGCGGCGCGCCGCCGCCACCGCCGCAGCAGCGGCCGCGCATCCCGTTGCGCTCCATCTCGACGACCTGGATGCCGATCGTCTTCAGCAGCTTGCGCGGCGCGTCCGTCTCGCCGTTGTAGCGGCCGAGGTAGCACGGGTCGTGATACGTGGTGCGCTTCTCGCTCAGCGCATCGACGGCCTTCGGCGAAATCCTGCCGCTCTCCGCGAGTTCGGCGAGATACGTCGTGTGATGCTTGACCGTCACGCGCAGGCCGAGCGCGCGGTATTCGTTGCGCAGGCTGTGCATCACGTGCGGGTCGGCCGTGACGATCTGCTTGTACGACAGCGTCGACAGCGTGCCGATCAGGCGCTTCGCGAGCTGCTGGAACGTCGCTTCGTCGCCGAGACGGCGCGCGACGTCGCCCGTGTCGGTCTCGCCGCCGCCGAGCACCGCATAATCGACGCCAGCGCGGTTCAATACCTTGACGAGCGCGCGCAGCGTGCGCTGGTAGCGCATGTCGAACGCGCCCTCGCCCGCGACGAACAGCACGTCGACCGGCTTGCCGGGCTGCGCGACCGGCGCGTTCAGGTCCACCGACCAGTCGTAGCGCGCGGCCGTGTCGTAGCCGCCCATCGTGCCCGTCTCGCGCAGGTTCGCGAGCACTTCCGCGCCCTTGCCCGGCACCGTGCCGTGCACGAGCGTCTGGTTGCGGCGCATGTCGACGATCGCGTCGACGTGCTCGATCAGCATCGGGCATTCCTGCACGCACGCGCGGCAGGTCGTGCACGACCACAACGTCTGCGCTTCGATCAGCCCCGACACGATCGGGCCGTTCGGCTCGCCGCGGTGCTGGCCGACCGCGATGCCCGGCGTCGGGCTGCCCGCATACGCCGCATCGCTGCCGCCCGCCATCCCGACGACGAGATCCTGGATCAGCTTCTTCGGGTTCAGCGGCTGGCCCGACGCGAACGCAGGGCACGCGGCTTCGCACTTGCCGCACTGCACGCATGCATCGAAGCTCAGCAACTGGTTCCAGCGGAACTCGACCGGCTTCGCGACGCCGTATTCCTGCTGCTCGATGTCGGGCAGCTTCAGCGCGGTCGGCGGCGTGGCGGTGCCGTTGCCGGTGAACGATTCGCGGGTCGCCGCGAAACGCTCCTGGCGCGGGTGGAACGCGAGATGCAGCAGGCCCGCGATCGCGTGCTTCATCGGGCCGCCCTTCGCGGCGCCGAACGTCATCGCGAATGCGCCGACGCCGATCAGCACCGCGCAGAGCACCGCGAACGCGCCGGACATCGCGCCGGCCGGCACCAGCATGTACAGCACGAGGCCGAGCGCGAACGAGCCGAGCAGCCACGGCAGCGTATTCCACGGGCCTTTCGACAGCCGCGCCGGCACGTTCCGCGCGTGACGGCGGCGCCACACGAACACCGCGCCGACCAGCATCGCGAGCGCTGCCAGGAAGATCAGCTTGTCGAGCCACGGCGAGTAGATCGCGAGGCCGTAGTTGACGAACACCAGTGCGAGCGCGGCGATCGCGCCGCCTGCCGTCGCGACGTGCGTCTTCGCGATGTACGGATCGCGGGCGACCACGTGGTGCAGGTCGACGAAGTAGCGCTTCGGGATCGCGAACAGGTTCGCGACGCCGAACGCGCCGGGCGCGGTGGCCCGGCCGAGACGCCAGTACGACGAGCGCTTCGCGACCGCGAACGCGAGCCCCGCCACCGACAGCCACAGCAATGCGGTAATCAGGAAGGACGGATTCATGGCGTTAGAAATCCTTCACGAGACGCAGCGAGTCGTAGATCGCGCCATGGACGTTGTGCATCGAGATGCAGTCGCCGACACGGAACAGCAGGAAACGGCCGTTGCCGAGCTCTTCCGACAGGCACGGCTGCGGCTGGGCCGCGAACAGCGTGTGCGGATCGATCTGGCCGCGGTTCAGCGATTCCGGCTTGAGCTTCCAGTACAGCTCGTCGTTCGGCGACGAACCGTTCTCGATCACCACCTGGTCGACGGCGCGCTCTTCCAGTTCCTCCGTGTACTCGTTGCGCAGCACGGCGATCTTCTTGCCGTCTTCTTCATAGACGCGGTCGAGCATAGTGTTCGGCGTCGGGATCACGCCGAGCGCGTACAGGCGGCGATAGAAGATCGGGAACGTCGTGCCGCCGCAATCGTCGGCCACCTTCACGTCGGGCGTGACGACCTCGACCTTCGAGCCGCGGCTCGCCATGAAGTCGGCCACGCCCGCGCCCGCATGGGTGCTCACGCCGTCGAACAGCAGCACGTTCTGCTTCGGCTCGACCTTGCCGGTCAGGATGTCCCACGAGCTGACGGCCAGGCCCTCGGCCACGCCCCAGCCCGGCACCTGCCAGGTGAAGCTGGAGCCGCCCGTCGCGAGCACGACGATGTCCGGCTTCTCGGCCATGATCATCTTCTCGTCGGCGGCCACGCCGAGGCGGCGGTCGACGCCCAGGCGCCTGGTTTCCATGTCGAACCAGCGGATGATCCCCGACATCTGTTCGCGCTGCGGCGCCCTCGCGGCGATCATCACCTGCCCGCCCACTTCCGTGTTCTTCTCGAACAGCACCACGTCGTGCCCGCGCAGCTTCGCGACGCGCGCCGCCTCGAGGCCCGCCGGGCCGGCGCCCACCACCACCACCTTGCGCTTCGGGCCGCGCGACTTCTCGATGATGTGCGGCATCGTCGCTTCGCGCGAGGTGGCCGCGTTCTGGATGCACAGCACGTCGAGGCCGTTGTACTGGCGGTCGATGCAGTAGTTCGCGCCGACGCACTGCTTGATTTCGTCCTCGCGGCCGTCGCGAATCTTGATGACCATGTGCGGATCGGCGATCTGTGCGCGCGTCATGCCGACCAGGTCGATCATGCCGGTGGCGAGCAGGCGCTCGGCCTGGCCCGCATCGCGGATGCTCTGCGCGTGCATCACCGGAATCTTCACGACCGACTTGATGCCGGCCGCGAGGTGCACGAACGGCTCCGGCGGCAGCGCCATCGGCGGCATGCAGTTCGCGATCGTGTTGTGCGTATCCCCGCCGGAACCGACCACGCTCAGGTAGTCGATCAGGCCCGTCTCCGACATCGCCTGCGCGATTTCCTTCAGCGCTTCGTGATCGAGGCCGTCCTCGTGGAATTCGTCGCCGCACATGCGCAGGCCGACGCAGAAATCCTTGCCGACCGCTTCGCGCACCGCCGTCAGCACTTCGATGCCGAAGCGCAGGCGGTTCTCGAGGCTGCCGCCCCATTCGTCGGTGCGATGGTTCGAGCGCTTGCTCCAGAACTGGTCGATCAGGTGCTGGTGGGCGGCCGAGATTTCGATGCCGTCCATGCCGGCAGCCTTCACGCGCTTCGCGGCCGCCGCGAAATCGCCGATGATGCGGCGGATTTCCTCGATCTCGATGATCTTCGCGTTGCCGCGGTGCACCGGCTCGCGCACGCCCGACGGCGACATCAGGTGCGGCCAGTGCTCGCCGTGGAACGACGAGCGGCGGCCCATGTGCGTCGCCTGGATCATGATCTTCGCGCCGTGCTTGTGCATCGTGTCGGCCAGCCGCGTGAGCGGATCGATGATCCTGTCGTTCGACAGGTTCACCGATTTCCACCAGCCCTGCGGGCTGTCGATCGACACTGGGCTCGACCCGCCGCAGATCGCCAGGCCGACGCCGCCCTTCGCCTTCTCTTCGTAATAGCGGATGTAGCGGTCGCCCGGCAGGCCGCCCGGCTCGGCATACACCTCCGCGTGGGCGGTACTGACGATCCGGTTGCGCAGCGTCAGCTGGTTCAGCTGCATGGGTTTGAACAGGTGGGGATAACGCATCGCTGGCGACCTCTGGCGTTCGTGTGTCTCGTGTTGCGGGTGTTGTTCGGTGTTGGATCGTCAGCGCATCAGTGCGCGATCGGCGACACTTCGAAGACGCAGTGGTCGTGGTGCTCGGCCGCGCACTGCACTTCCTTCGACTGCGAGCGCGGCGCGCCCTTGCCTTCCGGCGTCGTGTCGTTCACCCAGTCCATCGCGCCGGCGAACCAGCCGGCGAACATGTAGCAGAGCTTGCCTTCCTTGCCCGGCTGCTGGAGCACGAACGACGAGTGGCGCAGCTCGATCTTCGCGCGCGCCGTCGCCGGGTCGGCCTCGATGATCGAGAACAGGCCCCAGCCGCGCTGCGACAGGCGCTTCAGGTAGTGCTCGAACACCGCCATGCCGGTCAGGCCGTGCAGCTTCGCTTCCTTGTCGCACCAGTGGTACGCGGACTTGTAGCCGGCCTTGTAGAGGATCTCGGCATACGCTTCGACGCCGAGCGCTTCCTCGACGGCGACGTGGTTGTTCGTGAAGAAGTGGCGCGGCACGTACAGCATCGGCAGCGCGTCGGTGGTCCAGACGCCGGTATCGGGATCGACGTCGATCGGCAGTTGCGGTTGCATCGTGGTGACTCCGTGAGGAAAATTCGCCGCGCGCCGCCCGCGGTTTTGCAGGTCTCGCAGGCGCGGCATCGTCCGCGCGCCCACGCGGCTTGCGCGGGCACGTCCCGACTTTTCTTGTGGTGAATCGCTAGTGGCGGTCCGGCTCGGCTCGACGTGGCGTGACGCTTATGCGCCCCACACGTCCTTGAACACGCGCACCCAGTTCTCGCCCATGATCTTGCGGATGCGCGACTCCTTCCAGCCGTGGCGTTCCATCGCGGCGGTCAGGTTCGGGAATTCGCCGATCGTGCGGATGCCGTCCGGGTTGATCACCTTGCCGAAGTTGGTCAGCTGGCGATAGCGGCCCTTGTCATGCGTCAGCATGTCGAAGAATTCCTTCGCGTAGTCCTGCGTGAAGTCCGTGCCGATGCCGACCGCGTCTTCGCCGATCAGGTTCACGACGTAGTCGATCGCCTCGATGTAGTCGTCGATGTTCGCTTCGATCCCGCGCTTCAGGAACGGCGCGAACATCGTCACGCCGACGAAGCCGCCCGCATCGGCGATCTCCTTCAGCTGTTCGTCGCTCTTGTTGCGCGGATGCTCCTTCAGGCCCGACGGCAGGCAGTGCGAGTAGCACACCGGCTTCTTCGAGAACGCGATCGCTTCCGACGACGTGTTGCCGCCCACATGCGACAGGTCGACCATGATGCCGACGCGGTTCATCTCGGTGATCACTTCGCGGCCGAAGTCGGACAGCCCGCCGTCGCGCTCGTAGCAGCCGGTGCCGACCAGGTTCTGCGTGTTGTAGCAGAGCTGCACGACGCGCACGCCCATGTCGGCGAACGCCTCGATGTAGCCGATGTTGTCCTCGAACGCGTGCGCGTTCTGGAAGCCGAGGATCACGCCGGTCTTGTCTTCCTTCTTCGCGCGGAAGATGTCTTCCGTCGTGCGCACCAGCGTCAGCAGTTCGCTGTTGTCGCGGATCTTCTTCTTCATCACGCCGATGTTGTCGACGGTCTTCGTGAAGTTCTCCCACACCGATACCGTGCAATTCGCGGCCGTGATGCCGCCCTTGCGCATGTCTTCGAACACCGGCTTCTCGAACTTCGAGATGTTCAACCCGTCGATGATGATGCTGTCCTGATGCAGCGTGCTCATATCCGCCTCTCGCTCCATTCGTGTCGGTGTCGATCAGTAAATCGGGAAGCGCTCGCAGAGCGCGAAGATCTCGCGGCGCACGCGCTGCTCGGTGGCATGGTCGCCCTCCGGGTTCGCGCGCAGCGCGTCGAACACCTCGAGGATCAGGCGGCCGACCTCGCGAAACTCCGCGACGCCGAAGCCGCGCGTCGTGCCAGCCGGCGTGCCGAGACGGATGCCCGACGTGACGGTGGGCTTCTCGGTGTCGAACGGGATGCCGTTCTTGTTGCACGTGATGCCCGCACGTTCGAGCGCCTGCTCGACCGGCGCGCCCTTCAGGCCCTTCGGCCGCAGGTCGACGAGCAGCAGGTGGTTGTCGGTGCCGCCGGTGACGAGATCGACGCCGCCCGCCTTCAGCACTTCGCCGAGCGCCTGCGCGTTCGCGAGCACGTTGTCGATATAGGTCTTGAAGTCCGCATGCAGCACTTCGCCGAACGCGACCGCCTTGCCGGCGATCACGTGCATCAGCGGGCCGCCCTGCAGGCCGGGGAACACGGCCGAGTTGATCTTCTTGGCGATCTCCTCGTCGTTGGTCAGCACGAAGCCGCCGCGCGGGCCGCGCAGCGTCTTGTGCGTGGTCGACGTGACGACGTGCGCGTGCTCGACCGGGTTCGCGTGGCGGCCTGCGGCGATCACGCCCGCGATGTGCGCCATGTCGACCATCAGCTTCGCGCCGACGCTGTCGGCGATCGCGCGGAAGCGCGCGAAGTCGAGCTTGCGCGGATACGCGGAGAAGCCGGCAATGATCAGGCTCGGCTTGTGCTGGTGAGCCAGTTCCTCGACCTGGTCGTAGTCGATCAGCATCGTGTCGCGGTTCACGCCGTACTGCACCGCGTTGAACCACTTGCCCGACAGCGCCGGCTTCGCGCCGTGCGTCAGGTGGCCGCCCGCGTCGAGCGACATGCCGAGCACCGTGTCGCCCGGCTTCGCGAGCGCGAGCATCACCGAGCCGTTCGCCTGCGCGCCCGAGTGCGGCTGCACGTTCGCGTAGCCGGCGTTGAAGATCTGCTTCACGCGCTCGATCGCAAGCGCCTCGACTTCATCGGCGAATTCGCAGCCGCCGTAGTAGCGCTTGCCCGGATACCCTTCCGCGTACTTGTTGGTCAGCACCGAGCCCTGCGCTTCGAGCACAGCGCGCGACACGATGTTTTCCGACGCGATCAGCTCGACCTGCGACTGCTGTCGCTCGAGTTCCTTCAGGATGGCGCTGCGGACCGGCGCGTCGCGCTCGGCGAGGGGCTGCGAGAAGAAAGACTGGGTGTTCGACATAGGGCATCCGTGACGAAGAATAGTGGGCGGCAATCAATGCTTGAGGCCCGCCGTGCCTGGGTTTCCGGCATGTCCAGGGCATGGCTGCCGACGGCTCTATTCTTGTCGTTCGGATTTTCGGTCGATTGATGAATTTAGACGCGTTCTTTGCCTTTTCCGCCATGCGCGTCCGTTTTATACAAGTGACCGGTCGTGCTTTTTCGGATCGCCAAGCATCGCCGCCGCAGCGCGGCAACGGCCGGCAGGCACTGCCGCGGTGCCGCCGCCGCCCGCGGCGGGTGCAGCCGGTCACGGATTCGGTGCAGTGCAGCAACGCGTTTGAGCCAAATCAACGTATGTAGCTAGGGTTTAGCCGTATGGCACGCTTGTTGCACTCGCTCACACAATACCCCAGCCCGTTCGGTGCCTCGGGCCAATAGCTATTAGTAGAGATTCAAGGAACGCTCCCCATGTCGCCCGACCGCACAGCGTCGCTGTCCCACTTCGCGTTCATGCCGTTGCCCAACTTCACGATGATTGCGTTCACGAATGCGATCGAGGTGCTTCGGATGGCGAATTACCTGAGCGGCCAGCCGCTCTACCGCTGGTCGGTCATCAGCCCGGAAGGCGGCCCGGTCACGGCGAGCAACGGCCTGACCGTCGACACCGGCCCGGCCGAATGCGCGGGGCAGCCGGACATCGTGTTCGTGTGCGGCGGCGTCGACGTGCAGCGCGCGACCACCGCCGCCCACCTGTCGACGCTGCGCCGCTTCGCGCGTTCGGGCATTCCGCTCGGCAGCCTGTGCACGGGCACCTATGCGCTCGCGAAGTCGGGCCTGCTCGCGGGCTACGCGTGCGCGATCCACTGGGAGAACATGTCCGCGCTGAAGGAGGAGTTTCCCGACACGCGCTTCCTGAAGGAGCTGTTCGTGATCGATCGCGACCGCATCACCTGCACGGGCGGCGTCGCGCCGCTCGACATGATGCTGAACCTGATCGCCGCGCGCGTGGGCACCGCGCGCGTCACGCAGATCGCCGAGCAGTTCATCGTCGAGCACGTGCGCGACACGAGCGCGCAGCAGCGGATGCCGCTCGTCGCGCGGCTCGGCTCGGCCAACAAGTCGCTGTTCGAAGTGATCTCGCTGATGGAGAACAACATCGAGGAGCCGCTGTCGCGCGAGGAGCTCGCGCGCCTCGCGAACATGTCGCAGCGGCAACTGCAGCGGCTGTTCCGCGAGCATCTCGGCGTGACGCCGACGCACTACTACCTGACGCTGCGGCTACGCCGCGCGCGCGAGCTGCTGCTGCAGACCGACATGTCGATCATGCACATCACGATGGCATGCGGGTTCCAGTCGGCGTGCCATTTCAGCAAGAGCTACCGCGACGCGTTCGGCGTGGCGCCGACGCGGGAGCGCCGCAAGCAGGTCGCGCCGCTCGCGCAGGGGGTGGGCGGCGTGGGTTCGGCCTTCCCGGCGTCGCTCGCGATGCATGCGTGACGCCTGCATCGCATGACGTAAAAAAAGCGACCCGTCGGGTCGCTTTTTCGTTTGCGCTGGACGCTCAATACCCCCACACCTGCATTTCGTCGAGCGAATACCCCCACTGCGTCGCGCGCTTCGTGCCGTACATCCGCACGTAGCGGCCGCGGCCGTTGAGATTCGGGATCGCGACATGGCCGTACGAGACACCGTTGCTCGTCGAATAGATCGTCGTCCAGTTCACGTTGTCGCTCGACGTCTGGATCTGGTAGACGAGCGCGCCGGCGTCCCAGTAGAGATCGACGCCGTTGATGGTCTTCACGGAACCGAGATCCACGGAGATCCATTGCGGATCGACGCCGGCGCCCTCCGGCGAATCCCATCGCGTGCTGGTGGTGTTGCCGTCGAAGGCCTTGTCCGGCGTCAGGGATGCGTTGTAGCTGGCCGACGCGGCGGCGGGACGCCCTTGCGACAGCAGCGTGGTCTGGCCGGCGGCCGGACCGCCGTAGTAGTTCGACCCGAGCTTGGCCTTCGTCGTGTCGGCGTTCACGCCGAACTGCGACAGGCTCCAGCGCTGGCCGGTCGTCACGTCGCCCACGTAGAGCTGATAGCCGCCGGCCGTCGTCGACGAGAAGAACACGTAGTTCGTGCCGTTCACCGGCGCCGGATCGGAGTTGTTGCTGATGCAGTCGTTGATCGCGAGCTGGTTCGGCGTCGACGCCGGGTCCGCGGTCTTCGAATAGATCTGGTCGAGCTGGCTCGTGTCCTTCCAGCGCGCGTAGAACACCGTGCCGTCCGCGCGCACGATCGGATAGTAGGTCTGCAGGCCCGCCGGATTATCGAACACGGCCGTGGCGCCGGTCGCGATCGTGCGCTTCATCAGGCCCATGTTCGCGCCGGTGCCGGTGGCGTAGTAGACGGCGCTCGCGTCCGGCGCGAGAAACGGCATCGAATACTCGGCGCCGGCCGGCGCGTTCGTCAGGCTCACGACCGACGTGAACACCGGGCCCGCGCTCGTGTACGACAGCGTCGCCTGCTTGACGTCGCCGTTCTGCTTGAACACGAGGGTCTTGCCGTCCGCGCTGAATTTCGGGTCTTCGTTGCGGGTGGCGCCCGTGCTGTTCGTCATGTTGATCGGCGGATTGCTGGTGCCGAGCTGGAGCATGAACACGTTCCACGCGTTGTTTTTGATGCCCATGAACGCGAGCCACTTGCCGTCGGGGCTGAACACGCCGTTCATCGGATCGGTGATGCCCCACGTACTCTTGCTCAACTGGGTCAGCGTGTGCGCCGAGAAATCGTAGAGGAACAGCTGGCTCGTGCCGTCGCCGTAGTTGACGTAGCTGTGATAGACGAGCTTGCCCGTGAGTGCGCTCGGGAACGACGCGTTGGACTGGGCCGGAGGATTGCTGATGCAGGCCGCTTCGGCCGCGCCGCCGGAAAGATTGAGGGCGATACCGGCCACGAGGCCCGCGACGAGGGTCTTCAATTTCACGCTGGGTATTCCTGGGTGAGAGGTGGAGACGCCGGCAGACAAGGCCCCGCGCAAATGCGCAGGACCACGGATCAGCCGTCGGGCAGCGTGAATTCCGTATGGATTGGACACCGGATGAAAAAAGGTGCCGAGAGGATGCCCGTGAACCGTGCAAATGAAAAGGATCAGGGCCTTGAAAAAACAAGCGGATCAGATATGAGGACCAGATGGTGCGCGACATGCCCCGTGCTACTCTTTTTTTCAACGAGGCACGGATCGGCAGAGGACACGCATGAAGCGATATGCGGCGCTGGCGCAGACGATAGCCGATTCCATTCGGCGCGGCGATCTGGTGCCCGGTGCGCGCATTCCGACCATTCGCGACGCCAGCAAGGCGTTCAAGGTCAGCCCGACGACCGTATTCCGCGCGTACTACCTGCTCGAGAGCGAGGGTCTGATCGTCGCGCGAACGCGCTCCGGCTATTTCGTTTCGGATGTCGGAGGAAAGCGCGCGCGCCCGAGCCACGGCCCGCCGCGCAAGACGCCCGCTGCACGCAGCGGCGTCGACGATGCGCTCGCCAGGCTCATCGATTCCATCAAGGATCAGCACATCGTTCAGCTGGGGTCGGCGTTCGCCAGCTATTCGCTGTTTCCGATGAGCAGCCTGTGGCGCTGCGTCACTTCGGTGGCGCGCAACATGAATCGCACGCGGCTGCTGTCCGGCTTTCCGCCCGGGGACGAAGGGCTGCGCCGGCAGATTGCGTTGCGCTACCTGATTGCGGGCGCGGCGTTGCCGATGGACGAAATCGTCATCACGACCGGCGCGCTGGAGGCGCTGACGCTGAGCCTGCAGGCGCTGACGCGCCCGGGCGAACTGGTCGCGATCGAACGTCCGGCCTTCCACGCGGTGTTGCAGGCGGTGCAGCGCCTGCATCTGAAGGCCGTCGAAATTCCGGTCGATCCGCGCACGGGGCTCGATCTCGACGCACTCGCCGAAGCGCTCGACCAGCATCCGATTCGCGCCTGCTGGCTCATGACGTCGTTCCACAATCCGACCGGGGCGACGTTGTCCGACGAGCGCAAGCGCGCGCTGATCGATCTGCTCGCCGCGTATCAGGTGCCGCTGATCGAAGACGACGTCTACAGCGAGCTGTATTTCGGGTCCGCGCCGATGCGCCCCGCCAAACTGTACGACGATAGCGGGCTCGTGCTTCATTGCGGCTCGTTTTCGAAATGCCTCGCGCCAGGTTTCCGCATCGGCTGGGTCGCGGCCGGACGTTACGTGCATCAGATCCGGCAGGCGCAATGCGTCGCGGCGCCGTCGGCCGACGTGCCGGCGCAACTGGCGATATCGAGCTATCTGCAGGACGGCGGATACGACCGCTTTCTGCGCAAGCTGCGACGCAATCTCGCCGCGCATCAGGAACAGATGCTCGCGGCGGTGCGCGCATATTTTCCGCAGGGGACCGAAGTGTGTGCGCCGCTCGGCGGCTATTTCCTGTGGATCGAACTGCCGCCGCGCGTGGATGCGCTGCGCCTGTTCGGCGCCGCGATGGAGAACGGCATCAGCATTGCGCCCGGGCCGATCTTTTCCGCGACGGGCGGTTTCCGCCGTTACGTCCGGCTCAACTACGGCCGCCCCTGGACGCCCGCCGTCGAGAACGCGATGCGGACCATCGGCGCGCTCGCGGCGCGGCAGCGCCAGTAGCACGGGACGTGCCTTGCCCATCGCGCGCAAATCATAATCATCGCGCGCCTTGCGTTCTGCTCGACGCGCGACCAAAAATGAAGATTGGAGCACTGACGTCGCGACGCGCAACGTGGAAGCGACCCGGTCCGCGTGGCGCTGCATCGCGGTCTTCATGGAGGCGATCAGATGAGCATCGACAGCGAACTCCAGGCGACGATCGACGCGCTCGTGCAGGACGGCAAGGGCTTGCTGGCCGCCGACGAAAGCGGCCCGACCATCGCGAAGCGCTTCAAGACGATTGCGGTCGAATCGACTGAGGAGAACCGCCGCGCGTGGCGCAGCCTGTTGCTGTCGACGCCGGGCCTCGGCGAATTCATCAGCGGCGTCATCCTGTATGAAGAGACGCTGGGGCAACGCGCGGACGACGGCACGCCGTTGCCCGAACTCGCCGAGCGCCAGCAGATCGTGCCCGGCATCAAGGTCGACACGGGCAAGATACCGCTCGCGCACGCGCCCGGCGACGAAATCACGCAAGGGCTGGACGGGCTCGCGATTCGCGTCGATCGCTACAAGCAGCAAGGCGCGCGTTTCGCGAAATGGCGCGCGGTGTACAACGTGTCCGACACGCTGCCGAGCCGCCTCGCGATCGAGGCGAACGCCGAGTCGCTGGCACGCTATGCGGCGATCTGCCAGGAAGCCGGCATCGTGCCGATCGTCGAGCCGGAAGTGCTGATCGACGGCGATCATTCGATCGCGCGGTGCGCGGCCGTGACCGACGCGGTGCTGCACGCGGTGTTCGATGCGCTGCATCGGCATCGGGTCGTGCTGGCGCACATGCTGCTCAAGCCGAGCATGGTCGTGCCGGGCAAGGAGCACGCGGCGCAGCCGGCGCCCGCCGAGGTTGCCGACGCGACGGTCCGTCTGTTGCGCGGCGTCGTGCCGGCCGAAGTCCCCGGCATCTTCTTCCTGTCCGGCGGGCAGACGCCCGAGGAAGCGACGGCCAATCTCGACGCGATGAATCGCCTCTCCGGACGGCCGTGGCTGTTGAGCTTTTCCTATGGACGCGCGCTGCAGGAACCGCCGCTTGCAGCCTGGAAGGGACAGGCGGCCAATGTGCGCGACGCGCAGCAAGCGCTGCTCCTGCGCGCGCGCCTGAACGGTGCGGCCTGTCGCGGTCGGTACGACGCCGCCATGGAGCGCGCGGCATGAAGGGATTCGGGCGGATTGCGTTCGGTCAGTCGGGCGGGTCCGTCCTCGTCGAACGATGCAAGTCCTGCTCAGCCGGAAAGTCATCGCGCGCGACACCGTGAAGGGTGCGCTGAACGCGCATGCAAGATCGCGACAGGCGGCCGGTTATCGCTGCAGTCAGTGCGGCTTCGTCGCTTTCCGCGCGCTCGAGCATTGCCCCGTATGCGGGAAGTGGAACTGGCCGTTCGATGCGCGTGCCGGCAGCCCGGCGCGGCCATCGTTCGACAGCTGGCCTGCGCGCATCGCACGTTTTCTGCATCACGCCGCGATCCATCAGCCGCGCGCGTCGTCGGCGCCGATGCTGAGCCTCGCGACGCTCGTGCTGGTGTTCGGCGGCTACGTCGCGCTCGACAGGATGTGCCAGGCGGACCCCGCCTGCCGCGCACCGAACCTGCCGAGTGCATCGGCGATCATCGGCGATTTGCACACGCCGGCGGACCTGGCGTCACCGCTGGTGTCGCTGCCCGGCGATCCGGCGCTACCGCTGCTGCCGCTGGAGCTGCCGGCCTATCCGTTTCATGCGCTCGACGAAGAGCAACTCGCGGCCGACTCGGCCGTCGGCCCGAGCGTGGATCAACCCGCGGACCGAAAGATCGCAAGCGCGGCGCCGGCCGGCGTGCGGCATGCGAGCGCCGCGCGCGCGCCGGGCACGATGGTTGCTGCGCGGCCGTGCAAGGCCCATGCCGCACCCGGCTGCGCACGGGCGCATGCCGCGCCGATCCGCACCGCGGAACTGCGGAACAGGCCCTCCGTGACACATCCCGCACCGCCGATGATCCGCCCCGTCGACGCGCGCCCCGAGCCAGCGCGCCCCGAGCCAGCGCGCCCCGAGCCAGCGCGCCCCGCGCCGGCGCGCCCCGAGCCGGCGCGGCAACAGCAGGCGTCGAACGGGATGCACGCTACGCGGCTCTATCACGGGCATTAGGTCCGCATGCACGGAGGGCCGGAGCGTTCGACCGCCCCGGCCCTCTTCGTCTACCGTGCCTTCAGCCGCGTTACGCCGCCAGCAACCCGTGTGGGTCGATGACGAATTTGCGCGGCGCGCCGCCGTCGAACTTCTTGTAGCCTTCCGGCGCCTGGTCGAGCGAGATCACCGTGACGTTGACGATCTGCGCGATCGGCAGCCGGTCGAACAGGATCGCCTGCATCAGGTTGCGGTTGTACTTCAGCACCGGCGTCTGGCCCGTGAAGAACGAATGCGACTTCGCCCAGCCGAGCCCGAAGCGGATGCTCAGGCTGCCGTGCTGCGCGGCCTTGTCCTTCGCACCCGGATCGTCGGTCACGTACAGGCCCGGAATGCCGATCGCGCCCGCCGGCCGCGTGATTTCCATCAGCGAGTTCAGCACCGTCGCGGGCGCTTCCTCCGAGTGGCCGGACGAGCCGTGGCCGTGCGCCTCGAAGCCGACGCAGTCCACCGCGCAATCGATCTCCGGCTTGCCGAGGATCTGCGCGATCTGCTCGCCGAGCGACGCGTCCAGCGACAGGTCGACCGTCTCGAAGCCCATCGCCCGCGCGTGCGCGAGACGCTCCGCGTTCATGTCGCCGACGATCGTGACCGCCGCGCCGAGCAGGCGCGCCGACGCGGCCGCCGCCATCCCGACCGGGCCCGCGCCCGCGATGTAGACCGTCGAGCCGGGCTTCACGCCCGCGCTCACCGCGCCGTGATAGCCGGTCGGCAAAATGTCCGACAGGCACGTGAGGTCGCGGATCTTCGCCATTGCCTGATCGCGGTCGGGGAACTTCAGCAGGTTGAAGTCCGCGTACGGCACCAGCACGTACTCGGCCTGCCCGCCGATCCAGCCGCCCATGTCGACGTAGCCGTATGCGCCGCCCGCGCGCGACGGGTTCACGTTCAGGCACACGCCGGTATGCGTTTCCTTGCACATCGCGCAGCGGCCGCACGCGACGTTGAACGGCACCGACACGAGATCGCCGATCTTCAGCGTCTCGACGTCGCGGCCGACCTCGACCACCTCGCCGGTGATCTCGTGGCCGAGCACGAGCCCGACCGGCGCCGTCGTGCGGCCGCGCACCATGTGCTGGTCCGAGCCGCAGATGTTCGTGCTGACCACCTTCAGGATCACGCCGTGGCCGATCGCGCGGCCGCTCGGATCGACCATCTTCGGATAGTCGATCTTCTGCACCTCGACCTGGCCCGGCCCAAGATATACGACTCCTCGATTGCTGCTCATCGCATTGTCTCCATGTCTCGTTGGATGGCGCTGCCGCACACGACAGCGTGCCGTTCGAGAGTAGTCCGGGACATGGGTGCGCCGATGTCTCAAACGCGACATGCGTTTGAATCGTGCCGACATCGGCGGCCGGGGAAAGTGGATGAGCGAGGCGACCGTTTTTTGCGCGAGCGGACCGCTCACCCGCCCTGGTTTTCGCGGATCACCGCCGCGGCGGCCGCTTCCGCTTCGCTCGCCACGCCGTCGTGCACGCGCGTGCTGTCGGCCGGCGTCGGCGGCTCGCCGTCGAGCGCGTGCCCGCCGCGCTCGTGCGTATCGACGCTCGCCCGCATCGACAGCCCGACCCGCAGCGGATGCGCGGCAAGGTCGGCCGGCTCGATCGAGATCACCACCGGCACGCGCTGCACGACCTTGATCCAGTTGCCCGCCGCGTTCTGCGACGGCAGCATCGAGAACGCGCTGCCCGTGCCCGCCGAAAACCCCTGCACGCGGCCGCGATAGACGACCCGCGCGCCGTAGATGTCCGACACGATCTCGACCGGCTGGCCGACCCGCATGTGCCGGATCTGCCCCTCCTTGAAGTTCGCCTCGACCCACAGGCGCTTCAACTGCACGATCGACATCAGCGGCACGCCGGGCCCGACCTGCTGCCCGACCTGCACCGCGCGCTGGCCGACGGTGCCGTCGACCGGCGCGACGATCGTCGTGCGCTTCAGGTTGCGGTACGCGAGCTTGAACTGCGCGGCCGCCTGCACGACGGCCGGGCTCTCGTCGACCGGCAGCCTGCTGCCGAGCGCGCGCGCCGCGTCGAGCTGGGCCTGCGCGGCCGCCAGATTCGCCTGCGCGCCGGCGACCGCCGCGCGGGCGCGCGCGAGCTCCTCCGGCGCGACGATCTCGACCGATGCGCCCGCGCGCGCCGCGAGCGCGCGCTGCGCGAGCGCAAGATCCGCGCGCCGCGCATTCACCGCCTCCACGTACATCGTGTTCGAGATCTTCGCGTTCGCGACCTGCCGCACCGCCTGCGCGAGCTGCGCCTTCGCCTGCGCGAACGCGACCGACGCCTCCGTGTCGTCGAGCCGCACGAGCACCTGCCCGGCGCGCACCGGATGCGTGTCGCCGGCCAGCACGTCGATGACCGTGCCCGGCACCTGCGCGGAGATCTGCACGATGCTGCCGGCCACGTAGGCGTCGTCGGTTTCCTCGTAGTAGCGGTCGCGGAGCCACCACACGGCAAGCCACGCGATGGCGGCCAGCAGCACGACCGCGAAGAACACGAGAAAGCGCCTGCGGCGCGTCGCGCGCCGTTCGTCGAGCGCGGCATCGGCCTGCGATGCCGGCATCGGAGCGGTGTGAAGGTTGTCGTGGTGCATTCAGTTGCTTTGCGTGACGACCAGTCGGTCGTGCTGGAACATCGGATTCGACGGCGCGTCGGCCACGCTCCGGGCCGTCGGCGTTGCGTGCGCGGTCGCCTTCCGGCTCGCGGACGCGGCGCCGCGTTTCGCCGGCGCGTTCGGCGTCGCGCCCGCGTCGAAGCCGCCGCCGAGCGCGCCGATCAGCCCGACGCGCAGCGTGCGCTGCTTGCCGAGCAGGTCGATCAGCTGCGCGCGCTCGTCGATCAGCGTCAGCTCCGCGACGTCGACGTCCTTCTGCATCAGCAGCCCGCGCCGGTGGCGGTCGGCCGCGATCTGCACGATCTTCTGCGCGGCGGCCACCGCGTCCTGCTGCTGCGCGACGAGCGTCTGCGAGGTCTGCAGCGACGTGACGAGCTGCGCGACCTGCCCGAGCGCGTCGTCGACGGTCTTGTTGTACAAGCCGATCGCGACGTCCGCCTGCGCGACGTCCGCGCCGAGCTTCGCCTTCAGCCGCCCGCGATCGAAGATCGGCAGCGACACCGCCGGGCCGACCGAGCCCGCCAGCGCGTCGCGCGAGAACAGCGACGCGGGCGTCAGCGCGAACACGCCGCCGAGCCCGATGAGGTTCACGTCCGGAAAGAACTGCGCGCGCGTCGCGTCGGCGTTCGCATACGCAGCCTCGACGCGCAGCCGCGCGGCGACGATGTCGGGCCGGCGGCCGAGCAGGTCGGCCGGCAGCCGCGCGGGCAGCGCCGCGTCACCGAACTTGCCGACGTGGGGCCGCTGCAGCGCGAGGCCGCGCTCCGGCCCGCGCCCCGACAGCACGCCGAGCTGCAGTTGCGCGAGCTTGATCTGCTCGTCGTTCAGCGCGATCTGCCCGAGCAGGCGGCTGCGCTTGATCGACGCGTCGCTTGCGTCGTACGCGTTGTCGATGCCGCGCGCGGTGCGCTCGCGCAGCACCGTCGTGACCCGCTGGCTGACCTTCAGCTTCTGCTGCAGCAGGTCGCGCGCCGCATAGGCCTGGTCGAGCTGGCAGTAGACGGCGACGATCGCGGTCGACATCGCAAGCCGCACCTGGTCGGCCTCGACGCGCGCCGCGTCGCGCAGCGACATCAGGCTCTTCGTCGCGGCCTTGTTCCTGCCCCACAGGTCGAGCTGGTAGTTCAGCGCGACGAACACCGACGACGGCGACGCGGCCGGATCGCCGAAGATCTGCACCGGCACCTTGTAGCCGCCGATCGTCACGTCGGCGACGTCGCCCGGCTGCGGCATGCGCGCGCGATTGACCGTCGCGCCGGCGGTGCCGGTCAGCCCGGTCAGCGCGTCGAACTGCTGCAGCTGCGCCTGCGCGATCCGCAGCCGCGCCTGCGCGACCTGCAGGTCCGGATTCTGCTGCAGCGCCTCCGCGACCAGCTGATCGAGCTGCGGGTCCTGCAACTGCGCGACCCAGTCCGGCGCGGGCCATGCGCCGGCCGCGCCGGGGCCGGCCGTGCGCGCGAGCGCGTCGTCGGCCGGCGCGCGCAACGACAGCGACGGCAGGAACCCCGACGGCGCGCAGCCGCTCAACGCCAGCAATGCCGCCAGCACGCCGGCCGTCCGGCCGGTCATCCTCCTCGAACGCCGCATCGCCGCCCTCATCCTTGCCGCACGTGCGGCACCCGCGCGGCCAGCCGCGGGCGCGTGCGCTCGAGCGGGCCGAGCCGGCCGAACAGCCCGTCGGCGATGCCGAGCACGATGCCGCCGAGCTTCGCGCGCTTGTCGCGCTCGACGAGCGCGATCTGCACGATCTGCCACAGCGTGAGCAGGTTCGGCACGATCGCCACCGGAAAGCGCAGGCCGTACTGGATGCCGAGCTGCACGGCGTTGCGCGCGCTGTAATAGCGCCGCTGCCATGGGTGATTCATCGACGTCATCGCGAACGGGCCGAGCGCATGGCGCCGCTTCGCGCCGATCCGGTGCGTCAGCACCAGCGACGGCACGACGTAGAGCGGCACGTTGCGCGCGAGCGCGCGCAAGCAGTATTCGGTGTCGACGTGATCGATGAAGAGCGTCTCGTCGAACGGGCCGAGCGTGTCGTAGGCGTCGCGCGACACGACGCAGCCCGACGAGATCAGGAACGCGCAGCGCTGCATCGCGGCGCCCGGCTCGATGTTCAGGCGGCGCAGCGTGATGCCGTTGGTCGACAGCTCCGGCAGGAAGCTGCGCGCGTTCTCGTCGAAGATGCGCGGGCCGGCCAGGAACGCGCGCGGCGCGAGCCCCGCGCAGACGTCGCGCATCGCCGGGAAATACGCGTCCGGCGCCGTCGAATCCTGGTCGAACAGCGCGACCGCGTCGACCCGCTCGCGAAACAGCGCGGCGAGCCCCGCGTTGAACGCGCCCGCGATGCCGCCGCGGTTGCCGTGATGCAGCAGCGCGATGCCGTCGCGCGCGCATGCTTCGCGGGCCCGCGCGTCCGGCTGCGGCGAGTTGTCGACGACGAGCAGCGCGTCGCTCGCGCGCCGCAGCGCGTCGAGCGATGCGAGCTGTGCGTCGGTCGGGTGGTAGAGAATCACGAGCGCGCCGAGTGCCGTCATGTTGCCTCCAAGGAACGCGTTCCTAATGACCGAAGGACGCCGCCGCGCCCCGCTTCGGCCGGGTGAGCCACATCATCGCGGCGAGCACGAGGCACGTCATGCTCGCCATCCAGAACATGTCGCCCGTCGCCATCATGTACGCCTGCTGCTGCACGATGCGGTGCAGCGTCGTCAGTTCGCGCGTGCCGTCGATGCCCATCGCGTTGAGCGTGTGCACGAAGCGCTGCGTGTTCGCCGCGGCCTGCGTAACCGATTGCGACACGACGTCGTAGTGATAAGTCGCGCGGCTGTCCCACAGCGTCACGCTCATCGCGGTGCCGAACGCGGCCGACAGCGTGCGCAGGAAGTTCGACAGGCTCGACGCGGCGGCGAGCTTGTCGTCGGGGATGCGCGACAGCGTCGCTGCGGTCAGCGGAATGAAGAAGCACGGCAGCCCGATGCCCTGGATCAGCCCCGGCGTGACGATCTGCGCGAACGTCATCTTCAGCGTGAAGTGCGCGTCCCACGCGAGCACGCCGGCGAACACGAGAAAGCCGAAGGTCGCGAGCACGCGCGCGTCGAAGCGGTGCGCGTGCAGCCCGACGAGGATCGAGAACACCAGCGCGAGGATGCCGAGCGGCGCGGTCGCGAGCCCCGCATGGAACGCGTTGTAGCCCATCACCGCCTGCAGCCACAGCGGGAACACCACGCCGACCACCGAGAAGCTCATCATCCCGAGCGAGATGATCAGCACGCAGAACGAGAACGTGCGGTCGCGGAACAGGCTCAGCTCGACCACCGGATGCGCTTCGCCCGCTTCCCAGATCAGCAGCGACACGATCGCGATGCCCGCGACGATCGCCAGCGTGACGATCAGCGGCGAGCCGAACCAGCCTTCGTCGTGGCCGAGGTCGAGCACCGCCTGCAGCGCGCCGACGCCGATCACGAGCAGCACGATGCCCGGCACGTCGATCGGGCCGGCCGCGCCGCGCTGCGCGTCGGGCCGCAGCATCGCGGTGCAGACCGCGAACGAGAAGATGCCGATCGGCAGGTTGATCAGGAAGATCCACGGCCACGAGAAACTGTCGATGATCCAGCCGCCGACCACCGGCCCGAAAATCGGCGCGAGCAGCACCGTCATCGCCCACAGCGCGAGCGCGACCGTGCGCTTCTCGGGCGGGAACGCGCGCAGCAGGATCGTCTGCGACAGCGGCACCATCGGCCCGGAGAACAGCCCCTGCAGCGCGCGGCACACGACCAGCACGTGCAGGTCGCGCGCGAGGCCGCACAGCAGCGACGTCAGCGTGAACAGCAGCACCGCGCCGACGAACAGCCGCAGCTCGCCGATGCGGCGCGCGAGCCAGCCGGTGAGCGGCACCGCGATCGCGGCGGCGACCGAATACGAGCTGATCACCCAGGTGCCCTGGCTGTTCGACACGCCGAGACTGCCCGAGATCGCCGGCACCGCAACGTTGGTCACGGTCGAATCGAGCACTTCGATGAAGGTCGCGAGCGACAGCGCGAACGTCAGCAGCGCGAGGCGCGCGCCGCGCAGCGGGCGCGCGGCCTGCGCCGCCGGCGCGACGTTCGGCACGGCCGGGGCGGCGCTCGCGGCGTGCCGCGACGAAGCGGTGCTCATGCGCCTGCCGCGGCGACGGCGGCCGGCGCGGACGGCCCGGGCATGCGGCCCGGCTCCGGCGCGAACCGCTCGATGAAATCCGCCGCGCGCTCGCACCCGTTCACCGCGCCGGTGATCCGCGCCCGCACCCGCGCGCCCTGCGCCGCGAAACCGGGATCGTCGAGCACGCGACGCAGCGCCGCGCCGAGCCGCGCGCCGTCGACCGGACCATCGATGCGCACGCCGCAGCCGCTCTGCGCGATGCGCTGCGCGTTGTCGAAGTGGTCGTGCGCGAACGGCGTCACCACCTGCGCAATGCCGGCCTCGTAAGCGAGTGCCGCGGTGCCGATGCCGCCGTGGTGCACGAGCGCGCGGCAACGCGGCAGCAGCGTGCGCATCGGCACGAAGCGCCGCACGAGCAGGCGGCCGTCGCCCGGCAGCGCATCAGTCGACGCATCCGCCGGCGTCAGCAGGATGCCGCGCGCGCCGGTGGCGCGCAGCGCTTCGCCGACGGCGCGCGCATACGCGGCGTGATCGACGAGCGTGGAGCCGGCGGTGAACACGACCGGCGGCTCGTCCGCCGCGAGGAACGCATCGAGTTCGGCATCGTCGTCGCGCTCGCCGACGTCATTGAACAGCGGAAAGCCGCTTTGCAGATGCTGCGCGGGCCAGTCCGGCTGCGGCGGCGCGAACCAGTCGGGAAACAGGCACAGCACGCCGTCGGTCGAGTGCAGCCAGCGGCCGAGCACGCGCCGCGCGGGCGGCAGCCCGAGGTCCGCGCGCACGGCGTTCAGCGCGGGGCCGCACACGCGATCGAGCACGAGCCGCTCGATCAGCGTCATCAGCGCCGACTTCACCGGCAGCGGCCAGCGCGCGGGAATCGTCAGGCGCGGGTGCGTCGGCGGCGCATGCGCGGACAGGAGCGTCGACGGCGACACCTGCACCGACACATACGGGGTGCCGTGCAGCTCCTGCATGAAGCGCGCGGAGAACGCCCACAGCGTGCCGACGAGCACGGTGTCCGCATCCGTCAGCGCGCGCAGCGCGTCGTAGTGCGGCCGCAGCACCGGCGCGATCACCTGCCACAGCGTGCGGAACGACGTGCGCGGGTTCCACAGCGCCGGATTCGCCATCGCCGCGTCGTATTCGGCGGCGGTGCCGACCGGCACGAACGCGAAGCCGAAGCGCCGCGCGGCCGCCTCGAACGGCGGATGCGTGCAGAACACGATCGCGTGGCCGCGCGCCGCCAGCGCGCGCGCGATGCCGAGCAGCGGATGCACGTCGCCCGCCGAACCGATCGCGGTCACGATTACCTTCGCCATCGGGCGCCTCGCGGGAGTCAGTAGAAGCCGGGGATCAGCGCCGCGACCTCGCGGCGGTACTGCGCGTAGGCCGCCCCGAAATGGCCGGTCAGCCAGCTCTCCTCGACGCGCACCTTGTAGGCGAGCGACGCGAACACGAGCAGCACGCCGAGCGCGCCGCGCCACTCGCCGCCGAGCAGCGCGGCGCCGGCGAGCGCGAGCAGGCAGCCCGTATAGATCGGATGCCGAACGAGTGCGTACGGGCCGCTGCGAACGAGCTCGTGGCCGTCCTTCAGCGTGACCGACACGCTCCAGTTCGTGCCGAGATGCCGCCGCGCCCACACCGAGAACAGCAGCCCGGCGATCAGCACGGCGAGGCCGGCTGCCGACTGCAGGCCGAAGCGCTGCCAGTCGGGCGTGAGCGCCTGCCACGTCGGGTCGGGCAGGATGATCAGCGCGCCGCCGGCGATCAGCGGAATCGACTGCAGCGTGCGCGAGCGCGACGCCTCCTTGCGCACGGTCGCCTTCACGGCCTTCGACGTGGCGATCCAGTAGGCGAGCCACGCGGCCCACGGAACGACGATGGCGATGCTCTGAACGATATTCACGGCTGGCCTGCCTCGTGTGGAGTGGAGAAACGGATGGCTGCGCGGCGTCACGACGACAGCGCGGGCCACGGCGCGTTCACGCATGCCTGCGGCACGTCGGGCGACTCGCCGGCCGCGGCCTGCGCGGCGCCGCAGAGGAAGCCGAGCAGCTCCGCGCGCGTGCTCTCGCGCTGCGCGCGGCCTTCGATGTCGAGGAAATGCCCGGCGGCCGGTATCGTCGCGAACTGCGCGCGCGGCACGTGCGCGGCGAGCCGGCGGACGTCGGCCGGCGTCGTGTATTCGTCGAGCGCGCCGTTGACGAACTTCAGCTCGCAGCGGATGTTCGAGAACTCGCTCAGGTAGCGCTCGGGCTGCAGCGACAGGATCTGGTCGACGTGGAACGCCACCTGGTCCTGCTCGTCGCGCGGCAGCCGCGTCAGGTAGCGGTAGTTGTACAGCTTCATGATGCGCGGCAGGTAGCGGCCCACGGTATCGTTGAGCAACTGCGCGGCCTTCAGGTTCTCGCCGGCGGCGATGTGGTCGCGCGCGCGGGTCACGTAGTCGACCATCGCGTCGTTGAGGAACGGCGAGAACGAGCAGATCACCGCGCGCCGCACGCTCGGGCAGCCGCGCGCGAGCGCGAACAGCGACGCGACGCCGCCCCACGACACCGACACGAGGAACGCGGGCGCGAAGCGCTCGACGAGGTGCTGCAGGATCTCGACCTCGTCGTCCTTCGTCAGGACGAAGCAGCCCGGATTGTGCTGGCGCGACTGCCCCGCATACGGCAGGTCGAAGCAGATCGTGTTCATCCGCTCGCCGAGATACTGGACGGTCTGCCCGAACGACGCGGTGGTCGCGAGCGCGCCGTTGACGAGAATGGCCGAGTCGAAGGCCGGATCGAAGATCTGGCGCTCGACGTAAACCTTCAGGCCATTCGGCAGCGGGACCACGTGTTTTTCCGTCGGCATCGTCGTTCTCCCGGTGGATTCGGCGTCTCGGCATGGTTGCGTGCTGCACGCGCACGCGTGCGCGACGGCCACGCGCCGGCCCCCCCGGCGCGAGCCTCGATCGCGCTGTCGCCGACGCACTGCGTCAGGTTCGGCTGCGTCGATTGATTCACGTCAATGCGGCGCAATGTTAATACGCGTCAAATTGATTACTCAAGCCGCACCAAATATCCCCTCTACTCAGGCAGGGAATACGCCGGATTCAAATTTTTTCCGCATTTTTTATGGTATGCGGAATGGCACAGCGCTGGCCGGAAATCGTTTCCATTGCAGCATCACCAAACCGGAAACAGCATCAGTATTCGTTAATATTCAATGTGTTACAACGTTTTAAACGAGTTTCGGCAACGCGCCTCATCCGCCCCTCTTCCATTCGAATGTTTCTTCGTTTTCCGCAGCGCCACTAAAATCGTCCGCATCAACATTCTTTCATTGAGAAGCAATCCGAAAATATCCCGCTATTCGTTAACCAATTCGTTCAGTTCAGAATCCCGTTTTAAACAAACTTCGCTTTAATTAAAAGTCTTACGATTTCATTTTCCGCAACCGCACATTGCTTGCGCCGCATCGGTCGCCCGCTGCCTCTCCCGCTTTCCCTCAGACCCCAGTTTTTTTATTGATTGAACGTTCAATAAAAAACCGCTAAGCTCTCGGCTTCCATCCATCCGCCGTCCGTGCACAAGGAGTCGCGATGCCGAAAGTGGGAATGCGGGAAGTCCGCCGCGCGCAGTTGATCGATGCGACGCTGCGCTCGATCGACGAAGCGGGCCTGCCCGGCACGACGCTCGCGTCGGTTGCGCAGCGCGCGAACATCTCGACCGGCATCGTCAGCCACTACTTCGGCGACAAGGACGGCCTGCTCGAAGCGACGATGCGGCACGTGCTGCGCGACCTGTGGTCGGCCACCACGCGCCGCCGCGTCGCCGCGCGCAAGGACCCGCGCGCGAGGCTGCGCGCGATCGTCGCCGCGAACTTCGACGACACGCAGATCAGCGCGCCCGTGATGAAGACGTGGCTCGCGTTCTGGTCGCAGAGCATGCACGAGCCGGCACTCAAGCGCCTGCAGCACGTCAACACGCGGCGCCTCTACTCGAACCTGTGCGCGGAGTTCGCGAAAGCGCTGCCGCGCGCGAAGGCGCGGGAAGCCGCCAGCGGCCTCGCCGCGCTGATCGACGGCCTGTGGCTGCGCGGCGCGCTCGCCGGCGGCCCGTTCGACACCCGGGCGGCGCTGAAGCTCGCCCACGACTACATCGATCTGCTGCTCGCGTCGGCGTGACGCGGCGCACGGTCGCCCCACCAAGGAGATCCTCATGTCCGTAATCGGTTTACCGCGCGGTTTGCAGCGCCTCTACATCGGCGGCGGCTACGTCGACGCCACCAGCGGCAAGACTTTCGACACCTTCGATCCGGCCACCGGCGAGCTGCTCGCGCAGGTCCAGCAGGCGAGCGCCGCCGACGTCGACCGCGCGGTCGCGTCCGCGCGCGAAGGCCAGCGCGAATGGGCGGCGATGACCGCGATGCAGCGCTCGCGCATCCTGCGCCGCGCGGTCGAGCTGCTGCGCGAGCGCAACGACGAACTCGCCGCGCTCGAGACGCGCGACACCGGCAAGCCGATCGCCGAAACGCTCGCGGTCGACATCGTCACCGGCGCGGACGTGATCGAGTACTACGCGGGCCTCGCGACCACGATCGAAGGGCTGCAGGTGCCGCTGCGCGCCGAGTCGTTCGTCTACACGCGCCGCGAGCCGCTCGGCGTATGCGCGGGCATCGGCGCGTGGAACTACCCGATCCAGATCGCGTGCTGGAAGACGGCCCCCGCGCTCGCGGCCGGCAACGCGATGGTGTTCAAGCCGAGCGAAGTGACGCCGCTGTCGGCGCTGAAGCTCGCGGAGATCTACACGGAAGCCGGCGTGCCGGCCGGCGTGTTCAACGTCGTGCAGGGCGACGGCTCGGTCGGCGCGCTGCTCACCGGCCATCCGGACATCGCGAAGGTGTCGTTCACCGGCGGCGTCGAGACCGGCAAGAAGGTGATGTCGCTCGCAGGGGCCTCGTCGCTGAAGGAAGTGACGATGGAGCTCGGCGGCAAGTCGCCGCTGATCGTGTTCGACGACGCCGACCTCGACCGCGCCGCCGACATCGCGGTGACCGCCAACTTCTTCAGCTCGGGCCAGGTCTGCACCAACGGCACGCGCGTGTTCGTGCACCGCTCGGTCAAGGACGCATTCACCGAGCGCGTGCTCGAACGCGTGAAGCGCATCCGCGTCGGCAAGCCGACCGATGCCGACACCAACTTCGGCCCGCTCGTGTCCGCCGCGCAGCTCGACAAGGTGCTCGGCTTCATCGAGAGCGGCAAGGCCGAGGGCGCGAAGCTGCTCGCGGGCGGCGCGCGCCTGACCGACGGCCACTTCGCGAACGGCCAGTACGTCGCGCCGACCGTGTTCGGCGACTGCCGCGACGACATGAGGATCGTCCGCGAGGAAATCTTCGGGCCGGTGATGAGCATCCTCGAATTCGCATCGGAGGACGAAGTGATCGCCCGCGCGAACGACACGCACTTCGGGCTCGCGGCCGGCGTCGTGACCGAGAACCTGTCGCGCGCGCACCGCACGATCCACCGCCTCGAAGCGGGCATCTGCTGGATCAACACGTGGGGCGAATCGCCGGCCGAGATGCCGGTTGGCGGTTACAAGCAATCCGGCGTCGGACGGGAGAACGGCATCACGACGCTCGAGCACTACACTCGGATCAAGTCGGTGCAGGTCGAGCTCGGCCGCTACAACCCGGTGTTTTGAGTCACGAAAAAGGAGAACCGTCATGACGACACGCGAATACGACTACATCATCTGCGGCGCGGGCTCCGCGGGCAACGTGCTCGCGACACGCCTGACGGAAGATCCGGACGTCACGGTGCTGCTGCTCGAGGCGGGCGGCCCCGACTACCGCTTCGACTTCCGCACGCAGATGCCGGCGGCGCTCGCCTATCCGCTGCAGGGCCGCCGCTACAACTGGGCGTACGAGACCGACCCCGAGCCGCACATGGACAACCGCCGGATGGAATGCGGGCGCGGCAAGGGGCTCGGCGGCTCGTCGCTGATCAACGGGATGTGCTACATCCGCGGCAACGCGCTCGACTACGACAACTGGGCGACGCACCAGGGCCTCGAGAACTGGACGTATCTCGACTGCCTGCCGTACTTCAAGAAGGCGGAGACCCGCGACGTCGGCCCGAACGACTATCACGGCGGCAGCGGCCCCGTATCGGTCACGACCAGCAAGCCGGGCGTGAACCCGCTGTTCGAGGCGATGGTCGAGGCCGGCGTGCAGGCCGGCTATCCGCGCACCGACGACCTGAACGGCTACCAGCAGGAAGGCTTCGGCCCGATGGACCGCACCGTGACGCCGCGCGGCCGCCGCGCGAGCACCGCGCGCGGCTATCTCGACCAGGCCCGCGCGCGGCCGAACCTCGAGATCGTCACCCACGCGCTCGCCGACCGGATTCTGTTCGACGGCAAGCGCGCGTCGGGCGTCGCGTACCTGCGCGGCAGCGAGCGCGCGACCGCGCATGCGCGCCGCGAAGTGCTCGTGTGCAGCGGCGCGATCGCGTCGCCGCAGCTGCTGCAGCGCTCGGGCGTCGGCCCCGGCGCATGGCTGAAGGAGCTGGACATCCCGGTCGTGCTCGACCTGCCCGGCGTCGGCCAGAACCTGCAGGACCACCTGGAGATGTACATCCAGTACGCGTGCAAGGAGCCCGTGTCGCTGTACCCGGCGCTCAAGTGGTGGAACCAGCCGAAGATCGGCCTCGAATGGATGCTGAACGGCACCGGCCTCGGCGCGAGCAACCACTTCGAGGCGGGCGGCTTCATCCGCACGCGCGACGACGATCCGTGGCCGAACATCCAGTATCACTTCCTGCCGGTCGCGATCAACTACAACGGTTCGAACGCGATCGAGATGCACGGCTTCCAGGCGCACGTCGGCTCGATGCGCTCGCCGAGCCGCGGCCGCGTGAAGCTGCGCTCGCGCGATCCGAACCAGCATCCGAGCATCCTGTTCAACTACATGGCCGAAGCGCTCGACTGGCGCGAGTTCCGCGATGCGATCCGCGCGACGCGCGAGATCATGCGCCAGCCCGCGCTCGACCGCTTCCGCGGCGAGGAGCTGAACCCGGGTGCGGACTTGAAGAGCGACAAGGACCTCGACACGTTCGTGCGTGCGCGCGCCGAAACGGCGTTCCATCCGTCGTGCTCGTGCAAGATGGGTTACGACGACATGGCGGTGGTCGACAACGAAGGCCGCGTGCACGGGCTCGAGGGGCTGCGCGTGGTCGACGCGTCGATCATGCCGATCATCACGACCGGCAACCTGAACGCGCCGACGATCATGATCGCGGAGAAGATCGCCGACCGGATTCGCGGGCGGCAGGCGCTGGCGCGTGTGGATGTGCGTTACTTCGTCGCGAACGGTGCGCCGGCGCGCAATGTCGCGAAGGCGGCAAGGCAGCCTGAGAGGGTTTGACCGGCGCGGGCCCACTGCCGGGCCGTTGCCTTTCGAACGCCGCTGACCGTCCCCGTCAGCGGCGTTTGCGCTTCTAGCGCGGCCTTGCCGCTCAGCCGGCGTTCGCTACGCCGGTTCGTTCGTCGACCTGCCGCCGCAGACGCTCGACATCGACATGCTTCAGGTAGTACGTAATGTTCTGCCAGATCGCATGAAACCCGTAGCCGCCATGCTGCAGCTCGTCGAGCGCCTGCTCCCTCGTCCAGCCCTGGTACACCATCCGATACAGCGCCGACACGAGGCCGGTGCGATCCGCGCCGTGCTGGCAGTGGATCAGCACCGGGCCATCCCGGTCCGCGTCGCGCAGCGCCCTGAGCGCCGCGACCATGTCTTCGTCACGGATGTACCAGGTGTTGATCGGAATGCGCTGCATCGTGATCTGCGTGCCGGCCAGGATGCGCTCGTCCGAGTGGAACGCTCGGAAGCTGATGACCTTGCGAATGCCGAGCTTCTGCAATTCCGGCACATCCTCCCTGGAAAGCAGCGCGCTGCGGTACAGCGACGGCGTGATGCGATGCAGGTTGTCCAAGCGCGCATCGGGAACGCTTTGCGCCCATTGAAGCGGTCGCGCGGCGACATCGGTAGACGGCTGCGCGCCGACGGGCTGCACGAGCCCCGCGAGCGTGACGGCAATCACGGCAATGACGGCAATTTTCATGGCGGTTCAGAAGGATGTGCGCTCCCGCGCGCGGGAAAGGAAGAACAGGACGATCGCAGCGGCGCTCATGGTCCAGTAGTCGGTCGGCGCAACGCCCAGCCAGTGGATATGCCACGGCACGTTGGCCGGGGTGAACCTGGCGAGACCATAGGCCGGGTTCAGGATGAACCACAGAAAATCCTCAGCCAGCCAGAACACCATGATGCAGGCGATGAGGCGCGCTTCGATGCGCCACGACCACTGTCCATTGAAGACGGGCGGCAGATGGAAGAACAGCGCGACGAACGGGAACACCCACGCGTGGTATCCGGTCATCGGACGCCCGCCCCAGAAGATATCGAGCAGCCAGTGCTTTTCGATGCGCCAGGTCGGCAGGTTGGCGGCCCAGCCCGCGCTGCCCTCGATCTGAATCTCGACGTTCGCGAAAAAGAACGCCAGCAGCACGACCCAGGCGACGAGCACGAGCGTGCGGCGCGTCGGAAAAAAACAGGACATGCTCATGCGCCAGGCTCCAGGCCCAGCACGCGGTCGAGCACGAAGCGCCCGGCCTGCGGCCGCCCGAGCGGGGCGAGGCGGCGGCGCATGTCGGCGAGGCGCTCGGGCGCCTGCAGCAACGCGCGGATGCGATAGACGAGCGCATCGTCGTCGATGGCCTTGAGCGCCACGCCCTGCTCCAGCAGGAAATCCGCATTGCGCTCTTCCTGGCCCGGAATCGGCGAGTTGACGATCATCGGCAACTGCATCGCCAGGCATTCGGAGGTCGTCAGGCCGCCCGGCTTGGTGATCATGAGGTCGGCGCATGCCATCAGGCGCTCGACCTGTTGCGTAAAGCCCTGCGGAAAGAGCCGGCCGGGATGTTGCGCGGCGAGCGCCTGCAACGACGCGAGCATCGCCTGGTTCTTGCCTGCCAGCGCGATGAGCTGGAAGTCGGCGTCCATCTCCAGCAGGCGCGCCGCCAGCACGTCGAGCCCGCCGAGGCCCGCGCCGCCGGACATCATCAGGAAGGTCGGGCGCGCCGGGTCCAGGCCGAACTCGGCCGCACAGGCCGCGCGATCGAGCGGCTGGCCGAACGCCGGCATGATCGGGATGCCGCTGACGTGCACGGCGTCGGGCGCCATCCCGCGCGCGCGCATGCGCCACGCGATCTCGTCGTTGGCGGCGAAGTAGCCGCGCATGTTGGGCACGACCCACATGCTGTGCAGGTCGAAGTCGGTCACCTGCACCCACACCGGCGCGTCGAGGCGCGCCTTGCGAATCTCGCGCGACAGCAGCTCGGCCGGCAGGAAGTGCGTGCAGATGATGGCGTCCGGGCGCTGCCGTTCGATCTCCGCGAGCAACGGCCGGCAGTTGAGCCGCTCGATCGCGCGCCGGATCTTCTGCGACGGCGCGCTGGGGTCCGCCTCGTCGGTCTTCTGGTACAGGTAGCCCCACAGTGCCGGCTGGCTGCTGACGAGCTTGATGTAGAGGTCGGTGTACAGCTTGCGGAAGCCGGTGGAAACGAAGTCCATCACGTCCAGGTGCGTGGCTTCGATGCCTGCCGGGTGGCTGTCCGCGAACGCGCGGATCGCCTCGGCCGCGCGGGTATGGCCGGCTCCCGCGCTGACGCTCAGGAGCAGGATTTTCTTGTTTTGTGTCGACATCTGATTGATCGATTTGATTGGTGTGATCCGGATGCGAGTTTGGCATAACACGCCATCGGCATAGAAGCCAATCCTCGCGGATCGCCCGCTGCCGGACGATCGTCGTCATCGCCGTTTGTTCAGCCACACCGAACAATCGGCAGATTTTCCGCGCGGCTGTCGCGCCCCCGGCAAACTCCGGTCGTCGTTGCTAAGATAGCGATCCCATCGCTTAGACGAACGCCGATCGAACGCCCGATGCCGCCTGCCCGCGCCACTTTCCGCCCTTCGCGCCCGCGCGCCGCCGCGCCGGCGCCCGCCCTCTCTCCTACCGGACCTCGCCCGTGAGCACGACCCCGATCCTGTCCGTCTCGAACCTGTCCAAGACCTACGCGTCCGGGTTCCAGGCCCTGAAGCACGTCAATCTCGACATCCGCGCCGGCGAAATCTTCGCGCTGCTCGGGCCGAACGGCGCCGGCAAGACGACGCTGATCGGCTCGATCTGCGGGATCGTCACGCCGACCGACGGCCGCGTGACGGTCGGCGGCCACGACATCCGCGACGCGTACCGCGCGGCCCGCGAGATGATCGGCCTCGTGCCGCAGGAGCTGACGACCGACGCGTTCGAGACCGTGTGGGCAACCGTGTCGTTCAGCCGCGGCCTGTTCGGCAAGGCGCCGAACCCCGCGCACATCGAGAAGACGCTGAAGGCGCTGTCGCTGTGGGACAAGCGCGACAACAAGCTGATGACGCTGTCGGGCGGCATGAAGCGCCGCGTGATGATCGCGAAGGCGCTGTCGCACGAGCCGCGCATCCTGTTCCTCGACGAGCCGACCGCGGGCGTCGACGTCGAGCTGCGCCGCGACATGTGGAAGCTCGTCGATTCGCTGCGCGAAAGCGGCGTGACGATCGTGCTGACCACGCACTACATCGAGGAAGCCGAGGAAATGGCCGACCGGATCGGCATCATCCAGGGCGGCGAGCTCGTGCTCGTCGAAGACAAGCACGAGCTGATGCGCAAGCTCGGCAAGAAGCAGCTCACCGTGCAGCTCGAACAGCCGCTCGCCGCGCTGCCGCCCGCGCTCGCGCCGTTCGGGCTCGAACTCGCGGACGCCGGCAGCGCGCTCGTCTACACCTACGACTCGCAGCGCGACGACGTGGGCATCGCGACGCTGATCAACGCGCTCGGCGCGGCCGGCATCGGCTTTCGCGACCTGCACACGACGCAGAGCTCGCTCGAGGACATCTTCGTCAGTCTGATCGACAACCGCCGCAACGGCTCACGAGAGGCAACCCTCGCATGAATTTCCAAGCAATCCGCGCGATCTACCGCGCAGAAATGGCCCGCACGCGGCGCACGCTGATGCAGAGCATCATCGCGCCGGTGATCTCGACGTCGCTCTACTTCGTCGTGTTCGGCTCCGCGATCGGCTCGCGCATCAGCGACGTGAACGGCATCGGCTACGGGTCGTTCATCGTGCCGGGCCTCGTGATGCTGTCGCTGCTGTCGCAGAGCATCTCGAACGCGTCGTTCGGCATCTACTTCCCGCGCTTCACGGGGACGATCTACGAGATCCTGTCGGCGCCGGTGTCGTACTGGGAGATCGTGATCGCCTACGTCGGCGCGGCCGCGTCGAAGTCGATGCTGCTCGGCCTCATCATCCTCGCGACCGCCGGCCTGTTCGTGCCGCTGCACATCCTGCATCCGTTCTGGATGGTGCTGTTTCTCGTGCTGACGTCGGTCACGTTCAGCCTGTTCGGCTTCGTGATCGGCATCTGGGCCGACAGCTTCGAGAAGCTGCAGCTCGTGCCGCTGCTGATCATCACGCCGCTGACGTTCCTCGGCGGCAGCTTCTACTCGGTCGACATGCTGCCGCCCGCGTGGCGCATCGTCACGCTGTTCAACCCGATCGTCTACCTGATCAGCGGCTTCCGCTGGTCGTTCTACGGGCTCGCGGACGTGCACGTCGGCATCAGCCTCGGCGCGACCACGCTGTTCCTCGCCGTGCTGCTCGCGATCGTCGCGTGGATCTTCCGCACCGGGTATCGGTTGAGGAACTGACGCGCAGCCGCGTCGCGGCGATGACGCATTTGGGCAAGCCCGCGACGTTTTTCCTCCGATGCGGCCAATTGTGGTCGCGTCTACTGAAAACCAGAGGCCTTGAAGCATCCAGCTTCGAGGCCTTTTCATTTCAGAGGAAGCCATGCCCGCCGCCACCGCCACCTTCGCGCGCGCCAGCGCCGCCGCCCGGCTCGAACGCCTGCCGTTTTCCGGGTATCACAAGCTGATTTTCTTCATCATCGCGATCGCGTTCTTCTTCGATTCGGTCGACCTCGGCACGATGACCTTCGTGCTCGGTTCGATCAAGAAGGAGTTCGGGCTGTCGACCGCGATGGCCGGCCTCGTCGCGAGCGCGAGCTTCTTCGGGATGGTGCTCGGCGCGGCGGTCGCGGGGCTGCTTGCCGACCGGTTCGGCCGCCGGCCGGTCTTCCAGTGGAGCATGGTGCTGTGGGGCGCGGCGTCGTACCTGTGCTCGACCGCGCAAAGCGTCGACGCGCTGATCGTCTACCGCGTGCTGCTCGGCATCGGCATGGGGATGGAGTTTCCGGTCGCGCAGACGCTCCTGTCCGAATTCGTGCCGGCCGCGAAGCGCGGCCGCCTGATCGCGCTGATGGACGGCTTCTGGCCGCTCGGCTTCATCACCGCCGGCATCGTGTCGTACTTCGTGCTGCCGCAATTCGGCTGGCACACGGTGTTCGCGCTGCTCGCGATTCCGGCCGTGTTCGTGCTGATCGTGCGCCGCGTCGTGCCCGAATCGCCGCGCTGGCTCGAACACGCGGGCCGGCTCGGCGAAGCCGACGCGGTGATGCGCGACATCGAGGCGAAGGTGATGCGCTCGGCCGGCGTCACGACGCTGCCGCCGCCGGCGCGGCTCGCGCAGACGCCGGCGCGGCGCGGCCGCGGCGCGCTGCGCGAGATCTGGAGCGGCGCGTACCGCCGCCGCACGACGATGGTGTGGCTGCTGTGGTTCTTCGCGCTGCTCGGCTTCTACGGGCTCACGTCGTGGCTCGGCGCGCTGCTGCAGCAGGCCGGCTTCGAGGTCACGAAATCGGTGTTCTATACGGTGCTGATCTCGCTCGGCGGCGTGCCGGGCTTCCTGTGCGCGGCGTGGCTGGTCGAGCGCTGGGGCCGCAAGCCGACCTGCATCGCGTCGCTGCTCGGCGGCGGCGTGATGGCGTACGTGTACGGACAGAGCGCGCTGTACGGCGGCAGCACCGCGCTGCTGATCGGCACGGGCCTCGCGATGCAGTTCTTCCTGTTCGGGATGTGGGCCGCGCTCTATACGTACACCCCGGAGCTGTACGACACCGGTGCGCGCGCGACGGGGTCGGGTTTCGCGTCGGCGGTCGGGCGCGTCGGCTCGCTGATCGGGCCGTACGTGGTCGGCGTCGTGCTGCCGGTGTTCGGGCAGGGCGGCGTGTTCACGCTCGGCGCGCTGTCGTTCGCGGCGGCGGCGCTGGCCGTGTGGACGCTCGGGATCGAGACGAAGGGGATGGCGCTGGAAACGCTGGCGGCGGGCGACGACGCGCGCGACGGCGGCCCGTACGCGGCCGCGGCCGCAGCGGACAAGGTGTCGTGACCTGACCCGGACGTCACCCCACGCTGAACACCGACACCGCCGCGCGCAGGCGCGTCGTCTGCTCGTCGAGCGACGACGCCGCGGCGGCGGCCTGCTCGACGAGCGCCGCATTCTGCTGCGTCACCTCGTCCATCTGCGTGACCGCCAGGCTCACCTGCTCGATGCCGGTGCTCTGCTCGTCGGACGCCGCCGTGATCTCGCCCATGATGCCGGCGACGTGGCGGATCGACTGGACGATGGCCGTCATCCGTTCACCCGCGACGCCGACCAGCCGGCTGCCGTGGCCGACCTGCTCGACCGATGCCTGAATCAGCGCCTTGATGTCCTTCGCGGCGGCCGCGCTGCGCTGCGCAAGCGACCGGACTTCGGACGCGACGACCGCGAACCCGCGCCCGCCTTCGCCCGCGCGCGCCGCCTCGACCGCCGCGTTCAGCGCGAGGATGTTGGTCTGGAACGCGATGCTTTCGATCACCGACGTGATGTCGGCGATCTGCTCCGACTGCTGCGCGATCTGCTGCATCGTCGACACCACTTCCTCGACCGCCGCGCCGCCGCGCTCGGTCGCATCGTTGGCCGTCGCGACGAGCCCGTTGGCCTGCCGCGCGTTGTCGGCGTTCTGCTTCACCGTCGCGGTGATCTGCTCCATGCTCGCGGCGGTCTCCTGCAACGACGCGGCCTGCTCCTCGGTGCGCTGCGACAGGTCGAGATTGCCCTGCGCGATTTCGCCCGCCCCGATCGCGATCGAGTGCGTCGCGGACTGGATTTCGGCGATCATCCCGACGAGCCCCGCCTTCATGTCGGCGAGCGCCGCGAGCAGGCTGCCCGGCGCCGCCTTCGCGACGTCGAGCGGCACGTTCAGGTTGCCGGTCGCGATCGCGCGCGCGATCTGCGTCGCGTGCGCGGGTTCGCCGCCGAGCGTGCGCTTGATGCTGCGCAGGATCGCCCACGCGATCGCGCCGAGGCTTGCCGCGATGCCGAGCGCGATCGCGCCGAGCACGACGGCGAGCTTCGAGAATGCGGCGTCGATGTCGTCGTAGAAGAAGCCGGTGCCGATCCACCAGTCCCAGTCCGGGATCGCCACGACGCCTTGCAGTTTCGGCTCGGGTTCCGCGTCCGGGCTGCGCTTCACGAGCACGTCGACGAGCGCGAAATGCGATTGCGCCATCCCGGCGCGGTACGCCTCGCTGTCGGTCAGCCCGCCGGTCGTCCGGTTGCCCTTGGCCTTCGTGCCGACGAACTTCGCGTTCGGGTGCACGAGATTGACGCCGTCGGCCGTCGTGACCCAGTAATAGCTGCGGGTGTTCGCGTTGAGCCGCGACAGCGCTTCCTTCGCCTGCTGCTGCGCCTGCTCGCGCGTCAGCGCGCCGCTCGTCTGCAGTTCGCGGTACGCGTTGACCAGATGCTCGGCCTTCGTCAGGAGAATGACGATTTCCTCGCGCCGGCCGTCGATCAGCGCGCCGCGCAACGTGTGCAGCGCCGTCGCGGCCAGCAGCACCACGCCCAGCAGCGCCGCGCCGACAAGCAACAGCAGTTTCGTGGAAAGCTTCATGCGAACGCCCCGATTCGTTAACTAACCGGTACAGATAACGACATCCGGCCGCGAGACTTAAGCGGCGTCGCCTCGGCGTAAACCCGCAGTCCGGAGCGCGGCGGAGCGCCGGACGATCCGTCGGCGATGCATGCGCCTGCCGGCCGCGTGTCGATTTCTGGCATCCTGATTCGTCGTAGTGTCGGAGGCGCTCATCGACACGCAATGGCTGTCGGCGGGAGCGCGATCTTTCCCCACTCGAGGAGAAACGAACATGCGCGTCATGGTGATCGTGAAGGCGACGAAAGAATCCGAGGCCGGCGAAATGCCGGGCACCGAACTGCTGGCCGCGATGGGCCGGTACAACGAGGAACTGGTGAAGGCGGGTGTGATGCTCGCCGGCGAAGGGCTGCACCCGAGTTCGCGCGGCAAGCGCGTGCGCTTCTCGGGACCGGGCCGCAGCGTGATCGACGGGCCGTTCGCCGAGACCAAGGAGCTCATCGCCGGTTTCTGGATGTGGAAGGTGAAGTCGATGGACGAAGCCGTCGAATGGGTGAAGCGCTGCCCGAATCCGATGAAGGGCGACTCGGAGATCGAGATTCGGCCGGTGTTCGAAGCGGAAGACTTCGGCGCGGAATTCACGCCGGAGCTGCAGGAGCAGGAAGCGCGGCTGCGGGCCGAAATCGAGGCCGCGCAGAAGAAGCACTGACGGCGGCGGCGGATGGGGGCGGATGGCGGCGGCATGCCCGCCTCGGCCGCGCTCAGCTTCCGATCGCCTTCCCGCCGCCTTCGGCCTCCAGCCCGCGCGGCAGCGGCGACCGGGGCAACAGCTCGAACGTCACGTTGACCGTGCCGCCCTCGCTGGAGATCCGCATCGCGCCGGCGCCGCGCGTTCTCGTCAGGCAGCCGAGAGCGGTCGGCGACGCGCTGGATACGCCGAGCTGGCAGGACCAGACGAGGGTCGCTTCGCGCCGGCCCGCGTCGCTGAATGCGATCAGCCCGCTCCATCCGCTCGGGCCGTTGCTGACGGCGGGGACGAACTCGGCGTGGCGAATGCCCAGCGGCTGCCATCCGCAACGCCCAGGGTCGTAGCGATCGACGTAGAAACGAACCTCGAACCGGTCCTTGCCGGCCGGCAAGCGGATATTGTCCGTGACGACCTGCGGAAGGTCCGGCGCGCCGAACAGGCGGCCGAACCATGTTTGCGACCGGCACTGCGGATGGGTGGACGCGAAATCGATGCCGAGCCACAGCTCGACTTTCGGGTCCTTGCGGCCCTGGATGACGAGCACGTGGTGCGGTTCGTCCGTTTCGGTCGGGCGGTCCGATAGCTGGTTGTGGGGAGCCTCGATGTGGGCTTCGAAGTGCAGGCGGCTGTCGTCGGCAAACGCCCGGCCGGGGATCGCGGCGAGCCAGCCGATCGCTAGAACGAGCACGAAATAAGCGCGCGGTGACATGGCTCCCCCACTATTGGCGGTGCGTTCCCCGGGCGGCGGTGCGCGTTGTTCCGGGTTGCTCGGAGCGGGTTCGTCGGTCCGCGCGCAGAGCGATCCGGTCTGTGATGCCGATCAGGCATTGTGGGCGGTGGGGCGTGGCGGGGTAAAGCTGGGATGAACCCCTGACGGGGTTGTGCGGGACCGGAGCAAGTGCAAAAGCGCTCACCCCGGATCGACAGACGGCGAGGGAGAACCCTATGAAAACACCGAGTCGCATTCGTGCGCGAGGCGTTTCGCGTCGCAGATGCGCGACGAGGGGATTTCGGTGCTGCTGGTGGAGCAGAACGCGCGCATGGTGCTCAAGATCAGCGACTACGCTTATGTGCTGGACGATGGCGGCATCGTCCATTCGGGCAGCTCGCGAGAGCTCGCCGCCGACGAGAATCGGGTGCGCGCGCTGACGGGTGTCAGCACGCGCGAGTAGATATGTCGAGACGCGGAACGAGCCGTTGCAGACGTTCGCCCCGACCTCGCGTCGTAGGCAGTTCCCGAGCTGAAACAGTCTCGAGCGTCTGCAATCAGGTGCTGGCGGCAAGACGCGGGCCCGTGTTGCGGGGCGCAGACTCGGCCTCGGTCCAATGCAACGGTCGTGTGCTGACCCAAGGATCGATGCCGAGCTTCTGCACTTCTTCGAGAAACGCCACGCGCGTGCGCCAGTAATCCGCTTGCAATATCGCATCGGTGACACGCTGCTCCGCAGTGAACAACTCCATGCGCGCAGTCACCAGCATCGACGCAGCGGTTTTTTCCGGCGTGGGTGCGTGGCGCATCGACCAACGATTGATCCAGTTCATCATGTTGACCTCCCCCGAAATAATGGACGAACCCGCATCAGGCAACTGCAAGCGGCCGCGCGCCCGCCCGAACGCGCGCGGCCGCCACTACATTTCTCCAGCCTGATTCCACGCGCCTCCGACACCCCCGCATCGCAGACGATCGCCCCGGCGTGCGTGCGCCCGGCAATGCGCCACGACGCATGCTGGCGCAAGCGTGAGCGACAAACGCGGTATCTGAAGCGGCACGTGGCGCGCGCTACCGGAACAGGCTTTCTGGTATTCGGCTATCGCCCGGAGGCTTCGCGACGTTCGGCGAATGCGCGGACCGTGTTGACGCACCTGACGCCGACGAGGGCTGGCCGCGCCGACGACGTCATGTAATGCGCAACAGGGACATTGATGCGAGACAGCAGCCGCATGACGACCGACAGGTAATTGGACATGATTTCCCCGACCCCGCTTGATGGTTGTTTGTCGCCCGCATCGAGCCAGCTGGCCGTGCGGATTCTGGTGTGCACGGGAAATGGAGCAAGTTGCGGGCCAGTTCTGGAGATGCCAATGGATCCGGGGCGGCCATCGCCAACGATATGGCGGTGAAACATTCCGGAGGCCGCCTTGTTTCAACCGTGTAACGTCGGGTCTCCGGGTTGGGGGCGGAATGCCAGGCCAGATAAGGATCGGCCGGAAAAGCGGAAAGCGCATCGGCGGCACGCCTTCGATCCGACGATATGAATGGCTGCCGAGCCACCAGAAATGTTTCAACTACGCAACGTGCGCGGAGGCGTGCTTCGGATTGACGCAGCGCCTCATAGTAACGTATCGTTTCGATACGTTACTATGAGGCGCTGCCCCACATGCACTCCCGCTTCGACCGCTTCCGCACCACCCCACTCGGCGCACAGCTCGAAGCGCTGATCGAGCAGCCTGACCGCTACGTCGAATTCGCCGCCCTCTCCCGCGTCGGCGTGGCCGCAATCGGCGCGATCCAGGATGAAATCGCCCAAAAATTCCCGGAAATCTCGACCGACACCACCGCACGCCAGTTCTGCGGCGCGATGGTCGCCGACGTGATGCGCCGCCGCGGCCACGACGTCGTTCAGGCGCGCGGCCGCCTCGGCGGCGCGCTGTTCAGCTACGGCGCTGTATTCAGCCCGCACCCGCAACTGCTGCCTTTTGCCGACATCGTCAGCGAACTCGCGCGCATGCCCGACACATTCGCAGCACTCATCGCAGGCGTACCCACCGCACTGAGAACCCAACGCCCGGACGGCACCGGCTTCTCGCTGGTCGAACACGCCTGCCACCTGCGCGATCTCGACGCGATCTTCGCCGCGCGCATCGACGCAGTGCGCACCACCGACCTGCCGGAGATCGCGTCGGTCGACGGCACCGCGCTCGCAGAACAGCGCGACTACGTGCATCAGGATCTCGACGAAGCACTTGATGCGTTCAGCGCCTTGCGGCAACAGCTGTGCGCAACACTCACGACGCTCGCGCCTGAAGAACTGAGACGCTGCGGCCTGCGCGACGGCATCCGGCGCATGTCGCTCGACGAACTCGTGCGCGAGTTGCTCGACCACGACCGCACCCATTCTCTCGAACTCGACGAACTGCTCGCCGAACTGAACCCGTCCCCGCGCCCCGCATGAACCTCCACACCCCCGTCATCTTCATCCACGGCTTCATCGGCACGTTCGACGTGCCTGCGTGGCCCGGCCCGCACCTCGCGCCCGACCTGCTCGGCTACGGCGCGCATCGCGCAGCATCGCCGGACACCATCACGCTCGCCGCACAGGTCGAACACCTGCGGCAAACGATCGACTCGCACTTCGGCGACGCACCGGTCGACATCGTCGGGCACTCGGTCGGCGGCGCGATCGCGATGCTGTTCGCGCACACGCATCCCGCGCGCGTGCGCCGGATCGTCAACGTCGAGGGGAATTTCACGCTGGACGACGCATTCTGATCGGGGTCGGTCGGACGCATGTCACCCGCCGAAGCCGACGCGATGCTCGACACGTTGCGCGCCGATCCGCTCGCGTGGCTGCGCGGCGCCATCGCCGATCCCGCGCCGGAGCTGGCAGCCACGGCCACGCGCTGGCTCGCGCATCAGCCGGCATCGACGCTGCGTGCGATGGGCCGCTCGGTCGTCGCGACGACCGGCGACGCCGGCTACCTGAACGCGCTCGCGCAGGTGTTCGAACGCCATCCGGTCTACCTGACCGCTGGCGAACGTTCGCGCGACGGCTGGCACGTGCCGGACTGGGCGCTGGCGCGCAGCGCCGGCATCGAGATCATCGGCGGCGGCGGGCACCTGATGACGACGGAACAGCCCGACGCCTTCCGCGCATCGATCGAGCGCTGCCTGACATAAAGCGACTGCCCCGCCAACCTGACAAACCCGTAGGCGCCACCGAAATTTGAATGAAAGGCCCCGTTGCTACAGTCATTCCACATAGGGTTTCCGGGCATGCCCGACCATTTGGCGGACACGACGAATGCGACGATCGACGAACCTGGCGCGCGCCCTCCAGCTGATCCTGCTGCTAGCCATCGCAAGCCCCGCCTGGGCCTTCCAGACGCGCGTGGTCACGATTCCCAGCGCGACGATGCGCCAATCGTTCGCGGCGACCGTCGTGCTGCCCAACGCTTACACGCACAGTACCCGCGCCGACCGCTTCCCCGCCGTCTACGTGCTGCACGGCTCGGGCGGCGACCATACCGACTGGACCTCGAACACGCGAATCGGCGAGCTGGCCGACCGCTATCACGTGATTCTCGTGATGCCCGACGGCGGCCGCGAAAGCTGGTACATCGACAGCCCGTTCGATTCGGGCAGCCGCTACGAGACCTTCGTCGGCAAGGAAGTGGTGTCGTACATCGACACGCATTTCCGCACGATCGCGACGAAGCATGCCCGCGCGATCACCGGCCTCAGCATGGGTGGTTTCGGCGCGCTGCGCATCGCGCTCGACCGGCCGGACGCGTTCGGCGCGGCCGGCAGCATCAGCGGCGCGGTCGATCCGCGCAAATGCGGAGACGAGCCGGGCATCGATCACGTTTTCGGCGACCCGGGGCGGCATCCGTCGTTCTGGAGCCGCAATGCGATCGTCGAGAGCGCCCGCGCATTCGCGCACCTGCACATGGACCTGACGATCGACTGCGGGGCCGACGACTCCCTCGTCGGCGCGAACCGCACGCTGCACGAACGGCTGAACGCGCTCGGCGTGCCGCACGACTACGCGGAGCGGCCCGGCGGCCATACGTGGGACTACTGGGCGAATGCGATCCGCTACCAGGTGCTGTTCTTCGCGTCGTCGTTCCAGCGCAGCGGCTACGCATTCCGCCGGCACACCGATGTCGCAGGCCCTGCGACCGCCGCCACGTCACGCGACGGCTGACGCCCCTTACGCATCGCGCGCAAGCGAAGCGATTTGGCGCGCGGCCATCAGCGCCGCATACGGATGTAGATGAACGCGTCGATCATTGCGATCGACGCCATGCAAGCGGGAAATCGGGGGGAGCTAGTTGCGCTCGCGCGCGTCGGCGCTCACGACCCGGTCGAAGAATTCCTGCGCGCGCGCGAGCTCGTCGAGCGCGCGATCCAGCCGGGACATCGCCATCGCATATTCGACCGACGACACGTCGTCGTCGGCTTCGCCGCGCACCGCGCGGAACGCCTGATCGACGTTGCGCGTCGCTTCGACGAAGCGTTGTGCAGCCCGGGCTTCTCGCGAACAGATGTGGGTGGACATCGACACCTCTCCCTCAGAATGCTGTATGAAGCATGCCGACGCTCAGTGTGCGTGGTGCCCATGGCGACGGCATGAACAAAGCCAACTGCCGGTCAACGCATCGGCCGCCGCGCTGCGCGCGTCAGCCGATTGTCCCTCTGCGCTCGCCGGTCCGCCACGACGAGATTGCAACAATTTCTTGCGTGAAGCGCAACGCCCGCCGCACGCGCATCAATCGCGCCGCCCTTCCTGAAACGCTCCCGCCCTGTTCAACCGCCGCGTGCGTTACGCACGGCCGACGCGCGGATGCGTCAGCCCGCCGAACGGCGCGGCTTCGCCCGGCGACAAGTCGAACAGATCGCGCGTGAAGCCGCGCGCATCCTCGGCTGCCGGACGGTTGCGCAAGCGCGTTGCATGCGCCGGCGCAACATACGCCGACGCCGTTTCGATCAGCGGCACGTCGAACAGGTCGCGCGTGAAGCCGCGCACGTCCTCCGTCGACGAGCGGCCGCGCAAGCGCGTGACCAGTTCGACGAAACGATCGAAATCGCCGTCGCGCGTCGCCTTGTTCACCGCCGCGAGATCGCGCGCCTTCAGCACGCTCGGCTGCGTGAGGCGCACGAAATACGGCGCTTCGAGCTCGACGGACAGCGCAAGCGGATAGCTTTTGCCGCCCTGCTCCGCGGGCCGGCCGACAGAGTCGACGACCACCGCGCCTTGCGCGGCGCCGAGCGCCCTGCCGGTGCTCACGTTGCGCAGCTGGTCCGGATACACGCGCAGGCGCGTGCCGATCGTGAGCGCGGTGGACGACGCGCACACGAGCGCGTAGTGATGCTCGCGCGGACGGCCGGACGGCAGCTTCGCGCGGCTCGTGATGAACGTGTGCGGCGGCAGTTGCCGCACCTGGCCGCTCGCATCGACCCACGCATTCCACAACAGCACGTTGCCGCGCCCGCGCTCGGCCGCGCGCGTGCGCGCCGCGACCGGCGAGAACAGCGCGAGCAGCGAGCCCGTGCGATGCGCGGCGACCTGCGCGCTGTTGCCGAGCGGCTGGTTGATCCCCCACAGAAACCGCCCGCCCCCCAGCCGGCGCTCCCATTCCTTGCGGAGCACCACGGTGGCCAGTTCTTCGCCGGACTCGGCGCCGATCTTGGTCCAGCAAAACGTACGAGGGAGGTGTTTCAGTGTCATCAACTTTCTCAGGGCGCAGCCGCTTGCCAGTTTCAGCAAGTCATTCAACAACCGTAACTGTATAGGTATAATGCATGACATGGAAGCCCCGGACGATGATTTTCCCATTGATGACCTGTTGCGCCGCCTGTCGGAAGATACCCGCTCGTCCAGCGAAATAGCGCGGCTTTCCGGAGTCAGCCAGCCGACCGTGTCGCGCCTTCGGCAGTCGAACGGCCGGCGTCTGCGTCGTAGCACTCCATTCAATAAGCTATGCAGTTTCTATGGTGTCGACGTGCATCCGTCGCGACGCCGCTATAACGAATTGCTGCGCGACGCGATCGTCGACGCATGGGACGGCTCGGACGAGCACGGGCGCGCGCTGCTGGTCGTGATCAAGGGTTTGAAGGATTTGCAGGCGAAGGCCGACGACGGATGACGGCGCGTGGCAAGCGCGCAGCAACATCACGCGGGCGGTGACGATCGAGTGTCGTCACCGCCCGCGTCGCATGGCGGCGAGGTCAATGCGTGTTCGCTGCTGACGCGCGCGGCGGCGGCGTCAATGGCGGGTCAGGCTGATCGCAGGCTTGCGCTGACCGCCGGAGGGGATATTCAGGTCAGGGAAGCGTCCAGGTCGCATCTCGCACATCGGCGACGGCTGTGCTCATCGCGTTGCCTTGCTCGTCCTCCGTCGCGGCCGCCCGGCGCGTTCGCTCAATCGCACGCGGCCGCGCAGCGCGCCAGCGAATTTTCCTTGCTGCGAAAGACCAGCGGCTGTTCACCGCATCGCGCGGGTTGCCGCGCAAGCCGCACCGCCTGCTCCACCTGCCCGTGATGCGCCGACTTCGCACAGACCGGATCGGCGTTCGCCGGATCGCCCGTCAGCAGGTACGCCTGGCATCGGCAGCCGCCGTGATCGGCGTGACGCTCGTCGCAGGTGCGGCACGGCTCGCGCATCCAGCCGTCGCCGCGAAACGCGTTGAACGCGTCGCTGTCGTACCAGATCTCCTTCAACGACCGGTCGCGCACGTTCGGCAGCGCGAGCCCCGGCAGCGAGCGCGCGGCATGACACGGCAGCGCGGCGCCGTCCGGCGCGACGCCGAGGAACACCGAGCCCCAGCCGTTCATGCATGCCTTCGGGCGCTGCTCGAAATAGTCGGGCACGACGAACAGGATCCGGCAACGCTCGCCGATGCGCTCGCGATAGCGGTTGACCGTCTCCTCCGCGTCGCGCAGCTGCTCGGCGGTCGGCATCAGCTGGTCGCGGTTGAGCATCGCCCAGCCGTAGTACTGGGTGTTCGCCAGCTCCAGGTAATCGGCGCCGAGATCGAGCGCCATCTCGATGATCTGGCCCACGTGCGGCAGGTTGTAGCGATGCAGCACGCAGTTGAGCACCATCGGATAGCCATGCGCCTTGACGAGGCGCGCGACGCTGCGCTTCAGCTCGAACGTGCGCGTGCTGGTCAGGAAATCGTTCAGCTCGCGCGTCGAATCCTGCAGCGACACCTGGATATGGTCGAGCCCGGCGGACTTGAGCCGCTCGATGCGCGCCGCACTCAAGCCGATGCCCGACGTGATCAGGTTCGTGTAGAAGCCGAGCCCGCGCGCATGCGCGACGAGCGTCTCGAGGTCGCCGCGCTGCAGCGGCTCGCCGCCCGAGAAGCCGATCTGCGCGGCGCCGAGCGCGCGCGCGTCGCGGATCACCGTGCGCCACGCATCGGTGTCGAGCTCCGGGCCGTGCGTCGCGAAGTCGACCGGGTTGTAGCAGAACGCGCAATGCAGCGGGCAGCGGTACGTGAGCTCCGCGAGCAGCCACAGCGGCGCGGACGGACGGGAAGGGTCGGGCGTCATGTCAGTCGAGCCAGCCGCGCAGCCGCGCATGATCGAGGAAGCGGTACACGTCGGCGGCGAGGTCGGACTGGCTGAACAGCTGCTCGAGTTCGCCGATGATGTCGTCCAGCTCGCGCGTGCCGTCGCAGCGCGCGAGGATCTCGCCCGCGCTCGGGTTGAGCTTGACCATTCCTTCCGGATAGAGGAGCACGTAGGCATCCTGGGCCACCTCCCACTGCAGGCGGTACATGCCCCTCAGGCAGGGGCGCAGCGGCACGCCGCTGGCGGCATCGATGGCGTTCATAGGGGATAGGCCTTTTCGACCGCGTCGAGGATCGACCAGAGAATGTCCAGCTTGAATTGCAGGATGCCGAGCGCGTGCTGCTGCGCCTGCGGCGTCGTGAAATGCTGCAGCGTGACCGCAAGCCCGTGCTCGACGTCGCGCTGCGCGAGCGGCACGCGGCTGCGGAAGTAATGCAGCCCGTCCGGCTCGATCCACGGGTAATGCGACGGCCAGCCCGCGAGCCGGTCGAGATGGATCTGCGGCGCGAACATCTCCGTCAGCGACGAGCACACGGCTTCCTGCCACGGCGCACGCCGCGCGAAATTCACGTACGCGTCGACCGCGAAGCGCACGCCGGGCAGCACGTGCTCGAGCGACCACAGCTCCGCGCGATCGAGTCCGCACGCCTCGCCGAGCCGCACCCACGCCTCGATGCCGCCTTCGTCGTCGCCGTTGCCGTCGTGGTCGATCAGCCGCTGGATCCACCGGCGCCGCGTGTCGCGGTCGGGGCAGTTCGACAGGATCGCCGCATCCTTGAGCGGGATGTTGATCTGGTAGTAGAAGCGGTTCGCGACCCAGCCGCGGATCTGCGCGGGCGAGCACGCGCCGCTGTTGAGCCGCCGGTTGAACGGATGGTGGATGTGATAGCGCGATTCGAGCGCGCGCAGCCGCGATTCGAATTCGGTTGCGGTCCATGGCGTCGCGTGCAACGCCGTAGCGGGGATCGGTGCGTTCATCGTCATACCTGGAATTGCATGCCGTCGTGCGCGACGTCGATGCCATGCGCGCGCAGGCGCGCGTGCTCGGCGGAATGCGGGTCGAGAATCGGGTTCGTGTTGTTGATGTGCGTGAGCACCTTGCGCGTGCGCGCGGGCAGCGCGTCGAGCCAGTCGATCATGCCGGGCTGCCCGTGTTCCGCGCACTGCGCGAGATGCCCCATGTCGGCCGCGTGCTTGCTCGACAGGCCGAGATCGATCATCTCGGCGCCGGTCCAGAACGTGCCGTCCACCAGCACGAGGTCGGCATCGCGCATCGCCGCGCGCACGTCGTCGGTGACGGCCGCGAGCCCCGGCGCGTAGAACGCGCGCCGGCCGCTCGCGACGTCTTCGATCGACAGCGCGACGTTGTCGCCGGGCGCGGCCGATGCGCGCCGCGGCGAATAAGGCGGCGCCTTGCTGTCGACGGGGATCGCGGTAAAGCGGATGCCGCCGGCCGCGGGCACCGAGAACGGCTCGCCGAGCGCGATCGTGTGCACGTCGACGCCGCAGTAATGGCCGAGCAGCGGCACGAGCGGCAACCCGGTCGACAGGTCGTCGAGCACCGGCGCGGTCGCGTAGAGCGGCAGCGGCGTCGAACGCTCGCGCAGCATCACGAGGCCCGTCACGTGGTCGATCTGTGCATCGCACAGCACGACGGCGGCAATGCCGCTGTCGCGGATCGCGCGCGCCGGCTGCAGGTCCGGATTCGCGCGCAACTGGGAAAGCAGGTCGGGCGACGCGTTGACGAGGATCCAGTCGATGCCGTCGTCGCTGACCGCGATCGACGACTGCGTGCGCGGCACCACGTCGCCGGCGCCGTTGCGCGCGCGGCGGCAGTTCGCGCAGTTGCAGTTCCATTGCGGCAGGCCGCCGCCGGCTCCCGAGCCGAGTATCTTGATCTTCATGGGCGTCCACTCCCGAGGCTGCCCGCGCCGCGCACGGCGGCACGGGCAGCGCATCGCGCGGCGATCAGCGGTTGGCGATGTACATCGTGATTTCGAAGCCGAAGCGCAAGTCGGTGTAAGACGGGGTCGTCCACTGCATGATGTGTCTCCTTGTTCAGTTGGTGAGTCGAAGCACCGCGCCAATCGAGCGGCCGATTCCTTTTCAGCAAGGAGCGTGCCGAAGTCGCGCAAAGCGCGCGTGAACGCTGCGTGCACCCGCCGCCCGGGCGTCCGGACGCAATCCTTACGAATCGCCGAAACGATCCGCGCGCATGCGCGCCTGCGCCCCCGGCGGGACGACGCCCGGGGACGAGGACGAGTGTTCAATCGTGGAGCACCGGTGTTGCAACCTGACACACCGGCTGTGACAGGTCGCATGCCCGGCGACAGCCGGGCGGCCTGCGCGTCAGCTTTCGTCGGGCGGCTGCCGGCCCGCGTCGGCCGCGGGCATCTTGCGGTAGATCGTGTTGCGCGACACGCCGAGCGCGCGCGCCGCCGCCGACACGTTGCCGCCATGCCGCGCCAGCGCGGCGGCGATCGCGGACGCGGCGACGTCCTGCAGGCGCGTGTCGGCAGCGCATGGCGCGGCGCACGCTGCGGCAGGCGCATCGGGCGCCGCCTGCGCGTCGCCGTCGCGCAGGTCGTCGAAGAAGTCGTCCGGCAGGTGCTCGCGCCGGATCTCGCCGTCGTCGTCGACCATCGCCGCCGCCGTGCGCAGCAGGTTGCCGAGCTGGCGGAAATTGCCGGGCCACGAGCAGCGCTCGAACAGCGCCATCACGTCCGGCGCGACGGTGAGCGGCGCTCGCCCGGCGCCCGCGATCGCTTCCCGCTGCAGCATCTTCTGCACGACGACCGCGAGATCCGTGCGGTCGCGCAGCGGCGGCAGGCGCACCACGAGGCCGTTCAGCCGGTAATAGAGATCCTCGCGGAAGCGGTTCTGCGCGATCATGTCGCGCAGGTCGCGGTGCGTCGCGCAGATGATCGAGATGTCGACGGCGATCGTCTTCGTCGAGCCGAGCGGGTTGACGAGGCGCTCCTGCAGCACGCGCAGCAGCCGCACCTGCAGCGGATACGGCATGTCGCCGATCTCGTCGAGGAACAGCGTGCCGCCGTTCGCCTGCAGCAGCTTGCCGACCGCGCCCTTGCGGCGCGCGCCGGTGAACGCGCCCTCCTCGTAGCCGAACAGCTCGGATTCGATCAGCGTCTCCGGAATCGATGCGCAGTTGACTGCGACGAACGGGCCGTCGCGCCGCGGCGAATCGTTGTGGATCGCCTGCGCGAGCAGTTCCTTGCCGGTGCCGGTCTCGCCGGTGATCAGGATCGGAATGTCCTTGCCGATCACCTTGCGCACCTTCGCGATCACCGACGCGACCTGCGGATCGCCGGTGTCGAGGTAGACGAGCCGCGACAGGCCCGCCGCGTTTCCCGCCGCCGGCGCGGTGGTGCACGCGCGCGCGGCCGGCGCGCCCGCGTCGTGAACATCGGTCGGCCGGCTGCCCTCGGCCAGCGTCTCGCGCCGGAAGTGCACACGCGCGCACACCACCGCGCCGTTGCCGAGATTCAGCATCAGGCGCTGGTCGGGGCTCGCGCGCATGCGGTCGATCAGCTGCGCGGGCGTGACGTCGAACAGCGACGACAGCGTGTGCGCGCGCAGCGCGGCGAGCGGCATCCCGAGCTGGAACTGCGCGCTGCGGTTCGCCGACAGGAAGCGGCCGTCGGCCGTGAACGCGACGATCCCCTCCATCAGCGTGCCGAGAAACTCGGGGCGGCCATGGAACGACACCTGCAGCGTCTCCTGAAACGTCGTCGTAAACAGGTGATTCTCGATCATCTGCACCGACATCTTCGCGAGCGCCATCGTGTGCTGGTGATAGCTGCGGTGGTCGCCCGTCACGTCGAGCACGCCGATCGCGTCGCCGTACGGATCGAGGATCGGCACGCTCGAGCAGGTGAGGAAGCGGTTCGCGGCCAGGAAATGCTGGTCGCCGTGGACGACCATCGGGCACAGCTCGGCGAGCGCCGTGCCGATCGCGTTGGTGCCCTGCCGGTTCTCCGCCCAGTTCGCGCCCGGGCGCAGCGCGACCTTTTCCGCGCGGCGCAGGAAGTCGTCGTCGCCGATCGAATGCAGGATCAGGCCTTCCGCGTCGGTCAGCACGATCATGCTCTGCGTGTTTACGATCTGCTCGTGCAGCGTCTCCATCACCGGCATCGCGTGCACGCACAGCACGCGGTTCTGCTCGCGCTTCAGCACGAGCGCCGCATTCGACAGCACGTCGTAGTCGGGGCGGGCCGACACCTGCAGGCCGAACGTCTCGGACCGCTCGTGCGCTTTCTGGATCGACGGCGCGGGCCAGCCAGCGGGACGCGCGGCCGGTGACCCGGCCGCCTGAGGTACGTCATCGCGCATTGTCTCCTCCGGGGATCCTTCCGGTCATCTGCCGGACTCCATGCCGTCATGCAAGCAAGCATCGGGCCACGCGATCGTCGCGGTGCGGACGGACGTCCGGCGCCGGGTTCGCGGCCATCCATGAAAGACGGTTGTAAGGCATGATCCGGGGAGTCGCGCGCCGAGCCGCCGGACGGGTGAGATTTCCTGATACCGCGATCGCAACGCTGCCGCTACTCGTGCAAATCCCGATCTGCGGCGCTGGCGCGTTTCTGGCTTTGCTTCATTCCGATCACGCGACCATCGCCCGACACCCGCTCCCGAGCCGAACCGACATGACGCCTGCCCCGCTCCAACCCGCCGCGCATGCGGCGCCCGACCGCCGGCGCATCCGCCGCGACGCGCAGTCGGTCGCGTTTGCCGTCGCCGGCAACCCGCGCGGCCACCCGGTCGTCGTGCTGCACGGCGGGCCCGGCAGCGGCAGCCAGCCCGGCATCCTGCGCCTGTTCGACCTGACGCGCGTGCGCGTCGTGCTCGTCGACCAGCGCGGCGCCGGCGCGTCGGCGCCGCGCGGCGGCACGCGCCACAACAGCACGGCGCGGCTGATCGGCGATCTGGAAGCGATTCGCGAACGGCTCGGCATCGCGCGCTGGGGCGTCGTCGGCGGATCGTGGGGCGCGGCGCTCGCGCTCGCGTATGCAGGCCGGCATCCCGAGCGCGTGACCGGCGTCGTGCTGCGCGGCTTGTTCCTGACGTCGCCGCGCGAAGTGCGCGGCCTGTTCACGACGTCGCGCACGCGCGCGCCGCGCGAATGGCGGCGCCTGTGCGCGTCGGCCGGCTGCCGCGATCCGCTGCGCGTGCTGTCGTGCTGCGCGCGGCGGCTGCGCCCCGGCGCGGGCGCGGCCGGACAGCGCGCGGTCGCGCTCGCGTGGCGCGCCTACGAGGACGCGATCCTCGCGTCGCCGCAATCGCGCCGTTCGCATGCGCGCACAATCCGCTCGCACCCGGACGTCCTCCGGTTGATCGACAAGTACCGGGTCCAGGCACATTACCTGCAGCACGGCTGCTGGCTCGGCGAACGCCGGCTGCTCGCGCTCGCACGCCGCGCGTCAGACGCGGGCGTGCCGCTGTTCGCCGCACACGGCATGCGCGATCCCGTCTGCCCGCTCGGCAACGTCGCGCGGCTCGGGCGCGCTGTGCCCGCCGCCCGGATCGAGCGCGTGCCGGCCGGGCATCTGGCGGGCGACCCCGCATTGGCCCGCAGCGTCGCCCGCGCCATCCATGCGATGTTCGCGGCGATGCCGTGCGCGTGACCGCGCATGCCGGCGGCCCCGCTTCGCACCGTCATGACCCGATGCATTTGGTCTCCTGATCATTCTCCTTTGTCTCCTGTTCGGGTCCTGTCGCACGGTGCGCCCGTTCCACGCGGTACGCATCAACGCAGCGGCACGCTGACACAGGCGAGCCGCCGCCTGTGATGTTTGGCAACACTTCGCGCACCGCGGTGTACCTGAATGCAACACCTGCGCCGACGCCGCCGCACAGCGCCTTCGACGCCGCGCAGCGCGCGATGCGCCCGCATGCCGCACCGCGCGAGCTTCGCGGCGCGATGGCATGCGACTTGCGTGAACGGCAGCGCACTCGGCCCGGAACCCCACCGTGCCGGCGCGACGAACCGTTCGCGGCGGCGCGGCCACAATGACTCAGGAGACAACCATGAAGACACTCTCGGCTTCAGCAAGCCGACTGGCGGCGATCGGAATCGCGGCGGCAGCCGCCGTCGCGCTGCACCCCGGCCGCGTCGAAGCGGCCGCGGACTACCCGGCCGTGACCTACCAGCGGCTGACCGATGCGCAGGCTGATCCGGGCTGGCTGACCTACTACCGCACCTACAACGGCCGGTCGCATTCGCCGCTCACGCAGATCGACCCGTCGAATGCGAAGGATCTCAAGCAGGTGTGGGCCTACAAGTTCCCCGCCGACCTCAAGCAGGGCTTCGAAGCCACACCGATCGTCAACGGCAATTACCTGTTCGTGACGACGCCGAAGGACAACGTCTACGCCTTCGATGCGAAGACGGGCAAGCTGCTGTGGAAATACGAGCCGAAGCTCAGCCCGTCGTCGTTCAAGACCGCATGCTGCGACGTCGTCAACCGCGGCGTCGCGCTGTACGGCAAGAACGTCTATGTCGCGATGCTGGGCGGCGAAGTCGCCGCACTCGACGCGCAAACCGGCAATCTCGTCTGGAAGAAGCGGCTGTTCGATCCGGGCCTCGGATACTCGTTCTCGCTCGCGCCGCTCGCGCTCGACGGCGCGATCGTCGTCGGCACGTCCGGCGGCGAATACGGAATTCGCGGCTACATCATGGCCTTGAATCCGGACGACGGCTCGGAGGTCTGGAAACGCTACACGATCCCGGCTTCCGGCGAAAAAGGCGCGGACACCTGGCCCGACGGCATGCAGTCTCACGGCGGCGGCGCCGCATGGCTGACCGGCACCTACGACGCCGTGTCGCGCACGCTGTACTGGGGTGTCGGCAACCCCGGGCCGTGGCTCGCGGCGCTGCGCCCCGGCGACAACCTGTATTCCGACTCGCTGCTCGCGCTCGATGCGAAGAACGGCAACCTGAAGTGGCACTACCAGTACACGAACAACGACACGTGGGACTACGACGGCGTGAACGCGGCGGTCCTCGCCGACATCACGTACAAGGGCAAGGACTACGACGCGATCATCCACGCGGACCGCAACGGCTTCTTCCACGCGATCGACCGCACGACCGGCAAGCTGATCTATGCGACGCCGTTCGTGAAGGCAACCTCGGTCACCGGTTACACGGCCGACGGCAAGCCGATCCAGGACGAATCGAAGTTCCCGAAGGCCGGCACGACGATCGAAACCTGCCCGAGCTTCCTCGGCGGCAAGAACTGGTGGTCGATCTCGTACGACCAGAAGCGCAACATCGCGGTCGTGCCCGCGCTGCACGCGTGCATGAGCCTGACCGGCAAGTCGGTCAGCTACCAGGAAGGCCTGCCGTATCTCGGCGAAGGTTTCGAGATCAAGCCCGAGCCCGGCAGCCAGGGCTACGGCGAGCTGACGGCAATCGACGTGAACACCGGCAAGAAGCTGTGGAGCCACTGGACGAAGAAGCCGTGGAACGGCGGCGTCGCGACCACCGCGAGCGGCCTCGCGTTCAGCGGCTCGCTCGACGGCCGCCTGTACGCATTCGACACGGCGACCGGCAAGGTGCTCTGGGAGAGCCCGCAGCTCGCGAGCGGCATCATTTCGCAGCCCTCTGTATATGAGGTCGACGGCAAGGAATACGTCGCGGTGCTCGCCGGCTACGGCGGCGCGAACCCGATCTGGGGCGGCCCGATGGCCGACATCGCGAAGGACGTTCCGCGCGGCGGCACGCTCTACGTCTTCGCGCTCGACTGATCGGGCTCGAACCCCGCGCCCGCATGCGCCCGATGCGGGCGCGACGCCCCAACGGCTTCAACCGGAAACACGATCATGACGACTCGCCTCACTCCCCTTGCCCTCGCCAGTCTGCTCGCCGTGGGCATGGCGCTGACACCGGCATCCGCGTCGGCCGGCGTACGCATCTGCACGCTGCCCGGCAGCCCGACGACGGCGCTCGACAAAGCCGTTGCGCGCGAAGTGTTCCGCACCGCGGGCATCACCGCATCGTTCAACCAGCGCGGCGTCGACGACGACGGCGGCGACGACGGCATCTCCGCCGCCGAACTGAAGAAATCGCTCGAACGCGACTGCGACGTGATCGTCGGCTTCCCGCGCTCGGCGATCGCCGATGCGTCGGAGTCCAGAATGACGTTCTCGCAGGGCTATCTGCGCGCCGGCTACGTCAGCGTCTCGCTGCGCGACGCGCAAGCCTCGTCCGGCGCGAAGGAAACGATCGCGGCCACGTACGGCAGCCCGTCGCAGTTGATCGCCGCGCAGCAGACGAACGCCCGCTTCGTTCTGGAAAACACGAGCGAGCAAACGATCGGCGCGCTCGCGGCCGGCCGCGCACAGCGCGCCATCGTCTGGTATCCGAGCGTCGTCGCGTATGAGCACGCGCACCCGCAACAGCGGTTCCAGATTGCGGCGACGTCGTCGCCGTACTCCGACTGGCAGTTGTCGTTCGCATTCGGGCCAGGCAAGGAAGCGCTGCAGAAGCGGATCGACGCGGCGTTGTCGCGGATGAACGGCAACGGCCGTCTCGCCGCGCTCACGCGCGGCTGGGCACTGCCGGAGACGGTCGCGCAAGCAGCGGGGGCGCCTGCGCCCGGCCGGTTTCTCGACGGCGCGGTCGCATCCGCCCGGCAGCAGCCGGCGAAGAGCGGCTTCATCAAGGTCTCCGCCAGCGAAGGCAGCGACGTGCCGTCGTTCGACCAGGCGCAGGTGCAGCATGGCAAGAAGATCTATGCGGACGCCTGTGCGAAATGCCACGGCGACCAGCTCGAGGGCAATACCGCCCCCGCGCTGAGCGGGGAAGCCTTCGCTCCCGAAGGCAAGTCGCATATCACCATCGGCGGCGTGTACCAGTACATGTCGAACAACATGCCGGCCGATCGCCCCGGCAAGATGACGGAACAGGAATATTCGGATCTGATGGCGTTCCTGCTTTACTCGAACGGCTATGACGCGTCGAAGGCCAAGCTGACCGCCGATATCGCCAACGCGTCGAAGGCGCCGCTCGTCGCCGGGCCGCGCAAGTAACGCCCCCTTTCGTTTCGGCAGACCCGCCGCGCCGGCAAGCATTCCGGCGCGGCTGGGCGACTTATTTCATTTCATTTAGGAAAACGACATGATCTCCCGCAATCGCAGGACCTTCATCATTCACGCGGCCGGCCTGTTCGCCACGCTCGCAACCGGAACCCGAGCATTCGCGGCCACGCCGCTCGTCGACGAAAACGACGCAACCTCGAAGACGCTCGGCTACCGCGCGAAGGCGACGACCGTCGACGCGGGCAAGTTCCCGAAGTATCAGGCCGGCCAGACCTGCGAGAACTGCCGCTTCTACAGGGCCGCTGCGGGCGAATCCGCCGGCGCGTGCCCGATGTTCGCGGGCAAGGCGGTTGCCGCCGAAGGCTGGTGCAACGTCTATGCGAAGCGTGCCTGAGCGCGGGCACGACACCGCGCCGCGGCGAGCACGAGCGGCTTCGCGCAGGGCAGCGTGACGCTGTACGGCAACCTGGACACCGCACTGCTCTATACGAGCAAGACGCTGGATTCGGCCACCGGGCACAACGCCGGCCATCAGTTCGCGATGACCGACACGGGATTGACGCCCACGACGTTCGGGTTGACCGGCGCCGAGGATCTCGGCGGCGGCCTCGAGGCGATCTTCAAGCTCTCCACCTGAACGGCGGCGTCCGCGTGACTGTTGCCCGCCGAGCGACAGTCCGTTCCGCGCGTGCGGGCTACCGGACGCCGGCCCGCCCCTGTAAGGTTGCGATCGGTGCGCGGCATGCCGCCCCGCTTTCCACCGACCTCTCGAACCTCCAGGATTCCCCATGGCAAATTCGACCGTCGTCGCCCATCTCGGCGCGATCCGCTACCAGGTCACGCTGACGTCCGGCGCCCACGAATGGCGCAGCGACGTGCCGGCCCGTCTCGGCGGCGGCGACACCGGCCCCGATCCGCACGACCTGCTGCTGTCCGCGCTCGGCTCCTGCACCGCGATCACCGTCGCGATGTATGCGCAGCGCAAGGAATTGCCGCTCGACGGCATCGACGTGCGGCTCGCGATCACCGACGAGCAGCCCGGATCGCCGACGAAAATCGCGCGCGACATCACGCTGAGCGGCAACCTGACTGTCGAACAGCGCAACCGTCTGCTGGAAATCGCCAACGCGTGCCCGATTCACCGGCTGCTCACCGGCGACGTCGAGATCGACAGCCGCCTGAGCGCCTGACGTGACACGACTACAGGAGATTCACGACATGGACACGCGCATCGAAACCCCTTCGGCATCATCCGAACCCGGCCCGCAGACCGCCGAGCGCTACCCGGCGCGCGCCGCCGAAGTCGGCGCGCTGCCGATCCACCGCGCCTTGCCCAATCGTCAGCGGAAAACCGTCGGCGCGTGGTGCTTCCTCGACCACGCGGGCCCGGTCGCGCTGTCCGGCGATACCGGCATGCACGTCGGCCCGCATCCGCACATCGGCCTGCAGACGTTCACGTGGATGATCGAAGGCTCGGTGCTGCATCGCGACAGCCTCGGCTACGAACAGGTGATCCGGCCCGGCGAGGTCAATCTGATGACCGCCGGCCGCGGCATCGCGCACACGGAAGACACCGAGGACGCCTTGTTGCCCGGCGGGCGCTTTCACGCGGTCCAGCTCTGGATCGCGCTGCCCGACGCGCATCGCGATCGCGCGCCCGCGTTCGAAAACTACCGGAACCTGCCCGTTCACCGCGACGGCGGATTCACGATCACGGTGCTGGCCGGCGCCGCGTTCGATCGCGTGTCGCCGGCGCAGGTCTATTCGCCGCTGGTCGGGCTGGACTTTGCATCGGACGGCCCCGCCCGTCTCGCGATGCCGCTCGATCCTGCCTTCGAATACGCGGTCTTCGCACTGACGGGCGACGTGGCCGTCGACGGCGCGGCACTCGAACCGAACGAGTTGCTCTATCTGGGCGCCGGGCGCGACCGGCTCGAACTGACGACGGAGGCCGCCGCGCGCTTCATCGTGCTCGGCGGCGCCCCGTTCGAGGAAGACCTGCTGATCTGGTGGAACTTCGTCGCGCGCAACCCGGCGGAGATGGTCGCCGCGGCCGACGCGTGGAACGCGCAGCGCGGCTTCGGCGACGTGCAGGGCGAGACGGCTCCGCGCATGGAAGCGCCCGCGCTGCCGCCGGCGTGGAAATGAGCGCAGCCGGCGCGCGCGCACCGCGCGCCGCGCCGGCTACTGCTCGATCCCGACCGCCAGCGGCCGCTGGTCGCTGCGGCCGTGGTCGTCGACCACCCGCACCGTAAAGCTGCCCGCCGTTGCCGGCTGCCAGAACAGCGCGTCGCCCGGCGCGCTGCGGCCGACGTACGCGTCGTTGACGAACCAGTAGAGCGCATGCGCGCTCGCATCGGCGGTCGCGTTGAACGCGATGCGCGTGCCGCCCGCGTCCTTCACGCGCATCGCATACGTGCTGCCGCGCAGCGGCGACGTGATGCGCGGCGGATCGCCGTCGACCTGCCCGGCGTTGCCGCAGTCGGGATTCTGCGGCGGGCGCCTGCGCGGAATGCCCGCCTGCGCGAACACCTGCTGCAAATCCGACGGCCAGAACTCGAACACTTCGGTGTGCGTGCGCTTGCCGTCATAAGGCGGGCACGCGGGGCGGCCGGTCGCGTCGTCGATCACGACGGGCCGGTGCACGGTGCTCACGCGGATCGGCGACGTGCCCGGAATGAACCACGTCCAGCCCTGCTGCGGACACCACTCGTTCGGCAGGTCGCCGCTCGCGAGACAGATCCGCACGCGCTTCACGCGCGCCGGCGCCGGCCGCGCCGGCTCGGCGAGCGCGCGCTCGGCGTTCAGCGCATCGACGATCTGGAAGAACAGCGGCGCTGCCGCGTCGACGCCGACGAACGCCGTGTTGCTCGAATTGTCGAAATTGCCGACCCACACGACCAGCACGTACGGCCCGAACACGCCGGCCGTCCACGCATCGCGGAACGACCACGACGTGCCGGTCTTCCAGTACACGGGCAGCCGTCCGGGCTGCGCGCCGCTCGTCTCGTCGGGGCGCAGGTGCTGGCGCAGCATGTCCATCGTCATGAAGCTCGCCTCCGCGCTCAGCAGCCGCCGGCCCGGCGCGACCGGCTCGTCGTCGCGCAGCCGCAGCGGCCGCAGCACGCCGCCGTTCGCGAGCATCGCGTACAGGCGCGCGAGATCCTGCATCGTGACCTCGCCGCCGCCGAGCACGAGCGCGAGCCCGTAGTGCTGCGCACTCGCGAGCCGGCGCACGCCGGCCTCCTGCAGGAACCGGTAGAGATCGGGCTGCCTGAGTTGCGACGCGACCCACACGGCGGGCACGTTGCGGCTGCGGTTCAGCGCATCGGTCGCGGTGATCGGCCCGAGGAAGCGGCCGTCGAAGTTCTCCGGCGCGTACGGGCCGAACGACGTCGGCACGTCGCGCAGCACCGTCTGCGGATGCAGCACGCCCTGGTCGAAGCCGAGCGCATAGATGAACGGCTTGAGCGTCGAGCCCGGCGAGCGCCGCGCGAGCGTGCCGTTCACCTGCCCCTGGATCGCGCGGTCGAAGAAGTTCGCGGAGCCGACGAGCGCCTTCACGCCCATGTCGCGCGTGTCGACGAGGATCGCCGCCGCGTTGCGGATGCCCTGCGTGTCGTTGCGCGCGACGTAGCGGCCCACCTGCCGTTCGAGCGCGCGCTGCAGGTCGAGATCGAGCGACGTGACGACGCGCGCGTCGTCGCTTTCATCATCGTCCCCGCCCACACGGGTGCGCCACGCGTCGCGCTCGGCCAGCGCCTGGTCGACCGCGTGCGGCGCGTCGAACGGCAGCGCCGCGAGCGGGCGCATCGCGAGCGGCAGCGCGAACAGCGGCCTCGATGCCGCATCGCGCGGATGGCGGGCGAGCCAGCGCGCATACAGCCGGTTGCGGGACGCGGCGAGCGCGCGGTTGATCGCGTCCTGCCCCGCGCCGCCGCGCACGCGCCGCGCCGGATCCTGCGGGATCACCGCGAGCGCGAGCGCCTCGGGCAGCGTCAGCGCATCGGCCTGCCGGTCGAAATACACGAGGCTCGCGGTGCCCGCGCCTTCGACGTTGCGGCCGTATGGTGCATCGTTCAGGTAGGCCTCGAGGATCTGCCGCTTCGAATAGAACAGCTCGAGCTGCACCGCGCGGCCGACCTGTTCGAGCTTGCCGAGCGGCGTGCGCGTGTTGAGCCGCCACAGCGAGCGCGCGAGCTGCATCGTCAGCGTCGAGCCGCCCTGCGGATTGCCGCCGCGCACGTAGGTGACCCACGCGCCGCGCGCCAGGCCGTACGGATTGAAGCCCGGATGCCGCCAGAACCAGCGGTCCTCGTGCAGCAGCACCGCTTCGACGAGTTGCGGCGACATCCGTTCGAGCGGCACCCACAGGCGGTAGCGGTCGTCCTTCGCGAGCGTGAGCCGCAGCAGCCGCCCGTGCGCGTCGAACACGGCGGTCGACGACGGCTTCCAGTCGCGCAGCGACGGATGCGGCCACAGCCGTAAACCGGCCAGCACCGCCACGACGAGCAGCGCGCCCGCGATCCAGTTCTGCCAGCGATGCAGCCAGCGGCCGGCACGATGCAGCGCCCGGCGGAATGCGGACCCGTCAGCCATGCACGCGTCCACCTTCCGCCGAACGCGGCGCACACATCGCATGCCACACCGCGATCATCGCGCGCGCCCGACCGTAAGCGTCGCGCCGCCCGGCGACTGCGCCTGCACGCGCCGGTCGTACATCGACTCGCCATACGCGGGCGGCACGACGAAGCGGCCCGCGTTGCTCGCCTTGATCCGGTACACGAACTCGCGCACGTCGGTCGTCGCGGTGCCGTAGATCACCACGCGGTCCTCGCGCACGTCCGCGTATTCCGGCTGCCAGGTCGAGCCCGCGACGCCGATCGGCGAGCGCCACCGCGCATTCGCGGCGCTTGCCGCATCCGCGCCGTCGGCATCGCCGTTGCCGTCCTGCGCGTCGGTCGCGGGCGGCGGCGCGATCACCGGATCGAAGCCGCCCGGCAGCAGGTCGACGATCGCGACGTTCCCGACGCTCGCCGAGCCCGTCGCGCGGATCTTCACGTGCACGTCGATTTCCTGGCCGAGCGTGACCTTGTCGAGCGGCTTGCCGCTCGTGTCGGTGTACTCGCGCACGATCTCGAGGCCGTTCCTGATCGCCTTCGCCGACGCGCCCCGGTCGTAGCCCGACTGGCTCGCGATCCACCACGCGGGCAGCGCGCTGCCGTTCACGAAGTCGACCCGCGATGCGCCCGCGCCCCAGGTGCCCGAGCGCACGAGGTTCGCCTGCACCGACGACACGTCCTTCGGCGCGCCGCCCGCGCGCACCTCGTCGATCGCGAGCTTGTCGAGGCCGCCCGCGCTCGAGCCCGCGTACGCGTCGAGCGCGAGGATCGTCATCGCCGACGACAGCGTGTTGTAGCGGTTGCGTTCGAGCGGCGCCGCGACGTTCTCCATCACGCGCGGCGACAGCTTGCGCGCGCGCTCGGGGAAGTGCTTCGCGAGCAGGTACAGCACGCTCGCGTCGCGCGTCAGCGGATCGATGTAGTAGCCGGCTTCGTACGGCTCGTTGCGCGCCGCCTTGCGCTCGAGCAGCCCCTGCGGGCCGGCGATCAGCGCCGCCGCCTCCTTGTCCTGCTTCAGCAGCTGGTACGACGCGGCGAGCCACGCGGCCGCGAGATCGGTCTTCCAGTCGTTCGGGTACGCGTCCTGCAGGCGCTTCTGCACCGCCGCGAGGCTGTTGGTCGTCACGTTGCCCTCGCGCGTCAGCAGGTACACCGCATACGCGCGCTGCCGCAGCAGGTCGAGCGAGCCGAGCCGGTCGTTCGCCGCGAGCTGCTGCAGGTACGCGCTGCCCGTGTCGAGCATGTCCTTCGGCACGGCCGCGCCGCGCTCGCGCGCGTCGATCAGCACGTGCATCGCGTACGCGGACAAGAACGGATCGGCATCCGGCGTCGCGCTCCACAGCCCGAAGCCGCCCTGCGCGTTCTGCCGGCTGCGCAGCGCGCCGAAGAACTGCGCGGCCGCGTCCGCGGCGGCTTTCTCGGCCGACGCGGACGATGCGGCCCGCGGCTGCCGCGGGCTCGTCAGCGCGCGCACCGACAGCCACTTCGATGCGAACAGGCGCGGCACGATCGCGCTCACCATCTGCTCGCTGCAATAGTGATCGAAGTTGACGAGATACGACGCCAGCCCTTCCGACAGCACGAGCGGCGCGGTCGAGATGCTCGCGTCGCGCGCCGCGTATGCGTCGTACATGCTGCGCAGGTTCGGCACGCTCGCCTTCTTGCCCGCGTCGAGCCGCGCGAAGTCGAGCTGCGTGCGGAACGCGGCGGCCGGCCGCACCGACACGTCGACGCTCTGCTGCGCGGCCTTCGCGCCGTAGCGCGCACCGAATGACAGCGTGCCGGAGCCGAGCGCGTCGGTCGCCTTCACGCGGAACAGCGCGACGCCTTCGCGCATCGGCGCGAGCGTGACGTTCTGCGTCGCCGGGCCGACCACCTGCAGCTGCGGGCCCGTCTTCAGCGTGACCGCCACCGGCACCGGCGCGTTGCCGACGCCCGTCAGGTTGTTCGCGACGCCGACGCTCACCTCCGCTTCGTCGCCCGGCGCGAGCGTGGCCGGCACGTTCGGCGACAGCACGAAATCGCCGCGCACGGTCGTCGCGCCTTCGTAGGTGCCGACGAGATCCGGCGACACCGACACGGCCATCACGCGCAGCCGGCCGTTGAAGTAGTCCGGCACCGTGTAGCTGACGCGCGCGTCGCCGTTCACGTCGACGATCCCCGACCAGTAGACGACCGGCTTGTCGCGCTTGCGCTTGAACGGATTGAGCTGGCGGCCGAGCGCGTCGTCGGCGTCGCCGCCGGGCGCGGCCATCGACATCAGCTTCTCGAAGTCCGGCAGGATCAGGTCGAGGATCTGCGACGTGCCGACTTCGAGCATCCGCTTGCGGAAGAAGAACTTCAGCGGATCGCCGAGCTTGTAGCGCGCGACCTGCAGGATGCCCTCGTCGACCGCGAACACGACGACCTTCGCGGGCTTCGCCGAATGCACGGTGAAGGTCGCGGTGTCGCCCGGCTTCACGAGCGCGGGCGCGTCGACCGTGAGCGCGTTACGGCGCGCGTCGAGGTTCACCGAGAACGGCACGACGCCGTAGCTCAGCGGGCTCATGAAGATCTCGTCCGACGACGGATCGCGAATGTACTGCACGTTGATGTAGCCGTTGCCTTCGAAGCCGGCCGGCACCTTGATGTGCTGGATCGAGCTCGTCGTGTCCGCATGGAACCATGCGTGCGCGTACACCTTGTCGCGCTCGATCGTGATCAGGCCGCTGCCCGCGTAGGGCGCGCGGATCGCGATCTCGACCTGCTCGCCGGGCTTGTAGTCATGCTTGGCCAGGCTCACCTGCAGCTCCGCGTTGCGGTCGAGCGAGCGCGTCACGTTCGCGTCGCCCGCGACCGTGTACTCGATGCGGTTCACCGCGACGCCGTCCGCGCGGCGGATCACCAGCGCATAGCTGCCGGGCTTGTCGGTGCGCAGCGCGAAGTCGCGGCCCGCGGCGGGAAGCGCCAGCGGCTGCTCGTCGACCGGCACTTCCTTCAGCCGCGAGTCGTACTTGTACGCGCCCGAATCCTGCTTCGTCAGCACCGACACGTAGCGTTGCTCGACGAGCTGCGCGCGCAGGTCCTTCAGGTCGATCGCCTTCGCGCGCGGATCGATCGCGACGAGCCGCACCGTGCGCGGGCTGCCGCGCTTCACGTAGCCGAGATCGTCGACCGACCGGTAGCCGACCAGCCAGTCGTTGTTCGACACGAGCGTCTGCGCGTTCGCGGCGACGCTGCGCCCGCCTTCCGCTTCATAAGTCTTCGCCTGGAAGTAGAGCTGGTAGGTCGCGTCCGCGTACTTGCCGAGGTCGAGATCGAATTCCGCATGGCCCTTGTCGTCGGTCTGGCCGTCCTGCAGCGTGGTCGTGTAGCCCTCCTGCGCGCGCCGCGCGTCGAAGAAGCGATAGCCCTGCCAGCTGCGGAACGACGGCCATGCCGGCCGCAGCGTCAGCGTCGCCGCGACGCGGCGCTTCTCCGCCGGCGTGCCGAACAGGTTCTGCGCATCGACGATCCCCTTCAGCCCGTCCGGCTTCACCCAGCCTTCGACGACCTGCTGCGACAGCTTCGCGTCGACCTTCATCCGGTCCGGCAGGAATTCCTTCACCTGCACCGTCGTGCTGCCGATCGGCTCCGCGCCCGGCTGGCCGTCCTTGACGATGTACAGGTTGATGGTCCACGCGCCGGTCGGCGCGGTCTCGGCGGTCGTATAGCCGAGCTCGGTGAAACCGGTCGCGTCGACGGTCACCGGCCGGCGCTCGACCGTCATCCCGCGCGGATCGACGATCTCGGCCTGCAGCGGCACGCCGGCCGGGCTGCGCGCCCAGTTCGCCGCCCGCACGATCAGGCCGACATGGAACGGGTCGCCGAGCCGGTACAGCCCGCGATCCGAGAACAGGTAAGCGGACAGCTGCCCCTGGCCGGTCGCGTTGCGCTCGCCGCCGACGTCGAAGCGCGAGAAATCGAGCTGGCGGTCTTGTCCGGACACGGGCAGGAACGACAGGTCGCCGTCCTTCTTCACGACGTAAAGCTGCGGACGCTTCTCGCGCTCGAGCCCCTTGAACGCAGGGAAGTGCACGACGCCGTCCGCGGCGGTCGTCTGCGTGAACAGCGCCTGGCCGTTCACCGCGAGCACCGACACCGTCGCGCCCGCGACCGGTCGGCCCGAGCGAATCGACTGGACGAACACGTCCTGGCTGCCGTCGAGCGCGCGCTTGACGAGCATCCCGAGGTCCGTCACGACGATCAGGCGCGTGTCGCCGAGCGAGCTGTCGTCGTCGCTGCCGTCGCCGCCTGAATCCGCGCTGTCGGCGTGGTCCGGGTCGCCGTTGCCGTCCGCCGCCGCGTCGTCGCCCTGGGCGGCGTCCGCGTGCTTCTTCTCGGCGGCCGGATCGTATTTGGACAGGTGCAGCAGGAACACGCCGCGCTTGCCGCCCTTCAGGTACTGCCCGAGATCGACGCCCTCGTAGTGCGCCTTGCCCGGCTCGCCCGCCGGGAACGCGCGCTTCTGCACGAAGCGCTCGACGATGTGGTCCTCGCTGAACGAATACGACAGTTCGGGGCGCGCGTACGTGCCGTGGTTGAAGCTGACGAGGTGCTGGAGCTGGTCGGGCACCACGCGGCCGATCTCGACCTTCATCCCGGGCAGGTTGCGCGACACGACCGAGATCCGCTTGCTGCCGCTCATCGACAGCAGCGCGCCGTCGGCCATGAAGCGCAGCAGCTTCGGATAGTCGGGCACCGTGAACGCGCGCGTCACGGCCTTGCCGAGCAGGTAGCCGCCGGCCGACTTCAGGCCGTCGTCGAAACGCACGTAAATGCGGTCGCCCGGCGTGGCGTGGTACTTGAAGCTCTGCAGCGTCGCGTAGTCGTTCTCGGTCGGGACCGGCTCGAGCGGCAGCGGCTTCGCCTGCTTCAGCACCGCGTCGCCGACGTCCGCGACGTTCCATTCGTAGGGCGGGTCGTCATCCGCCTGGTCGACGCCCGGCTTGCGCTTCGGCAGCACCCACGCCTTCGCGCGCGTGGCGAGCTCCGCGCTGCGCACGCCGTCGGACGTTTCCGCGACCAGCACCTGCTCGGGCTCGTAGCGATCGTTGTCGACGAGCGTCGGCGACACGCCGCCGATCGACAGGCTGAAGAGGCCCGGCACGCCGACCGACGCGCGCAGCGCGTCCTTCGTGCCGTTGCCGCCGCGCGCGCTCGTCACGCCCTTGTCGACGTCGAGCCGCACCGACAGCGGGTCGCGCGGAATCTCGAGCGGCTGCGACTGCACCCAGGCGCTCAGCTTGCTCGCGTCGTAGTTGACCGTGTAGCGCAGCGGCGTCGCGCCCTTGCCGTCGCGGCCGACGAGCACGAGCCCGATGCGCTTCTCGAACGCGGCCGGATCGACCGGGTAGTTGAAGCGGACCTGCAGGATCGCCTGCTTCTGCGCGGGGTTTTCCGGGTCCTGGTAGAACTGGGTGCTGCCCGTCTGCGCGGCGAATGCCGGCACGTCGAACGCGAAACGGTCGTCGGCCATCGTCACCTGCGGCGCGAACGCTTCACGCACCGCGAAGCGCCCTTCGACGTGCGCGCCGACCGGCCAGTCGGCCGCCGGCGTGAAGCGCAGCGTCTTGTCGTCGACCCATTGCCACACGCCCTTCAGCGCGGGCGTGATCTCGATGCCGCGCTCGATCGGCTTGCCGACGCGGTCGAGCGGCGCGGCCGAATGCGAGAACGCGATGTCGAGCGGATGGATCGTCACCTTCGGCTTGCCGCTTTCGTCGGTGTCGTAGCTCGTGACGGCGGGCGGCTTCACGGTGAAGCTGACCGTTTCCGGTTCGGGCGGCTTCGGGCGGTGCTTGTACCAGTGCCAGCCGCCCGCCAGCGCGACCCCGAGCAGCACGGCGCCGCCGGCATGCCACGGGCGGCGGCGCACCGTCGCGACGGTGAAGCCCACCCAGGCGGGCGCGCGCCATGACACGTCTCCGACGAGCGGCCTCAGCACGTGGCCGAGCAGACGCCAGACGAAACCGATCGCGCGAAACGGCAGGCGCAGCAAAAAGCGCAGCAAATCCATGTTGTTGTTTCCTCGTCAAGGACGTGCTGCCGGCCTCGGCGACGTACCCCGAATCGTTATCTTTGACGGCGCGGCCCAGTTGCGCCGTGGATGCTTGGTATGCGTGATGCAGGCCCCGCTGCGTGCGGCGTGCAGCGGGACGCTGAATTATCGCGGAACGCGTGGTGATCGCGCCAGAGTGTGTTCACGACAAGACTTGGGGCGGCGTCGATCAGTTTTCTTGTTTGTCACGGCGTTTCGCCCGTGCAAGCATTGCGGCCCAAACCTTGTCGTCCTTGGCGAACTCGCCTGTGAACCTCGGTTCCGCCCACTGGTAGGGATCGTTCGGTTCGATGGCCGACGTCGCCTCGATTTCGGCCGGCCAGACAGGATCCTTGCAGCTTTGCATGACGAGCCAGCGCATGCAGGTTACCAGCGCCGTCGCGACCCAGGTAATCAATGGTATCGGCAGCCAGATGTCGCAATACGATTTGGCCCAAAGGAAGCAGTTCGTCCAGCTTCGGCTGGTCGAGGTACCAATCACCATGTCCTTGGGTAGGGCCTGCGGCCCCTGTTCCATGTAAACGACGATGAATTTCCAGATCTGGCGAACTGGTTGCTCATCGCGACCGAAGAAATGGCCGACGGCAAAGGTATCGATCACGTTATCGCCATCCATCACGTGACCGCGGATATCAGTAAGATCGCGGTTAACTTCACCTTTTCCGATATGAAAATAAACTTGATCCCATGGCACAGATAGCACTCCATTCCGGCCATTGTGACGAAACACATGGATCATTCGCGTTTGACGGTTAAAGCGAATCGGGAAATAAGAATACGAGAAAAATTCTCGCCCCAATGTCCGCTTGATCATTCGCATCACACCCCACGACATCAAATAAAATAAAATTAATGCAACCACATCCACCAAATAATTCTTTTCACGAAATAAGTCAACAATCAAAACCCAGATCACCGACAAAATCGCCGCATAAAATACTATTGATATCAAAACCCCCAAAATAGTCTGCATTCCCCCTCGAATCGAGTACCATCTATCTATCATTTCTAGATAGGTTGAATTAAACCCAATTAGACTAGATCGGTCGTCAGGCTCTGTACCGGCCAACAGTTTTGGGTCCCGAGGCAAACCATAATAACGCCTCTCATAATACGAATATTTTTTTTGCGTTTTAAATGGGGCAAAAAATCCACTTTCCATGATTCATTCTCCCGCAAGTTTCGCAAACGCCGCTTGCTGGTCCAACAATGATCCAAATCGCTCACCCTCTGAAAGCCTTCCAAGCTTTGATTGAGCCATCCACTGTTGAATTGCATTACTTTGAAATCTTGAAACCACCCACAAGGATGCCGCAATCAATATCCCAATCACAAAATAAACGCCAGCCGTCATTAAAGATGCATAAACTGCAGCAAGCGCAACGTACGCCATTGCACCACCCAATCCAACCATTAATATGCCAACAAAAAAGTTATATTTTTTCTCAACAAAACCTTGAATTATAGTAACAACTCCCATTCCCACCCCACCGGCAACACCTAACCACTTTCCCGCTCCAATCAACCATCCAGCAGTAAAATTACGTGTAATACGCAAAGAAGCAAGCACCCGACTAACCGCACTTTCCAACCAAGGCATTTTTTGCATTGAACGTCCGGTCACCTCCACCGTAATCCCCAAAAAAGCCGTCACCGCCGCACCAAAATTCAATCCCAGCAAACCCGTCTTCCCGCCCCGAACATAATCTCCGTAATACCCAATCACCGTCGCGGCAGCAAAGATCCCGACAACGACCCCCGCCTTGATTTCAGGGCGAGCCAATTCGCTTGCGGTTCTGGTCAGCAAGGATTCGAAGGTTTGTGGATCAACCGTAGCCAGCTTCTGCGCATTGCTGTAACCCCTGCCCATCCGCGATAACTCGGAGCTATCGACGAGAAACATCCCGCGAGCCGGGATGCTCGTGGCGGCACGCGTTTCAACGATCAAGTCCTCCGCTCTTTTATACAGATTCGATGCACCGCCCCCCGAGATCGCGTTGACCGCACGCGCCAACGTTCTGGCCGCCTGCTTCGGCGACAGATCGCTCGATACCTCGATCAGTTCCAGATGGGGATTCTGCGCACGTGCGACGCCCAGCATCAGCGCAATCAAACGTCGCTCCGGCAGCGCGGCCATGCCGGCCACCACGCCCTTGTTGATCACTTTCCCCAAACGCTCGGTGACGAGACCGAGAAGCTGAAACAAATATTTGCTGATATTCGTGAACGGCCCTTGAAGGTTCTCGCCCATGCGTATCTTGACAAACGTATCTTTGACCGCGTCGAGCATTCGAGCACTGATATCCCGCCACGGTATGTTGGGGCTGGTGTTCTTGTCGGTCTGTGACTGCGACCAGGTCGTCGCGAGTTTCTGGTGGTTGAAAATCAATGCCCGGAGAATCGGGTTGTCGGGCAACATCGGATCCTTGCCCAGGCACTCGTTGAAAAAGGATCGAGCATGACGCCGGCCGCTGGCATCGATGATGCAGCCGTGAACCACTTGCTGATAAATCACGCCGTTGCGGATATCGTTCGGATCGAAGTTGTGCGTGAAGTGGTCGACGAAGAAGCGGCTTTTGAGCCACGCGACATAGGCTTGATCGAGCGGCCCGATCGTGTTGGTGTCAAGCGTGTTCAGGCCGTCCGTGAATCGGGTCTGCGCATCCTGATAATTCTTCGGATTCAGATAGCTGACGTACTTGGGCCAGGTTTCGGTTTCCAGCCTCAGTATCTGGTCGGGCGTCAGCATACCCGCCTGTTCGATGTTCCGGCTCATCGCAGCGATATTGCCGGAATGACGAATCAGCGCACCCGGCACGAATGGCCGAAAGATCGCCGCGGTATTCTGCTGATATTCGCTTCGCTCGACCATCGCGCCATTGATGACGGCTTTGCGAATGGCATTGATTGCGCCGACCGTTTCAAATTCCCATTTGAGGTCCGCCTGCTCGGTATATTCCAGCGCCCGCTGGATGGCGAGACCGTTCAGTTCCATCGCGATCCCCACCGGGTCGACCACTCCGACGACTGCGGGACGGTATGGCTGCGCCATACGCTTGGCCCAGGCGCTCATCCGTTCGGCTTCCGGCTTGGCAAAGCGCAACGGCTGGGGCGAAAACGCCCAAGCCGCCGTCATCAGCTTTGCGTTGAGGTCATCCGGTTTCGGACGTGCTACCGCGCCTTTGAGTATCTCCTGAAATAGCGGCGAAATCAGGTCAAGCGCCTGTTTGCTCTTGTCATCGCTCTTGACCGAGCCGTCGCCTTTCAGCAACGCCTGCGGTCGCTTGTACGGCGCGGGCAGGAAGCGTTGCAGATACGCGCGTGTTTCATTCCGCAACGTTTCAGCGTCCGCGGCGAATTCGGCGATATGCGGCAGTGTGTCGAATGAGCCCATGTGTTGCAGGCTCGCCCCCTGGATCCAGGCTGCAACGTCGATACATTGCATATGCGCCTCTCGATGCGCCCGCGACCCGTGATCTTTGAGTACCTGCGCAGTCCAGGGTGCCGTGCTAAAGGCGATCCATATCTTTGTTGCGTACCGCGCATCCGCTACCGTAAAGCAGCGGGCAAGATATGGATCGTTTTTGGCTCTGCATGCGGCATTGAAGTTGAGCGCATCCACCTTGGGAGGCGCTTCCCGGATGTTGAATTCCCATAGATAGCTTTGCTCGTTGACGACATATCCGCTCCAATGATTGAGCTGCTCGTCGAAAACGTATAGATATCCGGCACGCAACGTGCGCAACATATAGCGAGCCGAATCGGCCGGCAACTCGATATCGGCGACTCCTGCTCCGAACCCCTTTGGCAATGCGGGAGCATGACCCATGTCGGTTCGCGCTACCGCATAACGAACCGGCAGAATTGGCAAGCCGAACTTGTCGCAAATCGGACAGCGGAGTTGGGTCGGGGAGGATGCCGGTCGAGCTGTAGTCGCCATGGTTGCGGTTATGGGTTCGATTAGGATCTTGAAAAATTGGCTCGACATCAAGCTGATGCGGATGTCAGTCCATTACTTTCGGAGTTCCGAGCAGCACATTCAGCGATACGAGCAGCCCATACCGCTATTCCGATGATCGACCGAATGGTATCTCCAATAGTCATCTCAAAAAATACCTGACATCACTGCGACGTCGGATAGTGCAAACTGATGCGCGCTCCTGTTTTTTTGAGATACATATCGCTATCCTGAATACGTCCAGCGACGGCCGATTCACGGCTGCACTTCCGCATCGACGCACTTCGCTCATGCAGCAAGCCGGACAAAGAAAAGCCCCGCAAAGTCCGAAAACTTGCGGGGCTTGTTCCGCCAGAAGTGGCGGAAACGGAGGCCGGCAAACCAGATCTCAAGCCGATCCAATCGCATCCAGCGTTTGCTGATGGGCTGAGCGATGGGCTAGAAAATCGATGCCATCCCTATCGCACCACCTACGGGACCACTTGCACCATTCCCTTTCAAGAGCGCGCTAAACCGGCGACGCAACCGACACCGTCTGCCGCAACGCATTCGTGCAACGCTGCGCGTCGTCGATGAAGCGCCCGAACGCGTCGCTCGTCAGTTCGTCGTGATCCAGCCAGCGCGCCTTCTGCACGAGGCGCTGGCGATACGCGATGCCTCGCGCCGCCGGCTCGGGCGTCACGTCGAGGTCGAACCACGGCGACCGCACGCTGCAGGCGGCAAGCGGCTGTTCCGCGCGCACGCCATCGAGGCGCACCTCGGCCCGGCTTTCCTCCCGGTCGCCCAGATACAGGTCGCCGACGTCGCCGTTGCGCCGGTAGTTGACCAGCCGCTCCCACTTGTCGCGCCATCCGGCGCCGCCGTTGTACACGTAGCCGCTCGACGTGCGGTCGAGCGCGCGCCGGTCCACGCCGTGCGCACCGATCCGGTAGCGGCCGAACCCGGCGGCGCTTGTGTCCGGCCGGTCGATCCGGCATTCGACCGGCTCCTTGAACCATGTGTTGCACAGGTGCTGATCGACGGCCGTCGCGCCCTGCGCATAGTCGCCGTCCATCAGCGCCCACAGCAGGTTCCCGTCCTTGTCGACGCGCAGATCGACGCGCGCGCTGCCGTCGTCGCGCACGCTCGCATGGTACGTGCCGTCGAAGATCACCCGCGGCGCCTGCGCCGCGATGCGGTCCTCGTCGACCGCGCCATTGCGCTCGACGACCAGCGCCCATCGCTCCTGCAGGTCGGGCGGGATGATGCCCGGCAGATAGACGTTGTTGGTCGGGTCGAGCCACCAGGTCTCGCCGTTGACCACCGCGCGCACGATCGCATGATTCGGCGCGGCGAGGCCGGGCACCAGCAGCGGGCCCGCGTCGACGCCGCGGAACACGAACGCGGGCCGCGCATCGATGCCGCTCGCGTTGAGCATGGCTGCCAGCAGCACCGCGAGATCCTTGCAGTCGCCGTAGCCGTTCGCCTCGACCTGCGCGAGATCGAACGGCACGAGGCCGCGCTCGCTCATGCGCCAGTCGCCCATGTAGCGATAGTGCGCGCTGATGTGCTTCATCAGCGCGGCGACGCGCTCGGGCTCGGGCCTGCCGCGCGCCGCCGCGACGGCGCCCGCCGCACCGGCGGGCAGCGGCGCGGCAAGAATCGCGTTGTAGCGCGCCGCGAACGGGCCGAAGTGCGCCTGCCGGTCGAGACTGCTGGTCAGCTCGATGCGCGGCACCCGGCGCGCCATCGTGCCGTCCTCGTTGATCAGGTTGACATAGCGCGGCGCCTTCAGCGTGACGACGAGACGGTGGTCCTGCCCGGACGTCTCGACGTCGAATGCGTCGAGCTGCTCGCCGCGCCATGCGATCGGCCGGTCGGCGGAAAACGCGGCGCGGTACGCGTCGAGCCGGACGGGCATCGGCCCGAACACCGCGCGCTCGTGGAATTCCGTCGCATTCGGCGTCGCGGCGACGTGCTCGACGAGCGTGTACGTGATGGTGCTGCCGACCCGCAAGCCGGGAAACGCGACCGACGTCTGGCGCTTGCGGTGGAAGCCTGCCTCCGGGTTCGGCGCGGTGCGCGTGTCGATCTGCTTCGACGACAGCGGGACGCGCCGGCCGTCCGGCTGGATCACCGCGGCATCGCGGATCTCGAGGCGATCGTTGTCCAGGAAGTCGAAATCGAGCCGGGACAGCTGTGCGCGCCCGGCCGGGCGCAGGATCGTCAGCTTTTCGTGCGTCGTGCAGTCCTTGCTCGCATCCCGGTTGAGCCGGCAGGTCATGTCGGTGCGCCGCGCCACCGGCGCTTCGTCGCTCGGCTGCAGCGCGGCGTTCGATCCGGCTGACGCGATGCACAGCAGCGCGGCGACGCCCGCGCTCACGCCGCTACGCATATGTTTCGATCGGGTTCGGAAGGTCATCGGTTGGACTCCTCAAAATGGTCGTGACTGGTTGAAACGCTGCTTTCCTTTCGAACGGACCTGCTGATTTCACATGGGCTCGTCGCTTCCGATTGCATGAATGCCGTCGCCGCTCGCATCGAGGCGGCGAACGAATCGATTCAGGAATGGCATATCAGGCGCGCAAAAGCGCGCCCGGGCGGAATGTCCGAGGTCTTCGGCGCATCGGACGGATGCGCGTCGAGACGGACGCTGACGACATGGCTAAAGAGGGGCGCGCCGCATGACGAGGTGTGCGGGCTTCGTGGCGAGTGTCGCTGTACCGATGGCGATTGCATGCGGGCGATGCAATCACGTTGAATCGCGGTTGCCCGCCTTCAACGAAGCGGGCAAGCGGCGCATTGATTCCGTAGAACTGCTATGGGTATTCGCTTGATCGAACAGGATGAAATTTTAAAACGCGACGATCGTATCAAAATGTACTTTCAAGGTCAAATACGACCGTTCGCATTCCGTCGAATCGACGATCATTCATTTGCATAACATATTAAGTAGACAAGCGATGGATTCGACTCGGCGATTCATCCGCGTTCCTGGCAACGGCTTGCCCGGCGCCGTGCCCGGCATGCCCGAGCATCAGGGCCCGCCCCTGCGACGAGATGTCGCCGGCGTCGCGCTGCGCCGCAAAAACCCGACCCGATTCGCCGGTTCCCATTGCCTACAATCAATGTGTCGTACCCACCGGCCTCGCGTGACGGCCGATCGAAGTGCCCCCTTTTTCAGGAGATCGCCATGAATGCGGAAACCAGCAGCAATGTCCGTGCCTTCGTGCAGACCGCGGAGCATGCGGGCGCGTTCGTCTGGGTCATCGCGCTCGTCGATTTCGACGCGCAGCACGTGAAGCGCACACTCGTGTCGGACGAAACGTTCGGCACGGCCGCCGCCGCGCGGGACGCCGGCGAAGCCCGCCTGGCCGGGATGAGGGAGGACCGGTAACACGCGCGCTTGCGTGTATGGACCCGTGCTGTGTTTCGCGCGCGGGCAGACCAAGTCAGGAATACAGGCAAAGGGCCGGAAGAGGAGAACGTCCATGCCCGATACGCAAGCCAGCCCCGGGGCTTCTTCCCCGGTATCCGTCGACGCAGGCAGCTATCGCGTCGCCCGCCCCGAAAGCGTGAGCGACGTGATCGATCTGGTGCACAAGCACGCGATCCAGATCGTCGACCTGAAATTCACCGATCTGCCGGGACTCTGGCAGCACTTCTCGATTACGCTCCCCGAAGTTCACGAAGGCCTGTTCGAAGCCGGCATCGGTTTCGACGGCTCGTCGATTCGCGGCTTCCAGGAGATCCACGAGTCGGACATGCTGCTGAGGCCGGACCCCGCCACCGCGTTCGTCGATCCGGTGTGCGGCACGCCGACGCTGTCGCTGATCTGCGACGTCGTCGATCCCGTGCTGCAAAAGCCGTACTCGCGCGATCCGCGCCATGTCGCGAAGAAGGCCGAGGCGTATCTGGCGCAAACCGGCATCGCGACGACCTGCTATTTCGGGCCCGAACTCGAATTCTTCATATTCGACTCGATCCGCTTCGGGCAGGATCAGCACAGCGGCTATTACTACGTCGAATCGGCCGAAGGCGACTGGACCACCGGCCGCGACGAAGGCGCCTACGGCGGCGGCAATCTCGGCTACAAGGCGCGCTACAAGGAAGGGTATTTCCCGGTGCCTCCCCAGGACACGCTGCAGGAGATCCGTTCCGAGATCGCGTTGACGCTGCAGCAGGCCGGCGTGCAGGTCGAGGTGCACCACCACGAAGTGGCGACCGCCGGACAGAACGAGATCGACCTGCGCTTCGCCCCGCTCACGCGGATGGCCGACAACGTGATGATCTACAAGTACATCTGCAAGAACGTCGCACGCCGGCACGGCAAGGTCGCCACCTTCATGCCGAAGCCGCTCTACGCCGACAACGCGAGCGGCATGCACTGCCACCAGAGCCTGTGGGACGACGAGCGCAACCTGTTCTACGACGCGGCCGGCTGGGCGCTCACGTCGGACCTGTGCCGCTGGTACATCGGCGGCCTGCTGCAGCACGCGCCCGCGCTGATGGCGTTCTGCGCGCCCACGACGAACTCGTACAAGCGGCTGGTGCCCGGCTACGAAGCGCCGGTGAACCTCGCGATGTCGCAGCGCAACCGCTCGGCCGCCGCGCGCATCCCGATGTACTCGGATTCGCCGAACGCGCGGCGCGTCGAGTTCCGCTGCCCGGACCCGTCCGCCAATGCGTACCTCGCGTTCGCGGCGATGCTGATGGCCGGGCTCGACGGCATCGAGAACCGGATCGATCCCGGCGACCCGCTCGACCGGAACATCTACGACCTGCCGCCGGAAGAAGCGCGCAACATCCGGCAAGTGCCGGATTCGCTCGATGCCTCGCTGCGGGCGCTCGAAGCCGACCACGCGTTCCTGCGCAAGGGCGACGTGTTCAGCGACGACGTGATCCGGACCTGGATCGATTACAAGCGCACGCACGAGATCGACCCGGTCAGGCTGCGTCCGCATCCGTGGGAGTTCTATCTGTATTTCGATATCTGAAGCCACGAATCCGCGGGATCGATGCCGTCGATCCCGCCGGACTCGTCCCCCTTCGACACGGCCGTTTCACCCGCATTTCCCCCCTGCCTGCCCCCCGTCCACCTTCCCGCGTTCTTTGATCCACGACAGAAAGTGCGGTTTAAATTGTTTCAAATTGCAACGCCATCGGGAAGAATTGAATCAACGAAAGCACACATTCAAACACGAAATTCGACGGATTCGGTGTGGGTTTGATCGGCTCGTTTCGCACGCGGGAATCGGGAAAACAGCTTGATTCCTGAGCGTATGCAAATTCGATCGTCACAAGCGGTCGAGAACGGAATTGAACAACAAGGCAGGCAGTGCGATGAGAATCTTTGTCGATAATCTCCAGCCTGAAGTGACGAAAGAAGAGCTTCAGGATTTTCTACTCAAGTACACCGGCAAGCAGTTCACGGACATTCAATTCATCGGCCAATCGGGCCTGCGGCCCGGCGCGCTGATCGGCGTCGACGGCGCGAACTGGCGCCTGCTCGCGGAAATCCGCCGCCGTCTGAACGGCATGTACTGGAAACGGCGCCGGCTCGGCGTCTGGCTCTTTTCGTTCTGGGACAGCAGCGATGCCGCCGAGGCGCGGCGTCAACGGGAAGCCCGGACGCAACCCGCAGGGAGCGCACCGATGACGACGCTCCGCCGATAGCGCCCGAAACGGGCACGCTTCTTCGACTTTCCAACCACGCGCGTTCCGCCGGACCGCGCATGCCAGCGGCAAAACACCGCGCCCGCCATTCCGGCGGCAGCGCGATGGCCGCGCGCACGCCGCGATCCTGCGCGAACGCGATCGAGAGGAAACATCATGGCTGAAATCACACAAAACGAAGCCGTCGCGGCGAAACCCGCCGCCGCGCACAAACTACGACTCGGCGCGCTGACCGCGCTCGTGGTCGGATCGATGATCGGCGGCGGCATCTTCTCGCTGCCGCAGAACATGGCCGCCAACGCGGAGGCCGGCGCGATCCTGATCGGCTGGGCGATCACCGCGATCGGCATGCTCACGCTCGCATTCGTGTTCCAGACGCTCGCGAACCGCAAGCCGCAGCTCGACGGCGGCGTCTACGCATACGCGCAGGCCGGCTTCGGCGATTACATGGGCTTCTCGTCGGCGTGGGGCTACTGGATCAGCGCGTGGCTCGGCAACGTCGGCTACTTCGTGCTGCTGTTCTCGACGCTCGGCTACTTCTTCCCGGTGTTCGGCGAAGGAAACACGCCCGCCGCGATCGCGGGCGCATCGGTGCTGCTGTGGGCCGTGCACTTCCTCGTGCTGCGCGGGATCAAGGAAGCAGCGTTCATCAACCTCGTCACGACCGTCGCGAAGATCGTCCCGCTCGCGCTGTTCATCCTGATCTGCGTGTTCGCGTTCAAGCTCGACGTGTTCCGCACCGACATCTGGGGCCGCGCGCATCCGTCGCTCGGCTCGGTGATGACCCAGGTGCGCAGCATGATGCTCGTCACCGTCTGGGTGTTCATCGGCATCGAGGGCGCGAGCATCTTCTCGGCGCGCGCGGAAAAGCGCAGCGACGTCGGCCGCGCGACCGTGATCGGCTTCGTCGGCGTGCTGCTCGTGCTGGTGCTCGTCAACGTGCTGTCGCTCGGCATCATGACGCAGCCGCAGCTCGCGAAGCTGCAGAACCCGTCGATGGCGGCCGTGCTCGAGCACGTCGTCGGCCACTGGGGCGCGATCCTCATCAGCGTCGGCCTCGTCGTGTCGCTCGCCGGCGCGCTGCTGTCCTGGGTGCTGCTCTGCGCGGAAATCCTGTTCTCGGCCGCGAAGGACCACACGATGCCCGCGTTCCTGCGCAAGGAGAACGCGAACCACGTGCCGGCGAACGCGCTCTGGATCACCAACGCGATGGTCCAGGTGTTCCTGCTGATCACGCTGTTCTCGCAAAGCACCTATCTGTCGCTGATCTATCTCGCGACGTCGATGATCCTGATTCCGTACTTCTGGTCGGCCGCTTACGCGCTACTGCTCGCCGTGCGCGGCGAGACCTACGAAAGCGATCCGCGCCAGCGCCGCAACGACGGCTTCGTCGCCGCGCTCGCCGTGCTCTACGCGGTGTGGCTGCTGTACGCGGGCGGCGTCAAGTACCTGCTGCTGTCCGCACTCCTCTACGCGCCGGGCGCGCTGTTCTTCGCGAAGGCGAAGCGCGAGCTCGGCAAGCCGGTCTTCACCGCCACCGAAAAGCTGATCTTCGCGGCGGTGGCCGCCGCCGCGCTCGCCGCGGCCTACGCGCTCCATAGCGGGCTCCTCACCCTTTGATCGATAAGGTAACCATATGAACAACGCCATTCCTCAAGTCGGTGTCCATTCCGAAGCCGGCAAGCTGCGCAAGGTGCTCGTGTGCTCGCCCGGGCTCGCGCATCAGCGCCTCACGCCGAGCAACTGCGACGACCTGCTGTTCGACGACGTGATGTGGGTGAACCAGGCCAAGCGCGACCACTTCGACTTCGTGTCGAAGATGCGCGAGCGCGGCGTCGACGTGCTGGAGATGCACAACCTGCTGACCGAGACCGTCAAGAACCCGGCCGCGCTGAAGTGGATCCTCGATCGCAAGCTCACGCCGGACAGCGTCGGCATGGGCCTCGTCGCCGAGGTGCGCGCGTGGCTCGAAAGCCTCGAGCCGCGCACGCTCGCCGAATTCCTGATCGGCGGCGTCGCGGCGAGCGACATCCCGGGCGCCGAGCGCTCGAAGGTGCTCACGCTGTTCCGCGACTATCTCGGCAAGTCGTCGTTCGTGCTGCCGCCGCTGCCGAACATGATGTTCACGCGCGACACGTCGTGCTGGATCTACGGCGGCGTCACGCTGAACCCGATGCACTGGCCCGCGCGCCGGCAGGAAACGCTGCTCGTCACCGCGATCTACAAGTTCCATCCGGCGTTCGCCGACGCGCAGTTCGACATCTGGTACGGCGATCCCGACCGGGATCACGGGATGGCGACGCTCGAAGGCGGCGACGTGATGCCGATCGGCCGCGGCGTCGTGCTCGTCGGGATGGGCGAGCGCACGTCGCACCAGGCCATCGGCCAGCTCGCGCAATCGCTGTTCGCGAAGGGCGCGGCCGAGCGCGTGATCGTGGCCGGCATGCCGGCCTCGCGCGCGGCGATGCACCTCGACACCGTGTTCAGCTTCTGCGACCGCGATCTCGTGACGATTTTCCCGGAAGTCGTGAACCGGATCGTGCCGTTCACGCTGCGCCCCGGCGACGACGCGCACGGCGGCATCGACATCGTGCGCGAGGACCAGCCGTTCGTCGACGTCGTCGCACAGGCGCTCGGGCTCAACGCGCTGCGCACCGTCGAGACCGGCGGCAACGATTTCGCGGCCGAGCGCGAGCAATGGGACGACGGCAACAACATGGTGTGCGTCGAGCCGGGCGTCGTCATCGGCTACGACCGCAACACGTACACGAACACGCTGCTGCGCAAGGCCGGCATCGAGGTGATCACGATCAGCTCGAGCGAGCTCGGGCGCGGCCGCGGCGGCGGCCACTGCATGACCTGCCCGGTCCTGCGCGATCCGATCGACTACTGACCTCGACACGAGCATCGCGGCGCCCCGGCGCCGCGCCCACCCCGACAACCTGCGGAGAAACCAGATGAGCTTCAACCTGCACAATCGCAATCTGCTGAGCCTGATGCACCACAACACGCGCGAGCTGCGCTACCTGCTCGATCTCGCGCGCGACCTGAAGCGCGCGAAGTACAGCGGCACCGAACAGCCGCGCCTCGTGCGCAAGAACATCGCGCTCATTTTCGAAAAGACGTCGACCCGCACGCGCTGCGCGTTCGAGGTCGCCGCGTACGACCAGGGCGCGAACGTCACGTACATCGACCCGACGTCGTCGCAGATCGGCCACAAGGAAAGCATGAAGGACACCGCGCGCGTGCTCGGCCGGATGTACGACGCGATCGAGTACCGCGGCTTCAGCCAGGAGATCGTCGAGGAGCTCGCGCACCACGCGGGCGTGCCCGTGTTCAACGGCCTCACCGACGAATACCACCCGACGCAGATGCTCGCGGACGTGCTGACGATGCGCGAGCACAGCGACAAGCCGCTGCACGACATCAGCTACGCGTATCTCGGCGACGCGCGCAACAACATGGGCAACTCGCTGCTCCTGATCGGCGCGAAGCTCGGGATGGACGTGCGGATCGGCGCGCCGAAGTCGCTGTGGCCGTCCGCCGAGCTCGTCGCGCAGTGCGAGGCGTTCGCGGCCGAAAGCGGCGCGCGGATCACGCTGACCGAGGACCCGCTCGAAGCGGTCAAGGGCGTCGACTTCATCCACACCGACGTGTGGGTGTCGATGGGCGAGCCGGTCGAGGCGTGGGACGAGCGGATCAAGGCGCTGCTGCCGTACCAGGTGAACCGCAAGCTGATCGAATCGACCGGCAATCCGCGCACGCGCTTCATGCACTGCCTGCCGGCGTTCCACAACTGCGAGACGAAGGTCGGCAAGCAGATCGCCGAGCGCTATCCGCATCTGAAGGACGGCATCGAAGTCACCGACGAGGTGTTCGAATCCCCGCGCTGCATCGCGTTCGAGCAGGCGGAAAACCGCATGCACACGATCAAGGCGGTCCTCGTGTCGACGCTCGGCGGCATCTGACGCGTCCACGCGCCCGGCGTGCCACCGTGCGCCGGGCGCACCTTCAAGGAGAAACACGATGCGTATCGTCATCGCATTGGGCGGCAATGCGCTCCTGCAGCGCAATCAGCCGATGACCGAGACCCAGCAGCGCGAAAACGTGAAGATCGCGGTCGCGCAGATCGCGCAGATCGCGGCCGGCAACGAGCTCGTGATCGCGCACGGCAACGGGCCGCAGGTCGGCCTGCTCGCGCTGCAGGGCGCGGCCTACACCGCGGTCGCCCCCTACCCGCTCGACGTGCTCGGCGCGCAGACGGAAGGGATGATCGGCTACCTGATCGAGCAGGAAATGGGCAACCTGCTGCCGTCCGACGTACCGTTCGCGACGCTGCTCACGCAGGTCGAGGTCGATCCGGCCGATCCGGCGTTCGACCATCCGACCAAGCCGATCGGCCCCGTCTACGTGCGCGAAGAAGCCGAACGGCTCGCGCGCGAGAAAGGCTGGCGCATCGCGCCGGACGGCGACAAGTTCCGCCGCGTGGTGCCGAGCCCGCGGCCGCGGCGCATCTTCGAAATCCGGCCGATCAAGTGGCTGCTCGAGAAAGGCTCGATCGTGATCTGCGCGGGCGGCGGCGGCATTCCGACGCGCTACGACGCGAACGGCAAGCTCGCGGGCGTCGAGGCGGTGATCGACAAGGATCTGTGCGCGGCGCTGCTCGGGCGCGAACTGCACGCGGACCTTCTCGTGATCGCGACCGACGTCGACGGCGCGTACATCGACTGGGGCAAGCCGGCGCAGGCGCTGATCGAGGCCGCGCATCCGGACGCGCTCGAGCGGCTCGGCTTCGCGGCCGGCTCGATGGGGCCGAAGGTCCAGGCGGCGATCGAGTTCGCGCGCGAGACCGGGCGGGACGCCGTGATCGGCTCGCTCGCGGACATCGTCGCGATCGCCGAAGGCCGCGCCGGCACGCGCGTCAGCACGAAGGTCGACGGAATCCGTTATCGCAAGCCGCAATGACGGCAGCCTGACGAACACCCGGCCGGCGGCGGCATGCGCCGGCCGATCGACGTCCGCTCAAGGCTCGATCACTTTCGGCGTCACGAGAAAGAGCCGCTCGCTGTGGCTGTCCTCCTTGTCGGTCGAGCGGAACAGCCCGCCGATGAGCGGCAGCTTCGACAGCACCGGCACGCCCGATTGCGTGCTCGAGCGCGCATCCATCTTGTAGCCTGCGATCAGCAGCGCCTGCCCCTGCTCGATGAACGCCTGCGTGTTGATTTCGGTCGACACGATCACCGGAATGTTGTCGACCGTCTGTCGCGACAGCTCGCCGTCGACGATCCGCACGTCGAGCTTGATCTGCGTGCGCCCGCCCTCCTCCACGACCATCGGCAGCACGCGCAGCGACACGCCCGTCGAGATGCTGTACAGGTCCGCCGACGTGTAGCCCGCGACGCGCACGAAGAACTGCTTCTTGTTGTCCATCACCGCCTCGACGTTGTCGAGCGTCGTGACTTTCGGGCTCGCGTCGGTGCGCGCCTGGTTCGCCGATTCGAGCGCGTTGATCCGCGCGAGCAGATAGCGGCCCGCGTCGCCGAGCACGGCCGTCAGCGACAGGCCGAGCGGGCTTGCCGGCACGCTGACCGAGTCGTTGCCGGACAGCGAGATCGAGCCGAAGGTCGGATTCAGCGAGCCGTTCGCATACGAATTCTGCGACGTGAGCCCCGTGCCCGTCTGCAGGTCGAAATGGCTGTTGTGCGCGCGCCAGTCGATGCCGAGCTGCTTGAGCGCGCCTTCGTCGATCTCGATCATGCGCGCCTCGATCTCGATCAGGCGCGGCTTCACGTCCAGCAGCGCGATCAGGTCCGGGTACTGCGCCATGTGCTCGGGCACGTCGCGCACGAGAATCGAGTTCGTGCGCGGATCGGCCTGGATCACCGGCAGGTCGGCCGAATCGCCCGCGCCCACGGGCGCGCCGCTCGCGCCGCCGAGCGGATCGAGCACGCCGCCGCCCTGGGCGCGCGTCGCGCCCGAGTTCGCGATCGCCGCGGCGAGCATGCCGCTCGGGCGCGGCTCGCCCCCCTGGCCGCCGCCCTGCATGCCCGTGCCTTCGCCCGACTGCGCGCCCTGCATGTACGGCGGCAGCGGCGGCAACGGCGGCGTGCCGCTGCGCCCGCCGCCGAGGTCCGTCATCGGCGCGGCGCGGCTGATCGGCTTGCCGACCGTCGTCTGCGACGCGCGCTTGCCGTCGCCCGGGTGATACATCCGGTTCAGCAGCGACGCGACGCCCGGCATCGTCACGGTCGTGCCGTCGACGTTCACGTCGCGATCGGCGGCCCACGCGTGCTTCAGCGAGAACACCCGGATCTGCGTGCCGCCCGTGCGCGCGGAATTCTCGTCGAGCCGCGCGGCGACGCTCGTCACGAGTTCGACGTAGCGCGGCGGCCCCGCGACGAGCGCGGTGCGCTGCTGCGCGTTGTAGGTGACCGGGTAGCGCGGGTCGGCGATCTTCATCTGTTCGAGCAGGTCGCGCAGGTCGCCGGTGTTCGCGCGATCGAGCTTGACGAGGGTGCTCTTCATGTCGCTCGCGGGCGTCACGTACAGCACGGTGCCGTCGTAGTACCAGACGAAGCCGAACGATGCGGCGAGCGTGTCGAGGAAGCGCTGCGGCGACATCTTCATCTTGCCGCTGACGGCACCGCCCACGCCGGGCGCGACGTTCGCCGCGATGTTCTGGCTCGCGGCGAGGTCGCGCAGCACGTCCTTCACGTCCTTGCCTTCCGCCGCGTACTGGATTTCGGTGCTGCGCCAGCGGATCGGCGCGGCGTCGACGGATAGGCTTGCAAGCGAGCACAGCAGGGACAGCAAAACGGGGATCTTGGCCTTCATGGGTCCGTCCGGTGGGGGCGCGCGGCACGTCGGTCGGACGTGCGCGCGCCGCAGATGGGAGACCCGTGCAGTAAACCGCAGCCGCGCGCGGCGACGGCCGCGCGCGGCGAAGGTCCGTTCAATAGAACGAATTGATGGTCCAGCCGGTGGCGAGCGGCGTCTGGAGGAAGGTCTGGCCGTTGCTGCAATAGCTGGACGTCCACGGCGTCTTCGCGTAGCCGTCGTACGTCGCCCATTTGCTCGAAAGCCTGACCGTGTAGCCGCTGCGCGGCTCGGCGGCCACGTTCAGCGTGACGTTGATCGTCGCGGCGTCTTCCTTCAGCTTCGACGACTGTGCCTCGTTGTGAGCGATCGCCTTGCCGCTCCTGGCGTCGATGACCTCGACGACGAGACGCATCTGTCCTTCCCGTCCCTTCTGGTCGCACGTCGAATAGGCCATGTGCATGTATGCGCTCACCGCGATCAGCCCGTTGTTGTCGAGCTTCACCTGCCGGTCGATCGTGTACGTGTACGTGCCGTCCGGTTCGTAGGTGATGAACGATCCGTTCGGATAGCCGCCGGTGTAGGTGTACGAGCATTGCGGGAAGTCCCTCGCGCCGGGCGTCGCCATCAGGATCTGGCAATCGATGTCGGTGCTGCCGATCTTGATCCCCGACTGCGGGAGCCATTTGCCGTTCTGGCAAGACAGCACTTGTCCGTCCTGGCCCATTGATATGAGGCCGGCGTCCGGCCGCCTATCATCGGGCGAGCACGGCGTGTTGACGACGACGCGGCCGGTGATTTCGTACTGTTTGGCCGAGACGACGCCGGGCACGATCAGGTTGTCGTTCTGATCGATCGCGAGTGCCTGCCAGGCGGCCCCCGTCCACGCATACGCACGGAACGTGTCGAGCGTGAGGCGCACGTCGCCACGTTCGTTCGATGTGTTGGGCAACTGGTCGGTCTGCTCGACAGGATCCTTCCAGTGACCGCCCGCGCCGCGCCACACGCCGTCCTTGCAGCTCAGCAGCTTGCCGGTCGAGTCTGCGCCGAGCTTGCCGTTCGTGTAGTTGCCGGCCGTTCCGCAGTTCGCCGCGTCCGCGCTGCCATCGTCGAACGTGTGCGTGAGCCAGATCGGCACCTGCATCGCATTCGCCTCCGGATGGCCGCCGACGCCGACGCGGTACAGATAATCGCTGTTGATCTGCTGGCCCGGCCCGTTGAAGAAGATTTCATTCGCGAGGTGGCCCGCGTTCGGTGGCGCGGCGTCGTTCGGATCGCACTTCGGCGAGCTTCCGCTCAGGAACGTGCCAAGTGGCATCCGCCACGCGTTGAACGCGCCGCGTGCGAGCGTCGGATCGCTCTCCGAAATCGAGCCGCCGCCCGGCCCCGCGCTCGCGGCGACGAGCCCGAGTTCCTTGTCGCCGATCGCCGCGCCACCCGTCGTCACGACGAGCGCGTCGAGTCCGGTCCCCGTCGCGGTCCGCTTGACGAGCACGCACGTGTGCTGGCCGTACGCGTTCTGCGGCCGCAGTGCGGCCGGCAGATCGTTCGTCGCCTGCAGATCGGCCAGACTCATCACGACGGGCGTCTGCGTGTTCGCGCGCTGCCACCATGCGTCGTAATCGCGCTTCAACGCGCGCGTCGCCGCGGCCGTCACCTGCGCCTGGTATTGCGCGGCCTGCTGTGCGCGCACGTCGTCGAGCGACGTATCCATCATCATCGCGATGCCCGCGAGCATCAGCGCGGCAATGGCGAGCGCCGCGAGCATTTCGATCAGCGCGAAGCCGCGCGCGCGGCGGCGGGAAGACATGAGATGCATCAGTAAGCTTGCCCCATCCAGACCGGCGCACCGTCCGCAATCGTCAACCCGGCCGGCAACGGCACGCCATCCGCCGGCGCGTTCGGATTCGCATGGCCGGGGCGCACGACCGTGTTGCGATACGCGACGCCCGCGAGCAGCGAGCCGTCGGCGAGCGTCGCGATCTCGCCCGCGATGTTGACGGGCGGCATCGCCGCCGCATACGCGACGACGGTGCCGTCCGCGACATAGTTGCGCCATGGCGGATTCGCGTTCGGATACCAGGTCGGAAACGGCAGCTTCGTGTTCGGCACCGCACCGCGCGTGCCCGGATGCGCGCGTGCGTAGTCGAGCGCCGCCTGACGGTAGATGGCGAGGTCTTCGGCGAGCGCCTGCGCGTTGCGTGACGGCTGCAGCGCGGGAACGGCGGACGGGCCTTGCAGCGTCGCGTAGACGGCGGCGATCGACGCGAAGGCCAGCACGGCGGCGAGGGCGTACATGAGGAGCGGCGTGGGTGATGGAGAAAGAGACGGTCGGCGTCAGTTCGACGTCCAGGTGATCGTGGCGTTGTCCGCACAGATTCTCGTCGCGTCGGTCGGTGAGACCGGATAGTTGATCGCGGCATTCTGACCGACCGCCACTGTCCGCCAGTTGCCGCCTGCCGTCAGCGTATTGATGCAGATGTCGCGCGGGACATTCGTGTACGCGACTGTGAAGGTCTGCCCGTTCGCGCTCCCCGTCACCGTGACGGTCCCGCCCCATGCATTCGCTACGTTTGCACCGTTGACAGGCAGCGTGCTCGGAAACACCCTCGCCGCGATCAGGTTCGCGTTGAGATCGACGCCATTTCCATAATTGTTCACCTGCCCCATATAAAGCTTCTTCGTCCCCGTCTGAATCGCATTCAGCTCTTCGGCAAGCCGATTCGTATTCGCACTCGAAAACGCCGACCCGAGCAGCGCGATCGCGCCGACGATCACGATCGCGGCGACGCCGAGATACGCGATGCTTTCGAGCAGCGACGCGCCGCGCTGCTTGCGGTGGCGCCGGCAGAACGCGGGCTGGTGTCGATACGCGGGATGATTGGCGAGTGGTTTCATATGGTCCTTCTCCTGAATTGAAAATGCGCGACGTCAATGCATCGCGCGCGTCATCGCGGCGATTTCCTGCTGAATTCCGAAAAATCCCGTCACGAGCCAGCCGATCAGCATTGCGAGCACGACGATCGCGACGCCGTTCAGCACGCGCATCTGCGCGGCGATCCGCGCGACGCCCTCTTCGAGCCACTCGTCGGCGAGCATCTTCAGCGCCGCGTCGAAGCCGCCGAATTCGGCGTAGATGCACAGATCCTCGACGATCTCGCGCGACGGAAACTGATAGCCGGTGTTGTGCAGCGCCTCGCCGGCGTTGAGGCCCGACTTCACGCCGTCCAGCGTGTCGTCGATCCGCTCGCGCAGCCACGGCCCCGCGACCGCGCCGATCTTCAGCAGCGCCTTCTCGACCGTGACGCCCGACGCCTGCAGCGCCGAGAACGCGATCAAAAAGCCGCTGCCCGTGACGAGCCGGTAAATCGAATAAGGCGGCACGCGGTCCGCATAGATGCGCAGCGGCCCGCGCCAGCGCGGCAGCGACCATGCGAGCGCGGCGAGCGCCACGACCAGGAGCGCGACGACGACGAGCATCCAGCCCTGCACGAACAGCGACATCAAATACAGCGAGCGCGCGGCGCCATGCCAGTGCGTCGGATCGGCGATCAGCGCGAATTTCGGGATCACATGCGTGCCGAACAGGTACAGGTAGCCGATCACCATCACGACGAGCCCGACCGGATACGCGACGCCGCCCGTCACCGCGCGGCGAATCTTCCGGCCCGACTGCACGATGTCGGCCACCGACGCGAGCGCGTCCTCGATGCGCCCCGCCTGCTCGCCCGCCGCGACGATCATCTGCTCGGTCGCGGGCACCCACGTTTCCATCGCCTCGGACAGCATCCGGCCGTTCTGCACCGCGAGCCGCCAGTCGGACAGCACGATCGCGAGCGGCTCGCGCGGCTTGCGGCCCTCGCGCGACGCACGCCATTCGAGTTCCTCGAGCACCTTGAGCAGCGGCAGCCCGTTGCCGAGCATCTTCGCGATCTTCCGGTAGACGCGCAGCCGCTCGTCGGCATTCAGGCACAGCTTCGCCCAGCGGCGGTTCAGCTCAAGTGCCATAGCTGAATCCGACGAGCGACAACTGCTGCCGCGCCTCGCCCGACACCGGCGCGAGCGTGCCGACGATGCGCTCGACGCCGCGCGGATCGACGAGCCCCGCCGCGACCTTGCGCAGCGCGTGCTCGGCGAGCGTCATCCCGCCGAGCGTGCGGGTCCAGTACTCGAGCGCGCCGGCCTTGTCGCCGTCGCGCAGGAACTCGAACAGCCGCGCATCGGGCAGGATCACCTCGGCGACGACCGTGCGGCCGATCGTGCCGACCGTGCGGCAATGCGCGCAGCCGTCGCCCGCGATGCACACGTCGTGCATCCGGCTGTCGAGCGCGAGCCGCAGCCGCGCGAACAGGCCCGGCTCGATGCGGTCCGGATGATCGACGAGCCGCAGCTTGCAATGCGGGCACAGCAGCTTCACGAGACGCTGGCTGATCAGCCCGGAGACCACCGTGTGATCGGTGACCATCCGCGCGTGCAGGCCGAGATCGATCAGGCGGTCGGCGATCGCGAGCGCGCTGTTCGCATGCACCGTCGTCCACACCTGGTGGCCCGTCATCGACGCGCGCAGCGCCGTCTGCCCGGACGCGCGGTCGCGGATCTCGCCGATCATGATCGTGTCCGGGTCGAGCCGCATCGCGTTCGTGATCGCCGCCGCGAACGCGAGCGCGCGCGCCTCCTCGGTCGGCGCGTTCGCCACCGGCGTCTGCACCGCGCCGCCGATCGGATACTCGATCGGGTCCTCGACCGTGATCACGTGCAGGCTGCCGCGCGATTCGTCGATCTGCGCGGCAAGCATCCGCTGCAGCGTCGTCGACTTGCCGGAGCCCGTCGGCCCGCTGATGATGTTCATCCCGTGCGGCTGCGCGCGCAGCGTGCGAAACGCCGCGACGTGCTCGGGCGCGAAGCCGAGCGCCGCGAGATCGGACGCGTCGCCCGCATCGTTGTACAGCAGCCGCAGCACCATCAGGCTGCCTTCGTTGGTCGGCGTCGTCGCGATCCGCACGCCGTACAGGTCGTCCGGCAGCTTGTCGCGGTCGCCGATGCTCGCATCCTGCCGCTCGTTCGGCCGGTAGCTGTTGTCCGACACGGTCGTCATCGCGCCGTACAGCGTCGCGAGCAGCCGCTCGCCGTGCTCGCGCGTGTGCTCGTTCACGCGCACGAGCTCGTTGTGGATGCGGAAGTAGACCTCGGTGCTGAAGCGGCGCACGCGGATATGGATGTCCGACGCGCGCTCGCGGCACGCGCGGCCGATCAGCTCCTTCGCGAGCACCTGCATCACCGTGTGATCGAGCCGCTCGCCGCCGCCCGCCACATGCTGCCGGTACGCCTCGCGCACCTGCGTCAGCGTCGCGGGCGTCGGTCGATAAGGCCGGCCCATCCGGTCGAGCCGCGCGCGATACGACAGCACGAACGGGTTCATCTCGTGGCCTTCGGCGATCAGCAGGCGCCCGTCGTCGAACAGGCAGACGAACTTGCGCTCCTCGACGCTCGCGGCGAAATCGCCCGCTTCGCTGACGGCGCGCGGGCCGCGCGGCTGCGCGGCGTCGGCACTGGCGGACGGCGTCGCGCGCGCGAACATCGGCTCGGGTCGTTGCGCGTCCTGGTTCATGACCCGCTCGCCGGCAACGAAGGCACGGAAGGCAGCGGCGCGGCCGCGTCGGCCGGCAGCGGCGGATTGCCCGCATAGGAAGGCGACGCCGTCGACAGCCGGACCGTGCGCCCGCGATTCGACACGACGACCGCGCGCGGCTCGATCGCGACGACGCGTCCGCCGTCCGGCAGCGCGTCGCCGCGCTGCACCTCGAATTCGGCGCCGCCGTTCATCCGCAGCGTCGCGAACGCGCGCTTGCCGACGCCTTCGATCGCCGTCACCGTGAATTGCCCGCCGGCCGGCGCGCCGCCGCCGAGCGCACGCGCGAGCTGCGCGGCACGCTCGATGACCTGCTGCTGGGTTTCGAGCTTCTTCAGCTGCGCCTGCAGCAGCACCGTCTCGCTTTGCAGCTGCGTGAGCCGCGCGGCGGTCGCGGCGCCGTCGTCGGGCGACGCGGGCCCGGCCGCGCACGCGGTGCCGGCGAACAACGCCAGGCCAAGCAAGCACATCGATCGAACGCGACTATTTCGCATAGAGCACTCCTTCGAGAGTCCACTGATTGTTCTGGTAAGCGATGCGCTGCACGCGCAGCCCCGGCACGTCGATCGCGCGCACGAACTCGGGCGGCGCGATGCCGCCGAGGGTCGCGTTCAGCCGGTACGCGCGCCACCCGGCCGCGGCGGCGGCCTGCTGCGCGAGATTCGCGAGCGGGGCGCCCGATGCCTGATCGGGAAGCAGCCGGTCGAGTTTAGCGGCCGTGTCGAGCCATTGGAGACGCGCCAGAAGTTGTGTCCTGACGGCCGAATCGTCGACGAGCGGCGTGTCGCCGGCCTTCGGCGCGGCGAGCGGCACGTCGAGCGTCGCGCGCTCGCCGTCGGTGTCGACCGTCGCGCCGGGCTCCACGGCGAGCAGGTAGCGCACGTTCGAGCCGTTGCGCGCCCACGCGTAGTGCACGGCGTCCGGCGTGCATTCGTAGCGCTCGAGCCGCCAGCCGCCCGGCGCGAGCCGGCCGAAACGCGCCGCGCATGCGCGCGCGAACCCGACCGCGTCGGGCAGCGTCGCCCACGGATGCACGATGGGCGCGCTCGTCTGCCGCGCCGCGAGCTCCGCGCGCACGCGCTCGAGCGCCGCCTCGCGCTCCTCGGCCTCGACCTTCGCGCGATGATGCCAATACGCGAGCGCGCTGCCGGCCGCGACGCACACGAGCGTCGCGGCGATCAGCGCGGTGCGCGGCGGCAGGCGCCGCTCGACGGGCCGCAGCGCCCACCAGCGCTCGGTGCGCGGCCGGCCGCCGCGGCGCGGCAGCAGTTCGTCGAGCCGTTTCGGCTGGAAATTCTGGAAGCCCTGCCGCTCGAGCTCCGGCTCGCCGATCACGACGTTCCAGCCGCCCCACGCGTAATCGGTGTGCAGCCGCTCCAGCGCTTCGTCGCGCGTGCCGATCCAGTCGCCTTGCGGCATGAACGCGTGGTCGCGCACCGCGAAGTACGCCCAGCGTCCGTCCGGCAGCGCGAACGCGCCGAGCCAGTTCGGCGCGGGCTGCCGGCGGCCGTTGTAGAACGCGCCTTCGAGCGCGATCGCGCGCGACACCATCGCGCCGAGCGACAGATGCCCGGGCGTGAAGCCGTCGCGCGTATTCGCATAGCCCGCCGCCGCGCCGCCGCGATCGATCCGCAGCACCATCAGGTCGAACTTCAGCTTCTTCGCGAGCTCGACCGCTTCGGCGCGCAGCTCGTTGCGCCGCGACAGCGATTGCCAGAACAGGCCGGCGACGAAGCGCTGGCGGCCGATTTGAATCACTTGCGCGCTCATCGCCGGCTCCGTCAGGCGCCGCCGCGCTGCGTGACGGGCGTGATCAGGATCACGATCACCTCGCGCGTGCGTTGCGCCTCGTAGCCGCCGCCGAGCGCGATCATCTTCGGCGTGCCGACGCCGCGCTCGTCGAGCGAATCGTTCGTGCCTTCGTAGCCGCTGATGACGAGCGTCTCGCCCGACTTCATCGCGACCCGCTGCAGGAAGTTGCGCATGTCGACGTCGGGCGTCTGGATCTTCGTCGCGCCCTTGGCCTCGCTGCTCGTCACGTCCTTCAACTGGAGCAGCGACGAGATGTTGGTCGAGAACTGCAGCATCACGGTGCCGTCGTCGAGCACGTGCGGCAGCAGCGTCATGTTGAAGCCCGTCGTCACGGTGCCCGGCGTGAGCGCCGTCGACGAGCCGACGTTCGCGGTATTGGTCGTCGACACCGACGCGAGGTAGCCCGTCTGCTTCGCGACCTGCACGGGCACCGGCTGGTTGTTGAGCGTCGTGACCGACGCCGACGTCTTGCGCCGCACCGTGCCCTGCTGCGACAGCGCGCGAATCAGCAGCTTCGTGCCGTTGAAGCGGCTCGTCGGGCTGAGCACCGTCGCGGACAAATCGGCCGGCGACGTCAGCGCGACCGGCGTGAACGGATTGGTGACGCCGAAACTCGCCGACATCGTCTTGTAGACGAGGCTCCAGTCGATTCCGTACGCGTCGCCCGCGTTCAGCGACACGCTGAGCACGGTCACGTTGAGCAGCACCTGCCGCGACAGCGAGCGGTTCTGCTGCGTCATGAATGCGGCGACGCGCTCGAGCACGTCGGGCGTGTCGGTCACCGAGATCGAGCCGGTGGCGGGCGACGACACCGAGCTGCCGTAGCGCGACAGCATCGACTGGATCGCGCTCTGCAGGCCGTTGAACACCGACAGCTGCGAGTTCACCGCGGTGTTCGCCGTGTTGTTCGCGGTGAGGCCCGTCGAGCCGGAATTCGCGCCGCTGCCGCCGCCGCCCGCGCCGCCGGACTGCGCGCCGCCCGACGTGCCGTCGCTCGTCGCGCCGCTCACCACCGACGCGTTCAGCGACGAGTCGCCGGGAATCGCGTTCACCTGAAACGTGCGGGTGTCGGTGAAGAAGAAGCGGATCGTCCCCTGCTCGTATTTCCAGAAGACGCCGAAGCGCGCGCACGCCGCGTCGAGCAGCCCGCGCAGCGTGCCGCCCGCATACACGATCCGTACCGGCGCGAACGACGTGCCGCCGCCGTCCGCGCCCGCACCGCCGCCGCCCGCCTTGCCGCCGGACGACGCGCCGCCCGGCATGCCGGGCGGCAGCGGCGGCGCCGAGCGCCCGCCCGACGCGTCGAGGAACGCGGGCGCGCTGCGCGCGGCGCCGTCCGCGCCGCCGTTCTGCGAACGCGCGGCCGCCTGCTGCGCGCTCGCGGCAACCTGCGTCGGCACCTGCGTGAGCCGCGTAACCTGCTCGGCGAATTCGGACAACGAAGCGACCGGGCGATCAAACGACGCGGGCTCGTCGAACAGCGACGGCAACTGCTCGCCGCGCTGCAGCTTGACGGCGCCCGCCGACACCCACAGCCCGTCGTTCACGACGACGGGCGCGAGCGCGTGCACGCTGTTGTCGCCGTCGGATACGCGCTTCAGGAGCGCGCCGGATTCGTTCGAATCGCGTTGCGCGTCCCGCTCGATGCCGCTGCGCAGCCCGGTGCAGCCGCTCAGCAGCGCTGCGAGTAACGAAATGACGAGAAAGACGCGCATCAGCCCGCTCCTTGCGCGACGACGCGCAATACATGATTGCCTTGATAGAGAATCGCCTGGATCGGCGTGGACGTGCGGCCGAGACTCGCGACGAGCGCTTGCAGCGCATCCTCGAACGAGCCGCGCAGCGTCGCCTGCGCGTCGACGCTGAAATCGACCGGCGCATCCCAGACCAGTTGCCAGCCCGCCGTGCGCGCCCAGCGCGACAGGACGCCGCGAATCGTGCCGTCGGATGCGCGCACGTCCCAGCTCGACGCGGCCGGGACGGGCGCGGCGGCCGCCGCCGTCGTCGCTGTCGCCGCCGCGGGCAGCGCCTGCGCGCCCGGCGCGGCCGCGGCCGAAGCCGGCGCGCGAAAGACGTCGCCGCGCTGCGCCGTCAGCGGCGCGTGATCGAAGCGCTCGGCAAACGGGCCGCCCGGCGCCGGATCGGTGCCGGCGGGCGGGCCGCTCGCCGCGCAGTCGGTTGCAGAAAGCGCGAGCGCGATGAACGCGGCCGCGGCGACCGTGGCGCCGTGCATCATGAAAGTCCTCGTTACTCGACTGCTGTGCGCCGCTGGCCCCGCGCTTTGCCGAGTGTCGATCCCGGAGGCCGCATCCGACGCCTCGGACCGCCTGCGCGGCCGGAAATGCCTTTCCGATTCCGGGATTACCTCGGCTTTACATAATAGGTCTACGCATGCAGTCGAATTATTGAATTGATTATTGCGCGGCAAATATACCCCGAACAGTTTGACAAAAGCTAGTTTGCGTGCAAAATTAAATAGACCATTCAATTTTCCAGTCACCGCGCGCATTGCGCCGTCCATTCCATTCATTCGGATCGCCAAAATGAACCAGCATGCCGCCGCCCCGCTGCGCGATCTCGCGGGCGAAGTGCTCGGCCTGATCGACCTGAAGCAGATGTTCACCGACATCCATATCGAACAGGACCGCCCCATCACGATCAAGACGCCGCGCGGCTGGGTCGAGACGAGCGACGAGCCGGTGCTCGTCGACGACATGCGGCCGCTGCTCGACGCGATCGACGAGCACTGGGAGAGCGCGCTGCATCAAGGCACGCTCGACCGCCCGTTCGTCCTCACGCGCTGCCGGCTGCGCTGCCACGTGTATCGCGCGGGCGGCGGCCGCAAGATCGTGATCTCGATGCGCCGCCTGCCGCTCCAGCCGCTGCCCCTCGAGGAGCTCGGCCTGCCCGTCTACGTGCGCTCGATGCTCGACAACACGAAGGGCATCATCCTCGTCACCGGCCCGACGGGCTCGGGCAAGACGACGACGATCGCGTCGCTGCTCGAGCACGTCAACGCGACGCGCAACACGCATATCGTCACGATCGAGGAGCCGATCGAATACTATCTGGAGCGCCGCCAGTCGATCATCTCGCAGCGCGAAGTGCCGACCGATACGCCGAATTTCCAGCACGGGCTGCGCGAGGCGCTGCGGCAGAAGCCGGACGTCGTGATGGTCGGCGAGGTGCGCGACGCGCAGACGGCCGACACGCTGCTGCAGGCGGGCGAATCCGGGCACCTCGTGCTCGCGACGATGCACACGGGCAGCGCGGTCAGCGCGCTCAACAAGCTGCTGTCGTTCTTTCCGGTCGAGCAGCGCGACCGGCACGCGGTCGCGCTCGCCGAATCGCTGATCGGCATCGTCTGCCAGAGCCTCGTGCCGAGCGCGGACGGCGAGAGCCTCGTGCTCGCGAGCGAGCTGCTGTTCAACAACAACAACCAGGTCGCGAAGCTGATCGCGGACCCGACGAAGCTGCACCTCGTCAACGAGTTCCTGCGGCGCCGCGAGGACAACATGTCGCGCTCGCTGAACGACGATCTCGCCGCGCTCGCGGCCCGCAACCGGATCACGGCGAAGGACGCGTTACGGGCGACTTACAACCGGATCGAGCTGCATGAAATGATGCAGTCCATTGTTAGCCGTTAGTTAACCTGTTAGCCGTGCGCGCGCCCGATCCGGCATTTTTAGCCGTCGATCTAAAACCGGAAAAAAACAATATAAACACGCAAAATCGTGCGTTAATTGACTTGCCGCATTAATTTCAATAGACGCTTGCCGTCGAGCGCTAAAATCGGGCTCGATCGTCGTTTAATAATGAGCGGGCTTTGCATCAATTGCCGAGCAGGCGCGTCTGCGTCCTGAGGCCGAGGCTGTCCGGCGTCGCCGGCGGACGCGCACGCGACGGCGTGCGCGGCCGTGCCGCGGGCTTCGCGGGTTCGGGCGGGCTGGCGGCGCTCACGCGCGGCGTCACCAGCACGAGCCGCTGCTCCCCCCGCCCGGCGGCAAGCGGCAGCGCGAGCGCCGCGCATTCCCCTGCCGCGAGCGTCACGCCGGACACGGTTTCGCGCGACGGCGACGCGCCGTCCGCCCAGCGCTCGACGATCCGCATGTCGAGCGCGTAGCGGCCCGCCTGCGCGGTCTCGCGCGGCGTGACCCGCATCGCGAAGCCGTTGCGCTGCGCGTCGAGCGCGCGCGCATCGCCGTCGCCCGACGCGACGAACACCTGCCGCAGGCGGCCGAAATCCGCGCTGCCGTCGGGGAGCGTCAGCGTCGAACCGTCGGCGTCGATCGACGCGTCGCCATGCGCGGCGAGTTCGGCGACACGCGCGCGCGTTGCCGCGCAGCCGTCCGGCGCGGGTGCGACCGCGATGCGCGGGGCGGTTGCGCCTGTGGGTTCGGACGATCCGGACGCCTGCGCGCCGTCGCGCCACCGCAGCCCCAGCGCGTCGAGCCGCGCGGGTGCGAGCGTCACGCCGAACGCATCGATCCGTATCGACGCCGGCAGCGTATCGAGCTGCGCGACGAGCCGCGCGTCGCGCGCCAGCCGCGCGGGCACGTCGCGGATCAGCACGGTGTTCGAGCGCGCGTCCGCGTCGACGATCGGCAGCGACGCGGTGAATTCGCGCACGCCCGGCACCGCGCGCGGCGCGACGCCGTCTTGTTCGAGCCGGCGGCGCAGCCGCGTCGCCAGCCCCGGCACGATCGTATCGCCCGCGTCACCGCGCGCCGCGTGGTCAGCCGATGCGCGCATGCGCAGCCGGAACGCGCGCGTCTCGGTCCGCACCCGCGCCTGCGCGGCCTCGTCGAGCGCGCGCGCGGCGGCGAGCACGAGCGCGACGTAGCGCGGCGGGCCGGCAACCCGCACGATGCGCGCCGCGTCGTCGTAGCCGGGCCGCCAGCGCGCATCGACGATCCGCTGCCGCGCGAGCGTCGCGCGCAGCTCGGCAGGCGTCGCGTAATTGAGCCGCACCGCCGCGCGCTCGAACGCATCGGGCGCGACGAGCTGCAGCACCGCGCCGTCGTAGTACGACGCGAGCCCGCAGGTGCGCGCGACCCAGTCGACGAAGCGCTGCGGCGGCAGTGCGTCGCGCACGTCGAGCCGGCACGGCGCGTGCGGGTCGACGTCGATGGCGACGCCCGAGCGGCGGCTCAGTTCGCTCAATGCGCCAGCGGCACTCACCGGCCCGACCCGATAGTCGAAGCGCGCGAGCGGCCACGCGAGCGGCACCGCGTGCAGCGCCGGCGCATGGTTCGCGAGCGCGAGCGCCGCGACCGCAGCCGACGCGGCCGCGCGCGGCGTCACGATGCGCCGTCCGCCGGTTCCGCGTCCGCGCCCAGGTTCAGGCGATAGCCGGTCGCGTAGGCCGCGTGCACGGTCCAGCCGATGCCCGCCGCCTTCAGCCGGCTGCGCAGCCGGCTCACGTACATGTCGACCGTGCGGGTCTGCGCGGACGCATCCGCGCCCCACACGAGCCGCAGCAGGTCCTGCCGCTGCACGACGGTGCCGGGATGCTCGGCCAGGTGCCAGAGGATGTCGAATTCCTTCGCGCTGAACGCGTGCGACGCGCGGTCGTCGGACACGGTCAGCGTCGCGCGCGCCAGCACGTAGCCGCCGAGCTGCATGCGCCCGCTGTCGACCGACAGCGCCGCGAAGCGGCGCAGCAGCGCGCGCACGCGCGCGAGCAGCGTCTGCTTTTCGAGCGGCTTGACGAGGAAATCGTCCGCGCCGGCGTCGAGGATCTTCACGATGTCCTCTTCGTCCGAATGCACGGTCTGGAAGATCACCGGGACGATCGAGCGCGCACGGCCGCGGACCCACGCAAGCAGCCGCTCGCCGGTCATCCCGGGCAGGTCCCAGTCGAGCAGCAGCAGGTCGGCCCAGCTGTCGCCGAGGAAGCGGCGCGCGTCGAGCCCGTCGTCGAACGCCTCGACGCGGTAGCCCTCGGCCTTGAGCCAGGTGACGAGCAGCGTGCGCTGCACCGGATCGTCCTCGACGACGACGATCTGCTTGGGCTGCTGCACGGTGCGCTGCATGTTCGGTTCGGACATCGTGAAATCAGGGGTCGTCAAGCAAATTGAAGGAGAACGCGCGCGCTCAGCCGTCCGGCGCGACGCTCGCGCGCCAGCGCGCGATGCCTTCGGGCACGGCCGGCGGCGCCGCGCCGGCCACCGGCGCGAGCATCGGCAGACGCATCACGAATGTCGTGCCGACGCCGCGATTCGATTCGGCGTACAGCGCGCCCGCATGCGCGGCCACCACCTGCGCGGCGAGCTGCAGCCCGAGGCCGAAGCCCATCGAGCCGCGCCTGGCGAGCGGCGCGAAATCCGTCATCCGGGCGTCCGTCGCGAGGCCGGGCAGGCCGCCCGCCCAGTCGCGGATCGTCAGTTCCGCGTGCGCGTCGCGCACGTGCAGCCGGATCTCGACGCGCGCGCCCTGCCGCGACGCCTGCACCGCGTTGTCGATCAGGTTCTGCAGCGCGCGGGCGACGAACACGCGCGCGCCGCGCAACCACAGCGGCGCGGCGTCGTCGAGCCAGAGCTGCAGGGAGACGCCGCGATAGACGGCGCCCACTTCGAGCTTCGGCACGAGCTCGCGCAGCATCTTGCGCAGGTCGAAGCGCACGAAATGGCGCTGCCGGAGATCGTCCGCCGCCGACGCGACGAGGTAGTCCTGGCCGAGCAGCAGCGCGTGCCGCGCGAGCTGCGCGACCCGTTCGAGGCCGCCGCAGGCGGCGAACGCGTCGGGATCGGCGTCGTGCAGCTGGGTCAGCGCGAGAATCGAATTCTGCGGCGAACGCAGGTCGTGCGCAAGAAAGCGCAGCGACGCGACGCGCTCGTCGAGCGCGCGGCGCAGCGGCGTGACGTCGGCGACCGTGACCGTCGCCGCGAGCACCGGATCGTCCTCGACCGGCTGCAGCGTGAGCCACAGGATCGCATCGTCGGTTTCGAATTCGAATCCTTGTTCGAGCGTGTCGAACAGCGCGGCGGGGTCCGCGAGCGCCGCGTGCGCCGCATCGCCGAGCACGGCGGCGAGCGGCAGCCCGGCCGGCAGCGTGCGGCCGAACAGCGCGTGCGCGCGCTCGGTGGCCGCGACGATCGCGCCGTCGCGGTCGAGCGCGAGCGTGCCCCACGCCTGTCGGGCCTGCATCACCTCGAAGATCCGGGCATCGGCCCGTTGCGGCACGCTCAAGTTCTGCTCCGGCGGACGTCGCGGTCCGCGAATGATTGGACGGGCCGCGACGCGGCGGCGCGAGCGCGCAGTGTGACCCGATTCGAAAGCGCTTGTCCAGTGCCGCCGCGCCGCGTCGCCCGCACGGTCAGAAGTCGGCCTTCTGATTGAGGTCGCCCGCGCTCACCGTCACTTCGTCCGACGTGAACTCCATGTTGCCGCCCGCGCCTTGCTTGCCGACGTGCGCGTTCATGAGCGGATTGCCGCCCGTCTCGAGGCGCTCCAGCTCCTTCGTCGCGCCGGAGTTCAGCTTCACGTTGCCGTCCTTGTCGACGGTGCCGACCGAATTGCCGCTGCCGTTGTACAGGTTGCCCTGCGAGTCCATCTTCAGGTGCAGCGCCTCGCCGCCCGCCTTCGTGTTCAGCTTCACGTCGCGCATGTCCTCGCCGGGCTTGCCGCCGGTCGGCGTCGACACATGGTTGGTCGGGCCGTTCTTGCCGGCCGGCGTGTTGTTGCCCGGCTGCGTGTTGCCGGACGAATCGTCGCCGACGTTCGTGTCGTCGCCGCTGCCCGAATCGTCCTGCATCAGCAGCTCCTCGATTTCGTGGAGCAGCTCCTCGATCTTCTGATCGCGGCTGCCCGACGTCGACGACGAGTGGAACTGCGTCGGATTGAGAGTCGTGTTCGAAATGCCGTTTACGCTCATGACCGTCTCGCTATGAATGTGAATCGATTGAGGAAAAAGGAAAGGAACGCGCGCGGCCTTCGTGTGCCCGCGGTTCGACGACAAGCTTAGGGAGCGTGTTCGCACGTGCGGCGAAGCGCGCGAAGCGACGTCGCGGCGGCCGAAACGATCGCACGCGGCGCGCGCCCGGCCGCCACGCGCGACGCGCCCCCTTCGCCCCCCTTCGCCGCGCATGACGCCGCTTCGCACGCGCCGCCCGCTCGCGCGCGCGTGACGGCGATCATCGTCGACGGATCATTTCTACTCGACGCATCGCACCGACATGGCGATCAAACCGTGCAACAAGGCCGCCTTGCGCGCGCTGCTCTCGGCCTTCTCGGCCGGGCTGCGCGCGAGCGCGCACGCGGACCTCGACGAACTGCTGCTCGCGCTGCGCGTCCTGCAGCCGCGCAACGCCGCGGTCGACCTGTGCGACGTGCGGCTGCGGATCAGCCGGCGCGACTGGATCGGCGCGCTGCACATCCTGCGCACGCTCGAAGACCAGCAGCGCGGCACGCCGCTGTGCGCGGCGCTGCAAAGCTGGTGCCTGTATGCGCTGCAGGACGACGACTGGCGGCGTTACGCGCAGACCGTGGTGCTGTCGGGGGATCGGGCGTCGACGGTGCTCGTCGGCCGGTTCCTGAAGGTGGACGAGCTCGCGGACGCCGTCGGCATGCACGACGACGACGTCGCCGCGCGCATCTCGCAACTGCTGCGGCTCGACCGGTATCAGTGGGCGCGGCATGTGCATGCGAGCGGGATGGGGTGAAACGGATGCGTCGAAACGGGCAGGAACGCTCGGGATCGGCGGCGCGCGGATGCTCCTGGTCACGCCCCGTTCAAGCGTGCCCGTTCAAACCATCCGCTCGATCACGCCGCCTGCTTCTCCGACGCCTGCACGTCATCCGCCGCGACGACCTCACCCAGCGGCTGCGGCGCCTTCGTGATCGCGAACAGGTAGCTGTCGCCCGCGCTCATCCCGCGATTCGGCCGCGCCTCGTAGTTGCGCACGACGCCCTCGCGAACGAAGCCGAGCTTCGGCATGAACGGCGCGGCGCGGCCCGTCACCGAGCAGAACGCCTCGATCCGGTACACGCCCGGCTGCGCGATCAGCCAGTCGAGGAACCTGCGCAGCATCTCCGACCACGCACGCGTGCGCACGCGCCCCGGCGCGAAGCTCGTCACGAGCCCGATCTCCATGCGCGGCAAACGGCCGTGAAGTTCGAGCGTGCCGATCAAGCGGCCGTCGCGCTTTTCGAATAGCCCCCAGCTAAAGAACGCGCCGCTGCGCCAGCCGTCGGCGAGGCGGCCGATGCACGCACGGGTTTCGTCGACGCTGCGATGCGTCGGCCACGGCAGGTCGAGCGTCGTCGCCGGATCGCCGAACAGCGCGTCGAAGGCTTCGGGAGCGTCGCCGGCGGCGAGCGGGCGCAGGTGGAGGCGGTCGGTTTCGATCCGCTCGGGCGGACGGATGGCGTTCATCGGTGGCTCCGGTTCGGGGATGGGATGCGCCGATTGTCGGGCGCCGCCGCGCGAGCGCGCCGCACGCGCGCGAAGACGCGGCGGCGTGCGCGAATGGCGATCGTGCGGCGATCGTGCGCGCCGCAGCGCCGCGACGACGTTCGCGCGCGGGTGCATCGCTTCGCGCGGCGGCCGGCCGCGGCGCACCGGCCCGCGTACAGTGCCGCCGTGGGCCGCCCCGGCCCGTCGCTCGACGGGACACGCCGGCACACGCATTTCTTCAGGAGCCGTATCGTGACTCGAATCGACGCTCGGTCCGCACCGACCACCACGAACGCGGGGCAAGCCGACCGCGCCGGCCTGGCGGGCGGCGCGAACACCACGGTCACGCTCAAGCGGCGCAACGCTATCCGCGCCAAGCCGCCGGGGCTGACGTCTTCGGGTAATCCGCTGCAACGGGCGCGCTTGTCGAACAGGCACGGCGTCGCATCGTCCGGCCAGCCGTCTCTGCTCGAAGCGACGCCTGCCGAATTGCAGGCAGTCGCGCATCTCCCGGTTCTGCAGCCGACCGTGCTTCATTCGGCGCCTTCGCACGAAGGCCATCTCATCGACCTGAGCGATCCGCCGCCGACGACCAGGCCGGCCGGTACGCCACCGTCGCTGCTCGAAGCAACGCCCGACGAATTGCAGGCGGTCGCGCATCATCCGGTTCTGCAACCGACCGTACCGCATTCCGCGCACGCGCAGGAAGGCCATCTCATCGACCTGAGCGACGCGCCGCCGGCAACGCCATCCGCCCATGTGCAAGCTGCGCCGCTCGGCGCCGCGCACGCGCCGCACGGAACCCATGGCGCGCAGCATGGCTCGCAGGCGTTCGCAGCGGCCGGCATGCCGGGCATCCAGCAGATCGAGCACGAAACGAGGCAGATGATCGAGATGCAGCGCGCCATCGGTTTCCAGAACCAGTTGCTCGCGGTGGCCGAGATGCTCAACAGCTTCAGGATGAAGCTGCTCGACATGATCAAGAAGGCGGTGTCGTCGTAGCCATCGAAGCGATGCGGCGACGCATGATGCGTCGCCGCCCGCACCCTCAACGCTCGAACGTCTGCGAAGGCGCTTCGTCGAACATCCGCCGATAGCTGTTGACGAGCGTCGATCGATGCTGGATTCCCCAGCGGCTCGCGATTTCGAGCACGCTCGCCGCGCGCGGCGCGTCGGACAGCAGCTCGCCGCGAATCCGCTCCATCCGTTGCCGCCGGATCAGCTCGCTCGGCGACAGCCCGAGATAGGTCTTGAACGCCGCCTGCAATGCGCGCTCGGTCACGTCGATGTGCGCGGCGATCTCGCGCACCGACAGGTCGCGCTGGTCGAGCCGCTCCATCAGGTAGCGATACGCGCGCCGGTACTTGCCGGGCAGCCGCGCGCTGACGTCGTCGCTCGGCGCGGCCGCGTGCGTGCCGCAGCGCGCGATCGCGAGCGCGGGCGCGAGCGCCGCGCCGTCCGAGCGCACGTGCCGCACCGACGCGAGCGCATAGCGCGCATACAGCGACGACGATTCGCGAATCCGCCCCTGCTGCTCGCGCACCTTCGCCGCGCAATACAGATAGTCGAGCGTCCAGCGCACGTGCGAGCCGCAACGCCCGGCCGCGTCGCGATACGGTGCGATCATCGTGTCGGCGACGTTCGGCGCCTGACCGGCCAGCGCCGCGAGCGCGACTTCGAGGCGCACGCTGCGCTGGTAGTCGGCGAGGCCCGCCTTCGCGCACCAGCTCACGTGCGCATCGATCCGCGCGAGCGCCGCGTGGTCGCCGGACGCGAGCGCATGCACCTGCCGCATGTAGTCGACGCGCATCCGCAGCAGCGGCAGCGCGTCGGCGCCGGCCGCGGGCGTGGCCGAGGCCGCTTCCGCGAACGCGGACAACGGCAGGTCGGCCAGCGTGGAGCGCCAGTAGACGTGGTCGCCGAGCGCGTCGGCGCGGCCGACTCCGTATTGCAGCAGCAAGTCCGCACGCAGCGCGCCCGTGAGCTGCAGCCAGCGCGGATCGGCGTCGCGGGCGGCCGCGTCGAGCATGTCGAGCGCGGTCATCGCGTCTTCGGCGCGGCCCAGATGATGCATGACCACGCATTCGCCGACGAGGCTCTCGAGCTTCTGCGCGGCGCTCGCCGCGCGGTCGTCGGCAATCCGCCGGAAGCCGGCCTGCGCGACGCCGAAACGGTTCTGGAAGAACGCCTGCCAGCTTGCGTTGCGGCAGGTCATCACGCGCGTCTGGTCGCGCGATTCGCGCAGCAGCTTCTGCGCGCGGCGGAACGTCTCCTCGGCTTCCTCGAAGCGGCCGAGCACGAGCTGAATGTCGGCGTACGCGTGGACGTCGCGCACGTCGGCGGCCGGGTCGCCCGGCTCGGCGTCGCAGCGCGCGGCGACGCACGCGGCCGCTTCGGCGAAGCGGCCGTCGAGCACGCGCGCGGCGTAGGCGCCGGTCGACGACGGGTTGGCGAGCGTGGCGGCGGCGGCAAAATAGAGTGTCGAAAACATCGCGGATCCTCTCGGCAAGCGGGTTCGAATACGAAGGGTTCGGGCTCGATCCGCGCGCCGCGCCGCCGCTCGTCGCGGGGCGCAGCGCGTGGATGCGTGCCGCTATCGTCTCGTTCGCGCCGGATCCGCGCAGCAGTTTGTGACGTTCCGTTACGATTGGCTCGCCCGTCAGGGTCTCACGCCGGGCTCGCCCGTTGCGCGCCGCTACACCCTCAGCCAGAAATATTCGCCGGACGCGATCCCGCTGAACATCTCGTCGCCCGATTCGATGATGTTCTGCCGCCAGTAGCGGCCGTGCTCCGCGTAGTGCGCGAACAGGTCGGCGAGCGTCTCGCCCGTCACGTCCGGCGTGAGCGGCAGCCGCATCAGCAGCACGATGCTGCCCGTGTCCGCGTCGATCCCGAGCTGCGCCTGGTCCTGCGCGTAGATCAGCAGGTTCGCCTCCAGCAGCAGCCGGTACACCGCGAGCGTGCGGCCCGCGCTGACGATCCCGTAATGGAAGTTCACGTACATCGACTCCGGATCCTCGTCGAAGTACTCGATGCGCACGTCGAAGCCCTCGACGTCGATCGTGCGCGTCTCGAGCACGTAGTCGACGTCCGGCAGATCGACGATCGCGCACACCTCCGCGATGACCTGTTCATAACGTTCCCAACTCATGACCGTTCCACCCCGGTATCCGGCGTCCCCAAAACATACAGCCGGCGCTCGCGCGCCGGCCGCCCAACTCGATGCCGAACGGCTGCCGGATTACTGCGCCGGCTTCGACGCGTCGGCGACCATCTTCGTGGCCTGCTTCTTCACGTCGTTCTCCGCCTTCGTCATTTCCTGCATCTGCTGCAGCTTCGTTGCCGCCTTCGAAAACGCGATGCCTTCCATCGTGTCCTTGGTCATTTCGCCCAGCGCACCGCCTACCAATGCCGACATGATTACTCTCCAGAAAGTGCGTGATTCGTTCACGCGTTGACAAAGATCCGGCCCGCCGCCCGACAGGGCGACTCGCCGCTTTTTTGCCGCGCAGCGTGCGGCCTCGTCGGGCACGGCTCGCGCCGCCCCGCCCGCCGCCGCACGCTGCGCGGCGAAACCGTGGCCGCTATGCGGCCGTGAGGTTCGCGTCGTGCAGCGTCGCGACGATCCGCTGCGCCGCGAGCAGCCCGCGATAGATCTTCTGCATCGCATCGCGATCGAAGTCGCTCGCCGCCTGCGCGGTGGCCGCGCTCACCCGCTCGGCCGTGTCGCCGAGCGCCTGGCGCAGCGCGCCGATCCGCATCGCCGCGTCGGGCGCGCCAAGCGCCTGCTCGAGCGGCCCGCATGCATCTGCTGCCTGTTCCAATGCTTCGTACATGCTGCTTCTCCTGTCAGTTGAGGTCCGGCGCGCCGTCGGCCGGCGCGCCCGCAAACACGTGCTTCACGCCGTCCGGCGTCTCGATGTAGCGCACGTCGCCGATCTCGAGCATCCCCGAGTACGCGACGGGCACCGGCGCGTCGCCGGACTGGCGCGCATCGACTTCGATCGCGCGCACGTTCGGCCCGACGTCCGCGCGCACGCGCTCGACCGCCTTGCGCAGCCGCGCGAGGTCCGGCACCACGCCCGACACCCGAAAGCGCCCCTGCCCCGCATACGCGACCGTCGCGCCCGATGTGCCCGATGCGCCGAGCGATTCGCCGATGCTCTGCGCGTCGTCCTGCGCGACGTCGTACTGCCGCTCGACGCGGTGCGCGGCGAGCCGGTCGAGCAGCTTGCGCGCGGCGAGGTCGTCGGCGGGCGTCGCCACCATGCCGGTGACGGCAACCATCGCGCCGCGCGGCGCCGCATGCAGCTCCGCGTAGCCCGCGCGCATCAGCTCCGCGCCGATGCGCGTCGCGAGCGCGTCGGCGTGCTCGACCGGGGGCGGCGCATTCGGATGCGCGCTCGCGAGCATCGCGCCCATCGCGAGCAGGCCGGCGACCAGCGCGCCGCCCGCCGCCGCGCACGCGGCGAGCTTGCGCTGCGCGCCGCGCCGCGCCGCATCGGCGCCGGGCGGCGGCGCCCACAACGTCGCGAGCAGTTCGAGATCGCTCGGCCATGCGCCGTGAGCGGGCCCGACGCACAACGCGGTCTCGCCGAACGGCACCGGCACGAAGTCCTGCATCAGCAGCGGCGAGCCGTCCGCGTCGAACGGGTCGGCGGCCGTCTCGGGCGGCACCGGCGCCGCGCGCTGCGCGCGCGTCGCGCCCTGTGCGTCGATCGACAGCAGCAGGTCGCCGTCGCGCCAGTCGGTGATGCGAATCGCCGCATCGTCGCCCGCGCCGATCCGGTGCTCGCCGGCGCCGAGCGCGATTTCCGCGCCGGCGTGCAGGCCGGTCAGGATTCGCAGCAGCTTCATCGGTTGCTCCCTATCGTTGTGTCACGGGTTTCATCGGCATCGATCGAATCGATCGCGATCGGCTGGCCGCTTCGTTCTTCCATGCAGCCAGAATAGTGCGTCGCGGCTTCGCGGTTGGTTCGTCATGCGAATTCATCGCCGTGTTTGCGAAGCACCGCGACGCTCACGATCGCGGCCGCGATGCGGCCGACACGCCGCCGCGCAGCGTCCCGACGCTTGCGATCGCGCGTGCGAGCTGCGCGTTCGTCGACGGACGTTCCGCGTTGAACACGAGGAGCGGCAGCAGCAGATAGTGCGTGCTGGCGCGCTCGCTGCGCGCAGCCGACGCGTCTCGCGGCGCGGCGCCCGCGCTTTGCATCGCGTCGAGCAGCACCTGCTTCACGCCGCTCCAGCCGATCGGCGTCCACGGGCCGGAGCGCAAACGCGCGGCGAGCAGGTCCGCGTTGTGATTCAGCAGCGCGGGCGTGATGCGCGCGGCGGGCTCCGCGTCGATGCGCCGGCCGAGCTGGAGCAGCGTGTCGGCCCACAGGTGGCGCAGCGCCTGCTCGCGCTGCGCCGCGTCCGCGAGGGTCTGCGCGATGTCGCGCAGCGCGCGCTGCGCGGGCTCGGGGGCGTTCGCCGGCCGCGCGCGCGACGCGCGCACGCGCGGCAGCGCGGATACGCCGGTAGCTTCGTCGTCGCGTTCGTCCTGGTCGCGCTGCTGCCTGCCGCCGCCCTGCCCGCCCGAATGCCGGCCGTGCTCGTCGTGCGGCGCGACGTGCGCGTGCGACACCGCCGCGTCATCTCCACCGTCGAACGATTCCTCCTGGCTCTCGGCGCGCCGCCGCCGGCGCGAGCCCGCCGCGGCCGTCTTCGGGCGCGGCTTCAGCTTCGCGAGCATCTGGTTGCGCGCGGCGGCCGCGTTCGCCTGAAAGCCGTTCGAATACGTGAAGCGCGTGCCGTACTTGCCGTAGGTCGTCGCGGTGCGCGCGCGCAGCGGCCGGCGCCGCCGCGGATCGGGCTTCGCCGCGTGGACGGTCTGCGCGATCGCGCGCGTGATGCGGCTCATGACGGCACCGCCGCGGACAGCAGCTGCTGCGCGAAATGCAGGATCTCGGCGGCGGCCCACGGCCCGGCGATCGCGACGGTCACCGTCACCGCGACGAGCTTCACGCCGTACGAGATGCTCTGCTCCTGCAGCGACGTGATCGCCTGCAGGAACGAGATCGCGAGCCCGGACGCGGCCGCGACGAGCACGACGGGCAGCGAAATGTAGAGACACAGCATCATGCCTTGCGACGTGAGCCGGATCAGGTCGTCGGTTTCCATCGGGCGAGCCTCCTCGAAACGGGAAATCGGGAATCAGGAATAGGTCAGCACGAGCCCGTGCACGAGCGTCGACCAGCCGTCCATCACGACGAACAGCATCAGCTTGAACGGGATCGCGACGTTGGTCGGCTGCACCTGGTTCATCCCCATCGACATCAGCACGTTCGCGATCACGAGATCGACGATGATGAACGCGATGTAGAGGATGAAGCCGATGCGGAACGCGTCGGTCATCTGCGCGAGCGTGAACGCGGGCGCGAGCACGATCAGGTCGTCGTCGCGCAGCTGCGCGGCCGCGGCCTTCGGCCAGACCACCGACGCCGAGCGCAGGAAGAAGCGCTTCTCGCGCTCGCGCGAGTGCGCGGCGAGGAACTGGCGGAACGGCTCCTTCGCCGCGCCGAACGCCTGCAGCATCGCCTGCGTCGGCTGCGGCGACAGCGCCTGCCCCTGCAGCTGCTGCTGCGCGGCGAAGCCGATCGGCGCCATGATGTACAGCGACACGAGGATCGCGATGCCGTTCAGCACCATGTTCGGCGGCACCTGCTGCACGCCGAGCGCGTTGCGCAGCAGGCCGAGCACGACGACGATCTTCGCGTACGACGTGACCACCATCGCGATGAACGGCACCATGCTCATCACGAGCACGGCGATCAGCAGGCCGGTGATGTCGTTAAACTGAACCATCGTCGCCCGCCATCCGGTCGATCCGCACGCCGAGATGCGCGCCCACCGCGACCAGCCGGCCGCCGCCGATCGCCTGGCCGTACGCGACGAGCCGCACCGGCACGTCGCGCGCGGCGAGCGGCAGCTCGAGCACGTAGCCCGGCCGCAGCGCGGCCAGCTCGGCGATCGACAGCGACAGCGTGTCGATCTCGACGTGCACGGGCAGGTCGACGTCGCCGAGGTCGGCCGGCTCGGGCGCAGCGCCCGGCGCGTCGTCGTCCGGCGCATCGGCGGGTGAATCGGCCGGTGAGCCGGCCGGCAGGTCGCCCGCGACGATCGGCTCGTCGAGATCGTCGGCGGTGTCGGGTGCTTCGATCATCGTCATCGTGGTTCCCTCGATCAGAACGGTTGCATGCCATTGCGTCGCGCGACGCGCGCCCCACCACGCGTGCAGCGGCCCCGCCCGCGCGGCGCCGAGCGCGGCCGGCGCCAGGTCCAGCAGCACGTCGCCCGGCCGCAGGCTGCGCAGCACCGCGAGCGGCAGCCTGCGCGAGCCGAGCCGCACGCGGCCGGGCAGGCGCACGCGCGCGAGCTGCCCTGCCGCGTCGGGCAGCCGCTCGCCGCGCAATCGCGCCGCGAGCGCGTCGAGCCACGGCATCGACGCGTCGAGCAGCGCGCAGCGCAGCGGCGCGCCGTCGAGCGCGAACGACAGCACGCAGCGCGTCGCGTCGAGCGCCGCAGGAGGCGCGGCGCGCAGCCCGCCGATCGTCACGCCGTCGAGCCCCGCCGCCGCGAACGCGGCGACGAGCGGCGCGAGCAGCGCCGACGCGAGCGCCGTGCGCAGCGACACGCTGGCGTCGCCCCGCGCGTCGAGCGCGGGCGCTGCGACGACGTCGAGCGCCGGAAACGCCGCGAGGTCGATCGCGATGCGCGCGGTCGCGCCGTTCCATCGCAGGTCGAGCACGCCGGGGCGCTCGAAGCGCGGCCGCTCGTCCGTCGCCGCGCGCCAGCCGGACAGCGCCGGGAAGCGCGCGAGCCACGCGGCGAGCCGCGCGTCGGCGACGATGCGCGCAAGCGCCGCGTCGAACGCGCTGCACGCGGGCAGCGGCAGTGCGGCATCGATGCCGCGCGGCGCGGCGGTGTCGGGTTCCAGTTCGATCGGCTCGGTATCCATCGTCGCGGCTGGTCGGGATCGGTTGCGGGTTCGATTGCGCGCGCGCTCAGTCGACGTCGATCTCGATCGTGCGCGGCGCGCCGTGATGCGCGAGCAGCGTGTCGAGTCGCGCGTGCAGCGTCGCGCCATGGGTGCAGAGTAAGTGCCGCGTCGCCGCGTCCGGCGTTTCGAACCGAAGCCGCAAGTCGAAACGCGAAAGAACGAGGTGCAGCACCGTGTCCGGCAGCAGCGCGGCGTCGAGCGGCAGGCGGATCTCCCACTGGCCTGCGGCGTCGCCGCCGCACAGCGCGGCGATCTCGGTCGCGAGCGCCTCGGCGACGCGCACCATTCGCTCGCGCTGCGCGAACACCTGGTTGACGAACGCATCGGAGCCCGCGCACGCGCGCGCCATCGCCTCGCGCCCGACCGCGTCCGGCAGTGCGGCCGAATCGCGCTCGAACGACGGCAGCGCGCCGTCGCGCCACGGCAGCGACGCGTCGCGCCGCCGCTCGTCGTCCGCCGATGCACGCTCGCCGGCGGGCGCGACGCGCGAGCGCCGCATCAATTGCGCGTAGTCGAAGCCGCGCCGGGCCGCGCGCGCCGCCGACGCGCCGCCCGTTTCGGCCACCGGCTCGCCCGCGATGATCCGCACGGGCCTCAGGTCGGCGGCGCTCATGCGTGGGCCGCCGTCGGCATCGTCACGCGGCCGATCGGCTGCAATTCGACCTGGTCGCCGAGCTCCTGGTACGAATAGACGGGCAGCCAGCCGAGCCGCGCCTCGATCATCCGCCGCGTGTAGCGGCGCACGTCCATCGACGTGACGAGCACGACGCCGTCGCGCGGCGTCTCGCCGACGAACGACGCGACGCTGTCGACCAGATAGCGGACCTGCTCGGGCGGCAGCGCGAGGAAGTTGCCGGCGGGCGTCTGCTTGATCGACTGCCGGATGTGCTGCTCCACGGGCAGGTCGAGCAGCACGGCCGGCAGCTGCCGTGCGCCGCGCGACGCGCGATACGCGAGATAGCGCGACAGGTCGCCGCGCACGTATTCGGCGAGCATCAGCATGTCCTTCTCCTTCGGCCCCCACGCGACGAGGCTCTCCATGATGTCGCGCGCATTGCGGATCGGGATGTGCTCCTCGAGCAGGCGGCGCAGCACGTCGGCGATGCGCTGCGTCGGCAGCGCCTTCTGCACCTCGGCGACGAGCCCCGGATAGTCGAGGCCGAGCTGGTCGAGAATCCACTGCGTCTCCTGGATGCCGAGGAACAGGTGCGCGTTGCGCCTGAGCAGCGCGATCGTCTCGTGCGCGATCACCTGCCCGGCCTGCCATGCGCGCGCGCCGGCAGGCACCGCCTTGTCGTCGATCCAGTAGCTCTCGGCGAGGCCGCCCGCGGGCCCGCGCTTCGTGCAGCGGCCGGCGAGCGCCGGGTCCGACGCCGCGTCGGGCAGCATCGTCTGGCCGGCGGGCAATTCGAGCCGCGCCTGCGGCACGTCGCGCATCAGGATCTCGCACGTCGCTTCGGGCAGCGCGTCGCTCGTCCACAGCGTGATGCCGGGAAACGGCAGCCCCTGCTCCTCCTGCAGCTTCGCGCGCTCCTCGTCGAACGCGCGATCGAGCGCGGCGGGCGCGAGCCGCGCGACGAGATCCGGCGACACCCGCACGCCGATCGCGCACGTGAACAGCGGCGCGCGCGGCAGGATCGACGGCGTGCTGCTCTTCGCGCCGGCGCGTTGCAGCGCGATCACCGGCTCGCCGCGCGCGGCCGTGCGGCGCGCGCCCTTCTGCAGCCGGTAGCCGGCGAACGCGAGCGTCGCCGACAGCAGCACGAACAGCGCCGCCGGAAAGCCCGGCACCGCGGCGAAGCCGACCAGCAGCACCGCCGCGAAATACAGCGCGCGATGGCTGCCGCCCAGCTGCTTCGCGATCTCGGCGCCGAGCGACGTGCCTTCGCCTTCGTCGTGATCGTCGGCGACGCGCGTGATCATCACGCCCGCAGCGACCGAGATCAGCAGCGACGGAATCTGCGACACCATCGCGTCGCCGACCGACAGGATCGAGAAGCGGTTCGCGGCTTCCCCCGCCGTCATCCCGTGGTACATCACGCCAATCGCGATGCCCGCGACGATGTTGACGAGCGTGATGATGAGCCCCGCGATCGCGTCGCCCTTCACGAACTTCATCGCGCCGTCCATCCCGCCGTGCAGCTGGCTCTCCTTCGCGAGCGTCGCGCGCTTGCGGCGCGCCTCGTCGGGCGTCAGGATGTTCGCGCGCAGGTCCGCGTCGATGCTCATCTGCTTGCCGGGCATCGCGTCGAGCGTGAAGCGCGCGCCGACTTCGGCGACGCGCTCCGAGCCCTTCGCGATCACGATGAACTGCACGATCGTGATGATCAGGAACACGACGAGGCCGACGACGAGATTGCCGCCGACGACCAGCTCGCCGAAGCTCTCGATGATGTCGCCCGCGTTCGCGTGCAGCAGGATCGACTTCGTCGACGCGATGTTCAGCGACAGCCGGTACAGCGTCGTGAACAGCAGGATCGACGGAAACACCGACAGCGACACGATGCTGCCGACGTACATCGTCACCATCAGCAGCGTGACGCTGATCGCGATGTTGAAGCCGAGCAGCACGTCGATCACTTCGGGCGGCAGCGGCAGGATCATCAGCGACACGATCGCGACGACCAGCACCGTGATGCCGACCTCGCCGCCGGCGGGTAACTTGAGGGTTTTCAGCGTCATGACGACCTCGCGGAGGGAACGGCGGCGGCATCGGCGCGGGCGCCCGCGACCGATTCGACCCAGCGCAGGATCGCGGCCACCGTTTCGAACAGTTCTTCGGGAATCGCCGCGTCGCGCTCGACGCGGTACAGCGCCCGCGCGACGGGCGGGTTGCCGACGATCGGCACGCCGAGCGCGTGCGCGTGGCGGCGCAGCGCGAGCGCGCCGTCGTCGACGGCCTTCTCGATCACCCGCGGCAGCGGATGCTCGTCGGGCGCGTAGCGGATCGCGACCGCGTAGTGCGTCGGGTTGACGACGAGCACGTTCGCCTGCCCGACCTTCTGGCGCGGCGGCGCGCTCGTCGCGATCTCGCGCGCGAGCCGGCGGCGCTCGCCCTTCGTGTGCGGATCGCCTTCGCTCTCCTTGTGCTCGCGCTTCGTCTCTTCCTTCGTCATCCGGTTGTCGCGGATGAACATCACGCGCGCGAGCTTGTAGTCGGCCGCCGCGAACACCACCACGACCAGCACGACGACGCCGAGCAGCTTCATCAGCACGGTCCACAGCACGCGCGACAGCTGCGGCGTCGGCTCGTACACGCTCGCGACGACGAGCGGGAACAGCGACGTCATCATCTTCCAGATCACGCATGCGAGCACGACCGCCTTGACGATCATCTTCACGAGCTCGAGCAGCGACTTCAGCGAGAAGATCCGCTTGATGCCGTTCATCGGATTGAGTGCGTCGAACTTCGGCATCACGGGCTCGAGCGTGATCATGAAGCCCGCCTGCGGCGCCTGCGACACGATGCCCGCGACGATCGCGGCGACGACGAACGGCAGCATCGTCAGCGCGGCGCTCGCGGCGAGGTCGTGCAGCGCGGCGAGCGTCGCCTGCGGCGTGCGCTCGCCCTGCGCGAAGTCGAGCGCGGTGCGGATCGAGCGCGTCAGCCCGCCCGTCAGCATCGATTCGCCGGCCGTCATCACGCCGATCACGGCCGCCAGCGTCACCGCGTCCGCGACGTCCTTGCTCTTTGCGACCTGCCCCTTCTCGCGCACCTTCTTCAGCTTTTTCTCGGTGGGCTCTTCGGTTTTCTCTTCGGCCATCGCCGCCGTTCCTGTCGAGAGTAGGAGATGGCGCGTACGTTAGCGGCGCGCGGCGCCTCAGGCGTGCGCCGACCCGAAGCCGCGCCGTCGGGCGCGAAGCGCGCAGGACGCTTCGCATCGCACGCGCGCGCTTCGCATCGATGGCCGGGCGGGCGCGGCGCGCTGCTACCTTGCGCTCCATACGCCTTTCCCTCAACGACATGCGCCGCTCGCGCGGCGACACGGAGCGCACACCATGGACGAATCCCGGCCGACCTATCTGCGATGCAGCCAAGCGGCGCTGAACGAACTGATCGACGCGGCGAGCCTCGCGCTCGGCGGCGCGCTCGACGGCCCGGCCGCCGATCCCTACGACATCGGCCTGCTGATCGACGCGCTGCGCGTGCTCGCGCCACAACTGCCCGCCGCCGACATGTTCGACGGCATGCTGCACGTCGCGCTCGGCAACTTCGACGACGCGGTGCGCGTGTTCGCGGAGATCGCGAACGGCAGGACGAACGCGATCTACGGCAAGGCGCTGCTCGCGTTCGCGCTGCAGCTCAAGCGCGATCCGGAATGGCGGATCGCCGCCGACGAGGTGCTCGCGGCCGGCAGCCCGGCGCAGGCGGTCGCACTGGTGCGCGCGCTCGAGCGGCAGCACGACGTGCTGCTCGCGAAGGAGCACGCGGATCGCACGGGCGTGTGGGAACTGCCCGAATCGGCCGCGGCGGCGAACGGCGATGCGACCGACGGGGCCGAGGGAGCGAACGCAGCGCCCGCGAACCCGGCGGGCGGCTTCGATGCGCAGGCCGCGTTCGCGCATCAGCAGTATCTGCGTCTTTGACGAGGAGGCGCGCATGAATGCCCCGCTTTCCCCGATCGACCTGACCCGCGCGCTCGACGTCGCGTTCTCCGACGCGGCGGCGGCGCCCGCCGGCGCCACGAGCCATGTCCCGCCCGACGTTTCGCCCGACGTCGCCGGCCGTTTCCAGGCGCTGATGGCTAACGCGACACCGACGCCGCCCGTCTCGCACGCGCAGGAAGGCAGCGCGATCTCGAAGCTCGTCGAGACGTCGGACGCCGCGATCAGGCAAACGCTCGACAACGCTGCGTACCTGAGCCAGCACGCGGACGACCTGTCGATGAACGAAATGTTCGCGGCGTCGATCCAGGCGTCGGCCGAGGCGACCGCGATGCAGATCGACCTGCAGGCGAAGATGGGCGTCGTCACGTCGACGAAGGACGCGATCGGCTCGCTGATGAAGAACCAGTAGCCATGGAACGACTCCATCTTCCTCACTTCCTCCGTGGCGGCCGCCGCACGGCCCGGCTCGCCGCGCTACTCGCGAGCGCCGTGCTCGTCGCCGGCTGCCAGCAGGAGCTGTACGGCGGCCTCGCCGAGCGCGACTGCAACGAGATGATGGCCGCGCTGCTGCAGAACGGCGTCGACGCGCAAAAGAAGACGCCCGACGGCGGCAAGACGTGGACGCTCGCCGTCGACGACAAGCAGATCGTCAAGGCGATGGAAGTGCTGCGCGCGCGCGGGCTGCCCGCGACCCGCTACGACGATCTCGGCGCGCTGTTCAAGAAGGACGGCCTCGTGTCGACGCCGACCGAGGAGCGCGTGCGGTTCATCTACGGCGTGTCGCAGGAGCTGTCGGACACGCTGTCGAAGATCGACGGCGTCGTCGTCGCGCGCGTGCACATCGTGCTGCCGAACAACGATCCGCTCGCGCAGGTCGCGAAGCCGTCGTCGGCGTCGGTGTTCATCAAGTACCGGCCGAACGCGAACCTCGCGACGCTCACGCCGCAGATCAAGAACCTCGTCGTCCACAGCGTCGAAGGGCTGACCTACGACGAAGTGAGCGTCACGTCGGTCGCCGCCGATCCGGTCGATCTCGTGTCGGCCGCGCAGCCCCCCGCGCAGAAGTCCGGCGGCGCGACGCTCGTCGGCGTGCTGGTCGCGCTCTTCGCGTGCGTCGCGCTCGCGGCGGCGGGCGGCGCGCTGTGGTGGCGCGCGCGCAAGCACGGCGGCGCGGGCGGCCTCGCCGCGCGGCTGCGCGGCGGCGTTGGCGGCGGCAGCGCGAACGCCGCGGCCGCGCCTCAGCAGGCTGGCGCGCGATGAGCGGCGGCGCGCCGGCCGCGAGCGTCGCCAGCGTCGCGAGCGTCTCGGCGCGGGCCGCATGGCTCGCCGGCTACGACGCGAACGCGCGACGCGCGGCCGACTGGGTTCACGCGAGCTGGCACGGCGCGCTCGCGCCGCTCGTCGCGACGATGCAGGACCATGCGCCCGCGCTGCGCGCCGCATGCTCGCTGCTGCTGTTGCGCACGCTCGGAGCGCCGTCGCCGTCGCTCGACGGCTTCGATGCGCCCGCGGACCGACTCGCCGCGCTGCCCGTCGCCGACACGCTGCGGCTGTTGCGCGTGCGGGCGCTGCTGTTCCGGCGCACCGAGCTGCGCCACTGGATCGACCGCGCGAGCCGGATGCGGCTCGCCGGCTGGGTCGGCGCCGACGGCTGCCGCGCGCTCGCCGCACTCTCGGCGCTGCCCGACGCGCCGCGCGCGCGCGACCTCGAGCACCGCGAGCCGCCCGTGCCGCTCGCGCAACGCTGCGGCGACGACCTCGCATGGGAAGGCTGGCGCCTGTTCGAGCGCGAGCGGGCCTGGTCGCCGGCGGGGCCGATGCGCATCGTGCGCCTCGCGCTGCCGCGCGACGCCGCGCGCGCGCCGTGGATCGAACGCGCGGCGGCGGACGCGGACGGCGCGACGCTGCTCGCGCGCCTGCCGTCGCTGTTTCCGGAGTGGTCATGGCTTTTTGGCTGAAGAACCGGCGGATTCCGCTCGCCGACGATCTCTGCATCGACGCGCCGCACGGCGTGCTGCGCCGCGACGCGTTCGAGACGGTCGAAGCGCTCGACGCCGCGCTCGACGCGCTCGCGGCGGAACGCGACGCCGTGCTGCGCGCGGCCCGCGACGACGCCGAACGGATCGCCGCCGACGCGCGCACGCGGGCCGGCGCGCTCGTCGCGGCCGCGCAGCGCGAGCACGACAGCGCGTACGCGCGCGGCTACGACGCCGGCCGCGCGCAGGCGATCGCCGACTGGCACGCGCAGGCTGCCGATTCGTTCGAGCAGGAGCGGCGCGTGCGCGACCGGATGCGCGAGCGGCTCGCGGAGCTCGTCGCCGCGGCCGTCCAGCAGATGGTGCGCGCGGAGGACGCGCGCGGGCTGTTCGCGCGCGCGGCGGAAACGGTCGAGCGCGTCGTCGCCGGTGCGAGCTATCTGACGGTGCGCGTGTGCGACGCCGATTACGACGCCGCGCGCGAGCAGTTCGGGCTGCTCGCCGACGCATGGCGCCGGCAGGGACGCAATGTGCCCGTCGACGTCGTGGTCGAGCCGCGCGTCGCGCGCGGCACCTGCGTGTGCGAATCCGATTTCGGCACCGTCGACGCGAGCCTCGACACGCAACTGAACGCGATCCGCGCGGCGCTCGCCCGCGCGCTCGACGACGCGAGCCGCCCATGAACGCGCTGACCGACCTGTCCCGCGTCGCCGACGCGATGGCCGCGCGGCTCGCGATCGAGCCCGCCGTCGGCATGACCGGCAAGGTGCTCGAGGTGATCGGCACGCTCGTGCGCGTCGTCGGCCTCGAAGCGACGCTCGGCGAGCTGTGCGAGCTGCGCAGCGCGTCGGGCGCGCTGCTCCAGCATGCGGAAGTGGTCGGCTTCACGCGCAACGTCGCGCTGCTGTCGCCGTTCGGCACGCTCGGCGAGATCAATCGCGGCACGCGCGTGATCGGCTTGCGGCGACCGCTGTCGGTGAAGGTCGGCAACGGCATCCTCGGGCGCGTGATCGACAGCTTCGGCGAGCCGATCGACGGGCGCGGCCCGCTCGACTACGACGCGCTGCGCCCCGTGCTCGCGCCGCCGCCGAACCCGATGTCGCGGCGGATGGTCGACGCGCCGCTCGCGACCGGCGTGCGGATCGTCGACGGCCTGATCACGCTCGGCGAAGGCCAGCGGATGGGGATCTTCGCGCCCGCCGGCGTCGGCAAGAGCACGCTGCTCGGCATGTTCGCGCGCGGCGCGTCGTGCGACGTCAACGTGATCGCGCTGATCGGCGAGCGCGGCCGCGAAGTGCGCGAGTTCGTCGAGCTGATCATGGGCGAGGACGGCATGGCGCGCTCGGTCGTCGTGTGCGCGACCTCCGACCGCTCGTCGATCGAGCGCGCGAAGGCCGCGTACGCCGCCACCGCGATCGCCGAGTATTTCCGCGACCAGGGCAAGTGCGTGCTGCTGATGATGGATTCGCTGACGCGCTTCGCGCGCGCCGGCCGCGAGATCGGCCTCGCGGCCGGCGAGCCGCCCGCGCGGCGCGGCTTCCCGCCTTCCGTGTTCGCCGAGCTGCCGCGCCTGCTCGAGCGCACCGGGATGGGCGAGCAGGGTTCGATCACCGCGCTCTACACGGTGCTCGCCGAGGACGACTCCGGCAGCGACCCGATCGCCGAGGAAGTGCGCGGCATTCTCGACGGCCACATCATCCTGTCGCGCGAGATCGCCGCGCGCAACCAGTATCCGGCGATCGACGTGCTCGGCAGCCTGTCGCGGATCATGCCGCAGGTCGCGACGCGCGAGCACGTCGGCGCGGCCGGCCGGCTGCGCCAGCTGCTCGCGAAGCATCGCGAGATCGAGACGCTGCTGCAGCTCGGCGAATACCAGGCGGGCAGCGACCCGGCGGCCGACGAGGCGGTCGCGAAGATCGACCGGATTCGCGCGTTCCTCAACCAGCGCACCGACGAGTACTCGCCGCCCGACGCGACGCTCGCCGCGCTGCACGCGCTCGTCCAGTGAAGAGCCGCAAACAGCGCGCCTTCGAGACGCTGCTCGCGCGGCGCGAGCAGCGCGGCGCGAAGCTGCGCGCGGAGCAGGGTGTGCTGCGCGCCGAACGCGACGCGGCGGCGGCCGAGCTCGCGCAGGGCGAAGCGCATGCGCACGCGAAGCTCGATGCGGCGAATCGCTATGCGGCGCGCGTCGACGCGATGGCGGCGGGCCAGGCGCCGTTCCTGATCGGCGACTACACGGCGTGCCGCCGCTATCGCGACGCGCTGCTCGACGAGCACGCGCTCGCGAGCGCGCAATGCGCGCGGCTGCGCGCGGCGCTGCAGGCGAAGCTCGACCAGCTCGCGGCGAGCGCGCGCCGGATCGCGCGCAACGACGCGCAGATCGACGTCGTGCGCGAGCGGATCGGCCGGCTCGCGCGCGCGGCCGAGGCGGCCGCCGAAGACGCGCAGGACGAGGAAATCGAGGAAGGCGTGCTCGCACGCCGGCTCGCGGCCGGGCGGGCATCCAACGAGACGGACGCATGAGCACCTACGACATCTTTCCACTGCAGCACCTGGGCGACGAATTCATCAGCTTCATCGTGCTGCTCGCGCTGTCGAGCGAGCGGCTGCTCGTGATCATGACAATCCTGCCCGCGACCGCCGACAACGTGATGAAAGGCCCGATGCGCAGCGGCGCGGCCGCGGTGTGGTGCCTGTTCGTCGCGGGCGGGCAACAGGCGCTGATGCCGCAGCTTCACGGCGCGTTTCTCATGATCACGTGCGCGAAGGAGGCCGTGATCGGGCTCGTGCTCGGCATCGCGGCGTCGACCGTGTTCTGGGCCGCCGAGGCGATCGGCACCTACGTCGACGACCTCGCCGGCTTCAACAACGTGCAGATGCAGAACCCGAGTTCGGGCACGCAGACGTCGCTGATGGCGACACTGTTCGGGCAACTGACGATCGCGTCGTTCTGGATGCTCGGCGGCATGACGTTCCTGCTCGGCGCGCTGTACGAATCGTATGCGTGGTGGCCGCTCGGATCGTTCGACCCGGTTCCCGCGCCGCTGCTCGAGCTGTTCGCGCAAGCGCGGATCGACATGCTGATGAACATGGTCGCGCGGATCGCGACGCCGATGATGGCGATGCTGCTGCTCGTCGACCTGGGCCTCGCGTTCGTCTCGCGATCGGCGCAGAAGCTCGACCTGATGTCGGTCAGCCAGCCGCTCAAGGGCGCGATCGCGGTGCTGATCGTCGCGGTGCTGGCGGGGAGTTTCGTCAGCGAGATGCGCGGGCAGATTTCGCTGGCGGGACTCGCGCAGCAGGTTAAACAGCTTGCCGGTCATTAGCGGGCATCGCGCGCGGCGTCGCTGATGTCGTTTTGCCTGCACCGGTCCACTCAGGAGGCACGTCGTCATGTTGAAATCGATTCGGCAGTCAACGCAGTCGTCCACCGTCGCCGATCCGGATCGGAGCGCGTCGGCCCCGTCGTCCAACCGGCCGGATCGGCAGCCAAGGCGCTCGCTCGGCGCGTTCTCGCACGGCCAGTTGCGCAGCGCGCGCGAAACGGTCGATCGGATCCGAAACGACGGACCGCCCCGATTGCCGCCCCGATTGCCGCCGCTATCGCTCGGCGAGCCGCTGTCGCTCGGCAGTCTCGGCGGCGAGCCTCCCTCTCCCCCGCCGCCGCCGACGCCGCCGGCCGCGCTCCCGCAGACCGAACCGCCGCCCCCGCCGGCCACGGACGAATTCCGCGCGCCGCACCCCGAGCGCCAGCCCGGCCAGGCCTACGACCGCAGCAAGCCGGGCTTCACGCTCGCCGAGACGAACGGCATCCGCCCGCTCGCGTCGCTGTTCAACGCCGCCGCTGCCGGTCGGCACGGCGACGTCGCCACCGGCCTCGCGATCGGCGGGCTCGCGTCGGGCCTCGCGCACGAGACGGCCGGCGCCGGCATGAACGGCCATGCGCTGTTCGCGTCGTGGCGCAAGCGCCGGCGCTACGACCGGCAGTTGTCGGCGATGCGCGACCGCGACGTCGCGGCGTTCCGCGCGGCGGCCATCGACAGCAATGTGCGCCGGCTCGACCGGCTGATCCTCGCGCGCGATCGCAACGGCAAGCTCGACTACCACCTCGACAAGGTGATGAAGCTCGCGGCGAGCGACGATCCGCAGCTCGCGGCGGAAAGCGCGCACGCGAAGGACGTGCTGCTGACGATATATATCCGCCACGAAGTCGCCGGCAAGCGGATGAACCGGGCCGCCTGCGAGCTCGTGCGCAACGCGCTCGGCATCGCGTCGGGCGCGGCGCTGATCGCCGGCACGCACGGGCTCGCGGCCGCGCCGGCGAGCGCGGCCGCCGTCGGGGCGAAACAGGCGGGCTTCGCGCTCGCGCTGCTGAACGCGCTCGACATCGCCAAGGGCGTGCGCGGCCTGAAGCAGCGGATGCGCGACGACAAGGCGCGCGAGATCGACCGCAATGCACTGCGCAACCGCATGACGTTCGATGCGCGTGCCATCAGCGACGCGACGCCCGACGAAGCGATCGAGGGCATTCATGCGGTGCTGAAGGACAACGGCCGGATCGAGGCCAATCGCCAGCGCTTCGGCAAGGTTTTTCCGGGACGCTGGGTCAACGAGAAGAAATCGACGGCGAACAAGAACGACATGGCCGAACTGACGGCCAAACACGCGTTGACGATCATCGACCGCAGCATCGATCGCTTCGCCGGCGACGGCCCTGCGAAGCTGCATGCGTTTTATGCGGGCATTCATGTGAAGAACGCGTCGACGTCGCAGAAGAAGCGCGCGCTGCGCGGCGCGATCGGCAACGATGCCGACCTCGTCGACGCATACAACCTGCTGTGCGATCTCGGCATGCGCGACGGCGAGGCGCGCGTCGCGATCGAAAGCCTGATCGTGCGGCGCATCGAGATCGGCCTCGCGAACGATGCGGCGACGTCGCGCGCCCGTGCGACGGACGCGGGCCGGAAGTATGCGGAGCAGGCAGCGTCGGGCGAGCGTGCGCCCGACGACGTGGCGGCGATGCGCACGGTGCTGCAGCGGCGGTGAGCGAACGATGTGCGGCCGGACGTTTCGCGTTCGCGCCGCTCGCTTCGCGCCCCCGGCCATCACGCCCTGCCGCGGCGCGCATCATCCCCGTGTCGAGCGCCACCGTGCCCGACGCCCTTTACTCCTCTTGATCGAAGGTACCGACCATGCCTCCCAAAATCACCGGCAGCAGCACCGCTCCACTGAACACCTCGTCCACGCCTTCCTCGTCGAGCGACGAGTCGCGGTCGACCCCGCAGTCGAATACCCGAGCGCCGGTCGGCGGGCCGCTGGGCGCGCTGCAGAGTCGCGGCGGTCAGTCGACGCCGCTTGGCCGCCGCGAGAACGTGACGACCGAAGCAGGAAAATATGCGGAGCAATCGAACGCGACGTACTATTCGGCGGCCGTGCAAGCGGTCAGCACCGTGCTGGGGAACAACGGGCTCGGCATCACGGAGCAGTCGCAGGCCAGCGTGCTGGACAATCTCGAAGGCATCTCCAAGGGCAAGCAGACGCACACCAGCGCCCATATGGCCGAAAGCCTGTCGTTCGGCAAGGACGCGCTCGAACACGCCCGGCGCGGCGAACTCCGTGACGGCGCGGTCACTGCGTTCGGCTCGGCGCTCAACGCCGCGGCTTCGATGACCGTCGGGCCCGCGCGCGATCTCCAGACGGCCCTGGACAATCCGGACCCGCAGGTCCGCACGCGCGCGATGGCGAGCCTGCATTCGGACTTCGAAACGCTGCCGTCTCCGCAGCACTCTCCGAAGCACGACTGACGCATTCGATGCGTCGCGTAGCGAGCCGGCCGCTTCCGCTCACGCGGAAGCGCTCGCAGCGCCGGTCGCGACGGTGATCGGCAGGCACCCCTTCTGGAATTCCACCCTTGAAAATCCTCAGGCAATTGCCGTCATCGCGAGCAAGCGGCGCTCGACCGGAGGGCATCGTGGAATTCGGTACCGAATCGCCACGCTCGATCTTGAAGTTTTCGATCAGGGAAACTAAATTACATCCTGCTCAGGCAGTACGCCTTCCGTTGAGGGTCGCATAGTTCGTGTTTCGATTTGTTTGCTCGCGGCATGGCAAGCGAACTGGAGCGCGCAAGCCCATTTCCTTCCTTGCTGCGTCGGAGGAAAGATGATGGGCAACTTCCATTTGCGTTCGAACCTGTCCGCCCTGTTCGAGCGTTTCCAAAGCAAGACAACCCAGGTCGCCCACGAGGTCTGGCCGCCGATGGCGCGCGCCTGCCACACGCTCTCCGAGCGCGCTGCCGGCGCCTGGTCGACGGTTCGGCGCGAAACGGCGCGGATGCGCCGACATTGATCGGACGGATTGGCCGCATCGAAGCACAAGATCGTCGGACCGGTGGTGGCCCGAAGCGATGGTAGCCGGCGCGGCAGACCGTCCCGATTGACCGAGGCAGGATCGGTGGTGTGCAGTTTTCAAGGAGGTCGCCATGGAACTTCACATGCATTCGCATCATTTCGCGCGACGCATGCCGGACTGGCGCGCAGCCGTCATCGGCGGGTGCGTGGCAGGCGTGGTTTTTCTCGCGATTGAAATGCTTGCCATGCAAGTGGCGGGACGAAGCCTGTGGGACGCGCCAAGAATGATCGCGGCAATCGTCACCGGGCGGAATACGCTAGCGCATCCCGCCATGTTCGAACCGGACGTGATGCTAGTGGCGCTGGTGGTTGATTTCGCGCTGTCCATCCTCTTCGCCGTGATCCTCGCGGCGATCATCGCACCGTTCAGCCTGGATTCCAGCGTCGGGATGGCTTCGCTGGTGGGAGCCGTCTTTGGCGCCGCGCTGTACGTGATCAACTTCTACGGGATGACGCGGTGGTTCCCCTGGTTTGCCGACGTCCGAAACTGGGCAAGTCTCTTCAGTCATGTCGTGTTCGGGCTGGTTGCGTCCGACACCTACCTGCGGCTGGAAGGAAAGAAGACGGGCACGGACGCAACGGATCGCGCGGCGTGAGGTGAAAGCAGTCGATAACCCATCAAGGAGGCCGGACTTCTCGCAGGATGCGCATCGGCCCACTGCGGCAGCATGCTGCGGTGGCAGTTTCCCCGATCGGAGACCGGCCTCTCGTTGAGCCGCCCGGGAACGGCGCGCAGGCTTGCGGCAATTCAGGGCGGCGCTTGCCGGGCACGCAGAAGCGGAGCGCGAAAGGTCGGCACGGTGCGCTCTCTGCGGAAATTTCCCCTGCATGCGTCGCTCACCGCGCCCCGCGATGCTCCCACGTCCCTTCGACATCGATCACCGTGCGCACCGAGTTCGCGAGAAAGCACGCTTCGTGCGCGGCGTGATGCAGCGCCTTCACCTCGTCGTCCGTCGGCGCGCGCTCGCCGCCGAACGTCACGGCTGGCTTCAGCACGACGCGCGTCACCACCTCCTTGCCCGCGTCGTTCTTCGCCATCGTGCCCTCCGCCGCGTCGCGATAGCGCAGGACGACGAAGCGCCGCTGCGCGGCGATCGACAGAAACCACAGCATGTGGCAGCTCGACAGCGCCGCGACGTACGCCTCCTCGGGATCGACCGCGGCGGGGTCCGAGAACGGCGTCCGCACCACATGCGGCGAGCTCGACGCGGGCACCGTCACGCCGCCGTCGAAACGCCATTCGTGCCGGCGGCTGTAGCGGTTGTCGGTGAACTTCTCGTCCGGTCCCGCCTGCCATTCGACTTCTGCGAAATACGTGGACATCGTGGTTCCTTCGTTGACGGAAAAAGCGTGGCCCGTTCAGATCAGAGCGGCGTCAGCACGGGCTCGCCGGCGAAATGCCGCGCCGCGTTGTCCAGAAACTGCCGCACCGAGCGATCGAGCGCTTCGGGTGACCAGCCGCCCAGGTGCGGCGTCAGCACGACGTTGTCGAGCCCGACCAGCGCGCGCGGCGGATCGGGCTCGCCTTCGTACACGTCGAGCCCCGCGCCCGCGAGCCGGCCTTCGCGCAGCGCCTCTGCCAGAGCAGCGGTATCGACGACGCTGCCGCGCGACACGTTGACGAGAAAGCCGTCCGGGCCGAGCGCGTCGAGCACGTCGCGGCCGATCAGGTGCCGGGTGAGCGCGCCGCCCGGCGTCGCGACGACCAGGAAGTCCGCCCAGCGCGCCAGCGCGTCGAGCCGGTCGAAATAGCGATACGGCGCGCCATCCTTCGGCGCGCGGTTGTGATAGCCGATCTCGAGATCGAAGCCGGCCGCGCGGCGTGCGATCTTCTCGCCGATCCTGCCGAGCCCGACGATGCCGAGCTTCCTGCCGGACACGTTCGGCGGCATCGGCAACGCGTCGCGCCAGACGCCCGCACGGGTCGCGCCGTCGAGCCGCACGATCCTGCGCACGGCCGCCAGCAGCAGCGCGAACGCGTGATCGGCGACGCAGTCGTCGTTGGTGCCCGCGCCGGTCACGACCACCACGCCGCGCGCCTTCGCATGCGCGACGTCGATGTGCTCGTAGCCCGCGCCGAGCGAGCCGACCAGGGTCAATGCGGGCATCCGGTCGATCTCGGCGGCGGTGAGGCCCGTGCTGCCGTTGGTCAGCACCGCGCGGATCGCGCCGCCGTGTTCCGCGATCGCGCGTTCGCGCGCGTCGCGGCTCGGCGCATCGTGCACGTCGAACGACGCGGCAATCTCGCGATGCGCGTCGTCGCGCAACGGGATCAGGACCAGCAGCTCGGGCTTCATGATGGAATTCCGCATCGGCAGGGATGCGTGGCAGTGTATAGCAAGACGTCGGGCCACGCGCGGGATAACCCGCACGCGCAACGGGTCGGGCGGTTTGCCAAAGCAGGCCCGGTCAAGTAAGTTTCGGCGTACGTCCCTTTCTCGTCATTCGCAGGAGGTTGGCCCCGATGAAGCATGCCCTGCCCGCCCGGATACTGGGCCTCGCCGTCGCCGCCGCCCTTGCGGCGCCCGCGGCGCACGCCGCCGACGCCGTCGTGGTGTCGTCGAAGATCGATACCGAAGGCAACCTGCTCGGCAACCTGATCGTCCAGGTGCTGAAGGCGCACGGCATTCCCGTCACCGAAAAGATCGCGCTCGGCGCGACGCCGATCGTGCGCAAGGCGCTCGTCAGCGGCGAGATCGACATCTATCCCGAGTACACCGGCAACGCCGCGTTCTTCTTCAACAAGGCCGACGACCCGGTGTGGAAGAACGCGAGCCAGGGCTACGACGCCGCGAAGAAGCTCGACTACGCGGCCAACCACCTCGTCTGGCTGACGCCGTCGCCCGCCAACAATACGTGGGGCGTCGCGGTGCTCGCACCGCTTGCGCAGGCGCAGCGCCTGAAAACGTTCTCCGATTTCGGCAAGTGGGTGGCCGGCGGCGGCAAGGTGAAGCTCGCGGCGTCGGCCGAATTCGTCAACAGCGCGTCCGCGCTGCCGTCGTTCGAGAAGGCGTACGGCTTCAAGCTGAAGCCGGACCAGCTCGTCGTGCTGTCCGGCGGCGACACGGCGGCCACCATCAAGGCCGCCGCGAACCAGACCGACGGCGTGAACGCGGCGATGGTCTACGGCACCGACGGCGGGATCGCGGCGAGCGGCCTCGCGGTGCTCGACGACGACAAGCACGTGCAGCCCGTCTACGCGCCGGCGCCGGTGATTCGCGAAACGGTGCTGAAGGCGCATCCGCAGATCGCCGACTACCTGAAGCCGGTGTTCGCGAGCCTCGATCTGAAGACGCTGCAAACGCTCAACAGCCGCATCCAGATCAACGGCGAGCCGGCCGCGGGCGTCGCCGCGCAATACCTGAAAGCGAAGGGCTTCGTCAAATGACGGCGCGCGCGGCGGCCCGCGCGCGACGCATCGCGATCGACAAGGTCGGCGTCCTCACCGGCGCGCTGACGATCGGCGCGGTGCTGTTCGCGCCGTTCGTCGTGCTGCGGCCGAACCGGATCGCGGCGGGCGCCGGCTTGCCGGTGTTCGGCGCGCTGCCGGCCGCGCAGGCCGCCGCGCTCGCCGCGCTGTGGATCGCGGCCGCGCTGTGGACGATGACGACGAGCCGGCCCGCATCGCGCCTCGCCGCGGGCTGCGGCCTGCTCGCGACGCTCGGCTACGCGGCCGGCGCGGCCGCGGCGCATCTGGTCGCGCCGGAAGACGCGCTCGCGCGCGTGTCGCCGGCCGCCGGCATCTGGCTGCTGCTGTTCGCGTGGGCCGTGCTGGTCGCCGACGCGCTCGCGCGGCTCGCGTTCGGGCCGTGGCGGCGGCTCGCCGCGCTGGCCGTCGCCGCCGCGGCGCTCGCGCTGCCGCTGTCGACCGGCTGGTGGGACGGCCTGTCCGTGATGCGCGAATACGCGGTGCGCGGCGACGATTTCTGGCGCGAGGCCGTGCGGCACGTCGCGCTGGCCGGCGGCTCGGTCGCGGCCGCCTTCGTCGCGGGGCTGCCGCTCGGCATCGCGTGCGCGCGCGTCGCGGCCGTGCGCGCGGCGCTGCTGCCGGTCCTCAACGTCGTGCAGACGGTGCCGAGCATCGCGATGTACGGGCTGATGATGGCGCCGCTCGGCATGCTCGCCGCGCACGTGCCGCTCGCGGCCGCGCTCGGCGTGCGCGGGATCGGCGTCGCGCCGGCCGTGCTCGCGCTGTTCCTGTATTCGCTGCTGCCGATCGCGTCGAGCGTCGCGGTCGGGCTCGCGCAGGTGCCGGCGCAGGTGACGGAAGCGGCGCGCGCGATGGGCATGACGGCCGCGCAGCGCCTGCTGCAGGTCGACCTCGTGCTCGCGCTGCCGGTGATCCTGAGCGGCGTGCGCATCGTGCTCGTGCAGAACATCGGCCTGACCGCGGTCGCCGCGCTGATCGGCGGCGGCGGCTTCGGCACCTTCATCTTCCAGGGCATCGGGCAGTCGGCCGCCGATCTCGTGCTGCTCGGCGCGATCCCGACGATCGCGCTCGCGCTGGTCGCCGCCGTCGTGTTCGAAGCCGCGACCGCGCTCGCGGGGGGACGCACCGGATGATCGAGATCGAACGCCTCGGCAAGCGCTTCGGCGATGTCGTCGCCGTCGACGACGTGTCGCTGACGATGCAGCGCGGCACGATCACCGCGCTCGTCGGCGCATCGGGCAGCGGCAAGTCGACGCTGCTGCGGATGATCAACCGGCTGATCGCGCCGGGCACGGGCACGGTTCGCATCGACGGCGTCGATACGGCGAGCGTGCCGCCCGAGCAGCTGCGGCGGCGCATCGGCTACGTGATCCAGGGCCACGGGCTGTTTCCGCACTGGAGCGTCGCGCGCAACATCGCGACCGTGCCGCGCCTGCTCGGCTGGGACGCCGCGCGCATCGACGCGCGCGTGCGCGAACTGCTCGCGCTCTTCAATCTCGCGCCCGACGAATTCGCGGGCAAGCTGCCGCACGAGCTGTCGGGCGGCCAGCAGCAGCGCGTCGGCGTCGCGCGCGCGCTCGCGGCCGAACCGGCGATGCTGCTGATGGACGAGCCGTTCGGCGCGCTCGATCCGATCATCCGCGGCAAGGCGCAGGACGACCTGCTCGCGCTGCAGCGGCGGCTCGGCATCACGGTCGTGCTCGTCACGCACGACATCGAGGAAGCGCTGAAGCTCGGCGACACGATCGCGGTGATGGACGGCGGCCGCCTGCTGCAGGTCGCGCCGCCCGCCGAGATCCTCGGCCGGCCGGCGGCGGGCGTCGTCGAGCAGCTCGTCGCGGGCGTCGACCGGCCGCTGCGCCTGCTCGCGCTGACGCCGGTCGGCGACGTGGCCGAGCCCGGCGTCGCAAACGGTCCGCCGATCGCCGCGACCCGCACGCTGCGCGACGCGATCTCGGAGCTGCTGTGGCGCGGCGTCGACGCGCTGCCGGTCGCAGACGACGACGGGAACCCGTCCCCGCACGCGGCCGGTGCCGGCCTCGGCGCGCGCCGCATCACGCTCGACGCGATCCGCGCGCACGCGAGGCGGCCCGGATGACGATGCGGCCCGCGGCAATCGCTCCGCGCCAACTCGCGCCCGCCGCCGCACGCGCGGCCGCGCTCGCGCTGCTGCTCGTGCTGCTGTTCCGGCCGGCCTGGCTGCACGCGCTGTTCGCGCCGTTCGCGGACAACGGCGCGCCCGTCATCTACGATCGCGCGAGCCTGCTCGACCTCACGCTCGCGCATCTCGGCACGGTCGCCGCATCGAGCCTGATCGGCACGCTGCTCGCGATCGCCGCGGGCATCGCGGTGACGCGGCCGTGGGGCGCGGATTTCCTGCCGGTCGCGCGCAGCGTCGTCAACATCGGCCAGACGTTCCCGCCGGTGGCCGTGCTCGCGCTCGCGGTGCCCGCGGTCGGCTTCGGCCTGAAGCCGGTGCTGATCGCGCTCGTGCTGTACGGGCTCCTGCCGATTTTCGAGAGCACGATCGCGGGCATCGAGGACGTGCCGCGCGACGTCGTCGACGCCGCGCGCGGGATGGGCATGAGCGGCTGGCAGCAGTTGAAGTCCGTGGAGCTGCCGCTCGCATTTCCGGTGATCGTCAACGGCATCCGCCTCGCGGTCGTCATCAACCTCGGCACCGCGACGATCGGCTCGACGGTCGCCGCGCGCGGGCTCGGCGACGTGATCATCGCCGGCCTGCAGACCGCGAACACCGCGTTCGTGCTGCAGGGCGGGATGATCGTCGGGCTGCTCGCGGTGCTGGTCAGCGACGCGATCGGCGCGATCGCGGCAATGATGGGCCAGCGCGCGTAGTCGCGGCGCGCCGTGAAGCACGCGCTTCATGCGGACTCCGATACGTGTCCGGGCAACAACCTACATCCGGCTTTCATCGAGGCGCGGTTTGCGGACAATCGCGACAATTGGCCGATATACTGTGCGCCTCCCGTTTCCACCACCCTGACCATGCGACGGTTTTCCTGGCTGATCGTGTTCTTGCTCGGCAGTGCGCAATACGTGTCGGCGCAGCAGATGCCTGCGCAACCGTTGCCTGTGCAACCTGCGTCCGCGCCTGCCGCCGCCGCGTCCGACGCGTCCGCGCCGCTCGCCGCCAACCAGCCCAACGAGGAAAACCGCCGCATCACCTCCTACCTGATGAAGAAGTTCGGCGTCGCCAGGGAAAAGGCCACGAAGCTCGCCGACATCGTGAACGCCACCGCGACGAAATACGCGCTGCCGCCGGCGCTCGTCTACGCGATCATCTCGATCGAATCGCGCTTCCAGGAAAAGGCGCGCGGCGCGGGCGGCGCGACCGGGCTGATGCAGGTGGTGCCCAGCGCGCACCGCGGGCTGCTGCGCAACGTGAAGGACCTGACCGAGCCGAACGCGAACGTCAACGCGGGCTCGGCGATCCTGTCCGGCTACGTGAAGGCCGCCGGCGGCGACATCGGCGCCGCGCTGAAAAGCTACGGCGGCTCGCACGCGTATGCGTCGAAGGTGCTGCAACGCGTCGAGTCGTTCCGCTTCGTGCTCGAGCCGCGCGACGATGCGAACGCGGGCATGATGCCGGTGAGCGCGCCGGCGTCGGACGTTCGGGCGGTGTCGGTGCGGGATTCCCGTTGACGCAGCTCCGCCGCGGCCACGCACTCAGCTCCCCGAGCCGCCCACCGTCCGGATGCTGTGCCACTGCCCCTGCTCGACGCGGAACAGCGTATAAGGCGGCTTGATCAGGTCGCCGCGCTCGTCGAACGAGATCTTCCCCGTCACGCCCGTGACCGCCACGCTCGGCATGCTCTGCACGATCTTGCCGCGATCGAGCGAATCGGCCTTGCGGATCGCCGCGATCATCGCCAGCGCCGCGTCGTACGCGAACGGCGCATACAGCTCGACGTCCTGGTTGAAGCGCGCCTTGTAGCGCTGCGCGAACGCCTGCGCCGACGGCAGCTTGTCGAGCGCGGGCCCCGGCTCGAGATCCTGCGTGCCTTCGCCCGAGCTGCCGGCAATCTTCAGGAATGCGTTGCTTTTCAGCGCGCCCGCGCCGAACAGCTGCGCGCGAATGCCGAGCGAGCGCATCTGCTTGACGAGCATCGCGCCCTGCTCGTCGAGCCCGCCGAAGAACAGCAGGTCGATGTTGTCGCTCTTCAGCGTCGTCAGGATGCCGCGGAAATCGACCGCCTTGTCGTTCGTGTATTCGCGGCTGACGACGGTGCCGTGCGCCTCCTTCACGCCTTTCTCGAACGCATCGGCGAGCCCCTGGCCGAACGCGGTGCGGTCGTCGATGATGCCGATCCGCTTCGCCTTCAATTGCTCGACCGCGAAGCGGCCCGCGACCACGCCGCCGATCCCGTCGTGCCCCATCGTGCGGAACACGTTCTTGAAGCCCTGCATCGTCAGTTGCGGGTTGGTCGAGCCGGGCGTGATCATCACGACGTTCGCCTGCCGATACACGGCCGACGCCGGAATGCTGCAGCCCGAGTTGTAATGCCCGATCACGCCGACCACGCCGTCGTCGACGAGCTTCTGCCCGACCTGGATCGCGACGCGCGGATCGGCCTGGTCGTCCTGAACGTCGAGCACGTACTGCACCGGCTTGCCGCCGATCGTCGGGTGCTTCGCGTTTTCCTCGTCGAGCGCGAGCTGCGCGCCGTATTGCAGATCCTTGCCGACGCGTGCGACCGGGCCCGTCAGCGGCCCGGCGAAGCCGATCTTGACGGCCTGCGCGTCCGCACCCTGCGCGGACGTGACGGCCGTGCCGATCGAGCAGACCGCCAGCCCTATCAGCCAGTTACGACGATTCATGATGCCTCCTTGCGGTGATTGAAGTCGCGGGTTGCCGTCCTTGCGATCAGCCGCTTCGATCGCGACGCCTCGAAGCTGTATAGGGGACCGGGGGGCCGGCCATCCGGGGGCCGCGTCAGAAGCGCGCGGCCCGGTAAGGCATCAGGTCGAGCGGCGGCGCGCGCTGCGCGACCAGGTCCGCGACGATCCGTCCGCTGATGCCGGCCAGCGTCACGCCGAGGTGCTGATGGCCGAATGCGTATATCACGCGCTCGCAGCCCCCCGCCCGGCCCAGCACCGGCACGCCGTCCGGCAGCGTCGGACGAAAACCGAGCCAGCTGCGCGTCGGCGTGCCGAGCGTCGGCAGCGCCTCGCGCGCGGAACGCGCGAGCAGGTCGACGAGCGCCGGGTTCTTGTCGGCGCGAAACCCGCCCAGCTCGACCGTGCCGGCCGCGCGCAGCCCCTCGTCGAGCGGCGTCATGTAGAAGCCGCGCTCGGCCCAGCCGACCGGCCGCGACACGACCTGCTCGCGCTCCGCGAACTGCACGTGATAGCCGCGCTCGGTATCGAGCGGCACGCGGTCGCCGCACGACGCCGCGAACGGCGCGGAACGCGCGCCCGCCGCGATCACGACATGGTCGAACGTCCGCGTCGCGCCGCCGGCCAGCAGCCGCACGCCGTCGCCCGCCGGCGCGACGTGCTCGACGTTCGTGCGCTCCAGCGTCACGCCGCCCGCCGCCAGATGCGCGAACAGCGCGCCAAGAAAGCCGTGCGGATCCGAGAAATGCCAGCTTCCGCCGAACAGCACGCCGCGCGCGAAGATCGGCGCGAGCGCCGGCTCCAGCCGGCGAATCCCGGCCGCATCGAGCGTCTCGAACGCGACGCCGAAGCGGCGCCGCAATTCGAGCGCCGGCTGCGCCGCGTCGAACGACGCCTGCCGCGCATACAGGTACAGGCATTCGCGCGGCCGCACGAATGCGGCAAGCCTTGGCGCGTCGAGCAGCGGCGCATAGCCGTCGCGGGCGAGCGCGAGCAGCGCGGCCAGTGCGCCCGCGCTGCGCAGGTGGCGCGCCGGCAGCGACGCGATCAGGAAGCGGACCAGCCACGGCGCGCCGCGCAGCAGGTACGGCCAGCGAATCCGCAGCGGGCTGTCGCGCCCGCACAGGTAGTGCGGGATCGCGCCGAACACCGACGGATTGTTCACCGGCACGCATGCATAGGGCGCAAAGGTCGCCGCATTGCCGAACGACGCGCCCTCGCCGACGCCGGCCGCGTCGAACAGCGTCACGCGATGCCCGTCGCGCTGCAGCCAGGCCGCGGCACCGAGGCCGATGAAGCCCGCTCCGACGATGGCGACGTTCGCCATGACCGCCCTCCTTCAGGACCCAAAAAGCATACAAAGATGGAATCTAGAATCACACATTGCATTTTTGTGTGCAATCAAAATTGCATTGTGTGGGGCCGGTGTTTACCCGATCGTGTTCGCGCGTAAATATCTGATTTTTATGATGGTGTTTGACGTCCCGGAGGTGTCGGATACAATCGCTGCAGGCAAACGCATCAGACAAACGCTTTTTGTGTGGCACAAGGCGACCGATGGCATCAGACAAACATTCCGACACGCGCGGCAACGGTACGTCGGTGAAGCGCCCGACCTACGTCGAGGTGTCGAGCTCGATCGAGGAAGAGATCCGCAACGGCACGTATCCGCCCGGTAGCCGTCTCCCGCCGCAGCGCCAGCTCGCGACAGAGCTGGGCATCAACGTGTCGACCGTGTCCCGTGCGTACAAGGAACTGCAGTTGCGCGGCCTCGTGATCGGCAGCAAGCGCCGCGGGTCGCTCGTCACGGGCGGCGCGATGCCGAGCATCGAGCCTGCGCGCACGGCGCTCGCCGCCGGCAGCGGCCCGCTCGACCTGACCGTGAACCGGCCGGCCACCGGCGAATTCCTGGCGAGTCTCGCGCAAACCCTCGGCACGCTGCCGGGCGACCCGCGCTTCGCGTCGCTGCAGGAGTACCAGCCGCCGCAAGGCCCCGACTGGGCGCGCGCGGCCGGTGCGCAATGGCTCGCCGCGCCGGGCTTTGCGCCGTCGCGCGACCGGATCGTCGTGACGAGCGGCGCGCAGCATGGCCTCTATGCGGTGTTGAACAGCCTGATCGGCACCGACGGCGTGATCGTCGCCGACCGGCTCACGTATTACGGGCTCAAGGCGCTCGCGCCGGTGTTCCAGTTCGAGATCGTCAGCGCGCCGGCCGACGACGACGGCCTGCTTCCCGACGAGATCGAGCGGATCTGCCAGCGCGTGCCGGTGAAGGCGATCTTCGTCGTGCCGAACCTGCAGAATCCCACCGTCACGACGATGAGTCTCGAGCGACGCATGGCGCTCGTCGACGTCGCGCGGCGCCATCGGGTCACGATCATCGAGGACGACGTGTACGGCCCGCTCGTGCGCGACCGGCTGCCGACGATCGCGGGGCTTTGTCCGGAGCTGACGTTCCATATCGGCGCGACGTCGAAGATTCTCGCGCCCGGCCTGCGGCTCGGCTATCTGTGCTGCCCGCAGGACAGCGTCGCGCTGTGCGCGGAGGCGGTGCGCACGACCGCGTGGATGCCCGCGCCGATGTCGATGCTGATCGCGACCGCGTGGATCGAGAACGGCACCGCCGAGCGGATCATGAATGCGCAGTTGGCGGAGATCCGCGCGCGCGTGGACCTCGCGCGGGAGCTGTTGCCGGCCGGGCACCTGAAATCCGATCCCGCCTGCATGTTCGTGTGGCTGCGGCTGCCGCCGCCGTGGCGCGCGGACGACTTCGCCGCGAACGCGAAGGCGCGCGGCGTGGTGGTGATGCCGTCGTCGGCGTTCGCGGTGGATCGGGCCGAGATCGAGCATGGGGTGCGCATCAACCTCGCCTGTGCGGCGACGCGCGATCAGCTCGTCAACGGGCTGCGGATTCTGGCGGGGACGTTGAAGGATCGGCCGCGGGCGTTGTTCGGGTCGATTTGAGGGGGCAGCTCAAATGGATGCGGCGAACCTGCCGCCGCCGTCACAATAATCAACAACCAACGGAGAGCACATGCTCAAACGCGCGATCTTTTCGCTCCTGCTGCTGACGATCTGCGTGATCGGACGCCAAGCGGCTGCCCAGTCCACGCTCGAGCTCACTACGGACGGCAAGACCCGCACGTTCACCTCGCAGGCGTTGCTGGCGCGCCCGGATGCGGCGGAGATCCATGTCCCACACGATGTCGCATACGGCAGGCCGATGACCTTCCGCGCGGTGCCGCTCGCCAGCCTGCTCGACGGCGCGGCCCTGCCTGCGGACAGCGTGCTCGAAACGCGCGCGGCCGACGGCTTCGCCGCGCAACTGCCGATGGACCTCGCGCGCAATCGCGACGCCGCGCGCGCCGTTGCATGGCTCGCGGTGGAGGACCCCGCGCACCCGTGGCCGAAGCTGCCGCGCAAGCCGGTCAGCGCCGGGCCGTTCTACCTGATCTGGGTCGGCAAGGAGGCGTCGTCCGTCCGCAACGAGCAGTGGCCTTTCCAGATCGTGCGTCTCGCGATGCAACAGTCGCCCGTCGCGCGCTGGCCGGCCCTCGCCGTCGATCCGGCGCTGCCGGCAACCGATCCGGCCCGCGCGGGCCAAAGCCTGTTCATCACGCAATGTTTCGCGTGCCATCGACTCGACGGCGCGGGCAGCGCTGACACCGGCCCCGACCTCAACGCGCCGATGAATCCGGTCGATTATTTCCAGCCCGCAGCCCTGCATCGCTACATTCGCAATCCGGCATCGGTTCGGAACTGGCCCGGGCGGGCCATGCCGCCATTCTCGCCGGATCAGCTGAGCGATCAGGAGATCGATCGGATCATTGCGTATCTCGGGTATATGGCACGACGCAAGGCGGGAAGGTAGGACGCACGGGCACCATTCGCCTACGCAAGTCGAATGGCCGCTTGTCGGATAGAAATGGCATCTACCCGGCCAAGCCTATCCGGCCGAGCCGACCCGCCCCACCTCCCCCGTCCACCGCAGGTAATCCCCCCGCGTCCAGTCCAGCGACACCCCGACGCGTTTCGTCCCCGGCCGGATCTTCGGCTTGTGGACGGACAGCGTCAGCGTCTCCAGCGCCGGCCATTCGCGAAACGACAGCACCGCGATCTCGGCGACCAGCGTCTCGAGCAGCCGCGTATGCGGCTTGTGCGCGAGAAACGCCGCCACCCGCGCGCAATACCCGTCGTAATCGATCCACTCCCCGGCCTCGCTCGGCTCGCAGCGATACCCGAGCTGCGCATCGATCACGATCGGCTGCGGCGCGTCATGCTCGTGCGCATGGATGCCGATCCGCGCCGGCACCTTCAGTTCGTCGACGAACACGCTCCAGCCGCGCCCTCGCAGGCGCGGCGCGTCGATCGACACGAACGGTTCGTCGACCGGCTTCATGATGCGAGCGGCGCAGCCGCGTCGAACATGATGCGGACGAAATAGTCGGCGAAGCTGCGGCGCACGACGATCTCGTACGTGTCGTCACCGGTCGGCACCAGCACGATCGACGCCTTGAAGTAATGCGACTGCGCGCACTGCCCCGCCTTGAACTGGCGCGGATGCAGGTCGAGCGGGCAACCGCGCGCCAGCACGTCGCGCACGCGCTCGCCACTGACCTCGACGACCGTATAGCCGCTGCCGACGTCGACCGCCGCCGCATACGAGCCCTGCACGGCCTCGGCAAGCGCCGCCTCGAGCACGCCCGCCTGCACGGGCCCGTTCGAGCGCACGAGCCATTCGTCGGGGCCGAGCCACAGCACGTCGTACTCGGCGCCGCGCGCAACCGTGTTCGGCGCGGCAGGCGGCCGGCAGCCGACCACGCGCTCGAACGCGGCGACGAACGCCGGGTCGCTCAGCTCGCCGCGCACGTTGACGAGGTCGAGGAACGGCCGCTCGCGCAGCGTGAACTTCTTCGATGCGCGCGCCTGCTGCGTCTTCAGCAGGTCGGCCGCGCCGACGAACGGCGATTCGAGCTGCACGCCGCCCGCGCCCGCCACCTGCGTCTGGTTTCTCGTTTCATTCCACATGCTGGCGCACCCCTTCGGTATCGTAGAAAACCGGGCTCGAAATCTTCGCGGTGATGCGCTTGCCGTTGGCCAGCGGAATCACGACGCTCTCGCCCATCTTGTTCAGGCCGCCCTTCACCACCGCAAGCGCGATCGAGCGCTTCAGGATCGGGCTGTAATAGCTCGACGTCACGTGGCCGATCATCGGCGTCGGCTCGGTCGTCGACACCTGCGTGTCCTTCGCGACGATCTGCGCGCCTTCCGGCAGCACGAACTGCTCGTCGTCGGTCAGCAGGCCGACGAACTGCTTGCGGCCTTCCTTCGCGGTATCCGAGCGCGACAGCGAACGCTTGCCGAGGAAGTCCTTCGACTTCGCGACGAGCCCGCCCATCCCGAGGTCGTAAGGCGTGACCGACCCGTCGGTATCCTGGCCGACGATGATGTAGCCCTTCTCCGCGCGCAGCACGTGCATCGTCTCGGTGCCGTACGGCGTGATGTCGAACTCGGCGCCCGCGGCCATCAACGCTTCCCACACCGCGCGGCCCGCGTTCGCCGGCACGTTCACTTCATAGGCCAGCTCGCCCGAGAAGCTGATCCGCATCACGCGCGCCTTCACGCCCGCCACCGTGCCGTTGCGGTAGCTCATGAACGGGAACGCCTCGTTGCCGAAGTCGATGTCCCGGCACACCTTCTGCACGACCTTGCGGCTCTTCGGGCCGACGACCGCGAAGGTCGCCCAATGGTCCGTCACCGACGCGAGGCGCACCTTCATGTCAGGCCATTCCGTCTGCAGCCAGCGTTCGAGCCAAGTGAGCACGCGCGCCGCGCCGCCGGTCGTGGTCGTCATCATGAAGTGCTGGTCGGCGAGGCGCACCGTCACGCCGTCGTCGAACACCATCCCGTTCTCGTCGAGCATCAGCCCGTAGCGGCACTTGCCGACCTCGAGCTTGCCCCACGGGTTCGTGTACATCCAGTTCAGGAGCTTCACCGCGTCCGGGCCCTGGATGTCGATCTTGCCGAGCGTCGATGCGTCGAGGATGCCGACGCTGTTGCGCACCGCGAGGCATTCGCGCTTCACCGCCACGTGCAGGTCCTCGCCGTTCTTCGGGAAGTACCACGGCCGCTTCCAGTTGCCGACGTCCTCGAACATCGCGCCGTGCTCGACGTGCCATTCGTGCACGCAGGTCTTGCGGATCGGGTCGAGGAAATCGCCGGTCTCGCGGCCCGCGAACGTGCCGAACGACACGGGCGTGTAGTTCGGGCGGAACGTCGTCGTGCCCGTCTCCGGAATCGACTTGCCGAGCGCCTGCGCGAGGATCGCCATCCCGTTGATGTTGCCGAGCTTGCCCTGGTCGGTGCCGAAGCCCATCGCCGTGTAGCGCTTCACGTGCTCGACCGACTCGAAGCCTTCGCGCGCGGCGAGCAGGATGTCGGCGGCCGCCACGTCGTTCTGGAAATCGACGAACTGCTTCGGCCCGCGCGCGGCGGCCTCGCGGCTGCCGACGAGCCACAACGGCTGCAGCGCGCCTTCCGCGACTTCGGCGACCTTCGGCGCGGCCGGGCGCTGCGTGGCGGAGAAGCCGGCGGCCTTCGCCGCTTCCGCGCCCGCGTCGAGCGCGAGCCGCAGCGCACGCGCGAGCCCGAATTCGCCCGCCGCCGCGCCGACGCTCGCCTCGGGCTGCACCGCCTTGCCCGGCAGGAAGCAGGCTTTCTCGTCGCTCCAGCACGCCTTGCCGCCCGATTGCGCGAACAGGTGCAGCACCGGGCTGAAGCCGCCCGACATCGCGACGAGGTCGCACGGCAGCGTCTTCAGCTTGCCGCCCGTCTGGCCGTTCATGTAGGACGCGACGTCAACCGACGAGACGCGCCACTTGCCCGCCGCGGCCGTCACGACCGCGCCGCTCATCACCGTCACGCCCTGGCGCTTCGCCGCCGCGGGCAGCGCGCCGTTGCTCGACGCGCGCGCATCGACGACCGTCACCTTCGCGCCGCATGCCTTCAGGTCGAGCGCCGCCTGGTAGCCGCGGTCGTTGTTCGTGAACACGACCGCGTCGCGGCCCGGCAGCACGCCGAAGCGATGGATGTACGCGGACACCGCGCCCGCGAGCATCACGCCCGGCAGGTCGTTGTTGCCGAACACGATCGACCGCTCGTGCGCACCGGTCGCGAGGATCACGCGCTTCGCGCGGATCTTCCACAGCAGCTCGCGGGTGCCCTTGCGCATCGACACCGGCAGGTGATCGGTCAGGCGCTGCGTGACCGTCACGAGGTTGTGGTCCTGGTAGCCGAACGCGGTGCTGCGCGCGAGGATCGTCACGTCGGGCAGCTTGCGCAGCTCGGCTTCGATCTTCTCGACCCACTGCAGCGCGGGCTTGCCGTCGATTTCCGCGCGGCACGACAGCAGGCTGCCGCCGAGCTCGCGCTGGTCGTCGACGAGGATCACGCGCGCGCCGGCCGTCGCCGCCGCATGCGCGGCCGCGAGGCCCGACGGGCCGCCGCCGACGACGAGCACGTCGCAGTGCGCGTAGCACTTGTCGTAGCGATCGGCGTCGAGCACCTCGGGCGCCTTGCCGAGGCCGGCCGCTTCACGGATCTTCTCTTCGTACTTCGGCCACATGTTGCGCGGCCACATGAAGGTCTTGTAGTAGAACCCGGCGGGCATGAAGCGCGACAGCTTCTGGTTGATCGCGTACTTGTCGTGCTCGAGCGACGGTTCCGCGTTCACGCTGGTCGCGACGAGGCCCTGGTACAGCTCGATCTCGGTCGCGCGCGCATTCGGCACGGTGTACGGGCCGGACTCGAGCTGCACGACGGCATTCGGTTCCGCGACGTCCGCCGTCACGATCCCGCGCGGGCGGTGGTACTTGAAGCTGCGCGCGACGAAGTGCACGCCGTTCGCGAGCAGCGCGGACGCGAGCGTGTCGCCCTGGAAGCCCTGATAGGTGCGCCCGTTGAACGTGAAGGTCAGCGGAATCGCGCGATTGATGCGGCCACCGGTGCCGAGACGGTCTTTCTGGCTCATTTGCTGGTGCCCTCTTCGTTGGCGTTGGCGGCGGCTCCGCCGAATTTTTCGTAGCCCTTGATTTCGTAGGTGACGGTATCGCGCTCGACCTTGAACCAGCGGCGGCAGCCTTGCGTATGCAGCCACTGCTCCTTGTGCAGCCCGCGCTTGTTCTCGCGCATGAACACGTATTCGCCCCATTCGCGGTCGGTCATGGTCTCGTTGTTCACCGGGCGCACGATATCGGCTTCACCGCCGCACGTGAACTCGGATTCGGCGCGCGGCCCGCACCACGGACATTCGATCAGCAACATGTTTCCTTCTCCTCGTGTGTCGACCAGAGTTGGCGCTTCGGCGCCTTACTCCGGTCCCATGCACTTCAGTGCGGGTCGTCGATCAGTGCGCGACGGCGGCAGCGCCGTGCTCGTCGATCAGGTGGCCGGTGTAGAAGCGGTCGAGCGCGAACGGCGCGTTCAGCGGGTGCGGTTCGTCGCGCGCGATCGTGTGCGCGAACACCCAGCCCGAGCCGGGCGTCGCCTTGAAGCCGCCCGTGCCCCAGCCGCAGTTGAAATACAGGCCCTTCACGTCGGTCTTGCTGATGATCGGGCACGCGTCCGGCGACACGTCGACGATGCCGCCCCACTGGCGGTTCATCCGCACGCGCGAGAACACCGGGAACATCTCGACGATCGCCTGCAGCGTGCCTTCGATGATGTGGAAGCTGCCGCGCTGGCCGAAGCCCGTGTACTGGTCGATGCCCGCGCCGATCACGAGGTCGCCCTTGTCGGACTGGCTGATGTACGCGTGCACCGCGTTCGACATGATCACCGAGTTGACGACCGGCTTGATCGGCTCGGACACGAGCGCCTGCAGCGGGTGGCTTTCGATCGGCAGGCGGATGCCGGCCATGTCGGCGAGCGTCGTCGTATTGCCGGCCGCGACCACCGCGACCTTCTTCGCCTTGATGAAGCCCTTCACCGTGTCGACGCCGACCACCGCGCCGCCTTCGCGACGGATGCCCGTCACCTGGCAGTTCTGGATGATGTCGACGCCCGCGCGGTCCGCGCCGCGCGCGAAACCCCAGGCCACCGCATCGTGGCGCGCGACGCCCGCGCGCCGCTGGATCGACGCGCCGAGCACCGGGTAGCGGCTGTTCAGGTTGATCGTCGGCTCGATTTCCTTGATCTGCGCGGGCGTCAGGAACTCCGCGTCGACGCCGTTCAGCCGGTTCGCATTGACGCGGCGCTCGGTGTCGCGCACGTCCTGCAGCGTGTGCGCGAGGTTCATCACGCCGCGCTGGCTGAACATCACGTTGTAGTTCAGGTCCTGCGACAGCCCTTCCCACAGCTTCATCGCCTTCTCGTACAGAGCGGCCGACTCGTCCCACAGGTAGTTCGAGCGCACGATCGTCGTGTTGCGCGCGGTGTTGCCGCCGCCGATCCAGCCTTTCTCGAGGATCGCGACGTTGGTGATGCCGTGCTCCTTCGCGAGGTAGTACGCGGTCGCGAGGCCGTGGCCGCCGCCGCCGACGATCACGACGTCGTATTCCTTCTTCGGTTCCGGGCTCTTCCACTGCTTTTCCCAGTTCTCGTGATACGAGAGGCCGTTGCGGAACAGGCTGAATATCGAGTAGCGGCTCATTTTGATGGACCCTTCGTTAGCATTCGATGACGTTCACGGCCAGACCGCCGCGTGACGTTTCCTTGTATTTCGTCTTCATGTCGGCACCCGTCTCGCGCATCGTCTTGATGACCGAGTCGAGCGACACGTAGTGCTGGCCGTTGCCCTTCAGCGCCATGCGCGATGCGTTCAGCGCCTTGATCGCGCCCATCGCGTTGCGCTCGATGCACGGGATCTGCACGAGCCCGCCGACCGGGTCGCAGGTCATCCCGAGGTTGTGCTCCATGCCGATCTCGGCAGCGTTCTCGACCTGGTCCGGCGTGCCGCCCATCACCGCGGCGAGCGCGGCCGCGGCCATCGAGCACGCGACGCCGACCTCGCCCTGGCAGCCGACTTCCGCGCCGGAGATCGACGCGGTTTCCTTGTAGATGATCCCGATCGCGGCAGCCGTCAGCAGGAATTCGACGATGCCGGCCTCGTTCGAGCCGGGCACGAACTTCACGTAGTAGTGCAGCACCGCCGGGATCACGCCGGCCGCGCCGTTGGTCGGCGCGGTGACGACGCGCCCGCCCGCCGCGTTCTCCTCGTTGACGGCCATCGCGTACAGGTTGACCCAGTCGAGCATCGACAGCGGGTCGCGCAGCGACTCCTCCGAACGCGCGCGCAGCCGCCCGTACAGCTCGGCCGCGCGGCGCTTCACGCGCATCGGGCCCGGCAGTTCGCCCTCGACCTTGCAGCCGCGCTCGACGCACGCGGCCATCGTGCGCCAGATCGCGAGCAGGCCCGCGCGCACTTCGTCTTCGGCGCGCAGCGCGCATTCGTTGCGCAGCATCAGCTCGGCGATCGACAGCCCGTGGTCGCGGCACTGGCGCATCAGGTCGTCGCCGGTGCGGAACGGATACGGCACCTCGGCCGCCGCGCGCACGCCGTTCACGCGGTCGCCGTCGCGGTTCACGACGAAGCCGCCGCCGATCGAGTAATACTCTTTCTCGACGAGCAGCTGGCCGTGCTCGTCGAACGCCTGGAAGCGCATCCCGTTCGGATGCACGATGCTCGTGCCGCTCATCAGCTTCCGGTAGAAGCCGATGTGCTCCTTCTCGTCGAAGCGGACCGCCTGCCTGCCGAGCAGCGAAAGGGACTTGCCGGCGCGGATCTCCGCGAGGCGCGGCTCGATCAGGTCCGGGTCGATCGAATCGGGCAGATGGCCTTCGAGGCCGAGCAGCACCGCCTTGTCGGTGCCGTGCCCCTTGCCGGTCGCGCCGAGCGAGCCGTACAGCTCGACCCGCACGCGCCGCACGAAGCCGAGCAGGTTGGCGTCCTCGATATGCGATGCGAAGCGGCAAGCGGCGATCATCGGGCCGACCGTATGCGAGCTGGACGGGCCGATGCCGATCTTGAACAGGTCGAAGACGCTGACGTTCATCTGGCTTCCTCTGGATGGACACACGTGAAGTGACGTTGGACGCCAGTACACCAAAGCGTAAAATCGGCCGATAGAACAAAAACGGCATCGGCGTGGGACGACGCCGCCAAGCGCCGCGCCGCCTGGCCCGAAAGTGCGTTTTGACGATGGTTCCCGACGGAAAAACGCAAGTGCGCGCGCCATCGATCGGCGACGCTGGGGCATCCGCGCCGCCCGTGCCGACCCTGTAGAAAGTGAGACCTGGCCGCCCCGGCGCGCCGTGACGAGATTTGCCGCGATGACACCCGACGTACCTGCTTCCCCCCTCGCCGAACCTGCGCCGAAACGCATCCGCTTCGGCATCGTGCTGCTGCCGAACTTCACGCTGACCGCGTTCTCCGGTTTCGTCGACATGCTGCGGCTGTCCGCCGACGACGGCGACTACAGCAAGCCGGTGCGCTGCGCGTGGAGCGTGATCGGGGAAACCCTCGCGCCGGTGCGCGCGAGCTGCGGGATCCAGGTCACGCCGTGGGAGACCTTCGACGATGCGGAGCCGTTCGACTACGTGGTCGTCGTGGGCGGCCTGCTGCATTCGGGGCCGCAGGCGGGGCCGGAAACGATCGGCTTCATCCACCGCGCGGCCGCCGACGGCGCGACGGTCGTCGGCATCTGCACCGGCGTGTTCACCCTGATGCGCGCGGGCGTGCTCGACGGGCATCGCACCTGCGTGAGCTGGTTCCACTACTGGGATTTCATCGAGCGCTTCCCGGCCGCCGACCCCGACCTGCTGATCGCCGACCGGCTGTTCGTGATCGACCGGCGGCGCATCACCTGCTCGGGCGGGCGCGCGTCGATCGACGTCGCCGCCGCGATCCTGCTGCGCCATTTCGACCATGCGACCGTGCAGAAGGCGCTGCGCATCCTGCTGGTCGGCGAGATGCAGAAAGGCAACGCGCCGCAGCCGCATCCGCCGGGCCTCGAGCCCGCGACGCACCCGAAGGTCAAGCGCGCGATTCTGCTGATGGAACAGCACGTCGGGCGCGCGCTCCCGCTCGAGGAGCTCGCGTGCAAGCTCGACCTGTCGGCGCGCCAGCTCGAACGGCTGTTCAAGGCGGAAACCGGCAAGAGCCCGCAGGCGTTCGCGAAGCAGGTGCGGCTGCGCACGGCCGCGTGGCTGCTGACGAGTTCGGACCGGACGGTCGCCGACATCGCGTCGAGCTGCGGGTTCGCCGACGCGTCGCATCTCGGGCGGGAGTTCCGCAAGCAGTTCGGGGTGCCGCCGGCCGCTTATCGGGAACGCGGCGGGGAGGCGGCGGCCGTGCCTGACGTGGTCGAGGAAGAGGTGGACTGATCGGCGCCGGGCGGTTTGCCGGGCCGTTATTTAAGCCAGCGCTTACCGGGGAAGCCCCGAGTGCCGCACGACGCGCGTCCGCGTTACGCTTGCACGTCGAGGAGACGAACCATGAGAAGAGCTTTGCATATCGCCGTTGTCGCGCTGCTGGCGTATCTCGTTGCCGATCGCGCGTTGCTGCATGCCCGCGGGCTCGACGCCAGCCCGCTTGCGTGCAAGCAGGGCGCGCAGCGGGTGAAGCACGACGCGCTCGGCCAGGGCTTCGACGATGCCGCGGCCAGCAGCCAGGGCGAGGCATTCATGTCGGGCTGCCTGGTGACCGGGAGGGGGAGCCGGGACGTGACGATGTCGAGCAATTGACGCGGAAGCGCATCATCCCGATCACGGCGATACGCAGGTCTCCAGCGCACTACGCTACGCCCCCGATCCCCCCGACGAACCCGGCGAGCGCGATCACGAGCAGCACGCCCGCCGACGATGCGGTGATCCAGCGCTGCTTTCGATGAATCAGCGGGTGGTTGACCGCGGCCATGTAGCCCGTGAGGATCGTGAAATCGACGGCGATCCACAGCGCGGCCAGAATTGCCAGACTCGCGCGCGAATCCGTGGTGATGCCGACGAATTGCGGAAAGAACGCGACAAAAAACAGCAGGTCCTTCGGATTCGCGATGCCGACGAGAAAGCCGCGCACCACGCCCGGCAGTCGCCGCGATGTGGGCGCCGGTTCGGGTTCGCCATCGCTGCCGCCGCGCATGCGGCCGGCGCGCCATTCACCATGCAGCGTGCGGATTGCCAGGACGGCAATGAACACGCAGCCCAGCACATGCAGCCACTTGATCAGGCGCTCGCTGACGAGCACCACGCCGAACACCATCAGCATCGCCAGCACGATCAGGACGAGGCTTGCGGCATTCGCGCCCATCGCGGTCAGGACGCCCTGACGGAAGCCGCGCCGGGCGACCGTGCCGACCACCAGCATGACGACGGGTCCGGGCGTCGCGATGAGCAGCACGATCGCGGCAAGATAGGCCAACAGCAGCGGGTAATGGAGTGCCATGAATAAAAGTTGTTTGATGGTCTGACTCGCCCGCCGCCCGGCGCGACCTCATGCCGGCCCGATGCCCGTGGCTGCGAGATGCGTGTAGTATTGCGCGTCAGGACCGCCGCTGAAAAACGGAAAATCCTGCCTTATCACATGAGTTTTATTCACATTGAACTCCATGAAGGCAAAGCCGCTTCCCCCTGTTTACGCATTGCGCGCGTTCGAGAGTGCGGCGCGCACCGGCTCGTTTACGCTTGCCGCCGAGGAACTGAGCCTCACGCAAAGTGCGGTGAGCAAGCACGTCAGGACGCTCGAGGCGTACTTCGGCCGGAAACTGTTCGTCCGGCGGGGCCCCAAGATGAACGTGACGGCGGAAGGACGCATCTTCGCGACGGGCCTCAAGCGCGGTTTCCGGCAAATCGAGGAAGCGTGCACGCTCTTCCAGACGCAACGCGACGTGCTGCGGCTCAAGGCGCCTTCCACGCTCACCATGCGCTGGCTGCTCGATGCGCTCGCCGCGTTTCGCAAGACTCAACCCGGCTTCGAGGTGCAGATCACGAGCGTGTGGATGGATGTCGATACCGTCGATTTTTTCAGCGAACCCTACGATTGCGCGATCCTGCTCGGCGCCGGCAAGTTCGGCGAAGACACGCACTGCGTGAAGCTGTTCGATGAATGGTTGATCCCGATCTGCTCGCACGCGCTCGCGCCGGCGGCCCGTGCGAATCTTGCCGCGTGCGATCTGATCCATCCGTCGCCCGACCGCCGCGACTGGCGTCGCTGGCTCAACGGAAGCGGACACGCGTTCGATGTGGACATCACGCGCGGCGGACAGGTCTTCGACATGCTCGAACAGGGCATCGCGGCGGCCGTCGCCGGTCACGGGATATCGATCGGCGATCTGGCGCTCTGCGCCGGCGCGATCGATGAGGGGCAGCTCGCGCTGCCGTTCAAGACGGCGGTCAACGCCGGCGACGCGTACTACCTCGTCGCGCCGGAAGACTCCGGCAAGGCGGCGCAGGTTCGCGAGCTTCATGCCTTCCTGGAAAGCCGAATGCCGCGGCTGACCTATCCGGACATTCGCTTCGCGGGTGTGCGCTGAGCTTGCTCAAACTTCGGATGCCTGATCAGGAAGCGATACGACCGATCAACCGGGGTCGCATCCGCATGCCCGAAGCGCGCAAAAAGGTGTGAAGTTTCTCTTCTCGACGTGTTAATTTTGGTGGCCTCTCTCCGTCGTCTCAATGGCGGCATGAACCTTGCCCGGGCATTTGGCCCGCACTGACAGGAGATTTGCCATGACGATTCAGAAGATCACGCCTTTCCTCTGGTATTCCACGGAAGCCGAAGAGGCCGCCGCCTTCTATGCAAGCATCTTTCCGGACTCGCGCGTGAATCGGGTCACGTCGGTGCCGGGCGCCGGTTCCACCAAGGTCGTCGAGTTCGTTCTGTTCGGGCAGCCGTTCATCGCGATGAGCCATGAGCGCACCGAGCCGTTCAACCACGCGATCTCGCTGATGGTCAATTGTCGCGACCAGGCGGAGCTCGACGGCTACTGGAGCGCGCTGCTCGAAGGCGGCACGGCCGACGGCTGCGGCTGGCTGAGGGACCGCTTCGGCGTGTCGTGGCAGATCGTTCCGGACGATCTCATCGCGATGATGGCCGACCCCGACCCGGTCAAGGCCGCGCGCGTGGCCGGCGCGATGATGCAAATGACGAAGTTCGACGTCGCCGCGCTGCAGGCGGCCTATGCGGGAACGAAGGATTGACGAAAGGCCCCGCGCCGCGTGCGCGCCATCGGGCGTCGATCAGGCTACGTCCGCCTACTTCGCCTGCACGTCGGTCACGATGAACTCCTCGGCCGCCTTGCGCTGGATCGCGGCCATCATCGCCAGATCGTGCTTGCTGCCCGGCTCGCTGGAGACGACCCCGGTTGCGTGTTTCGCCTTCGCGCCCGGCGGGTAGAACACGAACGACGCGCCGGCCGGGGCATCCGGCTGCGCGCGCAGGCGCTTGTTGAGGATCTTCAGGTACTTTTTCTTCGACACTTGCTTTGCAGCCATGACACCCTCCTCCATGGTTACGATCAGGGCAGCATACCAGCTTTGATCGCCGTCCCGGCGCGCCCGATCGCGGCTGCGCGCAGCGCATCAGACACGCGCTGCGCTGGTCGCGGTTTCGTCCGGGCTATAGACGCTCAATCCCTCGATCGGGTCCATCGGCGCCTCCCACGGGCGCGCCGCAATCGCGCGCATCGCGGCGTCGTAGCCGGCCCGCCGGCGGGCGGCGATGCCGGCCGGCGTGAAATCGATGTCCTTGAACTGGTTGTCCCCGTCGAGCCGCGGCGCGGCGAGCTTGATCACGCGCATCGTGGTCTGGCATCCCCACGCGGCCAGCGCCCGGACTTCGGGCGTCGCGCGCTCGGCTTCCGGAACGTGCCGGACCAGTTCGCGGATCACGTGGCGCAGGCGGTGGATCTGCTGCTGACGCTTGATCTGGCTGTCGGTGCGGCTCGCGTACTGGATGTCCTTCTGCCGTTCCGATACCTGCCAGATGCTTTCCGGCTCGGGGCCGACCGGGTTCCACATCTGCACCGAGAAGATGATCGAGCTCCGGCGCGGCGCGTCGTCCAGCACCACCTCGACCGGGGTATTGGAATAGACGCCGCCGTCCCAGTACGGCTGGCCGTCGATCCGCACCGCGGGGAACGCCGGCGGCAGCGCGCCCGAGCTCATGATGTGCTCGACTGTCAGCGGGTTGTGGGGGTCGCGCGAGTCGAAATAGCGCATCTCGCCCGTGCACGCGTTCACGGCGCCGACGGTCAGGCGCGGCCGGCCCGCGTTCAGCAGGCCGGGCTCGATCAGCGAGACGAGCGTATCGCGCAGCGGCGCGATCCTGTAATAGGACGCGCGATCGACGCCCAGGCGGGCCATCGGCCCGAGCCACGACGCGGGATTCGGTTCGAAGAACCCCGTGATGCCGCCGCCGATGATCATCATCTCGGCAAACAGCCTGTCCCACCCCGGCAGCGCGCCGGGGCCGGCGAGCTCGGTTCGTTCGGTCACGCGGCGCCAGAACTCCGCGAGGCGCCGATAGCGATGCTCGGGCGGATTCCCGACGATCAGCGCCGCATTGATCGCGCCGATCGAGGTGCCGATGACCCAGTCCGGCTCGATGCCGGATTCGCTCATCGCCTGAAACACGCCGAGCTGGTACGCGCCCAACGCGCCGCCGCCCTGCAGGACGAGCACGACCTGCCCCGGCAATTCCATTCGTTCTGGCTGGCTCACAAACATGGCTTGCCTCGCTGGTGCAGCAATGGCCGGACCCACCCCGGTTGATCCAGTGTAGTAGGCGATCGGCGCCGTGCCGATCGAGGGTTATTCCGGATGCTGCCGCTCGTTGAAATTTGTATGATGACCACATCACCTTATAAACACAGCGCCATGTTCGAGAAAATTCCCGCCCGCGCGATGAGCGACCACGTCGCGCAGCAGCTTCTGAAGCAGATCGAGGCCGGCAGTTTCGCGGCCACCGGCAAGCTGCCGACCGAGGCCGTGCTCGCGCAGGAGTTCGGCGTGAGCCGCACCGTGATCCGCGAGGCGATCTCGCGCCTGAAGAACGAAGGCGTCGTCGAGCCGCGCCAGGGCAGCGGCGTGTACGTGAACCAGCACGGCGCGATCCGGCCGCTGCGCATCGACTACGCGGAAGCGGTCGAGGCGAGTTCGCTGCCGCACCTGCTCGCGGTGCGCCGCGCGATCGAGGCGGAAGTCGCCGCAGAAGCCGCGCTGCATCACACCGCGGACGACATGGCCGACATCGACGACGCGCTGCGCAGGATCGACGACGCGGTGGCCGAAGGCCGCGACGGCGTCGCCGAGGACGTCGCGTTCCACCGCACGATCGCAGCCGTCACCGGCAACCCGTATTTCCTGAAGACGCTGCAGTTCCTGAACCAGTATCTCGAAGCGGGCGTGAAGGTCACGCGCGGCAACGAGGCGACGCGCGAGGATTTCTCGCGGCAGGTTCGCGAAGAACACGCGGCGATCGCCGACGCGATCCGCGCGCGCGACCCGAGCGCGGCGCGCAACGCCGCCCGCACGCACATGTACAACGCCGCCCGCCGCCTCGCGGAAGCCGGCATCTGCTGAACGCGGCGGCGCGCCGCCCTCCTCTCACGAATCGATCAAGGTTGACCATGTCACGAAATGTTGGAGTCATTGGCCTCGGTGCGATGGGTCTGGGCGTCGCCCGCTCGCTGCTGCGCGCCGGGTTTCGCGTGCACGCATGCGACGTGCGCGAGCCGGTGCTGAACGCGTTCGCGGCCGAAGGCGGCATCGCGTGCGCGACGCCCGCCGAGCTTGGCGCGCAGTGCGACGTCGTCGTGACGCTCGTCGTCAATGCAGAGCAGTCCGAAACGGTGCTGTTCGGCGAGCATGGCGCGGTCGCGCGGATGAAGCCGGGCGGCGTCGTGATCGCGAGCGCGACCGTCGCGCCCGAGTTCGCGATCGCGCTCGGCCGGCGCATCGAGGCGGCCGGGCTGCAGATGCTCGACGCGCCGGTGTCCGGCGGCGCCGCGCGCGCGGCGTCCGGCGAGATGACGATGATGACGTCGGGCCCGGCCGCCGCCTACGCCGCGTGCGAGGACGTGCTGGCCGCGATCGCGGGCAAGGTCTATCGCCTCGGCAGCGCGCACGGCGTCGGCTCGAAAGTGAAGATCATCAACCAGCTTCTGGCGGGCGTGCATATCGCCGCAGCGGCCGAAGCGATGGCGCTCGGCCTGCGCGAAGGCGTCGACCCCGACGCGCTGTACGACGTGATCACGCACAGCGCCGGCAACTCGTGGATGTTCGAGAACCGCGTGCCGCACATCCTGAACGGCGACTACACGCCGCTGTCCGCGGTCGACATCTTCGTGAAGGATCTCGGCCTCGTGCTCGACACCGCGCGCCGCAGCAAATTCCCGCTGCCGCTGTCGGCTGCCGCGCACCAGATGTTCATGAGCGCGTCGAGCGCCGGCCACGGCGGCGAGGACGACTCCGCCGTGATCAAGACCTTCCCCGGCATCACGCTGCCGCCGTCCCGTTGATCCGCGCGAGGCCATGACCATGAACGCATCCGCTTCCCGCCCCCTGCTCGGCTGCATCGCCGACGATTTCACCGGCGCGACCGATCTCGCGAACATGCTCGTCAAGAGCGGCATGCGCACCGTGCAGACGATCGGCGTGCCCGCCGGCGATGCGGCGCCCGAAGCAGCGCTCGACGCCGACGCGATCGTCGTCGCGCTGAAGTCGCGCACGATTCCCGCGGCCGACGCCGTCGCGCAATCGCTCGCCGCGCTCGAATGGCTGCGCGCGCAGGGCTGCCGGCAGTTCTTCTTCAAGTACTGCTCGACGTTCGACTCGACCGATGCGGGCAACATCGGCCCGGTCGCCGACGCGCTGCTCGACGCGGCGGGCGGCGGCTTCGCGATCGCGTGCCCGGCGTTCCCGGAGAACGGCCGCACGATCTTCCGTGGTCATTTGTTCGTCGGCGACGTGCTGTTGAACGAGTCGGGCATGGAGAACCATCCGCTCACGCCGATGCGGGACGCGAACCTCGTGCGCGTGCTGCAGCGGCAGACGCCGTCGAAAGTCGGCCTGATCCGCTACGACGCGATCGGCCTCGGCGCCGCCGCCGTGCGCGCGACGATCGCGCAGCTTCGTGCGGAAGGCGCGCGCTTCGCGATCGCCGACGCGCTGTCCGATCGCGACCTGTACGTGCTCGGCGAAGCGTGCGCGGACCTGCCGCTCGTCACCGGCGGCTCGGGCGTCGCGCTCGGCCTGCCGGCCAATTTCCGCACGGCGGGCCTGCTGCCCGAGCGCGACAACGCGGCATCGCTGCCGCGCATCGACGGGTTCTCCGCCGTGCTCGCCGGCAGCGCGTCGAAGGCGACCAACGCGCAGGTCGCCGAATGGCGCGCGCACCGCCCGAGCTTGCGCATCGATCCGCTCGCGGCGGCGCGCGGCGAGCCGGTGGTCGAGCAGGCGCTCGCGTTCGCGCGCTCGCACCTGCCCGAACCGGTGCTGATCTACGCGACCGCGACGCCCGACGAAGTGAAGGCCGTCCAGCAGGCGCTCGGCGTCGAAGCGGCCGGCCATCTCGTCGAAAGCACGCTCGCCGCGATCGCGCGGGGCCTGCGCGCGCTCGGCGTGCGCAAGTTCGTCGTCGCGGGCGGCGAGACGTCCGGCGCGGTCGTGCAGGCGCTCGACGTGAAGTCGCTGCAGATCGGCGCGCAGATCGATCCGGGCGTGCCCGCGACCGCGACGATCGACGCGGAGCCGCTCGGCCTCGCGCTGAAGTCGGGCAATTTCGGCGCGGTCGATTTCTTCGACAAGGCGCTGCGCCAACTGGACGGAGCCGGCCGATGAGCATCGAGGCGACACTGCGCGAGGAGATCTGCGTGGTCGGCGCGAGCCTGTATGCGCGCGGCCATGCGGTCGGCAGCGCGGGCAACATCAGCGCGCGGCTCGACGACGGCTGGCTGATCACGCCGACCGACGCGTGCCTCGGCCGGCTCGACCCGAACGACATCGCGAAGGTCGGCCTCGACGGCCGGCCGGTGTCGGGCGGCAGGCCGTCGAAGACGCTGACGCTGCATCGCGGCATCTATGCGCGCAACGCGGAAGCGAACGGCATCGTCCATACGCATTCGACGCATCTGGTCGCGCTGACGCTCGCGGGCGTGTGGCGCGACACCGACGTGCTGCCGCCGATCACGCCGTACTACGTGATGAAGGTCGGCCACATCCCGCTGATCCGCTACCGCCGCCCCGGCGACCCGGAGGTCGCCGCCGAAGTCGCCGCGCTCGCCGACCGCGTGCGCGGCGTGCTGCTCGACCGGCTCGGCCCGGTGATGTGGGGCGCATCGGTGTCGCAGGCGTCGTATGCGCTCGAGGAGCTCGAGGAAACGGCGCGCCTGTGGCTGATGACCGAGCCGAAGCCCGAGCCGCTGTCCGAAGCGGCGCTCGACGAGCTCAGGCAAGCGTTCGGCGCGCGCTGGTAACTCACCATTTCTGCCCGCCGTGTGCGCGGGCCCTTTCCGTCAGCACACACCAACGACCGGCGTCGTACGCGCCGCCGGCACCCCCCATCATTGGATTGGAGACGACGATGACAGCTCTCGATGCGGCCGCAGGCCGTTCGCCCACCGTGGCCGCCCGTTCGGCCGAACTGGATCTGACCTACAAGAAAGTTTTCTGGCGCATCGTGCCGTTCCTGATGCTGTGCTACGTGGTCGCGTATCTCGACCGCGTAAACGTCGGCTTCGCAAAACTGCAGATGTCGCAGGATCTCGCGTTCAGCGAAACCGTGTTCGGGCTCGGCGCCGGGATCTTCTTCATCGGCTACTTCCTGTTCGAACTGCCGAGCAACCTGCTGATGCACCGGATCGGCGCGCGCATCTGGATCGCGCGGATCATGATCACGTGGGGCATCCTGTCCGCGCTGTTCGCGTTCGTGAAGACGCCCACGCAGTTCTACGTGCTGCGCTTCCTGCTCGGCCTCGCGGAAGCGGGCTTCTACCCGGGCGTGATCCTGTACCTCACGTACTGGTTCCCGTCGCACCGTCGCGCGAAGATCATCGCGGTGTTCATGTCCGCGATTCCGGTGTCCGGGATCTTCGGCAACCCGCTGTCGGGCTGGATCATGGAGCGCTTTCACGGCGGCTCGGGCTTTCACGGCTGGCAGTGGATGTTCATGATCGAGGCCGTGCCGGCGCTCCTGATCGGCATCGCGACGGTGCTCTATCTGGACAACAACATCCGCGGCGCGAAGTGGCTGAGCGATCGCGAGAAGCAGCTGCTCGAGGACGAGATCGCCGCGCAGCCGCAGGAGCAGCAGCAGCACGGCAAATCGCTTACGGCCGTGTTCGCGGACCCGCGCATGTGGTGGATGTCGCTGATCTACTTCGCGTTCGTCACCGGCCAGTACGGGCTGACGTTCTGGATGCCGACGCTCGTCAAGTCGACCGGCATCACCGACGCGCTGCAGATCGGCCTGCTGTCCGCGATCCCGTTCCTGTTCGCGATCGTCGCGATGAACCTGTTCGGCCATAGCGCGGACAAGCGCCGCGAGCGCCGCTGGCACCTGATCGTGCCGGCGCTGATGGGCGCGGCCGGCTTTGCGGTCGCCGCATCGTACTCGCACAATACCGCCGTGTCGATCGTGTTCCTGTCGATCGCCGCGGGCGGCGTGCTGACCTGCGCGCCCCTCTTCTGGTCGCTGCCGACCGCGTTCCTCGCGGGCAGCGCGGCCGCGGCCGGCATCGCAATCATCAACTCGGTCGGCAACCTCGCCGGCTTCGCGAGCCCGTACGTGATCGGCTACCTGAAGGACGCCACGCACAGCACGTCGGCCGGCATGTACGTGCTGTCGGCGATGCTCGTGATCGGCGCGCTCGCCGTCTGGCTCACGCCGGCCAGACTGGTCAACCGCTGATCGACGCGGGGGCGCCGCGCGGCTGCCCCCTTTTTCTCACTGACAGGATCTGCTGCCATGCCACGCTTCGCCGCCAACCTCTCGATGATGTACAACGAATACGCGTTCCTCGAGCGCTTCGCCGCCGCCGCTCACGACGGCTTCAAGGCGGTCGAGTACCTGTTCCCGTACGACTTCGCCGCCGAGGACATCCGCGAACGCCTCGACCAGCACGGCCTCACGCAGGCGCTGTTCAACGCGCCGCCCGGCGACTGGGCCGCCGGCGAGCGCGGGATCGCGTCGCTGCCGGGCCGCGAGGACGAGTTCCGGCGCGGCCTCGACACCGCGCTCGACTACGCGCGCGTGCTCGGCAACACGAAGCTGCACGTGATGGCCGGGCTGATCGCGCCGGGCCAGGACCGCGCGCGCCATCGCGCGACCTACGTCGCGAACCTCGCGCATGCCGCGCAGGCCGCCTTCGCGCACGGCATCACGATCCTCGTCGAACCGATCAACCAGCGCGACATGCCCGGCTATTTCATCAGCAGGCAGGACGATGCGCATGCGATCTGCGCGGAAGTCCGCGCGCCGAACCTGAAGGTGCAGTTCGACTGCTACCACTGCCAGATCGTCGAAGGCGATCTCGCGATGAAGCTCAAGCGCGATTTCACGGGCATCGGCCACATCCAGATCGCGGGCGTGCCGGAGCGTCACGAGCCGGATCTCGGCGAGCTGAACTATCCGTACCTGTTCGACCTGATCGATGCGCTCGGCTACGACGGCTGGATCGGCTGCGAATATCGCCCGAAGGCCGGCACGTCGAACGGCCTCGGCTGGCTGAAGCCGTATCTGTAATTCCCGCATTTCCACGAGGGCAACGCACATGAAAGTACTGATCACCGGCGGCGCCGGGTTTCTCGGCCAGCGTCTCGCGCGCAAGCTGCTCGAACGCGGCGAGCTGACCGGCGCGGACGGCCGGCTTCAGCCCATCACCGAACTGGTGCTGCTCGATGTCGTCAAGGGCGGCGATCTCGGCGATCCGCGCGTGACGTCGATCGTCGGCGACATCGCCGAGCGCGCGGTGCTCGAAAGCGCGATCGACACGCAGACGGGCGCGATCTTCCATCTCGCGGCGATCGTCAGCGGTCAAGCCGAAGCCGATTTCGATCTCGGGATGCGGATCAACCTCGACGCGTCGCGCACGCTGCTCGAAGTGTGCCGCGCGCGTGGGTATCGTCCGCGCGTCGTGTTCACGAGTTCCGTCGCGGTGTACGGCGGCGCGCTGCCGGACGTCGTGCAGGACGACACCGCGCTGAACCCGCAATCGTCGTATGGCGCCCAGAAGGCGATCGCCGAGCTGCTGCTGGGCGACTATGCGCGGCGCGGCTTCGTCGACGGCCGCGTGCTGCGGCTGCCGACGATCAGCGTGCGGCCGGGCCGGCCGAACGCGGCCGCGTCGTCGTTCGCGAGCGGCATCATCCGCGAGCCGCTGAACGGCGAGGAAAGCGTGTGCCCGGTGCCCGGCTCGACGCGCCTGTGGCTGCTGTCGCCGCGCGGCGCGATCGACGCGCTCGTCGCGGGGTGCGAGATCGATGGCGCAAAGCTCGGCAACAAGCGCGTGATCAACCTGCCGGGGATTTCGGTGACGGTCGACGAGATGATCGCCGCGTTGCGCGAGGTCGCGGGGGACGAGGTCGTGAAGCTGATTCGTCGCGAGCCGGACGAGCGCGTCGAGAAGATCGTCGGGAGCTGGCCGGGGCGGTGGGATACGTCGCGTGCGGAAGCGCTCGGGTTGAAGGGGGATGCGTCGTTTGTCGACGTGATCCGCGCGTATATCGAGGATGAGCGGCGCTGATTCGGTGGTCGCACTGCGTGAACGAACCCTCGCATGTGGAACGGATGCGGGGGTTCTTTATTGGGTTATTGTGCGGTTGAGGGGGTACAACATCGATCGTCCGAGTTCGGCCAGAAGGAGACATTCGACGCGACGAGCCAAATCGTTGACAATCGCCGTTTTGGCATCCCGCCTACTGCGCATCAGTTTATGTCCCGCCCGCTTCGCCCGCCCGACCTGATTGTGAACTTCTCCCTAACGGCGCACCGATCAGACGGTTCGTCGAAGGAGGTCATTTCAGGCTATCGTCCGATCTACAAGGTGCGCAATGACTACGGATCGTCTGCACATCACGAATTCGTGGACGCCACGGGCGTCTGCACCGGGCACCAATGTAAGGCAGAGGTTTGGCTTTTATCGCCTGAGGCATATCCACACACGTTTTGGCTCGGTCGACGCGTTGAAGTAGCTGAGGGTTCAAGAGTTGTAGGCGTTGCAGACGTCCTGGAAATAGTCAATCCGCTGCTCGAATTGAGCGCAGATGGCTGAGTGCGTCGGTGTCGAAAGACACGCTCCACAAACGGCTTCGGTTGACCGTATCGGGCACCGGTCGGCCATAATCCGCCATTCGGCACCTAGGTTTAAATTGCTGACAATTGGGCATGTCCGACCTAAAGAGAGCGCGCATGCTGGCTGATCGCGATATCCACTCGAACTGGAGCAAGACCTCGGAGTATCTTCGCGAGGCGCGAGCCCACCTCTCGGAAACTGCCGAAGGCGTGTGCGCGGATGAGATCGCCGAATTTGAGGAGTTCCTGACGCACAACGAGCTCGAACTGGCGCTGGACGCCATCGAAGCCTCTTTCAGGAAGGGGGACGATGCGAACTGGCGCGTGCTGGAGTATATGGCCATGGCAGCGCTGAGCATGGAGCTGGTAGATCGCCAAAGAATGTACGATCAATGGCTAACACAAGCGCGAGGCTGGAATTACAGGACGGTTCTGCCACGATAGGAGCGTTCGTCTGAACTTGCCGCAACGGAGATGTGCTATGTTGATCCGTCAACAAACAAGTTAAAGGTCGCACCGTGGCACTGGTCAATTTCTACAATAAAACACCCTCAGACACTCAGATCGCTTCAGACCTAAGCAACGACGAGCTTGTCGTGTTCACGCACCCTACCAGCGCCGAAAGAGACCTTGCCCCGCAAGTGGAAGCGCTGGTCGATTTCGAATTTAATACGCACCACACGACCACCCTTCCGAATTGGAACGGCGACGCCTACTTCGTAATGGTTCGCAGCGATTTTGACTATGCCGTAAAGCGCGAAAAATTGCGTGCGCTCGCGGTGAACTGGGTCGATGCTGGGTACCCCAACCAAGTCAAACACGTCTAGCCTTCACAAGACAGCTCAGCCGTTCGCTCGGCGGCTCCGACCCGCAGTTTGTGGGTCGGCTTCAGCCCACCGGATCGGGCAGCGGTCGGCCAGTTTCTGACATTCGACATCGATGGGAAGATGGTCGACAATCGCAATCGGACCCCTTCAATTCGTCTGTCCCTGATGGGATAAATTCGAGCAACGAGAGAGGACGAATGCCGATGAACGACACGGTCGCACTTATCGTAGATCCTGATTTCGGCGCTCGTATTCAAGAAGTGGTCGCAAGAGTCCGGCACACTTGGGTCGTTGCTACTCCTGCGAATGTTGCCGTTGCCGAGCAAATCTGGAGAGCATCGCCGAACTCGCCGGGGCTCAACATGGAAGGCGGCGTTACCACGTTCATACAATACGGGGTGAATCGGGAAAGCTGGTGCGACGCAATTCTGGATTCTGTCGACGATCACCACAATTCTTACTCTGGCGATCCTGGTTATTCGATCCTGGAGGTCTATGGGATACCGCTTACCAACCGACTGCAGTCTGTGCTGGTCGAACTGGGATTCTCGGTATTTACATCGATGGACTATGGTTTTTGTGCGCGCAAGCTCCAACCTGCTTGAGAGAGACGGACACCCCTAACGGCCGCTTTGGGAAACCACGGCCGGCCGCTTATGGGTCGTTTTGAGCCGGTAACGTGCCACCGGGGAGGTATCCGGCGGAGTTCTGCCATTATGAGCAATTCACGACCAGCGCCCGTATTAGCGCTTAAGTGCCGGGCTGACGCTCGCAGCGATACGCTCGAAACTTGTTCTGCGATCTGGCACGCCGAGGCGCCTGCCCGGGTGCGGCCCGTGCGATGATGTGCCATGACTAATATGAGACATGGAATGACGACTAAATTCGACGAGGCGACAACGGCGGCGATCGCCGCGTTTGCCCAATTGGATTTCTACACGGCTGTGCAAGCGATGCGCGCCGAGGCCGATTACGACCGAGAACGAGACCAGTGGATCTCGCGCTATATCGACGAGCACGGCGGCGGCGCGGACGATGCAGCATACGATGCCTTGCACGCGCAGGCCCAGGCAGCCCCGGAATACGCGCAGTTCATCGATGCGGTTCGCCGGGAAATCCTGGAATACTTCGGCGTGACCGACCATCAACTGGACTGGATGGTCCTGCTGCGCAATGACGACAGCGATGAGCTTTGGGCGGAAGTCAACCGGCAGCGGAGCGCGCTGGGAACCGGTGAAGTGCGCGGAGATCTCTGACCATTGCTTGCCATTGGGGTCTCAAGTCGTGCTGGATGCGGGGCTAGAGTCAGGTCAGTCACGTGGTACGCCGGGGGCTCTCAGTTGCTGCAGCCGATCCGCTAAGGGAGGACAAGCTTTCGGATCTTCGGACCGAGTCAGGATTGCGGTCGTCCGGCTTGGACCGGGTTCCCTGCGGGACATTGCTGGTCATCGGGCCTCTCGAACTGAACCAGCAATCCGCGTCCGCAGCCTTGCGGTATCTTGTCCCGCTATTCGGGCGGCCTTACTGCCATTCGCCGGGATGACAGATCACCCAACCCGGATGATAGCTATCCATGTCCGTATGACCCCAGCACCAGTCGTGCTGGTGAATGACCTTCATCAACTCTTCGCGTTGTGCGCAGACGCTGCCCGGCGCATATTGCCCGTTAGACAATATTTTCGGTGCCGGGCCGTTCCGGCATTTGCCATTAAGCACTTCTTCCTGATGCATCAGTGCCTGGACGGCAGGTGGAATGGTGCGGGCCAACGTGGCCTTGTATTCGATGCAGGCTGGCGCCTTGGGATCGTTGGACTTGCGGGCACACTTGGACTGGAGTTTGTCGATGTTTCTCGATACTTCTGGCGGGTACGTCTCGGCGTGCGCTGTAGCAATACATCCAGCCAGCAACAGGCAGGCCGCGGCAAGTGATCTGATCAAAATCATTTCGCGTATGACACGATGCGTCCGGTAGCTCAGGAACGGGCGAATTATGGCACGCGCGCGATGTACATGTCGCCGGGACGCGGAGCGCCATTCGACCGCGGCTAACGTCAAATACACCCGCGAGTATGTTCCGCTCACTGGGCATGTCCGGCGGCCTTCATTTGATGACCTTGCGCCAAAACACCAGGTATGCGGCCGACGAGGATGCGACCAGCAAAATCGCCCACATCGGAGCCAGACTGATCAGAACGGAGGTGACGTCAAGCATTTGGATTCCTTACTAACTCAATAACGACTCTCAACACACATCTGCTTCACGCGGAACCGGCAACCTGGCCAGGCATTGCGTCCCGCTTGAACATGCATATATCGTAAATCTACAAACAGCAGCGCACCTGTGGTTTCCTGTCGCACCGCCAATGCGTCAAACGGGCGCACGCACAGCGCACACGCCCGTTACCACACACGAGCTTCACGCCGTGAAGCGCTCGCTCGCAAATTGCGCGTCAGGCACGCCGGCCGCAACAGCAGCGGCCTGCACGCCCCGCACGAGCGCCGGCGGCCCGCACACGTAGATATCCGGCCGCACGCCCGTGCCCGCCAGCGCCGCGCTCAACGCGTCCACCGGCGTGCCACGAAACCCCGACCAGTCATCGCGCGGATGCCACACGCAAAGATCCACCTTCAACTGCGGCATGTCGGCCTGCAACTGCTGCAATGCATCGAGCATGAACAGCTCGCTTTGCCGGTTCACGCCGAAGAACAGCCTTGCGTCGATCATCTCCTGATATTCGGCCATCCGCCGCAGCATCGACAGGATCGGCGCAAGCCCCGTGCCGCCGGCGACGAACCAGCGCGGCCGCAGGCTTTCCGCGAACAGGCCGAAGCCGCCCATCGGCGCGCGCACGGTCAGCGGATCGCCGGGCTGCGCGCGCTCCCGCAGGTACGTCGAGAACCATCCGTCCGGCCGCAGGCGGATCAGGAATTCGAGGCGCCCCTCCCAGTTGCTCGTGTTGGCGAGCGAAAACGGCCGGCGCACGCCGCTGCCCGGCACCTCCAGCTCCGCGAACTGGCCGGCCTCGAACTCCACGGCCGAGCCGTTCGCATCGTCGGGCTCGACCTGCAGCTCGACGCGCATCGTCTGGTCCGCGATCGTGTCGAGCGCCGCGATCCGCGCGATGCGCACCGGCACCGGCTGCAGCAGCACCTTCGCGTGATCGTACGGCGCGACGACGCGCAAGTCGCTGCGCGGCGTCGTCCGGCACATCAGGATCGCGCCCGGCTGGCCGGCCGGCAGCGCGTCGATGCTGTGCTCTCGCAAGTCGTAGTCGCCGTCGGCAACCGTGGCGTGACACGCGCCGCAACTGCCGCGCCGGCACTGCGACGGCAGCGTGATGCCGGCCTCGGCGGCCGCCGTGAGCAGATCCTGCCCGTCCTCGCACGCGAAGCCGAACGGCTGCCCGTCGCGCGTCGTGATCTCGATCTGATAGGCCATCCGAAGGATTCCTTCACGACGCGCGTCAAGCGGCCTGGCGCGACAGCGACGCGGCGAGATCGGCGCCGGCCTCCCCGATCGGCTGGATGCCGAACTGCTCGACCAGCACGTCGAGCACGCCCGGCGTGAGGAACGCCGGCAGCGTCGGCCCGAGCCGGATGTTGCGCAGGCCGAGCGCGAGCAGCGTCAGCAGCACCGCCGCCGCCTTCTGCTCGAACCACGAGATCACCAGCGACAGCGGCAGGTCGTTCACGCCGCACTCGAACGCGTCGGCAAGCGCGGTCGCAATGCGGATCGCCGAGTAGCTGTCGTTGCACTGCCCGATGTCGAGCAGGCGCGGAATGCCGTCGATGTCGCCGAATGCATGCCGGTTGAAGCGGTACTTGTTGCAGCCGAGCGCCATCACGACCGTATCGCCGGGCGCCTGCTCCGCGAATTCCGTGTAGTAGTTGCGGCCCGGCGCGGCGCCGTCGCAGCCGCCGATCAGGAAGAAGTGGCGAATCTGGCCGGCCTTGACCGCGTCGATCACCTTGTCCGCGACGCCGAGCACCGCGTGACGGCCGAAGCCGACCGTGATGGTCTCTTCCGGCGCCGTCGCCGGGAAGCCGGGCAACGCCCGCGCAGCCTGGATCAGCGTCGAGAAATCGTGATGCTCGAGATGGCGCACGCCCGGCCAGCCCACCGGCCCCGTCGTGAAGATGCGCTGCCGGTACTGCGGCAACGGCTCGATGATGCAGTTGGACGTCATCAGGATCGGGCCGGGGAAATGCGCGAAGTCGCTCTGCTGGTCCTGCCATGCGCCGCCATAGTTGCCGGCGAGATGCGGGAACGCCTTGAGCGTCGGATACGCATGGGCCGGCAGCATTTCGCCGTGCGTGTAGACCTGGATGCCGGTTCCCGCGGTCTGTTCGAGCAGCGCATGCAGGTCGCCGAGATCGTGGCCGGACACCAGGATCGCCTTGCCCGCCACCGGCGTCACGCGCACCGACGTGGGTTGCTGCGCGCCGAAGCGGCCGGTGTTCGCGCTGTCGAGCAGCTCCATCACCTTCAGGTTCAGCCGGCCCAGTTCGAGCGCCTTCGCCAGCAGCGCGTCGACGTCGGCCGGATCGTGCGCGAGAAAATCAAGCGCCGCCTCGATGCCCGCATAAACCTCGTCGCTCTCGTAGCCGAGCACCTGCGCATGATGCGCATACGCGCACACGCCTTTCAGGCCGTAGACCACCAGCGCACGCAGGCCGATGATGTCCGCACCGACCTTGTCGGCGCCTGCCTCGATGCCGACGTTCGCGGCCTGCTCCAGCATACCGGCCAGTTCCGCCGCCGGCTGCCACGTTGCCGGCCCCGACAGCGTCGGCAAGGCCGTGCCCGTGTCCCGCGCGACCGCCTCGCACACGCCCTTCACCCGATCGCGGATCTGCGCGGCCTCGCGCAGCAGCGTCACGAAGCGCGCCGCACGAAAGTTCACGTTGGTCAGCGTCGTGAACATCGCGTACAGCACGAACCGGTCGGCCTCGCGGTCGGGCTCGCCCATGCCGCGCGCGAGCGCGCCGTACTGCGCGATGCCCTTCACCGCATGAACCAGCAGGTCCTGCAGGTCGGCCGTCGTCGCGTCCTTGCCGCAATTCCCCTTCGCCGACGCACAGCCGGGCCGCGCACCGCTCCGGTCAGTCTGTTCGCATTGGTAGCAAAACACGGGTTTCTCCTTTTTGATCGTGGGGGCGGGTCGGCGCAGACGGCGGCGGAACACGCGTTCCGCTCGGCCACGCAGCTCGCCCGCCTCAAGATGCTCTTTCCGTGCATCTTTTTTTATGATGTTCCGTCCGCCGTTTCGATACCCTGACGCCGATCAAGAATCGAGGTACTGCGTCAACCGGTCTCGGCAGGCGCATCCGGACATTCGATGCCCCAGTCGCCGTACTGATACCAGTCGTCGCCGAGCAGCTCGGCGGGATGCTGGGTACGGCTGGAGCCGTTGCCGCAACGCATCGACTGGGTCGGGCAGTAGTTGTCGCAGCCCCAGCAAATTCTTTCCGGGTGAACGGGATGCAGCGGGAATTTCTTGGCCATGATTCGACGTCGCCTCTGCGGGTACGACATCGACTCTATTGCGCGCTCGACGGCCGGCTCTGCGACATTCTTTCGCACCGCCGACGACGCGAAGCCGATCGAGTACGCATTCCACGAGCGATCGGCCGCTTGTTGATTCCCGTCAGGAAAGCGCCATGGCCCGCGGCGATACGATGAATCGTCGCGCAAAACAAAAAATTCCCACACGCATGAAGTCATCGACAAGCAGCCGGATTCGGACCTTCCTCACAGCGGTCACCTCGATCACCGCGCTGTTGCTCCTCATCCCGGCCACGGCGTCGGCCGCCCCGCAGTCCGGCGACGCCGAGCTGCTGAACAAAGGCGCGTACGTCGCGCGCATCGCCGACTGCGTCGCGTGCCATACCGCGCCGAACGGCCGGCCTCTCGCGGGCGGCCTGTCGATGAGCACGCCGTTCGGCGTCGTCCATTCGACCAACATCACGCCCGACGACGCGACCGGCATCGGCCGCTATACGTTCGAGCAATTCGACCGGGCGATGCGCAAGGGCGTCGCGGCCGACGGCCATCACCTGTATCCGGCGATGCCCTACCCGTCCTTCGCGAAGTTCAGCGACGACGACATGCGCGCCCTCTTCGCATACCTGAAACAGGGCGTCGCGCCGGTCAGGCAGGAGAACAAGCCGCTCGGCATCAAATGGCCGTTCAATCAGCGCTGGGGGCTGGCGCTGTGGAATGCGCTGTTCGTCGACGACACGCCCTACCGGCCCAACCCGGCCAGGGACGCGACCTGGAACCGCGGCGCCTACCTGACCCAGGGCCCGGGGCATTGCGGCGCGTGTCATACGCCGCGCGGCCTCGCGTTCCAGGAAAAGGCCATGTCCGAGTCGGGCGGCAACGGGCCGCTCTATCTGTCCGGCGCGACGGTCGAGTCGTGGCGGGCCGTCAATCTGCGCGCGCTATGGCCCGTCGAGGATTTCGTCACGTTCCTCAAGACCGGCAGGAATCGCTATGCGATCGCCAGCGGCGGCATGACGGACGTCGTTCACCACAGTACGCAGTACATCAGCGACGCGGACCTCACCGCCATGGGCGTCTATCTGCAATCGCTGCCGAACCTGACGGCCGACCGGCGGAGCGCCGAAGCGCCGATGCGCGGCGAACCGGCGGGCAGCGCGCCCGACGCGTTGTATGCGTCGAAAGGCGGTCTCGGCTATGCGCAGTTCTGCATCGGCTGCCATCAGGCCGACGGCGGCGGGTTCTCGCCGGTGTTTCCGCCGTTGTCCCGCAATCCCGCCGTGCTGTCGAAGGACCCGGCCTCGCTGATTCACGTCGTCCTGACCGGGTGGACGTCGCCGCGCACCGGCGCCCATCCGCACGTCTATACGATGCCGGCGTTCAACCTGCTCTCCAACCAGGAACTGGCCGAGATCCTGACGTTCGTCCGTTCCGCGTGGGGCGGCCGCGAGGACCCGATCCTGCCGTCGGACGTCGCGCGGATGCGCCGGACGCTGGCCATCGGCAACGGCGATGCGTCGTCGTTCCCCACCCCGCGCTTCGCGACGCTGCTCGACCAGCCGAACGCCGCGCAACTGATCAGGGGGATGCGTCTGAATCTCGACACGAAAGCGCTGCTGCCGAACCACGTCGGCGCGTCGCTCAACTGCGCGAGCTGCCACCTGAACAGCGGCACCGTCGCGCTCGCGTCGCCGTACCTCGGCCTGTCCGCCCAGTTCCCGAGCTATGCGCCGCGAGCCGGCAAGGTGCTGTCGCTGGCGGAGCGCATCAACGGCTGTTTCCGGCGCTCGATGAACGGCACGCCGCTGCCGGTCGATTCGGACGACATGAAGGCGATGGTCGCGTACTTCGACTGGATGCAGAACGGCGCGCACCCGAAGGACAAGCTTCCGGGGCGCGGAGTCGGCAAGATCGACACCGCGCTGCAGCCTGACCTGACGCACGGCAAGGCGGTGTACGCCGCGCAATGCGCGTCGTGCCACGGCGCGGACGGCGCCGGCACGCGGCGCGCCGACGGCACGCCGATCTATCCGCCGCTGTGGGGCGACCAGTCGTTCAACATCGGGGCCGGCATGGCGCGCCTTTACACCGCCGCGGCGTTCGTGAAGCACAACATGTCGATCGGCTCGCACAATCGCTTCCCGCTCGGGCAAGGCGGGTTAAGCGACCAGGATGCGGTCGACGTTGCCGCGTGGTTCACGACGCGGCCGCGCCCGGACTTCCCGGACAAGATCCACGACTGGCCGAAGGGCGGCAAGCCCAAGGATGCGCGGTATTGATCGGCGACGACGGCGGCGGGATGGGGGGAGGGCGTTTAATTGCTTCCGTCACCTTTTCGTCAGCGGGTGTAACCTGACGTAACCCAACCCTGACGGGCGTTCAGGCAGACTGTCCGCAGTCCATCGCCCCGTCCGCCGCCCGACCGACCATGTCCGCCTACGAGTACGCTGCCGGCCTGCTCCGTACGCTCTACGACCGCCACATCGACGGCGGCGCGGTGCTCGACGCCGCCGCCTTTCCGGACGCCGAGCGCTTCGTCCGCGCGTGGCCGGCCATCCGCGCGGAAGCGCTTGCGGTCGCGCGCGACCTGCCGCGCATCCCGCGCTTTCACGAGATCATGCGCGAGCAGCGCGACATCTCCGCGAACGACGCGCGCGACTGGCGGATGTTCATCATGCAGGCGTACGGGCAGCCGTTTCCGCGCAACCTGTCGCGCTGCCCGACCGTCGCGTCGCTGGTTGCCGCGTCGCCGGACGTGCTGTCCGCGTCGCTGTCGTTCCTCGCGCCGGGCAAGCACATCCCGCCGCATCGCGGCCCGTTTCGCGGCATCCTGCGCGGCTATCTCGTGCTGTCGATGCCGAGGCGCGCGGACGGCTCGCCTGCCGCGGTGCTGAAGATCGATGGCCGCGAATACCGGCTCGAAGAAGGCCGCTTCCTGCTGTGGGACGACACGTTCGAGCACGAGGTGTGGAACGACAGCGGCGAAGTGCGGATCGTGCTGCTGCTCGACATTCGCCGGCGCGGGATGCCGCGCGCGCTGACGTGGCTGTCGAATGCGGTGATCGGTGTCGTGCGGATCGGAATCCGGTTGAGGGGCAGGTCGATTCCGGTGTAGCGGCGCGAACACGCATCGGACAACGAAGCCTTTGCTACGCCGGCTTCGACCGATCTTCCTGCGCGAGACGCGTCAGGACCGCCTCGAGGGCGCGAATCTTCGGTTGCGTCGCGCGCTGCGACGGATAGACGAGAAAGTAACCGAGACCGTTCGGCACGACATCGCCGAACGGCGCCACCAGCGTTCCGGCTTCGAGCCGATCCCTCGCCATCCGCGGATCGCCGATGGCCACGCCATGCCCCTGCTCCGCCGCCGTGAGCGTCAGTTCGAGGGTATCGAATACGAGCCCGGCCGCCGGGTCGATCTGCGTCGCGCCGAGCGCATCGAGCCAGCATCGCCATTCGTCCCGGCCGCGTCCGGGATGAAGCAGATGCGCGTGCGCGAGGTCGGCGACCGACTTCAGCGACGCGGCCAATCCGCTTGCGCACATCGGCGTAAGAGACTCCTCGAACAACGGAACCGACACCATCCCTGCCCAGTTCCCGGCGCCGCGCACGACGATTGCATCGACGTCGGCGCCGGTGAAATCCGGCGTGTCGTCCGCCGACGTATGGATGCGCAGCTCGGTGCGTGCAAGCGCCTGATTGATCGCCGGGAGCCGTGGCAGCAGCCAGCGGATCGCGAAGGTGGACGGCAACCGCAGCGTGAGAATCGGCGCGGATCGGGCATGAACGTCCGCATGACGGGCCAGTTGCATGAGGACGTCGACGGCCACCGTCAGCAATGCGTCGCCTTCCGCAGTGAGCGTCAGCCCCGACGCGTGACGCACGAACAGCGCGCACCGGTAATGCGCTTCCAGTTGCTGCACCTGACGGCTCACCGCGCCCTGGGTCCGGCACAAATGGTCGGCGGCCTTGCTGATGCTGCCGAGTTGCGCGGCCGCGACGAACGCCTGGTACGCCGTCAACGGAGGCAGCGAACGCGTGAGATCGGCCAGCGGGTATGCATGCGGCGCATGCCCGGATTGCGGATTTTTCGATGGTTCGGTCATCGGTGCATCGCTATCGTAGTTGCGCCGGCGTCGAGTTGGCGCTTGCGGCCGGCATGTCGACAATCAGCGGAGAGTAATGATGGTTTCATCGTCGGAGGCACTATACACGCGGCAGGTGGATGCTTACCTGAAGGCTCTGGAGCGCGGCGACACCGCTGCGATCTGCGCGTTGTTCGCGCCGGACGCGCGGATTTTTTCGCCGTTTCTCGGCTGGATGGAGCCCGGGCCCTTCTTCGAAAAGGTCGAGTCGGCGTCCGGGCAGAGCAGGATCACGCCGATCGACATCTGCGTCAGCGCGACCGGCGCGCGTCGGGCGACCGGTTACTTCGTCTACGACTGGGGACTGAAGGACGGTTCCTCGGTTCGATTCGAATGCGTCGACGTATTCGAATTCGACGACAGCGGACTCATCGAGCGCATGGTCATCGTCTACGACACGCATCCGGTGCGCAGTGCGGTCGGCGACAAATACGCGTAGCCGGGCATCGGCGTAACAAAGCGATGCTTCACACGCGATGCGCCGGCGCACCGCCTTGCGTCATCCGCGCGATCGCCGCGCGTGTCTGCGCGAGTTCGTCGTCCAGCCAGTCGAGAAACCGCCTGACCTGCGGCTGCCGCTCGCGCCCCGGCCGGCACAGCGCGACGTAGCGCGTGCCCGCGAGCCGCACCGACGGCTCGATCGGCGTCAGCGCGCCCCGTTCGACGTGCTCGGCCACCAGCACCGAACTGGCGAGCACGACACCCTGGCCGTGCAGCACGGCCTGCAACGCGTAGTGCTCGTCGTCGTAATGCCGGAACACCGCGCGCTGCAGCCACGCGGTCCGGCCGGCCGCCCGGCACCATGACGGCCAGTCGACCGGCAGCGGCACGGCGCTCTCCCACGCGATCTCGACCAGGTCCAGCCGCCCGTCCGGGCGATTCACGTCGAAGCCGGGCGCCGCATACGCGCCGAAATACTCGTCGATCAGTTCGTGCCGGAACAGCGCCGGGAAGTCGCGCGAGGTCGCGCGGATCGCGAGATCCACGCGCGCGTCGCGTTCGAGATCGACGAGCGCGTTGCCGGTCTCGACCTTGATGTGCAGCGGCGGATCGGCCTGCTGGAAGCGGCCGAGACGCGGAATCAGCCACATCGACGCAAACGCGGGCGTCGTGGTCAGCACGAGCGTGCGCTCGGCCGGCTCGGGCCTGACGGCCTCGAGCCCGCGGCTCAGCGCGAGCAGCGCGTCGTGGCATGCGCGGAACAGGCGCTCGCCGTCACCGGTTAGTCGCACGCCGCCCGGGTCGCGCTCGAACAGCAGCACGCCGAGCCGGCTTTCCAGCGACTTGATCTGGTGCGACACCGCAGCGGGCGTCACCGACAGTTCCTGCGCGGCGGCCTTGAACGTGCCGAGGCGCGCCGACGATTCGAATACACGCAATGCAGTCAGGGGAATTTTCGAGAACACGGGCAGGGCAAGCCGGACGCGATCCGGGTTGAGTTCGATTCAATCCGGATGAGATTAGGTGAATTGAACCCGGCGCGCAACGCGCCTAGTCTGGCGAGGCGTCGCGGCATCGCGCCGCGTTTTCATCGGAACGGAGAAGCAACGTGCAAGGCCTACCCCGCAAGATCACGCAGGCAATCCTCTACGAGGCGATCGCGATCGCCTGCATCTCGCCCGCGATTGCCGCGCTCTTCGGGGAAGGTCTCGTTTACTCGGGCGCGCTGTCGGCAACGATGTCCGCCATCGCGCTGCTGTGGAACATGGTCTACAACACGCTGTTCGAGCGATGGGAAGCGACGCGCGTGCAGCGCACCCGGACGCTCGGGCGCCGCATCATCCATGCATGCGGATTCGAAGGCGGGTTGATCTTCATTCTGGTGCCGGTCGTCGCGTGGTGGCTCGACATCTCGTGGTTCGACGCATTCCTCGTCGACCTTGGGTTGTTCGCGTTCTTCTTTTGTTATGCGTTCGTGTTCCAGTGGGCGTTCGATCGGGTGTTCGATGTCCCGGCGGTGACGAAGGAGGTGTGAACTGCAAGCAACAACGAGACAGCTTCACGTTCAACTATACGGAGAAAAGCCCCGCCAAAGCGGGGTCGCAGTCATGGCGAATCATCTAATCGCTCTTGTTTTCGGCGTGACACGTGAATCGCCACAAAGCCACGCACAACTACCTTTACATATTGGCGTCAATTCGACCACAACTTGATGAACAGTGAGCGCACCATCTGAATTCCTAGCCACCATCTCATCCGTAAAAGTCTTCCTGTCGATTAATATATTATCGTCCTTAATTCCAAGCTCCCGCAAATACGCTTTAACGTTCTCAGCACGGATCTCCTTCAGCCTTTCGACATTCTGTTCGCGCTTGTACGCCCCCGCGATCACAACCGCTTGAATTTCCGCGTCAGGCCATTTTTTTGCCTCAATCACAATATCAGCTATGGCGAGTCTATCCCTGTTGGAAATATCTGTAGCATTGAACGGCAGTTCAGCCTGCACCTCTTCCCCGATGGTACAGGCGACCGCCGGAACACTGAGGAACGCGAACGCTGATATCAAGAATACACTTAATTTGAATTTCCGATTTTCAATCATTGGATGACAATCCTATCAAATGTTGCAATATATCCAGTTATGCTATCCGCATTTCTAATCGCCTCATCCGGATTGCTCATCGCAAACAACTTCATGCCAAGTTCGGTATCACCATACCTGATATCCTCCGAGTCGAATGTATCAATGTAGTGAGTGCATTCGTGAATCAAAACCTTGACCTTCGAGGCATGATATAGCTCACCATCTGAATCAGTACAAAATTTTGAATAAATCGCTATGACCCGCTTTTCGGAGTCCGGCTTACATACTGCAGCATGATTGTTACCACTATCGGGGATAACAGAGCATGAAAGGTTTCGATTTCGCTCATCATCCCATCGAACAATTTTATCGGGAACAAGTTCTTGCATGGCCCTCAGCAATCGAGGGAGACCGACGACCATTATTCTTCTAATTTCCTCATCCGCGCGCCCAAAATAGGTTCTAGCGCGGTCCTGCTCGTTTCTATCCCATCGCGCAACCGCCGCGATACGGTCCTTAATCAAGGTGACTGCGGCATCACGCGCACGTAGCACTACATCCGCGAATTGTTTATTCGTCATATTCGAACATATTGGCGCCATGCTTACGGCAACCGGAACCTTTGACCCCGGCGTCGTGTTCGTTGTGGCCGAATTGTGAACCAGTTCGTAATCGTCGTCACGAGGCATTTTCGTCTCTCACAATTTCAAGGTGAAGCGATTCGGCGTCAGTTGTCGTAATGCGTTGCGTGTAGCCCGCGGCGTCCGTGACACCATCGAACACCTGGCCGGATGCGATACGAATGCGATAACGCACTCGGGCCAACGGTTCGCCCGTGTCTACGTCACTCAACACATATTGCTCATCATGCGTGCCGTGGCTGACGACGGGCGAGCGCGGGGCGCTTCCACTTTGTCCCGTCAACGTCGCCGCCTCCTCGCCTGTGAAGACCATGCGCATGTTGCGCTCGGCATAGAAGACCGGCGACGGATTGCAACCACAAACGTTGATGTCGCCGCTCAGCGCCCACGGCTTGCCATTTGGGCCTGTACCGGGCAGGCGCGGCCCCTTGGGCGCGATGAACCCTGCCTGTTTGCAGGCCGTGCAGTAGGTTTTCATGTAGAGCGTCGCAATATGCACGCGCGGCGGCGGATTAGAACAAGTGACGTGTTCCAATCCTTCCGTGATCGTCGCGCTGCCGCCACGATCGCCCTTGGCAAGGAAATAGCGGATCATGCGCCCTCCCCTTGGCGCACAACAGTCGAACGCTTCATCACGGTAAAGGTGCAGGCGGATGCAAGACCTTCACGCTCCGGGCTGTCGGTAACGGTGTCGCCGTTGTCCAACTCGCTACCGACGAAAGCCAGTGGCTCGAAGTCTCCGTTATCCGCCAGCCCAAGGCCGCTTACGATTCGTGCGGTTGAGCCGTCTGCATAGTGAACTTGATTACCCACGACACCAGCCTTGCCGAGACGAATACCTGTATCCCACTTGCCGGTAGCCTCGCGTAGTACGCCTCCGCGCGCGGTCGTTGCCCCTCGTACCGCCAGCCGATAGCGCGGCGGCGAAGGTGGCGGCACATAAGTCGCGTCGAACAGTCCCTCGACTGTTTCCGCTGCCTGAACAGGAATTCCCCATAACCGCTGAAGCGTTTCGACGATACGGTCGCCGTTGCTCAGTCGGCTGCCCACTAGTGCAAACGGCTTGTTGCCGGAAACCGCGTAATTGCCCGCACCGTCCGTAATAACGGCTTCGCGGCCATCCTCGTAGGTCACGACATCGCCGACGCGGGCAACGGCAAGCCCGGCGATAGTCAAGCTACCGGTTGCCTCGGTCACTCGACCGCCGCGTTCTGTGAGTGCGCCGATGGTGGCGAAAAGATAAGTCGGTGCCGTCTGCTCGTTCTTCATCAGGATTTCCTTTCTCGACAAATTGGTGAGGATTGCTCCGCACAAAATTTGCGTGAACGAGAAAGAAGAATCAATCTGACGAATACGAAATTCGCAACACTAATTTTTAGTGACCTTTTCAGACGGCATGCGATCCTGGTCTTACGCGTGACGTTCAGGATGACGCAAGATTCCGACTACCGAACTAGCGCTCGCAATTTGCGAATGGCAATCGCGCCAAGATCCCCCAAAAAGCAAAACGGCCTTCCCGCTTCAAGCGAGAAGGCCGCCGTCCGTGCGCGCGTCAACCGCGCGCACCGCACACCATGCGTCAATGCACCCCGAGATACGCCTTCACCGCCGGCAGCCCCGGCTTGCCGTCGATCGTCGTCACCCCCGCGAGCCACTTGTCGAGCGCCTGCGGGTTCGCCTTCAGCCATGCGGCAGCAGCCTTGTTCGGCTCCTCCTTGTTCATGATCGGCACCATCACGTGGTTCTCGATCGACGTCGTGAACTGCAGGTTCGACACGAACTTCGCAACGTTCGGGCAGCGCTGCGCGTAGTCGGGCGGCGTCGCCGTCAGCACCTTCGCCTCGCCGTAGTTCGGGCCGAATACGTCGTCGCCGCCGGTCAGGTAGTCGATCTTCATCTGCACGTTCATCGGATGCGGCTCCCAGCCGAGGAACACGATCCACTGCTTGTCGCGGATCGCGCGGTTCACCTCGACCAGCATCCCGGCCTCGCTCGACTCGACCAGCTTGAACTTGCCGAGCCCGAACTGGTTGCCGTCGATCATCTTCTTGATCAGCGCGTTGCCGTCGTTGCCGGGCTCGATCCCGTAGATCTTGCCGTTCAGCTTGTCCGCGAACTTCTGGATGTCCGCGAACGACTTCAGCCCGCCCTGGTACACGTAGTCGGGCACCGCGAGCGTGTATTTCGCGCCGGTCAGGTTCGGCGTCGCGAGCACCTTGATCGTGCCGGCCTTCGTGAACGGCTGGATGATCGGGTCCATCGTCGGCGACCAGTAGCCGAGGAACACGTCGATCTGCTTGCTCTTGATCCCGGCGAACGTGATCGGCACCGACGCGATCGTCTTGGTCGGCGTGTAGCCGAGGCCCTGCAGCATCGTCGATGCGAGGCCGGTCGTCGCGGCGATGTCGGACCAGCCGACGTCCGCGAAGCGCACGTTCTTGCATACCGGCGGATCGGCCGCATACACGGCCGTTGCCGGCGCGGCGGCGATCCCGACACCACATGCCGCTGCGATCAGTAGTCGCTTCATCTTTCTTCTCCTCAAAGTGTTGTCGTTCGCGTGAAATCCGGGATCGTGAATGGAAGCCGTTCGCCGCGATCCCGGCGGCGCACGGGCCGAATGGATCAGCGCCGTTCAGCGTCCGGGCAGCCGTCGTTCAACGCTGGGCGCATGACCGAACTGCGCGCGGTACGCCTTGCTGAAATGGCACGGCGAATGGAATCCGCAGACCGTCGTCACGCGCGCGATCGACGCGTCGGTCGTGCGCAGCAGGTCGCGCGCGCGCTTCAGGCGCAGCGTCAGGTAATAGTGGGTCGGCGACACGTTCAGGTAGACCTTGAACATCCGCTGCAGATGCCGCTGCGACAGCCGCACGAGCCGCGCGAGCTCGTCGAGCGACAGCGGCTCCTCGATGTTCGCCTCCATCAGCCGCACGACCTCGATCAACTCCGCGCGCGAGAAGCCGACGCGCGCGTCGACCGGAATCGGCTGCGGATCGGTCGCGCTGCGAATGCGTTCGAGGATGAACTGCTCCGACACCTGCGCGGCGAGCTGTTGCCCGAAGCGCGCGCCGACGAGGTTCAGCATCAGGTCGAGCGGCGCGGTGCCGCCGGTGCAGGTCAGGCGGTCGCGATCGACGACGAACAGCTCGTCGGCGAAACGCACCTGCGGGAACTCCGCATGCAGCGACGACAGGTTTTCCCAATGGACGGTGCAGCGGTAGCCGTCGAGCAGCCCGCTCGACATCAGCGCGTAGGCGCCGGTGCAGATGCCGCCGAGCGGCAGGCCGCGCTCGGCAAGCCAGCCGAGCGTCGCGCGCGCGTCCTCGTCGACCACGTCGCGGATGCGGATGCCGCCGCAGACGATCATCACGTCGGGCAAGCGTTCCGGGTCGAGCGCCTGCGTCGGCCGCACCGCGATGCCGTTGCTCGCATGCACCGGCGCGCCGTCGAGCGAATAGATCGACCACTGGTAGTGATCGGCGCGCCCGACGTAGTTCGCCATGCGCAGGACTTCGACCGCGCTCGAGAACGCGATCATCGAAAAATTCGGCAGCGTCAGAAAGCCGAAATGCGCGAGGGACGAAACCGGTGAAACGCAGGCGGCGGGCGCCAGGGCGGCAGCGGCGGCAGCGGACGTCACATCGCTCTCCTAACGGGCAGGTTGCAGGCGGCCAGCGCCGTGGCGTCGCCACGGCAGCCGATGCGAAACACGGAGAAGGCGGCCGGGAATGTCAGCGACAAGGCGCCGGCCGCCGGTCGATCAGGCCTGCGCGGGTGCGGCCTTGACGCGGAACAGTTGCTTGAGGCCCGCGAACAGCGGCGCCTTCGCGGTGCCGGGCGCGCGGCCGAAGCTCTCGGTGATGCGATCGAGGATGATCGCGAGCAGCACGACCGACAGGCCGCTTTCGAAGCCCAGGCCGATGTCGAGACGCTGGATGCTGGCGAGCACGTCGTTGCCGAGGCCGCCCGCGCCGACCATCGACGCGATGATCACCATCGACAGCGCCATCATGATCGTCTGGTTCACGCCCTGCATGATCGATGGCAGCGCGTTCGGGAACTGCACCTTGTACAGCAGCTGCCACGGCGTGCAGCCGAACGCCTGGCCCGCTTCGACGATCTCGCGGTTCACGTGGCGGATGCCGAGGCTCGTGAGGCGCACGGCCGGCGGCATCGCGAAGATCACCGTCGACAGGATCCCCGGCACGCGGCCGAGACCGAACAGCATCGCGGCCGGAATCAGGTAGACGAAGGCCGGCATCGTCTGCATCAGGTCGAGGATCGGACGCACGATCGCGGCAACCCACTTGCTCTTCGCGGCCCAGATGCCGAGCGGGATGCCGAGCACGAGGCTGATGATCGTCGACGACAGCGTGAGGCCGAGCGTGATGACGGTCTGATCCCAGAAGCCGGTCGCGAAGATCAGGAGCAGCGATGCGGTGGTGAACAGCGCGAAGCGCCAGCCCACGCGCCACAACCCGACGCCGATGAAGATCGCCATCATCAGCCACATCGGGATCGCCTGCAGGCTGTGCTCGACGAATGCCGCGAGGCCCTCGATCGCTCGACCGATCGCGTCGAACGTCTGCGCGTCGTGATCGAGCAGGTAGTGAACGGACTGGTCGACCCAGCTACCGAGCGGAATCATTTCAGACATGGGAGCCTCGCGAACGCGTGATGGCCTTCAGGATGAGCGCACGATCGACCGAGCCGCAATAGCAGCCGTCGTCGTCGACGACGGGTAGCGCATTCGGGCTCGCGACCACGCGCGCGACGACGTGTTCGAGCGACGCATCGCGGCGGATGCTCTCGATCGGCCGCACGGACGGCGCGGCATGGCCGATCGCGTCGCGCGTGACGAAGCCGCGGATCTTGCGCTCGGCGTCGAGCACGAACGCGTAATCGGCGCTGCCGTTCAGCGTCGCCTCGACATTCGCCGCGTCGAGCTTCGACATCAGCGGCACGGCGCCCGTCTGCATCAGGTCGCCGGCAGTCAGGTAGCGGCTCGTGTCGATGCCGTCGAAGAACGCGCGCACGTAGTCGTCGGCCGGGTTCGCGATGATGTCCTGCGGCGTGCCGACCTGCACGAGGCGGCCGCCCTCCATGATCGCGATCCGGTTGCCGATGCGCAGCGCCTCCTCCAGATCGTGCGACACGAACATGATCGTGCGGCGCTGCTCCTTCTGCAGCTGCAACAACACATCCTGCATTTCCCTGCGCTTGAGCGGGTCGAGCGCGGAGAACGCCTCGTCCATGATCATCAGCGACGGGTTCACCGCGAGCGCGCGCGCGAGGCCGACGCGCTGCTGCATGCCGCCCGACAGCTCGGACGGCAGCTTGTGCGAAAACGGTGCGAGGCCAACCTGCTCGAGCACCTCCATCGCGCGCCGTTCGCGCTCCTTCTTGCCGACGCCCGCGACCTCGAGGCCGAACGCGGCATTCGACACCACGGTGCGATGCGGCATCAGCGCGAACGACTGGAACACCATGCTCATGTCCTTGCGGCGCAGCGCGGTGAGTGCCGAGCGGCGCGCCGACGCGACGTCGAGGCCGTCGATCATCACCTTTCCCGCGCTCGGATCGACCAGCCGGTTCACGAGGCGGATCAGCGTGGATTTGCCGGAGCCGGACAGGCCCATCAGCACGAAAATTTCGCCTTCCTGCACGTCGAACGATACGTTGTGCACGCCGACCACCTGGCCCGTGCGCTTGAGTACTTCGTCCTTTGTCGCACCGGCGGCGAGCATGTCGAGCGCCTGCTGCGGATTGCTTCCAAATACCTTGCACAGACCTTCGACCACGACCTTGGGGGCATCCATCGAAACCTTCTCCTCGTGTAGCGGGGACTCACGCGTGTCACAGCGTGCCTACATAGTTGCCAGAAAAAACCCCGACCTGCCGACGAATTACGACAAACGCTTGCGCAAATACGACACGGGGGAAAAGCGGCGTCCGGCCGCGCCGGGTGAGGCCGCGCGGCCGGCGCGGGTGGTTTGCGGCGGCGCAAAACCCGTATCGCCATGACTGGCGGACATCACGGGCAGAACTTGTGCGGAGCAACGTGCCGAGGATACGGCGGCGGCATGTGCAACATGGCCTCCGCCGCGCGTCGCTTTCGGACAAATCCACGTCCGATCGGCTGGATTGATTCGTGCCGCACCGAGCTGGTGCGCGACAGCGAGCCGGCAGGCGTCGCAACGAGATCGCCTGAAAAGCGAATGCCCGTGCGGAAACCGGTGCGCCTGTCGAGCCCGATTGCGCCGACTACCGCCGTTCGCCCGCTATATGCTTCGGGGTCCTTCAGGCCGAACCGGAACGTTACGGACGGGCGCCGGCGCTCGCTTCGACGCGATGCGCCGATGCCGCCACGCGCACCGCCATCCGCAAAAAATGTCGCAAAAGTTGCGTCGCGCGTGGTCGTCGCCTGTTGAATTGTCCAGACGATTGAATACCTGTTTTCACGTTTTCACCAACTTGAAAATCAATATTCACGCAACCATACTTCGCCCGTCCCGTTATCCCGCTACCCAGGCTAGCCATCCCTCCCCGTGAGCAACACCGAGCCGCCCGGCGCGATCGAGCGCATTCACCATGCATCCGCGACCGCATCCGACGCGCTGAAGCCCGTCGCGCGATGGCTGGCGTCCCATTCGCTCGACGCCGCAACGCTCACGATCGAGGAAGTCGCGCAAGCGTGCGGCGGCTCCGTCGCCAGCGTCAACCGGTTCGCGAAGCACGCCGGATACCGCGGGTTTTCGGCGCTGAAGGCGGACCTTGCCGCGGTCGTGCGGCAAGCGCTGCAACCGGTGGAGAAACTGGCGGCGCAGGCAACGCAGGAAGGGATCGGCGCCTGGCTCGCGGATCACCAGCGCAATCTGGCCGCGATGGATTCGTCGCTTCAAACGGAGCGGCTGGCCCAGGTGGTGACGCGCATCGTCGCGAGCAACGCCGTGTATTGCCTCGGGCTCGGCCTGAGCACCTACCTGACCGGCTTGCTTGCAGACACGTTGATGCCGTATCACCGGCGGGTCGTGTGGGCCGCCGCGGGTGGCGGCAGCGAGCAAGCCGCCCGGCACATGACGCACATCGGCGCCGGCGACACGCTGATCGCGATCTCGCTGCCCCGCTATTCGCGCGACACGGTCGAGCTTGCGCGCTTTGCTCGCGAACGCGGCGCTTTCGTCGTCGCGCTGACCGACAACCCGACCGCGCCGCTCGCCGCCGCGGCCGACGCCGTCCTGCTGGCGCCGGCCGAGCATCGCGTGCTGTCGTCTAGTTCGGTGGCGATGGTGGCGCTCGTCGAAACGCTGGCATCGGAAGTGCTGAAAGCGACACCGCAGACGCAAGCCGTCGCGGCCGCGTTGTCGCAAACCGTTCTGCCGTATCTCGCGTTCGACACCACGGCTTCGACGCCGGCGCAAGCGGAAGCCGACGGGACGCGCGACAACAAGGCCAGCAACGTTGGCCGCCGGCGTGGCGCAGCCGCTCCCGGCGCACCTCGCAAGACACGCACCCCTTCGTGACCTTGCGAGCGTCGCCATCACTCCATTCAGCAGCTCGGGTATTCGAGGAAACCCAACATGACCACGACTTCCGATAGCGTCACGGTTCAGCCGCTCAGGGATACGGCGGGGCTCGCGGGGCATCCGCGCGGCCTCACCACGCTGTTCTTCACCGAGATGTGGGAGCGGTTCAGCTTCTACGGGATGCGAGCCATTCTCGTGCTGTACATGGTCGCCGCTCCGGGCCTCGGCGGGCTCGGCTACGACACGCCCCATGCGACGGCGATCTACGGCACGTATTCGATGGCCGCATTCCTGCTGTCGCTGCCCGGCGGCATCATCGCCGACCAGTGGCTCGGCACGCGTCGCTCGGTCTTGATCGGCGGCATCATCATCGCGGCCGGCCACTTCACCATGGCCATTCCCGCGGTCCCGACGTTCTTCGCGGGGCTCGTGCTCGTCGCATGCGGCACGGGCCTGCTCAAGCCGAACGTGAGCGCGCTCGTGGGCGGCCTCTACTCGCAAGACGACGACCGCCGCGACAGCGGCTTCTCGCTCTTCTACATGGGCATCAACATCGGCGCATTCCTCGCGCCGCTCGTCTGCGGCTTTCTCGCGGAAGCCGAGCCTTTCAAGAACGTGCTGCGCTCGTTCGGCATCGATCCGGTCAATAGCTGGCACTTCGGCTTTGCAGCGGCAGGCGTCGGCATGCTGCTCGGCCTCGTCGTCTTCTGGTTCCAACGCGGCCGTCTTGAGCACGTCGGCGACCGCCTCGCGGCGAAGCCCGCGGCATCGACGCGGAAACGTCAAGACGGTGCGCGGCAGACGGCGGCCTACGTCGCGCTCGGCGTGTTCACCGTCGCCGGCACGGGGCTCGCGGGAAGCAACTGGCAGAACGTGCTTCCGTTCCTGCTGGCGTTCGATGCGCTCGTGCTCGTCATCATGATGGGCATCCGGGAGCAACTGACCGGCGCCGAGTGGAAGCGCCTCGCCGTGATGGGCATCTACTTCGTCGTGACGATCGCATTCTGGTCCGCGTATGAACAGAAAGGCTCGAGCCTGAGCCTGTTCGCCAAGGAAATGGTCGAGCGCAACATCGGCAGCTTCGTCGTGCCCGCGGCCTGGTTCCAGTCGCTGACCGCGCTGTACGTGATCCTGCTGGCGCCGGTGTTCGCGGCGCTCTGGGTGCGGCTCGGCCGTCGTCAACCGTCGAGCCTCGCGAAGCTCGCGATCGCGCCGCTGCTGATCGGCTTCGGCTATGCCGCGTTCGCGATCCTGTGCTCGACGCTTCATGTCGGCGTGAAGATCAATCCGCTCTGGCTTGCCGGCCTGTTCCTGTTCGAAGTGTTCGGCGAGCTGTGCCTGAGCCCGATCGGCCTGAACCTCGTCACGAAGCTGGCGCCCGTCAAGCTCGTCGGCCTGATGATGGGGCTCTGGTTCTTCGGCAGCTCGTTCGGCTACAAGCTTGCCGGTTACTTCGCGGGCTTCTACGTGCCCGACCCGGCGCGGCTGACGATGCTCCATGGCAGCATCGCCGCGGGGCTCTTCGCCGTCGCGGCCCTGCTGTTCCTGATGATGCCCATGATGAGAAAGCTCGTCGGGGACGAATCGGCAAAGGCCGCGACGCATACGCATTGACGTTCGAACCGAATACCGCAGGAAACGTGAAATGGAAAGGACCATCCTCGCAGTCCACGGCGGCGCCGGCACGCTGCAGCGCGGCGTCATGACGCCGGAACAGGAAGCCGCTCATCGCGCCGCGCTCGAAGCAGCGCTCGTGGCCGGCCATCTGGTTCTGAAAGCCGGCGGGTCGAGCGTCGACGCCGTCGTCGCCGCCGTCGTCTCATTGGAGAATTGCCCGCTGTTCAACGCGGGGCGCGGCTCGGTGTTCACGCATGCGGGCACCCACGAAATGGATGCGGCCGTCATGGAAGGACACACCGGGCGCGCAGGCGCGGTGGCCGGCGTGTCTCGCATCAGGAATCCCGTCGAAGCGGCACGGCGCGTGATGGGTCGATCCACGCACGTGCTGCTGTCGGGTGCAGGGGCCGAGCAATTCGCGATCGACGAGGGCCTCGCATTGGAGCCCCCCGAGTACTTCCACACCGATTTCCGCTGGCAGCAGCTGGTTGCCGTGCGCGACACCGGACGCGCATTGCTCGATCACGACGGTGCGGCGCTGCTTCGCCAGCAGGCGCCTGCCGATTCGAGCCGGCTCATCAACGGCGAGCACAAGTTCGGCACCGTCGGCGCTGTCGCGCGCGATGCCAGCGGTCATCTCGCCGCCGCGACCTCCACGGGCGGCTTGACGAACAAGCGCCACGGACGCATCGGCGATTCGCCGCTCATCGGATGCGGCACCTTCGCCGACACACGCGTGGCCGTGTCCGCGACGGGAACGGGGGAAGCATTCATCCGCGCGGTCGCGGCCCATGACGTCGCCGCACGGATGAAGTACGGTCATGCGATGGTCGACGAGGCCGCGCGCACGGTCGTCAACGAGGTGATTCCGAGCCAGGGCGGCAGCGGAGGACTCATCGCCGTCGATGCCGACGGGCGCGTGTCGATGCCGTTCAACACCGAAGGCATGTATCGCGGCGTCATTCAGGCGGACGGCAAGCGGTATGTCGACATCTATCGGTAGACGGCGACGTGTCGCCTCCATCGAGCGGCGGGCTCATGCATGCCGCGACGAGGCATGCTTCTTCCTCGACATCCGCGACGAAAAAAAGCCCCGCCTGCATCCGTGCCGGCGGGGCCAACCCATGTCAGTAGAGACATCATGGAGGAGACGGAGCCATCATATCGACGGCCCGCCGCGCGCCCAACCAAGCATTTCTGCTATCGATCTGCGCCGCCGCGCACACGATTCACCGGCCCGCGCGGCATATCGATAGAACGAAAAGTCGTTTTCAGACTGGCGGCGGGGTCGTTACCATGCAGGTTTTAAGCCCGTGTTTAAGGCTGTGCCAGGCCGCCGGGCAACCGATCCTCGAGGAGCGCCCCCTTGACTGCATTCGATCAACACCGCCGGCCATTCGTCGTCGGCATCGGCGGCACCACCCGCGCGGCCTCGTCCACCGAACGCGCGCTGGCGTTCGCGCTGCGCGGCGCGCAAGCGGCCGGCGCCCGCACCCGCCTGTTCGACGGTCCGTTCCTGCACACGCTGCCGCACTACGCGCCCGAACACGGCGCGCTGACCGACGCGCAGCGCGAGCTGATCGACACCGTGCGCGAAGCCGACGCGATCATCATCGCGACGCCCGGCTATCACGGCGGCGTGTCCGGCCTCGTCAAGAACGCGCTCGACACGCTCGAGGAGCTGCGCGCCGACCAGCGGCCCTATCTCGACGGCCGCGCGGTCGGCCTGATCGTCACCGCGTACGGCTGGCAGGCCGCCGGCACCGTGCTGACGTCGCTGCGCTCGATCGTCCATGCGCTGCGCGGCTGGCCGACGCCGTTCGGCGCGACCGTGAACACGCTCGAAACGCGCTTCGAGAGCGCCGACAGCTGCTCGGATCCGAAAGTCGTCGCGCAGCTCGAAACGGTCGGCACGCAGGCCGCCGAATTCGCGCTCGCGTTCGCGTCGCATCGCGCGGCGTCGCATGCGGCATCGGTCGACGCGCTCGCGCCGGTGCTGAAGATCGCCAACCAGTAACCCGCCCGTTTCCTCTTTTCCCGTTCCGCCGCCCGCGCCCAGCGCCTTGCCCGCACGCGCGCGGCGCGCATCCGGCGCATCCGGCCGCCGTACGCGCGGCCGTCCACCGTCGATAAGGTTTCAGCCCGCCGCGTGATTTGCATTGGCCGAAAGATTGGTTCACGCCGCTCGCGGGTTTTCGTACGCTGAAAGCCCGAACCCTCTTCAAGCGCGCCATGATCCGCACGATCCGCTACAAGGGCTACGAAGTCGCGCCCGCCGCCGCGCGGCTGCCGAACGGCCTGTTCGCCGCCAACCTGACGATCGAAAAAGCAAGCGGCGGCCCGTCGCGCACCGTCTCGTTCGACGCGATCGATTTCTTCTTCGAGGAAGAGCACGCGCTCGCCTACGCGTCCCGCTGGGGCCGCCTGTGGGTGGACACGCACGCTTGACCTAGGTCACGCAGCCGTGCGCATGGCCGCACGAAAATACGCGAAAACGGGAGCCGTGGGAGAATCCTTCGCTCCGTAATCGCAATAACAAAAGCCATGACTGACACGCTGCAGAAAGAGCAGGCAGCAGATCACGCAATGCGCAACTGGACCTTCGAGAGGCAAGGTCCGGTAAAGATCGGTTCCGATGCGCACAAGCAGATGTTTTGCCGCATGCTGCTCGACACACACAATCCGTACAAGCCGGCTGTGATCGACTGGCCGCCGCTCAAGCCCGAAGAGCTGGAGCGGCTCACGTCGCTGCCGATCTGGGACATCGCCGTGCAGACGGAAGGCCGCGCGTCGATTCGCGTCGCGACGTTCGCGTCGGCCATCCGCGACCCGCTGCTGAAGCAGGCGCTCGACATGGACGGCGGCGAGGAAGCGCGTCACAAGGTCGTGCTGTCCAAGCTGGTCGAGGCCTACGGCATCAAGCTGGCGCCCGAGCCGGCCTACCCCGCACCGAAGGACGCCGAATGGGCGTGGATGGTGACGGGCTTCAGCGAATGCATCGACAGCTTCTTCGCGTTCGGTCTGTTCCGTTCCGCGCAGCGTTCCGGCTATTTCCCGGAAGCACTCGTCGAGACCTTCGAGCCGGTGATCCAGGAAGAAGGCCGGCACATCCTGTTCTTCGTCAACTGGTACGCCTGGTACTGGCGCAACATGGCGTGGTGGCGCCGGCCCGCGTTCTTCGTGAAAGTCGCTGCCGTGTGGGCGTTCCTGATCTGGGAACGGATCGGCATCGCGCGCGGGATCGACGCCGAAGGCGTCGCGCACGACGCGAACTTCCCGGCGACCGGCACCGCGGCCGTCGGCGACGCGCTCAATCCGCGCGAGCTGATCGAACTGTGCCTCGCCGAGAACGACCGGCGGATGGCCGGCTACGACAAGCGGCTGCTGCGGCCGATGTTCGTGCCGCGGATGGCGAGGTTTGCGCTGCGGTTCATCAGGAAATAGCGTCGGATGTGGTTCGCGGCGTCTCGCCGCGAAGATCGATTGCGCTTGTCGGCCGGGGCTGGTGTCCGCCAGCCACCTCGTGTTGCGTCCACCGACTGCCTGAAGTCAGCCCTCCTGACGCGACGTCCCGCCTGCCCTTCACGCACGCTTCATTTCCCGCTCCTCGACAAGGAACCGTCCAGCAGCGTCTTGCCGCATCGCGGCCCGATCCGATCGATCCGGACGCGCCGCCAGTCCCGACGCCGCCCCGTGACCGCCGCTCGGCGGCTGCAGCGAATGCCATCGCCGAATCGTGCGTTGCGATTTCCTTCCGCAATTGAGCCGATTGTTGAGGAACCGCAATGTTCACTCAAACAAATTCGAAATGGACATGCAGCCGGCGCGGCTCGCGCCCGGCCTCATTTTTTTCCTGCCGACGATCTGCATCCTCCCCGAACCGGCCCGTCAGACGGTCGCATCCCGGCGATGTGCGATGCGCAGACTGGCATAGCCGGATTACCGTCCTTTACGCATTTCTCATCTCAAATTTCAACATAAAACAAAAAGCAAAACCAGCAAAAACATGCAATTAACAAATTAATATCAACACACCGGAAACCATCTCGATTTCGCTTTCAACATTACAAATACACAACAAAGCAGGCAGCGCGCAAACGTTTGCCATTTCATTTGTCTTACTTTATCGTCTTGCCGCTCATCAATCCATCGACAACACCGCCACCAAACCATTGACGGACAAGGCCATCGCGCAACAAGACGTCACGCCACGCACCTTTCAATACACCTTCTCATTTTTTGACGCGGCCTTACATCAGAATTGCCGCCCTCACCACTTATTAACCAAATTTTAACTTTCTCTCGCGCTCATTTTTCACTCTTTAGCAATTCATAAAATCCATCTCAAATAAACTCCGCCCATATTTTTGGGATTGCACGAGCGCACGGCACATTCATCTAACGAAAGAGCCCGGTGTGTTGCGTGATTATTTGGAGGTAGTTGGATATGAACCGCACATACCGCTCGATCTGGAACGAATCGCTTGGCGCCTGGGTCGCCGCATCGGAACTCGACTCGGCACGGGGCAAGCCGAACAAGTCGGCCGTGGTGGTCGCCGCGATCGCCGCTCTGGCGATCGGACTGCCGTCGCTTGCGAGCGCCAACACATTGAATACCCAGCAGACATGCTTCACCGGATCGAACGGAGCGGTCGGCCGGGTCAACCCGGGCGGCACGGCTAATCAGGCCGGTGACGGTTCCGGCACCTATTCGGTCGTCGCCGGCTGTAATTCGAACGGCAACGGCTGGACCGGCGTGACGGTGTACGGCTCGTTCTCCCAGGCGAACGGCAACGGCGCGACGACCTACGGCATGCAGTCGTCCGCCGCGCTGTGGGGCACGGCAGCCGGCCTCGAAACGACCGCGAGCGGCACCGGCGCGACCGCGCTCGGCTTCGGTTCGACGGCGAACGCGCTGAACTCGGTCGCGATCGGCGGCGCGGGCGGCAACGGCACGACGCCGCTGTCGCAGGCGAACTCGACCATCGCGTCGGGCGCCGGAGCGATCGCGATCGGCAGCAACGCGACGAAGGGGGCGCAAGCGGCCGCGTCGGACTCGATCGCGATCGGCGGTCAGTCGTCCGTCGCGGCGACCGCGACCTCGGGCATCGCAATGGGTCGCGGCGCGACGGTCAACGGCGCGTTCGGCATCGCCCAAGGCGACGGCGTCGTGTCCGGCGCGATCGGCCAGAACGTTGCGATCGGCTCTAGCGGCACGACGGCCAACAGCAGCACGGCGACGGGCGGCGCCGTCGCGATCGGTCGCGGCCAGACGGCGACGGGCGACGGAGCGGTCGCAATCGGCGACCCGAACGTCGCGACCGGCACCGGCGCCGTTGCGGTAGGCGCGAACAATACCGCGAACGGGCAAGGCGCCATTGCGCTCGGCAACGCCAATACGTCGACCGGGACGGGTTCCGTCGCGCTGGGCAACACCAGCGTCGCGACCAGCAGCGCGGTGGCAATCGGCAGTTCGGCAATCGCCACGGGCACGAACGGCTCGGTTGCAATCGGCAACTCGGTGACGTCGACCGGCACTGGATCGATAGCGATCGGCAACAGCGGGAGCTTCGGTGCCAAGGCCATTGCCTCCGGCTCGGATGCATTGGCGCTCGGCAACGGCTCGACCGCGAGCGGGACGGCAGGTTCGGTCGCCCTGGGCTCGAGCAGTGTGGCCACCAATTCGTTCGCGACCGCATTGGGCGCAAACTCCAACGCGTCCGGCAGCGGTTCCGTCGCGATTGCGCAAGGGTCCAGCGCAACAGCCACCAATGCGCTGGCGCTCGGCGTCAACTCGACGGCAAACGTAGCGAACTCGGTTGCACTCGGCAACGGCTCGGTGACGAGCGCCACCGCGACGACGGCAACCGGCGGCACCGGGACGGTCAGCAGCACCACGATCGGCACTCAGACGTTCGGCACCTATGCCGGCGCGAGCGCGGCGAACGGTGTGGTCAGTGTCGGCGCGCCCGGCTCGGAACGCCGCATCCAGAACGTCGCCGCCGGCCTCGTCGGTGCGGCCAGCACGGATGCGATCAACGGCAGCCAGCTTTACGCGGTCGCCAGCACGACGACGTCGAGCATCGCCAGTTTGTCCACGTCAGCGTCGACGGGTATTTCGTCGGCCAATAGCTCGATCGTTTCGCTTTCCACGTCGACGTCGACCGGGATCAGCACCGCGCAAAGCGGCGTCAATTCGCTGTCCACCGGTCTGTCGACGACCAACAGCACGGTTACCTCGTTGTCGACTTCCGCTTCGACCGGTATCAGCACGGCGCAGAGCGGCGTCAGCTCGCTGTCTACCGGCCTGTCGACGACCAACAGCACGGTTACCTCGTTGTCGACCTCCGCGTCGACCGGCATCTCGTCGGCCAACAGCTCGATCGCCTCGCTCTCCACGTCGACTTCGACCGGCGTCAGCTCGCTTTCGACTGGACTGAGCTCGACGAACAGCTCCGTGACGTCGCTGTCGACGTCTGCTTCGACCGGCATCAGTACCGCACAAAGCGGCGTCAACTCGCTGTCTACCGGCCTGTCGACGACCAACAGCACGGTTACCTCGTTGTCGACCTCCGCGTCGACCGGCATCTCGTCGGCCAACAGCTCGATCGCCTCGCTCTCCACGTCGACTTCGACCGGCATCAGCTCGCTTTCGACTGGACTGAGCTCGACGAACAGCTCCGTGACGTCGCTGTCGACGTCTGCTTCGACCGGCATCAGCACCGCGCAAAGCGGCGTCAACTCGCTGTCCACCGGTCTGTCGACCACCAACAGCGCGGTCACTTCGCTGTCGACCTTCGCGTCGACCGGCATCAGCACGGCGCAAAGCGGCGTCAACTCCCTGTCAACCGGCTTGAGCTCGACCAATAGCTCGATCGCGTCACTGTCGACTTCCTCTTCGACCGGCATCTCGTCGGCCAACAGTTCGATCGCCTCGCTCTCCACATCGGCCTCGACGGGCATCAGCTCGCTGTCCACCGGCCTCAGCTCGGTGACGACCAACACCAACAACCTCGGCAACAGCACTGCCGCGGCACTCGGCGGCGGCGCCACCTACAACCCGGCGACCGGCACGATCTCGGCGCCGTCGTACACCACGTACAACGCGAACGGCACGACGACCACCGCGAACAACGTCGGCTCGGCGATCAACAACATCAACAGCCAGGGCATCAAGTACTTCCACGCGAACTCCACTGCGCCGGACAGCAAGGCCCTCGGCACCGATTCGGTCGCGATCGGCCCGAACGCCGTCGCGAACAACGCCGGCGACGTCGCGCTCGGCAGCGGTTCCGTCACCGCGGCCGCGAATCCGACTGCCACCGGCACGGTCGGCGGCACGACCTATTCGTTCGCGGGCACAACGCCGAGCAGCGTCGTCAGCGTCGGCGCAGCCGGCGCCGAGCGCCAGGTCACGAACGTCGCGGCCGGGCGAATCTCCGCCACCAGCACGGACGCGATCAACGGTTCGCAGCTCTACGCGACCAATACCGCGATCAACACGCTGTCGACGTCGACCTCGACGGCCGTCGGCTCGCTGTCGACCGGCCTGAGCTCGAGTTCGTCCGCGATTTCTTCACTGTCGACGGGCGTCAGTTCGCTGTCGACGGGCCTCAGCTCGACCAATAGCTCCGTTGCGTCGCTGTCGACCTCCACGTCGACCGGTATTTCGTCGGCTAACAGCTCGATCGCATCGCTGTCCACGTCGACTTCGACCGGCATCGGTTCGCTGTCGACAGGCCTGAGTTCGACCAACAGCTCCGTCGCTTCGCTGTCCACCTCGGCTTCGACCGGCATCAGCACCGCGCAGAGTGGCGTCAACTCGCTGTCGACGGGCCTCAGCTCGACCAATAGCTCCGTCGCTTCGCTGTCCACGTCGACCTCGACCGGCATTTCGTCGGCCAACAGCTCGATCGCGTCGCTCTCCACGTCGACTTCGACCGGTATCAGCACGGCGCAAAGCGGCGTCAACTCGCTGTCGACGGGCTTGAGTTCGACCAACAGTTCCGTCGCTTCGCTGTCCACGTCGACCTCGACGGGCATCAGCACCACGCAGAGTGGCGTCAACTCGCTGTCCACCGGTCTGTCGACCACCAACAGCACAGTCACTTCGTTGTCGACCTCTGCGTCGACCGGTATCAGCACCGCGCAGAGCGGTGTCAATTCGCTGTCCACCGGCCTCAGCTCGACCAATAGCTCCGTCACCTCGCTGTCGACCTCGACCTCGACGGGCATCAGCACCGCACAGAGCGGCGTCAATTCGCTGTCCACGGGCTTGAGCTCGACCAACAGTTCCGTCGCTTCGCTGTCCACCTCGACCTCGACCGGCATCAGCACCGCGCAGAGCGGCGTCAACTCGCTGTCGACGGGTTTGAGCTCGACCAACAGCTCCGTCGCTTCGCTGTCCACGTCGACCTCGACCGGCATCAACTCGCTGTCCACCGGCCTCAGCTCGACCAATAGCTCCGTCACTTCGCTGTCGACCTCGACCTCGACCGGTATCAGCACCGCACAGAGCGGCGTCAACTCGCTGTCCACGGGTTTGAGCTCGACCAACAGCTCTGTCGCTTCGCTGTCCACGTCGACCTCGACCGGCATCAGCACCGCGCAGAGCGGCGTCAATTCGCTGTCGACGGGCCTGAGCTCGACCAACAGCTCTGTCGCTTCGCTGTCCACGTCGACCTCGACCGGCATCAACTCGCTGTCCACCGGCCTCAGCTCGACCAATAGCTCCGTCACTTCGCTGTCGACCTCGACCTCGACCGGCATCAGCACCGCGCAGAGCGGCGTCAATTCGCTGTCGACGGGTTTGAGCTCGACCAACAGTTCCGTCGCTTCGTTGTCGACCTCGACTTCGACCGGCATCAGCACGGCGCAAAGCGGCGTCAATTCACTGTCCACCGGCCTCAGCTCGACCAACAGCACGGTTGCTTCGTTGTCGACCTCCACCTCGACCGGCATCAGCACCGCACAAAGCGGCGTCAATTCGCTGTCAACGGGCCTGAGCTCGACCAACAGCTCTGTCGCTTCGTTGTCGACCTCCACGTCGACCGGCATCAGCACCGCGCAAAGCGGTGTCACGTCCCTGTCGACTGGCCTGAGTTCGACCAACAGCACCGTTGCTTCGCTGTCGACGTCGGCCTCGACCGGCATCAGCTCGCTGTCCACCGGCCTGAGCACGGTGACGACCAACACCAACAACCTCGGCAACAGCACTGCCGCGGCACTCGGCGGCGGCGCAACGTACAACCCGGCGACCGGCACGATCTCGGCGCCGTCGTACACCACGTACAACGCCAACGGCACGACGTCCACGGCCAACAGCGTCGGCGCGGCCATCGACAACATCAACAGCCAGGGCATCAAGTACTTCCACGCGAATTCAACTGCGCCGGACAGCCAGGCCCTTGGCACCAACTCCGTCGCGATCGGCCCGAACGCCATCGCGAACAACGCCGGCGACGTCGCGCTCGGCAGCGGCTCCGTCACCGCGGCCGCGAACCCGACCAGCAGTGCGACCATCGGCTCGACGACTTATGGCAACTTCGCCGGCGCCACGCCATCGAGCGTCGTGAGCGTCGGCAACGCAGGGGCGGAGCGTCAGATCACCAACGTGGCGGCCGGCCGGATCACGTCGTCCAGCACGGACGCGATCAACGGCAGCCAGCTCTACGCAGTCGCGAGCACGACCGATTCGAGCATCACGTCGCTGTCCACGTCGACTTCGACCGGCATCGGCTCGCTGTCCACCGGCCTGTCGAGCACGAACAGTACCGTCGCATCGCTGTCCTCGACACTGTCGTCGTCCGACAGCGCGATTGCGTCGCTGTCGACCGGGCTCTCGACGACCGATAGCAGCGTGACCTCGCTGTCGACCTCCACGTCGACCGGCATCTCGTCGGCCAACAGCTCGATCGCGTCGCTCTCCACGTCAACCTCGACCGGCATCAGCTCGCTGTCGACCGGCCTGAGCTCAACCGACAGCTCCGTCGCGTCCCTGTCGACCTCCACGTCGACGGGTATCAGCACCGCGCAAAGTGGCGTCAATTCGCTGTCCACCGGCCTGAGCTCGACCAACAGCTCCGTCGCTTCGCTGTCGACCTCCACGTCGACCGGTATCTCGACGGCCAACAGCTCGATCGCGTCGCTGTCCACGTCGACCTCAACCGGCATCAGCTCGCTGTCCACCGGCCTCAGCTCGACCGATAGCTCGGTCGCTTCGCTGTCGACTTCCACGTCGACGGGTATCTCGTCGGCCACCAGTTCGATCGCGTCGTTGTCCACGTCGACTTCGACAGGCATCAGCTCGCTGTCGACCGGCCTTAGCTCAACCGACAGCTCCGTCGCTTCGCTGTCGACTTCCACGTCGACGGGTATCTCGTCGGCCACCAGCTCGATCGCGTCGTTGTCCACGTCGACTTCGACAGGCATCAGCTCGCTGTCCACCGGCCTCAGCTCGACCGACAGCTCGGTTGCGTCGCTGTCGACTTCCACGTCGACCGGTATTTCGACGGCCAACAGTTCGATCGCGTCGCTGTCCACATCGACTTCGACTGGCATCAGCTCGCTGTCGACCGGCCTCAGCTCGACCGACAGCTCGGTTGCGTCGCTGTCGACTTCCACGTCGACCGGTATTTCGACGGCCAACAGTTCGATCGCGTCGCTGTCCACGTCGACTTCGACCGGCATCAGCTCGCTGTCCACCGGCCTGAGCTCGACCGACAGCTCCGTCGCGTCCCTGTCGACCTCCACGTCGACCGGCATCTCGACGGCCAACAGCTCGATCGCGTCGTTGTCCACGTCGACCTCGACCGGCATCAGCTCGCTGTCGACGGGCCTGAGCTCGACCGATAGCTCCGTCGCGTCGCTGTCGACTTCCACGTCGACCGGCATCTCGACGGCCACCAGCTCGATCGCGTCGTTGTCCACGTCGACTTCGACAGGCATCAGCTCGCTGTCGACCGGCCTCAGCTCGACCGATAGCTCCGTCGCGTCCCTGTCGACCTCCACGTCGACCGGTATCTCGACGGCCAACAGTTCGATCGCGTCGTTGTCCACGTCGACCTCGACCGGCATCAGCTCGCTGTCGACCGGCCTCAGCTCGACCGATAGCTCCGTCGCGTCCCTGTCGACCTCCACGTCGACCGGCATCTCGACGGCCAACAGCTCGATCGCGTCGTTGTCCACGTCGACCTCGACCGGCATCGGCTCGCTGTCCACCGGCCTCAGCTCGACCAACAGCACCGTCGCATCGCTGTCCACCTCGACCTCGACCAGCCTCAGCTCCCTGTCCACCGGCCTCAGCTCGACCAACAGCACCGTCGCATCGCTGTCCACCTCGACCTCGACCGGCCTCAGCTCCCTGTCCACCGGCCTGAGCACGACCAACAGCACGGTCGCATCGCTGTCCACCTCGACCTCAACCGGCCTCAGCTCCCTGTCCACCGGCCTGAGCACGACCGACAGCACCGTCGCATCGCTGTCGACCTCCACGTCGAGCGGCATCGGCTCGCTGTCGACCGGCTTGAGCACGACCAACAGCAATCTCACATCGCTGTCGACGTCGACCTCGACCGCGATCCAGGCCGCGAAGACGCACTACTACAGCGTCAACGACAACGGCACGCAGCAGGCCAACTACGCCAACGACGGCGCAACGGGCGTCAACGCCATTGCGGCGGGCGTGAACGCAAGCGCCTCGGGCGCGAGCAGCGTCGCGGTCGGCGACGGCGCGAACGCGTCGTCGAACGGCGCGGTCGCCATCGGCCAGAACGCGTCGGCGACGGGCGGCAAGGCCGTGTCGATCGGCGTCGCGAACACGGCGAGCGGCGACGGCGCGGTCGCGATCGGCGATCCGAACGTGGCCACCGGCACCGGCGCGGTCGCGCTCGGCGCGAACAACACGGCCACCGGCAACGGCGCACTGGCGATCGGCAACGCCAACACGGCAACCGGCAACGGCTCGCTCGCGCTCGGCAACACGGCGACGGCCGCCGGCGCCGGCTCGCTGGCATTCGGCTCGAACGCGGTCGCGAACAACCTCAACGACGTCGCACTCGGCACGAACTCCGTCACGGCCGCCGCGAACCCGACGTCGAGCACGACGATCGGCGGCGTCACGTACTTCTTCGCGGGCAGCTCGCCGACGAGTGTCGTGAGCGTCGGCGCGCCGGGCGCGGAACGCCAGATCACCAACGTCGCCGCAGGCCGCATCTCGGCCACCAGCACGGACGCGATCAACGGCAGCCAGCTCAACGCGACGAACCAGGCCGTCAACAGCCTGTCGACGGCAACGTCGACGAGCATCGGCTCGCTGTCGACCGGGATCGGCTCGCTGTCCACCGGCCTGAGCTCGACCAACAGCACGGTTGCGTCGCTGTCCACGTCGACGTCGACCAGCATCAGCTCGCTGTCGACCGGACTGTCGTCGACCAACAGCAACCTCACGTCGCTGTCGACGTCGACCTCGACCGGCATCGGCTCGCTGTCGACGGGCCTCAGCTCGACGAACAGCACCGTGGCGTCGCTGTCGACCGGCGTGACGACCATCAACAACACGCTGAACCAGCTGTCGACGACGCTGAACAACAACACGACGCGCACGGTGAACACGAACGGCGTCTCGGCCGACATGAACGGCACCGGCACGGATCGTCCGACCGTCACCGCCGGCTCGAACTCGGTGGCGATCGGCGCGGCGTCGACCGACGGCGGCCGCTCGAACGTGGTGTCGGTCGGCAACGACACGCAGCAGCGCCAGATCGTCAACGTCGCGCCGGGCACGCAAGGCACCGATGCGGTCAACGTCAACCAGCTCAACGCGGTGTCGTCGACGATGTCGACGGCGCTGTCGGGCCAGCAGGCGCAGATCAACAACCTCGGTTCGCAACTGCAGCAAACCGACCAGATGGCGAAGCAGGGTATCGCGGCCGTCGGCGCGATGGCGTCGATCCCGCAGCTCGACCGCGACGCCAACTTCGGGATGGGCGTCGGCGCATCGACGTTCCTCGGCCAGAAGGCGATGGCGGTCAACATGCAGGCGCGGATCACCGAGAACCTGAAGGCGTCGATCAACGGCGGCTTCAGCGGCAGCCAGCGCGTGATCGGCGCCGGCATGCTGTATCAGTGGAAATAACCCGCGCCGCGCGGGCCGGGCGCAGCGGTCAGCGCCCGGCCCCGCCCGCCGCCCGCTCGACGCAGCGGGCTCCCGTCAACGATCGTATTCAGGACATCACCGTGAACACACTCACTTTCGCGCTCGCGCTCTCCGCGATAACCCTCGCCGCCTGCTCCAGCGCGTCCGGCCCGACGTTCAGCGCATCCGAGCTGCAGCCGCGCGACGGCGTGCGCACTTACCAGGTCGACTGCCACGGGATCTTCTCCGGCCCGAATACCTGCATGAAGGCCGCGCAACATCTCTGCGGCGACCAGCCGGTGCGCACGGTCGATACCGCGAAAGCGCTGCGCGATAATGCCGACCCGGCCACGCTGGTGTTCCAGTGCGGCGCGCCGGAAGCCGCTGCGCCGGCGCCGGCATCGTCGCCCGCGTCAGCGGCGCCCGCCCCCGTCGAACATGTGAATCTCGCAGGCGACGCGCTGTTCGCCACCGGGCTGGCGACGCTCACGCCGACCGCCCGCGCGTCGCTCGACGCGCTGCTGGCCAGACAGGGCAACACGGCGTTTGCGCGTGTGTCGGTCACGGGCTACACGGATTCGGTGGGCGGCGACGCGTCCAATCTCGCGCTGTCGCAGCGGCGCGCGCAAGCCGTCGCCGGCTATCTGAAGTCGCATGGCCTGAACGCCCGCACCGTCGCCGTGACGGGGCGCGGCAGCGCCGATCCGGTCGCCTCCAACGCCACGGCGGAAGGACGCGCGAGCAACCGGCGCGTCGAGATCTCGCTGGAACGTTGAACCCGCTGCGTCGCGCACCACCCGTGCCGATGTTTCGGCGAAGTTTCGGAATACGCACGACGGAACCCGGCCCGATCGCGGCATGCCGCGCGAATCCTGCCGGCCGTCATGCCGATTGGACGCATCCGATAACGTGTCGGCCTGCGCCGGCCCCGTCGGGGCCGCCCCGACTCCACAAACCGGCGATTTCCGTGCCACAATCGCCGCTGGCGGCCGGCCCGGCAGCGCGCGGCGACGCGTCGAACCGGCTTTGGCCGCCGATGTCGCCATCCGCGCCGCCCGGCCCGTTTCCGCGAGCCGCGCCGCCGCAGGCGCACACGTGACAACCAACGGCCTGCCGGGTCCGCGCGTCGGCGTTCGACGCCGACGGACCGGCGCCTCCGCACAGGGATTTTGCTGGTGACGGACATCAATCAAGCCGCCTCGCGCGGCGCCCGCAACGAACGCCCGGCCGTCGGCATCTCGCTGTTCGCGCGAGACGGCCAGGCGATCTGGGAAAACGGCATCCACCAGAACATCGCGTACCTCGCGATGATGCTGAAGCGCTCCGACCGCGTCGGCCCCGTCTACTTCCTGAACGGCGGCGACGCACGCGCGCTGCCCGCCGGCCTCGACCTCGACGGCCTCGACGTGCCGCTCGTGCAGCCGAACGACGTCACGCACGCACTCGACGTCGTGATCGAGATGGGCGCGCAGTTGCCGGTCGAATGGCTCAAGCACATGAAGGCGCTCGGCAAGAAGCGCATCGCGTGCTTCGTCGGCCATACCTACAGCGGCCTCGCCGAAACGCCGATCTTCGAGAAGCCGTCCGGACACATCTTCAACGGCGCGCCGTTCGACGAAGTGTGGGTGCTGGAGAAATCGCAGACGATCGACGTGCCGCTGCTGCGCACGCTCACGCGCGCGCCGGTCTACACGATCCCGCACATCTGGTCGCCGTACTTCCTCGACCGGCGCATCGCCGCGCTCGCGAGCGAAGGTGCGACGTTCGGCTACCAGCCCGGCCGCGCCGCGTGGCGGCTCGCGACGCTCGAGCCGAACATCTCGGTCGTGAAGACCTGCCATATCCCGATGCTCGCGTGCGAGGAGCTCTATCGCGCGCGCCCGGAAGCGGTCGAGCACCTGTTCGTCGTCAATTCGATGCACCTGAAGGAGCACCCGACCTTCCTGCACTTCGCGAACAGCCTCGACCTCGTCCGCCAGCACAAGGCGACCTTCGAGCCGCGCATCGACCTGCCCGGCTTCATGGCGCGCCACGCGGACGCGGTCGTCTCCCATCACTGGGAAAACCCGCAGAACTATCTGTACTACGACGTGCTGTACGGCGGCTATCCGCTGATCCACAACTCGACGCTGCTCGGCGACGCCGGCTACTACTACCCCGACTTCGATTCCGAAGCGGGCGGCCGCGCGCTGCTCGACGCGTGGCAGCATCACGACGCACGGCTCGACGACTACCGCGCGAAGGCCGACCGGCTGCTGAAGTCGGTCTCGATCGACAACCCCGCGAACCTCGACGCGTTCGTTGCGCGTCTGGTCGCCTGAACCGGAGCACACGCATGTCGGACTCCAATGCCCGTCAAGCGCCCGGCGAGGGCAAGCGCCTCGTCGTCGGCGTGTCGCTGTTCGTGCGCGGCGCCGGCCAGTCGCTGTGGGAAAACGGCATCTTCCAGAACTGCCTGCTGCTGATCCTGCTGCTGCGGCAGTCGCCGCTCGTCGCGGAAGCCGTGATGGTGAACGGCGGCGAACAGGTCGCCGATCCGCAGATGATGCTCGGCGAATGGAACGTGCCGCTCCTGTCGATGGACGAAGCGATGCAGCGCTGCGACGTACTGATCGAGATGAGCGCGCAGTTCAACGCCGATTACCTGCGCGCGTTCCGCGAGCGCGGCGGCAAGGTGGTGACGATGCGGGTCGGCAACGACTACGTGATCGACATCGAGCGCGCGATGTTCAACAAGCCGTCGGGCTTCCTGTTCTCCGGCGCGCCGTACGACAGCGTGTGGACGATTCCCGAATTCGAGCGTTCGTGCCTGCACTATTACCAGACGGGCCTGCGCGCGCCGGTGACGATCGTCCCGCACATCTGGCATCCGATGCTGTTCGACAAGGCGCGCGCGACGCTCGGGCCCGGCCTCGCGTTCGGCTACCAGCCCGGCAAACCGCGCTGGCGCGTGACGATGTTCGAACCGAACATCTGCATGGTGAAGACGAGCATCATCCCGATGCTCGTGACCGAGGAAGCGTATCGCGCGCAGCCGGACTTCCTGGAGATCGTGCGCGTGTGCAACACGCTGCACCTGAAGGACCACACGACGTTCGTCCACTTCGCGAAGAGCCTCGACATCGTCGATCACGGCCTCACGACGTTCGAGAGCCGCTATGCGGTATACGAGTTCATGGCGGCGTTCGGCGACGCGGTGGTGTCGCACACGTGGGAAAACGCGCAGAACTATCTGTATTACGAACTGCTGTACGGCGACTATCCGCTGATCCACAACTCGCCGTTCCTCGGCGACGCCGGGTATTTCTATCCTGACTTCGACTGCCAGGCCGGCGGCCGCGCGCTGCTGCAAGCGTTCGCGGAGCACGACGCGAACCTCGACACGTACCGCGAGCGGTCGAAGCGCGTACTCGATTCGGTCAGCATCTACAACCCGGACAATGTCGCCGCGTATACGGACGCGATCGCGTCGCTCTATCACGACGCCTGACGCACCGCGGACGGAGAGCCGACATGAAGATCAACGTTGCGATAACGATCAACGTGCAGCGCGACGCGGCGCAGTCGATCTGGTACAACGGCGCGAACCAGCACTGCGTGTACCTATACATGCTGCTGAAGCAGTCGCCGCTCGTCGGCGACGTCTGGCTCGCGCACGACGACGGCATCGCCGACTATCCGGAAGCGCTGATGATGGACGAATTCCGCGACGCGCTGCGGCCGCTGTCGGCAATCGTCCACCAGACTGACCTGCTGATCGAGATGAACGCGTTCATTCATCCGAGCCATGCGGACGCGGTCCGGCAGCGCGGCGGCAAGTGCGTGTCGTACCGTTTCGGCAACGACTACGTGATCGCGGTCGAAACGATCAACTTCGGGAAGAACGACTGGCGGCCCAACCCGCATCGCGTGCAGTTCGACGAGATCTGGACCAACCCGCAGCATGCGCACACCTGCGCGGCCTATTTCCAGGCGGTCTACCGCGCGCCCGTGTTCGTGCTGCCGCACATCTGGTCGCCGTATTTCATCGAGCGCAGCCTCGACGCCGATCCCGAGCTGAAGGCGCGTTTCGGCTACCGGAACCACGGGCCTGCGAAGCGCATCGCGTTCTTCGAGCCGAACCTCAACGTCGTCAAGAGCGCGGTCGTGCCGATGCTCGCGGCGAACGCGTGCTACGTCGCCCATCCGGAGCTGGTCGAGCACGTCTACATGACCAACACGTTCGACAAGAAGGAAAACGTCGCCTTCAAGCATCTCGCGCTCGGGCTGGAAATGGTCCAGGACGGCAAGGCGACCGCTGACGTGCGCGCGCCGTTCGTCGCGTGGGCCGCGCACCACACCGACATCGTCGTGTCGCACCATTGGGAAAACGGCCTGAACTACCTGCTCTACGACGCGCTGTACGGCAACTACCCGCTGGTGCACAACTCGCCGTTCCTGCGCGACGTCGGCTACTACTACGCGGACTTCGACATCTTCGACGCGGCGCGGGCGATCGTCACCGCCGCGCAGACCCACGATGCGCGGCTCGACGACTACGCGCGGGCGGCTCGGCAATACCTGGCCGGCGTCGATGCGCTGGCCGAGCACAACGTCCGCGCGCATTCGGAGCGGATTCTGCAACTGTTCGGCGACCGCGCGATCGGCTGATGCGGGAACGCGGGAAGCGCTACCCGCGAACGAGATGCCCGCAGGCGTCCATGAACGCCTGCCCCTGCTTGCGCCCGGCGCGCATCAGCACCGCGAAGATGCGCCGCGATGCGCGGCCGTTCACCTGTTGCTCGAGGCTGCCGGCGATGCCGTGCGCAATCGCCGATTCGCGCCCGTACACGCTCGTCAGAATCCCCGCGCAGTAATAGCGGGCCGCCAGTTCGCGGCTGGCCGCATCCGGCAGGCGCGCCGCCGCGATGCGGCGCGCGACCGCCTCCAGGCCGTCGAAGTAGCGGATCATGTCGACCTGCCTGCCGGCCGGCCCGGTGCTCAGGCGGACGAGAATGGCCGCCACCTCCCGGATCGCCGCCGGCTCGCGATGTATCGCCATCCTGCTGTGTGCGTCCACGGCCGCCCCACCTCTCAAGACTGCGTCAGCCCACCCGGCTGCACGACATCGAACGGATCGCATCACGCGGCATCCGAACGCCGGGAAAAGTGATCGCCCTGCGCCCACCGGACGCCGGCGTCGATCGACATCTGCCGGTCGAGCTCGGTCTCCACGCCTTCGACGACGACGTGCCCCGTGTTCTCGTGCGTCAGCGCCACCAGCCGGCGCACCTGATACCGGCCGACCGCGTTGTTCCGGATCATCGCCAGCATCGACCGGTCCAGCTTCACGATGTCCGGACGGCCGACCACGAAGTGGTTGTGCGCGCTGTGGCCCGCGCCGAAATCGTCGATCGCGATCCGGCAGCCGGTCTGCCGCGCCCGATGGACGAATGCACGGCCGGATAGCGGGTCCAGCGGCGTAGTTTCCGTGATCTCGAGCACGAGCCGCTGCGCGACCGCCGGCTCGACGTGGAGCCGATCGAAGATCGTCTGCCACTGTGCGTCTTCCGTCGCGCTCGATGCCGACACGTTGCAGCCGTAGACGGCTTGCGCATCGGCGCGCAGGCTGTCGATCGTCCGGCTGACCACGAGCTGGTCGAACCAGCGCATCAGCCCCATCGATACGAGCCCCGGCAGGAACGCAACGGGCCGCAACACGTCGCGCTGCCCGCGTGCGAGCCGCGCGAGGCATTCGCGGTAGAGCACGCCGCCCGACAGGTCGGTCCTGCAGACGGGCTCGCGCGCAAACGCGAGCCGGCGCTCGATGAAGCGGCATACCGCGACGGAGTCGGGATGTGCGGCGGTCGGATCGAACAGCTGGCCGGCGTCGTCATGATTCTCTTGCATCTGCGCCTCAAGGCGAGCATCGACCACATTCATTCCGGCGCTCCGGAAAACGTCGAGCCGCGCGAACCGGCCCATTCGTCACAATAAACGCCGGAGAATGAAAAAGAATCCTCCCGCACCTTGCCAACGAAAATCGACCGAATCGAAAATCCGGCCTTCGTTGAAATATCCGGAAGCCATTCTAGATTCAAGCAAATTCGAATACTGTTAACGATATTGAAATTACACGAATGAAATCCGGAACAACTTATTATTCGGCTCGCCGGATCGCGCTTTATTCATATGAAAATATGAATTGAAATCGCGCGCGCCGCGCGGCTCGACCGGGCCAAGACATCAACCATTCGTTCATTATGATATTCAATGAAGGTTGATTTTCCGGATTATCAATTCATCGCACACCGGCAATTAAAACTGACTGTCTTTAACAGTCTTACAGGATAGTTAACATTAAAATCAATTCCGGCGGACCACCCCCGGATCCGTCATCTTTGTGCCTTGCAAGCCGCCGAAGCCCCCACTTCGGCGGTTTTTTTTGCTCCCGCGACGCCGCTACGCCGCCGTCGCGCCGATCAACTGCGCAAGCAGCGCGTCGTACTCGGCGACGAGCGCGGGGTTCGCGGACGTATAGCGCCGCAGGATCTCGCGCTGGCGCAGCGCGTACCCTTCCCAGTCGTCGTCGTGCGTGTGCAGCGCGCGCAGCAGCGCGTCAGCGCCCTGCTGCACGTCGTTGTCCGGGTAGTAGTAGCCGAGATCGGGCGCGAGGCTCGCGTTGTGCACGAGCGGATAGCCCTGCCAGCACACGTCGAAGTAGAAGTAGTTGAGCGGGTTCTCCCACTGGTGCGACACGACGATGTCGGTCAGCTCGGACAGGAACACCGGCGTGTCGAAGCGGCCGACGAAACTCGCCTTGCCGGCGCGCACGACCTCCAGGTAGTTCATCAGCATCACGAACTCCTGGCTCTCGCGCGCGAGACGGTCCGCGTTCGTCACGTGCGTGAACGCGATCGCGTCCGGCTCGCGGCGATACGCCTCGTCGATGATCAGCAGCGGATACACGCAGAACTTCACGACGTTGTGGTTCGGCTCCATCACCGTGAGCCGCTTCGCGCTCGCGCCGCTCGGCCGGTATTCGCCGTGCCCGGGCAGCGTGCTGGCGCGCTCGGCCAGAAACATCGGATCCCAGACGAACGGCACGACGCGCCCCGGGCAGCGGCGCAGCGACTGCAGGAACGGCAGCGACGACGGCGCGATCTGCGGGATCGCCCACACCTCGTCAAAGCCGCGGTTGATGAAGAGCGAATCCCACAGCCGGCGGCCGAACAGCATCGACTCCATCGCGTTGATGTACTCGACGCCGCAGCAATAGCTGACGAGCTTCGCGCCGCGCGCCTTCAGGTACGCGGTCTGCGCGGCGTCGATCTGCCCGCCGAGCTCGATCAGCACGTCGAGCGCGTCCTTCGCGTCCGCGAACGCGCGCGTGTCGTACACCGCGCGATCCCACGGCAGCGCATCGGTCAGCGGCACGTCGGTGGTGTTGACGAGCGTCACGCGGTAGCCGTGCGGCGACGCCATCAGCAGCTTCGCGAGGAACAGCGCGTTCTGCTTGATGCCGTTGATCCAAAGGCTTTCGTCGGGGGCGCGCAGGCCGATCGTGATGCCGATGCGCAGGCCGTTCAGGACAGGAGACGTCATCGTCGGCGAGGATGGGAAGTTGGAGGGTCGCAGTGTCGCGCGCGGCCGCGCCCCGTTCGGGCGCTGCCGCGCTGACCGCCAGTTTAGCGGACTTCCGGCCGCCGGACTGTCAGGGATGGTCAGGACCCGCGCCGACCGGCGACGGGCCCTGACGCAGCGCTCAGGCTTCCGCCATCACGAGCAGTTGCGCGCCGTCGGCGACCTGGTCGCCGACGCCGTACAGCACTTCCGCGACGACGCCCGCGCTCGGCGCGCCGATCGTGTGCTCCATCTTCATCGCTTCCATCACGATCAGCGGCGTGCCCGGCTCGACCGCCTGCCCGGCCTCGACCAGCACCGCGATCACCTTGCCCGGCATCGGCGCGGTCAGGCGCCCGCCGCCGTGCTCGGTGTCGCCCGCGTGCGCGAGCAGGTTGCGCCATTCGAACGATTCGGACGCGCCCTGCGTGAACACGTGGAACGTGTCGCCGTCCGCATACACGCGGCCGCTGCTGCGCACGCCGTCGAGCGTCACGTCGAAGTCGAGCGGGCTCGCGCCGCGCGTCCACGCGAACGGCTGCGCCGGCGCGTCGCCGATCGCGAGCCGCTTGCCGGCCGCGTCGTCGTCGACGGTCACGGTGAGGTCCGACTCGCGATCGATCGCGCGCCATTCGAGCGTGCGGCGGTAGCCGGCATTCAAACGCCAGTTCGACAGCGCCGCCCACGGCGAACCGGGGTCCGCGAGCGCATCGCGCTCGCGCGCGCGCAGCGCCGCACAGGCGAGCGCGAGCGCCGCGCGCGGCGGCTGTTGCGGCGCGAACAGCGTGTCGTGGTTGCGCTCGATCAGGCCGGTGTCGAGATCGGCCGTCGCGAACGGCTCGCACGCGACGATCCGCTGCAGGAACGCGGCATTCGTATGAAGCCCGACCACCTCGCATTCACGCAGCGCGCGCATCATCCGGCCGAGCGCTTCCTCGCGGTCCGCGCCGTGCACGATCAGCTTCGCGATCATCGGATCGTAGAACGGCGTGATCGCATCGCCTTCGCGCACGCCGCTGTCGACGCGCACCGGCGCGCCGGTCGCGAACTCGACGCCGTCGGGCAGGCGCAGGTGCTTCAGCGTGCCGGTCGACGGCAGGAAGCCGCGCGCGGGGTTCTCCGCGTACAGGCGCGCCTCGATCGCATGCCCGCTCACGTGCAGTTGCGCCTGCTGCAACGGCAACGGTTCGCCCGCCGCGACGCGCAGTTGCCACTCGACGAGATCGAGGCCCGTCACCATCTCGGTGACCGGATGCTCGACCTGCAGACGCGTGTTCATCTCCATGAAGTAGAACGCGTCGCCCGTCATGATGAATTCAACGGTGCCCGCGCCGACGTAGCGGACCGCGCGCGCGGCCGCGACCGCCGCCTCGCCCATCGCCCGCCGCACCTCATCCGGCAGGCCCGGCGCCGGCGCTTCCTCGAGCACCTTCTGGTGACGGCGCTGCACCGAGCAGTCGCGGTCGAACAGGTAGACCGTATTGCCGTGCGTGTCGCCGAACACCTGCACCTCGACGTGGCGCGGGCGCGTCAGGTACTTCTCGATCAGCACGCGGTCGTTGCCGAAGCTGCTCGCCGCCTCGCGCTGGCACGACGCGAGCGCCGCCGGGAAATCGTCGGAGCGCTCGACCACGCGCATCCCCTTGCCGCCGCCGCCCGCGCTCGCCTTCAGCAGCACCGGGTAGCCGATCGCATCGGCCTCGCGATGCAGCAGCGCCGCGTCCTGCTCGTCGCCGTGATAGCCGGGCACGAGCGGCACCGCGGCCGCATGCATCAGCGCCTTCGCGGCGGCCTTCGAGCCCATCGCGGCGATCGCGTCGACCGGCGGCCCGATGAACACGATGCCGGCCTGCTCGCACGCATGCGCGAAGTCCTCGTTCTCGGACAGGAACCCGTAGCCGGGATGGATCGCCTGCGCGCCGGTCGCGCGCGCGGCTTCGATGATGCGCTCGATGCGCAGGTAGCTGTCGGCAACCGCCGCGCCGCCGATATGCACGGCCTCGTCGCACGCGGCGACGTGCTTCGCGTGCGCGTCCGCGTCGGAATAGACAGCGACGCTCGCGATGCCGAGACGTCGGCACGTCGCGGCGACCCGGCAGGCGATTTCGCCGCGGTTGGCGATCAGAATCTTGTCGAACATGGCTTCGATGTCGTCCGGTAAGGGATGGGGTTCGCGCTGCGCGCTGCTGTCACGCCCGCCATGACGGCGTGCGCTTCTCCAGGAACGCGGCGATGCCCTCGCGCGCTTCCGCGCCCGCGCGGGTCCGCGCAATCCATTCGGCGGTCTGCTCGATCAACGCCGCGTCGAGCGGACGGCCCGCGACGTCGGCCACGAGCCGCTTGCACGCCTGCACCGCATCGGGCCCGTTCGCGACCAGCGTCGCCGCGAGCTGCTCGACCGTCTCGTCGAGCGCACCGGCCGGCACCGCTTCGTGCACGAAGCCGAGCGCCGCCGCGCGCGCGCCCTCGAACACTTCCGCCGTCGTGAAGTAGCGCCGCGCCGCGCGCTCGCCCATCGCGCGCACCACGTACGGCGCGATCGTCGCCGGGATCAGCCCGAGCCGCGCCTCGGACAGGCAGAACTTCACGCCGTCCGCCGCGATCGCGATGTCGGCGGCGGCAACGAGGCCGACGCCGCCCGCATACGCATCGCCATGCACGCGCGCGATCACCGGCTTGCCGCAGCGGTGGATCGCCTCGAGCATCCGCGCGAGCTTGCGCGCGTCGGCGCGGTTCTCGTCGTCCGAGTAGCCGGCCATCTTCTTCATCCAGTTCAGGTCGGCGCCCGCGCAGAACGCGGTTCCTTCCGCCGCGAGCACCACCGCGCGCACGCCGGCGTGCGCGTCGAGCCATTCGAACGCGGTCGTCAGCTCGGCGATCATCGTCTCGTTGAACGCGTTGCGCACGTCGGGGCGCGCCAGCGTGACGGTCGCGACGCGGTTTGCTTCGTTGACCTTGATGGTTTCGTATCGCATCGTCCGCTCCTTGCTCGTTACATCCGGAACACGCCGAAGCGCGTGTCGTCGATCGGCGCGTTCATCGACGCGGCGAGCCCCAGGCCGAGCACGTCGCGCGTCTGCGCGGGGTCGATCACGCCGTCGTCCCACAGCCGCGCGCTCGCGTAGTACGGGTGCCCCTGGCGCTCGTACTGGTCGCGAATCGGCTGCTTGAACGCCTCTTCGTCGTCGGTCGACCACGCGCCGCCCTTCGCCTCGATGCCGTCGCGGCGCACCGTCGCGAGCACCGACGCGGCCTGCTCGCCGCCCATCACCGAGATCCGCGCGTTCGGCCACATCCACAGGAAGCGCGGGCCGAATGCACGCCCGCACATCCCGTAATTGCCCGCGCCGAACGAGCCGCCGATGATCACCGTGAACTTCGGCACCTTCGCGTTCGACACGGCCGTCACCATCTTCGCGCCATGCCGCGCGATCCCTTCGTTCTCGTACTTGCGGCCGACCATGAAGCCCGTGATGTTCTGCAGGAACACGAGCGGGATCTTGCGCTGGCAGCACAGCTCGATGAAATGCGCGCCCTTCACCGCCGATTCGGAAAACAGGATGCCGTTGTTCGCGACGATCCCGACCGGATGGCCCCAGATGTGCGCGAAGCCGGTGACGAGCGTCGTGCCGTAGCGCGCCTTGAACTCGTCGAATTCGGAATCGTCGACGATGCGCGCGATCACCTCGCGCACGTCGAACGGCTTGCGCGTGTCGACGGGGATCACGCCATACAGGCTCTGCGCGTCGTAGCGCGGCGGCTTCGGCTCGCGCAGCGTCACCGGCGACGCGAGCTTCGGCGCGAGGTGGCCGACGATGTTGCGCGCGATCGACAGCGCATGCGCGTCGTTCTGCGCGAGATGGTCGGCCACGCCCGACAGGCGCGTGTGCACATCGCCGCCGCCGAGATCCTCGGCGCTCACTTCCTCGCCGGTCGCCGCCTTCACGAGCGGCGGGCCGCCGAGGAAGATCGTGCCCTGGTTCTTCACGATGATCGACTCGTCGCTCATCGCCGGCACGTACGCGCCGCCCGCGGTGCACGAGCCCATCACGACCGCGATCTGCGCGATGCCCGCCGCCGACATCGTCGCCTGGTTGTAGAAGATGCGGCCGAAGTGGTCGCGGTCGGGGAACACGTCGTCCTGGTTCGGCAGGTTCGCGCCGCCCGAATCGACGAGGTACACGCACGGCAGGCGGTTTTCCGCGGCGATCTCCTGCGCGCGCACGTGCTTCTTCACCGTGACCGGGTAGTAGGTGCCGCCCTTGACCGTCGCGTCGTTGCAGACGATCACGCACTCGCGGCCCGCGATCCGGCCGATGCCGGTGATGATCCCCGCGCCCGGCGCGTCGTCGTTGTACATGCCGTTGGCCGCGAGCTGCGACAGCTCGAGGAACGGCGTGCCCGGATCGAGCAGCTGCGCGATCCGGTCGCGCGGCAGCAGCTTGCCGCGCGACAGGTGCTTGTCGCGCGCGGCCGGGCCGCCGCCCTGCGCGAGCTGTTCGATCTTCGCGCGCAGGTCGGCGACGACCGCCTCGAGCGCCGCGGCATTCGCGCGGAATTCTTCCGAGCGCGGGTTCAGCTTGGATTCGATGATCGGCATCGACGGGGCTCCGTTCGCGTGGCGTGGGCGTGGCGTGGGCGTGGCGTGGGCGTGACGTGGGCGTGACGTGGGCGTTACAGCGTTTCCGCGAACAGCTCGCGGCCGATCAGCATCCGGCGGATCTCGCTCGTGCCAGCGCCGATTTCGTAGAGCTTCGCGTCGCGCCACAGGCGGCCGACCGGGTATTCGTTGATGTAGCCGTTGCCGCCGAGGATCTGGATCGCCTCGCCGGCCATCCACGTCGCCTTCTCGGCCGTGTAGAGGATCACGCCCGCGCAGTCCTTGCGCACCTGGCGAATGTGGTCGCTGCCGGCCGAGTCGAGATGGCGGCCGACCGCGTACAGGTAAGCGCGGCACGCCTGGAACGTCGTGTACATGTCGGCGACCTTGCCTTGAATGAGCTGGAATTCGCCGATCGCCTGGCCGAACTGCTTGCGGTCGTGGATGTACGGCACGACCGCGTCGAGACACGCGGCCATGATGCCGGTCGGGCCGCCCGACAGCACCGCGCGCTCGTAGTCGAGGCCGCTCATCAGCACCTTCACGCCGCCGTTGAGCTGGCCGAGGACGTTCTCTTCCGGCACCTCGACGTCCTCGAACACGAGCTCGCCCGTGTGCGAGCCGCGCATCCCGAGCTTGTCGAGCTTCTGCGCGACCGAGAAGCCCTTCATCCCCTTCTCGACGATGAACGCGGTGATGCCGCGCGGGCCGGCTTCGACGTCGGTCTTCGCGTAGACGACGAGCGTGTCGCAGTCGGGGCCGTTGGTGATCCACATCTTCGTGCCGTTCAGCACGTAGCGGTCGCCGCGCTTGTCCGCGCGCAGCTTCATGCTGACGACGTCGGAGCCGGCGTTCGGCTCGCTCATCGCGAGCGCGCCGATGTGTTCGCCCGAGACGAGCTTCGGCAGGTATTTCCGTTTCTGCGCTTCGGTGCCGTTGCGGTGGATCTGGTTCACGCACAGGTTCGAGTGCGCGCCGTACGACAGGCCGATCGACGCGGACGCGCGCGAGATCTCCTCCATCGCGACCATGTGCGCGGTGTAGCCCATGTTCGCGCCGCCGTATTCTTCCGAGACGGTCATCCCGAGCACGCCCAGGTCGCCGAACTTCTTCCACAGATCCATCGGGAACTGGTCGGTGCGATCGACTTCCGCCGCGCGCGGCGCGATTTCCTTCGCCGCGAAGTTCGCGACGGCGTCGCGCAGCATCTCGATGTCTTCACCGAGCATGAATTGCACGCCGGGCAAGTTGATCATGTCTCCTCCGTCTCCAGAAAGTGCGTTGCGCGCACCGATTTCTGAGTTTTGCTCAAAACCGGTTGTTGCGCCGATTCGTTAGCCAATACTGCGGAAATTTTGCGTAGTTTCGCGCTTTGCGTGGGACGTCGTCAATAGTTTTTTGAGTGACACTCAGATATCATGGCCGGATGACAGCCGTGCATCCGACCGACATCATGACCGACACCGTGAAGGCCGAGCGCGCCGACGCGCCCCGCGCGCCCGCCGGCCGCAAATCGCAGCAGCGCGTGCAGGACATCCTGCGCGCCGGACGTGACGTGTTCGCCGAAAAGGGCTACGAGCACGCGACCGCCGCCGAGATCGCGCAGCGGGTCGGCGTGTCCGAGGCGACCGTGTTCAGCTATTTCCGCGGCAAGCGCGAGCTGTGTGCGCGGGTGATCGCGGACTGGTATGACGAAATCATCGCGGCGTTCGAGCTGGGGATGCCGCAGGATGCGCCGGTGCAGCAGCAATTCGCGTTCATCGTGCGCACCCACCTGCGGCTGATGCTGGTGAACGGCACCGGGCTGTGCGCGCTCGTGCTGTCGGAGGGGCGCGCGAAGCAGCATGTGCTGAGCGACGAACTGACCGCGCTGCAGCGGCGCTATACGGCGCCGCTGATGGACGTGCTCGCGCGCGGGCAGGCGGCCGGCCAGGTGCGCACCGACATGCCGCTGAGCCTGCTGCGCTCGATGGTGTTCGGACCGATGGAGCACGTGCTGTGGGACGCGATTCTCGGGCACCGGAAGCTCGATACGGAAACGACGGCCGCGCAGCTGATCGACATGCTGTGGGCGGCAGTGCAGCCGCCGGCGCCGGATCAGGCGGCGCTCGTGCGGTTCAGGAACGAGGTGGCGGAGGCGGTGCGGAGGCTGGAGGGGAACGGCAAGCGCGCGTGAGCGCGTCCCGGTCATTCGGCCAGCCGGCAGTGCGTGAGCTTCAGCGTGCTTTCAATCTCACGCCGGTGAAAGGCGAATCGGTCAGACAGTGGGGCCTCCCCCGGAAACAACGAGCGTCGCACCGCAGCTCGTGCTGCTGCCGTGGCGGGCGATTCGGCGCCCGCTCACTGCCGCCAAACCACCGTCCGTGATGACCCCTTGCCCGTGCAACGGACACGACACCGTATCACCGACGCACGCGACCGGACGACCGTCAACAACGACGCCCGCGTTAGCCGACGTCACCACCCCACCATGCGTGGTCTCCGTACCAATGGTTGCAACGGGTGTTGGCATTCAGGTATTCCTCAACACAACAATCGCTCTCTTGCAAGGCATCGACAAATCACAACCGGCAATCTGCCTTCTATTTTCTATCGGGCTTTCCAAAATAATTTGCCAACAGCGAACACACGCATAGATAACCGACCGCGCATACAAAAAACAGCCAGCCTCCCCCAAGGTACCTTTTCACGGGTTCATAGAAAAATGCCAGCGGCGCAAAAAAAACGATATATAACCAAGTCTTGCTTACTCTTCGCATTTTCTCTCCTCGCCAAGCACGCATTTCCCACCTTGTTTGACACCCTGCCACGCCCCCTGAACTGCCAGTTCCTTGCCGATCGCGGACTTCTTCGCACTCACTCTCGCCTGCAACTTGGCGGCACGATTTGCAGTCCTGCCGGTCTGCCTGGAAAGTACTTTCAACGCCTTGGTGGATTTGTAAACATTTTTCGCCGTACCAAACAGACCAGGCGCGACCGTTCCGACCGCCGCCGACACGCCAACGTCGGCCCAGTCGATTTTCACGCAGCCCAGATCGATGTCGGTGAGAGGACGCCCTTCGTCCCAGTTCTCCTTCACTTGCCCCAAGACCTGTTTTCCACTCTGCATTCCCAGTTCGATTGCCCCGCCAAGCAATGCTCTCGCCCCCAGTCCGGCCAGAACAATCAACGGAATGAACAACCCCTTCGGATCATATGCCTGATTAGGGACATTCAATGCGTAGGCATACTTGTTGTACCCTCCCAGAAATCCGATCGGATCCTGGTTGATATAGCGGCCCGTCTCCGGGTCGTAGTATCTGAAGCGGTTGTAATACAGGCCCGACTCCGCATCGTAGTACTGGCCGGGGAAACGAATCGGGTTATCCACCGAACTCGCGAACTCACGTCGCATGCGCCCGTAAGCACTCAAGTCGGCCGCCCACACGATCTCCTTGCGATCGTCGTATAGCTCCTGCGGCGTACCGAGATGGTCGGTCACGTAATGCCAAGCACGACCTTCCGCAAATTTCGACAATGGCCCCGAATGATCCGGGTGCCGCACGTACGTTACAACCTTGTCCTCGAGTTTTGTGCTCCCTGCGACAATCTCCTGCAACATCCAGTCGCCGTCCCACACGAAGAGTGTCGTTTGACTCGACCCATCCGGCTGCTTTCGGTGCTTCGCCACCCGCCGCCCCAGCGCGTCATACTCGTATTCCGTCCTTTCTCCGCCAGCATGCTCGACGGCAACCAACTGATGGTTACCGTCGTATCGATATCGCGTCACCTCCGGGGAGACCACGGACGCTTCCACTCCTGTTCTGTCCGGCTCACCTCGTAGCGCTCGCAGCGCCTGCAGCAGGTTTGCCGATCTACGTGGGTCACGCAACCGTTCACGCGGCTCGGGCGCAACGGCGGACAGCATCGTTCTGGACATTCTGTTGCCGTGACCGTCATATGCGTATTCCGTACGACGTTCAGGAAATGCCGACGACCAGAATTCATTCAGACGGTCCCCCTTGGCATGTCCCGGTGAAATCGATGACGTGCCCGCCTCACCCATCAGATTTCCCGCGCGGTCGTAATGAAATATCTCCGCATCGCTCGGCGACATCACACTCTTCAGATGCAGCAACGCGTCGTATTGATAGGCTTTCCTCCCGCGCAACGTATCGTCCAGGCTTGTCAACTGACCCGCAGGGTCATATTGCCAGGTTCGCCATGGACGCGAATGTTCCTGCGGCAGCGGCAGATCGCCCGGGCTCTGCCACCGATGAGCCGCAAGCAATCCATTGTCCCCATACGCGAATTCATGCGACGCCGCGCCTTGCGTGCGCCGAATTTCCCGGTGCAACGCATCGCGCTCGAAACTGGCCAACGGCTGTTGATTCAGCAGGACGCCATGGACGTGACCCGAGCCATAGCGCTGCCAGACAAGCGCGCCTGCGTCCGGCACGTACGTCGACACCCGATTGCCGATCGCGTCGACGTCATGCTTGAGTCGCCATACCCGACCGTGATGCGACTGTATTTCTGCCGTGCAGTGACCGGCCGCATCGTATTCATACGTCACCTGGATCGGCGAGCGTCCCGACGCAACGGCTTGCGCTTGCGTAAGCTGTCCCCGCACGTCATAGCGATAGCGCGCATGACTGCCATCGCTCGATTTCTGTTCGATCGGGCGGCCAATACCGTCATGGATGATACTTGTCGTGATCTGCCCGTCCTGGCCGTAGTCCGTCCGTTCGACAAGATCGCCCGCCGCGTTGTATTTGCAGCTCTGCCGACGACCATCGAATCCGATTTGCTCGATCAGTCGCGACCTGCTGTCGTAAAGGAAGGTAGCAACGTCGCCATTCGCATTGGTCAATTTCGTCAGCCGACCGGATTCGTCGTATTCGAACCGCCGTTCCCCATTGGCCGGATCGACAATCTTCACACATTGGTCGTATGCATCCCACTCGGTGAGCGTCACGCGTTCCAGCGGATCGACCTGGGCGACCATACGCCCGGCCGTATCGTAGCGAGCTTTCCAGGAGCCCATACCGGCGGGCTGCACGCCCGCGATCCGCGCCGCCTCGCTATTGGTCAGTCGGGTCACATTCCCGAGCGCGTCGGCGATCTCCGTTAGCTGACCGAACCGATCGTACGTGTAGCCGGTCGTGTTCCCCGAACAATCAGTATGCGACACGAGCTGACCGACAGGGTCCCACTGCAACTTCGTTACGTTGCCAAGCGCATCAGTGCGAGTCACCGGCAAGCCGTTCTCATAGGTATATGCCGTCACATTGCCAAGTGGATCGGTCTCGCTCAGGAGATGCCCCGACTCATCGTAGGCGCGTAGCCATATCTGACCTGCCGGATCGATGATCTGCTCGGGCTGATTCAACGCGCCATAGACGAGTCGCGTTAATTGCCCCGCGGGATCGATAATCGTAGTCGGATTACCGCGCGCATCGTTGACGATTCGCGTTTTTCGCCCCAACGCATCCGTATAACCGGCGAGACTTCCCGTCTCATCGAAGTGAGTCTCTTCAACGCTGCCATCCGGATGAACGATTCGGTCAACTGCCCATAGGCCGTTATAGTGGTATTCGGTTGTGTGGCCCAATCCGTCCGTCATGCGCGTCGTACGCAATGACGGTGAATAAGAGAAGCGCACGTCGCGCGTCACTTGCTGGCGGCCGTTCGAGTCCTCCGTATAGGCGTAAGTTCTCGAACATCTGGATTGCGGCGTGTCACTGTCCCACTCTGAAACATGCACCGCCCCCGACGGCGTGCGATACATCGTCAGCAGATGGTGCTCGTAGGCATAACGCCACGTGAGATCCGAGCGATCGGTCGCTTCCACCATATCCCCGTACTCGTTGTACACGTAAGCGGCCAAGCGACGTTCCGTGCTGCCCGAGTCCTGCACGCTCACCACCGCAACGATGCGTCCCGTGTCATCCAGATTGCAGCGCACCGCATGCTGGTCGTTGCGGACCTCGCAAAGCCAACCTTGCGGTGTGTATCCCAGTTTCAGGCTCTGGCCGTCGCGCGTGGCAATACGATGCAACTGCCATCGATCTTCGAAAATCGGGTGCCGCGCATAATGTTCTTCGTAGCCGTCGGTGAATCGCACTACGTAGACGGCCCCGGCATCGTCATCCTCTGGCCGGGACAAGATGATTTTCTCGATTGGATGAAAGTGCTCGTCACCGGCCGCAAGAACGGGAAACTGCAACTGGCGTCCATCGGCATCAAAGTAGATCAACCCTGCATCCGTCGAGCGCACCTCGGTCGCATACGGCAATTTCCAGGCGACCCCGAGACTACCCGTTCGCTGATCGGCACTGCGGTAGCTTCGCGTCCAGTTGATTGGCAGGCGCCCCGGCAGCATGAAATCCTGATGGGCCAGCACTTTTTGCCCAGTCGCCACGTCAACCGGATTCGCACTGGTCGTTTTCTTCGCGCACTCCGCGCAGTCTGCCTCGGTCACGGGCGCCAGACTACCGGCATCGCCGTCTGTCATGCTTATCGTCGGCGCCTGGAGGAAGATTGCACTGCCCTTCAGGTGGATGCCCGCTTCATCGATCGTGACGGTTCCGCCGGGACCGACGAGTTGAGCTTGCTTCGCGCCGGACAGGCAGCTTTCTCCAGTGTCAGCGAGACGCAATTGATTGGCGTCCGAACTCGATACGGGCGCAGGCAGTTGCGGAGCGAAATCCGTCGATGCTTGGATCGGATTCTGTTGGTCCGACTTCACCGCGTCGCCGACCGCTTTCCCGCGCACCGTCACGGTGTACGTATGGCCGACGTCAGCCGTCCAGTTCTGCACGACTCTGTCCGTGCGATTCAGGCCAACCGTACTCGCCATTTCCATTGCGACATTGCGCAGATACAGGCCGCCGACATTGACGTTGTAGGCCATGCCGACATTGACCATCGCGCCAAGGCCGACATTGTTGACTGACGCAAGCGCCACGGTCTCGAACTTGTAGCCCCCGGTACTCAGGGTCCAGTTCCGCCCGACCCTGCCGTGCTCGTCATTGCCGACGGATTTGCTTCGATCGTGGCCGACGCTCAGTGACTCGTTGTGCTCGACCTCAATGCGCTGGTCCTTTTCGGCATGAATCCAGATCTCCTCCTCGCCCCTCTTGTCTTCGATCCGGATGGCATTGGCCGTGTGGACGTTGCCCCCCTTGGTCGACCGCGAGAGAATCCCGCTTTGCGTCGAATTGGCCGGTAACGCCCAAGGCGGCATATTTGCCGAGTTGTAGACGCTCGAGATAATCAGCGGCCTGTCCGGATCCCCATCCAGGAAAATGACGACCACCTCGTTGCCAATTCTCGGTATCTGAACCATCCCGAACCCTCGCCCCGCCCACGGCTGCCCGACTCGAACCCAGCACGAACTGCCCTGATTCCGCTTGCCGATGCGATCCCAGTGGAATTGCACCTTCACGCGGCCAAGGTTGTCGGTATAGATTTCCTCTCCGTCCGGGCCGACGACGATCGCCGTCTGAGGCCCAGTGATGAGGGGGCGCTCAATCGTGAAGGCGGGACGATAAGGGATCTTCTTTCGAATGCACGTAAAGCTGCAGCGATACGTCGCCGCGCCACCGGCGGCCTGATAGTTGTTCGTCCCGCTGTGCGTGACCGTGGTCAGCAGAAACTGCCGGTCCTCGGGCTTCGCGCTGTCGTAATCGTAGTGATCGAACAACTCGAAGTATCTGCAAGGCGCCAACCGCCGGCTGGTCGTCGTCCCGATGAAGACCTTGCTGTGCGCTGCCAGCGCCTCCGTCCTGAATCGAACGAGCTCTTCCCCGCGATCGCTGTCAGGGAAACCGTATTCGCCGAGATAATCGTAGATTTCATACGCCGGCACCTCCCCTTGATTCGCATCCGTCCCTCCGGACACGAAACGACGCGCATGGGGCGCCTTGTAGTCGAACGTCTTTAGTCCAACGCTGCCGGATTCCAACTGACGACTCGCCTGGAACGACGTGACGACGGCCATGTCGTCGAGCGCCTCGCCTTTCGAATACTGCAATCGCGAATAGGGGCCCTCTATCGGTTCTGCCACCACCGAATTGTCTGCGAGGATCAACGTGTGCCCGTCTGTTGCATGCTCGAAGAAGAAGTACAAGCCGTCTTCCCTCATCAAACGCTCGATGAACTCGAGATCGGTTTCCCTGTACTGGGTGCAGTAACTACGATGCTTCGTCGGCTTCGACAGCCGAAATTCGAATGACGCGATGCGGCCGTATTCCTTGAAGACGCTCGATAGAATGGCTTCCGTGGTCTCTTCCTGAAAGATCCTGACATCGCGACGGCGCGAGAGCATCCACAGCCACGGCTGAATCGTGGCGTGATAGAGGGCAAAGCCCCCGTCGTTGTCGAGATGCGAAAACGCCGTGACGTAGCCGTGGAAATATCTCTCTTCCGAGCTCGCCAGCGCATCGCTCAATTTCAGCGTAATCGTTACCGCCTGTCCGATCAGCCGTTTCAATTCAATGTTCGGGTCTCGGGATGCAAGACGGGCGCGGATCTCGAAGTTTTGGGACAGGCCTTCCGAACACTCAAAATCAACGAGCACAAGATCGGACGCTCCATCCAGTGGCGTCAGAATCGTAAAAAGCCGGTTGTTTTGAAGCTGAAAAAAGCTCGCGATTTCAGACATTTGCATGGCAGCCTCGGAATCTCCGCAGAGGGAAATGCGTTTGCGTTATATATTTGTAATATACTTAACACATTGTAACGTTTCGCATGCGCACAAACAAGGCGATTTCCGCGACTCGAATGGTGAATGGAAGAACTGCTGCCCCACTACGAATACGAGGTCGGCCTGCTTTCACGTGGCCTGATGGAATTTGCCGAGCGCCATCCCAAGATCGGTGCGCGGCTCGGTGTGACTGCTCAAGGCGACCTCCATGCCGAGCGGCTCATTCAAGCCTTCGCTCTGCTTGCCGCGCGTGTTGACGCAAGACTCGAGGACGATTATTCCGAATTCACCGAAGCGCTGCTTGAAACGCTATATCCGCAGTACCTGCGTACGGTTCCGGCCTGTGCGATCGCCCAATTCGACCCGGCCGCCCTCTTCGGCCAACAGACCGAACCCATCGCGGTACCGCGCGGCACGATGCTCGACGCCAACGCTGAACCATGCCGGTTCCGGACCGTCTATGACGTCACACTATGCCCGCTGCGGGTTCATTCGGCACGCGTCGGCTCCGCGACATCGGCCCCGGCGTCCGTCAAGTTGCCGGTCGACACAACCGACATCATCTCGGTCACTTTCGGCAGTGACACGCTTTCGGGCACATTCGATGGAACGATTCCTCCCGGGCCTCTACGCATCTACCTGTCTGGCAACCGGCCACTCGTCGCCGCGCTCACCGATTCGTTGTTATTGCGCGCATGCGCCGCGTACGTCGAGGTCAACGAAAATGGGCGGTGGGCGACGCTATCGAAGGTGCCGATCAAAGCAGCCGGATTCGACGAAAAGGATGCGCTGCTACCGGAAGAGCCGGCCGCCGCCCCGGCCGCATTTCGAAGTCTGATCGAGTACTTCGCATTCCCGGAAAAGTTCCAGTTCCTCGATATTGACCTGGGGCGGATTCAGCGTGCGGCGCGCGCGACCGATGTCAGGTTGCTGACGCTGCACATCGCGACAAGAGGCGGACAAAACCGGCCGGCCACGACACAGGCGCTGAGCGAACTGGACGTTACAGCTTTCAGATTGTTCTGCACCCCAGTGATCAATTTGTTCAAGCGCGCTGCGATGCCCATCCAGACGACCGGAAATGCCACGGGTTACCCCGTCATCCCTCGGCCACTGACATCGGCCCATTCGCTCGACGTGTACTCGATCGACACCGTCCGCCTGGGCGAGCGAACGCCGTCCGGTCAGGTGGCGTTCTCGCCGAGGCCAGGACGTCATCCGGACATCGCAGTGAAACCGTACGCGGATTTCAGTCACGGCAGCGCGCCCCTGCCGCCGACCATCTACTGGAGAACCTCGAGAACGCCGTACTCGGAAGATCATGCGACTCGTCGGGGGCTCCTGTTATCGCTGATCGACATACACGGAGAAATTGCCCGCCCCGATCATCCACAAATTGATGTCGACGTCACCGCAACCAACGGGGATCTGCCGTCCCGGCTACCCATCGGTGCGCCGGACAGCGATCTGGTGCACGAAGGCTCGGCACTTGCCTGCCCGATCACGCTGCTGACACGACCGACCCTTCCCAGTTCCCTGCCGCGCGGACGGAACATCTTGTGGCGTGTGCTCGCCGCCATGACGGCACAACCACTCGATCTGACGCAATCGGGCCTGCACGCACTGAAGGAGTTTCTCGGATTGCACTTGCCGCGCACAACTTCGATCGCGCGACGCAACGTAGACGCAATCTCGCGGCTGGAACACAAGCCTGCCGTCAGATGGATGAGCGTCGACAGTCATTTTCCGTCGTTCGTGCGGGGCATCGAAATCTTCCTGTTCGTGGATGAACACACCCTGCGCGATATCGCGCTCAGTACGTTTGCACAGGTACTCGACAGGCTTTTCGCGCCTTACGCGCCGGCGAACAGCTACATCCAATTGATCGTCCGCTCCGTGCAGACCGGCGCGGACCTTCTTCGCTGCCCGCCTCGCCCCGGGACACGTGCATTGATCTGAATCACGACGGATATCCGGTGAACGGCGGGAATCGCGCCAACGCACTTCCGGCACATTGGCAACACACTGTGCGTCTCTGGCACGATCGGCCGCACTCGATGACCGGTCATCCACGATCCCGTGGCTCCGGTTCGCAGGTGGATCCAGCGCCCGTCGCGCGTATCGATGCTCGTGAAACGCGGTTTCGTCGAACATCCCCGAAATGACGCGCAATGCCCGGCCGTTGATTTCCCCCTATTGCGCCGGACTCTTGTACCCGCCACACCACCACTATTGCAAATGATTCTCATTACCAATATCATGCCACCGCCATCCACGCCGAAGCCCCGCTTCCGGCCGCGCATTCCTTAGCACTCCATCGGTCATCGATTCATGCATTCACGCCGAACGCCCCGCCGCGCCCAGACGCTCCGTCCATGGCGCGCGAGCCTGCACACCCTGATCACCCTCTGCGTCGCGAGCGGCGCGCATGCGGCCGCCGGCGACCGCACCGAATTCGAGCCCGCCGCGCCGGCATCGCCGACGGCGCGCTCCGCGTCGACCGCCGCCCCCGACCTGCCGACGATCAGCGTCAACGCGTCGGCCGTCGCCGACCCGACCATCGGCTACCAGCCACGCACCTCGTCGGTCGCGGGCGCGCAGGACACGCCGCTTTCGAAGATTCCGCAATCCGTCGCCGTCGTCAGCAGCAGCGTGATGCAGGACCAGCAGGCCCGCTCGCTCGACGACGTGCTCGGCAACATCAGCGGCGTCACGCAGACCAACACGCTCGGCGGCACGCGCGACGCGTTCATCAAGCGCGGCTTCGGCTCGAACAACGACGGCTCCGTGCTCGTCGACGGCATGCGCACGCCGGTGCTGCACAGCCATCTCGCGACGATCGACCGCGTCGAAGTGCTGAAGGGCCCCGCGTCGCTGCTCTACGGCATGCAGGACCCGGGCGGCGTGATCAACCTCGTCACGCGCAAGCCGGAAGACACGTTCGGCGGCTCGATCTCCGCGACGCGCACGAGCCACGGCGGCGCGGGCGCGGCGTTCGATCTCACCGGCCCGCTCGGCAAGCCCGGCCAGGTCGCGGGCGGCACGCTCGCGTTCCGCCTCACCGGCGAATACGACACGAGCCGCTACTGGCGCACCTTCGGCCGCACCCGCGATGCGCTGATCGCGCCCGCGCTGTCGTGGCGCGACGCGAATACGTCGATCGACGTCAGCTACCAGTACGTCGACTACACGACGCCGTTCGATCGCGGCACGGCGCTCGTCAACGGCCGCCTCGACGATGCGCTGCGCGATCGCCGCTACGAGGAAGCGTGGTCGCAGAGCAGCGGCATCCAGGAGACGTTGCGCGCACGCGTCGAGCATCGCCTGTCCGATGCGTGGCGGCTGCGCGCGACCTACGGCTGGGGCCGCGACCGCTACCAGCAGTTCATCACGCGCGCCACCAGCCTGAACAGCACGACGGGCGCGATGATGCGCTCGTCCGACGCGAACCTCGGGCGCAACGATTCGGACCAGATCGCGACGCTCGGCCTGCTCGGCAACGTGACGCTCGCGGGGATGAAGCACGCGCTCTACGTCGGCGGCGAATACGAGCGGCAGCGCAGCTTCCGCGGCGACACGATCCGCGGCAAGGCGACGCCGGGCTTCAACCTGTTCGATCCCGTCTACGGCCTGCTCGCGCCCGGCGGCACGCCGAGCAAGACGCAAAGCGACAACCTGTCTAGAGCCTGTTATGAACCTATATGAATGAGGTCGATGATTTTGGGCAGCATTAGACAGGCGAAGGCGAGGAAATGGAATCCGGCCAGCGTGTGAGGTAAGCGTTCATAGTCGCGCGCGAGGCGTCGAAAGCGCGCGGCCCATGCGAAGCTGCGCTCGACCACCCAGCGTCTGGGCAGCAACACGAAACCGCGTTTGGCCTCGGTGTGCTTGACCACCTCCAACTCAATGCCGTGGCTTTGTGCTGCCTGACGAGCCGCTTCGCCGGTATAGCCCTGATCCACGTACGCAAGCGCCACGCTCTGGCCGGTCAATTCTTGTACCGCATGCGCCAATTGCTCGACCTGTTCGCGATCCTGCTCATTGGCCGGTGTCACATGCAGTGCCAGCAACTGACCCAGAGTATCGACCGCCAGATGCACTTTCGAACCCTTGCGGCGCTTCGCGCCGTCGTAGCCGGCGCGTGCACCGGATTCCGGTGTCGATTGCAATGTGCGGCTGTCCAGGATCATGGCACTGGGTTGCGCTTTGCGTCCATCGCACACGCGCAACAGTTCTCGCAGATCATGCACGATCGCCTCGAAACAGCCCGCTCGCATCCAGCGCTGCGTCTGTTGATAGACCGCTTCCCACGGGGGCAGGTCATTAGGCAACATGCGCCACGGCGCGCCGCTTCTGATCAGCCAGCGCAGCGCATTGAAGACCTCGCGAAGCTCGTGGCGGCGTTGTTCACTGTCTTCTCGCACCAGCGCCAGATACGGCACTACGAACGACCATTCTTCGTCGCTTACATCGCTCGGATAAGGCTTGCGGGTTTTCATCCCGACATATTGCCTTATCAGCGGCAAAGTTCATAACATCCTCTAAGGTGCACGCGTATTCGATCGTCCTGCAGGACTCGGTGAACCTGACCGAACGGCTCACCGCGGTGGCCGGGCTGCGCTGGGAGGACTGGCAGCAGGAATCCGGGATGGGGCGGCCGTTCGTGTTCGCGGACCGCTCGCACGGAAACGTTTGGCTGCCGCAGTTCGGGCTCGCGTACGCGCTCACGCCGGCGCTGACCGCGTATGCGAACGTGAGCCGCTCGTTCAAGCCGAACGTGTCGTCGAACGCCGCCGCGCCGCTCGCGCCGGAATTCGGCCGCGTGGTCGAAGCGGGCCTCAAGTTCAGCCTCGAGCCCGCGATCACCGGCACGCTGGCGGTCTACCAGATCGACAAGCGCAACGTCGCGGTGACCGTCGACAACGTGACGTCGACGATCGGCGCCGCGCGCTCGCGCGGGATCGAACTCGACGTCGCGGGGCAGCTCACGCGCCACTGGAGCGTGATCGGCAGCTATGCGTATACGAACGCGAACGACCGCGAGGCGAACCAGCCGCTGATCAACGTCGCGCACCACACCGGCAGCCTGTTCGCGGTGTACGACACGGCCATCGCGAACCTGCCGGGCCGCTGGCGCTTCGGCGGCGGCGCGCGCTTCGTCGGCGCGCGGCCCGGGGATACGGCGAACCGCTTCACGCTGCCCGGCTACGTGAGCGTCGACGCGTTCGCGGCCTACGAGACGACGATCGGCAAGTTCCCGACGCGCATCCAGCTCAACGTGAAGAACCTGCTCGACAAGACCTACTACCCGTCGAGCAACAGCAACCTGATCGTCGCGGTCGGCGAGCCTCGGCTCGTCACGCTGACGACGACCGTGTCGTTCTGACGGTCTCGAATGGCGCCCACGCGCCATTCGTCCGAACAATCATCGGGCCCTCGAATAGCTTCCATCCGATCTTGCGATTTCCGCTCGCGATCGCGCCCCTCTAGACTGGCTACGCAGTAGCGACTGCCAGACAACCACCTCATCGGGGGATACGTCATGTCCGAGCGGCATGCGCGCCGCAGCGCGCTGAAGACTTTCGGCCTCGCGGCCGGCACGGCCGTCCTGGCGGCGGCGAGCCGAACGCGGGCAGCGCAGTCCGACACCGGATCGCTGCTGCCCGGCGGCGGCGCCCGCCTCGCCGGCCTCACGCGGCGGCTCGCCGCCATACCGAGACGGCGCGACTTCAAGACGGTGCCGATGATCCTCGAGCACCCCGACCAATGGGACCACGCGGCATTGTCCGAAGTAATCGGCTATCGCGGCGGCCCGAAGCAGGTCTGGGACAACACCGAGCTCGGCGGTTCTTGGCTGAACCTGATGCGCAATGCGCTGAACGCGCAGGTCTGGTCGTTCCGGCACCCGGATTTCCTGGTCGTGTCGGCAACGCACGGCAGCGCGCAGCTCGCGCTGTACGACCAGGCCGCGTGGGACAAATACGGGCTCGCGAAGCTGGCCGGCCACGCGTTCCCGGCCAACACGCTGCTCGACGCGAAGCCGGCGCAATCCAAAGGCGCACAGGATCACGAAAGCGCCGGCGGCGCGTTTTCCGCGCACGACAACAGCATCGCGACGCTGCTGCAGCGCGGCGTCGTGTTCCTCGCGTGCCACAACGCGATCTGGGAACTCGCGGAACGGCTCGACGACGCGAACGCGAACCCGGACAAGCTGCCGCTCGACGCGCTCGCCGCCGACCTGACCAACCACGTGATCCCGAGCGCGATCGTCACGCCCGGCGCGGTCGGCACGCTGCCCGAGCTGCAGCGGGTCGGCTTCTCGTACGCAAAGTGAGGATCGACATGGCATCTCCTCTCATGACCGCACGGCCGCGCCGGACCCGCCGCATCCTGCATGCGATGCTGGCGGGCTGGCTATGCGTCGCCGCCCCTGCCGCGTTCTCCGCACCGGCCGACATCTTCCCGCCGTGGCAGCACGGCCGGAACAACGACGCGCTGCATCGCGGCCTCGAATTCACGGTGCCGCAAGTCGACGTGCTCGCCGATTTCCACGGCGACCTGACCGCGCCGAAGCTGGTGCTGTTCGTCGGCGGCAACTACTTCTTCGTGATGGCGCCGCTCGTCGCGAAGTTCGAGGAGGATCACCCCGACTATCGCGGCAAGATCTTCTGGGAAACGATTCCGCCCGGCCTGCTCGTCACGCAGATCAAGGCCGGCGGCACGATCACCGTCGGCAACATGACGTGGACGGTCAAGCCCGACGCGTATTTCGCCGGCCTCGCGCAGGTCGACGCGCTGATCGCCGACGGCACGCTGACGGGCCCCGCCGTGCCGTACGTGACGAACCAGTTGACGATCATGGTGCGCGCGGGCAACCCGGAGCGCATCGCGTCGCTGAACGATCTCGCGAAGCCGGCGCTGCGGCTCGCGATGCCGAACCCCGCGTTCGAAGGCGTCGCGCGGCAGATCAAGGCGTCGCTCGTGAAGGCGGGCGGCGACGCGCTCGCGCGCGCCGTCTACGAGGACAAGGTGCAGGCGGGCACGGCCGAGCTGACCCGCATCCACCATCGCGAGACCGCGCTGTTCCTGATGCAGGGGCGCGCCGATGCGGGCGTGCTGTGGAAATCCGAAGCAATCTTCCACGAACAGGCCGGGCATCCGCTGGCGCACGTGGACATTCCCGCCGGCCAGAACACCACCGAGATCTATGCGGGCGCGCTGGTCAATGGCGCGCCGCATCCGGAAGCGGCCCGCGAATGGCTCGCGTTCATCCGGTCGCCCGACGCGTTCCGGATCTTCCAGCGGTACGGCTTCGGCCGGTACGATGCTGCATCGGCCACGCGCACCGGCCCGGGGGCGAGCACGGATACGGCTACGGACACCGGCACGCAAACATCGCCGCGCAATCAAGCCGACTCGAACTGAGCGCCCCTCGCCGCACAACAACACAACGCGACCCCGCAATGGAGGAGACTTGAACGATTCGATCGTGAAGCCGCGCCGCCGCTTCGCCGCCGCGTGGCTGACCGCGGCGGGCCTGCTGTCGGCCACGCCCGGCGCCCATGCCGACGATGCGGCGCTCGGCAAGACCATCGCGGCCCAGGGCACGGCAACCGGCGTCGCCGCCTGCATCGGCTGCCACGGCGCGAACGGCGAAGGCAACGCGGCGGCCGCGTTCCCGCGCCTGGCGGGCGTGCCGGCTGCGTATCTGTCCGCGCAACTGGCCGCGTTCGCGGACGGCAGCCGCCCGAACCCCATCATGCAGCCGATCGCGAAAGCGCTGTCCGCCCATGAGCGCGACGCGGTGGCCGCGTACTTCGCGTCGCTGCCCGCGCCGCCCGGCATCTCGGCCAGGGACGACGCGCCGGCCGCGCCGTCGGACACCGGCGCATGGCTCGCGACGCGCGGACGCTGGACGCAGGGGCTGCCCGCCTGCGCGCAATGCCACGGGCCCGGCGGCATCGGCGTGGGCAGCGCGTTTCCGCCGCTGGCCGGCCAGCCGGCCGCCTATCTCGCGAACCAGTTGCACGGCTGGCAACACGGCGCGCGCCCGCCCGGGCCGATGGCGCTGATGCCGCTCGTCGCGAGCAAGCTGTCCGACGCCGACATCGACGCGGTGACCGCCTACTACACCCGCGCCGGCGCGCCGTCGGCCGGTTCGGCATCGCAAGGAGGCCAGCCATGACCGATCGATTCCGCCCGGGTCGCCATCCTTATCGGCACGCGCTTGCCGTGCTGCTGAGCGCGGCCGTCTGCGGCCCGGTGTTCGCCGCGGCCGATCCGTCGGCCGCGGCCGCACCCGCTGCGACTACCGCAGTCGCAGCCGCAACGCCAACGACCGCGCAGCCGTTCGCCCCACCCGCCGAATCCGCGCTGCCCGACGACGACTTCGGCAAGACCGTGAAGCTCGGCGAACGGATCTTCATGCACACGCCCGAGTTCGCGGGCAAATACGTCGGCAACCCGCTGACCTGCGCGAGCTGCCATCTCGACGCCGGCCGCCGCGCGGATTCGAGCCCGATGTGGGGCGCGTATCCGCTGTATCCGGCCTATCGCATCAAGAACGGCCACGTGAACACGTTCGCCGAACGCCTGCAGGGATGCTTTCGCTACAGCATGAACGGCAAGGCGCCGCCGAACGGCGACCCGATCCTGGTCGCCCTCGAAACCTACGCGTACTGGCTCGCGCAGGGCGCGCCGATCGGCGGGAAGCTGCCCGGCCAGGGCTTTCCGAAGCTGCCGCCGCCCGCGCAGAAACCCGACTATGCGCGCGGCGCCGCCGTCTACGCGCAGCATTGCGCGCTGTGCCACGGCGCGGACGGGCAGGGGCAGTCGAGCGGCGGCAAGACGGTGTTCCCGCCGCTGTGGGGCGCGCGCTCGTTCAACTGGGGCGCGGGCATGGGCGACATCCGGAATGCGGCCGGCTTCATCAAGGTCAACATGCCGCTCGGGCTCGGCGGCACGCTGACCGACCAGCAGGCGTGGGACGTCGCGACCTTCATGGACAGCCACGAACGGCCGCAGGACCCGCGCTTCACGGGGTCGGTCGAGGCCACCCGCGCGCGCTTCCACGACAACCCGGACTCGATGTACGGCCGGACCGTGAACGGCCGCGTGCTCGGCGCGCCCGGCCCGCGCTGACGCGGCCGCATGGCCGCGCGGACGCGATCACGGAAGCCAGCGATACACGACGATGCTGGAGCCGTTGTAGTTGTCCTTCGTGATCACGTACTCGCCGGTCGAGCGGAGATACGCGCGGATTCCGTACATCGAGTCGACGTCGTTGCCGACGTCCATCGCCGCCGGGTTCGAATTCGTCAGCGTGGCGACGAGGCTGCCGGTATTGAGATCGAACACGTCGATGTTCGGCACCGTGTGCACGTAGCCGACGAACAGGTAACGGCCGGCCGCCGCAATCGATTTCGGGTTGGGGCTCGTGAGCGTGATCACCGGGTTCGGCGCGCTCGTGTTGCCGGCCTTCCAGCCGTGATAGACCTCGATGTAGCCGTTCATCGCCGTCCAGTCCCAGTTCCCCGCGAGGCCCTGCGCGAGGATCATCGTGTCGCTGTCCGACTGGTAGACGATGCGCGTGACCGGCGCGACGGTGGCCGGCACCGGAATCGTCGTCGGCTTGCCCCATGACGGCTTGCCGGTCGCGTCGAAGCCCGTCATCAGATAGTGGGTGATCGCGTTCGTGCCGTTGAGGCCGGCCCACACGTCGCCGTTGCCGTCGATCGCGAAGCCCGCGGTGACCTGCAGCGTCGTGTTGAACGGCTTGCCCGGCAGCGAGCCGGCCGGAATCGCGATGTAGCCGCTCGCCGCGTTGAAGTAGTAGAAGTTGAAGTTGGCGGGGTTCTGGCCGGACGCGACGAGAATCCGGTTGCCGCCGACCGTCACGAGCTGGCCGAAATGCTGGCCGCGCTGATAGTCCCTTATGTCGAGGCGCGGATCGCGCGGATAGGTGAACGGATCGATCGTGTTCGCGACGAACGTGCCGCCCGCGGTGCCCGTATAGATGTTGGCGCCGCTGTAGAAGAACGCGCCGTCCGTCGCCGGGTCCGGCGCGGCGACCGCCTCGAAGTTCAGCGCCTGCAGCTTCCACTGCAGCGCGCCCGCCGGGCTGTACGCATGCAGGTCGGTGCTGCCGTTGCGCCCGAGGTCCCAGCCGCCGCCCCACGCGTTGTTCAGCACGTACAGGTTGCCCGCGGCATCCTTGCCGATGCCCGCGACCCGCGTGAAGCGCTTGTCGCCGACCTGCCCCTTGATGCCCGACGTGGTGTCGAGATAGCCGCCCTGCACGCCGAACGTGCCGACCTGCGCCGGGATGCCGACCAGGCCGTAGCTCTTGATGTTCATGTCGGGGCCTTCGTCGCCGACCATCAGCAGCCCCGTCGACGCGTCGAAATACAGCGCCGACGGCCGCGATGCGGCGCCCATCTGAATCGTGTTCATCAGCGTGCCCGCCGGGCTGTACTGCACGACCACGCCCGCGCTCTTGCGCGCGACCCACAGGTTGCCCGCGGCGTCGAGCGCGAGCGCGCCGGGGCCCGTCACGTTGATGTCGCGCTGCCAAACGCCGTTGGTCGTGAAGACGCGCACGCGATTGCCGTAGAAATCGCTCACGTACAGCAGCGTGCCGGCCGTCGCGAGCCCGGTGATCACGTCCGCGTACTGCACGCCCGTCCACACGCTGACCGGAATGCGCAGGTCGCGGGTGTTCGTCGACCGGTTGTAGCGCCCCACCGACCCGCTGCCGAACGTCCGGTTGTAGCCGAGCGCGACGAACAGCGACGACGCGTTGCCGGTAATGGCCCCGCCCTGGAACTCGTCGTGCAGCCCGATCGTGCCGATGCCCTGGCCGTTCTGGTACATCGCGACGCCGCCCGCGTTTTCGTCCCAGCGCGACGACGTATAGATCACGCCTTCCGGCGCGACCCACATCGACCGCGCGCCGTTGCCGACGTGCGCGGCGATCGTGCCGAACGTATTCGCGATCCAGTCGGTCGAGTATTGCGCGTGAACGGCCGACGCGATCGCCGCGAGCCATGCGCCGAGCAATGCCGCGCGAATTAGTTTCATGGACATGAATAATTCTCCCGTGACGACCGTCCCTCGACAATGTAAAGCGCAGGACATGAACCATCGGTGATTGGCCGCGCATCACGCGCCGGTGGCGCAATGCATTGTTCACCATGCGCATCCGGCCATGCCAGGCTTTTTCGTCCGGCCGCCGGGCAGCCGCATTTCAATGCCGATTTTTCGGCACTTTCTCCCGGATCGTTCGAAAGCGACGCGTCATTTTTTCGCACTGCCACGCGCTTTTACGATTTCGACGAAGCCTGATTCAATCATTGCGGATTGAAATTCGAATGCAAGCAAAAATTGATCTTCGAGTATTTTTATTTCTTGCGGAAATGCATTCTGCTGCGGCCGGTGACCGGCTGCGAAGGGGGCGGGAATCGCGTGCGAGCGCCGCGACGGCATCCCGCCCCGGGGACGATCAGCTCGCGGCTTCCAGCGTCGGGCCGTCCCAGCCGTCGAGATACTTGGGCAGCGGATCGACGACGTCGATCACCCGCTGGCGATAGAACAGGTGCATCGTCGGCTGCAGTTCGCCGGGCAGTTGGCCATCGTGCGCGCGGGCGTTCAGGCTGTTGGGCACGACGCGCATCCCGAGCCGGTTCGTGCCGAACACGATTTCGCCGCACGACGCGCAGAACGTGCGCGACATCGCTTTCGTCGGATGCGCGAACGTCGCATTCGCGCCGGCGACGGCGAGTTGTCCGCTGCCCCACGCGGTGGCCGACAGCATGGATGTGCCGTAGAAGTCGCGGCACGTCTGGCAATGGCAATTCGCCCTTGCCGCGGGTTCGCCCTGCAGCGTGACGGTCACCGCGCCGCACAGGCAGCGCACGGAACGCTCTCGAGTCATTTCGCCTCCTTGTGAAGAGGCCCGAGTATAGGCCGGCCGTCAGAACCGCTGACGCATGCCGACGCTGACGATCGCCTGCGAACGCGCATCGGACGAGTGGCTGTTCGCCTTGTCGGACACCGACGCGGTCGCCGCCACCGGCCGCCCTTGCGCGTCGAGCGTCGTGCCGCACGCGTGCTGGTAGGCGCCGAGCAGGTACACGCTGGTCCGCTTCGACAGGTCGTAGACTGCGCCGAGCGTCACGTTGTGATACTGCGCGCGGCCGTCGGCGCCCTCGATCTCGCTGCCGCGCGTGTAGCTGTAGCCGGCGAACAGCTGCGTCTGCGGCCGCACCTTCCAGCGCGTGAAGACGCCCGCGACGTTGAAGGTCGCGTGACCGGAGAACAGCGAGCGATCGCCGCCGCGATACTGCACGTTGCTGTAGTTCACGCCGACGAGTGCCGGGCCGAAGTCGTAGGTCGCGCCGGTCGCGATGACCTGCTGCGACTGCGCGCTCGCGTAGCCTTCGTTGATCGACGAATTGAACAGGCCGTCGTCGGTGCTCTGCCATTTGCCGACCGTCTTGTCGTTCGCGCCGGTCTTGCTGTTGTCGGCGCGCTCGTAGCCGATGCCGACGCGCAGCGGGCCCGCCGCATACGCGGCGCCGACGCTCCACGTATTGCGCTGCTTCATGCTGCCCGGCTGGCCGCCGAAGCCGTACAGCGCGCCGAACGTGAAGCCCGCGTAGTTCGCGCTCGTGTACTTGATCGAGCTGTCGACGCGCGCGGTCTGGTCGAGATCGTCGATGTCGCCCGGATGCGCGCCGAACCCGCCGATGTAGGCCGACGGCCCGACCGGGCTTACGAAGTCGTCGAGCGACGTGTACTGGCGGCCGAGCGACACCGTGCCGTAGCGGTCGCTGCCGACGCCGACGAACGCCTGGCGGCCGAACTGGCGGCCGCCCTGCCCGGACGTGCCGTTGGCGATGTCGAAGCCGTTTTCGAGGACGAACAGCGCGCGCAGGCCGCCGCCGAGATCCTCCATTCCCTTGATGCCCCAGCGGCTGCCGGACAGGTTGCCGGTCGTGAGCCCGACGTTCGAGTGGCCCGCGTAGTTGCCCACGTAGTTGCCCGCGGCGCCGACCCGTTCGTTGCTGCGATAGGTGATGCCCGCATCGACGATGCCGTACAGCGTGACGGCGCCCTGCGCGCAGGCGACGCCCGCGAGCGGAAGCAGCAGCGAGGCTGCGACGAGTTGCTTGTTCATGGTCATGGCTTGTCTCCGGGCGTGAAACCCGTTGTTCCAAGTGCGAGTTGACAGGGTGCGCGGCGATGCTTGGTCGCCGGCTTCTACGAACGTGACGCGCGTCAGGCATGCGGTCGCGCGCCCGAAACGGCTCGCAATGGTAAATGGAACCGATTTCATTCGAAAGCAAAAGAATGAAAAGAGTTTCTTGTGGAAAATGAGATAGTCCGCAGCGACGCGCGGGCGCGACCGATTTCACAGCGAATTCGATTGAATGGGCGCGATCGTTTTACGTATGGCGGACAAATCATCATCGCCATCCGCCGATAACGTTTACCGCAAGAAATGACGGGTTTCGGCGGACGCGGTGTCGAGTACACTGGCTGGCTCGTCGATACGTCCTCGATACCGTCCATTACGCGTCGAATAAAAGCGGGCATTGAGCCGCGCGTCGACGCTTATACCAATCAATCAAAACCGCACGTTCACGCTGGAGCCGACATGCCGCAACTTCTGGCTGATATTCCCGCAGGAAAGAACGCGATCCAGGGGCCGCACCATCGCATCGCAGCGACCATCGCGACGCTGATCAGGAGTTGCAACGGAGGCCAGAGCATCCGACTGGACGGCAACTGGGGCGTCGGCAAGTCGACCGTCGTGAGGCTGCTCGCGCACGAGTTCGAATCGCAGCAGGCCAATCCCCCCGGCGCGAACGATCCGGATGTCGTCGTGTTCGAATACGACGCGTGGGTGCATACGGGCGACCCGCTGCGGCGCGCGTTCTTCGAAGCACTGGTCGCAAAGCTGCGCGGACGATGGCTTCCCGACCTCCAGTCGCACGACGAAGCCGACGAATGGACCGAGCGGATCGAGTTCCTGGCGAAGCGGCTCAAGAAAACGTCGAAGCACAGTGAACTCGTCTTCAACGACAGCGACCAGACGATCATTACGTCGCTGCTCTGCGTCGGGCTGCTCGCGCCGCTGCTGAATTCCGCGATCTCGTCGCTGGCGCAGGGCAAGGGCTTCTTCGCTTCCGTCACATGGGCCGCCGTGCTGGGCTTCGGCGCTTACAAGCTGCTGCGGCCGCTGACCGGCCGCACGCTGAGTCTCTTTCTGCGACGGCAACCGGACCGCGAAACCGTGACGGTAACCGAAGCCGGGGAACCGACGTCGCTTGAATTCCAGAGCGCTTTTCTCGCGCTGCTCGGCTCGGTATTGGGCAATCCTGCACGGCCCAATCGCAAGCTGGTGATCGTCGTCGACAACCTCGATCGCGTGGACGCCGCCGAAGTGCAGGCGACCTGGGCGCTGCTGCGTTCCTTTCTCGACAATCCGACGTTCCGGAAGGAGCCGTGGTACGAACGGCTGTGGCTGCTCGTGCCGATGGCGCGGGCCGACAAGGTCAATCCGGAACGCGCGGGATCGGAGCGGGACCAGGCGAGTGCGCTCGAGAAGGTGTTTCAGGTTCGCTTCACGGTTCCCGACATGACGACGCATTTCTGGCGATCGTTTTTCGAGGATCGCATGGCTATCGCGTTCGACAAGCTGAACAGGAAGAGCCGGAACACCGTCATCGATCTGTATGCGGAAGATCTGGACACGAGCAAGCTCACGCCGCGCGCGATCATCAGCTTCATCAACAGCCTGGTCGCGCTCTATGTCGAACGCGGCCTGCAGGAGGAGCAGGAAGGCTCCGACAAGGATGCGATCAGCATCGAAGTGCTGGCCGCCTATCTGCTTTGGGAGCGGGGCTTGAACGCCGACGGCACCGCGCTGGACGTATCGGACTCCATGAAGCGCCTGACGGGCCGCGACGACCTTGAATCGACGTTCAACGTCATTCGACTCGGCGTGCCAGACCGGAAGCATATCGGCTACATCAATGCGCAACAGAACCTCGCGGAAATCTTCTCCGGCGAGTTGACCAATGAGGCGCTGGATCTGCGGCTCAGAAACGTCGAAGCATTCATTGACGACACGCTGAACGCGGACCGTGAGTTGCGGCGCTTCGCGGTGCATGAATGCACTGCGTTTCCCGGCCCTCTTGCCGCATTCGCCCAGACTGCGAGGACGTTCATCGATCAGAAGCGCAGTGCCGACGAAGCGCTCAATCAGGTATTCGAAGACATTCTGATCACGCTCGCGGACAACGCCATGCGGGCTATCTTGCCATACAAGAATCTGCCGCTCGCGAACGCGTCCGCAATCGAGTCCGTGACAACAGCGCTTTCATCGTTCGCACAACCTGAATCCATCGCGCAGGAAATTTGCAGAAAACTGGAGGCCGAGGGTGCAAATCCTCCAGAATTTTTCAGCGGCGATTTGCTCACCCTGAAAAACCTCGCCCGTCTTTTCTCGAACACGGCCGTCGCGGATTCGATACTCGACCATCCTCGGCTGATCAGCCTTCCGCTCAGCTCGGAGGCTTATGCGTCGCTCGTCAAGGAATTGAACGGAACGCAAGATCATCGAGAAGTACTCGAGAACTGCACATGCCGAGGCGGTGATCGCGAGCTCGGCAGACTTCTGCTCAATTCCGCCGATGATCGTCAATGGAACAAGGATTCCCGATACATTCTGCGCCTGCTCGGCATGCGCGATCATGACGAATTCCGCAGGGTGAGTGAGAGAGTTGTCGAATATTTTAAGAATGTAGGCGATGACAACGATCGAGCCGCGATATCGTGCATCGAGTTGGTGGGCGCACTTGTCCGTGCGAATCCCGAGCTTGCCAAGCCCTTGATCCGTTCACTTTCCAAAGAGGGATATCTCACGAAACTCGTTGGACTGATTGCCCCCCGCTCGACCGACAGAAGCGCATGTTTCACTGCGGCATGGCTCGTGCTGTGGTCCTGGAACGATGGCGTCGCGAACGGCCAAACGGAGGATGATGGCTTGCGCCACATTCGCGATTGGCTAGCCAATGCGGCCAACCTGGAAGTGACCGACATCGATTCGATGTGCGACGCATTGGTCAACCTCACTGTATTCGAGACGCTGAACGGGCTGACCGATCACATCGCGTTCGTTCACCGGATATTGGACCGATTGCCGTCGACCATCCAGTTCGAATACCGTTCATTCCACGGCGAAGGCAGCAAGCAAGATCAGGCTGAACGCTTCGCCGCGGAGAGGTTCGCAAACGAATCGCTCCGCGACTATTTCCTGGAATCCTATTCCAGGCATCAGCGTGACAAATCAACGAACGTTGCCGACAGAGAAGACAGCGCGCAGGTCGAATGATCTGCCCGGCACGAAGATGCTCCACCATGCAAATCGATACGCCGCCACGATTGCCCTGTCCGGGCCTGTCGCTCCGCCAGCTCGCTCGCCCGGACCTCGACGCGTGGTACGCGTATCTGTCGACCCCTGACGTCGTCCGGCACACGAGCTGGAACCTGCGCTCGCGCTACGATCTGCTGCCGCTGTTCGACGGCTTCGAATCGCCGGCCCTGGACTCGATCCGGCGCCTCGCGATCGTCGACGACAACGCCGGCGGCGCGCTCGTCGGGACGATCGGGCTGCACACAGTTTCCGACGTGCACCGCTCGGCGGAAATCGCCTACGATCTCGCGCCGTCGCATTGGGGGCGCGGCATCGCGAGCGCAGCATGCTCGGCCGTCACTGAATGGGCGTTCGCCGAGTACGGCTTCGTGCGAATCCAGGGCGTCGTCCTCGCGACCAACGCGCGCTCGGCGCGCGTGCTGCAGAAGTGCGGCTTCCGCTACGAAGGACTGTTGCGCGCGTACCGGATGGTCCGCGGCACGCCCGGCGATTTCGCGATGTACGCGCGTGTCGCGAGCGACTGACGCGCGGCGCCCGCCAGCCATTGGACGGCCCGCACCGATCTCACGGCCGGATGTGCTGGCCAGGCATCGAACCGGCATAACAATGGCCAGCGGACACATATTGAGAGAACACGATGCACATCGATCACCTGGTACGACATCCTGAACTTGTTCCAACTATTGCGGCATGGCACCACGAACAATTCGGTTACCTGAATCCTGTCGTCACGCTTGAACAACGGGTGGCGCGCCTTAGTCAACTTACCGACGATTCGTTACCCTTGACGTTTTTGGCGCTGTCGGACCATGGCGAAGCACAAGGAACCGCCAGCCTGGTTCAGAGTACATTGACGCACAAGCATCTTGGCCCCTGGCTATCCGCGGTGTTCGTTCCACCCGCTCATCGCGGCAAAGGCATCGCTTCGGCATTGTCGATGCGAGCGCGTATCGAAGCATCACGCATGGGGCACTGCAAGATTTTCCTGTTTACGCCCCGCAATGAGTCCCTGTACGCGCGCCTTGGTTGGCGAACCATGGACACGGCGCAGATTGGCGTCACTTCTGTCGTCGTGATGGAGGCGGACACCGGCGCCTGATGGACGGAGCGAACGACACCCGCGCAGTCCTCACATCGCTTCAATCATCGGAGATCAAACCGACATGCCGATTCCATCGCAACTGCTTTTCCTGCCGGGCGCCTCGGGCAGCACCGCATTCTGGCAGCCGCTGATCGACAACCTGACACATCCGGCCGAGCGGCGCGTCGTCGCCTATCCCGGCTTCGGCGACGAGCCCGCCGATCCGGACGTCCGCGACTTCGACGGCCTCGTGCGGCGCGTGCTGCGGCACATCGACCGGCCCACCGCGGTGATCGCGCAGTCGATGGGCGGCGTGATCGCGCTGCGCGCTGCGCTCGATCGGCCCGAGCAGGTCACGCACCTGGTGCTGACGGTCACGTCCGGGGGCCTCGACATGCAGGGTCTCGGCGCGCAGGACTGGCGCACCGGATTCGTCGCGGCGAATCCGCGCCTGCCCGACTGGTTCGTGTCGTTTCACGCCGACCTGTCGGCGGAGCTGGGCCGGGTCGCGCAGCCGACGCTGCTGCTGTGGGGCGACGCGGACCCGATCAGCCCGGTCGCGGCCGGCCGCCGCCTGCTCGAACGGCTGCCCGATGCGCAGCTGCACGTCGTGCCGGGCGGCCAGCATGATCTCGCCTCCGTGCATGCGCGCGCGCTCGCACCGCTCGTCGACGCGCATCTGCCGCGGATCTGATCCGCTGAACGGCCCGCGCTAGAGGATGTTATGAACTTTGCCGCTGATAAGGCAATATGTCGGGATGAAAACCCGCAAGCCTTATCCGAGCGATGTAAGCGACGAAGAATGGTCGTTCGTAGTGCCGTATCTGGCGCTGGTGCGAGAAGACAGTGAACAACGCCGCCACGAGCTTCGCGAGGTCTTCAATGCGCTGCGCTGGCTGATCAGAAGCGGCGCGCCGTGGCGCATGTTGCCTAATGACCTGCCCCCGTGGGAAGCGGTCTATCAACAGACGCAGCGCTGGATGCGAGCGGGCTGTTTCGAGGCGATCGTGCATGATCTGCGAGAACTGTTGCGCGTGTGCGATGGACGCAAAGCGCAACCCAGTGCCATGATCCTGGACAGCCGCACATTGCAATCGACACCGGAATCCGGTGCACGCGCCGGCTACGACGGCGCGAAGCGCCGCAAGGGTTCGAAAGTGCATCTGGCGGTCGATACTCTGGGTCAGTTGCTGGCACTGCATGTGACACCGGCCAATGAGCAGGATCGCGAACAGGTCGAGCAATTGGCGCATGCGGTACAAGAATTGACCGGCCAGAGCGTGGCGCTTGCGTACGTGGATCAGGGCTATACCGGCGAAGCGGCTCGTCAGGCAGCACAAAGCCACGGCATTGAGTTGGAGGTGGTCAAGCACACCGAGGCCAAACGCGGTTTCGTGTTGCTGCCCAGACGCTGGGTGGTCGAGCGCAGCTTCGCATGGGCCGCGCGCTTTCGACGCCTCGCGCGCGACTATGAACGCTTACCTCACACGCTGGCCGGATTCCATTTCCTCGCCTTCGCCTGTCTAATGCTGCCCAAAATCATCGACCTCATTCATATAGGTTCATAACAGGCTCTAGCCGGCGAGATTGCGCAGCGTCAGCCGCGCCTCGAGCCCGCCTTCCGGCCGGTTCGCCAGCGTCAGCGCGCCGCCCATCGCGAGCGCGAGCTGCCGCGCGATCGCGAGGCCGAGCCCCGTGCCGCCCGTCTCGCGATTGCGCGACGTCTCGACGCGCCGGAACGGCTCGAACACCGCGTCGAGCTGATCGTCCGGAATGCCGGGCCCGCGGTCCAGCACCGCGATGACCGCGCCGCCGTCGGGGGCTACCGTCACGTCGATCTCCGCCGCGCCCGAGAACTTCAGCGCGTTGTCGACGAGATTGCCGACGATGCGGCGCAACGCCTTCGGCCGCGTGACGAGCGCGATCGGCGCGCGGCTGTGCAGCGTGACGGCCTGCCCCGCGTCCGCGTAGTCGCACACGATGCTGTCGAGCAGCGCATCGAGATCGGTGCGCCGCGCGGCTTCCTCGGTGCCGTGCAGCGTCTTCGCATACGCGACGCCCTCCTTCACGAGATGCTCCATCTCGATCAGGTCCTGGCGCAGCTTCGCGCCCTGCGCGTCGTCGTCCATCACGTCGACGCGCAGCCGCATCCGCGTGATCGGCGTCTGCAGGTCGTGCGAGATCGACGCGAGGATCTGCATGCGCTCCGCCATGTACTGCGCGATGCGGTCCTGCATCGCATTGAACGCGCGCGCCGCGCGCGCGACCTCGGACGGGCCGTCCTCGCTCAGGCGCTCCGCCTTCAGGTCCGGGCCGAGCGCATCGGCGGCCTGCGCGAGCTGCTTGAGCGGCCGCGTCGCGAGCCGCACCGCGAGCCAGCAGCATGCGGCCAGCACCGCGAGCTGCAGCGCGAGCACGAACGGCAGCCAGCCCGACAGCGGCACCGTCGACATCGGATGGATGTCGATCGTCAGCGGCGACCCGTCGGTCAGGCGCAGATGCACCTGCAGATGCTCGCGGTCGCCGGGCATCGCGTTCGCCGTCAACGGGTACTCGCCGCCGATGCCGTCCGAGATCGACCGCTCGACGCGCGCCGACAGCCGCGCCTGCGGCGGCGTGCCGGTCTCGCCCGGCCCGAGGATGAACTGATAGCTGCGCCGCGCGAGCCGCGGCAGCCACTCGGCGCGCTCGGCAGGCGACAGATGGTCGAGCAGCGCCACCGAGCTCGCGACTTCGCGCTCGATGTACCCCATCATCAGGTTGGTGGTGGCCTGGTCGCGCTCCGTCAGCGTCAGCCAGAACGACAGCGTCTGCGCGAGCGCGAGGCCCACGCACAGGATCAGCGCGAGCCGCGCGAACAGCGTGCGCGGCCACCGCCCTATCGCGCGCGGCGTCATGACGTGCCTTCGATGACGGTCACCGCCGCCGAGAACACATAGCCCTCGTTGCGCAGCGTCTTGATGTAGCGCGGCTCGCGTGCGCCGTCGCGCAGGCGCTGCCGCAGGCGGCTCACGAGCAGGTCGATCGAGCGGTCGAACGGATCGGACTGCCGCCCCTGCGTCAGGTTGAGCAGCTGGTCGCGGGTCAGCACCCGCTGCGGATGATCGAGGAACACGCGGAGCAGCCGGTACTCCGCGCCGCTCAGCGCGACCAGCGTGCCTTCGGCGTCGAGCAGGTGCCGCCCCGTCGTATCGAGGCGCCATTCGCCGAAGCCGAGCATCCCGGCCGCTTCCGTCACCTGCATGCCGGGCGGCAGCATCCGCGTGCGCCGCAGCACCGAGCGGATTCGCGCCAGCAGCTCGCGCACCGCGAACGGCTTCGCGAGATAGTCGTCGGCGCCCATCTCGAGGCCGACGATGCGGTCGGTTTCCTCGCCGCGCGCGGTCAGCATCAGCACCGGCACCGCGCGGAACTTGCCGACGCGCAGCTCGCGGCACAGCACGAGGCCGTCCTCGCCCGGCATCATCAGGTCCAGCACGATCAGGTCGGGGGCGCCGCTGTCGAGCACCGCGCGCATCTCGCGGCCGTTCGCGGCCAGCGACACGCGCATGCCGTTCTTCTCGAGGTAGTCGGCGATCAGTTCGCGAATGCCGCGGTCGTCGTCGACGATCAGTACGTGGTCGGTCTTGTCCATGAAGGCGATCGAGTGTGCGGCGCGTGCCGCGGGATTCCGGATGTTCGCTTTATACCGCAAGCCGCGCATCGGTTTGTATCCCAGTGTATCCGGCCCGGGCGCGGACACACGACATTGCAAACAGGCGGGGTGACGGACACATGCCGGATACGGCCGCACGGCCCAATACGCTCTGTCGAAACCCGAACGACCGCGGCCCGCACCGGGCCGGCCGGGGCCCCGATCCATGGAGGATTCACCATGTTCAGCCGATTCAAGACCGCCGCCGCCGTTACCGCCTTCGCCGCTGCCGCCGCATTCGCGGCGTTCGCCGAGACGCGCGGCCAGACCGTCCCGCCGATGGCGGAAGCCGGCGCGCCGGCGCCCGAGCTCGCCGGCATCGAGCGCTGGCACAACAGCGCGCCGCTGACGCTCGGGCAGTTGCGCGGCAAGGTCGTGCTCGTCGATTTCTGGACGTATTCCTGCATCAACTGCATTCATACGATTCCGTATGTCAACGATTGGTATCGCAAGTATCGGGATCAGGGGCTGGTCGTGATCGGCGTGCATACGCCCGAGTATCCGTTCGAGCGCGATGCGCGCAATGTTGCGGATGCGTTAGGTCGCTTCGGTATACGTTATCCGGTTGCGCAGGACAATCGTTACGACACCTGGCGAGCATACGGCAACCAGTACTGGCCTGCGTTGTACCTGATCGACGCAAGCGGGAAGGTCGTCTATACGCGGTATGGCGAGGGCGGGTATGACAAGACCGAGGCGGCAATTCGGAGCGCGCTCGCGCATGCGGGAGTGGCGCGGACGCAGTAGATGGTTGGCACACGTTCGTCGGAGCAGCTCTCGTCGAACCGGCTCACTCACTCCGTCTTGCCGGGCGGAATGTATTTCTTCACGTCGAATTTCACATCAAGCCCGTGCCGCTCCGCATACGCGACAAGGCCGTTGTCGAGCAGGCGAATGCGCTGCCCGGGTTCGATGCCCGGGTAAATGTCCGAATAGGAGAAGTCGAGCTCGTACGCAGCCAGCCGGGTTCACTGCAAAGATCCTCACTAGTGGACGAAAAGATGAAGTCGTTGCCACGCCCAGTATCGAAACGACACACACAAACGACAGGATGGCGCCGACAACGACACCCCACCCTATCGGGATGAAAAGGACAACAAACAGTGCCACCGTCACGTCGAACGACTGCGGCGGCAATTGCACGACCGCGCCGACGAACTGGCGAGCAAGTCCCAGGCAGATCGGCGCAAGCAGCGTGCTCACCACAACGATCGGCATCGTCCCGATCTGTGACCGGCCGAACACAAGCAGTTTCGGCACGAACCAGATCAGGAATCCGGCCATGAACAGCAACAACGGGACCGCCATAAACAACGTCAGCGCGCGTTGTGCCGTCCACGGGATCGTCATGAGCACGCCCATGACGAGCATCAACGCGGCGTTGCCTGATGTGTAGAGTTTCCCGGAAATCGATTGCGCCTTCCATTTGTCGAGCAGATTCTTGAGCAGGGTCATGGTGCAGGATGAAGGTGTGAAGTTCGAGCGCGGAGCGCCGCCTTCCGTCACGAAAGGCGCGCGGCCGCGCGATCCCACGATACCCCCCTCCCCGGTACGGGCAATATCGCCGCGACGCGTCAACTCTCGGCGAATCCCATGTCACGCTCCTGGCCGCCCCGGCCATCGCGCGATCCGCGACGACCTCACCGCACTACCCACGCCGCACCGCTCATTCGCGCTTCGCGTCGGCCGCCGCCAGCATCGCTTCGCCGATCTTCGCGTTGCCGCCAGCGACCAACGCCTCCCCCGCCCCGCGAATATCCTCCACCGCCTTGTTCTGCCCCAGCTTGCGGTTCCCGACCAGCCGCGTGATCTCGATCTGCAGCCCGACGATCGACTGCAGCATCGTATCGATGTAGTCCTGCGGCGCATCCCCCATCTTCCACGGCTTGGGCAGCGCTGCTTCGTGCGTGCGCGTCAGCCGCGCGACCACGCCGCGCACGAAGCGCTCGTCGTCGCGCACCGTGACGCGCCCGTGCGCATGCACGGCGACGTAGTTCCACGTCGGCACCTCCCGGTGCGTCGCGTGCTTGCTCGGATACCAGCTCGGCGAGATATATGCATCGCCCCCACGGAAAATCACCAGCACCTCGTCGCCGTCCGCGACGTCCTGCCAGACCGGATTCGCGCGCGCGACGTGCGCATGCAGCTCGCCGAGCCCGCCGTCGCCGGCGATCAGCTCGAACGGCAGGTGGTTCGCATCGAGCCCGCTCCTGCCGTGCGTGACCAGACTGCCGAACGGGCGCTGCGCGATCAGCGCGTGCAGCGTCTCGATGCGGGGTTCGTCGAAATGGGCAGGGACGTACATGGCGGCTCCACGGTCGGGTAAAGGTCAAGAGGCTCACGGGATCGCCCCGTGACGCCCGATTGTGGCCGCAAACTGGTTTATGCTGTAGATCCGGTTTGACACAATTTCAGCGAACCAGAATCATGGCGCGAACCACCCGCCACATCGAAATCCCTTCGCTCGGCGCCCTCGACCGCGCCGCCGGCAACCTGAGCCGCCAGCTTGCGCAGGCGCTGCGCGATGCGGTCCACAACGGCGACATCCGGCCGGGCGACGCGTTGCCGTCCACGCGCCTGCTCGCGGCGTCGCTGCGGATCGCGCGCGGGACCGTGGTCGACGCCTATGCGCAACTGGTCGCCGAGGGCTTCCTGGAATCGCGCGGCGGCGCAGGCACACGCGTCGCGCAGGCGCTGGCCGAGCCGCCGCCGCTCGCCGCGCCGGCCGCCGCTACTGCACGCGGGCGCCCGGCCCGCGCCGGCCGCACGCGCGGCCTGCCGGAGCCGGCGGCGGCGTTCGCGCGGATCGCGCAGGAATTCAGCCCGCTGCCGGCGGTGCCGTTCGCGATCTCGGTGCCCGTCGGCCCGACGGCGCCCGACGACATCTGGCGCCGGCTCGGCAACCGGCTGCGCGCGCGGGGCGCGGGCGCGCCGTCCGGCTACGCCGATCCGCTCGGCGCGCTGCCGCTGCGCGAAGCGATCGCCGACCATGTGCGCAAGTCGCGCTCGGTGCGCTGCGAACCCGGCCAGGTCGTGATCACGAGCGGCACGCAGCAAGGGCTCCATCTCGCGTGCCAGGTGCTGCTCGGCGCGCACGACCAGACCTGGGTCGAGAACCCCGCGTACCGCGGCATCACCGCGCTGCTGGAAAGCACCGGCCGGCGCGACGCGATGGTGCGCGTGCCGGTCGATGCGGACGGCATCGACGTCGAGGCCGGCATCCGGATGGCGCCGCACGCGCGGGCCGCGTTCGTCACGCCGTCGCACCAGTATCCGCTCGGCATGCCGATGAGCATGGCGCGCCGCAACGCGCTGCTCGCGTGGGCACGCGAGAACCACGCGTGGATCGTCGAGGACGACTACGACAGCGAGCTGCGCTACGAGGGCTATCCGTTTCCTTCGCTGCAAGGGCTCGATCCCGAGCGCGTGGTCTATCTCGGCACGTTCAGCAAGATCCTGTTCCCGTCGCTGCGGCTCGGCTACGTGATCGCGCCCGACGACCTGATCGCCGCGTTCTGCGGCGCGCGCGTGCTGATGGATCGCCACGCGCCGACCGCGGACCAGCACGTGCTCGCGGCGTTCATCGCGCAAGGCCATCTCGACCGCCACATCCGCCGCGTGCGCGGCGTCTACGCGGACCATCGCGCGCAACTGATCGACACGCTCGGCGCACGACTGCCGAGCGCGCTCGCGTGGCTGCAGCCGGGCGATCAGGGGATGCACATCGTGCTGTGGCTCGCCGCGCATCTCGACGATCGCGAGGTCGTCGCGCGGGCGGCCGACGCCGGCGTCGCGGTGCGCGCGGTGTCGCCGATGTTCGCGCCGGGCACCGGCCGCCCAGGCCTCGTGCTCGGCTTCGGCGGCTTCGACCGCGCGCAGATGGAGGCCGCCGCGCAACGGCTCGCCGACGTGATCGCCATGGTGGCGGCGGCCAACGCACAGCCGTCGCGGCGCTGACCATGGCGGGTGCGGCGCGCGCTCGCGAACCCGGCAATTCGTCAGGCAAATCGCCATCGATCGCGAGCCGAGACGTTGTCGGCGGGAAACAAGTGTAATCGTCTGTAAATCCTGCAAGCGGGAGCCGGTTTTGGCCGTCGGCGCGCCGGTTCCGTTTGCTACGATCGCGCCTTTTCCGCCCGCGCCCCGCCAACGTGAATCGCCGAACCGTGACGTTTTTCCGCGAGCAGTGCGCAAGGTGGCTCGCCCGCGTCCGGCCGCCGGCAGCCGCCTGCGCTGCCGCCGTCCGCTCCGCCCTCGCCGCCGGCCAGCGCCGCCTGCGGCATCCGACGCGGCGCGGCATCGCGCTGACGTTCGCCGCGATGCCCGTGCTGGGGCTGCTGGCGTTGCTCGCGTTCGTGCCGTTCACGCCGAGCATCGGCGACATCCGCAAGGCGCGCATCGACCGCCCCGCGCAAATCATGTCGGCGGACGGCCAGGTGATCGCCGAATTCCGGCCGGTGAACCGCGAATGGGTGCCGCTGTCGCAAATCTCGCCACACATGGTCGACGCGCTGATCGCGACCGAGGACCGCCGCTTCTACGATCACCACGGCATCGACTGGCGCCGCACGCTGGGCGCCGCGCTGCATACGTTCTCCGGCGACCGCCAGGGCGGCTCGACGATCACGCAGCAGCTCGCGCGCAACCTGTATCCCGACGAAGTCGGCCGCGCGCCGACGCTCACGCGCAAGCTGAAGGAACTGGTGACCGCGTTCAAGATCGAGAGCGTGTACACGAAGGACCAGATCCTCGAGACCTACCTGAACACGGTGCCGTTCCTGTACAACGCGTACGGCATCGAAATGGCCGCGCGCACCTACTTCGACAAATCGGCCGCCCAGCTCGACATCCTTGAAAGCGCGACGCTCGTCGGCATGCTGAAGGCCAACAGCTATTACAACCCCGTGCTCAACCCCGAGCGCGCGCTGCAGCGGCGCAACACCGTGCTCGGCCAGATGGAGAAATACGGCAAGCTGCGGCCCGACGCGTATGCGGCGCTGACCCGCCGGCCGCTGCGCGTCGATTTCGAACCGCAGGCCGCGTCGCCCGGCCTCGCGCCGCACTTCACCGTGCTGTTGCGCAAATGGCTGATCGCGTGGGCCGACCGCAACAACTACAACATCTACTCGGACGGGCTCGTCGTGCGCACGACGATCGATTCGCGCCTGCAGGAGATCGCCACGCAGGCGGTCGAACGGCAGACGGACCGGCTGCAGGAAATCGCGAACGACGCGTGGCGCGGCCCGAACGGCTGCGGGCTGCGCAACGACCTGTTTCGCAGCTTCATCCGCCAGACGCCCGACTACCGCAGCGCGCGCGATGCCGGCCTGACGGACCCGGTCGCGCTGCACAGGCTCGGCGCGAATCGCGACTTCATGCGCGCGCTGTGCCGGAGCAAGACGCAGGTGCAGGCCGGCTTCGTCGCGCTCGATCCGCGCAACGGCCAAATCCGCGCGTGGGTCGGCAGCCCCGACTTCGGCGACGAACCGTTCGATCACGTGCAGCAGGCGCGCCGCCAGCCGGGCTCGACGTTCAAGCCGTTCGTCTACGGCGCGGCGTTCGCGGACGGCCTGCGGCCGGACGACACGTTCGTCGACCACAATGTCGCGATCCCGCTCGACGCTCACGCGGTGTGGCGGCCGACCGACGCGGAACCGCCGACCGGCTTGCCGATGACGCTGCGCGACGCGCTCGCGCATTCGCGCAACCGCATCACCGCGCAGCTGATGCAGCACGAAGGCCCGGCGAAGGTGGTGCGGCTCGCGCGCGCGATGGGCGTGCGCGAGAGTCCGCTCGACGCGGTGCCGTCGCTCGCGCTCGGCACGAGCCCGGTCACGCTGAAGGAGATGGTGTCGGCCTACGGCACGATCGCGAACCGTGGCATGTACGTCGAACCGCAGATGGTCACGCGCATCGAGGATCACGACGGCAAGGTGCTGGCCGCATTCGCGAGCCCGCCGCCGGAACGGGCGCTGCCCGCGAACGCGGCGCTGACGCTCGTCGACGTGATGCGCGACGTCGTCGATCGCGGCACCGGTGCGGACATCCGCGCGCGCTACGGCATTCGCGCCGACGTGGCCGGCAAGACGGGCACGACGCAGGACAGCGCCGACGGCTGGTTCATCCTGATGCATGCGCAACTGGTAGCCGGCGCGTGGGTCGGCTTCGACGACGGCCACGTGACGCTCGGCAGCGACTACTGGGGAGAGGGCGCGCACAGCGCGCTGCCGATCGTCGGCACGTTCTACGATGCCGCGTTGCGTGCACGCGTGATCGATCCGCGCGCGCAGCTGTCGCCGGATTTCCGGCCGAGGACCTACACGCCGCCGCCGAAGCGACATCCGCGTCCGGGTCTGTTCGACTGGCTCAGGCTGTTCCGGTAACGCAACGTCACCGGTGCGGGTCGGCTCGACCGTCCGCGTACAGCCACACCGGCACGCCGTCGTCGCGCAGCGCGGCGACCGGCTCGTCGACGCTCCAGCTCTGCGCAAGCTCGACGCGCCGGACGAACCACGGTTGCAGCGTCGCGTCCGCTGCGTGCTGCCCTTCGTCGTCGAACAGCGCCGCATCGCCGATCCGCGTATAGCGCGCGGGATGCAGCACCGTGCCGTCCGCACGGAACACCGCCGCGCGCACGTCGTCGCTGCCTTCCGCGTATCGGCAGGCGAGCCAGCCGTGATCGGCGCCCCAGTGCAGGCCCGCCACTTCGTCGTACTGACCGAGCGCGATCGTCGCGCCGGTGTCGAAGTCGCAGACCGCCAGCGACGCCGGTTCGCCCGGCATCACGCCGACCGCATGGCGCGTGAACAGCTCGGCCGGCACTTCTTCGTCGTCGGGCAGCCACTGGAGCGCACCCGCGTTCGTGAAATCGAACGGCGTCAGCGCCCGGCCGTCGCCGTCGACGATCGCGCAGCGCGCGTCGTCGCGTTGCACGACGTAGCGCATCGCGCCGAGTTCGTGCAGCGTCTCCATCCGGTTTATATCCGCCAGCGGCGCCACCCGTGCATAGCGCGGCTCGATGACGACCCGGCCCGTCACGTCGACGAGGCCCGCATGACCGTCCCGCTGCGCGAGGTACGCGTTGCACTCGGCCGACCATTCGAGCGACGTCCATTCCGGCCGCGCGCGCCATTGACCATCGCGGCCGACGAGCCCCCAGCGGTCGCCATCGCATACCGCCGCCCCGTCGAGCACGAATTCCTGCGCGGCGTCGAAGCGCGGCGGGATGACCCACGCGCCGCGCCTATCGACGAAGCCCCAGCGGCCGTCGACGCTTGCGGATGCGAGCCCGCCGGCGAACTCGCCGAAATCGTCGAGCGACGGTTCGAGCACCCATGTGCCGTCCATCCGAACGAGCCCGAACTTGTCGCCGACGCGCACGCACGCAACGTCGTCGTCGAAATCCCACACTTCGTCGAACGACGGTTCGCGCACGATCTGCGGGCCGTCGTCGAACCGTATCAGCCCGACACGGCCGTCGCGCGCGGCCCAGATCAGGCTCCAGTCGCGCGCGCCGCTGCGCCACAGGCCCGTCCATTCGGGCGGCAGGACGATCTCCCACGCGTCGCCCGCGTCACGGCGCGCGCCCCACAACCCATTGCGCGCCCGGAAGCTGTAGAGCGCATGGTCGAGATAGTCGCCGTGCACCTCGCCTTCGCCGGCGAAGTCCGCGTAGGCGACGCCACGCGGCGGGTTCTGGCGCCCGAAGTAGACGTGCGACATCCCGCCGAACCCGAAATGCCACGCCCACGCGCCCCAGCCGGACGCACGCTCGATCTCCAGCGCGTCGCGCACGCCGCGCACGTCGCGAAAGTCCATGCAGTTTGCGACGCGCCACCACAGGCGCGTGCACGCATCGCGCTCGGCATCGATGTAGTCGTTCGGGCCGTGCTCGTCGCACCACGACAGTTCGTCCAGGTTTGCGGACAACAGCGGCGCGCCGTGCGCGCCGCCGAGCGCGTCGATCTGCTCGCCGAGGTGGCGCACGACCGCGTCGAACTGGCGCGCGAGCGCCGGGTCATCGCCCTTCAGCGGATACGCGGCAATGAACGCCGCGAGCCGGCTGATCCGCGCATGCGCGGCGCGTGCGTCGCTGACGAGGTTCGGCGTGCCCGCGTCGCCGAACACGCGCTGGTACGTGATCGCTTCGCCCGCATCGCCGCGGGCGAGCAGCACGCGCCACAGCACCGGAAAGTGGTTGTTGGCCTCCGCGAACTCGATCGTTCGCGCGTCATCTCCCGCGCCTGCCTGGAGGTACAGCCATGCTCGATTGCCCATCGGAATGCTTGTCCTTGTTGTAGTTGACGATCCGGTATCGCATGCGGCCGTTACGGTGTCAGCGCGCTGCCGCCGCTCGCGGCAGGCGCCGGCTCACCGGCTGGCCGCGCGAGGCCCTGACCGATGCTCGATCTAGGGTCTGTTTACATACGGAACGCGCATGCGAATGCCCGAAATCGCTCGTAGGGCAAGGAGCAAGGAGCGCCGTTTGGCCGAGCCAAACAAGCGACGCGCGACGCCGCCATACGGGCGATTTCGGGCATTCCCCTGGAATGGGTTTTCAATTTGGGGTTGCCACGAGAACGGCCGCTCGCCGCGTTGCGCTCCTTGCGAATACGTCCAGTATTCGCGGCGTCGCGCGCCTCGCGAGCGGCCGTTCTCGTGGCAACGCATGCGCGTTCCGTATGTAAACAGACCCTAGCGCCCCGCCGCGGCCTTTGCGGGCGACGCCGGCGAATCGCCGCTGCGGGCGACCGGATACAGCTCGGCGCCGTCGACCTGGAAACCCTGCATCGACAACAGCAGCACGCCGGTCGTCGAATGCTTCGTGGTCCAGCCGTTGCCGGTGATCGACGTGACCTGATACGGCGCGCCCACCGGCATCCGGATCAGTTCGCCGCCCGGAATCATCAATACGCAGGCGCCTGCGGGCCGCCCGGCCGCGCCGTCGGGATCGGGCGGGTCTTCGCGCGCGGGCTCGGTTTCGGCGGCCCATTGCCCGGCATCCCTCACGCGCAGCGCGAATTCGCCGCCGATCTTCTCGACGCGCAACGTTGCGGGCTTGTCCGGCGCCGGCGCGTAATCGCCGAGCAGCGCGTAGCACGCGCCGCCCGCTCGCGCGGAAACGGACACGAACAGGAGCAGGCAGAACAGAAGAATCGGCACGACGGGTTCCTCGATATTCGAATTGTTGTCTTGAAGTCCGGCGCGCACGCGTCCGGAAGCGGCGACACGGCCGGTCGCCGCCAGGGTGGCAAATATAACGAAGACCGGTGATGCGCGCCAGCCGCCCCGGCCCTGCGCGAACGCTCGCAGCCGATGCCGAGGCTGCAAGCCTTGCTGAAGCCGTACTGCGCGGGCCGATGAAGTCGTGAATCGCGTCGTCCTGACGGTCGAGCGTCAGCGTGCCGCAGGTGCGGCCGAACGAGGCCGGCATACGCCGGGCGCCCGAACCTGCGCCGGCGGCCGGGCCGGCCGTCAATCCGCGGTATCCCCGCCCTTCGGCACCTTCGCCCACGCGTTGCGGCCCGGCAGCGGCGCCCACGCCGGGCGCGTCTTGCGCGCGGTATCGATGACGACGAGATAGCGGCCCTCGTTCGGCGTGATGTCGCGCCCGGGGTGCAGCACCCAGAACGACTTGCCCTCCTCCGCGCGCGCCTCGTAGTCGGCATCGAGCATCCCGTGACGGTCGATGAACGTGTTCAGCGACGCCGGAATCCGCACGCAGCCCTTCGAATGGCGGACGCCGAGCAGCGGTTCGAGGCGCCCCGGGTCGGTCGCATGCATCTGGAAGCGCATCGCCGACACGCCGCCCTTGCCCCAGCCGCGCTCGCTGTCCACCCAGCCGAAGTCGTAGATCCGCATGTCGCGGCGGCCGTAGCCGCGAATGCCGTTGTCGTTCGTCGTGCCTTCCGCGCGGAAATCCATGTTGTCCGGCGTGTGCGTGAACACGCCGAGCGGCGTCGTGAAGTGGTCGTACTTGCCGGGCAGCCCGGTCGCGACCGGCGCCGCGCCGATCATGAGCCACGCGTTAGCCGACGTCGCGCGGAAGTAGATGAAGAGCGCCTGCACGGCCGGCGCGCGATCGACCATCACCACGTATTCGCCGGCGAGGTCGGCGAGTCCGTTGGCCGCCAGCGCCTGCTGCAGACGCTGGCCATAGGCGCGCTGCTCGCCTGCCGGCACGTTCAGGCGGCGCGTCACTTCCTGCGCGAACCGCTTGCGCATGTCGACCGCGCGCGCGGTCGCGCTCGCGGCGTCGGCGGGAGACAGCGGCGGATGCATGCGCGGCAATGGAATCGCCACCTCGCTGGCAGGCGTGCCGGAGGAGGCGGGCGCGGCGGATGATGCGCCCGATGCAGCAGACGATGGTGCAACAGTTGCCGTCGGCGACACTGCGGACGCAGGCGACGCAGCGAGAGCGGGAAGTGCCGAAACCGCGGCGCATGCGCACGCGGCAAGCGAAGCGGCAAGACAGCGCGGCCACATGAAGCGCCGCGTTACGCGAGGAAACTTCATACGATCGATGCCATCGGCCGAAGCGGCCATCGCGCGTGCCGAACGAGCGCACAGTCCGCGCGAGGCCACGACGCATCGAACGCCGACGCCTCGCCGCTGCGCGCCCGGCCGCGCGCAGCGCGATCAGGCCGATGGGGGTGCGAGAGTCGTCTGACTTTTCATTCTACGCGCGTGGGACATGCGGCGCTTGCGCGCCGCGCGGCCGCTACTTCGAGATCGCTTCGAGCGCGATGCCCCTGGTGCGCGGCCCCATCAGCCCGATCACCGCCATCACGACCGCCATCGCGCCCGCGATGAACACGAACACGCCGGCGGTGCCGAAGCCCTTCAGCACGGCGGCGATCGCGAACGACGTGAAGATCGCCGAGAAGCGGCTCCACGAATAGACGAAGCCAACCGCGCGCGCCCGGATCGCGGTCGGGAACAGTTCGGCCTGGTATGCGTGGAAGCTGTACGACATGATGTTGTTCGCGAGCGTGAGGCCGATGCCGAGCACGATCAGGAACGCGGCCGCCGTCGTCTGGCTGAACAGCAGCCCGCAGACCACCGCCGCGCCCGCCATCGCGACGATCACCGACTTGCGCTCGAAGCGGTCGGCGATCAGGAGTCCGATCAACGGGCCGATTGGCGCGGCCAGCGCGATCACGCTCGAATACGCGAGGCTCGTCGTGATCGTGATGCCCTGCTTGATCAGCAGCGTCGGCACCCAGTTCGCGAAGCCGTAGAAGCCGACCGTCTGGAACACGTTGAAGATCGTCATCATGATCGTGCGGTTGCGGTACGGCGGCACCCACATGTCCCGGAAGCTGCCGCGCGCGGGCACCGGCTGGGCAGGCGCGGGCGGCGGCAGCGGGCGGCCGTATTCCGCCTCGACCTTCGCCTCGAGCGCGCACATCACGCGGTCGGCCTCGTCGAGCCGGCCCTGCTGCGCGAGCCAGCGCGGGCTCTCCGGCAGTGCGCGGCGGATCCACCAGACGAAGATCGCGCCGTGCGCGCCGATCAGCACGACCCAGCGCCAGCCGTCGAGGCCGAGCGGCGCGCGCGGGACGAGCAGGTATGCGAGGAACGCGACGACCGGCACCGCGGCGAACCCGACCGCCTGCTCGCACGCGAATGCGCGGCCGCGGATCTGCTTCGGCACGAGCTCCGAGATGTACGTGCCGATCGTCACCATCTCGACGCCGAGCCCGAGGCCGACGACGAAGCGCCAGAAGTTCAACCCCGCGGCGGTGTCCTGGAACGCCATCACGACATTCGCGGCCGTGTACCACAGCAGCGACCACGTGAAGATCGCTCGGCGTCCGAAGCGATCGGCGAGGAAGCCGCACGCGATCGTGCCGATGAAGAGGCCCGCGAACAGCGCGGCGATGAAGCTCGCGACGCCGGTGGTGCCGAACAGTCCGTGGGTCGTCGCGGTCAGGACGCCGCTCTTGACGAGGCCGGGCGCGACGTAGCCGCTGTACAGCAGGTCGTAGAGTTCGAAGAAGAAGCCGAGGCTCAGCAGCACGACGAGCTTCCAGACGCTGCGGGTCGGCGGCAGGCGGTCGAGGCGGGCGGAAATCGAGCCGGCGTCGAGCGTGGAGTTCGGCGTCGCGGGCGCCCGTGGAGAAGTTTCCGTTGAAGCCATCGTGTGCGCGTCTCCTGATGTTGTCTTGTCGTGTTGTGTCGTCGTCAGGCGGCCGTCGCGCGGCCGTCGTGCGAATCGGTTCCATTGTACCGGCCCCGCACATTGTGTAAATTTCGTAACCATCTGTCGGCCGGCGCGCTGCCGCGCCGCACGGCGGATCGACCGCCGCGCAACGCCGCGCAAGCGCGTCACGCCAGTCTGCGCATGGCGCAACCGCCCCGCCGCCGCACATCCTCGACACATCGCGCCCTGCATCCCGCTATGCTCGGAAGATTCCGCGGCAGCGGCCGACGCCGGCGCACACCGGTAACATGCCGTCTACCCAACCGTGACAACCCGTGGACGATCTGCCGGCAGCGGCCATGTCGGCAAATCGTAAGGATTCCATGCGCATACAACAATTTTCCACTTTCGCACGCCGGGTCGCGCTGATCGCGTTGCTGGTCCTGATTCCGGCCGCAGCGGCGTCCGCGTTCCCGTCGCCGGCTTCCGGATCGGGCGCGGCGACCGCCGACGGCGCGTCCGCCCCGACGATTTCGTTGAGCGACGCGGTCGCCGAGCTGAAGCAGATGCAGGTCGAGCAGGACCGCATCAAGCAGCAGACGTCCGCCACGACGAACGGCAAGGTGCTGGACTCGCTGGCCGACTCGACCCAGGCATTGAGCGCCGCCGTCGACAAGCTGAGCGCGCAACTGGTCCCGCAACGCGCGAAGATCCAGGCGCAGCTCGACGTGCTCGGGCCGCCGCCCGCGCCGGGCGCGGCGCCCGAAACCCCGGCCGTCGAGCAGCAGCGCGCGACGTTGAACGCGCGCAAGGCGCAAATCGATGCGGCGCTGAAGCAGGCCGCCGACCAGAAGGGCAATCTCGCCAACCTGACCGACCAGTTCTCGAAGCTGAATCGCAGCCTGCTGAAGAACCAGCTCGTGCTGCGCTCGGGCAGCATCTTCGGCGCGCAATTCTGGCTGCCGCTGTTCCGGGTGCCGCCCGGCGACGCGCAGCGGCTCGGCGATTTCGACGAGCAGCTCGTCGCGATGCTGAAGTCGGCCTGGCAGCCGGGGCAGCGCATCGTGACCACGCTGCTGCTGCTTGCCGCGCTCGCGGTCTGGATCGTGGGCCGGCGGCTCGTCGAGCGCGGTCTCGCGTGGTTCTGCGTGAACCGCCTGCCCGAAACCCGCCTGCGCCGCAGCGCGCTCGCGCTGTCGACCGCGGTCACCACGCTGCTGACCACCGGCATCGCCGTGCAGCTCCTCTATGTCGCGCTGGCGCGCCGCTACGATCTCACGCCGACGCTCACTGACCTGTGGGACGAGTTCGCGAAGCTGGCGCTCACCTGTGCGCTGATCGCGGGCCTCGGCCGCGCGCTGCTGTGCACGCGCCATCCGTCGTGGCGGCTGCCCGCGCTCGCCGATCCGGTCGCCCGCGCGATGCGGCCGTTCCCGGGCGTGCTGGCAGCGCTGCTGCTCGTGTCCGGCACGCTCGAGGAAATCAACCGGATCGTCGACACGAGCCTGTCGGTCACGCTGTTCGGCCGCGGCATCGTGGCGCTCGTCGTCACGCTGACGGTCGGCGCGTCGCTGCTGCGCGCGAACCGCGTGCGCAGCGCGCTCGCGGCGGCCGGCGAAGCGCCCGAGCAACGCTCGACGCTCGCGGGGCTGATCCACGCCGGCGTGTCGCTCGCGATCGTCGTGTCGCTGCTCGCGCTGATGATCGGCTACATCTCGGTCGCACGCTTCATCACCTTCGAGCTGGTCTGGTTCGAGATCGTCCTGTGCAGCGTGTACGTGCTGACGCAACTGACGCGCGACGCGTGCGCCACGCTGTTCAACGCGAACCTGTCGAGCGGCAGGCAGATCAAGCACCTGTTCGGGCTCGGTGACAAGCATCTCGAACAGGCGCAGACCGTGCTGTCGGGCCTCGGCACGAGCCTGCTGATGCTGCTCGCGGTGATCGCGCTGCTGACGGGCGGCTTCGGCACGACGCCGGGCGACCTGCTCGACAGCCTGGTCGCGGTGGTCGGCGGCCAGAAGCTGCAGAGCCTGAACATCATGCCGGACCGGATCATCAACGCGGTGATCGGCTTCGCGATCGGCGTCTACCTGCTGCGCGCCGTGCGGCGCTGGCTCGACAACGAGTTCATGCCGGCGCTCGGCATGGACCCCGGCATGCGCGCGTCGCTCGTCACGCTGTTCAGCAACGTCGGCTATGCGCTGATCGTGCTGATGACGCTGGCGCTGCTCGGCGTGCGGTGGGACAAGCTCGCGTGGATCGTCAGCGCGCTGTCGGTCGGCATCGGCTTCGGCCTGCAGGAGATCGTGAAGAACTTCGTGTCGGGGCTGATCCTGCTGACCGAGCGGCCGGTGAAGGTCGGCGACATGATCAGCATCAGCGGCGTCGAGGGCGACATCCGCCGGATCAACGTGCGCGCGACCGAGATCCAGCTCAGCGACCGCTCGACCGTGATCGTGCCGAACTCGCAACTGATCTCGCAGAACCTGCGCAACGTGACGATGGGCAACAGCACGCAGGGCGTCGCGACGCTGGTGCTGACGTTCCCGCTGAACACCGATCCGGAGCAGGTGCGCGACCTGCTGCTCGATGCGTACCGCGAGCATCCGTCGATTCTGGAGAAGCCCGCGCCGTCGGTGACGTTCAGCCAGCTCACGCCGGACGGCATCACGCTGAGCGTGACGGGCTACGTCGCGAGCCCGCGGATCGCGGGGTCGACGAAGAGCGACCTGCTGTTCGAGATCCTGAAGCGGCTGCGCGCCGCGCAGATCTCGCTGTCGAGCCCGCGGATGCTGATGGTGCAGAACATGCCGGCGGGGGAGGCGTCGCCCCGCTGAAACGCAAAGGGCGTTTGCGACGACCGCAAACGCCCATTTCCCGGTGCCGGCGCGTTGGCCGCCGAGCGGCGGCGCCCCGCATCACACGTCGAACTTCACCCCCTGCGCCAGCGGCAGCTCTCGGCTGTAGTTGATCGTGTTCGTCGCGCGGCGCATATACGCCTTCCACGCATCCGAACCCGACTCGCGCCCGCCGCCCGTCTCCTTCTCGCCGCCGAACGCGCCGCCGATCTCCGCGCCGCTCGTGCCGATGTTCACGTTGACGATCCCGCAATCGCTGCCCGCCGCCGACATGAACTGCTCGGCCTCGCGCATGTCGTTCGTGAAGATCGCCGACGACAGGCCCTGCGGCACCGCGTTGTGCACGTCGATCGCCTCCGCGAAGTCGTCGTACACCATCACGTAGAGAATCGGCGCGAACGTCTCGCGCTCGACCACCGCCGTCTGCTTCGGCATCCGTACGATGGCCGGACGCACGTAGTACGCATCCGCGTGGCCGAAGTCGACGCGCTCGCCGCCCTTCACCTCGCCGCCCTGCTCGCGCGCATCGGCCAGCGCCTTCTGCATCGCGTCGAACGACGCGCGGTCGACCAGCGGGCCGATGAGCGTGCCGGCTTCCAGCGGGTTGCCGACCGTCACCGACGCATAGGCCTTCTCGAGGCGCGGCAGCAGTTGATCGACGACGCTGCGGTGCACGATCAGGCGGCGCAGCGTCGTGCAGCGCTGGCCGGCCGTGCCCACCGCGGCAAACGTGACCGCGCGCACGACGAGATCGAGATCCGCGCTCGGCGCGACGATCATCCCGTTGTTGCCGCCGAGCTCGAGGATGCCGCGGCCGAGGCGCTGGCTCAGCACCTTCGCGACTTCCTGGCCCATCCGCACGCTGCCCGTCGCGCTGACGACCGGCACCTTCTTCGACGACGTCAGCACCTCGCCGACGTCGCGCATGCCGAGCACGAGCTGGCTCAGGCCTTCCGGCGCCACGCCCGGGTGCGTCTTGTCGAACTCGCGCAGCGCCTTGCCGAGCAGCACGTGGCACGCGATCGCGGTGAGCGGCGTCTTCTCGGACGGCTTCCACACGACCGGATCGCCGCACACGAACGCGAGCGCCGCATTCCACGCCCACACCGCGACCGGGAAGTTGAACGCCGAAATCACGCCGCACACGCCGATCGGGTGCCACGTCTCCATCATCCGGTGGCCCGGGCGCTCGGACGCGATCGTCAGGCCGTACAACTGGCGCGACAGGCCGACCGCGAAATCGCAGATGTCGATCATTTCCTGCACTTCGCCGAGCCCTTCCGACGTGATCTTGCCGGCTTCGAGCGTGACGAGCCGGCCGAGCGCGGCCTTGTGCTCGCGCAGCACGTTGCCGAACACGCGCACCAGTTCACCGCGAACCGGCGCGGGCACCGTGCGCCACTTGAGGAATGCCGCGTGCGCGGCGTCGATCTTGCGCTCAGCGTCGGCAGGGCTGTCGACGGCCAGCGTCGCGAGCGTCGCGCCGTCGAGCGGCGAGCGCGCGGTCAGCGCATTGCCTTTCCACTGGGCGAGATCGATGTCGAGCGCGGCAAGAATGTCGTTGAATTGCATCACTTCCTCTTCAGGGACAGATTGATCGGTGCGGCGGCAACGCCGCCCGCGTGATTCGATTGGAGCGCGTTCGCGCGCCCTGTGCAAGCGGATGCGCGCCCGGCGGCCGTCCGGCGGCCCGGCCGCGCCGCCGCGCGTCTCCTCGGGCCGCGGCGTGCGATCCATGGCCAGCATTGTCGATGGCCACAAGTCGGGCGGCTATTGATATTAACTCACGACTTCATTCCCAAAACGCATCACGGCGCCGGGTCCGGTCCGACCTTTCCCGAGCGCGGATCGGACGCGTCAAAAGCCCTGCGGCACGGCCGGCCGCGCAACCTCGGCGCACGCTGCGGTGCGTCATCACTTGATGACGAGGACGCATCAACTAGTTCGGAAATATCGTTTGCCGCTTGCGCTTCGACCCCACACAATTTGACCAGCGTCAAGGCGTGCGGCACAGCACCCGACGCACCGACGGCCGCCATGCCCCGCGTTGCCGGGCGCGGCCTGACCCCAGACGAAGTCGACATGCTCCCGGCCCGACACCCCGGGCACCGCGCGTGTCGACGCCGCCCGGCAGGCGGCGGGCGGACATGCCGCGCTTCGTCTCCTCAAAACAATCCCGGAGACAGCGCCCAACACCCATGCGCCCAGATTCCCACCCCGCTTGCGCGAGCCCGGCCGGCTCGCGCGCATCCCAGCCCCATCTCCACCGCAGCCTGCAGGCGCGCCACCTGCGCATGATCGCGATCGGCGGCTCGATCGGCACCGGCCTGTTCGTCGCGTCCGGCGCGTCGATCTCGCAGGCCGGCCCCGGCGGCGCGATGATCGCGTACATGGTGATCGGCCTGATGGTCTATTTCCTGATGACGAGCCTCGGCGAGATGGCCTCGTTCATGCCCGTGTCGGGCTCGTTCGCGACCTACGGCGCGAAATTCGTCGACGAAGGCTTCGGCTTCGCGCTCGGCTGGAACTACTGGTACAGCTGGGCCGTGACGCTCGCGGTCGAACTGGTGGCCGCGCAGCTCGTGATGAACTACTGGTTCCCGCACGTGCCGGGCGTCTGGTGGAGCGCGCTGTTCCTCACGCTGATCTTCGCGCTCAACGCGTTGTCGGTGCGCGGCTTCGGGGAGGCCGAATACTGGTTCGCGCTGATCAAGGTGCTGACCGTGCTCGCGTTCATCGGCGTCGGCCTGCTGATGATCTTCGGCATCATGCAGGGCGGCCCGAGCACCGGCTTGGGCAACTTCACGATCGGCGACGCGCCGTTCGCGGGCGGCTGGGCGACGATGCTCGGCGTCGCGATGATCGCGGGCTTCTCGTTCCAGGGCACCGAAATGATCGGCGTCGCGGCCGGCGAATCGGAGAACCCGCGCACGACGATCCCGCGCGCGGTGAGCCAGATCTTCTGGCGAATCCTGCTGTTCTATGTGCTCGCGATCTTCGTGATCGGCCTGCTGATTCCGTACACCGACCCGAACCTGCTGAAGAGCGACGTGACCGACATCGGCGTGAGCCCGTTCACGCTGGTGTTCCGTCATGCGGGCCTCGCGTTCGCGGCCGGCGTGATGAACGCGGTGATCCTGACCGCGGTGCTGTCGGCCGGCAACTCGGGCATGTATGCATCGACGCGGATGCTGTACAACCTCGCGGTCGAGGGCCGCGCGCCGAAGCTGTTCGCGAAGCTGTCGCCGGGCGGCGTGCCGCGCAACGCGCTGTACGCGACGACGGCGATCGGCGCGCTGTGCTTCCTGACCTCGCTGTACGGCGACAAGACCGTCTACATGTGGCTGCTGAACTCGTCGGGAATGGCCGGCTTCATCACGTGGCTCGGCATCGCGGTCAGCCACTACCGGTTCCGCAAGGGCTTCCTGAAGCAGGGCTACCGGCTCGACCAGCTGCCCTATCGCGCGAAGTGGTTTCCGTTCGGGCCGCTGTTCGCGTTCGTGCTGTGCGTCGTCGTCGCGCTCGGCCAGGACTATCAGGCGTTCCTCGCCGCCCGGATCGACTGGATGAGCGTCGCCGCGACCTACATCGGGCTGCCGTTCTTCCTCGCGATCTGGCTCGGCTACGCGCTCGTGCGCAAATGCCGGCTGGTCCGCTACGAGGACATGGAGATCGCGCCGTGGGTCGAGCGCAATGCGGCGCCCGAGCCGGCGCCTGCCGTCGCGTCCGCCTATCCGGCCTACGTCGCCGGGCCGGCGAACCCGACGCCGGGCGCGTGACCTTGCCCGCCGCGTCGGCTGCCGCATGACGGCGGCCGGCGCGGCGCCGCCCGCATTCGACGCGGCGCGCGCGCGTTCAGGCAAGATCGACGCGTGCCGTATGTGTTTCCGTCGTTCCTCCGTCATCGAATCGCATGCAGAATTTCTACGAAGCCACCGTTTCCCGCCAGCCCTACGCGCAACTGACCGACACCGTCGACACGCAGGTCTGCATCGTCGGCGGCGGCCTCGCCGGCCTGTGCACCGCGCTCGGGCTCGTCGAGCGCGGCGTGCGCGACGTCGTCGTGCTCGACGGCGAACGGGTCGGCTACGGCGCGTCCGGCCGCAACGGCGGCTTCGTGTTCGGCGGCTACAGCCTCGACAACGCCGACCTGCTGCGCACGCTCGGCCGCGACGAAGGGCGCCGCCTGTACCGGCTGACCGTCGACGCGGTCGAACTGATCCGCGCGCGCATCGCGCGCTACGGCATCGACTGCGACATCGTCGACCGCGGCGTGATGCTCGCGAACTGGTTCGACGATCCGTCGCGGCTCGACGGGCTGCGCACGCTGATGAAGACGGAATTCGACGTCGACTGGGAGCCGGTCGCGACCGACGCGCTGCGCGCGCGGCTGAAGACCACGCGTTATCACGGCGGCCTGTTCGAGCCCAACGCGTTCCATTTCCACCCGCTCAAGTACGTGCTCGGCGTCGCCGCGGCCGCGGCGCGCGGCGGCGCGCGCATCTACGAGCAGTCGGCCGCGCTCGGCATCGCCCGCGACGGCGCGGGCTACGTCGTGCGCACCGCCCGGGGCACGGTGCGCGCGAAGGACGTCGTGTTCGCGGGCGGCGGCTACGCGCGCGGCGTGTCGCCGCGCATCGAGCGCGCGGTGCTGCCGATCGCGACCTACGTGATCGCGACCGAGCCGCTCGGCGCGCGCCTCGCCGACGCGATCGACGCGCCGTACGCGATCTACGACACGCGCTTCGCGTTCGACTACTACCGTCCGCTGCAGGACACGCGGATCCTGTGGGGCGGCCGGATCTCGGTGCTCGACCGCGGCCCGGACGCGATCGCCCGCCTGCTCAAGCGCGACCTCGCGCGCGTGTATCCGCAGCTCGCGGACGTGAAGGTCGAATACGCGTGGGGCGGGCTGATGAGCTACGCGCGGCACAAGATGCCGCAGATCGGCCGTGACGCCGACGGCGTCTGGCACGCGATCGCGTTCGGCGGGCACGGGATGGCGCCGACCACGGTCGCGGGCGAAACGCTCGCCGCCGCGCTGGCCGGCGAGCGGCCGGTGCCGGCAGGCTTCGCCGCGTTCGGCCTGACCCGCACGTTCGGGCTCGCGGGGCTCGCCGCCGCGCAGCTCACGTACACCGCGTACCAGGCGCGCGACGCGCTCGCGGCATATCGCCACTGAGCGCCCTGAGCGCAACTGAGCGCCCGCGCGGCGGCCCGCCGGGCGCTGCGCGGCGCTGCCGGACATATCCGGACTAGAACGAAAGGTCGGCAAAACGGCGAATTTCCACATGCTAGAATGGCCCGTCCAAGCCGCCGTGAAGCCACCAATAAACGTCACATGAAAACAGGAAGCAGGGCCGCCACGTCCGACAACCGCGCGGTTCCGTCCGAGGCGCGGCGCAAATACGATCCCGAGCAGACCAAGCGCAACATCCTCGACGTCGCCACGCAGGAGTTTTCCGCGATGGGGCTCGCCGGCGCGCGCGTCGACGCGATCGCCGAGCGCACGAACACGACGAAGCGGATGCTCTACTACTACTTCGAAAGCAAGGAAGGCCTGTACGAGGCCGTGCTGGAGAAGGTCTACGGCGACATCCGCGCGCTCGAGCAGGAGCTGCACGTCGGCGACATGGAGCCGCGTGAAGGCATGCGCCGGCTCGTCGAGTTCACGTTCGACTATCACGACAAGCATCGCGATTTCGTCCGTCTCGTGTCGATCGAGAACATCCACGGCGCGAAGTATCTCGAACAGCTCAAGTCGTTCAAGAACCGCAACGTCAGCATCATCAAGACGCTCGAGGAATTGCTCGAGCGCGGCGCCGCGAGCGGCGCGTTCCGCAAGGACGTCGACGCGTTCGACCTGCACCTGCTGATCAGCTCGTTCTGCTTCCATCGCGTGTCGAACCGCTACACGTTCGGCGCCGCGTTCGGCCGCGATCCGTCGGCGCCGCGCCTGCGCGCGCGGCATCGCGACACGATCGCCGAGGCCGTGCTGCGTTACGTCGCCGCCGAATAGCGCCGCGCGACGCGCGCATCAGCCCTTCGGCGCGGGCGCGGCCAGTGCAACCCGCGCCTTCTCCTCCGGGCTTCCCGCCACGAAATACTTCTTCGCCCAGCTCGCATCGGGCGCCAGCGCGAGCCGCGGATGCGGCGACGCGCCGCGCGTCTTCGCGTCGATGGCTAGCGCCCGCGCGCGGTAGTGCTCGTACAGCCGCAGGAATTCCGCCAGATAGGTCGCGGCGATGCGCGCGTCGCGAATCTCGAGCAGGTTCTCGTCGTTGTATTGCTCGGAATTGCGGCTCATGTTCGCCGATCCGCTGTAGACGACCGGGTTCGCGCCCTCCGCGTCGATCACGATGAACTTGTGATGGATCACGACCGGCGGATACGCGGGCGCGGGCTCGCCCGGAAACAGCCGCAGTTCCGGTTCGAAGCCTTGCGGCGCCGTCGCCGGCGAAAAATACCGCGCGTCGATCACGTCGCGATGGTCGCGGCCGCGGTGGTACAGCTCGAGGTTCGCGAGCGTCGCCGCATCGAGCGCCTGGCCGTTTTGCTGCGCGGCATCGGCCTTCGTCGCGCTGTCGATGCTGATCCGGTTGACGAGCCCGAACATCATCAGCCCGCGGTCGCCGGCCGCGAAGCACGCATCGCGCAACGCGGCGTCGGTCGGCATGAACAGGCAGAACGCGACCGAATGCTGCGCCGCCTCGATTGCCGCGACGATCGTGTCGATCTGCGTGCGCTGCCCGGCCGGCTCGGGCGAGAACGACACCCGCACCCGCGCGCCGCCGACCGTCACCGGCTCCGACCATCCCGGCGACAGCCGCGCCGTCTCGGCGATCGGCGGATTCGCGGCGAGCGCACGCGCGCGATCGTTGTACAGCGCGGCGAGCGCCGGCGAATCGAACGTGTGCAGCACGTTCGCCTGCTCGGTCAGGCCTTCGGTCGTGAAGTTCGCCGAGCCCGTCAGCAGGCGCGCCGGCGCGGCGCTCCCCGGTGCGTCGGTCACGATGAACTTGTCGTGCATGATGTGCGTCCGGTCGCGCGGCGCGAGCGTCGCGAGCCCTTGCAGCGCGTCGACGGCCGGCTGGTTCGGCGACGGCAGCGGCGGCCGGCCCTTGCGCGCCGTCACATGCGCGTCGTAGACGATTGCGAGCGACGCGTCGCCGTGCGCGCGGCCGAACGCGTCGAACGCGGGCAGCGCCCACAGCGTGTCGGTCAGGTGATAGACGGCCGACACCGCGCGCGACGCGGAATCGAGCATCTGTGCGAACACCTGCTCCATGTCGTTCGCGAGCCACGTGCGCAGCTTCAGCGCCTGGTCGGCGGCGGGCGCCTCGCCGGGCGCGAGATGCAGCGCCGCGACCTGCTTCGCGAATGCCTGCGAGCTGACCACCGCACGGTTGAACCACGTGCCGACGCCATCCTCGACGTGCGCGGGCAGCACGACGTCGCACACGCCGCGTTCCGCGTCGAGCACCTGCAGGCTCGCCGGCGTGCCGACGACCGGGTACACGTCGTAGCGGAATGCGCCGCCGCGGTCCTGCGGGTCGATCCGCGCGTCCCACCACATGAATTTCTGGATCGGCGCCTGGTCGGTGGGCGCGTCGCCCTGCGTGTCGGCGGCCGGGCCGTCGAACGTCAGGCGGTTCGGCAGCCAGCTATAGGGCGCGCGCGTTCTCCCGTCCGCCGACCAGAAGCCCGGCGTGCGCCTGATCGCGAAACCGAGGAAGTCGTCTCGCGCCGGCGCGCCGGGCCAGTCGAAGGCCAGCAGCACCAACGTCGGGGAAAGATAGCTGCGCACGCTCACGGACATCGTCGTTCTCCTTGGCTTTATCGCCTGACCAGGTCGAACGGGTCAGTCTTCCGCGCGGCTTTGCCGTGGAAATGACGCTTCGATGAATCTTGTGTGTCGCGGGACGCGCGTCAGTCGCAGACGAGCAGCTCGATGCCGCGCGCGACCAGCGTGCGGCGCACTGCTTTGTCGGGCGCGCGCTCGGTCACGAGATAGCGCGCCGCTTCGGTGCCGTTGATCCGCACCGGCGTCACGCGGCCGAACTTCGAATGGTCGGCGACGACGATCGCCGTGGCGGCCGCGGCGATCATGCGGCTGCGCACTTCGGCGGCAAGCCGCGAGTAGTCGGTGAATTCGCCGTCGGCCGTGATGCCGCCCGCGCCGACGAACGCGAAGTCGACGTGGTATTGCGCGAGCTGCTGGATCGTGTCGAGCCCGAACGTCGCATCCTCGTCGTCCGACAGCTCGCCGCCGAGCAGCGTGACGCGATTGCCGTTGCGGCGCGCGAGCACCAGCGCGGTGCGCCAGTCGTTCGTATACACCGCCAGCCGGTGCTTGTCGGCGAGTGCGAGCGCGACCGCATGCGGCGTGCTGCCGGAATCGATCAGCACCGACGCGCCGTCGGGCACGAATTCGGCCGCGCGCCGCCCGATCGCGCGCTTCGCGTCGGCGTTGGCCGCCTCGCGCTCGGACAGGCTCGGCTCGCGGCGGTCCGCGGCCAGCGCGCCGCCGTGCGTCATCACCAGCAGCCCGCGCGCCGCCAGCGCGTTCAGGTCGCGCCGCACGGTCTCCCGCGACACGTCGAGCGAACGCACCAGTTCCGCGACCGACAGCGCGCCCGACCTTCCGAGTTCCGACAGGATGAATTGGTGACGTTGTTCCGCCAGCATCTCGCGACGCGCCCGAGGCGACCAGTGAATGAGTAGCGCGCCATTGTAGTACGGCCGTTTGACGGCCGCGTGTAAGCCGGCCGGTCATCGCCGGCGGAGAAATTCTGAATTGCCGGCGGCGCGGGAATCGGCGCGCCGCGCATTGCTACACTTTGCGCTTCGCCGAACGAACGACCATCCAGGGGAGCTTGCGCGATGTATCGCAAAGGCATAGTGCTCGAAATCCAGTTTCCGCCCGAACGACTCAACGACGCCGCCGGCGATCCCTACTGGGTCGACCTGACGCTCGACGAGGCGCGCCGTCTCCATCAACAGCTCGCCGCGCGCTTCGCGAACGAAACGAGCGCGAACCAGCCGCTCGACACCTTCTCGCTCGACTGATCCCTGCCCGCTTAGTGCCGCGCGCGCGACTGCAGGATTCGACAAGACACCGCCGCCGCGCCGCCGGATACTGCCGGACTTCGTGATTCCATCCGGCCGTCCGCGGCCCGTCCTGCATGCTGACCTCGATCGTCGCCGCGGCCTTCGTCGCACTCTGGTCCACCGGTTTCATCGTCGCGCGGGCGATCAAGCCCTACGCCGATCCCAACCTGTTCCTGCTCGCGCGCTTCGCGGGCACCGCCGTGCTGTTCGGCGCGGTCGCGCTCGCCGCGCGCGCGCCGTGGCCCGCGCGCCGCGAATGGCCGCGCCACCTGATCGCCGGCGCGCTGCTGCAGGGCGTGTACCTCGGCGCGAGCTACTGGGCGGTCGCCCAAGGGCTGAACGCGGGCGTGATGGCGCTGCTCGGCGCGCTGCAGCCGCTCGCGACCGCCGTGCTCGCGGTGCCGCTGTTCAACGAACGGCTGCCCGCGCGCGGCTGGCTCGGGATGGCGCTCGGCCTCGCCGGCGTCGCGCTGGTGCTGGCGCCGAAGGTCACGGGCGGCGTCGCGCCGCCGCCCGGCGCCGCGCCGGCCTGGCTCGTCGTCACGGTGTCGGTGCTGGCGGTCGGCTCGATCACCGCCGGCTCGCTCTATCAGAAAGGCAAGCTCGCGCAGAGCGACCTGCGCACCGCCGTCGCGGTGCAGAACCTCGGCGCGGCGCTCGTCGCGGCCGTCTTCGCGGGGCTGCTGCACGAGACGCGCTGGACCGGCGCGCCCGCGCTGTGGGTGTCGCTCGTGTGGGGCGTCGTATTCCTGTCGGGCGGCGCGGTCACGATGCTGATGTGGATGCTCCGGCGCGGCAACGCCGCGCGCGCGACGTCGCTGCTGTTCCTCGCGCCGCCGCTGGCCGCGCTGCAGGGCTACCTGCTGTTCGGCGAGACGCTCGCCGCCGTCCAGCTCGCCGGTTTCGGCGTGGCACTGGCCGGCGTCGTGCTCGCGCGGCGCTAGGTTCCAGGTTCGCCATTTACGCAGCAGACGGCCCGCCGCGAATGCGCTTATGATGAGCGCCTCGCATCTTGTACCGGAACCCTTTCATGACCTCCGCCGATTACGCCAGCCGCCAACGCGCGATCATCGCCGAACTGAACGTCGCCCCGCATTTCGATGCCGATGCCGAAATCGCGCGCCGCGTCGACTTCCTCGCCCAGTACCTGCGCTCGACCGGCCTGCGGACCTACGTGCTCGGGATCAGCGGCGGCGTCGATTCGTCGACGGCCGGGCGGCTCGCACAGCTCGCGGTCGAGCGCCTGCGCGCGGAGGATTACGACGCGCGCTTCGTCGCGATGCGCTTGCCGAACGGCGTGCAGAACGATGAAGCCGACGCGCAGCGTGCGCTCGCGTTCGTTCGCGCGGACGAGGTGCTGACGGTCGACGTGAAGCCGGCCGCCGACGCGATGCTCGCGTCGCTCGTCGCCGGCGGGCTGGCGTTCGCGGATCACGCGCAGCAGGACTTCGTACACGGCAACATCAAGGCGCGCGAGCGCATGATCGCGCAGTACGCGGTGGCCGGCGCGCGGCGCGGGATCGTGATCGGCACCGATCACGCGGCCGAATCGCTGATGGGGTTCTTCACGAAATTCGGCGACGGCGGCGCGGACATCCTGCCGCTCGCGGGCCTGAACAAACGGCGCGTGCGCGCGGTGGCCCGCGCGCTCGGCGGCGAGGAGACGATCGTGATGAAGGTGCCGACCGCCGATCTCGAGGAGCTGCGTCCGCTGCGCCCCGACGAGCACGCATACGGCGTCAGCTACGACGAGATCGACGATTTCCTCGAAGGCAAGCCGGTCAGCGATCACGCGTACGAGACCGTGCTGCGCTTCTACGACGGCTCGCGGCACAAGCGCGCGCTGCCTTACACGCCGTTCGACTGGCCCGCGCGCCGCGACTGACGGCGCGCGGCCGGCCGCACACGCGGGTCACGCGTGCCCGGCCGCCTCGGGCGCCGCTTTCTTCGCCTGCAGTGCGCGAATCCGCAGCTGCGCGCCGGTATCGGCAACCGTCCTGTCGTACATCGCCGCGAGATCGTGCTTGAGCGCGGTGCGCGAGCCGCCGTCGAGATACACCATGTGCCCCGACGGATAGAAGCGCGCCGACAGGTTCTGCCGCACCGTCGCATCCTCGAGCGGCATCTGCTGCAGGTCGAGCACGGTCTGGTAGAACGGCGTGACGAAATCGTAGAAGCCGTTCGCCGACAGCACCTTCAGGTCCACGTTGAGCGCCATCACGGCGGCGAGGTCGCCCGCCGTGTAGAGGATCACGTTGCCCTGCGCATCGACGCCCTGCTGCGCGCCGGTCGGGTCGATGTGGCTGAAATCCCAGTTCTGGAACGCCTGGTCGTTCAGGTCCGTGAACGACGAGTTCGACGTGAACTTCAGTTGCTCGTTCAGGTAGCTGTTCCACATCGCCGTATAGACGCCGGACACGGCCGTCATCGTCGGATCGTTGCCGCCCGAATTCGGATCGATCTTGCCCGCGATGCCGGTCTCGATCCCCGTCACGCGGCCGTCGTACTCGCCGAGCGCCAGCCCGCGCGCGCGCAGCAGCGTGGTCAGGAACAGCGAATTGCCGCGCGCGTCGGCGCCGGCAATATTGAGGCGCCACGACAGCAGCGTCGCCGTGTCGATTCCCGTGTAGTCGGCGAGCTTCCGCACCACGGCCGGGTCGGGGTGCGGCAGCTTGCGCAGCGCGTTCAGGTAGTCGGTGCGCGCGAACTGCGCGACTTCCTCGACGAACGCGCCGAGGTCGGTCGGCGCCGGCGACACGCCGAGCCGCTGGTGATACCACGCGTCCGCCGCCGCGGTCGGCAGCACGCCGACCGGGTTGCCTGCCTGCCGGTAGTCGAGGATCGACGACTGCAGCGTGATGCCGTTCAGGTCGACGCCGTCCTCGTGCAGCTTGTACGCGAGCACGCAGCTGCGCGCGGTGCCGTACGATTCGCCGAACAGGTATTTCGGCGAATTCCAGCGGTTGTTCTTCGTCAGGTAGCGCTTGATGAACTGCTTCAGCGAGTTCGCATCCTGGTCGACGCCCCAGAAATCGCGGTTCTTGTGCGGCGCGACCGCGGCCGAGTAGCCGGTGCCGACCGGGTTGATGAACACGAGGTCGCTGCGGTCGAGCAGGCTGTCGGGGTTGTCCTCCATCTGGAACGGCGCAGGCGGCGTGAAGTCCGGCATCGACGTCTTGATGCGGCGCGGCGCGAACGAGCCGAGCAGCACGAACACCGACGACGAGCCCGGCCCGCCGTTATAGAAGAACGTCACGGGGCGCGCTTCCTCCTTCTGGCCGTCCTCGGTGAACGCGACGTAGAAAATCTTGGCGTCCGGCAGCGAGCTGCTCGGGTCGACCGTCACGAGATGCCCGACCGTCGCGGTGTACGCGATGCGCCGCCCGCCGATCGTGACCGCGTGATGCGTGACGGCGGCCGCCTCGGTCGTGTCGGTCACCGAATCGTCCGGCCCGTTGCCGTAGGCGACCGGATCGAAGAACGGCTGGTCGCGGCCGTGGCTCAGCGCGACCGGATTGACGGTCGGCGGCACGGCGTGCGAATTGTGATCGCCGTGATGCAGCGGATACACGCCGCCGGAAGATGCGGAATCGTTGCCCATCGTGCTGCTCCTCGAGGTAAAGGGGGAAGCAAGAAACCCGTGACAACCTGATGCGCGGCAACCGCCGCCGTCAACTCGACGGCTTCGGCGGCAGGATCGCGGCCAGCCGCGCGCCGTTCGGGCTGCCGAGCCCCGTGCACGCGTCCCAGCCCGGCGCCGCCGCGTACGCGCCGTTGCTGCCTTCGGTGATGTCGCGCAACGCGTCCGGATGCTTGTACAGCGTCGGGTTGATCCAGCCGACGGACGTGTTCGCCGCCGCGTTGATGCGCGCGATCAGCGCCGCCCACAGCGGCGACACCGCGCTCGTGCCGCCCATCACCGCGGGCGTGCCCGCGACCGAGACTTCGTAGCCGGTCTGCGGCGATGCATCGCCTGCGACGTCCGGCACGCCGCGCTTCGCGAGCGGCGCGCGGCTGCCGTCGGCGAGCGTCGCGGCCAGCCCCTGCTGCCACACGGGCACGTCGAACAGCGTGCTGACGCCCCCGCCGCCCGAGCCGCCGCCCGACGCCTCGTCGTTCCACGTCACCTCGCGGCGGATGCCCTGCCCCGGCAATGCGTCGAGCTGCGTGCCGCCGCACGCGAGCACGTACGGGCTCGACGCGGGGAAATCGACGTGCTGCGCGCCGTCCTGCAGCCCGTCGCCGGAGCCGCTGTCGCCCGACGCCGCGCACACGGTGACGCCCAGCGCGGCCGCCGACTGCAGCACGCGGTCGAATGCCTGCGCGGACTGCGCCTGCCAGATCGCCTCGGGCCCGCCCCAGCTGATCGAGATCACCGACGGCCGGTTGGTCGTGTCGTGCACCGCCGCGTTCACGGCCTGGATGAAGCCTGCGTCGCTGTTCGGCGCGAAATAGACGGCGAGCTTCGCGGCGGGCGCGATCGCGCCCGCGATCTCGAGGTCGAGCGCGACTTCGCCGTCCGGGCCGTTCGCATCGCCGGTCGGCACGTTGCGGCCGCTGCCGACGTTCACGTCGACGAGCGCCGGCGGCGTCGTGATGCCGAGCCCGCGGAAATACTGCTGGATGTCGGCCGCGCGATAGCCGCCGCCCAGTTCGATGATGGCGATGCACTGCCCCGCGCCGTCGCCGGGCGGAAAGCCGTAGAGCGACGCGAGCTGCGGCGGCGTGAACGTGACGGCCGCGCCGCCGCGCGCGGGCCTGAACGGCGGCCGCAGCCGGAAGTGCGGCCGCGCCTGCGGCCGGCTGTCGAGGCCGAGCACCGCGGTGACCGCGTCGCCCAGCTCGTCGGGCAGCACGATCGGGCCGGACCGGCCGCGATACTGGCCGATCGACCGATGCTCGAAGCGTTCGAGCGTGACGCCGAACGCGGCCTCGAACTGCCTGATCGTGCCGGACAGCACGACGACGCTTTCCGCGGGATCGACCCGCTCCACCTTCAGCTGATGGCGGTGCGCGAAGTCCTCGGTCTTGCGGATGTCGTCGGGATTCGCGGAAAAGCGCTGCGCGAACGCTTCGCGCGACAGCGGCTTCGCGGCCGCATCGCCGCTCGCGAGCTGGTGAAGCAGTGCATCGAGATGTGCTTCCTCCTGCCGCCGCAACATGATCGTGACGTGGATGCGCTCAGCCGGATCGCACGGGCCGAGACAGGTGGACTCGGCGACGATTCGGGGTTCACGGTCGGCGTGAAGGTGCCTTGCCATGTGTTGACCTCCTTGGTACCGCGTTGCACGGAACAGCCAGAAAATCGGATATGGCAGACGAAAGAAGGTTCCGTCCGGTCAGCCGCGCAACAGCAGCGCGGCGACGTACAGGAAGTTTAGAACAAGTCAGATGAATCGCGGTTGCGGTATGTCACTGCGGGCAGGTGCGAGGGGGAAGGCGGCGAGGGTGACGCGCGTCGCGGACGGCGAATCCGCGACGTCCGGCTCAGTCCATCGACAGGCGCAGCGCGAAGCCGATCAGCGCCGCGGAGAAGGTCCAGCGCTGCACGGTCTGCGCGAGCGGATGCGCGCGCATCCACGCGGCGATCCGCGACGCGCCGAACACGCACGCGAGGTCGAAGCACACGCCCGCCGCCACCAGCAGCGCGCCGAGCTCGAACATCTGCCAGACGACCGGGCCCGCGTCGGGCCGCACGAACTGCGGCAGCAGCACCGAGCAGAACAGCAGCGCCTTCGGGTTCAGCAGGTTCGTCAGCAGCCCCTTCACGAACGCCTGCCGCAGTTCGCCCGCTTCGGCGGCGCCGTCGCCGAGCGCGAACACCGGCGAGCGGAACACCTGGATCGCGACATACGCGAGATAGAGCGCGCCGCCGTAGCGGATCACTTCATAGAGCCACGGCGCGCTGCGGATCAGCGCCGCGACGCCGCACGCGGACAGCGTCACGTGCGCGGTGCGCGACAGCGACAGGCCGGCCGCCGCGGCCATCCCCGGGCGCACGCCGCGCCCGATGCTGGTCTGCAGCACGAGCGCCATGTCCGGCCCCGGCACCGCGTAGATTGCCGCCAGCGCGGCCAGGTAGATCAACAGCAAATGCGTGGAAATCATGGTCTGCCCCCGTCCATCGATGACGATATGGTGCCGCCAACGGGTGAGGGATTATTGGCCATATTCGGTCCCCTTCTGGCCATGAAGAGCGGATTCCCCCAAAATTGCCCCGGCAAACCACGGATTCCGCCCATATGACCGAACTCGACAAAACCGACCGCGCGATCCTTGCCGCGGTGCAGCGCGACGGCCGCCTGCCGATCGCGCGTCTGGCCGACAGCGTCGGCCTGTCCGAAACGCCGTGCGCGCGGCGGCTGAAGCGCCTCGAAACCGATGGCTACATCGAGCGCTACCGTGCGCAGCTGTCGCGCAAGGCGCTCGGTTTCGGCGTCGTCGCGTTCGTGCTGGTGCGGTTCGCGACGCACGACCGCAAGGTTGCCGACCGGTTCGAACGGGAGGTGCTCGGGATCGAGCGGATCCTGTCGTGCCACAACGTGTCCGGCACGGCCGACTACCTGCTGCAGGTCGTCGCGCACGATCTCGACGACTACGGCACGTTCCTGCGCGAATCGCTGCGGACGCTGCCGGGCGTGACGTCGCTCGAATCGGCGCTGTCGCTGCGCGAGGTCAAGCGCGAAGGAGGCTTTCCGGTGCCGTGAGCCGGCGCCCGCTCAGGCGTCGGGCGGCTGGTGCGCGTGCTCGAGATCCTCGAGAAACGCCTGCACGAGCGGATTGCCTCGTGCGTTGCGCGCGACCACCATGTGGAACGTGACGTCGTAGTGCAGCCGCTCCGGGTTGAGCGGCGCGAGCAGCCCCTGCGCGACGTACGGCGCCGCGAAGTGCTGCGGCAGGTAGCCGAGATGGTGGCCTGACAGGATCAGCAGCGCGACCGCCTCCATGTTGTCGGCGGTCGCGGTCACGCGGTCGGGCGTCGTCGACATCTGCGCCTCGGGCAGCGGGTACGAGCGCCACGCCCATTCGAAGCCGGCCACGTCGGCCGGCTTCAGCGCGCCGGCGCGCGCGAACAGCGGATGGCCGCGGCCGCAGTACGCCACCTGCCGCTCGATGAAGAGCGGCGTGTAGTGCAGCGACGGCACCCGGTGCCAGAAATAGCCGACCGCGATCTGGATCTCGTCGCTCAGCAGCTTTTCCTCGAGATCGCCGGGCGCCCGCACCGAGATCGAGAAGCGCACCGCCTCGTCGCGGGTGCGGAACGCGGCGATCGCCTCGGCGATCCGCGCGTTCTGGCTGATCGGCGTATGGCCGATCAGGCCGATGTTCAGCGTGCCGACCAGTTGCCTGTCCATGTGCCGCGCCGCCATCCCGAATTCGTCGAGCGCCGTCAGCAGCTTGCGGCTCATCGCATGGAAGCGCTCGCCCTTCGGCGTGAGCCGGAAGCCGCTGCGGCCCCGCTCGCAGAGCCGGTAGCCGAGCCGGGTCTCGAGCGACGACAACTGCGCGCTGATCGTCGATTGCCCGACGTTCAGCACCGTCTGCGCGGCCGATACGCCGCCGGCGTCCGTCACCGCGAGAAACACGCGGATCAGCCGCAGATCGAGAGTCGACAGATTCCCCAGCACGCCATTCCCCTTCCATACATCGATGGAGATCGATGTTTACGTCGATATCTTCGCATTCTTCTTTCCGGCCGGAGCGCGTACAACTACGAGCCAGGCCGCGTCGCATGATACGGCAACCCCCCACTGGAAGAGACGCAAGATGAACGACCATACCCATTTCCAGCCGCTCGGCGGCAACGAAATGCCGCGCTGCGGCGGCATCGCGACGATGATGCGCCTGCCGCACGTGCCGAGCGCCGAAGGGCTCGACGCGTGCTTCGTCGGCGTGCCGTTCGATCTCGGCACGTCGAACCGCACCGGCGCGCGCTTCGGTCCGCGCCAGATCCGCACCGAATCTGTGCTGCTGCGCCCGTACAACATGGCGACGCGCGCCGCGCCGTTCGACTCGCTGCAGGTCGCGGACATCGGTGACGTGGCGATCAATCCTTACAATCTGCACGATTCCATCGCCCGAATCGAAGTCGCGTACGACGCGATCCTCAAGCACGGCTGCAAGCCGATCACGCTGGGCGGCGACCACACGATCGCGCTGCCGATCCTGCGCGCGATCCATCGCAAGCACGGCAAGGTTGCATTGATTCACGTCGATGCACATGCGGACGTGAACGATACGATGATGGGCGAGAAGATCGCGCACGGCACGCCGTTCCGCCGCGCGGTCGAGGAAGGGCTGCTGCACGGCGACAAGGTCACGCAGATCGGCCTGCGCGGCACCGGCTACGCCGCCGAGGACTTCGACTGGTGCCGCGAGCAGGGCTTCCGCGTGGTCCAGGCCGAGGAATGCTGGAACAAGTCCCTCGCGCCGCTGATGGACGAAGTGCGCGAACGGATCGGCGACACGCCCGTCTACATCAGCTTCGACATCGACGGCATCGACCCGGCCTACGCGCCCGGCACCGGCACCCCGGAAATCGCGGGCCTGACGGTGCCGCAGGCGCTCGAGATCATCCGCGGCGCGAAGGGCCTGAACATCGTCGGCTGCGATCTCGTCGAGGTGGCGCCGCCGTACGACCCGTTCGGCACCACGGCGCTGCTCGGCGCGAACCTCGCGTACGAACTGCTGTGCGTGCTGCCGGGCGTCACGTACCGCGACTGATCCCGACAGAACGACATATTCCGATCCAGAGGATTCGAGAGGAGCCAAGAAAAAAATGGGGACTTCCGTCAAGCAGCCGAAGCGCGCGGCGCTCGCGTCGTTCGTCGGCACGACGATCGAGTGGTACGACTTCTATAGCTACGCGACCGCTGCCGCCATCGTGTTCGGGCCGCTGTTCTTTCCCGGCGAGAACCGTTTCATCAGCCTGCTCGCGTCGTTCGGCTCGTTCGCGGTCGGCTTCTTCGCGCGGCCGCTCGGCGGCGTGATGTTCGGCTATCTCGGCGACCGCTTCGGCCGCAAGCGTTCGCTGCTCGCGACGCTGATGCTGATGGCCGTGTCGACGGTCGCCATCGGCCTGTTGCCGACCTACGCGCAGGCCGGCGCGATCGCGCCAATCCTGCTCGTGCTGATGCGCGTGCTGCAAGGCATCGCGGTCGGCGGCGAATGGGGCGGCGCGGTGCTGCTCGCCGGCGAGCACGCGCCGGAAGGCAAGCGCACGTTCTTCGCGTCGTTCGCGCAGCTCGGCAGCGCGAGCGGCCTGATCCTGTCGATGCTCGCGTTCGGCGCGATCAGCACGCTGCCGAAGGACGACCTGATGAGCTGGGGCTGGCGCCTGCCGTTCCTCGCGAGCGCGGTGCTGCTCGCGGTCGGCTTCGTGATCCGCGCGAGCGTGTCCGAGTCGCCCGAGTTCGAGGAAGTCAGGAAGAGCGGCAACACCGCGCGGAACCCGGTGCGCGAAGCGCTCAAGTACTGGCCGCTGCTGCTGCTTGCGATCGGCGCGAACGTGTACGGGATCGCCGGCGTGTACTTCAGCAACATCTTCATGATCAGCTATGCGACGCAATTCCTGTCGCTCGACCGGTCGATGGTGCTGCAGTGCATGACGATCGTCGCCGTGCTGCAGTTCGTCGTGCAGCTCGCGGCCGCGTTCTTCGCGCAGCGCTTCGGCACGACGCGCGTGCTGCTGATCACCGGCGCGTGGGCCGCCGTCGTGCCGTTCGTGATGCTGCCGCTCGTGCACGCCGGCACGCCGTTGTCGATCACGGTCGGCGTCGGCCTCGCGACGCTCGCGGAGTCGGGCTACTACTCGGTGGTCGCGGGCTTCGTCAGCGGCATCTTCATCGCGCGCATCCGCTACACGGCGATCTCGATCGCGTACCAGGTGTGCGGCGCGCTCGCCGGCGGCCTCACGCCGCTCGTCGCGACCGTGATCGCGCAGAACACCGCGCCGCAATGGTGGCCGCTCGCGCTCCAGTACACGAGCGCCGCGATCCTGTCGTCGGTGTGCGTGTGGCTGATCGCGCGGCGCGTCGGCACCGACGACGCCGGCTCGCCGCGCGAAGCGCTGCCGCGCGGCGCACGCACCGCGTAAAGCGCCGCCTGCCCCGCCCGTCTCGACAACGGGCGGCCTCCCGGGCCGCCTTCCCCAACACGATCAATCACGGCCGGCTGTAGCGCTTCGCGAAGCGGGCGAAAACGGCCCGTCCGCGATCGATTGCTTCCCGATGCGAACGAATCAGGCCGTTCCGTCCCGCATCGAGGGCGAACATGCCGGTCGCTGCCCGCCCTGTCATCAAACTGACTGAAAGCCGACGCTAGGATCGGACGCGTTTCCGTCAAGAGACGCCGTCATGAATCAATCCGCTTCGTCCGCCGCGCATGATCAGGCGTCCCTCGCCCGCACCCGGCATGCCGGCTACGCCGTCGTCCTGCTGGTGCTCGCGATCGGCGCCGTCTACGTTGCCACGCACCTGATCTCCGACATTGCGCCGGTCCGCGAAGGCTCGCTGTTTCCGTACCTGATGCTCGGCGCCGCGCTCCTGATCGCGCTCGGCTTCGAGTTCGTCAACGGATTCCACGACACCGCGAACGCGGTCGCGACCGTGATCTATACGCATTCGCTGACGCCGAACATCGCGGTGATCTGGTCCGGCCTGTGGAACTTCCTCGGCGTGATGCTCTCGAGCGGCGCCGTCGCGTTCGGCATCCTGCAGCTGCTGCCTGTCGAGCTGATCCTGCAAGTCGGCAGCGGCGCCGGCTTCGCGATGGTGTTCGCGCTGCTGATCGCCGCGATCGTCTGGAATCTCGCGACCTGGTATTTCGGACTGCCGTCGTCGAGCTCGCACACGCTGATCGGTTCGATCATCGGCGTCGGGCTGATGAACCAGCTGATGCACGGGCCGTCCGGCACGAGCGGCGTCGACTGGGGCCAGGCGCTCGGCGTCGGCAAGTCGCTGCTGTTTTCGCCGATCGTCGGCTTCCTGTGCGCGGGCCTGCTGCTGCTCGTGCTGAAGGCGCTCGCGCGGGTGCCGGAACTGTACCAGGAGCCGCCGAAGGATCAGCCGCCGCCGTTCTGGATCCGCTGCCTGCTGATCCTGACCTGCACCGGCGTGTCGTTCGCGCATGGCTCGAACGACGGCCAGAAGGGGATGGGGCTCATCATGCTGATCCTGATCGGCATCGTGCCCACCGCCTACGCGCTCAACAAGGCCGTGACGCCCGCGGAATCGCAGACCTTCGTCGCGGTGGCGAACCAGGCGGCCATGACGTTCGCCAAATATGCAAACGGCATCGCGCCGTCTGCAAATCCGCGCGCCGACGTCGAGCAGTACGTGCAGCATCGCCAAATGACGCCCGCCGTGCTGCCCGCGGTGCAGCAGTTGTCGGTCTCGCTTGCGCATGCGGTCGGTGCATCGGGCTCGATGGCGGCGGTGCCGCAGGGCGACATCGACAACGTTCGCAATACGATGTACCTCGTGTCCGAAGCAATCCGGCTGATGGAGAAATCCGGCCAGCCGGCGTTCGCGCCGGCCGACCGGCTCGCGATCGACAACTACCGCAAACAGCTCGACCACGCGACCAAGTTCATCCCGACCTGGGTGAAGGTTGCCGTCGCGATCGCGCTGGGGCTCGGCACGATGGTCGGCTGGAAGCGCATCGTCGTGACCGTCGGCGAGAAGATCGGCAAGCAGCACCTGACTTACGGCCAGGGCGCGTCGGCGGAGCTCGTCGCGATGCTGACGATCGGCGCCGCCGACGTCTACGGGCTGCCGGTCTCGACGACGCATGTGCTGTCGTCCGGCGTCGCCGGCACGATGGCCGCCAACGGGTCGGGGCTGCAATGGGGCACGGTGCGCGGCCTCGTGCTCGCGTGGGTGCTGACGCTGCCTGCATCGATCGCGCTCGCGGGCGGGTTGTACTGGCTGTTTCGTTCCGTGGGCTGAGCGAAACCGTGGTTCGGCGGTGCGCCGCTTGTCGATTGGAGCGCAAGATGCGGAGCGTATCCGCAAACCGACGTCGCTAGACTGGATTCTTCGATCCTCGTCGCGAATACAGTCATGCGCTCTGCTCCGCCGGCCACCGCTTTCCCGCTCCATCCCGTCTTCCGCGCATCGTCGGATACAGGGCGCCCCGGCGCCTGCGACATCGCCCGGCGCATCGACACGCTGGACTGGCCCGCCATCGAAGCGGAACTGGGCCGCCAGGGGTGTGCGCTCATTCCCGGATTGCTGTCGGCGCCCGCATGCGACGCACTGGCATCACTCTATGCGCGCGATGCGCTGTATCGCTCGCGCGTCGTGATGGCGCGTCACGGTTTCGGACGCGGCGAATACAAGTACTTCGCCTATCCGTTGCCGGCGACCGTCGACACACTGCGCTCGACGCTCTATCCGCACCTCGCGCCGATCGCGAATCGCTGGAATGCCGCCCTTGGCGTCGATGTCCGCTACCCGGCGGCGCATTCGGAATTTCTCGCCCGCTGCCACGCGGCGGGGCAGACGCGCCCGACGCCGTTGATCCTCCAATACGGCCCGGACGACTACAACTGCCTGCATCAGGACCTGTACGGCGAACACGTGTTTCCGCTCCAGGTTGCGGTCCTGCTGTCCGCGCCCGGACGGGACTTTACCGGCGGCGAGTTCGTGCTGACCGAGCAGCGGCCGCGCATGCAGTCGCGCGCCGAAGTGGTCCCACTGACCCAGGGCGACGCCGTGATTTTCGCCGTGCACGGCCGGCCCGTGCAGGGCACGCGCGGCGTCTATCGCGTCAATCTGCGTCACGGCGTGAGCCGTATCCGGTCGGGGCATCGCCATACGGTCGGCATCATCTTCCATGACGCGCAGTGATCGAACCCGACCGATCACGCGCGCGACAATTGCCCTTGTGTACGGCGATGAATGATATCCACGGACGTCATTCGTCAGAACGTACCGATCCGCGGCACGCGGATGATCAGTGCGGGCGCCACTGCCTGCGCATCCGGCGGGCGATCCCGGTCACCCTCTCGCGACGCTCGCCCTGAGCCGGTCTCCCGCGTCGAGTGCGAGCCGCGCATAGCCGGGCAAGGTCAGCAGCGCGAGCAGGCCGGCCGCGACGAACGCCCAGCGAAAGTCGTCGAGCACGTAATGCACGCCGGTCGCGTCGCCGCGCAACGAGGCGGCCACGCGCAACGCCAGCGCACCGAAGGCGATCCCCATGCCGATCGTCATCTGTTGCGCGGCGCTCCACAATGTGCTCGCGGCACTCGTCTGCCGGGCGGGAATGTCCGCGTAGGCCAGCGTCGCGAGCGTCGTGAACTGCATCGACCGCGTCAGCCCGTAGACGAACACGACGAGCAGCGTGATCGCGAGTGGCGTCGATGCGGTCAGCCAGCCGCATGCGATCGTGAACAGGCCGACGATCGTCACGTCGACGAGCGCGACGCGCCGGAAGCCGAATCGATCGAGGATCCAGGACGTTCCTGCCTTCATGCCGAGATTGCCGACCGCGCTCGCCAGCAGCAACAGGCCCGACTGGAACGGCGACAGACCGAAGCCGATCTGGAACAGCAGCGGCAGCAAATAAGGCACGGCGTTGATCGCGATCCGCGTGACCGACCCCGTGATCACCGTCACGGAGAACGTCGGCACCTGGAGCGTGGTGAAGTCGAGCAGCGGATGCGCGCATCGCCGGGCATGCAGCCACGCGGCGACGCCGAACAGCACGCTCGCCCCCACGAGCACCGCGGCGTGCGCGAACTGTGCATCCTGCTGCCCGGCCGCTTCGGTCCCGATCAGCAGGCACGTCAACGCGGCGCCGGCGAGCACGAAACCGATCCAGTCGAGCGGCCGCTGCTCGTCGGCGCGCGTGTTCCTGACGATCAACCAGGTACATGCGAACGCCGCGATGCCGAACGGCACGTTCAGCAGGAAGATCCAGCGCCACGACGCATACGTCGTGATGAAGCCGCCGATCGGCGGCCCGACGACCGGCGCGACGATGCCCGGCCACGTGATCGTCGCGATCGCGCGCATCAGGCGCGCTTTTTCGGTGCTGCGCACGACGATCATCCGCCCGACGGGCACCATCATTGCGCCGCCGATGCCCTGCAGCAGCCGTGCTGCGGTAAAAGTCCCGACGCCGTTGGACAGGCCGCACAACACCGACGCGCCGGTAAAGATGACGATCGCACTGCCGAACACCGTCCGCGAACCGAATCGATCCGCAATCCAGCCGCTGATCGGGATGAATACCGCGAGCGCGAGCATATAGGCGGTCATCCCGAGGCTCAGCGCGTTCGGCCCGACGCCGAACGTGTGCGCCATCTGCGGGAGTGCAGTCGCGATCACGGTCGTATCGAGATACTCCATGAAGAAGGTCGCAGCAACGAGATACGGCAGGAAGTCGGTCGTCCGATCACCTGGGTTGGAGGTGGGGGGCATGAACGATGCAGTAGACGGAATGCGGGAGATGCCGGCCTCGAACGCAGACAAGCCGGAGCCGGGACGAGTGTCGATAGTACCTCGAAGCGCCTACTCTTCGCTCTGCCGGCGCGTGCAGTTAAATGCAGTTTATGCGCATAGATTTTTGATCCGACATCAATCAATCAATGCGTGCGATTCGAAGCTGAAGGCGCCTGTTGAGCAAGCTTATCGATCAATCGACTACTTTATCCGCCCAGAAGGCCGTCCTGACCATCGTGATTCATGCGTGCGGGGCGGTCTCGCCGAATGTGAATCGATAGGCGGCGATATTTCCGCCGCTGGAAATGCAAAAACCCCCGCCGGTTGGGCGGGGGTTTCTGGCTTGAGGGAGCCTGACGATTACCTACTTTCACACGGGAATCCGCACTATCATCGGCGTAGAGTCGTTTCACGGTCCTGTTCGGGATGGGAAGGGGTGGGACCGACTCGCTATGGTCATCAGGCAAAGAGGGTTGTTCTGCTGGCTTGGCCAGCAGAACCAATCTGGGAAGAAGCAGTAATCCTGGGGTTGTGCGTATCGCACACATCGCGGTCATTCAACCGCTCTAAAACAGCCTTGTTATAGGATCAAGCCTTACGGGCAATTAGTATCGGTTAGCTGAACGCATTACTGCGCTTACACACCCGACCTATCAACGTCCTGGTCTCGAACGACCCTTCAAGGAGGTCAAGCCTCCAGGGATATCTCATCTTAAGGCGAGTTTCCCGCTTAGATGCTTTCAGCGGTTATCTCTTCCGAACATAGCTACCCGGCGATGCGACTGGCGTCACAACCGGTACACCAGAGGTTCGTCCACTCCGGTCCTCTCGTACTAGGAGCAGCCCCCTTCAAATATCCAACGCCCACGGCAGATAGGGACCAAACTGTCTCACGACGTTTTAAACCCAGCTCACGTACCTCTTTAAATGGCGAACAGCCATACCCTTGGGACCGGCTACAGCCCCAGGATGAGATGAGCCGACATCGAGGTGCCAAACACCGCCGTCGATATGAACTCTTGGGCGGTATCAGCCTGTTATCCCCAGAGTACCTTTTATCCGTTGAGCGATGGCCCTTCCATACAGAACCACCGGATCACTATGACCTGCTTTCGCACCTGCTCGACTTGTCGGTCTCGCAGTTAAGCACGCTTATGCCATTGCACTATCAGCACGATTTCCGACCGTACCTAGCGTACCTTCGTACTCCTCCGTTACGCTTTGGGAGGAGACCGCCCCAGTCAAACTGCCTACCATGCACTGTCCCCGACCCGGATCACGGGCCAAGGTTAGAACCTCAAACAAACCAGGGTGGTATTTCAAGGACGGCTCCACCGAAACTGGCGTTCCGGTTTCATAGCCTCCCACCTATCCTACACAGATCGGTTCAAAGTCCAATGCAAAGCTACAGTAAAGGTTCATGGGGTCTTTCCGTCTAGCCGCGGGTAGATTGCATCATCACAAACACTTCAACTTCGCTGAGTCTCGGGAGGAGACAGTGTGGCCATCGTTACGCCATTCGTGCAGGTCGGAACTTACCCGACAAGGAATTTCGCTACCTTAGGACCGTTATAGTTACGGCCGCCGTTTACCGGGACTTCAATCAAGAGCTTGCACCCCATCATTTAATCTTCCGGCACCGGGCAGGCGTCACACCCTATACGTCCACTTTCGTGTTTGCAGAGTGCTGTGTTTTTATTAAACAGTCGCAGCCACCAGTTTATTGCAACCCCTTCACCCTCCTGGCGCAGGCCAGTCAAGCTACAAGGGCGTACCTTATCCCGAAGTTACGGTACCAATTTGCCGAGTTCCTTCTCCCGAGTTCTCTCAAGCGCCTTAGAATACTCATCTCGCCCACCTGTGTCGGTTTGCGGTACGGTCATCGTTAGACTGAAGCTTAGAGGCTTTTCTTGGAACCACTTCCAATTGCTTCGCTCCCGAGGGAGCTCGCGCCACACCCTTGAATCCTGCGCCCGGATTTGCCTAAGCGCCTTCTCCAATGCAGCGACCGGGACTTCCAACACCCGGACAACCTTCCGCGATCCGTCCCCCCATCGCATCTAACGACGGTGCAGGAATATTGACCTGCTTCCCATCAGCTACGCATTTCTGCCTCGCCTTAGGGGCCGACTCACCCTACGCCGATGAACGTTGCGTAGGAAACCTTGGGCTTACGGCGAGGGGGCCTTTCACCCCCTTTATCGCTACTCATGTCAGCATTCGCACTTCCGATACCTCCAGCACCCTTTACAAGGCACCTTCGCAGGCTTACGGAACGCTCTCCTACCATGCGAGACTAGCTCGCATCCGCAGCTTCGGTATATGGCTTAGCCCCGTTACATCTTCCGCGCAGGACGACTCGATCAGTGAGCTATTACGCTTTCTTTAAAGGGTGGCTGCTTCTAAGCCAACCTCCTGACTGTTTTAGCCTTCCCACTTCGTTTCCCACTTAGCCATATTTGGGGACCTTAGCTGGCGGTCTGGGTTGTTTCCCTCTTGACACCGGACGTTAGCACCCGATGTCTGTCTCCCGTGATTGCACTCTTCGGTATTCGGAGTTTGCTATGGCGGGGTAATCTGCAATAGACCCCCAACCATGACAGTGCTCTACCCCCGAAGGTGAGACACGAGGCACTACCTAAATAGTTTTCGGAGAGAACCAGCTATTTCCAGGTTTGTTTAGCCTTTCACCCCTATCCACAGCTCATCCCCTAACTTTTCAACGTTAGTGGGTTCGGACCTCCAGTACGTGTTACCGCACCTTCATCCTGGCCATGGATAGATCACCTGGTTTCGGGTCTACGCCCAGCAACTGAACGCCCTATTCGGACTCGCTTTCGCTACGCCTGCCCTATACGGTTAAGCTTGCTACTGAACGTAAGTCGCTGACCCATTATACAAAAGGTACGCCGTCACCCCTTACGAGGCTCCGACTGTTTGTATGCATGCGGTTTCAGGATCTATTTCACTCCCCTCCCGGGGTTCTTTTCGCCTTTCCCTCACGGTACTGGTTCACTATCGGTCGATCACGAGTATTTAGCCTTGGAGGATGGTCCCCCCATCTTCAGACAGGATTTCACGTGTCCCGCCCTACTTGTCGCACACCTAGTTCTTTCATACTGTTTTCGCCTACAGGGCTATCACCTGCTATGGCCGCACTTTCCAGAGCGTTCGGCTAACAATACAAATAAAGAGTGCAAGGCTCATCCCATTTCGCTCGCCACTACTTTGGGAATCTCGGTTGATTTCTTTTCCTGCGGTTACTTAGATGTTTCAGTTCACCGGCGTTCGCTTCACATGGCCTATGTATTCAGCCATGGATACTCCATAAGGAGTGGGTTTCCCCATTCGGACATCTACGGATCAAAGCTCGTTTGCCAGCTCCCCGTAGCTTTTCGCAGGCTACCGCGTCCTTCATCGCCTGTGATCGCCAGGCATCCACCACATGCACTTGTTCGCTTGACGCCTATAACGAGTCTGTCTCGTTACAGGTTGAGTTCTCGCGTTGTGCCGTATTCCAATTGAGGCGAACATGAAGTTTCGAATCATCTTGAGATACATCGATACAATCACAACCCGGATAGTTTCCACGTCCATCTCAAAGACGCTTCCGCATATCCAAATTACTTGCTTCTTCCAGATTGTTAAAGAACGACAGCCGATATGGTGTTACTCATATCACTCTGACTGGCTCAATCGCCAATGGCAAAAGGTTCGATCAAGTCGAAC